>OZ244200.1:0-210000 GCA_965216845.1 Nevskiaceae bacterium
GGTCGAAGGCCCGGCCGGCGTCGGCAAGACCGAGCTGGCCAAGGCGCTGGCGTCCCTGCTGGAAGTGCCACTGGTGCGCATGCAGTGCTACGAGGGCCTGGACGAATCCAAGGCCCTGTACGAATGGAAGTACGGCAAACAGCTGCTGTACACACAGATTCTGCGTGACAAGCTCGGCGAACTGATGCAGGGCGCGGGCACGCTGGAAAAAGCCCTGGAGAAGCTGCACGCGCACGACGACCTGTTCTACTCCGAGAGCTTCCTGGAACCCCGCCCGCTGCTACGCGCCCTGCGAGAGCCGCAAGGCTGCGTGCTGCTGGTGGACGAAATCGACAAGGCCGACCCGGAGTTCGAAGCCTTTCTGCTGGAGCTGCTGTCTGACTACCAGATTTCCGTGCCGGAACTGGGCACGGTCACCGCCAGGGTGCGCCCGATGGTGCTGCTGACCAGCAACGGCACGCGCGAATTGTCCGATGCACTGCGGCGGCGCTGTCTGCACCTGCACATTCCCTATCCGGAAGCCGCGCTGGAGCGGCAAATCGTGCAGACCCGCGTGCCCGAATTGTCATCGCACCTGGCGACCAGCCTGGTCGCTTTCGTCCACGACCTGCGCGCGCTGGACCTGAAGAAGCATCCGGCGGTGAGTGAAACGCTGGACTGGGCACGCACGCTGGTGCTGCTCAATGCCGACGAACTCGGCGAGGATCTGGTGCGCGACACGCTCACCACCCTGCTCAAGCACGAGGAAGACGTGGCCACCTCGCTGGCCGCCCTGCCCCAGGTGATGCAGGCCGCCCGCAGCGCCGCGCAGGTTGATGCAGCGCGCGCTTGAGGAGTTTTTCCTGGCACTGCGCGGCAGCGGCCTGGAGCCGGGGCTGTCCGAATGCGTGGACGCCTACCGCGCCGCGCGCATCGTCGGCCTGGCGGATCGCGACGGCCTGCGTGAAGCCCTCGGCGCCACGCTGGCGAAAACCGAGCCGGGCCGCAGCATCTTCAACGACGTGTTCGAACGCTACTTCTCGTTCACCATGTTCGACGAGCAACCCGGCGTTGCCGACGACGCCGCACCACCGCAGGCGGCTCAGACACCCACCGACACGCTGCTGCGCATGATCGAAACCGGCGACCGGGCAGGCCTTGCGGGGCGACTGCGCGCCGCCGAGCAGCAGGTCGGCATCACCGGCGCCTGGCTACCGACGCAGCGTGGCCTGTACACGCGACGCATGCTGGAGGCGATGGGCGCCGACGGCCTGATCGCCGAAGAACATGCCCTGGCCGGACAAGCCTCGCCGAGTGCGGCAACCGAATCACGCATCATGCGCCTGCAAGCCGCCCGCGAGCGTCTGTTCGAGGAAGTGCGCGACCATGTATCGCGTCGCCTGGTGCTGTACGGCAAGTCCGCGACCGAGAAGCTGCGCGACACCACGCTGAGCACGCAGCGCCTGTCCAACATCGAGCGCCGCGACTTTGACCATATGCTGCGCCTGATCCACAAGCTGGCACGCCGCCTGGCCACACGCCACGCGCTGCGCCAGCGCCGTCGGCGACGCGGCGTGCTCGACGTACGGCGTACCCTTGCGCGCAATGTCGCCTACGGCGGGGTGCTGTTCGAGACGCGCTGGAAGAACCGGCCCATCTCCAAGCCCAAGGTCATTGCCATCTGCGACGTGTCGCGCTCGGTGGCGGCTTATGCCCGCTTTCTTCTGCTGTTGCTGTACGGCCTGCGCGACGTGTTGCCCGATGTCCGCAGCTTTGCGTTCACGCACCGACTGGTGGATGTTTCCGGGCACTTTGACCGCGACCCACCGCACGTCGCCATCGAGCGCGTGCTCGACCAGGTCGGCGGCACCGGCACCAACTACGGCACCATGCTGCGCGACTTCGCAAGCCAGGAACTGCCCAAGGTTGACCGACGCACCGCAGTCATCATTCTCGGCGACGGGCGCAACAATCGCGCCGAACCCGAGGCGGAAGTGATGCGCGAACTGTACCGGCGTGCGCGCCGCGTGGTCTGGCTCAACCCCGAGCCACGAAGTTTCTGGACCCTGGGCGACTCCGAAATGCCGCGCTATGCGCCCTGCTGTCACAGCGTCCGCGAGTGCGGCACGCTGGTGCAACTCGAGCGTGCCGTAGACAACCTGCTGCGCAATACCGGCAGCAACGGCTGACCCCTCAATGCCCCACCTGGATGACATGCCCCCTCCCGACGCCGCAACCGACGCCGCAACCGACGCAGTCGCCGAAGTCCTTGGCGTACTCGACCTGCGAAGTCTGGGCGAGGATCGCTTTCGCGCGCAGCCGCGCGAGTTCGGTCGTCGTCGCCTCTACGGCGGGCAGATCTTCGCGCAGACCGTGATGGCCGCGCAGCTGACGGTAGACCATCGTGCCCCCCACTCGCTGCACGCCTGTTTTCTGCTTCCGGGAACCCCGGACGAGCCGGTCGATTTCGAGGTGGAACGCCTGCGCGACGGCGGCGCCTTTTCCTCGCGTCGCGTGAACGCGCTGCAGAACGGTCGCGTGATTCTGAGCCTGATGGCCTCGTTTCATCGTGCCGAAACGGGGTTCGAGCACCAGTGCGACATGCCGCCCGCTCCCGAGCCGGAGACCCTGACCAGTACCGGCAACCTGCTCGCCGACTGGGTTCGCCGCACCGGCTCGGTCCCGCACTCGATGCTGGAAGTCAGCATGACCCAGCGCATGGGTCTGGACGTACATCCGCTGGACCCGGACAGCGTCTTCGGCGACAAGATTCGACCGCCGCAGTACGCGCACTGGTTCCGCATCTGCCGGACGGTGCCGGACGATCCGCGACTGCACTACGGGCTGCTGGCGTTCGCCAGCGACCTGTGCTTTCTGGGCACCTCGCTGCGACCGCATGGCGTGCCCTGGTACGCCCCCAATATGCAACCTTCCACCGTCGATCATTCGCTGTGGATCCACCGCCCGCTGCGGGCCGATGACTGGCTGCTGTACGTGATGGACTCCCCCACCGCGCAGAACGCCCGCGGCTTCGTCCGCGGCACCATCTACGACCGTGCCGGCCGGCTGGTCGCCTCCAGCGCGCAGGACGGACTGATCCGCCCCCTGCCCGACCGATGAACGCCTTTCGCCCATGACCTCAAACCCTGCGACAGTCCCCTGGTGGCAGTCCCTGCCCGAGAACTACTACCAGCAACCCTTCGACACCACGCTGGACCGCAGCGACCCGCTGAAAGTGCTGACCACCGCGGCGGTGGATCAAGTCACGCGCAGCGCGCTGGGCACGGTGATGGCCCTGGCCCTGACGCCCAGCCTCGGCACCCGCCGCGCACGGGCCATCGAACGCGAGCGACTCCGCTTCTATGCGCCGCTGGCCGGGGCCGACGCCGACCAGGTGTTCGTTGCGCCACCGACCGTGCCCGTGCGCACGCGCAAGGCTTCCGGCTGGGGCCTGGGCTTTGACGAGGCGGTGTACGAGCGACTGAGCTTCGTCAGCCCCTTCGAGCCGCTCAACCCCGCCCTGCGCGAGGACTACGCCCGTCAGGCCCGCAACCGGCGCGCGACGGCCCTGTATATCCGCCGGCCGCTGGGCAAGCCGCGACCGACGCTCATCTTCGTGCATGGCTACCTGCTGGATGATCCGCGTCTGAACAGTCGCGCGTTCTGCCTGCCCTGGCTGTTCCGTCAGGGTTACGACATCCTGTTGCCCAGCCTGCCCTTCCACGGACCGCGCGCCGAGCGCCTGCACCCATTCAGCGGCTACGGATTCTTCGGTGGCGGTCTGGCACGCACCAATGAATCGATGTTGCAGGGTGTCAGCGACCTGCGGGTCTGGACCCAGGCGCTGCTGGATCGCGGCGCGCCCCAGGTCGGCATTTCCGGCCTGAGCCTGGGCGGCTACATGACCGCCATGCTGAGCACGGTCGAATCACGCCTGGCCTTTGCGATTCCGAATTCGCCGGTGGTAGCGGCGGCTGACATGGCCATGGAATGGCAGCCGCTGGGCGCCCTCATGCGCCGCTCGGTACTGACCGATGGCTGGACCTTTTCCGAACTGCGTCAGAGCATGGCGCTGCACAGCCCGCTGAGCCATCCGCCGCGCCTGGACCCCCAACGCTTGCTGGTGATCGGCGGTGCCGGCGACCGCTTTACCTCACCACGCTTCGTCAGCCTGCTGCACCAGCACTGGGCTGGCAGTCAGCTGCACTGGTTCCCCGGCAATCACCTGCTGCACCTGCAACAGGGCCGCTATCTGCGACTGATGCGAAAATTCATGAACCGCAATGTGAATGCGGATTCGCGGCAAGCGCTTTCCTCCACCCGAGCCTGAGTCATCCGGCGCCGCCCGATCCCGCAAGGGGTCGGGCCGATGCAAGTCAGTCGGCGCGCGCGATGCCTTGCTTGAGCAGCTCGTCAACCTGCGCGGCGGAATAGCCCAGCGCCCCCAGCACCTGACGGGTGTGCTGCCCGATGGCCGGTGCCGGTGCCTGCACCGATCCGGGGGTGCGCGAAAGCTTGACCGGAATGCCGAGTCCTTGCTGGCCGTTGTCGAATTCCACCACCATCTCGCGGTGTCGGGTATGTGGGTGCTCCAGCACCTCGGGCAATTGGTGAACCGGCCCGGCGGGGACGCCGGCCTTGAGCAGGGCCTCGCACAGCGCCGCTGCATCCCGGCCTGCCAGCAGCGCTTCAATCGAGGCACGCAGGCTGTCACGATTGCGGTTGCGTTCGCCATTGCTGGCATAACGTGGATCGGTCGCCAGCTCGGGAGCGCCGACGAATTCGCAGAACTTGCGAAACTGCCCGTCGTTGCCGATGCCCAGGAACACCTCACCGCTGCGCGTCGAGAATTTGTCGTAAGGCACCACGTTGGGGTGACCGCTGCCGGCCAAGGCCGGTACCTGGCCGTTGACGAACCAGTTGGCGGCGTGGGGATGCAGCAGTCCGACGGCGGTGTCAAACAGTGTGGACTCCACGAACTGCCCGAGCCCGGACCGCTGGCGCTCGGCCAGGGCCAGCAGAATGCCGATCACTGCGTTGAGCCCGGTCGTCATGTCCACGATGGGAATGCCGATGCGCGTCGGACCCGAGGCAGGGTCGCCGTTGACGCTCATCACCCCACCGATGGCTTGCGCCACCGCGTCGTAGCCGGGCGCGCCGCCCAGCGGGCCATCGGCGCCGAAACCGGATACGCGGCAGTGAATCAGGCGCGGAAAACGTTCGCGCAGCACCGCCTCGTAGCCCAGCCCCCATTTCTCCATGGTGCCGGTCTTGAAGTTTTCCACCAGCACGTCGGTGTCTTCGAGCAGGCGCAGCACAAGCTCGCGACCTTCGGGCCGCGACAGGTCCAGACTGATGTCCTGCTTGTTGCGATTGATGCCGATGAAGTAGGAGGCCGTGCCATCGACAAAGGGCGGCCCCCAGGTACGTGTCTCGTCCCCTGTCGGCGGCTCGACCTTGATCACGCTTGCACCGTGATCAGACAGGATCTGCGTGCAGTAAGGCCCCCCCAGCACCCGCGACAGATCGAGCACCCGCAGTTCGGCGAGCGCGCCGGCGGCGGATTGGCGCGTCTCGGGCATCAGTACGAGCGCGGCAGTCCCATGACCTTTTCGCCGATGTAGTTGAGCACCATCTCGCGGTTGAGCGGCGCGGTGCGCAGCAGACGAACCATCGGGTAGAGGTCGAAAATGCCGTATTCCTTGGTAAAGCCGTTACCGCCGAAACATTGCAGCGATGCATCCACCGCGTGGATACCGGCCTCGGCCGCAGCGTACTTGGCCATGTTGGCATATTCGCCGGCAGGCAGACGCTGGTCGAAAGCCCAGGCGGCCTTGTGCGTCATCAACCCGGCCATCTCGATTTCCGAATGCGCCACCGCCAGCGGATGCTGCAAACCCTGATAGGCGCCGATCGGCACCTTGTTGAACAGCTTGCGTTCGTTGGCATAGGCCACCGCCTTGCCCAGCGCGAAGCGTCCCAGGCCAACGCACAGCGCGGACAGGATGATGCGCTCGGGATTGAGCGTGTCAAACAGAATCTTGAAGCCCTCGTCAACGGTGCCCAGCACGTCGGCCTGACTCAGCGCCACGTCGTCGAAGAACAGTTGCCACTGTGATTCGGGCATCGGAATGCTGACCGGAATCACGGTCTTGCTCACGCCCTGGGCGCGCATGTCCATGATGAACAGCGTGAAGCCGTCGGTCTTGCGGCTGACTTCGCCGTGCGGCTTGGTGCGGCTGACCACCAGCGCGTAGTCCGCCGAGTCGGCGTCGGTGATGTAGGTTTTCTGCCCCTTGAGCTTGAAACCCTGACCATCGCGCCGCGCGATGGAGGTGATCTCCATGGTGTTGGAGCCTGCATTGGGCTCGGTGATGGCAAAACAGAACTTGATCTCGCCGCGACAGGCCGCCGGGAGATATTTCTGCTTCTGTTCCTCGGTGCCGTGCATGGCGATCAGCGCCAGTGACATGGTGGAGTTGACCACCAGGCTGAGCAGCGGAATCCCGTTGTTGGACAGACCTTCCATGAACAGGGCCATTTCCATCATGCCCTGCCCGGCGCCGCCGTAGGCTTCAGGCACCATCAGGCCGAGAAAGCCGTCATCGGCGACCTGCGCCATCAGTTCCTTGGGCGGCTGGTGCTTGTCCGCATAGCCCATCCAGTAGCGGCGGTCGTATTGCTGCGAGACCTTGTCGCCGTACTCCAGAATCATCCGCTGTTCGCTGTTCAGTTCAAAGTTCACGCTCGATATTCCTTCAGAAAAATGGCGGCCGGCTCGACCGGCTTCCGGCGCCGGACTGCGGATAGCGGTCTGGCGCCGGCCTGTTGCAGCGACGGGCCTTTGCCGGCCCCGGCGCCCTTACTGCGCGGACGGGAATTTCGGGGCGCGCTTCTCGCGCACGGCCTTGACGCCCTCTGGCGCGTCTTCGCCGAGAAAACAGAGCATCTCCATGGCCAGTGAGCTTTCAAAAGTCGGCCGGGCCATGTGCATCCAGCCATTGAGCGAGCGCTTGGTCAGGCGGATCGCGCCCTGGCTGCCGGCCGCGAGCTTGTCGGCAACCGACAGGGCCTTGTCCATCAGTTCAGCGCGCGGAACGCAGGCGCTGACCAGACCAATGCGCTCGGCCTCCTTGCCGTCGATGAATTCAGCGGTCAGCAGGTAGTACTTGGCCTTGGCCATGCCGCACAGCAGCGGCCAGACAATGGCCGCATGATCGCCAGCGCCGACCCCAAGCTTGACGTGACCGTCGGTGATCTTGGCTTCCTCGGCCATGATGCTGATGTCGGCCAGCATGGCCACCGCCAGACCCGCGCCCACGGCCACGCCGTTGATCGCCGAGATGACCACCTTCTCGCAGTTCATGATGTTGTAAACAACGTCGGCGGCTTCCTGCATCACCACCGAGATCTCCTTGGAGTTGCCCACCATGTTGCTGATCCACTCCAGGTCGCCGCCCGCCGAAAAAGCGCGGTCGCCTGAGCCAGTGATGACCGCCACCTTGGTCTTGGCATCGTCGTGAACCACCTGCCAGATCTTGGTCAACTCCCAGTGCAGGCGCGCGTTCGTCGCGTTCATGACTTCAGGACGGTTGATGGTAATCACCAGCACGCCGTTGGAACGGTGTTCAAAGGAAAGAAACTGGAAGTCTTCGTAGGTCATGGGTATCTCGCTAGTGGTAGGTGGGGCTTCACAAGTTCAAGTGCAGCTTCAGACAATGCGGTAAATCATCGAGCCGGTGACGATTGCCACCTTGCCTTGCATCATCTTGCTCATTGCCTGTTCTCCCGGTTTTCTGGTGTTGCGCTCAGGACCTCAGACCCAGCACCTGCGAGGACAGGATGTTTCGCTGAATCTCGTTGGAACCGCCGTAGATCGTCGCCGGTCGCGCGTTGTAGTAGCTGGTCAGCCAGTCGAAGGTTTCGCCGCCGAGCGCCACATCACCGACCAGCCCCCCGGCGCTGCCCGCGGTCTCGACCAGCAACTGCGAGATCTTCTGGAAGTTCTCGGTGCCGATGATCTTGAGCATGGACACGTCCGAGCCCAGCGTCTGGCCGCGACGCACCTGGTCGACGAAGCGCTCGTAGAGCGCGGCGTGATCCAGCACGTCCAGCTTGCAGCGCGCATAGTGGTCCATGAAGCCCTGATCCTGGGTCAGACCCAGTTGCAGCGCCAGCTCCTCGAGCCGCGCCATCGCGTACTGGCTCTGCTTGGGACTACCGAGAAAAATGCGCTCGAAACCGAGCAACGCCTTGGCGATGGTCCAGCCACGGTTGAGTTCTCCGACGATGTTGTCCGCGGGCACGCGCACGTCGCGGAAGAAACATTCACAGAACTCCTCGTGGCCGGCGAGATTGCGGATCGGTCGGCGTTCGATGCCGGGCGTGTTCATGTCCGCCAGCAGGAAGCTGATGCCTTCCTGTTTCTTGGCGCTCTTGTCGGTGCGCACCAGCATGAAGATGTGGGTGGCGTCCTGCGCCAGCGTGGTCCAGGTCTTCTGGCCGTTGACGATGAAGTGATCGCCGTCCAGCACCGCCTCGGTACGCAGGCTGGCCAGGTCCGAACCGGCGTTGGGTTCGGAATAGCCCTGGCACCAGATGTGTTCGCCGCAGAGAATCTTCGGCAGGTAATAGGCTTTCTGTGCTTCGGTGCCGTGCTGAATCAGCAGTGGCCCGACCATGTTGATGCCCATGTCGGGCGCGCGCGCCACACCGTGGCGCTCGGTCTCCTCCATGAAGATCATCAACTTGGCGGGCGACAGGCCCATGCCGCCGTATTGTTGCGGCCAGGCCGGCGCCAGCCAGCCCTTCCTGGACAGCGTCAGATACCAGTCCTTGATCTGCGCCCAGCGCAGGCGGGTCTTGGGGTAGCGCAGATGCTCCGGATAGCTCTGCTGGAAGAATGTGCGGACTTGCTGGCGGAAGTGTTCGTCGCTCAGTGCGTTCCAGTCGGTGGTCATGCAAGCTCCTCAACGGCAGACGGGTGGAAGCCGAGAAAACGGCGACCTTGGTTCCCGGCCTTGCCGAGCCACGGCGCCAAAGCGGGCGCCCTGCTCACGTCCACACCCAGCTCGCATTGGTCGGTTCCAACCTCGGCCGCATCATGCTGGTGAAACCGTGGCCTTCATCGGACACCGGCAGTCGGTCGATGGCGCACAACTGCTCCTCGGGTTGGAAGTCCAAAAGCGCTCCGGGTAGAAGGGGTTGGCCGGTCTGTCGCCGGCTGCGGCATGCATCTAACAAACGTTCGGGAGTTTAGCCGCCGCGCGCGGATGATCGCAAACGGCGTGGAGCGACCGATTCAGCGTCGGGACGCGGTGCCGGCAGCGACTGCAAAGTGTCAAACCAAAGCGATTTGCGGTCGTCGCACACCCCCGTCAATGCCACAGACGCCATACCGACTCGGCCAAGATCACGCAGGCAGCCTCATGCTCGTTCTCCATGGCGACCTGCACAAGCGCCCCTCAGGTTTCACCGTCGACCGCCGCGCCCGTGTCCTGCGCACGCTCGGCGGCAACCGAGCCAAGCTGGGCGCGCAGAAACGGCAGCAGCAGCTCGGCGACGGCCTCCGGGTCGTCCGCATACGGAAAGTGCCCGCTGTCCCCCAGCAGATGGACCTGTGCCTCGGGGAAGACCTCGCGCTGCGTGAACGCGTAGCGATAAGGCAGAAACAGGTCGCGCTTGCCCCAGATCACCTGCACCGGGCAACTCAGCCCGCGCAGGCCCGGCTCCAGTTCGCGGGACAGACGCGCGATGTCTGTCGCCCGATACAGCTTGAGTACGGCGGCTCGGGTGCCGGCATCGTAATCGCGGTACATACGATCAACGAAGGCCCGCGGTAGCCGTCGCCGCGGGCTCGCCAGCCGCATCAAGGCGTGAAATGCCCGCGGCGTGGTCAGCCGCTGAAAGACTTCACCGACCACGGGCAGGCGCCAGATGCGGGCGGCGAAATGCCAGCGATAACCCGGAACGTAACCGGTGTTGATCAGCGTCAGGCTGCCGACCGCACCTGGATGCGCCGCCGCCCAGGCCAGGCCCCAAGGACCACCGAAGTCGTGCAGCACCAGATGCGCAACACGAATCCCGAGCGCATCCAGAAACGCGGCCAGGTGCGCGCCGTAACCGCCAACCGTGTAGTCGAAGCGCTCGGGCTTCTGGGCCTGACCGAAACCGGGCATGTCGGGCGCCACGGCGCGTGCGAACGCGCCCACCCGCCCGCTCAGCTCGGCCCAATCCTGTCCCGAACCGGGGTTGCCGTGCACGAAGACCACCGCCGCCTCGGCGGTCGGATCACCGACCTCCAGATAGGGCGTGCGCACACCCTGAACGATCAGGGTCCGACTGTGTGGAGCGGATGCAGGCATGATGGACGTCTCCCGGTTGTGCACCTGTGCGCGACGCATTGTGCATCTGTGCGCGACGAAACGACAGACCCGGCCTCATCCGACGCCTGGCCGAACCGGCCACTCAAGAATCAAATGCTAACTATCGTTAGACATTATGATATAGTGGCCCGAATCAACCCGTTTTTGCGCCGCCAGACCGAGTCGGACGCGGCCTGCATTTGTTGCGCGATGAACTCTTCCTCCGTTGCGAGCCTGGCCGCGCCCAGCTATCGGGTGGGCAGGGCATGATGCTGCTGCTCACCGCGAGTTTCGTACTGCTGATCGGCATCGTGTCCGGGCGACACCGCTTGTGCACCACTCCATGGCCGACGCAGGCATCGGGCAGGGCCCCGGTGAGCTGCGGGATCACGAGGCTCGATTCCGTCCGGAGGGCCGCACCGGCGCAAGCACTGTCGTAGAGCGGCGCGCCGCCCGCTCCGGACCCCAGGCCGGTTTCTGACCACATGCTTCGTGCGTACGCCCGCACGAAACAAGCCCGTGCGGCCTGACATCCCGTTTTTCTCCCCCCCTCCACCCAAACGCAAGGAGTTTTACCGTGAATTTCCAGATGTCCCGCAGTCGAGAACCCTCCCCCTCACTCAAGCCCTTCCTGGGCGGCATCATCCTGTCCTGCTGTGCAGCGCTTGCTGCCTGCGGCGGCTCGTCTTCAAACGACGCGGACTCCCGGTCGGCCGAAACGCCGCTGTTTGCCGCCGACATTGGCTGCACCGGCACCAACGGACCGCTGGACAACCTGCAGACGGGGCTCGCGGACCGTCTGGACGCGGGACTGGCCGAGCAACCGGGCGGCGCGGCCTATGCCGGGCAGCTAGCGTCGCTGGTGGTCCAGTCTCTGGATCTGGTGGACGCGCTGGCCTCTGGCGCGGGATCGTTGGCAGCACTGCCCAACGGCGGCGATCCGAGCCTGGTCGCCCCGGTTTACCACGAGTTGTTGTGCGTCACCGCTGCGGTGGCCGAGGTCGCGGTGTCGGCAAGCCTGGATGTGACCACGCCGCTGGCCGAACAGGCGGCCCTGGAAGACCTGCTCGGCCTCATCGTCGAGCTTCAGCAAGTACTGCTGCTGGGCACCGCAGCACTGCCGAGCGCACTCGACCCGGGTCGGGTCGCAGCCGACATCGGCTACGTCGTGCAAACGCTGGCCGGCGGGGTCGCCAGTCTGGCCAATGTCTTCTCCGTGCTGCCTGGCGGGGTGGGCGATGCGGTACTGATGCCAGTCGCCGGCTTGCTGCTGGACGTGACCGGCTCACTCAACGCCCTGAACAGCGGAGACACGCAGGCCTCCGGGCAGTTGTTGCTCGGTTCGGTCACCAATCTGGTCGATTCGCTGGCCGACGGCCTCGGGCCGCTGGGCATCGCTCTTGGTCCCGTGAACGCCTTGCTTGCTCCGGTACTCAACACCCTGGCCGACCTGCTCAGCGGGCTGCTGGGCATTCTGCTGTAGGCGATCTGGATGCTCTGATCCCCCGGGACGCACGATTCCGGGCGGTTCGGGCAGGCGCAATCCGGCGCCGCCCGAACCGTCCGGACGATCACTGACGTCCCCATGCGCGCGCCGCGGCGACGCCGCGGCCCGCTCGAAGCAAACCCTTGAGTCTCTGCGTCACACCGGGCGCAGGGACTTGTTTCATCCGTCCGGACATCGGCATACTTATTTCTTCAGTGAAATATTTGCCGATGAAATGCTAGCGAAAGACATCGCGATCATGGCCGAGGGCATCCAGCGCCTCGGTCGAAAGATTCCCGACACCCCCGGTCAGCTCATGGTGCTGGCACGGCTGCTCCTGATCATCAGCCGCAGACTCGAGGAACGCCTGGCTCAGCAGCTGGCGTCGCATCGGCTCAACCACAGCGAGCTCGTCACCCTGATGTTTCTGTACATCCAGCCCGATCACGTTGCGACGCCGACGGAGCTGTGTGCCGTGACCTGGGAGGGCAACTCCAACATGACGCGCATCGCCAACACGCTGATCGAGCGTGGACTGATCGAGCGCGCGCCCAGCCCGACCGACCGGCGCCGAGTGATGATCGGGATCACGCCAGCCGGATCCTGCTTCGTGCGCAAGCTGGTGCCGACCATGTTTCCGGTGCTGCACAAGCTGTTCGACGGTTTCAACGCGGCGAATCTGGCGCAACTGAACCGGCTGCTGATTCGGCTCGCCAGCAACGTGGACCGGCTACAGACGGATGAACCCAAGGCGGGTCCGCGATGAATCCCGCCGGCGTGCGCAGCACGCTGCCGGCACTGATCGCGGCCAGCGCCGTCTGTTTGGCGGCCTGCAGCCTGCCCGGACGCCTGCAGCCGCCGAAGCTGGAGCGCCCGACGCCGCTGGATACGCTGCAACTGGCGCAGGGCGCCTGGCCAAAATCGACCTGGTGGACGGTTTACGACGATCCGCAGCTCGATCAACTGATGCGGATCGCGCTGCGCGGCGCGGCGGACCTGCAGATTGCACGTGCGCGCGTGCGCAGTGCCGAATCCGCGATGCGGGTGACCGCCGCGCAAGCCGGACTGTCGGTCAACGGCAGCGCGCAGTGGTCGCGGCAACGCCTCAGCGACAACAGCATCCTGCCCAGCGATTTGCTCGGCATCGAGTGGTACAGCCAGGCCGACATCGGCGTGCAGCTGGGCTACCAGCTTGACTGGTGGGGCAAGCGGCGCGCCGCAGTCGCCGCGGCGATGGGTGATCTGCGGGCGGCCGCAGCGCAGGCCGACGCCGCACGGTTGGCGATTCAGCATGCCGTGGCCGACAACTACTTCGCCTGGCTTGCCGATCAGGCCCGGCTGACCACGGCCCGCGAGGCGCTGGCGGCACAGCAGCGGCTGACTGCAATCGCCCAACTGCGCGTGCGTCGCGGCGTCGACCCGCCCGATCAGGCGCAGAGCGCGCTTGCCCAGCTCGCCGCCGCGCGCGAACGGCGAGATGCTCTGGAGGGGGCCGCCCGCGTGCGCTTGGCCGGCATGGCGGCACTGATCGGCATCTCCGTGGACCGCTTGCCGCCGCTGGTGGCGCGCGCACTGCCCGCCGTCGCCCAGCGACTGCCGGCGGATGCAAGCCTGGACCTGGTTGCGCGTCGCCCCGACATCGTCGCCAGCCGCTGGCTGGTGCTGGCCGCGCTGCGCCGGACCGACGTTGCGCGTGCCGAGTTCCTGCCTGACCTCAGCCTCACCGCGCTCGCCGGGCTTTCCAGCATCGACATGGACCGCCTGTTCGATGGGGGCAGTCGCATTTTCGAGCTGAAACCGGCCGTGCATCTGCCGATCTTCAATAGCGGATTGCTAAAGAGCAATTACGGTGCGAGCCGCGCGCAACTCGACACCGCGATCGCCAGTTACCGTGGCACGGTGCTTGCGGCGGTGCGCGAGGTCTCGTCGCAGGCGCTGCAGGCGCAGGTGCTCGCCCAACGGCGTCGAGCGCAAGGCGAGCAGCTCGACGCCGTACAGCAGCTGTCGGCCAGTGCCGCCTCACGCGTTCGGCTGGGTGTCAGCGATGCCCGCGAACTGTTGCACAGGCAACTGCATCTGTTTTCACAACGCGACCGCGCGCTGCAAGTCCACGCGCAGGCGCTGGCCACCGACCTGGCGCTGGTCAGAGCGCTGGGCGGAGGGTATCGCGATTCGAGCGACCCGCAGACGGCCAAGGCATCGGCCTCGACTTTCTAATTCACCTTTGGCGCCTAAACAGATGAATACCGAATCTTCCGATACCGAGCACACCAATGGCACCGCAGAGCGCAACGGCGATGCGCGAACCCGCGCCTTGCTGATTCTCGCCGGTATTTTCGTCGCTGCCGGCCTGGCATGGCTGCTGCTCTGGCTGTTCGTGTTCTCCCGCTGGGAAAGTACCGACAACGCCTATGTGGACGGCAACATCGTGGGCATCTCCGCGCAAGTGCCGGGCACGGTGGTGGAGATCCTCGCGGACGACACACAGCACGTGGAAGAGGGCCAGGTCCTCGTCCGCCTGGATCCGACCGACGCCGAAGTGCGTCTGAGTCAGGCCAGCAGCGCGCTGGCGCAGGCGGTGCGCACCGTTCGCCAGCAGCGCAGCTCGGCCGACAGCGCCGATGCCCAGGTCTCGGCCGCCGAAGTGGCGTACCGGAAAGCCCAGGAAGATTTGGCACGCCACGAGCCGCTACTGGCGCTGCAGGCCACCTCGCCACAAACCGTTGCACATCTGCGCCAGTCGCTGCGGCAGGCGCAGGCCAACCTTGAATCCGCGCGGGCGCAGGCCGCAGCCGTGCGCGCGACCGTGGAGAACACCGAGGTCGCCGACCATCCGCTGGTGCGGCAGGGTCGCGCTGATTTTCGCGCCGCCTGGGTGGCGGCTCAGCGCAACACGATTCATGCGCCGGTCGCGGGTTACGTCGCCCAGCGCAGCGTCCAGCTCGGCCAGAGCGTGCAGCCGGGCCAGCCGCTGATGCGCGTAGTACCGCTACAGGCACTTTGGGTCAATGCCAACTTCAAGGAGACCCAGCTGCGCCACATGCGTATCGGGCAGCCGGTGGAGCTGTCCGCCGACCTCTATGGGGGCGAGGTGAAATACCGCGGCACCGTGACCGGCATCGACGCGGGCACCGGCAGCGTGTTCTCTCTGCTGCCAGCGCAGAATGCCACCGGCAACTGGATCAAGGTGGTACAGCGCATCCCCGTGCGGATTGCACTGGATCAAGCGGCGCTGGCGGCCAATCCGCTGCGCATCGGGCTGTCGATGGACGCGGCCGTCGACACCTCCGACCGCAGCGGTCCGGTGCTGGCCGCATCGCCGTCGCAAGTTCCTGTCACCGGCACCTCGATCTACACCGGCCTGACCGAGCAAGCCGATGAACGGGCCGCACAGATCATCAACGCCCACCTCGGCGCGCCGACGACATGAGTACCGCTCCGGCAGTCGCCGAGCCCGCGCTGCCGCCCTTGCGCGGCGCAGTGTTGGTGGTGCTGACGATTGCGATTGCCTTCAGCACCTTCATGGAGGTGCTCGACATCACCATCGTCAACGTCTCGGTGCCGCATATCGCCGGCAGCCTCGCGGTCAGCCCCAGTGAAGGCACCTGGGCGATCAGCTCGTATGCCATGGCCAACGCCATCATGCAGCCGATCACTGGCTGGATCGCGCGCCGCTTCGGTGAGGTCCGCACCTTCGTCGTCTGCACGCTGCTGTTCGTGCTGTTCTCGATGCTGTGCGGGCTGGCCACCAGCCTGCCGATGCTGGTGATCGGGCGTCTGCTGCAGGGCGCCGGCTCCGGCCCGATGGTCGCCCTGTCACTGAGCCTGCTGCTGTCGATCTACTCCAAGGAGAAGCAGGGCATTGCGCTGGCGCTATGGGCGATGACGGTTCTGTTGGCGCCGATCTTCGGACCGATTCTCGGCGGCTGGCTGACCGACAACCTGTCCTGGCCCTGGATCTTCTACATCAATGTTCCGGTCGGACTGCTGGCCGCAGCCGCTACCTGGTACCTGATGCGCGACCGCGAAACCCGCATCGTGCGGGTGCCGGTGAACACCGTCGGCATCGCGTTGCTGGTGATCGGCGTCGGCTCGCTGCAGTTCATGCTCGACACCGGCAAGGACCACGACTGGTTCGCCTCGCCCATGATCATCACGCTCGGGATCGTCGCTCTGGTATGCCTGAGCTTTCTGATCGTTTGGGAGCGCTACGCCGAGCACCCGGTGATCGATCTTTCACTGTTCCGCCGCCGTAATTTCACCATCGGCGTGCTGGTGCTGTCGATCGGCATGTTTTCCTTCTTCGGGATCAACGTCATTTTCCCGCTGTGGCTGCAGACCAACCTCGGCTACACCGCCATGTGGGCGGGGATGGCGGTGGCGCCGGTGGGCATACTCGCGGTGGTGGTCGCGCCCATCCTGGGCAGCAACCTGCACCGCCTGGAATTACGGGCGGTCACCAGCTTCGCCTTCCTGTTCCTGGCCGCGGTGTCGTACTGGTTCTCGCTGTTCAACAGCTCGGCAGCGTTCGCCGATCTGGCGTTGCCGCGCCTGATCATGGGACTGGCGCTGCCGCTGTTCTTCATTCCGCTCAACCAGATCTATCTGTCGGGCCTGCCGGCCGAACAGGTAGCCAGTGCCTCGGGGCTGATCAATTTCTTCCGCACCCTGGCCTCGAGCGTGTCGACCGCCATCTCGGTGACGTTCTGGGACCATCAGACTGATGTGCATCATTCCGGACTGTCCGAGCAGGTGGTGAAAACCAATCCCGGCACCAGCGAATTTTTCGGAACCCTCGAACCACTGGGTCTGGGCACGCCGCAGGCTACCGGAGTCATCGAGCAACTCGTCGCCCGCGAGTCGGCGACGCTGGCCGTCAACAATGTCTTCCTGGGCTGCGCGATCCTGTTCATCGTTCTGATACCGCTGATCTGGCTGGCTCGCCCGCCGTTCAACGGCGCCCAGGGCGCCGCGCCGCACTGATTGCCCCCGACCCTCGGACAAACCTGACCATCACCACCGACCGACCAGATCGCGACCTCGAAGCTTTCCGGGCCGGCAACGTCTGCATCAGGCTTCGATACGCCGGTGGATGCCTTCGTTCTGGATGAAGCTCGCCTCTGGAACGGCGCTTTTCGTGACCCGAATCGGCCGTCAGCTCGCCGCCGGCACTTCCAGGGCGCTTTCCAGCTCGGCCAGCGCGTCGGCGCAGTACACGGCGATGCGGTGAACGTGGGGCAACGCGTCGCGCCAGGCGGTGAAGCCGAAATTCAGATCGTCGGCATAGCGTACGCAGGTGATGTTCAGGGCCTGCCCGTGATACAGCACCGACGCGGGATACATCGCGTCCAGGCGGGCGCCGAACAGGTGCAGCGCCTCGGTGGGCCCCGGCACGTTGGAGATGACAACGTTGAACATCGGCCGGGTGCGGCCCGCCAGGCCCATGGCCTGCTGCAGTGCGTACGGACCCATCACGGCCAGGGTGAACGCGCCGACCGTGGTACGTGGCAGGGCGCTGACTTGCGCCTTCAGCGCACGCGTGGACGCGTGAACCCGCGTGAGCCGCTCCACCGGGTCGCCCTCGTCGGTTGCCAGGTCGGCCATGCCGAAGCTGATCGCCGTACCAACACTGATTTCGTCGGCCGCGCGAACGCTGATCGGGATACAGGAACTCAGGCTTGCCTTCTCAGGCAATTCGCCGGCTTCGGCCAGCAACCTGCGCAAGCCGCCACCGCAGATCGCCAGCACCACATCGTTGACCGAAACCTTCGCCGCTTCAGCCACACGCTTGAGCCTGGCCAACGGATAGCGCTGCGTCGACAGGCGTCGCTGCACCGTGACCCGTCCGTTGAGCACGGTACTCGGAGACGAGAACGCGGGTACCAGATTGGGCACGCGCCGCGCGCGTGGTTTGAGAACCGGATACAGGTTGGCAACCGATTTCATCACCAGGCCACGGCGCGAAGGCACAGGCGGCGCCTCATCGCGGGTCGACGAGGCCTTCGACTTGCGCTTCGGGCGGCTCGATTCAACGTAGGCCCAAGGGGCCGGCCGAATTTCATCGGGGGTCGCCGACATCGCGCGCTGGAATATGCGCATGCCGGCCACGCCGTCGATCAGCACGTGGTGAATCTTGATGAACAGGGCGAATCGATCACCCTCCAGACCCTCGATGACGTGGCATTCCCACATTGGCCGGCGAAGATCCAGTGCGTTGCCATGCAGGCGAGAAACCAGTTCGCCAAGCTCACGTTCACCGCCGGGCTGCGGCAGGGCGAGCCTGCGGACGTGGTACTCCATATCCGGCTTTCCGGAGGTGTCCAGCATCGGCACCAGGCGCGACATCAGGCCTTCGCGCAGGTGCAGATTCCATGGCTTGACCAGCGTCTCGGTCGACCGCAGATGATCGGTCAAGTCGCGCATATAGGTCGGCCCGGCGTCAGCAGGGCGCTCGAAGATCATCAGCGCGCCAACATGGTTCGGCGTGTCATTGGTTTCCAGAACCAGCCACCCCAAATCCAGCGCGGGAATCAAATGTGTGCTCATCTTGTGGTGCTCTTCAAGTTCGGCGCCCGAAAATCCGTCGCCGCTGGACTCGACTGAGCGGGCTTCATCCGGCCCGTTCCGGCGTAAGTTTTTTGCGTGCCGTCAACCAGTAGGCGAGTACCGCCGCGCCCAGAAACATCAGAAACAGCGGTGTGTAGCGCCACAGGCTGCGCATCCCCACACGAAACGGAAACACCGAGTGAAGCACTTCGCCGGTTGCCGGATCGGTGGCCTGAATCATGCCGATATACCAGCCGGGTTGGTCGAAACGGTGCTCGAAGTTCAGCGTGCCGCGCGGATAGACCTGCGCAGGGACGTGGACCAAGGTGGTCTCTTCGATTTGCTGCGGACTGCCCAGATCCTCATAGCGCCCGCGCGCCTGCAAATTGTTGCGGTCTTCGAGTACGCGGAACTCGACGGCATGTTCCCGCAGTGCCGAGCTCACGTAGTCGATCACGATGATGGCGCGCCCGGTTTCCGGGAAGTCCTCGCAGAATTCCTGCGTGGCCCGCTTTTCCGGTTGATACCCCGTGAAGTGGGCGCGCAGCTCACCGATCTTCATGATGCAGGTGTCATCTTCCATCGACACGCCGCCATGCGCCTGCACGGTGCCGGCATGAGCCAGCACCGAGAACAGCATGATCAGTCCACAAAGACGCCCCCGCGTCATCGCGATCATGTCTCACCCATGCCGAAGTCGGGAATCATCGGGCCACCGAATTCCACCAGATGCCGCTGACCACGTTCATCGAAGAAGAACAGCAGTCCGGCAACGACCGCATCCGGAGAGGCGATCATCGTGGTCATGCGTTCGGTCTCCCACATGGCATCGTCGGCGTACAGCACCACCCGCCGCGTTTCGCCGGGTGCGACCGGCGCACCCTCCACGCGCAGGGCGTCCGAAGCCACGAGATCGTGCTCGTCTCGCGGCTGCACATCCAACACCTCAGCGTTGATGAAGCGCAGGTTTCCGGCCGCGAACTCGCCAACGGTGACCGGGCTGTCGCCGGTATTGGTGACATCCAGCTCCAACCGGAAACTGCGACCGGGAATACGGTAGCGCGCCTCGATGAGGCGGGCGTTCACCGGGTTGACGGGCTGTTCGAGCGGCGGAACGTCGATCTTGCCGGTTTGCAGCGGCGTGGTGATCGGCCATTTCTCCTGGGCATAGACGAAACCACCGGCAATCAGCGTCACGGTCAGCACCAGGAAGATTCCGCCAATCCTCCGGTCCATCGTTGTGATCATCCGGTCGGCGTCAGGGCCGAGTTCGGAAACGCGCTTGAAGCGCGGAATGGCGATCGGACACTTGGTCAGCCAGTACAGGAACCAGGCCAGTCCCATGGCGAACCACAGGGCGGACCACAACTTTACGTTGCTGAACCCGTAGCTTTCCAGATCAATGGTCTGCCCCAGCAGGGTGCTGGCGGTGTTCTCGAAGACCGCCGGGTCGCCCGTCACCTCGACCCAGATTGCCGGCCCGATGATCGGTCCGGTTCCTTTGACGTTGATGACCGTATGGACGTGGTAACGCCCAGGCTTGCGCGCCTTGAGCACGATCTCGAAATCGTAGAGTTCACCCTTGCGAAACGAGGTCGAACGGATCATCGGCACACCGTTGACACGCGACTCCAGGCGAACGAAGGACGGCCCCGGAACACCGATGTTGAGGTAGGCGGTGTCCTCGATCGAATTGACGTGATGCGGCCAGAACTCCGACGGCATGAACTTGCCGGTGATCTTGAGAATGTCGTTGACGGACAACTGCACCGTGGAAAACTCGACATCGATCCAGTGCACCGCGCGCATGCGCAACTGCGGCATCTGCGCACGTTCACCATGCGCCATTGCCACGGGCATATGCGCCATCAGCAGTGTGACCAGACCCAGCAGGGCGACCAGCAGCGTTTTAAGCGTTCTCATCGGTGGGTCCTCAGACAATTTTCCGGATCCAGATGGCCTTGGAGGCAAGGTAGCCTATCCATAGCCAGAACCAGTAGTTCATGATGTTGAGGAAGCCCGCGAACACGGCGGTCAGCGGCGTTACGGCCTCTCCGAACGTTCGTAGCGTCGACTCCTCGATGATGCGCACATATTCGGGTATGGCGGTGCGGATGTACTCATAGCCCATCAGGTCGGCCACGGTCAGCATCGTGCCGTGCAGCTCCACCGGAACCTGGAACGGCGCGAGCAGCGGCCAGTTCAGCGGGTAGATCAGCAACCCGAATGCGAAACCGCCGAACAGCCCGGTCCAGAAGAAGCTGCGTGTGAGCAGCAGCAGGCAATCGACGATCAGCCCCAGGCCGATGTAGGTCGACGGCCAGACGAAGTTCATCGGGAAATCCGCAAACAGATGAAAGTTCAGATAGCGGCTGATCCAGGCCGCCGCCGTCAGACAGAGAATGGTGAGCGAAGCGCCCAACGGGAGCCTCAGTTTTTCCCACAGCAGATAGCCGAAAACACCCGGCAGCACCGTCAGCGCCAGCGGCGTGACCAGTGGCCACCAGCGGCGATCACGCCAGTCCACCCAATAGTCCCAGTCTCCCACTAGCAACGCAAAGTGGAAGCTGAAAATACCCATGAACAACAGCACGATCAACGGAATGATCAGCATATCGGCCTGCACGTAGGCCTTGTGTTGCTCTGCCGCAGTGCTCAGGCCGAACTCTGGCTTTCCGGCTTGCGCCGAGAGCCGCGGTGTTGCTTCCGAATCCATGAAGGTCTCCTCAGAGGTCGCCGCGCCGTGATGCGTACGCGCCGATTGAATAAATCCTTGGGAAAATATCGCCGGCTGACCAACTTATTCGCCGTACGACGCGACGTGGCCACCGGATGGCTCGCCTTTGGCAAGGCCTGCGCAGTGATGGAACTCGGCGCTCACAGGCACTTGAAGGCGCCCGAGGAAACTCCCCGGGCGCTTTTGTGTTCTGGCGACGCTATCCTGCCGGACCCGCTATCAGGCGGTGGCCGGGTTCTGCGCGCGCTCGTCCGTGCTTTCTTCCTGGCCCACCACCTTGGTCAGCTCGACCATCCGTGACAGCATTTGCACCAGCAAGCCGCCAGCTGCGAAAGTCGCCCACCCAAGTAGCACGAAGCCCCAGTGAATCGGCGCCGCGAACAGCTCCTCGGCGTAGAAGAAGGTGTGCCCCCACTCGTTGAAGCCGACATTCGGCATGATCATGACCGGTCCGGCCACCAACAGCGCGAACGGCAGCGACAAACGGTTGGCAAACTCCGGCAGCCGCGTGCGGGCGTAGGCGAAGGCCGCCACCGCACCAATGATGAACACCGGGATGCCGAAGTAGAACAGCACGATGTGCGTCGGCGTGAAGTCGGTGTCGCGCACCGTGACCTGGTGCCAGGCGGCGTCAGCTTCGGTGAAAGGAGACGCGACAAGATAGGCGATGATGCCGAACACCATCAGCTGCCCGATGAGAACGAAATAGCGACGCAGCTCCTCAGCCGGCGCCAGCCGGTCCAGATGGCGGTCGCGCGTATGCCACAGCCAGCCGACGATGCCCGCGCCCAGCGCAAACAGCACCGGCAGCTGGACGTACAGCAGCGTCATCCAGTACTTCTGGAAGTCCTCGGAAAAATAATCCAGACCCACGGTGAAGGACGTGGTGTGCTGGTAAATCCGGTAGGCCGCACAAACCGAAAGCAGTCCCGCCAAGACCAGAAACATCTTGCCCCATGGGACTTTGGGTGCCGCGTACATCCCGCTTGACTGCATTGTATCCACGGTATTCATGTTCAGACTCCTTTTTCAAGCCACGAAAGCGAACCACACTGTTGGGAAACATCGCCTCGACGAGTCGAACCTTCCCGTCCAGGACCATGCAGCAGCCTAGCCACTCCTCCGGCCATTGTCAATAGCGCGTAGTGTTACTCCATACATTTGCATGCCCTGAAACTCGTGCCCCACGCAAGGCCTTGAACCGAAGCCATTTACACTAGGTTGGCGATATTACGCGCTCGTCCGTGCTTTCTTCCTGGCCCACCACCTTGGTCAGCTCGACCATCCGTGACAGCATTTGCACCAGCAAGCCGCCAGCTGCGAAAGTCGCCCACCCAAGTAGCACGAAGCCCCAGTGAATCGGCGCCGCGAACAGCTCCTCGGCGTAGAAGAAGGTGTGCCCCCACTCGTTGAAGCCGACGTTCGGCATGATCATGACCGGTCCGGCGACGACCAACGCGAACGGCAGCGACAAACGGTTGGCAAACTCCGGTAGCCGCGTGCGGGCGTAGACGAAGGCCACCACCGCGCCCATGATGAACACCGGGATACCGAAGTAGAACAGCACGATGTGCGTCGGCGTGAAGTCGGTGTCGCGCACCGTGACCTGGTGCCAGGCGGCGTCGGCCTCGGCGAACGTGGACGCGATGAGGTAGGCGATGACGCCGAACACCATCAGCTGCCCGATGAGAACGAAATAGCGACGCAGCTCCTCAGCCGGCGCCAGCCGGTCCAGATGGCGGTCGCGCGTATGCCACAGCCAACCGACGATGCCCGCGCCCAGCGCAAACAGCACCGGCAGCTGGACGTACAGCAGCGTCATCCAGTACTTCTGGAAGTCCTCGGAAAAATAATCCAGACCCACGGTGAAGGACGTAGTGTGCTGGTAAATCCGGTAGGCCGCACAGACCGAAAGCAGTCCCGCCAAGACCAGAAACATCTTGCCCCATGGGGCTTTGGGTGCCGCGTACATCCCGCTTGACTGCATTGTATCCACGGTATTCATGTTCAGACTCCTTTTTCAAGCCACGAAAGGGAACCGCACTGTTGGGAAACATCGCCTCGACGAGTCGAACCTTCCCGTCCAAGATCACACAACAGCAACTTAGTCAAGCCGTTGCTCGCCGTCAATAGCACAAAGTGTTACTTTCTACAATTGCATACCCTGAAACTCGTGCCCCGCGTAAGCCCTTGAACCGAAGCCATTTACACTAGGCTGGCGATATTGCACGGTCGCCGAGGGTCACGAGCGTGAGCCGCACCTCCCATCCACACGAATGAACATGCCCCGAAGAAAGACGCCCGCCCCGCCGAACGCCCCCTACAAGATCAAGGATCTTTCGGAGATTTCCGGGGTTCGCCGGGAAACCATCCGCTTCTATGTCGCCCAGGGATTGCTGCCGCCACCGGTCAAGACTTCGCCCAATGTCGGTTGGTATACGGAGCGCCATGTCGAGATGCTGTCCCTGATCGGCAAGCTTCAGAGCGAACGCTTTCTACCCCTGAAAGTCATCAAGAGCCTGGTACAGGGTTCGGCCGAGGGTGCCGGCTTCAGCACACAGCAGATGAAGATGCTCGGGGAAATCCGGCGACAGCTCGCCGTAGAACACCGGAATCTGACGGTGAATGAGGACGCGCGCCGGCTTGCGGCGGAAATCGGGCTGACGCCAAAGGAGCTCAAGGGGCTGCGCACGCTCGGTTTCGCCGACTCCGGCGGCGCCACGATTGCCGACGTGGAGATTGGCCGTCTATGGCTGCGGATGAAGGAGGCCGGCCTTTCCGAACAGCGCGGCTTTGGCCCCGAGGACATGGCATATATCGTCGACCTGGTCGATTCGGCGGTGAGCTTCGAACTGGATCTTTTCCGGCACCGCGTCGACAACTTGTCACCACTGGAAATCCGCAAGCTCATCGAGGTAGTGATTCCGTCGATCAACTCGATTTTCTCAATCCTGCACGAACGCCGACTGCACGCTCAAATCCGAGCCTTCATCGACGCCAGCCGCAAGCAACGGCGCTCCTCCAGAGGGAAAGGGAAGTGAACCCGAAGCCATCCCAGCGGCACCGTACAGAACGTCCGATCATGCCGCCGCCGGACCGACCTGCGGCGGCCAGTCCACCCGTACGCAACGCGAGGAGCACCACAACATGTATCCGGGAATCTGGGCGCAACGCACGCCCGACAAACCAGCAGCGATCGACAGCAGCAGCGGCGACACCCTGAGCTACCGCGAGCTCGACGATCGCTCCAACCAGCTTGCGCAACTGCTCTGGGCGCGCGGCCTGCGGCCGGGCGACCATGTCGCTGTGTTCATGGAAAACAATCTGCGCTACTTCGAGGTGATCTGGGCGGCGCTGCGCTCGGGCCTGCATCTGACCACCATCAACCGCTACCTGACCGGCGAGGAGGCGGGCTACATCCTCGACAACTGCGACGCCCAGGCACTGGTCGCTTCGAGTTACCTGTCCGAACCGGCCGCCGAGCTTCCCGGACTCGCGCCCCGCTGCCACACCTGGCTGATGACCGACGGCGCCGGCGCTCGGTATGAAGCATACGAGCACGCCATCGCGCGGTATCCGGCGCGGCCGCTGGCGCGGGAGCCGGCCGGCCAGTTCATGCTCTACAGTTCGGGCACCACCGGGCGGCCCAAGGGTATCTTGCGGCCGCTGTCGGGCGCGGCCATCGCCGACGAGGTGAGCCCGATCACCCAGCTGCTGCAGGCGCTGTGGCACGTCGACGCCGACGCGGTCTATTTGTCGCCGGCGCCGCTCTACCATTCCGCGCCGGTGGCATTCTGCGCTGGCATCCAGTCCCACGGCGGCACCGCCGTGATGATGCCCCGCTTCGATGAGAGGGCAGCATTGGCGGCAATCGAGCGCTACAAGGTCACTCACAGCCAGTGGGTGCCAACCATGTTCACCCGGATGCTGAAGCTGCCGGACCACGAGCGCAACGCCTTCGACCTTTCCTCGCACCGAGTCGCGATCCATGCTGCGGCGCCCTGCCCGGAAGGCATCAAGCGGAGGATGTTCGACTGGTGGGGGCCAATCCTCTATGAATACTACGGCGGCACCGAGCTGAACGGCTTCACTCACTGCACGCCGGAGGAATGGCTCGCCCATCCCGGAACCGTGGGCAAACCCCTTCTCGGCGAGCTGCACATCTGCGCCGAGGACGGCCACGAGCTGCAGCCTGGCGAGGACGGCCTCGTCTACTTCGAGCAGCCGCAGATGCCGTTCGAGTACTACCGCGACTCTGAGAAGACCCGCTCGGCCCAGCACCCTGAGCACCCCAATTGGAGCGCCCTGGGCGATGTCGGCCACGTCGACGAGGACGGATTCCTGCACCTCACCGACCGCGCCAGCTTCATGATCATTTCCGGCGGCGTCAACATCTATCCACAGGAGATCGAGGACACCCTGGTGCTGCATCCGGCGGTCGCCGATGTCGCCGTGATCGGGGTGCCGGACGCCGAAATGGGCGAGGAGGTCAAAGCGGTCGTCCAGCTGGTATCCGGAGTCGAGCCGAATCCGGGCCTGGAGACCGAGCTGCTCGACTACGCACGGCAGCACCTCGCCCACTACAAGTGTCCGCGCAGCGTGGATTTCGTCGACGAGCTGCCACGGCTGCCCACGGGCAAGCTCTACAAGCGCCTGCTCAAGGATCAGTACTGGGGCAGGGGCGGCTCGCGCATCGTTTGACGGACTTTTTGCCTCGCGCGGCCGTTGTGCCGTCGCGGGCTTTGCGACGCCCCGCCGGTGAATGACGCGGCTGCCGGGAGCTGAATGTTGAGAGGATCCAGAGCCAGGGCAGGCTTGCACCTGGCGGTCATAGCTGCAACACTAACAATTGTTAGTTAGAAGTAATTCTTGTATTCCGGCCCTCGACGAGGGCGCATGCTGGAGACTCCATGATCGGGATCACTTCCTTTGGTGCCTACGTTCCCCGTGGGCGCCTCAACCGAGCGGTGGCCGCCAAGGCCAATGCCTGGGCCAATCCGGGCCTGATGGCGCAGGCGCGCGGCGAGCGCGCGATGGCGGGCTGGGACGAAGACAGTCTGACGATGGCGGTGGAAGCCGCGCGTCATGCGCTGGCGGGTCGCCAGGCCACGCTGGGTGCGGTCTACTTTGGCTCGACCACCCATCCGTTCAGCGATCGCCAGAACGCTGGCGTCGTGGCCGGCGCCCTGGACCTGCCCGAGGCCGTGGCCAGCGCCGACTTTGGCGGCTCGCTCAAGGCCGGCACCGCCGCCTTGCTCGCCGGTCTGGACCGCGTGGCCGCCGGACGCGATGGCGAAGTGCTCGCGGTGGCGGCGGAACACCGCCGCGCACGCGCCGGCAGCGTGCAGGAGCTGATGTACGGCGACGCTGCGGCGGCCTTCACGCTGGGTACCCACGAGGTCATCGCCGAGCACCTGGGCAGCCACAGCGTGTCGACCGACTTCGTCGATCACTACCGCGCCGCCGGCCAGCCCTTCGACTATCACTGGGAGGAGCGCTGGCTGCGCGACGAAGCCTTCCGGAAGTGGCTGCCCGAAGCCATCGGTGACGGGCTTTCCAGGATGGGTCTGGGGGCCGAAGCGGTCGATCATTTCGTGCTGGCCGAACCGGCCCCCAAGCTGGCCGCCGGCGTTGCCAGACAACTGGGCATTGCCGATGCGGCCGTCGCCGACGGACTGCACGGCAGCGTCGGGCAGACCGGCGCTGCGCATGCCTCGTTGATGCTGGCGGCTGCCCTGGAGCATGCCAGCCCGGGGCAGACCCTGGTGGTGGTCGGTTTCGGCCAGGGCTGCGACGTGCTGGCCTTTCGTGTCACGCCGCAGATCACGCAGCTGGCGCCGCGCACTGCCGTGGCAGACGGCCTGGCCCGGCGTCGGGAAGAAAAGGACTACGCCAAGTTCCAGGCATTCAACGACGTCGTGACCCTGGAAAAGGGGTTGCGCGCCGAAGCCAATCCACAGACCGCGCTGTCGGCCATGTATCGCAAGCGGCGCATGCTGCTGGGTCTGGTCGGCGGTCGCTGCCGCAAGTGCGGCACACCGCAGTTCCCCGCCGCCCTGCGCTGCGTGAACCCGAGCTGTCATCACGCCGAGGAAATGGACCCGCACCGTTTCGCCGACGAGCCGGCACGGATCAAGACCTGGTCGTGCGACTGGCTCACCTATACGCCCGAGCCGCCGGCGCACTACGGCATGATCGAATTCGAATGCGGCGGCCGCTTCATGGCCGACATCACCGACTGGGACCTGGGACAGGTCAGCGTCGGTCAGCCGGTACGCATGGTATTCCGCGTACGGGGACGTGACGCACAGCGCGGCATGGTGCGCTATTTCTGGAAGGCCGCGCCGCTGGCGGGCACAGGAGAGCATTGAGATGAGCAGCGGAATTCGTGACAAGGTGGCCATTCTGGGCATGGGTTGCTCGCGTTTTGGCGAGCGCTGGGACATGGGCGCCGAAGAATTGATGGAAGAAGCCTTTTCCGAGGCCCTGACCGACGCCGGCATCGACGCGCCCCAGATCGGCGCGGCCTGGCTGGGTTCGTGCATGGACGAGGTCAACATCGGCAAATCGGCCACCCCGGCCTCGCTGGCGTTGCGGCTCGACAACATCCCGGTGACACGGGTCGAGAACTACTGCGCCACCGGGACCGAAGCCTTTCGTGGCGCGGTGTACGCGGTCGCCGCTGGCGCCTGCGACATCGCGCTGGCCATCGGCGTGGAGAAGCTCAAGGACACCGGCTACGGCGGTCTGCCGGGGCTGGAAATCGGCTCGCTGCCGCCGCTGTGGTGGCCCAACCTGTCGGCGCCGGGCGTCTTTGCGCAAGTGGCCAGCGCCTACATGGAGCGCTACAAGGTATCGCGCGACACCCTCAAGCGCGCGCTGGCTGAAATCTCGGCCAAAAGCCACGTCAACGGCGCCAGGAATCCCAAGGCGCACCTGCGCAAGCCGGTGAGCTGCGATGCCATCATGGGCGCGCCCATGGTGGCCGAGCCGCTGGGCCTGTTCGACTGCTGCGGCGTCTCCGACGGTTCGGCCGCGGCCATCGTCACCACCCCCGAAATCGCCAAGTCGCTGGGCAAGCATCCCGAGCAGATGGTCACGGTCAAGGCGCTGCAGCTGGCGCTTTCCAATGGCGCCGAAGGCGGCTACAACGACTGGGACGGCTCCTACATTCTGACCACCCGCAAGGCCGCGCAACGTGCCTATGCCGAAGCCGGCATCAAGCAGCCGCGCCAGGAACTGTCGATGTTCGAGGTTCACGACTGCTTCTCGATCACCGAGCTGGTGACGATGGAAGATCTGGGCCTGTCCGAGGACGGCGGCGCCGTCAAGGACGTGATGGATGGCTTCTACAACGCCGACGGCCAGATCCCCTGCCAGATCGATGGCGGCCTCAAGTGTTTCGGCCATCCCATCGGCGCCTCCGGCATCCGCATGGTCTACGAAATGTACCTGCAGCTGCTGGGCCGCGCGGGCGAGCGCCAGCTCAAGGATCCGCGCTACGGCCTGACCCACAACCTGGGCGGCTTCCCGCACCAGAATGTGGTCGGCATTTCCATCGTCGGTCGCTATCAGTAACTTTTTCAAGTTCCACCAGGAGCCCTGCGCATGAATCCCCTCGCGGCCATCGTCGCCGTGTCCGAGATGAAACCCGGACGCTACCCGCATTACAACGGCATGGAGATGTACCGGCAGGTCATCGCCCAATTCCTGCGCGAATGGCCGCAATTGCGACCCTCGGACATCGGCGGCCTGCTGTCGGCGCCGGCCGGCATGGCCTCGGCCGACGGCACCGACGTGTTCGCGCACGAAAAGATCGCCGAAGAACTGGGCATCGAGCCGAGCTTCAGCGAAACCATCAATGCCGGCGGCGGCACCTACGCGCTGATGCTGATCCGCGCGGCCCTGGCCATCGAGCGCGGGCTGTGCGATTCGGTGCTCTGCCTGGGCGCGGGCCGCTTTCCCAATGTGGGCAGCGGCATGGCCGAGATGATGAGCAAGCTCATCAGCCATCCCGAATTCGAATACCCCTACGGCACCTACATCCCACCCATCTTCGCGCTCAACGCCACCCGCCACATGCACGAATTCGGCACCACCCGCGAGCAGCTGGCGCAGGTGGCGGTGTCGCAGCGTCAGTGGTCGCTGCTGCACCCGGACGCGCTGATGGCCCCGCAGGGGGCGCTGACCATCGACCAGGTGCTGTCCTCGCGCCCCATCGCCTACCCGTTCAATCTGCTGGATTGCTCGGTGCCCAGCGAAGGCGGCTCGGCGGTATTGGTGGTGTCTCCAGGCATCGCCAGGCGTTATGCCGACAAACCCTGCTTCCTGTACGGCTACGGCGAAAAACACACCCATTCCAGCATCAGCCAGGCGCATGACCTGACCACGCTGGGCTCCAAGGAGACCTCGGCCCAGGCCTACCGCATGGCGGGCGTCGGCCCCGAGGACATGGACTTCGCCCAGCTCTACGACTCTTTCAGCATCAATCCCATCATCTACGCCGAAGACCTCGGCCTGTGCCCCAAGGGTCAGGGCGGGGCGTTCTTCGCCGATGGCCGCACCGCCCCCGGCGGCGAGTTCCCGGTCAATACCTACGGCGGGCTGATGTCCTTCGGCCATGTCGGCGACGCCTCCGGCCAGACCATGATCGTGGAAGCCGCACGCCAGGTCATGGGCATCGCCGGCGGCGAACGTCAATTGAAGAAAGCCGGCCTGGGCGTCGTCCACTGCTACGGCGGCATGATGTCCGAGCACGCCACCCTCGTCCTGGGGAGCCCGTCATGAGCCAGACCACCGTCAATCCCAAGCCGGTTCCGGAGATCAACGCGCACAGCAAGCCCTACTGGGACGGCGCGCAGCGCGGCGAGCTGATGATCCAGCGTTGCCGCGGCACCGGCAAGCCGTTCATGTACGCGCGCTGCTGGAGCCCGTTCGACTTCTCACCCGACCCGACCTGGGAAAAGGCCAGCGGGCTGGGCACGGTGTTCAGCTACACCATCGTGTATCAGCCGCCCTACCCGGCCTTCAAGGCCGACTGCCCCTTCGTGATGGCCATCATCGAGCTCGACGAAGGCCCGCAGATGATGAGCAACATCCTCAACTGCGACCCCGAATCCGTGCGCATCGGCATGAAGGTCAAGCTGTGCTTCGAAACCCGCGGCGACGGCTTCCAGATTCCGCAGTTCGAACCCGCCTGAGCCTTTTTGGGCGGCACAAGCCGTTTTTCCGAACAAACCCGACAAGCAGGAGCCTGCCATGAGCGAAGAATCCATTGCCGCCGTCCGTGAAGCTGCGGAAGGCCTGACCCGCGGCATCTCGCGCGATTACTGGTTGCAATGCGCCAGGGAAAAGAAATTCCCGCAGAAACTCTGGGATGCGATGGCCGAAACCGGGCTGCTGGGGCTGACCGTCCCCGAGGAACACGGCGGCAGCGGTGGTGGCCTGTCCGAGCTGATGGTGCTCAACGAGATCACCGGCCGCGCCGGCATCATCTCCTTGTTCTTCGTGCTCGGCAGCTTCGCGCGCATGCCGATCATCAAGCACGGCACCCCCGAACAGATCGCAAAATTCGTCACGCCCACCGCCACCGGCGAGGGCAAGATGTGTTTCGGCGTCACCGAACCCAATGCCGGCACCAACACCTTCCGCCTGCAGACCACCGCCGCCAGGAATGACAGCGGCTGGCTGGTCAATGGCTCCAAGGTGTTCATCACCGGCGCCAAGGACTCGACCTCGATGCTGCTGATCGCGCGCACCTCGGCGTTCGACCCCGATCGCCCGCGCGGTGGGCTGTCGCTGTTCGTGCTGGACTCGCACACCCCGGGCATCGAGTTCCAGCGGCTGAATATCGACGTGCTGGGCGAAAGCCAGTATCTGGTGTTCTTCAAGGATGCGCAGCTGCCGCCGGATGCGCTGATCGGCGAAGAAGGCAAAGGCATGAAATACCTGTTCGACGGCCTCAACACCGAGCGCCTGGTGCTGGCCTCGATGGCCGTGGGCCTGGGCAACCGCGCACTGGACAAGGCGGTGGAGTACGCAAAGGAACGCGCGCCCTTCGGCACGCCCGTCGGCAGCTACCAGGGCCTGCAACATCCCATGGCGCGCGCCAAGGCGCACCTGGAAGCCTCGCGCCTGGTCATGCAGGAAGCCGCCCGCACCTTCGACCGCGGCGAGGACGCCGGCCCGCTGTCAAACATGGCCAAGCTGCTCACCTCCGAAGCCTGCGAGGCGGCGGTGGACATCGCCCTGCAAGCCCACGGCGGCTATGGTTTCGATCAGGACTACGACGTGATCACACTGTGGCCCTTCGCCCGCCTGATGCGCGTGGCGCCGGTCAACAACGAGATGATCCTCAATTACATCGGCGAGCACGTGCTCGGCCTGCCACGCTCTTACTGACGCTGCGCCCGCACCACGACCCTGACCCATGGCCAACGATCTGTCCGTCACCACAGCGCCCTACTTGTTCAAGCAACGCTGGAACGAAAGTCCGTTCATGCAAGCCCAGGGCCTGACCGCCGAGGAAATCACGCCCGGCGAAGTCGCGCTGCACCTGGCGGCGCCGACCCCCGCCCAGCGCGGCGCGGGCGGGCCGCCCGACGCCATCAACGGCGGGGTGATTTCGTACATGTTCGACGGCGCGCTGGGCTACGCCATCGTCTCGGCACAACTGCCGGCCCTCGAAGCCGCCGGATTGTCGCTGGCCAGCTATTCGCAGGTGACGATGAATCTCGACATCACCTACCTGGCGGCCGCCCAGGGCGAGCGCTTCAAGGCCATCGGCCGCGTGCTGCGCGCCGGCCGTGGCACGGCCTTCGCCGAAGGCGAGCTGCTCAACGAGCGCGGTGAAGTCTGCGCCAGCGCCAAGGGCATCTGGCGCGTGTTCTGGCCACGGCAGTAATTCCCCCACCTTCGATCGGGTTCGAGCATGAAACAGACTTCCCTGCGTATCGGCTGCGCCTCCGGCTTCTGGGGTGACACCGAGAACGCCGCCGCCCAGTTGGTCCATGGCGGCAACATCGACGTGCTGGTCTTCGACTATCTGGCCGAGATCACCATGTCGCTGCTGACACGGGTCAAGGCCAGGAACCCCGACGCCGGCTTTGCGCCCGACTTTGTCAGCACCCTGCGACCGCTGCTGCGCGAAATCAAGGCGCGCGGCATCCGCGTGGTCAGCAATGCCGGCGGCGTCAATCCAGGCGCCTGTCGTCAGGCGCTGGCCAGCGCCGCCGAAGCCGAAGGCCTGAGCCTGAAAATCGCTGCGGTCAGCGGCGACGACCTGCTGCCGCAGGTCGAGGCGATGCGCCAGGCCGAGGTCCGCGAAATGTTCAGCGGTGCGCCGCTACCCGCCAGGCTGGCCAGCGCCAATGCCTATCTGGGTGCCTTTCCGATCGCCGCTGCGCTCGACGCCGGCGCCGACATCGTCGTCACCGGTCGCTGTGTGGACAGCGCCGTCGTACTCGGCCCCCTGATTCACGCCTTCGGCTGGAAACCCGACGATTACGACCAGCTCGCCCAGGGCAGCCTGGCCGGCCACGTCATCGAATGTGGCACCCAGTGCACCGGCGGCAACTACACCGACTGGCATCGCGTCCAGGGCTGGGAGAACATGGGCTTTCCCATCGCCGACTGCGCGCCCGACGGCAGCTTCGTCGTCGAAAAACCCGAGGGCACCGGCGGCCTGATCGACCCTTCAACGGTCGGCGAGCAGGTGGTCTACGAGATCGGCGATCCGCGCAACTATCTGCTGCCGGACGTCGCCTGCGACTTCAGCCGCATCCAGTTGGAGACGGTCGGCGACCACCGCGTGCGCGTCAGCGGTGCGCGCGGTCGCCCGCCCAGCGACCAGTGCAAGGTCAGCGCCACCTATGCCGACGGCTTTCGCGCCACCGCGCAATTCATGATCGGCGGCATCGACGCCGCAGCCAAGGCCCAGCGCACCGGCGAGGCGCTGCTGGCACGCTGTCGGCGCCTGTTCGCCGAACGCGGACTGGGCGACTTCACCGAAACCAGCATCGAGGCCCTGGGCAGCGAAGCCACCTACGGCCCGCATGCGCGCGCCCACACCCGCGAAGTCATCGTCAAGGTCGCCGCCCGCCACCCGGACAAGAACGCGCTGGAGATCTTCTCGCGCGAAATGGCGCCGATGGCGCTGGCCAGCGCACCGGCCATCACCGGCTTCTCCGGTGGTCGGCCCAAGGTCACGCCGGTGATCCGCCTGTTCTCGCTGCTCTGGCCAAAGACCAACATCCGGGTCAACGTCGAGCTCGACGGCAAACCCATCGCCTGCCCGCAGCTGAGCGGCACCGCGCCGCAACCGCTGCCGCCGGAACAAATCCCCGCGCCACCGACCGCCGCAAGCACGCACAGCGTCCCGCTGCTGCGTCTGGCCTGGGGCCGCAGCGGTGACAAGGGCGACAGCGCCAACATCGGCATCCTGGCGCGGCAGCCCGAATACCTGCCGTGGATTCGGGCGGCGCTGACCGAACAGGCCGTCGCCCAGTGGTTCGCCCACCTCACCCAGGGGCCGGTGCACCGCTACGAATGGCCAGGGCTGAACGGCCTCAACTTCCTGCTGGAGCGCGCACTCGGCGGCGGCGGCATCGCCTCGTTGCGCATCGACCCGCAGGGCAAGGCCTACGCCCAGATGCTGCTCGACTTCCCCATTCCCGTTCCCGCCGGCCTGATCACCGAATGACCCCACAACCGATACGGCGACTGCTGGTCGCCGACGCCATCCTGACCGCGGCACCGACCTGCCGCACGCGACCTGACCCTATCCCCACCACCGCACCATGACCGCCACCTGCGCACCTCATCCCTTCCTGAGCGAAGAGCACGAAATCTACCGCAGCCAGCTGAAGCGCTTCGTGCAGAAAGAATGCGATCCCCATATCGAAGACTGGGAGCAGGCTGGCGAACTGCCGCGCGGCCTGCAACGCAAGGCGGCCGAAGCCGGGGTGCTCGGCATCGGCTTTCCGGAGGAATACGGCGGCACCGGCGATGATGATCCCTTCTACCAGACCATCATGGCCGAGGAACTGGCGCGTTCGGGTTCCGGGGGGCTGATCGCCAGCCTGGTCAGCCATCGCATCGGCAGTCCGCCGATCGCCGTCCACGGCACGGCGGAACAGAAGGAACGCTTTCTGCGCCCGGTGATGGAGGGCACCAAGATCGCGGCGCTCGCCATCACCGAACCCGGCGGCGGTTCCGACGTCGCCAGCCTGCGCACCAACGCGCGGCGCGACGGCGATCACTACATCGTCAACGGCTCCAAGACCTTCATCACCTCTGGCATGCGCGCCGATTTCATCACCGTTGCCGTGCGCACCGGTGGCAGCGGAATGGGCGGCGTCTCGCTGCTGGTGGTCGAAGCCGGCACGCCCGGCTTCACGCGCAGCCCGCTGCAGAAAATGGGCTGGTGGTGCTCGGATACCGCCACGCTGTATTTTGAGGACTGCCGCGTGCCGGTCGCCAATCGCATCGGTGAGGAGGATCGCGGCTTCAAGGCGATCATGGAGAACTTCAACAATGAGCGCCTGATGCTCTGCGCACAAGCCTGGGCCTTTGGCCAGGTCTGCTACGAAGAGGCATTGGCCTACGCCCGCGAGCGGCAGACCTTTGGCCAACCGCTGATTGCACGGCAGGCCATCCGCCACAAGCTCGCCGACATGAAGATGAAGCTGGATGCAATCAAGGCCCAGCTTGACTTGCTGTGTTGGCAGATCCGCCAGGGACACATGCCGGTCGCGGAAATCTGCCTGCTGAAAAACCTTTCCACAGGCGCGCTGGAATGGATTGCCGGTGAGTCGGTACAGATTTTTGGCGGCGCCGGTTATCTTCGCGGCGCCAAGGTCGAGCGCATCTTCCGCGAAACCAAGGTGCTGTCCATCGGCGGCGGTGCGACCGAGATCATGAAGGACCTGGCCTCGCGCCAGCTCGGATACTGACGGCGGCGCATTGATCCAGCCCCTGAGCCGCCTGCACGGCGCAGGGGCCTTTCACCACGACCAGCCGGTCACCGCCGGCGCGATGATCTTGCCGGCGTGGCCACCTGCCTGGAGCCGCGTCCGTCGCCTCGAGCCCAACGGCAGGTGCCACGCAGGTGCCACCCAGGCTCGCGCCCGGGCTTTGGCCGTGCAGATCGCATCGATGTCATTTCAATCTAACTATCATTCGGTAGAATGATGCGCTAATGTTCACCGCATCAAGCATCCTGCCGATGCCCCGGCTTGATGATGCTCACGACCAATCAACAACCCGGAGAACTCAGTGGATATCGGACTCAAGGACAAATCCGTCATCGTCACCGGCGGCGGCTCCAACATCGGCCGCGCCATCGTGCTGGCCTACGCCGAGGAAGGCGCCAGAATCACCATCGGCGACATCGACGAGGTGCAGGCCGGTAAGGTTGCCGAACAGGCACAGGCGCGCGGCGCGGCGGCGGTACAGGTGGTCAAGACCGACACCACGCAGCTTGATCAGGTCAAGACGCTGATGGACGAAGCCGCCTCGCGCCATGGCGGGATCGATGTGCTGGTGAACAACGTCGGCTGGGACCAGCTCATGTTCTTCACGCAGACGACGCCCGATCTGTGGGAGAAAATCGTCCGCATCAATTATCTGAGCGTCATCCACTGCACCAGCGCCGCGCTGGAAAAAATGATCCCGGCCAACAAGGGCAGCATCGTCTCGATCAGTTCCGATGCCAGCCGCCAGGGCGAGCCGCGTGAAGCCGTTTATGGCGGCACCAAAGCCGCCGTCAACAGCTTCATGAAGACCATCGCCAAGGAGAACGGTCGCTACGGCATCCGCTGCAACTGCGTGTGCCCCGGCGTGACCATCCCCGAAGCCGAAGACGAAGTCGGCAGCGCCAGCATGTGGGCCAACCCGCTGTTTACCCCGGAGCAACTGGAAAAGGTTGCGGCCTCGCTGCCGCTCAAGAAGGTTGGACGCCCGCGCGACATTGCCAACGCCGTGCTGTTCCTCTCCTCCAGCGCGGTAGCCGGCCATGTCACCGGACAGGTGCTGTCGGTCTCCGGCGGCTACAGCATGATCGGCTGAAGCGGCCATGAATGCCACCACACACAGCGATGTCGGCACAGCGCTGGGCAGCTATGAACAGGCCCGCCAGTGGATCGGGCGCCGTAGCCAGCCGCGCCTCATGGACACGGCCGTGGATGAATCGCGCTGCAAGCTGTTCGCCGCCCTGTCCGAAGACGGCAATCCGGCGTACTGGGATCAGCAATGGGCCACCGCGCAGTTCGGCGCACCGCTGGCGCCCAGCGGCCTGACCATGAGTCTGATCATGTCGCTGCCGTGGAAACCTGGCGGTGTGCCGCCTTCCCCACCCTCGCTGGCGGTGGACGTGCCGCTGCCGGGACAGACGTTCATCAACGTGGACACCGATTGTGAGTTCCTGCGTCCGATCCGCTGGGGTGATCATCTGAGCATGTACGAGGAAATCATGGACATCAGTCCGGAAAAGAACACGCGGCTGGGCCGCGGCCACTTCGTGACGACCTGCATGAACCTGCTCGATACCCGGGACCGGCTGGTGGCACGAATCACCAATGTTCTGTACCGCTATGAGACGGTGGCCTCATGAGCGCCGCAGCGACCTACCCGCAGCGTCTCTGGTCCGAGATCAAGGTCGGCGACAGCCTGCCGGCGATCGAACTGCTGGTGGAATACTCGCGCATCATCCTGAACGCCGCGTCCACCTGGGATTACTTCCCGGGCCATCACAACCCCGACTACGCCCGCGCGCAGGGTCAGCCGGATATCTACGCCAGCACCATTTTCTTCCACGGTTTCATCGACCGTCTGATCACCGACTGGGGCGGCCCGTCGAGTTTCATCTGCCGGCGCCGGATGCGCATGATCGCCAGCGTGCACCCCGGCGACACCATGCGCGCAGAGGGTGAGGTTGTGCGTCACTACCGCGACGACCACGACCACGGCCTGGTCGATCTCGACATTCACATCGACACCGCACGCGGTCTGTGCGTCCCCGCCACGGCCACCGTCCGGCTGCCGCTGACGCCGGGCGAACGTCTGTTTTCGCTGGAATAACCCCTCGCCTGAACCACACCATGAACGACACGAATTCCGCCTCTACCGAGTCCCTCACCACCCGCATCCGTCAGGTGCAGGAAGCCACCCGCGGCATTTCCGAGCAATTCCCGCGCGCCTATATCCGCGAGTGCATTGAGCAGGACCGCTTTCCGGACGAAATGTGGAAGGCCCTGGGCGACTATGGCCTGCTGGGTCTGACCGTGCCCGAGGAATACGGCGGCAGCGGCGGCGGCGTGGTCGAGATCGTGGCGCTGGCCGAAGCCCTCGCCCTGGGCGGCGTCCCGACGCTGTTCCTGGTCGTCACCGGCCTGGGCCGCGTGCCGATCGTGCGCAACGGCACGCCCGAGCAGATCAGGAAATTCGTCACGCCGACCTGTGACGGCTCGGTCAAACTGTGTTTTGCCATCACCGAACCCAACGCCGGCACCAACAGCTTCAACATGAGCACGCTGGCCACGCGCGACGGCGAGGACTGGGTGCTCAACGGCCAGAAGGTGTTCATCTCCGGCGCCCGCGACGCCGACATCATGCTGGTGATCGCACGCACCCAGAAGGCTTCGGATGTGGGGCACCGCACCGAAGGCATGTCGCTGTTCGTGATCGACATGAAAACCCCGGGCATCACCCTGCAGCCCCTGAACATCCAGGTCGAGACCGCCGAGCGTCAGTACATGGTGTTCTTCGACAACGTGCGCCTGCCCGCCGACGCGCTGATCGGCGAAGCCGGCAAGGGCGCCAAGCTGATGTTCGAAGGCCTGAATTCCGAGCGGCTGCTGGCCGCCGCCGCCGCCCTGGGCATCGGCGACTACGCCCTGAACAAGGCGGTGAACTACGCCGGCGAGCGCAAGCCCTTCGGCAAGCCCATCGGCAGCTATCAGGCACTGCAGCATCGCATGGCCCTGGCCAAGGCCGAACTGGAAGCCGCGCGCCTGATGACCTACAGCGCCGCTGAACGCTTTGACGCCGGCGAGAACGCGGGCGCGCACGCCAACATGGCCAAACTGCTCGCCTCGCGCGCGGCGGTGGCGGCGGTGGAGGCAGCGATCCAGACCCACGGCGGCTACGCCTTCGACCGCGATTACGACGTGGTCACACTGTGGCCCATGGTGCGGCTGATGGAGATCGCGCCGATCAACAACGAAATGTTGCTCAACTACATCGGCGAGCATGTGCTCGGCCTGCCCAAGAGTTACTAGGCGCGCGGCGATGAAATGCACGCGCAGCAGGTGTCGGTCAGGATGCTGCGCGTGCGTCGCCACCGACCGTGACGCATGAGCCACACCAGGGCCATCGCCGGCGCTCGGCGGTCAGCGCGGCTGCGGCGGCGCCTTGCCGGACTGTCGCGCCAGAAAATCCATGACCTGATGCGGCGCTGCGGCCCAGCGCCAGTGACTGCGCGGTGTCTCGCAGTAGACCGTTTCCGCCGCACAGCCGGTGTAACGACGACAACCCTGAGCGTCCGCCTGACGCTCGCCGCTGCAGGCATTACAGGACGACCACCAGCGTGCCGCATCGCGTCCGAAGCCGGGAAAGTGGGCGTCGTCGGCGCCGTGCAGAATCATCACCGGCAGCGGCGGCGGACAGTCCAGGCCGATGAAGTCGGTCCCCTGCCAGCCGGCGCCGCTCACGGCGATGGCATCGACCGTGCCGCGGTGCGCCGCCAACGCCGCCAGCGCCAGCGACACGGTGCCGCCATCGGAATGACCGGTGGCGTGGATGCGGTCGGGCGCAATGCACCAGCGCGCCGCGACTTCGGCCGGAACCGAGGCCATTGCCTCGACCACATCCGGGGTCAGCGGTGGCCCGCTGGCGACATAGGCCAGCACGTAGCCCGCCGTCGTCGCCGCGTGCGTGAGGCCGGCGAACCGCTCCGACAGGCCGGCGCTGAAACCGGCGGGTGCGTATACCACCAGCAACGGATGCGCCTGCCGTGGCCGGTAGTTGACCGGCGTCACCACGACATACGGAACGCCCTCCGGCGAACGCAGCCGGTGGCGTCCCGCCGATCCGGGTCGCGCGCCGGAAGCGCAGTCCGCGTCGGCAGCGCCCTGCGTGCGGTAGACCGCTTCGGCGGCTTCGATGGCCTGCCCCCAGTGCAAAAGGCTCGCCAGCGCGGCGGCGGCGGCCGTCATCAGCAGCCCGACCACGATCCAGTACCAGCGCACTGCGCGCGATCCGGACACGCCTGTTTTCATGTTCGCGTGCTCGCCACGCGCGCTGGATGTGTCACTACAAGGAGGTTTCAGGTATGACCGAGCAGGACGAACTACTCTACACGCTCAACGACGGTATCGCGCTGGTGACGCTCAACCGGCCCCAGCGTCGCAACGCGCTCACGCCGAAGCTCACCCACCTGCTGGCCGATACCTGGAAACGCATCGACGCCGACCCGCTGTCGGTGATGGCCGGCAAGAAGGTGCTCAAGGAAGCGACCACGCTGGGCTGCGAACCCGGTCTGCAACAGGCCTGGGACTACTTTGAGAAGTACGTCTACTCCAGCGAAGACGCCATCGAAGGCCCCAAGGCCTTCGCCGAGAAGCGCAAGCCGCAGTGGAAAGGTCGCTGAAGGAGCGCGCACATGAACACCAACAACACAACGCCGGACGCACCCAAGTTCGGATTCACCGACGCCGATCTCGCGGCGCTGCCCACGGTCTACGCGCCTGGCCTGTTCGCCGGACAGCGCGTCCTCGTATCCGGTGCCGGCAGCGGCATCGGCAAAGCCATCGCGTTCCTGTACGCACGCCTGGGCGCCACCCTGGTGATCTGCGGACGCAAGCCGCAGGCACTGGAAACCAGCGCCGAATGGCTGCGCAAGCTCGGCAGCCCCGAGGTGTTGGCACTGCCCCTGAACATCCGCGACCCGGAAGCCGTGGATCAGGCAATGGATGCGGTGTGGGCGCGCTTCGGCGGGCTCGACGTGCTGGTCAACAATGCGGGCGGACAGTTTCCGCAGGCGGCGCTGGATTTCAGCGTCAAAGGCTGGAATGCGGTGATCGACACCAATCTCAACGGCACCTGGCACATGATCCAGAACGCCGCCAAGCGCTGGGTGCGCGACGGCGTTGCGGGCAGCGTGGTGAACATCGTCGTGGTCACCGATCGCGGCCAGCCCGGCATCACCCATTCGGCGGCGGCGCGTGGCGGCGTGATCGCGCTGAGCCGTTCGCTGGCGCTGGAATGGGCACCCCACCGCATCCGCGTCAACTGCGTGGCTCCGGGCACCATCGAGAGCAATGGATTCAATAACTACCGGCCGGAAAACGCCGAGCAGTTCTGCAATTCCAACCCCATGAAGCGCAACGGCGATGTACAGGACATCGCCGAGGCGGTGGTTTACCTCACCGCGGCCAGCGGCAAGTTCCTGACCGGCGAAACCCTGCGGGTCGATGGCGGCGGCACACTCTGGGGCGAGGCCTGGACCAACGGCCGCCCCGACTACTTCAAGGTGAGCTGATGAACACAAGCAATGCACAGGACGGCCCGGTGATTTCCTTCAAGAGCCATCGCCGCACGATCACCGAAACCGACATCGTCAACTTCGTGAACCTGCTCGGCCTGCACGAGCCTTTCTTCATCGACATGGAGTACATCAACACCCATCTGGCCGAAGGTCACCGCACCCGCTTCGCACCCGGGCCGATGATCATCTCGCTGGGCATGGGCCTGGTCGCCACCATCATCAAGGACGTGATCGACCGCGCGCTGGAAGGCGCCGACGCCGGCGAATTCGGCGGCATGACCGGCGTCAACGCGCGCCTGGGCGCGGCGCTGTTTCCCAATGACACCCTCCACGTCGAGGGCGAGGCCCGTTGCAAGCCGAAAACCAGCCGCGGTTACACGCTGCTGGAGATTCGCCACCGGGTGATCAATCAGCGCGACGAACAGGTCGCCGATTTCACCGAGACGGTGTGCTTCCTGCCGCCCAAGCCGACCGCATGAGCACGTTGGCGGGCATGACCGTGTTGGACCTGTCCAGGCTCATGGCCGGGCCGTACGCGGCGATGGCACTGGCCCATTACGGGGCGCGGGTGATCAAGATCGAGTCGCTCGCCGGCGAAGAAGGCCGCGGCTTCGGACCGCCATTCTGTGGCGAGGTGGCCTCGCTGTTCATGATGAGCAACCGCGGCAAGGAATCGCTGTGCCTGGACTTTCGCAAACCGGCCGGTCGCCAGGTGCTGGAGAAACTCGTGGCCCGCGCCGACGTGTTGATCCACAGTTTTCGGCCCGATTTCGCCGAGCGTCAGCGCCTGCGCTTCGAGGACCTGGCGCCGATCAATCCGCGCCTGGTGCATTACGCGGTCTCGGCCTACGGCAGCCACAGCGCCTACCGGCTCAAGCCCGCCGTCGACAGCGTCGTTCAGGGCGTGGCCGGCGGGTTCTACGGCGCCGGCGAGGAACAGGACCCACCGATCCGCAACAGCCTGCCGATCGTGGATGTCGCCTCGGGCATGTGCGGCGTCAACGGCATTCTTGCCGCCCTGATGGAACGCCAGAAGAGCGGCCGCGGCCAGGCGGTGGAACTCACGCTCATGACCACCATGCTCAACTTCCTTGGCAGCAAGGTCGCCGAAGCCGCCATCGACGGCCGCTGCGAACGCGAGATCAACCCCGCCATCGTCGCGCCCAGCAGACACTTTCAGGGCTCGGATGGCCGCTGGTTCGCGTTCACGGTCATCAACGACGCTGCGTTCGCGCGTTTCTGCCAGGTGGTCGGGCATCCGGAGTGGCCATCCGAGGCCCGCTTCGGCGACAACGCTGCGCGCGTTCGCCACCGCCCCGAGCTGCTGGCAATGCTCGCCGGCATATTCCTCAACCGCAGCGCGCAGGAATGGATCGATGCGCTGGACCGTGCCGACATCCCCGCCGGCCCGGTCAACACGGTGCCGGACATGCTGGCCGACCCGGTGCTGCGTGACCTGCTGGTCGAGCATGCCGACGTGCCGGGGTTGCCACAACCGCAACTTCCGGTGCGCGCCCAGCGCGGCATGCATGACGTCGCCGCGCTGCGGCGCGCGCCGGGGCTGGGCGAACACAGCCAGACCGTGCTGCGCGAACTCGGCTACGACACAGCGCAGATCGAGCAAATGACCCGGGACGCGATCACCCGCCTCGGCGGGCCACCCCGATTGCAAGAATGAGCCCCTCCTTCGACAGCGGACAACCCCCAACATGAAAAAACGCGAAGCAGTGATCGTCGGCGTCGCCGACATCCCCCTGCAGAACGGCAAGGTGACCGAGTCACTTTCGGTACTGCAGGTTCAGGCGCGGGCGGCGCGCGACGCCTTGAATGACGCCGGTCTTTGCATGCGTGATGTGGACGGCCTGCTGACCGCCGGCATGTGGGGCGTGCCCGGCCCCGGACAGTTGCCGACGCTCACCCTGGCCGAGTACTTCGGCATCACGCCGCGCTACATGGACGCCACCAACATCGGCGGGTCGGCGTTCGAGTCCTTCGTGGCGCACGCGGCGACGGCGATCGAAGCGGGCCGCTGCGATGTGGCGCTGATCACCTACGGCAGCACGCAAAAGAGCGAGATGAGCCGCAACCTCGCCGGCCGTCCCTCGGTGCTGACCATGCAGTACGAAACGCCCTGGGGGATGCCCACGCCCATCGGCGGCTATGCCATGGCCGCCATGCGTCACATGCACGAGTATGGAACCACCTCGGCGCAACTGGCCGAAATCGCGGTCGCCACGCGCCGATGGGCGCAGCTCAACCCGGCGGCGATGATGCGTGATCCGCTGAGCATCGACGACGTGCTGGCCAGCCGGATGATCTCGGACCCGCTGCACCTGCTGGATGCCTGTCTGGTGACCGACGGCGGTGGCGCCATCGTCATGACCACCGCCGAACACGCCAGGGCACAGGGTCGTGCGCCGGTCTACGTGCGCGGCTACGGTGAGTCGAACACACACTGGACGATGTCCGGCATGCCCGATCTGGCACGCCTGACGGCGGCGGAAATCGCCGGGCGCGAGGCCTTGCGCATGGCCGGCATCGACCACGATGCGATCGACGTGGCGCAGATCTACGACTCCTTCACCATCACCGTGCTGCTGACACTGGAAGCGCTGGGCTTCTGCAAGCGTGGCGAAGGCGGCGCCTTCGTCTCCGGTCAGCGAACCGCCCCCGGCGGCGCTTTTGCTCTCAACACCAGCGGCGGCGGCCTGTCCTGCGCCCACCCCGGCATGCTCGGCATTTTCCTGCTGATCGAGGCGGTGCGGCAGCTACGCGGCGAGTGCGGCCAACGCCAGGTACAGAACGCGCGCACCGCGCTGGTCCACGGCACCGGCGGCACGCTGTCCAGCGGCGCCACCTGCATCCTTTCGCGGAGCTGAAACCATGTACGACAAACCCCTGCCGGTCATCGACCCCGAAAGCCAGCCCTATTGGGATGCCCTCAAGCAGAACCGGCTATTGCTCAAGCGCTGCCGCGCCTGCGAACGCTTTCATCACTACCCGCGCGAACTGTGCCCGCACTGCCACTCCGACGACCTGGAATGGTCGCAGGCTGCCGGCACCGGCCGCATCTACAGCTACACGGTCGCACGGCGCGCGGCCGGCCCCGCGTTCAAGCCCGACGTGCCCTACGTCGTCGCCCTGGTCGAACTCGACGAAGGCCCGCGCATGATGACCAACATCGTCACGCCGGATGTCGAGTCGGTGCACATCGACCAGCGGGTCACGGTGCACTTTGACGAGGTCACGCCAGAGGTGACACTGCCCAAGTTCACGGTGAACCCCGCCTGAGGACGCAGCCGTGCATCAGACCGAACCGAGCCGCCGAACATGAAGACCAAACGGCCCCTGACCTGGCCAAGCATGCACCCGCTGCGTCGACCGTGGCCGATGAGTATGGGCACCTGCGCACGGGCGGCACTGCCGCTGCTCGCCCTGTGGTCGGCGGCAGCGTTGCACCCGACAACGGGCTGGGCCGCCAGCGGCATGGCGCCGCTGGGCACCGGCGCCGTGCAGAACGGCCTGGCGGGCGCCGGGACCGCGCTCGCCGCTGATGCCTTCTTCAATGTGCGCAACCCGGCCGCCGGCGCGAACCTGGAAACGCAACTGGTGCTGGGCCTGGACCTCGGGCGTCCGGATGGTCGCATCCAGGCCAAAGATGGCCCGGCAGGGCTGGGCGTGTTCGCGTTCTCGCGGCAATCGCAACAGTCGATCTCGGGCGTACTGCCAGGCCCCCAGTTTGCCTACAACCGGCGCCTCAGCCCGCGCTCGGCCTGGGGGCTGTCGGTGAATTTCTCCGGTTTCACCGCCGAGGCCAGCCACGGCAGCGCCGCGTTCGGCGGCTCGATCCCGTTGATCTCCACCCGCTGCCAGGGACTGCTCGGCGGCGGCGCTCCGGTGCCCGGCAGCATTGATCCCCTCGGGCTCTGCGGCAACAGTCGCAGCACCATGAAACTGCAACTGGCGCAGGGTTTTATCGCCGCGAACTACGCCCGCACCTTCGCTCACGGCCTGAGCCTGGGGCTGGCCCCGGTGGTTGCCGTCCAGACCCTCAGCGCCGACGGCTTCGCGGCGCTGGCCAATTTCTCCAATGACCCGGCAGCCACCAGCGACCACGGCAGCGGCTTGTTCTGGGGCCTGGGCGCACGCGTGGGCCTGCTTTGGCAGGTGACCGACGCGTTCGCCGTTGGCGCCGGCTATCACACCCCGATCCAAATGCGCGGCTCGGACCGATACTCGGGCCTGCTGCCGGGCGGGACCATGGACGTGCCCTCCAGCCTCCACGCGGGCATGGCACTGCGGACCACCGCCCGCCAGCGCCTGTTGATCGATGTCGAACACATCCGCCACGAGGACAGTCGCGCCCTGTCGAACCGGGTGGACGCACAACGCCTGACCGAGCAATGCCTGCTGCCTCGCCTGGTACAGCTTTCGCTGCCGCTGTCCACAGCCGTCCGTGCGTCAGCGGATTGCCTTGGTGGCACGCATGGCGCGGGGCTGGGCTGGCGCAATCTGACCGTCTACAAAATCGGGTATGAGTACACCCGTGGGCCGCTGCAGTTGCGGTTCGGCTATGCGCACAGCCAGCGACCAATGACCGCCGACCAGGCCCCGGCGTCGATGGTGGCGCCGGCCACCAGTCGTCGCCATCTGGCACTGGGTCTGTCCTGGGCCGCATCGCCGCGCTGGGGAATCGATCTGATGCTGCAACGCGCGCTGCCCGAAACCATTGAAGGACGCAATCCCTTGAGCCAGATCCAGCTTCAGCTGCTTCCGCCGGCAATCGACGCCGGCGCCGACGGAGCCGACCAAGGCCTGCGCGCCGAGCTGGATACCTGGCAGCTGGGCCTGGGTCTGCGCATCGCCCTTGGCCGGAGAGCGACGCCATGACCGAACCCCCGAACACCTGGCGGCCGCTCAGCGGTCTGCGCGTGCTGGACTTCTCGCTGCTACTGCCGGGACCGTTCGCCACCGTGACATTGGCCGACCTCGGCGCCGAAGTCATCAAGATCGAACCGCTCACCGGCGACTTCGCACGGCGCATGGCCGGGCCGATGTTCGCCATGGCCAACCGCAACAAGCAGGTGCTGGCGCTCGATCTGAAAAACCCCGCGACGCGCCCCCTGATCGAACGTCTTGCGCGATGGGCCGATCTGGCGGTGGAAGGTTTCCGCCCCGGCGTCGCCGCGCGCCTGCAGGTGGATCACCCCTGCCTGTCAGCGCTGAACCCGCGCCTGATCTATTGCTCGATTTCCGGCTACGGCCAGGACGGGCCCGCGCGTGATGCGCCCGGCCACGACCTGAACTACATCGCCGCCTCCGGTGGACTGATGTTCGCCGGCCACTGGCGCGGCGCACCGCGGCGCTCGGGCATGCCGGTAGCGGACCTGGCGGGCGCCAGCTTCGCGGTGATCGCCATGCTCTCCGCGCTGCACGAGCGCCAACGTACCGGCAAAGGGGTGTACCTCGACCTGGCGCTGGCCGACGCCGCATTGGCGTTCACCGCCGCGCGCCACGGACTGGACGCCGAAACAGCGTCGCGAGCCCACCTCTACCCGACCAACGACGTGTTCGAGACCAGCGACGGCCGCGCGTTGACGCTGGGCATCATCGAACCGCAGTTCTGGCAAGGGTTCGTCGCCGCCACCGCCGATATTGCGCCCGATTTCGCCGCCCCCGCCTGGGCCGAGGAAGCCGGTCGCCTGGCCGATGGCGACGCCCTGCACGCCCGCATCACTGAGGTCATGCGCAGCCTCAGTTCGAGCCAATGGTTACAGCGCCTGGCGCGCCACGACGTGCCGGCACAGCTGGTACTGTCGCCGGCCGAGGCCGCGCGCGCGCCGCAGACCCGCGCACGCGAATTGGTCATGGAACACCAGGGTCAGCGCCAATTGCCGTTCCCGGTCCGCGCCGACCAACGCCGAGGTGCGCGCTTTGATCGCGTGGCGGGCCCGGTCGGCGCCGACGCCGATCAAGTGCTGCTCGACCTGGGCTTCACGGCGTCGCAAATCGACGCACTGCGCACTGCCGGCGCGCTCGCCAGCGCACCGGACTGATGCGGCCAACGGCTTTTCCCGAATCATTCCTCACCTGCGAGACCTCCCCATGTCTTCCGCAACGCCCGACACCGGCAGCACGCCCCGCCTGGCCGCCACCATCCTGATGCTGCGCGACGGCGCCGAAGGTCTGGAGGTCTTCATGGTCGTGCGCCACCACGAAATCGACTTCGCGGCCGGCGCCCTGGTATTTCCTGGCGGCAAACTCGCTGCGGGCGATGCAGATCCGCGCGTGCAACCGCGCTGTAGCGGGATCGCTGGGCTGCCGGCCGAGCAGATCGGCCTGCGCGTTGCCGCGATTCGCGAGGCCTTTGAAGAGTGCGGTGTGCTGCTGGCGCGCGCGTGTGGCGAGCAGGACTTGCTCGGGCCTGAGCGCCTGGCCACACTCGGGCCGCGTTACCGCAAGGCGCTGGACAAGGGCGAACTCGGCATCGCCGACATGCTCGAGGCCGAAGACCTGGAGCTGGCCTGCGAACAACTGGTGCCCTTCGCGCACTGGATCACGCCGACCATCATGCCCAAGCGTTTCGACACCCACTTCTACCTCACGGCGGCGCCCGCCGAACAGCTCGCGGTGCACGACGGCAGCGAACTCGTGGACTCGCTGTGGCTGCGTCCCGCGCAGGCGCTGTCGCAGGCCGCGGCCGGTCTTCACACGCTGGTGCCGGCGACCGAACTCAATGTGAAGAAACTCGGCGGCTCCGACAGCGTCGATGCCGCCCTGGCCGCAGCGCGGACACAGCCGGTGGTCACGGTGGTGCCGGAAGTGGTCAAGCGCCCGGAGGGCAGGCGGCTGATCATTCCGGCCGAGGCCGGTTACGGCATCACCGAATTTGCGCCGCCGCAGGCGCCGCCAAAACCCTGAGCCATCCCTCAGACATCTGCTGCTTCAGCCGGGCGTGCTCAGACCGCCATTGACGCTGAGGGTCTGGCCGGTGATCGCAGCCGACTGCGGCCCGGCCAGGAATGCGGTCGCGTTGGCGATGTCGCGGCAGGTGACATCGAACAGCATGCGCTTGCGCAGATTCTCCAGCATGCCGCCCTTACCCTGATCCGACATCAGCGCCGCAGAGCCGGCGCCCCAGCGCGGAATGGCGTCGGAAATGAAACTCATCGCCACCACGTTGATGCGGATCTTCTCGCGGCCGAACTCGCGCGCCAGCACGCGACACATCTGCATCATGCCGCTGGTCGAGCCGCCCAACACCGATTCGCCCACCGTCGCCACCCGGCCGGCGTCGGTGCCGATCATGACCATGCTGCCGCCGCCGGCATCGCGCAGATGCGGCTGCATGGCGCGAATCGCGTACACCCGCGACAGAAAATGGGCGCGCACGTACTGGTCGTAATGTTCCAGGTCCATGTCCTTGAACAGCCGGAACGAAGGCGAATCGTGACTGGCACCGGCACCGCTGGCCACCAGCACGTCGATGTGCCCGAACCGTGTGGCGACCCGATCGGCCATCGCCTGCATCTGCGCGGCGTCGAACAGGTCCGCAGCTTCAAAACAGGCGCTGCCGCCAGCGGCTTCGATCTCGGCGACCACGGTGGCGCCGGCTTCGGCGTTGCGACCGCTGACCACCACCGTGGCGCCCTGTTCGGCCAGGCGGATCGCACAGGCGCGACCGATGAATGCCGTCGCGCCCGTGACCACCGCCACCTTGTCCTTGAGTTCTGATGTATTCATGCGTCGCTCCTCTGGCGCCGGCGCCGCGTCGCTTCAGCGGAACGGGCTGAAGTCTGGCTTGCGTTTTTCCAGAAAGGCGCTGGCGCCCTCGGCCTGCTCGCCGGTGCGGAAGTAGTTGGGCGCAATCTCGGTAATCATGTCGTTCATGTCGCGCTGCATGACCGGCTCCATCTGGTAGTAGAAGGAACGCTTGAGAATCTTCAGGCAGGTCGGGCTGACCGCCAGCAATTCGTCCGCCCACTTGCGTACTTCGGCATCGAGCTGGGCCATCGGCACCACGGCGTTGGCCAGACCCCATTCCAGGGCCTGCGCGGCGGTGTAGCGGCGGCACAGCATCCACAGTTCGCGCGCGCGCTTGTGACCCAGCACGTTGGCGGCGTGGCTGACGATATAGCCGCCGGCCGGCGAGCCGACGCGGGGACCGTTCTGGCCGAAGATGGCGTGATCGGCGGCAATGGTGAAGTCACAGAAATAGGCAATGTGATGTCCGCCACCGATGGCGTAGCCGTTGACGCGGGCGATCACCGGCTTGAGGCATTCGGCGATCTGCCGATTGAACGTGAAGTTGAGATCTTCCAGACCGCTCTTGCCGTCCTTGTCGCCCTTCTCCCAGTTGATGTCGCCGCCCACGCAGAAGGCGCGTTCGCCGGTTCCAGTGAGAACGATGACGCCGACATTGGGATCATTGGCGGCCTGATCGAGCAGTTCCTGCATCTGCTGGATGTTGTCGCCGGTGAAGGCGTTCAGGGTCTTGGGGCGGTTGAGCGTGATCGTGGCAACATAGTTGTCCACGCTGTACTGCACTTCGGCTTCCGACACGGCGGTGCTCCTTTCGGGGTGTGGTGGGATCGGGCGTGCCGAGCCACGCAGCAGCTCCTCCGGTCGGCACGCAAGTCGAACGTATGTTAGTTAGATTACACGACATGCAGGGCGGTTCGCCAGCCGTGGCAAAAGTGAACGACGCACCCGCCCAACGGCGCAACGCCCATGGCCGGGCTGCGCCTTGTTGCGGCGATGGGCGGATCGACCGTTTCCAGCAACCCGCCAGCGCTCAGTTGACCCGGCCCCCACCACGGTGGCCAACAGCAGGATCGACGCCCGCATCGAGCGCCGGCGACCGCAGAAGCGCTGATGCTCAGCCCAGCGGCTGCTCGATGAAGCGCGCAAACCCGGAAACCGGTTCGCGCTCGGTCACCAGACGATTGGCGATATGTGTGTTGTCGGCGTAACCCAGCGCCATGCCGCAGACCAGCATCTCTTCCGGCGGCATCGCAATATGCCGGGCGATGATGCCGTGAAACGGTGTAAATGCCGCCTGCGGGCAGGTATCCAGCCCACGGGCGCGTGCCGCGATCATCACGTTCTGCAGAAACATGCCGTAGTCCATCCAGCTGCCACGCCCCAGACTGCGGTCGATGGTGAACATCAGCCCGACCGGGGCATCGAAGAAGCGATAGTTGCGTGCATGCTGCGCGTGCATGCGCTGCTTGTCCTGCTTGCCGATGCCGAGCAGGCCGTACAGATCCCAGCCCACCTTGCGGCGCCGGTCGATGAACGGGGACTTCCACTCAGACGGGTAATAGTCGTACTCGTCACGATGGGTTTGCGCCCAATCGGGCTGGTCAAAGGCGTCGAGGATTTCACGGCTCAGGGCGTCTCGCGCAGCGCCGCTGACAACGTGAACCTTCCACGGCTGGGTGTTGGTTCCCGACGGGGCGCGGGCGGCAACCTGCAATAGCTGTTCAATCGTCTGGCGGGGTACCGGCTGGTCGGTGAACGCACGGATCGAGCGGCGACTTTCGATCGCCTGGTCAACAACATTGCCCGCGGGCAATTCAATGGCATCACGCATGGTGTATTCAGGTAAGGCGGATTCAGGTCAACGGCGGGAACCTTGCGCAGGAAAGTGGCAAAGATCAATTGACGGGGTTGCCACGACCCGCCCGGTACGGCTTGCACAGGCTCTGCATGTCTATGGGATTCTTCCGCGAAGGGCTGCAGGGCGACCTGGCAAGCCCGTGCCTGGCCGCGACGCGGGTGCTTGCAACATTTATCTAACGGATGTTAGATTGATCTCGAATCCGTGACAAGAACCGCACCCGACCATGTCTGGCGCCGACCATCCGTCGAACACGCACTATGCGTCCCTCAGCCAACGCTTCGAACCGGGCCCTCTGCTGGCAGACGCCAAGGACTGGGAACAGACTTCATTTTTCAAGTGGATGGGCATGCGCGTGCTCGACGCCGCCGACGGTCGCGGGCGTCTGGTGCTGGACGTACAGGAACATCATCGCGGTGGCGGCGGAACCGTGGCGGTCAATGGCGGCGTGCTGGCCTACATGCTCGACGCCGTGGTCGGACTGGCGGTGCATTCGAACAACCCCCCCGACACCGTGGGCCAGGTCACGCTGAGCCTCAATGTCGAGTATCTCGCGCCGGTGATGGTCGCCAGCCAGGTCCTCGGAGAAGGCGAGGTCGTGCGTCGAGGCGGCAGCCTGGCCTTCGTCGACGGGCGTCTGTACGCCGACGACGGCAGTGTCGCCTGCCGAGCACACGCGGTGCTGCGCGTGTTCCGTCGCCGCGCTTGAGTCCAACGCCAAACCAACCCGGAAGACCCAGCGCATGACCGAGCAGAATCTGCACATGGCGGCGAAGTTCACCGCCACCGCCAAAGCAATCCCGAACCATCCCTGCCTGATCCAGGGCCAGCAGCGCTTGAGCTGGCGGCAGGTGGACGAACGCAGCAACAGCGTGGCCAACGCGTGGCTGCAGGCTGCCACCTTGCAGCGCGGCGACCGGGTCGCGGTGATGGAACGCAACTCCCCGGCCTACATCGAGAGCTACCTGGCGGCCATGAAGCTGGCGCTGCTGCCCTGCAACGTCAATTACAAGTACCGCGCCGAAGAACTGTTGTATCTGCTGGAAGATTCCGGTGCGGCCGTGCTGGTGATCAACGAAGATTTCCTGCCGACCTTCGAGCCGATCGCCGACAAGTGCCCGCAGCTGAAACTGGTGGTGGTGATCGGGCCGTCGGCACAGGCCGCGCAGCCCGCCGGGCGCATGAGCTATGCCGGCTGCCTGGCCGACGGCGCATCCACGGCGCCCCAACTGTCCTGGGCCGCGCCCAACAATGACGACCTGCTGTTCCTGCTCTACACCGGCGGCACCACCGGATTTCCCAAGGGCGTGATGTGGGACACCACGGTGTATCGGGAAATGCACCGTCTGCTGGGGCCGATGGTGCGCGGCATCATCGACCGTTTGCCAAAGGCTCCGGCGTCCATGTTCCGGTCCCGCACCGGACACGAGAATGCGATTTCACGCTTCATGCAATCGCCCGTGTTCCGCTGGCTGATCGCGCGGCCATCCGTGCGTGATGCGCTGAGCCGATACGCCGAGCGCTCGTTCCGCGAACGCGCCAGCGGGCCGCTCGAGCTGGCGGCCAAAAAAGCCCGGGCGATGCGCCGCTTTCCCAATCCCACGCTGGTGACCTGTCCGCTGATGCACGGCACCGGCTGGCTCACCGCGATGAACACGCTCACCGCCGGTGACGCGGTGATCTTCCTCGAAGGCGCCAAGTTCGATGCTGCGGAGGCCTGGCGGACCGTCGAACGCGAGAAGGTCTGCACCCTGATCATCGTCGGCGATGCCTTTGCCGTGCCATTGCTGGAGGAACTGGAGCGCCACCCCTACGACACCTCGTCGATGCTGATGATGAACAGCTCAGGCGTGGTGTGGTCGCCCAAGGTCAAGCAGGGTCTGCTGAACAAGATCCCGCAGCTGATCATCGTCGATTCGCTGGGCGCCTCCGAGGGTCTTGGCCGCTCGGAACCGATTACCGCGCAGGAAGACGAAATCAAACCCATGCGCTTTCGCCTGTCCTCTCACATGAAAGTGTTCGACGATCAGGACCGCGAAGTCGTGCCGGGCTCCGGGGTCAGCGGACAGCTTGCGATCTGTGGGCTGATCCCGCGCGGCTACTGGCGTGACGAGGCCAAGACAGCCAAGACCTTCCGCACCATCGACGGCGTTCGCTACTCCATATTCGGCGACGTCTGCATGGTCGAGGCCGATGGCTCGCTGACCCTGCTTGGTCGCGGCTCCGGGGTCATCAACACCGGCGGCGAGAAGGTGTTCCCCGAAGAAGTGGAAAACGTGATCCGTGACCAGTCCAGCGTCGCCGACTGCGTCGTGGTGGGCGCTCCGGACCCTCGCTACGGCCAGGTGATCTGCGCGCTGGTCGAGTTCCATCCGGGCATGAGCTGCGCGCTGGACGACATCGCCAATCAATGCGCGGCGCGGCTGGCCAATTACAAGAAACCCCGTCACCTGTTCGTGGTGGACAAGATTCCCCGCAAGGACAACGGCAAGATGGAATACGTTCGCGCGCGGGAAATGGTCGCCGAGCGCATTCAGCAGCTGGCGCCATCGGCATGAAAACCCTGCACGCCCCGAACTACACCGGCCCCGAGGACTTCCTGGCCGGTCTGCAAACCCAGCGCTACATCGCCAGTAAACGCATTGGCACCGCCGCCTACCTCGGCCTGCACCTGGAAAAGCCGTTACTGGTCGAAGGCCCGGCCGGCGTCGGCAAGACCGAGCTGGCCAAGGCGCTGGCGTCCCTGCTGGAAGTGCCACTGGTGCGCATGCAGTGCTACGAGGGCCTGGACGAATCCAAGGCCCTGTACGAATGGAAGTACGGCAAACAGCTGCTGTACACACAGATTCTGCGTGACAAGCTCGGCGAACTGATGCAGGGCGCGGGCACGCTGGAAAAAGCCCTGGAGAAGCTGCACGCGCACGACGACCTGTTCTACTCCGAGAGCTTCCTGGAACCCCGCCCGCTGCTACGCGCCCTGCGAGAGCCGCAAGGCTGCGTGCTGCTGGTGGACGAAATCGACAAGGCCGACCCGGAGTTCGAAGCCTTTCTGCTGGAGCTGCTGTCTGACTACCAGATTTCCGTGCCGGAACTGGGCACGGTCACCGCCAGGGTGCGCCCGATGGTGCTGCTGACCAGCAACGGCACGCGCGAATTGTCCGATGCACTGCGGCGGCGCTGTCTGCACCTGCACATTCCCTATCCGGAAGCCGCGCTGGAGCGGCAAATCGTGCAGACCCGCGTGCCCGAATTGTCATCGCACCTGGCGACCAGCCTGGTCGCTTTCGTCCACGACCTGCGCGCGCTGGACCTGAAGAAGCATCCGGCGGTGAGTGAAACGCTGGACTGGGCACGCACGCTGGTGCTGCTCAATGCCGACGAACTCGGCGAGGATCTGGTGCGCGACACGCTCACCACCCTGCTCAAGCACGAGGAAGACGTGGCCACCTCGCTGGCCGCCCTGCCCCAGGTGATGCAGGCCGCCCGCAGCGCCGCGCAGGTTGATGCAGCGCGCGCTTGAGGAGTTTTTCCTGGCACTGCGCGGCAGCGGCCTGGAGCCGGGGCTGTCCGAATGCGTGGACGCCTACCGCGCCGCGCGCATCGTCGGCCTGGCGGATCGCGACGGCCTGCGTGAAGCCCTCGGCGCCACGCTGGCGAAAACCGAGCCGGGCCGCAGCATCTTCAACGACGTGTTCGAACGCTACTTCTCGTTCACCATGTTCGACGAGCAACCCGGCGTTGCCGACGACGCCGCACCACCGCAGGCGGCTCAGACACCCACCGACACGCTGCTGCGCATGATCGAAACCGGCGACCGGGCAGGCCTTGCGGGGCGACTGCGCGCCGCCGAGCAGCAGGTCGGCATCACCGGCGCCTGGCTACCGACGCAGCGTGGCCTGTACACGCGACGCATGCTGGAGGCGATGGGCGCCGACGGCCTGATCGCCGAAGAACATGCCCTGGCCGGACAAGCCTCGCCGAGTGCGGCAACCGAATCACGCATCATGCGCCTGCAAGCCGCCCGCGAGCGTCTGTTCGAGGAAGTGCGCGACCATGTATCGCGTCGCCTGGTGCTGTACGGCAAGTCCGCGACCGAGAAGCTGCGCGACACCACGCTGAGCACGCAGCGCCTGTCCAACATCGAGCGCCGCGACTTTGACCATATGCTGCGCCTGATCCACAAGCTGGCACGCCGCCTGGCCACACGCCACGCGCTGCGCCAGCGCCGTCGGCGACGCGGCGTGCTCGACGTACGGCGTACCCTTGCGCGCAATGTCGCCTACGGCGGGGTGCTGTTCGAGACGCGCTGGAAGAACCGGCCCATCTCCAAGCCCAAGGTCATTGCCATCTGCGACGTGTCGCGCTCGGTGGCGGCTTATGCCCGCTTTCTTCTGCTGTTGCTGTACGGCCTGCGCGACGTGTTGCCCGATGTCCGCAGCTTTGCGTTCACGCACCGACTGGTGGATGTTTCCGGGCACTTTGACCGCGACCCACCGCACGTCGCCATCGAGCGCGTGCTCGACCAGGTCGGCGGCACCGGCACCAACTACGGCACCATGCTGCGCGACTTCGCAAGCCAGGAACTGCCCAAGGTTGACCGACGCACCGCAGTCATCATTCTCGGCGACGGGCGCAACAATCGCGCCGAACCCGAGGCGGAAGTGATGCGCGAACTGTACCGGCGTGCGCGCCGCGTGGTCTGGCTCAACCCCGAGCCACGAAGTTTCTGGACCCTGGGCGACTCCGAAATGCCGCGCTATGCGCCCTGCTGTCACAGCGTCCGCGAGTGCGGCACGCTGGTGCAACTCGAGCGTGCCGTAGACAACCTGCTGCGCAATACCGGCAGCAACGGCTGACCCCTCAATGCCCCACCTGGATGACATGCCCCCTCCCGACGCCGCAACCGACGCCGCAACCGACGCAGTCGCCGAAGTCCTTGGCGTACTCGACCTGCGAAGTCTGGGCGAGGATCGCTTTCGCGCGCAGCCGCGCGAGTTCGGTCGTCGTCGCCTCTACGGCGGGCAGATCTTCGCGCAGACCGTGATGGCCGCGCAGCTGACGGTAGACCATCGTGCCCCCCACTCGCTGCACGCCTGTTTTCTGCTTCCGGGAACCCCGGACGAGCCGGTCGATTTCGAGGTGGAACGCCTGCGCGACGGCGGCGCCTTTTCCTCGCGTCGCGTGAACGCGCTGCAGAACGGTCGCGTGATTCTGAGCCTGATGGCCTCGTTTCATCGTGCCGAAACGGGGTTCGAGCACCAGTGCGACATGCCGCCCGCTCCCGAGCCGGAGACCCTGACCAGTACCGGCAACCTGCTCGCCGACTGGGTTCGCCGCACCGGCTCGGTCCCGCACTCGATGCTGGAAGTCAGCATGACCCAGCGCATGGGTCTGGACGTACATCCGCTGGACCCGGACAGCGTCTTCGGCGACAAGATTCGACCGCCGCAGTACGCGCACTGGTTCCGCATCTGCCGGACGGTGCCGGACGATCCGCGACTGCACTACGGGCTGCTGGCGTTCGCCAGCGACCTGTGCTTTCTGGGCACCTCGCTGCGACCGCATGGCGTGCCCTGGTACGCCCCCAATATGCAACCTTCCACCGTCGATCATTCGCTGTGGATCCACCGCCCGCTGCGGGCCGATGACTGGCTGCTGTACGTGATGGACTCCCCCACCGCGCAGAACGCCCGCGGCTTCGTCCGCGGCACCATCTACGACCGTGCCGGCCGGCTGGTCGCCTCCAGCGCGCAGGACGGACTGATCCGCCCCCTGCCCGACCGATGAACGCCTTTCGCCCATGACCTCAAACCCTGCGACAGTCCCCTGGTGGCAGTCCCTGCCCGAGAACTACTACCAGCAACCCTTCGACACCACGCTGGACCGCAGCGACCCGCTGAAAGTGCTGACCACCGCGGCGGTGGATCAAGTCACGCGCAGCGCGCTGGGCACGGTGATGGCCCTGGCCCTGACGCCCAGCCTCGGCACCCGCCGCGCACGGGCCATCGAACGCGAGCGACTCCGCTTCTATGCGCCGCTGGCCGGGGCCGACGCCGACCAGGTGTTCGTTGCGCCACCGACCGTGCCCGTGCGCACGCGCAAGGCTTCCGGCTGGGGCCTGGGCTTTGACGAGGCGGTGTACGAGCGACTGAGCTTCGTCAGCCCCTTCGAGCCGCTCAACCCCGCCCTGCGCGAGGACTACGCCCGTCAGGCCCGCAACCGGCGCGCGACGGCCCTGTATATCCGCCGGCCGCTGGGCAAGCCGCGACCGACGCTCATCTTCGTGCATGGCTACCTGCTGGATGATCCGCGTCTGAACAGTCGCGCGTTCTGCCTGCCCTGGCTGTTCCGTCAGGGTTACGACATCCTGTTGCCCAGCCTGCCCTTCCACGGACCGCGCGCCGAGCGCCTGCACCCATTCAGCGGCTACGGATTCTTCGGTGGCGGTCTGGCACGCACCAATGAATCGATGTTGCAGGGTGTCAGCGACCTGCGGGTCTGGACCCAGGCGCTGCTGGATCGCGGCGCGCCCCAGGTCGGCATTTCCGGCCTGAGCCTGGGCGGCTACATGACCGCCATGCTGAGCACGGTCGAATCACGCCTGGCCTTTGCGATTCCGAATTCGCCGGTGGTAGCGGCGGCTGACATGGCCATGGAATGGCAGCCGCTGGGCGCCCTCATGCGCCGCTCGGTACTGACCGATGGCTGGACCTTTTCCGAACTGCGTCAGAGCATGGCGCTGCACAGCCCGCTGAGCCATCCGCCGCGCCTGGACCCCCAACGCTTGCTGGTGATCGGCGGTGCCGGCGACCGCTTTACCTCACCACGCTTCGTCAGCCTGCTGCACCAGCACTGGGCTGGCAGTCAGCTGCACTGGTTCCCCGGCAATCACCTGCTGCACCTGCAACAGGGCCGCTATCTGCGACTGATGCGAAAATTCATGAACCGCAATGTGAATGCGGATTCGCGGCAAGCGCTTTCCTCCACCCGAGCCTGAGTCATCCGGCGCCGCCCGATCCCGCAAGGGGTCGGGCCGATGCAAGTCAGTCGGCGCGCGCGATGCCTTGCTTGAGCAGCTCGTCAACCTGCGCGGCGGAATAGCCCAGCGCCCCCAGCACCTGACGGGTGTGCTGCCCGATGGCCGGTGCCGGTGCCTGCACCGATCCGGGGGTGCGCGAAAGCTTGACCGGAATGCCGAGTCCTTGCTGGCCGTTGTCGAATTCCACCACCATCTCGCGGTGTCGGGTATGTGGGTGCTCCAGCACCTCGGGCAATTGGTGAACCGGCCCGGCGGGGACGCCGGCCTTGAGCAGGGCCTCGCACAGCGCCGCTGCATCCCGGCCTGCCAGCAGCGCTTCAATCGAGGCACGCAGGCTGTCACGATTGCGGTTGCGTTCGCCATTGCTGGCATAACGTGGATCGGTCGCCAGCTCGGGAGCGCCGACGAATTCGCAGAACTTGCGAAACTGCCCGTCGTTGCCGATGCCCAGGAACACCTCACCGCTGCGCGTCGAGAATTTGTCGTAAGGCACCACGTTGGGGTGACCGCTGCCGGCCAAGGCCGGTACCTGGCCGTTGACGAACCAGTTGGCGGCGTGGGGATGCAGCAGTCCGACGGCGGTGTCAAACAGTGTGGACTCCACGAACTGCCCGAGCCCGGACCGCTGGCGCTCGGCCAGGGCCAGCAGAATGCCGATCACTGCGTTGAGCCCGGTCGTCATGTCCACGATGGGAATGCCGATGCGCGTCGGACCCGAGGCAGGGTCGCCGTTGACGCTCATCACCCCACCGATGGCTTGCGCCACCGCGTCGTAGCCGGGCGCGCCGCCCAGCGGGCCATCGGCGCCGAAACCGGATACGCGGCAGTGAATCAGGCGCGGAAAACGTTCGCGCAGCACCGCCTCGTAGCCCAGCCCCCATTTCTCCATGGTGCCGGTCTTGAAGTTTTCCACCAGCACGTCGGTGTCTTCGAGCAGGCGCAGCACAAGCTCGCGACCTTCGGGCCGCGACAGGTCCAGACTGATGTCCTGCTTGTTGCGATTGATGCCGATGAAGTAGGAGGCCGTGCCATCGACAAAGGGCGGCCCCCAGGTACGTGTCTCGTCCCCTGTCGGCGGCTCGACCTTGATCACGCTTGCACCGTGATCAGACAGGATCTGCGTGCAGTAAGGCCCCCCCAGCACCCGCGACAGATCGAGCACCCGCAGTTCGGCGAGCGCGCCGGCGGCGGATTGGCGCGTCTCGGGCATCAGTACGAGCGCGGCAGTCCCATGACCTTTTCGCCGATGTAGTTGAGCACCATCTCGCGGTTGAGCGGCGCGGTGCGCAGCAGACGAACCATCGGGTAGAGGTCGAAAATGCCGTATTCCTTGGTAAAGCCGTTACCGCCGAAACATTGCAGCGATGCATCCACCGCGTGGATACCGGCCTCGGCCGCAGCGTACTTGGCCATGTTGGCATATTCGCCGGCAGGCAGACGCTGGTCGAAAGCCCAGGCGGCCTTGTGCGTCATCAACCCGGCCATCTCGATTTCCGAATGCGCCACCGCCAGCGGATGCTGCAAACCCTGATAGGCGCCGATCGGCACCTTGTTGAACAGCTTGCGTTCGTTGGCATAGGCCACCGCCTTGCCCAGCGCGAAGCGTCCCAGGCCAACGCACAGCGCGGACAGGATGATGCGCTCGGGATTGAGCGTGTCAAACAGAATCTTGAAGCCCTCGTCAACGGTGCCCAGCACGTCGGCCTGACTCAGCGCCACGTCGTCGAAGAACAGTTGCCACTGTGATTCGGGCATCGGAATGCTGACCGGAATCACGGTCTTGCTCACGCCCTGGGCGCGCATGTCCATGATGAACAGCGTGAAGCCGTCGGTCTTGCGGCTGACTTCGCCGTGCGGCTTGGTGCGGCTGACCACCAGCGCGTAGTCCGCCGAGTCGGCGTCGGTGATGTAGGTTTTCTGCCCCTTGAGCTTGAAACCCTGACCATCGCGCCGCGCGATGGAGGTGATCTCCATGGTGTTGGAGCCTGCATTGGGCTCGGTGATGGCAAAACAGAACTTGATCTCGCCGCGACAGGCCGCCGGGAGATATTTCTGCTTCTGTTCCTCGGTGCCGTGCATGGCGATCAGCGCCAGTGACATGGTGGAGTTGACCACCAGGCTGAGCAGCGGAATCCCGTTGTTGGACAGACCTTCCATGAACAGGGCCATTTCCATCATGCCCTGCCCGGCGCCGCCGTAGGCTTCAGGCACCATCAGGCCGAGAAAGCCGTCATCGGCGACCTGCGCCATCAGTTCCTTGGGCGGCTGGTGCTTGTCCGCATAGCCCATCCAGTAGCGGCGGTCGTATTGCTGCGAGACCTTGTCGCCGTACTCCAGAATCATCCGCTGTTCGCTGTTCAGTTCAAAGTTCACGCTCGATATTCCTTCAGAAAAATGGCGGCCGGCTCGACCGGCTTCCGGCGCCGGACTGCGGATAGCGGTCTGGCGCCGGCCTGTTGCAGCGACGGGCCTTTGCCGGCCCCGGCGCCCTTACTGCGCGGACGGGAATTTCGGGGCGCGCTTCTCGCGCACGGCCTTGACGCCCTCTGGCGCGTCTTCGCCGAGAAAACAGAGCATCTCCATGGCCAGTGAGCTTTCAAAAGTCGGCCGGGCCATGTGCATCCAGCCATTGAGCGAGCGCTTGGTCAGGCGGATCGCGCCCTGGCTGCCGGCCGCGAGCTTGTCGGCAACCGACAGGGCCTTGTCCATCAGTTCAGCGCGCGGAACGCAGGCGCTGACCAGACCAATGCGCTCGGCCTCCTTGCCGTCGATGAATTCAGCGGTCAGCAGGTAGTACTTGGCCTTGGCCATGCCGCACAGCAGCGGCCAGACAATGGCCGCATGATCGCCAGCGCCGACCCCAAGCTTGACGTGACCGTCGGTGATCTTGGCTTCCTCGGCCATGATGCTGATGTCGGCCAGCATGGCCACCGCCAGACCCGCGCCCACGGCCACGCCGTTGATCGCCGAGATGACCACCTTCTCGCAGTTCATGATGTTGTAAACAACGTCGGCGGCTTCCTGCATCACCACCGAGATCTCCTTGGAGTTGCCCACCATGTTGCTGATCCACTCCAGGTCGCCGCCCGCCGAAAAAGCGCGGTCGCCTGAGCCAGTGATGACCGCCACCTTGGTCTTGGCATCGTCGTGAACCACCTGCCAGATCTTGGTCAACTCCCAGTGCAGGCGCGCGTTCGTCGCGTTCATGACTTCAGGACGGTTGATGGTAATCACCAGCACGCCGTTGGAACGGTGTTCAAAGGAAAGAAACTGGAAGTCTTCGTAGGTCATGGGTATCTCGCTAGTGGTAGGTGGGGCTTCACAAGTTCAAGTGCAGCTTCAGACAATGCGGTAAATCATCGAGCCGGTGGCGACCAGGCGGCCGGCGTCGTTGTCTTCGACGATCTCCACGTCGCAGAAGATCAGTTCCTTGCCGCGGCGACGAACCTCGCCGGTGGCACGGATGGGGGCGCCCATCGCGGCACCGACAAAATTCACCGTGAGGGTCACGGTGGAGGCCTTCATGCCGCGGGCGACGTCGTGCCCGGACCAGGCGGCCAGCGCGCCGGTCAGATCGAGCATGCTGGAGATCACGCCGCCATGCAGCGCATTGCCTCCGCCACACAGATCCATGCGATGCGGCAGGCGCACGACGGCACGATCAGGCGCGGTCTCGACAACCTCGATGCCCAGCAGTTTCTGGAAACCGATCTGCGGAAACATCTGGATCAGTTCGGCAACCTGCGGAGCGATTGTTGGGGATGAGTCTGACATGGGTCTTCCTAGCTTCGGTGAAAAATTCAGGAATGGAGCTGCAGGCGACCGTTGCCGAGCACGACCACGTCACGCGCCGCCACGCGGGTGCGGAACGACCACAGCGTGCCGTCGCGCCAGATGTCGGTCATCAGCGACTCGCCCGGGTAGACCGGCGCCGTGAAGCGCGCATGCATCGATGCGATGCGGCCAGCGTCGTAGTCCAGCGCCCTGGTCAGCGCGTGACCCGCCACACCGAAGGTGCACAGCCCATGCAGGATGGGACGGTCGAACTTCGCCGCGCGCGCCACCTTGGGGTCGGCGTGCAGCGGGTTGTCATCGCCCGACAGTCGGTAGATCAGCGCTGCCTGCGGCAGCGTGTCCAGCGTGATCGACAGGTCCGGCTCGCGCGACGGGAGCTGATGCACGGCTGGCGTCGGGCCGGTCGGCGCGCCGATACCGCCATCCCCGCGACAGAACGTGGTATTGGGCAGGGTCGCCAGCAACTCACCGGTCGCGGCATCGGTCAGGGTGCGTTCGGAGTAGACCAGGATGCCCTTGCCGGCGCCCTTGTCGACGATGCCGGTCACCCGCGTGCGGCCGATCAGTTCGCCTTCGGGCGGCGGCAGCTTGTGAAGAATCAGGCCCTGTTCGCCGTGAACAATGCGCACCCAGTCGACGCCGGTGTCCGGATTCTTCCACCAGAAACCCGGATGCCCCAGCACCACCGGGTAGGTTGGCAATACCTGCAGGCCGTCCTCGTAGACGTAGCGCAGTTGCTGTTCGTCCATCGGGTCTGCGCCCAGCCCCACGCCGAGCGCATAAAGCATGGTGTCCTTGCGTGTGTATTTCTGCCGGACCTCCGGAACCGGATAGTCCAATAGCTTCTGGTAGTCGACCGCCATGACTCAGATGGGGTCCCAGGAGAAAACTTCGCCGCTGGTCTCCAGGGCGTGAAAGCCGGCCTTGAGCGCCGGGATGGCGTGTTCGGCAATGGTCTGCGGCGTCCAGCCCTCGCCGCGATGAACGCCGCGAACCGGACGTGGCTGGCTCATCAGGAAAATCTCGTTGGCGCGCACCGCAAAGATCTGCCCGGAAACCTCGGCAGCGGCGTCACTGGCCAGGTAAATCGCCATCGGCGCGATCTTGCCGGCTTCCATCTTCTTGAGTTTTTCCACCCGCGCCTGCTGCTGCGGCGTGTCGGTGGGGATGGAGCCGATCATGCGGCTCCAGGCAAACGGCGAGATGCAGTTGGAACGCACGTTGTAGCGCTTCATGTCCATCGCGATCTGCTTGGACAGCGAGGCAATGCCGAGCTTGGCCGCGCCGTAGTTGGCCTGGCCATAGTTGCCGATCAGTCCGGACGTGGAAGTCATGTGCACGTAAGCCCCGGAGTTCTGCGCCTTGAAGTGCGGCGCCGCAGCGCGCGAGACATAGAACGTGCCGTTGAGATGCACGTCAATGACGGCGTGCCATTCCTCCAGACTCATGTTGAAAAAGAAGCGGTCGCGCAGGATGCCGGCATTGTTGACCACTGCGTCGATGCGGCCAAAGTTGTCCATCGCGCACTGCACGATGCGCCCGGCGGCCACCCAGTCGGCCACACTTTCGTGGTTGGCCACCGCGCGCCCGCCGAGACGCTCGATCTCGCGCACCACTTCAGCAGCCGGCGTTTCCTCGGACGTGCTGCCGTCCACCGACACGCCCAGGTCGTTGACCACCACCGCAGCCCCTTCGGCCGCCATCAGCAGTGCCATGTCGCGGCCAATGCCGCGACCCGCGCCGGTGACGATTGCCACCTTGCCTTGCATCATCTTGCTCATTGCCTGTTCTCCCGGTTTTCTGGTGTTGCGCTCAGGACCTCAGACCCAGCACCTGCGAGGACAGGATGTTTCGCTGAATCTCGTTGGAACCGCCGTAGATCGTCGCCGGTCGCGCGTTGTAGTAGCTGGTCAGCCAGTCGAAGGTTTCGCCGCCGAGCGCCACATCACCGACCAGCCCCCCGGCGCTGCCCGCGGTCTCGACCAGCAACTGCGAGATCTTCTGGAAGTTCTCGGTGCCGATGATCTTGAGCATGGACACGTCCGAGCCCAGCGTCTGGCCGCGACGCACCTGGTCGACGAAGCGCTCGTAGAGCGCGGCGTGATCCAGCACGTCCAGCTTGCAGCGCGCATAGTGGTCCATGAAGCCCTGATCCTGGGTCAGACCCAGTTGCAGCGCCAGCTCCTCGAGCCGCGCCATCGCGTACTGGCTCTGCTTGGGGCCGCCGATACCGACACGCTCGAACCCCAGCAGTGCCTTGGCGATGGTCCAGCCACGGTTGAGTTCTCCGACGATGTTGTCCCTGGGCACGCGCACGTCACGCAGGAAGGTTTCGCAGAATTCTTCGTGGCCGGCGAGATTGCGGATCGGTCGCAGCTCAATGCCCGGCGTGCTGGTTTCCGCCAGCAGGAAGCTGATGCCTTCCTGTTTCTTGGCGCTCTTGTCGGTGCGCACCAGCATGAAGATGTGGGTGGCGTCCTGCGCCAGTGAGGTCCAGGTCTTCTGGCCGTTGACGATGAAGTGATCGCCGTCCAGCACCGCCTCGGTACGCAGGCTGGCCAGGTCCGAACCGGCGTTGGGTTCGGAATAGCCCTGGCACCAGATGTGTTCGCCGGAGAGAATCTTCGGCAGGTAATAGGCTTTCTGTGCTTCGGTGCCGTGCTGAATCAGCAGTGGCCCGACCATGACGATGCCCATGTCCGGCGCGCGGCCGATGCCGTGCAGCTCGAGCTCCTCCATGAAGATGACCAGCTTCGACGGCGACAGGCCCATGCCGCCGTATTGTTGCGGCCAGGCCGGCGCCAGCCAGCCCTTCCTGGACAGCGTCAGATACCAGTCCTTGATCTGCGCCCAGCGCAGGCGGGTCTTGGGGTAGCGCAGATGCTCCGGATAATTGGCGCGGAAAAACGCGCGCACCTGGCTGCGGAATTCGTCGTCGGACAGGGTATTCCAGTCGGTTTCTTGCATGAGCTTCAGTCCTGGCTTGCGGCCACCGGAGGATTCAGGCGCACGTAGCGCCGGCGGTGTGCCTGGGCGTTGCCCAGCCAGGGCGCCAACGACAGCACCCGGTTCACGTAGAGGCTGAGATCGTATTCGTCGGTCACGGCAATGCCGCCGTGCATCTGGATGGCCTCGCGCGCGGTCGACATGGCCACCTCGGCGGCACGCGCCTTGGCGCGACTGGCCATGCTGGTGCGCTTGTGCGGCGGCAGTTCAGCATCCAGCGCGGCGACGGCCTGGCCGACCACGGCACGGGTCAGCTCCTCCTGGATCAGCATGTCCGCCGACCGGTGCTGCAGGGACTGGAAGCTGCCGATGGCCTTGCCGAACTGCACGCGGGTCTTGATGTAGTCGAGCGTCATCGCACGCATGCGCGTGATCAGCGCGAACAGCTCGACCGCGTTCATCACCAGCGCCTCGTCCAGCGCAGCGGCCAGATCGGTGCGGTCAAGGCTGAGCGCAGCGCTTGCAGTCACCGGCAATGCGCTCGCCTTCAGGCGCGCCAGCCAGGTGCCGTCGGCCTGCGCCTCGTGTTTGACCGCCAGCCCGCTACAGTCGGCTTCCACCGCGAACAGCGCCACACCCTGCGGCGTGGAAGCCAGCAGCAGGTAGTCGGTGGCGCCGCTGCCGGGGCGCACGAAACGTGCTTCGCCCTGCAACGTCCAGCCGTCACCGGCGGCCACCGCAGTAAACGGCGGCTGCTCGATTTCCAGGTCGCCGGCCAGGTTCTGCCAGGCAAGGCCCGGCACGGCTTTGCCCGCGGCCAGCGCGGCGAGCAGTTCATCGCGTCGCGTGGACTTGGCGCAGCGCCGCAGCGCTCCGGCCGCCAGCACGGCAACCGGCACCAGAGGCTCCGGCGCAAGCTGTCCGGCAAGCCCTTCGATCACCACCCGCGCTTCGGCGAAGCCCAGACCAAAACCGCCGAATGCTTCGGGCAACAGCAGGCCGGTCCATCCCTGACCCGCCAGCTCTTCGAACATCGCCGGATCAAATTCGGGCTGCGCCTTGCGCAACTGGCGCGCACGCGCCAGCGGCAGACGGCCCGCCGCGAAAGCGGTCACGCTGTCCTGCAACAGGCGGAGCTGGTCGTCGCGCTCGGCCTGCGCGCTTGTGTCGGCAGCGGGTTGGGCACTCATCGTCTGGAATCCCTCAGTAGCTTTTCGGAAGGCCGAGCACTTTCTCGGCGATATGGCACAGGATCAATTGCGGGCTGACCGGTGCGATGCGGGGAATCATCATCTCGCGCAGGTAGCGTTCGACCTGATACTCCTTGGCATAGCCCATGCCGCCGTGCGTGGCGACCGCGCGGGTGCAGGCGCGAAAGCCCACCTCTGCGGCGTAGAACTTGGCGGCGTTGGCGTCCGCCCCGCAGGGCAGCCCCTGGTCGTACTTCCAGCCGGCGCGGCGCGCCATCAGTTCGGCGGCTTCGAGTTCGATCCAGCTTTCCGCCAACGGGTGCTGGATCGCCTGGTTCTGGCCGATGGCACGGCCGAACACCACCCGCTCGCTGGCATAGCTGACCGCGCGGTTGAGCGCGGCACGCCCCAGCCCCACCGCTTCGGAGGCGATCAGCACGCGCTCGGGGTTGAGGCCATGCAGAATGTATTCGAATCCACGGCCTTCCTCGCCCACGCGATCCTCGTCCGCCACCGGCAGACCGTCGATGGCGAGCTCGTTGGAGTCCACGCAGTGGCGACCCATCTTGTCGATCTCGCGGATATCCACGTGACGGCGATCCAGCGGGGCGTAGAACAGGGTCATGCCCTGGGTGGGCTTGCTGCACTGCTCGATGGGCGTGGTGCGCGTAAGAATCAGGATGCGGTCTGCGACCTGCGCGGTGGAAATCCACAGTTTGCGTCCGTGCAGCACATAGCCGCCCTTGACCCGTTCGGCGCGCGTCTTCAGGTGCGTGGTGTCGAGGCCGGCATCCGGCTCGGTGACGCCGAAACAGGCCTTCTGCTCACCCTTGACCAGCGGCGGCAGGTAACGCTGCTTCTGCGCCGGGGTACCGTAGACGACCACCGGCTGCAGGCCGAAGATGTTCATGTGGATGGACGAGGCGCCCGACAGTCCGGCGCCGGACTCGGCGATGGTCTGCATCAGGATGCTGGCCTCGGTGATGCCCAGCCCCGAGCCGCCATAGGCTTCGGGCGTGCAGATGCCGAGCCAGCCGGCGTCCGCCATGGCGCGGTGAAAGTCATGCGGAAAGTCGCCGTGCTTGTCCTTCTCCAGCCAGTAATTGGCGTCGAAGCGCGAGCACAGGGTGCGTACCGCCTCGCGGATGCTGTCGTGCTGTTCGTCGGGCTGGAAATTCAAGGGATCAGGACTCTCGGATCTGGGTCGGCGACGGGCGCGTCGATTATCTAACAAGCGTTCGACAGTTTAGCGTCCTATGGCCGATGCCTGCAACGCGCGGCCATTCCTGCCGCCGATCAGTGGCTGGCGTCGCGCCGCACCCGGCACCGAGTCGATGCGGATCCGGCAACGATCAGGCGGAACGGCAGCGCACGCGCAGACCCTCAAGCCCGCGCACGATCATCGAGTCGCTGAACTGCGGGGTCTCCACCAGTTCGATGTGGCGCAACTTTTTCAGCAGGATCGGCCAGCCGATCCGCGCCTCCATTCTGGCCAACGGCGCGCCGAGGCAGAAGTGGATGCCGTAGCCGAAGGTCAGGTGTGGATTGGGGTCGCGCGAAATATCGAAGCGGTCGGGGTCGGCGAACACGGTCGGGTCGCGGTTGGCCGCAGCCACGAACTGGAAAATGCGACTGCCGGCCGGCACGCGCTGTCCGTGCAGTTCGACGTCTTCATTCAGCACCCGCACACCGGCCAAGCCAGGTCCATCCCAGCGCAGGATTTCTTCCACCGCATTTTCGACCTGCGCGCGGTCGTCCAGACCCTGACGCAGACGCTGCATCTGCTCGGGCCAGCGCAGCAAGGCGTAGAGGCCGTTGCCGAAAAGCTGCGTCGTGGTTTCGTGGCCGGCGAACAGCAGCAGCACGCAGGCGGCCACCAGCTCGTCTTCCGACAGAAAGTCCCCCTTCTCCTCGGCCGCGACCATGCGCGCGACGATGCCGCCGTCCGGCGCCCGGCGCAGTCGTTTGGCCATCTGTCCGAAATAATCGTGCATCTCGCGGATCGCGGCGTCGGCGCGGTCGTAGCGATCCGGCGCCAGACGCGAAGTCAGCACGAAGGCGGCCAGTTCGTCCGACCAGCGCTTGAGGTGCGCCACGTCCTGCTGCGGCACGCCGAGAATTTCGGCGATGACCATCGCCGGCAGCGGGTAGGCAAAGGCACGGATGAAATCGACTTCGCCGTCTTGCGACACCAGTTCATCGGCCAGCGATTCGACCATCTCGGCGATGCGCCCTTCCATGTGCGCCAGCGCCGAGGTGGTGAACGCCTTGTTCATCAGGTTGCGGACGCGACCGTGATCCGGCGGGTCGTTGAACACCGCCCACAGCGAAAGATTTTTCTCCAGTGCCGCCAGCCGCTGACGCCGCGTCGGGTCCATGTGCGCGAAGAACGGTCGCAGGCGGTTGGACGAGTAACGCGGATCACGCATCGAATTGCGCACGTCCTCGTAGCGCGTGATGACCCAGCCCGCCATCGCCTGGCTGTAGTGCAGCGGCTGGTGTTCGCGCAGCTGCGCCAGCGCCGGGAACGGGTTCTGGATCACATCCGCATCGCGCGGATCGAAGTGCTGGGCTGAGGTCATGGTCGCCATGTCAATGAACCGCTGCCGCTCAGACGCGCTCGACGATCAGCGCAATCCCCTGGCCGACGCCGATGCACATCGTGCAAAGACCGTAGCGACCGCCGCCGCGCTGCAGTTGCGCCACTGCGGTCATGACCAGGCGCGCGCCAGAGGCGCCGAGCGGATGACCGAGCGCGATCGCACCGCCGTTGGGGTTGACTCGTGCATCGTCATCGGCCAGCCCCAGGTCGCGCGTCACCGCAAGCGCCTGTGCGGCAAAGGCTTCATTGAGTTCGATCACGTCCATCTGGTCGATACTCAGGCCGGTGCGCGCCAACAGCTTCTTCACCGCCGGGGCGGGCGCAAAGCCCATGATACGAGGGGCGTTGCCGATGGTGGTGGCCGCGAGCACCCGCGCGCGCGGCTGCAAGCCGTGACGCTTTACGCCGTCGTCCGAGGCGAGCAGCATCGCGCAGGCGCCGTCGTTGACCTGCGAAGCATTGCCCGCAGTCACCGAACCGTCTGCGCGAACAATGCCCTTGAGCCGCGCCAGCCGCTCCAGGCTGGTGTCGGGTCGCGGTGGCTCGTCGGCGTCCAGGCGCAACGCCTCGCCCTTTTTTTGCGACAGCAGCACCGGCTCGATCTGCGGGTCGAAGAAACCGTCGGCCAGCGCACTGGCGTAACGCTGCTGGCTGCGCAGCGCAAACGCATCCTGGGCGGCGCGCTGGATGCCGAATTGCTCGGCCACGTTCTCGGCCGTCTCCGGCATGCTTTCCACGCCGTAACGTGCTTTCATCAGCGGATTGATGAACCGCCAGCCGATGGTGCTGTCCTCGATGTTCACGGCACGCGAAAACGCGCCCTCGGCCTTGGCCATGATGAAAGGCGCGCGCGTCATGCTCTCCACGCCGCCGGCCATCAGCAGATCACCCTCGCCGGCCTTGATGGCGCGGGCGGCGATGGCTACCGCGTCGAGGCTGGAACCGCATAGCCGGTTGACGGTGCCACCGGGAACTTCCTGCGGCAGACCCGCCAGCAACAAGGCCATGCGCGCCACATTGCGGCTGTCCTCGCCGGCGCCGTTGACACAGCCATAGAGGACGTCGTCGAGCGCGGACCAATCGACGCCGGCGTTGCGGCGCATCAGCGCCTGGATCGGCAGCGCGGCCAGATCGTCGGCGCGAACACCGGCAAGGATGCCGCCGTAGCGACCGAAAGGCGTGCGTACGGCATCGCAGATGAAAGCGTCACGCATCATGAGGGTCCTTGTGGCTGCGTCGTGGGGATGGGCGCCGCGATCAGCTTTGGCTGTGCGCACCGAGCGCGTTGTCGCGCGCCTCGTCCTCGGCTCGGGTCCAGATCTCTCTGGCGATGGGCGAGTGCATCTCCTCCATGATGTGCCCCACCAGCCCGATGGCGCGCGCCAGCACGCCGATGCCGCGGCAGGCGGTCCAGGCAATGCCAAGCTCCGAGCAGCAGGCACCGATGGCGCCCGTGGCGTTGATCGGCAGCACCTTGCCGTAGACGCGCGCGGCCTCGGCGGCGATGCACTCCATCAGCGCGATGTAAGGCCCGTGAAATCCCTGCTCGCGGGCGATGTCGAACAAGCGCGGGGTGCGCGGATCGATCGGCTTGTGCAGCGGATGCCCCAGACCGGGCAGGATGGCCTTGCGTGAATGCCAGTCGGCGACGATTTCGCGTGCCATCGCCGCAGGGTCGCCGGGATTCTGCGGATCCGGAATCGCTTCCTGCAGCAGCTTGGCCGAGCCTTCGGTGGTTCCCACGAACACCGTGCCCAGCCCACCGAGGCCGGCGGCCACGGCGCCCTGGATGGACTCCGGCGCCCCGGTGTAGGTGAGCCGTGCGGCCAGCGCGCTCGGCGTCAGACCGTGCTCGACCAGGGTCACCGCCAGCGCGTTGAACAGCACCGATTCCTGTGGCGTGGGGATGCGCCCCATCATCTCCAGGAAGGCCATGTCGCCCAGATTGATATGACCGAGCAGCGCCCCCGGCAAATCAAAACCACGGACCACGATACGGTCGGGCGTCGAGTATCCCATCGCCGTGCGGATGGGCTTGCGTTTGCTGGACATCGGAACTCCGTCGTAAGGAAGGTTTCAGGAAAAATTGGGCTTGCGCTTTTCGCGGAACGCGGTCACGCCCTCGCGTGCATCGGGCGTCATGAACAGGAACGGAAAGCCGTCGCGCGCGGCGCGCAGATCGTCGCCGCCGAGGCCGCGGTTGTAGAAGGATTTGGCCATGCGCACCGCCATTTGCGGCTTGGACGCAATCGTCTCGGCCATCGTCATCGCCTCTTCCATCAGGCGCTCGGGCGCCACCGTCCGCAGCGCGATACCCAGACGCACCGCTTCCTCGGCACTGATGGGTTCGCCGAGTATCGACATTTCCTTGGCCTTGGGGCGACCGACGATGTCCGCCAGACGCACCACCGCAAAACCCGGCAGCAAGCCCAGCTTGATCTCCGGCACGCCGAAGCGCGCGCGCTCCGAGGCCAGAATGAAATCACAGGCGATGGCCAGCTCGAAGCCGCCGCCAAAGGCCATGCCGTTGACCGCCGCGATCAGCGGCTTGCTGCAGGATTCGGGCGCGGCGAGGAAGCTCACGACTTCCTCGATGAACTGCTTCACCGCATCGGCGGCGAAGTCGAACCCGCTGATGTCCGCGCCGGCGCAGAATGCCTTTTCTCCGCTGCCGGTGATGATGCCAACGCGGATCTCCGGGTCCGCCTCGATGCGCGCCAGGCTGGCGGTCACGCCTTCGCGAAGCCCCGCCGACAAGGCGTTGAGCTTGCTCGGTTCATCCAGGGTCACGATCGCCACCGCGCCGCGCTTTTCAAACTCCACACTGCCCAATCTCATCAGCTTGTCTCCTCAGGTTTGCCTTGCCACGGCAAAAGGTCTTTTGCAGCGCCCTGACCGAACTTGCGCCCGGCGCCGTGGGCGCGGACTTTCGGGGCGTGCCGGTCGCAGATCAATCAACCATCGAACGCACGCCTGCCACGCAAGGCGGCTTCGAGGATTGCCTCTTGCCGCTGGCGGCGGCAGCCACAATGCCGTGGCCGATGCGCCACGATCAGAAATCAACCGGCGCCCGCGCCGGTCGCAGCCCGTCCGGCATCCAGTCTTCCAGGCCCTCTTCCAGCGGGATGCGCAACGTCAGCAGCAACTGCGAGAACATGCGCCAGTTGCCAATGGCCACCACCAGCTCCAGTCGTGCCTCCACGCTCTGGACGTGGCGTTCGCATTCGGCCCAGGTGGCGTCCGAGATGCGCCCGGTTTCCATGGTCTCGTCGGTGGCGCGCAGGATCGCGCGGTCCGCAGCCGTCAGCACCGTGGCGCTTTCCCAGGAGCGGCAGGCCAGCAGCACTTCCTCGGGAATCTCCATGTCACGGGCGAAGCGCCAGTGCTGGGTCCATTCGTAGTTGGACCCGGTGAGCCAGCCGATGCGCATGATGATCAGCTCGCGCAGGCGACCATCCAGATGATTGCCCTCCAGCAGCAGCATTTTCAGCAGGCCGCCCAACGCGCGGGCCAGGTCGGGGTGGCGCAGCAGCACGCGAAACACGCTGAGCGGGGCCATGATCTCGGGCAGGCCCTCACGCGCGGCAATCGCGCTGGCCTCGTCGACGCTCAACATGGGAATACGCAGTGCGTCACCGCGGGCAGGGGAAGTTGCGGTCATCGTGGCCACTCCTGTTAGCGTTGGAACATCGGAATCCGGGAGACGTGGCGAACCGCGCATCATCTCCCTTTCCCTAACAATTGTTAGATAGTATGCTGGGTCAGCGCGGATTTCAACTTCCCAACCAGGAGATCGGCATGCTTCCCAAAAGCAGTCTTGCCATGGTTCTGACCGCCAAGCGGCAGTTGCAGAAAATGGATATCCCCCTGCCCGACATCGACGAGGACTCGGCGATCCTGCGGGTGGAGGTCTGCGGCATCTGCGGCAGCGACTACGAGCAGTTCGAAGATGTGCTGGGCATGCCGATGCCGGTGGTGCCGGGCCACGAACCGCTGGGCATCATCGAGAAGATCGGTGATCGCGCCGCCAAACGCTGGAAGGTGGACGTAGGCGATCGCGTGGCGGTGGAGACGATGCTGGCCTGCCATTGCTGCAACACCTGTCTGGCGGGCCGCTACCACCTGTGCGGCGACCGCCGCATCTACTCCTATATCCCGCTGAGCGACGCGCCGGGCCTGTGGGGTGCGTATTCGGAATACATGTACCTGCACCCGAACGCCATCGTCCACAAGGTGAGCAAGGCGCTGAAGCCGGAGATTGCGGTGATGTTCAACCCGCTCGGCGCGGGTTTTCGCTGGGCGGTGGAGATTCCGCAGACCAAGCCGGGCGATACCGTGGTCATCATGGGGCCGGGTCAGCGCGGCCTGTCCAGCGTGATCGCCGCGCGCCGCGCTGGCGCCAGAAAGATCATCGTCACCGGACTGACGGCCGACGCCAGGAAAATGGAAATCGCCAAACTGTTTGGCGCCGACCACTGCATCGACGTCGAAAACGAGGATGCGCGCGCCCGCGTCGCCGAACTCACCGACGGTGTCGGCGCCGAGGTGGTGGTCGACGTATCGTCCTACTCCACGCAGCCGGTGCTCGACTCGCTGCACTTCGTGCGCGCCGGCGGCACCGTCGTACTGGCAGGCGTCAAGGGCTTCAAGCCGATTCCGGACTTTGTCTCGGATCACATCGTGATCAGGGAAATCACCGTCAAGGGCGCCATCGGCGTGACCTCCAGCGGGTATCGCAGCGCCATCGATCTGATCGAATCCGGCCAAGTCCCGATGGAGAAGATGCACACCCACGACTTCGACCTGGTGGACGCCGAACTCGCCATCAAGACGCTCGCGCGGCAGATTCCCGGCGACGAATCCATTCACTCCTGCCTGGTGCCCGGGCGTCGCTGAGCGCTGGCCTGCCGTATCGGCGGGCCAGCGTCATCGCACCATTGCCATGAACGCCGCCGTCCTGGTTGCGGACCACCTCCGCACGAGTCATCGCGCCAGCCTCGCCCTGGCCGCCGCCGGCGCGATCCTGCTGTCGGCGAAGGTCGTCTTCGTCAAGCTGCTGTACCAGCATGACCTGGACGCGGTGGACGTGATCACGCTGCGCATGCTGACCGCCGGCCCGGTGTTCCTGGCGGTGGCGCTGTGGAGCTGGAAACAGACGCCGCGCCCACGCCCGGGCGACCTGCTGCGCGTGGCCGGGCTCGGCTTCATGGGCTATTACGCCTCAAGCATGCTCGACCTGATCGGCCTGCAATACGTCAGCGCCGGCCTCGAGCGACTGATCCTGTTTCTCACGCCCAGCTTCGTGCTGCTGCTCGGCATCCTGTTTCTCGGGCGCCGCGTGCGCCCCCTGCAATGGCTGTCGCTGGCCGTGGCCTACGCCGGGATCGCGCTGATATTCCAGCATGAACTGCGCGTTTTCGGACACCCGGACATGCCTTTTGGCGCCCTGCTGATCGCCATCAGCGCGGTCATGTATGCGGTGTATCTGCTGCTCAGCGAGGGCCTGATGCAACGCATCGGCGCGCTGCGTCTGGTGGCTCTGGCGATGTGCGTCTCCACGCTGCTGTGCCTGGCCCAGTACCCGCTGCTGCGCCCGATCGGCCGACTGCTGGAGCAGCCCGCGTCGGTGTGGTGGCTGTCGCTGGCCAACGGAACGCTGTGCACGGCGCTGCCGATCTTCATGACCATGATCGCGGTGCGCAATATTGGCGCGGGTCACGCTTCCCAGGCCGGCATGATCGGCCCGGCCAGCACGCTGCTGCTGGCGGCCTGGCTGCTGAACGAGCCGATCACCGCGATTCAGCTTGCCGGCACCGCCCTGGTCACCAGCGGCATCCTGATGCTGTCGTGGCTGCAACCGGCACGCCGCCCCGAACCGCTGGCGCCGTAGTCCGCGCAAGCCGACCGGACGACGCCCCCACCGCATCGGATCTGCGGTCATTGCATGGCCCGCCCCGGGTCATTTTCTGACCGGCTTCAGGTCCCGGGCAAGCTGATTTTTGGCACGCCGACGGCGGCAGCGTGTCATGCCGGGGCGGCCACGCCCGAACCCCGATCCTGACGCTCACGGCAACTTAATCATCATTCTTTTCCGGAGATTAGCTGATGTTCACCGGCGCTTGTGTTGACACGATCAAGGCCTCTTGGCCAATATTCGGCATGCGTAGTGCGACACCGCACTCTGCAATAAGCACTCTGTCAGGTCCGCACTGCAACAAAGTGTGCAGCGGGCCTGACAGGACGCCGCCATCCCATATCGAGAGCACCGCATGAACAACGCCCTGGCCCGCCGCAAACTGGTCCCTCGCCACCCGCAGGCGCTGGATTTTGCCGACGGCATTGCGGTCAACTGGGCCAACGGCGATGTGTTCCGCTCGCGTTTCTTCGACGCCTTTTCCACCACGCTGCCCGAAGGCGAAAAATTCTTCATCGTCTCCCTGCGCCAGTTCAAGGACCGCCTGCAGGATCCCGAATTGCAGCAGGAGCTGAAGGACTTCATCCGTCAGGAAGGGGTCCACGGAATCCTGCACAACGCCTACAACAACCGGCTCGGTCGGCAGGGCGTGGACATCGAGCGGATCACCCAGCTGCTGCGCAAGTTCTTTGCCGCTCACGAGCAAGTGCTGTCGCCGCGCATGCAGCTCACCCTGACCGCCTGCGCCGAACACCTGACGGCGTCCATGGCGCACACCGTCCTTGGCCACGGCAGCCACCTGTTCGACGGCGCCGACGAGCGTGTTCGCGCGCTGTACTTCTGGCATGCCGCAGAGGAAATCGAGCACAAGTCGGTTGCCTTTGATCTTCTCAAGAATCAGGCCAGGGTCGGGTACATCCCGCGCGTCCTGATGATGGCCTACATCAGCATCGTGTTTCACGCCCTCGTGTTTCCCATTCTGGAACACGTCCTGCGCAGCGACGGCTACACCGCAAGGGAGCGGGCCGGGCTTTGGAGCAAGGGCCTGTGGTGGATGTTCAAGCCGCAGCGCGGCGGGTTCTATTTCGACCTTCTGGGCCACTATCTGAGCTGGTTCAAGCCCGGTTTCGAGCCCTGGGACCACGGCGACCTCAAAGCCTATGACCGCTGGATCCAGGCCTATGCGGATTCCGGCGACGTGCACTACGCCACCCAAGCCACCTACACGGTGCTGGGCAAGGCCGCCTGAGTCCGCACCCCGGACCGCCGCGCCAAGCGTCATTCGCCAGATCATTCAGGAGACGCCGTGAAATCACGCAAGGGCAAACTCGCCGCAGTCTCCGGCGGCACCGGCACCAATATCGCCAGGCCTTGGCGCCCGGCCGGTGCCGCCGCGCATCCTGGCGGGGCCGCCCCCAGGTCATCGATGGGGCGCAGCACACGCCGGGCATCCGCGGCCCGAGGCTCGCACAGGCCCTGCTCAGCCCCCTGATGCCGGGCGTGAAGCCCTGACGCTTGCAGACATTTTACGCAACACAACAACACAACCCGGCCGGCCCCGTGGGGCATGGCCATCACACAAGGAGTTCAAGACAATGGCCGATGGATCCCCGAAGAACCGCTCCACCCCGCCCAAGCCCAAGTCCAAGTCCAAGTCCAAACCCAAGGCTCGGCCCGCCGCCGACCTCGGACTGGTGGAAATCGAACGCCGCGCATCGTCGCAACGCAAGGGCAAGCCCGACTACGAGGTGATCATCGTCGGCGCCGGCTTCGCAGGCATGGGCGCGGCCATCGAGCTGCAGAAGAATGACATCGACTCTTTCGTCATTCTGGAACGCGCCAAGGATGTCGGCGGCACCTGGCGCGACAATCGCTATCCCGGCATCGCGGTGGACATCAGCTCCTTCGTCTACTCGTTCTCCTATGAACAGAACCCCAACTGGTCGCGCGTTTTCGCGCCCGGTGCCGAGCTGCAGCGTTACGCGCAGCGGGTGGCCGCCAAATACGGCATCTACCCCAAGACGCGCTTCGGCGTGGAGGTGCTCAAGTCGGTGTTCGACGAAGACCAGCATCTGTGGAAGGTTTACCTCAAGGACGGCAGCGTGCTGACCAGCCGTTTCATCATCAGCGCCAGCGGCGGGCTGATTGCGCCCAAGAAGCCCGACATCCAGGGTCTGGATGCGTTCAAGGGCCGCGTCATCCACACCGGCTACTGGGATGACAGCTACGACTTCACCGGCAAGCGGGTCGCCGTCATCGGCACCGGCGCCACGGCAGTGCAGATGGTGCCGGAGCTGGCGCGCAAGGCTGCTCAGCTGGACGTCTACCAGCGCACGCCGATCTGGGTACTCAAGAAGCCGGACGCGGAGATTCCAAGCTGGCTGAGATCCACGTTCCGTGCCCTGCCCTTGGCCCAGCGTACCGTCCGCCTGGTGGCCGATGCGCTGACCGAGTCACTCATGGTCGGCGCCGTGCTGTACAACCGCCAGATCCCGGGCCTGGTTCGCTGGGCCGAGAGCGCCGGCAAGAACAACCTGCTCGAACAGGTTCCCAACGACCCGGAACTGCGGGAGAAACTCACGCCGAAGTACGGATTCGGCTGCAAGCGCCCCACCTTCTCCAACGAGTATTTCAAGACCTACACCCGCGACAACGTGGAACTGGTCACCGATCCCATCGAATGCATCACCGAAGATGGCGTGCGTACCCGCGACGGCAGCGAACGCAAGATCGACGTCCTCATCACGGCCACGGGTTACAAGGTGTTTGAAAAGGGCAACCTGCCCTCGTTCGAGGTTCATGGCCGCGACGGTCTGGAACTTGGCCAGTTCTGGGAAGACCAGCGCTATCAGGCCTACGAAGGCACGACCGTTCCGAAATTCCCCAACTACTTCGGCATGCTCGGGCCCTATGCGCTCACCGGCTCCTCGTACTTCAAGATGGTGGAAAACCACTCCGTGCATGCGGTGCGCTGCATCAAGCAGGCGCGCAAGACCGGCAACACCTGCGTTGAAATCCGCCCGGGCCCGCACGAGCGATATTTCGCCGACATCCAGCGCCGACAGCAGCGCACCGTGTTTTTGAATCACAGCTGCTCGGGCTCCAACAGCTACTACTTCGACCGGCACGGCGACGCGCCGATGCTGCGACCCTCGACCTCGGCCGAGGCGCAGTGGCGCGCCAAGCATTCGCCGATGTCGCACTACCAGTTCACGCGAGCCGAAGCACGCGTCTCGGCCGAGGCCTGACATCGGACGAACCCGACTGCTTTGCAGCGTCTGCATGCGTAGCGCGTGCCTGTACAGCGCAGGCACCGCCGCAATTCCCCAAAAGCTTCAAGCAAACCAAAGGAAGGTGAAACATGGCATTGGCAAACCGCAAGATCGGCTATGACGAAGTCGAGCCACGAGACCTGCATTTCGACATGGACAACGTGCCGAAATACTGGATGAACAACGACCCCTGGACCACCCACTGGTGGAACGCGCTGCTGGCCGCCGTGCCCGATGGCGAACGCTGGGTGATGCAGTGCGTTCGCAAGAATCTGGTCAAGCTCAGCGATGAAAGGGTGCGCAAGGCCGGCATCGACTTCATCAAGCAGGAGCACTACCACGCCCGCGAACACGACATCATGAACAAGGCCGTCATGGACCACGGCGTGCCGGTGGACAAGGTGGAAGCCGCGTTCAAGCGTATCCGGGGTCTGCTGCAGAAGGTCCTGAGCGAAGACATGCAGCTGTCCACGATGGCCGCCGGCGAGCACTTCACCGGCACGATCTCGGCGGTGTTCGTCGAGAACCCGGAAATCTTCAAGGATTTCGATCCGGCGCTGGGCGCGATGATCGCCTGGCACATGATCGAGGAGACCGAACACAAGTCGGTGTCCTTCGACGTCTACCAGGATGCCGTAGGCAGCTACCCCAAGCGCATCGCCGGCATGGTGTTGATGACCGGCATCTTCCTGGCCATCAGTGAATACCAGCGCCTGGTGCTGGTGACCAAGGACGGCCAGCTGTTCAACTGGCGCTCGGCGCTCAAGGGCCTGAAGTTCCAGTTCACCAAGCCGGGGTTCATGCGCTTGCTGGTCAAGCACTACCTGCCCTACTACTCGCCCAACTTCCACCCCTGGGATCACGACAACCGGGCGCAGCTTCGCAGCTGGAAGGACACCTTCGAAGCCACCGGCGACACCATGAAAGCGTTCAAGGCCTTCATCGGCGAAGGCCCGGTGTCGCAGCTCAAGTCAGTCGCCTGAAAACCCTTGCGCCGCCGGGCGTGGCGTGATCAGCGCCGCGCCCGGCGAACGCATGCCGTCATTAACCACAGTGGAGAGATGTAATCGTGAGTCGCCCCAAGAGTTTGAAGTTGAGCCAGTGCGCCGCCGCCATCGTGACCGGCGCCGGCAGCGGCATCGGCCGCAGTTTTGCGCTGGAGTTGGCGCGCCGTGGCGGATCCGTGTTGTGCGTGGACATCCAGCAGGAACGCGCCGCGCAAACCGCCAGCCAGGTCGATGAGCTGGGGGGGCGTGGTATTGCCTATACCTGCGACGTCGGCGACCAAAAACAGTTTGCGGAACTGGCCGCCAAGGCCGACGGACTGTTCGGACGCGCAACCACCGTGGTGATCAACAACGCCGGCGTTGGCGTCGGCGGACGCATCGGTGATGTGTCGCTGGAAGACTGGCGCTGGTGCCTGTCGGTGAACCTGTGGGGCGTCATTCATGGCTGTCACGAGTTCGCACCGCGCTTCAGCAAGCTCGGTTACGGCGGCATCATCAACACCGCCTCGGCGGCGGGCTTTGCCGCGGCGCCGGAGATGACGACCTACAACGTCACCAAGTCGGCGGTCCTGTCACTGTCCGAGACGCTGTCCGCCGAATTGTCCGGCACCGGCGTTCACGTCAGCGCCCTGTGTCCCACCATCGTGCCCACCAACATCATCAACGAAAGCCGCTTTCCCGACGAACGCAAAACCTTCGCGGCCAAGGCCATGGAGAAGTGGGCGTTCACCAACAGCGGAGAAGTGGCGCGCCGGACGCTGGACGCCATGGACCGCAACCAGCTCTACGTGCTGCCGCAGTGGGACGGTCGCCTGATGTGGCGTGCCAAACGCGCTTTCCCGCACCTCTACGCGCGCGCCCTGGGTCTGGGCTATCGCCTGGCTGCGGGCTGAGGGAGCAATCGACATGACCAGCGTCAGCGCCATTGCCACCAAGACCCTGTTCCGCGCGGTGCTCAAGCACGATTTTGCGTCCACGGAACACGCCGTGCGTCATTTCCGTCGCATTCTGAACGACGCCCCCTTTCCATCCGTGCTGCCGCTTGGCGTATCGGCACGCAAGATGAATTTTGCCGGCGTGCCCTGCGAGCGCCTCGCGCCCGGCAAGGCGGACCTGACCATCCTGCACCTGCATGGCGGCGCCTTCATCGGCGGCAAGCTCGGCATTTACCACCCCTTCTGCGGGGCCATGGCCCGGAACCTGCAGGCACAGGTGATCCTGCCGGACTACCGCCTTGCGCCGGAGCATCCGTTTCCAGCTGCGCCGGACGATTGTCTGGCGGTCTACCGCGAACTGATCGAATGTGGGGTCGACCCCGAAAAACTGATCATCAGCGGCGACTCGGCCGGCGGCAACCTGGCCCTGGTCACGCTGCAAAGCGCGCAAGACGAAGGCCTGCCGCTGCCGCGTTGCGCGGTGCTGATCTCGCCCGGCGCCGACCTCAGTGGCGAGGCGGCAAGCTGGGCGGAAAACGACCACAGTGACGTGATGCTGTCGCAAAAGGTCATCGGCATGATGTGCGAGGCGTATTTGCAAGGCCACGAACGAACCGACCCACGGGTTTCGCCGCTGCGCGGCGAATTCGAGGGCCTGCCGCCCATGCTGATCAGCGCCAGCGACGAGGAATGCCTGCGCGACGACGCCTACGCGCTCGCCGCGCGCGCGCGCGCCGCCGGCACCAGCGCCCGCTTGCTCATGCGGCCCGACATGCCGCACGCCTGGCCCATCTTCTTTCCGCTGGTGGCCGAGGCGCGGGCCGACATGAAGGCAATCACCCGCTTCGTCCTCAACACGCTTCATTGACCCGACGATCCGTGCAAGGGTCGCGGGTTCGAACCCGCGACCCTTGCACGGATGCTGGGCGCAAGCATCCGCAAACCGCCCCCTGCAAGTCTGGCAGGGCTAGTTTTCGCGCGCCGGGTCAAACCCGCCGCGACCCATCGCTCTTGCCATCGATCGACACTGCGCCGTAGCTCATGCCGCAGCAGGCGGTGCACGGCGATTCGTTGGCGGCCGTTGGCAGCGTTCGGCCCGACGGCCTGACGCCGGGACGGCGATGTCCCTGGGCACCGTCCACAGATTTGTTCGGCGGCGCCGGGACGAAGCCTCCGCCGACGCAGCATGACAGTCCCGAAAAATTCATCAAGCGACTGTTTCAAAACGGGGTTTTCCTGACAGCCTCAGCCGGTCAATAGCGCCGCCTGAGTTGCCGACGAACGGCCTTGCGCGCTGGCGAAGCCCTTGCTATGTTGCGTAGTATGACCACGCACTCAGCACGACCAGCCCGCCGGGTTTCATGCAACTGTCGGGGTCAGAGCCGAGGGTGACCAAAATCACCCCGTAGCGAGTTGCATTCGGGGCCGAACAATAACCCGAGTGCGTTTTACGTATCCCCACACTGCACGAGGAAAACATAACCATGGCACTTGCAAACCGTAGCATCGGATATGACGAGGTCGAAGCACGCGACCTGCGATTCAATCTCGACAAGGACAGCGTTCCGCGTTTCTGGATGAATGGCGATCCGTGGAGCACCCACTTCTTCAATTCCATTCTGGCGGCCGTGCCCGATGGCGAGCGCTGGGTGATGCAGTGCGTTCGTCGCAGCCTCACGCGTCTGCAGGACGAGAAAGTGCGCAAGGCGGGCATCGCCTTCATCAAGCAGGAGCACTATCACGCCCGCGAACATGACGACATGAACAACGCACTGATCCAGCAGGGCGTGCCGCTGGACGTGGTGGAACGCAGCTTCCAGCGTATCCGCGCCACGCTGGAACGGCTCACGCCGAACGACATGCACCTGTCGATGATGGCGGCGTTCGAACATTTCACCGCAACGTTTGCGGCGGTGTTCATCGACAATCCGGACATGCTGGATGATTCCGACAAGAAGGTCGCGGCGATGCTGTACTGGCATTTCGTGGAGGAAACCGAGCACAAGTCGGTCACCTTCGACGTCTTCCAGGATGCCGTCGGCAGCTATCCGCAGCGCATCGCCGGAATGCTGATTGCCAGCGCGATCTTCCTGCCCATGGTCGAAGGCCACATGCTCTACCTGCTGTACAAGGAAAAGCAGTTGCTCAACTGGCGTTCGATGCTCAAGTGCCTGAAGTTGCAGATCGGCCCCAAGGGCTTGCTCACGCGCCTGGTCACCGGGCATTACTTCCCGTACTACCTCCCCAACTTCCACCCCTGGGACGACGACAACCGCAGCCAGATTCACAAGTGGAAGGAAGTGTTCAACGCCACCAACGATACCGCCAAGGCGTACGAGGCATTCCGCAACAGCGTCGACACCAAGGGCGCCGGCTACAAGACCGCCCTGGCCGCCTAACCCGCGATCGGGTCGGCTCCCCCGCCCCGGGGTCGCCCGGGCATCCTTGCGGCGCAGGCGGCAAGGATGCCCGGTCAGCTTCGCCGCCGGTTGGCCGCCGACCCAGCCCGCATCGCATCTGCGCATCACATCAACGCACGCCAGTTCGGCCGCCGAATGCAGTCACGGGATGATCGTTATCGGCAGCGGCTTGTCCGCCGCCAACATGGGCACGGCCCCGAAACAGGCCGGGAGTCACCGCGCCTGTGATCCGGGAACCGGCCAGCGTGTCACGCGCGCGTGCCGCGACGTATGCATTGAAGCTGCGAGGCTTGCAGCCCGCGCGGTGCGAATTCGACGCCTGGGCCAGCCTGCCCGCGGCGCCAAGCGAGCACGCGGCTTTCGACCCAACCGCAAGAGAAACCAAACCATGAACCGAGGACTTGACCTGGGGCTTTCGCTGGCCGCCACGCTGGCGACCGGCGGACGCGGCGTGAAGGTTACCGCCGACGCTCGGCAACCCGAGCAATTGCTGGAGCTGTACGACATCGAAAACTGTCCGTATTGCCGCATCGTGCGTGAAACCCTGACCGCACTGGATCTGGACGCCGTGATCTACCCCTGCCCCAAAGGCGGCACGCGCCACCGCCAGCAGGTTCAGCAGCGCGGCGGCCGCCAGCAGTTTCCGTTTCTGGTGGACCCCAACACCGGCACACAGCTGTATGAGTCCACCGCCATCGTGGAGTACCTGTCGAGCACCTACGGCAGCGGTCGCAGTCGCGGCCCGCTGACCCGCGCACTGACAACCGCCGGCTCGTTCGGCGCATCGGTCCTGCGCCTGGGCCATGGCTCGCGTTGCGCCAGCGCAACGCAAGCGCCGCAACGGATGCTGGAACTGTACAGCTTCGAAGCCAGTCCGTTCGCGCGCTTCGTCCGCGAGTACCTGTGTGAACGGGAAGTCCCCTACATCCTGCGCAACTGCGGCCGCCGGCAGGGTCTGGACTGGCTGCCGATTCCTCCGCTTCGAGCCAGGCTGGCGCCCGGATACGCGCCGGTGCAGCGCAACCGCAAGTTCCTCAGCGAAGTGGCGGGCAAGGTGCAAATGCCCTGCCTGGTCGACCCCAACACCGGCGCCACCCTGTTCGAGTCCGCCGACATCGTCGACTACCTCGAGCGCCACTACGGCTGAGCGCCTTCTTCTTCAATTCACCTTTTCCGGACGTCACCACCGTGCCTACCAACAGCAGCTACCGCATCCACTTTGAACGAACCAGCGAACTGATCAACCAGGCCTACTCCGACCCCGGCTACTTCGAACAGATGGCGCAGGCGATCGGCGGCGTCAAGGTGCAGGTCGCCGAAGGACACCGGCAGGCGCAGCGCATGCGCACCATATTACGCATGAACCTTGATCCGCTCACACCGCTGCCGGGCTTTGCCCGCAAGGTCATCAATGGTGCGATCACCATCACCCATACGGTGGAGTGGAACGCGGCGGATCGCAGCGGATCAATGGAAGTGGTCGCCGCCCACCTGCCTTACCGAGCGACCTCGCGCTTTCGCCTCGAAGCGGCCGGCACCGAGGCCACCGAAGTCGTCTCCGACTGGCGCATGGAAGTGCGCATGCCGCTGATCGGCGGCGCGCTCGAACGCATCGCCGCCGAGGAGGTTCACCTGCGACTGCAGGCCGAGCGCGACGCCTGCGATCAACTGATGGCGCTCTAGCGCAACCTGGCAGCATCGGCTGCCCCGCTCGCGGCCGTACCGACAAGCCGTTGCGGACGCGCTTTGCACCATAATGCAAGCGTTTCGACCGGAGCCGAGTTCATGACCCAGCGACTGCAAATCTGCCAAACCCTGCCTCTGCCCGTGGAACTGGCGTTTTCCCGGCTGGCCGACCATCAGCGCCTGGGCGCGGCGCTGGGTGTGCCGGTCAGGCGCACCCGCGACGGTGAGGGCGACGTCAACGGCCTGGGTTCGGTGCGCACCATCGGCCTGCGCCCGTTTGAAGTCGACGAGACCATCACGCGGTTCGATCCACCCCACCGTATCGACTACCGCATCAGCCGCGGATCGCCGCTGCGCAACCACCGCGCCAGCGTCATCTTCTCTGCCAACGGCAGCGCAACCGAGGTCACCTGGAACATCGAGTTCGATACCGTCCCACGCCTCATCGGGCCCGCGCTCAAGCGCGCACTGGGCCTGGGACTGCGGCATGCCCTGCGCAGGATCGGACGGGCAGCCTGAGCCGCAGCCGGTCGCGATCACAACACGGTCAAGTCGCTGTTCGGTAGCGACGGCAACTTCGATTCCACGGCACCGAATTCGCCACCATGCCGGTTGCGTGCGCCCCCCGCCAAGCAGCCTGGAAACGGCCTGAGCCGCCGCGCCTGCGCCCTCCGGCAGGCGGGCGGCGCGACCTGCATTTCGCCGGTGATTTTTTCTAACGGTTGTTTGTTATATTAGCGGCTCCCACACCGCGCGCCGACACCCATCGGCCGCGCCCACCTCCAAAGGCGCAAAACCTCAGATGATCCTCACCGACGACCAGCGCGCACTGCGCGACACGGCCCGGCGTTTTGCCGAACACAAACTGCTCCCGGACTATCAGAAGCGCGAACAATCCGAACGACTGGACCGTGACCTGGTGCGCGAGATTGGCGAACTGGGCCTGATCGCGCCCGATCTGCCGGAGCAGTATGGCGGGCTGGGCGCCAGCGGCCTGACCACCGGCATTTTGATCGAGCAGGTCGGCTGGGGCGACATCAACGTCAGCTATGTGCCGCTGATGGCCTCGCTGACCGGCAAGGTGATCGCGGGCCACGCAAGACCGGCGCTGGCCGAGGCGTGGCTGCCGCGAATGATTCGCGGCGAGTCCATCGTCGCCCTGGGCCTGACCGAGCCGCGCGGCGGCTCCGACGCCGCCAACCTGGCCCTGCGCGCGCGGCGTGACGGCGATTCCTGGGTCCTCAACGGCGAGAAAACCTCGATCAGCTTCGCCGACCAGGCCGACGCCATCGTGCTGTTCGCGCGCACCGGCGCCGCCGAAGACGGCGCACGCGGCATCAGCGCCTTTCTGGTGCCGCTGACCCTGCCCGGCATCCAGCGCACACACTTCAACGATTCCGGCAGCCACATCATTGGTCGCGGCTCGGTCTTTTTCGACGACGTGCGCATTCCGGCCGATCATCTGCTGGGCGACGAGGGCAAGGGCTTCGTGCAGGTCATGCAGGGCTTCGACTACAGCCGCGTACTGATCGCCCTGCAGTGCATCGGCGCCGCACAGGCCTCGCTCGACGAAGCCTGGGCGTATACCAAGGAACGCAGCGCCTTCGGCGCCCCGCTGGCGCAATACCAGGGCGTGAGCTTCCCGCTCGCCGAATACGACTCGCAGATCGCAGCCACCCGCCAGCTCTGCTACCACGCGCTGGACCTGCGCGATCACGGTGAGGCCCATACCGCCGAGGCCGCCATGGTCAAATGGCTGGGGCCAAAGACCGCCGTCGATACAATCCACCAGTGCCTGCTGACCTTCGGCCATTACGGCTGGTCAATGGACCTGCCGCACCAGCAGCGCCTGCGCGACGTCATGGGGCTGGAAATCGGCGACGGCACCGCGCAGGTCATGAAACTGATCATCGCGCGCGAGCGCGTCGGCCGCGTCGCGGTGCAGTACGCCAAGGAGAGCAAGGCGTGAGCGCGCCGCTGCTGGTTCGTCGCCAGGGTGCCGTGGGCATCCTCGAACTGGCGCGCCCCGACAAGTTCAACTGCCTGTCCATGGCGGCCTGGGGGGCGATCAGCACCGCACTGGCCGAATTCGAGCAACCCGGCAGTGGCGTGCGCGTGATCCTGATCCAGGCGCAGGGCAAGCACTTCTGTACCGGCGCCGACCTGGACGAGGTGCAGGGCCTGCGCGCCGACGCCACCCAACTGACCGAGTTCATCGATTGCGGCCACCGCGTGCTGCGGGCGATGGAAGACAGCCCACTGCCCATCGTCGCCGCCTGCCACGGATTGTGCCTGGCCGGAGGCCTGGAACTGATGCTGGGCTGCGACATGGTGTTCGCCGCCGACAGCGCCCGGTTCGGCGACCAGCACGCGCAGTTCGGGCTGATTCCCGGCTGGGGCGGCAGTCAACGGCTGACGCGGCTGGTCGGTCTGCGCCGTGCGATGGACCTGTACCTCAGCGCACGTTGGCTCGATGCGCCTACAGCACTGGCCTGGGGTCTGGTCAATGACGTGGTCTCCGAAGATGCCCTTCAGCCACATGCGCTGAGCTGGTGCGCCACCGCCGCCGAGCGAAGCGCGCCTGGTCTGGCCCTGATGAAACGCCTGGCGCGGCAAGGCCTGGACCGACCGCTGACCGAGGCGCTGACGCTGGAAGCGCAGCTGGCGGTACCGGCCCTGCAGAGCGCGGACGTGAACGAAGGTCTGGCCGCTTTTCAGGCACGACGCAAACCCGTGTTTCAGCCGCGCTGATGCTCATGCGGCCATCCACCCCGTGCAGGATGCATCTGGCACCCGGCACGGCCCCAGTGCATTGCGACGTCGAACCCTGCCCGGCCCTGCGGCGCAAGACCGGCACCATCCCTCTGGCCAGGCGAGGTTCCCGTTGATGGGCCATTCACTTTCCTCCCGGCTCAACCCTCGTGGTGAGAGCTTTATCGCCAATCAACAGGCGTACACGCAGCGCATCGCCGAACTGCACGCGCTGCGTGCGCTGGCGCGCGGCGGCGGTCCGGAGAAGATGCGGGCCAAGCACCTGGCACGCAACAAGGTGCTGCCACGCGACCGCATCGACCTGCTGCTGGACCCCGGATCGCCGTTTCTGGAACTGGGCGATCTGATGGGCGCCGGCCGTTACGACGGGGTGCCCCCGGGCGCGGGCATCATCACCGGCATCGGCCTGGTTTCCGGTCGCCCGTGCATGATCATTGCCAACGACGCCACGGTCAAAGGCGGCACCTACTTTGGCCTGACCTGCAAGAAGCACGTCCGCGCACAGACCTTTGCCTGGCAGCATCATCTGCCCTGCATCACCCTGGTCGACAGCGGCGGCGCCTTCCTGCCGGACATGGCCAACATCTTTCCCGACGACGGCCAGTTCGGGTCGATTTTCCACAATCAGGTTGGCATGTCGGGCGACGGCATCCCGCAGATCGCGGTGGTGATGGGCCCCTGCACCGCCGGTGGTGCTTACATTCCGGCGCTGTGCGACGAGGTGGTGATCGTGCGCGGCCAGGGCTACATGTATCTGGGCGGGCCAGAGCTGACCTATGCCGCCACCGGCGAGCAGATCGACAACGAAAGCCTCGGTGGCGCGGCCATGCATTGCAGCAAGAGTGGCGTCACCGACCACATCGCCGAGGACGACCGTCACGCGCTGCTGATCACCCGTCACATCGTCCGTGAACTGGGTCAGGCGCCCGCTTCGCGGCGTCGCCAGGAACCCCCGCGTGCGCCACGCTTCGACGCCGAGGAAATCTACGGCATCGTCTCGCACGACCCCAAATACCCCACCGACACCCGCGAGATCCTCGCGCGCCTGATCGACGACAGCGAGTTTCAGGAGTTCAAGCCGCTCTACGGCGAGACACTGATCACCGGCTTTGCGCGCATCCACGGCTATGAGATCGGCATTCTTGCCAACAACGGCGTGCTGTTCCCCGAAAGCGCGATGAAGGGCACGCACTTCATCAACCTGTGCTGCCAGCGCGACATCCCGCTGTTGTTCATGAGTGACGTCACCGGCTTCATGGTGGGGGGCGACGTCGAGCAGGCCGGCATCGCCAAGCATGGCGCCAAGATGATCACCGCGATGAGTTCGGCCAAGGTGCCCAAATACACGCTCAACATCGGCGCTGCCTACGGTGCCGGCTATCTGGCCATGTGCGGTCGACCGTTCAAGCCGACCGCCATGTTCGCTTGGCCCAACGGACGTTCCGCGATCATGGGTCCGGAACAGGCGGCCACGGTGCTGGCACTGGTGCGCGAAGCCAACCTCAAGGCCGAAGGCAAGACCTGGACCGCTGAAGAACAGGAAGCCTTCAAGGCGCCCACCCGCAAGATCTATGAGGACTTTCAGGGGGCCCACAATTTTGCCAGCCACGGCTGGATCGACGGCATCCTCGACCCGCTGGAGACCCGCGCCACACTGGCGCTGTTGCTGGAACTCGCCGCCCGCGTGCCGGCGCAGAACACGCAGTTCGGCGTGTTCCGGTTCTGATGGACACGCCGATGAAACCCATTCGCAAGCTGCTCATCGCCAACCGCGGCGAAATCGCCTGCCGCATCGCACGCTGCTGCCGGCGGCTGGGCATTGCCGTGGTCGGTGTGCACTCCAGTGCCGATGCACGCGCACGCCATGTGCGCGAGATTGGCGAATCGATACTGCTTGGCCCTGCGGCGCCTGCTGCCAGCTATCTCAACATCGACGCCATCGTCGCCGCGGCCAAGCGCGCCGGCGCCGACGCAATTCACCCGGGTTACGGCTTCGTTTCCGAGAGCCCGGCCTTCGTGCGCGCGGTGGAGGCGGCGGGCCTGCGCTTCATCGGCCCGACTGCCGAAACCATGGAACAGCTGGGCGGCAAAGCCTCGGCCAAGCGCGAAGCGGCCAGGCTTGGCATTCCCACCGTGCCGGGCGACACTGTCGGCCTCAACGACCCGGCGGCGGTGATCGAAGCAGTGCGTGCCTGTGGACTACCGGCGCTGCTCAAGGCCGTGGCCGGCGGCGGCGGACGCGGCATGGCGGTGATTCAAAGCGACGAGAACCTGCACAGCCGCGTCGAAAGTGCGATGCGCGAGGCCGAACAGTCTTTCGGCAGCGGCGAGATGATCGTCGAGCGTTACCTGCCGAGCGTGCGCCACATCGAGGTGCAGATCGCCGGCGACGGTCACGGCCAGGCGATCCACCTCTACGAGCGCGAGTGCTCGCTGCAGCGCCGCCACCAGAAGGTCATTGAGGAAGCCCCTTCCGCCGGCCTGGCGCCGGAGCTGCGGGCGCGCATCCTCGAAGACGCGCGCCGTCTCGCCGCCGCGCTGAACTATCGTGGCCTGGGCACCGTGGAATTCATCGTCAGCGGCAGCGACCATTACTTTCTGGAAGTCAACCCGCGCCTGCAGGTTGAGCATCCGGTGACCGAAGAAGTCACCGGGCTGGATCTGGTGGAACTGCAACTGCACATCGCCGCCACCGGCGCGCTGGGCCTGAGTCAGACAGACGTACAGATCAACGGCCATGCCTTCGAGGCCCGACTGTATGCCGAAGACCCCGATGCCGGCTTCCTGCCCGGCGCCGGAACACTGCGCTGGTTGCGCTTTCCCGGTCGGCCCTTGCGCGTCGAAAGCGGCGTGGATGCGGGCGATGAGATCACGCCATTCTACGACCCGATGATCGCCAAACTGATCAGCTGCGGCGCCCACCGCGTCGAGGCACTGGACCGCCTGTCCGCCGGGCTGGCGTCCTGCGAAGTGGTCGGACTGGCCACCAATCTGAGCTTTCTGCGCGAACTGCTCGGTTGGGCCGAAACCCGTCGCGGTGAGATGCACACACGGCTGATCGATGCCCGCTGGCAGCCGCTGGAGCGCCGCGTGCAGACGCCGGTCGAACACGTCGCGGCCGCCGCGCTGTGGTGGTTGGCGCAAGCGCGTCGCCGCTGCGACTGGGGGGTATGGACCCAAGCCGAATTCAGCGGCTGGCGAACCCTGGCCGGGGCGTGCCGGCCATCGCCGCAACCCTCGGTCATGCTCGCGGCCGGCGACGTCAACTGGGCGGTGCAATTCTCTGCACCGGACGCCCAAGGCCATACGCAGATCACACTGACGACTGAGGAACAACCTGCGGTGAATCTGCGCGCCTGCCTGTCGGCCGCGGCCAATGGCTCGCAGGTGCTGGAATGCGACGACACCCGCCTGCAGCTGCGCCTGTTTGCCAACGGCACGACACTGGACGTGCACAGCTCGCACGGCACCAGCCGCTTCGAGGCGACACCACCGCTGGCCGCGTCGGCGGCGAATGCAGCCGCTGGCAGCGAACTCAAGGCGCCGATGATGGGCAAGGTGGTGGCCGTGCTCGCCAGCGAAGGCGAGGCCGTGCGCAGCGGACAGACCGTGATCGTCCTAGAGTCGATGAAAATGGAATTGCAGATCGTGGCCGAGTGCGACGGCAGCGTGCGCGGGCTGCGCTGCGCGGTCGGCGACATGGTGGGCCGCCACGACGTGTTGTGTGAAGTGGGCGCCTGAAACCCGGTTTACCCCCCGCCTTCCTACCCGGAGAGAAGTGATGAGCGATTTTCCCAAGTCTGTCGAGTTCCACGAAGAAGGCGTCCGCGAAGGCTTCCAGATGGAGCCGGTGACCTATCCGCGCGAGCGCCGTGCCGCGCTGATCAACGCCCTCTCGCAAACGGGGCTGAAACAGATCCAGGTCGGGTCGCTGGTCAACCCGGGCAAGGTGCCGCAGATGGCCGACACCCTGGAGCTGTTCGAAGACATCGAGAAAAACCCGGACGTGCGCTACACCCTGCTGTGGCTCAACGAGTCCGGCTACCGCAGGGCGCGCCAGGTCAAGGGCGCGTTCAACCACGCACCGCTGTTGTATTACCTGACCGATGCCTTTGCCATGCGCAACAACAACCGCACGGCACTGGAGGTGCGCGCCGAGCAGGAAGCCTGGCTGGACCGCTATCTGGCCGACGGCGCGTTTCCGCAGAAGGTCTACGTGATGACCGCCTGGGGTTGCAATCTGGGCGGGCCGGTGTCACAGGAGATGGTCGTGGACGCCTTTGCCCATGCCATTGGCCTGTTCCGCGAGCGCAAGCTGCCACTGCCGCCGCTGTATCTGGCCGACACCATGGGCTGGGCCAGCCCCGAAGCGGTCAAACGCCGCATCGGCGCGGTGCGCGAGCTGGCGCCCGAGGCAAAGATCGGCCTGCACCTGCACGACACCCGCGGACTGGGCGGCGCCAACGTCTACGCCGCACTGTCGATGGGCGTCACGCTGTTCGACGCCTCGGTTGCGGGCCTGGGCGGCTGCCCCTTTGCCGGCCACAAGGCGCGCCAGACCTCCGGCAACATCTGCACCGAGGACATGGTCTTCCTGTGCCACGAACTGGGCATCGAAACCGGCATCGATCTCGAAAAACTGATCGAGGCCTCGCGCATGGCCGAGGACATCATCGGCCGACCGCTGATGGGTCGCGTCATGCACAGCGGCTCGCTCAAGGCATTCCGCGAGGGCAAGAAAGCCGACAGCGTCTGCGGGTAAGTCCGGCCCAACCAGAGACAAACGCCAAGGAGAACGACGATGGGACGTGTACAAGACAAAGTGATCCTGATCAGTGGCGGCGCCATGGGCATGGGCCGAGCGCACTGCGAACTGCTGGCACGCGAAGGCGGGCAGGTCATCGTCAGCGACATGAACGCCGAACTCGGTGAGCAGGTCGCTGACGACATCCGCAAGGCCGGTGGCCGCGCTGAATTCCAGCCGCTCAACGTCACCGACGAAGCCCAATGGAAAGCCGTCGTGGACGGCGCCGTCGAGCGCTACGGCCGCATCGATGTGCTGGTCAACAACGCCGGCATCCTGCTGATGAAGCCGGTACACGAAACCAGCACCGAAGAATGGGATGCGGTGTTCAACGTCAATGTCCGTGGCTGCTTCTTCGGCATCCGCGCCGTGGTCCCTGCCATGCAGAAGGCCGGCGGCGGCTCCATCATCAACATCTCATCGATCTACGGGCTGATCGGCGCGCCCGGCGCCACCGCCTACCAGAGCTCCAAGGGCGCGGTGCGGCTGATGGCAAAGTCCTGCGCCGTGGATCTGGCGCCGTTCAAGATTCGGGTGAATTCGGTCCACCCCGGCGTCATTGATACGCCGATGACGAAAGACCTGTTGACGCAGCCCGAGTTCTGCTCGCAGGCGCTGGCCATGACGCTGACGGGTCGTTCTGCGCGTCCGGATGAAGTCTCGCAGGCCGTGCTGTTCCTGGCCTCGGATGAGTCGTCCTACGTCGTCGGCGCCGAGCTGGTGGTCGACGGCGGTTACACCACGATGTGAACCCTGCCGTGCGGACGCCGCCCATGACCGATCTTGCCATTCTCACCGCCGCGCGTGAACGCTTCGGCGGTGCGCGCACCCAGCCCACCGGCGGCGCCGGCAAGGTCGTGCGCGAACAAGCGGCCCGTTGGCCATGAGCACCATCCGCGCCGGAGCCGCCATGGTGCCGGACGACCTGGTCGAAGTCGCGCCGGACATCCTGCGCCTGCGGCTGCCGCTGGACGAAGGCATCGACCACGTCAACCTCTACCTGATCCGCGACGGCGCGCGCTGGCTGCTGTTCGATACCGGCGTGGACTCCGCAGACGCCCGCGCCTGCTGGGAACGGCTGCTGGCCGGCCCGCTGTCAGGCGGGCTGAGCCGCATCGTGGTGTCGCATCATCACCCCGATCACCTGGGCCTTGCGCGCTGGCTGCGCGAGCGCACCGGCGCCGTCGTGTACCTGCGTCCGGAAGAGCGCGACTCCGCCGAACAGACCGCCCTGTCCACGCCCAAGGCAATGGACGCCTGTCGCAACTACTTCGCGCGGCACGGCATGAACGCGGACGACGTCACCGACATCACCAGCAAGCTGCTGAGCCAGTTCATGAGCTGCGACACGCGCTTCGAGTCCCGGACGCTGGAACATGGCCAGGTGCTGGACGTTGGCCGCTACCGCTTCGACGTGCTGGTGCAGGGCGGGCACAGCGTCGCGCAATTCTGCCTGCACGAACCCGCCGCCGGCCTGCTGCTGACGGGCGACCAGTTGCTGGAACGCATTACCCCGAATCTCAGCCTGCTGCCCTGGGGCGACCGCCACCCGCTGCGCCACTACCTGGCGAGTCTGGAGCAGATCGCCGCGCTGGACCTGCGCTGCGTGCTGCCCGCCCATCACGGCGTGTATGCCGATGGCGTGGCGCGTGCGCGCGGACTGATTCGCCACCACGAACGCGCACTGGCACGCTTCGGTACGTGCCTGCAAGCCGGCATGAAAGCCATGGACGTGGCCATCGCCGTGTATGGCAGACGCCGCAACGTGCTCGACCGCTTTCTCGCGCTCACCGAATCCCTGGCCCACCTTCAGTACCTGGAAGAGCAATCGCAAATCCACCAGGACGAGGCCGCGCAGTGGTACCCGCGACCGCCAGTCGCCGCACCTGCATCGGCGGTGGCCGGAAGCTGATGAAAATTCCTCACGACGTGAGCGCCTGGGCCCGTTTTCTGACGATGTCCCCCTACACCGCCCGACTCGGCATCGAGGCGGTTGCGGCGGAAACCGGCGGCTGCGTACTGGCGCTGCCCTATGTGCCCGAACTGGTCGGCGATCCGGATAGTGGCGTGCTGCACGGCGGCGCCGTGACGGCGCTGATCGACACCGCTTTTGGTTTCGCCGTGTTCTTCCGCATTCAGGAATTCCGCCCCATGGCCACGCTGGACATGCGCATCGACTACCTGCGTCCGGCCAAGCCCGGCGTCAAGATTCATGCCCGGGCCCATTGCTACAAGGTGACGCCGGATCTGGCCTTCGTGCGCGGCGACTGCTACGAGGACGATGCCGAAGATCCCTTTGCTTCCTGCGTCGGGGTCTTCATGTTCACCGCCGGCCAGCCGGCCTTTACCGGCCAAGCGAACCGTGCGTAAGGGTTTGATCTGGCAAACCCCATGGACGCCTCACCAAAGCCGCTGCCGATAATGATGCCGTCGTAGCGATCCCGCACTTGCCTGCTGCCCATGGATCACGCCGGCTTGATCTTGATCGGTCGAAACCGCAGCTTCTGCAACAGCTCGCCACGGGCGGGCGCGAATTCGGAGGTTTTGAGCAGGGCGCGATTGCCCGCCGCCAGGGCGCCGATCAGCGGTGACAGCGCCAGAAAGAACGGGAAGTTCCACGGCACGACGATACCCACCACGCCCAGCGGCTGGTAGTGCACTTCCGCCTTCCCCGGCAACACGGTCAGCGGCGCATGGCGTCGTTGCGGTTTCATCAGCCGCTTCAGGCGCTTGCGGTAGTAGGCGATGCCTTCAAGCAGGGGCAGCACTTCGCCCAGATCCGTTTCCGCGCTGGCGCGGGCACTGAAATCCGCATGGGCCGCGGCGGCCATCCGCTGGCGGCAATCCAGAATCACATTGTGCAATCGGGCCAGGCGTTGCTGGCGAACCGCCAGACTGGGCATGGGCTCAGCCCGACACGCGGCCTTTTGCCGGGCCAACAGGCCTTCCAGCGATGCACGAATGGAGTCGATCATCGGGCTGGCCTCAGGGGGCTTGATTCGGGTCACGGTATTCATGGTTCTCCTTTTAGCTGGGCGTGCGGACCCGATGGCCGCGCAACGCAAGCCGATACCGCCAAAGCCAAGGTCTTCGCCAATCAGCGGCTGAAACCGCTCGCTTCATCCCGCTTGAGCCAGGATTCCTCCTCGCCCGGCTCAGGAAGAATCTCACCACCCTCCATCACCCAACTGGCGGGAAAGCCGAGCAGGATGGTGTGCACCTTGCCCGCCGATGTGCCCATGCTGCGGGCCACGCCATCGCGTATTTTCAGGCGCAGGTTTTCGGTCAGCTCGGCATTGCGATTGCCGCCGCTGCGAACGTTGCAAACCACACCCACCGTATGCCCGGCCTTGAGGCGATGGCCGTGCATGAAAATGACGTTGACGAACTCAGGCGGGGCGCCGGTCAGTTCACAGTGGATGTCGGTGATGGCGTCCGCGGTGTCTTTGCACATTTGATAAGACACCGGCGCACGTGTGGCCACGTTGTAAACAGGCATGGTCGATCTTCTACAGATTCGGATTGAACTGGATGGGCGTGCCCGACAGTCGGGCGTGAAACATCGAACGCAGCATCCTGAAGGTCAGCTCCACCCGCCCCAGCAACGACAGGCGCATCTGGCTGCTCTTGAACACATCCGCAAACAGCGCTTCATCGACCACTGCCAGCATGACCGCATCCGGGCGCTGACCGGTCACCGAACGCCAATCCTTGTCCAGGGCCTGCATCAGGGCCACGCGCCTGGACTGCTCAAACCCGTTTTCACACTCCATGGTGACCAGTGAAGCGCGTGAATCTTCATACCTGGTAAAGGCCTGACCGGCCGGTATGCGATTCCAGATCGTCAGCAGCTTGTCGTGGCTGACATGTTTGCGGTAGCGCCGTTTGACGAAGGCATCCAGCCGCTGGATCTGCTGCCCGGAAAGCTGTTCTTCCTGGACGATAATGAGCGCCTTGCGCATGATTTTTTCTCCTGTGCCGGATACACACTTTAGGGAGAAAGCTTGCGTTTGATGATGCGCGGGCCGGCCATTTTATTGATCGTTATGGCCACGTTGATCACGGCCAATCAACCCACGAATGATCGGATGGTGGATGGCCCCTGAGCGGCGCCAATGCGGTGAAAATGTTTTGGCCGCAACGGGGCATTTTGACCAGCCGGGGCAATGGTACGTTGCCCGTTAGGGCCGTCACCGCCAAGCGGCTGCGCATGGCGAATGGCGAATGGCTGACGCTGATGGCCAAGCCCCCCTTGGGGCGCTGCCTGCATGGCAGGCTGATGATGAAAAGCATGGGGTGGTAGACGATAATGGCGAGGTCTTCGGGCTGCCAGGGCTGTAATCGCGGATGCTTCCGCTTTGCCCGCTGCCCCGGGTACGCCGCCTGCGACACGTCGCGAGCAGATGGCAGCAGGTAAGAGTCCATCGCGGCAATGCTCCCAATTCACCCAGGCTGCTTGAGAAACATCCACATGTTCAAAAAACGCACTTTCACCCTTGCCGGATACGCGCGCAGCGTAACGATGATGGCCTGTTATTCGCCGCGCCTGATCGCAGCCTTCATCCGCCCCGCAACCTCGGCAACGTTACGCGAGCAGGTCATGCTCGGTTGTACCTCTGTCAATGACTGCCATTATTGCGATTGGCTACACACACAACTTGCACTCAAAAACGCCGTTGACGTCGATGAGCTCAATCAGTTTCTTGCCAATCCGGATGGCACTGCATTGCCTCAGGAAACAGCGGTCGCGGTGCTCTATGCACAGCATTTTGCGGAGCAAAAGACGCGTCCCTCGGACGAAGCCAAACAGCGCCTCAAGAGTGTTTTCACATCCTGGCAACGCATGGAAATCCACGCCTATCTGCACGCGATTTACTTCGGTAATCTCACAGGAAATACCTACGATGCCTTGTTAGCCCGTTTCAAGGGCCAAGCCAAGCCCGGCAGCAGCGTTGTTACCGAAACGGTTGTTTCGCTGGTCGGCGCCCCGCTCATTCTGCGAATCGTCCATCTCGCCAGAAAGGCCGGGGACGAGCGGTTTGCGGCTACGCCAAAACCCGTTCATTCATGAGCGCACGCCATGATGCAGCCGCTGGTGTTTTACCGCTTTGAGTCCGATCCGTTTTCTCGCCGGGTGCGTGCGCGGCTCCCCGAGCCGGGTACCGCTTCCTTGCAGGATGAACTCCAGCATGACAGCAGCTGACGCATGCTTTGAGAAGCTTGGCAGACGCGTTCAAAGCATGTCGGGATGCGCCGCCACCGGCTTGTACGCAAGCACCACCATCACCAGTTTTCCTTGAATGGACGCAGATCCACCTCATGCGTCCAGGCACTTCGGTGCTGCTGATGTATATCCCAGTAGGCTTGTGCGATGGCCTCAGGATGCAGGGTGCCGCCTTCGCCCTGCGCCTGAATGTATTGCGGCGCGATTGTCCTCAGTCGATCGCCATCCACCATGCCATCGATGATGATGTGGGCCACATGAAGCCCCTGTGGACCGTATTCCCGCGCCATCGCCTGGGCCAGCATGCGCAATCCCGCCTTGGCCTGTGCGAAGGCGGCAAACTGGGCTTTGCCGCGCAGTGAGGCCGAGGCACCGGTGAACAGAACCGTGCCGCGCCCATTGCCGTTATCCGCCTGTTCCAGCATGAATTCAACGCAGTGCTGCCCGATCAGAAATCCGGATCGACAGTCGTTGACCCAGCATTTCTCCAGCAATTCCGGCGTAATCTCCAGAAAGGGTTTGGGTCGGTTCGTGCCCACATTGTCGACCACCAGTTGCAGCCGGCAATCATCGGCTTTGACCCTGGCGAAGGCTGCGGAAATCTGTTCAGGATCAGCGACATCCACCGTCAGGGCTGCGGCCAGACCGCCCGCCGCGCGAATGCTGGATGCCGTCGCTTCCAGTTTTTCGGCATTGCGCCCGCTCAGGTAGACCTTGTAGCCGCCCTGCGCCGCACGTTGCGCCACCGCGGCACCGATTCCGGGCATGGCGCCGGCCCCGAAAATCAGGGCAGCCGCTTGGCGTTCATCGGGCATCGCATCGATCTTCCTCAGGCGCTTCTTGCGACGCGCCGAAGCCAGGCGATCCCGCAACACATCACCAAGAAACTGTTTGAGGATGCCCTGGTCATGGGCTGATTTTGGCGTTCGGGGCATCAGAACGACTCCTTCCAGGGCCGCAGGTCCAGTTCATGGGTCCAGGCCGAGCGGTGTTGCTGGTGCAGCATCCAGAACGACCGGGCGACTTGGTCGGGTTTCAGCGCGCCGTCAACGCCTTTGCGCCTGAGCAGGAAACGGCCGATGCCGCCATCGAGTTCCTGAACGATGGCGCCATCCACGACGCCGTCGATCACGATATGGGCAATGTGAACACCCCGTGGCCCGAATTCCCGCGCCATGGACTGCACCATGTTTCGCAACCCGGCCTTGGCGGCGGAGAAACCCGCGAACATGGGCTTTCCGCGAATCGAGGCGCTGGCCCCGGTGTACAAAATGGTGCCCTTGTGCCCGCCCTCGTCATCCTGCTCCAGCATCATGCGCAATGCCCCCTGGCCAACCAGGAGACCGCCGTAGGCGCAGCGCTTGAAATGCGCATCCAGCAGATCGACATCACTCTTGAGAAATGGCGACGGTACGTTGCGACCGGCGTTGTAAACCACAAGGTGCAAAGGTTCGGCACTGCTGCCAACCGTCCGGAACACCTGCTCCATGTCCGCCGGCACCGTGCAGTCCGCGACCAGCGCAGCGGCGCTGCCGCCGGCGTTGGCAATCTCGTGAACCAATGGATCGAGCTTGCCCGGGGTACGCCCCACCATAAAGACGTGCAGACCCTGGCTGGCGGCGAGCACGGAGACCGCCGCACCCATGCCATTGCGATCACCCACGCCGACCACCAGCGCACAAGCCTTTCTCATGGCATGCCTCCTTCTGATGTCGCTCATTTGTTGCTGTCGACTGCTCAATGTCATTCCCGTCGCAGTGTTTGATGCCATCCAGATTAGACAGAAAACTGCGGTGTGTTGATATGACATCCGGTCAATGATTTGATACTTATGGCCAAATACGTGTCGTAAATTCACCGTCTGCCATGCCCAGCCGCCGCGCCATTACCAGCGTTAAAGCCATGACCGGCCTGGGACAGGCGTATGGCCTGAGTCTGGCCATCTGCCTCAAAAAAACCGGCATCAGCCCTGAGCAACTCGCCGCACCTGACACCATGGTGGAGGCGGAGCAGGAACTGCAGGTCATCGATAATCTGGTGCAGGCGTTGCCGGATGTACCGGGCCTGGGCCTGCAAGCGGGCATGCGCTATCAGCTCAGCACCTTGGGCATCTGGGGCTTTGCCATCATCAGCAGCCCGACGGTGCGCTCCGCCATCGAAGTGGGTTTGCGCTTCGCGGATTTATCTCTGGTGCTCGCCAGTTACACGCTGGTCGAGCAGGACGACTTGGCAGAACTGCACATCAATGTCGACCACATACCGCCCCATTTGCGTGCGTTTGTGATCGAGCGGCAACTGGCCACGACCCTGCTGCTGATCCGGGCGATGATGAGCGAAGACATCATCCAGCCAAAAGATATCTACCTCACCGTCGACACGCTGCCCTTCGACAAACCGCCGCCGATCATCAAAGGCAGCCGGCTGCACCTGGGCGCTGCGTCGAATCGCATCGTCTTCGAACGCGCCGTGCTGGACAGAACCACGCCCCAGGCCAACGAGGCCACCGCGCAGTTCTGCGTACAGCAGTGCCAAGACATGCTCAACCAGCGAAAAGTCCAAACCGGCTTTGCTGGCGAAGTGCGCTCGCTGTTGCTCTCGCGAATCGCAGACATGCCACCCCTGGATGAAGCGGCCCAGCATTTCAATATGAGCGCCAGAACCTTTCGAAGGCGTCTGGATGAGGAAGCATCGAGCTACCGGGACTTATTGGAAGACACCCGCGCCGGCGTCGCCATGGAGCTGCTGGGCACCGCTCGGCTCAGCGTCGAGTCCGTCGGCGAGCGTCTGGGTTATGCCGAAACCGCCAGTTTCATCCATGCCTTCAAACGTTGGACGGGGACGACGCCGGGGAAGTATCGCGCGAATGCCAGGTGACGCAGCCGCGGGCCCGGGTTTCAGCAAATCGAGGGTTCGAATCCCCAACGGCCCATCACCAAAACGGCCGGCAGCCGTTTTGGTGATTGGTGGCGGAGAGAGAGTCCGCCTTGCTAATTATCTATCGCTTTGTTTTTCCTATTTTTTTAAAAATGTCTTACAGCATAGCCCCTCAGATTGCCCCACAAATTGTTAATTCGCACGTAAAACCGAGCACATGGGGGTGCGGCTAAATTGAACAGACCGCCAGACTTCCCCTTGATGATTTCGAAAGGAAGAAACACGGTCTCAGTAAACCAGCGAAGCCCTGATCTGACGCTCCACATCATTTGTAAAGAATTTACAAATTCGACGAGTCTACTTAACCAATTGAACTTAATAACTAAATTGGCTCTTCAATTTCGGAATTTAATTCGGTGCGATTGCCTTGAACAACGAGCAGAAACGGTGGTCATCGATGCTGTCAGGATCCGACAATGACCGACGTTTCGATCCCCTTTTTTGTGAACACAAGCCGGTATTTCGCTCTCTAATGAGAAAAATTCCCTGCAAAAGGGAACCTTGCGGGTCTGCGAGCACATAAGAGGGGATCAGAAGATGCAATCTGCATTTTGGCTTGGGCAGCGCGCACTAGAGGGGTGATTTCGCCACGCACGCCGGGCGGCCGAAGATCGGCGAGCATGCTTTCTGCCATGACAAGTGTGACGGCCTCCCCGTCCGTAAGTGAGGGGAAAACAAGGCGCGTACCCTTGGCAAAACTCCAGCCGCCAAGCTTCGAGCTTGCATCGAATCGAATGGGGAAATGTCCTGAAAGTTGCTGAAGGTCGCGTTCGAGTGTCCGCTGGCTGACCTTAAAAGCTTTGCCCCAGCCCTTTCCCTCGTTCGAGGAGCTGAGCAACAGTTATCTTGATGGGGTACTCGGGAATCTCAGCGAGTAACAAAACCATGCGCAGCGCAGAATTAGCCATGGGGTTCAACTAGAATTCCGCGAACAATTCTTGCAATTTGCAATGCGAGATACGGTGGGACAGCGTTTCCTACCTGAGTGAACTGCTGGGTACGGTTTCCCAGAAACACGTAGTTGTCAGGAAACGTCTGCGCCCTTGCAGCCTCGCGAACGGTCAGGGACCTGCATTGCAATGGATCCCAATGAATAAAGTGGTGACCGTCCTTTGCGATGTGACTTGTTACGGTTGAGCACTGAGCCTCAGGTGGCTGCACAAAGAACCGATCTGCAAACGCCCCACTGTCCCAGTTCTTGTGGTCAGGCGCCAGCGCCTCCGGAAAATCCCGACTTGTCGGTGACGTACCGTGGACATGCCTGTACGAAGATGCAAAAGCGTATCGGGCCAGATCGGATGACATGTGCGCTCTGGCATGATGATTCTGTAACGTCGGCATCCGAGGATCCAGAAGCCAATCCGCCAGATTGTCGGGCAACCCGACGACCGTGGCCAGAGCTGGCAATTTGTCGCGAGCAACTTTCCATTCATTCGAATGTGTACTCTGGGCGCTCATGTCGATTTCGTAATACATGCCTTCAAGCAGATTCGCGACTTCCCTCAATCCTCGCCCCTTGGCCGCCTTAGCAGCTAACGAAAACTGCCTCTTCAACTCTTCTTGCCAGGTGCTTGTCAGATCCTTGTCTTTTCGTCTGCTGATAGAACTCCTGACGGAAGGCAATCCGACCAGCGCCGACTCGAGAGAAACCGCGTCTCGTTTTTCTAGTGTCCCGGGGACCTTCTTCTTCAGAACGTCGTCGCGAACGCCGAGAATGATTACCCGATGCCTCGCCTGAGGAATTCCGTGATCCTCGGCCTTGACCAGGAAAGTGCCGGGGTCGGCGCCATCGCCGACCAGCCCATGGTTGAGCGAAAAAATCTCGTAGCCACGCTGCTGATAGCGTATCCCGCGAAGGTCGCTCATGATCTGACCAAATACGCTCTCACCACGAACCTTCGCCGAAAGCATTCCCCTGACGTTTTCCATGACGAAAACTGCGGGACCGAAATCGTTGATCAACGCTAAATAGTGCTTGTACAGCGTAGTCCGCTTGTCCTTTTCGAAGGCGTAGCCCTCCACGCCCTTGTTCCGGGCACGCCCCGCAATCGAGTACGCCTGACATGGAGGCCCACCTATCAAGACCCACCGCCGATCTGAACGCGCAATGGCAGCAACACGTTCTCTGAGTAGAGTGTCATCAGCCTTGACACCAAGCTCGAGCCGCAAGGCCTCATTGTTTGCCCGAACAAACGCGTCTCGGGCAATCCGATGGTCGGGAACAAGAGATTGTTCGAATTTCGACCCCAAGGATGAGACAAGCGGGTAATAGAATCGCTTCCGATTGGCGGCTGTTTGCAGCGCCCGAAAATAGGCCCTCAGCTTCAGCGTTTCCCGAGCCGCCGTGTCCATCTCAGCAGAGACGGCAATTCGAAATCTGCGCCCATCGAGTGCAGAAAACCCCTCTCCGAGTCCGCCGGGGCCAGCGAAAATGTCCACAATGGGAATCGGCTTCTTTCTCTTTGCAAGGCTTTTCTTTTTCTTTTTCTTCTGGCGCACTTCAGCCTCTATTCTGATTCTGAACTGGTTGTGACTGATATTGTTGACGAGCGCACCCGATCACGAATGATGTCGGCGATCGGGGGAAGAGACACGAAGCCGGAACTCCTGGTGAGGCGAGCCTTGCATGCCGCAGGATTCCGATACCGTCTCCACGTGCGAAATATGCCAGGTAGCCCCGACCTCGTCCTTCCCAGGCACAAGGTCGTGATCTTCGTGCACGGCTGCTTCTGGCATCGACACCCGGGCTGTCGCTTCGCGACCAATCCAGGTACGCGCAAGGAATTCTGGCAACGGAAGTTCAAGGCCAACGTCGCACGTGATGAAAAAGCCATCGAGCGGCTTACCCTGATGGGATGGAGGCCATTGATAATCTGGGAATGCGAAACCCGTATCGAAGACGAACTGACACGGCTCGCAAACGAAATTGTTTTGCCGTCATGCAGGTGACTACTGCATGACTCGAATTCCCTTGGCGCAAAAGTCACGAGGAAATGACTTTCGAGAAAAATCCTGTCGCGGGATTGTCCAGCGTTCCTACAAGCATCGCTCGATCGAGTTTCCGATTTTGCTCTTCGCACGAGGTCTCCGGCAGCAGTGCGCACGAATGGCAGGCAGCCAAGTTGCAATTGCCAGGACCTTGACCGGTACTCTCGATGCAGACCGGATCGGCAGAACACCAACGCGCCCTGGAGATTGCCGCCCGGATGACAGCGCCCAATCGATCAGGCTCGCCCATTCGCACGAGCCCACCCATCGTGCCTTCGGAGTCGCCCGCCGCGGTGTAGATCAGGACGCCGGACATTGGCTGAGCGCCTGCAGAAAAATAGATTCTTTCCCGCAGGGATGCTGATCCGTAGCCACATTCTTGTACCAACTCGTTTATCAGCAAATGTGCGAACGTGTGCAGCAAGACGAAGCTTGGCGATGTACTGGTTGGCTGCTGATTTCTTCTGTGAGCCAGGAGCAGGATGCTTCGACGAAGCGGCTCCAGACGCTGATCAATTGATGAAGCATAGGCTCTCTCCCACTCGCTCAACTGCTCTCTGTCGAACTCGATAAAGATCCCTTCGCCACGGACGATGATTGCCGGCAACCATTGCGTCTGATCCTCGACGAACAAGGCGCGCCTTTCTGCTCTGGTCATGCCGGCAGACTGGATTCTTGTGAACCCGTCGAAAGCGCGGGTCTCGCGAAGCTTGTGAAGACACGCGATGCGTCTGATGTTGAATCCGGCAAGGTCTTCATATTCGGAAATCGGTCGACTTCTGATGTCCAGATCCCGTTTGGAGTAGCCGGAAGCCTGATCCTCGGAGAAGATGCGATATTCCTCCTGGCGGAAACTCTGCTCCTCTGCGTCTTCATCACCCGATACGGAATCTCGCGATTGGTTGGAATTCTTCGAACTTCCGCCATTGATGACTTGCAGTCGTCTCTCGATTTCGGGGAGCAATCTCTCCGGATCAATTTCCCAATCCATTTTCTTCAGAACGGCATCGATGTCATCAATTTCGATCTTGCCGCCGTTTGTCTTGAAGCATTGTTCGAGTACCACCGAGACTGAATGGTCTTCAAAGAGAATTCCCGGAAGAAGATGCTCGTTCGCTGCCGCGGCAAGTGTCTCGGGAGCGGTTTGCGCTTCTGGGTGGAAGCGCTCCAACAGCCTGCGCGCAGCTTTCTTGGAGACGAGCCCATTTTCGTTCTCGAACGCGGCATCTCGCAGACCTGTCCGCATCTCGTATTCATCGAGCAGATCCAGCAGCTCTGGCGAAAGTGAAGCATCCCTTACCTCGGGGATATAGATCGAACTGACGACTTTTGGAAAGTAGATGTTCGAGGCGTTCTTGAGGATCACGTGCAGCTGCTCTCCACAACCAGGCGCGGGACGAAGTTCCGTACCTCTCGCAAGAACGGGATTGGAGCCATCACATCGGACTCCCAGCCGTGAGAGCGGATGCAGCCCTCCGTCATCACCATTTCCAGAACCGACACCGAAAGCACCAGCAAGCGGACGCCTTTTCACGATGTTTATTCCACCATCCGGCCTTCGCTCTTCCGCACTGACCTGCATTCCCATCAGGGACGCGCTTCCGGAACTCTTCAGACTGAGCCACCGACTTGCTCCGTCCGACTCCCAGCCATCAGGATTTCCCTCGAAAACCCATTCCAGCCACGGAAAATCCACCAGATGCCCCTTCGGGCACGCGGCAATGAAGCGGACCTGAAAGGTACCTCTTCTTGGGTGCGATTGACCCGGCTTTCCGTCGCAGAACGGTGCGGTCCTGTCGTGATACTCACCCCGATGCATTTTTCCGCATGAAGGAATCGGACATACATGCCAAAGGGGAAATCGCAGGAACGGCAGCTTCAGGTTCTGATTCTCCATGCGCCCTGCATTCCGCTGTGGTCGCCTGAAGTCCGGAGGAAGGACGAAGAAGTCCACGTCCAGGCGCCTCGCAAGCCGTGGCTCATCCTCGACCATGAATTCCCGATGTTCCGGCAGGTTTCGATCAAATGGCCAGGCCTGAATCCCGGCGTGGATCAGCGATACCGGACCCGGGAAGTCGACCATTGCTCCAGGTCCGAACGGTGCGATCGCCTGCGTCCTACGAACGGGCTTCATTCCCCTTGCCCCTCCACGACAGTGTTGAACCAATCGGTAATTTCGGCCTCACCGCTTGCATCGACATCGCGCAGTGACGACATGACGGGCCAGCTCTTCCCGTTCCAGTCTGCCGGAACCTTCGATCCCGCCTGATGCATCAGTGTGGGATTCTCTGGCATCCCGCCAAACGTTCCGTAGGCGGCAGGGTCCCAGACCCTCCATTGCTCAAGCCGCTGTCCAAGAAGCTCCAGCACGGCACCGGTCTCTTCACCGTCAGTGACCTCGTCCGCTCTTGATCGGAGAATTTCCGCGAGCAGATTGGCGAGCATGCTGCCCGACGGCACGGGGTTCGGACGTGGCGACCTGCCTTCCGCATCAAGGTCTCCAAGCTGTCGAACTACCGAAAGAATCAGCCCCTGCAGCGCCCGTTCGGTCGCTGGCGCGCTGAACGGAGTCACGCTGGTAGGTTCTACCTGAGCGTAGAGCTTCTGGTGGTAGCTGCGAAACCTCTCATAGTGACTGCGATCCCTTGGCTTGCTCTGTCCATAGAGAACAACGACAAGCCCGGGCTTGTCCTTTCCTCTGCCCACTCGGCTCGACACCTGAATGTACTGCGATGTCGACTTCGGCTGCCCAACAATAGCCATCAGGGAAAGGCGCGGAAGGTCGACGCCAACCTCGATGATGTTGGATGCAAGACAGACATCCACGGCATGGGCCTTGCCCTTTTCCCTCGTCGAGTCTAGCGCGACCTCGAGCTTTGCCAACTCTTTCGGGATGTCGTCACCCCGAACCCGGCTGGTCAACTCCGATGCGATCGTGTTCCGCATCGTCTTGTAGTCCCAGCCATGACGATCCATCACGACCCGGAGATATTCGCGAACGTCGGCAACCATCAGGGTCGCAGCGCCGCCCAGCTCCCGCAGTGAGTTGAAGAAACACAGGAGCGTCCACCACGGATCCTTCGCATCATCTTCTCCAGACATGTTCGAGACTGTCTGGAGCAGGGACGCATACACGCGCGCCTGCGTCGTCTGCGTGGAAAAATATCCGGGCGCCAGAATCCCGAGGTACATTCGGCCGGGACCGTTATCCTGACGCGCGAAGAAAGAATCGGAGGAACGCAATCCGGATGGTGGAAACAGCATCGACTGTTTTCGCGCATACAGATGCTTGATCTGTTCTCGAGCTCGACTGATCGTTGCGGTGGAGGCGATGATCTTCGGACCGATGTCTCCCACGCCATGATCGCGACAAAGTCTGTCGATGACAGTTTCATACGCGCCGACCATTGTTCCGAGTGGCCCCGAGATCAGATGAAGTTCGTCCTGGATGATCAGGGAAGGTGGATTTCCGTGATGCTGCCCGTCCCTGGAAATTCCGAAGAATCGCCGCAATTCCGGCTTCCAAGCCAGCATCGCGAACTTGTCCACGGTGCCGATCAGAAGTTTCGGAGGAGTCTCGATGAGATCTTCGTCGATGGTTGCAATCGGGATTGACTGTTTCCCGTCTGCGGAGAATTCGCACGCCCTGTCAGGACACTGGTAAACGACCGTCCGTGCACTTGCCTGCCCCGAGATCTGATATCCGATGACATTCGGATGGTCATTGCGGCGCGTACGCCCTCTCCCACGCGCATTGCGAGGTCCGCCGTCGTGATCCAGTGGCCCCATGTGGGCGGCACACCATGGACACTGAAGCAGAACAAAAGGATTTTCCTCTGTGGGATTCGCCAGAAGCTTCCTGAGCTTCGCGACCGCGTCTGCCCTCGTGTTCGGCGTGGTGCCTCCACCCACCCACAGTCCGAGTGTGAAGCGATCCGTGCCGAGCCGATCCTCATCAAGACATCTGAGATGCTCCATGGCGCAGAAAAGCGTACCGGCCCTCTGGAATTGCTGCGCAGTAAGTAGCCGCAGCGTGTAGCGCATGATCACGTCACAACCTTCGGATTCGCGCCCGGAAAGTCGGTTGAAGAAGATGGTGAATGCCGTGACTCCCAGGTAGGCTTCAGTCTTTCCGCCACCCGTTGGAAACCAGATCAGATCGACGATCTCGCGATCCTCATGAGACGGATCAACAATGCCGGGCAACGACATGAGCAGGAATGCTATCTGGAATGGCCGCCAGTACCCGCGCTGTTCCGACGGATTCGCAGGGTCAGGATCAACTGGATTGCTGCTCCATTTGATGCCGTCTGCACGAAATTCCGGAGACCGGAGGTTCGCACCGCCTCGCAATTGCGCCACAAGCATTGCATGGTTTGCCAGGCGAAACGCCATGCGCGCCTGATCACCTCCGTCTCCCTCTGAATCGAGCAGGTCGAGCCCCCCTCTTATGCGTTTCAGGCACGCATCGCACCGTGCAACAAGCTCTTCGGCCGTCTCTCGCTCTTTGTCTCCAATCTGTGCCAACCCTTCTGTTCGAAGTTTCTCGATCCAATTCTGGTATTCAGTGACAAGCAGATCCAGTTCCGCTCTTCCCGAGTCCTTGGCATCCAGGCCGGCAAGTTTCCGCATGCTCACCTTGAGAAGTCGAATGCCGCCATCCGCATCTGAAATTCGAAGATCCGGAGTCATTGCCGGCGTCTCGAACGCAGGCATCGAATCGCTCCAGACTGAGGACACTTTCCCTGAAGAATCAGCAGGCCAATCGGCTGCACAGCCATGTCCGATAGCGAAAGATTTGTACTCTCTGTACAGGACACGATTGACCGAGCCCTCGTCCGACGGGGCCTGACCGGCTCCGCCAATGACTCTCTGCTCTTCCGGGTAAGGAAAAATCCAGCGAGTTTCCGGGCCTGCACCCGTCACTCGAATTCCTGCCTGGAAGATCGCCAACTCGTCCGCGCTCGCATCGCGATCTGCCCTGCGGTTGACAAGCGTCGCCGTGAGCAACCTCAGGCTGCTTCCCGACTCACCGTCGCGCTCCCAAGGCCTCGACACGACGAGTGCTTCCACTCCCTCCATTCCACTGACGCGCTGCCTTTTGACCACGAGGCCATCCGCGTCAAGCTCCCCTGCATCGAACTCGGCGCAAGGTGGCTTCTCCACGCTGCCGAGGGGAACCCTGAGCCACACAGATCGCTCGACCTCGCCACCGCTATCGCGTTTGATCGATGCTTTCGCCCGTTTGTAGATCCCGGCGGTACCAACCACGTTCTCGGCAGCAGAGGCTCTGGTAACGCTGACAAGCTCAACCCTCACGCTGGAGACCGAGGACAGGTCCGCAAGAAAACTCAATCCGATCGCAGACGGGCTTGCCGAATTGGCAAGCGAAACATCGTAGTCCTCTTCGGTCTCGACACTTCCCAATTCACGAGCGAGAAGTTTCTCATCGCAGTCGAACGGGACCTTGTCTTCCGATCCATCCGCTTCCGTGGCTTCGTAACTTTCAGACGCATCAGTCGAACCGATGTCACCGACCGACCTGTCCACGGGATAGAGAATTCCGGCACCGTAGCGATTGAGCGGCGAGTCCTGCCATAGCATCTCCTCCCCGTTGACCTGACACTTGGGCTTCCGGAATTCTGCCCAGCTTCCGTAGGAGGAAATCTTTTCCGGTTGCGTCGGAACGATCCGTTCTCCAGATGGATCCGGCCCTACGACCTCGGCGCGGAGGCGAGCCACCAGCCATGCGCGATTTTCCACATTCTGTTTAAGCGTCGTCATTTTCCAATCCGAAGATTCTTGAACAAGAGTTCCTTGTAACTTTTCCGGCACTCCTCGTGCATCAGCAGCTCCAACCGGACCCGGGCCCGTGACATCGCCACATACAGCAGTGATCTCTGCCAATCATCCAGTGTCATGATGTCCGTGACGATGACGGCCGATGCCTCAAGTCCCTTGAACGCATGGATGCTGACGAACGGAATTCCACGCGTCTGATCGCCCGCATCTCGCAGAGGCACAAGCGGGGCGTCTCCCGCGGACCCGAGCTTGAAGGCACAGCTTGATGAATCCTGGCGGGTAGAGAGGATAATTATCTCCTTCTCTTCAAACGCGTCCCTGAGGCTCAGGATGATGTTCGAAAGCAGATTCGCCTGACCGGATTCGTCTTTCCAGAACGAAGGGTCTACAGACCCCTCGGGCAGATCGCTCATCACACCCTGATAAGACGGATCAAGATTGCATACGACTGTGAGCGCATGGGATATCGGCCTGGCGTTGCGGCAGTTTGTCCGCAAGGACAATCTCGCGATACTGGATGATCGGCTCTTGACCCGACCAATCAGCTCGTCAACCTGACTATCGCCTGACTTCGAATAGATCGCCTGATTGGCAAAGTCTCCAAACATGATCCACTTTCCGTCGCGGAGCCCGCCGCGCAAGAGCGCGTCCAGGACGTCGAGATACTGATCCCGAAGAATATCCTGTGCCTCGTCGATCACGATGTAGTCGAAACACAGAGACTGCGCGTCATCGAGAATTCTCTCCAGCGCCTGTTCGGGAAGGTCCGTTTCCCAGTACTCCTTGTGAGGCTTCTCGACCGACTTCCGACCAGCAATGTCGATCATCAATCCGTGCAAGTGCCTCGCATGCAGATTTTCGACTCCGGCATCATTGAGGTCGCGCACCTGGTCGCTCATCCACCGTCCGAGCAACTTGTTGAAGCACACAAGCAGGACTCTGTTTCCTGCATGAGCCTTGCGCCTGGCGGCTTCGATGGCAAGAAGCGACTTGCCAGTTCCAGCGAGTCCGTTGACCAGAACCCTGTCATTGTCTTCCAGTGAATCAAGTACTCGGTATTGCTCCTCTGTCAGCCGCTTGATCGCCTGCTCGGCCTGGATGACGGATGCGCGCGGGCTGCTGACGGCCTCGAAATCACCGCGCAGCAAGTTTGCAAGCCTTGACAGTTGTCTGCTTGTCGGACGGCTGGCCACCTTGTCGTAGTTGAACCTGGCCCCCGTCCGGGATTTGGCGTGCTGATGTGCCTTCTCCAGAATTGCACCCAGAAGAATGGATATTGGATTTGAAGCCAGTTGCATCGCATCCACATGCTGCCAACTGTGCCATTCTGGAGATTCTTCGCTGAATTTCTGCGCCGTGAAAACGACGCCAGACCAGAAAAGAATTCCCGAGCAGTCAGACTCCTTTGACGCAACCAGCATTCGGAGCGAGTGCATCGCCGTCGAAGCCTGCCTGAATGGCCCTTCGACCGAAGTTCCATATCCGTAGTGCCATATGCCTTCGCGACGTGACACGGTTGTGCCCTTGACCTCCAGACAGAGAATCCCGAAGTCGGGCACCAGTACGACAAGATCTATCTCCGCCTCACGCTTTGACTCGTGGCGGCTCAAGGCAAACGAATGAAGAACAATCCAGCCCTCAGTGCCCGGATCATGTTCCAGCAGACGAAAAATCTCCTTTTCTCCATTGCTCGCATCCTTTGCAAACCGTGGTGGAATCATTCTGGCCATGGATCGTCTACACCGGCTTGTACAAGGCGTGCTGCGGAACCTTTCTGATCCGATCACCAACAATGGCGATGAGGCGAATGTCCATGCGAACACCATTGGGCAGCTTGAGTTCCGTGCCGTCGGCAACATCCGACAGTCCGGACACCGCATCCTCGAGTAGCGCGTCGATCTCCCGCCTGATCCTCATCCCCCCCTGTTGTCTTCCAGACCTGATCCGCGTCAGATCGGAAAACCAGAGTCGCGCACTTTCTTCCGCCCCTTGGATGGTTTCCAGCCTACTTTCGCCAACCAGCACTTTTACAAGCGCGAGCATGGTTTCCGGTGACCCCGGCCCGTATGTATCGCCGTCTGCCCAACTCGTGATCGATTGGCCACCGGGAGCCGAAGAAATCAGCCCCGTCTCGACCATCAGATGTCCAACCTCTGCGGGGGACATGGTTTGAAGCAATGCCTGCAAGGGGAGTCGCCAGACATGCGTTGCATCCAGATCAGCAGGAAATGTTCCCGCATCGTCATCAGCATCTAGAAGTGCTTCATTGTCGCCCCTCTGGAGGATCGCGAAATCTCCCTCCACAAGCTCGACAGGACGCGCGAACGCCAGTGCAAGGCCTGATCCCTTTCTGAGAACCCTGAGGTTTTCCCGTTCCGGAACGAAGAAACCCTTTCCGTCATCGGCGACGACATAGCGAGATCGGACACCGGAACCATCCGAATCGTGCAACACTCCTCCTGCCTCGAAGAGCGCTTCCGAAATCTGCTGGTCGGCTTCATTCTCACCCTCCGTTTCATCTGTCGGGGACGCCACCTCTTCCACGTTGTAGTCACGTTTACCCACATTGCGACTAAGCGTGCCGCAAGCTGGCAGGGCCACCCTCGCCTTCTCATGAAATCTCTCGTCCGCGTACAGCAGCACCGCTATTTCGCTGAATCTTCCCAGCCTGAATAATTCGCTGAATGCCCTTGGCGAAAGATACTTGCAGGTTCCCGGCACGATCAGACTCCTGGATGTCGCGCTTCGGGCTTCCTCGATCGATGTGAGCACTTCCTTGGCGAGACCAGCTTCATCCAATGCTTCTGATATCAAATGTGATCCGAAGCTTTTCCTCATCGCCATCATCGCGAAAATGGCTATTTCTTCGTTCGCGTTATCGAGAATCTTGATCACCTTTTCGATCTTCGGATTCTCCGGTTTCAGCATGAGCCGCTCAAGAGTCGCCCTCAGCTGCTGAATCACTTCCTTGCATGCAGGCAAGCTCGCGCACTTCCTGATTACTTCATCAGAAATTCGGAGCATCTCAAGGGCAGGATGATCAAATCTCGCCAAGCCGTAAAGCAAAGTACAACGCAACTTCCATACGTCGTACCCGATCTCTTTCTGATAGGGGTCGAAAAAGTCCAGCACCCGGAAGAAAGCAGCAGTCGCGCGAATGACTTTGTCGACTTCGGGCGCTTTAACCTTGAATATCCGGACCCTGACATTACCGGCCGTAATGAATCTCTTGTGAGCAAGCGAGAAAGGTGAAGAATCTTCAATCATGTGATTGGCCACGCATCGAAACCAGGACCAACTCGATCGGAGACGGAATATCGCGACCGATATAGCTGGCCAACGTCTCATCGATTTCGCCAGCATGTGCTCCGCGTGATTGGATCAGATAGTTCCTGTGTTCTTCCGAAATTTCTTCTCGAGCGAGCACAACCAGTACCGGAGAGTCCTGAAAATCGGAAAGACGTTCGAACGCCAACGGTCCGTCCAGAAGCACCATCGGCGCATCATCCCGACATTCCTTGCGTATTGGACAAAGCCTCACCTTGGCTTGAGTCTTGTCTTGCTCGTCACGGGCAGCAAGCAAGTCGAAAATCGCGACCGAATCCCCGGAGTCTGGAGCGGACAAACTCCAGCGAGTGAGGCTTGTGCGAAACGAAGATGCACTGCCAACAATGCGAATCTCGGCCCCGGAAGTCTTCAGCCATGTCCTCGCATTCGGAACACCCCAACCTTCGAAAAAATCCGCAGCAGCTTCCGATGCAATCATGGACGCCCCCTGAAGGAGACGTTCCACGCTGAAGGTGCACTCGCGAAATTTAGATTCCGTGAACACCCACTTCATCCCCTTCCATTTGGCGGGGCCTTTTGAAACGCGTACTGCCACGCAATCGTCAAGAGAGCGATCTGCCTCGATAGCTCCAACGAATTGCCGGTTGCTCTCGGGAGCCTTCCAGAATATTTCAGTTCCCTCTGGCAGCGATCGAAGCGCGGTCCAGGAAAATCCACCAGAGAAATTTTCGCCTCCTGCCTTGACAGCACCAAGAGCAGCCAGCGCGGTAAACACTGGACGATGCGGCACGACACAGAAGGCGACCAGCCTCCCATCTGACGATGCTGTGGATCGACGCACGCACGCCCCGATATCCATCGCGGCCAGTGCCCAGGCCGGCATTTTCATCCGGCTATTGTCGGCGTGAACCATGATCTGATCTGACAAGAACCCTGACACGCGCTATGGCCCTATTTCGTCGCCCTGAAGCCTTCGTGCTCCATGCGCCTACTGATTTCAAGGAGAAGAGCCGCCTGCCTGTCAGTCGGATGCCAGTGCGGAATGCGAGAGGCGTTCCGGACAAGGTCGGCCTCTTTTCCATAAATCGGTGATTTTTCGCTCGCCCAAATCATGAGCTGCTTCCAGTAGGAAGCTCCTCGATCGATCACGTAGATCAGGGCATTGATCTTCAGATCCTCCTTGCCGTCGTCCTGCTGCTCCTTTTTATTTCGGCCAGCTTCTTCCGAGCCGATCAGGGTCCTCTGAACGGCGATAGGCAATTCGAACTCCAGACTCTTGACCTTGTCCCAGCACGCGGGTTTCTTCGACCACTCCCCTGCAAGCATTCTCTGGTCAGGTGGATGGGTGATGACGTCACAGATTGCTTCGGACAGGGATTCAATACACTTTTCCATCACCGGATCGAGACCTTGCTTGTTCCAGATTGCTCTGAAGTCGAGGCTGGATCCGCCTTCCGCATCGCTGACCATCTGCGAGAGTTTGGCGACCGTATAGGTGACAATCTGCGCCCTCGGCAGGCCGGTCTGATACCAGGAGGAGCCACTTACGAGCTTTTCCGTTGTCCGAAAAATGATCGCTCTTGCGACGACATCTCGAAAGTAACCATCGTTGTCAAAACGAGCTCCGTCGCCTCCCCATTCCGAAGTAACGTGCTTCGCAAAGTCCGCGAAATTCTTCTGCGCCCCAAGACTCACCGTATGTGGCTTCTGTAGCCAGGAATTTTCATACTTCGCGACATCCGTCTTCACCATGAGCCGTGCTCGAGGAAATCGCCTCTGAAACTTGTTACGGTCTGCGGGCTTCATGTGCAGCTGTTCGTTCTGGTACTGCCCGCGAGCTCGTTCGTAGAACCACCCCGTGTTGTATTGTGCGCCGGATTCCGAAGGAGCCGAAATCGAACGTGACTTTCGTTCGAGGGCCCTGTGATACGTGTGATTGGAAAAGAAATCGGCTTCACTGACCTTGTTTTGACTGTTCGAGTACCTGGCAATGTCCTCGATCAGGTCCTCAAGATTTTCGACCTTGGGTGTCGTTACCACCGACAGCTTCATCTGCACGGTGACGTCATCAAGCTTGGCGCGATCGATCTTCATCGCGGCATGAAGTGATGCCGTCGTCTGCCCGCCATTGACGATTTGAAGATATTTCACCGAAGTAAGCCTTCTCCCGTCCGGCCCCGATGAGAATCCTGCGTCTGTTGCGGTGCAAGTGATGCCGTTGTTGTAGACGAAAAACTTTTCCGGTGCTGCCCGGATCGTTCCCTGGATGCCCTTGTTGATCTTTCCTCGTGCAGTCAGGTATGCGCGAACGTTTCCCTCTAGCAATCGGGATCCGTATCGGTCGTAAAGCTTTGCAAGAGCATCGCCGGGCATGACAACCAAATAGCCCTGATAGTCCTCCGTGCCTCCTGCCGAGAGGCAGGGCAACCCTCCCTCGACGTACTCGGTCAGATCAATCTCGGTTTCTTCAAGCCCGAGAGTGGACGCGGAGACTGCGGCAAGTCGCGAGCAATCCCATATCTGGTATTCGACGGGCACACCGCCAATCTCGCCTTCAGGAAGGTCGCGCAGACGATCGCTGAGTACAGAATCCGTGAACAGATACAGGCGATAGCGTGTCGTCGTCTGATGTCCTGAAATTATTGAGCTCGCCAGCTCCGGTGCCCCCGACTGCGAAATTCCGGCATCGGACCAGATTCGTTCTGAAAGGCACTCTTCGACAAATCCCTGTAGTTGCTTGAAGCACGACTCGGCGCGAGTGCGCGTCATGCTTTCGGGCTGCAAGTCTCCCGCGAAATCGCAAATGATCAAACTCAAGGAATTGTCTGAATCGTCGTCCTGATAGCCATCAACTCGGACCTTCCGACCCTTGGCGCCTATCCCTGAATACTGGCTCGGTAGAGCCTCCGTCAGCTCCTCCGCCCTCGCAAGCCGGTCCGAGATTTCACAGAACAACGCGAATTCGAACGCTTCGACCTCGGGAAGCATTCTGGGTTGCCTCTGCCGAGCTGCAGCAAGGAGTTCGTTCCGATACTCGATAACTTCCACAGCGATTCCTTCAGGTTCGTTGGCAATAACTCAGTACAAAAACGCTAGACTTACTAGGGAAGCGACCTATTCAGTTGATGAGAAAACCATTCGGCATCAACCTACTGCTCAACGGTCGCACCAGGCGCTCTGAATGTCACGGGCTTGGCCGAGACTATGGTCTCTCCTCGAAAGCTCACTAGATGCGCCTCCCGTTCGTCAGACGTGACCTGAGCGTTGAAACTGATATTGGGTCGTCTGGATATATCGCCACAAGGCCCGCCGTCTTCACGCGCAGCGGAGATCCAGCGAGCAGCGTGGAAACCCACGTTCTCGTCAATTGGCCGAGCCATCCACGCTTTCCCCAACTCTCAGCAGATCCCCGACGTCGCAAGAAAAAAATCGGCACAAGGTCTCGACGGCAGCCAGATCAATCCGCTGCGTGGTCTCGTAATACAGGGCGCTCAGGGTGCTTCGGTTGAGGCCTGTTTCCCTCGCCACGTCGGCGATCTTGAGTTTGCGCTCGGCCATCAGGATGGCCAGACGGCAGCGGATCATGTGCCACACCCCAGGAAAATGATGTGCAGCGTAGCAATATGCGCAGTAGAAGATTATCTGTGACACTTTATGCTGTTCTGTAGCTTATTTTGATGTTCTACGAATCCTTTTCGTTATCAGCGTGCGATCCGAGAACGTTCAGGCGGCATCCCCGCTGCAGATTGTCGGTCGCCAGTGGGAACGACTTCAGAGCCAGGTCAATCCTTCACGAGCGTAAACGTGTCGCTGTCAACAAGGCTTCGATGGAAATTTGATTCGCTGCACGAAAACGCCTAGCTTCTGCACCAGCCGAAGACGATCTTCGCGCCGACATGGCTGAAGGCGACGAAAGTGTTGCGGCACCAGGGCCACGATAAACCGCCTGGTTGAACGAGGTGATCGCGTTCGCGATCTCGGTTCGCAGCATTGCAACCGCGGGCGTCGTTCTCTTTAAGTTCCATCCCTGCGCAGACCGCGCAGCACGTTTGCGTATTCCGAATCTGTCATCGGGCTTGGCTGCGCTTCCGTCAACTGGGAGAACTTTCCCCTTCGCATCTGAGCAGGCGTTCCCGCGCCGCCATCATCGCCGTCGTTGCTTATAGGACTGGCTTGGGAGATCAGCCTTCGGACTTCGTCCGCGGCCATTCCCTGATCCTGCAGCACTTTGGCCAGCGATTGCTTGTTCTCCAGACACCACTGAACCAATGCCTCTGGGTCTGACATCAGAGATTCGGGCTTTGGCTGGTCTGGCCTTCTGTTCATGATTTGTCCTGCTTCCGCATAACTTCATTATGAGTCAGCACCAAGTAGAGCTCAGTTACGGCAACGCCCCTCTTGGCCTCTGCCTACGGCTGGGGCCGGCCGGGCCCCTTGTCACAATCGCGTGCGCGATAGTGACCTTGGAGGGACGGGTGGTTTCTACCATGGCAATCAGCCCCGACTCTTTCGAGCAACTGCCTTTCGTCGGGCAGACCGTAATTCCTGGATCGGTGGAAACAGCTCACCCACTTCGACCTCCAGTGTGTCGGCAATCCGCAGAACATTAAGCACTGCCACATTCCTCAGACCCCGTTCCACCGCTCCGTAATAACTTCGGGCGAGACCCACTTCCAAGGCGAAAGATTCCTGGGAAAGGCCACGCTCTTCGCGAAGCGACCTAAGTCGCTGACCGAAAAGCAGAAGCTGGGGATTTGAAGGCATCCCCGAACACTAAAAGCTTGACTCTTTTGCGGCCACGCTCTATGAGTAACATTGTAACGCAAGCTTCAGCCCAACCTCCACCCTATACGCCGGTTCGCGTTTGCGCCTGTTAGCCCTCCGCAATGGCCTTCATCTGGATCAAGCAAAAACATGTCTAACCTCCGTTCAGACGGTGATGGTGATGAGTGCCAGTTCACATGGGATCGGGAACTCGCCCAGTTCCTGCACATGCACGCTGTTGCCGACCCCGACGAGGCGCGTCGGCCGTGGTATGCGGCCCTTCTAAACAACGTGCAGAGATTGAATGTCCCGCGCAAATCTCGTCTTTTCCCTGATCCTTTTGTCGCATGCCTCGAATTCGCCATAAGAACCGGTGCGATGTATTGCGAAGGACTTGTCATCAGAGAACAAGACGACCGTCGCCCACAACCGGCGGTCTGGGCTTCTTTGCCATCCTGCATTGTCTGTTTCAGCCATGACCTCTCCGGTCCACATGGGCTCCAGGGAATGCCATTCGACGATTTGGCCGTTAAAGCCTTGCTTCATGAGAAGGGAATTCCAGGTCCCTATCTTTTTCACCGTGACCCCCTGGTGCTTGAACGATTGGTTCCCCTCAACAGAAGGATCATTGGCGGCGGCCCTGCCCGTCCGCCCCGCGGCACTCGGCATTAGCAGATGATTCTCCGCACGCCCCGCCGCGAGATGATGCGTCTCAATTGACGTAGTCAACCGCTCGCCGAGTCCCGACTCAAGAGCCATTCAGTGGCTGCTCGCGATTGAGTCCTGGCACAGCTTAGGGCTTGGCAACCGCAGGCGGAACCACCCAGCTAAACCATGGTTCAATTTCGAAATAATGAGCAGCGCTTTCAATTCTTCACTTTCACGATCATGGGGAGAATGACCGCAGCTTTCTTGCGGGAACACGCCGCAATCTACGAGCTTTACGAGTTCGTACATCGTCACGGCTGGGAGTTCGTTGGACAGCCATTGCCGAAACCTCACAGACACGGTCGACGCGCCGCATGTTTCAAGAACTCAGCATTGATGTCCTTGAAAAATGACCTCATCTACGTCGAGGGTTACGCATCCCAATCCGACGAATTCCATAAACCTGTATTACACGCCTGGTGCATCGACGAATCCGGAGCGGTGTTCGATAAAACGTGGCGCTACGCCGAAGACAGCTCCTACTTCGGAATCCCTATTGCACGTGAATACGTCGAGAAAATGCACGAATCGGCTGGCTTCTTTGGTGTCCTCGATTTGTGGGAATTGAAGTGGCCCATCTTGAAAGAAGATCCGAATGTTTTTCTTCACGATTGGGCGAAGTCCCGAACTAAATGAGAATGATCACGACTAGTCGACTTCACCGGAACCTGCATTCTGAGCTGTCAATCAGTTGATCGGGATCTTGTTCCTAGTGATTCGTTCACGGCATTTTTTCAGCGCATCCGCCGAACGATCCGAAATGATTGTTGCGCGGCCCAATTTTGCGGCCACCACGGCGGTGGTTCCGGACCCCGCGGTTGGGTCCACGATCAGGTCTCCTTCCGTCGTCGTCATCATCAGCAGCTGCCGGATGACTTTTTCCGGCTTCTGACCGCCCTTGAATCCCACCTGCTCATTGGGGCATACCGAACCATGCGGATGGCCTGCCGTGATCACGGAATGGGGCGTCATTTTGAATTCGAGTCTTCCGCGCTTCGCATGCTCAAGCAGCTTTGAGTCGTAAAAATTTTGGGGGTACATGCGCGAGCCCTTGGTCCTCAGATGTAGACAGCCCTGCTGTGATGGACGCCATCCCTTCGATCTCGAAGCCAGGTTGAAGTACGACCAAGTCAGCCACGATTCGATTTTCAAATTGGGCGACCAAAGGTCCATCAGTCGGCCCAAGGACTCCTGGAATCCCCAGACAAATACATGGTCCGCCACACGTCCCGCCGCTTCGATTAGCAGCAGTGTTTCAGTCATGTATGTCGCCCGTCCTTTTTCTGTGCGCGCGCGATAATTGGGATCCAGCATCACGACACTTGGCCGTAGTTGTTGATCTGCCAATGTCCGTAGTAGTGCCAGCGCATCGACCCGGCCGGCGACCGAAACGTGACCCGCTTCCGGCACAGTGATGGCACCCTCCAGTGGAGCCCTGCCATCGACCCGATGCCGAGCAGTGTCTTGTTGGTATTTTGCACACAGGGCTGAGACCTCCCCGACCAGGCTGACAGGGACGCTCATCGTGCGAACTCTCTCACCAAATCGTCCCGAACCAGGCGGCCTGCCCGCGTTTGCCCTTTTGCCTCCTCGTGACATCAACATCCCCCAAGTTCGTCTGCGGCGTGAGACTGATTTTGCGCTTCTTTGATTGTCCCGCAGATTCAAAGAAGACGAATGGGCGGAGTGGCCCGTAACTGCGGGCCACTCCGGGGACTGCGTGTGAACTATTCCGGCGACCTGCCCGCAGACTGGTCGGACTCCGCCGGAGGGTTCCGCGTCTCGGCTTCCAGTTGCCTGCGCATTTCCGCAAGTGCTTCTGAAATTTCAGTTGCAAGGGAGAATTCGTAGCCCGCCAGTTCGACGGCCTCCTTCACCTCTCGAATATCGGACACCAACTTGGCCGGCAAAGTCGTCTTGAAGGTGACCATCTTCACGCGTTTTTCCATACCCATTTCGATTCCTCTTCTTTGATCCCGGACATCCCGAGCAATTAATGGGTATCCACCGTTTGGGAATTCGTGCCGCTCATCCCTCGGCCACCACGGCGGTGCAGACTGCTAAGGGGTCCCCGGGCGGCACTCGTGATGCCTGGGGCGGTCAGCACCGCGTGCAAGCGCTTACGCGCGCGCAGGACCGCGGCTGCATCGCGGTCCGAAGGTCCTACCAGCGCAGGTGCGATTTTTGTCGGCCCGCCAGGGGTCCCGGCACGAGGCCGAAGGCCGGTCGCGCAGCGACGCGCTGGGGCGGGCCGAGAAAAAAGCTCGCACCCAGCGTGTGCCCACCGCTTCCGCCGGAGGCGACCTCTCTGATCCGGAACGGCCGCTAGGGGGCCCCGAGTGAGGCCGTGCCGCTGCACGGCCGACCGCCGCGCGGCACTTGGGGGCGGCCGTGTGCCGACCACGGTTCGCTCGCCAGCGAGCCGTGGCGGACCCCGAGCACCCCGCCGGGTGCGCAGGGGCAAGTGCCGACTCAACCGTCAGGGCGAGGCGTCACGCAGCCGAGCTTCAGCGAGGTCGCCTCCGGAGGAGGCGGTGGGCCGGCAAGCGCAGCGCGCAGCGGAGCCCGAATGGGCGGAGCAGAGCCCGAGCACCTGGCCCGGGGGTCCCCACCGGGGGTGGACAGGGGCGCTGGAAACCTCATGAACATCATGAGGTTGGAAGAGAAAAGGTTGCCGCTGGCGATCGGCCCAAATGGGGCCCCGGCGCAAGGCGCTGGGGAGGGCTGATTGCGAGCGGCGGCCTTTTCTGGGGCGCACAACCCCAGATTGCACCCCCCAGACATAGTCCGGGGAGAAATCGGAATCAAAACGGATGGATACCGATGAAGGACACATCCACCGAGGTCATCCCCATGTCGCGCAAAAAGCTTCCACCCAAACAACGTCGCGAAGAAAAAATCCGCCTCCTTCTTCTCCAAGCTTGGAGGTTCGAATATTTCGATGTCACCACTGCGGCTCTGCTTCTGGACATATCTTATGAGACCGCATGGGAAACCTGTCAGGGCATGGTATCGGACAACCTTTTGCACCGAGTCAACGGCCATCTTGTGGCCGGAAAGTTGTACATGTTGACGGCCAAGGGCGCGGCTCTCGCAAGGGTACACCTGGGTCAATTTGACGCAGAGCTGCGACCACGCATCGCGCTGGACCGCGCTGGGACCCACTACGCGGCCCATAATCTGCTGGCGCAACGGTACTCAGCACTATGGCAACAGTCTGCCGGTGAAGGCGCCTACGTGCTGTCTCCGAACCAGATCCGCACTTACGGTCTCGCGCTCGGATATCACTCTGAAAAAAAAGCGGCCTGGAAAATTCCAGACGCGATTCTGATTCGCCCTTATACGGCGGAAGAGATTGAGGACCATTTTGTGGACGCTGAGCAGATCGCGCTCGAGGTTCAACAGTCCCGCGAGGCGCGCGAAACCCGTGGCTACAAATTGTGGCAACTCAAGACGGCCATCGAAGAGGGGCAAGTCACGCACTTTCGATACGTGTCCACGAACTCGAAAATCTTGGCTTCATACGAGTCTCACTGGAAAGACGGCCTTTTTCCTTACAAGTTCGACAAAGAAAAGCATCGCTGGCGGAAGGTAAAAAAGGCAAAGCCGGTCAAACTCTTGGCCGGTTTCGCGGACTACGGCCAGTTTGAACTGGTGGACCAATCGCTGGCCAAAGGTCTGTTCCCAGAGGAGCGTGAATCGGCGGCCGAGCGTCGCGCGCGGGTCGAGTTCCAGCTGCACCTGATCGAAACCTTCGGACCGCTCCCTCCTCCAGATTTTAACGACGACTGGGATGCGGACGAATTCCACTCGCGCAACTGCGGCGAAGATGACTACTTGCTTTACGACGACCTGAATTTGTACGGCGACGACGATGACTACGATCTGGACGCGCCCGAATACGATGATTGCTCAGATGACGACGCCGAAGAGTAGTTCGGCCTTCGCGAGGACCCAAGAGAGAATCGTCGATTGCCTCGGGCCTTGGTTCCCATAGGCTTCTGCTCGTCGCGTTTGAACCCGGTCCGCCTTCTAAGCGGCCGTCGGCCGGCCGGTGAAGTGTTTGGGCATGCACAAAACCCCCACGTGAATCACGAAACCGGAATCGCTGAAAATCGATACATGCGACACACAGAAGTCAGCCCAAAGCCGACGGTCGAACTTTCAGTCCTTATTCGCAGTTTGTGCGCAGAGCGGTCCTAACGTGATGACCGGTATCGGTCGGGCTGGATACCAGGACGGATCACCGGGCTGGGCTCTAAGCGGCCATAAGGTCTGTCAAACAGAACGGCGGTTAGCCGCCATAGATTGCGCAAAACCCAAGTTAGGAAAGCGGGGGAATACAAGACTCTCTGGGATCGATCATTTGCGTTGCACCATCCGATACAGTCCAGGTAACACCAATAGTGTCAGTAAAGTCGACGACACAATCCCGCCGATGACCACTGTTGCCAAGGGCCGCTGAACTTCTGCGCCAGTTCCGACATTGAGCGCCATGGGCACGAAACCTAGGCTTGCCACGAGTGCCGTCATGAGCACTGGGCGCAGGCGTGTGAGCGCTCCTTCAATTATTGCGTCGTCCAGAACCTTGCCCTCGGCGATGAGGTTGCGGATGAAGCTGACCATGACCAGTCCGTTGAGCACCGCCACTCCCGATAGGGCGATGAATCCAACGCCTGCCGAAATAGAAAAGGGGATATCTCGCAGCCATAACGCCAGGACGCCCCCGGTCAGTGCAAGGGGGACGCCACTGAAGATCACCAGCGCGTCGCGCAGAGATCCAAAGGCCAGTACCAACAAGCCAAGTATCAGGGCCAGCGTCACAGGCACTACGATCATCAAGCGTCTGGAGGCGGATTCCAGCTGTTCAAACGTTCCGCCATAGTCGAGCCAGTACCCCGCCGGTATCGAGACACCGCGGATGGCATCCTGTGCATCCACAACAAAGCCTCCCAGATCGCGCCCGCGCACATTGGCGGTCACTACGATCCGTCGCTTGCCATCCTCTCGGCTGATCTGATTCGGGCCAGGCGAGATATCCAGGCTTGCGACCTCCTGCAGCGGAATCTGTCCGCCTCCGGGCAAAGGAATCGGCAGGCGCGATAGCGCACGAAGATCATCTCGACGCACTTCCGGCAATCGAACGACGATGTCGAAACGTGCATCACCCTCGAAGACCGTGCCAACCTCGCGCCCGCCGATGGCCGTTGCCACGACTGACTGCACTTCCGATAAAGCGATTCCGTACCGGGCCAAGGCTTCGCGCTTCGGCAGAACGGATAACACTGGAAGTCCGGAAACCTGCTCCACTTTGACGTCCGCGGCGCCGCTCACACCTCGCAGCGCTTGTGCCAGTTGATTGCCGGTGCCAAGCATCACGTCTAGATCATCGCCAAACAGCTTGACGGCAAAATCCGATCGCACACCAGAGATCAATTCATTGAATCGCAGCTGGATGGGTTGGCTCATCTCATAGGCATTTCCGGGAAGCTGTTCAAGTGCCGCTTGTATCTCGTCTTCCAGTTCGGACTTTTGTTTTTCAGGATTGGGCCACTCGCTTCTAGGCTTCAGCATCACGTAGCCATCAGAGATGTTTTGAGGCATCGGGTCAGTAGCAACCTCCGCGGTGCCGGTACGGGCAAACGCCGTCAGCACTTCCGGGAACTGGAGTAAACGTTGTTCGATCTGCTGCTGAAACACGATTGACTGCGTGAGGCCTGTCGAAGGAATACGCAATGCCTGTACGGCGATGTCGCCCTCGTTGAGGCTGGGCACGAACTCGCTTCCCAGGCGCGTGGCCAGCCAACCGCAGGCGATCACCAGTATCAGGGCACCTGCAACGAAGGCAATCCGTGCCTTGAGCGCAAAGCGAAGCAGAGGTTCGTATCCTGATCGGGCTACCGACAGGATGATGTTGTGTTTCTCCTTGACTGGGCCACGAAACAGAAGCGCCACACCGGCCGGGACGAAGGTGACGGACAGGAACAGTGCAGATGCCAGCGCCATCACTACGGTCTGCGCCATGGGATGAAACATTTTTCCTTCCACGCCTTCGAGCGCAAAGATCGGCAGGTAGACCGCCGTGATGATGAAGACCCCGAACAGGCTGGGGCGAATCACTTCGGCGGTCGCCTCACGCACCGTTTCCAAACGTTCTTTCAGGGTCTCGGTGCGCCCAGTCTCGAATTGTTCTGAAAGACGTCGCAAACAGTTCTCGACAATGATGACCGCGCCATCCACGATCAAACCAAAGTCCAACGCGCCCAGACTCATGAGATTGGCGGAGACTCCAGATTCGACCATGCCGGTGATCGTCATCAACATGGCAAGCGGAATAACCAACGCCGTCAACAACGCCGCGCGCAGATTGCCCAGCAGCAGAAACAGAATCACCACAACCAGCAAGGCGCCTTCGGTCAGATTCTTCTGCACCGTCGCGATGGCTTTGTCCACCAGGACGGTACGGTCGTAGGCCGGCACCGCTTTCACCCCTTCGGGCAAGGAGCCGTTGACCTTGATGAGCTGCGCGGCCACTGCCTTGGCGACGGCACGGCTGTTGTCTCCCACCAGCATCACGGCCGTTCCGAGCACGGTTTCATGGCCATCTCGGGTCGCCGCTCCGGTACGCAGTTCTTTGCCGATCGCGACTTCTGCCACATCGCCAATCGTGATGGGCAAGCCGCCACGCGTCACCACCACCAGCTTGCTCAGATCATCAATTCCGCTGACCTGGCCGGGAATACGAACCAGCAACTGTTCCTTGTTGCGCTCCAGATAGCCTGCGCCCTGATTTGCATTATTGAGCCGGATCGCCTCAGACACCTCTTCAAAGGTGAGCCCGTAGGCCATCAGCTTTGCGGGGTCCGGCTGCACGTGAAACTGCTTGGCAAAGCCTCCAATAGAGTTGACCTCGGTCACGCCCGGCACTTGCTGCAGCTGCGGCCGAATCACCCAATCCTGGAGCGTGCGCAGAGCCGTGGCATCGTAGGGCGTGCCGTCAGGCTGGCGCGCGTCAGCATCCGACTCCACCGTATACAGGAAGATTTCACCCAGACCGGTGGCGATCGGCCCCATGCTCGGTTCCACGTCATTCGGCAAACGACTCCGAACCTGCTGCAAGCGCTCGCTGATCAGCTGACGGGCAAAATAGATGTCGGTTCCTTCCTCGAACGCGACCGTGACTTGTGACAATCCATAACGCGACAAGGATCTTCTGTAGTCCAGACCGGGCAGACCCGTGATGGCGGTTTCGATGGGATAGGTGATGCGCTGCTCGACTTCCAACGGCGTGTAACCGGCTGCCTGTGTGTTGATTTGCACCTGTACATTGGTGATATCAGGGACTGCGTCGATGGGCAGGCGTTGGTAGTTCCAGATGCCCAGCAACACCAGTGCGAGCATCGCTGTCATCACCACGCCACGTCGCTCGATGGCAAAGCGAATCAGAAAATCAATCATGAGTTGTTCTCTTTTATTGAAGACGGCTCAACGTCAGGCCCGCTATTTCTTGCGTCGCGCAGGATGCCGATGCCGCCCTTGAGCGCGATAAGCGCAATGACAATGCCGATAACCAGGTCGGGCCAATTGCTGCCCAACATCAAAACCAGCGCGCCGGCGACCAGAATCCCTGCGTTGGAATAGAAATCGTTCAGGCTGAACGTCCAGGCCGCGCGCATGTTCACGTCTTCGCGATGGTTGCTCTGCAGCAGCTTGATGCACCACAGATTCACACCGCCCGCAATGGCAGCCATGATGATCATCGTTGGGCCGATGGGGTCGGTGCCGGTGATCGTTCGCCGCACGACATCTGCAAGCACACCCGCCGCAAACAGCAACAACATCACGCCGGAGACGACCGCTGCACGTTGCTTCCATTTGGCATCACGTCCGATGGCATACAGGCTGATTGCATAGACCGCAGAATCAGACGCGTTGTCCAGGGCGTTGGCGAGCAAGCCGCTGGAGTCCGCGATCAGTCCGGTAATCAACAGTGCTGCCGCCAGTCCAGCGTTTAGCGCGAACACCCAGATGAGGGTCCGGCGCTCTTCTGCATTACGAGGATCAGATGCACCACATCCGCAGTCAGTGGGCATGTTCGGCCTCGCCTTTTCCAAGTTCAGCCTTGAGCACGAAGCTACCTTCTCCGACTACCCGTTCGCCCGTTTGCAGCCCTGAAAGAATTTCGACCACGCGTCCGTCACTGCGACCGGTCTTGACCGGTCGTGGCTCAAGACCATCCTCATCGTCGACAAATACAGACGTGCGGCCTTCCACTTCCTGGATCGCCGCAACCGGAACGGCAAGCGCGAGGGTTGATTCGGAGACCGTTACCTGGCCCTTGACGAAGAGTCCGGGTGCCCAGCGTCCTTCAGGATTCTGCAGCAGCACGCGTGCTGTGAGGCTTTGCGTGGCGCCGCTGGACAAAGGTGAGACAAAAACAATCTTTCCTTCCTGGTCGAGGCCACCCTCAGCAGCCTGGACTCGAACACTCTGCCCCAGCTTTACGCGCTGTCGATCCCGCGGATACAGAGACAATTCCACCCAGACCGTGCATAGGTCCGCCACGGTAAAGAGCGCCTGCGTCTCCGCCTGCTCTCCGGGATTGGTGAACCGTTCGGTCACCACGCCGACTTGAGGGCTGGTGACCGAGTACACCTGTAAGCTTTCGTTACTCTCGACGCGAGCGAGGGTTTGTCCCTTGCTGACCGTATCGCCAATTCTTGCGTTGACGCTTTGCACCACTCCAGGAAAGCGGGCGGTGACGCTCAAAACCCGCTCGGCATTGGGCTGCACCACGCCATATAGAAGGACCGAATCTCGCAACGACGCAGGTCCAACCGGGGCGATGACCAGGCCTGCCGCCTCGCGGGCTTCGGCGGTGAGTTTCAGCACATCGCCGTGTCCGTCTTCGTGGTCATCCCCTTCGGCAGGGCTTTCACTGTGCCCGGCTTCATGGCCCTCTTGGTGGCCTTCCTTTTCATGGTGCGCATCCGCCTCATCGTGACCCTTGGCATGATCATGATCGTGGCCCTTTTCATCACGGGATAGGCTCATGTCGTCGGGTGACGCCGGCGTTTCGCGATCGCCGCAGGCAGCGAGTGCCAGTACCATCAGAGTGACCGCGACGGATTTTGATTTGCAATGTTTCATGACGGTTCCTTAGCGGCTCAGACGCTGGCCGGTGAGACGTTCGATTTCGATGAGGGTGAGGTGGTACTGGCGAGCGCTTTCGATGATGCTGCTGCGAACGGCGATCAACTCGCGCTGAGCGTCGACCAATTCCAGATAGCTGTAACGGCCTCGCGCATAGGCGTACTCAGTATTCTTGAGTGCTGACTCCATGCGGGGCAGTGCGCGCTCTCGAAGTGCAGTGAGTTCCCGTTCGCGATCCAACAGCTCGCGGTAGTTCCGGAACAATTGCACGCGCGCCTTGACCAGGGCGGCGTTCTGGTCGGCCGCTGCGCCGAGTTTTCGCGCTTCGGCCTCGGCCACTAATCCTTGATTCTTGTTGAAGTACGGCAGAGGGATGCTCGCAGAGAAAACCAATGCGGTGTCCTGCGACGACTGCAACCGGCGCAGCCCCGCGCCGACCTCGATCCCGGGCCTGCGATTGGCCAGAGCGAGTTCAATCTCGGATTCGCGCAGCCGCGCTTCGCTCAGATAGCGGGTCAGATCGGGCGTCGATTTCAGTTGGGTCAGCAGGTCTTCGTATTCGCCAATGGCTGGCAGCGCGTACAGGTCTGCCGAAGCAACAGAGAAATCGGGCTGCGCGGCACCCCAGCTGGCGGCCAGCTCATATCGAGACGCCAACAATTCATGCTCGGCATGTGCATCAGCCAATTTCGCTCGTTCCAGCGCGACCGCCGCTCGATCACGCTCCGCCAACGGCGACTTCGCCGCCGCCACACGGCGCTCGACCGCTTCGGCGTTCTTTTCCGCCAGAGCGACCGCGAGGTGCGTCAGCTCATGCTCTTCCTGCTGGCTGACCAGGGCGACGAAACGCCGTGCGGTTTCTGCCAGGGCGTCGAGTCGTCCGATATGCCCAAGCGCATCCAGCGCGTCGCGTTCGCGTTGCGCGACGCTAACGCGTTTGTCGCGCAGCCCGCCCAGTTCGATTAGTTGCGAGAGGCCCAGAGTGACTTCTGCGGAAGACAAACCCTTTGCTTCGCCGGTTCCGAGCACGTTCTCCACCGAAGTGCTCACCGCAGGGTTGGGCCGAAGGCCCGCCTGTGTGATTCGGCCGTCCTGAGCCTTGAGGACGTGCTGATAGGCAGCAAGATCGGGGTTGGATTGCAATGTGCGAGACAGCGCCTCGCGCAAAGTCAGCGGCGCGGTCTCCGCACCAGCGGCCACCGGGGAAAGTACCAGCAGAACCACAAGCGCAATGCGCCCGCGGGGAGAAAATTGAAACATGGAAAGCTCCAGACATCGAGACGGCTGCCCCGCAATGCGCGGCAGGATCAGGGCTCAAGCTGGAGCGTTCGGAGGACCCCGAAGTGGTGGACGCAATCCACGCAGCGTCAACGACGCGATCCCGATCCGACGCAATGCAATCGGTCGATCAGGGGAAAGCAACAGACTCAAGAAGATCGCGGCCGCCAGCAAAATCAGCGGCAGGTCACCCAGCTTGAGCTTGAAGATTTTGGCCAACGCATCCCCGGCGACCGGGACGTCGGTATCCTGGTGTGTTTCACCAGGCCCACTGTTTTCGTGATGCTGACCCGCATCCGCCATATGCAGCGAGACTGGGGGCTCGGTTCCGTCGAAGCACAAATGCAGGTGTGCCCCGTTCGCGCGCGCAACCACCAGCGCCAAGCAAAGCAGCGCTATAAACCACGGCGAGTGGATTCGTGAGGAGCCTGTCATTCCTATTAGTCTAGCAGGCGAAGCCGCACCCTCAACTTCGACCTCAATGCTCCCATGCCTCCTGCCTCGGCGCTTGCGCCCGCCGGGCTCGGCTCAGAACGCGAGCGGAGACGTGCGCGTTGAACTTTTCATCCGCCCGGCGTCTAATACCGATTATGCGCTTCCACTTCGCCCGTCAGTTGTCTGTTGCCCTGGCCTTGCTGCTGGGCATTCAGAGCACGACGTTTGCAATAGGCATGCACTGCGCGGGGGGCGGGCCATCAGCGGGTGAACCGCACTCGCAATCGCACGTCCAAGACGATGAAGAAATGAGTCATGGTGACGGACATCACGCACACCATGCGTCCGGAGATGCGTCCATAGACGTTCCAAGTGCTGCATTGGCCATGGATTGCGATTGCGGCCCAGGATGTGGCATGGCCAGTTGCGTGGGCACCGGTCCCGGCCTGACGAGCCCACCGCCGTCGGGCGGATTGCATGTTTCGATTGATTCCTTTGATGTTGAACGTCGGCGGATCACGCCGAATGCCGGATTTTCCAGCGACCTGATTCGCCCCCCCAGTAGATCCTGAGTCAAAGCCGCGGCAGCGGCGCAGGTTCGTCCTGCGCGCTGAACCGCATCCAGGATAGCCGCGTTTTCCTGCGGCACCTCGACTCACGATCACTGGGAGAAGTCCGTGATATCCCGATACATGCTTTTGCCTGCATCCCTGCTGCTTGCAGGGTTGGCGGGCTGTGCCAGCGTTCCTGCCGACTGGGGGCGCGCCGATGTGGTCCAACTCGCGTCCGATCGTGGCCGATCGTTCCCAGCAGACCAGGACGCGAGGCGATTTACAGACAAGGCCCTGCGCGCGCCGCTGACGGCAGACGCGGCAGTCCAGCTTGCCCTTCTGAATAACCCGGCAGTTCGGCGCGAAACGGCACAACTCGGCTTCGCGGCGGCTGAACTCTACGATGCCGGACGCCTGGCCAACCCGACTTTCTCCTTTCTCCGACTGTCGGGCGACTCTTCAGCGGGCGCGAACATGCCTCAGCTGACGCTGGGTATCGCGTTCAATTTCGCCAACCTCTTGTTTCTCCCCGCCAATACCCGCTTCGCCAAGGCGGAATACGAGGCGGCCAAACTCAGTGTCGCCGCCATCGCCCTCGACCTTGCAGCAGAAGTGGAACAGGCCTGGTTCGAGGCGGTGGGCGCGCATCAAGTCGCCCGGATGCGCGACGCTGCGGCCAAGGCACAGCAAGCCTCCGCCGCCCTCGCGCAACGTTTTTATGACGCGGGCAACATCAACCCACGTGAGCTGGCCATGGAACGGGCAGCCGCGAGTCAGGCAAGCCTGAGCGCCATTTCAGCCAAGGCAGCGGCCGTGGAAGCTCGCACCTCGCTTAACAGGCTGATGGGCCTGAGCGCCGCGCAAGACAAATGGACGCTCGATGCGCGCCTGCCGGAACTGCCGTCGCAGGAGCCGCCGATTGCAGACTTACAGCAGCTGGCGATGGAGAGTCGGCTCGATATTCAAAGCTTGCGGCTCAGGGCAGAAGCCATCGCCGATCGCTACGGGGTCACGCGGCGCACACGTCTGGTGAACGGGATCGAGGTGGGCGCAGAACGGGAACGGGATTTCGACGGCGCACTCAACGTAGGCCCGACCCTGTCGCTTGAACTGCCGCTATTCAACTGGGGCGGCGGTCGAGTAGCCGCCATCCAGGCGGCCCTGGATCAGGCCGAATCGGAACTGGACCAAGCGGTGCTGGATGCCTCCAATGACGTCCAGCTGGCCATCGCAAAGATCGGCGCAACACGACGTCTTGCCGATGAGTATCGGCAGGCACTGATCCCGGCACAGGATGCGGTGGTTGACCAGGCGCAGCTCGAGCAGAACTTCATGCTGATTGGCATCTTTGACGTAATTCTGGCCAAGCAGCAGGCGTACGACGCCTACGCGGGCTATCTCGAATCGATTCGCGACTACTGGATTGCACGCTCCGAACTCAGTCGCGCGGTAGGTCGGGACCTGCCGATCCATGGACAAAAAGAATCCTCCTCGCTCAGCGTGGACAAGTTTCTGCAGCCCAAGGGCGGAGGCGCTGACCATAGCCAGCATTCCATGGGCGGCATGAAACACGGCATGAAAGGGATGGAGGGGATGCCCATGAATGACTTGGGCGGGTCGGCAGCGGAAGGTCAGGATTCTCCGTCGGCCCACGAAGGCCACTCAATGGAGCAGACGCCGGAAGCGGGCAGTGATGCGCCTACTCCGAGGGCGCCGTCGGGCGGCCCAGCAAAAACAACACCGCATCACCACTAATTCACTTTTCGCGACGCGACCCGTCGCGGTCAATGGAGCATGAGCATGAATACCCAATTTCGTTTAGTGACGGCCCTGTTGCTTGGCACGGTCATCCAATCTGCGGTGGCGCATGATCCCGCCGAGCATGCCAAGGAAGTCCAGGACAAAGATTCAGGCCCAGACTGTGCGGCGATGCAGGACATGGATCATTCCAAGATGGACATGGACGACCCCGTCATGCAAGCCATGATGAGTCAGTGCAGCGAGCCCATGGACCATGGCGACATGAGCGACATGAACATGGATAGCTCAGAAGCAATCGACGCTGCATCCGACGACCACGGGAGTCACTGATGACCACGCGACGCGATCTGCTGCAAGCCATCGCTGCGGGCGGCGTGGGTCTCATGACCGGCGTTACCCGCAATGCCATGGCGCAACACGAAGGTCACTCCATGCAAGGCATGAAGATGTCGGGGGTCGGAGATGATCCTGCGCCAAACGTGCCACCGCCAGGACTTGCGCCGCCGTCATCGAGCAAACGCCATCCACAGGGCTACCTGCCGGTGCGAACACTCAATGGATGGACCTTGCCTTACAAGCTCAACGGCGGGGTCAAGGAATTTCATTTGGTTGCGGAAGAGATCATTCATGAGTTCGCGCCCGGCAGTGTTGCCAAGTGCTGGGGTTATAACGGCACCACCCCGGGACCGACAATTGAAGTCGTCGAGGGCGACCGCGTACGCATCTTCGTCACCAATCGACTCGGCGAATGGACCAGCGTGCACTGGCACGGCATCGACCTGCCTGCCGGCTTCGACGGGGTTGGCGGCCTGAATCAGCCGCACATTCAGCCCGGCGAAACCTATGTCTACGAGTTCACGCTCAAGCAGCATGGCACGCACATGTATCACCCCCACGCGGATGAGATGACGCAGATGGCATTCGGCATGATGGGCTTGTTCATCATCCATCCGAAGGCCGGGGAAGAAGTTCCCATTGATCGGGACTACGCCTTCCTGCTGCACAACTGGGCGCTGCACCCGGGGACCTATCGCCCGGATCCCGCGATCATGGTCGATTTCGACCTGTGGACGTTCAACAGCAAGGTGTTCCCCGCCACCGAACATCTTGTGATCGGCATGGGAGAACGTGCGCGCATCCGCATCGGAAATCTTTCGATGTGGAATCACCCGATCCATCTGCACAGCAACCCGTACTGGGTCACCGGCAGCGATGGCGGTCGCTGGCCACGCTCCCAGTGGCGACGTGAATCGACCGAGATCGTCGGCGTCGGACAGATGCGCGACATCGAGTTCCTGCCGAGCGAGCCGGGCGACTGGGCGTTCCACTGCCACATGGCGCACCACACCATGGGGCCGATGGGGCACGATGTTCCCAATCCCACCGGGGTTGATCAGCGCGGCGCCGAAGCCGAGGTGCGAAAGATTCTCCCCGGATATGCGGCGATGGGCAAGTTCGGGATGGCTGAGCACGGAAGCCACGTCGCGATGGGACTGCCCGGCCCGGTCAACACCCTGCCCATGATGGCCGGCGAAGGACAATTCGGCCCTATCGAGATGGGCGGTATGTTCACCGTTGTGAAAGTGCGCGAAGGACTAAAGCGCGGCGATTACACCGATCCGGGCTGGTATCAGTATCCAAAAGACAAGATCGCACGCAAGGTCAGTGCGGATCCCGCATTCGGCGATCCACCACGGCGTGACCCTTACCCCAAGCCCGAGACGGGACCGCTCGCATCGCCTGCGGTGCCCGATATGCCTTCCATGCCAGGCATGGATCATTCGAAGCACGGGGGCTAAGCGGAGAATAAATGATGAAACTCTTGAAATATTTAATTTGTGCTGGCGTCATCGCCGCACTCGGCGGGCTCGCTTTCCTTTATTCGGGCGTCTATCCGATGGGCGCTGATGTCCCGCACAACTCGCTCACGTACTGGGCATTGGAGACGCTGCGCGTACGATCCATCGACAGGGCCAGCGGGGAAATCGAAGTGCCCGCTCTGGATGATCCGCAGATGCTCCTGTCCGGCGGCGCGGACTACAACGAAATGTGCAGCGGTTGTCATTCGAAGCCTGGCAAGACAGCTTCTGATATCAGTGCCGGTCTCTATCCGCAGCCACCCAACCTCACTCAGGGTGCAGACGCGCACGGACATGAGCACGGCGGTGATGAAACGCAGGATGATCGACCGGCCAGTGCCGCGCGGCAGTTCTGGATCATCAAGCACGGCATCAAGGCCAGCGGAATGGCGGCGTTCGGGCCGACGCACGACGACGATCGGATCTGGGCGATGGTCGCATTCCTGCAGCGCCTTCCGACGCTGAGTCCCGAGCAGTACCAGATCCTCACCGCGCGGCGCGGCGTGACCGCGACGGAAGCGAAGCAGGTGACTCGGCCGCCAGCCTCGTCTGGAAGTGCGCCCACCACGCACGAGGACGAACACCATCATTAAGCATTACGCCCGAAGCCGCCGCGCGATGCGGGTTGCTTCCCGTATTGCCGCTTGCGCGCCTCACCAAGACGGTCCCTCCACTAGAGTCACAACCGGTCGGGCGATGAAAGTTCCTTGCACCCCCACACAGATCATTTGACATGAAAATTTCCCTGATCGGGTTCGCCCTGGCCATGTCGCTAACTGCTTGCGGGCCCAAGCCGCCGACTCAACAACCGCTCATCGAAGTCTGGAAAAGCCCGACCTGCAGTTGCTGTTCGAAGTGGATCACACACCTGAAAGATAACGGCTTCGATGTCGCTGTCCACAACGAGCCCGCCATGAATCCCCTCAAAACCAAGCTCGGCGTTCCGCAGAACCTGGCCTCGTGTCACACCGGCGTCGTTGATGGCTATGTCATCGAAGGGCACGTCCCGGCGGCAGACATTCATCGACTCCTGTTGGAAAAACCAGCGGGGAAAGGTCTTGCTGTGCCGGGCATGCCGATCGGATCGCCCGGGATGGAACAAGGGGATCGACAGGATCCTTACACCACGATCTTGTTCGCCGACGATGGAAGCGGCACGTCGTTTCAGTCGCACGGGACACCACCGCAATGACGGGCCTGACCAGATACTGGGCCCGGGGTATCCTGGCTCTGTTGGTGATTGTCCTGGCTCCCCAAGCCTTTGCGCATTCCGCCCCCGAGAAGCCGCGAACCTTTTACGGCGGCCGGGCAATGGCGACCGAGTTCTATAACGTCGAGTTGTTGATCGAGAGCAAGTCCGTTCAACTCTTCGTGCGTGACCGACACAACTGGCCGGTGGATGTTCGCGGCTTTGGTGCGACCGCGGTGCTTTCGAAGCCTGAGGGTTCGGAAGAAATTGACTTGGTGCCTGGAAAGCGCAAGGCCCTCATCGGGAGCACCGATGTCGCCGGAATCGAAGAGGTCGTCATTACCCTGAATGCGCCAGGTCGCGAATCCATCAAGCTCCGCTTCAACCGTGGCTCCTTGGAAGCGACGCCAAAGTGAAGACGAATCGGATGACGAAACCGTGTCTGCCTTCCGCCCTGCTCGCATTCCCGTTCTTCCTGACAGCGTGCATCGGCACAGCTTCGTTTGTTCGGGCGGATTCCGATAAGGACGGTCGCGTTAGTCATCAGGAAGCCTCGTCGCATGACGATCTTTCAGTCGTATTCAGCAGTGCTGACGCCGACCAGGACGGCTACCTGAACTCGGCGGAATATGATCTGGCGCTTGAGCTCATATGGCGCTTCAAGAACCAGAATGGTGAGGTCGCAGACGTATTGGCAAATGGCAGTGGTGGCGCCGGAAGCGGTGGCGGCGGTGGCGGCCATGGAGGACATCAGCATTAGCCTTGGCCGCTGAGCACTGCCTATCGGGATCGATGGATTCTCCATCAGGCATGTTCTTGGACTAGCACTTTCATGCAGTGTCAAGCGCACCAGCAGGCCTCCTCACCTGATCGAGAATTCGCTTGACTCTAGATATAGCTCCAGGGTTTACGATGCAGTCTCGATACAGGAGAGCAGCATGCAAATCATGACCATTGGGAAGCTGGCCAAGCAGGCCAGTGTAGGCATTGACACCGTGCGCTTTTACGAGCGGGAAGGCTTGCTGCCGCAAGCGCAGCGCACCGACTCAGGCTATCGACTCTACTCGCCCGACGATGTCGATCGACTCCGCTTTATCCGTCGGGCCAAACACCTGGGTTTCAGCCTGGATGAGATTGCTGAGTTGCTGGAGCTGAATGTGCCCAAGGGAAGTCGCGCCAGCGTAAAACGCGTGGCCAAACAAAGGCTGGACGCACTCGATCAGAAAATTCGTGAAATGACCGCGATTCGCGAAGCCCTGGCCGTATTGGTCCAACAGTGTTCCGGCAAAGGCTCCCTGAAAGGCTGTCCCATCATTGAAGGTGTGCTGGCGCAAGGCACATCAGAATCAACGGAGGATTGACATGAAACACGAACATACACTTGCTCAACCCGCTGCAGGCGACGAAGGCCACGCATGCGAATCCGATCCAAAATCAGCCGATCGAGGTCCGCATGCGCACCATGCTCATGGCGGAGGTTCGACTTCGCACGCGCGCTTGACGACATCTGCCACGCTGCACTGCCTGACCGGCTGTGCCATCGGCGAGTGGATCGGTCTGGCTATCGGCGTCAGTCTCGGGCTGAACCCCTGGATCACCATGGGTCTGGCCACGGTGCTGGGCTTTGCAAGCGGTTACACGCTGGGGCTGCTTCCTCTGGTACGGCAGGGGCAGAGCTGGGCGCAGGCGTTCAAGACCATCTGGCTGGGAGAAACGATTTCCATTGCAGTAATGGAATTCGCCATGAACTTTACCGATTACCACGTCGGTGGCGTACAGGCAGCATCCATTCTTGCACCGCAGTTCTGGCTGGGCTATCTCGTAGCGCTGCCGGCGGGGTTTGCAGTCGCATGGCCGGTCAACTGGTGGCTCTTGCGCAGCAGCGTCAAGAAGCCCTGTCATTGATGGCGCGTATCGATCACGCGAGTAGACTTCTGTTGCGCGCCGTGAATGACAGGAATTGGCGTTCGGGGGTCTGGTCTTGGAGATGAGGAGTCGACCTTCGGATTCGCAATGGAACGGTCAGATTACGATGGGCATGGGCTGGGCTTGGTTCAAAGGCATGGCCGGAGACAACAAGGCACACGCCCATCGTGCCGTTCAGATCGTCCTTTCTCATTCTCCACAACGGGTTTGGACGAGCGCCGGTTGGACCAAAGGGCACGGCATCCTCATCCAATCGAACGTGTTCCATCAACTGGCTCCTTCCTGCCAGCCGATATCGCTGATCTATTTCGAGCCCGATTCAGATGCGGGCCAGTTGATGTTGGCAGAACGAGAGGAATCGATCAGTACGTTGTCAGTCGATCTTGTACGGATCGCCCTGGAGCTGTTGGACTCAGGTAAGGCTGAAAGTATCGATTTCGCGCACTTCGCTTCGGCAATATTTTGTGCCAATCAAGCGCGCGCCCATCGTCGCAATGATGACCTCATCAGAAAGGTCATCGTCGAGCTGCCGACCCCACTGCCTGAACCGATCACCGTGTCTCATCTGGCGAAGCGTGCTGGGCTGTCGGTCAGCCGCTTCCAGCACAGATTCCGCGCCCATGCGGGCATGGCCGTGCGCCCCTACCTCCGGTGGCGCCGCCTGTTGCTGGCGTCCTCGCTGGTGCTGCAGGGATCGTCCATTACCGATGCCGCACTGGAAGCCGGCTTTTCCGACGCAGCGCATTTTTCGAATACGCTGCGGCGACACTTCGGAATTTCTCCTCGAACCTTGGGCAGTTTGATCCCTTCCTAGCTCAATCGTTCAAGACACCGGAACAGCCTGACGCCAGAATTCCTCGCCTCAGGAGATCCGTCATGCGCTTGTACGTTCGATACATTGCTTATCCATTCATCGCCGGCGGGGCTGCCGTTGCGCTGCTGCTACTGGCAAACGCCGGCGCGTCCTACTGGCCTTTCTTCCCCGCTATCGTGATTTCAGGCATTGCCCTGGTAGGGGTGCTCGAACGTCCATTCCCACACAAAATGGAATGGAATCGCGATCATGACGGGGATACGCTAACCGACAGCCTGCATTGGATCGTGAGTTATCTGCTGATCCAGATCAGTGTGGTGATCGCATTCAATCTACAGCAGCTGACGCCGGATACTTTGCAGATGTGGCCGAGCAGTGCGCCTCTATGGTTGCAGATATTGCTCGCCGGCTTGATTCTGGACCTGGGTCTCTACGTCATGCACCGCGCAAGCCACAGAATCGAAAGTCTTTGGCGCTTGCACGCCATTCACCACAGTCCCCGGCGGCTGTACTGGCTCAATGGCGGGCGACGTCACCCTTTATCTGCACTCGTACTGGCTGGGCCGAGTTTGGTCGTTTTGCTTCTCGTGGGTGCGACACCCATTGCTGTGGCAGCGTGGCTAAGCTTCATGAGTATTCATTTGGCCTTCCAGCACGCCAACCTGGATTACCGACTTGGTCCGTTGCGTTACTGCCTGGCAGTGGCCGAAATGCATCGATTCCACCACAAGCGTGAATTCGAGGACTCGCAGGTGAATTTCGGGGAAGTGTTCTTGATTTGGGACCATATCTTCGGCTCGTTTCACGATGCGTCCCGCGATTTACGGTCAGACGAAGTGGGTATGCGGGAGGCAATGCCAGACGGATACTTGGGTCAGTTGATATGGCCACTGAGAACGCGAAAATAGTGTCAGATGTTGTGGAGGGTAGGCTCTGGGCGGCGAAACGCACTGTCACGCAAATTCGCGCGACCGATTCTGCGACCTTTGCCCAGACCAATAGATTGAATTGCAGATTCTCACCAAAAAGTTCCGAGCAACGTCGGCGTTCGATCCAATGCCATTGAGTTGGCAAAAGCGATCTACAGACTGAGTTCGTGCATAGCTCTTTTGGATGCAGACGTAACTTTTGCGGATGGGGATGCGGCCAAGCGGATCGACCTGTTCGCGTTCGCCATGCCAGTCTGCTGCGCGCCCACTCAGCCCGCGCAGCAGGACAGCTGCCCGACATCCTTGCTGAATGTTTGCGCCGCGAGTTTGAGGCCCTCGACCATGGTCAAATAGGGAAACAACTGGTCTGCCAAGTCCGCAACGGTCATGTGCTTACGGACGGCCAGCGCCGCGGTCTGGATCAACTCGCCTGCGTCGGGTGCCACTGCCTGCACACCCAGAATCCGGCCTGTCCTGGCTTCCGCAACCATCTTGATAAAGCCACGGGTGTCAAAGTTGGCCAGCGCGCGCGGCACATTGTCCAGCGTCAATACGCGGCTTTCGATTTCGATGCCTTCATGGCCGGCTTCTGCCTCGCTCAAACCGACCGTGGCGATCTGTGGGTCGGTAAACACCACTGCCGGCATGGCCGACAGATCGAGCGTAGCTTCGCCGCCGGTCATGTTGATCGCTGCGCGCGTGCCGGCTGCGGCGGCGACGTAAACGAACTGCGGCTGGTCGGCGCAGTCGCCGGCCGCGTAAATGTTCGGTGCGCTGGTGCGCATTGCCGCGTCGACGACAATGGCGCCCGCCTTGTTCACGGTCACGCCCGCGGCTTCCAGATTCAGCGAAGGCGTGTTGGGAGCGCGGCCCGTGGCCACCAGCAGCCGGTCAGCGCGGATTTCCGCATGATTCGTCGTCAGCAGGAATTCGCCGTTGGCATAGGCAATGCTGTTGGTCTGGGTCTGTTCCAGCACCTCGATGCCTTCGGCACGGAAGGCCGCGGTGAGCATCTTGCCGATTTCCGGATCCTCTTGGAGCAACAACGATCGGCGCGCCAGGATCGTGACCCGGCTGCCCAAGCGTGCGAAGGCCTGAGCCAGTTCAACGGCGACGACCGATGAGCCGATCACAGCCAAGCGCGGGGGAATCCTGTCGCTGGCGAGCGCTTCGGTGGAGGTCCAGTACGGCGCGTCCTGCAAGCCGCGGATCGGCGGTATCGCAGCGCTGGCGCCGGTGGCGATCAGACAGCGATCGAAATGCAGGCTCTGTTCACCACCTTCGCTCAGGTTCACGCCAAGCGTATGGTCGCTCGTGAAGTGCGCGGTGCCTCGCAGAACCGTGATGCTGGAGTTGGCGCTGAGGATGCTTTCGTACTTTGCGTAGCGCAACTCCTCAACACGGCCTTGCTGCTGGGCCAGCAGCTTGTCGCGCAGGATCACCGGCTCGGTGGCGGCGATGCCGTCGTCGAACGGGCTTTCGCCGCGCAGGCGGGCGATATGCGCGGTACGGATCATGATCTTGGACGGCACGCAGCCGACGTTGACGCAGGTTCCTCCGATGATGCCGCGCTCGATCATCGTTACGCGCGCGCCGCGCTCGACGGCCTTGAGCGCACCAGCCATCGCGCCGCCGCCGCTGCCGATCACCGCAACGTGTGGTGATTTCTCGCCGCTCACCGTTTTGGATTCTCGTCTCGTCTGCATTTTGCTATTCAATTTCGCAGCGCCGACTCGCCGGAGAAAAGATGTCCCAGAGCGACACCGCCACCATCAATGCCAGCGCCGAATAGGTGACCATGCTGCTCCAGCCGTACTTGAACCACGGGTAAAGCGACATCAGCAGCAGGATCGGTCCAGCTATGCCGAGCAGACAGCGATGCCACTGCCGGTGGCTGAACCAGGCCAGCCCATTGAGGACCAGCGCGAGCCAGGCAAATGCCGGCAACAAGGTATTGATGAACAGCCCTTCCCATTGGCTGAGAAAGCCCAGGCCGAGCGCAGCGCCGAGGCTGGCAATGGCAGGAAAGCAAGCTGCGCACCCCATGGCGGAAATGACAGCCCCGAGCGAGCCGGTCTTGTCGCCGATGCGAGTGATCCACTGAACGATTCGCGTCATGCCCTGCTCCTGTTATGGACCTGATAGCGTCAGGCCCGCGTCGGCACTTCCGCGAAGGTCTTGCCGTCGGCAAGTGAAGGCGGCGTCGCCGGGCAGCTTGGAACGGTTCTGCATGCATCCTCCTTGAATGGACGCTGCTACCATAAGACCGTAGCTGACTACGGAGTCAAGATGCGCAAGACCTACACCATCGGCACTCTGGCAAGTCGCGCCGATGTGCACCTGGAAACCATTCGCTACTACCAGCGCCGCGGGCTGGTGGGTGAGCCGAATCGCCCCTTGGGCGGTGTGCGTCGCTATTCCGAGGATCATGTGCATCGGCTGCGGTTCATCCGAAACGCTCAAGAACTGGGCTTCAGCCTGGACGAAGTGGGAGAGTTGCTGAAACTGCAGGACGGCGCGCATTGCAGAGAAGCGCGAACCCTAGGCGAAAAGCGGCTTGCTGACGTTCGACGCAAGCTTGCGGACTTGCAGTGCATGGAGTCTGCACTGGCCGCGCTCGTGGATCGCTGCGGGGCGGTCAAGGGCAAGGGCCGTGTGCACTGTCCGCTGATTGGCTCCCTGCAGGCGGCGCCGTGACGGAGCTGCTCCGGGTTGGCGGGCTCTTTGCGATCACGGCGGTGGCTGAAATTGTCGGTTGCTATTTGCCCTGGATGGTCATCAAACAGGGCAAATCCTCCTGGCTGTTGCTGCCCGCCGCGATCTCATTGGGCTTGTTTGTCTGGTTGTTGACACTGCATCCGCACGCCGCGGGGCGCACTTACGCCGCGTACGGCGGCATGTACATCGCGGTCGCCCTGCTCTGGTTGTGGCTTGTCGACGGCGTCGCGCTGACTCGCTGGGACCTGCTTGGGGCGAGTGTCGCACTCGTAGGCATGACGATCATTGCGATGCAGCCGAGCGCCTGAGGTGCGCAGCCGCAGCCGCAGCGGCTGAGCGACCACCGTCCTCGGAAGATTCTGTTGCAGGCGTATCGCGCACGCGCCAACCGCGCTCGTCGGGCTATCGGCCGTTCTTCGATTGGTCCGGCAGACGCCTGGACAGGCCGGACCCGAACGACGAGAGGGCGGCTCCATCGCGAGGCCGCCCTGACAGGCGGCGAGGACGCAGCCCTTGTTGCCGACGGCTTTGGCCACACTTGACTCTGGACGTGGGTCCAGGGTTTAGGCTGCAATCCACAGACAGGAGGACGGCATGCAAACCATGACCATTGGCAAGCTGGCCAGACTGGCCAGTGTTGGCATCGATACGGTGCGCTATTACGAGCGCGAAGGCCTGTTGCCCGAAGCTCGACGATCCGAGACTGGCTATCGACTCTACTCGACTGAAGTTGTGGATCGCCTGCGCTTTATTCGTCGGGCGAAAAACCTGGGATTCAGCCTGGAGGAGATTGCCGAGTTGCTGCAGCTCAACGCTGCCAAGGGAAGCCGCGCCAGCGTGAAACGCCTGGCCAAACAACGGCTGCACGTTCTCGATCAGAAAATCCGTGAAATGAGCGCGATTCGCGATGCCTTGGCCGGACTGGTTCAACAGTGTTCGGGGCAAGGCTCCTTGAAGGGCTGTCCCATCATCGAAGGCGTGCTGGCGCAAACGACATCCAATGGTCAGGAACACTGACATGAAACGCGAAGACGCACACGCCCAGCCGAGTATCGGCGACGGCGGCAACTCAAGTGACTCTGCCCGGAAATCGGTCGCGCAGGCTCATCATGCGCACCACGCTCATGGCAGAGGTTCGACTTCCCACGCACGCCTGACGACATCTGCCACGCTGCACTGCCTGACCGGCTGCGCCATCGGCGAATGGATCGGCCTGGCGATTGGCGTCACGCTCGGGCTGAACCCCTGGATCACCATGGGTCTAGCCACCGCGCTGGGCTTCGCCAGCGGTTACACGCTAGGGCTGCTTCCTCTGGTGCGGCAGGGACAGAGCTGGGCGCAGGCGTTCAAGACCATCTGGCTGGGAGAAACGATTTCCATTGCAGTGATGGAATTTGCCATGAACTTTACCGATTACCACTTGGGTGGCGTGCAGGCAGCATCCATTCTTGCGCCGCAGTTCTGGCTCGGATATCTAGTAGCGCTGCCGGCGGGGTTTGCGGTCGCATGGCCGGTCAACTGGTGGCTCTTGCGCAGCAGCGTCAAGAAGCCCTGTCATTGATGCGAGGCCTTAAAACATGACCAAACGTCCGCTGACATTGAAGAGCGCCCAGCATGTGCGTAGAGTCTAATTAGTCATGATTCGTCAGCAAGCTCTGCTCAACATTTTCCTGGGACTGATCCTTCTGGTCCAGGGCTTTGCTGTTGCTGGGGCGCCGCGTGCGCAGCTGACCGATGCTGCGTCGACAGGCACTGCGGATGAAATGCCGTGTCACGGGCAGATGTTGATGCAGTCAGATGAGAGCGGCGAAAATCAACCTTCTTGTTGCAACGATAGCTGTCCCAACATGACGACCTGTGCGCTCGGCGCGATGACTTCAGTCACCGTACCGTCGATGATTTTGCATCGTCCGACTCAGGTTGAACGCGGCTTCACGCCCATTGCCGCGCCGCGAGCAGCATTTTGTCCGCTGCTTCGCCCCCCGATCTCACTCCACGTCTGATGCATTAGCGCGGCTCGCGTAGAGCCGTCCTGGGTCGTCGTCCGGCCCAATCGTGGAGATTCCTGATGATTGTTTTATATGGCCGTGCGTGGGCGCGGCATGTACTGAGCTCGATGTTGTCGCTCGCTTTCTTTTTGCCGCATTTTGCTTCTGCCCAGCAGCAGCATGGTGAATCGGTCCGAGGCGAGCCACTTGTCGTCCAGCGTCTGGTCGCTGATGTTCTCCGGAGCAACCCTGGACTGAAATCCATGCAGGCCGCCGTGGCAGCGGCGCAATACCGGGTCGAGCCGGCGGGTGCCTTGCCGGATCCGCAGTTCTCGGTCGCGGTTGCACCGGACACTATCAGCGGTCTGCAAACTCCGACGGGTGAGCGACGCGCAAACATCCGGGCCGAACTCAATCAGGAGCTGCCTTGGCCCGGTACGCTGGGGTTGCGCACGGAGCTTGCACGCAACGAAGTACGAATTGCGGATGAGAATGTCGCGGCCGTGCGACTGGAGCTGGAGGCACTAACCCGTAGCGCCTATGCGCAGTGGTATTACGTGCATCGGGCGCTGGCGATCAACCTCGCCAATCAACAACTGGTCGAAGAGCTCTGGCGAAATACCGAAACACGCTATGCAGCGGGACTGACCGGACAGCAGGACGTTCTGCAAGCCGACGTCGAACTCCAGCATCTTCGCCACCAAGCCATCGAGCTGCGGCGCCTGAAACGGACGGTGAGATCAAAGATTCGCGGGTTGTTGAACGATTCATCCAATAAGCCCCTGGGCGCGCCAGCCAGCTTGCCGCTGGACGACAAACTTCCGGCGTATTCGATTCTGCGCGATCGGGCGCTGTCGGCGCATCCGGAACTGCGCAGCCTGGAGCTGCGAATCGCTGCGGGAAAAAATCGCGAGTCACTCGCCAAAAAAGATGCCTATCCGGATTTCAAGGTTTTCGGCGGCTACAACAGCTTGTGGGACGTGCAGGAAAAGCGCTGGGTTGCAGGTGTCGGTCTCAGCATTCCGCTGAATCGAAGCAAGTACCGTGACCAGATTGCCGAGGCCAGCGCAGAGGTCGAAGGCATGCAGTACGACCTTCAGGATCGTCGCGCCAGGCTGCTTGACCAATTGGAGCAGGCCTATGCCCTGGCTGAAGAAGCAGCCCATGCGACTGAACTCTACGAGCAATCCTTGATTCCCCGCACGCGTGAGAATTTGAGCGCCGCGCGCGCTGAGTACGGTTCCGGTACTGGTTCATTTCTCGATGTGCTGACCGCAGAGCAAAGCAAGCTCAAGGCGGAACTCGAGCTGGAGCGCTCACGCGCCGACTACTTCATCGCCATTGCCCAACTGCAGCAATGGACCGGCGGCTCGCTCTCCCAATCAACAGGAACCACCGGGAACACACCATGAACACAAGCATCCGAAAGGTACTCGCTGTCATCGCTCTCGTCCTGGTTTTTGCAGGCTTGGGGGTTGGCATCGGTTTCCTCCGCGACAAGTCCGGCGGTGGCGACAGCAGCACGATGAATAATGCCACCACCTATGAGTCCGGCCCGTTTCGCGTGACGATTTCCGTCAACCCGTCCGCGCCGCGCGTCGGCAAAAACCAGCTCACCGTGAAAGTCGCGGACGCGCAGGGGGATCCGGTCAGCGGAGCGAGCATCAAGGCCTTCGGCGAGATGCCCGCGATGGGGGCCATGTCGGCGATGCGTGCCCCTGCCGACCTGGAAGAGCGCGAGCCCGGTATGTACGCCGGGCCACTCGCGCTAGAGATGCGGGGCGAGTGGCCTTTGTCGCTCTCCATTGAGAAGGACGGCATCGGCGAAACGCGGCTGGGTTTCGACATGGCCACGGGTCGCACAGGCCTTGCAATCAGTTCGGGGGGCAGGCCCGTGCGTGGTGCAGAAAGTCGCACTGAAACCATGGCCGGTGGCAGCGCTCCGACCAAGGACGAGAGTGGCTTCTACACCGTGGGTAACTACAAGGTGAAGGTCGATGTGCTGGGTCAGACCGATGCGATGACCGCCTCATCCAAAGAGCAGATGGCCGACTCCACCGCCATGATGGCCGGACGCAATCGCTTGCAAGTCACCGTGCTGGGAGCGGATGACGAACCCCTATCGGGTGCCAATGTCAGGGTCGCGGCGCAACGGGAATCATCTGCCAAGACCGCCATGTCAGACAGCATGAAGACGCGCGGTTCCGGGATGTCCATGCAGTCGGATATGAGCGGTTCAGCCGAGCGCCGCGACGGCGACGCAATGGCCATGAAGCCTTCAGGGGATTCTGCTGGTGACATGAGCAGCATGGCTGGCGAGCAACACATGGATGCCATGGCCATGCAGGACACGGATTCGCCACGCAACAGCGAGGTTGCGACTCTGCGCGATGTGGGCGACGGCGTTTATGAGGGCCAACTGAAGGTTCCCGGCGACGGTGACTACGTGCTGGCGGTGGATGTGTCTACCGAACAGGGTGGCCACGGCGACCTGGTGCTGGCTTTCACCACCGGCCAGTACGGACTGCAGGCGGCCAATGCCACGGCCGAAGGCGTCGCGTACTACACCTGCTCCATGCACCCCTCGGTGCGCGAGGCCGGGCCCGGGCAATGCCCGATCTGCAGCATGAACCTGAGTCCGGTAAGCAATGAACAGATTGCGTCCGGTGAGATCACGATCGACGCGAAGCGACGCCAGATGATCGGTGTGAAGACGGGAACGGCTCAGGTGCGGGCCTTGAGCAAGACCATCCGCGCGGTCGGGGAAGTCGCATTTGACGAACGGCGCGTCAGCAATGTCACGCTCAAGTTCGACGCCTGGATCGGCGATCTCAAGGCGGACTTCGTCGGCACAAAAGTGAATAAGGGGCAAACCCTGTTCTCCGTGTACAGCCCGGAACTACTGTCGGCGCAACAGGAGTATCTGGAGAGCCGACGGCGCTTGGTTGACCGCGGGCCCAATGACAGCCTGGTCGCCGCCGCCCGCCGTCGCCTGATGTTGTGGGATATCTCGCCGGCCCAGGTGCGCGCCCTGGAGCGCCGCGGCGAAGCGCTGGAGTACCTGCCGATCATGGCGCCGGCCAGCGGCACGGTCGTGGAGAAAATGATCGACGAGGGCAGCGCGATGAAGCGCGGCGACATGCTGTTGCGGATTGCTGATCTGTCTACGGTCTGGATCGACGCCGAGGTCTACGAGGCCGACCTGCCGCTGATCAAGCGCGGCATGGCCGCGACCGTGAGCCTGCCTTACCAGGCCGGGGAGCCAATCGAGGCCACCGTGGATTACATCTACCCCTATCTGACCGGCAACACGCGCACCGCGCGCGTGCGCCTGGTGCTGGACAACCCGGATGGGGTGCTCAAGCCCGACATGTTTGCCGAAGTCCGCCTGAACGTTGATCTCGGCCGCCGTCTGGTGGTGCCCAGCGAGGCGGTGCTGATTGCCGGCGAGTCGCGTGTGGTGTTCAAGGACCTCGGTGACGAGGGCAAGCTCAAGCCGGTGCGGGTCAAGACGGGCCAGCGCGTCGGGGACTGGGTCGAGATCACCGCCGGCCTGTCGCCCGGCGACACCGTCGTGACCTCCGGCAATTTCCTGATCGCGTCCGAAGCCAAGCTCAAGACGGGGATCGAACAATGGTAAATGCCAACAAGAAAACGACGACGCCCGGCAATGGCGACGGCAGCGGCCACAGTGATGGTCACAATGATCATACTCGCGGCGTCCTCGCCCACCTGATCGCATGGTGTGCCCGCAACTGGCTGCTGACGGTCCTGATGGTGGCGGTTGCCTCTGCATGGGGCTGGCGCTCGCTGACGGCAGCGCCGCTCGACGCCATTCCGGATCTGTCAGACGTGCAGGTGATCGTGTTCACCGAGTGGCCCGGTCGCAGCCCGGACCTGGTCGAGGACCAGATCACCTATCCACTGACGACCACGCTTCTGGCCGCGCCGGGGGTCAAGTTCGTACGTGGGCAGAGCTTTCTCGGCCTGTCGTTCGTGTACGCCATTTTCGAGGATGGCACCGATATCTACTGGGCGCGCTCGCGGGTGCTGGAGTACCTGAACAGCGCCCAGGGCGACTTGCCCGAGGGCGTGACGCCGCAGTTGGGGCCGGACGCCACCGGCGTGGGCTGGGTCTACCAGTACGCCCTGGTCGATACCTCGGGCAACAACAGCCTGGCCGACCTGCGCAGCATCCAGGACTTCAACCTGCGCTACGCGCTGGAATCGGTGGAGGGCGTGGCCGAGGTGGCCTCGGTCGGTGGCTACCAGAAGGAATACCAGGTGAATCTCGACCCGGACCGCCTGGCCAGCTACGGCATTCCGCTCAAGCGCGTCGTCGAGGCAGTGCGCCAGTCGAACAACGACGTCGGCGGGCGGGTCCTGGAGATCTCCGGGCACGAACAGTTCGTGCGCGGTCGCGGCTACGTGCGATCCACGGCGGACCTGGAAAAGGTCGTGCTGAGCGTCAACGAAAACGGGGTGCCGATCCGCGTGAGCGACGTCGGCTCGGTCAGCCTGGGGCCGGGCCAGCAGCGCGGCAGTGCCGAACTCGACGGCCAGGGACTGGCTGTGGGCGGCATCGTGGTGATGCGCTACGGCGAGAATGCGCTCGATGTAATCGAGCGCGTCAAAAAGCGTCTGGATGAAACGGCCGACTCCCTGCCCGAAGGCGTGGAGGTGAAAACCGTCTACGACCGCTCAGGCTTGATCGAGCGCGCCATCGGCACGTTGAAAGTCACTCTGGGCGAAGAGATGCTGATCGTCTCCCTGGTGATCATCGTCTTCCTGTTGCACCTGCGTAGCGCGCTGGTGGCCATCATCACCTTGCCGATCGCGATCCTGCTCGCCTTCATTCCGATGTATTACCAGGGACTGACCGCCAATATCATGTCGCTGGGCGGCATCGCGGTGGCAATAGGGGCCATGGTCGATGCGGCGATCGCGATCGTGGAGAACATCCATCGGCGGCTGAGCCTGTGGCAGGAACAGCCGGAAGACAAGCGACAAAATCGCACCGCGCTGATCATCGATGCCATGCAGGAGGTCGGTCCGTCGATCTTTTTCGCGCTGCTCATCATCGCCGTGTCCTTCCTGCCGGTGTTTGCACTGCAGGACAGCGAAGGCCGCTTGTTCAAGCCGCTGGCCTGGACCAAGACCTATTCGATGTTCTTCGCCGCCTTGTTGTCGGTCACCTTGATCCCGGCGCTGGCGGTCCTGGTGATCCGCGGCAAGATTCGCGGCGACAAGAGTTGGCTCAACCGCATCCTCGTGGCCGGCTATGCGCCGCTGGTGCGTGGTGCCGTGCGTTTTCGCTGGCCGGTCATTGTCATCGGCGCGCTGGTCATGGTCTCCAGCGTCATCCCGCTGCGCCAGCTGGGGAACGAATTCATGCCGCCTCTCAACGAAGGCAGCATCCTGTACATGCCCACGGCTTTGCCTGGCATGTCGATCGGCGAGGCGCAGAAAGTGTTGCAGACCATGGATGACATGCTGATGCAGTTCCCCGAAGTCGAGCGCGTATTCGGCAAGGTCGGCCGCTCGACCAGTCCGACCGACCCGGCGCCGCTGTCGATGATCGAGACCAACGTCACGCTCAAGCCGGAGAGCGAGTGGCGGGTCGGCATGACCTGGGACAAGCTGATCGCGGAGATGGATGAGCAGCTGCGCTTCCCGGGCATGCCCAACATCTGGTGGATGCCGATCCAGACACGGACACAGATGCTCGCCACCGGTATCCGGTCGTCGCTGGGGATCAAGGTGTTCGGGCCGGACCTGGCCACGATCGAGGCCACGGCCACCGATATCGAAGAGGCGCTATTGGCCGACGAATTGACCGCGCCTTTCACTCGGAGCGCGTTTGCCGAGCGCACCACGGGCGGATATTTTCTGGATTTCGACATCGACCGTGAGGCGGCCTCGCGCTTCGGGCTCAATGTAGGCGACGTGCAGGACGTGATCGTGTCGGCCATCGGCGGCCAACTGGTGAGCCAGACCGTCGAAGGCCGCGAGCGCTACGGAATTCGCGTGCGCTACAACCGCGACTACCGCGACAACCTGGACGCCTTGGAGCGGGTGTTCGTGACCACCACCAGGGGCACCCAGATCCCGATCACGCAAGTAGCCGACATCCGCTTTCGCACCGGGCCGCCAATGATCCGCAACGAGGATGGCCAACTGGTCGGCTTCGTGTTCGTCGATGTCGGGGATGGCATCGGGATTCCCGACTACGTGGAACAGGCCAAAGCCGTCGTTCGCGACAGGGTGAACATCCCGGATGGGTACCGTATCGCCTGGGCAGGACAGTTCGAGAGCTTTGAACGAGCGAAAGCGCGTTTGGAGGTACTCGTGCCGCTGACCATCTTCCTGATCTTTTTCATGCTCTATTTCCACCGCAAGTCGCTGGTGGAAACCTTGGTGGTGATGCTCGCGCTGCCGTTCTCCCTGGTCGGGGCCAGTTGGCTGCTGTGGGCACTGGACTACAAGCTGTCGGTGGCGGTGGCGGTAGGCATCATCGCGGTGGCCGGCCTGGCCGTGGAACTGGGCCTGCTGATGATGTTGTATCTGGATATCGCCTGGCGCCAACACATCGCCGACGGGCGCATGCGCCACCGCGGGGATCTGACCGAAGCGATCGTCGAGGGCGCTGCCAAGCGACTGCGACCGAAACTGATGACCGGCCTGGCGCTATTCATGGGTCTGGTCCCGATCATGTACTCGGCCGGCACCGGCGCGGACGTGATGAAGCGCGTCGCCGCACCGATGCTGGGCGGGGTCGGTACGGCCTTGCTGATGGTGCTCATCGTGTTCCCAGCTGTCTTTGCCGTATGGAGAGGACGCCGACTCGATGAGAAGTAACGACAGGCTGACCTTTCCAGAAAATGCGTCTAGAGGAGGGGGCTGGAAAGCGGCCGCCCAATGCTCTGTCGCGCAGAAGATTCACTCGGAATCGTTGATGAATCTGTATGAATTGAGTTACTGGAAAGCGGCCATCCCGTTTCCGCCGGAATGGCGCAGGACCAGGCAATAGGTTATTGCTGGTTCCGAGCAGCAGGATCGCTCGATCTTGTGGCAGCAATGGGCCACCTCCCGCCTTCAGCCCTTTGCCGTCGTTCATTAAAGCGTCCGCTTCGTCTCTGAACTGTCGGATGCGGCCATTCGACTGGCGCGGCCGAATGACCAGTTCTTCGGCGAAAGCAGTCATCCAGCCCGGCCTATAGCGAAAAGTGATTACGCGAGATCACAAATATTCGCTTTGCTTACAGTTCGCTTAGCTGACGAAGATTGTTCAGAACCACAGATGCAATGGCTTCTGACGATGAATTTCGGGCAAGCGCCAGAGCATTAATCGCCAACCGTACGTCACGCGGTTCCGCTGGCCGATCAGAAACTTGGGTAAAAGGACCGTCCGTCTCAGTTAGCAACCGTTCAAGCGGCATTTCAGCGATCACGCTGCAGGCTCGGACGGATTTAGTCATCTCCGCATTTATGGAAAAATAACAACCAAGTTCGGCGGCGCGTCGAGCTTCACTGCGGCTTCCTGTGAACCAGTGTAGAACGACGGCACCGCGATCTGCCGGCAGCCATTCCTCAATCATGTCGAGAACGGCTGCAGTACTTCGCACACTGTGTACTGTCAGAATCTTGCCGCCAACGTCGGCACAGCGTTGCAGGATGGTACGAAAAACCTGTTTCTGAAGGTCCAAAGACTTGTAGAAGCGAGGGCCTGCGTCTAGTCCCACTTCTCCGATGTAACGCGCTTCGGGCAGATATTTTTCCCAAAGCGTCAACTCGGTGGCCCGCTCTGCCACCAACTGTGGATGCAACCCAAGAGCGGCTCGCACGTAGCGCGTGTTGCGCGTCAATTCCAGATTTCGAGGCCACGCCTGCGGAGTTGTAGTGACCGCAAGCGTGTAAACCCCAGCATTCTCCGCCCGGGCAATCGCAGCTTCATAATCCGGATAGAGGTCCAGATGGCAGTGGAAATCGACACCCACTGGCGAGGCGCTATGTTTCATCCTGGCCGCGTCCGAACGCCGGCAAGGAGTTGACCGACTTCTTCCAGGCCACGACGGTAGACATCCGCCAGCGCCGCACGTCGTGCCGGCGTTTCATCAAACAATGGGCCTGGTTTTTGAACCAGCAGAGTCGCAAGTGCGGGGCGCGCGCGCAATCGCTCAATGGCGATCTGGAAGGAACGTACTTGGACTCCCTCAGCTTTTTTGGAGTCGAGGTTTCTGGCAGTGAGATCGTCCAGCGTGTAGGTTGTGGGATCAACTTGAGGCTGCAGACCAGTGACGAGTGCGGCTCGGCGGATCAAGCACGGCAGACAGAACCCACAATGCTGCGTCGGAAGCCCCTGCCATCGGCCTTTAGTGGGCGACGCGCAAGATAGTGAATCTGCAGCGATGGATCGCAAAAGCATGCGATTTCCGCATTCCCTCACCATTTCCCCTTTCGTCTTGTTCCAATACGGGTTCTCAATACGGCCCGAGATCCCTAACGTGGTCAGAACATCGTTCCAGCGCGCGATGTAGAACGGATGTGTGGTGCGCGTGCTGAGCGCGCCGAGACGCAGTAGATCGAGTGGCACATTCACCGCAATGAGACCATTTTCAGGTACCTTCAAAGTGAATTGCCGCCTCAAACCCGTGCCGGCGAACACTCCCGCTGCAAAGAAAAGGAATGATCGCCCGCGTGTCGTGTCCTCGCTTCCGGAGCCGCGTACAAAGTTCTTGGGGAAATCCATCCAGATTCGCAGTCGATCAAAGGCATTGCCGCCGTACTGAGCCTTGAGTGCGTCGAAGACTTTTTCCTGGGCCTTACTGACGGCACCTTCGCCTGCGTGACTGACCAGGAGAGGTATGCGGCCCGCCTGCAGTGCGTCGATTGCGCCAATCAAGCTGTCCAGTCCACCGGAAAACAAGGCGACATCATCGAAGGGGGCAGCAATCAACTGGGGATCCGCGTCCGAAACAATGGTGGAAAAGCGTCTTGGCCGAGGTCTAAACAGGATCGTCCATTTGTCGCCAGTAAGGAAGTTCAACAAGCGACAAAGATTCGGCACTGCCGCTTCCCAACGGCCGACGTCTGAAACCGGCACAACGAGTCGAATCTCACGGGTCCAGCCATCCTGCGATTCAGTGGCACGAGACAGCCGAGTGTCGGCTGCATGCACATGGGCCGCAAAAACCAAAACGTCCACGCCCATTTCGGTCGGGCGCAGTCCGAATCTCGCAAGATCGCTGAGTGCGCGCCCTATTCCGTGATCCAGCGTCCTAGCACCGGCGACAAGTTGAAGACGAGTCATCACTTCGCCGGTACCTACAGCGATAGATCCTCGGTCTCCTGGGCCGTAGCGCCCGGCGATGAGATGGCGTCTCATGGGGCCTCCGCGGCGGCGTCACCCATACTTTGCAGGATGTTGTAGGCCTGCTCGTACACCCCATCCACAAAACCCAAAACGCGATCCTGGGTCAAGGCGGTCATAGCAGCGCGTGCGGACGTCAGCGCGTCAGATACCGCACGCTGGATGAAGTCATGTAGCTGATCCTGCACCGACGCAGCGGTTTGTGGGTCTGTCGGCAGCACAATAGCTTTGGTGCCGATGTCGTTGCAGATGCGCGCCTCGATCGCATTGGTCGCATAGAGTTCAAAGACCGTTTGCATTTGGTCGCCCGTCAATCCGTTCAGGTCGGTGATTCCCGCTTCTGCAAGTTGGGCGATGGTCTCGATGAACGCCTCGCGAGAAATACCTTCATCGATGGAACCGCCATCCGGGCAGACATAGTCGACAAGCCCGACGAATATCTCTTCGATTGGGCGTCCTGCCAATGCACCAAGATTCAAAGCCTTCAAGGCTTCGGTAGCGCCGCGGCTCGACGCATCCGAAAGGAAGCCGATCAATCGGCTACCGGCACCGCGTGACGCCCCCATACGCGAGACTGCTGTTCTGGCGCCTCCTGACGATGAGCGCACGTAATGGGAGATCGCTCGCCCCAGGCTTCGTCGGTCGCCGCCGGAACTGGCAAATCGGGAGAAATTGGAACGTGCCGCGGAGAAACGACCTGGTGCCGCCGGAGCGGGAATCGGGCCTTGCGGTGTTGCAGGCGTCGCCGGAGCAGCGGGCGGTTGGCCCGCTGGAGCCGGCGCGCCAGGCGGAGGTGCAGCCGGCGCACCACCGTCACCGAGCCAGCTGGGCACCAGGGGTGTTCCACCCCCTTGGCCGCCAAATGCACTCGACGTACCCATTAGCGGCCTCCTCCTTGACGAGCACGCAACACGCCGGCTGCTGCTGTCTTCAGCATCTGGCCGCCTTCTTCCCCCCAAGCCTGCAACACACGCTGGAAGCGCTGGACTGCCTCAGTCTCTTTCAGTGCGCCTTCCCATCCGCTGCACACCCAAGGTCCCAAGCGCGCTCGCGGCAACGCCTCCAGGAAATCTACGAGGTTCGTCTGCAAAGTGGGATGAGCCTTCACGAGAACGGCGAGACCGGCAGCGCCGGGCGGCTCCTTGTCGAAAACGCCCGCACCAACAATGCGGCCACGCACCGCCTCGAACACTTGCCCTGCCTCCGGAACGGCAAGGCGCTTCAAATCCGCTTCCAGCGCCTGTACGGAGTACCTGGACCCGAAAAGCTTCTCCACAACAACCGTCAGATGTCCCAGGACAGAGGCAGCGCCAAAAAAGTCCTTTCTGTCTTTCGCCACGAACAGGTAAGGACGCAGGTCCTCTTCACCGATCCGCGGCTGGACGCGAGCCCATGCCTTGACCGCGGCAGACGTCAGCCACTCGGCGAGTTGCGCACTGCCGTCTCCCTTCACGGCCTCGATCTTCGGCGCAGCTTTGGCGTCATCGTCCTTCTTGCTCTTCGCATCCTTGAGGGGCTTTGTCTGCTGCTGGCCTTCAGCTTCCTTGGCGATCGCATCTTCGAGTGCCGCCAGATCGGGGCATTTCCCATCCGGGGCCACCGCCGCGGCCGAGGCAATCTGCTCAAACAGGTGCGACACGAAGCGTTCGGCCAGCATGAGCTTCGCCAGCACAGGTAGCTTGACCTCGTCCTCGAAGCCACGCGCTTCGGCCATGCGGTGACGTAGTACAAGCGAATTGAGAAAGCGCTTGATCTGACGTGGATTGCCCTTTGTGCCGCCGGCCAGGATGGGGCCGATCTGATCACTCAAGGTCAGCGCATTGGCCGCAGCACCCGACTTGTCGCCGAGCGCCTTCTTGACCGTTTCCGCATCAAGGGGGGCAGACGCCCACGGCTTCTTCAGGCGTTCACGCGCGGCAGCGATCAATTCTGAGAAATGCGCGTCACCCTCTCCAAGCTCGGCGCCGACCAGCAGCAGAGTGACGTAGATGCGTGTTTCGGTATCGCCCAGGGCCGGAATCCGGAACGGCACCTGAATCAGTTTCTCCAGGTAGTTTCGCGCATACGGCTGAAAGCCGGTCGTGTCAGGGAAATCCGGGAAGTGCTTGCGCACCGAATACTCGATCATCGCCTCGTCGGCTGCGACCACAAAAGCGGTGCGCGGCGTGAAGACGAAGAGGCGCACGGCCTCCAGCGTTTCGATGGCGGTATCGGGGAGACAGCGATCAAGGTCATCGATCAGAACGATCAATTGCTCGACACCGGCGAGCGTCAGCAGCTCATCGAAAGCCTTGCGGAACTCCTTGATCTCCTCAGGCACGTTGGTCGAATCGCCCTCGGGCTTGAGGAGGTCCTTGGCGCCCTCGACAACGGCCTGCAGGTTTTCCTTGTTGGCGAGCTTCGCCGGGTCAGAAATGACGCCCTCAAGAGTGCCAATGACCGAACTGATTTGGTCCGGCGTCGGCATTCCGGTGAAGGCGTTCAGCGCGAGACCACCAGCCTTCTTGGCCGCCTTGAGCCAGTCGATCCGGCGAAAGACGTTCTTCACCGCCTCCGTCCCCCGGGTCAGCGCCGGGCGCTTTTCGATCAGACCCGTGACGATGCCTTCGATCAGAGCGATCTTTGCGTCTTCGAAGCCCTGGAAGCGCCAGCCATTGAACTTGAGGCAGAGTACTTTTGGCTCGTTGGCGAAACCTGCCTCGATCATTTCGAGCACGCTGGACTTGCCGGCACCCCAATCGCCATGAACACCCACCGTGACTGGTTGGTCGGGCCGATCGCGCAGAAGATTGATGATGGTCTTGGCAATCGGCTCGTTGTTGAGCAGGTCAACCTTGGTTTCGTTGTCGGTCAAGATCACGGCATATCCCCAGTCAGCGTGCTATAGCGCCAAAGAAGCGTCGTAGCAAAATCTACTGATAATAAGAGCAACAGTAACGCGTAGTTGGATTGCAGCAGCAGCTAAGTTTGACTGATTCGAGCGATCTGTATTTACCGCGCAAATGTCCGCGTCATCGCGAAGCAGCCGTTCGAAGAGGCTCCCGAATGAAACGAATTTGGTCGACATGTTGCGATCGGGCTGCTGGCCTGAATGTCTCTTTGTGGCACTTTTCTGCCCTCCAATCTTGAGGCGCGCCGCTGCGACCTCAGGAAGCTAGGTTGATCCGTTCTTCACTGCAGATGCGGACCGCTTTTCCTGCTTGGTGGCTCCAGGCGGCAGCGCAAGCTGGTCGAGCCGACGACGGAGATCGGTCTCGCGTAACTGCAAATCATCTGCCTTGGCCACAGCAGCAACGACGCGTGCGTCAGCAATATCCCGACCGCGCTCGGCCTCCTCCCGCTTGCTGCGCTCGGCTTCAAAAGCTTTACGCATGGCATCGAGTTCGGCTGCGATACCTGCTAACCGAGCAGAATAATCCTCGATGCGCGCCTCCGCGCCGAGGCGTGCAGATTCGGTCGCTGCGAGCTTTCGCTCCGATTCAATCCGGGCGGCGCGCTCGATCTCGAACTCACTGCGCCGCAGGTCAAGATCTCCTTTCAATGCGGACACCAGTTCTACATCAGCAGATGCCTTGAGCCTTGTCTGGGCAAGTTCAATTCTTGAGCTCTCTGCCGTTGCCCGTTCCGCCGCCACTTGTTCCTGAAGCCTTTCGACAAGCTCTGCCACATGGTCGCGCTCGGCCGTTGCGTGTTCCCGCTCCGTGATCGCAGATCGAAGCTGCTCCTTCAAGTGTTCGATCTCGTTCGACCGGACACCGTACTCTCGCTGGAGATCGTCCAGCTCCTCTCGGCAATCGTCCAGTTCGGCACTTTGTGTAGCGATCGCCAGCTTGCGTTGCTGCGTGACCTCTTCGGATAGTGCGCGAAGGATGCTCGCCGAAAGCGAGGGTGCACTGTCGGGGCTCGCGGAAACCTGCATGAGCCGCCAGGCTCGCATGTGCTTCTGCACGGCGTTGTAGTCGCCCCCAATGACGGCAAACACCTGTCGGACGCTCGGATTCTTTTGGTCGGGATGTTTGTTCCGAAGGTCATCTGCCATCTTTGCCACTTGGTCGTAGGTCATTACTCGTTCCTCATCACATAGGCCACATCACGTGATGAGTTCATAACGTGATGGGCGTTATGCCCGAAATTCCGTTGGGGCAATTCCGCATTCCCCACTTACGCGCCGATCGCCGGGCTTCCGATTCGTGCGTGCTCCCTGTCCATTTCGGTATCCGATCTTTTAGATTTCGAAAGAGGCCACGGTGCGGGGCCTGATGCCCCCGCACCTTGCACGGCGACCACCGAAGACCGGCCCAAGCACGGGTCAAGCCCTTGCCGGCTCTGCCGGCGCGGTTGGGGCGTCGACACGGCGCCGCTGTTCGCGTCGTTCGTCGGCCCGAAAGCGGGCTTGACGCGCGCGCAGCGGCTGGGCGATCCAATCTCCCCTGTACAGTCGAATTTGATTGTCAGGCGAAATCAAAAACAGCCGAGCTACGAGTGGCCACTATCCAAGCTCGGTTGCTCCCACGGCTTGACTCCCCGCTTGACTCGAACCGTCCTGACCTTGGGACGTGACGCAATCCAAGCACTGACATCCGACAACCGCCACGCTACTCGGGAGCCACCCAGGCTGACCGGGAGCGGGAATTTTCCTTGGCCCATCCAGGTGTAGATCGTATTGCGGCCAATGGCTGCAAGCTTTTGTACTTCTGCAGTACGGATCAAGCGGTCCACTTCCGGATTCAACGTCGGGTTGGAAGTCTGCCCAGCTGAATCCGGGTCTTGATGCTTCTGGGACATGCGAGACATGGGTTGGCTCGTAACGGATATACCTCCCCGGTATCCATGTCCTTTTGTTTCTGTTTTCCCCGCCCTACTGCGTCCCACTCAAGCAATAGGCCTCCCAGGCTTCTGCCAACTCGACCCGCTGTTTCCAGTACTTTGCCCGGTTGTAGGCGGCCCTGACCGCATTCGACTCGTGATGGGATAGAGCCGCCTCGACGATCTCACTCCGGAACTGGGTGGTTTCGTTAGCCCACGTGGAAAAGCTGGATCGCATGCCGTGTGTGGTGATCGTTCCCGCCAGCCCCATTCGACGGATGACGGCAAGGAACGCGCCATTGCTCATGGCATTCTTCCGGCCTTGGCGCGAAGGAAAAATCCAGTCCCAGCCTGCCCCTCGTTGGGCTTCGATGGCTTTGAGGATCTCCCTCATTCTCTCCGTTATGGGGACCAGATGCGCTTCCTCCACTTTCATGTCTGCCGAATCGATCCTCCAGACTGTTCGCTCCTTGTTGATCTGGGACCATTTTGCAAACTGCACCTCGTTGGTCCTCGCCGCCGAGAGGATCAACCACTCGAACCCGAGCCGCGTACTCTGGGAAGCGTCGCAGTCCCGCAGGTCACGAATGAATTGCGGCAGCATTTCGAATGGCAGCGACGCCAGATGCTCGATATTTCGTTCCGAGCGTAGCGGCCGCTTCAGAACCGCCGCCGGATTTGCGGGAACAATTCCCGCAATCACAGCCCTGTCGAATACCGCCTCTAGCCGCTGCCGGATTCGCTTGGCGGTCTCATGGTGAGTCTTATTCAGCTCTTCCAGCACCTTGAGCAGCGCGGCACTCGAAATGGAGCCAATAGGCTGATCAAGCAACGGGCCGAGATGATTGAGGGAACTGATCCACTGGGCTGCATGCTTGTCGTTGCGCCACTTGTGGCGATTGAGTTCGTGATACTCCTTTGCGTACTGACGAAGCGAAATCGCCCGCTCGGCTTCCGCCGATGCGGACTGTTGAATCTGCCGACGCACCTCGATCGGATCACGACCCGCGATTCGCTCCTGCTGCCAGCGCTGCACCTCCGCACGAGCTTCGGGGAGGGACATAACATCGAACGGGCCCAGCGACATGTCTCTTCGCTTCCCCGTTACCGATACGTATCGAAACAACCAACTCGGCCGAGCCCCGGCCTTGACCACAAGGTAGAGGCCGTCGTCGACCCGATGTCGACCTGGCTTGGCGGATAGAGATCGGAGCGTGGCGGCGTTCAGAACTGTCATGCGTCCAGTCTGCTCCGTGTGGGGCGAGATATCTAGGCATTTCACCCCACATTCTGCCCCACAATCTTGCGGGACAGTCTGGGACACACGGCGTCGATCGAAAAGAAAAAACCCCGGAAAATCCGGGGTTTAGTATCGCCCGGGACACCCCGGGACTTATTGTTGGCGGAGAGAGAGGGATTCGAACCCTCGATACGGCGATAAACCGTATACACGCTTTCCAGGCGTGCTCCTTCAACCACTCGGACACCTCTCCGCGAATGCGCGATTATAGAGTTTTATGTCACCGGACGGTTTCGCCCTAGCCTTTTTTGCGCGGCGGTCTGTCCGCGGGCAGGCGCAACACCGGCGGCTGGTCCAAACAGATTCCATTTCCTTGTTCATCCCGCACCCCGAACGGAGCCGCATTGGGCGATTCGGGTGGAATCCGTAGCGCCGCAGGAGATTCGGGCAATTTCAGGCCTTCGGCGGATTGCAAGGCGGGCAGATCCGCCGCGCCCTGATATTCCTGCGCGCTCAGGCAGTAGCGGTTGGAACTGCAGGCCGAAAACAACAGGACGGCGGCGATCACGCCCAAGCCGCGAATGCTCATGACAATGCTCCGCTATTTCGTAATGCGCTGCGAACGCTTTCGTGATGGGTATCCGCCAGCGGCACCAGCGGCAAACGGATCCCGGGGGGGATTTTCTGCATTTGTCGCAAGGCCCACTTCACCGGAATTGGGTTGGGTTCGACAAACAGGCTTTGATGCAGGCCAAGCAGTTGCTGATCGAGTTCACCGGCACGCACGCGATCACGGCGCAGCGCCGCTGCGCACATTTCATGCATCAAGCGCGGCGCCACGTTGGCGGTGACGGAAATATCACCCACAAAGCCGGCCAGGATGGATTCGCGCGCGGTGGGATCATCCCCCGAATAAAGCGCGAAATCATCGCCCAGATCGAGCGCCACCAGTTCGTTGACGCGGGACATCTCGCCCTTGGCTTCCTTGATGCCGATGATGCGTGGCAGGGTCGCCAGCCGCGCCACCGTGGCCGGCAGCATATCAACCCCGGTCCTGCCAGGGACGTTGTACAGGATAATGGGGATATCAGTCAGTTCAGAAACTTTCTTGAAGTGCTGAAACAAACCTTCCTGCGGCGGTTTGTTGTAGTACGGCGTCACCAGCAGCGCCGCGTCGGCGCCCAGATCCTGTGCCGCACGCGTCAGCTCAATGGCTTCAGAGGTGGAATTGGCACCGGTCCCGGCAATCACCGGAATGCGCCCACCGCTCACCTTGATCACGCAGCGCATCACCTCGATGTGTTCGCTCATGTCCAGCGTGGCGGATTCGCCGGTGGTTCCGACCGCGACGATGGCGTCGGTTCCTTCCTGGATGTGCCACTCGACCAGACGCTCCAGCGTCGCCAGGTCCAGGCTGCCGTCAGCTGCCATGGGCGTCACCAGTGCAACAATACTGCCGGTGATCATGAGTCCATCAAGGTCCAATGCATTAAAGGGGCGCGAGTATAAGCCTTCACCGAATCGCTCGGCCATGGACCGCGAAATTCAGGCACCGGTTCAGCCTTCATGCATACAGGGATATAAAATGCCCGCCAATCGAGTCAGGATGAGCAATCCATGTCGGCACAAGAAGACCTTCTCACCATTTCGGTTCTGGCGCGCAATCAGAACAATATCGCGCTGGAATTGTTTCGTGCCATCAGAGCGCGCGGGTGCGAGGTTGAGGATTGCCGCATGGCGCCCATCGGGGATCGTTTGACGGCGAACATGGTGGTGTCGGGCAACTGGAGCGCGCTGGGACGGCTTGAGACCGCGCTGCCGGGCATTTCGGAAAAGCTGGATCTGCAGGTGCGATTCGAGCGTTGTTCATCGCGCGAACCCAATCCGGAATTTCGACCCTACGCGGCCGATGTCATCGCACCGCAACAACCGGAGCTGATGGTGAACTTGTTGGAGTTTTTTCACACTCAGGGCGTCGAGGTCGCGGAGATCTCCTGTCAGAAGTACGTTTCCACCCACACCAGCGCGGAAATGTGCAGTGTGCAGATGGTCTTGCACGTGCCGGTCAATCAGCACCCGCAAGCGCTGCGTGAATCCTTCATGGACTTGTGCGATGACCTCAACGCCGACGGCATGCTGGACCCCATCAAGAGCTGAAGCGCCGCCCGCCCCTGCTTTCAACCGAATGGAGATAACACAACGCATGAGCCTGGACATCTCAGATCGCATCCCGGACCTGACCTTGCCCGCTTCCGGCGGTGTCGACATCCGCTTGCGCGACTTTGAAGGTCGCAATCTGGTGCTCTACTTCTACCCCAAGGACAACACACCAGGATGCACCCAGGAAGGTCAGGATTTTGGCCAGGCCTACGATGCGTTTCAGGCAGCCCAGACCGATATTCTGGGCATTTCCAGGGACAGCGTGCGCGCGCATGACAACTTCATTGCCAAATACGATTTTCCGTTCCCGCTGCTGTCGGACAAAGACGAGCAGGCTTGCGATGCGTTTTCCGTCATCGTCGAAAAGAACATGTACGGCCGCAAATACCTGGGCATCGACCGCAGCACCTGGTTGTTCGACAAAAACGGCAAGCTGCGTCAGGTGTGGCGCAAGGTAAAGGTCAAGGGCCACGTCGATCAGGTCCTGGAAGCGGCAAGAGCACTCTGAATTCACTCTACCGATGGGGCGGGCCACGCTGCCCCGCATTGGCCTGCCATTCATGACCAAGAAGATTTTCGTGCTGGACACCAACGTCTTGATGCACGACCCCACCAGTCTGTTTCGTTTTGAAGAGCACGACTTGTACCTGCCAATGGTGGTGCTCGAAGAGCTGGACGGCCTGAAAAAAGGCGCCAGCGACACCGCGCGCACCGCACGTCAGGTCAGCCGGCTGCTGGACGAGATGGTGGCCGGCAAGAACCATGCGCAAATCGGACAGGGCCTGGACATTCCCGGTGTCGGGCCGCGCAAGAACGGGACCGAAAACGGTCAACACGGTCAGCCGGCATCTGGCCGCCTGTATTTCCAGATCCGCCCCAATGAAGTCTCCCTGCCGGACATGTTGCCCGGCAACAAGCCGGACAACAGCATTCTGCTGTCGGCGCTGAGCTTGCAGGCCGAGCATCGGCACCGTCGCATCACGCTGGTCAGCAAGGACATCAATCTGCGCATCAAGGCGGCCATCGTTGGCGTCCACACCGAGGACTATCACAACGATCAGGTGCTGGATGACCTGGAACTGCTGCCCACCGGCTACAGCGAGCTGCCGGAAGATTTCTGGAACACCCACGGCGAGCAGATGAAAAGCTGGCAGGATGAGTCCGGCCAGGCCTGTTATCGCCTGCACGGCCCCAGACTGGACGACTGGCACGTCAACCAGTTCCTGTTCCTGCCGGACGAAGCCGAATCCGGTCTGGAGCTGATGGTGCGCTCGAAAACGCAGGACGAGGCGGATCTGCGCGTCACACAGGATTACCGCGCCGGCAAGGCCTCGGTCTGGGGCATCAACGCCAAGAATCGCGAACAGAATTTCGCCCTCAATCTGCTGCTGGACCCGGAGATCGAGTTCGTCACCATTCTGGGCACCGCCGGCACCGGCAAAACGCTGCTGACGCTGGCGGCCGGACTTTCGCAAACGCTGGATGAGCCGCGCTATCGCGAAATCATCATGACGCGCGTCACCGTGCCGTTGGGCGAGGACATCGGTTTTCTGCCGGGCACCGAGGAAGAAAAAATGACGCCGTGGATGGGCGCGGTGATGGACAACCTGGAGGTGCTGACGCAAAACAGCCAGCACGGCGACTGGGAGCGGGCCGCCACCAACGATCTGCTGACCAAACGCATCAAGATCCGTTCCCTCAACTTCATGCGTGGCCGCACCTTTCTGAACCGCTTCATCATCATTGACGAAGCGCAGAACCTGACCGCCAAGCAGATGAAAACGCTGATCACCCGTTGCGGCCCCGGCAGCAAGATGGTGTGCCTGGGCAATCTGGCGCAGATCGATACACCTTACCTTTCCGAAACCACTTCCGGCCTGACCTATGTGGTGGACCGCTTCCGCGGCTGGCCGCACGGCGGGCATGTGACGCTGGCACGCGGGGAGCGCTCCCGCCTTGCGGCGCATGCTTCGGAAATTCTTTGAATCGTGTCTAATCGCGCCATCCACCGGAGGCAGAGGGCGAAGGACCACCCATGTTGAAACGACTGACCTCGGGCATGAAGGACGGCGCCCTGAGTCTGGCCGCAAAGTCGTTCATCAATGACCGCCTGAGCGACTACGGCAGACTGACCGAGTGCCACATCAACACGCACAAATCCCAGATCACGGTCACCGCCATGCTCAAGGGCGAGAAAGCGCCCATCAAGGCGGTGATCGAGAAATATGATCTGGAGTGCGACGGCGATGTCTGCTATGTCACCGTGCGCACCATTTCCACCGACCGTCCCTGGATCACGCTGATGCTGACCAAGCTCATCGGCGGCAAGCGCTACAAACTGCCGGCGGCGGTTGGCAATCTGCTGTAGGGCTATTCGAACGCCCTGGCAAGCGCTTCATCCAGCCGCCCGACCGCGTGCACTTGCATCTCCAGCCTGGCGCCTTTTCGCGGCCGGTTGGCACGCGGAACAATAGCGCGGGTAAAACCCTGCTTGGCCGCTTCCTGCAAGCGTTCCTCCCCGTTCTGCAGCGGCCGGATTTCACCGGACAAGCCGAGCTCGCCGAACACCACCAGATCCTTGGCCAGCGGCTGACCGCGCAGACTGGAAACCGCCGCAAGCAACAGTGGCAAATCCGCCGCCGGCTCCTGAATGCGCAACCCGCCAACGACGTTTGCGAACACATCCTGATCCGCCAGCGCCACGCCGCCGTGCCGGTGCAGGACCGCCAGCAACATGTTGAGCCGATTGGTGTCCAGCCCCAGGCTCACGCGGCGTGGGTGGCCGGACTGCGCCTGATCCACCAGCGCCTGCACTTCCACCAGCAAGGGCCGATTGCCCTGCCGGCAAACGGTAATCACACTGCCGGGGACCGGCTGTTCGTGACGCGAGATGAACAGGGCTGAAGGGTTACTGACCTGCTTGAGGCCATCATCCGCCATTGCGAATACCCCCAGCTCATTGACCGCACCAAAGCGGTTTTTCACCGCCCGAATCAGTCGGAACCGGGAACCGGGGTCGTGCTCGAAATAAAGCACGCTATCGACAACGTGTTCCAGCACGCGCGGGCCGGCAATCGCGCCTTCCTTGGTGACATGGCCCACCAGAATCACCGCCGTGTCGCTGCGCTTGGCCAGACGCACCAGTTGCGCGGCGCACTCGCGCAACTGGGAAACCGAACCGGGCGCGGATTCGAGATTTTCCGAGAACACGGTCTGGATCGAATCGATCACCGCAACCGCCGGTCTGAGTCGTGCCAGTTGCTCCATCACCACATCCAGACGCGTTTCCGCCAACAGCGGCAGATCCATCCGCGGCAGGCCCAGGCGTCTGGCGCGCAGGCTCACTTGCGCGGCGGATTCTTCGCCCGTCACATAAAGCGTTTTCGCCCGCCCATGGACCGCGCCCAGCACTTGCAGCAACAAGGTGGATTTTCCAATGCCCGGGTCGCCGCCGATCAGAATCACCGCACCGGCGACAAAGCCCCCGCCCAGCACCCGATCCAGTTCGGAAAAGCCCGACGGCAGCCGCGGCGCGGCTTCAATCGAAACCTGATCCAGGCGTTGCACCGCGACATCCGCGGGTTTGCCGGATCGCGCGGTCTTGGCGACCTTGAACTCGACCAGCGTATTCCACTGACCGCAATCACCGCATTGGCCGGACCACTGGGAGGACTGGCTGCCACAGTGCTGGCAAACATATTGGTTTTTGGTCTTGGCCATGGCGATCTGATTCATTGGCTCGGCGCTTCTGGCTTGCTATCCAGCGCGCGCCGAAGTCGCTAGTATCGCCGCAAAGTCGATGCTTATTCGGGAGATGGGGCCGTGAAGAAGGATTTCTGGTCGAAGGACTGGTTTACTGCTGTCTCCTTCGCGTTCGTGTTTCTGATTCTGGCCTACCTGGTTCTGCCCGGCAGTTTTCAGGGCCTGGAGCGCTATGCCTATGACCTGGGCGTGCGCGCCGCAGACCGCTTGCCTTCTGACCGGATCGCGGTGATCGCCATTGATGACGACAGCATTCAGAATCTCGGTCGCTGGCCCTGGCCACGACAGCTGCACGCCGAAATGATCGACAAGCTGCGCGACAACGGCGCCAGGCTGGTGGCTTCGACGGTGTTTTATTCCGAGTCCCAGCAGGATTCCGATCTGGCGGTGTTGTCCGAACTGTCCGATTATCTGAACCGCTCGCCCTTGACCCAAGCGATACCGGCGGAGATCGCCACTTTTGGTGCGATTCTGGAAGATCGGGATGACGCGTTGCTGGACACCTGGAAATCCTCCCAGCTCGCTCAAAGCTACGACAGCCAGATTCAAGGTCTGATGGAGCGCCTGGCCGCCGCCCAGGGCGGGTTGGCGGCCGATGACGCGCTGGCCGGCGCGATGAGCGATTCCGGCAATGTGCTGTTGCCGATGATGTTCGTTCCCGGACGCCCGCAGGGCAACCCCGACGCCCCCCTTCCTGATTACGTCAGCGCCAACGCCATCACCCAGATCGATGATCGGATCGGCGCCCTGGGCAAGGGCCTGCTGCCACCGCCGATGATCGAAGCCGACGTGCCGGTGTTCGAGCTGGGCAAGGCCGCCGCCGGCATTGGTCACCTGGTGAATTTTCTGGACGCCGACGGCGCCTTGCGGTCCGAACCCCTGGTGATTCAGTACTATGACCAGTTTTACCCCTCCCTGCCGTTGCTGACCGCCGCCAAGGCCTTGAACCTATCGGCGGAGGAAATCATCGTGCGCTTGGGCGAAGGCGTTGCGCTGGGCGGCGTCAACATCAAGACTTCCGAATCGCTGCGCATGCGCACGCGCTTTTATCCGCATCTCAATGGCGAGCCACCGTTTCCGATCTATTCCTTCTTTGATGTCAAGGAAGACAAGATTCAGGCGGGCAACTTCAAGGACAAGATTGTCCTCATCGGCGCCACCGCCACCGGCGTTGGAGACGCCATGGCGACGCCGGTTTCGGCCAACACCGCGCCGGTGGTCGCCATGGCGCACAGCGTGTCCAGCATTCTGCAAGGCGACTACCTGAGCAACCCGAGCTGGGGCGGCTGGGTCAGCCTGAGCGTGTTCTTGCTGTGCGCGGCGTATCTGGCGCTGTTGATGCCGCGCCTGGGCCCTGCGATCGGTTTTGCCGTGACCGGTGCGCTGGTGGTCGTTTTGCTCATCGTGCAGTTCTACATGCTCACCGCTCAGGCCACCTGGTTGCGCTTTGCCATTCCGGTGGCGTTTCTCATCAGCGGTCATCTGTTCATGACGGTCAAGAAGCTGCGCCTGACCGAAAAACTCAAACTCAGCAGCGACGCCGAAAGCGCCGAATCCAACAAAATGCTGGGCCTGGCGTTTCAGGGGCAGGGCCAGCTGGACATGGCCTTTGACAAGTTCAAACGCGTACAGCCGGTGGACGACAAACTGCTGGACCTGATTTACAACCTGGCGCTGGATTTTGAGCGCAAGCGCCAGTTCAACAAGGCGGAAAACGTCTATCAGTACATCCACGGCCAGGACAAAGGCTTTCGCGATGTGCAGCAGAAACTGGCGCGTGCCAAGAAGCTGTCAGAGACGGTCATTTTGGGCAGCGGCGGCGCGGCACAAACCAGCGCCGGCACCCTCATCATGGGCGCTGGCGACGTGGAAAAGCCCATGCTGGGACGCTACGAGGTGCAATCCGAGCTCGGCAAGGGGGCCATGGGCGTGGTCTATCTGGGCAAGGACCCCAAGATCGGCCGCATGGTGGCCATCAAGACCATGGCGCTGTCACAGGAGTTCGAGGCCGATGAGCTGGAAGACGTCAAGGCGCGTTTTTTCCGCGAAGCGGAGACTGCCGGGCGTCTGTCACATCCACACATCGTGCAGATTTTTGACGCCGGCGAGGAGCACGACCTGGCCTACATCGCCATGGAGTTCATCAAGGGCTACGATCTGGTGCGTCACACCAAGCCCAATGGTTTGCTGCCGATTCCCGAGGCCCTGCGATATGCCGCCGACGCCGCCGACGCGCTCGCCTACGCGCATCAAAACGGCATCGTCCACCGTGACATCAAACCCGCGAATTTGATGCTGGTGGAATCCAGTAAAACCGTCAAGGTGACGGACTTCGGCATCGCCCGCATCACCGACGCCAGCAAAACCAAGACCGGCATGGTACTCGGCACCCCCAGTTACATGAGCCCGGAACAGCTGGCCGGCAAGAAGGTGGACGGTCGCTCCGATCTGTTCTCGCTCGGCGCCACGCTGTATCAGCTGCTCACCGGCGCGCTGCCGTTTCAGGCGGATTCCATGGCCACGCTGATGTACAAGATCGCCAACGAACCGCACGCGCCGATGGACAGCCTGCGCCCGGACGTGCCGGTGGTGCTCAACGAGGTGATCGACCGCATTCTGCACAAGGATCTCGAACAACGCTATCAGGATGGCAAGGAAGTGGCTGAAGATCTTCGCAACCTCATGCAAGCGCTCGGGTAGTCACCGATGGCGCTCAAAGACAAGGTCAGCACCGCCCTCATCACCGACGTCGGACTCACCCGCGGCAACAACGAGGACGCGGTTGCCGAAGACATCGAGCTCGGCCTGTTGGTCCTGGCCGATGGCATGGGCGGCTACAACGCCGGCGAAATCGCCAGCGGTATCGCCACCTCCAGCATTCTGGACGTGGTGCGGCACAAGCTGAAAAAGCTCAAACGCGGTGCCGTCGATCAACACAGCGGCTACTGCGTGGAGTCGCTGCTGCTCAGGGAAGCGGTGGAAACCGCCAATGAAACCATTCACCAACTGGCGCAGTCACAACCGCAATGCGCTGGCATGGGCACCACCGTGGTCAGCGTTCTGCTGCACGATGATCGACTCAGCATCGCCCATGTCGGCGACTCACGGCTGTACCGCTTCCGCTTCGGCCTGCTGGATCAGCTCACGCGCGACCATTCGCTGCTGGAGGAAATGGTGGCGCGCGGCCATTACACCCGTGAGGAAGCCGAGGGCAAGGTGCGCAAGAACATCGTCACACGCGCCTTGGGCGTCGAGCCGAGCGTAGAGGTGGATCTGATCGAGGAAACGCTGGAAGTGGGCGACGTACTGCTGATCTGCTCGGACGGCCTGAGCGATATGGTGCCCGATCACGCCATCACCAGCAGCCTGTCACAACACGCCGCCGGTGACTTGAATGCGGCGGCGCGGGCGCTGATCGACAGCGCGCTGGAAGCTGGCGGCAAGGACAATGTCTCGGTCGTGCTGGCGCGAGTGGACGCCTCGCTCAGCCGCGGTCAAAAATGGTATCACCGCCTTCTCGAGTGGTTTTGAGCCGGCTGCAAACACATGATCTGAACAATGGGCAAATTAATCATCACCGATGCCAACGGCATCAACACCGAACACGCGCTGGACGCCGAACGCATCACCATCGGCCGCCTGGCTGGCAACGACATCATCCTCAACGACAAGGCGGTATCGGGCAAACACGCCGTGATCATCACCCACGGCGGCAACTCGGTGCTGGAAGATCTGGACTCCACCAACGGCAGCATGGTGGGCGGAAAACCCGTCAGCAAGCATCCCCTGGCCGACGGCGACAGCATTTCCATCGGCCGAAATACGCTGCGTTACGAAGCCGGCGCCACGCAGAATCCGGAACACGAACAAACCATGGTGCTACCGGCCGGCGAGTCGCATGAGGCCACCATGGTGATCAAACCAGCGCCTGCGCACGACAGCACCACGGTGATGCGCGCACAAGCCGCGCCCCGGGCTGCGCCCAAGCCGCTATTGGGCAAGCTGCGCGTACTCAGCGGCGGCAATCAGGGCAAGGTGATGGAGCTGACCAAGGCGCTGACCACCATCGGCAAGCCCGGCGTGCAAGTGGCGGCCATCACCCGCCGCGCAGATGGCTACTACATCGTTCATGTGGGTGGCGCATCGGGCAGCAAGCGTCCGCACGTCAATGGCGCCGAGATCGACGTGCAGGCGCGCAAACTGCAAACAGGTGACCGCATTCAACTCGCCGGCAGCGAAATGGAGTTTTTTGCTGCGGATTAGCCACCGCTGCCGTCACAAACCCTTCACCGGAAGGTCACATTTCGGTCACGGTCGGTCCCGATAATTTCGCGAAATGCGAAACCTCGAAGGCCACCATGGCCAAACGTGAAAACAACAAGCGCCGCTACCGCACGGTGTGGATTTCCGATGTGCACCTGGGCACGCCCGGCTGCAAGGCCGAACACCTGGTGGACTTCCTCAAGCACACCGAATGCGACACCTTGTACCTGGTGGGCGACATCATTGACGGCTGGAAACTGCGCGGAAGCTGGTTCTGGCCGCAGGAGCACACCAATGTCATCCGCAAGCTGCTGACCAAATCCAAACGCGGCACCAAGGTGTACTACATCACCGGCAACCACGACGAGTTCTTGCGCAAGTTCGTCGGTTTCCGGCTGGAAATCGGCAACATTCAGATTCTCAACGAGCGTGTTCACACCACCGCTGACGGCCGTCGGCTGCTGGTCACGCACGGGGACGCCTTTGACGTGATCACCCGCTACCATCGCTGGATCGCGGTCAGCGGCGATATGGCCTACGAGCTGATGATGCGCGCCAATTACTGGGTCAACCGCACCCGGCGGGTGTTGGGCATGCCCTACTGGTCGCTGTCCGCGTTCGCCAAGAACAGCGTCAAGAGTGCCGTCAACATCGTTTCCGAGTACGAACAGAGTGTGGCGCATGAGTGCAAGCGGCGCGGCCTGGACGGCGTGGTGTGTGGTCACATCCATCATGCCGAAATTCGCGACATCGACGGCGTGAGCTACCTCAACTGCGGCGACTGGGTGGAATCCTGCACCGCGCTGGCCGAAAACCAGGACGGCGAAATCGAAATCATCCGCTGGGTGGAAATCGACCACCTCAACCAGCAACCAGAAGTGGAAGTGCCGGTGCTTGACGGGCTGGAGAAAAAGGCGGCCTGAAGAGAGTAAAGTGTTGCCCAAGATTGAGCCGCTCAGGGAATATGGCAATGCGAGCTCCGCAGCACATCCAGCAAATGGTCGAAAAGCTACAGCAACTTCCGCCTGCGAAAGTGGCTGAAGTGGAGGACTTCATCGATTTTTTGTCCAGTCGGGATCGTGATCGCCTAATCGTCAAAGCGGCTCAAGCTGCCAGTGAACCCTCCCTGGAAGCCGTCTGGGACAACCCTGATGATGCGGACTACGACAATCTCTAGTTTCGGAGACGTCGTCCTGGTCACCTTTCCTTTCACCAACCAGTCCGCCACCAAGCAGAGGCCTGCCGCCGTCATCAGCAGCAAGGCCTATCACCGCCAGCGCCCAGATCTCATTCTGCTTGCAATTACCAGTCAGGTCCGAACACCGTTGCGCGTTGGTGAGGCCATTATCTCGGACTGGCAGAGCGCGGGGCTCATCAAACCCTCGACGTTCAAACCGATTATCTTTACCGCTGAAAAATCCATCGTCCGCAAGACACTGGGCACGCTCATCGACGCCGATCAGAAAATCCTGCGAAAAGTGTTGTCTGACATCGTCGGTTGAGCGGCGCCAACGCGAAGTTTTTTTTAATCAAGCTTCCCCCTGCAACTGCTTCACAATCCCCGGATTCTCCAGCGTGGAGGTGTCTTGCGTAATTTCCTCGCCCTTGGCGACCGCGCGCAGCAGACGGCGCATGATTTTTCCGCTGCGGGTCTTGGGCAGGTTATCCGCAAAGCGGATGTCATCCGGCTTGGCGATGGGGCCGATTTGCTGTCCCACGTGTTCGCGTAATTCCTTGGCCAGGGCCACCGCAGCATCGCCGGTGGGTCGTTCGCCCTTGCAGATCACGAACGCGAAGATCGCCTCGCCCTTGACCTCGTGCGGTCGCCCGACCACGGCGGCTTCGGCCACCCGGTCATGCGACACCAGCGCGGACTCGACTTCCATGGTCCCCATGCGATGGCCGGAGACGTTCAGCACGTCGTCCACCCGTCCCATGATCCAGTAGTAACCATCAGCGTCGCGATGGGTGGAATCGCCCGCCACGTAGTAGCGATTATTGAACTTGGCCCAGTAGGTGTCGATGTAACGCTCGTTGTCGCCCCAGATGGTGCGCAGCATGGACGGCCAGGGTTTCTTGATGACCAGATAACCGCCGGCTTCGGTGCTTTGGATCGGCTCGCCGGATTCATCCACCACGTCGGCGAAAATGCCCGGCAACGGCTGCGTGCAGGAACCGGGTTTGGTTTGGGTGGCGCCGGGAATCGGGCTCATCATGATGGCGCCGGTTTCGGTCTGCCACCAGGTGTCGACGATGGGCAGTTTCTCGGCGCCGATGACACGGTGATACCACATCCAGGCTTCCGGATTGATGGGCTCGCCAACACTACCCAGCAACCGCAGTTTGGATAAGTCGTATTTGGCCGGCCATTCATCGCCCAACTTCATCAACGCGCGGATCGCGGTGGGCGCGGTGTAAAAAATGGTGACGCCGTGATCCTGACAAATCTTCCAGAAACGCCCGGCGTCCGGCACCGTGGGCGCGCCTTCGTAAATCAGAATGGTGCCGCCGTTGGACAGCGGTCCGTAACAAACGTAGCTGTGGCCGGTGATCCAGCCCACATCGGCGGTGCACCAGAACACGTCGTCTGCTTTCAGATCGAACACCCATTGGCAGCTCAGCGTCACGCCCAGCAGATAGCCGCCGGTGGAATGCTGAATACCCTTGGGCTTGCCGGTGGAACCGGAGGTGTAAAGCAGAAACAGCGGATGCTCGGCCTCCACCCACACCGGATCGCAGCGATCTGATTGCGACGCCAGCAAGTCATGCCACCAGACATCGCGGTCCGCATCCATGTTGATGTCGTGCCCGGTGCGCTGGAACACCACGCAGTTCTGAATCGTTGCACAAGCTTCGGACAGCGCCTCATCCACCGCCTGCTTGAGTTCGACGATGTTGCCGCCGCGGCGTCCACCGTCGGCGGTGATCACCAGCTTGGCGCCGGCATCTTCAATCCGATCACGCAGGGAACCGGCGGAAAAGCCGCCGAACACTACCGAATGCACTGCACCGATACGCGCGCAGGCCTGCATCGCCATGACCGCTTCGGGCGTGTGCGGCATGTAAATCACCACCCGATCGCCCGACTGGATGCCCAGCGACGTCAAACCGTTGGCGAGCTTGCAAACTTCGGCATGTAGCGCCTTGTAAGTCCAGTTTTGGGTGTCGCCCTGCTCGCCTTCAAAGCGAATGGCGATCTTGTCGCCGTTTTCACCCAGATGCCGGTCCAGGCAGTTGACCGAGGCATTGGTGCGACCATCGGCGAACCAGCGATAGTTGGGCGCATTGGCGTCATCCAGCACCTGGCGAAACGGGGTCTGCCAGGCGATGTGCTCCTTCGCCTGATCGGCCCAGAACTGGAGCGGATCGGCCTCGGCTCGCGCGCGCAATTCGGCCAGGCTTTGCGCATTGACCCGCGCCTTGGCGACAAAATCCGCTTGCGGCGGAAACAGCCGGTTTTCTTCCAGAATGCTGTCGATGTCAGTCATGCTCTCCTCGGTGTTGGGGCTTAAGGAAACGCTGGAACATTCGCACGGTCAGGACGGCGCCGATTTTCACGCAGGGCAAAGCGGCGCGAGCACTTCAGCGTTTCCTTAAATCCGACCCGCAAAGATAATTCAATGCCGCCATCGGTGCATACTTGGGCGATGCCAAGGCTCCCGCAAACGCTGCTGGGCGCGCTGATGCTGATCAGCGCCAGCCAGCCAAGTATTGCCGAAACCCCGCCTGCGAACGCACAGACTCAAACACAACCGCTGTTTTTCCAGTCCCTTGAAGACGGCCAGACCCTTCAGCAGCTCAAGGCCGATCAGCAAGCAGACCAGCGGCGCGCCGCACAGGTCGATGCGCGCCAAAAGGCGCAGCTGCTCAGCCAGAAGCTGCTGCACCTGGGATGGATCAGCGTGCACACACTCATCGCCATCCTTGTGTCGGCCATGCTGGGCGGCCTCATCGCCGTGGCGGTGGTGAAGCTGCGCGAAAAACGTGATGCGGCGGCAGCGCGCGCCGCAACCAAGCGCTAACGGCGCTGGGCCGCGTGTGCCGCAATAGCCGCGTGATGGCAGCCGGCACAAACACGCCGGCCACTTCGATGGCCCAGTAGCGGGTCGCCATCTCGCCAACGGCGTATTCGCCTAAATGATTCAGGCCGCTCAATGACATCAGAGGTAATGGATCAACAACGTCACTGCTGACACAATGCCGCAATGAGCACTCCCCTTCCCAAGTTCGGACTGGCCCTGCGCGAATCACGACGGGCGCGCAAGCTGAGCCAACTGGACCTGGCCAACGGCGCCGACATTTCCCAGCGGCATCTGAGCTTTCTGGAGTCCGGTCGCTCACGCCCCAGCCGGGTCATGGTGCTGCAATTGTCGGAAGCCATGGGGCTGCCGCTGCGTGACCGCAACCGCCTGCTGTTGTGCGCCGGATTCGCGCCCATCTTCCCCGAGCGCCGGCTGGACAGCCCGGACATGGCGCCGGTGCGTCAAGCCTTGAATCACCTGCTGCAGCATCACGAGCCCTACCCTGCGCTGATCGTGGACCGGCGATGGAATCTGATTCAGTCCAACCGCGCCGGCCATGGCCTGCTTGGCCTGACCGGCGACGCCGAAAGTCTGTGGCAACGGGCCTGCGGTGACGGCCAGAAAAACATCATGCAACTGCTGCTGCACCCCGATGGTCTTCGCCCATTCCTGCGCAACATCGAGGAAATCGCGCCAGCGATGATTCTGCGACTGCAGCGTGAGGCGCTGGAAGACTCACGCGTGGCTGAAATCCTGCATCAGATTCTTGGTTTGCCGAATCTGCCCAAACGATGGACCCAGGGCGAACTCGGTTCATTGCCTCTGCCGCTACTCCCGATCTGCCTGCAAGCCAACGGCGCGCGCCTGAACCTGTTCACGATGATCAGCACCTTCGGCACGCCGCAGGATCTGACGACCGACGAGCTGCGCGTGGAAACCATGTTTCCGATGGATGCCGGCAGCGAGTCGCTGCTCAGAAGCATGGCTGCCGCCGACCAAGCCCAGAAGGCGGCCTGAGTTGCGCCATCGGCTGCAAACCGCACTGTTCAATCTTGGCGTTTCGCTGCTGCTGGCGCACGAGCTGGACGCCATGCTCAGAACCGAATGGGTCTTGCTGCCGGTGCTGAAGGACATGTCCAGCCAATCCGCCAGCTGGGCCTTCATCTACCTGCACATTCCTGTCGCCCTGGCTGTTCTCTACCTGGGCAATGCGCCGAACCGGGGGCTTCGTGAAGCGTTTCGCGGATTGACCTGTGGCTTCCTGGCGGTTCACGCCGTGATTCACTACACCCTGTCCGATGTGCCGGCCTACGATTTCCATCACCTGCTCTCGCAGCTGTTGATCTACACAGCGGGCCTGTGCGGCGGGGCCTTCCTGATCGTGAAGCTCCGCAGCTGATCGCGCGCCGCGCCGTTGCGGTCCGCAGCACAGCTGCGGCGCTTCAGGCCTTGGCGCTGGGCCGCGCAGAGACCGCCGCATACCAACGCTGAGTGTTGGCATTGCCCTGCGGCACGCGCTGCTTGACCCAACCGGCAAAATCAACGGTCACCATGGCGGTGATGTCGGCAACGCTGAACTGATCCCCGGCGACAAACGCATGGTCCGCCAGCAGTGTTTCCAGCCGATCAAAATAACGCCGGATGCCGCCGAGCCCACGCTCGGCCAGGGCCGGGATGGCCGGCACATCCTCATCCACGCCTTGCAGGCCGCGCTTGGCGAAGGACGGCGCGGTGTTGCGAAACGCATCCGCCACCGATTGCAGACCCTCCATTTCCATGCAGCGATTCACCGATTCGATCACCGCCCTGCTCTTGGCATCGGTTCCAAACAATGGCGGCTCCGGATGAGTTTCCTCGAAGTAGCGGCAGATGGCCATGGACTCGTCAATGCAGCTGCCGTCGTCCAGCTGCAGCGTCGGCACCAGGCCACGCGGATTGATCTTGCGATACTCGGCGCCCAGATTCTCCGCGTTCATCAGATCCACCTGCACGGTTTCCAGTTCAATACCTTTCTCGGCCAGGAATATGCGGACGCGGCGCGGGCTGGGCGCAGGGGTGCAGTCATAGAATTTCATGGGCTTGTTCCTTCTTGACAAATGCCGAATGCGGGTCACATTATGGACCGTATAGTCCAGAACCAGCAAGCAAGCCTCGGCCATGGCGCGCGCCAGAGAATTTGACGAAACCGAAGTGATCCACCGCGCACTCAATCAGTTCTGGAGTGGCGGCTACAGGGCCACCTCCCTGGAACAACTGCTCAAGGCCACCGGCCTGAGCAAAAGCAGCCTGTACGAAACCTTCGGCAGCAAGCGCCAACTGTTGATCCAATGCCTGGCCGCTTACGAGGAAGCCATCGTGAACGGGCCGGTGGCGCCGCTGATGCGTGCCGATGCCGGTCGCAAGGAAATTCAAGCCACCTTCGCCGCCATCATCAACAATGCTTGCAGTGAACACGGCCAACACGGATGTTTCGCCAATAACTGTCTGTCCGAAGTGGCGCCGCACGATGCGCTGGTCATGCAGGCCACCGACCGCATCACCGGCAAAGTGGAAGATGCGTTTTGTCGTGCGGTGCAAAACGGGCAGGCAGACGGCAGCATCGGCAGCCCCGAATCGGCCCGCAGCCTGGGACGCTTTCTTCGCACGACCCTTTCGGGCATCAACCTGGCCGCCAAGTCCAGACCGGATCACGCCAAGCTGGCAGACATCGCACGCGTGGCATTGCAATGCCTGGATTGAACCATCTCGAACGAGCATCAACATGAATGTCATCAAATCGATTTACCTCACATGGTTTGTTGCCGCGGCCTGGCTTGGATTGATCATCGCCGCCATGGGCGTGGCCGAGCAGGGCCTGGCTTCGCCATGGATCGGCACCGTGATCGCCTGCGGTGTGCCGGCTCTTTTTTTCGGCCTGATCTTCATCATTCCAACGGCACGCACTTCGGCCAACCTGCACTGGATGCCGGTGTCCGGCGTGATCGGCGCTGCCGTCAGCGCCTATCTGGCAGGCGGCATCAATGATGCGGTGCAGACTGCGGTTGGCGTCGGCATCATTGGCAACCTGCTGTACATCCATTGGTATTCGCGTTTTGCGCCACCGCCACGCTCGACACCGGATGTCGGCAGCCAAATGCCGGAATTCATCCTGGCGGAAAATGGCAAGGCCGTCAGCAGCGCGGCGTTGACCGCAAAACCGGCCTTGTGGATTTTCTTTCGCGGCAACTGGTGTCCGCTGTGCATGGCGCAAATCAAAGAAATTGCCGGTCAGTATCAGGCGCTTTCCAGGCGCGGCGTGGACGTACTGCTGATCAGCCCGCAAAAGGCGTCCAACAGCGCCTCGTTGGCAAAAAAATTCGATGTGCCGATGCGTTTTCTGACCGACACCGATAACAATGTCGCTGGTCAGCTCGGCATTGTGCAACGCGGTGGCCTGCCCACCGGCATGCAGGCCCTGGGTTATGACTCCGATGTTCCCCGTCCCAGCGTTTTCATTACCGCCGCTGGCGGCAAGGTGATCTTCCGCGACCTGACCGACAACTATCGCGTTCGGCCAGAACCCTCACAGTTTTTCGCCGTGCTGGATCAGCACGCGATCACCTGAATTGCCTGATTTTCGATGAACAAGGACACCCCGTGATTGAGCTCTACACCGCCGCAACACCCAACGGCTGGAAAGCCTCCATCTTGCTGGAGGAATTGGAGATCCCGTATCAAGTGCACCCGATCTCCCTGTCCAATGGGGAACAAAAGCAGCCTGACTACATCAAACTCAACCCCAACGGGCGCATCCCCACCATTGTGGACCGGGACAATGACAACTTTGCGGTGTTCGAGTCCGGCGCCATTCTGATCTACCTGGCGGAAAAGCACGGCAGGTTCCTGCCCGCCGATGTCAAGGGCCGCTCCGAGGTCATCCAGTGGCTGATGTTTCAAATGGGCGGCGTCGGCCCGATGCAGGGACAGGCCAACGTATTCTTCCGCTACGCGCCGGAAAAGATTCCCTTTGCCATCGAGCGCTATCAAACCGAAACCAAACGCCTGTACACGGTGCTGGATACGCGCTTGAAGGATCGGGAGTTTCTGGCCGGCGATTATTCGATTGCCGATATCGCCAATTGGTCCTGGGTGTCGGTGGGATTCTGGGCCGGCGTGGAAACCAATGATCTTCCCAACCTGCAGCGCTGGATCAAAACCATCGGCGCGCGTCCGGCGGTGGCAAAGGGCATTGTCATCCCCGAGCCGCTGAAGCTGGACGACGGCGGCGAGGACGTGAAAAAAATGGCGCAGTCCATGTTGGTGACCGGCGCCAAACCCGCTTGATCGTCCGCGTCGCCATCATTGGATTCATCGCCTTGCTGGCTGCCTGCGGCAAACCCGCCGGCAGCCCATGCATGATCAAGGGCAGCGGCTTTACCGCCAGTCACGACTGCGCAAGCAAGTGCCTGTCACGCTGGCAGGTACGCTGCCCGGATGGTGAGGCGATCATGCCCCGGGTCTGCGCCGGCAAAAAGGACTGCGAACCCGGAAGCTGCCCTGACGGACAAGTTTGTTATCACTTTGACGATCCTTTCGAGGCGCGCAGCTACTGCATTCCCGACACCGTTTGCGGCCGCGCGCCAGGGCTTGAACAGCGCCGCCACTGGGAGCGGGCGTCCAGAGACAAGGCCGCGCGATCCCGTGCCGACTGGAACAGGAAAACACCCACAGCGCCCACCCGGCCCGCGAGCAGTCGCACCCATTGATCCGAACAAGCGCCGGGTAAAACGTTCAATGGTCCAGGTTGCGCATCAGCTGCTCCAGCAGCGCCAGCTTTTGCGCTGGCGCGACGGTTTCGAGCATGCGTAATTTGTCGACCGGATCGAACGGGAGCATCTCACTCAGGCGGTGACTCACCCAGGCGACATCTTCGAATTTCGCCGGCGGTTCGAAATGCCGCTGACCGAACTTTTCCAGCAGGTCACGCAGAAACTCCGCCAGCACGGCGTATCGCGGCGGCAGCGCCTGTGGTTCGCTGGCGGGCAGGCATTCGACGCGCGCTTTGATCAAGCCGTCGGCTTGCGACCAATGATCGACAACGCGAAACGGACGTTCACCGACGCACATCACCTTGAACAGGCCAGGGCTGGGCGTGTCCCATCTGGAAATGCGGGCCGTGCAGCCGATGGGGGCCGGAAGCGCTGGTTTCCCCACCTCCTTGCCTTCCAGAATCTGGCAGACCCCGAACACCGAGGCATCGCGCAGACAGGTCTTGATCATGTCCACATAACGCGCTTCAAAGATGCGCAAGGGCAGGCGGCCGCCGGGAAACAGCACGGTATTGAGCGGGAAGATGGGAATTTCCAGCGCGCCCGGCTCAGTCATCAGCGCCTCCATGATCCACGCTCAACACATCCCCGGTGGCTCGTTCGATCACCGCGATCAGACCGTTGCCCAAGTCACGCTCCAAGCCCAGGCCGAACACCATCCAATCATTATCTTTGCGGTACGCCCGATACGGCGCCTGTCTTCTGACTTCGGCTTGGCCGTAACGGTCGGTCCAGCAGGCGGCGGCGGCTTGAATGGCCGACTTGCCGTCGTCAACGGGTGCAGTGCCGGCGCAAACTGGTTCGGAAGGGGTTTCCAGTGCTTCGAGATAAGCCGTGATCCAGGGCACCCAGATGTCTTGCGCCAATTTCACCGGTCGCGACCGGTCCACCACCTCGGCCTCGCGTTTGAGGTGAAGCGCATAAGGCGGCGGATATTGGCCTGGCAGCGCTACCGCCCGATCACCCAGCAATTCATTCAGCGTCTGGCGCACCGCCTTGGCCACATCAATCGGTGACGGCGGGCTTGGCGGTCGGGTATAGACAATGCGTTGGCGGGCATCGATCACCACCAGCCAGGGGGTGCGGACGATGCCGTAGCGGTGCCGCAAGGGATCACCATCGAGCAACAGTGGGAAGCTCAAGCCGCGTTCGCGCATCGCCGCAAGCGGATCCGCATCTTCCAGAATGTTGATGGTCCAGAGCTTCACCCCGTGATCGCGGTAATCCTCCCAGATATCCTGCACATAGGGTTGCAACGCACGACTGAACGGACACCAGGACGGCCAGAACATCAGCACCACCGGGTCACCACCGGCATCCTGCGGGAAGCGCACGGATTCGCCGTCCGGCGTTTGCAGCGTCCACGGCGGCGCGATAGCTGGGGGTTGCGACGCCCAAAGCGTGCCTGCGAACAAGGCACACATCAGCAGCGCAGCGGTCCTCATACGCCGGGCATCGCCTCAGCAATGGCAGTGGCGGCGTTCTCCAGATCGGCGCGCTTTGCCGCAGACTCGCGCTTGGGCAGGGCCAGTGTGCTGATGTGCCAGATCATGCGCATCACCGTTTTGGCGGTATCTCCGCGATAACGCGGGATCACGTGGATATGCACATGCGGCACGCTCTGGCTGGCGCCCTTGCCGTCGTTGATCAACAGATGCTGCGCGGCGCTGCCCAGTCCGGCGCGTTGCGCGCGACCGATACGCTGGGCCACCACCCAGAGATGCGCGCAGGTTTCCGGCGCCAGATCATCCAGCGTCGTCACCGACTCGCGCGGCACCACCAGCACATGTCCGCGATTGACCGGACTGATATCCATGAAAGCAACACAGTGCTCATCCTGGTGGACAAAACTGGCCGGCAGCTTTCCGGAAATGATGGCATCGAATATGGTCATTGTTCGGGATCGGAGGTTTGACCCCGAAAAATGACGAGGCCAGGAAATCGCGCAAGTCCATCATAAGCAATGTCCACATTGTCGCCGGAGAACCAGATGAGCGAAGCGTCCGCTAGCAGCGTGAACGTGGCGGTCGACGGGCCGATTTGCGTTGTCAGCATCAATCGGCCGCAAGTCAGAAACTGCGTGAACCGCCCGACGGCCGAGGCGCTGGCGGACGCCTTCCGTGCATTCGAAGCTGACGAGGCGCAAAAGGTGGCGATTCTCACCGGCGTTGGCGACCACTTTTGCGCTGGCGCGGACCTCAAGGCCATCGCCAGCGGAGAGGCCGAGCGCGCGAACCACATCCAGCCCGAAGGTGACGGCCCCATGGGCCCCTCGCGCATGATGCTGTCCAAGCCGGTGATTGCCGCCGTAAGCGGTTACTGCGTGGCCGGCGGCATTGAGCTGGCGCTGTGGTGTGATCTGCGCGTTGCCGATGAAACCGCCATTTTTGGTGTGTTCTGCCGGCGTTTCGGCGTTCCGCTGATCGACGGCGGCACGGTGCGGCTTCCGCGCATGATCGGCATGAGTCACGCCTTGGACATGATTCTGACCGGACGCCCGGTGCATGCCGATGAGGCCAAGCAAATGGGGCTGGCCAATCGCGTCACGCCGGCTGGAAACGCGCTCAACGAAGCAAAAAAACTGGCCTCGGCGCTGTGTGAATTTCCGCAAACCTGCATGCGCGGCGACCGCAGCAGCGCCTACGAACAATGGGGCATGTCGCAGGACGCGGCCATCGCCAACGAGTTCCAGCACGGCCTGGGCACGCTTGCATCCGGAGAAACCGTGTCCGGCGCCAGCCGCTTCAGCAAGGGCGTGGGCCGGCACGGCGAGTTCGGCGGCCAGGATTGATGCAGGTGGCGCCGTCCCTGGGCTGGCAAGGCAATACGCAGGCGCCGGTACATCCGCGGCCCTGTGACGGCCCCAGGTCAGGCAAGCGCTGATACCGCCGACGCATGCTGATGTTGGTTTCTGGCTCCGCGTATGGTGAGAACCACCATCAAGGCAACCCAGGCGAATGCCACGGTCAGCGCGACCCAGAACGCCAGCAAGCCGTTCCAGGCGAATGGCCCCTGCTTGAACAGGGGCACCAGGTAGCCGGGCGCCGTCAAGGATGCCCCCAGAAAGGAAAAATAGCCGCTCCATCGCGGAAACACCGGCTCGGGCGCGCGATCACCAAGAATCGCAAGCCCGGTGACCAGCATCCACACCATGATTCCCGAAACCGGCATGGTGAACGCAATCCAGGACATATCGCTGAGCAGGTAGGTTATTTCTTCATTGCGGTCCGGCCGAAATGAGGTAATGGCAAACAAGGTCATGCCCATGGTGACCACCCCTGCGGTGAGAATCGCGCAGCCCATTTGCGCATCGGCAAGTGTGCGCTGACCACCCTCCATGCGACGCATCTGTGTCGCCAGGGCGCTGCCGAAGGGCACCAGAAAAGCCAGGGTTGCCAGGGTGATTGCCATTCCCAGCTGAATTCGCAGCTCATGGTCGCTGTGAAGTTGCGCGATTCTTTCAGCCGAATCCGATGGCGCACTGGGCGGAATCATGTGACCGGCCATCAAACCCCAGCCCATCAACAATCCCAGTCCGAACACGATTCCGCCCAGCGCCGAGATCACCTGGTTTCGATATGCCATTGCTCGCCGCTCCATTCATTTGAAGGACGAGTTTGCAATACCGCCCCGAGGCAACGCCCCTGTCGAAAGGATTGGGACGCCGCCCCAGGAATCAGGCGTCCGGCCGGGCGCCTGCCTGCACCGCCTCAGGGTGCATGGAAACACCAGGGCTTCATTCGGCCTGCACCTGCGTCACCCGCAGATAGGGCCTGATTTCATCCCAACCCTGGGGAAACAAATCCCTGGCCTGCTCGTTGGCAATGCTGGGCGGAATGATGACCTTGTCGCCCGGCTTCCAGTCCGCCGGCGTGGCAATCTTGTGCTTGTCGCCCATTTGCAGGGCGTCGATCACACGCAGAATTTCGGTGAAATTGCGCCCCACGCTCATCGGATAGGTCATGGTGAGCCGGATCTTCTTGTCCGGGTCGATGATGAACACCGAACGTACCGCGGCGGTTTCGCTCTGCCCCGGATGAATCATTTCGTACAACTCCGCAATCTTGCGGTCTTTGTCAGCAACGATGGGAAAACGCAGCACCGTATTTTGCGTGTCGTTGACGTCCTCAATCCATTTCAGGTGCTCACCCACCGAATCCGTGGACAAACCCAGCGGCTTGACGTTGCGGGCGGCGAATTCTTCGCTCAACTGCGCGGTGCGCCCCATTTCGGTGGTGCAGACCGGTGTGAAATCAGCCGGATGGCTGAAGAAAAATACCCAGGAATTACCTGCCCATTGGTGAAAATTGATGTCACCTTCAGTGGTGGCGATGCTGAAGTCGGGTGCGGTATCGCTCAATCTCAGGCCCATGGTGATCTCCTGTCGGGGTGGGAAGAATCGGAGCGCTAGCATCACGCTTATCGCCGAAAAGCGCTAATGAAATTTTTGTATGCGACCGATGTCCGGCCTCAATCGGTCAGCCAGCTCGGGGGCGGAATGGCGCTGCCAACACCGGCTATTGCGGCAACACTTCCACATCCCGCATCTGATAGATCACACCGTTGTCACTCTTGTCCCTGATTTTCAAACGCCCTGCCAACACCAGCAATTCCCAACTGGCGGCAACGCCCGCATCAGAAAAGACTTCCACCGCACCGCCTGGGCCACCCGGAATATGGAAAAAGCAGCTCGGCGGCGCCGAGGTCAGCAGGAAGTGCTTTTGCCGCGCTTCGGCTTGCAACGGCATCATGAAGCCGGCCAACTTGACCCGCGTACCGTCCAGCGCCGCCACCGACTCGGGGAAGCTGGCGCGCAGCCAGCCATCTTCGTGATAGCCGATGTTGGCCTGCGCCAGCGTTTGCCAGGGCAGTGCGCCTTCAACGGTGGCCGGGCTGGGAAAACCAGCCGCTTCCAGACTGATCACATTGATCAGCAACTCGGCTTTGGCATCGCCAACCCGCGCGGTGAGCCGATCCAGATTCATCGGCCCGCCCATGACCGCGAACTCGAATACCCCATATTCACCAGTTGCGCGCCCGGCCTCCAATGCGAACATCTCCACCAGCTTTGATTCACCCGCGATATCAAGCTCCGGCTTGGCGCCTGCAATGGGCCGGCCTTCACCATCACGTAGTTGCACCGCCAGATAGGCGTAATCCTGCTCCAGCAAGTCGATCATGGGCTGACCTTGCCCGTTGGGATAGACCCCTTCGGCAAGGAATTCCACCTGAATATCCTTCGCCTGCTCCACGCTCACCGACGCCAGCGCGCCGTCGGCGGGCGCATCCATCCGCATTTCTTCAGCGGTGAGCTGGTTGCCTGCCGCTGGCGATTCCAGCCGCGTGGGTGCTTGCGCCTCCTCGGCGTCGCAAGCACTCAACACGCCGGCGCCTGCGTACAGCCACACCAACAAGCTCCGCATGTCAGCGCTCGGCCAACACCGAGGCGACATCCTGGCGATACGCCCGCCAGGCCGGCAACGCCGCCGCCAACAAACCCAGACCCAGCAGGCCCAACAGCAATAAAGTTTCTTCGGTCAGCCACACCCAGGCGTCAAGTTGGACGCCGCGACTGCCCTCCAGCCATGCGCTCAACATGGCCATGACGCCGTGACCCGATGCAAAGCCCAGAGCAATACCCAGGGCACCAAGCAGCAGCCCCTCCAACAATAGGCTCAGCATCAACTGGCCCCGGCTTGCACCCAGACAACGCAACAGGGCCAGATCCGCGCGCCGCGTCTCCAGCGCGCCATACAATGCGGCAAAAATACTGAAACCCGCGGTCAATAACAGCACCGCGGCGAAGGCGCGCAATGCGTCCAGACCCAGACCGATCAGGCTCAACAAGCGCGTCAACTCTTGCGCCGGCGCCGCCGCTTGCAAGCCGCTGCTGCCGTTGATCTGACGCGGCAGGCTCAAGGCCGCCATCGGCGAGCGATAACGGAGCAACAAGGCGGTGATCTGGTGATCCGCGTGTGCGTGGGCTTCCTCTTCCTGCACCTGGTGATCTGCATGCCGGACCTCATCACCATGATCGTGACCGTGACCGTGACCGTGACCGTGACCGTCTTCATCATGCGCGTGCGAATCCGCCACAGATTCGTCCGCCGCTTCGGCGTGCTGATGCTCGGCGTGCAGCATCCACACGCTGGATACATCGGTGAGAATCAGGCGATCCAATACGCTGCCGCTGGCGGCAAGCACGCCCACCACCCGATAAGGCCGCTCGGCGTGTTCGTGCCCGCCATCGGCCAGACCGTGCGCGCCGGAAAAAGCGTCGCCCACCTCAAGGCCGGTTTCGCGCGCAACCCCGGCGCCCAACACCGCTTGCAGCGGCGTCTGCCAGAACGCGCCGTGGTCCAACTCGGCCTGATACAACGCCGCGTAATCCGGCGTGGTGCCGACGATGCGAAAGTTCTGAAAGCTGTCCCCCAATGCCAGCGGGATGGCACGCTCAACTCGCGCATCATCCGCCCAGACTTGTGCCTCACGCAGGGCGATATTGCCGGTAGGAATATCCGCGTGATACACGCTGGACAGAATCAGCTGCAAGGGACTGCCCTTTGCGCCCACCACCAGATCGATGCCTTGCGCATCGCGCGCCACAAGCTTGGCGAATTGTTCGCCCGCCAGTAACAGCAGCACGATGCTGGCGGTGCCCAGCGCCATCAGCAGCGCGTTGACCACCGTTCCCAAGGGCTTGTAACGCAGATGGGCCCAGGCCAGATGCAACCAGCTCATTCGCGCGCCTCCAGCTCAAGCTGCTGATCGAACTGCCCACGCAAGCGGCGATCATGACTGACCACCAGTAATGCGGCGCCGATCTCTGCCGCCTGCGTGCGCAACAGCGTCAAGGTGCGTTCGGCATGGACATCGTCAAGACTGGACGTCGGCTCATCGGCCAGCAACAGGCGAGGCTGTGACAACAAGGCGCGCGTCACGGCAACGCGTTGTGCTTGCCCCTGACTGAGTTGGGCCGGCATGCGACCGGCCAGATGTTGGACGCCCAGCTTTTCCAGCAGTTGCATCGCAGCCGCTGGATCACGGCTGCGACCAGCCAAGCCTTGTGCCCACAGCAGATTTTGCAGCACCGTCAGCGCCGGCAGCAGATGCAGCCTTTGAAACACGATGCCAATGTGTTGACCACGGAAACGGTCAAGCTGTCGGCTCGAAAGCGCCGTCAGCGCCTGTCCAGCAATATGAATCTCGCCTTGCGCGGGTCGCAACAAACCGGCGATCGCGTGCAACAAGGTGGATTTGCCGCTGCCGGACGCCCCCATCACCAGCATTTGTTCAGAAGGCGCCAGACTCAGCGCGTCCAGCACCAGCACCGGCGCCGCGCCATAGTCATGACATAGCGCCTGAATCCGCAAGGCCGGCGTTTCAGGCATGGCCGTCAAAGGCCATTTTGCAGCCTTGCAAGCGGCGCAGGTTCAGTAGATGACTCGCGATCAGCGCCAAACTGCCCACAACGGTCAGCGGCAGCTCCCAGTCGGGCCGCCCCAGAAACGGCGCAATCGCCAATACCGTCAAAGCCACCACGCCCGCGATCAGGATCGCGCGGTGACCGTGGCGGGCGCAGCCGCTGCCCAAGGCCCATGCGCTGATGGGCAATACCAACAGCAACAGGCCGCGATGAATCCAGGATTCGTAGTGATCCAATACGCTCAGCGCCGGCAACAGGGCAATCAGCAGTGGCAGCATCAGGCAATGCAGCACGCATAGGCCCGACAGACAAATCGCCGCATGATCGGCGCGTGGCTTGCGCCGGGTTGCCCTCGACCTCATCGCCTGGGTTCCAGCAAACGCCACAAGCGATCCTGCAAATGCTCGCTGGACGCGAACACGCCGGTGAAGTGGGTGGTCACGGTGCTGATGCCGGGTTGCCGCACGCCACGGGTGGTCATGCATTGGTGCGCGGCGTCAATCACCACCGCAACGCCGCGCGCATTCAGCGTTTCCTGCAGGGTGTCCCCAATCTGCGCGCTCAGCGTCTCCTGGGTCTGCAGGCGCCTGGCAAAGGTTTCCACCACCCGCACCAATTTACTGATGCCTACCACCCGCTTTTCCGGCAAGTAGGCCACATGCGCCAGCCCCAGGATCGGCACCATGTGGTGTTCACAGTGGGACTCCAATCGAATATCCCGCAACAGCACGATGTCGCGATACCCTGCGACTTGCTCGAAACTCGGATTCAGCAAGTCCGCCGCGTTTTGCCCATAGCCGGCGAAAAACTCTTCATATGCGCGCGCCACGCGTGCGGGTGTATCCAGCAAACCTTCTCGCTCGGGGTCATCACCCGCCCACCGGATCAAGGTCCGCACGGCAGCCTCGGCCTGGCTGCGACTGGGGCGCTGCAGCAACGCGCCATCGGAAAGCGCCGATGCGGCGGGCGGCGGGGTCGGCGCGGACGCATCCGGAATGGCTTCGGAACGGCTGATTGACGACATGGAACGGCATTTCCTGAGACACAATTGTACGTTATAACATAACTTTATGGCGCCGAATCCGCTTCGTGCCGGCGCCCGGTCCATGTTTCCTGGTGACGGTGAGCTGGCGGCGCCAAAGAACCGGCGTTTCCCCCGCAATGAACCTGTCCCTAGAATGAACCCATGAGTCACGCCGCCAGCTCCTCCAGTTGCATGCAAATCGCCGAGCACCTGTGTCGCCAGCGCGGCGTGCGCCTCACCCGGCAACGTCGCAAGGTTCTGGCCATCATCAACAGCAGTGAACAAGCCATGGGCGCCTACGACATCCTGCATGAGATGCGCGCCGCGCAACCGCGTATCGCGCCGCCAACGGTTTATCGTGCCCTGGAGTTTCTGCTGTCCGAAGGGCTGATCCACAAGCTGGAATCCTTGCATGCCTTCGTCGGCTGTGCGCATCCGGATCATCCCCATTTGAGCCAGTTCCTGATCTGCAATGAATGCGGTGCGGTGGATGAGTTGCACAACGACAGTGTCAACCACAGCCTGACCGAGGCCGCACGGGCAAAAGGGTTTCTGCCCGAGCGCAGAACGGTGGAAGTGGTCGGCCGCTGTGATCGCTGTCAGAGTGGGAACTGAACCGGCGCCGACCGTGCAACACCGGGCTTGACGCCCATTTTTTTGCGAGGGTCGCCGCAGATGCACAGGGTGCCGGATCCAGCCTGCAAACGGCATGACGAAATTAGTTCATTAGCATATAGTCAAGCGCAGGGGGACATTCATATGGCGACGAACACCAAGACAAGAACGCACTTTCGCGCGGGCTTTCTGATTCATGATGTGTCCCGCCTGCGGCGCACGGTGTTCGATCAGAAGCTCAAGCCGCTGGGCATCACCCGCTCGCAATGGTGGGTATTGACCAACCTGGCGCGCCACGACGGCCAGGGCTATGCGCAAATTGAACTGGCCCGCCTGCTCGACGTGGGAAAAGTCACGCTGGGCGGCCTGATCGATCGGCTGGAGGAAAACGAGCTGGTCATGCGGGTCCCCGACAAGCTGGACCGCCGCTCCAAACGGGTGAAAATGTCACGCAAGGGCAAGAACCTGCTGAAGAAGGTGGAAAACATCGGCGCTGTCGTCAACAAGGAGATCATGCGCGGCATCTCCACGGATGATGAGAATGAACTGATCCGCATTCTCAAGAAGATGAAGCTCAACCTGATCGACATGGATGCCGTGCCGGCTTCAACGGCTGGCCGCAAGCCCGCGACAAGCGAATAATCCGCCCACGGACGGCCACGCAGCGGCATCCCAGGGGTGCGAGCCATTGGTACGCTCGCAAATGATATGTTTTACACCTGTTGATCGGGCAAGCAGCGGGGTACACAGACATGAACAGGAATCGCGTGCTCAATCGGCCGTTTCCGCAAGTCCGCGCAAGATTCAGCAAGCGCGACACCATGCTTTACGCCTTGGGCGTGGGGGCCTGCAACGATCCGCTGGATACCCGTGCGCTGCGCTTCGTCTATGAAGATGGGCTTCAGGCGCTGCCCTCATTGTGCTGCGTTCTTGCGCACCCCGGCGGCTGGCTGATGGAACCGGCGCTGGAAGTCAACTACGTCAAGCTGTTGCACGCCGAGCAGCATTTCTCCCTGCAGCGACCGTTGCCGGTTGAAGGCGAAGTGCTGGGCGACTATCGCGTCACCGGCATCGTCGACAAAGGGCCGGACAAGGGCGCCCTGCTCTACTTCGGCAAGACGCTGAGTGACGCTGACGGCACGGTCTACGGCAACGTCAGCAGCACCTACTTTCTGCGTGGCGACGGCGGGGTTGGCGACTGGGGCGAACCCGGTGTGACCTTGCCGGCGGTTCCCGAATCCGCGCCCGATGGCAGCCTGGACATGCCGACACTGGATATCGCCGCGCTGATCTACCGGCTCAGCGGCGACTACAACCCGCTGCATGCCGACCCCACGGCCGCCCAACAAGCCGGTTTCGACAGACCCATCCTGCATGGCCTTTGCACCTATGGCGTGGCCTGCCAGTCATTGGTCCGCGCGGTTTGTGATTCTGATGCCGGGCGTCTGCGCAGCATGGGCGCCCGGTTCACGCGTCCGGTCTTTCCCGGAGAAACCATTCGTACACAATGGTGGACCGGGGCCGACGGTGACATTCAATTCCGCTGCATCAGCCTTGAGCGCGACCTGATCGTGCTGGATCGCGGAACGGCCCGGCGCTCGGCATGATCCGGCCCGTGACCGGCGGGCGCTGAAAAGCGCACCATCGGCCGTGACTTGCGCGCTGCGCGCGTGACGGCGGTGGCGGTGGCGACCGGTCATTGGCGCCGCAATACCCAGGCTGCTCAGTAAAAACCCTGCAACATCAGGCTCATAAGATCCCCCGCACGGATCTCGGCCGGCCGCCTGGGTGGCGTCTCGGAACGTGGCGCCTCGCATGCTCGCATCGGCTCGATGACCGCTTCACTGACAATGCCTCTTGCACATGTTATGAATCTGATTCAGAATATGGTTCAGTTTCTATATTTTTATTCATGTGGGCACCCGCGAACGCCGACAACGGGAAATCGCAGAGCGCGAACGGCGCTTTCTGGATACCGCACAGTTGCTGATTGTGGAAGACGGTCTGCTGAACCTGCAGATGTCCAAAATCGCCGCGCGCTGCGAGTACGCCGTGGGCACGCTGTATCTGCATTTCGAGTCCAAGGAGGACTTGCTGCTGGCGCTGGTGACGCGGCAGGTCCAGGAGCATGTCGAGTTGTTCGAGCGCGTCGCGACCTGGAAGGCGCCCACCCGCATGCGCATGTTGGCCATTGGCGTGGCGGACATGATCTTCGTGCGCAGAAACCCGCTCTATTTTCGGGTGGCGCAGTATTCCTTGTGCGAGGTGGTATGGGATGCCGCATCCGCCGCCCGGCGCGAGGCGTTTCTGAAAGCCACCCGGCCGATGGGCGCAGTGGTCAGCGACATCGTGACCAAGGCGATTGCCGACGGCGAACTTGCACGCCCGGAGATGAACGCTGACGAGCTCTCCACCGGCTTGTGGTCCATCTGCATGGGCTTTCAGAAAATGGTGCACGCCCAGGGCGTTCTCGAGGACTTCGAGGTGCCACAGCCGTATCAGGTGATGTGCGGCCACATCCAGCACTGGCTGAACGGCCTGGGCTGGAAACCCATCAGCAGCGGCAGCAACCCGGCGGCCGAGGAACGGCTGATCCAACAGATTTGCGATGAGGTATTCGATGAAGCTGCGTTTTCGGTATAGCTGCATTCTGGGGTTGGCGCTGCTGGCGAGCACGCCGGCGCAAGCGGGCATGCCGATATCCGAAGCCCTGCGACGCGCGGTGGACGTGGATCGCGAATTCGCCGCCGCCGCCGCAACGCGCCGCGCCGAACGCGAAGCCGGGATACAGGAAAGCACCGACCTGCGGCCCAGCCTGTCGGCACGCGCCGGCGGGCGCTACACCCGTGCCGACTCCGAGCTCCCCTTTGGCGCACAAACAGGCGAGTTTCCGGCCTGGTCGGCTTCCCTGGAAGCGCGCCAGGCCCTGCTGCGTTTCGACTGGTTTTCCAAACTGGCGCGCGGCACGGCCAAGGAACAACTGGCCGAGGTTCATTACCGCAACCAGGAGATTGCGTTCATCGCCCGCGTCACGCAGCGTTACCTGGAAACCATGCTGGCCGAAGATCAGGTGGAACAGATTCAGGCCGAGGCCGAAGCGGTCCGCCAATCCCTGGAAGACACCCGCCTGAGATACGAAGTGGAGTTGGTTCCGGGCGTGGACCTGAAGGAAGCGCAGGCGCGTGATGATCTGGTGCAAGCGCAGAAGATCGCCCATATCAATCAGCTAGAAGCCGCCAGAGATGCCCTGCAAGAAGTCACCGGCTATGACCGCGGCGACCTGCCGTCACTGAAGAACGAGATTCAGCTGCCGCCGCTGGAGCCAACCCATGTTGATGACTGGGTGGAAATCGGCATGCGCAGAAACACCGATGTGCTCGAAGCCCGCCTGCTGGCCGTAATCGCCGAATCCGAAGTGGACAGCAAACGCGCCCAAGGGCGTCCACGGCTGGATCTGGTCGCCAGCACCGGCCGCAGTGACTCCTCGGAGTACGAACTGGGCAGCCGACAGGACGAATCACAGATCGGCCTGGAACTGGAAGTTCCACTCTACGGCGGCGGTCGCTTGCGCAGTCAGGTCAGACAGGCCCAGGCGCGGGCTGAAGAGGCGCGCATCCGTGTGCAGCGTGTAGAAGCCCAGAGCGAACGCCAGCTGCGGCTGGCATTCCGCGATGTCCAAGCCGCGCTGGCTGCCGACCGCGCCTATGTCCAGGTTCTGCGCTCGGCACAGGCCGCAGCCAAGGCGGTCGACGCCGGATATACCGCCGGCACCCGCACCATCGCCGATGTGCTCGACGCCAAGAGCAGCGTGGTCAACGCAAAACGCGACCGCAACGAGGTGCGTTACAACCTGTTGACCAAGCTCCTGGGACTATTGCTGGTCGCAGGCACGCTGTCCGTCGACGACATCCTCGAGCTGGATTACCTGTTTGATCACTCCTCCACCAACAGCACGGCCCAAACCACGCCATGACTCAGAAAAGAATGCTCATCATGCTGATCGCCTGCGGCGTCGTATTCGGCAGCGTGTTCGGAATGAAATGGTTCGGCAATTCCATGATGCGCAAGTACGTGGAAAACATACCGATTCCGCCGGCCACCGTTTCCGCTGGCACGGTGCGCGAAATGACCTGGCCCAATATCCTCCACAGCGTTGGCAACCTGGTGGCGGTGCAAGGCACGGACGTATCCACGGAGGCTGCCGGCATCGTCAAGTCCATCCACTTCGAATCCGGCCAGGCCGTTGAAAAAGGGGACTTGCTGGTCAGCCTGGAATCCGCCAACGAACAGGCTGAATACGAGCGCCTCCAGGCACAGGCGGAGCTGGCGCAGATCAACCGCAAACGGCGGCGGAAACTGTTCGAACTCGAAGCCATTTCCAAATCGGATTTCGACGCCACCGTCGCCGAAGCCAGAGCCAGCCGCGCCGCGGTCGCCGCGCAAAAAGCCAAGCTGGAACAAAAGCAGATTCGCGCGCCATTCTCCGGCTTACTGGGCATCCGCAAGATCAATGTCGGGCAATTCATTTCCGCCGGCACCGCCATCGCGTCCCTGCAAACCCTGGACCCCATCGATATCGAATTTGCGCTCACCGAACAATCGGTGGCCAGTGCGCAACCCGGGCTGCTGATCGACGTGCTGGTCGACAGCCTCGCGCATCAGGTATTTTCCGGCGAAGTGCTGGCGGTCGAGCCGCGCATCGATGAAAACACCAGAAGCTTCAACCTGCGCGCCCGGCTCAGTAACCCGCAAGGACAATTGCGCGCCGGCCAGTTCGGCAGAGTGCGCCTGAAACTGCAGGGGGATCGCCGCTTGCTGGTGGTGCCGAGCACGGCGATCAACTACAACTCATACGGCGCCTCGGTGTTCCTGGTCGAGGACCTGCCGGAAGCGGATCAGGCCACCGCCGACGCCCAGGACGAACCGCAAGCCACGCAAAGAGTGGTGCAGCGCTTTATCAAGATCGGAGAGTCACGCGGTGATTTCGTCGCCGTCACCCAAGGCCTGGCGGCCGGTGACGTGGTGGCCACCAGCGGCCTGCTGAAGCTACGCAATCATCAGCCGATTTTCATCAATAACCAGGGCCAGCCCGAACCACAGCTGGCGCCGGCGCCGGAAAACGCCTGAGGCCGGCCATGCACTTCACCGATATCTTCGTCCGTCGGCCGGTCCTGGCAACCGTCGTCAGCCTGGTCATTCTGTTTGTGGGCCTGCGCGCCGCCAATGACCTGTCCGTCCGCCAGTACCCGGAAATACAAAACGCGCAGATCAAGGTCACGGTGGCCTATCCCGGCGCCGATCCGGAGCTGATCGAAGGCTTCATCACCACCCCGGTGGAGCGGGAAGTGGCGACCGCCGACGGCATTGATTTTCTGGCCTCCAGCAGCGTGCAAGGCGCCAGCACCATTACCGTCAACCTGCGCCAGGGCAAGGATCCCAACGAAGCGCTGACCGAGATCTCGGCCAAAGTCGGCAAGGTTCGCAGTCAGCTGCCACAAGCCTCCGAGGACCCGGTGGTGGAGTTGAGCGAGGCCGGCGGCACCCACGAAATGTATCTGTCGTTCTACTCGCAGCTGCTCTCCAAGGGGCAGATCACCGACTATCTGACGCGTGTGATCGTGCCCACGCTGGGCGCCATTCCGGGGTTGCAGCGGGCCGAACTGCTGGGCGGCAGAACCTATGCCATGCGCATCTGGCTGGACCCGACCCGCATCGCCGCGCATGACCTCACCGCCGGAGAAGTCATGCAACGGCTGCGCGAGCAAAATGTACTGGCGACCGTGGGTGAAACCAAGGGCAGCTATGTCAAGGTCGGCCTGTCCGCGCGAACCGACCTGAACCGCGAGGAACACTTCCGCGACCTGGTGCTGAAATCCGATGGCGACTCCGTGGTCCGCCTGGGCGACGTCGCACAAGTCAATCTTGGCGCCGAAACCTATGAAGGGTCGGCCGGCTGGGACGCCAACCCGGCGGTGTTTGTCGGCATCAAGGTGCGGCCGGAAGCCAATGTGCTGGACGTGATCGGCGAAGTGAACCGCATTTGGCCCGACATCATTGCCGAACTGCCGGAAGGCTTGCGGGCCGAGGTTGGCTACGACAGCACCATTTATATCCGCGACGCCATCAGCGAAGTGCAAACCACGCTGATCGAGGCACTGGTGATCGTCATCGTGGTGATCTTCCTGTTCCTGGGCTCGGTCAGAAGCTCGCTGATCCCGGCGGTCACGGTGCCGCTTTCGCTGATCGGCGCCCTGTTCCTGATGCTGGTGCTGGGCTTCACCATCAATCTGTTGACGCTGCTGGCGATGGTGCTCGCCATCGGCATGGTGGTGGACGACGCCATTATCGTGATGGAGAACATTCACCGTCACATCGAAGAAGGCATGACGCCCTACGACGCCAGCATTGGCGGCGCCCGCGAACTGCTCGGCCCGGTGATCGCCATGACCTTGACGCTGATGGCGGTTTACGCGCCCATTGGCTTTCTCAGCGGCATTACCGGCACATTGTTTGCCGAGTTTGCATTCACGCTGGCGGGCGCGGTGTTTATCTCGGGCATTGTCGCGCTCACGCTGACGCCCATGATGTGCTCGCGCATGTTGAAACCTTCGCACGGCGCAGGCGGCGAAGAAAACAAGCTGGCCGAGTATCTGGACCGGCAATTCGAAAAATGGCGCACCGCCTACAAGGTACGCCTGCACGGCGCGCTGAACACCGTGCACGTTGTTGGCGTTTTCGGACTGGTTGTGCTGGCGTCCTGCTTTTTCCTGTTCCGCATGACGCCGGGTGAACTGGCGCCCACCGAAGATCCGGGTTTCGCGCTGTCGATCAATGAAAGCGATGGCTATGCCACTCAGGAATATCTGGATCATTACTTCAGCATGGCGCAGGACATGACCCTGGCCGACCCCGACGTCGACCACATCTTCACTTTCGGCATGCCGGGGGTCAGCAACCAGGCATTCATGGGCCTGGTCTTGAGCCCCTGGAGTCAACGCGACCGCACCTCGGAACAAATTGCGGCCGATACCAGCGAAAAGCTGAGCAACATCGCCGGATTGCGCAGCGCGGTGATCATTCCACCGCCGCTTCCCACCCCCGGCCAAGGTTATCCGGTCGAGTTCGTCATCAAATCCACGGCCGACCCGGTGGACATCTCCCGCGCCAGCGAGGAAATCGTGGCGCGGGTAATGGATTCCAAGCAGTTTTTCTTCGCCGCACCGAAGATGCGCATCGACCGCCCGGAAGCACGGCTGATCATCGACCGCGACAAGGCTGCCCTGCTCGGCGTTGACATGCAGCAGATTGCAAGCGACCTGAGCGCCTTGCTGGCCGGCGGCGAAGTCAACCGTTTCTCCTTCGAGCAGCGGTCCTACAAGGTCATCCAGCAGGTGCAACGTGACCGGCGTCTGAATGCCGGCCAGCTTGAAAACTATTACACCCGCGCCAGAGACGGCAATCTGATTCCGCTGTCCACCCTGGTGCGCCTTGAGGACCGCACCGTGCCGCGTTCGATCGAACGCGCGCAGCAGCTCAATGCCGACACCATTATCGGCGTCCCGCGGCCGGACATCACCCAGGGTCAGGCACTGGAGTTGCTGGAAAACATCACGCGCGAAGTGGCGCCCAACATGCAGATCGATTACGGCGGCGCTTCGCGGCAGTACAAACAGGAAGGCAGCGCCTTGCTGGCCACTTTTGGATTCGCCTTGCTGGTGATTTATCTGGTATTGGCCGCACAGTTTGAATCCTTCCGTGATCCGCTGATCATGCTGGTTACCGTGCCCATGTCCATCTGCGGCGCGCTGCTGTTCATTAATGTTTTCGGCATCCTGAACAATATGCAGATCGCCCATTTTCCGGGCATGACCCTGAATATCTACACGCAAGTCGGCCTGATTACCCTGATTGGCGTGATTTCAAAACACGGCATTCTGATGGTGGAATTCGCCAACAAGCTACAGGAACGGGGTTATTCCAAGCGCGAGGCAATCGAAGAAGCCGCCAGCATCCGCATGCGCCCGATTCTCATGACCACCGCCGCCCTGGTGATGGCGATGATTCCGCTGCTGATTGCCAGCGGCCCTGGCGCTGCAGCCCGATTCAGCATGGGCCTGGTGATTGCCGCCGGCATGACCATCGGCACGCTGTTCACGCTTTACGTGGTGCCGGCGTTTTATCTGTACCTTGGCCGCGATTTGGGACATTCGAAATCGAGTGAGGATGTCGTTGCTGTGTCTGCGTAGTCGTCGTCGGTAAGGCTTATTGCCGTCATCTCCAGAAGCGTGCGAGCAGGGAAGACCGCCGCTGTGCAGGAGATGGCTTCATCTTCGATCAGTCATGACATCCTTTCTGCGTCGCTGCGAGACGCGCAGCGACGCGGCAGTCTCCTGTCTGACAGGAGATTGCCCGGCTTCAGGCTCGCAATGACTGCGCCGATCGATTCCGGCTAAGCTTGCGCATCACCATTTTCGGATTTGGGGCGTGAAGATGAAAAAGCGTTTGCTGACGATCATCGCACTGAGCTTGCCCATGCTGGCGAGCGCGCAAGAGGCGGTGGAAATCAAGACCGTCAAGGTCGCCGACGCCATCTGGATGCTGATGGGCAATGGCGGCAACATCGGCGTTTCCGCCGGCGCCGATGGCCTGTTCATGATTGACGATCAGTACCCGGCGATGTCCGGCAACATTCGTCAGGCACTGCAAACACTGCACGATCAGCCACCGCGCTTCATCATCAACACCCACTGGCACGGCGATCACACCGGCGGCAACGAAAGCTTTGGCAACAGCGGCACGGTGATCGTGGCGCATGAAAACGTGCGCAAGCGCATGAGCACGGATCAGTTCATCGAGGCGCTGAACTGGAAGGTTCCACCCTCACCGGCGGCCGCGCTGCCGATGGTGACCTTCACCGATGCGGTGAAATTCCACCTCAACGGCGATGAGGTGCGCGTGTTCCACCTGCCGCCGGCGCATACCGATGGCGACAGCGTGGTGCACTTTCAAAACGCCAACGTGATTCACACGGGGGATCTGTTTTTCAACGGCCTTTATCCCTTCATCGACGTTTCCTCCGGCGGCTGGGTCAAGGGCATGATCGCCGCCGCCGATCAAATCCTGTCGATGGCAGACGAAGACACCCGCATCATCCCCGGTCACGGCCCGCTGGCTCGCAAGGCGGATCTGGAAGCCTTCCGGCAGATGCTGCTGGCGGTTCACACACGCATCGCCGCCGCCGTCCGCGACGGCAAGACCCTGGCGCAAGTGCAAGCGATGAAACCCACCGCCGACTACGACGAAAAATGGGGCGGCGGCTTTCTCAAGCCGGAACAATTCACCGCCATCGTCTACACCAGCGTGACGAAGAGCCGGTAGGCCGGGAGGTCGGGCGGACCGCGTCCGCCACCTGCGGCTTCATCTTCCGGCGCTCGCGGCGGGCGCGGCCCGCCCTACAGATCAGCGAAATCCAGCAGCGTCCCGGCGGGGATGTCCGTTTCACTGGCGGGCAAGCGTGCGATGGCAGTGGCCTGCGACAGATTGCTGAGCATGTGTGAGGCCTGACGGCCTTGCGGATGCAGGATGAGCTGGCCTTCGGCGTTCAGCTCGGTGCGTACTCTGAGCCAGGTTTCACGCCGCGCGTCGGCTTTCACGGCGCTGGCCAGGCGGCCCGGATGGAAGGCGGGCGCCGGATCGCGCAGGCCCGACAGGCGGCCCAGTACGCGACGCACGAACACCGCCAGGTTGACCAGTACCGAGGCCGGGTTGCCGGGCAGGCCCATCAACAGGGCGCGGCCTTTCTGAGCGACGAAGACCGGCTTGCCGGGCTTTTGCGCCACCTTCCAGAACAGTCGCTGCGCGCCCAGCTTCTCCGCCTCCGGCACGATCAGATCCCGATCCCCAACCGAGACGCCGCCGGAGGAGATGATCAGGTCGAAATCCGAGAATCCGCGCGCCAGCGCGGCGGACACCTGTTCCGGCTCGTCCTTGACGCAGGAAATTTCCGTCGCCGGCAAGCCCTTCTTGCGCAGCCAGGCGCCGATCAGCGGACCGTTGGCGTTGAACACCTCGCCGGGCCGAGGCGTCTGACCGGCGTCGATGATTTCGTCGCCGCTCACCAGCACGCAGATGCGTGGCTGGCGATAAACCGAAACCGTGGCGACGCCCGCCATCGCCAGCGCGCCGATCAGACCCGGCGTCAGGCGCTGACCGGCTTCACAAAGCCGGGTTCCGGCCTGCAATTCCTCGCCGCGCGCGCGGGCGTCGTGACCGACGGCGACGGCGCGCTGAACCAGCACCTCGCCGTCAAGGCTTTCGGTCCATTCCTGACGGATGACCGCGTCCGCGCCCTGCGGCAGCAGGCCGCCGGTAAAGATGCGGCAGGCGTGCCCGACCGGCAATCCGGGAATCTCATCGTGCGGTCCGGCCGCCACGGTGTCGGCCAGCGGCAGACGAACCGGGGCGTTGGCCGAGTCCGCCGCGCGCAGGGCGTAGCCGTCCATCGCGCTTTGATCAAACATCGGCAAGTCGCAACGCGCCGCCACTGCCTCCGCCGTCACCCGATGCAGCGCATCTTCCAGGGCGATTTCTTCGGTTCCCAGCGCCGCGGTCGCCGCGTCCAGAATTTCCAGGGCGCGGTCGATGGGAATCGGCTTCACGTATAGCCGCCTTCGTGCGGACGGGTGGTTCGGCAGACTTCCAGCAGATGGATCAGGCCCGGCAACACCGCCGCCAGGGTTTCTTCGGCGCCGCGCCGGGAGCCGGGAAAGGTGGCGACGAAACTGTTGCCGATCAGACCGGCGACGCCGCGCGACAGCATCGCGTAAGGCGTTCGCGACTGACCGAAACCGCGCGCGGCCTCCATGAATCCGGGCAGCGGCGTAGTCAGCATCGGCTCGACCACGTCCACGGTGCGGTCACGCGGCCCGAGGCCGGTGCCGCCGACGGTGAGCACGCAATCGGTCTTTTGTGCGACGAAGTGTTTGACCCGCGCGGCGATCTGATCCGACTCGTCCGGCAGAATTTCATAGCCGGTGATCTCGAAACCTGCCTCTTTCAGCCGGTCGCGCACCGAGGCGCCGGCCGTATCGGGCTTCTTGCCGGCGGCGACGGTATCCGACAGCACGATGATGGCCGCGCGCATGCCCTTGGCCTTGCGCGCGAAGCTGGTCTTGCCGCCCTTCTTCTTCGCCAGATGGATACCGCCGATGAGCATGTCCCTGGCCTCGGCGTGGGCCTTGAGCATGTCGTAGACCGTCAGCGCCGCCACCGAAACCGCGGTCAGCGCTTCCATCTCCACGCCGGTGGAGGCCACCGTCTGCACCTCGGCTTGCAAGGCGATGCCGTCGGATTCCAGCGTCGCCAGAACCTCGGCGTGCTGCACCCCGAGCGGGTGACAATGCGGCAACAGATCGGGCGTGCGTTTGATCGCCATCAGTCCGGCCAGCCGCGCCGCCTCACGCACGTCGCCCTTCTGCACGCTGCCGGATTGGACCTTTTCCAGCGCGCTCGGCGGCAGTTTGACGAAGCCCTTGGCGGTAGCGCTGCGAAAGGTGGTGGGCTTGAGGCTGATATCAAGCATGCGAATGCTCGGCATCCGGCGCGATGCAGCAGCCGGTGACGAAGCTGCTGCTGCCGTCGGGATAGAACTCTTCCTTCCAGATGGGCGCGCGGTGCTTGGTGGCGTCCACCGCATAACGCAGCGCCTCGAAGGCCTCGGCCCGGTGCGGCGCGCGCACCAGCACGATGATGGCCGTTTCGCCGATGTCCAGCCGGCCGATGCGATGCTGGATGCGGCACAGCGGCACCGAGAATTTCTCCCGCGTTTCCGCCTCCACCTGCTGAATGATCTTCTCCGCGATGGCGACATGCGCGGTGTATTCCAGGCCGGTGACCGGCTTGCCCTCATGATGATTGCGCACCGTGCCGGTGAAGATCGCCAGCGCACCGCACTCGGGGCGCTCGCTGCCGGCCAGCATGGCGTCCAGCGACAGCGGCAGCTCCTGAATGCCCGAGGCGATGAAAGCTTGATGTTCTTTTCCCATGATGGCTCCTAGCCGCCGCTCACCGGCGGCAAGACACTGACTTCCTGGCCGTTTTCAAGCACCGTGGTCTGGGTCACCAGATCGGTGCCGACGGCGAACGCGCAGGCCGGCAGAAGGCTGGCCAGATCGCCCACCGATTCCAGCGCGCGGGACAGGCTTTGTACCGTGGCGCCCTCCGGCAATTCCACCTGCCGACGCTCGGCGCCCGCCAGGCGGCGCGATGCGCCCCAGAAACTGACTTCGATATTCATTGCTGGCCTGCCTTGGGGCGGCTATCCGCCCAGATGATGCATGGTGATGGGCCGCTCGGCGTAACCCGGATGCTCGACATAGCCGGCCTCCTTGTGCCAGACGTGCCCGCGCACCGCGGCGCTCAGCTCTGCGTCGTCCGCGCCTTCGCGCAGCGGCGTTTTCAGATCGCGGAAGTGTTCCGAGAACAGGCAGGAATACAGCTCGCCGGTGGCGGACAATCGAATGCGGTCGCAAGTCGCGCAGAACGGCCGCGAGATGGTGGGGATCACCCCCAGCCGGTAGCGTCCGTTGATCAGGAAGTATTCCGCCGGATCGGACGTGCGCGGCAGACGGCGGACGCTGAACTCGGGCGACAGGCGTTGCAGGATTTCGGCCTCGGTCATCACTTTTTCGCGCGACCAAAGGCCGCGTCCGTCCAGCGGCATGAATTCGATGAAGCGCAGCGACAGATCCTCGGCATAGGCCCAGCGCAGCAGCGGCAACACCTCGTCCTCGTTGTAGCCGTGAATCACCACGCTGTTGAGCTTGACGCCGATGCCGGCCTTGCGCGCCGCCTGGATGCCGCGCAGCACCGGCGCGATATCGCCGCGCGTCATCTGCGCGAAGCGTTCCGGCGTCACGCCGTCGATGCTGATGTTGAGATCGTCCAGCCCCGCCGCCTTGAGCGCATCGGCAACCGGCTCCAGCCGCACCGCGTTGCTGGTCATGGCCAGTCGCTCCAGCCCCAGCGGACGCAGCGCGTTCAAATCCCGCACGATCTCCACCACGTCGCGTCGCAGCAAGGGTTCGCCGCCGGTGAGGCGGATTTCGCTCATGCCCAGCTCGGTGACGAACAGGCGCGCCAGCCGGACCAGCTCGTCGCGCCGCAGAATCTGCGCCTTCGGCAGCCACTTGGGGTGCTCGGGCATGCAATAAAGACATTGCAGATTGCAGCGGTCGGTGAGCGACAGACGCAGCTTGCGCTTGCGCCGTCCGCGCCCGTCCTGCAAAGGTCCGCTCGAAGCAATCTGTGGGAAAGTCTGATTCACAGGCCCGATTTTAGCGCCGCCAGGCTTTCCGGCGTATTCAGGTTGAGGGGAGGCGGCGCCTGCAGGCGGCTGAGGGCATGACGCGCGAACCAGCGCCGAGGCGCCCGTTCGCCGGCCTCGAAACACTGCCGCGCATCGGCCGCCAGCGCGGTCCGGATCAGACTGAAGGTGGGATGAATCCCTTGCGCATCGGCCAGCACCACGATATCGGCCTGATCGGTCACGGCACGGTCGAGCATGGACTGCGCCAGATCGGAGCGAATATGCAGCGCGTCACAGGGCAGGCACAGCAGCCAGAGTTCACGCGCCGCGCCCAACAGCGCCACGATGCCGGCGAACGGACCTTCAAAGCCATCTGCATCGTCGCGCACCACCGGCACCCCGAGGCCGGCGTAACGCTCCAGATTGCGATTGGCGGAGATCAGCAGCTCGTCGGCCTGATTGCGCAGGCCATCCAAGGTCCAACAGATCAGCGGCTTGCCGCGATATTCGATCCAGCCCTTGTCCTGACCGCCGAAGCGACGCCCGGCGCCGCCGGCCAGAATTCCGGCGCTGAGGCCAGGCGTGCCGGGGCGTAACGAGGGCGCGGCGTTCATGACCGTATTTTCGCGCATCTGTCCCCGAACGGGTTTCAATTCGCGAATCCGCTCTTCCACTCCGCCAGCCAAGCTCAAGGCACGGATAAAATGGGCGGATGAATATGTTCATGTGGATAGGCGCCATCATCGGTTTCACCTTCGGGCGCTGGACCGGCCTGGTGCTGGGGCTACTGGCCGGTTACTGGATCAGCCGGGGCGTGCGAAGCCGGCTGATGCAGGGCCTTCAGGGGCGTTTTCTGGAATCCACCTTCGCGGTGATGGGCGCGGTGTGCAAGGCCGACGGCCGCATCAGCGAGCAGGAAATTCAGGTAGCGGAAACGTTGTTTCAAAAGCTGCATCTGAACGCAGAGGCGCGTGAATCGGCACGCGCTGCCTTCCGGCGCGGGAAACTGCCGGGCTTCGATCTGGATCAGGAAGTGGCGGACTTCGCCCGCGCCGCGCACGGCGCAAAACCGCTGCTGAACATGTTCCTGCAATTCCAGCTCGCGGCGGTGGCGGCGGACGGCAAAGTCACCGCCGAAGAGCACAGCATTCTGCTGCGCATCGCCCGTGGCCTGGGGCTGTCCGAAGCCGAAGTCCAGCAACTGGAAGCCAGTCTGCGCATGCAGGGTCAGTCGGCCGAGCAGAAACTCGACGATGCCTATCAGGTCATGGGCCTGACGCCCGAAGCCAGCGACGCCGAGCTGAAAAAGGCCTACCGCAAGCTGATGAGCGAAAATCACCCCGACAAGCTCGCCGCACGCGGCATGCCGGAAAGCATGCGCGCGATGGCGGAAGAAAAAACCCGCGACATCACCACCGCCTACGACGCCATCAAACAGTCGCGCGGGATTTCGTAGGGCGGGCCGTGCCCGCCGATTCGGCTCTTTTTCCAGCAATGGGTGGCGGACATGGTCCGCCCTACATCTGAAGATTTCGTAGGGCGGGCCGTGCCCGCCGATTCAGCTGGAATGACGCCCGCGCTACCTCAAACCGCCGTGGCCAGTGATTCGGCGATGATGGCTTTGAGTTCCGGTACGCAGGAACCGCAGTTGGTGCCGCAGCGCAGTTTTTCACCCAGCGCGGCGGGCGTTTCGGCGCCTTTTCGAATCGCCTGCTCGATGCTCTTGCGACCGACGCCGTAGCAGGAGCAGATGGTTTCTCCGGTATCGGTTTCGGGCCGCAGCGGCTCGCCCACCAGCAGGCCGGCGCGGTCGGCCTCGTCCAGCTGATCCTTCTCGATCAACTGCGACAACCAGGCGCGGGACGGCAAGTCCTGACGCGGCGAGACGAAGATGCAGGCTTCCAGCCGGCCGTCCAGCACCCGCGCGCCGCGATAGATGCCGGCGGTCGGATCCTGATATTCCAGCCATTCACAGCGTTCGTCACCGGCACCGAGCTGCTGACGCGCCCACAGGTTCCAGTCGGAGCGCACCCGTCGGCCGGCGAATTCATAGCGCTGGAAGCCGGCGCCGGTGATGCGGGTCCACCAGGCCGAATCGGCAAGCGGCAGGCGGCCGCGACTGAGCGAAAACCCGTGCCAGGACACGAGAAAGGGTTCGACCGTGACCGGCGTGTGCTTGAACTCCGGCTCGCCGGAAAACGGATCGACCACCGGATTGACCAGCGCACCGACGCGCGCATCGGAGGCGAACTGGCCGTTCCAGTGGATCGGCACGAACACCTGTCCGCGTGGCATTTCGCCGGACAGCCGCACGCGCAGCAAACACTGCCCCCAGCGCGAACGCACCCGCGCCAGTGCGCGATCGCGCACGCCGCACAGCAGCGCGTCCTGCGGGTGCAGATCCACGAACGGCTCGGCAACGTGCGACGCCAGCCTGGGCGACAGGCCGGTGCGGGTCATGGTGTGCCAGTGATCGCGCACGCGGCCGGTATTGAGCACCAGCGGGAACTCGTCGCCGGTGGCGTGTCTGGCGCCGCGCGGCGTGGTGGCGACGAAGCGCGCACGCCGGTCCGGGGTGTAGAAGCGACCGTCGGCGAACACCGGCGGCGCTGTCGTCTGACCGGGCTTCAGCGGCCAGCGCTGTGGTTCCAGCGCGTCGTAGGCCTCACGGCTGATGCCCGACAGCGCCGCCAGGTTCAGATAACGCGGCACCCCACCCTGTTCGGTTTCGGCGTTGCGGTGTGCGGTCAAGCGACAATGTTCGTCGAAGATCTGATGCGGGGACTGATAATCAAAGCCGTCCGCATACCCCATGCGCCGCGCCACCTGCGCCAGCGCCCACCAGTCCGCCCTGGCCTCGCCCGGCGCGGGCAGAAAGGCGCGCTGGCGCGAGATGCAGCGTTCGGAATTGGTGACGCTGCCGTCTTTCTCGCCCCAGGCCAGCGCCGGCAGCAGCACGTCGGCAAAGGCACTGGTATCGGTATGCGTCATCACCTCCGAGGCCACCACCAGCTCGCACTTTTGCAGCGCGCGTTTGACCTGATCCGCATCCGGCAGGCTCACCACCGGGTTGGTGGCCATGATCCACAGCGCCTTGACCTTGCCGGCTTCGATCGCCTGAAACAGATCCACCGCCTTCAGGCCGGGCCGTTCGGCGATGCGCGGGCTGTTCCAGAAGCCCTGCACCAGATCCTGATGCTCGGCGTTGCCCAGATCCATGTGCGCCGCCAGCATGTTGGACAGGCCGCCCACTTCGCGTCCGCCCATGGCATTGGGCTGGCCGGTGATGGAGAACGGCCCGGCGCCGGCCTTGCCGATGCGGCCGGTGGCCAGATGACAGTTGATGATGCTGTTGACCTTGTCGGTGCCGCTGCTGGACTGGTTCACGCCCATGGAGAAGGCGCTGATGGTCTTCGGCGTCTGCGCAAACCACTGGTAGAACTGTTCCAGCGCCGCCTGTTGCAGCTTGCACTGCTGGGCAACCGAACGCAGATCGCCGGCGGTGTTTTCGGCAATGGCCAGCGCGCGCCCGAAACCACTGGTATGGGCATCGACGAAAGCTTGGTCGATCTTCCCCTGTTCGCGCAGATAGCTCAGCAGGCCGTTGAACAGCCAGACATCGGTGCCGGGACGGACCGGCAGGTGCAGGTCCGCCATCTCGGTGGTGGCGGTGCGGCGCGGGTCGATTACCACCAGCTTCATGTGCGGCCGCTGCTGCTTGGCGCGCACGATGCGCTGAAACAGGATGGGATGACACCAGGCGGTATTGGAACCCACCAACACCACCAGATCCGCCTGCTCCAGATCCTGATAGGACACCGGCACGATGTCCTCGCCAAAGGCGCGCTTGTGTCCGGCCACCGCCGAGGACATGCACAGGCGCGAATTGGTGTCGATATTGGCGGTGCCGACAAAACCCTTGGCGAGCTTGTTGGCGACGTAGTAATCCTCGGTCAGCAACTGGCCGGAGACATACCAGGCCACCGCGTCCGGGCCGTGCTTGTCAATGATATCGGTGAAACCGGCAGCAACCTTTTCCAGCGCAGCGTCCCAACTGACCCGATGTGGATCCGCGCTTTTTGCATCCCGCGACAGCGGATGCAGCAAGCGCCCCTCCATGCCCAGAGTCTCGCCCAGCGCCGAACCCTTGACGCAGAGTTTGCCGAGGTTGCCGGGGTGACTTTGGTCGCCCTCGATGCTCGTCTGATCCCCGCTGCGCCGTGCCGTGACGCCACAGCCGGTGCCGCAATAGGGGCAGGTACTCTTGATCAGCGTGGGAAAATCACCGTCCATCAGGCGGCTACCTCCTCGGCGGTTTCGGCCGGCTCACAGAACGCGCGGCCAAACACCAGACGTGAGCGGATGGCGGAAATATCCGCTCCGTTTTGAATCAGATCGAAATACCAGGCGCCGTCGGCCACGTCGCCGTACAGGACCACGCCCACCAGCGCGGCGTCCTTGACCACCAGCCGCTTGTAGACCCCGCGGCTGGGGTCGCGCATCAGCAGATCCTCGGTACTCTTGTCGCCGATGAAGTCGCCGGCGGAAAACAGATCGATGCCGGTCACTTTCAGCTTGGTGGAAATGGTGGAGCCGGCATAGCGCCGATGCCCCATACCCACCAGATGCGCTGCGCAGACTCTGGCCTGCTCGTAAAGCGGCGCCACCAGTCCGTAAGTGTGCTGACGGTGCTGCACGCACTCGCCCACCGCGTAGATTCGCGGATCGGACAGGCTTTGCAGCGTGTCGTCCACCACCAGACCGCGTTCGCAGTGCAGGCCGGCGGACTGTGCCAGCTCGATATTCGGCCGAATGCCCACCGCCATCACCACCAGATCGGCGTCGATCAGACTGCCGTCCTTGAGGCGCACCCCGGTAACGCGCTCGTCGCCGACGATGGACTCGGTGCTGGCTTCCAGCAGAAAGCGGATGCCGCGGCCTTCCAGCGCGCCCTGCAACAGCTCGGCCGCCGGCTTGTCCAGCTGGCGCTCCATCAGCGCGTCCATCAGATGCACCACGGTCACGTCCATGCCCTGCCGCATCAAGCCATTGGCCGCTTCCAGCCCCAGCAGACCGCCGCCGATCACCACCGCCTTGCGATGACTTTGCGCCGCCTCCAGCATGCGGTCCACATCCTGAATGTCGCGGAAGGCGATCACTCCCGGCAGCGTATGGCCGGGTACCGGAATGATGAAGGGCTTTGAACCCGTGGCCAGCAACAGGCGGTCGTATTCCACCACTTCACCGGAGGCCGAATGAACCCGGCGGCCACGACGGTCGATCTGCGTTACCGGATCCCCGGCGCGCAAATCGATGCGATTGTCCGCATACCATTGGCGCGGATGGGTGACGATGTCCTCGAAGGTCTTCTCGCCCGCCAGCACCGGCGACAGCTGAATGCGGTTGTAATTGCCGTGCGGCTCGGAGCCGAATACGGTGATGTCGAAGCCGTCCGGGGACAGGCGCAGCAGTTCTTCGATGGTGCGGATGGAAGCCATCCCGTTTCCGACCACCACCAGTTTGCTTTTCGGTGTATTGCTCATTTTGGAAGCGTCTCCCGGCCCGAAGGGAAACCCTTCGGGCGTTCGCCGGCGTGGACTGACACACAGTCAGTCCCCGACAACTCCGGCTCACCCATCCCGTTTCCGACCACCACCAGTTTTGTTTTCGGTGTATCGCTCATTTGGAAAAGCTCCACGGGCCGGGCCGGACGCGCATGGCGACCCGCGCCCATCAGTCGGCGCAGTCTTCGGCGCTGACCAGGATCAGGCCGTCATCGGACACTCTGACCGGATAGCTGGCCACCGACCACTCCTCGCTTTCCAGACAGCGGCCGGTTTTCAGGCAGATGTGATTCTTGTAGATCGGTGAGGCCACCACCACTTCCGACTCCACATCGCCCACCAGACCGCGCGACAGCACATTGGCCTGGGCGCGCTTGTCGAAATTATCCACCGCGAACACGCCTTCTTCTTCCCCGGACGGCGTCACCAGGCGAAAAACCGCCACCTGGCGCTCACCCACCTTGGCGCAGACGCCGGTATTGGGGACGATGTCCTCACGCGAACAGATCAGCGTCCATTCCTGCTCGTTGGTCATCACGCGTCCTCCGTCACTTTTTCTTCCATCCGCGCCGGTCGAATCTGACCGCGTTCGTTCACGAACTGAATATTGGCGTCGGTCTCCGGTGAGTTCACGAAGTGACGGAAGCGCTTGAGCGTCTCCGGCGTGTCGATTGCCTTTTTCCATTCGCATTCATAAGTGGTCACCAGGTGCTGCATTTCCACTTCCAGTTCGGCGCCGATGCCGAGCGAGTCCTCGCACACCACCTGTTTGACGTAATCGATTCCGCCTTCCAGGTTTTCCAGCCACACCGAGGTGCGCTGCAGCCGGTCCCCGGTGCGGATATAAAACATCAGGAACCGGTCGATGTATTTGATCAGGGTTTCGTCGTCGATATCCGAAGCCAGCAGGTTGGCGTGACGCGGCTTCATGCCGCCGTTGCCGCCCACATACAGGTTCCAGCCTTTTTCGGTGGCGATCACGCCCACGTCCTTGCTCTGCGCCTCGGCGCACTCACGGGTGCACCCGGACACCGCCATCTTGATCTTGTGTGGTGAACGAATGCCGCGATAACGCTTTTCAACGTCGATCGCCATCGTCACCGAATCCTGCACGCCGTAACGGCACCAGGTACTGCCGACGCAGGATTTGACCGTGCGCAAGGCCTTGCCGTAGGCGTGGCCGGATTCGAAACCGGCGTCGGTCAGCGCCTTCCAGATCAGCGGCAACTGATCCACGCGCGCACCGAACAGGTCGATGCGCTGACCGCCGGTGATCTTGGTATACAGGCCGTAGCGCTTGGCCACCTCGCCGATCACGATCAGCTTTTCCGGCGTGATTTCACCACCCGGAATACGCGGCACCACCGAATAGGTGCCGTCTTTCTGCATATTCGCCAGATAATAATCGTTGGTGTCCTGGGTGCCGGCGTGCTTGGGCTTGAGCACGAATTCGTTTCGGGTCGAGGCGAGAATGCTGGCCACCGCCGGCTTGCAGATATCGCAGCCACGGCCCTTGCCGTGCTTGTTCAGCACCTCATCAAAACTGGCCAGCTTGCCGACCTTGACCAGGTGAAACAGCTCCTGACGCGAATGCTCGAAGTGCTCACACAGATGATTCAGCACCAGCACACCGGATTTTTTCAGCTCCGCGTCCAGCACCTGTTTCAACAGCGGCTGACAGCCACCGCAACTGGTCGCGGCCGTGGTGCACTTTTTCAGGGCGCCGAGCGAGGTCGCGCCGTCGGCCACCGCCGTGCAGATGCTGCCCTTGCTGACGTTGTTGCAGGAACAGATCAGCGCCGAATCCGGCAGCATGTCCACACCCAGTCCGGCACCGGCGGCGCCGTCGCTGGCGGGGACGATCAGGTTTTCCGGCTTCGCCGGCAGGTCGATGCCGTTGAGCGCCAACTGCAACAGACTGCCGTAGTCCGCCGCGTCGCCCACCAGCACCGCGCCCAGCAGCTTCTTGTTGTCCGGGCTGACCACCAGTTTCTTGTAAACGCCCTGTACCCCGTCGCTGAAGACGTAGTTCTTCGCACCCGCGGTACTGCCCTGCGCATCGCCGATGCTGGCCACGTCCACACCCAGCAATTTCAGCTTGGTGCTCATGTCGGCGCCGGCGAATTCGCAAGGCTCTGCATCTGATTTCAGCTGGGTCGCCACGGACCGCGCCATGTCATAGCCGGGCGCCACCAGGCCGAAGATCTGGCCGCCCCACAAGGCGCATTCACCGATGGCGAAGATATTCGAATCCGAGGTGCGGCATTGATTGTCGATGACGATGCCGCCGCGTTCGCCCATTTTCAGGCCGGACTGTCGCGCCAGTTCGTCGCGCGGACGAATGCCGGCGGAAAACACGATCATGTCGGTTTCCAGCTGCTCGCCGTCAGCGAACTTCATGACATGGCGGCCGCCCACGCCCATGCCAGCGCCGTCGGCGATATCCACCGTATTCTTCTGGGTGTGCACGGTGACGCCCAGCGCTTCAATCTTCTCGCGCAGCAGCGCGCCGCCCATTTCATCGACCTGCACCGTCATCAGGCGCGGCGCAAATTCCACCACGTGGGTCTCCAGACCCATGTCCTTGAGCGCCTTGGCGCACTCCAGGCCCAGCAGGCCACCGCCGACCACCACGCCGATTTTCGACTTGGCGCCCCACTCGCGCATGGCTTCCAGATCCTCGATGGTGCGATACACCAGGCAGCCGTCGCGATCACGCCCCGGCACCGGCGGCACGAAGGGATAGGAGCCGGTGGCCAAAACCAATTTGTCGTAGGCCAGCGTGTCGCCGTCTTTCAGCGTCAGGGTTTTGGCATCACGATCGATCCCCGTCACCTTGGCATTGAGTTTCAGCTGAATATTCGGATGGTCAAAAAAACCCTCCGCCACCAGCGACAGGTCCTCGGCACTCTTGCCGGAAAAGAATTCCGACAAATGCACCCGGTCATAGGCCGGTCGTGGTTCTTCGCAGACAACGGTGATGTCGAGGTTTTCCTGATCGGCCAGCTCTTCGAGGAGCTTGTGGCCGACCATTCCGTTACCTACGACAACAAGTTGCGTCTTCATTTGCGTATTCATTGATGTGCTCCTTGATCAAGCCGAAGCGGCCGATGCTTCGCGCGCTTCCAGGGCTTCGCGCAGCGCCTGTTCTTCCTGCGCGATGGTTTCCGGCTTGAAGCGGATCGCCAGTACGCACAGAGACGCGACAATGACGGCAAAGCCCAGATACAGAAGACCCTGCTGATAAGTCAGCGCCTCTGCCTTGAACAGAAATCCCGCGGCGACCGCACCCGCATTACCGCCGGCGCCGACGATGCCGGCCACCGCGCCCAGCGCCTTGCGATTCATGAACGGCACCAAGGCGAAGGTGGCGCCACAGGCGATGTGGACGAACAGGCCAAAGCCGATCATGGCCGCCACCGCCAGCGGCAGCAAGCTCATCTGCGAAAACAGGCACAGCAACACGCCCTCGGCCAACAGCGCCAGAAACAGCAATTGAACCCGGCCGATCAATCCTTTGCGGATGGCGATGCGGTCGGAAATCCAGCCGCCCAGGGCGCGCGCAAAAATCGCCAGCAGGCCAAATGACCCAGCCAGCAAGCCGGCGGTCTTCAAGCTCAGCTCAAAATTATCCAGATAATAAATCGCGGCGATATTGTGAATCGTCAACTCAACGCCAAAGCAGGCCGCATAGACGATGAACAGGGCCCAAACCCGATAATCCGAAGCGGCCAGCTTGAAGGTGTTGAGCGCGCCGTTTTCGTTCTTGGCCGCCGGCATCAGCCCCTTTTTCCGCAGCTCGGAATAATTACCCTGCGGACAATCCTGGGTGAAGAAGTAATAAGCGATGCCGGTCAAAAACAGCACCGCGCCCGGCACGACCATCGCCAGCCGCCAACCGAGCGACTCACTGACGCCGAACATCATCACACCAGCCAGCACCAGCGGCATCACCATCTGCGTCACGCCGCCGCCCATGTTGCCCCAGCCGGCAGTGGTGGCGTTGGCGGTGCCCACCACATTGGGCGCGAACATTACCGAGGTGTGGTACTGGGTGATCACGAATGACGCACCGATCGCACCGATCGCAAGCCGGAACAGCAAAAAGCTCTCATAGCTGTCCGCCAGACCGATCCCCATCACCGGGATGGATCCGAGCAGCATCAAGACACTGTAGGTTTTACGCGGCCCGAACTTGTCGCACAGCGGGCCGATGAGCAGACGCACCAGAACGGTGATCGCCACCGAGGCAATGATGGTGTTGCCGATCTGCGCCTTGGTCAGCATCAGATCCTCTCGCACCACCGCCATCAGGGGTGCGACGCCAAACCACCCAAAAAAGCACAGGAAGAAAGCGAACCAGGTCATGTGAAAGGTTCGCATCTGCACAGACGACAGGCTGAACAGATTGATCCGTGTGGCTTTGGAGTTTTCCAGATTCATTTGTTTTGTACGGCTCCTTGGATGTGTACGGCTCCTTGGGTGTTGAAAGTGGCAGCCGTCCTAGCCGCCATAGTGGTGATCACGTGATCGCCGTTAACCACGTCGAACGGCATTAGCAAGCCTTGTGCCAAGTCGCTCATGAACGCTAACTTCATGAGCACGTGGCATTTTCCTGGCCCGTTTGCGATTCGCTGCGGCAACGGATACGGTTGTTGAATATCGGCGCGATGGCCGCCTCGCACTGCATTGGTGCAATGCACCATTGATGCCGCCGGCGCCATCGGCCATGAAGAAATCAGAACGAAAACTGCGCCCAGACCCAGAATTTGTCGCTGTCGACTCCGATCGCTTCAGCGTCGAAAAACGCCAGCTTTGCGCCCACAGCCAGACGTTTGGCGACCACGGTCGTGAGCTGAACGTGGAGCTCCGATCCATAATCCAGGCTCTGCTCTTCGGATTCGAAATATAGATATAGTGCTTCGCATTTGAACCTCTCCCTGATTGCGATACACAAGCGTCCTGGCCGGTGCGTGCTCACCGGAATCCGCCTGCCCCTTTTGGAGAACTGCCTCGATCTGACCCTCGTTGGTCGTGCCGCTGTTTGGCGGCGTCGCGGCGATTCACCGAAGGGCCAACGTTGCCCTCACGACCATCAGGCAACCATGCCTGACCGCCCTAGATCAACTCGGCCGCCGCCAGTACGGCGCGCGCCGCATCACCCAGTTTGAGATTGCGTTCCATCGCCATCTTGCGCAGCTGTTTGTAGGCCGTGGCCTCGTCCATGCCGCGTCGTTGCATCAACAGGCCCTTGGCCTTTTCGATGTCTTGCCGGTCCGCCAGTCGCAGTCGGGTATCGGCCAATTCCTGCTTGAGCGACTGCAACTCTTCGAAACGTGCGATGGCCACCTCAATCACCGGATTGATGCGTGCCGCGCTCAGACCGCCCACCACATAAGCCGAAACCCCGGCGTGCAGGGCGCGTCGGGTCGTTTGAAAATCGCTCTGCGGCGCGAACAAGACAACCGGAAGCGGGCGTTCACGCGCCACCTGCTCGATCACCGCCAGGCTCTGCGGGCCGGGCGCTGCAAGATCGATCAACACAATGTCCGGGTGCGTGGCCACCACCTTGCTCAACAAATCATTGGTGCCGGGCAGTTGGGCGATGATTTCGTGGCCAGCCTGCACCAAGGCCTGTTCAAGCAATTGGAGGCGCTCGTGATCGCCTTCTACGAGCATGACACGCATGGCATTTCGGATAAGTAACGTCAGCGCTTTGTTTAGCCAGATGCGTGCCAACCCGTCGTTATCGGCAGCGTCGCTTGCAAGCTGGCTGTTTTCTCTGATCTGCTGTGCAAGACGCTTGCACGCGCAACAAATCCCTTCGGCCAATCGCAATATGAATCAACAAGAGCTTCGCATCGGGATCGACCTAGGCGGCACCAAGATTGAAGGGGTGGTGATGGATGCCGCATCACACATCGTTCAGCGACTGCGCTGGCCCACCCCCAGAGACAGCTATCAAGCACAGGTTCACGCCATCGCAGAGATGGTGCTCACGCTGGAAAACAACGCAGACAGGAGGAGACTGCCGGTAGGCATCGGCCATCCCGGCACCATCAGTCCCGCCACCGGCCTGATCAAGAACGCCAATTCGGCCTGTTTGAACGGACGATCGCTGAAACAGGACCTGGAAAGGGCGCTGGAACGCGAGCTGCGGCTGGCCAACGATGCGGACTGTCTGGCGGTGAGCGAGGCCCACGACGGCGCGGCCGCCGGCGCGCGCTCGGTGTTCGCGGTGATTCTGGGCACCGGCGTCGGCGGCGGATTGGTGGTGGACGGCAAGCTTCACCACGGACCCAATGCCATCGCCGGCGAATGGGGGCACAACCCGCTACCCTGGCCGCGGATGGATTGGGACGAAATTCCGGGGCCGGAACATTGGGATGGTCAAAACGGATCGATTGAAGCCTGGCTGTCCGGCCCCGGCATTAGCGCCGCGCACCATCGTGATCACGGCAAGAAGATGAGCAGCCAGCAAATCCTCGCCGCATCTCAGGCCGGAGAGGCGGCGGCCGAACGTTCATTGCAACGCTACGAACACCGACTGGCGCGCGCCCTTGCCAGCCTGATCAACGTGCTTGATCCAGAAGTGGTGGTGTTGGCCGGCGGCCTGTCCAATATTCAACGCTTGTACGAAAACGTACCCGCGCTGTGGTCGCAATG
>OZ244200.1:215000-3111643 GCA_965216845.1 Nevskiaceae bacterium
CTAAGCAAACCGACGTCAAGTTCTCATCGTTTACGGCGTGGACTACCAGGGTATCTAATCCTGTTTGCTCCCCACGCTTTCGTGTCTGAGCGTCAGTACAGGCCCAGGAGGTTGCCTTCGCCATCGGTGTTCTTCCGGATATCTACGCATTTCACCGCTACACCCGGAGTTCCGCCTCCCTCTACCGTACTCTAGCTTGCCAGTATCAACTGCAATTCCCAGGTTGAGCCCGGGGCTTTCACAGCTGACTTAACAAGCCGCCTACACACGCTTTACGCCCAGTAAATCCGATTAACGCTCGCACCCTCTGTATTACCGCGGCTGCTGGCACAGAGTTAGCCGGTGCTTATTCTTCAGGTACCGTCAACACTCAAGCTATTAACTTGAGCTATTTCTTCCCTGACTAAAGTGCTTTACAACCCGAAGGCCTTCTTCACACACGCGGCATTGCTGGATCAGGGTTTCCCCCATTGTCCAATATTCCCCACTGCTGCCTCCCGTAGGAGTCCGGACCGTGTCTCAGTTCCGGTGTGACTGATCATCCTCTCAGACCAGTTACGGATCGTTGCCTTGGTAGGCCTTTACCCTACCAACTAGCTAATCCGACGTAGGCTCCTCCAAAAGCGCAAGGCCCCGAAAGGTCCCCTGCTTTGCTCTTGCGAGATCATGCGGTATTAAACTGGGTTTCCCCGGACTATCCCCCACTTAAGGGCAGATTCCTACGTATTACTCACCCGTCCGCCACTAGGTTTTTCGGTGCAAGCACCTAGAACCTCGTTCGACTTGCATGTGTTAGGCATGCCGCCAGCGTTCAATCTGAGCCAGGATCAAACTCTCCAATTGATTTTTAAAACTTCAATCAGAAGGTCACTGTCAACGCCAACAACGCGTCTTCCAGCGACCGTAGAGTTATCATCGCGGGCTCAATTTCTTGGCTCACGTTGATACTCTCGTGTTGCAATGGCTTCGCCACTGACACGGGAGCACCCACACAAATCACTTGCTTAACTGTTAAAGAATCAGGGTGTTGGCCGTTCCGTTTGAGCGTTGGGCCGTCACCGGGGAGCGCGAATTCTACGGAGACACGGAAGGGTGTCAACACTGCGTGGTTACTTAGGTGTTAATTCATTGATATATAAGTGTTTTTAGTTTTTCTGGCTGACGCCGAAACACCGCTCCAGCGCGCAAAATCGTCATATTTTGGTCATATTTCGACCAATTCGAGCTGACGGCGGGCAAAAAATCAGGATTCGACCCTTCTGATTCGTCAAAATCCTGCAGTCGGCACGATAAGCTTGGACCTGTTCCCACAAAACCAGATGACTCACGCTCATGCGCCGGACAAAGATTCTCGCAACCCTGGGGCCGGCCACGGATGATCCGGAAGTGCTGGTACGAATGCTGGCGATGGGCGTGGACGTCGTACGGCTGAACTTTTCCCACGGCGAGCCGCAGGACCATATCCGTCGCGCCAAGGCGGTAAAGATGGCGGCGGCGTCGATGGGTCGCGACATCGGCATCCTGTGCGACTTGCAGGGCCCCAAGATTCGGATTGAATGCTTCGGCAACGGCGCCGTGGACCTTGTAGAGGGTCAGGACTTTGTTCTGGACACGGGCATGGACGGCCAGGCCGGCACCATCGAGGCGGTGGCCTGCTCCTACCAATCCCTGGCCGAAGATGTTCGTGCCGGCGATGTCCTGTTGTTGAACGACGGCGCCATCTCGCTGACGGTCGAAAGCGTTGCAGCCGGTCGCGTCCACACCAAGGTGTTGATCGGTGGCCGGCTGAGCAACCGCAAAGGCATCAACAAGCAGGGCGGTGGATTGTCGGCGGCAGCGCTGACCGACAAGGACCGGCGGGATTTGCGGCACGCGGTGGCACTGGGTGCTGACTTCATTGCGGTGTCCTTTCCCCGCTCGGCGCAGGATATGCATGAAGCCCGAGACCTGGTGCACGCCGCCGGCGGTGAGGCGCGTCTGGTGGCGAAAATCGAACGCGCCGAAGCTTTGGCTGACCTGGATGCCCTGGCCGACGCCAGTGACGCCTTGATGGTGGCGCGTGGCGATCTGGGCGTGGAGATCGGCGACGCTGAGCTGCCCGCCTGGCAAAAACGCATCATCGCCATCGCGCGCGAGAAAAACCGCATCGCCATCACCGCCACACAGATGATGGAGTCGATGATCCAGAACCCCATCCCCACCCGTGCCGAGGTGCTGGACGTCGCCAACGCGGTCATCGACGGCACCGACGCGGTGATGCTTTCCGCCGAAACCGCTGCCGGCCAACACCCGGTGAAAGTGGTGGAGGCCATGAAACGGGTGTGCATTGGCGCCGAGTCCGGCATGGACATCAGCAAGCCGCGTTCGGCACAGGGTTTCGACACCCACTTTCACCGGACCGACGAAGCCATCGCCATGGCCACCACCTGGACCGCAGCCAACATGCACGCCAAGGCCATCGTTTCGCTGACCGACTCCGGTTCCACCGCCTTGATGATGTCGCGCACCGAAACCGGCATTCCCATCTATGCACTGACGCCGCACGATCGCACGCGGCGCTACATGAGCCTGTGCCGCGGTGTGCATCCCATCGCCTTTGTGCCCACGGACCTGGATACCATCAAGCCGGTTGGCGAGGCGGTACGTTGTGTGCGTGATCGCGGGCTGGTTTCGGCCGGTGATCGGGTACTGGTCACCAAAGGCGACTTCACTGGACCCGGCGGCACCAATGCGATGAAAATCGTCACTGTCGAATCCGGCTGATCCGTGCTTCTGCGAGGAGGCTTTGATGAGCACCGAGCGCAGTTTCCTATCTATTGGTCACCGTGGCGCACGCGGACACGCGCCGGAAAACACCTTGCTGGCGGTGGAAACCGGCATTCGCCTGGGCGCGGACTGGATCGAGATCGATGTCCAGCAACACGGCGAGGAACTGCTGGTGTTTCACGACCTGCGGCTGGAACGCTGCACCAACGGCCAGGGACGCCTGACCGATGTACCTTTGGACAAGCTGCGGCGGCTGGACGCCGGACAAGGTCAGTCGATTCCCTTTTTGTGGGAAGTGCTGGACCTGATCGAAGCCCGTGTGCCGGTGAACATCGAAATCAAATCCGGCCGTGGCACGGCGGCGCTGCTGGTCGAAACCATTCGCAATTACCTGTCTGAGCAATGGACGGCCGAGCAGTTCCTGGTTTCCTCGTTTCATCACCCCGAGCTGTACGAGCTCAAACAGATGGCGCCGGAGATACCCGTTGGCGCGCTGATTTGCGGCGTGCCGCTGGATTGGGCCGCCTGTGCCACGGAGCTGGGCGCCGAATCGCTCAACATCTCGGCCGAGTTCGTGGACGAACGACTGATTGACGATGCCCACCAACGCGGCCTGAAAGTGTTCGCCTACACCGTCAACGAAACAGAAGACATGCAAGGCCTGTGCGCCATGGGGCTGGACGGCGTGTTCAGTGACTACCCGGATCGCGTGCTTGCATTGAGATCGCTCAAAGTCGGCAACAAGGCGCGGGTTTAGAATCAGAGCTGTCCAAAATCTGACACATCCGCTGCATAAGCTGATGGTTCGCAATCCGTCCGGAGCCCTTTGTGAAAGCCCTTGCCACCTCTGAACTGCCGATGTCGGAGCTGTTCATCAACCGCGAGCTTTCCCTGCTCCAATTCAATCGGCGCGTGCTGGAGATGGCCAAGGACGAAAGCGTTCCCTTGCTGGAGCGGCTCAAGTTCCTGTGCATCTCCAGCTCCAACCTGGACGAGTTCTTCGAAATCCGCGTCGCCGGCCTCAAACAGCTGGCCGAAGCCCCGGGCGCGTTTCGCAGCGCCGACGGCACCTCCCCGCAGGAGCAATTGCATTCGATCAGTGATCGCGCGCACGCGCTGGTGGAGGAGCAATACCGCGTATTCAATGACGTGGTGGTGCCGGCGCTGGCGGAGGAGTCCATCCGTTTCCTGCGGCGTTCGGAGTGGACCCCCGAACAGGACCAATGGCTGCGCAACTATTTCTCCAGCGACCTGCTGCCGGTGCTGTCGCCCATCGGGCTGGACCCCGCCCACCCGTTCCCGCGCATTCTCAACAAATCGCTCAATTTCATCATCTCACTGTCCGGCAAGGACGCGTTTGGGCGCAATACCGGCCTGGCGGTGGTGCAAGCACCGCGGGCGCTGCCACGCCTGATTCAACTGCCCGCTGACATCAGCGGCAGTGGGCCGCATGATTTTGTGTTTCTTTCCAGCGTCATCCACGCCTACGCAGACGAGTTGTTCCCCGGCATGGAAGCCAGCGGCTGCTATCAGTTTCGCGTCACCCGCAATTCGGATCTGTTGGTGGACGAGGAGGAAACCAAGGACCTGCTGGAAGCGCTGGAAGGCGAGCTGTCCAACCGCCAATGGGGCGACAGCGTGCGCCTGGAGGTGGCACACAACTGCCCGGAGTCGATGTGGCATTACCTGATGCAGGAAATGCAACTGACGGCAGCCGATGTTTATCAGGTCAATGGCCCGGTCAACCTGATGCGCCTGATGACCCTGCCGGATCAGGTGGACCGGCCCGAACTCAAGTATCCACCGCTCACGCCGCGGATCCCACGCGGTTTGTCGGGCGATCTGTTCGCCGCCATCCGTGAACGCGACCGCCTGCTGCACCACCCTTACGATTCCTTCACGCCGGTGCTCGAGTTCATGCGCCAGGCGGCGCGCGACCCAAACGTGCTGGCAATCAAACAAACGCTTTATCGAACCGGCTCCAACTCCACGGTGGCCGATGCGTTGGTGGAAGCGGCGCGCAACGGCAAGGAAGTCACCGTGGTGGTGGAGCTGCGCGCGCGCTTTGACGAAGAAGCCAATATCGACCTGGCCGAACGCCTGCAAGACGTGGGCGCGCACGTGGTTTACGGCGTAGTCGGCTACAAGACCCACGCCAAGATGTGCCTGGTGGTGCGGCGCGAAGAAGGGCAATTACGCCATTACACCCACCTGGGCACCGGCAATTATCACCCTAGCACCGCTCGGCTCTACACCGATTACGGCCTGCTGACCGCCAACAAGGAAATCTGCCAGGACGTGCACGCCGTATTCCTGCAGCTCACCAGCCTGGGCAAGGCCAACAAGCTCAGCGCACTGCTGGAGTCGCCCTTCACCCTGGTGGAGGGCATGCACCAGCGCATCGAGCGAGAGATGGAATTCGCCGCCAGGGGCAAACCGGCGCGCATCATCGCCAAGATGAACTCGCTGGTGGAGTCCGACATCATTCGCAAGCTGTACGAAGCCTCACAGGCAGGCGTGAAGATCGATCTCATCGTGCGCGGCATGTGCTCGCTACGCCCGGGCGTGCCGGGCCTGTCCGAGAACATCCAGGTGCGGTCCATCGTCGGCCGCTTTCTGGAACATCATCGCGCTTTCTGTTTCCACAACGGCGGACGCAGCGAAGTGTTCCTGTCCAGTGCGGACTGGATGGAACGCAACCTGTTCCGGCGCGTGGAGGTGGCCTTCCCGATCCGCGACCGCGCCATCCGCAAGCGAATTCTGGATCACATGGAAAGCTTTCTGGCGGACGAAACCAATAGCTGGATTCTTCAGCCCGACGGCAGCTATCAACACTTCACGCCGGTGACGGAGGAATCTCCGTCAGCGCAGGTGCAGATGCTGGAGAGAAGTTAGGCGCCCTGTCTGGCCCGTGCAATTGCCGCGCGCACCTGATTCGGCGCGGTGCCGCCGAAGTGATCCCGTGCCTTGAGCGAGCCCTCCAGGCTGATGAAGTCGTAGACGTCGGCCTCGATCAGACCGGAAAAACCCTTCAGCTCCTGCAGCGACAGCTCGGATAAATCCACTTGCTTGCCGCCGGCGTAACGCACCGCGCTGCCGACGGCATGATGCGCGTCCCGAAACGGCAAACCCTTGCGCACCAGATAGTCCGCCAGATCGGTGGCGGTGGAAAAGCCCCTGGCCGCCGCTTCCCGACACCGTTGCCGATTCAGCTTGATCGCCGGCAGCATCTGCGCGTACACGCGCAGGCACAGAAACAGTTGATCGGCGCTGTCGAACACCGGCGGCTTGTCTTCCTGATTGTCGCGGTTGTAGGCCAGCGGCTGGCCCTTCATCAACACCAACAAGGCGTTGAGATTGCCGATCACGCGACCGCTTTTTCCACGCACCAGCTCCGGCACGTCCGGGTTCTTCTTCTGCGGCATGATGGACGAGCCGGTACAGAAGCGGTCCGGCAGATCAACAAAGCCGAACATCGGGCTGGCCCACAGAATCAACTCCTCACTCCAGCGCGACAGGTGCACCAGAATCAGGCTGGCGGCGGCGCAGAATTCGATCATGAAGTCGCGATCCGACACCGAATCCAGCGAGTTTTCCGTGACCCCATCAAAACCCAATTGCTCGGCCACGAATGCGCGGTCGATGGGGTAAACCGTGCCCGCCAGCGCCGCCGAGCCCAAGGGCAGACGGTTGGCGCGTTTGCGGCAATCCAGCAAGCGCTGCTTGTCGCGAAGTATCTGCTCGCGCCAGGCCAGCATGTGATGACCGAAACTCACCGGCTGCGCGATCTGCAAATGGGTAAAGCCGGGCATCACCGAATCGGCTTCGGCTTCGGCCAGGTCCAGCAAGGCCGCATCGATCTGATCGATCACGCCGCTGAGCTCATCGATCACGTCGCGCACGTAGAGGCGCATGTCGGTGGCAACCTGATCATTGCGCGAGCGGCCGGTGTGCAGACGCTTGCCGGCATCGCCGATGCGCTCGGTCAGCGCCGCCTCGATATTCATGTGTACGTCTTCCAGCGACGCCTGCCACTGGAACGCTCCGGCCTGGATCTGCGCACGAATCTGGTTCAGACCCTCGACGATGGCGTCGGCATCGGACGGCGACAACACACCCACCCTGGCCAGCATGCGCGCATGCGCCTGACTGCCGCGGATGTCCTGATCGTACAGACGCTGATCAAAACTGACGGACTCGGAAAACTGCTCGACCAGGGCAGAGGTTGCCTCGCTGAACCGGCCGCCCCAGAGCTTGGACGAATCTTTGCTGTTTGAAGACATGGGCCAATGGTAAGGCAGCCTTGAAAACGACGGGTTGCGCCCACTGATTAGAATGCGCGAATGGCTCGTGTCGAACCCGTTGCGCCGGAACCCGAAAAGCTGATCCCGGACTTCTGTTCCGGACCGGCGCTGTTCACCATGGCGGTGGTGATGGAGCTGGTCGCCGTCTGTTTTGCGCTGGCCCAGCCCAACAGCCCGAACATGCTGCGCAACTTCGCGCTGCTGTCGCTCTACATGCAGTGGATCGGCCTTTGCGCCAGCGCCGCGCTGTGCCTGACCCGGCGGCTGTTCAGGCTCGCGCGACCCGGCGTGGTGTTTCTGTTCTGCTGGGGCGTGCTGATTCTGATCGTCATGGGGCTGTCCAACCTGGCCTGGATTCTGGGCACGCATCCGCGCTTTGGCATGCTGGCGCCGGGCGAACCACGCGTGTGGTTCGTATTGCGACACACCGGTATCGCCGCCCTCGTGGCGCTGATGTTGCTGCGCTATTACTGGACACGGCATCAATGGCTGGAACGCGTGCGCACGGAGAGCGAATTCCGCTATCAGGCGCTCAATGCGCGCATCCGTCCGCACTTCTTCTTCAACGCGCTGAACAGCCTGGCGGCGCTGATCACCATCCGCCCCGCGGATGCCGAACTGATGGTGGAAGACCTGGCGGACGTGTTCCGTGCCAGCCTGGACCAGCGCGGTCGCATGGTGCCGTTCGTGGATGAGATTGGCGTTTGCAACGCTTATCTGCGCATTGAAAAAGCGCGCCTGGCGGAAAAGCTCAATGTGCAATGGGACGTGCCCGAGCCGCTTCTGAACTGGCGCGTGCCCATGCTGTTGTTACAGCCGCTGGTTGAAAACGCGGTGTATCACGGCATTTCCAAGATGCGCGAAGGCGGCACTTTGCGGGTACACGCCTATTTGGCGCAGGAAACCATGATCGTGGAAGTGGAGAACCCGATGCCCGCATCCACCACGCCAAAGAGCAGCGGCAATCAAATCGCACTGGGCAACATTGCGAGCCGACTCAAGCTCATTTACGGTGAGGGTGGACGCTTGGAGCTTGGCCCGGCCGAGGGGATTTTCCGTGCGCGATTATTCATACCAAAAAACGTGTTGAGCGAAGCTGGAGAGATGTTATGAGAGTGGTGATCGTTGACGACGAATCCCTGGCGCGGGAACGACTCAAGCGCTTGCTACAGGAATTTCCCGGCTACGAAGTGGTGGGCGAGGCCGCCGACGGCGAAAGCGCGCTGGGGGTGATCGACAACGAAGAACCGGACCTGGTGCTGCTGGATATCCGCATGGGCGGCGTTGACGGCCTGCACGTGGCTCGCAGCCTTGCCGAATACGACCCGCCGCCAGCGGTGATTTTCACCACCGCTTATTCGGAACACGCGCTGTCGGCTTTCGACACCAACGCTGCGGCTTACCTGCTCAAACCCATCCGCCTGGAAAAGCTCAAGGAAGCCCTGCAACGCGCGCGCCGCCCCACCCGTGCACAAAAACCCAAGACCACCGACGACAGCAACGCCAAGCCGGAACGCGAGTTCATCACCGCCACCAGTCGCGACGGCCTGATCCGGGTGCGCGCCGAAGACATCGTCTACTTTCTGGCGGATCAGAAATACACCACCGTGCATCACCTGCACGGCGAGGTGCTGATCGAAGAATCACTCAAGACCCTGGAAGATGATTTCGCGCCCTGGTTCCTGCGCGTTCACCGCAAGGCACTGGTCGCCACCCGCTTCATCGCCGGCCTGGAGCGCGACCGTGACGGCGAGCAACTGCATTGGCTGACCATGAAACACGCCGAAAAACCGCTGCCGGTTTCGCGCCGAAGGCTGGCTGAGGTGCGCCGTTTCCTGACCGAGCAATCCTGACCGACATCCGCACCGCCATGTTTGCATCGTGACTGCTGGCGCCCACCGCCTGCGCATCGCCACGCGCGAGTCGCCGCTTGCCTTGTGGCAGGCCGAACACGTGCGCGAGCGTCTGCAAGCCTTGCATCCCGCGCTCGACATCGACCTCGTGCCCATGACCACGCGCGGCGATCAGATGCTGCAGACCGCGCTCAACGCCGTCGGCGGCAAGGGTTTGTTCGTCAAGGAACTGGAACAGGCGATGCTGGACGGCCGTGCCGATATTGCCGTGCATTCCATGAAGGACATGCCCGCCGAACAACCCGACGGTCTCACGCTTGCGGCCTTCCTGGCCAGCGAAGACCCGCGCGATGCGATGGTCAGCCCGCGTCATTCGAGTCTGGCGGCCTTGCCGCAGGGCGCGCGCGTTGGCACCTCCAGCCTGCGACGCAGCGCCCAGCTGCGGGCCTTGCGTCCGGATATTGAAATCTTGACGCTGCGCGGCAATGTCGGCACCCGGCTGCGCAAGCTCGATGAGGGCGAATACGACGCCATATTGCTGGCCTGCGCCGGTCTGCGGCGCTTGCAGCTGGCGGATCGCATTCAACAGGCGCTGAGCGTGGAGCAGTTCATCCCTGCCGCCGGGCAGGGCATCATCGGCATTGAATGTCGGCGCGATGATCAGCGCACGCTGAAAATCATTGCCGCTTTACATGACCGCGAATCCGCCTGCCGATTGCAGGCCGAACGCGCGCTGACAGCGCGCCTGGGCGGCTCCTGTCAGGTACCGATCGGCGCGCACGCCCAATGCGCGGCGAATCAGATGCAGCTGAGCGCGGTGGTTGCCCAGCCCGATGGCGGTCGCCAACTGCGCGCCAAAGTATCAGGCGCAAGCAGCCAGGCCCGGTCGCTTGGCCAGCAACTGGCGCAACGCTTGATCGATGACGGCGCCGCCGAAATTCTGGCACCGCTGGGCGTCAAGCTGTGAGCGCCGACCTCAGCGGGTTGCGCGTGCTGGTCACCCGTCCGCAGGGTCAGGATGGCGCGCTGCTGGCATTGCTGAAACAGCGTGGCGCCATCACCCAAAGCCTGCCCTTGTTGGAAATCGTGCCCACGGCCGACCCGGACGCGGCCAAACAGGATTTGGAGCGGGCACGTCAATGGGACGCCTGGATTTTCACCAGCCGCAACGCCGCGCGCATCGCCGCCGAGCTGGATGAGGGCCGCTGGCCACCACTGTTCGCCGTTGGCCCTGGCACCGCCAAGGAGCTGGCGCGGCACGGCAGAACCGATGCCCGCATTCCCGAACAAGGCGCTTCCAGCCAGGCCTTGCTGTCCATGAATGCATTGGGCGCCATGCAGGGAAAGCACATCCTGATCTGCACCGGCGAGGGTGGCCGCGGCGTTCTGGAAGCCGGCCTGCGCGAGCGAGGCGCCATCGTCGAAACCCTGGCCCTGTATCGGCGCCAGGCGATCAAGCATCCACACAAACGATTCGCCGAAGCGATTCACGCCAGCGACGCCATCATCGTTTCCAGTGGTGATGCACTGCAAGCGATGTGGGCGCAGAGTCGCGGCGCCAGCCGGCGACGATTGCCAAAGCTGCAACTGGTGACGCCCAGCGCGCGTGTGTTAGAACAGGCAAAACAACTCGGCTTCGAGCAGGTTCGCGCACCGCAAAGCGTCAGCGACGAGAATCTGATCGACTGCCTGCAACGATCCGCAGACCCTGATCCGACCATCAACATGAATCAAGAGAGCGACGTGTCTGCACAAGCGCTGCCGGAAGAGCCCGCCCCCCTTCCCGCACCGGCGGCGAAAAGCAGCCGGCTGTCTCCCATTCTGGCGGCCTTGGCCTGGCTGCTGCTGGCGTCTGCGATGGGCGCGATGGGCTGGTTTCTGTGGCAAGAGCAACAGCGCATGCGTCACACGCTGGACCAGCAAGACAACTCGCGCTCGCGGTTTGACACCCGAGTCAAGGCGCTGGAAACCGAACTGGCTGAAATCCGCGCACGGCAAGATGAGGTGCTTCGCGTTTCCGACCGAAGCAGCGGCGAGTTGAACGCGGCGCTGGCACGCATCGAAGAAGGCCATGCGCTGATCAGCCGCCTGAGCCAACAACTGAGCGGTGGCCGCAGCCGCTTCCAGTTGCAGTCGATCGAACATTTGCTGTTGTTGGCGCACGAACGGCTGCTGTTGACAGGCGATACCCGCGCCGCCGCCGCCGCATTGCAAACCGCCGATGACCGACTGGCCGATCTGGCCGATCCCAGCCTGTTCAAGGTGCGCGAGGCGCTGACCAACGAACGTACCGCGTTGCTGGCGGTGGAACAGGCAGACCTGGGCTCGGCATCCCTGTCGCTGGGCAGCCTGATCGAGCGCGTTCCCAACCTGCCATTGCGGGCCGAAGCGCCTTCGCGTTTCCAGACCGCCGGATTGCGCAAGGCGCCGCAACTGGAAACCTCACCCGCAGCCTGGCAACGCATGTGGGTGTCGGTGCGCGAAGCATTGTCGGGCATGTTCACCATCCGTCGTGACGAACAGCAGGCGCTGCTCAGACTGCCGGGCCCCGAGCAGGAAACCATCACTTACCAGGTGCTGAATTTGCGCCTGGAAGGCGCGCGCGCATCGCTGATCGCCAAGGATCAGACCGCCTATTCGGAGTCCCTGCGCGCCACCCAATCCTGGCTGGAACAACATTTCCGGGCTGATGATCCCGGCGTGCGCGCCATGCTCGAAGAAGTGACGCGCCTGGAGTCGCTGCAACTGCGCCCAACGCTTCCAGACGTTGGCAGGGGCCTGAAGCTGCTCAGGCAGCGTCTGGCCGAAGACGCGCCATGATCAGAGGCTGGATCATCATTGTTCTGGTCGTGGCCGCGGGCGCGGCCCTGGCCTACTGGCTACGGCTGGACGCCGGCTATGTGGTGCTCAACTATCAGGGTTGGATCATCGAAACCTCCGCCCTGGCGCTGGCCTTGCTGATTCTGATGGGCGCGCCGTTGACCCTGTGGTTGATTCACCTTTTGCTGCAAACCCTCAGGCTCCCCGGAACCCTGTCCCGAATGCGGCAGGATCATCGAAAGGAACGGGCCAAGCGCTCGTTTCGATCCGGCATGAACCATCTGCTGAGCGGACAATGGCAACGCGCGGAAATCGAACTGGTGCGGCGCGCTGCCGACCACGACGCGCCGCAGCTGAACTATCTGCAGGCCGCGCGTGCCGCACAGCGTCTGGGCGCGCTGGAGCGGCGGGATCGCTACCTGGAACTGGCAAAGCAATCAGATTCGAGAAATACCTTCGCCGCCTTGCTCAGCAATACCGAATTGCTGCTCGAACGTGGCGAGTTCGCAGCGGCCAAGCAGCTTGCCTTGCGCTTGCGTGAACTGGAACCGCGCCATGCCTATTGCGTGGCTCTGCTGGCCGAATGTCATGCCGGCCTGGGCGAATGGCCCGAACTTCTGGATCTGCTCAGCCATACCGACGCGTTGGGGGAACCGTCCACGCGCCGCAAGGCGCTGCTGCAGCGCTCACTGATCGAGCGAATCAAGGATGCGACGCAACGCGGAGATCTGGACGACCTCAAAGCGCTCTGGAACCGCATCTCCACCAAACTGCGCGACGAACATGCAGTGCGCCTGGCCTACGTGCGCGGGCTGCAGCGGCTCGATGCACACGGCGAAGCCGGCGCGCTGATCGTCACGACCTTGCGAAAGCAATGGGACGCCGACCTGGTTGCGATCTACGGCAAGCTGGACGCCGCCGACCCGGTCGCGCGGCTGGCCACCATCGAACAATGGCTCAGCAACTACGGCGAACGCCCGGAGCTGCTGATCACCGCCGGTCGCGCCTGTCTGGCCAACAAACTTTGGGGCAAGGCCCGCAGCTATCTGGAAGCCGCGCAGAAAGCCGGTCACACGCCTGAGGCCTTTCTGGAGCTGGCGCGGCTGTGCGAACAAACCCAGAACGCGGACGAAGCGCAGCAGCTCTACAAACAAGGCCTGGAGCTGGCGACACGATAGGGGCGGCGGGCACGGCCCGCCCTACGATGGGCTCCCTCTCCCCCGGCGGGGGAGAGGGCACGTGCTTGCGGTAGCCCGTAGGGCGGACCATGTCCGCCGTCGCCCAACCCGCGAAACGATCATCTGCCGCTGACGCAACACGCCCTACGGCACTTCATCAAAGTCGGCCTGATCGAACGGACAGTCAGACTGCGTTGCGCTGCAAACGTTGACCGTCGCATCAATCAGAATCTCATCGCAGGAAGATCCGCTCACGGCATCGCTGCAACCGATGCTGAAGCTGCCGCTGTTGGCGCCCTGCTGGAATCCGCCGCAGGGGAAGGCCGGCTGGCAGGTGGCGCTGTCGCCCGGCAACAGGCTTTGACCGTCACAGCCGCTCACCGTCAGGAAGGGCAGATCTTCGTCAACACTCAGATCCACGCTTGTGTCACCGCTGTTGGTCACTTGAATCGGCGGGCCAGCGGTGGGACAAACCGTGCCATTGATCAAGTGATTGATGGTGAATTCAAGCGGCGATACGAACAGGGCAAGCTCGGATGGTGGTGGCGCTGGCAGGCAGGTGACCGCCGCACTTGTACCGATGCGTACGTCGTTGAGCGCACTAACATTGAACACGTCAATTTCGGTAAGGAACTGGGCAATGAGTGTTGCCAGATTAGCGTCCGCGCTCAAGGCTCCGGAGCCCACCTGTTCACAGCTAATATTCAACTGACCGCTGTTGGTTTCGTTCGGATCAATAAACAGGTTGGAAAGTCCCGGAACCAAAATTGGCTGCAATGGCAAGCTCGTCTTGCCAGGGGCTGATTCGGAGACCAGTACTTCATTGAGCTCCAGCGACCCGAAAAAGTCCGCCGTTGTCACCAGGCTCACACTGGCCTCAAACGTTTGTCCCACCATCTGAGATGTTGGATTGACGTCAAAGGTGATCGAAAGACCTTGTACGCGCACCGCAATCAAGTTGGAAAAGTGATTGATTGCGCCAGTCAGCAGCAGGCCGTCGTCGTTGACCTGGATCAACTGGCCGGCCGGCACTTCGCTGTCAGCGCTGGCGCTGAAATTGGCAAACACGGCGACATTGGATTCTCCCGGCGCCGGCTCAGAACTGCCGGGCAGTTGCAGGGTCACCGTCACCGGCAGCGCGAACTGCAATCCGTCCGGCCCCAGGCGATAAACCTTCTCTAGGGTGGCGCCGGCCAAGGGCGGTTCGAGTTCCTCGTCGGCCAGCTCCCGAACCGTGATTTCAGTGTCTTCGGCCAGCGCGCCTTCGGGGATGCTGAGGCGCAAGCGGCCATCCGGATATTCGATCACCCCGCCCAGCGCGCCGATGGTCTGTCGCAGATCCGGTTGCGGATCGGGATCAGGGTTCGGGTCGGGGTCGGGCATCATGTCGTCGCCGGGATCGGCATCGTCCATGTTCTGCATCGGATTACCGTTTCCGCCGCCGCCACAGGCGCTCAGAACCAGAACGCCTGCAAGAAGCCAGCTCAGGCTCCGGAACCGAGCGGCCAATCTTTGAGGCAATGCCATGTCGTCCCCACGATTACGGCTTCGTGAATGACTCTACACCGCTGCGGCGATCAATCAAGCTGGGATGGTGGGCCGGCCCGCGTTGAACTCCCTCTCCCCCGAACCAGGGGAGAGGGTTGGGGTGAGGGGGCAAGGGCGCTGATCGGCATTCATGCCGACAAAAGCCTCAGCCTTTCTTTTCTTCCTCTTTCGGCTTGCCGACCGAGATCAGTTCCACTTCGAAGATCAAGGTGGCGTTGGGACCAATCTTGGCGCCGGCGCCGCGCTCACCGTAGCCCAGCTCTGAGGGAATGAAGAATTTGTATTTTGCGCCCGGCTTCATCAGCTGCACGCCTTCGGTCCAGCCGGCGATGACGTTGCCCAGCGGGAAGGTGACGGGCTGGCCGCGCGAGTAGGAGCTGTCGAACTCCTCACCGTTGAGCAGCGTACCCTTGTAATGGACCGTCACCTCATCGGTTGCCTTGGGGGAATCGCCCTCGCCTTCGGCCATCACTTCGTATTGCAGGCCGCTGTCGGTGGTGGTCACACCGTCACGCTGACCGTTTTCGGCCAGAAACTTGGCGCCTTCCTCGGTGGCGACCTTGGCCTGCGCGTCGCGTTCCTTCTGCTGCTCTTCCTGCATGATTTGCGCCACGCTGTTCTTGATGTCAGCGCGGGCGGCGTCATCCAGCTTGGGTTCGACGCCCTTGCTGACATCATCCAGGCCCTGCTTGAGCGCGGCCATGTCAACGTGACCTTCCACCGGCTTGAGCGAATTACCCAGATCCACACCAATGGCGTAGCCGAATTTCTGCGCATCGGTTTCCAGCTTCACCGGCGCGCCTTGACTGCCACCGCCACCGGCACCGGGTTGGGCGCATGCGGCAACGACAAGGGCACTGACGCCAAGGGTGAGCATCGGAACGGTTTTGAGCATGGATCGTCCTGTTTGATTTTGCGGCCGCTGCAGCCGGGCCTTGAATGTGAGCCGCGATTATACGGGAGCGCGGGTGGACGCTGGCCGGCGCGACAGCAGTTGCATCAGCGTCTGACGTGATTCGTCTGACAACAGCTCCAGGGAGCGTTCGGCGATTTTTTCGATCCGCGCATCCACCAGCACCGTCTGGCCCTGGCCAATCTCGACCAGCCCGACATCGATCAGCGTGTCCAGATAGCCCCGGAACAAGGCCTTGTCGAAAAATTCGGGCGCGTCCCGGCCGGTCAGTACCGCCATGCGCTCGGCGAGCTTTCTGCAGTCGCCCTCGAACAGGTGTCGCGACAGCGGCTCACCGTTGTGGCCTTCGCGCGACAACAACAGCGTGGTCATGCAATAGCGTTCAAAGGTTTCGCCCATCACCCGGCCGAGCATGGACAGGGTGGACGAGGCCGGGCTCATCGGGTCCGGCCGGCAGATGGCGCCATCCTGACGACGGGTCAGCAGCCCTAAATTGAGCATCACGTCCAGTGTTTCGCGTGCCACGTCCTCGGCCTCGGCCACTTCCCAGCGGACGAAGAATTCGGTGCGCAAGAACGGATAAAGCGCTCGCACGCCGGTAATCACCGCGTCCACCGGCAGCACCGCACGGGTACGGAAAAAATTGGCGATCAGGCTGGGCACGGCGAACAGATGCTGCAAATTGTTTCGCGCATAGGTGAGCAGGGTGGCGTCGTGATCCGACAAGGCCATCAAATCGCCCCAGGGATGCGGCACACTGACCACGCGACCAATCGGCGCCGCCCACTCGACGATGCGTGCCGGCGCGGTTTCCGGAATCGCCACGGTATCGCTGTATGGCCGGCCTTTGAGCAGCCACACCAGATGCCCGACCTGTTCGAACAACTCATCCTGCGACACCGCGCGTTGCGGACTGGCCAACATCGCCACCGCCGTCAGTGACAGGGGGGAAGCCACCGCCGCGGCATTGATGCGCCGATGGTTGGCCAGCGCCAGACGCTGTACGAAAGGCTTGAAATTGGTGGGCAGGCTTTCGGCGCTCTCGGCCATCTGCGCCCGCCAATGCGGCAAGTGCTTGTCCGCATAGTCCTGCAACTGGATCGGTTCGCCGAAGTTGATGTGGACCTTGCCGTAGGAGCGCGACAACAGCTTGCCGGCCTTGAGCACATCCTGGGCCGACTCCTTGCGCTTGTGCCCGCCACGCAGTTCCTTGAAATAGCTGGACAGCTCCCAGGCCTTGTCGTAGCCCACGTAAACCGGCACCAGGGACACCTTGCGCGCTCGCTGACGCAAGGCGCTTTCGCTGACCATGCCGAGCAGGCCGGTGCGCGGCGCCAACAGGCGACCGGTCCGTGAACGCCCCCCTTCCGGATAAAAGCAAATCGAGTAGCCGCGCGCGATCAGCCCGTCCACGTAAGCGCGGAAGATGGCGCCGTAGAGCCGGTCACCGGAAAAACTGCGGCGGATGTAGAAAGCACCGCCTCTGCGCAACAGTCCGCCCACCGGCCAGAAGTTCAGATTGACGCCGGCGGCGATATGCGGCGGCACCAGGCCGGCTTCGTACAGCACATAGCTCAGCAGCAGATAATCGGCATGGCTGCGGTGCGAGGGCAGATAGATCAGCTCACCCTGTTGCGCAACCTTGCGCAACCGATCCAGGCCGTGCACCTCGACGCCGCGAAAAATGCGATTCCAGACATAGCGCAAAATAATTTCCAGAATCCGCACCGTTGCCGCCGAATAGTTGGCGGCAATTTCCTCGGCGCAGGCACGCGCACGGCGATTGGCCTGATCCAGCGTGGTTTTTTTGTCGCGCGCGTCTTCCTCGATGGCGCGACGCACCGCCGGGGAATTCAGCATCTGATGGATCACCACCCCACGGGTTTGCAGACGTGGTCCCAAGGCCATGCTGCGCACACGCAGGAAATACAGATGCACCATGCGCCCGAGCTTGCGCACCGCCACGTCCGGCGCGACTTCGCGGTCGACGAACTCACGAAAGCTCAGCGGCAGGCCAAACTCAGCGTACACATTGCGGCCGTTGGCCAGCATGATGAACAGCTTCTGCATCATGCCGGCCTGCACGTTGTCGGCGAACAACAGCTTGAACAGTGAGGTCTCCTGCCCCGGATCACGCCCCCAGAACACCGACACCGGCACGATCTGGGCGTCGTAAAGCGGGTCTGCGACGGCCGACTCCACAACCTGACTCAAGTCAGTCTGACGAATTCTCGTCTCCAGCAAGGCCGGCAGATAGAGCACCCCCGGTCCATCGGCGCCGGGCAAGCTGCTTCCGGTTCGCCGTGGCACCGGCAGATTGCGATCCCGACAGATGCGATCCAGAACAAACAAATCGCCCCAGGACCGGGTCGGCAGCACGTAAACCACCGGCCGGTTCGGGTCCAGTTGCAGGCGCTGGTGGAAGTCCTCCGGCGTGGCCCGATATTTGAGGAAACGGTCCAGTGGCCGGAACAGCCACCAGGCGATCCAGTAAAAAATGGCGTTGAGCGCCCGCATTGTGTCCCGGCTATCCCTTGTTTGCGTTGTCCTGACGGGGCCGTCAGTGTAAAAGAATTGCTCCGGCACCCCACGAATTGGACATGAAACAAGCAGAGCAAGCACGGCGGCGCGCACTAACCCGCGAACGCCTGCAACGAATGGCTTGGCTGCTCGACAGCAGCTTTGGCGTCCCCGGCACCCGGTTTCGCTTTGGCCTGGAACCCATCATCGGCCTGGTTCCGGTACTGGGGGACGCGGTGGGCTTCCTGCTTGGCGCCGGCCTGCTGTACGAAGGCGCGCGCGCCGGCGCGCCGCGACCCTTGCTGTTGCAAATGCTGGGCAATTCACTCATCGACCTGGCCGGCGGCTTCCTGCCGGTGATCGGCGACGTGTTCGACTTCGCCTTCCGCGCCAACCAGAAAAACGCGGATTTGCTCACGGCGTTTCTGGACGAGCAGGACCAGACCCAGGCACAGACCAGCACCGACTCAGGTCAGGTCCTGCTGATTCTGATCCTCGTGGTGCTGGTGCTGGCCGGGGCGCTCTATGTGGCACCACGCCTGCCCATCGGCATTTGACGATGAAGCAGGCGGCAGGCAACTTGGCAGACTGATTCGCGCAAACACAAAAACAAAGCCCATGACCTCCGCTACGCTCGACGCTACGCCGGGTCGAGCGCTATAACCTGCATGCATGCCCGTTGCGGAAACCGCCGGCTCGCGTACCGCCGCACCGGCGCCCGTTTGAAATCAGACAATGCAAAACGGCTAGAACGAATATCCAACCCAGGCCCAAAGCTTGTCGGTGTCGACTTTGGTATCGCCAGCCCGATAAGCTGCATATTTGATGCCACCGCTGAAGCCATAGGCGAATTTGCGAGCATATAGGGCGTTGATTTCACTGCCGAGATCGTCCACTGCGGGACTGGCGTCGTCGGCTGAAAAGTCGTGATAGGCCAGCAGCCATTTGCCTCCGGCCAGCTTGCCGCCGACGCTGATGTAGGTATCCACCAGACCCTCAGCCGGTGTACCCAGGAACTGATCAGACCAGCCGTTGAATTTATGCAAGGTTGCCAAGGGCGTGCTGAAACCGTAAGCGCCGTCATCAGAGCCCAGCGACTCATAACCCAAAGTGACTTTAATGCCCTTGAGCGCCGCGCCTGCTTCCAGCAACAGGTAGCTGGCGTCGTTTTCTGCGGCACCGGTTTGTGAGCTTTGCAGTGCAGATTCGGCGGCGTAACTGATACCGACTTCACCCGCTTTGGTTTTGCCGGCGTAGCGCAGGCCAAAGGTGTCCAGGCTGTTGTCGGTGCCGTTGTCCAGCTCCAACAAGTAAGTGTAGGCGCTGAATGTACCGCCACCGAGTTTGTAGGCCACGTTCAACAAGACATCTTTCGAATCCAGGTCTCGTTCATCCGAGAAAATCCGGTTGCGCTGAATGATGTAGACCAGCTTGGCTTGCAGGGCTTCAGTAAACCCATAGCTCGCGGTTAGCGCATCGAAGGTTTGACGGTCCTGGCGCCAGCCTACATGACCAACGAAACGGTGGTTATCGAACGTCAGCACCTGGCGACCAAGTGTGGCGCTGAATGCGGCTTTTTGGTACTGCGCGTAGGCCTGATCAAGTTCTGTGAATTCGGGATCGGCGACTACCGAGAACTCGCCGCCGTTGCCCAGGGTGTCGTTGTAATCGTCGACCAGGGCGGTATTGTTTTCCAGTTCCAGCTTGCCGGAAAAGCCACTGTAGCTATCGCTGGCGTAGGTCAAGCGGCTGCGCAGTGTCAGTGCGGTTGCGTCTTGGGCCGCATTGTCTTGCTCAACGGTTTCCAGTCGCAGGCGAAAGTCGCCGCTGAGATTATCCAGGTCTTCGGCCATGACTGCGGTGCTGGCCATGGCGCCAGCCACGATAGCGGCCCCGCAGCTTAGTCTGTGTTTGGTTTTCATCGTCTTGTTTACCCCCAAGTTAAGATTGATAGAACGAGCCGGTCATTCATCGCCGGCTTCGGTTGGTCAGGTGTTGGCGACCCCTATGCGGCCTCTGCGTTGCGCTGTTTTTCGTAGAGGAATTTGAGTACCGCAGCGCGCACCCGGTTGTAACGAGCGTCATCCGCCAGCGCCAGACGGTCGCGCGGCCGTTCCAGGTCAACCGTGAGGATTTCGCCAATCGTGGCAGCTGGCCCATTGGTCATCATGACGATGCGGTCCGAGAGCAAAACGGCCTCGTCAACGTCATGCGTGATCATCACCACGGTGTTTTGCAGTTCGTTCTGAATCTCCATCAGTGAGTCTTGCAGGTGCGCTCTTGTCAAAGCGTCCAATGCGCCAAAGGGCTCATCCATCAACAGCACTTCAGGCTGCATGGCCAGCGCCCGGGCAATGCCCACACGCTGCTTCATCCCACCGGAAATTTCGCCAGGGCGTTTATCCAGGGCGTGATCCATGTGCACCAGCTTCAGGTTGTGCTCTACCCAATCCTTGATTTCGGACTTGGTCTTGTCACCGCCAAACACCTGCTTAACTGCCAGTTCGACGTTTTCGTAGGCGGTCAGCCAAGGCAGCAAGGAGTGGTTTTGAAACACCACCGCCCGTTCCGGGCCTGGTTCGTTGACCTCCTTGCCATTGAGCACCGCGCCGCCTTGCGTGGCCTGGTATAGACCGGCAATCACATTAAGTACGGTGGACTTGCCGCAGCCCGAGTGGCCGATGAGGCAGACGAACTCACCCTTGGCGATTTTCAGATTGACGTTGCGCAAGGCAACAAACTCGCCTTTCGGCGTGGCAAAGGCCATGCCCATGTCTGACAGATCGAGAATCGTGTTCATGTCTAATTCCTTAACGTGCCACGCTGGCTTTGTCCCAAGAGAAAAAACGCTGCAGCGTCAACATGCCGCGATCGAGCAGAAAGCCGATCAAGCCGATGACCAGCACCGCCGCCAGGATTCGGGCCAGGGAATCAGACGAGCCGTTTTGAAACTCATCCCAAACAAACTTCCCAAGGCCGGGATTCTGCGCCAGCATTTCGGCGGCGATGAGCACCATCCAGGCCACGCCCAGCGATAAACGCATGCCGGTAAAAATCATCGGCACCGAGGCCGGCAGCACGATCTTGCGAACATGGGTCAAAGGGCGCAGGCGCAGCACCTTGCTGACATTCACGAGGTCGCGATCAATGGCCGCGACGCCCACTGACGTGTTGATGATCATCGGCCACATGCAGCACAGCGTTACCGTGACCATGGAGGTAATAAACGCCTTGGGCACCACCGGATCTGGCGTGCTGTAGAACGCGCTCACCACCATGGTGACCAAGGGCAACCACGCCAGCGGCGACACCGGCTTGAAGGTTTGCACCACCGGATTGGCCATGGCGTTGAGCGTTTTACTCAGACCGATGGCGATCCCAAATGGAATCGCCACCAGGGCCGCCAACACAAAGCCGCTCATCACCGTGATCAGGCTGGTTCCAATCTGATCGACAAAGGTTTCTTTGCCGGTGTAATCGCGGACCCTGGGCTCATAGTCGGGGTCTTCCGCCACACGCGCGGCATTGCGTTTTTCCTGCCGCTCATAAAATGCGGCTGCTTTGTCGCGCTCGCGCTGATGCTCGCCATACAGGGATTTGAATTGCTCGGCGACCTCGGCCGGACCTGGAAACTTGCCCAGTGAGGTGTCGATGTTTGCAGCAGCAGAGGACCAAAGCACCAAAAAGACGACGATGCCCACCAATGGTGCGGCGCACAATCTGATGGCGTTCTGGGTCCATTCGCTGGCCAGCAGCCAGCCAATCGCGGTGATTTTGCCAGGCGTTGAAGGCGCCATTGCCTCCGACGATGCGGTTGTCATCTTCATTTCCTTGTTCATGGCGAAACGAATCGGCGAAGCAAGCGAATCAGAAGCCTTGCAGCTTCTGATCCGGCCTCAGGCCAATCGGGAACTTGCCGATGTATTCGTTGGGTTTGCTGCCGTCGAATACCACGCCATCAATAAACTCGCCTTGTGGCGGTTTGAAGCCGGTTTCGCTGTCAAAGTCCGGAAAATCTTTGGCATCCATCAGGCCTTCTGCAATCAGAGACTTGGCAGCCTGGCTGTAGATGTCCGGGCGGTAGACGCGCTTGGCCGTCTCCATGAACCACGCGTCCGATTTGGGCTCGGCAATTTGCCCCCAGCGACGCATCTGCGTGAGATACCAGATCGCATCCGAGTAGTACGGGTAGGTGGCGTTGTAACGAAAGAACACGTTGAAGTCCGGCACTTCGCGCTTGTCGCCTTTTTCGTACTCGAAGGTGCCGGTCATGCTGTTGGCGATCACGTCGTAGTCGGCGCCAACGTAGTTGGGTTGCGACAACATTTTCACAGCCGCCGGACGGTTGGCGTTGTCGTTTTCATCCAGCCACTTGGCCGCACGGATGAGCGCACGGGTCAAACGAATCGTGGTGTTGGGGTATTTCTCGGCAAATTCAGCGGTCATGCCGAAGACTTTTTCCGGGTTGTTTTTCCAGATCTCGTAGTCAGTGATCACCGGGACGCCAATACCCTTGAAAACCGCTTGCTGGTTCCAGGGTTCGCCCACGCAATACCCATAAATGGTGCCGGCTTCCAGGGTGGCTGGCATTTGCGGCGGTGGCGTTACCGAGAGCAAGACATCCGCGCCCAGCTGGCCGGAGGTATCGCCCTTATGTGGTGCGTAGTAACCCGGATTCAGACCGCCGGCAGCCAGCCAGTAACGCAACTCGTAGTTGTGTGTGGATACCGGGAACACCATGCCCATGTTGAAGGGCTTGCCTTCGGCCTTGTATTTCTCGACCACCGGCTTGAGCGCATCAGCCTTGACCGGATGGACCGGGCGGCCATCCGCCATTTTCGGCACATTGGCCTTCATCTGCTCCCAAATTTCATTGGCAACGGTAATGCCATTGCCGTTCAGATCCATTGAGAACGGAGTGATGATGTGCGCCTTGGTGCCGAAGCCGATGGTGGCTGCCAAAGGCTGCCCGGCCAGCATGTGGGCGCCGTCCAGACGACCGTCAATCACACCGTCCAGCAGCACTTTCCAGTTGGCCTGCGCTTCAATTTTGACGTACAGGCCCTCTTCCTCGAAATAGCCGTTCTCGTAAGCAACGGCGATGGGCGCCATATCGGTCAGCTTGATAAACCCGAAGGTCAGCTCTTCTTTTTCAGGCCAGCCCAGTTTGTCTTCGGCCTGTGCGACGCCAACAAGCGATGACAAGCCAACGCTGGCTGCGATCAGAGCGCGTTTAAAACCCTTATTTTTCAATCCCGATGTAATGTTCATGTGGAATTCCCACTATTGTTTGATGCAAAAAAAAGACGCCCAGGCACGCCGCCACAATTTGTGGTGTGCCTGGGCGCCTTTGCCCTGTTTCTAAACGCGCCGTTGCGTTTCAACAATGCTTGCTGCCAGCGTTGGCAGCAAAGCTGAATTTCGTTACCGCAGAGCAGTGAGCACTTATCGTGCCAAGTTTCTCAGGACGCGCTCAAAAGCTCAGAAGCCTGAATCAAACTGGTCGCCACCTGCACCAATGGCTGGGCACGATTCATCGCGGTCTTGCGCATCACGCGATAAGCCTCTTGCTCTGAAAGTTGTCTTGTCTCCATCAAGATGCCTTTGGCGCGCTCAATCAGCTTGCGCTCACTGAGTTTGTTGGCGGCATCTTCAGCATGGCGCCGTAATTTTTGCCGCGCCTGGAAGCGCAACGTGGCCAGTTCCGCGAGCAATACGGCGCGCTGACCTGAACAGGCACCGGCAATATAAGTGCTGACGCCAGCCTCGACGGCCCTGGCAAGCAACCCGGCATTGTGCTCACGAACGCACAACACCACGGGGCACGGCGAATGCTCATCCAATGCTTGCAGCTGTTGCACGGCATCAAGCGTTAATGCCTGCAGTATCACAACCAGTAACGCGGGCGATGCAGAACCCATGACATCTTTGACGTCAAACTGCTGCTGGCGCTGAATCTCACAAACGTAGCCAGCCTGGCTCAAACCAAAGCGCAAATTGGCGATCAAGTCATCGCGTTCGCTGCACAGCAGCAGTATGGCCGTCTGCGTCGCGGGCATGTTTGCACCCCAGGCTGATCATGGTGCAGTGCATCATGCAACTGTCGTGCCAGGCGCAATCATCACTTCCTGAAATTCGCGGCAGGGCCTTTGCGTCGACGCGAAATGGCGCCCCCCAGCAGGAACGCCGCGCCAGTTTGCGCCCGCATTGTGTCCCGGCTATCCCTTGTTTGCGTTGTCCTGACGGGGCCGTCAGTGTAAAAGAATTGCTCCGGCACCCCACGAATTGGACATGAAACAAGCAGAGCAAGCACGGCGGCGCGCACTAACCCGCGAACGCCTGCAACGAATGGCTTGGCTGCTCGACAGCAGCTTTGGCGTCCCCGGCACCCGGTTTCGCTTTGGCCTGGAACCCATCATCGGCCTGGTTCCGGTACTGGGGGACGCGGTGGGCTTCCTGCTTGGCGCCGGCCTGCTGTACGAAGGCGCGCGCGCCGGCGCGCCGCGACCCTTGCTGTTGCAAATGCTGGGCAATTCACTCATCGACCTGGCCGGCGGCTTCCTGCCGGTGATCGGCGACGTGTTCGACTTCGCCTTCCGCGCCAACCAGAAAAACGCGGATTTGCTCACGGCGTTTCTGGACGAGCAGGACCAGACCCAAGCACAGACCAGCACCGATTCAGGCCAGGTCCTGCTGATTCTGATCCTCGTGGTGCTGGTGCTGGCCGGGGCGCTCTATGTGGCACCACGCCTGCCCATCGGCATTTGACGATGAAGCAGGCGGCAGGCAACTTGGCAGACTGATTCGCGCAAACACAAAAACAAAGCCCATGACCTCCGCTACGCTCGACGCTACGCCGGCCAAGCATCCCCCCGGTCTGTCCACGCTGTTTTTCACCGAGATGTGGGAGCGCTTTTCCTTCTACGGCATGCGCGCCATCCTGGTGCTGGCGATGGTCGCCGCCGTGGAGGGCGAAAACCCCGGACTGGGCCTGTCACGTGAAATGGCCACGGCGGTTTACGGCCTCTACACCTCGGCGGTGTATCTCACCGCCCTGCCCGGCGGATGGATCGCCGACCGGCTGATCGGTCAGCAACGCGCGGTGTTCTGGGGCGGCGTCATCATCGCCAGTGGTCATTTCACCATGGCGCTGAACACCCAGGCCGGATTCTTCATCGGCCTGATTCTGATCGCCCTGGGCACCGGCCTGTTGAAACCCAATATCAGCGCGCTGGTGGGGCAGCTGTACAAGGACGATGTGGGCGCGCGCCGCGACGCCGGCTTCTCCATTTTCTACATGGGCATCAACATCGGCGCCTTTTTCGGTCAGCTGCTGTGTGGCTATCTGGGCGAGGAAGTCGGCTGGCATTACGGCTTTGGCGCCGCCGGCGTGTTCATGGTGCTGGGCCTGGTGCAATACAAGCTGTTCGGCCACCGCATTGGTGACGCCGGCAAATATCCCAGCCGCAGCGACAACGCCGCCGCCGATGCCCGCGTGCAGAAACTGGGGTGGCTGGCGGTCATTGGCTTCATGGCCTTGCTGATCGCGGTGACCGTCATGGCCATCAGCGGTCTGATGCAGATCAACCCCATTCGCGTGGCGCAGGGCACTGGAATCTTCATCGTCAGCCTGGCCGCCGCCTACTTCGGCTACGTGATTCTGTTCGGCGGACTGAATACCGAGGAGAAGAAAAAGATCGGCGTCATCGCCGTGTTTTTTGTGGCCGCCGCCATGTTCTGGAGCGGCTTTGATCAGGCGGGTTCCAGTTTCAACCTGTTCGCGCAGGACCATACCGATCGCGTCATCCTGGGCTGGGAGATGCCAGCGTCCTGGCTGCAATCGGTCAACCCGCTGTTCATCATTATCCTGTCGCCGCTATTCGCGGCCATGTGGGTGCATTTGGGACGACGCAACCTGGACCCCTCGCTGCCCACCAAGATGGCACTGGGTCTGCTGCAAATGGGTCTGGGCTTCTTGGTGCTGGCCGCCGCCGCCACCTTCGTGGTCAAAGGCGAACAAGTCGGCCCCACCTGGCTGATTCTGACCTATCTGTTTCACACCACCGGCGAGCTATGCCTTTCGCCCATCGGCCTTTCGGCGGTGAGCAAGCTTGCGCCCAAACGCTTCATCGGCCAAATGCTCGGGACCTGGTTCATGGCCTCGGCGCTGGGGCACCTGATTGGTGGGCTATTGGCCGGCCACCTGTCCAGTGAGGCCGACGTGGAGGCCATGCCCGAACGCTTCTTCTTCGTGTTCCTCACCACCGCCGGCGCCGGCCTGCTGATGTTCGCCATCGTGCGCCCGGTCAAACGCATGATGGGCGATGTCAAGTAAGACACCACATTTATCTATCCCGGAGGTTTCCATGCGCAGCACGCGCCTTCTCATTCCCGGTCTGATTCTGTTGTTGAGCGCTTGCGCACCCAAGCAGGAGCCAGCCGCGCCCGAAGCCGAGACAGCGATCAAGCCGACCGCCGCCGATGCCGACGCTTTCATCGCCGACATCAATGCGTTCTTGAAATCAGAAACGCCGCGACTGGCGGCGGCGCACTGGATGTCGAATACGCATATCTCGCCAGACTCGCAGTTGCTGGCCGCCCATGCCACCGAGGAGGTGCTGGAATATCAGACGCGCAAGGCGGATGAAGCCAAACAGTTTGATGGCGTTGAAGGCTTATCTGACGACACCGCGCGCGCGCTAATGCTGGTGAAGCTGGGCTCACCCATGCCGGCGCCGTCAGATGCGGAAAAGCGCAAGGAAGTGGCACGGCTATCAGCCAAGATGGAAGCCAATTACGGCGCCGCCAAGTGGTGTCGCTCCGAATCCGGCGAGGACTGCCTGAGCCTGCAGCAAATCGAAAAAATCATCGATAACGTCAAGCTGGAAAACAGCCCGGATGAGATGCTGGAAGCCTGGCTCGGCTGGCGTGAAACCGCCAAGCCCATTCGCCAGGATTATCTGCGCTTTGCCGAGTTGATGAGCCAGGGTGCGCAGGAAATGGGGTTTGCCAACGCCGCCGAACTTTGGCGCGCGGGTTATGACATGAGTCCGGCGGAATTTGAATCTGAGGTGGAACGCTTGTGGGGACAGGTTGAACCGCTTTATGAGCAGATTCATTGCGCCGTGCGCGCCAAGTTGAATGAGAAATACGGCGACGAACTGGCTCCGGCGGACGGCATGATTCCCGCCCATCTGTTGGGCAATATGTGGGCACAAACCTGGGGCAATTTGTATCCGCTGATGGCGCCCTATCCTGAGCTTGGCGACCTCAACGTGAGCGCGCCACTGGAAGCGGCACGTGACAAAACCTACCGCAAGCTGCTGGCTGACTTCGACGGCCGACCCACCCCGCAGGATCTGGTGCAGATTGAACGTCAGGCCGAGCGCGACTACGCGGTGGAAATGACGCGCACCGCGGAAGATTTTTACACCTCGCTGGGCCTGCCCGCGCTGCCTGATTCGTTCTGGGAAAAGTCCCTGCTGACCAAACCAATGGACCGCGAGGTCGTCTGCCACGCCAGCGCCTGGGACATGAATCTGGATGGCGACGTGCGCATCAAGCAGTGCATCGAACCCAGTGAAGAACAGCTCACCACCATCCATCACGAGCTCGGACACGTCTTCTATTACCTTGCCTATAACCACTTGCCACCGATCTTCCAATCGGGCGCGCACGACGGCTTTCACGAGGCGATTGGAGACACCATTACCCTGTCCCTAACCCCGGCGCACTTACAGGAAATCGGCTTGCTGAAAAACGCGGAGCAAAGCGAGCAGGCGCTTATTAACCGACAGATGAAACTGGCACTGGACAAACTGGTTTTTCTACCCTGGGGCAAGCTGGTGGATCAATGGCGCTGGAAACTATTCGCTGGCGAAACCAGTGAAGAAGATTTGAACGCCAGTTGGTGGGCATTGCGCGAGCGTTACCAGGGCGTCACCGCACCGGCGGCCAGAAGTGAAGATGACTTTGATCCGGGCGCGAAATATCACATTCCCGGCAACACCCCCTACACCCGTTATTTCCTGGCGTTCATCCTGCAGTTCCAGCTCCAGAAAGCGCTATGCGAAACCGCCGGGCACGAGGGTCCGCTGCATTCCTGCAATATTTACGGCAGCAAGCAAGCGGGCCAGAAATTGCAGGACATGCTGGCGCTCGGCGCCTCGCAGCCCTGGCCGGACACCTTGGAAAAACTCACCGGCACGCGACAGATGGACGCTGGGGCGATTACCGAATACTTCCAGCCACTGCTCGATTATCTTGAAGCGCAGAATCAGGATCGCAGTTGTGGGTGGGGTGGTGACGATACGCGGGAAGAACCAGCAGTCGTTGAGTAAGCAATCTCAATATGGAGTCAGCGAATTTGGTGATTGCTTCGCCTTCGGCTCGCAATGACGGCCTGAGGTCATCGCGAGTCCGAAGGACGTGGCGATCTCCTGCGGAGCCATTCAGCACGCGGCATTAATACATAAAGGTTTCCAATGTCCGTCGTCATATTCCTGCAAGCCGGCCTGGTCGCCATCATGCTCAGCCTGGGACTGTCACTGACGGTCGCTGATTTCAAGCGCGTGCTGGTATTTCCAAAGGCAGTGATTCTGGCCTTGTTTTGTCAGATGCTGATTCTGCCGGTGACGTGCTTCTTCATCGCCAAGGGTTTTGGTTTGAGTCCGGAACTGGCGGTGGGCCTGATGCTGTTATCTGCAACGCCCGGAGGCGTCACCGCCAATCTGTTCAGCCATCTTTCCAACGGCGATGTGGCGCTCAATATCACGCTGACCGCGATTAATTCATTACTGTGCCTGTTTTCTCTGCCGTTGATTCTGGCGCTGTCACTGGCTTATTTCATTGAGGATGACCGCGTCATTCCGCCGCAGTTTTCCAAGATCGCCGAGGTGTTTCTGGTGGTTGTGATTCCGGTGATGATCGGCATGTACCTGCGCCACCGCCTTCCGCAATTCACCGAAAAACTGGTCAGGCCCATGAAGCTGGCGGCCGCGTTATTCATGCTGGCCATGATCGCCATGGTGTGCATCAAGCAGTGGGATACATTGGTCCAGTATTTCCCCGTGATCGGAGGCGCGGTTCTGTTATTCAACCTGATGAGCATTGGTACCGGCTATGGCGGCGCGCTGCTGGCCAAGCTCAGTAAAAAACAGGCAATTGCCATTGGCATGGAGGTAGGTATTCACAACGCCACCTTGTCGATGGCGGTGGCGTTTTCACCGCATCTGTTGAACAACCCCACCATGGCCATTCCCAGCAGCGTTTATGGGCTGACGATGTTAATCACCGCATCAGTTTTTGGGTTTTGGGTGCGCGAGCGGGCGAAAACAGGAACAGTGCCGGCATAGGACTGCCCAGCGTTTTCACTCAATCGATCCCCAGCTCCTTGATTTTTCGCGTCAAGGTATTGCGCCCCCAACCCAGGCGTTTGGCGGCTTCCTGACGTTGACCGGCGGTGGCTTGCAGCGCGATCTGGATGGCGGTGCGTTCGAACTGCGCGGTGGCCTGGTTGAGGATGTCGTTGTGTCCCTCATCCAGTTGCGCGCGCAGCCAGTCAGCAAAGGCTTGCTGCCAACCTTGACTGAGCAGACCTGCGTCGGCCTGGTCGGCGGCCACCGGGCATGACGGCGTTTGCGAACTTGGCGGATCAAGCGCCGAAGCCACCGTTGGCGCTGGCGGATCCACATCAATGCCTTCCAGAATTTCCGGCGGCAGATCGCCAAGGTGCACGTCCTTGCCGGGCGCCATGACGGTGAGCCAGCGGCAGATGTTTTCCAGTTGCCGCACGTTTCCGGGCCAATCGAACCGCCGCAGACCGTCCAGAACTTCCGGCAACAAATGTTTGTTTTCCGCCTGAAGTTCGGTCGCCGCCTGTTGCAGAAAGTGCTGCATCAAGGGGCCGATGTCTTCCGGCCGCTCGCGCAGGGACGGAATGCGAATGCGGATGACGTTGAGGCGGTGATACAAATCCTCACGGAACTGCCCGGCCTTGACCAGGTCTTCCAGGCTTTGATGGGTGGCGGCGATGACGCGCACGTTCACCCTCACCGGCGTGGCGCCGCCGACGCGATAGAACTCACCGTTCTGCAACACGCGCAGCAGCCGGGTTTGCAGATCGGTGGGCATGTCACCGATCTCGTCCAGAAACAGGGTGCCACCGTCGGCCTGTTCGAAGCGCCCCTTGCGCTGGGCGGCGGCGCCGGTGAACGCGCCGCGCTCGTGACCGAAGAATTCGGATTCCATCAGGTCTTTTGGAATCGCCGCCGTATTGATGGCGATGATGGGTTTGTTGGCACGCGGCGAATTGGCGTGCAAGGCGCGCGCCACCAGCTCCTTGCCGGTCCCGGATTCGCCGGTGATCATCACCGTGATCTGCGACTTGGACAGCCGCCCGATGGCGCGAAACACCTCCTGCATGGCCGGCGCTTCGCCAATCATGGACGCGGCTTCGGCAACCGGTTCGGCTTCCACTTGCGGCCGCTTGCTGGCGGCACGGCGGACCAGCTCGGCCACCGTGTCCACGTCAAACGGCTTGGGCAGATACTCGAAAGCGCCGCCCTGATAGCTGGCGACGGCGGCGTCCAGATCCGAATGCGCGGTCATGATGATGACCGGCAGCTGCGGATGCCTGGCGTGCACCCGCTGCATGATCTCCAGACCATCCACGCCGGGCATGCGGATATCGCTCACCAGCACGTCCGGCACGCCCTCATCCAGCGCATCGAACAGCTCGGCCGCGCCTTCGAACACTGCAACATCCATCTGCGCGCGCTGCAGGGATTTTTCCATGACCCAGCGGATGGACTGGTCATCATCCACCACCCAGACTTTCAGCGCATTGCTCATCGGTACTCCGAGGGTTCGGCCACCACGTTCAGCGGCAGATAAATGGAAAAAACGGTGCACCCCGGACGCGAGCGGCATTCGATCACGCCGCCGTGCGCACGCATCAGGTATTGCGCGATCGGCAGGCCCAGCCCGGTGCCTTCGGCGCGCGTGGTCACCATGGGATAGAAAATTCGGTCCAGCAGTTCCGGCGCGATGCCGGGGCCGTTGTCTTCCACGTCCATCTGCACCACCAGCCGATGCCGCTTGCCACCGATGGTGAACTGACGGCGGGTGCGGGTTCGCAGACGCAACTGGCCGGTGTGGCCCACCGCCTGCGCGGCATTGCGCACCAAATTCAGCACCGCTTGAATCAGCTGCTCCCGATCACCGCAGATTTCGGGAATGCTGGGATCGTAGTCGCGGATGAATTCAATGCCCTCGGCAAGCTCGGCCTCGCAAAGCTGGCGCACATGCTCCAGCACGTCGTGGACATTGACCTGGATGGGTTGCGGCCGCCGGTTGGGGCCCAACAGCCGATTGACCAGATTCTGCAGCCGGTCCGCCTCACGAATAATGACCTGCGTGTATTCGGCGTGCTCGCTGTCGGGATAGGCCTGCTCCAACAACTGCGCGGCGCCGCGAATGCCACCCAGCGGGTTCTTGATTTCGTGTGCCAGGCCGCGAATCAACTCACGCGAAGCCTGATGCTGCGACAGCAGCAGTTCGTCCCGCGTGATCCGCAGGTGCCGATCCAGCGCCGAACACTCCAGCAACAGGCCGGCGCTCTTGCCGAGCATCACCGGTGTGGCGGTGCAATCCACCGTGAGCGATTGCTTGCCGATGGCTTGCAATTCCATTTCGCGCTCCACAAAACCGGCGCCGGTCTCCAGCGCCTGCTGCAAGCGCTGCCGGTGCGGCTCGAAATGCGGCAGGCTTTCTTGCAGTGGCTGGCCGATCGCGTGTTTACGTCCGACCTCGAACTGGCCCTCGGCCGCCGTATTCATTGCCGCCACCCGAAGCTTGGCGTCCACACACAGCACCGCCGTCGCCATGCCGTCGAGCACCACATCGGCCGGCGCCCGCAGACGCGAAACGAATTTCACCACCGCGGCCATCGCTGCTCAACGACCGATGCGTCGGCAACACCGCATCGATCACTGTCATGACCGGGATATGAATTCATGGCTTTGGCAACTGGCAATCCGCTGTGCATCCGTCAAGCAAGACGCTTGCCAGCTTTGGTTCATCGAGCCGGGAAGCATTGGCGCGTGCCTTGCACCACAGTGGTGCGGCCAGTTTAGCCCGAACCCGCCATCGATCAACGGCTCAGCGCAGGATTGTTCACCGTCGGCGGTTTCATATGGATGGTCACGCTCTGACTACGGGCGACTTCGGCGCCGTTTTCATCCACCACCATCGCGCTGACTTGGTGCGCACCGCGCGCCACGTTGAGCAATACGACCGACAGCGCATCCGCCGGTTCATCGGCCTTGGTCAAGCCGTCCAACAGGTAGCGCAGGCGATAACCATCCGGCAGCGGGCTGTTCAGTGCCAATTCCACCGGCACCAGACGCTCGGCACTGCGGTAGGTCTGATCCGGCTCGGGTGAAATGATTTCCAGTTCCACGTTGATGGGCGTGGGTGCCGCGACCGGCGCCTCATCCACCAACACTTCGGTTTTGACTTCCTCGGCCGGCGCCATGCGATGCAGCGGCGGCAAGTCCACCGGCGTTGCGTCCGGCTGCGGCGGCTTGTCGGTGTAATGCACCACGCCATCCTTATCCACCCAACGATAGACTTGCGCGGTTGCCGGCAGGCTCAGGCAAGCAAACAAGAAAGCGATTCCCAAAAGACGCATGGCGGTTCCGGCAGTGGTCACGTTAAAGCGGCTTCAATCGATCCGACCGCACACCACCATTGTAGAACTGAGACGGCCCGGCTCAAGCAATTCCAAGATGAGCGGTCGCCTGACGTGCCTTATCGCGCGCAGCGTCGGTATTTTCGGCCAGCGCCAGCGTCACGCCCATTCGGCGTTTGCCGCCGACTTCGGGCTTGCCGAACAGGCGAATCATGGTATCCGGCGCCTGCAGCGCCTGATCCACGCCGGTGATGCAGGGCGCCACGGCATCGGATTCCACCACCCAGGCACAGGAAGCCGCCGCGCCGTATTGGCGGATGGCTGGAATCGGCAAGCCCAGAATCGCCCGCGCGTGCAAGGCGAATTCGGACAAATCCTGAGAGATCAGCGTCACCAGACCGGTGTCGTGCGGGCGCGGGGAGACTTCGCTGAAGATGGCCTCATCGCCGCGAATGAACAGTTCCACGCCGAAAACCCCCTGCCCGCCCAGATCGCCGGTAATGGCCTCGGCAATCTGTTGGGCTGATTCCAGCGCTGCCGCCGACATGGCCTGCGGCTGCCAGGATTGGCGATAGTCGCCGTCGATTTGCAGATGGCCGATGGGTGCGCAAAAGCTTGTGCCGCCAGCGTGACGCACGGTGAGCAGGGTGATTTCGTAATCAAAATCCACAAAGCCTTCGACGATGACTTTGCCAGCGCCGGCACGACCACCAGACTGGGCGTAATCCCAGGCCGCTTGCACCTGATCCGCGGTTTTCACCAGGCTCTGACCTTTGCCGGAGGACGACATCACCGGCTTGACCACGCACGGCAGGCCGATGTGCTGGATGGCCGCGTGGTACTCCGTTTCGGTTTGCGCGAAGCGATAGGGCGAGGTGGGCAGACGCAATTGCTCCGCCGCAAGCCGGCGAATGCCCTCCCGATCCATGGTCAGCCTGGCTGCCCGCGCGGTGGGAATCACGCGCTGCCCGGCGGCTTCGAGTTCCAGCAGCGTCGGCGTGTGGATGGCCTCGATCTCCGGCACCACCAAGTGCGGCTTTTCCTGTTCGATCAGGTCGCGCAGCGCCTCGCCATCCAGCATGTTCAACACCTGTGATCGATGCGCCACCTGCATCGCCGGCGCGTTGGCGTAGCGATCCGCCGCGATGCATTCCACCCCCAGGCGCTGCAACTCGATCACAACTTCCTTGCCCAGTTCGCCGGAACCAAGCATGAGAACGCGGGTGGCCGAGGGGGAAAGTGGCGTGCCGATTTGTGTCATGAATCAATTCCTGTGCTTATTTAATTGACTTCGCTGGCTAGCGAGAACAGATTGCTCACATGAAAATGTTCAACATTCAAAAGGCCAGACGCCAGCTCTCCACTTTAATCCGAGCCGCCGAAGACGGAGAGGAGGTGATTATCGCGCGCGCCAACAAACCCGCCGTCCGATTGATTCCCTTGCGTTCCGACACGCATCCACGCCGCTTGGGTGAGGCAAAGGGCTTAGTCAAGATAGCGGAAGACTTCGATTCGCTGCCCGAAGGGTATTTGGCGACATTCGAATGAAGCTTCTAGCATCGAATTCGGATGCAACAGGCCTCTGTCGTCATCGCCCTTTTCGCGCCTTGTGCATGGCGTGCGCGGCCTTGTATTCGCTGATGTTGTAACTCATGAATGCCGCCAGCGGCCCTTGTTTGAAATTAGGCGACAGGCCGTCCGCCAAGCGGAACAAGCTCATGTAATACCAGCCCTGCGCGCCGAAAATGTTGAGCACGCGAAACAGGGTCAGCGACGAGCTGGGGGAAAACATGCCCTTTCTGGCCAGCATCAGCTTGTGTTCGTAGCTTGGCAACTGCTTGAGCCGACCATCCAGCAAATGCCCCAGCGCCTCGGGACGGCCACACAATGGCCGACCAACGCCAATCACGTCACAGGCATCCTCGGCCAGGGCGTCGTCCATCCCCTGGCGGCTACGGAACCCGCCGGTGACCATCAATGGCATCTTCGCCACGGCGCGAATCTTTTCCGCGTAATCAAGAAAATAGGCTTCGCGCTTCTTGGTGCTTTCACGCTTGGGCACGGCAGTGGACGCATCGCCCTGTAAGCCCAGGAGTGCCGGCTGCTCGTAGTTGCCGCCGGAAACTTCCAGCAGGTCCAGGGATTCATCGTTGAGCCATTGCACCACTTGCAGGCAATCTTCGTTGGAAAAGCCGTCCTTGCGGAAATCATCGGAGTTCAGTTTCACCGCCACCGGGAAATCCGGTCCGACCGCCTTGCGGGTGGCACGCACGGTTTCCAGCAGCATCCTTGCGCGATTTTCCAGACTACCGCCCCAGTCATCCCGGCGATGATTGGTCACCGGCGACAGGAACGAGCTCAACAGGTATCCGTGGGCGGCATGAATCTGCACGCCGGTGAAGCCGGTTTCGCGCGCGATCACGGCGACCTGGGCGAAGCGCTGAATGAAGTCCAGAATTTCTTCTTCGGTCAGCGCGCGTGGCTTGGCGAAGTTGCCCAGAATATTGAGCTGTTCCTCGGACGGCCCCAGCGGCTCGGAGGTGATATAGCGCGGCGACTGGCGTCCAGCATGCGAAATCTGCATCCACAGGTGATTGCCGCCAGCGGTCCCGGCCGCGGTCCACGCCGACAGCCGCGACCGGGCTTCGGCGTCGGTGGTCATCGGATCGGTCACGTCAATGGCGACGTTGTTGGGCCGCTCCAGAACCCGCCGATCGATCTGCACATTGCCGGTCAGCAGCAGCCCGGCGCCGCCTTCGCTCCATTGTCGATATAGCGTGGCATGCCTCGGCGTGGCGCGCAGATAAGGGTCGCCCAGCCCTTCGGTCATGGCCGCCTTGCACAGCCGGTTTTTCAGTTCGGCGCCACAGGGCAACTTCAGCGGGTCATTGATGGTGGTCACGTTCTCTCCCCAGAACTTTGTTTTGGATTCAACATTGACAGCGCGGACAATAAAAGCTGGACCGTTGAGCGATGATGACACGCTTGATCGGTGTCTGGCAGCGTCGGCAGGGCTGACCCTGACGACCATAGACGAACAGGTCCTGCTGAAAATAACCAGCCTCGCCAGCGGCGCCGGCAAAATCGCGCAGCGTGGTCCCGCCGCATTCGATGGCACGGTGCAACACGGCACGCACCGACACCACCAATCGCTCGAACTGGGCACGGCTCAGGCGGCCCGCGGCCCTGGCCGGACGGATGCCCGCCTGAAACAGGGATTCGGAAGCGTAAATATTGCCGGTGCCGGCAACAATGCGCGTATCCATCAGAAAATTCTTGATGGCTGCGCGGCGGCCGCGTGACTTGCCGAACAGGTATTCACCGTTGAACCGATCATCAAACGGCTCCGGGCCGATGCCCGCCAGAAGTGGGTGACTGGCCTGGTCGGCAGGCCAGCACAGCACGGCGCCGAAACGGCGCGGATCATGAAAACGCAGCATCTGGGCATCGTCCAGGGTCAGGTCCAGATGGTCGTGGCGGCCACCGGGCACCTGCGCGCCAAGCAGACACAAGCGCCCGGACATCCCCAGATGCACAATCAGGCGGTTGCCATTATCCAGGCAAAGCAGCAGATACTTGCTGCGACGTTCAACCGCTTCGATCCGGTGTCCGCGCAGATGGGTGGACAGTGCCGGGTCCACCGGCCAGCGCAGCCGGTGCTCACGTACCCGTACCTCTTGGATGCGACGCCCCAGGATGCGCGGTTGCAGTCCTCGGCGAATGGTTTCGACTTCGGGCAACTCCGGCAACTATTCCGCCTCGCCCGCCTGGCGGTCTGATTCGCTGGCTTCGTCGGGTTCGGCCGGGGGCTGGAACAGTTCGTTCAGCAACGCCTTGGACAGGGTGTAACGCACCTTCCAGTCCGCGCGCAACAACACCAACTGCGTCTCGTCCTCGGCGATCAGCAGCTCCACCGGCTCACCGGATTCCGGAATCAGGCGCAGACGCCGGGGGTCATCCGGCAGCTCGGTTTCCGGAGTCTGCGCACCGTTCCACATCGCACGCGCGTCGCGCCAGCCGTCCACCAACGCCAGCCAGCGTGATGGGTCGACATCCGGATGCTGCTCGGAACGCCATTGGCCATCCTGATTCTTGCGGATGCTGAATGCAGGCAGTTCAATGGCCTTGAGCGCGGTGTTTTCCGGCAACAGCCGCCTGGACACCAGATCCGAGTAGTCCGAATCCAGCGCCGCGCTGGGCGGATCATCCACCAGCACGATCTGAGCACCGACTTCCACATAGCGCCGATACTTGATCGGTTCCGTGCCGCCGATGGCGATCTTCTGATCGTTGAGCGTGACGGTGTAGCCGGGCGGATCCAGGCCCAGTTCGGCGCGATCCACCTGTGATGCGTCCAGACTTGACTGCGCTTCCAGGTCGACCAGGGCGAGAATGCCGTTGATTTCGAACGGGTCGGTGGGCGCGTCGATCGGCGCCACCAGGCGCCATTGGCCGTCCTGCTTTTGCAGGCGAATCTCGGGATGACCCGGGTGTTGCACCGAAATCGAGTCAATCGCTTCGCGCGACAAAGCTGTCAGCGGCGGTCCTTGCTCGGTTTTTTCCTGGCTGAACCAGACCGCCAGCCCCAGACCCGCCACCACCAGCAACAAGACCAGATTGAGAGTGAGCCGGCGCATGAATCACCTTCTACGGCGCACGGCCCAGCGGCCGACGCCAGCACCAAGCAGCAACAAAGGCAGGGCAATCACGAAACCAGCGGAGATGAGCATCGTCGCCCAGTCCGGCAAGAACAGGTTGGTGTCCGGCGCTGATGGCACGTCAATATTGATCTGCTCATCGCGCGCGGCCAGCCATTGAATCAGATTCAAGCCCAGCTGCTGATTACCCAGCTGGCCGATGCCGGCGTCCGACAGAAAATCGGCATCGCCCACCAGGATCACGCGCTGCTGGGCTTCACTGGATTCGGACGACTCGGCGTCATCAGCAGCCTCCGGCACGGCGCGCATGCGCGTCAGCGTCACGCCGATATTCAACGGCCCGCCAATATCGCCGGCATCCGGATCAAACGTCACCGCCTCACCATCCATGGCGCCGGTTTCCAGCCAGGCTTCGCCGCTGCTGGTCAGCAAAGGGCTGGCGGTCCAATCACTGTCGGGGCCGGTTTGAATCGCGCGCACCAATGGAAACAGGGTGACCTGATCCAGCCCTTGGGTCACCGCGCTGGGCGGATAACCGATGGCGGCGAAAATGCCCGGATGGCCGGTGCCGAGCAGTTCGTACTCTGGAAACACGGCGTAACCGTCGAGCCAGGTCACGCCCAGCGTTTCGGCCAGCGGCGCCAGGCCCGGATCATGATCCGGGTCGGCCAGCCACAGCAGATTGCCGCCCTGCTTCACGTAGTCCTCGATCAGCTTGATCTCGCCTTGCAGCATGGCGCTGCGTGGACTGGCGATCACCAGCACCGAGGTGTTGTCCGGGATTCGTGGATTCTGCACCAGGCTCAGCGGCTGGACGTTCAAGCCCTTGTCGCGCAACACGCCGGCGAACCGGGTGAACGCCTGCTGGCTCTGCGCCTCCACCACCGAGCGCTCGCCATGACCTTCGATGAATACGATCCAGCGTTCGCCCGAATACGTCAGTCGTTGCAAGGCACCGGTCACCGCCTGCTCCGACAGCGAACGCAGATTTTCGCGCCGCCCCTGATATTCCAGTACCACCTCGCCGGCGAAGGAAACACCGTAATCCTTGACCTTTTGCGGATTGCTCGACGGATCGACGAATGTGAGTTCGAAGTCCGGCTTGAAGCGTTGGTACTGTTCGGCGAAAAACTGGACGGTGGGCCGGTTCTCGCCGCCCGGATAACTGAAGGCGATCATGCGTACCGGGTCCGCCATGCTTGCCAATTGCTTCTGGCTGGCCTCGGTGAGCGTGTTGCGCTTGTTGACGGTCCAGTCATGCTGCACGCTGTAACGGACCGACAACCAGCCGATCAACACCAGCACGGTGACGATCAATACGCCATTGATCAGCTGCTGAATCAGGTTTTGATGTTTTTGTTTCATGACTTTAGTTCCTCTCCATATCCAGGCGAAGAACGGTCAGCCACAAGAACAGGGTTGTGAACAGCAGGTAATACACGACATCCGAAGAATCAAACAGCCCCGAGATCAAACTCTGGTAATGACTGACCAGCGAAAGATAATCAAACAGCGCGGCGAATTCACTGTCCGAGTTTGCCGGCATTTTCAACAACCAGATCAATAACAGCGCCGCAAAACTGCCGACGGCGGCAATGGTCGGTTCGCGCGTCAGGCTGGAAATGAACAGGCCGCAAGCGCCAAAGGACATGGTCAGCAGAAACAGACCCAGCAAGCCGGCGGCCAAGCGACCGACATCCAGATCCACCGCCGGCAACAGTACCGCCGGCATCGCCGCCAGCAACAGGATCAGGGCGGCAACAAACCCCAACAGGCCCAGAAACTTGCCCAGCACGATTTCGATCAAACTCACCGGCGCGGAAAACAACAGCGTCAATGTGCCGGACTTGCGCTCTTCGGAAAACAGCCGCATGGTCATCAGCGGCATCACCAGCAACAGAATAATGGTGGCCGACCCATAAAGCCCGGAACCGACATAATCCGAAACGCCGATGCTCTGATCCGCAACCATGCTGTTGCGCTGATACTGGACCACGGCGCCCACGTAGATATAGCCAAAGATCAGCTGGGTAATCGCCAGCACCGACCAGGCCAGGGGCGATACGAAAATACGCCGCGTTTCGTGCGCCGCAATGTTAATGACGTTGTTCATGCCGCCTGCCTCAACACCGCGCCTTCACCGGCGGTCAGTTCCACGAATAGTTCCTCCAGCGTGCGCGCTTCCAGGCGCAACTCCAGCAAACCCCAACCCTGTTCGACCGACTGCGCGACGATCGCCTCACGCGGATCGGCCTCAGCCGCCAGCGACAGTCGATAACGCTGTTGCTCCAGCGGCTGGCAACGCTCGACGCCATCGAGTTGCGTCAACCATTCGACCTGCGGCGCGCTGGCGAATTCCAGCATCAGGCTGCGCTGGCCAATCTGCGCATCGATGGCAGCGTCGTATACCGACCGCCCATCGTGCAGAATCATCACGCGATCACAAATCGCCTGAATTTCCGGCAGGATGTGCGATGACAGGATCACGCTGTGGGTCATGCCCAGCTCACGAATCAGGCTGCGAATCTCGCGAATCTGATTCGGATCCAGCCCCACGGTGGGTTCGTCCAGGATAATCACCGGCGGCCGGTGGATGATGGCCTGCGCCAGGCCAACGCGCTGCTGGAAACCCTTGGACAGGTTGCCCACCACACGACGACCCGCCTGGCTCAAGCCGCAATCGCGCTTGGCCGACTCCACCGCCTCGGCAATCGCCTTGGACGCAATGCCGTGCAGGCCGGCGCAGAAGCGCAGGTATTCATCCACCGTCAGCTCCGGGTAGACCGGCGGCTGTTCCGGCAGGTAACCCAACTGCTGCTTGGCCAGAATCGGCGCCTCGCTCAAGGATTGCCCCTTGATGCGCACCTCCCCCTGGCTGGGCGAAAGGTTGCCGGTCAGCATTTTCATGGTGGTGGATTTGCCGGCGCCGTTGGGGCCAAGCAAACCGAGGATTTCGCCTTGCGAAAGCGTGAGATTCAGATTGTCGACCGCCACATTGGGGCCGTAACGGCGCGTCAGTTGTCGCGCCTGGATCAGCGTTTCGCTGCTCATGATGGGATCCCTGGATTGACCGAGATGTTTGTTTTCGTCAGCGCCGGATGGACCACGATGCCGCAGCGTGGGTTCCGCGCCGGCGAAATTTTACGCATGCCCCGCCAATCAGCAAGCCCGTTGCCGGCTCAGGCTATGATTTGCGCTCCCTCACGCGGCGTCAGACCTCGCATGAACGAATTTCGTCAGATCGAAGACTTGGCCGAACGACTGGCCGCCCTCCTCCCACCCGGCCTGAAAGGCCTGCGTGCGGAGCTGGAGGATAATTTTCGCGCCGTGTTGCGCGCCAATCTGGAAAAATTTGATCTGGTGTCGCGTGAGCGATTTGATGTTCAGACCGAGCTTCTTGCGCGCTGTCAGCAGCGGATGACATCGCTGGAGGCGCGCATCACGGCGTTGGAAACCGAACTTCGCCGCAAAAAGTAGCCACCCACGCCCCTTGATGTGATCGAAGGCTTTTTCACGCGCTCGTTGGCAACGGGCGCTCACATCAGTGACAGCAGCAGATAAGCCCCCATCAGCGCCGCCACCCACCACACCATGGCGCCGGTGGACCATCCGGCCCCAATCAGCCCCTTGGGCGACAAGGGGCCCGAAAGCTGCCGCAACATGCTGGTGAGCGAATCCCGAGCAGGCAGCAGGATCCCGTCACGGGTAGAGACAAGCACTCCCATGCTCGCGCGGACCACTGCCGGCAGCGCGCGTCGATAGGTCCAGTCGAAATCCAGATTGAGCGAGGGGATTTCCGGCGGATACCAGCCCTTGCCGAACAGGAAGGCGAAGGCGGCGGCGGCGAACATCAGCAGCTGCATCTGCGTCAGCACATGCGTGGTGGTGTACGGAACGAACTCCACCGCATAGGGCAACAGCGCGTACAGCGGGTCCGGATAGACGCCGATGCCGATGCACAGGAACGCAGCGATGCCCATCGCCAGCAGCATGTTCAGCGGCGCCTCGGCGCAGCGCTTGCCCGAATCGTGGGCGAAGAAGGAGAAGAAAGGAATCTTGATGCCGGAGTGATCCAGCACGCCGGCGGAGGCAAACAACAGAATCAGCCAAACCAGCCACAAGTGTTCTTCGGCCGCCGCCAGCAGAATCATGGACTTGGTGACGAAGCCCGACATCAGCGGGAAGGCGGAGATGGACATGGCGCCGACGATGCAGAAGGTCGCGGTCCAGGGCATGGACTTGTACAGGCCGCCCAGCTCAGAAGCCTTGATGGTGCCGACGCGATACAACACTGCGCCCATGGACATGAACAGCAGCGCCTTGTACAGAATGTGCGCGAAGGCGTGGGCGGCGGCGCCGTTGATCGCAAGCTCGGTGCCGATGCCGATGCCGCAAACCATGAAGCCGAGCTGGTTGTTGAGGCTGTAGGCCAGCACCCGGCGCAAGTCGTTTTCGATCACCGCGAAGAAGATGGGGAAAGCGGTCATCACCGCACCCACCCAGATCAAGAGCTCGGTGCCGGGGAAGCCGCGCGCCAGGGCGTAGACCGCCAGCTTGGTGGTGAACACCGACAACACCACGGTGCCGGTGACGGTGGATTCGGGATAGGCGTCCTGCAACCAGTTGTGCAGCAGCGGGAAGGCGCACTTGATGCCGAAGGACAGCAAGATCATCCAGCTGGCAACGCCGTCCAGCTCGAAGCGATCGAAGGCGATGCTGCCGGTCTGGGTGGAATGAATCACCGCGCCGCCCAGCAGCAACACGCCGGACAGCACCTGGATGATGAGATAACGCAGGCCCACCTTGTAGGCGCGCTCGGTCTTGCGCGCCCAGATCAGGAACACCGAGGAGATGGCGGTGATTTCCCAATACAGGAACAGAGTGATGAGATCACCCGCCAACAGCGCGCCGATGGCGGCGCCGGCGTAGATCAGCGTTGCGCTCTGTTGCAGGCGATCGTTCAGATGCCAGGCGTAGAGCGCGGCGATGGCCGCCGCCAGATGAAAGATCACCCCGAAGATGAAGGACAGCCGATCCAGCCGCAGCGTCGCCATTTCCAGGCCAAACAATTCCAGCTGTCCGTAAACACCCTGCGGAATCGTACATAGCAAGACCAATCCGGCGATGGGCACCAGCAGCAGATAAGGCCGCAACAGCGAGCGCCCCAACACCGGCACCAGCAAGGCGCCGAGGAAGAAGACAAAGGCAGGGTTGAGCAGCGCCTCAGTCATCGCCGTAATACCCCTCGTCGCGCTTCAGCAGACGCCGCAACAGCGTGGCGGTGTTGACGATGAAGCAATACGCCAGAAAGCCGAAGAAGGCGTAGAAGCCGAACCAGGCCTCGAAAGAAAAGTGCACGTGCTTGTGCACGAACAGCTCGGCCACCAGCAATAGACCACAGACCACATAAAGCGCGATGACGATGCGCTTGACGTTTTCCGGTCGGTCCAGCCAGGACGGCTTGTCAGGGGTCATGACTCACCTCCAGCGCTTGTTGCAAGGGCGCAATCAATGGTTCGGCAAAGAAGAACAAAACCACGCAGGCCGCGGCGGTCACACACAGCGCCAGCACGCAGGCCCAGGGCGCTTCGCCGTGCGTCACTTCCTGTTTGGGCGGCAGCAGAAAGGCGCGCGCCGGAATCGGCAACAGATAGGCCAGCGACAACAGCGAGCTGATCAGCAACAGCCACATCATCAGCATTTGTTGCGCATCCAGCGTGCCCTGCAGCAACAGCCACTTGCTCCAGGTGCCGCCCAGCGGCGGCAGGCCGATAATTGACAGCGATGCCACAAAAAATGCGCCAAAGGTCCAGGGCATGGCGCGACCGCGTCCGTCCAGTCCGCTGATGACGATTTGTTTGGACGCGGCATAGATGGCGCCGGCGCAAAAGAACAGCGTGATCTTGGCCGCCGCATGGGTGACGATGTGCAGCGCGCCGCCAACGATGGCGGTGGTGCTGGCCAGCGTTGCCGCCAACACGATATAAGCCAGCTGACTGACGGTGGAATAAGCCAGCCGCGCCTTGAGGTTGTCGTACGTCAGGGCGATGAGCGAAGACGCCAACAGGGTGAACGCCGCCACCCACATCATGATTTTCGATGCGCCGGTTTCGGCCAGATTGTCGATGCCAAAGATATAGGCGCTGATCTTGAGCACCGTGAACACGCCGGCCTTGACCACCGCCACCGCGTGCAACAGCGCCGACACCGGCGCCGGCGCCACCATCGCCGACGGCAACCAGCGGTGGAACGGCATCAGCGCCGCCTTGCCGGTGCCGAACAGGAACAGCGCAAACAATATGCACAGCACGGTGTTGGACGCCTTGCCGGTCAGCAAGCCGCCGGCGACAAAGTCGGTGCTGCCGGCGATGGACCAGGTCCACACGATGGCCGGCAACAACAGGCCAATGGAGGTGGTCAGCAAAATGATCAGATAAACCCGCCCACCGTCACGCGCCGCCGTATCGCCACGGTGCGTCACCAGCGGCCAGGTGGACAGGGTCAAGACCTCGTAGCCGATGAACAGCGTCAGCAGATTGCCGGACAGCGCAATCCATTGCGCGGCCGCAATCGCCACTGCAAAACAGAAAAAGAAGCGCGTTTGATTCGGCTCCTTCTGAGCGCGCATGTAGCCGGTGGCATAGACCGTGGTCACCGGCCACAACACACCGGCAACGCTGGCGAAAATCAGGCCCAGCGGTTCCAGCTCAAACGCCAGCGACAGACCCGGCATCCACTCCCACAAGGTGTAATCCAGTCCGGCGTTGGCGTAGGGCCACAGACTGATGACAAACGCCGCCAGCAGCAATCCGCCAACAAAGGCAGCCCCCTGGCGGAGCTGCCAATGCTTGTGCAACAGCAGAATCAGCAGTCCCGCCAACATCGGCAAGGCCGGCGCCAGCAACAAGGCGCAGGCCTGCTGCGCTTCAAACCAGACCGCCGGCAGGGCCATCATGACGCGGCTCCGGTCAGCGCTTGGGCGGCGGCATCGGCCAGGGCGGACGTCAGGCTGGCGTCAATGCCCAGATAAATCGACAACAAGGCCAACACCCAGGTGACCGCCGTCATGGAAGCCGAACCCGACTTCAAACTGACATCGCTGGGCGGGTCACGGAACCAGCACACCTCGATCACGTGGCCCACGTAGCCCAGGGCCAACAATGAACTCAGCAAGACGCTGATCAACACCAACCATTGCGACTGTTCGATCAGCGCCAAGGCCAAGGCCCATTTGCTGACGAAGCCCGCGGTCAGCGGCACGCCGATCAGGCCCAGGCCGGTGAGCAGAATCGCGCCGAAGGTCCACGGCATGCGTCGCGCCAGACCGGCCATGTCTTCCAGGCGCGTCGAACCCATGCGCAGCAACAACAGGCCGGCAGCGGCGAATAGGGTCGCCTTGATCACGCCGTGATTGATCAGATGCAGATAGGCGGCGGACAGGCCATCGGCATTGGCCAGACAAATGCCGGCGAAGATGTAGCCGATCTGGCCAACGCTGGACCAGGCCAGCAGGCGCCTGAAATCGGTCTGAAAACAGGCGGCGGCGGCGCCCACCAGCATCGCCGCGCAAGACAGAAGCAAGCCAATTTGATGCAGCGGCAATTGCTGAAACACCAGCGCCGCGCCGAACACGGTGAAGCAGAAGCGGATCAGCACGTACAAGGCCACCTTGGTGCCGGTGGCCGACAGAAACAGGCTCACCACCGAAGGCGCTTCGCCATAGGCACCCGGCAACCAGGCGTGCAGCGGAAACACGGCGGCCTTGATCGCCATGCCCACAAACACGAACAGCACCGCTGCGGTGAGCGCGCGGTTGCCGTACAGCTCCGGCAGCCGTTGCGCCAGATCGGCCATGTTCAGGGTGCCGGTCAGGCCATAGGCCAGACCGATGCCGAGCAACAGAAAAGTGCCGCCCACCGTGCCCATGATCAGATACTGGAAGGCCGACAGCAGCGCCCGACGATGCCGCCCCATGGCAATCAAGGCGTAGGAGGACAGCGAGGAGATCTCCAGAAACACGAACACATTGAAGGCATCGCCGGTGGTGGTGATGCCCAGCAGTCCGCACAGACACAGACACAGGCAGGCGTAGAACAGGTCCGCGCGACGTGGCTCGATTTCCTGCGCCACGCTGCGCCAGGCGTAAACCGCGCCCAGCACCGCCACCAGACTCAGCAACAACAGAATGGGCGCGTTGGCGCCATCGACCACGTATTCGATGCCTTGCGGCGCCGGCCAGCCGCCCATGGCGTAACGCAGCACCTGGCCGTCCAACACCAGCGCGCTCATCCAGATGGCGCAGCCCAGACTGGAAAGCGAGGCCAGCAGGAACAGCGCCCAGGCCAGTTGGCGCGAACCGAACACAACGCAAAGCGGTGCACAGATCAGTGGAACCACGACCTGTAGCGCAGGCAACTGCTGGGCAATCATGTCTGTGTATGGTCTTGCTGATCCTGGCGCAGCGCCTGATCCTCTTCAATGGTGCCGTAGGCTTCAAACACGCGCACCGCCAGGGCCAACCCCAGTGCCGTGGTGGCCACGCCGACGACGATGGCGGTCAGAATCAGCACATGTGGCAGCGGGTGCGAATACAGGGCAATCCCCTCCTCAAGAATGGGCGCACTGCCGCCGCTGACCTTGCCCAGGCTGATGTAGAACATGAACACGGAAACCTGAAACACATTCAGGCCGATCATCTTCTTCACCAGGTTGCCATGACTGATCACTGCGTACAGGCCCAGCATCATCAGCGCGATGGCGATCCAGTAATTGTAGAGCGCCATCATGCGTCGCCTTCCCCGGCGGCGCCCACGCCGCGTCCGGCAAAGGCGTAAAAGATGCAAACCATCACCGCCGTGACGGTGATGCCGACCCCCAGCTCCACCAGCAGAATGCCGAGATGCTGACCGTGCACGGGATGATGCGGATCGATCGTATCGTAATCCAGAAAATTGCCGCCGTTCAGCATATTGACCGCACCCACGCCGGCATACAGCAGCACGCCCAGCGGCACCAGCCGCAGCATCAGGGCCAAAGGCAAGACTTGCTGCGCACGTTTCAGACCGAACACCAGACCATACAGAATGATGCCGGCGGCAAAGATCACCCCGGCCTGAAACCCGCCGCCGGGGCCGTAGTCCCCGTGGAATTGCACGTAGAGCGCGAACAGCAGGATGAACGGCACCAGCAACTTGCTGACGACGCGCAGGATGCGATACTCACTTTGCATCAGCCGCGGTCCTTGTGGCCGCGGCGGCGACCACGCGTATGGCCCAGCAGCATCAACACCGCAATGCCGGCGGTGAACACCACCACCACCTCCCCCAGCGTGTCATGGCCGCGATAGCTCGCCAGAATGGAAGTGACCACGTTGGGCACGCCGATCTCCTTGGCCGAGTCTTCCAGGAACACCTGCGTCACCGGATGCGAGTGCACCGGGTTGTCCGGCGAACCGAATGGCGGCAGGTCCAGACTGGCATGAATCATCGTGGCGCCGAACACCAAGGTCACCACCAGCGCCGGCCAGCTTCGGCTGCTCGGCGTCACCGCTTCCTTGGAACGCGTCAGCGCCAGCGCGCTGATGAACAGCACCGTGCTGATGCCGGCGCCAACCGCGACCTCGGTAAACGCCACATCCACGGCGTCCATCAACACGAACAGGCTGGCAGATACCAGACTGAAAATGCCGGACAACATGGCCACGGCGTAAAGCGCTCGCATGCGCACGATGGCCAGGCCGGTGACCGCGAGAATGGCGAACAACACCAGATTGATCAATTCCAGGGCGTCCATCAGCGAGGATCCTCCCCGGCCTTCCAGACCTTGAGCCCGTCCTTGCGCGCCGCCTGCGCCAGCGCATGGGCGGCGGTCGGGCCGCTGATCAGCATGAACAGCAGAATCAGCAGCAGACGAACCGCCACCTGCCAGTCCGGCGCCAGCAACAGCAGGCCGATCAAGAGCATCGCCGCGCCGGCCGAATCGGTCAGCCCGGCTGCGTGCGTCCTGGTATAGAAATCGGGAAACCGCAACATCCCCACCCCGCCCGACAGCACGAACAGACTGCCGATGGCCAGCAGCACGCCAGCGCCGAATTGCAGGACATCGGCCACGTTCACAAGTGATCCCCCGCTTCCGGACCAAAGCCCAGCTCACCGTAGTGACTCAGGCGCAGCACCGCGATGGTGCCGACGAAATTGATCAGCGCATAAGCCAGGGCAATGTCCAGAAACGCCGGGCGACCACTGGCGAACCCCGCCAGCGCGACAAACAGCACCATCTTGGTGCCGAAGTTGTTCACCGCCAGTACACGGTCGTAAAGCGAACGACCCAGCAAGGCGCGCACGAGCACCAGCACCATGGTGACGAGCACTGCCACGAGTGCGGCGAATACCATCGATCAGGTCTCCAGCTGATCGACGCGTCGCTTCATCGCGCCGCCGGCCAGATCGGCTTGCAAAGCCTCGTTCAGCCCGTGAACCTCGATGGCGTCATCGCCGGTTTCCAGCGACAGCGTGCCGGGCGTCAGGGTAATGGAATTGGCGTAGATCACACGGTCGAGATCGGACATTGCATGGGTCGGAGTGGGACGAATATTCGGATTCAGCCGAATGCGCGGTGACCATGCCATGCGCGCAACGGTGACACCGGTGAGCAAGATCTGCGCCAGCAGCCACCCCCAATAAAGCGGCACGCCAATGCTGATGTGTAGCGGCACCCCCTCGTGATCAACGATGTCCATCCTGCGCGCGATCCAGGCGACCAGGATCACCGATGCCAGCCCCAGAGCCAGCAACAGCTGGGTGTAGTGGCCGGACAGCGTCAGCCAGAATACCGCCAACACCGCCGTCAAGCCTGATAACCAACGACTCATGGCTCTCCCGTGAACTCCCATCAAATCGGCTGGACGCGCGAATCTAAGAGCCCGCCACCCCGACGTCAATTGGTCGCAGACATTGAAGAGGTGCTCGCGGAGTGATTAGCTTGCGGTTGAATGATCTCAAATTGACAAAGCGATGGCGCTAGCAACGGTGTTCAGCCGGGCGCAAAACGGTCTGGCGGCGGACCTGGTCACGGTCGAAGTGCATTTGGCGCCCGGCATTCCCGGGCTCAACATCGTGGGTTTGCCGGAGGCGGCGGTGCGCGAAGCCAAGGACCGGGTGCGCGCGGCGATCCAGAACTGCGGCTATCAGTTTCCCAATCGGCGCATCACCTGCAATCTGGCGCCGGCGGACCTGCCCAAGGAAGGCGGGCGTTTTGACCTTGCCATTGCGCTGGGCATTCTCGCCGGCGCGGATCAGATTCCGATCGACCGGCTGCGAGATCTTGAAGTACTGGGTGAGCTGTCCCTGTCCGGTGAAGTCCGTCCGGTGCGCGGCGCCCTGCCGGCCACCTTGCGGGCCGCGCATGCCGGGCGACAAATGCTGTTGCCGGAAGAGAATCTGACCGAAGCCGCCCTGGTCAAAGACGCGCAACTCAGCAGCGCCACCCACCTGGCGGAGGTTTGTGCGGCGCTGCATTCCGGCCCATTACCGCTCGTGACCCACGATCAAACAAGCGCCGCGAACGTGCATGCCGTTGCCGATCTTTGCGAGGTTCGCGGCCAGCATCAGGCACGTCGTGTACTGGAAATCGCCGCTTCAGGCGCCCATTCCATGCTCATGGTGGGCCCGCCCGGCGCCGGCAAAAGCATGCTGGCCTGCCGATTGCCCGGCATTCTGCCGCCATTGGATGAACAAAGCGCCTTACAGGTCGCGGCCATTGCCTCGGTCTCTCACGGCGGCTTCGACGTCGCCCGTTGGGGCCAACGCCCGTTTCGCGCACCGCATCACACCGCGTCCGGTGTTGCACTGGTCGGCGGTGGTTCCTTGCCGCGACCGGGCGAAATTACCCTGGCGCATCAGGGCGTCCTGTTTCTGGATGAATTACCCGAGTTTGATCGACGGGTGCTGGAAGTGCTGCGCGAGCCATTGGAAAACGGTCGCATCACGGTGTCGCGCGCAGCGCGACAAGCCGACTTCCCGGCAAGATTCCAGCTGATTGCCGCCATGAACCCCTGCCCTTGCGGCTATCTGGGCGATAGCGCAGGGCGTTGCCGCTGCACGCCGGATCAGATTCAGCGCTACCGGTCGCGCATTTCCGGACCGCTGCTGGATCGCATCGACTTGCAGATCTTCGTGCCGCGCGTGGATCAGTCAGCGCTCACGCCAAACGGTCACGAACCCACCGAATCCAGCACCACCGTCGGCCAACGCGTGCTGCGATCACGCCTGATCCAGATGGGTCGGCAGGGAAAACCCAACGCCGAACTCAGCGTCAGCGACATCGACGAACATTGCGCTCTGGATGCGTCAACCCAGACGATGCTGCGCGGCGCGATGACCCGGCTCGGCCTGTCGGCGCGCGCCTATCATCGCGTGCTGCGCGTCGCCCGCAGCATCGCCGACCTGGCAGAATCGGAACATATCGCCAGGGCGCAAGTGGCCGAAGCCTTGCGCTATCGCGAACTGGACCGCGCCCCCCAGGCATGAAAAAGGGGCCCGCAGGCCCCTTTTTCGTCAGACTCTCGCCTTACAGCTCGAATTCCTTGGCAAAGCTGACCACCACTTCCGGATCGTCATCCACACCGGAAGCTTCGATGTCGGTATCGACGATGGTGAAGCTGAAACTCATGCCGCCGTCCAGCGACTTGCTGATACCCAGGCTGTAGTCCACATAGGTGTCATCGTCGCTGCCGACGGAAGCCAGGTAGCGTTCGATTTCATCACCATCGTAGAAACCGACGCCAGCGGTGATCGCCACCGTGTCGCTGATCGGCAATTCCACGCTACCGCTCAGGTAGCCACCTTCTTCGGCGTTGTCATCACCGATGAAGAAGTTGGTTTCATCGGAATAGTAGTAGGTCACGCTGGCCGGACCGAAGGACAGACCGCCGTAGAACTCCACGGTGCTCAGATCAGAGTCGACTTCGTCTTCTTCCGGATACCAGTAGTACAGCACGCCCAGGTCAACCCCCAGGCCGCCAAGATCAGCACCCCAACCGGCATACACATCCACCTCGCTGCTCTCGCCGCCAGCACCGCCGAAGCCGATGTTGGACGCCCAGGTGCCGAAGTACAGACCGGATTCATGGCCATAATCCATGCCGCCCTGCACCGCCGCGTCGCCGTTCTGGGCGATGCCACGGAACAGGTATTTGCTGCTGGCGCCCACGTTCCCGGTCCAACCGGCGAATGCCGCGGGGCTGGCGACGATGGCCGCGCCGACTACTGATCCCACCATTACACGTTTGAAGTTCATCTTTGAGCCTCTCCTGAGGTTGTTGTAGAAAAGCCGTCAGCGCGCTCCAAGGGCAAAAAAGCTGACCGCAACACCGATGTAAACATCACTCCCGGATGTCCGGAATTCCCAAAGGTCCGTGCTCAGCAAATTCGCGCCTCGCAAGGCCTGTCGCAAGCATAGCAAACCCCGCGCGGGCATCTACAATCATGTTTGAAATCAGCAAGACAGCCTGCATTGTGTGAACGCCGTCACAAAAAGCAGATGGCCGGCCGGACCGCAATGGGAGGCCGGCATCCAGAACTGATTCAGACCCCGCCGGCGCTCATCATGGCCTCGACCGCGGCCTTGACTTCGTCGTCGGTCAGATCCACACCGCCGCCACGCGGCGGCATCGCGTTCTTGCCGGCGATGGCCGAAGCGGCCAGACCATCCAGGCCACCCGCAGCGCTGGCACGGGCAGACCAGGCCGCGCTGTCGCCATTTTTCGGCGCATCCATCAAGCCGCTTTCATGACAGGCGTTGCAGTACTTTTGCAAAACCTGCTCGGCGGTATACGGCGCGCGTTCAGCGGCGGCGGCGACCTTCACCAGCGCCTCCGGATCCGTAATGGCTTGACCGGGTAGCTGCAGGCGCTGCGCCAGCTTTTCTTCCAAGCGAGGGTCTTTGTGCGGCTCCGGCGCGATCAGACCCGCTGCGACGATACAGACGGTGAAAATGGCGCCCAAAGCGGCAAGCACCCCACCAAAGGTGAGAAAAAAGACCTTATCGTGATTTTCGTGTTCCAATTCCCGGCTCCCGAATCCCCAAATGCGACCGACGCTCGAACGCCGGCCATACGATGAACAAGACGCCAAGTTTAATCCGAGCACCCATCGGGGGCCAGCGTTCAGGACGATGCACCGCCATGGTGCACGTGGACGACGCCTGAATCGGCACGCAAAACGGCGTTGACGCGACCGCCAAGGCGCCACATACTGTCGAACGGACAATGTTTCTGGTCGCCGCATTTTTCGTGGCGGCCCCTGCTGCAAGCGTTCAACAGCCATTGGAGGAGCATCAGCATGAGTCAGGCCAACGTCGAACAGGTTCAGGAAGTCTTCGCCCGATTCGGTCGCGGCGACGTCCCGGCCATTCTGGAAATGCTGGATGAAAACGTCATCATCGATTTCTACGGCCCGCCCACCATCCCCTACGCCGGCCACTACGAAACCAAGGCAGAAGCGCGCAAGTTCTTTGAAACCGTGCTGGCCTCGGTCAATATCAATCAGTTCGATCAGCACGAGTTCATCGCCGAGCGCGACAAGGTGGTGGTGTTCGGCCACCTGAACCTGACCGCCAAATCCACCGGCGGCACCATCGACTCAGACTACGTCCACGTGATAACGGTGCGCGACGGCCTATGGCACCAATTCCGCGATTTCATGAATACGGCGGTGGGCGTGGAAGCGTTCACGCCCAGGCAGGCTTAAGCTTCACGCAACCGGTACCCCGCAACGCCGGGCGGACCGACGGCCCATTTTCGTCAGTCGCGCCATGGCTGACGGATTGCTGGCCGGCCAGGCTGGTGATCGTCCCGGCCAGCAGCCCCGACCAAAGTCGGGCAATGGATGCCGGGAGTCGCGCTAGTATCCGACACAGACATTGACTGATCCGGGGAGAGGCTGGGCAATGAGCCGCGCATTGAATGTCGCCGTGCTGGGGTCGGGTTCGTGGGGGAGCACCGTCGCATCCATCTGCGCGCGCAACGCCAACACGCTGATCTGGGGGCGCCGCGCCGACGTCGCCGAGCAGATCAATCGCGAACATGTCAACGGTCGCTATCTGGAAGGCTTGAAGCTGTACCACAAGCTGCGCGCAACCACGGACCTGGAAGAAGCGGTTGCAGACTGCGACGTGCTGGTGGTGGGAATTCCGTCACACAGTTTTCGCGGAACGCTCAAGGCGGTGGCGCCGCACTTGCGCCCCTGGGTGCCGGTCATCAGTTTGGCCAAAGGCCTGGAACAGGGCACGCAGCGGCGCATGACACAAATCATCCAGGAGGAATTGCCGGGCCACCCCGCCGGACTTCTGGCCGGCCCCAATATCGCCAGGGAAATTCTGCAGGGCATGGCCGCTGCGGCGGTGGTGGCGATGCCCGATGAAAGCCTGGCCGGCGCCTTGCGGCCGATCTTTTCCAGCGCCCTGTTTCGGGTCTATACGAACACCGATGTGATCGGCTGCGAGCTTGGCGGCCCGCTGAAAAACGTGATCGCCATCTCCGCCGGCATGGCGCAGGGCTTGAGCGTGGGAGAAAACACCCGCGCCATGGTCATCACGCGCGGCTTGAACGAAATCACGCGGCTGGGCGTGGCCATGGGCGGCAACGCCGACTCCTTTGCCGGCCTCACCGGCCTGGGCGATCTGTTGACCACCTGCATGAGCCCGCTGTCGCGAAACCGCCGCGTTGGAGAACAGTTCGCCGCTGGCAAGACCACCGAGCAAATCGTTGCTTCCATGAACATGGTGGCTGAGGGCATCAAGACCAGCAGCGTGGTGATGGAAATTGCCGCGGCGCATGGGGTGGAAATGCCGATTGCATCCGAAGTGGCCGCGGTGGTGCGCGGCGACTATGGCGCGGTCAAGGCGTTCCGTGGCTTGCGTAAGATAACGCCCGGCGCCGAGCACGACTCGGGTTAAGACAGGGCAATGCAGTGAAACACAGCGAACACCGCTTCAACGGCGAAAAGGGCATCGAGATCTTCTGGCGCAAATGGGTGCCGGATCAGCCACGCGCGGTGATCGTGATCGTCCACGGCCTGGGTGAGCACAGCGGCCGTTATGCACACGTGGCGCAAAGCCTGAACCAAACCGGCTGCGCGGTGTATGCCATCGATCATCGTGGTCACGGAAAATCCGGCGGACCACGCGCCTTTGTGGATCGCTTCTCCAACGCCGTGGCCGATATCGATGCCCTGGTCGACATCGCGGCCAGGGAAAATGCCGGCAAGCCGGTGCTGATGCTGGGCCACAGCATGGGCGGCGCACTGAGCCTGAGCCACGCGCTCAAACACGGCGACAAGCTGCACGCCCTGATTCTTTCCGGGCCGGCGGTCGCGCTGGACGGCGCTTCGCTGTTCGCGCGCTTGCTGAGCAAGATGCTTTCGGTCATCGCACCCAAGGCGGGCACCTTTGCGGTGGATCCCAGCCTGGTTTCGCGCGACCCCGAAACCGTGGCCGACTACGCCAGCGATCCGCTCAACGCCCACGGCAAGGTTCCGGCGCGAACCGTGGCGGAGATCGTCAATTTCGTCGAATGGATTCCATCTGCCCTTTGTCTGCTGGAACTGCCAATGCTGATCCAGCACGGCGCCCAGGACCAGCTTGCCGGCGTTTCGGGCAGCCAGATGGTGATGGACGCGGTCAGCGCCAAAGACAAAACGCTAAAGGTGTACGACGGTCTCTATCACGAGATCTACAACGAAATTCCGAAAGATCGTGCGCGGGTACTGGCGGACCTCAATGCGTGGATCGCGGCCCGCCTCGGCACCGCTTGACCCGCACCATCACGGCGAGCGGTATTGGCGCCGATTCAGGCTGAAGGCCAGATAAACCACCAGCAGCAGCGCGCCCAAAGGCAGTGAAAAGCGGATATCCACCTGCACGCTGCCAACGATGATGCCCAATACGCCACCAAGAATCTGAATCATCACCAGGTTGCCGCCGGTATTGTCCAGCACCAGCGCCTCGAGCTCATCGGTATCCAGCTTCATGATTTGCTCACGCACGATGCTGGTCACATTGAGCCTTTGCACCACCTGCGCGATTTGCTGCTTGACGAACTCGGTATTGGAGCTGCTGGCCAGCAACTCGTAAGCCGAGTCTTTTCCGCTGGCGATGGCGCGCTGCACCAGATCATCCACCTGCTGCCAGGCGGTATCGGTTTGAAAATAGTCCTTGAGCCGTTCGGCGGTCACCGGCAGGATATCCTGACGCGCGAAATCGGTGACCCAACTGAGCCAGTCGCCCACCCGATCGACCACCCGCTCCTGCATGCCTTCGGCCGCCAGGCGATTGATCAGGTCCTCGGCGACCGGGTCCATGGCGCGCGCGAACAGCTCGGAACTTTCGGCGTCGGTGACAAACCGCTCGAGCGCCGCCTGTATGGCGTCCTGATCGATGGAAAACGCACGCTTGAGGCCGATGCCGATGGCGCCAACCGTTTCCCGGTCACGCAAGTACCCCACCAGCGCCTGATCGATCAGCTCCGCCAGCCGCGGAATCTCCTGTTCGAAAAACTTCTTGGCGGTGGCCGCCAGTTGCGCACGGTTTTCCTTCTTGCTCAGGTATTCGGTGATCTTGTCTCGCAGGATGGCCCAATAAGTCTTGACCTGCTCAGGATCGGACGCCAGGTCCTTGGCCAGACGTTCAGCCTGATTGAACACCAGGTCCAGCATCTCCTCGCCGTGATCCTGCAACAGCTTGACGAGATATTCGGTAATGCGTTGGCGCACTTCGGGCTGATCGAGTTTTTCGTCCACCCACCGCGTCAGATTCTGCGCGGCTTTTTCGATCAACCCGTTTTCGTGCACGTACTCCAGGATGATGTCTGGCGACAGCAAACGGGTCTGCACGCTGTTGGCCAGGCTATCGGCGATATGCGCCTTGTTCTTGGGCACCAGTCCTTCCCAGCCCAGCACCTTGCCCTGCTTGGGCTGGAACAGCATGCGGATCGCCAGATAATTGGTGAAGTAGCCCACGTTTCCGGCCATCAGGATGATGAACAGGGAGTGCACCCAAACATTCTCCTGCGGCAGGTAAGCGCGGATACCACCCAATATCAAGGTCGAACCGATCAGGAACAGCCGAAAGCGTTGATCCAGCTTGTCCGCATTCCAATTTGTCTTGCTCAAGCCTGCCCCCAGGGCGCCGTGGAATCGCTAAAGCTTACGCGCAATGGACCCAGCCGGGTTCTCGCCGGCGGCCGGCATGGGCGATGTCATGGTTCGGCGTGCGCGTGCGAATCCGCCACCGGAGACGGCGACAAGCACCTGACATCGCCACGGCAGCGACCGTGCCCGCAACAGCCGCCAGACCAGCCGGAACCAATGGCTGCGGGCGCCAGCGCCGACGGTGACTGCTGCTTCATGTAACAAACACGTGCGTACAATGCGCATCACGCAGGGTGCAGCATGACCCATGCAATGTGCAGCACGACCCATTCCGCACCTTGGAGATCCGGGCTTTTGAACGCCGAACTTGCCCCTTATCTGATGATCCCTTTCCTGACCGCCTTTGTCGGCTGGTCCACCAACTGGGTCGGGATCAAGATGATTCTCTATCCCAAGAACTGGGTTGGAATCGGCAGCTTCATCGGTTGGCAGGGCATCGTGCCGCGCATGCGCCAACGCCTGACGCGATTGCTGGTGCGAAATTCGGTGACCATGGTCTGTACGCCACAGGATCTGGTGGAGGCCATGAATGAGCAGGATGCGCTGGACACCATTGCTGAAATCATTGAACCGCAACTGGAGCTGTGGATTGATGACATCATGGAAGAACACGGCGCCAACTACTGGTCAATTGCGCCAAAGTCCTTGCGCAAGATCGTTTACGACAAGGTGCGCGAAGAATTCCCGTCGCTGACCCGCAGCATCCTCCATGACATGGGTCAACGGGCCGATGAACTGGTCGATATTGAAGAGCTGGCCGTTGCCCAGGCGCGCGACAACCCCGGCATCGCAACGGACCTGCTGACGAATCTGGCGGGCTTTGAACTTCGCTTCATCATCATGAACGGCCTGTACCTGGGTTTCCCCCTGGGCTGTATTCAAGCCATTTGCTGGTATGTGTGGCCCAGTGTCTGGGTATTGCCCGCTTTCGGCGTATTCGTTGGCGCGTTCACCAACTGGATTGCACTGCAAATCGTTCTGCGGCCCGGGGAGCCGGTCAATATTCTGGGTTACAAGCTGCAAGGCATTTTCATCAAGCGCCAGACAATCGCGTCGCGCAAATTTGCCGATGCCTTCACGCAGGATTTTCTTGACGTGCGCAGGCTGTTCGATCATGTCTGGACGGACAAGAATGCGGACGAAGCGCATCGGATGGTGCGGCGCCGCATCCGTGAAATGATGGACAAGAACCTGATCACCAGCAGCTTCAACAAGGTGATGCAGGTCACTGGACAAAGCAAGGATTTCGACACCCAGGCCATTGAAGTGGTGAGGGACCGGCTGGTGCGAACGCTGCAGCGGCCCAAGGTGGTCAACCGACTGCGAAAGCCCATTGCCGACCTGCTGGCCGAGCGGCTGACCACACTGACACCCAAACAGTTTCAGAATCTGCTCAAACCGATGTTCGATTCCGAACAGTGGATCGTGGTCACCGTCGGCGGACTGCTGGGCGGCGCCGCTGGAACGGCTCAATTGGTTTACCTGTTCGGGCAGTCGCTCTGACCGACGCAGCCAGGGCAACAGGAGCATTTGATTGCCGGTGACGCTCGCCCTGCGGTGATGGCTGCGTTTCAACGGCGCCAACGCACACCGCCGGATGCCCGCCGGACGCGCGCGATCACCGGGTCACCTGCACGCCGGCATTGATCGTTGCGCAACCCAAATCACGGGCGCCGACAACCAGCCGAAACGCCGAATACTTGCCGCAAGACCCGCCGGCCACTATCCTTCCCGCCCCTTTTTGCGCCCATCCCGGCCCTGCGGTCAGGATAGGCGGGCTTTTTTCCAAGGAACGCGTTTATGAGTTTTCAGGCCGACCTCGAACAGCTACTCGGACTTCGTGGCGTCGATTATCGCTATCAGTTGAGCAAGCCTGAGTTGTTTGATGAGGCCATCGCACATGATCGCGGTCGGGTGCGGCGTGATGGTCCGTCTGATGCGCAAAAGGCGTTCCCCACCGCGCTGGGCGTGGATGGCCCGCTGGTCTATTACACCGACCCGGACTGCACCGGCCGCCGTACCAAGGACACCTACGCCGTGCGCTGGCCGGAAGTGGCGGACGTGCTGTGGTTCAAGGCCGATCTGGGCGCCTACGACCCGGAGCAGTACCAGGGTCTGTTGTCGCGCGTGGTGCAACATCTGAACGAGAAGCAGGCGCGGCTCTACGTCAAGGACGTGTTCATGGGCAGCGACCCGGCCTTCGCGGTGCCGTATCGCTTCGTGGGCGAATACGCCACCCACGCCATGTTCGTGCACAACATGTTCCCCAAGGATCTGGACGTGGCCGACGCCGACGCGCGCCGCTGGACCATGCTCAACGTGCCCAGCTTCGAGTGCATCCCCGAACGCGACGGCTGCCGCAGCGAAGCGGCGGTGGTGATCGACGCACGCAATCGCATCTGTCTGGTGGCGGGCCGCGCCGACTACTGCGGCGTCAACAAGAAAACCATTTTCACCGTCGGCAATTATCTGATGCCGCTGGACGGTCGCCTGTCCATGCACTGCTCGGCCAACGTCGGCAGCGACAACGACGCCGCGATCCTGTTCGGCCTGTCCGGCACCGGCAAGACCACCCTGTCCGCCGACGCCGAACGGCGCCTGATTGGCGACGATGAAACCATCTGGTCCGACAACGGCCTGTGCAATCTGGAAGATGGCTGCTACGCCAAGCTGATCAACCTGGACAAGGAAGCCGAGCCGGTGATCGCCGGCGCGCTGTCAAAGCCCGGCACCATCATTGAAAACGTACCGCCGCTGCCCGGCAAGCAGATGCAGGAATGTCACCCCGATGCGTTGGATTTGAACGACAGCTCGATTGCGGAAAACACCCGTTTTTCCTATCCGCTGGACGCCAATCCCAATGTCATGCCCAACGGCCAGGGGCCGCATCCGCAAACCATCGTGCTGCTGACGGCGGACGCCTTTGGCGTGTTGCCGCCCATCTCCATCCTGGAGCCCAAGGATGTGATGTATCACTTCGTCTCCGGCTTCACCGCGCGCGTGGCCGGCACCGAGGTGGGCGTCACCGAGCCGCAGCCCACGTTCAGCGCCTGCTTTGGCGGCCCGTTCATGGCGCAAAAGCCCAATGTCTACGCCGGCCTGCTGGCGGAAAAAATGCAGAAGCATCACGCCCGCAGCGTGCTGCTCAATACCGGCTGGACCGGCGGCCCCTACGGCGTCGGCAAACGCATCTCCATCAAACTGACGCGCGCGCTGCTGAACGCGGCGCTCAACGGCGATCTGGACAAGGTGGAAACTGAGCGCCACAGCATCCTGAATCTGAAGATGCCCAAGTCCTGCCCCGGCGTGCCCAGCCAGATGCTCAACCCGCGTAACACCTGGTCCAATGCGGCGGCATACGATGCATCCGCCAAGCGTCTGCGCGACATGTTCCGCGACAACTTCCGCAGCAAGGGATTTGCGGCGTTCGGCATCGAGGAGCGCATTTAGCGGCTGTTGCCCCGACCCTCCGACAGCGTATTGGAGGGGTTTTCTGCAAAGCAAACGCGCTCATGCAACAGCGCGGACAAGCCGTCGCGCCGCATTCGCCATGGCACGCGCGCCCATTTTGGTGAAAATATCGCCAAACATGGGAGGAGAGTGATGGCGAAACAAGAATCGACGCTGCTCGATCATTTCTACGAATGGGAAACCGCGCTGGCGAGCCGCATCTGGCTGACGCAACCGGACGGGCCGCGTGTGGACGAAATCACCTGGGCGCAAGCCGGCGATGAAGCCCGACGCATGGCCAGCCATCTGCGTTCGCTCAAGCTCGAACGCGGCAGCCGCATCGGCATTTTGTCGAAAAACTGCGCGCACTGGATTCTGGCGGATCTGGCGATCTGGATGGCCGGCCATGTCAGCGTGCCCCTGTACACCAGCCTGCAGGCCGACACCGCCGCTTACGTGCTGGAACACGCCGACGTCGCGCTGCTGTTCGTCGGCAAGCTTGATGCTGCGGATTGGGAAACGATTCGTGACGGCATTGCGCCCACCCTGCCCTGCGTCACCCTGCCGCTGGGGCCGGAAACCGATGCCCCGCGCTGGCACGACATCATCGCCCAGCGCAAACCGCTGCAGCGACCCTTGCGGCGCAAGCCCACGGAGCTGGCGACGCTGATCTACACCTCCGGCAGCACCGGCCGGCCCAAGGGTGTGATGATCAGCTTCGGCGCCATGTTGCGCGCCGCCAATGGCATGGGCCGGATGATCGAGCTGCGGCACGAAGACCGCATGCTGTCCTATTTGCCACTGGCGCACACCGCCGAACGCGCGGTGCTGGAATCCAATGCCCTGCGTTTCGGGTTTCGCCTGTATTTCAACGATTGCCTGGCAAGCTTCAGCACCGATATGCGGCGCGCCAAGCCCACGCTGTTCTTCGCCGTGCCGCGCATCTGGTCACGGTTTTACCAGGATGTGCATCGCAAGGTGTCGCCTTCGCGGCAGCGGGTGGTGCTGAACCTGCCGGCGGTGTCAGGCGCGGTGAAAAAACGCCTGCTGCGAGAGCTGGGCCTGGAACACGTTCGCGTTGCCCTGTCCGGGGCGGCGGCGCTCTCCCCGGCGGTCATGAACTGGTTCAAGCGCCTGGAGCTGGAAGTCCTCGAAGGCTATGGCATGACCGAGAACTTCGCCTATTCGCATTTCTCCCGCCCAGGTGATGTCCGTGGCGGCAGCGTTGGCACCAGCGCGCCGGGGGTGATCTGCAAGATTGCCGCCGATGGCGAGGTTCTGGTGAACAGCCCCTGCAACATGATGGGCTATCACAAGCAAGATGCGCAGGCCAACAGCCCCATCGACGCCGAGGGTTTTCTGCACACCGGTGACCGCGGCGAGATTGACCAGCACGGACACCTGCGCATCACCGGCCGCATCAGGGATTTGTTCAAGACCAGCAAGGGCAAGTACGTGGCGCCGGCGCCGATCGAGGAAAGATTGCTGGACAGCCCCCTGATTGAGTCCGCCTGTGTTTGCGGGCAGGACTTCAGCCAGCCCTATGCGCTGCTGGTGCTCGAGGCCGGGCAAAGGCGTGATGCGGCGCGCGAAGATGTTCGGCGAAGGATTGAGGCGCAGCTGCACGATTTGATGGATCAGATCAATGCACGCCTGGAGCCGCACGAGTTCCTGTCCTTTTTTGCCGTCGTGGACGAACCCTGGCGTGTGGAAAATGAAATGCTGACGCCCACGCTGAAAATTCGCCGCGAACGGATCGAGTCACATTATTTGTCACCGGCCCGGCGCTGGGAAGCGCTGGGTCGGGATGTTGTTTGGGAGTAAATCCATGAATCCATTGTTACGTTCGCTGCGAGACCAAACGCTGGCCGCCAATGAAAAGGCGGTGGAGTTCGCCAATAACGCGTTCGACCGGATTTTCGTTCCGGGCACCATGGTGCGTTCCGAGCAAACCGAATCCGAGGTGATTCACACCTACGGCATCACTTCCGTGCGCTACTACCCGCCATTGGACGGCACCGAAATCCGCCTCGACAACGGCGACCGCCTGCCGGTGCAACGCAAGCGCTACACCATGCCGCTGGTGATGGTGCCACCGCTGGCGGCGCGGCCAGCGATCTTCGACCTCACCCCCACCCGCAGCCTGGTGCGCTATTTCAACGCCGCCGGCTTTTCGGTTTATTTGATCGACTGGGGCGAGCCCAGCCGCGAGCAGGCGGAGCTGGGACTGGGAGACTACGTCAACGATTTGCTACCCGAGGCGCTGAAGCAGATCCGCGGGCACGCCGGGGAAATGGACTTGAGCCTGCTGGCCTGGTGCCTGGGCGGATTATTCAGCCTGATGTACGCCGGCGCCAGTCACGACCCTCACCTGAAAAACATCGTCACCATCGCCAGCCCCATCGACACCCGTCAGGGCAAGATCATGGGCCAGCTCAGCGCCGCACTGATGCAACCGGCCGAGTTCGTGCGACGTTTCACCGGCTTTCGCATTCACCGGCTGACGCCTTCGCGCACCACCGTGCCCGGATGGGCCAACGCCCTGGCCTTCAAGCTCACCAATCCGCTCGGCAGCATCACCACCTACTGGGATCTGATTCTGCGCATGTGGGACCGCGAATTCGTGGAAAGCCACACCACCACCTCCAACGTGCTGAATAACATGCTGGCCTATCCCGGCCGCCTGATTCAGGACATGCTGGTGAAGTTCGCCATCGACAACGACCTGTCCAGCGGCCAGATCGAGCTCGACGGCAAGCTCTCGGAATTCGGCAGGATTCAATCCAGCCTGCTGGCGTTCGCCGGCCAGACCGACACCCTGGTGGTTCCCGAGGCGGCACGGCGCAGCCTGGAATTGATCGCCTCCGACGACAAGCAGTTCATCATCGCTCCCGGCGGGCACATGGGTGTGCTGGCCGGCGCCACGGCGCAGCAGTCGGTATGGGCGCCGGCGGCCGAATGGCTGTCGAGGCGCTCGGGCGCCTTCGAAGTTCCCGCCCGCGCCGAACGTGAGCGACTCAAACGGCAGCGCCGCCGCCTGGCGGATGATCCCAGCTTGTAAATCACAAATAGCGCCCTCAAACCGCACTCGCAACAAACTGAGCAACACGCGTAAGCTGCCCCTCGCTGATATGCAAATGCGGCGCCAACCGGATCACCGCGCCGCGCCGCGCCACAATCACCTTGCGCTGTTGCAAGATCTGCAAGACGCGCTCCATGGCGCCGTCTGGCGGTCGCCAGGCGCAAAGATGCGGTGCGGATGCATCACTCAATCCTTCGCCCAGGCCCTGTGCCTCGAACTGATGCCGCAAGCCGTCATTGAGTTGCCGCAGGCGCACCGTGACAGACTCCACACCACCCCAGGCGCTGATCTGCCTCAGCGCCGCGGCCGACATCGGCACTGACAGGGGATGCGGATAGGGACCGAAGTCGAAACGTCTTGCACCGGCACGATACGGCGGTAACTGATCGCCCAAGGCGGTGAAGTCACCAAAGGCTTCACGCGCAAACACGGTTTGCTCCAATGGCTCACCATCATTGCGCCAGCGCTCGGACGCCCACAGCCACCCCAGGCCGTAAGCGCCCAACAGCCATTTGTGTCCCGGCGTCATCACAAAGTCCGGCTTGATCGCGGCAAAGTCAAAGGCTGCGGCGCCCAGCCATTGACTGGCGTCCACCACCAACAGACTGCCATTGGCGCGCGCCGCTTTTCCGATTTTCACCAAATCCAATGAGGCACCGTCCGCCCAGTGACAAGGCGGCAGGCTCAGCACCTTGCTGCGTTCATCCACGGCGGCCAGAACCGCCGCCGTCCAACTTTGACCGGGGGCGCGGTCAACACTGCGAAGCCTTGCACCGCACTGCGCGGCGCGCTGCTGCCAGATGGCGCGGTTGGACGGATATTCGCGCGCCAGCGTCACGATACTGTCACCTTCGCCAAGCGTCACATGGTTCGCCGCCAGCGCCATGGCGTAGCTCACCGACGGGCAAAACGCCAAGGCGTCCGCGTGGGTTCCGAGCGTCTGCGCCGCCAGCGCGCGCAGCGATTCGGTTTGCTGCAACCACTGATCCGGGGAAAACGCCCAGGGACGGGCGCTATTGAGCAGCGCGGATTGCGCCGCCTGATTCACGCTGTGCAGGCGCGGCCCGGCGCCAGCACTGTTGAGGTAAATCACCTCATCATCAATATCGAACAAGTCCATCATCCGCGTGGTTTGATTCGGCGCCGTGCATGATGTTTAACTATACGTGCACCGTCGGCTTGCCGACGGCATCAAGCCAAACATCGGGAATATCGTGCTCGACAACGCGGCGACCGGGGCTTCGGTCGAAATCAAAAATCAAGAGCACGGGTTGGCGGATGACTTCATCCGGGTACGCCAGGCCAGTGAGCAATTGGTGGCGCCGCTGAGTGCGGAAGACGCTGCCTTGCAATCCATGCCGGATTGCAGCCCCAGCAAGTGGCATCTGGCGCACACCACCTGGTTTTTTGAACAATTCGTTTTGGGACGCGACGCGTCTTATGTGCCGGTCAACGCCGGCTGGGATTATCTGTTCAATTCCTATTATCAAAGCGTGGGGCCAATGCACGCGCGGCCACAGCGCGGCATGCTGTCGCGCCCTTGCCTGGCTGAGGTGATCGATTATCGTCACGCGGTCGATGAACGCGTCCAGTCCCTGCTGGCGCAAGACCACAGCCCGCAGACCACCGAACTGGTCACGCTGGGCCTGCATCACGAACAACAGCATCAGGAACTGCTGCTGACCGACATCAAGCATCTGTTCAGCCTCAACCCGCTCAAGCCCGCCTATCAGGCCAGCAAAAGGCGGAACATTCCCGCGCTTGATGTCGCGCTGAAATTTATCAGCCGGCCGCATGGAAAAACACGCATCGGTCATCGCGGCGGTGGATTTTCCTTCGATTGCGAAACACCGGATCACGAGGTGCTGCTACAGCCGCACGCGCTGGCCAATCGGCCCATCAATAACGGCGAGTTCCGCGAGTTCGTGCGCGACGGCGGCTATCAAGACGTTTCGCTTTGGCTGTCCGCCGCCTGGGACACGGTGCAGAACAACGGCTGGAACCGCCCGTTTTACTGGTCACAGGATCTACAGCGGGAGTTCACGCTTTGCGGCGAGGTGGAGATCGATCCGCTGGCGCCGGTCAGTCACGTCAGCTTCTTTGAAGCCGATGCCTTTGCGCGCTGGGCCAGCGCGCGCCTGCCGACCGAGGCCGAGCTGGAATGTGTTGCAAATGAATCATGCGTCAGCGGTCATTTTGCGGATCACGGCCGGTTTCATCCAATGCCGCCCAGCGCGAATGGCGAAATTTTGCAGCTGTTTGGCGATGTCTGGGAGTGGACCGCCAGCCCCTTTGTCAGCTATCCAGGTTATCAACCGGCAGCCGGCGCGCTGGGCGAATACAACGGCAAATTCATGTGCGGTCAATACGTTCTGCGCGGTGGCTCCTGCGTGACGCCCGCCGGACATCTGCGCGCCACTTACCGAAACTTCTTTCACCCGCCGGACCGCTGGCAATTCAGCGGCATCCGCCTTGCCAAAGACCAATGAAACCTGATAACAGCGCGGTGCGCTGGCGCGACGTGGAACAACAAGTGGACAGCATGCTGTCCGATATTAAAAAGGGCCTCAACGCACAACCCAAGCGGCTGCCGTCGAAATACTTTTATGACGCACGCGGGTCTGAATTATTCGAAGAAATCTGCGAGCAGCCGGAATATTATTTGACGCGCACCGAACTGAGTATCCTGCAATCCCAGTCAGCAGCGATTGCCAATGCCATCGGCCCGGATGCGCTGGTGGTGGAATACGGCAGCGGCAGCGCGATCAAGACCGAGCGGCTGTTGCGGGCGCTGCATACGCCCACCGCCTACGTGCCGGTCGAGATTTCCGCAAGCGCCCTGGCCGCCAGTGTCGACAACCTGTCACGACAGTTTCCGAACCTGGAAATGCTGCCGGTCTGTGCCGATTTCAATGCGCCTTTGCAATTACCCAAGGCGCGCCGTTACACCGATAACGTCCTGATCTTTTTCCCCGGCTCCACCATCGGAAATTTCGAACGCCGCGATGCGATCGCCCTGCTAGAGGTGATGCAGGTGGAGATGGGCGATCAGGGCGCGGCCCTGATCGGCATTGACCTGAAAAAAGACGCCGGCACGCTGGAAGCGGCGTACAACGATGCCGCCGGGGTCACGGCCGCATTTACCTTGAACCTGCTGGAACGCCTGAATCGCGAACTCGATATGGATTTCGCGACCGAACATTATCGCCACCAGGCTCGCTACAACCCGATGGCGGGCCGTATCGAAACACATATCGTCAGCCAGCTTGCGCAGTCGGTCAGTCTGGGCCAGCAATCCATTCAGTTCGGCGCCGGCGAAAAAATGCTGGTGGAATGCAGTTGCAAATACGCCCTTTCGGATTTTTCCACGATGGCGGACAAGGCCGGGATGTCGGTCGATCAGTATTGGACCGATGCGGACCAGATGTTTGCGCTGGTACTGCTTAAGTCAAAAATAAGCGGCTAGCTCTCTACAATTTCCACGCCATTCCAAAAGGCAACATAGTTGCGGATGTGCTCGGCTTTGGGCTTGGTCTCAGGGTAATACCAGGCGGCGTTTTCGTTGGTTTTGCCGTCCACCACAATATGGTAATAACTCGCCGTGCCCTTCCACGGACAGTAACTGCTGTGGGCGCTGGGCTGAAATAATGCTTTGCAAAGACTGTCCGGCGGGAAATAATGATTGCCCTCGACGAGGATGGTCTCATTACTCTGCGCCAGTTCCGCGCCGTTCCAAATCGCTTTCATGATCTTCCTCAGGCAACAAGCTGCAGGTTGGCCATCCTCGCATACAAACCGCCTTGCATGATGAGCTCGGTGGGTGCGCCGTCTTCAACGATCCGCCCCTGTTCCAGCACCACCACCCGATCCGCGCGCTGAACGGTGGATAATCGGTGGGCGATGATGATGGTGGTGCGCCCTTTCATCGCCGCTTCGAGTCCGGCCTGAACCAGCGCTTCACTTTCCGCATCCAGGGCGCTGGTGGCCTCATCCAGCAACAACAGAGGTGGGTCGCGCAATATGGCGCGGGCGATGGCGATGCGCTGTTTTTGCCCGCCCGACAGGCGCGTGCCGCGCTCGCCCAGAAAAGTGTTGTAAGCCTGCGGCAGCTGGCGGATAAAGGCATCCGCCAGTGCGGTCCGCGATGCGTCCATCACTTCTTCATCGGACGCCGCAGCACGGCCGAAGCGAATATTCTCCATCGCGTTCGCCGAGAAAATCACCGGATCCTGGGCAACGATGCCGATTTGCTCGCGCAAGCCGATGGGGTCGAGCTGGCGTAAATCCTCACCGTTGAAAACGATGCGCCCGGCATCGGCCTCATAGAATCTCAGCAGCAGTTGAAACAGGGTGGTTTTACCCGCACCGCTGGGTCCGACCAGTGCCAATGTTTCACCTTCATTGACCTGCAAATTGATTTCTGACAGCGCTTTGATCTGCGGACGCGAAGGATAGGAGAAGCTGAGGTTTTCGAAACCAATCTGCGCCCTGGTTCTGGCTGGCAAGGGGCGTGGCTGGCCTGGCGTCTGGATGCTGGGGGTGGCGGCGAGTAGTTCCATCAGCCGCTCGGTGGCGCCGGCGGCACGCATGATTTCGCCCCAGACTTCCGCAATCACGCCGACGCCGCCGGCGGCCAGCAAGGCATAGAACACGAAGGCCGCGAGTTGCCCGGCGCTCATCGTCCCGCCGATCACCGCCTGCGCCCCCAACCAGAGTACGAACACGATGGCGCCGAAAACGCCGGCGATGATGCCGGCGGTCATCACCGCCCGCATGCGGGTTCGACGAATGGCGGTATCAAAGCTGTGTTCGACCGCCTGATCGAAGCGTTTGCGCTCGTCGTTTTCCTTGGTGAAGGCCTGCACCGTGGGGATGGCGTTGAGCATCTCACCGGCGACCGCGGCGGTATCGGCGATGCGATCTTGCGAAAGGCGCGACAGCTTGCGCAATGCACGTCCCAACAAGACGATGGGCGCAACCACCAGCGCCAGCAGAACAACGGTGACGGCAAACAGCTTGAAGCTGGTGACCGCCATCATGATCAGGCCGCCCAGAAACTGAAATCCGCTGCGCAAACCCATGGAAATCGAGGAGCCGACCACCGTCTGCACCAGCGTGGTGTCGGCGGTGAGTCGCGACAAGACCTCGCCGGTGCGCGTGGTTTCAAAGTATTCGGGCGATTGCGCCAGCATGCGCGAATAGATGGCGCTGCGAAGGTCGGCGCTGACACGTTCGCCAATCCAGCTCACAAAATAGAAGCGCCCGGCCACCGCCAGCCCCCAGAACAGCGCAATCGCAAACAGGCTGATGAAATGTGGATTCACATTGGCGTCAGCGACAAAACCGTGATCGATCAAGTCGCGCAGGGCCAGCGGCACCGCCAGCATGGTCGCCGACCCGATGCACAGCAGTACAAATGCCGCCAGCAAGCGCATACGATAGGGGCGCAGGAACCGCCACAACGCACTCAAACTGTGCAATTTACGGCTCGCCTTTGCCGGCGCTTCGTCCAGAAGGTCCAACACTGGCATTGGGTCGGACGCGGCAGGGGTGGTGTCTGTTTCACTCATAAGGCGGACCTTAACGCATGCCGACACCCGAACTTAGTGCCGGAGCGCCCAACACCGGCTGGATATAATTTGCTTCAAATCAACAGCAAAATACGGAGGAGCCGTACACATGCACATCACCCAATGGATTTTCCGCGCCGAACAGCAGTTCGCCAAGCGTGAAGCCCTGGAATTCGAGGACCGGCTGTACAACTGGGGACAGGCCGCCGACCGCGTCCGTCGCCTGGCCAGCGCGCTGAACAGCCAGGGCTTGCAGCGCAATGATCCCATCGCGATTCTGGGCACCAACAGCAGTTTCTATTATGAGGCGATTTACGGCATCCCCTTGATGGGCGGCATCATGGTGCCGATGAATATCCGCTGGGCGGTGCCGGAGCACGTGTACTCGCTGCAGGATTCCAACACCCAGGCGGTGCTGTTCGACAGCAGCTTTGAGAAAGTCGCGGAGCAGATCAAGGCCGAGGACACACCGGTCAAGCATTTCCTGTTCATGGGGCCGGCGGAACGCTGCCCGGCATGGGCGCAGCCGCTGGAAGCGCTGATGGAGCAAAGCCAACCCTTTGCACAAATGCTGCAAGCCGACCGCGGCGTCGCTGGTATTTTCTACACCGGCGGCACCACCGGATTCCCCAAGGGGGTGGTGCAGACGCATTCGGCGCTCTACGCCAGCAGCATCGCCATGGTGGCGGTTTCCGGCGCCGACGAAACCGCCGTCGGCCTGCACGCCGCGCCCATGTTCCACATGGCGGATCTTGCCAGCAATTTTCTGTTCACCATTCTGGGCGCCAAACACGTTTTCATCCCCGCCTTTGAGCCCAAGCTGTTTCTGGACACCTGTCAGGCCAAGGGCATTACCGACGCGCTGCTGGTGCCGGCGATGATTCAGATGGCATTCGATCACCCCGAGTTTTCAGCGGAAAAACTCGCCTCGGTACAACGCATGCTCTATGGCGGCTCGCCGATGTCGGAAGGTCTGGTGAGGCGTGTGCTGGAACTCATGCCGCATCTGCAGCTCTGCCAAGCCTATGGTCAGACCGAGCTGGCGCCCATCGCCACCCTGCTCGAACCCAAGGATCACGTCACCGAAGGCGAACGCGCGAAGTTGTTGCGTTCCGCCGGGCGCGCCTGCACCTCGGTACAACTGCGCATTGAAGACGAGGACGGCAATGTCCTGCCCACCGGCGAAGTGGGCGAAGTCTGCGTTTCCGGCCCCAACGCCATGCTGGAATACCTCAACAAGCCCGAACAGACCGCCAAAGCCCTGGTCGACGGCTGGGTACATACCGGCGACGCCGGTTATCTAGACGAAGACGGTTATCTGTTTATTGTCGACCGCACCAAGGACATGATTGTCAGCGGCGGCGAGAACGTGTTCTCCTCGGAAGTGGAAAGCGCGGTTTCCACCCACCCCTCGGTGATGCAAGTCGCCGTCATCGGCATTCCGGACGAGCAATGGGGCGAAGCCGTGCACGCCATCGTCATTCCCAAGCCGGGCGCCGAACGTGACGCCCAAGGCATTATCGATCACTGCCGCAGCAAGATCGCCGGATACAAATGCCCCAAGAGCGTGGAGTTTCGTGACGAACCCATGCCGCTTTCCGGCGCCGGCAAGGTGCTCAAACGCGAACTGCGCAAACCATATTGGGAGGGCCGCGAACGCGCGGTGAACTAGCGCCGGCCTGGCCTCCTGCGCAGCCACAGGCGCAGGATCGCCAACAGGCTCAGCCACAACAAGGTGCCCGCGCTGAGGTTTCCGCCACCACCGCCAGAGCCGCCGCTGTCAGGCATCGGGCCGGGAATGGTCGGCATCACGGCGCCAACCTCGCCAGCGTTGTTGGTCGGGGCGGCAAAAACGACGACGCCAAAGTCCGTAGCGCTGTCGTTACTGTCGTCCTGGTTTTCCAGCGTGCCGTTGGCGCCGGTGCTACGCGCATAGGGTGTATCCGGCATCAGTCCGTCAACCGGGCTGAAAGGATTGCCGCTGGGACTGGGGTTGACCGCATCGGCCATGTAGTTTCCCCAGGAAACGCAGTCGAAGGCGTCAAAACACACTTTTCCGCCGGCCGCCGGCAATACCGGCATCATCAATAAATCAGCGTCGATATTGAATCGCGCCTGCGCGGCGCTGCTGGCGATCAGAATCTTGTCCTGATTGCTCGCGTTGGGCACCGCAGCGTTGAAAGTGAACGTGCCAAGGAGGCTGTCGGTGGCCCCGTACACGTTGACCGAATGCCCTTGCAGCTGATTCTGGCCGGCGCTGTACATCTGCAACACCACATACTGCGCTTCAGCGTCCGCAAGTGGGCCTTGATAGATCTCCACCACCTTGATCAGGTGCTGGGCCGCCTGCAATGGCGCGGACATCAGCATCAGCAGGCTGAGCACAATGAAGCGGGGCCTTTGACGTTTCATTTCCTGTCCTTTGGGGGGCGCTGGCAGCGTACAGCGCCCGTTGAGAATGTAACGCCAGCCGACTTGATGCAAACCAGCACCGTCGCCGGCTGGCAACAATCTGCCGCCGGGCCGACCAGGCGCTCGATCAAATGGCGCGTGTCGCGCCGGCCCAGAATTTGTCGCGAATATCTTTCTTGCGAACCTTGCCAACCGGGCTGCGCGGCAGAACGTCCCAGAACTCCACGGTCTTGGGCGCCTTGACGCTGCCAAGCTTTTCCTTGCACAGCGCAATCACCTGCTCCGGATCAAGGCTTTCGCCCGGCTTGAGTTCAATCACCGCCTTGACCGCCTCGCCCCATTTTTCGTCCGGCACCCCAACGACCGCGCAATCCTGAACCGCCGGCAGGCTCCAGATGAGCTGCTCGATTTCGCTGGGATACACATTGAATCCGCCGGAAATAATCATGTCTTTCTTGCGATCGACGATGTGCACATAACCCTGGCCGTCGATGAAACCGATATCGCCGGTATGGTGCCACCCGAATGTGGACACCTCCTGTGTTGCGGCCTGGTTCTTGTAATAGCCAGGCATGACCAGATTGCCGCGCACCACGATTTCTCCGGCTTCTCCCTGTGGCATCAGCTTGCCGTCGTCATCCATGATCGCCACCGGCGTGAACAGCGACGGCCGGCCACAACTGGCCAGGCGCTCTTCCCACTGCGCCCGTTGTGCTTCGGAGTCACCTTCGGGCAGGTGATCTTTCGGCGGCAGCGCGGTGCACACCATCGGCGCTTCAGCCTGACCAAAGGTTTGCGCCATCACCGGGCCGAATATTTCCAGGCATTGCTTGAGTTTTTCCACCGACATGGGCGCAGCCGCATAAACAAAGGCGCGCAGCGAGGAATAGTCGTATTTTCGAACATCAGGGTGCGCCAGCAGCATGTAGATGGCGGTGGGTGGCAGGAACAAATGCGTCACCTTTTCCCGCTCGATCGCCTTCATCACTGCCACCGCATCAAAGCCCGGCAGGATGACCTGGGTGGCGCCGGCGGCCATCAACATCATGCCGACGCCACCAGCGGCATGGGTCATGGGCGCCACCACCAAGTGTGTGGGTGTTTCGCCAACCGGGAGTTCATGGAAGAAATTGGCGATCATGGTTTCCCAAACCAGATGCGTCCACAAAACACCTTTGGGCCGACCGGTGGTGCCGCCGGAACTGAAAATGGAGGCGATGGCTTGGCGGCTGACACGGATATCCGGGTCGCGATCCGCCGCGCCCTGCGTGAATTGCGCCAGCGATGGACTTTGCGCCCCTTCCTGATCGATGCAAATGGTTTTCCGAATCTTGGGACATTGCTCGGCAAACGTGGTCAGATTGGCCTCGAACTGGCTGTGATAGAACAGCACCTCCACATCGCAGTTGTCCAGAATGTAGGCGTTGTCCGCCACCGAGTTGCGTGCATTCACCGGCACCCAGGCGCCGACAGCGCGCAGAATACCCAATACGCATTCAAAGGCCGCGCCGCAATTGGGGCTGTAAACCGCCGCCTTGGTTTCCGGATCGAATTTCTCCGCCAGCAGGGCGTTGGCGATTTCGCAGGAGCGTCGCTGCACTTGGGCGAAGCTGCGGTTGCCACTGGCATCCTTCAAGCAGACGCGTTGCGGATAGCGGTTTGCACCGCGGTCAAAAAAGTCGATGATGCGCATGGACGGTCCTCTGTTGGAATCGGCAATATTGTGCACTTCTGCCCCCGGCATGAATTGGGCTTGCTCGCTATTCACCGGCGACCGGCCGCCGTGCCAGGGAGCGGGCGGCCAGAGCCGCTATGCTTGGCGCTGGCCCAGGTTGGAGATGCCCAGATGCGCCTGCGCAAGGTTCTGATCGCTTCCGCGCTGTTGCTGATGCTGTGCGTGGCCGGCGGCATGCTGTTTCTGAACTCGCTCGGCATTTTTTCCAGCACGCCGGTGTATTCCACCAACCAGGGCGCAATCCGCGGCTATGACACGGTTGCCTACTTCGAACTGGGAGCGGCTCGGCGCGGAGACCGCGCCATCTCTCACGAATGGAACGGCGCGGATTGGTATTTCAGCAGCCAGGCGCATCGCGCGCTGTTTATCGCCAACCCGGAAAAATACGCGCCGCAGTTCGGTGGTTATTGCGCCTATGCGGTCAGCCAGAACTACACTGCCAATTCCGACCCGCAGGTCTGGGAAATCGTGGATCAAAAGCTTTATCTGAATTTTGACGCGGACGTGGCCGAACAGTGGCGCGCAGACCAATCCGAGCGTATTGCGGCCGCACAACAGAACTGGCCCAAGATTCTGCGAGCTCGCCAGTAATCGAGCTTGACATTCCAAGGAGGAGAACAAATGAAACTTCCATTATTCGAATCACAACTCGATCAGGCGCTGGCGTCTGGCCAAATCGCCGGCGCGATACTGCTGGCGGCGGATGACAACGGGGTGATTTATCAAAACCCCGCCGGCCGGCGGGGCATTGATCAAGACGCCCCGATGGATCTGGACACGGTGGTCTGGTATGCCTCCATGACCAAGGCGGTGACTGCGGCCTGCGCCATGCAATTGGTCGAACAGGGAAAGCTGTCGCTGGATGCGCCCGCCGCCAAAGTGCTGCCGGAATTGGACGGCATACAGGTGATGGAAGGCTTCGACGCCGAGGGCAAAGCCCGTCTGCGCCCACCCAAAAGCCAACCCACGCTGCGCCAACTGCTCACCCACAGCAGCGGCCTGGCCTATGAAATCTGGAACGTCGATGCCGGCAGGGAACTGGAACAGCGCGGGGTGCCGAACATTCTCAGCGGCACGCGCGCTACTTTTGAACGTCCGTTGCAAGCCGACCCCGGCGAACGTTGGGAATACGACGTGGGCATCGACTTTGCCGGCCGCATGGTCGAAGAGGTCAGCGGCATGCGGCTGGGCGAATACATGAAAGCGAACCTGTTCGCCCCCTTGGGAATGACCGAGGCGGGCTTTACCCCCCGGCCGGACCAGACCACCCGAATGGCAACCGTGCATGCGCGCAACGCTGACCTCAGCTTATCGCCATATCCGTTTGAACTGCCGCAACCACCGGAAGTGGAAATGGGTGGCCACGGCCTGTTTGGCACCGCCAGCGATTATCTGCGCTTTCAACGCATGATTCTGGGCGGCGGGCAACTGCAAGGTGCCCGCGTTCTGCAATCGGAAACGGTCGCGCAGATGTCGCAGAATCAAATGGGCGATTGCAGCGTCAAGGCCATGCCGGCCGCCCTGCCGTACTCACATGCCGTTGACATGTATCCCGGCATTGATTGCAAATGGGGGCTGAGCTTCATGATCAATACCGCGCAAACGCCGCAAGGCCGTTCCGCCGGCAGCCTGGCCTGGGCCGGCCTGGCCAACAGTTATTACTGGATTGATGCCAAAAAACAGGTCTGCGGATTATTCGTCACCCAGATTCTGCCGTTTTATGATCCGGTGGTGGTGCCGCTGCTGGGGACGTTTGAAACCGAGATTTATCAGAGCCTGGGCAAAGAGCGGAGCTATTTTTCGTCCGCATCAAAGCTCAGCAGCTCCGCGCCCTCTTCCACCTGATCGCCGACCGCGAAATAGAACTCGGAAACCTTGCCGGCGTTGGGGGCGCACAGACTGTGCTCCATTTTCATCGCCTCCATCACCATCAAGGCTGTGCCCTTTTCCACCGCATCGCCGGGCGCGACGTTGATGGCAATGATTTTTCCGGACATGGGCGCGGAGAAACCACCGTGTTCGTCGGCGTCCTCGCCTGCGTGCAACAGCGGATCGTTCAAACCCAGCACAAAGGACTCACCCGCATAGAAAACATGCAGGTTTTCCTGGTGGGCAATTACGCTGCCGCAGATGCGGCTTTCACCCCAGCGCAACCAGATGCGCTCACCATCAAGCTCGGCATCGAGCGTTTGCTCATTGACGGCCAACTGGCCATCGGCCTTGTAACGCACACAAATATCTTTGCCTTGACCTTCAACGGTGAATTCGAACGTTCGCCTCAGCTCTGTGTTGACACGCCATCCGTCGGCGATGGACCAGGGGTCATTCGCAAGCTGTGACTGCGCGCGCGCCTGCGCCGCATCACGTTCCACCAGATAAGCAGCGGCCAGGGCAAAGACGGCGTCCGGCGCATCTTCGGATGCGTTGACAAGCCGCGCCTGTTCGCGTTCGATCATGCCGGTATCGACCTGCCCGTCACGAAATGCCGGCGCGTCGATCAAGCGACTCAGGAAGGAAATGTTATTTCCCACACCAACGACTTGATATTCACCCAGCGCCGACAGCATCTGCCGGATCGCTTCGTCCCGATCCTGCCCCCAGACGATGAGCTTGGCCAGCATGGGATCGTAGTGCGGGCTGATTTCATCGCCTTGCTCGACGCCGGTGTCCACACGAATCGCTGCTGATTCGGCCGGAGGTTGCAGGTGCACCAGGCGCCCCACGCTGGGCAAGAACCCCTTGTGCGGCTCCTCGGCATAGACGCGGACTTCGATGGAATGTCCGTTGATGGGGATTTGTTCCTGCCGCAGCGGCAAGGCTTGCCCGGCCGCGACCCGAATCTGCCATTCCACCAGGTCCAGCCCGGTAATCATTTCCGTTACCGGATGCTCGACCTGAAGCCGGGTGTTCATCTCCATGAAATAGAACGAATCACCTGCTTCGGGCGCAATGAACTCCACCGTGCCGGCCCCCACATACGACACCGCGCGCGCCGCCTCGCAAGCCGCCCTGGCCATGGCGGTGCGGCGTTCATTGCTCATTCCGGGCGCCGGCGCCTCCTCCACTACTTTTTGATGGCGGCGCTGGGCCGAGCAATCCCGTTCGTGCAGACTGACGACGTCGCCCTGTTGATCGGCGAACACCTGCACCTCGATATGTCGTGGCCTTTGCAGATATTTTTCGATCAGCACCCTGTCATCACCAAAGCTTGCCCGCGCCTCGCGCTGACAGGAGGTCAGGGCGTCCTGAAATGACGCCGCGTTTTCAACCACCCGCATCCCTTTGCCACCACCACCGGCCGATGCCTTGATCAGCACCGGGTAACCGATCTCATCGGCCTGCTGCTGCAGAAAACCGGGCGTCTGATCATCGCCGTGATAACCCGGCACCAAAGGCACGCCCGCTTGCTGCATCAGCGCCTTGGCGGCGGACTTGGAACCCATGGCGCGGATGGCTTCCACCGGCGGGCCGATAAAGCGGATCCCGGCTTTGTCGCAAGCCAGCGCAAACTGTTCGTTTTCCGACAAAAAACCATAGCCGGGATGAATCGCCTGCGCACCCGTGGCGCGCGCCGCCTCGATGATCGCCTCGATCCGAAGATAACTTTCCTTGGACGCAGCCGGCCCCACGCAAACCGCCTGGTCCGCAAGACGCACGTGGCGCGCCTTGGCGTCGGCCTGGGAATAGACCGCGACCGTGGAAATACCCATGCGGCGACAGGTCTTGATCACACGGCAGGCGATTTCACCACGGTTGGCAATCAGAATTTTGCTAAACATTATGGTTCCCTGATTAAGCATTGGGTTTGGACAAGACAAACCGCTTCACATGCGGAAGACGCCAAACCTGGTTTCCTCGATGGGCGCGTTCATGGCCGCGGATAATCCCAACCCCATCACCCGGCGGGATTGCACGGGGTCCACAATGCCGTCATCCCAGATGCGGGCGGTCGCGTAATAGGGGTGCGATTGATGCTCGAACTGTTGCAGCGTTGGCGCCATGAACGCGTTTTCTTCTTCCACGCTCCATTGGCCGCCGCGCGCTTCAATGCCGTCACGCTTGACGGTGGCCAGCACCCGCGCCGCCTGCTCGCCGCCCATCACCGACAGCCGCGCATTCGGCCACAGCCACATGAATCTGGGGCTGTAGGCGCGGCCACACATGGCGTAATTGCCGGCGCCGAAGGAGCCGCCAATAATCATGGTGAACTTGGGAACCTTGACCGTTGATACCGCGGTCACCAGCTTGGCGCCGTTGCGGGCAATGCCTTCGTTTTCGTATTTTCTGCCCACCATGAAGCCGTTGATGTTCTGCAGGAACAGCAGCGGAATCTGGCGCTGTCCGCACAGTTCAATGAAGTGCGCGCCTTTTTGCGCGGACTCCGAATACAAAATACCGTTGTTGGCAACAATACCCAGCGGGCATCCATGAAGGTGCGCGAATCCGGTCACCAAGGTGGTGCCGTAGCGGCTCTTGAACTCATCCAGACGGCTGCCGTCCACCATGCGCGCGATAATTTCGCGAACGTCATACGGCTTTCGGGTATCCGCCGGAATCACGCCGTATATTTCTTCCGGATCGTAGGCCGGCGGCTCGGGCGACTGCATCGCCACACTCGGCGATTTGTTGATATTCAGATGCGAAACGATGTTGCGCATGATGGCCAATGCATGATGATCGTTTTCCGCGAAATGGTCCGCCACCCCGGAAATTCGGGTATGCACATCGGCGCCGCCCAGGTCTTCCGGGCTGACCACCTCGCCGGTTGCGGCTTTCACCAGCGGCGGGCCACCCAAAAAGATGGTGCCCTGTTGTTTGACGATCACCGCCTCGTCTGACATGGCGGGCATATAAGCACCGCCAGCGGTGCAAGAGCCCATCACGCAGGCAATTTGCGGAATCCCCGCAGCGGAGAGATTGGCCTGGTTATAGAAAATGCGACCGAAGTGGTCACGGTCGGGCCAGACTTCATCCTGCAGCGGCAGAAAGGCGCCGCCGGAGTCCACCAGGTAAATACAGGGCAGACGATTCTCCAGCGCGATTTCCTGCGCCCGCACATGCTTTTTGACGGTGACCGGATAATAGGTTCCACCCTTGACGGTGGCGTCGTTGGCGACGATGACACATTCGGTGCCACTGACCCGTCCAATACCGGTAATGACGCCGGCGCAGGGCACGCCGTTGTCATACATGTCGTTTGCGGCCAGCGGCGACAGCTCCAGAAAGGGGCTGCCGGGGTCGAGCAACAAGTCCACGCGTTCGCGCACCAGCAGCTTGCCCCGCGCCTGGTGTTTTTCGCGCGCACCGGGTGTGCCACCAGCGGAAATGGCCTGCGCCTTGTCCCGTAGATCGCTGACCACGTTCTTCATCAAGGCCTGGTTGGCCTGAAATTCCGGCGAACGCGTATTGAGTTTGGATTGAATGATGGACACGGTTCGGGCCTCTTGATTCGGCGTCGGTGAAGTCAGTGGATTGGTGAAGTTCGCAAAAGAATCAACATGCGGCTCAACCGGCTTGCCCGAACAGTTCGCGGCCAATCAGCATGCGCCTGATTTCAGAGGTGCCAGCGCCAATCTCGTACAACTTGGCGTCACGCCACAGCCGCCCGGCAGAGAACTCATTGATATAACCGTTTCCGCCCAGGGCCTGAATGGCCTGGCCTGCCATCCAGGTGGCTTTCTCGGCCGAATAAAGAATTGCCCCTGCCGCATCCTTGCGTGTGGTTTCGCCACGATCGCAGGCTTTTGCAACCGAGTAAACGTAGGAACGACACACCGACAGGCCCACATACATGTCAGCCAGCTTGCCTTGCATCAACTGGAACTCACCGATCGGCTGACCGAACTGCTTGCGTTCTCCTACATAGGGCAAGACCACGTCCAGGCAGGCCTGCATCAACCCCAAGGGACCGCCGGAAAGCACCACACGCTCGTAATCCAGGCCAGACATCAATACGTTCACGCCGCGCCCGACCTCACCCAGAACGTTTTCTTCGGGCACTTCGCAATCCGTGAACACCAGCTCACAGGTGTTGGAGCCACGCATGCCGAGTTTGTCCAGTTTCTGCGCGGTGGAAAACCCCTTGAACCCCTTCTCCACCAAAAACGCGGTGATGCCACGCGCACCGGCGCTGGTATCGGTCTTGGCGTAGATCACCAGGGTATCGGCGTCCGGTCCATTGGTAATCCACATCTTGTTGCCGTTGAGGACGTAGCGATCACCTTTGCGGTCCGCGCGCAGCTTCATGCTGACCACATCCGACCCCGCTCCCGGCTCCGACATGGCCAGCGCGCCAACGTGCTCGCCGCTGATCAGCTTGGGCAGGTACTTTTGCTTCTGCGCCGAACTGCCATTGCGCCGCAACTGATTCACGCAGAGATTGGAGTGCGCGCCATAAGACAATCCGACCGAACCCGAGGCGCGGGATATTTCCTCCATGGCCACCACATGGGCCAGATAGCCCATTTGGGTTCCGCCGTATTCTTCTTCAACGGTCAGACCCAGGACGCCCAACGCACCCAGCTTGCGCCACAGCGGCGCCGGAAACTCATTGGACTGATCCGTTTTTTCGGCCAATGGCGCGATCTCGCGCCGCGCGAATTGCCTCACCGCTTCGCGTAGCTGATCGATGTCCTCGCCCAGCTCGAAATTCAGACCGGTTTCCAACATGTCTTGCGCCCTCCTTGAATACGGCGTACCGCTTGGTTCGGTGCTCAAATGCCGCGCGGCGTCGATCATCGATCCGAGCCTGGCAGCCTTTGCGGGCGTGCAGTGTAGCCGGTTCCCGTGAAATAATGAAGCTGTGTTCATTTTTTCGGCATTGCCTCAGTTCATGGCTTACAAACGTTCGGCGCTGATGCAGCAGCGGCTCAACAACAACCGCAACCGGATTCTGCACGCCGCCCGCCAATGCGTTTCGCGGGGCGGATTTCGCGCCACCACCATGGCCCTGGTGGCCGCCGACGCCGGCCTTTCCACGGGTTCGATCTACCGCTATTTCCCATCCAAGGCGGATTTGTTCGTCAGCGTTCTGCAAGATGCCGTTCGCAACGAGATTGCGGTACTCAATGCAGTGATCCAGCAGCAAAGCGAGCCACGCCGGCAGTTGCGCGCGGCGGTGGCTTCGTTTGCCAGACGTGCGCTGGAAGGACCTTTTCTGGCCTACGCCTTCATCGCCGAACCCGCCGAGCCGGCGGTCGATGCCGAACGCATTCGCGCGCGGCGTCAGTTTGGCGCGGTCTTCAAATCCGTCTTGCAAGACGGCATTGCATCCGGCGTTTTTCCCCAACAGGATGCGCTGGTGGCCTCCTCCTGCATCGTCGGTGCGTTCACCGAGGCCTTGATCGGCCCAACCGCACCCAGCGCAGGCTCCCGCAGGAACGCCGCCGCCCTGATCGAGTCGATCTGCGATTTTTGCGAACGAGCCGTGCTGAGGCCGGCCACTTGAGCACCCGCGATCGCGCGGAGACTTCACAAGTGATAATGATTTTCATTTATACTCTGCTCACCTTGCGCAGGGCCAGCCATCGCCAGTTTCCGCGCCTTGAACTCACTTTCAGGGGAACTGACGATGAAATCAACCTGGCCGCTGGGTGCGGCATTGAGCCTGATCGCGTGGGCTGCCACGGCCCAGGCCACCGAACCGACCGATGCTGATACCGCGCCGACCGTCGTGGACACCACCAACGCCGACGGTGGCACCATTACCGTCACCGGTGAAACCAATCTCTACGGAGCCAACAAAGCCAGCTCCGCAACGCGGCTTCCACTGTCCTAGAGACACGCCGCAATCGGTGACGGTGGTCACGCGTCAGCGCATGGACGACCAGCAGCTGCAATCCCTGCGCGACGTACTCGACAACACCACCGGCGTCTACTCCTATGCCTACGACACCGAGCGCGTGGTTTTTACCGCACGCGGCTTCTTCATCGACAGCCTGATGTACGACGGGGTGCCCGCCGCAGAGAATTTCGGCACTTCTTCCACGGACGAAACGCTGGACATGGCGCTGTATGAACGCGTGGAGATCGTGCGTGGTGCAACCGGCCTGCTGACGGGCGCGGGAAGCCCCTCGGCTTCCGTCAACCTGGTCCGCAAGCACGCGGACAGCAAAGAGTTGAGCGCAGAAGCCGAGCTGCAGACCGGGTCCTGGAACGACCAGCGAGCCGTACTGGACGTTTCCGCCCCACTGACAGCCAGTGGAAACATTCGCGGACGCTTCGTCGGCGCGTACCAACACAAGGAGTCCTTCCAGGATTTCTACGAGAACGAAAAGCAGGTGCTGTATGGCATCGTGGACGCAGACCTTGGCCCCGACACGCAGATCAGCCTGGGTGTCGACTACCAGGAGGTGCAGCCGCAGAGCAACACCTGGGGCTCGTTCCCGCTGTTCTTGGCGGATGGTTCGCTGGCCAACTGGCGGCGTTCCATCACCACCTCCACCGACTGGGCCTTCTGGAACAAGCGCACACAGACAGCGTTTGCGGAAGCCCGTCACAGTTTCGCCGATACCTGGTTCGTGCAGGCCACCGCCACCCACCGCACCCGTGACGACAATCTGGCGCTGTTCTACGTCTTCGGCTATCCCGACCCGGACGACGGTACCGGCCTGGTCCCCTTTGCTTTCCGCGATATCGGGGAAATCAAGCAAGATTCCCTGGACATCTACGCCTCCGGCCCATTCTCGCTGCTCGGAAGACAACATGAGCTGGTCGCCGGATTCAACGCCGCACGCAAAGAGGTCATCGGCACCGTGTTTCCGGAAGAGACGCTCGCCGAGGTCGGCAATTTCTTCGAATGGGACGGCAGTTATCCCATGCCCGTATTCGGGGAAGGCGTGCTGGAGGCCGACGTGGACCAGCGACAGACCGCCTTCTATGTCGCTTCCCGCTTGCAGCTTGCCGATCCGCTCAAGCTGGTTGCCGGCGCGCGTCACACGCGCTGGAAAACGGACTTCTTCTATGTCTACGATGGCACGTTCGAGCACGACCATTCCGACACCACGCCGTACACCGGCCTCATTTACGATTTCAGCGACAACTTCTCGGCCTTTGTCAGCTACACGCGGATCTTCAATCCGCAAAACGCGCAGCAGACGGACGGTAACTACCTGGACCCGATTGAAGGCAACAGCATCGAAACCGGCATCAAGGGCGAGCACTTCGAAGGCCGCCTGAATACCGCACTGACCCTGTTTGATACCCGCCAGGACAACATCGCCGAGCCCGCCATCGACCCGGAATCCGGTCAACCGATCTTGCTGGCGGACGGGGTGACCCAAGCCTCGGTCGCGGTGGATGGCACGCGCACACGCGGATTCGAACTGGAGGTGGCCGGCTCCGTCCTCCCTGGATGGAACGCGTCCCTCGGCTGGTCGCGCTATCTCCTCGAAGATGGCGAAGGTGATTCGGTCAAGCCCTACATTCCCCGCACCCTGGTTCGCACGTTCACGACCTGGGATCCGCAGGGACGGCTGGCAAAACTGACCCTGGGCGCTGGCGCCAACTGGCAATCCGGTTGCAACCTGGACGTTGGCGCACCGGACGGCCCCGTCAACCTCAGCCAGGGTTCAGTTGCGCTGCTGAGTCTCATGGCGCGTTACCAGTTCACGCCGGCCATGTCCGTACAGGTCAACGGCAACAACCTGCTGGACAAGACCTACTACGTCTTCGACGAGTACGGAAACCTATATTACGGCACGCCGTCCAGTGTTTCGGCCAGCCTGAGCTATCGGTTCTGAACACATGGCGTCCTTCATGCCTTCAGATAAGCCCGCCCGGGCCGCCGACGGTCGCTCAGGTGCAAAAACACCGGGCACGGGCCGCCGCTGGTCGCGCGGCCTCCTGGCAGGCCCCCTTGTGTTCGTCACCAGCGCAGCGGTCATGGCCGGCGGGGCCGCGTGGATCCCCGAAGGTGCCGCCAGCATCGACAACATCGTCCTCCCCATCGTGCTGTTTCCGGCCATCTGGGCGGCACTGTTCTTCTATGCCAGCCTTGATCGCAATCTGCTGCGTGCCTGGCTCATCACGCTGGCCTTGCTGGTGGTGAATGCCGGCCTCGTCGCCGGCGAATTCCTCGGTGGCGGCGGAGCAACATCGTGATCCGCCTGCCGCAAGACCGCACCAAAACCCTGCTGGCGATTCATGGCTGGAGCGGCGTGTTGCTGGGCCTGCTGCTTTATGCCGTTGTTCTGACCGGGGTGGTTGCCGTATTTTCAGAGGAGATCGGGCACTGGTCCAGCCCGCTGCGACCGGCATCCGCCGCCCCCCTGCCAAGCGGGCTGAGCGAAAAACTGGAGACATTGGCGGCGCAAGTCGACCCTGTCCTGCACGAGGAACTGTTCCTGTTCCCGCAGGGTGGCGGTCGCATCCGCACCTTTTTCCACCATCACATCCCCGTCGATGGCAAATCCCAGCCGCAGGATTTTGGTGTGGAGTTCGACCTGCACCCGCAAACGCTGGAAGTGCTGGATCGGCGCGAGGGCTTTGGCGATGACATCGCGGCACGCAACCTCGCCAACGCCCTGTCGGATTTCCTGGTGGAGCTGCACGTGAGCCTGCACCTGCCCTTCCCCTGGGGTTTCTTCGTCACCGGCATTCTGGGGCTGGCGATGCTGGTGGCTGCGGTTACCGGCCTGCTGGTACACCGTCATCTGCTGAAGGAACTGTTCACCATCCGGCGCTTTGGCGAAGCGCTGCTTGCCAAGCGGGACATGCACGTCATCGCCGCCACCTGGAACCTGCCGTTCGCCTTTGTGCTGGCGTTTACCGGCAGTTTCTTCAGTTTCACCAGTTCGGTGGGCATTCCGGTCATGGCAATGGTGGCCTTTGGCGGTGATCAGGAAGCGCTGATTGAAACCGTGATCGGCACCCCGCCGCCGGAAGACACGCGGCCGACGCCGTTGGCGGACCTGGACGCCATGATCGCCGACACTCGCACCAGAACCGGTGCCGAACCGGTGTTCGTGAGCATTGCCCGTTATGGTCGTGCCGACGCGCGTGTCACCACGTTCGCGCGGCCGGCGAACGGAGAACTGCTCAGCCACAACCTTATGTACGACGGCGCCAGCGGTGCCTTTCTGGGAGAAAAGCCCGGTCTTGGACTGGTGTCTTCTACCGGCGGCACCCTGGCGGATCTGATGGCCCCCCTGCACTTCGGCAACTTCGCGGGCCTGCCGTCCAAGGCCGTGTGGTTCGCGCTGGGCTTCGCCAGTTGCTACGTCACCCTGACGGGCATGCTGCTGTGGACCACGCGGCGTGCCAGTTCCCGGAATTGGCGCCGCATGACCCAGGCCGTGACCTGGATGGGGTACGGCCTGCCACTGGCCTTGGCCGCAACGCCTTACGGCTATTTCCTTGGTCGCACGGCCGGCATGGTCCAACTGGAAGCGGCCATGGCAATCACGTTTCTGAGCACCGCCCTGCTTGCGGCCATCGCCACCGCGCGGATCAGTGACCCGACACGGCTCAGTCGGGTTCTGACCGGAGCATGTGGCGTGACCCTGATCGGCCTTCCCGTCATCAGACTGCTCACCGGAGGGCCTGGCTGGCTGGGGGCCATGCAAGCTGGGCTGACCACGGTGCCGGCGTTCGATCTGGTACTCGTTTCCGGAGGCCTGCTTTGCGCATGGAATGCGCAGCGCAAGCCGGCCGTCACAGAATACACGCGCAAGGCCCCCGCATGACCTTTGCACTGTTGGCGCTATGCGCCATTGCATTCAGCAGCCTGATGCTGATTCCGCTTTCCTCACGCGACCCCAAACGGTTACGCACCGCCAGGCGCCTGGGATCAAACACGCGGATGCGGATGCCGATGCCACGCCAAACCCGCTACCTGCTGGTCAGCGGCATGGTTCTTCCAGGTGTCGCGCTGGTACTGGCGGCGCAATGGGCTGCCTTCCTGATCTGGCTGGGCGCCGTCACCGGAATTGGCTGGGCATTGGCCCTCAGCATGGCCCCCAAGCCCGTTGCCGTCGAAAACCCGCGACAGACGCCATGAACGTTTCGGAATCGACCAGAACCGCGCCCGCATCCGGGTGAATCAATCGCGCCACCACCATTGCCCTGGTGGCCTCCTCCTGCATCGTCGGTGCGTTCCCGAGGCCTTGATCGGCCCAACCGCACCCAGCGCAGGCTCCCGCAGGAACGCCCCCGTCCTGATCGAGTCGATCTGCGATTTTTGCGAACGCGCCGTGCTGAGGCCGGCCACTTGAGCGCACGGGAGCGGGCCTGAGCGTCACCGTTGTGAAACAAGGCGGGGATAACCTGCCAACATCGACATACGGTTTCTTGACTTTCCGTATGGTCGATGTTGATACTGCCAGCCAGCGGTACCGAGATGATGGCGGGCCTGCAGCTGCAAATGCCGATAGGACCGGATCAACTCGCCTTTGTCAAACACAAAATGGGAGTCAGTGGTATGAAACAAAAACTGTTCAAACGCCAGTCGGTGATGGTTGCCGGCGCCGCCCTGTCCATGCTGGCCCTGTCGGGCACGGCACAGGCGACCGATGTCAGCGCTCAGCGCTGCGTCACAGTGCCTGGAAACGACGGCGTATTCGTGGGTATCGCAACGCCGCTCACCGGCCCGGTCGGGGTGACGGTGCCCGGTCGGCGCGCACTGGAAATCTGCGGCAGCGTGAGCTGCGGCATTGAGGGCGATGTCAGCATCACCCGTGGTACGCCCTCGTTCCCGGACTGCGAAGTGGGTTACACCGTTGACGCCAACGGCAATGGCAGCTGCACCGCCACGCTGACCCGCGATGGCCTGCTTGGCCCCTTCCCCATCCTGACCAAGACCTACGACTTTGACACCAATGATCTGCCGGACGCCGCGCCGGTTGAAGTGTGCTTGAGCCGCGTGCCGGCCGAGTAATCAGGCGCTTGTGAGCCCTTCGCACTGGCGAAGGGCTCTTTTGCCGAACCGCATTCAGCGGGACTCAAGGCAGCGTCGATCAGCTCGATCCAATGTCTGACGCGTGGCTTGCCATCACGCTGCAAATGCGCAATGCATCCGATGTTGGCCGAGGCGATGACCGGCGCCTGCAGTTGATCAAGCCGTTCCAGTTTGTCCCGGCGCAGCCGAGCGGAAAGCGCAGGCTGAAAAATGGAATACGTGCCGGCCGAGCCGCAACACAGATGCGCATCCGTTGGCGTACTGGGTGCGAACCCCAGGTCCCGCAGCAGGTCTTCGGTGATTCCGGGCAACTTCTGCCCATGCTGCAGGGTACAGGGGGCGTGAAACGCGAGTCGTTTTTCGGCCAGCGTTCCCATGACCTGCGCCAGCGCTTGCTTTTGCGATGCCAGAAATTCGGACAAGTCCTGCGTCCGGTCGGCAATGATCCGCGCTTTATTGGCATAGGCCGGGTCCGCCCTCAACAGGTGGCCCCACTCCTTGACGGTGACGCCGCAGCCTGAAGCGTTGACCACAATGGTCCGCACGCCGTTTTCCAGCCACGGCCACCAGGCGTCGATACTGCGCCGAATATCGTTCAGGGCAGCGTCCTTGTCGTCGTTGTGCAGGCGCAATGCGCCGCAACAAGCGGCTTGCGCCACACGGACCGTCGAGTAGCCGATTCGGTCCAGCACCCGCGCGGTGGCGGCATTGATGTTCGGCAACATCGCCGGCTGTATACAGCCTTCCAACAACAATACCTTGCGCGGGTGGCGGACGGGCGGCGTGACGCCGGCATCCTGGCCCCTTGGAATCTTCTGCTTCAGCGCCGCGGGCAGAAGCGGTCGAGCCAGGCGCCCCAGGAACAACAGCAGGGCGAACGGCTTTGCGCTCAACATCAAGCGCAGCAGCAGCTGTCGAGCAACGCGTTGCCGTTGCGGTCGTGGCGCGGCCCGCTCCACCAGATCGCGCCCAACCTGGCTCAGCCTTGCATAAGCCACACCGGACGGACAGGTGGTTTCGCACGCTCGACAGGTCAAACAACGGTCCAGATGCTGCCGTGTTGTCGCGCTGACCGTTGCACCTTCGGCCATCTGCTTGATCAGATAAATCCGGCCGCGCGGACCGTCCAGCTCGTCGCCCAACAACTGATAGGTCGGGCAGGTCGAATTGCAAAACCCGCAATGCACGCATTTGCGCAATTCGGCTTCCAGCACCGCGCCGTCGTCGGTGCCTTGCAAGGATTTGATGAGCTCGGTTTGCATCAGAATGCGCCGAACATGCGACCGCGATTGAATATCCCATGCGGATCAAACACCGCCTTGACCCGTTCATGCAAGGCCTGCGTCGGCGCATCCAGCGCATCAAACACCGTATGGCGCGGCGCGCGCTGTCGAAACGCCACCGCGTGCCCACCCGCCTGTCTGGCCGCCGCGCGCACATCATCGTTTTCCGACCAGAGCCAGCGCTGCGCGCCAGCCCATTCGATCAACACATCCTGAGCGCCAATCGGCGGGGTGGTTGCGGGCAGGCAACAACGCCACAGCGTGCGGTCACCGTTGTTGTTCGAATCAAAAAAGGCATGCTCCTGCTCGCGGACCGAACACCAGAATGCTTGCGCCGTCTGGTGGTCAAGCGCCTCGCCGCCAAGCCGTTGCCGCGCCTTGCCCACCGAGGCCTCGGCGCCGCTCAGGCGCAGCGTCAGCGTCCCGGCATTCCAGACACTGCCGGACAAAGGCAGGCCTTCACCCAGCCAGCGATTGAGTTTGACCATGGCGCTGCCCTGGTCGATCTGCATCCGCAGGCTCAACTGTGACCGCGGCCGCGGCAACACCTTCACCGACAGGTCCAGAATGATGCCGAGGATTCCCATCGACCCGGCCAGCAGCCGCGCCACGTCATACCCGGCGACGTTCTTCATCACCTGCCCGCCGAAACGCAACACGCGCCCCTGTCCGTCCATCAGTGTCGCGCCCAAGACGAAGTCGCTGACGGCGCCGGTGACGAATCTTGCCGGACCAGCCAGGCCACTGGCGATACACCCGCCCAGGGTGGCGGTCCGGGAAAAATACGGCGGCTCGAAGGGCAGGCACTGATGATGCGCTTCCAATAATGCTTCGATCTCGGCCAGCGGCGTGCCAGCCCGCGCCGTCATCACCAGCTCCGCCGGGTCATAATCCAGCACGCCATGATAATCCGTGGTGCGAATCAGATCGCCGTGCTCGGCGCCGCCATAAAATCGCTTGCTGCCGCCGCCGCGAATACACAAGGGTGACTGCGATTTCCCGGCCGCAATAATGCGCTCACCCAATTCACCCAGCCAGGCATCCATCATTAGAAGCGCGGCAGTTCGGGAAACGGAATATTGCCGCCACGCACATGCAGCTTGCCGTACTCGGCACAACGCGCACGGGTGGGGATGGCCTTGTCCGGATTGAGCAACCCATCCGGATCGAATGCCGCTTTCAGCTCGTGAAACAAGGCGCGCTCATCCGGCGAAAACTGCACGCACATGGAGTTGATCTTTTCAATGCCCACCCCGTGCTCGCCGGTAATGGTTCCACCCAAGGCAACGCAGGTTTCCAGAATGTCCGCGCCGTATGCTTCGGCACGACGCCACTGATCCGCATCATTGCCGTCAAACAGAATCAGCGGGTGCATGTTTCCATCGCCGGCGTGAAACACATTCAAACAACCAAGCCGATAATGCTCACCGAGCCGGGAGATTTTTTTCAGCAATGGGCCCACGCTGCGGCGCGGCACGGTGCCGTCCATACAATAATAATCGGGCGACACCCGGCCCGCGGCGGGAAACGCACTTTTTCGGCCAGACCAGAACTTCAGGCGTTCGGTTTCTGTCCTGGAGACCTGCAGGCGGCTGGCGCCCGCACCGCGCAACACCGCTTCCATGCGCGCGATTTCTTCGGCCACCTCTTCCGGCTCACCGTCGGACTCACACAGCAATATTGCCTCAGTGGAAAGATCGTAGCCGGCGTGAATGAAGTCCTCTACCGCGTGAATCGCGCCACGATCCATCATTTCCAGGCCGGCGGGGACAATCCCGGCTGCGATGATCGCCGCAACCGCGTTTCCGCCCTGCTCCACGTCGTCAAAACTGGCCATGACCACTTGGGCGGCGCGTGGCCTGGGAATCAACTTGACGGTGATTTGCGTACTGATGGCGAACATCCCCTCGCTGCCGATCAACACGCTGAGCAGCCCCAGGCCGGGAACGTCCGGCGCCTCCGAGCCGAACTCAACTATTTCCCCACGACCATTCAGCGCCCGGACTCGCAGCACATTGTGTACCGTCAACCCGTACTTGAGGCAATGCACCCCGCCGGAGTTTTCCGCCACATTTCCGCCGATGGTGCAGGCCATTTGCGACGAAGGATCCGGCGCGTAGTAAAGACCATGTTCGGCAGCGGCATCGGAAATGGCCAGATTGCGTACTCCCGGCTGCACGGTTGCAGTGCGCGCTTCGGGGTCGATCGACAGAATCCGGTTCATGCGCGCGGTGGACAGCACAATGCCCTGGGCAATCGGCATCGCGCCGCCAGACAGCCCGGTGCCGGCGCCGCGCGGAACGATCGGCACGCCGTGCTGCCGGCACAAATGCAATACGTCGCGCAGCTCGTCTTCATTCCGGGGCAACACCACCGCGCCCGGCAGACAGCGATAGGCCGCCAAGCCATCACACTCGTATGGCCTTGTCTGCTCGGCCTGCAGCAATACCGGCATGTCCGGGGACAATGCCCGGAGCGCGCGCGCAAACGCCGGCGACAAGCCGGGGCTTGTGGGCCGGCTCACAAATCCCCCAGCGGCCGGGTCACCCGCGACCGGCCGCAGCGGGTGATGCCACGGGGATTCAACATGCGCGGCGCCGCCATCGAAGTGGCTGATCCAAATGTGGATGCCGACAAAGCGGCCGCTGATCCGGCGCGTGCAAACTTTGGCTCCCGATAACCTTGGGCTGCAATTGCTCCCCCCTTTGCTGAGGTTGGCTGGCGTGCCATTTGAGCATGGATGCACCCGCGCCGGAACTGACGCCGCTGGCAACAGCCCCGACCACGGCGATTGCCGCCTGCTTGATTGGCTGCCTCCATCAGTATCCCGCCCCCGACCTTGTCGATCTTCCACCCAACACTCAACTTAGGAAGTTCAGCAAGGCGACGCAAGCCCACAACCGGCAACCGGCGCCGAGGCGGCCACCGGATACCGACAACGAATCAGTGGGCGCGATTGCCGCGCACGCCCAATGTCTTTCTAGCGCCGAGAAAACAGGCAGCGATAGCCAATGGCCAACAAGATGCCCATCACCATCAGAATGCCGACGTAGAACAGGAAGAAGGCAATGTTGTTGGTCAACGGCCCGCCGATGGCCAGGCCACGGCTGTCGGTGAACAGGGCATCGAACGATGAGGCGACGGTGAACATCCAGCCCACGGAGATCATCGAAATCCCCATCCACCGCAAGGTTCTGGATGCAAACGGCAACAACGGCAACATCAGGGCGAAGATCCATTGAATCAAACCACCGATCACGCCCTCAAGGTGCGTCATCCGCCAGGCTTTTACCGACCCTGGCACTTGATAGTCGATCACCGGAAACGGCCAGATATTGATCTCACCCAGCAGGAAGAACAAAAAACCGAAGCCGGCAATGCCGGCCGCAAATATCAGTAACGCCCCACTGCCGATGAGCAGTTGCTGGGTCGCGCGGATTTCGTCGTTGTTATTCATCAATGCAGGACTCAGGCGGTCGTGGCTTTGAAACGCATTTCGGGCACCGGCATGTCCGGATGGTTGGTATCCACCAGCGGCGGCGCTTCGGCAACAACGCCATCCGGATAGCGTCGCTGGAACTCCTTGACCCATTCAAGGTCCTCCTCGAACCTTGGGCTGTGACCCGGCAGGGTGGAACGCAACAAATACGGCGCCACATAGCGGACGAACTTGCCCACCTCCTTCAACAGGCGCCAGCGTGTACGCCAGCTCTTCCACAGGCCGTCCTTCTTGAGCATCAAGATCGCCGCTTTCATGCCCGGATAAAACACCCCCCAGGTCCCATGAAAAACGCCAAAAGCACGCGCAAAGTAATTGCCGCAGGCCTCTTGATAGACATCGAAAGCGGCCGTCTTGTGCTCGGTCTCCTCCGTCATGTGCCAGATCCAGAACGAAGCCACGCGTGTATCCGCGCCCGCAAACAGGCTCCGACGCTCACCAATGATGAAACGCGTGGCCCCCAGAGTCATGGACTCAAAGCCGGCGCTGTATGCAAGCTTGCGCTTCAAGGATTTTTTCGAGAGCTTTTTGTAGTACTGCGTCATCTCGTCTTCAATCGTCTGCAATTCCGGGTAAGTCATTTTCAAGACGGTGTTGAAGCGCTGATGCATCTGGTAATGCTGCCCTTCCTGCGCCATGAAGCCGGCGGCGTCGGCCAAGGTGGCTGGGTTCTTCACCTTTTTCATGCCCTCGCGCATGGTTCGGATCAGGTACGGCTCCAGGTAAGGCATGGTCAGCGACAGCCCGTTCCACATCTGCGCGAACTCTGGCGAGTGCGGCGTCCAGTGCGGATGCAGATCATCCGGAAAATCAAACGGCACCCGCCGTGTGACGATTCGGGAGCCGTCGTTGGGCGTTGACAGATATTTCTCAGCCATGGTCATCCTCCATTGGCGCACTTGAACACGCACGCGCCATTGCATTTCCGGGTCGACTCTAGCCGCCCGCTGCCTCAGCCGCCCCTATCAATCAGTCGGGCTTGCCTGCCGTGGCACCGCCCAGGCGCAACCGGCACCCTTGGACAAGGGATTGCTTGCGTCACCACCATCGCCCGACACCGGGCGCTTGCACATGAAAACTCACCGGACGGCCCACAACCGTGAAACCTGAAAACCCTCACATCCTGGGAGTTATCCGAACTGCATGCGCCGTCGGAAGGCTTCCATTTCTCGACTCAGGGGTTCGGGCTTAATGGTCCCATCCTTGATGCCTTGGCGGTATTGATCGAATGCATCGAACTCCTCCTGAATCGAAGGATCACGCCCAGCAAGCTGACCATTAGCCGGAAGGCCCAGCGCTTGATCGGCATCCACCTCTGGTTCTTCGCCGCGTGCCTTGTGTTCGGTCATGCTCGGAGCTCCACGCGCGGGGCTTGCCTTACGCACGCCCCGCCATCCGCGCCGTCAAACCCTTCCGGTCAAGGCCACACTGGCCACATCCGGAATAACGCCTTTGTTTTCCTGAGATTAGGTGTCGGGTGACGATGGATGAATGTAGTAGTTGGCGGAGAGGAAGGGATTCGAACCCTTGTGCCTCCTTTCGGAGACCATCCGATTTCGAGTCGGCGCCGTTATGACCACTTCGGTACCTCTCCCATGCGGACTATTGTAACGGCTCGCAGTGTCCTATTTCAGCGTCATCGCGAACCGCGTAACGGTGGGGTGATCTCATCGCCGCCGGAGATTGCTTCACCTTCGGTTCGCAATGACATAACTGAGGCACTCACTGTGAGGCGCGAAGCGACGTGGCAGTCTCCGTACCCGAGCGGATTGCTTCGGCTCCACCTCACAATGACCGTGCCGCACGCGCAAACCGACCGACCGTCCGCAGCAAGCGGGCGCGCCGTCGGTCTATGTTAGCGTTGCCGGCAGCGCAAGCTGTGTTCTACGTGCACACATGGACCCAAGCGACCGACATCCCAAAACAAGAATCAAAGCACTCAGGATGTTGTTCGCGCTGAGTTGGCTGGCGTTGCTTTGTTCGCTCTCCACCTGCTCGCCGCGCATGGGCGTGATGCAACAGATTCTGTCCAGCGGACTGCTGCGCATCGCCAGCACCAACAGCCCGACCACCTACTACGTCGGCCCAAGCGGTCCGACCGGCTTCGAGTACGACCTGGCGGCCGCGTTCGCGCAAGACCTGGGGGTAAGCATCGAAGTGCGCATTGCGCAAAATGCCGCCGATGCCCTGGACATGGTGCGCAACAATCGCGCGCATTTCGCCGCCGCCGCGGTTACCGTGACGCCCGAGCGTCAACAAAGCTTTCGGTTCACACGGCCGGTCAATGAAGTGGTCCCGCAGCTGATTTATCGACTTGGCACGGCGCGGCCTGAAGACCCTTCGCAGATTTCCCGCCGTCTGGTGGTGGCCAGCCGCAGCGCCGCAATCGAATTATTGACCGCCATGCAAGCCGATTTTCCCGCGCTTGAATGGGAAGAAACCGAAGACTACGAAACCGAAGAGTTGCTGATTCAGGTGCATGAGGGAACGCTGGATCACACGGTGGCCAACTCCGATGTGCTGGCCATCAACCGCCGTTACTTTCCGCGCCTTGCGTTCGCCTTTGACCTGGCAGAGACGCAGCACATCGCCTGGGCATTTCTGCCGTCGGACGATGCCGAACTGTTCCGCCGTGCGGATGAATTTTTGTCGGCCTTCAGCCAAACCGAGTTGAGCCACCTGCACGATCGCCACTTTGGCCATGTGGAACGGCTGGATTATGTGGGCGCGGTCACGCTGGCAACACACATGGAAACAAGGTTACCGAAGTATCAGGCCCTGTTTGAAGCCGCCGCAGAAGAACTGGAGATGGACTGGCGACTGCTGGCGGCCATCGGCTATCAGGAGTCGCACTGGGACCCCAAAGCGGTCAGCCCGACCGGCGTCAAGGGCATCATGCAGCTGACGCTGGACACCGCCAAGTTCATGAATGTGAGCAACCGTGAGGATCCGGCGCAAAGCATTCGTGGCGGCTCACGCTATATCAAGCGAATGATCGACAAACTCCCGGACGTGGAGGAGCCGGACCGCACCTGGTTGGCGCTTTCGGCCTACAACATGGGCTGGGGGCACCTGCGCGACGTTCAGGCCATCACGCAAATGCGGGGCGGCAATCCAAAACGCTGGATCGACATCCGCGAAAACCTTCCGCTATTGACGCAATCGCGTTGGCACCGAAAGACCAAATACGGTTATGCCCGTGGACACGAGGCGCAAACCTTTGTCGGAAATATCCGCACCTATTACGACATGCTGATGTTCATGACCGGCGAGGAACCGCCGGCGCAGGACGAGCCACCGCCGTCTCGCATGAAAGACCCCAAAGACGATAACCCCCTGAATATCCGCGCGCCGATTCTTTGAGGCTGGCGCCAGGCGTTTCAGGCCAGGGGCAATGCGTCCACGAACCCGAAGCGGGAAAAATCATTGATCCGCATGGGATACAGAATCCCGTCCAGGTGGTCGCACTCATGCTGCACGACGCGGGCGTGAAACCCTTCCACCTTGCGGTCAATGGCGGCGCCATTTTCATCCACACCGCGATAATGCAGGCGCCGATAACGCCGAACGACTCCACGCAGGCCGGGAACCGAAAGACAGCCTTCCCAGCCGTCTTCCATCTCATCACCCAAGGGGTGAAGCTCCGGATTGATTAATACCGTGCGCGGCACGGGCGGCGCCTCCGCATAGCGCGGATTTTGATCGAAACCAAACACCACCACTCGCAGCGATACGCCAATTTGCGGCGCAGCCAGACCCGCACCATCCAAGGCGTGCATGGTGTCAAAAAGATCGGTCAGAAGTGCCGGCACCTGCGGCAAATCATCTTGTTCCACCGCTCGCGCCTTTTCCAGCAAGCGCGGATCGCCCATTTTCAAAACGGGTCGGATCACCGCCGGTCCGGAATCCGCAGTCGCTCGACGATCTCGCCGCCGACGATATGCCGATCAATGATTTCATCCACATCAGCGCTGCTTTGATAGGTATACCAGACCGCCTGCGGGTAAATCGCCACGCAGGGCCCCTGTTCACAGCGTTCCATGCAGCCGGCCTGATTGACGCGCACCTTCCCCGGCGACGCCAATCCCAGCGCCTTGATTCGCTTTTTCGCATGATCGCGTGCAGCGCTGGCACCCTTGTCGTTACAGCAGGTGCGCCCACCCGGCGCGCGCTGATTGCAACAGAAAAATACGTGATGTTGATAAAAACTCATGGGCTGCTTTGAATATCTTCCGGCAACGGTGTCGCGGGTTCGGCCTCGGGCTGATGTGTTTGCGATGGCGGTGCATTGAGCAGCGCCGCTTCGATTCTGAGTACCAGCAACTGCGCAAGTTCGTTTTGAATATATTCTCGCAAGCGCAGCTCTTCTGCCTCCTTGGCCAGCACCTGCTCGGCGTTGAAGGAGTAGTCCCGCTGAACACGCATGCTGCTGGGCGGCATCAGCACCACCCCGTCACGATGAACCTCGCATTGGATGCGCGCCGATAGCTGGAACTCCAGCGCTTTTCCATCCGGCCCGACCGACAGGACATGCCGCGTTTCTTCCAGCTTGGACAGGCGCACGCGGGTGACACCCGGTTTTGGACGATCCGCGATTTGCGCCCCGCGCCGCCCAAGCAAGGTCCGCAGGGTGGATTCGACCGGCGGCTCGGTGACCCGATAAGGGGCAACCAGGTCCACATGCACCCGATGCAAGGTCTCCGGCATGGGGCGATCCCCAGCCAGACGAAACCCGCAGGCGCTCAAGCCGGCGATGACGGCGCTCAGGCAAGCCATGCGGAACAATAAAACCATCACACCACCAGGTTGACCAGTTTGCCGGGCACCAGAATTTTCTTTCTGATGTCCTTGCCGGCAATGAACTTCTGCACGTTGAGGTCTGCAATCGCCGCTGCCAATATGGCTTCTTTTTCGGCGTTGGCCGCAACCTCCAAACGCGCGCGCAACTTGCCATTGACCTGCACCACCAGGGCGATCACATCCTTGACGCGCGCACTTTCGTCTGCCGCTGGAAATGGCGCGTCCAAAACGTCGCCGCGACCGGTCAGCGCCTTCCACAACACGTGCGATACGTGTGGGACGATTGGATTGAGCATCAGCACCACCGCCTCCCAGGCTTCCTGGCGAAGCGCGCGCCCGGCGTGGGTTTGATCGTCAAAGCGAGACAGGGCATTCATCAATTCCATCACCGCCGCAATCGCGGTGTTGTATTGCTTGCGTCGCCCAAAATCATCACTCACTTTGGCGATGGTGTCGTGCAAGGTGGCGCGCATTTTTTTCTGCGCTGCGTTCAGGTTTTCGGACGTGCTGGTGGGTTTGACCGACTCGCCGTCCGCCAAATGCGATTGAACCCCGCGCCACAGGCGTTTCAGAAATCGCCAGGCGCCTTCGACGCCGGCATCGTTCCATTCCAGGGATGCATCCGGCGGCGACGCGAACATGGCGAATAATCGAACGGTGTCCGCGCCATAACGGTCAATCAATTCCTGCGGATCGACGCCGTTGTTTTTGGACTTGGACATTTTTTCGATGCCGCCGATCTGAACCGCTTCACCGCCCTGAAGCAGGCGGGCGCTGATTGGCTGGCCCTTGTCATCGTGTTCCAGCTCCACGTCCGCGGGATTAATCCAGCGTTTCTTTCCGTCCGCTTCCTGATAATAAGTTTCCTTGACAACCATGCCCTGCGTCAGCAAATGCGTGGCCGGCTCATTACCGGGGACAAACCCTTCATCCCGCATCAATTTGTGGAAAAAGCGGAAATACAACAAGTGCAGAATCGCGTGCTCGATGCCGCCGATATATTGATCCACCGGCAACCAGTAATGCGCGCGCGCGTCCACCAGTTCACCGGCGCCCGGCGAGGTGTAACGCGCCTGATACCAACTGGATTCAAAAAAGGTGTCGAATGTGTCCGTCTCACGCTCGGCCGGGCCACCGCACTTGGGACAGCTGGTTTTGCGCCATTCGGGGTCGGCCTTAATGGGCGACCTTACGCCCGAAAACGCCACATTCTCCGGCAATACCACGGGAAGCTGCTGTTCCGGGACCGGCACGGCACCACAGTGTTCGCAATAAATGACCGGGATGGGGCAGCCCCAGTAACGCTGGCGTGAAACCCCCCAATCACGCAAGCGAAATTGAACCCGGCGGCGACCAATACCGCGCTGCTCAAACTGTTCCGCAAGATGGTCAAACGCTTGCGAATGGCGCATGCCATCCAGTTCGCCAGAGTTCACACAACGCATTTGCGGATGCAGCTTGTCTGCGTACCAGTCCTGCCACTGCTGAACATCGTATCGTTCGCCCGGGATCTCGATCACCTGCTTGATCGGCAGTTGATATTTTTGGGCGAAGGCGAAGTCGCGTTCGTCATGACCGGGCACCGCCATCACCGCGCCGGTGCCGTAACCCATCAGCACAAAATTCGCGGCCCAGACCGGCACCTTCTCGCCGGTGATGGGGTGAATCGCATCCACCCCCAGCGGTATGCCGCGCTTTTCCATCGCCTCCATGTCTGCTTCGGCGGCGGCCTGATTGGCGGCGTCCGCCAGAAACGCCGCCAGCTCCGGGTTGTTGTCAGCGGCGGCCCGCGCCAAAGGATGTTCCAGCGCCACCGAAACGAAGGTCACGCCCATGATGGTGTCCGGGCGGGTGGTGTAAACCGTCAGCGGGTCATGACCGTCAATCTCGAACGAGAATTCCAGGCCTTCGGAACGACCAATCCAGTTGCGCTGCATGGTCTTGACCGAATCCGGCCAACCTTGCAGGTCATCCAGGCCATCAAGCAATTCCTGCGCGTAGGCGGTGATCTTGAGGAACCACTGCGGAATCTCCTTGCGCTCCACAATCGCGCCGCTGCGCCAGCCGCGACCGTCCACCACCTGTTCGTTGGCCAGAACCGTCTGATCCTCCGGGTCCCAGTTCACCACCGCATTTTTGCGATAAACCAGGCCTTTGTTCATCAGCCGCGTGAACAGCAACTGTTCCCAGCGGTAATAGTCTGGCCGACAGGTCTGTACCTCACGCGTCCAGTCATAGCCGAAACCCAGCGCGTTCAGCTGGCGTTTCATGTAATCGATGTTGGCGTAGGTCCACTTTGCCGGCGCCGTGTTGTTGGCGATGGCGGCGTTTTCCGCCGGCAGCCCAAAGGCGTCAAAGCCCATGGGTTGCAAGACGTTCTTGCCCAGCATGCGCTGATAGCGGCTCATCACATCGCCGATGGTGTAGTTGCGCACATGCCCCATGTGCAACTTGCCGCTGGGATAGGGGAACATGGACAGGCAGTAGTACTTCTCCCTTTCCGGATCCTCGGTCACCTCAAAACTGCGGTTTTCCCGCCAAAAATTCTGGACGTCGCGCTCGATCTGACGGGGTTCGTATTGCTCTTGCATGATCAAAATTCTGGGCGACTGGCCTGAGCGCAGCCGATGGAAATTCGGGAACCGTCAATTATCGCGCACTTGCACGGCCCGTTCGTCAGCGAAAAACAATCGGGCACGAAAAAGCCGGAAGCGGCGAACCCGCTTCCGGCCTGATTGACGCAAAAACAGGTCAGCGCAAGTTGGGCCCGCCGAACAGCCACCGATCATTGCCCAGGTTCAGGAACCAGGTCTCACCGGACCAGTCATCGACGCCATCGTTGTCGGTCACCAGATAGGTTTTCCCCGTCGCCGAGATGGCCAGACCTTCTGGCTTGTCCGTAATCCACCCCTTGGTTTCCAGCAGCGGCCCGATCAGGTCTGCGGTTTCCTTTTCGCTGGCCTCGACCAGGTCATCAGCCACATCATCCTTGGTGATTCTCACCAGGTTCTTGATTTCGGCGAAGTCGCCGGTCCGGTTGTCACGCTCGATGAGTACGTATCGCCCGTTCGGCGTGCGGGTGATTTCCGACAGGCCGACCCAGGACGCGTTCTGCGGCACGGCGGCCAGTTCCCAGGCGATGTGGCCCCATTCACCGTTGGCCGGGTTGTAAGTCCAGATGCGCGTACGGTTGGGTTGCCCGTTGTCGTCCAGACCTCCAGCGTCGTCGTCCAGATCTTCGCACCGGGGATTGGCGTAGTTCCAGCCCCGCTGTTGAGCCACGAGCAGGCTGTAAGCCTTGCCTGACGGGTGAGGATGAACCGCCACGCCTTCGAAACCTGATCCGAATGTGGCGCCTACATCCGTGCCATTGTCATCATCGCTTTGACGGGTGTCCGCACGACAATTCAGAACCGCTTGCGGCAAACCGATTTCCTGCATGACATTGCCGCCCCAATCCAGTTGCAGCAGCCGGTTGGGGCGGGAATCGCTCGCATTGCCTTCGCTGGCGACCCAAATCGTGCCATCCGGCGCCAGGGCGATCCCTTCTGGATCATAGTTGCCGGTCCCGCCTCGAATCGGCCAGGAGCGGGTAATGACTGCCGGCTTCCTGTAGGCGTCAATCAGAAAGATATGCGGTTGGCTGTAGTAGGCGTCCTGAACCGCCAGCAGTTGATCGCGCCACGGCAATGACGGCAGGGCCACCATTCCCGAAAGCGCGGACCAGGGAATTGGCACGCCGTTGCGTTCGGCCGAATAAATCTGTGGGTAGCTTGGCTTGCCACGTTGGAGCTGGTAAATCATGACCGAGGAGCGGACACCGTAGCTCGGGTCATCTTCCTCGCCGCTGGCGATCAGCAGGTTGCGTGAAGGAATCGCCAGCAGGCCTTCAGGCCCCAGCGGCCCGGGCAGAATCTGTTTGAAACGCGGACGCGAACCGTTCAGCTCGTAAACGTTGATAAAGCTGCCGCGCTCGCTGCCGACGAACAGGTAATCGGTGCCGCTGAAATTGCCGTATTCGATCGCCTCGGGTTCCGCACCCTTGTTTTCCGAACGGTCTTCAGGATAGTGACCGAAGCGAACCGCGCTGTGCTCAAAGCGGTTACCGGCGTCGAACCGCAGGTTTCCTGCCTGATCGAAAATCGAGAACCCGCGGCTGCCGCCGAACAGGTCGCCCTCATTGGCGGTGCCGATGTTCCCGCCAGGCAACCAGGTAATGGCATCCGGCTCACGCGCGACGTTGCTGATGCTGTCCGTCAGGTCGATCACCCCATCCTCTTTGTTGTCGATCTGGCTCAGGCTCACTTCGCCGGCGGCAAAGTCACCCGTCACGGTCCCGTTCACCAGGTCCACGATCACCAGGTGGTTGTTTTCCTGCAGCGAAATGACGGCCTGATTCTGGTCGTTGACATCCACGAACTCGGGTTCGGGATCGGTGGGCGCGTAGGCCGACAAACCGGCAAGCGCGACACTGCGCGTCGTCCAGCTGGACGGCATCGAAGGGTCGGTAATGTCGATGATCTGCAATCCACCGGGCGGGAGCTGCGGCAGCCCGCCTTCGACACCGCCCACGGTGACATCTTCGTCGCGCTCATTTTCGATGACCACCGCGCAGTAGCGCCCGTCCGGGCTGATCTTCATCGAATCCGGCTGGCCACGCAGTCCAAGGGTGCGAACGATGGTCCGCGAAGCGATATCAATGACGGCGACGTGACCACTGGGCGCCGTAAACGAGGGGCTGGTATTGACGCCGACCAGGGCGTAGCGGTCGCCCAGAATGTCCACCGAGGTGGGTTCACCATCGAGTTCGACCTTGCCGTCGGGCGTCGGCATACCGGGATTGCTGATGTCGATGAAACCCAGCGCTTCCAAACTACCGTCGGTGTAAGCCAGCGTCATGCCGTCGGCGGTGGCCGCAACAATCTCGGAAACCGTCTCGTCGCCGATGTTGTCGTTATTCAGATAATTGCCCAGAGTGCTGATACGCTGAAAATTGCGATGCTTGTAAAAGCGCCCGAAGTCAATGGGAAACAGGCTGGCGTTGACGCCGGAGGAAACGCTGGACCCACCAAGGTTCAGACCAAAATGCACCGCCGCGTCCGATGCGAACGTACCCGCGCTGGCTCCGGCCAGCATCACACCCAACAAGCCACTGCCTACCCATGATCGCAACATTGACTGATCCCCCACATTGCATTGAAAAATTCACGTCGACCGGGGCGGCGCCCGGCCACACGGACAAGCGTGGGATGCTAGCGACAGCGCATTTAACGCGCGTGTAAGGTTTTTGACGCTTGCGTGACATGTCGGCTTGCAGCAACTTCCACCGCCGGGGATGTCCCTGGCTGGTGACGTCCGCATCGTCCGCAGGCGGGCGGCCATCCGGCGCGGGAACATCATGCGTGCGCTGTGCATCACCATCTGCGCCCTGACCCTTGGCGCACTGCTGATGCTGTGGATGCTTCTACGCAGCTTCGACGCCTAAGCAAACGCTGATTAATCGTAGCGAGCGAAGGCATCTCGGGTTGCGCCGGAGCACAGGTGCGCCGAGAACGAAGCACAGCTTCGCAGTTCGGCGAACGCAATGTATTGAAATACATGAGGGTGAGTGGCTGGTTCGGGCGAAGCATCGCTTCGCCAAGCCCGAACCAGCACCGCCGAAACTCGAGATGCCGAGCGCAGTAGATTAATCAGTGTTTCCCTAAGTCCCGGCCTTGCGCTCGCCTTCGTCCTTGAGCGAAAACGGTGTGAAATGAGTGTTGCGATCATAGGTATCCACCCCCTCTGAGCGCTTGAGCCAACCCACAACCGCGTAGGTGACGGGCGTGAATGCCACCTCTACCGCCACCTTGAACACGAAGTTGAACATCACCACCGCCAGCAAGGCTTCCGTTGCCCAGATGCCGTAAAAGGCGATGGGATAAAACAACAGCGAGTCCACCCCCTGGCCACAAATGGTGGAGCCGATGGTGCGCATCCAGAGGTGTTTTCCTTCCATCCACACCTTCATCTTGGCCATGACGAAGGAATTGACGAAATCCCCCACCCAGTAAGCCAGCATGCTGGCGGCAACGATGCGCCAGGTGCTGCCAAATACGACTTCCAGCGCCGGTTGCAGGGTTTCATTCCAGGGCTCAACCGGGCTGGCCGGAATATTGATCACCACATAGGCCATCAGGCTGGCGAAGATCATGGCGCCAAAACCGGCCCAGATCGCGCGCCGCGCGCGCGCGTAGCCGTAAACCTCGGTCAGCACATCCCCAAAGATATAACCGATGGGAAAAAACAGATTGCCGGCGCCAAAACTGAAATCACCAATCCACGGCAAGGTGACGGTACAAACCTTGCCCGGCCCGATCAGATTCGAGCACAGTAATACCGCCACCATGCCGGCGACAAAAAAGTCGTAATAGCGGAAGGCGCGCATGGATTAAAGAAACGCGCGAATAATCTCGCCTTAGTGGCCACCCTCAAGCGACTTGATCGCCTGAATCATTTCCACCATCACTTTCTGTGCATCGCCGTACACCATATTGGTGTTGTCCGCAAAGAACAGCTCATTCTCAACGCCGGAATAACCCTTGCCCTTGCCGCGCTTGACCACGTAAACCTGCTTGGATTCGTCCACATTCAGAATCGGCATGCCGTAAATCGGTGAGGACTTATTGGTTCGCGCGGCCGGGTTCACGGTGTCGTTGGCGCCGATGACGATGGCGACATCGGCTTCCTTGAATTCGCCGTTGATGTCTTCCATGTCATGGATGATGTCGTAGGGCACGCCGGCCTCGGCCAACAGCACGTTCATGTGGCCCGGCATCCGGCCCGCCACCGGATGAATGGCGAACTTCACCTCCACGTCACTGGCTTCCAGCAGTTTCACAAGCTCATAAAGCTTGTGTTGCGCCTGTGCAACCGCCAGCCCGTATCCGGGCGCGATAATCACCTTGGCGGCATAACGCATATTAATGGCGGCATCGCTGGCGTCCGCCGGCTTCATGCTGCCGGAGATCTCGCTGTCACCTTCGTCGCCGCTGGCGCCGAAGTTGGAGAAAATCACGTTGCTGACGCTACGGTTCATCGCCTTGGCCATCAACAGGGTCAGCAAGGTACCGGCGGAGCCAACCACCATGCCGGCAATCATCAGCGCGGGATTGTTCAACACATAACCTTCAAAGCCGACCGCCAGTCCGGTAAAGGCGTTGTAAAGCGAAATCACCACCGGCATGTCCGCGCCGCCAATCGGCATGGTCATCATCACGCCGTAAATCAGCGCCAGACCAAAGAAGATGGCAAAGATTTCCAACCCAACGTGGCCGTCCTTGAAAACGACGTAGCCACCAATGGCAACCGCCACCGCAACCAGGGTGCCGTTCATCAGCTGCAAGCCCGGCATGCGCAAGGTGCTGTTGATGCGTCCGTCCAGCTTGGCCCAGGCGATCAGCGATCCGGACAGCGAAACCGAACCGATCAAACCGCCGAGCACGGCCAGCGTCAGGGAAATAACACCATGGGTTTTGTAACCCGTCAGCTCGATGGCGGCGATGGCCGCGGCCGCGCCACCGCCCATGCCGTTGTACAAGGCCACCATTTGCGGCATGGCGGTCATTTCAACTTTCTTGCCGCTCCACCAGGCCCAGGTCAGACCCAGCGACAAGGAAACCGCAGCCAGAATGATATTCGTGGTCAGATGTGGCTTGGCCGCTTCATTCACGTCCAGCGTGTACAAAAAGCTGGCGACGATGGCGATCACCATGCCCCAACCGGCGACGACGATGCCGGAGCGCGCCGTCACCGGCGAGGCCATTCGCTTCAGTCCGTAAATAAACAGAAACGCGGCCAGAAAATAACTGGCGTCAATAATCAGTTGCGCATTCATGATCGATTAGCCCTTTTTCTTGTCAGAGGACTTGAACATTTCCAGCATGCGCTCGGTCACCACATAACCGCCGGCGGCATTGCCCGCACCAAGTAATACGCCGAAAAAGCCAATCACCTGCTCCAGTGTGCTGGAGGCATTCACCAACGCCCACAGCGCGCCCACCACCACGATGCCGTGAACGAAGTTGGAACCAGACATCAGCGGCGTGTGCAAAATGGCGGGCACCCGGCCGATAATTTCGTATCCGGTAAACGCGGCCAACATGAAAATGTAGAGCGCGACAAATCCGGTCAAAACAATGCTTGCGTATTCCATTTCAATACCCTTGTATCCGGCTCTGGCTTATTCGCCTTCCACCAGTTTCTTGGCCATTTCGTTTTTAATCTCGCCGTCGTGGGTGAGGCAGGACTTGGCCAGCACCTCATCTTCCCAGTCAATATCAATCGCTTCTTCCTTGAGGAACAGCTCGATCAGGTTGAGCTGATTCTTGGCGTACAGCTCGCTGGCGTGCTCACCCAGCATGGAGGGGACGTTCAGCGGCGCGATGATGCTCACCTGGCCCACTTGCGTGGTTTCACCCGGCTCGGAATATTCGCAGTTGCCACCGCCTTCGGCGGCCAGGTCGACGATCACCGCACCGGGCTTCATGCCTTCCACCTGATGCTTTGAAATCAGCTTGGGTGACGGGCGCCCGGGGATGGCGGCGGTGGTGATAATCATGTCCGCCTGCTGGATGTGTTTGGTCACAGCGGCGTCGATTTGGGCTTTTTCTTCTTTGGTCAGCTCACGTGCATAACCACCCTCGCCGCGTGCATCAACGCCGGTATCCACAAACTTTGCGCCCAGGGACTCGGCCTGTTCCTTGGTTTCCGGACGCACGTCATAGCCTTCGGTCATCGCACCCAGACGCCGCGCGGTGGCCAGCGCCTGCAAACCGGCGACGCCCAGACCCATCACCAGACACTTGGCGGGGCGGATGGAACCGACGGCGGTGGTCATCATCGGCAGGATACGCGCCAGATGGGTCGAACCCAGCAGCACCGCGTAATAACCCGCCAGCGCGGCTTGTGACGACAACGCATCCATGGCCTGGGCGCGGGTGATGCGCGGCACCAGCTCCATGGCGAAGCAGGTGATCCTGCGATCCCGCAGCTTCCTGGTCAGCTCGACTTCCTTGTGGGCGTGAATGAAGCTGATCAGGATCGCGCCTTCCTTCATCGAGTCGATCACGTCCAGCGGCGGCGGCTGCACCGCCAGCACGATGTCCGCATCGGTCAACAAACCGTTGCGGTTGGCGGCGAAATGCACGTCCGCGTAGGCCTCATCCGCCAGCTTGACGGCCAGCCCGGCATCGGTCTGCATTTGCAGCTGCACGCCCATCTTGATGAGTTTTTTTGCAACGGCCGGAACCATCGCTACGCGTTTTTCGCGCACCGCGGTTTCCTTGAGCACGGCGATCTTCACCGACATGCGTGACTCCTGTTTTCCACCGCCGCAGCGGTGTGCTTTATTACGAATACGACGTTGCCTGAACGTCGACAACGGCTTGCATCGATCAGGGATCGACGCAGCCCCCTTGTTGATTCAGCCCGGCATTTTAACGCAAGGCCGTCATTGGCCCGCTTGAATCGACGCCGGCAGGCCGGCGGCCAGATCCGGGTATCGGAGCACAACGCCAAGCTCGGCCTTCATCCGACGGTTGCTGAGCCGCCTGGATTCGGCCAGATAACTGAGGATACCGGGCGTGAGCTGCTGCCGGGCCTGTTCACGGCTTACCATCGGCGGCGCCGGCAGCTTGAGCAGCGCCGCGCAACGCAGAAAGTAGTCGCTCATCTGCGTGGGCTGATCGTCGCAGATGTTGTAGACGCCGCCGTCCTGACTACGTTCGGCAGCCGCGATGCAGGCATCGGCCAGGTCGTCTGCGTGGATGCGATTGGACCAGGGGCTCAAATCCGGACGCAGAATGGGCAAACCCTGTTGCAGGCGCTTGACCGGCAGCCGGCCGGGCCCGTAAATGCCGGGCACGCGCAAAATGCAATGGTGTGCCCGATGCTGGCGCGCCCACTCACGGGCGGCGCTTTCGGCGTCCAGCCGTCGCCTTGCGCGATCGGTCTGCGGCCTGGGCGCCTCACCCTCATCAACCCAGCGACCCTGGCAATCACCGTAGACGCCGGTGGTGGACAGATAGATCAGCGACGCCGGATGCGGATTGAGCGCATGCAACAGCTTGCGAATGCGCTGATCCGTCGCGCCGTCAGGCCGCGGCGGCGCAAAATAAAACAGGCAGGCATGCGCGGGCGCCAATGGCGGTAAATCTGTATCCAGATCGAGCCGCTGAGCGTCCAGGCCCGCTTCGCGCAATGCGTTCGCGCTCTGCTGGCTGCGAACCCAGCCGCGCACCCGAACCCCGCGACCCATCAAGCGATGGGCGACGCGGATTCCAATATCGCCGCAGCCCACGATATCCACCGCCGGCGGCAAGGCACGCGCCGCCGTCTTGTTCAGCGACAAAATTCCTCCACCCGCCGAGCAATCTGCGCCTTGCGCGCGCTGGCCTGTTCGGCGCTCATGCGAGCAATCGATCCGTCTTCACTGCGCACGCCAATGCGTTGCGGAGGGCGTTCGGCGAAAAATCTTTGCTCCTGTCGCGCCAGTTCGCACTTGATGGCCGCCTCTTTGCGGGCCTCTGCGGCCCTGGCCTGCTCTTGCGCCTTTTTTGCGCGTCTTTCCTCGGCCTGTTGCAGAAATTGCTGGGTTGGCGTCAGCGGTTCTTCTGCCGCATCAACCTCGTCGACCGAAGCCGCTGGCGGCGGCGCGGTGAAGCCGGCGTGCGGCCTCAATTTCAACGCTTCGGTGTCTGGCGGCGGATTCTGCGAGTAATGCAAACGCCCTTCGGCATCGCGCCATTTGTAGATCTCAGCCCAGGCCATGCTGGTGCCGGCGACCAGCAGGCCCAGCACCACGATGCTAGTCGGCCAGCCCACGGACATTGGCACTGGAGAAGTGGCCTTGTTCGAATTCGGTGAAGGCCGTCTCATCACCTTCATCGCTCAACCCCTGCACCAGATAGCGACCGTTTTTCAGGTCATAGACGACATCGGCCGCCGTCATCATCAACGGCTGATCGTAGGCCATCACCGTATGCACCTCCTGTGAGCGCCACAGCTCATCGCGGGCGTCATACAGATCCACCAGCAGAATCTGCCAGCTGTCCTCATCCAGATAGAAGGTGCGGCGTTTGTACTGGTGTATCTGCCCCGGCTTGACGAAGGCATCCACCACCCAGACGCGGTGAATCTCATAACGCACGCGTGACAGGTCCAGGTGCCCGGGCCGGATCAACTCGCGAATACTCCCGCCATCGTGAATACGATAGCTGTTGTACGGCACCGCGATCTCGCGCTTGCCGACGATGCGCCAGATATAGCGGTCCGAAGGCCCTGAGAAGCTGTCGGTTTGATCCGCGGTCCGCAAGCCATCGCTGCCGATGCCGGGGTTGTCATAACCAAAACTGCGCGCCTTGCGCATGAAACTGGTGTCCGGCGTCGTCACCCAGGCGCCGCCGGCCTCGCGCCGCGGATCCAGGCTGTAATGGATCAGCTTGGCCGAACCCAGCAGCCATTCGGGCGCATTCACGACCTGTATCAGACGCCGATAAATACCGCCTCGCTGCTCGGTTTCACGTGCATAGGGAAAATCCACGTGCTCCTGGATACGCACGATGGTGGGGCTGCCCGACGCCGTCACCGCCACCTGATTGTTCCATCGCTTTTGTCCGGTTCCCTGATAACGCAGCCGATGATTCCAGATCGCCTCCAGGCCATCCTTGGGAAGCGGAAACGGCACCCCGAGCCGGGCGTTCAGCACCGTCTCGCCATAGCCGGCCAGTTCTGCCTCCAAAGCGTTCTTACGCACCGCCTCATAAATCCGCGGCGGATTGGCGAAGCTGCGATGGCTGCGATACACCGGAATCTTGTAACTGTCCGGATACTTGGCCAGCATCGCGCGTTGCCCGGCGGACAGCTTTTCTCCGAACTCCGGCGCCAATGCTGCCGTGATGGTGTAGAGCGGCTCATCATCGGCGAAGGGATCGCAATAGCGCCCACTCCGGAAGCAGGGTGGACGCCCCTGATAGCCGCCATTCCATTCGGGAATGTCGCCCTTGGCATTGCCGGCGCGCTCGGCACCCATCGGTGTCAGCGTCTGACCCAGCGCGGCCGCTTCCTCCTCGCTCACCTTGGCCATGGCCGGGCCGGCAAGGATCAACAGCCAAAGAAACAGGCTTGCAAACTTCATCTTGAAACGTCCTCTAACGCATCGGCGGCGCGTGGAAAGCCGCCTACCATAGACCAGAGCGCTTACGTCCTCCAAACCGCAACTATTTGCGGCGCAGCCAGGGCTTTGGATTCACCGCCTTGGCGCCCCGACGAATTTCGAAATAGACCCCCGACTTCTGATGGCCGCCGGTCTTGCCCACGGTGGCGATGGCGTCACCGGCGGAAACGGTTTGACCCTCGGCTCTGGTCACGGTCTGATTGTGTCCATACAGCGAAAGGTAGTTGCCGGAGTGGTCCAGAATCACGATCTGGCCATAGCGATGCAACCAGCCGACGTAAGCCACCCGACCATCGGCCACCGCGCGCACCGGCGAACCTTCGGCCGCCGAAATCCACAGGCCGCTCCATTGCATTTTGCCGCCGGCCTTGAGGTCACCATAGCGCGCCAGCAGAGGCCCTTTGACCGGCCACAACAGCTTGCCGCGCAATTTGCGAAATGGGCCAGAAGGCAGAGGCCCCTGCTTTGAACGGCGCGCCGCCGCCTGAATGGATCGCAATATCTTTTCCAGTTTTTTGGCCTGCGCCTGCAAGCGTTTGACCTGCCGTTGATCGTTGGCGATCTGCCTTGACAGACTGGCGACTTTCTTGCGGCGCTGCGCCTGCGCCTGTTGCAGACGCTTCAGCGCGGCCGCGCTTTTTTCGCGCTGCGCCTGTAGCCGTGCCAATTCCTCATCCAGACGCGCGCGCGCCGCCTGCAGCGCCGCCAGATGCTCGCGCAGGGCTTGCAATTGGCGCGCCCGATGTGCGGCGTAATAGTCGTAATACACCATCATGCGATCGATCACGCGCGGATCGTTGACCGATAGCAACATCTTGGCGCGGTTGGTGGAGCCAGCGCGATACCCTGCTTGCAACTCGCGTTTCAACACTTCGCGGCTGGACTGCCATTGCAGCTCCGACGCCTTGATCTCCTGCTCCGCCGTCCGCACCACTTTTTCCTGCCTGGCGACCGCCGCATCCGCGCCGCGCTTGCGCTTGAGCGCTTCGGCAATGGACTTTTCGGCCTTTTCGATCTGCGCTTCCAGCGCGTTGTATTTGCGCGTTTCCGACTTGAGTGATCGATCCGCTTTTTTGATGCGATCCTTGATCTGACGCAATTCGGAAGACACTTTGCCGGCGTCCTCCACCGCCCACGCGGTGCCGCTCCCCAGTGTCGACAAAACGCAGATCAGGCAGCTCACCGCCACCAGCGCTTTTGCTGGGATGTTGCCGAGTGCGATAATTGCCATTTGCCTATGGTGCCGCGTGCGCGTGGCCCGGCGCGGTTCTGGTTGACTCAAGCAAGCTCTCATGGCTCAGTTTCTCGAATTCTTTCAAAATCATCCTGGTCTGTTTGCCGCCCTTGCGGTGGTGTTGACGCTGATCGTCGCAAACGAAGTGTACGGCGCGATCAACGGCGGCAAACGCCTTTCGGTCACCGAAGCGGTTCGCCTGATCAATGATCGCGACCCGCTGGTGGTGGATCTGCGTCCGGCAGGCGACTTCAAGCGCGGACATCTGATGAACGCGGTCAACGTGCCGCTGGCCAAGCTCGAAACGCGCTCGGCCGAGTGGAAGAAGCAGCAGGAACGGCCGGTGTTGCTGTATTGCGCACTGGGCAACAGCTCATCGGATGCGTCGGCGCGGCTGCGCAAACTCGGCTTTGCCGAGCCGTATCAGATACGTGGCGGCATCAACGCCTGGATCAACAGCAGCCTGCCGATCACCTCCAAATCCTGAAGCCCGCGTGAAACCCGTCCGCATCTACAGCACCGCTGCCTGTCCCTACTGCATCATGGCCAAGCGGCTGCTGGACAGCAAAGGCGTGAGCTTTGAGGACCTGCGCGTGGACCATCAGCCGGCGCTGCGTCAGCAGATGTCGCAGATCACCGGGCGCTGGACGGTGCCACAGATTTTCATCGGCGACACCCACGTGGGCGGCTACGACGACATGTGGGCGCTGGAATGCGCGGGCGAGCTGGATCGCCTGTTGCAAAGCTGATTTTTCTACTCTTGTTCATTTTCAGACCATCATGACCGAAGCAGCAGCCGGCGCACCGGGCGCAACGGAGAACCGTCAGGTTCTGGTACAGAAGATTTATCTCAAGGACGCCTCGCTGGAGGTGCCCACGGCGCCAGAGGTCTACACCCAGACCGGCAAGTCCAAGCTGGACGTCAACCTCAACACCGATCTCAAGGTCTTGCCCGACGACCACTACAACGTGGTGCTAAGCCTGACCGTGACTTCCAAGGTTGAGGAACAGGTCACTTTCCTGGTGGAAGTGCACCAGGCCGGGATTTTCCTGGTGCGCGGCTTTGACAGCGAGCAGGAAAAGGCGATGATTCTGGGCAGCTATTGCCCCAACCTGATCTTTCCGTTCGCGCGCGAGACCGTCGCGGACCTGGTGCAGCGCGCCGGCTTCCCGCAGCTGTTGTTGCAGCCGATCAATTTCGACGCGCTCTACCTGGAGCAGGTGCGCAAGCAGCAGGGCGCCGGCGAACCCAGGATCATCGTCAACTAGGCGCTCAAGTGATGGCGGACACGCAAGCCCGCTTTGGCGTGCTTGGCGCCGGCTCCTACGGCACGGCAATCGCCATTCAACTCGCGCGACGTGGCGCCGATACCTATTTGTGGGGACGCAACGCCGATGCCATCGCGCGGATGCAAAGCGCGCGAAACAATGCCGACTACCTGCCGGACTGTCCGTTTCCCACCTCCCTGATCGCGACCGCCGAGCTGGACGATGTGCTGGACCGGTCCGAACACCTGTTCCTGGTGGTGCCCAGTCAGGCCCTGGGCGAGACGCTGCGACGGATTACCCCGAAATTGCGCCCCGGCCAGGGCCTGGCCTGCGCCTGCAAGGGCTTTGAGGTCGGCAGCGGCCGATTGGCGCATGAAGTGGTGGCTGATGTATTGGATGATGCGCGAAAGCTGGCCATCGTCTCCGGCCCCACCTTTGCGCGCGAACTGGGCATGGGCTTGCCCAGCGCGGTGACGGTGGCCGCCAAAGATCAACGTTTCGCCGAGCAAGTGGTGGACGCTCTGCACGGCGACGGGTTCCGCGCCTATACCTCGAACGATCTCATCGGCGTGCAAGTTGGCGGCGCGGCCAAGAACGTGATGGCAATTGCGGTCGGCATCGCCGACGGCCTGGGCCTGGGCGCAAACACCCGCGCAGCGCTGATCACCAGAGGCCTTGCCGAAATCATGCGCCTGGGCGAAGCCCTGGGCGCGCGCGCGGAAACCCTGATGGGCCTTTCCGGCATGGGCGATCTGGTGCTGACCTGTACCGACAATCAGTCGCGCAATCGTCGCTTCGGCCTGTTGCTGGCCAAGGGCAAGACCCCGCAACAGGCCAGCGCGGAAATTCGTCAGGTGGTGGAAGGCCTCAAGGCGGCGCCGGAAGTGGCGCGGCTGGCGGCCAGACACCAGGTGGAAATGCCCATCACCGAACAGGTGGTGCGCGTCATCCAGGGCGAGATCTCAGCGGTTGAAGCGGTGCGCAATCTGGCCAGGCGGCCCGCGAAAGCGGAAACCGAATAAGAGCGGACCCCGCTCAGGAACCGACAAATACCGGCGTCGCCATAATCACCGGACCATTCGGTCGGCCAGTCTTCGAACCGCCGGCGCGCTCCAGACTCACCGCCACCTGACCATCCTTGCTCAGCGCGACTTGCGGCGGCAGGCTGCGTTCGATCTGGCCGGAGCGCGGCAACAGCCCCAGCGACACCGGGCCATCCTCGTTCCACCACCACATCTCGTAGTCGTAATTGGACATCAAGACCGTGGCGCTACCGCCCGCCGCCACGCGCACCTGCCGTGTTTCCGGCGTCATGCTGGCCACCCACTGACCGTCATACGGATCACCCAGCGGCGCGATATACAGCTCGTCCTTGTTTTGCGCCACTTCACTGGACGTGTCCCGAGGGCGCATCTGCAAACCCAGCGCCACCGCCATCACCAGGCTGGCGGCGGTGGCCAGAATGGCCCATGTGCGCCATAACGCCAGCTTTGGCGAATGATTGACCACCGGCGCCTGCGGCGGCGGGACCGGCCTTCTCAACGGCACCACGCGGACGTGTCGCTGATCCACGGCCTGCTCGATGCGCTGCCACATGTCGTCCGGCGGCGTCACCGGATCCAGGCGTGCGAAATGGGCCAGACGCGCTTCCCAATATTCAACTTCCGCCTGCAACTCCGGGCGGCGCGCCAACTGACGCTCGAATCGCCGCCGTGCACGGCCGCTCAGCGTACCGAGGACGTACTCGGCGGCCAGTAGCTCTCGTTGTTCGCGCTTGCGGTAAATCATCGGTCAAGACAGGCGCGCAGCTGCGCCAGGCCCCGCCGCACCCAACTCTTGACCGTGCCCAGCGGCGCCTTGAGTCGCTGCGCCAGTTCGGGGTGGGTATATCCCTGGTAATAGGCCAACAGCACGCTGTTGCGCTGATCGCCACTGAGCTCGTCCATGCACGCCGCGAGTTTGGACATGCGTTCCAGATCCACTGCGGCTGCGCTCGGGTCGGCGCTGGCATCGCGCAACGCTGGCGACAGACCGTCGGTCTCTGAATCGTTCTCCGGCCACGCGGTTTCCGGACGCCGCGCACGCAATTGATCCAGCGCCCGATAACGGGCGATGGAGAGCAACCAGGTGAGTGCGGTTCCTTTTTCGCATTGATAACGGTCGGCGTTCTGCCAGATTTTGAGATAGCTGTCCTGCAAGGCCTCTTCTGCCAGGTCCTTGCGTTTGAGCATACGCAGCAGCAGCGCGAACAGATGCGCGCCGGTTTTCTGATAAAGCGCCGAAAACGCCAGCCGATCACCGCGCGCGGTGGCAGCGATCAGCCAGGACAGCTCGTCAGCCCGCTGGCTGGGCCTGTTACCGGGTCCAGGCAGGGGAGCGGCCATGAAAACGGCGGCAAAACACGGTCATTAGCGTTGCCTCAACACGATGATCAGCCAACGAGTTCGAAGATGGGAACCGCGATCAACACCGGCCCCGACGGCGCGCTGGAGTCAGGGGAGCCTCCAGCAGGCTCCAGACTGACCGCAACTTTGGCGTTGGGCAATTGGGGCAAACCATCGGGCGCGCGACGCAGCGCAACGCCGGAACGCGGCAGCAAACCGAGCGAAATCACGCCGGCATCGGTCAACCACCACAGCTGGTAGTCCTTTTCCGGTGTCAGATTCGCGTCCGCGCTGGCCTGAAGACGCAGTTGGCCGTGGTCGGGCTGATAGCTCACCGTCCACTGCGCATCCTCCTGCGGCAGGCGGATAGCGGCTATGTAGCTTGGCGAAGTTTGTGGAATTTCAATCACCGTGGCCGGCGTTCGACTCATCTGCTGCCCCAGCAGGATGGTCAGGCTCAGACTGGCGGCGGTGGCCAGCACCGCCCAGGTTTTCCACAACCGGGGCGACCCTGCCGGGGCCTTGCGATTGGCGCGCATCGGCGTCACTTTGCTTTGCATCTGCTGACGGATGCTGGCCCATACTTGCGCGTCAGGCACGACCTCCTCCACCGCGCTCAGCTCGAACAGCCGCTGCTCCCAATGGCGCACTTCGGCCGCGATCCGTGCATCGGCCTGCATCCAGCGCTGGAAACGGCTGCGCGCACCGCCGCGCAAGGTGCCCAGAACAAATTCCGCCGCCAGCAATTGCATGGTTTCTCGATTTGGCTGTTTCATGCCGCCTCCGCTTCCAGGCATTGACGCAGGCGCGCCAGTCCACGCCGCACCCAGGCTTTGACCGTACCCAGCGGCGCGGCGAACCGCTCGGAAAGTTCACGGTGGGTATAGCCCTCGTAATAAGCCATCATCAGGCTTTGACGCTGACGATCATCCAGGGTCTGCATGCAATCCTGCATGCGCCGCAAGCCTTGCGCTTCTTCGGTTCTGGCCTGTGGGTCAACACTCAGATCAGCCAGACTCATGGGCGGCAGCGGGCGATCACTGTCTTCATCCGGCAAAGCGACTTCCGGACGCTTGGCCCGTAGCAAATCAAACGCGCGATAGCGCGCAACACTATGCAACCAGGTTAAGGGTGCGCCTTTGCCCGGATCGTAAGTCTCCGCCTTTTTCCAGATTTTCAGATAACAGTCCTGCAAGGCTTCCTCGGCCAGGTCGCGGCGTTTGAGCAAGCGCATCAGTACGCCATTCAAGTGCCCGCTGGTGAGCCGGTACAGCTCGGAAAACGCTTGCTCGTCACCGGCGGCGCTAGCCCTTAAAAGCGCCGACAGTTGTTCGGAATCAGCCATGGTGTTTGGGTCAGCGCGGATGTGGATCGATGAAAATCAGCATGTTAGCCGTCAGTGTCGAGCTTACGTGCAACCGCGCCAAACGGATGCAAATTTTTCGCTGACTATACTTTTGATCTACCTGCAAGGATCTTTCGGCTTGAAACACGGTCAATTCCCCGCCATTCGGTCGCGGCGCCTGCGCCAGAATGCAGCGGTGCGTGCCATGGTGCGCGAATCACGTCTGGCACCCGAGCAGTTGATCCAGCCCTTGTTCGTGGCTGAAGCCGAGCACAAGGGCGCGGTGCCAAGCATGCCCGGCGTGCAACGCCTGGACATCGACGAAACCGTATCGGCCTGCGAAAAGCTGGTGGATCACGGCGTGGCTTGCGTGGCCTTGTTCCCCGCCACCGATCCCAAGCTGAAAACCGATCGCGGTGATGAGGCGCTCAACCCCGAAGGCCTGGTTCCGCGCACGGTCAAGGCGATCAAGAAACACTGCCCGACCATCACCGTCATGACGGATGTGGCGCTGGACCCCTACACCCGTCACGGCCACGATGGGCTATTGGACGAACACGGCGCGGTAGACAACGACGCCACGGTGGAAATGCTGCGCAAGCAGGCTTTGGTACTGGCCCGTGCCGGTGCCGATATCGTTGCGCCCAGCGACATGATGGACGGACGCGTGGGCCAGATTCGCGAAGTGCTGGAACGCGACGGTCTGAAAAATACCCTGATTCTTTCCTATGCCGCCAAGTACGCGTCGGCGTTTTACGGCCCGTTTCGGGATGCGGTCGGCTCGGCGACCAATCTGGGCGGAAGCGGCAAGCAGGGTTATCAGATGGACCCGGCCAACTCGGATGAAGCCATCCGGGAAGTCTCCCTGGACCTGGTCGAAGGCGCGGATATCGTCATGGTCAAGCCGGGTCTGCCTTATCTGGACGTGATCCGCCGGGTCAAGGATCAGTTTGGCGTGCCGGTCGCCGCCTATCAGGTCAGCGGCGAATACGCCATGTTGCAAGCCGCCATTGGCAACGGCTGGCTGGATGAACGCAAAGCGCTGCTGGAAGCCTTGCTGTGCTTTCGCCGCGCGGGCGCGGATTTGATTCTGAGCTACTACGCACAACAGGCCGCGCAATGGCTGAACGAATGAACAGCCAGGCCGATGCCTACGCCGTCATCGGCTGCCCGGTCGAACACTCGCTATCGCCGCGCATCCACACCGCCTTCGCCCGGCAAACCGGGCAGACGCTGCGCTATGTGGCGCATCGAGTCGAGCCGGAGGCGCTGCAGGCCGGGGTTGCTGACCTGTTCGATCAGGGCTATCTGGGCCTCAACGTCACCCTGCCGCACAAGCAGGCCGTGCAGCAAAGCTGTCACCAGCTCAGCGAAGCGGCGCGAATCGCCGGTGCGGTCAACACGCTGATCCGCGACGAGCAGGGCTGGCGCGGCGACAACACCGACGGCAGCGGTTTCATCGCCGACCTTGCGCATGCCGGCGTCACGATCCAGGGAAAACGGGTGCTGATTCTGGGCGCTGGCGGCGCCACGCGCGGCATTCTCAAACCGCTGATGGATCAAGCGCCGGCGCTGCTGTGTGTCTCCAACCGCAATCCCTGGAAGCCCGAACAACTGGCCGAAGCCTTCCAGCAATTCGGCGATCTGACGCCACGCACGCATGTTGCGCTCAAGGGCGATCAGTTCGACCTGATCATCAACGCCACCGCCGCCGGACACGCTCAGCGCTGGCTGAAGTTGCCGCCGGGCTTGTTGGCCGAGGGCGGCGATTGTTACGACCTCAGCTACGGCAAGGCCCACGCGCCGTTTGCCGAATGGGCCGAGCAACAGGGCGCCAACAAGATCATGGATGGCCTGGGCATGCTGGTGGAACAGGCGGCGGACGCCTTTGCCCTGTGGCGCGGCATCCGTCCACAAACGCACGACATTCTGGCCGAACTGCACGCCGACTGTGATCTGGAAAGTGATGCTGCGGTGAGTCCGAAACGCTTTCGACGGCCGCATGTGGAGATGGCGCCGCAAGATTAGGCTGCGAACCGAAACGAAACCGGCATGTCCAAAACTGACCGTCTCAAGGAAGAGCTTGCTTATCTCAAGTTGTGGCTTGGAATTATGGTAGTCACCGGCATCAGCCTCGTCGGTTAGCTTCTGACCAGTTTTGAGTCAGCTTCAGGTTTGCTAACGCTTACAGGGATTGCTGCTTTGATTCTGATTGGCGGTGGCTGCGGTGCACTGCATCGACAAATCAAGCGTAAGATAGAGGAAATCTCGGAGTTATAGTCATGGAAATTCTCATGGCATTGGTTCTGCTCAGCGCAGGTGGTTTTCTCACCTATCTAGCGCTGGATGCGGCCCGCCACGCCGATTCCTGATCACCCAAAGTTCAGCCTCAGTCAGGTCTTGCCTTCTGCTTCCTGCTGCTCTTCCACCTGCTTGGCGCCGGGCGTCATCCAGGCACCGATCAGGATGCCGATTTCATACAGCAGATAGGTGGGGACCGCCAGCAGTAACTGCGACAGTACATCCGGCGGAGTCAGCACCGCTGCGACCACGAACGCGCCGATCAGCACGTATTCGCGCTTGTCGCGCAACTGCCTGGGGGTCACAAAGCCGGTGCGCACCATCAGCACGATGGCCACCGGCGTTTCGAACGCCAGGCCGAAAGCGATGAAGATCGCCAGTACAAAACTGAGGTACTTGTTGATATCGGTCATCACCGCCACGCCTTCGGGCGCGATACCGATGATGAAGTTGAACACCGTTGGCAATACAAAGAAGAATGCAAAAGCGATGCCGGCGTAAAACAACAGCGAGCTGGAAACCAGCAGCGGCGCCATCAAGCGGCGTTCGTTCTTGTACAGCCCCGGCGCGACGAAGGACCAGATCTGATACAGCGTCCACGGCATGGAAATGGCGAAAGCCAATACGCCCGCCAGTTTGATGGGCGCGAAAAACGGCGAGGCGACCTCGGTCGCAATCATCGAAGTCCCTGCGGGCATGAGCGACAACAGCGGCTCGGCGGCAAAGGCGTAGATGTCCTTTGCGAACACCAGCAGCGGCGCAAAACACACGGCGATGCCGATGATGGCCTTGACCACGCAATCGCGCAGCTCCAGCAGATGCGAGATCAGCGGCTGTTCTTCTTGCTCGCCCTGCGTTTGCTCGGTCTGGCTCACGATTTGGGTTTCATATCCGGGCTGGCATCGCTGGCGATTTTCTGCCCTTCGCGTTCCACCTCACTGGCCGCCTCGCGCACCGAATCTTCCGCCTCCTTGAGCTGTTGGCGAATCTCCATGATCTTGGTTTCACGCTCCAGCTCGGAGGTGAAGTTGCGTGCATAAGTGCGCGCCTGTCCGGCAAAACGGCCGATGCTGCGCGCCAACCTGGGCAGCTTTTCCGGCCCAAGAATCACCAGCGCCACCAACAGGACGATGGACAGTTCGGTAAAGCTGATATCAAACATTTTCGGAAAAGCTCAGCAGGCCGCTCAGACTTCCTGCTTTTTCTCACTCTGTGTGCTGGCGTCGGCCTTGGCCGGCTCATCAGCTTTGAGCATCTCCTCGGTCTTCTTGTTGGCTTCTTCCTCGCCTTCTTTCATGGCGCCCTTGAAATTCTTGATGGCGCCGCCCAGGTCACCGCCCATGTTGCGCAATTTCTTGGTGCCAAACACCAGAACCACGATGGCCAGGACGATGAGCCAATGCCAGATGCTGAAAGTACCCATGATTACTCCAAAACGATGATTGCTAGGAACCTTGCTTGCCGCGACGGCTGGCTTTCTCTTCCAGCCCCGAACGCCCGAAGCGGCGCGCCAGCTCGGCGTTGATGTCCGCCGGGGAAATCCCTTGCTGCGCCATCAGCACCAGGCTGTGAAACCACAGGTCGGCCAGCTCATGGATGAGCGGCTCGCGCGTGCCGTTCTTGGCGGCGATGAGGGTTTCCCCGGCCTCCTCGGCCAGTTTCTTCAGAATCGCGTCCGTCCCCTTGGCGTACAGCGAGGCCACGTAGGAGCTGGACGGATCGGCCTGCTTGCGCGCCTGCAAGGTCTGGTACAGATCCGGAATGATGCTTGCGTTATCCATGTTGAAGGAAGCTTGAGGGCAATTGCAGGCGCAGGCAAGCAAGTTGCACTATTTTGCATTCGCCGGACCCCGAAATCAGCGCCTGAACGCCGGAAACCGCGCCTAAAACCCGTTGGGTTCGGCCCGTTCGCGTACCACGATGTGCTGATCCGCCAGATAATTCTTGGCCTGCTCGACGGTATAGGTGCCGTGATGGAAGATGCTGGCGGCCAGCACTGCGTCAGCGTGCGCTTCATGCAGGCCGTTGTAAAGATGTTCCAACGTCCCCACGCCGCCGCTGGCAATCACCGGCACCGGGACCGCATCGGTAATCGCACGCAGCAGTTCGATGTCGTAACCCTGTTTGGTGCCGTCACGATCCATGCTGGTCACGAGCAGCTCGCCGGCCCCCATTTGCACCATCTTCACCGCCCAGTCGATGGCATTGATGCCGGTACTCTTGCGGCCGCCGTGGGTGAAAATTTCCCAGCGTTGCGCGGTTTTTTGCTTGCGCCCTGGAACCCGCAGGGATTTTTTTGCCACCCGCTTGGCGTCAATGGCCACCACGATGCACTGCGCGCCGTAACGTCCGGCGGCCTGGCTCACCAGCTCCGGCTCGTGGACCGCGGCGGTGTTGATGGAAACCTTGTCGGCACCGGCCTGCAACAGCGCCCGCACATCGGCACAAGTGCGAACACCGCCGCCCACGGTCAGCGGAATGAACACTTCGCGCGCCACCGCTTCGACGGTATGGAACAGCGTGGGCCGATCCTCGTGGCTGGCGGTGATGTCCAGAAACACCAGTTCGTCGGCACCCTGACGATCGTAGCGTCGCGCCACTTCCACCGGATCACCGGCGTCGCGGATGTCCTCGAACTTGACGCCCTTGACCACACGACCGTGATCGATATCCAGGCACGGGATGATGCGCTTGGCCAACATCAGCGTGCGGCGTCAAGACATTGTTTGAGCGTCAAGCCGCCTTCGTACAAGGCGCGACCGATGATGGCCCCCACCACGCCTTCCTCCTCCAGCGTCTTCAGGGTGCGGATGTCATCCAGCGACGAGACGCCGCCGCTGGCGATCACCGGGGTGTTGACCACGTCGGCCAGCGCGCGGGTGGAGTCGGCATTGAAACCGGACATCATGCCGTCACGGCCGATGTCGGTGAACACGATGGCCTCGACACCGTCGCGTTCGCAGTGCCGCGCCATCTCGAACACGTCGTGATGGGTCAGCTTGCTCCAGCCGTCCAGCGCCACGCGACCGTCCTTGGCGTCCAGACCGACGATGATATGCCGCGGAAATTCGAGACAAAGATCGCGCAAAAAGTGCGGCGTATTCACCGCCTTGGTGCCGATGATGACGTAATTCACGCCAGCGTTGAGATAGCCCTGCACAGTGTCTTCATCGCGAATGCCACCACCCACTTGCATGGGAATATCAATGGCGGCGGCGATCTTCTCCACCGCGCGAAGATTGACCGGCCGCCCCTTGAGCGCGCCGTCCAGATCCACCACGTGCAGGCGTTCAGCGCCTTCATCGACCCAGCGTTTGGCCATATCGACGGGGTTGTCAGAAAATACAGTGACATCGTCCATGCGCCCCTGGCGCAGACGAACGCACTGACCATCTTTCAGGTCGATAGCAGGAATCAGAAGCATGGGTGCGGACCGGCGTTGGTCGGAATTGAAGAAATGGCGCGTTGACCCTGCGGAAAATGGTCTGGCGCAGGCACTGTGCATGAAGCGTCGCGGTGCTGGCAAGTGTGATTCATGCGCCGCTGACCCCGTCCCAGGCAACGAAATTCGCCAGCAACTGCAGCCCCAGTTCCTGGCTCTTCTCCGGGTGGAACTGGAACGCAACGATATTGTCGCGCGCCACCGCGGCGGTGAAATCCTGCCCGTGTTGGGCGGCACCCAGGATATGCGCGTCCTGCGCGGGCGCGGCGTAATAGCTGTGCACGAAGTAAAACCAGCTGGCGTCGGGCACCGAATCCCAAACCGGGTGCGGCCGCACCTGACGCACACGGTTCCAGCCCATGTGCGGCACTTTGAGCCGGGGCTGGTCCGGGTTGCCGGTTTGTGGATCGGGGAACTTGCAGACCTCACCCGGGAACAGGCCCAGGCCCTTGACGCCTTGGTTTTCGTGCGAGAACTCCAGCATCACCTGCATCCCCAGACAGATGCCGAGCATGGGCACTTTGCGCGCCTGTTCGGCCACCAGTTCGCCCAGCTCCAGCCGTCGCAGCTCATTCATGCAGGCGCGCACGCCGCCAACGCCGGGCAACACCAGCCGATCACAGCGCAGCAGCTTTTCCGGGTCATAGCTGATCTGCACCCGGTCTGAACCCGCAACGCGCTCCAGCGACTTGCCGAGCGAGTGCAGATTGCCCATGCCGTAGTCGATAACACCAATGGTGGCCATGCTCTTGAGTTACAAACTCCCCTTGGTCGATGGCGTCACGCCGCCCATGCGCGGGTCCGGCGTCACCGCCATGCGCAAGGCGCGGCCAAAGGCCTTGAACACCGTCTCGGCAACGTGGTGTGCGTTGCGTCCGCGCAGCGCGTCCACGTGCAGAGTCAGCTTGGCGTGGTTGACCAGGCCCTGAAAAAACTCGCGGAATAGATCCACGTCGAATTCTCCGATGCGCGCGCGCGCAAACTCCACCTGCCACTCCAGACCGGGGCGACCGGAAAGGTCCACCACCACGCGCGACAGGGCCTCGTCCAGCGGCACATAGGCATGGCCGTAACGGGTGATCCCTTTCTTGTCGCCCAGGCACTGGCTCAGCACCTGCCCCAGGGTGATGCCGATATCTTCCACCGTGTGATGCTGATCGATGTGCAGGTCGCCCTGCGCCTGAATCCGCAAATCCACCAGGCCGTGCCGCGCCACCTGGTCCAGCATGTGGTCCAGGAACGGGATTCCGGTGTCCAATGTGGACTCGCCCTTGCCGTCGATATTGAGCTCGACCCGGATCTTCGTTTCGCGGGTTTGGCGAACGAGGCTGGCTTGACGCGCTGGCATGACTAAAACATGAATGAACGACGAAGGGGCGTAAGAATAACGCTTTTGAACAAGCGGGCATCACCAGCCCTGCGCCGCGTCACGCACGCTCAGCTTTCGAGCCAAAAGGTGACCGGCCCGTCGTTGACGAGTTCGACTTGCATATTGGCGCCGAACCGCCCGCTGGCAACCGGCTGATGCGCGGCCTCGGCGGCGGCCAGTAAATGGTCGAACAAGGTCATGGCCTGCCGTGGTGGCGCGGCGGTTGAAAAGCCGGCGCGCATGCCCTGCCGGGTATCTGCGGCCAGGGTGAATTGCGGCACCAGCAGCAGGCCACCGCCGGTATCGCCAAGGCTCAGATTCATGCGGCCTTGCGCATCAACGAACACGCGGTAGCCCAACAGACGCCGCAGCAGTCGATCCGCATCGGCCTGCGCATCGCCAACGCAAACGCCGATCAGCGCCAACAAGCCGGCGCCGATTTCCCCGACGACGCGGTCATCGACACGCACGCACGCACGCCCGACGCGCTGGATCAGCGCGATCATGACGGCTTGACCTGACAGATGGTTCGCATACGCCCCTTTTGTTTCGACCGGATTTGCACAACAATCCAAGCATGAATCGGTTGATCGGTCTATTGTCACTGCTGCTGTCGCGCTTGCCCTTGCCGGTACTGCACGGCATGGGCCATTGCCTGGGCAGCATCGCCTGGTTCATTCCCAACCGTTTGAAACGAATCGCGCTGCGTCACCTCGAGCTTTGCCTGCCGGAACTGCCCGAGGCCGACCGGCGGCGCATTGCCCGGCGCAGCCTGCTGCATTTCGGCAAGGCACTGATGGAGGCGCCGGCGATCTGGTTCGGCGACCGCGCGCGCCTGCAGGGCTGGATTGACGACCAGCAAGCGCGCCACAAACTACAGCAGGCGATTGGTGACGGACCGGCGATTGTGATGTGCCCACACATCGGCTCCTGGGAACTGGCCGGCATGTTTTGCGCCGCCATGGGGCCCATCACGCTGTTGTACAAGCCGCAGCGCGACCCGCTGGATCAGCTGGTCCAGAAGGGACGATCACGCCTTGGCGCCACCTTGGTCCCGACCAACGGCGGCGGCGTTCGCGCCATGCTGCGCGCGCTGCGCGACGGTCACATGGTGGGCATATTGCCGGATCAGGATCCGCCGCGCGGCGCCGGGGTGTTCGCGCCGCTGTTCGGCATTCCGGCGCACACCAGCGAACTGGTGAGCAAGCTCGCCGCGCGCACCGGCGTACCCGTGTGTTTCTGTTACGCCGAACGGCTGCCCAGGGGTGCGGGCTTTCGTTTTCACGTGGTCAAACTGCCCACCGAGGCGGTCAGCGATCCGGTGGCCGGCGTTGAAGCCTTGAACCGAGGGATCGAATCGGTACTCACCCACCTGCCGGAGCAGTACTGGTGGAGCTACAAACGCTTCCGCCGATTACCGGCAGGCATCCGCAGCCCTTACGCCAGCCTTTGAGGCTTACATCAGCAGCGCCGGCTGCCCGGCCTGGTGAAGCCGCCTCATGCCCTGCTCCAGACCGGACAAGGTCATCGGAAACATGCGGTCCTCACCCACCAGATCCTGCACCACCTTGATCGACGGCGAGTACTCCCAGCGCTGGTCCGGGTCCGGGTTGAGCCAGATCATGTGTGGAAACTGTTCGCTGAGCCGCTGCATCCACACCGCGCCCGCCTCTTCGTTCCAGTGCTCGATGCTGCCGCCGGGCTGGAGGATTTCGTAGGGGCTCATGCTGGCGTCGCCGACGAAAATCACCTTGTAGTCCGGCGTGTATTTGTGCATCACATCAAACAGCGCCATGCGATCCGTGTGTCGGCGCAGGTTGTCTTTCCACACGCTTTCATAGATGAAGTTGTGGAAATAAAAATATTCCAGATGCTTGAACTCGGTCTTGCAGGCGGAAAACAGCTCTTCGCAGACCCGCACATGCGGGTCCATGGAGCCACCCACATCCAGAAACAGCAGAACCTTCACCGCGTTGTGGCGCTCCGGCACCATCTTGATATCCAGATAGCCGGCGTTGCGCGCGGTGCTGCGAATGGTGTCGTCGATATCCAGAATATCCGGGGAGCCTTCGCGCGCGAACTTGCGCAGCCGCCGCAGCGCGATCTTGATGTTGCGCGTGCCCAGCTCCACCGTGTCGTCCAGATTCTGGAACTCGCGCTTCTCCCAGATCTTGACCGCGCGCCGATTGCCGCCGGTGCCGCCGATGCGCACGCCCTCGGGGTTGTAGCCGGAATTTCCGAACGGCGAGGTGCCGCCGGTACCGATCCACTTGCTGCCGCCCTGGTGACGTTCCTTTTGCTCTTCCAGACGCTTCTTGAGCGTCTCCATCAACTCATCCAGCCCCCCCAGGGATTGAATCTTGGCCTTCTCCTCATCGGTCAGCAGCTTTTCGGCCTGCTTGCGCAACCAGTCTTCGGGGATGGAGCCCAACATCTCTCCGGTCACCGCTTCAATGCCCTTGAAGTAGGCGGCGAAGGCCTTGTCGAAACGGTCGTACTGGGTTTCATCCTTGACCAGCGAGGTGCGCGAAAGATGATAAAAATCGTCCAGTGAAAACACCGCCACGTGACGCGACAAGGCTTCCAGCAGCGTGAGAAACTCGGACAAGGAGGTCTTGACACCCGCCTGGCGAACCAACAAGAAAAACGTAAAAAGCATGCGAACCACCCAAAATCTTTGCGCCTATTCTACGACGTACGATGCAGTTACTTGACGCGGCTCAAATTGAGAAGGCGCAGCGTCAGCTGTCGCGACGCTGCCCGCAGATGCGCGCACTGATTCGCGCGCACGGCCGCTGCACGCTCAAACCCAAGTCACGCGAATTGTTCCACGTCATGGCGACCGCCATCATCGGCCAGCAGCTGTCGGTCAAGGCGGCGGACACCATTCAGCAGCGCGTGCACGTCGCCAGCGGCGCCAAAAGCCGCCTGCGGCCGGCGCACATTCTGGGGCTGGATCACCAGCAACTGCGCAGCGCCGGCCTGTCCAACGCCAAAGCCAAATGGCTGCTGGAGCTGGCGCGCCGCAGCGATTGCGGCGAGTTCAATTTCGCCCAGCTACGACGCATGAGCGACGAAGACGCCATCAATGCGCTGGATGCGCTGCCCGGCGTCGGTCGCTGGACCGCAGAGATGTTTCTGATCTTCGCGCTGGGTCGTCCGGATATTTTCTCGCTGGGTGACGTAGGCCTGCGCAATAACATCAACCGGCTTTACAACAACGGCGAAAAGCTCGACGACGAGGCGACGCTGGCCATTACCGAACGCTGGCGACCTTATCGCTCCGTCGCCAGCTGGTATTTGTGGAAATTGACCGACGTCGATATCAAAGGCTGGAGCTAGTTACTGATTTGAACGCCGCGCCATGAACGCGATGCGTTCGAACATGTGCACGTCCTGCTCGTTCTTGAGCAAGGCGCCGTAAAGCGGCGGCAAACTTTTCTTGGCGTTGTTGTCACGCAGCACCGCCGGGTCGATATCCTCGGCCAGCAGCAGCTTGAGCCAGTCCAGCAGCTCGGACGTGGACGGCTTTTTCTTCAGGCCGGGAATATCGCGCAGGCCGAAAAAGACCTCCATCGCCTCGCGCACCAGATTATTTTTCAGATCCGGAAAATGGACGTTGACGATCTGCTCCATGGTTTCCCGCTCCGGGAAGCGGATGTAATGGAAAAAACAGCGGCGCAGAAATGCATCCGGCAGCTCCTTCTCATTATTTGAGGTAATCAGAATCACCGGCCGGTGGCGCGCCTCAACCGTCTTTTGCGTCTCATAGACGTAGAACGCCATCTGATCCAGTTCGCGCAACAGGTCGTTGGGGAATTCAATATCCGCCTTGTCGATTTCATCAATCAGCAGCAGCGGTTGCTTGTCGCACTCAAAACACTCCCACAGCTTGCCCTTGAGAATGTAGTTGCCAATGTCCTTGACGCGCTCATCGCCCAGCTGTGAATCGCGCAGACGCGAAACCGCGTCGTATTCGTACAGACCCTGCTGGGCCTTGGTGGTGGATTTGATGTGCCATTCGAAATAAGGCATGTCCAGCGCTTGCGCCACCTCCTGCGCCAAACGGGTTTTGCCGGTCCCCGGCTCGCCCTTGACCAACAACGGTCGCTGCAGGGTGACGGCGGCGTTCACCGCCATTTTCAAATCGTCGGTGGCGACGTAATTTTCAGATCCTTCAAATCGCACGGTTGATTCCTTATAGATTTTGATAAAGGCTAACCCAGCGGCGCAAACAAATCCTGGATATCTTCGTCTGACCAGCTGGTCATGCCGCCTGATTCGGCCAACAAGGCATCGGCCAGGCCGCGTTTCTTCTCCTGCAATTCTGCGATTTTCTGCTCCACCGTGCCTTCGGTCAGCAGTTTGTAGACAAAAACCGGCTTGTCCTGACCGATGCGGTGGGCACGGTCGGTGGCCTGCTGCTCGACCGCCGGATTCCACCAGGGGTCGTAATGAATCACGGTATCGGCGGCGGTGAGGTTCAAGCCCACGCCGCCGGCCTTGAGACTGATCAAGAACAGCGGCACCGCGCCGGACTGGAAGCGTTCCACCAGCGGCTCGCGGTCCTTGGTGTCGCCGGTCAGCTTGAGATAGTCGATACCCGCTGCATTGACCCGCTTTTCGATCAGCTCCAGCATGCTGGTGAACTGGGAGAACAACAGCACGCGCCGCCCTTCTTCCACCATCTCCGGCAGCATGTCCATCAGCATGTCGAGCTTGGCGGACTGCTCCACGCCGGCGGCCGTGTCCAGCTTGACCAGCTGCGGATCGCAACAGACCTGGCGTAGCTTGAGCAGCGCGTCCAGAACCACGATATGACTGCGCCCCATGCCCTTGGCGGAAATTTCGGAGCGCACCCGTTCGTCCATGGCGATGCGTACCGCCTCGTAAAGATCGCGTTGCTGGTCTTCCAGCGCCACCGTGCGCAGCATGGTGGTGATGGGCGGCAGGTCCTTGGCAACCTCGGCCTTGGTCCGACGCAACAGGAAGGGCCGCGAACGGCGCACCAGCTGATTGCGCGCCTGTTCGTCGGCGTGTTTCTCAATCGGCGTACGATAACGGCGCTTGAAGGTGGTTTCGTCGGCAAAAAAGCCCGGCATGAGGAAGTTCATCAGCGACCAGAATTCCCCCAGATGATTTTCCAGCGGGGTGCCGGTCAGGCAAAGCCGATGGCGGGTATTGAGCTGACCCACCAGTTGCGCGGCGCGCGACTTGCTGTTCTTGATATTCTGCGCCTCATCCAGAATCACCATGTGAAACTCTGGCTCTGACAAGACCTCGAAGTCACGCGGCAGCAGCGGATAAGTGGTCAGCACCAGATCGTGCTTGCTGATCTTTTTGAAACGCGTCTTGCGATCCTGGCCGTGCAAGGTCAGCACTTTCAGCTTGGGTGCAAAGCGCTTGGCCTCACGCCGCCAGTTGAACATCAGGCTGGTGGGCGCAATCACCAGGCAGGGGCGATCCATGCGGCCGCTTTCCTTTTCCACCAGCAGATGCGCCAGCGTCTGCACGGTCTTGCCCAAACCCATGTCATCGGCCAGTACGCCGCCGAGCTCGTGCTGGTGCAGGAATTGCAGCCAGCTCAGGCCTTCCTTCTGATACGGTCGCAGTTCGGCCTTGAGTCCCTTGGGCGGCTCAACCGGCTCGATGCCGCGCGAGGCGCGCAGACGTTGCCCAAGCTCGCGCAAGTGCTCGGCGCCGGAAAATTGCAGTTCCGGATTTTGCGCCAGATCCCCAAGCACGCCAGAGGCATAGCGTGGCAGGCGCATCTGCCCGTCCTTTTCAAGGTCTGGAGAATCAAACAGCTCCAGCAGCGTCAGAAAGATGGGCTTGAGGCGGCCGGCAGGCACGCGAATCAGCCGCCGTTGCGCCTCATCGCGCAACACAAAGGGTTCCTCGTCGTCCAGGGCGGCAAAGCGCTGCGCGTTCCAGTCTTCGCCGGATTCATTCAAGAAGGTGGTCAACAACGGCAGCAGCGGCTGACGATGACCAGCAACGGTAATGTCCAGCGACAAACCGAACCAGTCGTTGCCGCTGTCTTCGAGCTGTACCAGCCAATCGGGCTCGGGCTCGTGCAGACGGAAGGCGAAATCCTCGTCGATTTCGACCAGCCAGTTTTCATTTTCCAGATCCGGCAACGGACCCAGCATCAGCGGAATCCAGTCGCGCTCGCTGCGCGGCACCAGCAGCGATTGGCGCTGATAATCGGTGGGAAACAAACCCATCCCCACCAGCCGCTGCCAGGCTTTCTGTTCCGCCTGGTTGTCACGGTCGATGCGAATCACCTCGCTGCCCTCGGTACGCACCAGTGGATCCTGATGCTCATCAAAGCTGCAGCGCAGGCCGCGATAGTCAAACAGAATCTGAGCACAGTCCAGCACCCGTTCCCCGCGGCTTTCGGATTTGATTTCGGCGCGCAACAGGCGCAGCACCGGCCGCGGCCGAACGCGACCAACCCGCCGTTCGTGCACCAGAATCGGCGGCGTGATCTTGTCCATCACCGGCCCGAGGATTGCGGGCAGTTCATTCACGGCTTTTTCCGCCGCCTCCGAAGGCAGCGCCGGCGCGGCCATCAGGTCCGCCATCAAATGCTGCGGAACATCCAGTTCCACCGGGCCCGCAACATGGTTGGCCGGATCCACATACCAGGGTGGCACCAGGGGCAATATGACCGGCATGTCTTCGACTTCCACCTGCAGCCGATAGCGGCCCTCACGAGTGGTCGCCCACAACAGGTTGCCGGACTTGGCCGGACCTTCACGCAAGGGTTCGCCCTTGGTGTCGCGCCAATACATGCGGCCGGTACTGATCAGGCGTTGCAGCAACTTGCCACCCCAGGTGGCTTCCAGGCGCCGATCCGGCACCGGATTGCCCGATTGTCGCTTGATCAGTTCCAGCAGGATGTCCTGATCTTCGGCCGTGACGAATTTTGCGGGCCGGTTCAGATCACCGTTGTAAAGTCTGGGCTTGCCGGGACTGCCGTCGCCCTTGGGCCGCACCATGACCGTGCGCACCAGCGCACGACGCATGGCGATGTGCTCGCCTTCCTGATTCAGCAGGAACAACAACTTTTCCTGAACGCCCTGCGCGTCCGGGGGCGCTTGGGTGGCACGGCGCAATCGCTCCAGCCATTGCGACAAGGCCGCATGTGCCTGACGGTCCGACTGCTTGCGCGCTGTCTGTGCGGCGTTCTGGGTGCGGCGACCGCGCGGCGTGCGACGGCTGCCATTGGCGGACGATCCGTTGTTGCCGCTCTCGGAAGCCGGCGGCGAGGCCAGTTTCAACAATACCGCAGCGACATGCTTGCAGTTGTTGCCGACCGGGCAGGTGCAGTGCGACTCGAAGCGCCAGCGGCCACGCTGATCCTTGAGCCAGCGCACTTCGCTCTCATAGCGCTTGCCGGCTTCGTTGCGCACGGCGGCGTGACAGCCATGGCCGTCGCCGCGCGGAACAATGTTGACCACGAAACCTCGCCGCAAGTAATTGCGACCACGATCAAAGTTGCCCCCGCCGAATTGTTCGCGGATGTCCTTGGGATTAAACACAAATAAATGCAGGCGCCAATAACGCCCGTTGAACCAGCTCAAAAATAGCTTGTTGTCAGCTCTTAAGCGCGCTGCTCGAGAATCTCTACGGCGGGCAGCTTTTTGCCTTCGAGAAACTCCAGGAACGCGCCCCCTCCGGTGGAGATGTACCCAAGCTGCGAGGCGACATCAAACTTGTCGATCGCCGCCAGGGTGTCCCCGCCGCCTGCCAGCGAAAAAGCAGGGCTTGCGGCAATGGCCTGTGCGAGCATCCGGGTACCACCGGCAAACGCATCATACTCGAATACGCCCACAGGTCCATTCCAGACGATGGTCGCGCAACTGGCAAGCTGCCGCTGAAGCGCGGCGCCGCTGGCCGGACCGATGTCCAGAATCATCTCATCGGCGGCCACCTCGTCAACGCCGCGAACCGCCGGCTGCGCTTCGGCGGAAATCTCGGTGGCGCAGACCACGTCGGTCGGCAGCGGAATATCGCCGCCGCGCGCTTGAATCTTTTTGCGGATGGCACGCGCGGTTTCCAGCATGTCGGTTTCGCACAAGGACTTGCCCACGGGGTGCCCCGCTGCGGCGAGAAAGGTGTTGGCGATGCCGCCGCCGACGATCAGCTGATCCGCCACATCCGCCAGGTGGTTCAACAAATCCAGTTTGGTGCTGACCTTGGAGCCACCGACGATGACCGCGAGCGGTCGTTTGGGCTGGTTCAGCGATTGACCCAGCGCATCCAGCTCCGCGGCCAGCAGCGGGCCGGCGCAGGCGCTTGGCGCAAAACGGGCGACGCCGTGGGTGCTGGCCTCGGCCCGATGCGCGGTACCGAAGGCGTCCATCACGTAGATATCGCACAGCGCCGCCATTTTTTTTGACAGCGCCTCATCGTTGCTTTTCTCGCCCTCCAGAAAACGCGTGTTCTCACCCAGGGCGATTTGGCCCGCCTGCGAAGGCGCGCCTTGGTCCAGCCAGTTTTCCAATAGCGGCACGGACTGACCCAGCGCCTGCGATAACCATTGCGCCACCGGCCTGAGCGACAGTGCCGGATCAGGCTGGCCGGCCTTGGGACGGCCCAGGTGCGAAATCACCAGCACCGACGCACCTTTTTCCAACGCCGCCTTCAGCGTGGGCAGGGAGGCCTTGAGTCTCGCATCCGATGTGATGCGCCCCTGACTCAGCGGCACGTTGAGGTCTTGCCGGATCAGCAGGCGTTTGCCGGCCAGATCCAGATCCGTCATGCGCAGAATGCTCATTGCGTTTTTCCGCTGTCTCAGCCCGCGACCACGCGCGCCATTTCCAGGCACTTGTTGGAATAACCCCACTCGTTGTCGTACCAGCTCACCAGCTTGACGAAGGTGGAATCCAGCGCAATGCCGGCGTTGGCGTCGAAAATGGAAGTGCGGGCATCGCCGCGAAAATCCGTCGCCACCACCTTGTCTTCGGTGTAACCCAGAACACCCTTGAGCGCGCCCTGGCTTTGCGCCTTCATCTCCGCCTTGATGTCCTCGTAGCTGGCCTGGCTGTTCAGCTCAGCGGTCAGATCGACCACCGACACGTCCGAGGTCGGCACGCGAAACGCCATGCCGGTGAGCTTCTTGTTCAGCTCCGGAATCACCACGCCCACCGCTTTGGCGGCGCCGGTGCTGGAGGGGATGATGTTTTCCAGAATGCCGCGACCGCCGCGCCAGTCCTTCATGCTGGGACCGTCGACCGTTTTTTGGGTCGCGGTGGCGGCGTGCACGGTGGTCATCAGGCCGCGCTTGATGCCCCATTTGTCGTTGATCACCTTGGCCAGGGGCGCCAGACAGTTGGTGGTGCAGGAGGCGTTGGAGATAATGGCCTGGCCGGCGTAGCGCTTGTCGTTGACGCCGTAGACGAACATCGGCGTGCCGTCCTTGGACGGCGCGGACATGATCACCTTGGGCGCGCCCGCGGCAACGTGCTTGCCGGCGGTTTCCTCGGTCAGGAACAGGCCGGTGGATTCGATCACCACATCCGCGCCGACTTCGCTCCACTTCAAGGCAGCAGGGTCCCGTTCGGCGGTGAGCCGAATCTTGCCGCCGTTGACCATCAGCGCGCCGTCTTCGACCGTGATCTCGCCCTTGAAGCGACCGTGTACCGAGTCGTAACGCAGCATGTAGGCGAGATAGTCCGGCTCCAGCAGGTCATTGATGCCGACGATTTGCACATCGTCACCAAAGTTTTCCACCGCCGCGCGCAACACGTTGCGGCCGATACGACCAAAGCCGTTGATCCCAATCTTGATTGCCATCTTAGGAGTACCCCAGGTTGTCAAAAAGCGATGCGGTCACATCGCGATGCGAAGAGCGCGCGGGCCGTCAGCTCGCCAGCAGGCGGGAAACGCGCTCCACCAGATTTTCCACGGTGAAGCCAAAGTGCTTCATCACGTCCGCCAGCGGCGCGGACTCGCCGTATGTGTCGATCCCCAGTACGTCGCCATCCAGGCCGACGAATGCGCGCCAGTAGTTGCTGACGCCGGTTTCCACCGCGATGCGCTTGCGCAAGGTCGGCGGCAATACCGAATCCCGATACGCCTGATCCTGTGCCGCGAATGCCTCGGCGCAGGGCATGGAGACCACGCGCACGGATGTACCGGCTTGCGCCAATTGTTGCGCCGCCTCAACCGCCAGCTGCACTTCCGAGCCGGTGGCGATGATCACCGCTTGCGCCTGCGAATCCGGCTCGTACAGGACGTAGCCACCGCGCGCGGCGTCGGCAAACTGACTTGGCGGATGCGCCTGCGGCGCCAGATTCTGGCGCGTCAGCGCCAGCGCGGTTGGACCGTCCTTGCGTTCGACCGCCGCACGCCAGGCGATGGCCGTTTCGAATTCATCCGCCGGCCGCCAGACCTGCAGCTTGGGCATGATGCGCAGCGAGGCCAGATGTTCCACCGCCTGATGGGTGGGACCGTCCTCGCCCAGGCCGATGGAGTCGTGGGTGTAAACGAAGATGCTGCGGGTGTTCATCAGCGCCGCCAGGCGCACCGCGTTTCTGGCGTAATCACTGAAGGTCAGAAAGGTGCCGCCGTAGGGAATCAATCCGCCGTGCAGCGCCATGCCGTTCATCATCGCGGACATGCCGAACTCGCGCACGCCGTAGCTGATGTAGTTGCCGGCCAGCGCGCCGGGACGCACGCGCTCGGCCCCCTTGAACTCGGTGCAATTGGATTCGCTCAGATCCGCCGAGCCGCCAACCAATTCCGGCAGATTCGGCGCGATGGCTTCAATGACTTTCTTGGACGCCTTGCGCGTCGCCGTGGCTTTTTCTGCCTTGGCCGCCTCGGCAATCATCGCGTCCGCCTGCTGCGCCCAGTCCGCCGGCAGCTCGCCCTTCATGCAACGCGTGAATTCAGCCGCCAGTTGCGGCTCGGCGGCGGCGTATTGCTGCATTAAATCGTTCCAGCCTTGCTGCGCTTGCTGGCCGCGATCCGTCGCATTCCATCCGGCTTGAACGTCTTGCGGAATCTCAAATGGCGCGTGCGCCCAGCCCAGCTTTTCCTTGGCCAGCGCCATCTCTGCCTCACCCAAGGGCGCGCCATGAACTTTGCCGCTGCCCTCCAGATTCGGCGCGCCAAAGCCAATCACGGTCTTGCAGCAAATCAGCGTCGGCTGATCCACCGAGGCGATGGCGGTCTGGGTGGCGATTTTCAGCTCAGCCGCGTTGTGACCGTCCACATTGCGGATGACCTGCCAGCCGTAGGCTTCAAAACGGGCGGGGGTGTCATCGGAGAACCAGTCTGCGACTTCACCGTCGATGGAAATGTTGTTGTCGTCATAAAAGACGATCAACTTGCCAAGTCCCAGCGTGCCGGCCAGGGCGCAGACTTCATGCGAGATGCCCTCCATCAGGCAGCCGTCACCGGCGAACACGAAGGTGCGGTGGTTGACGATCTCCAGATCTTCACGATTGAAGCGCGCGGCGAGCAGGCGTTCGGCCAGGGCCATGCCCACCGCGTTGGCCAGACCCTGTCCCAGGGGGCCGGTGGTGGTCTCCACGCCCGGCGTGATGCCGAATTCCGGATGGCCCGGCGTCTTGGAGTGCAGCTGACGGAAGTTCTTCAGCTCGTCCAACGACAAGTCATAGCCGCTCAAGTGCAGCAGCGCGTACAACAGCATGGAGCCGTGGCCGTTGGACAGCACGAAGCGATCGCGATCCGGCCAGGTCGGATCGCTTGGGTTGTGTTTCAGAAAGTCGTTCCACAACACCTCGGCGATGTCCGCCATGCCCATGGGCATGCCGGGATGGCCGGAGTTGGCCTGTTGCACCGCGTCCATCGCCAGTGCTCTGACGGCGTTGGCCAGTTCCAGACGCGTCGGCATGAGTCGTGATCTCCCAAAAAAAGGCCGCGTATTTTCGAGCGGGGCCGGCGTCGCGGCAAGCCAGCCTGATGAAACGCAACGGCCCGGAATCTCCGGGCCGCTGTAGAACCTGTCAGGACCGCATGCGGCCTGGATTACAAATCGAAACTGGCGTCCAGCGGCTCCAGGTCGACCTTGGGCTGCTGAATGGCCGGCAGCTCCGGCTCCGCAAGCACGCCTTTGCCGACGAAACCATCCGCCACTTCACGCAAGGCCAGCACCGTGGATTTGTGATTGGCCCAGGGCAGATTGGCGTCGGCACCACGCGCCAACTGACGTGAGCGCTTGGCGGCCACCAGTGTCAACTCGAACTGGTTGGGAATCCGTTCCAGACAATCTTCAACGGTTACGCGCGCCATCGGTGGCCATCCTGTACAAAAAAAGGGGCGCGATTTTAGCCGATCTCAGCCGGCGCCATCCAGCACCGCGTCCGTCAACTCAGCCAACAGCGCCTTGTGGGACTGCTGTTGCAAGGTCCGCCGCCGCCCCGCCGCAGTCAAAATCGCATTGAGTTCGGACAGCGCCTGATCAAAGTCGCGGTTGACGATCAGGTAGTCGTATTCGTGCCAATGCGCGGTTTCCGCCCGCGCCTGCTGCATGCGTGCGGCGATGGTCTGCGCATCGTCCTGGGCGCGATCACGCAGACGTCGCTCCAGCTCGGGCAAGGACGGCGGCAAGATGAAAACGCCGATCGCATCGGGCATGGCCGCGCGGATCTGTTGCGCCCCCTGCCAGTCGATGTCCAGCAGGACATCGGTTCCCGACGCCAGCAGCGATTCGGTGACGGACCGCCCCGTACCGTAACGCCGCCCGAATACCCGCGCGTGCTCCAGAAAGGCATCGGCCTGCGCCATGCGTTCGAATTCGGCGTCGCTGACGAAGTGATAGTGCACGCCGTCCTGTTCCCCCGGACGCGCCTGGCGGGTGGTGTAGGACACCGAAATCCGCACCGATTGCCCCGCCGCTGCGGCTTGCCGAACCAGCGCCCGCGTCAGGCTGGTCTTGCCCCCACCAGAGGGCGCGGACACGATCAACAGGCTACCGGGCATGGGTCTGGCCTCCAAGGGTCAGCGCGGAGTATGACGCCCGCCGCGGGTGTGGCGCCAGCCATCCATGGCAGCTGCGGACCGCAGCATCCGGGCGCCTCACCGTCGGCGCAGGGCAAGGTGACGCGCCACGGTTGCGGCAACCAGGCCCAGCGCCGCAAATCCGGCCAGCAGGAGAAACACCTGCTGATGCCCGGTGGCGCCGGGCGAGGCGTCCAACAAGTAACCGATCAGCGGCCCGGCGAAAATATCCGGCGTGAAGCCGATCACCGACACCACCCCGACGGCGGCGCCGGTCGCGGCCATCGGCACCCCGACCTCGCCCATGATGGCGAAATACACGCCGCGCACCGCATAGATGCCCAGGCTGATGCCCAGAATACTGAGCAGCGCAAAAGACGGAATGCCCAGCGGCAACCATTGCATCCCCAGGCTCAACCCGACGAGGGCGATCAACGCAAAACCGACCATGAGCGTGCGTGTGCCGCTGATGCGCTCGGCAACAAAGCCTGCGGCGACCGCGGCAACGGGGCGCATCCAGAACGCGATACCAGCCAGGCTGGCGGCCTCCACGTCGTCGTAACCCAGCACATCGCGCGCGAACAAGCCAAAGTTATCGGTCGCCTTGTAGGCCACGTAGGCGCAAACCACAATCAGCGCCTGACACCACAGCCCGGGCATGCGCAACACCCGCTTCAGGCCCGCCCCCCTGATGTGATCTTCGCCACATGCCGAGGGCGCCTGTTCCGGAATCACCCACCAGACCAGCCCGGCCACGGCCAGGGTGACACCGCTGCAAGACAGTATGACGACCTGCAACGCCCAAGCGCGTTGCGCCGGATCGTCGATCGAATGCTCCAATTGCGCGGACAACAGGGCGACGGTGAACGCGGCCAGAACGGCAGCGGTCAGGCCGCGCCCGCCATCGAGCAAGCCATAGGCGCGCCCCTGCTGGTCGACGCCACCCCACATCCGCGCGGCGCGCATCAGCGCCGCCCAGAACAGGAGAATCGACGTCACCCCCCAATAGCCATAAAGCCACTGCAATCCGGCCGCCGAGGGAAGGCTCGCCATCCACAGCCCACCGAACGCGGTGGCCACCAGCGCCAGGCTCATCAAGCGCCGCGCCGAAAAGCGATCCGCCAGCGGACCGCCCAGCAAGTAACAGATCGCGGCCGTCACCCCGTAGACGGAAAAAGCGCTGCCCAACTGAAAATTGCTCAGCCCAAGAACATCCAGCAAGGTCGGCCGAAACACGCGCGCGACCACAAACGGCAGCAGAAAAACGGTTTCGCCCGCCAGCATCAGCACCACCAAGCCAGGCACCCCGCGCGTCCTTGGGCTTGCCGCTGGGGTGCATTGTCGCCTCGTCACTGGGTCAGCTCATTAGACAGTCGCCGCCGTATTGCATACCCTGAAGGGGAAAGCAGCGCACAACGCGCCGCGAAGGCACATCAGCATTTCTGGTTCGCATCGGTTTCACCGAGCCAGCTATTAGCGTCGTTGCATCGTAGGCAACACCGTTCACCTTCGCCAGCTTACTCACCAGACCCCAAGGAGTCAGCATGACGACCGCGAGTGTATTTGATCGGCCGATAGAGCAGAACTATGGCAAAGATCCATTGGCCGTACGAGAAACAGACAAGTATCAAACCGAATACGTAAAGACCTTCGTCGAAAAATGGGATGAGCTCATCGACTGGGACGCCCGCGCCCAGAGCGAAGGCGATTTTTTCATCCAGGCACTCAAGGAGCGTGGCGTCAAAAAGGTTTTGGACGTTGCCACCGGCACCGGCTTTCATTCCGTGCGCTTGCGCGAAGCGGGCTTCGAGGTCGTATCAGCCGATGGCAGCCCTGAAATGCTGGCCAGGGCCTTCGAAAATGCGCGCCAGCGCGGTCACATTCTGCGCACCGTCCAGGCCGACTGGCGCTGGCTGAATCGCGATGTATACGGAAAATATGACGCCGTCATCTGCCTGGGCAACTCGTTCACGCATCTTTTCGACGAGCGCGATCGCCGCAAGGCGCTGGCCGAGTTCTACGCGGCCCTGCGGCACGATGGCGTGCTGATTCTGGACCAGCGCAACTACGACATGATCCTGGACGACGGCTTCAAGTCCAAGCACGCGTATTACTACTGCGCGGACAACGTCAAGGCCGAACCCGAACACGTCGATGAAGGCTTGGCACGTTTTTGCTACAGCTTCCCGGACGGGTCCGAGTTCCACCTCAATATGTTCCCGCTACGCAAGCAATACGTCATCCGCCTGATGCAGGAAGTTGGCTTTCAGGATGTTCAAACCTTTGCGGACTTCCAGGAAACCTACAAACAGGACGACCCGGATTTCTACATTCACATTGCCGGCAAGAAACATCCGGACGAAGACTGACCACCCGCCACCCATGAACACCCAAGCCAATGCGGTGGTTGACACCACCCGCGATTATTACGACAGCAGCGACGCCGACAACTTCTATTTCCATATCTGGGGCGGCGAAGATATTCATGTCGGAATCTACGAAACCCCCGACGAACCGATCCGTGACGCCAGCCACCGAACGGTTCTGCGCATGTTGGCGTCATTGGGGCCAATCACCCCACAGACCGCAGTGCTGGACATCGGCTCCGGCTATTGCGGCTCGTCGCGCGTCATTGCGCGCCAGTTCGGCTGTCAGGTCACCGCGTTGAACCTGAGCAGCACGCAAAATGTGCGTGCGCGCGAACTCAACGCCAAACACGGCCTGGCAGACCGGATCGAAGTCATCGACGGCAGCTTCGAGGACATGCCGTTTGAAGCGGCCAGCTTTGATGTGATCTGGTGTCAGGACTCCATCCTGCACAGCGCCAGGCGTCAAACCGTGTTCAATGAAGTGGATCGCCTGCTGAAAAGCGGCGGTCGCTTTATTTTTACCGACCCGATGCAGATCGATGGCGTCGACCCCAAAGTGCTGGAGCCGGTGCTGGCGCGCATTCACCTGCCATCCATGGGCTCGGTCACCACGTATCAAGGCTATGCCGAAACGCTGGGCTGGAAAACGCTGGCCATCGACTCCATGCCCGAACAACTGACCCAGCATTATGGCAACGTACTCGCGGAACTGGAGTCCAGAAGCCAGGAGCTGGCCTCGCATTGCAGCGCCGATTACATCACGCGCATGAAAGCCGGCCTGAACCACTGGGTCACTGCCGGCAAGAACAAGGCGCTGGACTGGGGCATTCTGTATTTCCAGAAACCCTAGCGCATCCAGCAGCTGAGCCGGCGCCTGCTCAGGCCCGGCTCAGCTGCCCGTTGAACGCGTGAAGCTCTGCCGTCCTTCGCGCTCCAGGCAATCGGAGAAACGACGCCCGCGTTCATCCCTGAACTGCCGCTCGGTCACGCGAACACCACTGATTCGATCCACTCGAAAGTGCCTGAAGTCGCGTGCCGTCTCGCACCAGACGGTCAGCAGCCAGACGGAATCGAACACGGTAAGCCCGAGCGGGCGCGCAAGCCGCGTGGAAGACCGACCGGAAAGGTTCTGGTAGTCGATTTCCAGCACATTGCGCTGCCGCAGTGCGTCACGCAACACCTGCAGATGCGGGGTATTGGCGGCATCGCTGGGCCCGGCCTGGAACGAGCTGTCGAGAAACTCATGCCGCGCCTCTTCCCCGACTGCCGAGGCGATCTTGGCGGCGGCGCGGCGCGCCGCTTCGGACATGCCCGAGTCCGTGCGTGCCGCCACCAGCCGCACGCCGAGCGCAAGCGCGGACAGCTCGTCCTCGTCCAATCGTAGCGAAGGCATGAAGTAACCAGGCTCGATCACATAGCCCACACCGCCTTCGCCACGGATTGGCGCCCCCATGGCCTGCAGGTCTGCAATATCCCGGTACAGCGTGCGCAGCGACACGCCCATGTCTTGCGCCAACGTTCGAGCCGGGGTGGCGTTACGCCGTAGTCGCAGTTCATCGAGCAATTGGAACAGCCGAAACAGTCTCATCACACCACTGCCATTTTCTGACACAGCCCGAAGTTAGCATGGCGCCGTCCAACGACAAAGGAGGTGGACATGAGAGCTGCAACGACGTTGATGTTTGCCATGAGCTTGATGGCCATGGCCGTTTCTGCCCAAACCCAGGAGGCCAAGATGCAAGAAACCAAGATGAAAGATCAGAACGAAGTATTTGCCGTCATCGACACCATGACGACCGCCTTTGCCAAGGGCGACATCGATACCGTCATGTCCACCTACGCGCCGGAGGCAGTGGTCGTTGGCGAGCCCGGCAAGCCGATAACGGGCAATTCCGAGCTGCGAGGCATGTTTGCATCCTTCGTCGAGGCCGGCGTTGCCTTCACTTACGGCGCTCACGAAGTCGTGATCGCCGGTGACACCGCCTTGCACCTGATGAAATGGACAGCGCCACAACCCGACGGCGGAACAGCCAGCGCGCTTTCCGTTGCAGTGCTGCGCCGCCAACCCGATGGCGCCTGGAAGATGGTGATCGACCACCCATTTGGCGATGCGGTGATGGCGGCGCAGTAGTTTTTCGGCGACGCATCCGCCACCGGAGCGGTCGCCGCACCCCACCGGGTGCTGGCGACCGTGGTGACGGCTCGGGTTAGCCGCTACGGCTAGCGGCCCGCCAGATCAGGTAGAAGCGAAAAAGGTCGCGGGTATCAACGATGCCGTTGTGATCCAGGTCGGCGTCAGGATTGTAGCGCCGCTGGCCCTGGTAACTGAACAGTGAACGCAGCAGCAGGCGGTGGTCGTGGCCGTCAATGTCACCGTCGCCATCGATGTCGCCCTCCAGCGATGGCATGGTCAGGCTCAGCCCGACGATCACCGGGTCGTGATCCGAGGCACGATAGGGGTCGGAACCATCAAAAATGTCCGCGGGCCGGCCGAAATCCAGGTTGTAATCCAGGCCATCCGGTTCATCGGCATTGTTGTGCCATTCGGCCGCACCGTCGATCTGGGCGACGAGCGAAGATGTGGCAAAAGCGTGGTCCAGCGCCCCGGCCTGCCCGTCGAACACGAAGGAGTACAGGGGCGGCGTGGCAAAGGCGGTCAGCAGATTGCTGTACCCGGCGTCTTCCAGAAACCGCACCGGGTCTTCCATCAAATAGGCGTTGAGATCGCCCACGATCAGGAAGTCCGCGTCGCCGGAACCGGTAGGATCGGTTTGCAGCCAGGCGTCCAGCGCCTGCACCCCGCGCAGGCGCGTGCCGTTTGAAAACCCGGCGCCGTCGTTGGCGTCTTCGTCATCCGGCCCCGGGCCGGCGCTGCCCTTGGACTTCATGTGGGTCACCACCACGGTGAATCGGCCTGCGCTGGCAGTCTCTTCGAAGGTGGCGGCAACCGGCGAACGGTTGGTGCCCGCACCGTCAAACACCGGCGTGCTTCCGAACAGATCGCTGACCACCGGGTCGCTGTCGTCCAGCGATTCGACGGTGGTGCCGTCGGCAAGGCGTGCGGTCTGGGTGCAGTAGATGAAACCGGTGGCTATCGCGTCCGAGCCCGCGCGAACCACGGTATCCACCCAGTCGATATTCGCGCCACAGCTCGGTGTGCCGCCGGCCGCGTTCAGCGCCTCCACCAGATCGTCGATGGAACTGTTCTCACCTTCGACGATGTCGTTTTCCAACTCGACGAGGCCGTAGATGTCCGCGTCGATGGCCTGCAGGGTGGTGACCAGCTTCTGAAGCTGACGGTCGTACTCGTCCTGCGAGTTGGCGCCGCGGCAAGCATCAGCCACCTGACTTCCACCCAGGAAACACTGCGAGCTGTTGCCAGTGTCCAGGGTGTTGAAGAAGTTCAGCACGTTGAAACTGGCGACTTTCAGATTTCCCGGGACCGGTGGAACCGTCGGGCGCTGGTTGGCGGCGACAAAGCCCGGCTCAACGGTCGGCATCAGCCGGTAGTGTTCGTCGCCGGAACCACCACTGCCGCGCGAGTAGTGCAGGACGCCGGTCAGATTACTTACCGTGTCGCCGCCGCGAACGGTGTTGGCGGCATCCAGTCCCGGCGCCGGGTAGCGGATCGGGTCGGGATTCTGGATGGAAGATCCGTCATCCAGCATCACCGTGCGGCGTGCCTTGTCGTCCAGATGCGTGGCAAACCCCGTGGCATCCGGCGCATTGGCGTTGGTGAACTGGAACAGGCGCCCGCCCTGTGAGAGCAGAATTTCGCCAAAGCGGTCCAGATTGAAGTACTCGGTCACGGAAAGAACGTCGGTGAACTGCACGAGCATGCCTTCGTACTGCTCCAGGTCGGCAATCAACTCGCCGTCCGCGTTGGCCACGGAAGCGGCCGCGGGCAGGCTGACAGGCGTTGGAGAAATCGTGCCCTGCGTGCCGGTGTTGTGGACGATGCCGGCGGTGGCCGAAATCTCGGTCAGGCCAAAAAACTCGGTGGCCTCGCCAGTAACGATCACGCGGTCACCCACGGCAACGTCCACCAAAGGACTGGTGCCGTCAAAAACGAAAATACCCTCCGAGGTAAGCGTATCCGCATCCGGGCTCTCTTCCTGGATGTAGAAGCCGCGCAGATCCCCGTCGTCGCCACCGCTGTTGCCGTCCTGAAAGTCACCGGTCACGATGCCGGCGACCCGCACCACCTGGCCGTTGTACGGCGTCGCGTCGCCACTGCCTTGCACGTCATGGATGGAAAGATCGATCGGGCAGCCGGCGAACCTGCTGCCGTCGATCCGCGTTCCGGGCGAGAACAGCGTGCCGTTTGATCCGGTCGCCCCGCTGTGAGGATCGAAGCTGGTGCCACTGATATCCGGATCGCGGGTCCTGGCGTCGCCATCGTCCGCGCCGCTGCCGTAGTCCGCGCTTGCCTGCATGCCACCGTCTGCATCCGCCAGTACCAGCGTGTCGCCACCGTTGTTGAGCTGGATCAGGCCGGTGTCGGCGGTCTGGACCAGCGCGCCACCAAAATCGCCGGTCGGGGTACCACCGCCAAACACCACCATGGCGCAGCCCGTCGGGATGATGGTATCCGCCGGGAACGTATGGCGAACGCCGGCCGGGCCGCCGAACTGGGCGCTGGCCCCGTCAACATCAGAGAGCGTCCAGCCCGAGATATTCAGCGGTGCACCGCTGTTGTTGACGATCTCGACGAACTCGTCCTCAAAGTGGTCAGCGGTGCCATCGCCGTTGGCATCGCCGGCGCTGTTGCTGGCGGGCTTCACCAGGAACTCGTTGATCAGCACATCGGAGGGCGTTGGAGGCGGCGTGCCGCCGAACGATTGCCCGTTGTTGACCGCGTCCGGTGTTTCGGCCACCGGACCCGACCAGGTGAAATCTTCGTATTCGTTGCCGGTTCCAGTGAGTTGGAGTGACTCGCCAGCTGCACCTGGCTCCTCGACGCCGATGTCAGTGGACATCAGTCCCGTCGCTGGCCCGCTCCCAGCGGTAAAAACCCCCTCATAGGAAAGAAACTGAACAACGTTGCTGGACGCGTCGATCAGCGCTAGCCCGTCCGGCGCACCGTTCTGAATTCCGGAGCGAAGGAAGGCGGCAAAACCGAATCCGTTTGCCGAATTCGTGAGCGTGCCTGAAAGAGCAATCGTGTCGTATACATTCAGCTGGCTCGAAGAGCCGTTGTACAAGGCAATCGACCAGCCGGTCAGATCTGTTCCGGCCGGCCCGGCGATTTCCACGAATTCGCCCACGTCCGTACTGCTGTTGTCATAGTGAATCTCGTTGATGAAGACGCTGGTGGCACTCGCCGGTGCGCAAATCCCCAGTGCCAGAACAACGGCACAGCCAATACGAACGATATTCACGGTGACTCCCGGTTTTGTGATCTGAATGCGCGGCAAGCAGCCGGTCCAGCAACAGACGCTAGCGCGGCAACTTGACGGGCCGAGGTCGGTTACAAGTCAATTGTGTGAACGCGCCCGGTTCGTGCGCATGCAGGGCTTCGTGGCGACGGATTGGTGCCGATGCCACCCAAACGGCGCTCATGCGCTTGTGTCATTCCTCATGCAAGACAGTCAGGCACCAAAAAGCCCCGTCATGCGGGGCTATGTGTCGAACCTATGCGGTTTTGTGCGGGGCCGTGACACCCCTTGATTTTATCATTTGCACCTGAATATAGAATAACTGCGTAACCCTATGTTTTTGCTGGCTTCACTCACTCGATCTTTTCAGATTGGTACACCCTTTGGTACACGCCAATTCATTCAGAATGCGCCGCGCCAATCTTCCCCGGTTCGCTTCATGATCCGGCCTAGCGCCAATGCTAATTCATTGTCCCGGATCGCCTCATAGCGCGCAGCCCGCGCCTGCAATCGCTCGAAGGTTCGCCAGTGCATTCGGGGCGGCTTCGGCAACCATCGGGTTTCCATGCTCAGATCGCCGGAACTATCGCCCAGCCGCTTTCTGATCTTGAGCAGTTGCCCGGTCGCCTGATCGGCTTTGCTCTCATGCTGGCAGGTGTAGTGCATCCGGTACACGCCCGGCGCGCCAAAGCCATAGGACGGATGCCCGACGGGTTTGTACAGCACCCAACAGCGCCGCCCCGTGTACGGGCACAGCATCAGCCAGCGGCCACCGCCCAGCGCACGCGGTAGCCAGGCCAAGCGCACGTCCTGCGATCCGGCGCAGTGTTCAAACCGGATGAAATGCTGGCCGTCAGCGCGCAGATGCAGTGCGTACTCCGCGCGGTCTACCTCGTGCTTGGCCCAGCCGCTTGTCCAAGTCGAAGTGCCACGCCCGGCCACCTGATCCGGCACGGTCTGATCCGGGCGCAAGCTGTTCAGCCCTTTGCCGATGCAGTCCTTCCATGCCCAGCGGACGAAGTGCTGCCCCGTTGTCGGCCTGCCGCCTGTTCGCCCTGATCCGAAGCCACCCATGAAAAATTTTCCGGCCTGATACTCCTAAGAAAATTTCAAGCGGTAGGTTTTTCGCCCCGTTCCGCTCGCAGTTCCTGCAATCGCGCCAACATGGACAGGGTTTCGGCCATCTTGCGGTTCAGGGCTAAATCCAGCTTCATCAGGTCCAGCGTGTTCGCTTGCGTGTAGCTGTACGCGGTCGCCAGCATGGCAATCGTGTGGGCATGACGCAGGGACTCCAGGCGCGGCTCCACACTTCGGAATTTGTGGCCGATCAGATCAGTGCGCAGTTCGACAGCATCGCTCTGCCAATCGTCCTCTGCGAACCATTCAAAGCCGCATTCGTTTGCCGCCTTGATCGCCTTCAGGTAGTCCGCTTTCTTGCCCGCCTCCAGCAGCGCCAGCGCCTTATCTAGCCCGGCCAGATCGTCGGTGCATTCCTTCATTTCCCGCTCGCGTTCCTCATCGCTCAGGCGCAGAAACTCGCCAGGGTTCAGCTCCTCGTCTCGCCGCCCGGTAATGGCCTGCAACTGCTTGGAAACGAAGCTGCGGCCATGTTCGGAATAGCTGATCTCCCCGCTTCCCAGCGGCAAGCCCTTGAGGATTTCCACCTGTTCGGCAGCACGCAACCGCCTGCGTCGCCAGATCGTCAGCGCCAGTTCCTCGACCAGATGCCGCTCCGTCACCCCTTGCGGTGCGTGTTCGTTTTCCAGCTCGGCCAATAGCGTTTGGTATTGCTCCAGCGGCTCCCAGCTCATCAGCGGGGTTTGTGTGTCGATTGTTGGCAGATGCTCGCTCATGGCTTGGCCTCCCATGCTGAGCAATAACGTGTTGCGTCGGGATAGGGCGGCATCCGGCCACCGCCCCTTGCTGAGATATTCACGGCAGGATTCGCACCGCATCGCCCCATGCCACCCTCCGGATTGATGGTGTCCGGCGTCCAGTGCTCGCAGCTTCGGCAGTACACGATGGTCAGGGCTTTGCGCTCTGCCGCCTTGCGGTTCCGTCCGCCGTCAAACTCCATGATGGCGGCGCGTTCCTCGAACGCTTCGCGCAGATCAGAAAACGCAGAATCTGAGGCATTTGCGACAGCGACAGTTGCGACATTTGCGACACTTGGGCGGCGTTCGGGCTTAACTGTCGCAAGAGTCGCAGGTGTCGCAGTCGCAGACTCCCCGGAATCGGCTTTTTTCAGCCAGTCGCCAAAGCTCATAGCACGCCCTCCAGCAAGGCCGGATTCACCGCAATGTCTTTGCGCCTGCCGGTCTGCACCAGTCGCGCCCGGCCCAGCTCGGCCAGCCCTTCCAGTGCAACGTCCAGCACTTCGCCCCGGCGCAGGTTTGCAGGCACGGCGCATCGCTGCACTTCGCGTCTCGGCACGGCATCCGTTCGGTGCTGTCGGCAGTAGTCCAGCAGCCAGGCGTCCAGCGCCTGCATCATCTGCACATTTTCCGGCAGCGCCAGCGCCCCGAAGAATCGCCGGGATTCGGTCAGATACCAGGCCGCCAGCGTGCAGCCGCTGGTGATGGCGGCCACCCCGATGCAGCCCTGCGGCCCTTGTTCCAGCAGATGAAACAGGCAGGCCATCCGTGCGGCGTTGTCGGCGCTCTTGCTTGCCACGTCGCGCACGTCTACCAGATCACCAAACGGTGACAGCTCGCGCTCTACGTCATCGTGATACTTCACCCACACAGCCTTTGCGTCGCGGTGCATGACCAGTGCAGGCGGCTCCAGCCGGTGATGCGCATTGAACGGCGGGTCAATGTTCAGCAGTTCCTCTATCCGTTGATTGAACCGCGCCAGGGCGGGCCAGTTATCGGGCGGATCACTGAATGGCCTATTGCCTTGCGTTGATCGCGGCCAGCAGATCAGGAACCGGGCCATGTAGCCCGATCCACGGGCCAGGCTGCCGTGCTTGTGGAAATAGTCTTTCAGCACGGCGGCCTGCACCTGCAAGGCGCTGGTGAAGCGTGCGCCCTCGACCTTGAAACTCTCCGAAGTCTTGCGCCCCACGCTCAGCGTTCCGCCGTCCCACAGCACATTGAGCAAGCCCAGGTTCCGCGCCACTGAATCCTTGCCCATGCCGTGCGAACCGAAGATCACGCCCGCCTCGGAACTGACTACGCCCTGCGACGGCCACCGCTTCGCTAAGCCCCAGGACAACGCCTCGGGCGTGTCATCCCCCCGGATCAGCTCAGGCACCAGCGGAGCCAGCGGCTCATTACCTTCCAGGGCCATCAGCTCATCCTCTTGCAGTTTGGTGGACTTGCCCGCCTTGGCCATGCTTTTGATCTTGTCCGTGAGGCCGTCACGTTTCGCCCGCCAGGCGCGATGCTTGGCCTTGTATTCCTTGACCTCTGGCGCGTAGCACTCCGCCATCCGCTTTTCATAGTTCGCAATGGCGCGGGTAAAGAATCCGTCGCAGGTGCTTTTGCGTTCGCCGGACTCGCCCAGGGTCAGCAGGTACAGGCTGCAAGGCCCGGTCAGCTTCACGGCGCGCTGCACGTCCGCCAGCGCCTGCCCCGCCAGTGACACAGCAGACAAGGCACAGCCCGCCACCATCGGGACCGGGGCTTTCACAAAGCTCTGCACCTCGGCCACAGCATCGCGGATTAGGGCAGGCAGCACGTCCAGCGGATAGTCCTCCGGTTCCAGCGGTGCAATCAGCGGCTGCGGTTCCGGCCACGGCGGCGCTTCCGCCTGTTTCAGATCGACAACAGCATTCATGCCGCCACCCCCTGCCGGGCCAGCGCCAGGTCATTGAAGTCTGTTCCGGGTTCGCCATCCATGAATGCCGGGAATGCGACCTTGGCACCGATGGCGGCAGCGGCTGCGTTCGCTTTCGCCCTGCCGGGGTTCCCTTCGGTGAATCGGTCATCATCGCCGCAGATCGTGATGGCACTACCGGGCCAAGCGTTCCGGGCGGCCAGCGCCACGGGCATGAGATTGCCGCAGTTCATCGCCGCCAGGACGGGCAAGCCGGACTCTTGATGCAGCGTTGCCGCCGTTGCCCAGCCCTCGCAAATCAACAGGCCGTCATCAGGCGGGAATGCACCGATACGGGCAGCCAGCCCGGTGACACGGCCATGCCGTCGAAACCGTTTCGCCCCACTGGGCGCGATGGTCTGCACGTTCCACAGCAAACCATCAAGATCAGTCAGCGGCACCAGCAACAGCCCGCCAGACTGGCGCAGGCCATGCGGCTGCACTTGCTTGGCGATCAGGTAAGCGTGGCCAGGGTCGGCAGGGCTGGCAGCCTCCCATAGCAGCCGGGCGTGGCTTGCGGCTTCGGTCTGCATCCGGTTGCGCTCCCGTTCCGCAGCCCGCCGGGCGCGGCGCTGAGCCTGCTGCATCCGTTTCAGATCGGCGACGCTCGCCTTGGGCTTGTCTGCCCGCCAGGTGCTTGTGAAGCCTTCGCGCCAACAACCGAAGGCGCCCGCAGGCCAGCCATCCAAATGCAAGACATACCAGGCGTTCAGCCTGCCGGGCTTGTCATCAGCACCCCGGAATCGGTGCAGCACGCCATCGGCCTGAATGCCGGACTTCGGCAGCCCGATACCAGCGGCCAGCATCGCGTCCGCGAATGCGTCTAATGGTCGGGCGCTCATGCTGCACCCCGATGCAGGACCATTTCCCGCACTTCGTTCTGATTGGCCCCAGACAGCCGCGCCATGTATTCCGGCGCTTGGACCAGCCGCAACGCATCAATATAGGTCACGCTGCCATCAGCCTGACGCAGGCGGGCAATCGTCCGGCGCGGAACCGGCTCAAAGCGCCATCCCGCCAAGGTCAGTGATGCGGTAGAATGGCCTTGCTTGATCGTCTGCCCAGACTGATTCTGCAAGGCCGCCTCCGGGCGGCTTTTTCGTTCGCTCATGCCGCCTCCCCGGTCTGCGCTTCCATCCAGCCGCGCACGTCCTCGACGCGCCAGGCGGTGATGCGCTCGCTGAGTTTTACCGGGGCAGGAAACAGACCGGCGCGGACCTTGCGCCAGAGTGTTGCCTCAGAGAATGGCAGCGGGCCGTTGACCAGTTGCCGGGCGCGAACAAAGCCCGTTGTGGGTAGTTCGGTGATTGGGGATGCCATCGCATGACGCTCCGTGTGGATTCGTCTTGCAAGGTAGTGACACAGAGCTCGCCCGTGTCCGCTGGCGGGCCGCTGGCGGATTCAGTCCCAGTCCGGCATCCGATCTTTGATCGCTTTGACCATGCTTTCGCACAAGTCTGCGGATACTGGCCCGTACCCGGTCGCGTCCACCAGTCGCTTAAGCTCCGCCGCCTGTCCTCGCGGCTCGCTCAGATTGATTCCTGACTTTTCGATCAAAGCCGCAATGACCTTCAGGCGCGGATCAGACAACCGCGACTCTCGCACTTCTGCCAGTTCACTGCTTTCGCTCAAACTATCAATCAGTGCCGTGAGCCGTTCAGTTCGCACTACAAGGGCATGATCTACAACGGCCAAGCCTCCAGCCGGGAACCAGTTGCTTGGGTCAGACCACTTGCGCTTTTCGCCGTACTTTTCTTCAGACGCCTTGATTTGTTTATCTGAGAATCTCTCATACAGGACTGCGAACTGCTCACCGTTGCGCAGCACTACACCATCAATTGCAACCAGCGTAACGTCAGGGCCACCCGTGAGCTGTTGTACTTCGTGCTCCACGTCTAGCTGCTCAGCCCCAATCATGGTCAAGTCCCATACACCGCGCAGCGTCCTCAAACAGTCAGATTCCTCCGTCACCAGAACCCGCGTACTGCCATCAGTCGCGCGATACGCGTCACCTGAAACTCCAATGATGCATTCACCGCTTGCGACCAATTTTTGAACTTCCTCCGGGACCGCACTAGCGCTCTCATACTTTTCGTATCGCCTTGGAATTCCCTCATTTCGCTCAGGATTATCGATCACGAACACCGGGGCGTCTTGCACATCCATGTCGCTCGCATAGTGCCCGTGAGCGTGATTAACGAAGTAGGCGGAAAGCGTTAGATGACCATCCAGGCCTAATTGCAGCACGTCCTTACGCTCCACTTCTTCAGCCAGCGAGATGCTCAGGAACTTTGCTGCGTCGTCTATTGTTAGCCACTCTTTGAGCTTGGCCAGTTTCTTCATGCGCACCTTCCAGCGCCCCTCAATTGAAATCCGCGCCAGGCCGGTGAAGGTGTCCGGCTTTTCGCCCCGTCGGGCTAGACGCGGATGGTCAGGTTACGGGATCAAGCCCCGCGACGAATCGGCACCACCTTGGATGCCTCGCCGGACTCAATTTCAGCGATCAACCGCGCCCAGCGCTCCAGCGCGTCGCGGCGCTCCTCGAAATAGTCATAGCGGTCATAGATACCCGCCACGCCCTTGATCTTGTGATTCAGGCACCGCTCGGCAACGTGCGGCGAGACACCCAAGGCTTGCAGGTGCGTGCGGGCCGTGCGGCGCAGATCGTGAACGGTGAAGCGGGGCAGGCCGTGCTTGACCTTGCCCAGCGCCGTGCTGAGCGTGCCCTCATGGATATAGGGCAGCATCCGGCTCTGCACCTTGCGGGCCGGCAGCACCCAATCGGAACCGTTGCCCAGCCGCTTCAGATCACGCAGCCATTGCACCGCCAGATCGGGCAGCGGGATCACGATGGCCACGCCGGTTTTCGTCCGCTCCGCTGGCAGCTCCCACAGCCCTTTGTCCAGATTGAACTCCGACCACGGGGCTTCCCGCAGTTCTGAGGATCGCACCGCCAGCAATAGCAGCAGCTTCAAGGTCAGTTCGTTTTCCTTGCTGAATCCTTTGGCGGTTTCCATCGCCTTGAAGAATGCCTCCAGCTCGTCACGGTTCAGCCAGCGGTCGCGGGCCTTTTCCTTACCCCCGGCATCGGCCACGTTGAAGGCGCTGGCCGGGTTCGTTTCGACATAGTGGCGCTTGATGCCGTAATCGAACATGCGACGCAGCCAGCGCAGCACGTCATTGGCCACGGTCGGCGCGCCCCGCTCGACCACCTTTTGCAGCAGGGCGTCTACATGCTTGGGCTTGACCTCATCCACGGGCAGCTTACCGATGGCGGGCTTGATGTCCTTTTCGATCCGGCTGCGAACAATGTTCGGATGCCTCCAGCGGTTCAGGATCATGCGCTCGAAATACTCGTCCGCCAGATCGGCCACGGTGCGGGCATTCGCCTTGGCCTCGATCTTCGCCACCGCTTCGCGTTTGCGTTCCTGTTTCTCTGCGGCCACGTCATAGCCCAGCGCCACGCGGGCGGATAGTTCCTTGGCGGTCTTGCGGGCATCGGCCAAAGATAGCTCCGTGTAGCTGCCCAGCGCCATGACACGCGGCTTACCTGCGAACTTGTAACGGTAGCGCCAGGCCGGCACGGCATCAGATGCCCGGTAACGCATGGTCAGCCCGTCGCCGTCGCTTCGCCCCTCGAAGCGCTCCCCGTCCTTGATCCATTGGCGTATCTGTTTATCGGTCAGCTTGGGCATGGTGTTTCCTCATCAGTGCCGCGTACCCAAACCGATCCGAGAAAATCGCACTTGGTACACGATTGGGTACACGGTAATCATGCGCTTCAGTGATTCCTCATGCAAGGCAGTGAGGCACTAAAAAGCCCCGTCAAACGGGGCTATGTGTCGAACCTATGCGGTTTTGTGCGGGGCCGTGACACCCCTTGATTTTATCATTCTATATTTTGCACCTGCTCGCGCATCTGCTCGATCTGCACTTTCATTTCCACCGCCAGCCGAGTCATTTCGGCATCCTGCGACTTGGATGAAAGCGTGTTGGCTTCGCGATTGAGTTCCTGCATCAGGAAATCCAGGCGGCGACCCACGGATTTGTCGCGCTTCAAGACCTGGCGAACTTCCACCAGGTGGGACGCCAGACGCGAAAGCTCCTCCTCCACATCCAGCCTCTGCGCGGCGATGGCCAGCTCCTGCTCAAAGCGCTGCGGGTCCAGCTCTACTTTCATCTCCAGCGCGCGTTGCCGCAGGCGTTCCACCCATTGTTCACGCGCGGCCTGATAACGCGGCCGCACCTGCGCCACCAAGGCTTCGATGTTGTCGCAACGCTCAACCAGGAAATCGTGCATGCGGGCGCCCTCCCCCAAACGCGAATCGTCAAAGGCCTTTAGCAAGCCGTTGAACAATTCGCGCGCGGTTGCCAGCAGGGGGCTCAAATCGTCTTCTGGCTCGCGGATGACGCCAGCGAAAGAAAGCAGGCGCAGTGGATCGCTCGGCCCCATCGGCCCCCAGATGTGCGCCACCTGATCCATGGCCTGTTGCAACTGCTGCACACGATGCGTATCCACCGCCAGCTCGCTGCTCTGTGCACCGTCATAGCGGTAGCGCAGACTGCATTCAATTTTTCCGCGACCGATCTGCTTGCTCACCAGCTGACGCAGATCCGGCTCCATGCGCCGAAAGTCTTCCGGCAGACGCAAGGAAACGTCCAGATAACGATGGTTGACCGCACGCATTTCCCACACCACGCGACCGACGCTGCAATCACCTTCAAGCCGGGCATAGCCGGTCATGCTTCGAATCATCAATGTCCCCTGGGTTCAGCCACTTGTTTGGCGGACACGCCCGCGTTGGTTCGGCAGGCAACCCAACCTTGAGCACGTCAGGGGCGGATTATAGGTGCGACCGCCCCGTCAAGAATCACAGCCGGGCTGACCCTATTTTCTGGCGAGCCGTTTTCCTGCGGCCTTTCGAGCCTGCGCCACCAGTTTGCGAACACTTGATCTGGCGGTCGGCTTTTTCGCTGCCGGCTTTTTGGCCGCGGGCGCGCCAGCCGCTGTCGCCTTGACGGCTGGCTTGTCGGCGGTGGCGGTTCTGCTGACCGCTTGTTTCGCGGCGGGCTTTTTGGCCGCCGTTGCTCGCTGGGCGGACGCCGCCCTGGCCGCTGGTTTTTTTGCGGCCGATTTTGCTGCCGGCTTGTTTGCTACGGTGTTGCGCGCGCTAGTTGCAGCCGCCGCCGTTTTTTTTGCGACCGCTTTGTTGGCGGCTGGCTTGCGGGCGGTTGTTGCCTTGACTGCGGGCTTGTTGGCTGCCGTTGCTCGCTTGGAGGAAGCCTTCTTCGCGGCCGGCTTCTTGGTGACGGCCTTGTTGGCGGATGGTTTGTCTGCAGCCGCGACTGCTGCCGCGGGCTTGTTGCCCGTTGCCTTGCTGGTCGCCGGCTTGCTCGCGACCGCTTTGCTGGCTGCCGGTTTGCTGGCCGCCACCGTCTTCCGCGCCGGTTTTTTCGTCGCGGGTTTGCTGGCTCTTGCTGCCTTTTTGGCGACTGGCTTCTTCGCGGCGGGCTTTTTGGCTGCCTCAGGCTTCACGGGCATGTCAGTATCCTCCGGTGGACAAGCGTGCTCTGACGGGCTTGACAAACACAGCAAAGAATTTCTTTTTTTTGCTATTTTGGAACCTTACGCAATTGAACAGAAAAGTCAATTCTCTATCACAATTTCTTCTTGTGACCGGCTTGGCGATTGCGCTCATTTCCATTGCCGAGGCAGCGGCGAACGCTAGCGTTTCCATACGAAAGGCTTGTGCCGCTTCTTATCGGGTGATCCGGCAGTATCCTCACGACGCCGCGCATTTCACCCAGGGCTTGAGTTTTAAAAACGGGCGCCTGTTTGAAAGCACCGGCGGCTATGGTCAGTCCGGCGTGTTCGAGAAGGAGCTGACAACCGGCCGCAGCGTTCTCCAGCGGGCGCTGCCACCATCGATGTTCGGTGAAGGGCTGGCGACCCTGGGGGATCGATTGTTTCAGCTGAGTTGGCGCAGCGGTGTCGGGTTGATCTATGACTTGCGGTTGCGGGCGCTGGGCCGATTTTCCTATCGCGGTCAGGGCTGGGGATTGACCCAGCTGCAGGGCGACCTGGTCATGAGCAACGGCAGTGCCGATCTGACGGTACTGGACGGCCGCACGCTGCGGGCAAAGCGCAGGATCCATGTGCGCCGCGATGGTCGGCCACAGCCAAACCTCAATGAGCTGGAGTTCGCGCAAGGTCAGATTTTCGCCAACGTCTGGCAGCGCGACGAGATCGTGGGCATTGACCCAACCGATGGCCAGGTTCGGAAAGTGGTGAACCTGAAACACCTGCGGCAGCGTTTTCGCAAGCCGCGTGACTGGAACGCGGTGGACAACGTGTTGAACGGCATCGCGTTCAACGCCGACAGCGGCAATTTCTATGTCACCGGCAAGCGCTGGCCGGCGTTATTCGAAATTCAGATTGCTCAATGCTCGCCAGGCAGGGCAGCACAGTCCGGCGGCGCACTTTCGCCCAGCAGGTTTGCGCACCAAGGCCCAGGCGATGCGCATCGCTGACCACCCTGTTCACCGAAGACCTGCATCAGCGGCGCTGCCGTGACCGGCCCGATTCGAGGCCGGCCGTTCTGGCGCGCGCAACGTGCCTGCAATGCCAGGAAGGGCAGCGCGGCAGGCCACCGAACAGCGTCTGTGGCGCCGGCCGCGACACGCGCGTCTGGCCCATCGGCGGCGCGGAAAATGCGGTCATGTGTGACATCGTTGCCAGCCTGGCGGGATCACCGCCGGGAAAAAAATAGCGCCCGCATTCGTCCTGAATCGGCGGAGCGCTCTAAAATGTGTGCATGCGTACGCTGACCAATGACCGCTTCCTCCGCGCCCTGAACCGCCAGCCCGTTGACCGCACGCCCATCTGGATGATGCGGCAGGCGGGACGTTATCTTCCGGAGTACCGGCAGACACGCGCCAAGGCTGGCGATTTCATGAGTCTTTGTCGCAATCCAGAATTGTGCTGCGAGGTCACCATGCAGCCACTACAACGCTTCGGCCTGGATGCGGCGATTCTGTTTTCCGACATCCTCACCATCCCGGATGCGATGGGCCTGGGGCTGCATTTCGTGGAAGGTGAGGGGCCGAAGTTCGAAACGCCAATCACCAGCGCCGAACAGGTTGCGCGCCTGTCGCAACCCGACCCGGAGGGCGAGCTGCGTTACGTGATGGACGCGGTGCGAACCATCCGCCACGCGCTGGGTGACCGGCTGCCCCTGATCGGATTTTCCGGTAGCCCCTGGACCTTGGCCACCTACATGATCGAGGGCGGCGGCGGCCATAATTTCTCCAGCGTCAAGGGTTTTGCACTCGAGCAGTCACCGGCCATGCGGCAATTGCTGGACCTGCTGGCGGATACCGTTTCGGATTATCTGTTGGCGCAGCAGGCGGCCGGCGCCGATGCCTTGATGGTGTTCGACACCTGGGGCGGGGTTCTGGCGCCACATGATTTCGAAACGCTGTCGCTGGCGCCAATGCGGAAAATCGTGTCGCGACTGAAACAGGTCGCCCCGCACACGCCAGTGATCTTGTTCACCAAGAACGGCGGGCAGCATCTGGAGAAGATGGCCGAAACCGGGTGCAACGCACTGGGACTGGACTGGACCACTTCGCTGGCGGACGCACGTCAACGCGTGGGCGCGCGCGTCGCCCTGCAAGGCAACCTGGACCCGGTCACCCTGCTGGGGCAGCCGCACTGCATTCAAGCAGAAGCTGAACGCGTGTTGCGCGACTACGGCACCGGCCCCGGTCATGTGTTCAATCTGGGACACGGCATACTGCCCCAAACGCCGCCTGAAAACGCCGCGGCGATGATTGACACGGTCAAGCAGTTTTCTGCCGCTCGCTAGCCCAGGTCCAACATTGATTCGCCTGTTGCCAAGCTGGGCCGTGGGGGTCGTCACTTTCGGGGCGATGCTGCTCGTACTGTTGTTTTGGGCGCTGCTGTTCTTCGTGCCGGTGATGTTGGCGCGTTTGTTTATTCCGATCCCGGTGGTGCAAGAACACTTGGGCCGCTGGCTGGAATTCATCGCCGAACGTTGGGTGGCAAGCAATCACCACCTTTACCGGGGACTGCACGGCCAATCGCCGCAAATTTCAATGCCCGATGGCTTGAGCAGGAGCAAGAGTTATTTGCTGATCTGCAACCATCAATCCTGGGCAGACATCCTGATTCTGTTCGACCTGTTTCACGCACGCACGCCGTTCCTGCGCTTTTTTCTCAAACAGCAGCTCATCTGGGTGCCGCTGATCGGCGTGGTGTGCTGGGGGCTGGACATGCCGTTCATGAAACGTCATTCGCGCGAGGCCATCGCAGCCAATCCCGACCTGAGACGACAGGACCTGGAAGCCACTCGCCGGTTTTGCGAGAAGTATCGCGCCAAGCCCATCACCGTCGTCAACTTCGTGGAAGGCACCCGCTTCAGTCCGCAAAAACGCGCGGCCAAATCCTCGCCCTATACCCATTTGTTGCGCCCAAAATCAGCTGGCTTGTCGTTCACACTGAACTCCATGGGCGACCAGTTCGAGGGCATCATCGACGTCACTCTGGCCTACCAGCCGAGCCCACATTCCAAACTCTGGAGCTGGCTGTGCGGCCAGCAGCGGACGCTGGGCGTCAATATCACAATGCGTGAATTGCCCCAAGCAATGCTTGACGGTGATTACGATCAGGACAAGGGCTTCCGCAAGGGTTTCCGCGACTGGACCAACCAAATCTGGGCCGAAAAAGATCAGCAACTGGCGCAAATGCAACGTCATCAGCAACAGCACCCGTGGAGCAGCCAGCCACAGGCCGAGTCTCAACATGACAGCGCCGGATAATCCACCCGACCGCCGTCTGAAGTTGAAAGGGCCGATCGGTTCGGCATTGGCGGACGACTCCGCCGCCATGCGCGACTTGCGACAAGCCGGCCACCTGCGCAAGTTGAAGAAAAAGGAAATCCTGTTGCTCGAAGGCGAGCGCCCGGAAAGCCTGTTCCTGCTGGTTCACGGCACGCTGGCAGTCTGCGCGCCGCAGGACGACGGCAATGAGCTGCTGCTGGCCTATGTTCATCCCGGCGAGTTTTGCGGCGAGATGGGACTGTTTCCCGATGTGGCCGAACGCAGCGCGCGTATCTACTGCCGCAATGATTGCGAGGTGCTGGAAGTCGAGTATCCGCGCTTTCTGGAATTGACCAGGACGCATACTTCGCTATGGATCGCGCTTGCCTCGCAACTGGCTGAACGGCTGCGCAACGTGAACCGCAAGCTGGCCAGAATGCCTGGACTCAACGCCGCCGAACGCGTCTGGTTCGTCCTGCAGGAATTGGCACTGCGTTCGGACGCCCCGCGCGAGCACGAAGGCAAGTTGTTGAAGATCACACGTGAGGATCTGGGCAAGTTATCCGGCTGCACGCGCGAAATGGCCGGCCTGGTACTGCATGAGCTGGCCGAGCAGGGTCGCGTATTGCTTCGCGGGCAGGCCATCATCGTGCCCGATGAGGAGATGCAAGGTCCGCCCCCCTTGGCGTGAGCAGACGGTCGAAGATCCGCCGGCGTGGCTAGCGCAGCCCCCTGAGGGCCAGCACGGCATTCAGGCCACCAAACCCAAAGGCATGCGAAACCACGTTGCTCAACGCAGCTTGTTGCGCCTGGCCGTGAACAACGTTCAGATCAACCCCTTCGCGCAGTCGCGTGAAGTTGGCGGTGGGCGGGATCTGCTGTTGCTGCAAACTCGCCACGCCAGCAATCAGTTCCAGCGCCGAAGTGGCGCCAATGGCGTGCCCGTGCGCCGCCTTGGTCGACGTCACCGGGATGCGCCGCGCGTGTTCGCCATACACCCGGTGAATCACCTCGGATTCGCTGCGATCATTGAGCTGGGTGCCGGTCCCATGCGCGTTGATATGGTCCACCTCCGCCGCTGAAATACCGGCATCAGCCAGGGCCAGCTCAATGGCGCGGCCGGCCACCGCCGGATTCATTTGCGTCATGTGATCGCCGTCCGAACTCATGCCGAAACCCGCCAGTTCCGCCAGCGGCTTCGCACCGCCTGCTTGTGCATGGGCCTCGGTTTCCAGCACCACCATTGCCGCGCCTTCGCCAATCGCCATGCCGGTCGGCCCTTCTGAAAACGGCGCCGAATGACTGGGACTGGTCACCCGCAAGGATTGCCATGACAACAAACTCACATAACCAATTCCGGCCTCGGCACCGCCGACGATGGCCCAGTCACAAATGCCGGAACGCAACATGCCCAAGGCTATGCCCACCGCATGATTGGAGCTGGCACAGGCGCTACTGACAGAAAAACCAGGCGCGGACAAGCCGTATTGCATGGCGATAATACTATTGGCCCCGGACGGCATCAGCTTGGGCACCGTAAACGGATGCGCGCGTTTCTTGCCCTGTCCGTAAATCGAAAAGAACAATTGACTCATTGTGACCTGCCCGGACAAGCCAATGCCGCAGACGATCACACCGCGTCCGCGGTCCAGGCTCGGCCGCTGCAACAAGCCAGATTGCTTAATCGCTTCATCCGCAGCATCCAGGGCGAAATGGGTACTTCGGTCCATGAACGGCTGCACCCCGTGCCCGGCAACTTCGGACTGGTATTCGGGGCCAAACCAGGCGCCCCAGAACGAGGCCTTTTGGTCGCCGCCCGGCACGCCGATATTGTGCGCCTTGACCGCTGATGCTCCGGACATCAATGCATCGGTGAACGCTGGATAACCGCTGGCCAGGGGTGAAACAACCCCAGCGCCGGTTATCAGTACACGTGGCCTTGGAGACATTGCCGCCTCCTTTTCAGCTTACGCTGGCAACGTTGTTTTCAACCAGCGGCCCAATGTGCTCAGCAATGCGCTTGCAAGCATCCGTGGCTGATAACTGCAGCAAGCCCGCATCGAAGTTCTGAAAATCCACCTCAATGTCGAATGCTTCCTCCAGCGAGAAACTCACCTCCGCCAATGTCAGTGAGTCGATCTCCAGCTCACTCAGCTTTTTTTGCATCCAGCCTTCGTCCTTGCGAATGCTCTTGGACACATTGCTGCTGACAGCCCCAATAACCTTTTCTTCAATTTCCTTGAGTTCCATCTTCTTCTCCATTTCTGCGGCATTGCGCTACATGCGCGCGACCGCATCGGTCACGTCGTCCGTGTGGCTGGACCGTTCGTCCTCCGACTCAAACGGACACCAGATTTCCTGCAAGTAATGTTCGTCAATTTTGTGCACTTCATACGGCGCGCCTCGCCGGGCGAAATATTCGCTGGTGCGCCTCGTGTCAAAGTGCGCGTCCAGCTGAGTACTTCGTGAGCGACCGTTTTCCAGCTGCAACGGCATGCGCGAACCCCGATGGCAACCATTGGTGTTCGCGCGCCCCAGCGGCAGGCCGCTTGCAAGCAATAACGCGGCGCAGCGCCATTTCACGGCCCCTGCTCCAAGCCCTGCTCGGTCAGCAACATCACGTCAAATGACGCTGGGGATTGAATATCGACGAAGCGAAGCAGCGTTGTGTGCCCTGTCTTGAGATTCTCGACTTTGATGGTTTGCGCGGTCCACGCTCCGTCGATCCGGGTGAGGTCCAAATAACGCACCCGCTTCAGGGGTTGGTCCTGAAGGTCGTGGATCTTGGCTTCCACCACCATTCGACGTGGCTCGTCCACAATCCATTCGGCGGATTTATAGCCCAGGTCTTTTGCAATCCCGGCATTGCGAGTGACACCATGAATACGCCAATACCCCTGCCTTTCCGGAACCGCGGTGATCTGGCCCACTTCATAATCCGACAGATTCACCTTGGCGAAATGGTTCATGTCGTCATAGGTAAGATCGGTACCCAGAAAATACTTGCCCCGATCGCGGCCGGGAATGCGACGCGAGCGCTTCAATGCCGGCAGATAAAGCCATTGGTCGGTTAGCGTGACCTCACCCTTTTTCTCACGCCAGCTCAACAGGGCGGTGCCGCGCAGGCTGCGCGGACTGGAAAAATACAGTGCGAACCGCGTGCGCTTGTCCTTGTTTTCCTGGTAAGCCGACGCGACCCGTTGAATCACCGAGCCCTTGGCGCTACGCAATTCAAAATGCAACTCGGAGGCGACCATTTCGCCTTCGGGCCGGTCGGATACTGATTGCAGCAGTGCGGTCGGGTCCGGCATCGCCCACAAGTTCGGCGCGAAAACCACCAGCAGCATGGACATCAAGCGCTTCATGGCTTGGCCACCTCACCCAAGGAATGTGCCGACTTCGACACGATTGTTTTTTCGCGCGACGAACTGGCAATGGCTGGAATCAGGATCAGCGCGGAAAGATAGGCCGCCACAATGGCGGTGGCGGTCACCAGGCCAAAGTCGCGCACCGGCGGGATCGCCGACAGCATGGTGACACTGAAACCCAAGGTGAGCAGCACTGCGCTGGCGGTCAACGGGGACCCCACATCGCCATACGCAAACTCAACTAATTTGCGACCACTCAGGCCGCGCTCACGAGCCGCTTCTACCGCGTGCTGGGTGTGAATGGAAAAATCCACACCCAACCCGATTGCAATCGCACAGAACATGGCGGTAGCGATGTTCAGCCAGATTCCCAGCCATCCCATCAAACCCAGCACTGCCGCTACCGACACACAGACCGGCAGCAGACACATCAAGCCGGAACGAATACTGCGCAATGCAATGGAAGCAATCAGACCAACCAAAAACACCGCAATCAGGGTTCCGATGAGCGTGTTTTTCGGAACCTCATGAAAACGCTGATTGGTCAAATAAACCGGGCCGGTCATTTCCACGTCCGCCTTTAGCGTGTCGGCCAACTGCTCACTGCGCTCACGCAAGGCGGCGATCAACGGAAGGCTTTGTTGGTAGTTGTCCGTTTTCAGATAACCGCGAACATACGCAGCGCGCCGATCCGTGCTGATCCACTCGTCCAGCAGCCCCGGGCGACCAGAGGCTTCGTACAGAAACAACAGTTGTTCGATGCCGTCGGCGGTTTTCAACGGCGCATCTGAATCAAGCGAGTCCGCCATCATTTCGGCGATATCCACGTAGGACGCGGTCTTGCTGAACCCGCCCTGTGCCTGCATCCAGCGCTGCATATCAGAAAGCGCAGCAAGCGAATCCGGATGACTCAGGCTGCGCCCCTGCGGCACCCGAATCACCAAGTCCAAATCATGGGTGCCGGCAAAAGCCTTGTTGATCGCCTGGTTGGACACCACCATGTCAGACTCCGCCGCAAACGCGGTCACCAGTTCCTCGTTGGCCTGCAAGCGGGTCAACCCGAACAGCGCCACGGCGAGCAACAGCAACCACATGAACGTGATACGTCCAAGGTTCGGCGCCAGTTTGGACACAAGAAACGCCGTCACCACGGCATGGCGAGCCACGGAGCTGCGCTGCTCAGTTCTGGGTTTGCCCTCGGGGGCGAGGCGCACGTAAAGCACGGGCACGCCGATCAGCGTGATGATCAGCGCCGCCATCGAGCCCACCGCAGCATAAATGCCGTATTCACGCATCGGCAGCAAATCGTGCCCGACCGCCAAGCCAAAAAAGCCGGCCGCAGTGGTCAAGGTGGTCAGGCTCATGGGACGCAGCAGGTTTTTCAAGGCCAGCCCGGCGGCGGCGGCGCTGGGCAGTCGCTGACGATAACGGTCGGCCCGGCCGACAAAATGAATGGTGTCCGCTACCGCAATACATAGCAGCACTGCGGGCAAGGAGCTGGTGATGATGTAGACCGTGCCATCGGTCCAACCCATGACGCCCATCGCCACGCCGATACTGCCCAGCATGACCATGCCGCCAATCACTACCGCGGAAAAGCGTTGGAAATAAAGCGCCAGCAAAATCAGAATCAAAACCACGCCGACGCCGGTGAGCATTGTCGCGTCACGGTCCACGTGCTCGGCATAGTATCCGTCCACTGCCGCCCGCCCGGCCACGTGTAGCGTCAACCCCGAAGGAACCGAAAAATCGTCCGCCATTTGCTTGACCGCTTTGTACACTTGCCCGCCGTGCGCATTGCCGCGCACATCCGCCGCCATCAGCAACCCGCGACCATCGGCTGAGATCAGCAGACCGCTGATCCAGCTTTGCTGATGCAACTGCGCACGCAATGACTGTCCGGCGGCTTGAAAATCTGCATCCGCCGATAACAATGGCGAAACCTGCACTTCTTCACCAAAGCGGGAAACCACGGGCTGGCTGACCAGGCTGAAGATGCCTTCCGGGTCCACACCCGGCACCTCGGCGAGCTTCTGCTCGAACTGCACATACGAGGCCAGGGCTGCCGGCGACAACGCCTGCATCGGCAACTCGCCAACAAGGGCGATGACGATTGGATCCTCCAGACCGAACTGGGCGCGCGCGGCATCGTAAGCCGCCGGCGCATGACCGCCGATGGGCTCGAAGGCCGTCATTTCCGTGTCTTTGTGCAAAAAGACGGCGCCAGCGCCCAGGGTTGCCACCAGCGCAAACAACACCGCCATGGTTTTTGCGTGGCGCTCCGGCGCCAATATCTTCTGCAGCCAGCTCATGCTCACCCCCCCGGTGAAACCAATGGCGATCAAGCTGCCCACCGGGCACCGGGCAAACTGTGAGGCGGCTCACATTTTTCTCAGAATGCCGCATCCAAGTGTGACCTGGCGCACGCCATGGCCCCTCAAATGCGGCTCGGGCGACGCGCACCGCCCCGCCAACGGCGGCGGCCGGGATTCATCCGCGCGTCACCGGCGGTGGTTCAGGCCGAGCTGGGCAGGCTGTAGCTACCGACGGCGTGAGCAATCAATTTGGGATCCTCACCACAACGCAGCTCCACGTTCATCACCGCGATCTTGCGACCAAACTTGAGCAGCCGCACTTCGGTGATCACGTCTGCCGGCGCACCTCGGTTGACGAAGTGCAGATTGATATCCGAAGTCACGGCCATCATTTGCGGCCCGGCATGGCCCAGTACCAGGGCATACATCGCGGTATCGGCCGCAGTGAACAGCGCCGGACCGGAGATTACATTGCCGGGACGCCGCATCCATTTTTGAAACGGCAAGCGTGTCCGCACATAGCCTGGCTCGAGGGCTTCGATCACAAGCCATTGCCGTTCCGCCCCGAAGCCTTCCATGATCAGCCGCTGCACCTCGGCGGCACCCAGTTTCAAATCCATCCCAATCCCTCAAATCCGTCGAACCCCAGTTTGACCGAAAGCACAAACAGGATGGTTCTGAACAAAATGGCGAACAAGGCTTCGTTGATGTGACGATTGAGGCGCTTTCCGACCCCGGTCCCCGCGATCACCGCCGCGCACAGGCTGAGCAGCAGCGCTGCATCTTCCAATACGCTGAATCCGGACAGACCGAGGATCAGCACGCGCAGCGCGTGACCCAGCACCTGGGTCAGGGCCAGGGTGGCGATGGTGGTTTGCCGTGACCAATCCGGCCGAAGAAACAAGCGCCCCACCACCAAGCCGGTCGCCCCCACGAACAAGCCAACCGCCCCGTTCAATATGCCGGCGACCGTGACGCTGACGCGCGCCGGCATCCACGGCCACGGCAAGCGCATGGGCAACAAGGACAAGAAAACCAGCGCGGCCAACAGCAGGCTCAGAAGGTGGGCGTCCAGCCGACCAAGCCAGGGCAGTAGCAGCAGCGTCGTCAGCAGCAACGCAACGCAAAACCAGAAAAGGCCACCCCAATAAACCGCGCTTCGATAGACCAGGGTGCGGCTCAGGTTGGACACCAGTTGCACCGCCGCGAACAGCGCCACCGCCTGGGTCGGCGGCAGGCCAACGGCGAACATCACGGCAATCAGAATGGTGCCGCCGCCAAGGCCGGCCGCCCCGGAAAGCGTTGCACTCAGGAATGCGGTCAGCAGCAGAATGATTTCGACAGACGACAAAGATGCGTGGGCGCGCGCTTGGCAAAAGAGAGTTACAATGAGCTAATGTGATAATAGTCAATACTATTGCACAAGCAATATCCCACCACGATAACGCGTGACCGTTCAGATTCAAGCATGCGCATTCGCTTTACCAAGATGCACGGTGCCGGCAACGATTTTGTTGTCATCGACGCCACCGGCGACGCCTTCGCCCCCAGCGCGGCGCTCTTGCGTCACCTGTCTGATCGACACTATGGCGTGGGGTGCGACCAAATCCTGGTGCTTGATCCACCAACCAGCGCGGAACTGGATTTCAACTACCGGATTTACAACGCCGACGGTTCCGAGTCCGGCCAATGCGGCAACGGCGCGCGCTGTCTGGCTCGCTTCGTGCGGGAACATCAGCTGTCGGATCGGCAACGCTTGCGGGTGCGCACCCAAACCACCGACCTGTGGCTGGAACAGCTGGATGACGGGCAGGTTCGTGTCGATATGGGGGTGCCGGTATTCGACCCGGCACGCATCCCGCTGCAGGCGCCGCAGCGGATGCAGACCTATTCGTTCGAAAGCACGCAAGGCCACGTTGAATTCGGCGCGGTGAGCATGGGCAACCCGCACGCCGTGATCCGGGTGGACGATGTTGAAAACGCCGAAGTGCAACGTTTTGGGCAAGCGTTCGCCAGCAGCCCGCTGTTTCCCGAAGGGGTGAACGTTGGATTCGCGGAATTTTTGTCCGAGAATGCACTGAAGCTGCGCGTTTTCGAGCGTGGTGTCGGGGAAACACTGGCTTGTGGCAGCGGGGTTTGCGCGGCGGTGGCGATCGGGCGTCAGTGGGGCCTGTTGAACCACGAGGTCACGGTGCAGGCGCGCGGCGGACAACTTTGCGTTGAATGGGCCGGTGACGGCGAATCAATCCATTTGCGCGGGCCGGCGCAAACCGTGTTTACCGGCGAACTGGAATGGGAAGAAACCAAAGATGGGGGATGACATGCAGGCCCAAGCTGTAGCGGCGCAGACCTTGGACGAGGACGCGGTGGAGGCATTTCTGCGCGAAAGGCCGGACTTTCTGGCGCGCCGGCCCGAGCTGCTGGAAAACATTGAGCTGCAGCATTCCAGCGGATCCGCGGTGTCACTGATCGAACGCCAGGTTGAAATCCTGCGAGGCCGCAGCCAGCGGCTGGAAGATCGGCTCAGTCAACTGCTGGATATTGCACGCGAGAACGAACGCCGGGCCAGCAATGTGCACCGACTGGCACGGGCACTGATTCGTGCGCCCACCATGGCCGCCATCACCCAAGGATTGCGCAGCCGCATGCGCGAAGATTTCGATATCGGATATGCCGCCGTCGGCATTGTTTCACCGCTGCTCAAACGCACCGACATCGATGGCCTGATCCGCATTGACCCGGACGGCCCGGTGATGCGCGCATTCGACAATTTCTTCCGCACCAAGCTGATCGAATGCGGCCCCATCGGCGAAGGCCCGGCGCGCTTGTTGTTTCCCAAGTCCGAACAACTGCCCAAGTCCGCCGCCATCGTGCCGCTGGAGAAGGAAAGGAATCTGGGCATGTTGGCACTGGGATCGGACGATCCGCAACGCTTCCAGCCGCGTCAGGGGCGCCTGTTTCTGGAGATGACGGCAGAATTGGTCGCGGCGGCTTTGCGCGCCAAACTATTGGGCTGAGATGCCGTTCGATTCGCAGATCCGTCAGTATCTGGACCATCTGCGTTTCGAGCGCAGACTGTCACCGCTGACCGTCAAGGGCAGCGCCAGCGACCTGCAACGGTTCCAGCAATATTGCGTGCAAGTGCGCGTTGACACGCTGCAAGCGGTTGATGTCCATGTCAGCCGCGGTTTTTTGAACATGATGCGGCGCGATCAATTGCAGGCCGCCACGGTGGAGCGTCACCTGTCGAGCCTGCGGGGCTTTCTCGATTTTGCGGTGGAACGGGATTGGCTGAAACACAATCCGGCCAGGGAATTGCGTGCACCCAAGCGTCCCCAGCGACTACCGAAAACCTTGTCGCGAAAGCAGCTTGAAGGCCTGTTCGACACGCTGGCGGCGCAAACCGGCGCGGTGGCGCGGCGCGATCAGGCCATGCTGGAATTGTTCTACAGCGCCGGCTTGCGATTAGCCGAACTGCAACAGCTCGATGTTGACGATTTGACGCCTGATCTTTGCGAAGTCCGCGTCACCGGCAAGGGCAGCCGTCAACGCATCCTGCCGGTGGGGACTCCGGCGCGTACCGCGATCAGTGATTGGTTGCGGCAGCGCGCCGAAATCGCCGATGTCGAGGAAACGGCCCTGTTCGTCGGCGCAAGGGGCAAGCGCATAAGCCGCAGCAGCATCGCCGCGCGCATGCAGCGTTGGGCCTTGACCAGCGGCCTGGACAGCCGACTGCACCCACATCGCCTGCGGCATTGTTTTGCCACCCACCTGCTGGAAAACAGCGGTGATCTACGCGGCGTGCAGGAGCTTCTGGGGCACGCCGAGCTTTCCACCACGCAGATCTACACCCATGTGGATTTTGCCCACTTGAACAAGGTGTACCAGGATGCACACCCCAGAGCGCGTCGCGCGATGCAGAAACAATAGCACCATCGGCTTTTGGCGCTGTGCGGATTTTGTGCGGTGCGCCATCTTGCTGCATACTTAAGATCGACTGTGTCGCAACTGAAAACTGGCACAGCGTTGACTACTTGACTGGGAGCGTATTGATGAGAAACACCTTGATTGCCTTGAGCTTTGCCTCTGCTTTTTTGCTGGCCGCCTGCGGCCAGCAACAGGAAGCCGCACCGGCCGAAGAAGCTGCGGTCGAAGCCGTCGAAGCTGCGGTTGAAGCGGTTGAAGACACCGCCGCTGAAGTCGAAGAAGGCGCCGAAGCGGCCGCCGAGGAAGCTGAAGAAACTGCTGAGTAATCTCAGCCGCCGCAAGGCTTCAAGGGCGCCCCATCGGGGCGCCTTTTTTGTGCCCCAAAGAAAATTCCGCCCATAAAAAAAGGCGAACCCCGAAACCGGGGCTCGCCATAAGTACAGCAGTGTTGGGAATCAATCCCGTGTGCGCTTAGTCGGCGCGTCGGAATTCCGGATAGGCTTCCAGGCCGCACTCGGTGAGGTCGGTCCCGACGTGTTCGGCTTCCTCGTCCACGCGGATGCCGGCGATCAGCTTGATCACGGACCAAACCACCAGGCTGGCGACAAACACCCAGCCCAGAATGGTGACCAGGCCCAGCAGCTGCGCACCCAGAGTGGCGTCGGGATTGGTCAGCACCACCGCCAGCAGACCCCAGACGCCGACCACGCCGTGCACCGAGATGGCGCCGACCGGGTCGTCGATGCGCATCTTGTCCAGCGTGATGATGGAGAACACCACCAGAACGCCGCCGACGCCGCCGATCATGGTCGCCATCATCGGCGACGGGGTCAGCGGCTCAGCCGTAATGGATACCAGGCCAGCCAGCGCGCCGTTCAGCGCCATGGTCAGATCGGCTTTCTTGAACAAGGCCATGGAGGTCAGCAACGCCAGAATCACACCGCCGCAAGCCGCCATATTGGTGTTCACGAACACCAGTGCAACGGCGTTGGCTTCGTCCACGTTGGAAACTTTCAGTTCGGAGCCACCGTTGAAGCCAAACCAGCCCATCCACAGAATGAAGGTGCCCAGGGTGGCCAACGGCAGGTTGGCGCCGGGAATCGGATTGATGCGACCGTCCGGGCCGTATTTGCCCTTACGTGAGCCCAGCAGCAACACACCCGCCAAGGCCGCTGTCGCACCGGTGAGATGCACCACACCGGAACCCGCGAAATCCAGGAAGCCGGCGGCATCCAGGAAGCCACCGCCCCACTTCCAGAAACCCTGGAGCGGATAGATGAACCCGGTCATCACAATGGCAAAGGCAAAGAATGACCACAGCTTCATGCGTTCGGCAACCGCGCCCGACACGATGGACATTGCGGTGGCGACAAACACAACCTGGAAGAAGAAGTCCGACAGGCCAGAATAGTAAGGCGCATCCTCAGCGCCACCCAACACCGCGGCCGCCGCGTTGTCATCCTTGCCCAGCAAACCGCCAAAGCCAGGGAAGTAGGGACTCATGGCCTCGCCCGGATACATGATCTGGTAACCCACCAGCATGTACATGACGCAGGAGATGGCGAACAGCCCGACGTTCTTGGTCAGAATCTCGGCCGTGTTCTTGGACCGCACCAGGCCCGCTTCGAGCATGGCAAAGCCGGCCGCCATCCACATGACGAAGGCACCCATCACCAGGAAGTAGAACGTGTCGAGCGCATAGGCAATGCTGGCATTGCTCATCAGGTCGACCTCAACGGCCGCCTCGGCCGGTGCCGCTTCGACCACGGCCGCCGCCACCGCTTCGGCAGTTTCCTCGACCGCCGCTTCTTCAGCGGCGCCGGCAACACCCAAGGCCGCCTCGGCAGCGACGGCCTCTGGCGCGGCTTGCTCGGCCCATGCGGGCGCGCTCAGTCCCCAACTCATGGTCAGAAATATGACCAACCCCAATTTGCGAATCATCAAATCACTCCTCAGTTCGTGGACGTTGCGCTTACAGCGCGTCCTTGCCGGTTTCGCCGGTACGAATACGGATGGCCTGATCCAGGTCAAGCACGAAAATCTTGCCGTCGCCGATCTTTCCGGTATGGGCCGACTTGCTGATCGCCTCCACCGCCTGATCGAACTTGTCGTCACCCACCGCCACTTCAATCTTCACCTTGGGCAGAAAGTCGACGACGTATTCAGCGCCACGATAAAGCTCGGTATGCCCTTTTTGGCGACCAAAACCCTTGACTTCCGTGACCGTGATACCGGCTACCCCCAGATCGGAGAGCGATTCACGCACCTCATCAAGCTTGAACGGCTTGATGATGGCAGTAATCAGTTTCATGAACTAACTCCTTGATTAAACTGCAACATGCAGATTTCTAATGCGCGATGCGATGCATTTCCCAATCGCGGCACATGGGTCATCAGCACGGACCGTGCCAACTGCCATTGCCCGGCACTGCGTGAAAATCCGGCATTCAAGCGGAATCATCGCACCAAATTGGTGCATCAGGATTACGCCTGTTATCTTTCCGCTATTTATATATTATTTTTGTTTTATTTATCACACTTTTGTGGCAAAGTTTGGCTCAGGCAGGTATTCGAATGAACCGTTCGAGTGCAAACTTCGACACCCGCCGATGGCGTTGTGCAACGCGCAAGGGATGCAGCGTATGCACATTCGACCTCGATCAAATCTGCCCGGGCAGGTCAAGTCACAGCTCTCAGCCAAGTTTCGTAATATTTTATAGGCAACTGTTTTGAATAAAAATAATTGTTGAACTTTTGTGAAGACCAGCACACTCTCTTGACCATCGCCCCGTTGCACGCGCCGCTGCCGTATATTCCATGCCCAGACTTATCCACAGGGTGAATGCTGCATGAGCTTGATGGTGGAAGTCGCCGTCAACGTCAGGGTTTACGGCACTTTCGACTACCTGACCGAGCAATCCGCCCTGAAACCGGGCTGCCGACTTCAGGTGAGTTTCGGACGGCGCAAGCTGTGGGGCGTTTGCCTTGATGCACCACGCCCGGCCGAGCGCGCGCCGTCACGCAAATACAAGGCAGCCGACCGATGTGAAGAGCCGACACCGTTGCTGCCAGCGGCTTTGCTGGCGCTGTGCCGCTGGGCCGCCGCCTACTATCACCATCCAATCGGCGAGGTGATGGCCGCCGCCGTCCCGGCAAATCTGCCACGCGGCGCCCTGGAACGCGCCAACCGTGTCGAGGTGATTCGCCGAACCCCGGCCGGTGACGCCGCCTTGCAAGCACTGCCGGCCAATGCCTCGCGGATGCGGCCGCTGCTTTGCGCAATCCCGCCCGATGGCGTGAAAAGACACGGTCTTGATCTGAGCGATGCCGGCTCCCGCGCCGCGCTCAATCGCGCCATCGCCAAGGGTTGGCTCAGCAGCGATCAGCGACCGAACCCGGTAACCGCTCACTCGCCCACCGAACGTCCACGCGCGGGCCCTTCGTTACTGACCGAACAGCAGCACGCGGTTGATCGCCTTGGCGCCGAAACGGACCGCTTCGGCGTCTGGCTGTTGCAGGGGGTAACCGGCAGCGGCAAAACCGAAGTCTATCTGCGAACCATGACGCCGCTGCTGGCCAAAGGCGCGCAGATCCTGGTTCTGGTTCCGGAAATCGGGTTGACGCGGCAGTTGCTGCAGCGCATTCGGCATCGATTCGGTGACGCGGTTTTTGCCTACCATTCCAGCCTCACCGACGCCGAGCGCCACAACAGTTGGCTGGCGGCGCGGCGCGGCGTGTCCGGAGTTTATGTGGGAACCCGGTCCGCGGTGTTTCTACCGTTCACCGGCCTGTCCATGCTGGTGGTGGATGAAGAGCACGACACCTCCTTCAAGCAGCAGGAGGGTTTTCGCTATCACGCCCGCGATGTCGCCATCAAGCGCGCGCAGGACGCCCGGATTCCCGTCGTCCTGGGGTCGGCGACGCCCTCACTCGAATCCTTGCACAACGCGGGCATCGGCAAGTATCAAAAGCTGATCCTGTCGCGCCCGGTGAGCGAATTGGCGCGGCCAAAGCCTCTTGTGGTGGACCTGCGCGGGCAGAAATTGCAGCACGGCCTGTCGCGCGCGATGCTTGCGCAGATCGACCGCAACCTCGACGCCAAGGCTCAGGCGCTGATTTTCGTCAACCGCCGGGGCTACGCCGCCGCCATGGTGTGCCATGACTGCGGCTGGTCGGCCACCTGCCCGCACTGCGATGCGCGGCTGAGCCTGCATCAACACAAACAGATGCTGATCTGCCATCACTGCGGGGCCCGGCAACGCCCCGGATCACGGTGTCCGAGCTGCGACTCAACGGCCCTGGTTCCGGTCGGTCACGGCACCGAGCGGCTGGAAACCGGACTTGCTCAACGCTACCCCGAGGTCAGAATCGAGCGCTTCGACTCGGATCGGATCAGCTCGTCGGGCGTGCTGGATCAACTGCTGGCCGACACCGAGTCCGGCAAAATCCAGATTCTGGTCGGCACCCAGATTCTGGCCAAGGGCCATCATTTCAAGGGTTTGCGCCTGGTTGGCGTACTGTCGGTGGATCAGGCCCTGTACAGCGCTGATTTTCGGGCCACCGAGCGCCTCGGACAGCTATTCACACAAGTCGCCGGCCGCGCCGGTCGAGAAACGCTGCCCGGTCGCGTCATTCTGCAAACGCACGAGCCGGACCACCCCCTGTTGAGCCTGTTGCTGGATCAAGGCTATGACGGTCTGGCGCGTCAACTGCTGGAGGAACGAAAGCAGGCGCTGTTGCCGCCGTTTGCCTTTCTGAGCCTGATTCGCGCCAGCGCGGTGGACGCGGACCGGCCTGACCGATTCCTGCGGTCGCTGCGCCCGATGTTCGAAGCCGAAGGCATCGAGGTGATGGGGCCGGCCCCGGCGCCCATGCAGCGTCGTCAACGGCGTTATCACGCACAACTATTGCTTCGATCCGACAGTCGCGCGCGCATGCACAAGCGGCTGACCGCCACGCTGCCCCGGCTGGACCGGCTGCCCGAGGCCAAGGGCGTCCGCTGGTCCATCGACGTCGACCCGGTCGATCTGTTCTAGGGCAGATAAACCCCGCCCAAGCGCGTCGCTTGCCGGGCGCCGGTCACCGATGGCAGACTGCCATGTCGAGCGGCCAGTCGGCGCTGCGCCAACCAGGCAAAACCCGCCGCCTCGATATCTTCGGGCGTCACCCCGTAAGCCGCGCTGGTTTCAACGGCGACCGACACCAGTAGCTGCCTGAGGCGGTCCATCAAGAACCGGTTGCACGCGCCGCCGCCGCAAACGATCAACCGCCGCGCCGCCGGCAAATGCCGATGAATCGCATCGCTGACGCTGCGTGCCGTCAGCTCCGCCAGCGTACGCTGCACGTCCGCCGGCGGCAGGGTTTCATGCTCCGGCCATCGTGTCGCAAGCCACGACAGGTGAAAATAGCCCCGACCGGTACTCTTGGGTGGCGGGCGCTGGAAATAAGGATCGGCCAGGCAACGATCCAGCCCTTGCGCTACCAGTTTGCCGCTGGCCGCCCAGCCTCCATCCCGGTCAAAGGCATGGCCCTGATGCCGGCTGATCCATTCGTCCATCAGACAGCTCGCAGGCCCGCTGTCAAAACCCGTGACCTTGCGCGCGTCAGCGTCGGGCATGAGCGTCAAGTTGGCGATGCCGCCCAGATTCAACACCGCGCGCGGCTCGGTATCGCTGGCGAACAGGTCGTGGTGAAAGGCTGGCATCAGCGGCGCACCCTGCCCCTGATAGGCCATGTCCATCCGACGAAAATCAGCCACCACCGGCATGCCGGTGATTGCCGCGATGCGGTTGGGGTCGCCAATCTGCAGGCTACTGCCGACCCGGTCCGGATCATGGAAAATGGTTTGGCCATGGCTGCCGATTGCGGCAATCACATCGACCGATCGCTGCGTCTGGTCAATGAGGTGCAGCGCTGCCTGGGCAAACAATTCGGCGAGCTGTCGATCAAGGCTTGCCAGATCCGCCAGACTCACCAGCTGGTCCTCGTGCGACAAGGCCAGCAGCCTGGCTCGCAGGGCGTCCGGAAACGGCGTGGCGCTGCTGGCGATCAGCCGGCGGAAGCGACCGTGTTCGAATTCCACCAGCGCGGCGTCCACCGCATCCAGACTGGTCCCGGAAATCAGCCCGATCAGATAGCTGATCACCGCTGCATCCGGATCAAACGCGGTTACGGCTGGCTGCGCGAGTGGCGGTTGGAAGCAACACGCGTTGCGCCGTCAGCTTCAAGCTGCGCCAACAAGGGTGCAACCTCGGCCTTGAATTCGGCCAGTTTGGCGCGGGGAATCGGGTTGGCGCGCGGCAAGGTCACCCGGATCGGGTTTTTGTGAACGCCGTTGATGCGGAATTCGTAATGCAGATGCGGTGCGGTGGCCAAGCCCGATGAGCCTACATACCCAATCACCTGCCCCTGACGAACCCGTGAGCCGGTCTTCAGACCGCGGCGGTAGCGTGACATGTGCGCATACAGCGTTTCGTACTGCGTGCCGTGCTTGAGCACCACAACGCGACCGTAACCGCCTTTGACGCCCATATAGGCAACCCGCCCGTCACCCGTGGCGCGGATCGGCGTGCCGCTGCGCGCGGCGTAGTCCACCCCGCGATGCGCGCGAATCGTATTCAGAATCGGGTGCCGCCGTCGCAGGTTGAAGTGAGAGCTGATCCGCACCACGTCCAGCGGCGAACGGAAGAAAGCCTTGCGAATGGATTGCCCGTCCGGGGTGTAAAACGCTGCCTTGCCGTTTGATCCCACATAGCGAACGGCGCGATGGGTCTTGCCCTGATTGACGAACTCGGCCGCCAGCACATCGCCTTGCCCAATCGCTTTGCCATCTTTGTACAGGACCTCGTGCACCACGGTGAAGCGATCACCCTTTCGAATATCCAGGGCAAAGTCCACGTCGTAGCGGAAGATGTCCGCCAGCTTCATGGTGGTCTGGATATTCAGTCCGGCTTTCTGTCCATCATTGAACAGCGAACTGTTGATCTGGCCACTGGTCACCACCGCCTCGCGCTGAACCTCGGCATTCAACACGGCAACGTCAAACACGTGCCCAACGCGGCGCACGTGCAGGGTGCGCAACTCGTCGATCTCGAAGCGCAGCTCGTCAAGCCGATCCCCGAGCTTGCGCAAGTGCAACACATCCCCGACCTGAAGACGTCTCAGCACCTTGACCTCGGGGCTGGATTTCATGAGTTTCAGGGCCTCGTCGGCCGCCAGCCCCTGAGACGAAAAAATACTCGAAAGATTCGCGCCGCGCCGAACTTCGACCGCCTCCCATTCACTGGCGGCAGGCACTTGCAGCGAATCCGCCATTGCCGCCTGAAATGCCTGCTCGTAAGCAACTGACTCAGCGAGAGATTCTTCAGGAATCAGCTCGGAGATGGAAGGGTTGATCTGGCGCGTCGCCGCGCTTTCACGAGAGATCAGAACGGCCAGACCGATAACGCAAAGGCTTGCAATCAAAACGACTCGACGCACCGGACGGGATGACCGTTCGGCTGGGCTATAATCCAGCTTCATCTTGTTGACTCGTAAAAGAGATTTGGGTCCGCAGGCGGCGTAGCGGACCGGCCCCCACGCCCATTTTTATGTGAACTGGTTCTCAGTTCGGGCTTGGATGCGTAAGGAAACATAATTTTTCGTCCTGCGCAAGAACTTTTTGGATTACTGGCCTCAAAAAAACATGCGGAGCGCGTCTGAGAACGGCACCGCCCATGAGCGCAGCCATCGCGATAAATGACTGATTTGAAGGAACTAGAACGGGCCGCTTCGGAAATTCTTCCGTTAGCGGAATTTCGCAGCCGGTTTGAAAAAGCCGCAGCCAGTGGAAAACGCCTTCGCATCAAGGCCGGCTTTGACCCCACGGCACCGGATCTGCACCTGGGCCACACGCTGCTGCTGAACAAGATGCGCGCGTTTCAGGAAGCCGGCCACGAGGCGATTTTCCTGATTGGCGATTTCACCGGCATGATTGGCGATCCCACCGGCAAGAATGAAACGCGCAAGCCCTTGACGCGCGAACAGGTCGAAGCCAACGCCGAAAGCTACAAGCAGCAGGTGTTCAAGATTCTGGACCCTGATCGCACCCGCGTGGTGTTCAACTCCGAATGGCTCGACCCCTTGGGCACCGAGGGCATGTTGCGGCTCGCCGCGCAGCACACGGTGGCGCGCATGCTGGAGCGGGACGACTTTTCCAAGCGTTATCGGGACGGCTTGCCCATCGCCATTCACGAATTTCTCTACCCCCTGTTGCAGGGCTACGACTCGGTTGCGCTGGAAGCCGATGTCGAACTGGGCGGCACCGACCAGAAATTCAACCTGCTGGTGGGCCGCGGCCTGCAAACCGCTTACGGCCAGACGCCGCAGTGCGTGCTCACCATGCCCATTCTGGAAGGTCTGGACGGTGTGCAGAAGATGAGCAAATCGCTCAACAACTACATCGCGCTCAACGACACGCCCAAGGACATGTTTGGCAAGGTGATGTCAATCTCAGACAGCCTGATGTGGCGCTGGTATGAGCTGCTGTCATTCAAGAGCCTGGAACAAATCCAACAGTTACGGGACAGTGCACAGGCCGGCGCCAATCCACGCGACATCAAGCTCGGCCTGGCCGAGGAACTGGTGACCCGCTTTCATGACGCCAAGGCCGCCCAGAGCGCCCACAGGGAATTTCTGGAGCAGTTTTCACGCGGCGCGCTGCCAGAAGACATTCCGTTGGTGCAAATCTCCGCGCCGGCCGATGGCCTGCCGCTGGCCCGTATCCTGAAGGAAGCCGGCCTGGTGGCCAGCAATGGCGAAGGTCATCGCATGATCCAGCAACGCGCGGTGCGCGTGGATCAAACACGCGTGGAAGACCGCGCACTCATATTGAAACCGGGTCAGGAGTTTCTGCTTCAAGTCGGCCCACGAAGGTTCGCCAGAATCATGCTGAAAGAGCAGGATTAAAGCGGCATTAGGCGATCCAGGAATTGATTGCTAAACACCCGATGCGGATCCAAGCGGTCAAGGCTTGCCGTGCTCGCCTCCCAGTTGTGCTCGAACAGCCCATCCCGAAAAGCACGAGGAATTCGCTGGCGTAGTTCGTTCTCATCCGCCCAGGCCGCGGCGTTGGTGTAAGCCCAGCCTTTTGACCACTCGGGCCTGATCTGCCCGAAGCTACCGTCAAATCGAGAATACAACCAGCGCTCCATATCGCGAAAATAGGCGTACATGTGCGGCGTACCAGGCATCGTCAGGGTGCTAATCCAGACGGCAGTGTCCCATTCCGGTTTGTCGTCCCTTGGTCGCAAAGGAGACAGCGCGGCAACCTGGGCGTCGGCTAGCCCCGTATCAGATGGGCGATCGACGCCAGTGACCCGATACTCCACCGGCATATTGATTGGGAAACGACCGCTGCTTCTATTGAATTGCAATAAACGGCGGTGCTCGCGGGCGTGCTCATGAAGCACTTGCTGCACATTTGAACGCTGCGTCAGCAATACCCAGCTCGCTTCGTGCACGCGCAGCGTCGTGGGCTTGATGAACAGGAGCGTGTCCTTGGACGCCCCCCAGAGATCAAGCCCTAGCGTTGCGGCAAGCCCCGCCGCAGTTGCGCTGTAAATCGTTGAGCCAAACAAGGGAGCAACTGCAGGATTACCCGCTACGATTTCCCGCGCCAGGTCGGTCACCAGTTTTGGCAGGTTGTCACTGAACGGGTAGTTGTAAGGCGAGCTCACCCGACGGGAAATTGCGGGCTTGTCGGGTTGAACACTCCACACCTTCAGCCAGGGCCGCTCAGTAAATGCATACCAAATCACCTCGATGCGACCGGCTGAATCGAGAAAAGACTCAATGGTCCGTCCATCGGAGCCACCAGCGGCAAACATCTCGTCGGCACTGATGTTGACGTAGCTCTGGCAACGCAAATTGTGATTGGGCTCCACTGCCAGCGTAGCTTCAGTAATAAATGTGCGACCCAACGAGGCCAACAGCGGAGCGATCTCGGGGTCTGACCGATCGAATGTTCTGAGCGCGTATTGTTGCGCGTGCTCGTCCCAAACAACTGCCTTCAGTTGCAGTATCCGGTTCGATAGGGATCCGTAGGTTTGTTGCGGCCGAGAAGATTCTCCGATCGCAGGAATCGCTGAACCATGGGCTCCTATTGCGAGCACTCCGCCAATGGTGACATCCCCTACCGCGGTAACAGCGGTCATTCCGTAGCCCGATTGCTCCAGAAACTCCATTAGATCTTCCAGAACCACGCCCGCCTCTGCCCGAACCGCCGGAATGCCCTGATAGCGCGTGAGTTCCATCCGGTTGAGGAAGGGCACCGTATCGGCAATCAACAGTCGTGATTGGCTAGTGGCTTGTTGACTGATCGTTAAAGGAGACCAACCGTGACGTCGTCCGGATGCGCGTAATCGGGCCCGATTCTGCGCACACCAGTTGGCAAGAAGGACCACTTCTTCGGGTGAGGCCGGCGTGGTGAACCGGAGATTCGGCACCCTAAACTCGCCAGCCCAATTTTCCCAAGTTGCTTGGAAGTGAGGAATATCATCCGGGATGACAGGCGAATCATCCAATGAATCGACTGACGGCAAAAACAAATCACCGATGCCACCCCCACCTCCGCAGGCCGACAACCCGGCCGCAGACGCAACGGAATAGACAAATCTGCGCCGGCTGATCTTCGCTGACCGTACAACGCTTTGAAATGCCGGTCTGGTCACGCTCGACTAAACAATGGGCTCGATAGCGACCTTAGCACGCGATGACACACGCCAAGGATGTGCAACACGCGCTAGGCTGACCTTGCGAGATTCTCTCTACGTTGCGCCACAGCAGCGGCGAGGCCGCGCAACAGCTCAGCCGAATCATCCCAGCCGATGCAGGCGTCGGTGATGCTCTGGCCGTATTTCATCTCATTGCGCGGGCCGATATTTTGCCGGCCTTCGTGTAGATGTGATTCCACCATCACACCGACGATGCGGCGGTCGCCGCCGGCAATCTGTGCGCCGACTTCCTGACCCACCACCATTTGGCGCTGATGCTGTTTCTGCGAGTTGGCGTGGGAGAAGTCGATCATCACCTGCTGTGGCAATCCGGCCTTGTTGAGCGCAGCGCCGGTGGCTTCAACACTGGCGGCATCGTAGTTGGTGCCGGCGCTGCCGCCGCGCAAAATGACGTGACAATCCGGATTGCCGGCAGTTTCGAAGATGGAAACCGCGCCGCCCTTGGTCAGCGACAGGAAGCGATGCGGAGCACGTGCGGATAAACAGGCATCCACCGCCACTTTGACGCTGCCATCGGTACCGTTCTTGAAACCCACCGGACAGGACAGGCCGGAAGCCATCTCGCGATGCAGCTGCGATTCGGTGGTTCGGGCGCCGATGGCGCCCCAGGACACCAGATCGGACAGGTACTGCGGCGTCAGAATATCCAGATATTCCACACCCGCCGGCACGCCCATTTCGTTCAAATCAAGCAGCAACTTGCGCCCGATGCGCAGGCCGCGATCAATATCGTAACCGTCGTTCAGGTCCGGATCGTTGATCAGCCCTTTCCAGCCAACAGTGGTGCGCGGCTTCTCGAAATAAACCCGCATCACGATCAGCAGGTCTTTGGACAGCTGCTCGCGCAGGGTTTTCAGACGCCCGGCGTATTCCAGCGCCGCCTCAGTGTCGTGAATGGAACAGGGTCCCACCACCACCAGCAGGCGATCCTCCCGCCCCGAGAGGATGTTCTGAATTTCTTGCCGTGCGCTCACGGTGGTTTGCGCCGCCGACTCACTCAGCGGCAGTTCCGTCTGCACCGACTCGGGGGTTGAAACCGATCGGATGGAGCGAATACGGGTGTTTTCAGTGACCAGACTCATCTGCAGTCCACGCTGTTTGAATATTTTGGGGCGCAGATGCTAACAGATGCGCAATTCGACCGAGCATCCCCGTGAAACGGATGCCGCATCTGCGCTGGGTTTTGTTTTATTTCCTGAACTAAGCGGCTTTTATCCGCTTTTTTGAAACTAGCCTCAAGCGGCGTCGTCTTCGGATGCGCCCTGCGCTTGCGGCCGATCAACGAATTCGATATAGGCCATCGGCGCATTGTCGCCAGGGCGAAACCCACAACGCATGATGCGGGTGTAGCCACCGGGGCGTTCCTTGTAACGCGGACCCAGCTCCAGAAACAGCTTCTGTACGGCGTCGCGATCACGCAGACGAGAAAACGCCAGCCGCCGGTTGGCGACGCTGTCGGCCTTGGCGCGGGTCACCAGCGGCTCCGCCAGGCGACGCAATTCCTTGGCCTTGGGCACGGTGGTTCGAATCATTTCGTGCTTAATCAAGGCAACGGCCACACTTTGCATGGTGGCTTTGCGATGGCTGCTGCTGCGGCCGAATGTGCGGCCAGTAATGCCGTGACGCATGGTTGTTTTCCGTTATTGCTGTCGCTGAAGGACTCAGCTACCGACTGCGGTTTTCGGCGCAGCCCAGTTATCCAGTTTCATGCCCAGGTCCAGCTCATGGCTGCGCAGGGCTTCCTTGATCTCGTTGAGAGACTTCTTGCCGAGATTCGGCGTTTTCATCAGCTCGTTCTCGGTGCGCTGCACCAGATCACCGATGTAGTAGACATTTTCTGCCTTCAGGCAGTTTGCAGAGCGCACCGTCAGTTCCAGGTCATCGATCGGACGGAACAGAATCGGCAGCAATTCCTTCTTGCTGGCGGTGGCGGTGGTTTCCGCTTCGGCTTCCAGGTCCACGAACACCGCGAGCTGATCGCGCAAAATGCGCGCGGCCTGACGCACCGCTTCAGCCGGGTCGACGCCGCCATTGGTGTCCACGTCCAGAATCAGCTTGTCCAGATCGGTACGCTGTTCAACACGAGCGCGCTCCACCGAATAGCTGACGCGACGCACCGGGCTGTAAGACGCTTCCAGCTTCAACAGGCCGACGGAGGAGGTTTCGTGTTCGGGGCTTTGCGACGCCGGTTGATAACCACGACCGCGCGTCACTTTCAACGACATGTTCAGCTTGCCGCCGTTGAGGTGCGCCAACACCAGATCCGGGTTGACGATTTCCACGTCGTGATCCAGCTCGATATCCGCCGCCGTCACCGGGCCGGTGCCGCTCTTCTGCAAACGCAGGTTGGCCTCGTCGCGCGAGTGCATGCGAATGGCGATGTTCTTGACGTTGAGCAGGATATCGATCACGTCCTCCTGCACGCCTTCGATGGAGCTGTACTCATGGACCACCCCGTCGATCTGCGCTTCGGTGACCGCCGCGCCGGGGATCGAGGACAGCAGGATACGACGCAGCGCGTTGCCCAGCGTGTGGCCAAAGCCGCGCTCCAGCGGTTCCAGCGCCACCCGCGCCCGGTTGTCGGAAATGGCCTCGACATCGATCTGACGCGGCTTGAGCAACTCGGAAACAAAACCTTGCATAAGAGAGGACCTCTTTGATCAGGCAGCCAGGGCCACCACAAAAAACCTACTTGGAGTAAAGCTCGACAACCAGGTTTTCGTTAATGTCGGGAAGAATCTGCTCCCGGGTGGGGACCGCCTTGAACGTGCCCTTGAGGCCTTTTTCGTCCACGTCCAGCCATTCCGGGAAGCCGATCTGCGAGGCGATGGACAGCGCCTCGGTAATGCGTGACTGCGCGCGGCCCTTCTCACGAATTTCCACCACGTCGCCATCCTGCACCTGGTAGGAAGGAATATTCACCGGCTGACCGTTGACGATGACCGCCTTGTGGCTGACCAGCTGGCGGGCTTCGGCGCGGGTGCGGCCAAAGCCCATGCGGTAGATCACGTTGTCCAGACGACGTTCCAGCATCAGCAGCAGGTTCAGACCGGTGGAACCCTTTTGGTTGGACGCCTTGACGTAGTAGTTGTGGAACTGGCGTTCAAGCACGCCGTACATCTGCTTGAGCTTCTGCTTCTCTCGCAGCTGGGTGGCGTAATCCGAAAGACGCGGCTTGCGCCCGCCGTGTTGTCCTGGCGGCGTATCCAGCTTGCACTTGGTTTCGATCGAACGACCGCGGCCTTTCAACAGCAGGTCGGTGCCGGCACGGCGGGAAAGCTTGCAAGTGGGTCCAATATATCGAGCCATGAGCTTGTTCCTAGACGCGGCGACGTTTGGCCGGACGGCAGCCGTTATGCGGAATCGGCGTGACGTCGGTGATGTTGGTGACCTTGAAACCGGCCGCATTGAGCGCACGCACCGCAGATTCGCGGCCGGGGCCCGGTCCGTTAACCCGAACTTCCACGTTTTTCACGCCGTGCTCGGCGGCAGCTTGCGCCGCCTTGTCGGCAGCAACCTGCGCGGCAAACGGCGTTGACTTGCGAGAGCCGCGAAAACCCGCCGCTCCGGCCGTGGACCAGGCCAGCGCATTACCCTGGCGGTCGGTGATCAGAATGATCGTATTGTTAAAGGAGGCGTGGATATGTGCCACCGCGTCAGAAATATTTTTCTTGACGCGTTTGCCACGGGATTTGGACGAACTCTGCGCTGTAGCCATAATTAAATGGTCACCTGAATCAGTAGCGGCGGCTCAGCCACCGGAGTTTTTAGAATTACTTCTTGACGGCCCGACGCGGACCCTTGCGGGTACGGGCATTGGTCCGGGTGCGTTGCCCACGGACCGGCAGACCGCGACGATGCCGCTGACCGCGATAGCAGCCCAGGTCCTGCAGCCGCTTGATGCTCATGGAGACTTCACGACGCAAGTCGCCTTCAACCACGATCTTGCTGATCTCGCTGCGAAGCGCCTCGATTTCGGGCTCGCTCAGATTGCGAATCTGCTGGGTTGGATCCACACCGGCCGCAGCACAGATGGCCTTGGCGCGCGTGGGTCCAATGCCGTAGATCGACTGAATCGCAATGATCGCGTGTTTGCGATCTGGAATATTGACACCGGCAATACGAGCCATGTCGCGAAAACTCCTAGCTGAGCGCGCGCAAAAAAAGGGCGCGAATTGTAAAGAAACTTGAGCTTTTTATCAAGCGGTGATAGCAGCAGCCCTGCCAGCCCGCCGCTCGGTTCGCAATCGCATGCAGCGCGAGGCGCCTGCGCTTGCCGACCAGCGCGCGACTGCTCACCCCTGCCGCTGCTTGTGACGCAGATCTTTGCAAATCACCCGCACCACGCCATTGCGGCGCACGACTTTGCAGTTGCGGCAAATCTTTTTGACCGAAGTACGAACTTTCATGACAAACCTTTCGGGAGAAAACCGCGCTCAGCGCGAAATGGCGCCGGGCTTGCCCAGCGACTTCAGGTTCTGCTTTTTCAGCAGACCTTCGTATTGATGAGACATCAGGTGCGCCTGCAGCTGTGCCATGAAATCCATGATGACCACCACCGTGATCAGCAGGGAAGTGCCGCCAAAGTAAAACGGCACGTTGAAGTAGGCGATCATGATTTCCGGCATCAGGCAGATGGCGGTGATGTAGGCCGCGCCGGCCACCGTGAGCCGGGTCAGCACCTGATCGATATAACGTGCGGTCATCGCGCCCGGCCGCACACCCGGCACGAAGGCGCCGGACTTCTTCAGGTTATCCGCGGTATCCCGCGAATCGAACACCAGCGCGGTGTAGAAGAAGCAGAAGAAGATGATCATCGCCGCATACATCAGCGTGTACAGCGGCTGACCCGGCGACAGCGCGTTGGCGAACTGCTGCATGAATCCACCGCTGCCTTCGGCACCGGCAAAGCGGATGATCGACGCCGGAAACAGAATGATGGACGATGCAAAGATCGGCGGAATCACGCCGGCCATGTTCAGCTTCAACGGCAGATGCTGGGTCTGCGCAGCAAACACCTTGCGCCCCTGCTGCCGACGCGCGTGATGCACCGGGATGCGCCGCTGTGCGCGCTCCACGTAGACGCAGGCGTAGGTCACCAGCACGGTCAACACCAGAATCACGATCAGCATCGCGGGGTTGAGCGAGCCTTCACTGACCAGTTGCGCCGATGACCCAACCGCACCCGGCAGGCCGGCGACGATGCCGGCAAAGATAATCATGGACATGCCATTGCCAATGCCGCGCTCGGTGATCTGCTCGCCCAGCCACATCAGGAACATGGTGCCGGTCACCAGGCTCACGGTGGCCACAAACACAAAACCGACCCCCGGCGCAATCGCAACCCCGCTCTTCTGCAGGGCAAAAGATGCACCGATGGCCTGGAACGTGGCCAGCGCCAGCGTGCCGTAACGGGTGTATTTGGTGAGGACACGACGACCGGCCTCACCTTCTTTTTTCAGCTCTTTGAGCTGCGGCACCACCGCCGCCATCAACTGCACGATGATGGATGCGGAGATATAGGGCATCACGCCCAGCGCCATGACCGACAGGCGCTCCAGCGCGCCGCCGGAGAACATGTTGAACATGTCCAGAATCGAGCCGCGCGTTTGGTCAAACAGCGCCGCCAATTGCTGCGGGTCGATCCCCGGCACCGGAATGAAGGAGCCGACGCGAAACACCACCAGCGCCCCCAGCAAGAAGAACAGACGCCCGCGAACCTCGCCAAGTTTGCGCATGTCCGGAACCATGCCGGCTGCTGCTGCGGGAGATCGCGTCGCCATAGCTGTACTCGCTCAGAGGCTGGAATTAGTCCGCAATGTTACCGCCAGCGGCGGTAATGGCCTGACGCGCGCCCTTGGTCACACTCAAGCCCTTGAGGCTGACCTTGCGCTCAATGCTGCCGGAGAGGATGATCTTGGCTTGCAGCGAACGTGGCGAAATCACACCCTCGGCCTTGAGCGCCGCCAGATCGATTTCCTCGGCCTTCATGGCTTGCAGCTCACCAAGACGCACTTCAGCCGTCAGGCCTGCCAGCGGCGAACGAAAACCGCGCTTGGGCAAGCGCCGCTGGATTGGCATCTGCCCGCCTTCGAAGCCGAGCTTGCCGCGGCCGCCTTTGCGCGCACGTTGGCCCTTGTGTCCACGTCCGCAGGTCTTGCCCAGACCCGAGGCCATGCCACGACCGACGCGAGTGCGTGCTTTCTTGGAGCCTTTTGCAGGCTTGATGTCGTTGAGCTTCATGATGCTTTCCAGATATAGGGGCCAGGCCCGACCTAAGCTTCCTCGACCCGCAAGAGATATTCGACCTTGCGAACCATGCCAAGGTTCTCCGGCGTGGCTTTGACTTGCACCGTTTGGTGAATCTTGCGCAGCCCCAGACCGCGCACGCATTCGGCGTGCCCTTTGGTGCGGCCAAACAGGCTTTTCACCAACGTGACTTTGATTTGCTTTTCGCTCATCGGCTTTGACCTAGGCGGTGATTTCTTCCAGCGTCTTGCCGCGCTTGGCAGCAATTTCGGCTGGCAGGTTCATGTTTCTCAGTCCATCGATGGTGGCGCGCACCATGTTGATGGGATTGCGCGAACCAAAGGACTTGGCCAGCACGTTCTGCACGCCGGCCACCTCGAACACGGCGCGCATGGCACCACCGGCAATGACGCCGGTACCGTCGGAGGCCGGACGCATGAAGACGCGCGTGGCGCCGTGCGTGCCCCAGATTTCATGCTGCAGGGTAAGCCCCTTGAGCGGAACACTGATCATGTTCTTGCGCGCCTGGTCCATGGCCTTGGAAATGGCCTGCGGTACTTCGCGCGCCTTGCCGTAACCAAAGCCGACGCGACCTTCGCCGTCACCCACCACGGTCAGCGCGGTGAACGCGAACTGTTTGCCACCCTTGACGGTCTTGGATACGCGGTTGACGGTGATCAGCTTTTCCTTCAGGTCGGCGCCTGATTGCTGATCGTCGAATTGCTGTTGTGCGGGGTTGGCCATGACTAGAACTCCAAGCCGGCTTCACGGGCGGCATCGGCCAGGGCCTGAACCCGACCATGATATTTGAATCCGGAACGATCAAATGCCACCTGGGTGACACCGGCAGCCTTGGCGCGCTCGGCAATCAGCTGCCCCACCTTCTTGGCGGCATCCACGTTTCCGGTTGATTTCAGATCGCTGGCAACGTCCTTTTCCACGGTCGAGGCGGCCGCGACCGTCTCACGGGCATCGGGCGCAATGATTTGCGCGTAGATGTGCCGCGGCGTGCGGTGGACGGACAAACGATATGCGCCCAGTTCGCGAATCTTGTAACGCGCGCGTCGAGCGCGGCGCAGTCGAGGATGTCTTTTGTCTTTCATGATGCCAACTCGTGGTTGGGTGCGATATTCGGGAACTGAATCGGGATAAGGGCGGCGGCCAAAACGGGCAAGCCGAGCGCGAAGCGCCTGGGCTTACTTCTTCTTGGCTTCCTTGAGGCTGACGTGTTCATCGGCGTAACGCACGCCTTTGCCCTTGTACGGCTCGGGCGGACGGAACGCACGCAGATCCGCAGCCACCTGGCCCACTTTCTGCTTGTCCGCGCCCTTGATCACGATCTCGGTCTGGGTGGGCGTTTCAACGTCGACGCCCTCGGGAATCGGGTAATTCACCGGGTGCGACAAGCCCACCGACAGATTGATGACCTTGCCTTGTGCCTGCGCACGATAACCAACGCCCACCAGCGTCAGCTTGCGCTCATAGCCCTGAGTGACACCGACCACCATGTTGTTGACCAGCGCACGTACGGTACCGGACAGCATGGCGTTGCTGGCGATGGAGGCATCGCTCATCTTGACTTGGCCATCCGCCATTTCCAGCGCCACGCCTTCAGGCAGATCGAAGCTGAGGCTGGACTTGGCGCCCTTGACGGTGATCGTGCCATCGGCATTGATGATTTCAACGCCGGAGGGGATCTTGATGGGATTTTTGGCAACTCGGGACATGTGCTCAAACCTTTATCAATCTATTACTGCACGATGCAGAGCACTTCGCCGCCGTGACCGGAAGCGCGCGCCTGACGGTCGCTCACCACGCCCTTGGACGTGGACACAATGGCGATACCCAGGCCGCCGATCACCTGCGGAATATCCTTGCTGCCGCGATACTCGCGCAGCGAAGGCTTGCTGACGCGCTCGATGCGCTCGATCACCGGCTTGCCTTCGAAATACTTCAGCGCCACGGTCATCAGCTTCTTGTTGCCTGGCTCATCGGCCACGTCGAAGCCCTGGATATAACCCTCGTCTTCCAGCACGCGGGCGATGGCTTCCTTGGTGGTGGAGCTGGGACAGCGAATCGACTTCTTGCGCGCCGCCTGTCCGTTGCGGATGCGGGTCAGAAAGTCGGCGATGGGATCATTCATGCTCATCGTATTGTCCTCACCAGGAAGCTTTCTTCAGACCGGGAACTTCGCCCCGCATCGTCGCTTCACGCAGCTTGTGCCGGGCCAGGCCGAATTTGCGGTAAACACCGCGCGGACGCCCGGTGACGCCGCAACGATTGCGCTTGCGTGAGGGGCTGGAGTCGCGCGGCAGCTTCTGCAAAGCCACCACCGCCTCCATCTTCTCTTCGTAGCTGGCATCCGGGTTGATCACCGCCTTGCGCAGCGCTTCGCGCTTGCCGCTCAGTCGGGCGATCAGTACAGCGCGCTTTTTCTCGCGCTCAACCATGCTTTTCTTGGCCATATCGGAGATCCGGGCTTACTTGCGGAACGGAAACTTGAAGGCTTCCAGCAGCGCGCGGCCTTCGTCGTCGTTCTTGGCGGTGGTGGTGAAAGTGATGTTCATGCCGCGCAGCTTGTCCACCTTGTCGTAATCAATTTCCGGGAAAATGATCTGCTCGGTGATGCCGAAGTTGAAGTTGCCGCGACCGTCGAATCCCTTCGGGTTGATGCCGCGAAAATCGCGTTCCCGAGGCAGGGCGATGGTCACCAGGCGCTCCAGAAATTCGTACATGCGCTCGCGCCGCAGCGTCACCTTGACACCGATGGGGAAGTTGTCACGCACCTTGAACGCGGCGATGGAAAGCCGCGTCTTGGTGATGATGGGCTTTTGGCCGGCGATCACGGTCATGTCGGACACGGCGTGTTCGATCACCTTGCGATCCGCAGTGGCTTCACCCACGCCCATGTTCAGCGTGATCTTGCTCAGCCGCGGCACAGCCATCGCATTGCAGCCGAACTGCTTTTGCAGCTCCGGTGCAATCTTTTCGCGGTACTGGGTTTGTAAATTGGCCATGATGGACGCTCTTTAGAGATCGACCCGTTCTTGGTCGGACTTGAAATAACGGACTTTGCGACGCTGCTCGCCTTCGCCTTCAAAACGAAAGCCGACGCGGTCGCCCTTGTTGGCCTTGGCGTTCCACAACATCACGTTGGAAATATCCAGCGGCATTTCCTTTTCCACGATGCCGCCGGCGACGCCGCTGTTGGGATTGCCTTTCTGGTGTTTCTTGACCAGATTGATGCCTTCAACGATCACATGACCATCGTCCAGCACCGCGCCAACCTTGCCGCGACGCCCCTTGTCCTTGCCGGTGGTGACGATCACTTCATCGCCCTTGCGAATTCTTTTCATTGCCTTGCTCTGTGGTTCCCGGCCGCTTCAGATCACTTCCGGCGCCAGCGAAACGATTTTCATGAAGCGGTCACGCAGCTCTCGCGTCACCGGGCCGAAAATACGGGTGCCGATGGGATCCAGTTTGCCGGTCAACAACACCGCGGCGTTGTTGTCGAAGCGAATGGCGGAACCGTCGGGGCGACGAATCGGATGCGCGGTGCGCACCACGACGGCGTTGTGCACCTCGCCCTTCTTGACCTTGCCACGCGGGATCGCGTCCTTGACCGTGACCTTGACCAGATCGCCCACGTTGGCGTAACGCCGGTGCGTGGCGCCCTTGACCTGGATCACCTGCATCACCTTGGCGCCGCTGTTGTCCGCAGCCTGCAATAAGGATTCTTTTTGCAACATGACAATGCTCCAACCGGCTTCGGTCTAGGTGTGTTTCTGGTCCAGCACTTCGGCCAGCTTGAAATGCTTGCTACGGGAGATCGGCCGAGTCTCGACCAGGGCGACCACGTCGCCGATCTTGCCTCGGTTTTCCTCGTCATGCGCGTGCAGCTTGGTGCTGCGGCGCATGATCTTTCCGTACAGCGGATGCTTGACGCTACGCTCCACCAGCACGGTAATGGTCTTGTTCGCCTTGTCGGAAATCACGCGGCCGACAATGCGGCGCTGTGCCTTTTCCGCCGCGACGGGGGGGTGCTCTTCACTCATGATTTCTTGCCCTGTGCCGACAGCGCGGTTTTCACCTGTGCGATCTTCTTGCGAACCTCTCGCACCAGGTGGCTTTGACTGCTCTGCCCCATGGCGCCCTGCATGCGCAGATTGAACTGCTCGCGACGCAGCGCCGTGAGTTCTTCGACGAGTCCAGCTGCGTCCTTGCCGACGAGCGACTTGTTGTACTCAGCTTTTTTCATCAGAGGATGGTCCGTTTGACGAAAGTGGACTTGACGCAAAGCTTGGCCGACGCCAGCTGGAATGCGTGACGCGCCGCTTCTTCAGAAACGCCTTCGATCTCGTACAGCATCTTGCCGGGCTGCACCTTGGCGACCCAGTATTCGACGTTGCCCTTGCCCGAGCCCATACGCACTTCCAACGGCTTGCGGGTGACCGGCGCGTCCGGAAAAATGCGAATCCAGAGTTTGCCGCCACGCTTGACGTAGCGTGTGATGCAGCGCCGCGCCGCCTCGATCTGCCTGGCGGTGATCATGCCGTGTTCGGTGGCTTTTAGGCCGTACTCGCCAAAGCTGACTTTGTTCCCGTTCTGGGCCAGGCCGCGGTTGCGACCTTTCATCTGCTTTCGGTACTTGGTTCGTTTGGGCTGCATCATGGCAGCACGCTCCTATCCTTGAATCTTCTGAATCAGCTTGCGTGTCAGGCTGCGGCTTCGGCCGCTTCCTGCTTCTTGACGCGCTCCTTGTCGAACACCTCACCACTGAACACCCACACCTTGACACCGATGATGCCGTAGGTGGTCTTGGCCTCGGCGGTGGAGTAATCCACATGGGCGCGCAGCGTATGCAACGGCACGCGACCTTCGCGATACCATTCGGTGCGGGCGATTTCAGCGCCGTTCAAACGGCCGCTGACCTGAATCTTGATGCCCTGCGCGCCCTGACGCAGCGCGTTCTGCACCGCACGCTTCATGGCGCGACGGAACATGATGCGGCGCTCCAGTTGCTGGGCGACGCTTTCCGCAATCAGGCCGGCATCCAGTTCGGGTTTGCGAATTTCTTCCACCGAAATGTGCACTGACTCGGCGCCCAGCTTCATGCGCTCGGCCACCTCGTACTTGAGCTTTTCGATGTCCTCGCCCTTCTTACCGATCACAATACCCGGACGGGCGGTGTGAATCGTCACCCGCGCACTCTTGGCGGGGCGGTCGATCTGAATGCGGGAAACCGAAGCATTGGCCAGCTTCTTGCGCAGGAAATTGCGCACCGCGATGTCCTTGCCCAGGTTCTCACCGTAGGTGCGGCGCTCGGCATACCAGTTCGACGTCCACTTGGTGGCAACGCCGAGGCGGAAACCGTACGGATTGACTTTATGACCCATGGTCTTTCCTTACTCGTCCGACACGCGGATGGTGATGTGGCTGGTTCGCTTGACGATGCGATCGGCGCGGCCTTTGGCACGCGGCATGATGCGCTTCATCACCGGACCCTGATCGATCATGATTTCGCGAACCTTGAGTTCGTCGATATCAGCGCCGTCATTGTTTTCGGCATTGGCGATGGCTGACTCCAGCACCTTGCGGATCAGACCGGCGGCGCGCTGGTTGGAGAACTTGAGAATGCCCAAGGCTTCGTCCACTTTCTTGCCGCGCACCATGTCCGCCACCAATCGCCCTTTCTGCGGCGACAAGCGGACGTGTTTGAGCACTGCCTGGGTTTGCATATTCGCGCTCCTTAGGACTTGCGGTCGCCGCTGTGACCTTTAAAGGTCCGCGTGGGCGCGAATTCGCCAAGCTTGTGGCCAACCATGTTTTCGGTGACGAACACCGGCACATGTTGACGGCCATTGTGCACCTGAAGGGTCAGGCCCACGAACTCCGGCGTAATCATGGAACGGCGCGACCAGGTCTTGATCGGCTTCTTGACTCGGCTGTCCTGCATCGTTTCCACCTTCTTGGCAAGGTGGTGATCAACGAACGGCCCTTTTTTTAGTGAACGCGGCATATTTCAGTTTCCGGTTACCAGTTGCCAGCTTCCAGAACACGTGTCCGACGCGAGGGAGAAGCCCCGTGACTGGAAACAGGAAACTGGAAACTGCTTCATCATTTCTTGCTGCGGCGGCTACGGACGATGAATTTCTGAGTGCGCTTGTTGTTGCGCGTCTTCAGACCCTTGGCCTGCTGACCCCAGGGCGACACCGGATGCGGATTGCCCTGGCCGGCCTTGCCCTCACCGCCACCGTGCGGGTGATCGACCGGGTTCATGACCGCACCACGCACCGTTGGGCGAATGCCCTTCCAACGCTTGGCGCCGGCCTTGCCGTAATGACGCAGGTTGTGCTCGAAATGCCCCACCTCGCCGAGAACGGCGCGGCAGCGCGAATGAATCTTGCGCATCTCACCCGAACGCAGACGCAGGGTGGCGTACTCGCCTTCGCGCGCCACCAACTGCACCGCGGCGCCGGCCGAACGCGCGATTTGCGCACCCTTGCCCGGCCGCATCTCGATACAGTGAATGGTCGACCCGATGGGGATATTGCGCAGCGGCAAGGCATTGCCCGGCTTGATGGGGGCGTCAAAACCGGATTGCACCTGATCACCCTCTTTCAGGCCACGCGGCGCGATGATGTAACGTCGCTCGCCGTCGGCATAGCACAGCAGGGCAATGTGCGCGGTGCGGTTTGGATCGTACTCGATCCGCTCCACCCTGGCCGGCACGCTGTCCTTGTTGCGCTTGAAATCCACCTTGCGGTAGTGATGCTTGTGCGCACCGCCGCGATGGCGGGTGGTCATGCGGCCGTTGTTGTTGCGGCCACCGTCCGGAGCGTTCTTCTCCAGCAGCGGCGCGTGCGGCTCGCCCTTCCACAGGTGCGGGTTGAGCACCTTGACCTGATGGCGGCGACCCGGCGATGTCGGTTTGATCTTGACGGTAGGCATGGTGGCTCCTTAGGCGGTCGCGCCGCTGAGGAAATCGATTTCCTCGCCCTTGGCGAGGGTCACGTAGGCTTTCTTCCAGTCGGAACGACGACCCATGCTGCGACCAAAACGCTTGGTTTTGCCACGCACATTGAGCGTGTTGACCCCGGTCACCTGCACTTTGAACAGCGCCTCGACGGCCGCCTTGATCTCCGCCTTGTTGGCGTCCGGCAACACCTTGAACACGGCGGTATTGCAGTTCTCGGCCACGTTGGTGGACTTCTCGGAAACCAGCGGCGCCACCAGGACCTGATGCAGGCGGTCAACGGAAATTCTTGTGCTCATGACAACCAGGCCTCAACTTGTTTCACCGCATCAGCGGTCATCACGACTTTGGAATGCGTCAGCAAGGCCACCGGATTGAGACCGGCCACGTCACAAACGCCCACCTTGTGCAGGTTGCGGCTGGACAGATACAGCGCCTTGCTCACGTCACCGGACACCAGCAGCACATCGTTCACGCCCAGCTCACTCAGCTTGGCCAGCAAGCCCTTGGTCTTGACCGCCTCCAGCGCCAGATCCTGCGTCACCAGCAGGTTGCCGCTGCGAACCAGCTCGGAGAAGATCGAGCGCAGCGCGCCGCGATACATCTTGCGATTGACCTTCTGCGAGAAGTCGCGCGGCACCGCAGCGTGCGCCCGGCCACCACCGCGCCAGATCGGGCTGCGAATCGAGCCTGCGCGTGCACGGCCCGTGCCCTTCTGACGCCAGGGCTTGCGGCCACCGCCGCGAACTTCAGCCTTGGTCTTCTGTTTCTTGGTGCCGGCACGCCCGCCGGCCATGTAAGCCGTCACCACCTGGTGAATCAGCGGCTCGTTGAAATCCGTGCCGAAAACGCCGTCGGCGACCGACAGACTTTCCGCACTGTTGTGAACTTGAATATCCATCTGCCCGGCCCTTATTTCTTCACCGTGCGACGCACGATGACGTCACCGTTCACCGCGCCGGGAACCGCGCCCTTGACCAGCAGCAGATTGCGCTCGGCGTCCACACGCACCAGATCCAGATTCATCGCCGTCACACGGGAGTTGCCCATGTGTCCGGCCATTTTCTTGCCCTTGAACACCTTGCCCGGCGACTGGTTCTGCCCGATCGAGCCCGGCACGCGGTGCGACAGCGAGGCACCGTGGCTGGCACGGCCGCCGCCAAAATTCCAGCGCTTGACAACGCCGGCAAAACCTTTGCCGATGCTGGTGCCGGCTACATCCACACGCTCAACCTCATTGAACGCGTCCACCTTGATCTCGGCGCCCGGCTCCAGGCCCTCGCCTTCGTCGTCATTGAGGCGGATTTCCCACAGCCCGCGACCCGCAGCGACGCCAGCCTTCTTGTAGTGGCCGGTCATGGCCTTGTTGACGCGTTGCGGCTTTTTCTCGCCGACCGTGACCTGCACGGCGCGATAACCATCCTTTTCCTGCGTCTTGACCTGCGTCACGCGGTTGGGCGTGCACTCGATGACGGTGACCGGAATCGATTCACCGGCGTCGGTGAAGACGCGGGTCATGCCGGCTTTGCGGCCGATAATACTGATCGACATGATGCGCTCCGAAATCCCTTAGTTGACCTTGATCTGGACTTCGACGCCCGCAGGCAAGTCCAGCTTGGAGAGCGCGTCGACCGTCTTTTCGGTCGGGTCGACGATTTGCATCAGGCGCTTGTGGGTACGAATCTCGTACTGATCACGCGCATCCTTATCCACGTGCGGTGAAACCAGAACGGTAAAACGCTCCCTGCGCGTCGGCAACGGAATCGGTCCGCGGACCACGGCTCCGGTGCGTTTTGCAGTTTCTACGATCTCTCGCGCTGATCGGTCGATCAGGCGATGGTCGAAGGCTTTGAGCCGAATACGGATCGATTGGCTGGTCGCGGCCATGCTCTCACTCAGGTCTTAAAGAACGACCCCGCTACACCTGAAAATCGCTTGAATTTCAGGGGTGTCGGCTGTTTTTCCGACACCGCAACGAGCGGGGGGCAAGCTCGAAGGGGCGCGCAGTATAGCGACGAGTCCGTCCCTTCGCAACGGTTTTTTGAAATTTATTTGACGGATTAGCGAATGCGGAAAAAACCGGACGAAATTTTCACTTCATCAAGGACGCGGCAGCGGCGTCGTGGACCAGACCGCCGCGACATCATTCGCAGCCAGCCGCGCCGCCTGCGTCATTGCCAGGTGAAGCCGAAGCAATCTCCTTGGACCAAGGAGATCGCCGCGCCCTGCGGGCCCGCGATGACGGATCAGCAGCCATTGTGCTGGCAACGACGCTGCGAAATTTGGCGCCCACAATCAGATTCGAACCAATGTTTGGCCGCAGGCCAAACATCATCATGATCATTGGAGGTCGCGTGTTCTGCGCCTCCTGGCGTCCGCCGCGTCTACTGAACGGGAGCGCCAACCAATAAAGAGTGGTGCCCACAGCGTGATTCGAACACGCGGTTTCGCCTCGGCGAAACCGCAAAACGGCGGTCACCATTGGAGGTCATCAGTTCGAGTGATGCCGCAAACCTTTGACCCACAAACGCCCTTTGCAAATGGCGCGAGAGTTGGTGCCCACAATCAGATTCGAACTGATGACCTCACCCTTACCAAGGGTGCGCTCTACCACTGGAGCTATGTGGGCAAATTTTGGAATCGACCGAGTGGCCGAAGAACAGGGACTGGAGCGGGTGATGGGAATCGAACCCACGTTATCAGCTTGGAAGGCTGAAGTTCTACCATTGAACTACACCCGCATGGATGCTTTTTGACAACTGGTGGAGGGGGTAGGATTCGAACCTACGTAGGCATAAGCCAGCAGATTTACAGTCTGCCCTCGTTGACCGCTTGAGTACCCCTCCGCTTAAAGCGCCTGCAAAGCGGGCCGCGTATTCTCGTGACCCGCCCGCGCGGCGTCAAGGGTTTATTGGAATTTGGTCAGCGCTTGCGTGGCTTGGCGCGATGGGTGGCGACCGCCTGGGCAGGGTCTTCGGGCCAGGGGTGCCGTGGATAACGGCCGCGCATTTGCTTGCGAACCTCGCGATACGCGCCTTGCCAGAAACCGGCCAGATCCTGTGTCACGGCCATCGGACGCCCGGCCGGTGACAGCAATTTGAGCTGAACGGCGACACGGCCGTCACCAACCGCCGGGGTCTGCATGCACCCGAACATTTCCTGCAACTTGATCTCCAGGCTCGGCACCGCCGCCAGCTGATAGCGCAGCGCGCGCATAAGCCCACTGGGCGCCTGCCAATGCGTCGGCAGCGCACGGTCCAGTTGCTGACGCTGCTCAAACGTCAAACCATCACCCAGCACTTGATGCAGCTTGAGCTGCGACAACTGTTCGCGCCGGCTGATGCCGTCCAGGTAGGGTCGCAACCAATCTTCAAGGCGACTCATCAAGCCCGCGTCGCTGAAATCCGGCAAGCCGGACAACACATCCCAGTCGCGCGCGCATTGCACCCTGGCCTGTAATTGTCTGGCGGCCTCCGTCCACGGCAAGGATTCCACACCCATCTCACGAATGCCTTGCAGCATGGCATCGCCCACCGCCTCCGCAGACGCATCCAATGGTCGGCCCGACAAGACAATGGCGCCCAATTTTTCCTGCGCTTGCGCCACCACCAACTGCCGCCGCGCATCCCAGGCCACCAGTTCTTCGAGCTGGATGTCGCGCGCAAAAGCCGCACGCACCTTGGTTTCGGCAATTGGCGCGGCCAAACGGATGCGCCGCTGCGCACCCGGCGTCCAATGGGCGATGGCCAGATACTGCGACTTTGCCAAGGGGTCGTGTTCTGCCAGCCGCGCTTCGCCGCCGTCCGCGCACAGGTAAGCCACTTCGCCACGCCCGCCGCCGGCATCGCGCAGACCCTGCCGACGTTGGGCCAAACGTTCGGGGAAGGCGTAGGCGAGCAATTCGCCCAGGCCGGCCGGCTCGGCGCGAGCGCCGCTGTTGCGCTGCCCGGATCTGGCCAATCGGGAAAATTGCTCAACCGTGCGATACATTGGCGATCCGTTTTTGTGCTGTCCGCGCAGGCTGGCCACGACCTGGGCCAAATCCGTTGCACTCGGCAAGCGAGTATTGGACGCCAGCGTCGCGGCAATCCAGGCGGCGTCTTCGATCGCATCGCGCGCGGCGGCCTGCAGCAGCAGATGCGCGATACGCGGCGATGCCGGAATGCGCGCCAACCGCCTGCCGTAATCGGTGATGCGTGCGGCCGCGTCCAGCGCGCCGATGGCGCGCAACTGCGAGCACGCCTGATTCCAATTCGCAGCCGGTGGCGCATCCAGCAGTTTCAGGTCCGACGGCACTTGTGTTCCCCACAAGGCCAGTTCCAGGGCAAATCGCGCCAAATCGGCACGCAGGATTTCTGGCGCATCCTGTGCCGGCAGGCTGGCGTGCTGATCGCGGCTCCACAGGCGATAAGCCTTGCCCGGTCCCAGGCGACCGGCGCGACCGGCGCGCTGATCGGCCGTTGCCCGCGAGATGCGCAGGGTTTCCAGTCGATTGGCGCCCGCCCCCAGATCAAACCGCGCCATTCGCACATAGCCGCCGTCCACCACGCTGCGCACACCGGCAACGGTGAGACTGGTCTGGGCAATGTTCGTCGCCAGAATCACCTTGCGATGCCCCTGCGCGTCCGGCCGCAAAGCCAAATCCTGTTCGGACGCGGGCAGCGCCCCGTACAAGGGGCGAATACGAACCTGGTCGCTACCGGATTGCAGCGCCCGCTGGCTCGCCCTGATTTCCGCCTCCCCCGGAAGAAAGGCCAGCACGTCCCCTTCATTTTCCGCCAGCGCCCGCCGCACGCCGGCGCCCACCTTGTCCGCCAGGGACTGATCAGGCGCACCCGATATATATGTCTGCCTGACCGGATAGACGCGGCCGGATGCCGAAACGATGGGCGGGTTTTCCAGCATTTCAGCCAGGCGCTGGGTCTCCAGGGTGGCTGACATCACCAACACCCGCAGGTCGGGCCGAAGATGGCTCCGCACTTCCCAGGTCAGGGCCAGCGCCAGATCCGCGTCCAGGCTGCGTTCGTGAAACTCATCGAAAATGATCAGGCCGACGTTCGCCATTTCCGGGTCGGATTGCAATCGGCGCGTGAGCAGCCCTTCGGTCACCACCTCAATGCGGGTCCGCGCACTGATGCGGCGCTCGTGCCGGATTTGATACCCGACGACACCGCCGATGCGCTCATTAACCAGCGCCGACATTCGCGCCGCCGCCGCGCGCGCGGCGATACGGCGCGGCTCCAGCAGCAGAATTGTCTTGTCTTGCAGCCACGGCTGGTCCAGCAACTTCAGTGGAACCACCGTGGTTTTGCCCGAACCCGGCGGCGCCGACAGAATTGCGCAAGATTGCCTGCTCAATGCGTCCTGCAAGGCCGCAAGCGCCTGCAGGGCCGGGTATTGCTCCGCATCCAGCGGCGGCGATCCCTTCAAGCCTGATCCTGTAACCAGCGCGCCCGCGCACGAATGCGCTCTCCCCATTGCGGGTTCAGTCCGGGTGTGTCTGCAACTTCAAACAAGTCGGCCGGCGAGGGCCGATGCGTGCGCGCCAACCGATGAAAGTCCGCCAGACTCAGCGGCTTGGGGTTGCGTTCCAACAAGGCCAGCGCATCACCCACCTGCACCCTGCCGCCATCCAGCACGCGGTAATACCATCCGGCGATGCCGTGCTTGGCCACGGCTGCGCAAATCCCTTCCCGACCATAGCGGGCATCGATCTTCCAGCAGGGCGAGCGCGGCTGGCTGACCTGAACCCGCGCACTGCCCAGGGCGAACACATCGCCAATGCAAACACTGGACTCATCGAAGTGTTCGGTGGAAATGTTCTCTCCGATGCTGCCCGGCACCAGCTGCCCGGATTGCTCGGCAAAGACGGCGGCAAGCCGGTCATAGCTGCTGCGTGAAAATTGATGCAGCGCCTTTTCCGGGCCGCCGTGGACCCGCAGATCGGCTTGCTGATCACCCATCAAGCCCAGCTCGGTAACCGCGACCGGCCCATCGATCCGATGTTTGATGATGCCGCTGCTGCGGCCATCTTCCGGCAAGGGCTGGGCGCGCCCCACGTACAAACCGAGGATGGCGGCGCGCGACATGCGGGCAGCTAGTTGAAGAATCGCGCCAACAGGCGGGCGGTATCTTCGGGCGCGTCGAAATGCAGCATGTGTCCGGCCTTGGGCACCTGCGCCTGCTGACGCTTCTTGAACTGCCCACGACGGCGACGCAACTCGCTGGCGCTCAAGCCCTTGCGATGCGGCGACTCGGCGCCATCCAGAAACAGCACCTGCGCCGTGATCTTGGACCAGATGGCATCCGACTCGTCCTGCCGGTAGGGTTTGGGGCCGTGACGCAGGTGCTTGGGATCGGACAACAGCTCGATGCGACCGCCTGGCGCTTCGGCACCCCAACAGCGCGCCACAAACGCCGCGCCCTCGGGCGTCAACTTGGGATGCTTGGCACGAATGCGACCGGCGAGCTGGTCGAAGGAGGCGTAGGTGGGTGCGCGCGTGGGCTTGCGCACCTCATCCATCCATCGCCGATAGCGATCCACCGCGGTATTGGCCTTCTGATCCGCAAGCATCAGCGAATCCAGCAATGCCAGCCGCTTGACCCGATCCGGCCGCAACCCCGCAAACAGCGCCGCAGCCTGGCCACCCATGCTGTGACCGGCCATGTCAAACGGCGAGCCGGAGGCATAGTGCTCAACAATGGCTTCCAGATCCGCCAGGTATTCGGGGAACCAGTAGCCGTCCTGTGCCCATTCCGTCAGGCCAAAGCCACGCCAGTCCGGCGCCAGAATACGGCGCTCCTCAGCGAGAATGCTCGCCACCGGATCGAAGGTTGCCGACGTGTCCATGAACCCGTGCAGCAGAAACAGCGGCGGCGCATCAGGCGCCCCCCAAATTCGAACGTGGTAGCGTAGCCCCCGGACAATGAGAAAGTCCGAACGGGAAGACGTAATCATCCAGCTAGTGCCTTTTCCGGCCTAAAACAAACGACTAGTGTCGCATGCCAAGGCCACTGTCAACAATCACCCCGGCTCGAAATCGCCTGCGGTGAACCAGACTTTTCGGTTTGAAAACAGCGGCCTGGGACCGTTTCAAAAATTTGGGCGCCGGCTCCGGCCAGTTTGGCTCAGGCGGCTTGCGGAAGCATCTGCCGTACAAAAGACTCGCATTGGGCCTGATCCATGTAACGCGGCACGGCATAGAACCAGTGCGCTTCGCTCAACGCCTTCTGGCTGATTTGAGGGATGTCCTGCACGCGCAGCTTGTCCACCTGGGTGGGGATTTCAAAGCGCCGATTGAGTGTTCTGATCTTCTCGATGAAGGCGTCCGCCAGCGCTTCGTCGCTTTGTGAGCCGCTGCGCAGACCGCTGACTTCGGCCAGTCTGGCCAGCCGCTCGACGCATTCAGGCTTGGAAAACTCCAGCACGCGCGGCAGGATGATGGCGTTGGCCAGGCCGTGCGGCAGGTGGTAATAGGCCCCGAAATTGTGCGCGATGGCATGCACGTAGCCGACACCGGCGGTGGTGAATGCCACACCGGCCTTGAACGAAGCCAGGGCCATGGCCTGGCGCGCTTGCAGGTTGCCGCCGTCCTCATACACGGCTTCCAGGTTTTGCATGATCAGCCGGGTCGCTTGCAGGGCCTGGGCATCGGTATCGGGCGTGTGATTGCGCGAAATGTAGGCCTCCACCGCATGGGTCAGCGCATCCATGCCGGTTGCAGCGGTAATCGCTGGCGGCAAGCCGACCATCACCTCGGCGTCCAGCGCGGCCGCCAGCGGCACCAGCTTGGGGTCCATGATGGCGAACTTGCGCGTGCTGGCCGGGTCCGACACCACCGCGGCGAAGGTCACTTCCGAACCCGTGCCGGCGGTGGTGGGCAGCGCGTAAAGCGGCGCCGGCTTGCGGATCAACCGCATCAGGCCGGCCATGCGCGAGACACGGTATGGGTTGGTGGCGCGCGCCGCAATCACCTTGGCCGCATCCATCGAGGAACCGCCGCCAACGGCCAGAATCGCGGTGCATTGCGCGCGCTTTAGCGTTGCAAAGCCTTCTTCGATCTGCTCGATGGTCGGGTTGGGCTCCACCCCGTCGTAGACGATGTAGCTGATCCCCAGACTGGCCAGATGCTTCTGCATGGGCTCCAGCAGGCCGATCTTCACCAGCACGGCGTCGGTCACGATCAAAAGCTTCTTCACGCCGCTGGCGCCAATGTGATCACAAAGCTGGATGGCGGACCCGGGCCCTTCGAACAATTGGGGTGTGCGCAGCCGAATGAGCTTGCCCGTGACCTTGAGAAAGAACTGCACAACCTTGAAGAATTGGACGCGCTGGGGAAACGGGATCATGTCCGGCCTCTTGTGTCTGGTGGAAGCAAACCGCTATTGATGCGGCATTGCAACATCAGCGTCAACCGCCGACCAGACAGGCGTTCGCGTCGCGGCGGCGGCTGTGATCCTCTATATTTGCCGCCCCTTTCATGTTGCGCAAGCTAGGCATGCCGCATTCCAAGCTCCCGCCGATCATCGCTCCTTCGATCCTGTCCGCGGATCTGGCGCGCCTGGGCGCGTCGGTCGAACAGGTGTTGCGCGCCGGCGCGGATTGGGTGCATTTCGACGTGATGGACAACCACTACGTGCCCAACCTGACGTTCGGGCCGGCCATCTGCGCGGCGCTGCGCGATTACGGCATCACGGCGACGCTGGACGTGCACTTGATGATCGAACCGGTGGATGCCTTGGCGCAAGCCTTTGCCGAAGCCGGCGCGAACGTCATCAGCTTTCACCCCGAGGCCAGCCGTCATGTGGACCGCAGCTTGCAGGCGATCCGCGACGCCGGCTGCCAAACCGGCCTGGTGTTCAACCCGGCGACGCCGCTGAATCTGCTGGATCATGTGCTGGACAAGGTGGACATGGTCTTGCTGATGTCGGTGAACCCCGGGTTCGGTGGACAATCGTTTATTCCATCGGCCCTGGACAAACTGCGGCAGGCGCGCGCCAAGCTGGATGCCTACATGGCCGAATCCGGCCGCCAGGTGCGGCTGGAAATTGATGGCGGGGTCAAGGTCAGCAACATTGGCGAAATCGCCGCCGCCGGCGCCGACACCTTCGTCGCCGGTTCCGCCATATTCGGCGCCGAGGATTTCTCCGCCACCATCGCGGCCATGCGCGAAGCCATCGGCCAGTCATGATGAGCATGCCAAGCCCAGGAAACCGCAAGCGCTGGCGAGGGTGAGACGACCCAAGGTTCTTGCCCCCTTCACCGCGCGGCGCGGCCGCCAAGCTCATGACTTCAACATCGCAACGCATCGCTCTGACCCGCGAACTGCCGGGTGATCTGGAAACGCCGGTTTCGGCCTACCTCAAACTCGGCAACCGCCCCTATTCCTATCTGCTGGAATCCTTGCAGGGCGGCGAACGCTGGGGGCGTTATTCCTTTATCGGCCTGCCGGCGCGCGAGGTCATTCGCGTATTCGGTCAGCAGATTCGCATCAGCGTCGATGGTGAGGAACACTCACGCCAAACCGTGCCTAACCCGATGGCCTGGCTGCGGGAATATTCCGTCGCGCACCGGGTGCCGCGCTCGGAGCAACTGCCCATCTTCACCGGCGGCCTGGTGGGATATTTCGGCTACGAATGCGTGCAGCTGTTTGAACCACGCTTGCGTTGCGAAAAGCCCGATCCGTTGGGCACGCCCGACATTCTGCTGATGCGCTCGGATGAGCTGCTGGTGTTCGACAATCTGCGTTCCACCATGACGCTGGTGGTGCACGCCGACCCCGATTCGGACGCAGCAATAACCCTGGCGCGGCAACGGCTGGATCAGATTGAGCAGCAATTGGCTGAACCGCTGGCGCCCGATAACTCACATCTGTCTGCCGACGCGGAGGAAGAACTGGCCTTCAGCTCCGGCTATGGTGAGGATGCGTTCAAGCAGTCGGTTCAGCGCATCAAGGACTACATCGTCGCTGGCGATGTGATGCAGGTGGTGCCCTCACAGCGGCTCAGCACGCCGTTTTCCGCCTCGCCGGTGGCCTTGTATCGTGCCTTGCGTCGCCTCAACCCCTCGCCCTACTTGTATTGCCTGCATCTGGAGGATCATCACGTGGTGGGCTCCTCGCCGGAAATTCTGGTGCGTGCCGAAGATGGCGAGGTCACGGTGCGCCCCATCGCCGGCACCCGGCCACGCGGCACCACCGCCGTCGAGGATCAGGCCCTGGAAACCGAACTGCTGGCCGACCCCAAGGAGATCGCCGAGCACCTGATGCTGATCGACCTGGGCCGCAACGACGTCGGCCGCGTGGCGCGGACCGGCAGCGTCGAGCTCACCGAGAAAATGGTGATCGAGCGCTACAGCCACGTGATGCACATCGTTTCCAATGTCACCGGCCAGCTCAAACCGGATCTTGATGCGCTGGACGCGCTGGCCGCCTCGTTCCCAGCTGGCACCTTGTCAGGCGCGCCCAAGATTCGCGCCATGGAGATCATCAACGAACTCGAACCCGTGAAGCGCGGGGTCTACGGCGGCGCGGTCGGCTATCTGGGCTGGGACGGCAATATGGACATGGCCATCGCCATCCGTACCGCCGTGATCAAAGACGGCACGCTTCACGTCCAGGCCGGTTGTGGCGTGGTGGCGGATTCGGATCCGCAGTCCGAATGGGAGGAAACCATGAACAAGGCGCGCGCGGTGATGCGGGCCGCCGCGCAAGCGGTCGCCACCGGCAATTGACGACCCAGCGCCTGCCCGCCGGTCCGTGACGACGCGGCACGACCCGCCGGATCATTTTTAGATATTTCATTAAATATTCACTCATTGTTTAATGAATTGTCACGTCGCATCGCAACAATGGCCTGAGTTTGCCGCGCGATGGAGTGCATGTTCCTGCGGATTCCAAGCCAAAGGGGGAAGGCCGCCGGGCACGGACCATGCCTGCGCCCGGTCGCCGCCCTGAGCATTGCGCTGTGCCTGAGCGCACCATCGCTGCGGGCGCAGCCCATGCCGGCCGGCGAAACTGCGGTGATTTCGGCGATTCATTTTCAGGGCAATCAAGTCACTGGCGAGCGCACCATGCTGCGCGAAATCGGGCTGCGCGAAGGCGACGTGGTGAGCCTGGAAGAAGTCGAACGCGCGCGTCAGGCCATCCAGGACCTGGGCCTGTTCCGCTCGGTACGCGCCGATACCGAAGTCGTGAAGCGCGGCGTGGCGCTCCGGTTCGTGGTTCGCGAGAAGTATTACCTGCTGCCCACGCCGAGACTGGAAGCCAACTCCGACGGCGACATCGGCTACGGCGCACAGCTGCGCTGGAGCAACCTGTTCGGCCGCAATCACTCCTTGCGCGCCATCGCGGTCCGCCGCCAGTTCCAGGAGGACGACCGCGAGGGCGGACACTATTTGTCCGCCACCTACCGCGCGCCGCACATCGCCAATACCCGGTACACGCTGGCGGTTTCCGGTGCGCACGCGCGGCAGGATTCCATCCGCGATCAGACGCCCTACCTGGAAACGCGCTCCGAACTCGGTTTTCAGGTGGGGCGCTGGCTGGGGCAAGGACCACGCACGCAAGGCTGGACGCTGATGGCCGGACCGGGCTGGCAGGATCAGGGGACCGCCGGCAACGGCGCGCCGACCTCGGAAGGACAAGCCGTTTGCCTGGGTGGCGGCGCCCGGTTCCGCGACCTGCACTTCGACGTCTACAGCGAACGCGGTCGCGCCTTCGACCTGGACTTTGCCACCACCGTGTTCGGCGCCGCATCGGACTATCACTACGGCCAGTGGACCCTGAGTTACCGCGAATACCGCCCGCTGAACGAACCCCATCGATCGTTGAATTTTCTGTTCGACGCCGGCGGTTATCACGGCGGAGCGCACTCGCGCAGTCACGATGCCTACGGACTGGGCGGCTCCAGCTTCCTGCGTGGCTACGACAAGCACGCCATTGAGGGCGACTTCTATTACTACGCCGCCGCCGAATACTTGCGTCCCCTCACCCGCAAATCCGTCCGGCTCCTGCTCCTTGCCGAAGCCGGCAGCGCCGCGCAGGACTGGCGCAACCCGCAAACGCATGCCGCGTTCGTCAGCCTGGGCGTGGGCCTGCGCCTGCGGCTGACCTGGTTCGTCAACCTGGAACTGGAAATGGGCGTTTCGGCACCGCTGGTTGCCGGTCAGGACAGTTACCGGCTGTTCGCCGGCGGCGTCTGAACAGGCGAAACTTCTTTCTCCGCCGGCGCCAGCGCCTGCAACTGAATGTCCACCGCAGGCCGGTCGCCGCGCTGCTGACGGGCACGCACGATGAGCAGATCGTGATCGCGCGCCAACCAGAAGCGCGTATCGGTACGATCCTGGTCCGCGCGTGCAACGCGATAGGTCCGGAATACACCCGCCGGCACTTCAACGGACTGTTCGGCGGTCACCTTGAGCGCGTAGCGCCGGATGCCGCGCCGATCCACCAGCGTCGCCTGAATGGGCGCCGATGCCGGCTCGCCGTTTTCGGAAAGCGCATGGCACAGCCAGCGGCGCACATGCAACTGAATGCTCAACGGGTCCAGAGCGCCTTCCGGCAGCGGGCTGCTGCCAAAGCCACCGCCGCGCACGCGGCCCGCTGCCCAGTCGAATTCAAGCTGATAGCTCTGATCCTGATCGCCCCCCTGCCGGTGATGGAAACTGGATGGCATGATGCGGCCGTCGCGCACGCAGAAACGCGACGCCTGTTCCAGATCACCCAGCAGCCAGCGCAGCGCCGAAAACGGCTGCGCGACGAGGCGGTACACGAAACACGAACCGCCATCGGGTGACGACATGGACATCCGTCCCGCGCCGAGCGGGGCGCCGCCGTAGCTGACACGGTAAGGCAGGTCGAAAGGGGCCAGCGGCTGGCAACCCAGCAGCGGCGGCAGCCAGCACAGCATCAGCGCCAGAGCTGCGGCTTTCAAGCGCTTGCCTCCAGCGGCTGTTTCCGCGACGTGCGCAGCCCACGCACTGATTTGATGGCGAGCCTGCATGCGGGCCGGCGCCGCACGAACAACCACGCCGCCCCACGGACGGAAAACCACACCACCAGCCCGCTGAACACGATATCCGACAAAAAGTGCCCCCCCATGGCGATACGGGACAGGCCGATGGCTGACCCCAGGATCAAGCCGACCGCCACCCAGACGTTCGGACGCCGCGAAATCCAGGCCAATGCGGTCAGGGCGAAGCCGACCGAGGCGTGCCCAGACACGAACGAGCAGTTCGTCTGGCAGTGATCGGCGGGCTGCAAAGCTGATGTGAAGGGTTTGGAACCGTCGAACACCTCAACCTGCTTGGGGCGGGCACGGCCCCAGTACTCCTTGAAGCCTTCATTGACCAGCAGCACCGGCCCCAACAGGTAGGCCAGCAGCAGAAAGCTCGCCTTGCGATGCGCACGCCCGGCCCCGCGCAACGGCAGACACCAGGCAAAGGCAAAGGTCAGCAGCACACAGGCGCTGACCGCAACGGCGAGCCCGTCGGTGCCGCGATACAGCGCCTGGGTCCAGTGTGCATCTGTTTGAAACCAGCCCCTGACAGACTCATGAAACCAGCCGGACACCCACAGATCGATTTCCGGCCACAGCCCGAACACGGCAATGGCAACCGCCAGCCCCAGCCAGTCCAGACGCTGCCGATGCCTGCGCACCAACTTCCAGATCATGAATCACCTCGCAAGACGCTTGAACCGAACAGCAGAGACCGAGACCGACAGCGCCTTTCGGCTGCTGGATGACGGCGATGAAATTGTCCCCGGCAGACGTGACAAGGCAATGAAATTCAAGGTTTTGCGAGATGTTCTGCGCCGTGATCGTCTGCTGGGCGTGCTGGCGCTGCTGCTGTTCGCTGGTCTTTGCGTGTACAGCCTGGCAAACGCAGTCGCCGGCGATTTCCTGGAGGCACTGCGGGCGCTCGACCCACGGGTTGTGCTGTTGGCCGTCGGCACGCAACTGCTGAGCTATGTGGCGCGTGCCGCACGGCTGGCGCAATGCGAATCCGCCATTGGCTGGCGGCGATTGCCGCTGGCCTTGCGTTTGGTGCTGATTCACAACGCCAGCAATCTGCTGCTGCCGATGCGTAGCGGCGAGCTCAGCTTTCCCTGGTTGATGCAACGCTGGTTCGGTGTCGATCCACTGCAAGCCGGCGGCACGCTGCTGTTTCTGCGTGCGCTGGACGTACAGGTGCTGGCGGTACTGGCAGCGCTGGCCGCGATGCTTGCCGGGGCTGTAGCGCCGCCGAGCGACGCCGCATTCGGCATATTGATGCTCGCGGCACTTTCGGGGCCGTTGCTGTTGTTGTTACTGGCCCGGCGCATGCCGTCGCGGCTGCGGTCGATACGAATCTTGCAGCGGCTCGTCCAGGGTATTCCTGATTGCCGGAGGACCTTCTGCGGCAGTCTGCTCTGGACCTGGCTGGCCTGGTCGCTAAAGCTGACCGGACTGGCGGTGCTGTTCGCCGCGCTGGCCAAGGTGAGCGTGCCCACCGGCGTTCTGGCTGCGCTCGGCGGCGACGCCTCCACCGTCCTGCCCATACATGCACCCGGTGGCGCTGGCACCTATGAGGCCGGCGCGCTGGCGCTGCTGGCGCCCTGGATGACGATCACGCCGCAGGTCGTGAGCGCCATCATCGGCCTGCATGTTTTCGTGCTCGGCCTGGCAGTCCTGCTCGGCGCGACCGCCACGTTTGGCCATGGGCGAGGCATGGCGCCGCCCCAAAGCCGTGCGCCGGCGCCTGTCACCAAAGATTAACGCGGCTGAAATCGAATGATTGCAGTACAGCAATCGGCGCGTCAGATCGGCCCGGTAAGTTGCTTCAAACCCCAGTCGATACCCCCATGATTCGACCAGCCCCATCGCTGTCGGTCGTCATTCCGCTTTTCAACGAACAGGACAACGTGGCGCCGCTGGTTCTGCGTGTCCATCAGGCGCTGAACGATTTCGGCGGACGCTGGGAGTTGTTGCTGGTTGATGACGGCTCCCGCGACGCGACGCACCTGCATCTGTGCGAGGCCGCAACGCGTTACGGTGCTCACGTTCGGATCCTGCGCCTGGGCCGCAACTTCGGACAAACCGCCGCCATGCAGGCCGGCATCGACGCCGCCCGCGGCGAGCTGATCGTCACGCTGGACGGTGACCTGCAGAACGACCCAGCTGACATTCCAAGGTTGATCGACGAACTGCAGCAGCGCGACCTCGATCTGCTGGCCGGTCGCCGCGCCAAACGGCAGGACGGCTGGCTGTTGCGTCGTTTGCCGTCGGCGGTTGCCAACTGGCTGATTGCCAGAGTCACCGGCGTACGCCTGCGCGACTACGGCTGCAGCCTGAAAATCTATCGCGCAAGCCTCATCAAGCAGGTGCGCCTTTACGGCGAGATGCATCGCTTCATCCCGGTGTGGGCGGCGATGGTGACCGCGCCGCAGCGAATCGGCGAAAGCGATGTCGCCCATCATCCACGACGCTTCGGTCGATCCAAGTACGGCCTGTCACGCACCGTGCGCGTACTGCTCGACCTGCTGACGGCGTTTTTCTTCCTGCGCTTCCAGGCGCGGCCGGGCCATTTCTTCGGCTTCATCGGCCTGAGCCTGGGCGCCGCCGGCGGCGTCATGATCAGCTATCTGGCGTGGCTGAAGCTGATACTGGGCCAGGACATCGGCGGCCGACCGATGCTGTTCATCGCCGTGCTGCTGATCGTGGGCGCGGCCCAGTTCGTCACCACCGGCGTACTGGCCGAGATGCTTTGCCGGCTCTATCACCAGGGCAATGCGCGGCAGCCGGCGGCTGCGCCGCTGCTGGCGGCCAATGCGGCATGGCAAGAGCCCGAAACTGACCGTGCACGCCGCTCCGCCTGAGCACTGGATGCCGGGTCGGGACGGGCTGGTGCTGGCCTGCTTCTGCCTGTTGTGTTTTGTGTCGCAATCCTGGTCCGCGCCACTGTTCGATCTGGACGAAGGCGCGTTTGCGCAGGCCACCATGGAGATGCTGTCCAGCGGCAACTGGCTGACGACCACACTCGACGGCGCGCCCCGCTACGACAAACCCATGCTCAGCTACTGGTTGCAGGGCTTGAGCGTGCGCGTGCTCGGCGTCACCGAGCTGGCGTTTCGTCTGCCTTCACTGATCGCTGCCTTTATCTGGGTGGGCGCCACCTACCGGTTCGGTCGGGAAACGTTTGCCGAGCTGGATCAGGCGCGCACGCGTGCGCTGTTTGCTGCGGCAAGTCTTGCCGGCGCATTGATGATCGGCATCATCGCCCACGCGGCCACCGCCGACGCCCTGCTGAACCTGTGGCTGGCGCTGAGTTTCTTCGAACTCTGGCGCTGGCTGGACCGGGGATCACGGCCGGCCCTGCTGAGGCTGTATCTGTGGGTGGCACTGGGCATGCTCACCAAGGGACCGATCGCCGCCGCCATTCCCCTGCTCAGCGGTCTGTTGTTCGCCGCCGCTCACGGACGCCTGCGCCAGGCCGCCGCAGCGCTGCTGGAATGGCGCGGCTGGTTGATCTGCCTGTCGGTGCTGGGCCTGTGGCTGGTTCCGCTGGCCTGGCAGGGACAGCTCGGTTTCGTCTGGGAATTCCTGTGGCAGCACAACCTGCAACGCCTCAGCGAACCGGCACAGGGACACGCCGGCCAGGTGTGGTTCTATCTGCTGTGGCTGCCGCTGGTGTTGCTGCCGTTCAGCAGCCTGCTGCCGCACTGCCTGGGCCTGGCGCGACATTGGCGCCACGACCGGCTGGCCAGCCTGGCGCTGATCTGGCTGGGCCTGGCGCTGCTGATCTTCACCCTTTCCTCGACCAAGCTGCCGCACTACATCCTCTACGGCTGCACGCCGCTGTTCGTCCTGTTTGGCCGGGAAATCACCACGCAGCAGCATCGGCGCATACTGATTCCGGGAATCATGTTGCTGGCGCTGCTGGCGGCCTTGCCGCTGTGGCTGCCGCGGATCGAAGCGCCCGAACATCGCGCCTTCGAGCACGGCATCCTGGCGCTGGCGCGCGAGCAGCTCGGCCCACGTCACTGGCTGCTGGGCGGCCTGGCGGTTGCCGGCTGTATTTACGTGTGGTGCAGCCGCCTGGCCATTTCCCATCGCCTGCTGGTGATGGCTGCGGTGCAGGCTCTGGTGCTGTGGTACGGCGTGCTGCCGCTGGTGGTGGAAGCGCAACAGCGCCCGGTCAAGCAGGCCGCCGAACTGGCTCGCGCCGCCCCGCAACCGGTGGTGGCGTACCGCACCAAGCTACCGAGCTTCAGCGTCTATCGCGGCGCGCCCACCCAGCACCGCAAGCCCGAACCGGGAGAGCTGGTCTTTGTGCGCCGTGACCGCATCGCGCGGCTGCGTCGGGAGCTTGCCGACGCCGACCTGCAACCGCGCTTTGAACGCGGCGGCATCGCCCTGCTGTTCAACGCACCGCAACAACGCCGCAACCAAGCCACCGAACCAGCCGGAGCCATGCGTGATGACATACCTTGAAGCCGTCGCCAGCAATATTCGACTGGGCCAGCCGCCCACCGAGCACGCCGCTCGCAAAACCGTTTTCTGGGCCGGCCTGGCGCTGCTGTGCTCCGGCGCCCTGACCACGCTGCTGTTCGGGTATCACGCCGGGTTCGCGCCCTTGAACGCCTTTGGCGCCAGGGTTCCGTCCATCCTGCTGGAAAACCTCACCTACACCGGCGACAGCCTGTTCGCGCTGGTGATGATGTTGATCTTCGCGCGCCGCTATCCACAGGTTCTTTGGACGGCGGTGGTGGCGGCCGTGATTGCCACACTGGCCTCGCACGGCATGAAAAATGTGTTCGATGCGGCGCGGCCGCCGGGCGTGCTGCAAGATGAGCTGTTGCATCTGGTAGGACCGGGCTACCGCCGGCACAGCTTTCCTTCCGGGCACTCGGTCACCGCGTTGGTGATGACCGCCGCCATCGTCTGCTACCTCCCGACCATGCGCGCCCGACTGATCGGGCTGGGTGTTGGCGGCCTGATCGCCGCCAGCCGCGTTTGGGTGGGCGTGCACTGGCCGGTGGACGTGCTGATCGGCGCCGGACTCGGTGCACTTTCGGTCTGGGCCGGCGCCCGGATCACGCTTGGCTGGCAGTGGGGCGCGCGCCTGACCGGACACCTTTGCATCGTGACTCTGTTGGGCGGTTGCGCCATCGGCATGCTGGTGACCGAGATTCCCTATCCGGGCGCCGAGCCGCTGGCGCGCACTATCGCGCTGATCGCCCTGCTGTTCACCGTTGGCAGCTACGTGCTGACTCCGCTGCTACGCCGTCGTGCGGCCATCAACGCCCGCTCCCGCCGGATGCTCGCCGCACCCGAATCATCAGGCGGCGCCTGAGCCCACGGCAAGGCGCGCACGGCGCATTCACCGGCCCAGCCCTTGCTGCGGGATACGCCGGAGCCACTACCGTCCAGCCGTGGAATTGGCCGATAATGATTGGTTGTGGCGTCGGACATGACCCGGCCCCAGGGGAAACGCACCCACCCGGACGCCCCACCCATCGCAGCCGGAGACGCACGGCAGGTACTGCATGATCCTGATGATCGACAACTACGACTCCTTCACCTACAACCTGGTGCAGTATCTTGCCGAGCTGGGCGCCGAGGTGGTGGTCAAACGCAACGATGAAATCGGCGTGGAGGCGGTGGCGGACCTGAAGCCGGACCAAATCGTCCTTTCCCCCGGCCCCTGCACGCCCGATGAAGCCGGCATCAGCCTGCAACTGGTGCGCCGTTACCGTGAGCAATACCCCATCCTCGGCGTTTGCCTGGGCCATCAATCCATCGGCCAGGCCTTTGGCGGCAAGGTCAGCCGTGCCGGCGCGGTGATGCACGGCAAAACATCCCAGGTGCACCACAACGGCAGCGGCGTATTCGCCAATCTGCCCACACCCTATACCGCCACGCGCTATCACTCACTGATCATCGAACGCGATGGCTTGCCGGACTGCTTTGAAGTCACCGCCTGGACGCTGGACGACAACGGCGCCGTTGATGAAATCATGGGCATGCGACACAAAACCCTGCCCATCCAGGGCGTGCAGTTTCATCCCGAGTCCATTCTCACCGAACACGGCCACGCGCTGTTGAAGAATTTTCTGGAGGCCCGTTAATGCCATTCACGCCACAGGATGCCTTGCAACGCCTGACCGACCGTCAGGACCTTTCGCAGAATCAGGTCGCCGAATTGTTTCGCACCATCATGGGCGGCGAAGTGTCGCCGGTGATGACCGCCGCCATCCTGACCGGCCTGCGCGTGAAAGTCGAAACGGTGGAGGAGATCGCCGGCGCCGCCAGCGTGATGCGTGAATTTTCCCGCAAAGTGGATATTCCGGCGGCGCAGAAAACGCACTTTCTGGACATCGTTGGCACCGGCGGTGACGGCACCCACAGCTTCAATATCTCCACCGCGGCAATGTTCGTCGCCGCCGGCGCCGGCGCCAAAATCGCCAAACACGGCAACCGCAGCGTTTCCTCCAAATCCGGCAGCGCCGACGTTCTGGAAGCCTTGGGCGTACGCATCGACCTGCAACCCGGGCAGGTCGCCGACTGCGTCCAGCAATGCGGCATGGGCTTCATGTTCGCGCCCACCCATCATCCGGCGATGAAAGCGGTGGGGGCGGTACGCAAGGAAATGGGCGTGCGCACCATTTTCAATATTCTTGGACCGCTCACCAATCCGGCCGAGGCACCGAATATACTGATGGGCGTTTTTGCACCCGAGCTGGTTGGAAAACAAGTCCGTGCCCTGCAAAAACTAGGGGCGGAACGTGCGCTGGTGGTTCACGGCAGTGACGGCATGGACGAAATCACCCTGGGCGGCGCCACCCAGGTGGGCGAATTGCGTAACGGCAACATCAGCGAGTACGAAATCCATCCCCAAGACTTCGGCTTGCCGCTGAGCGATCAAAGCGCGCTCAGCGTGAGCAACGCCGCAGCGTCCTGCGCCCTGATCCGGGCGGTGCTGAACAATGAACCCGGCCCAGCCTTGAATATCGTGTTGCTCAACGCCGGCGCCGCCTTGTTCGCCGCCAATCGGGCCAGCGACATCAAGCAAGGCATCGACCAGGCGCGTGCGTCGATTCAAAGCGGGGCGGCAAAATCAAAACTCGCCGAGCTTGTGAAGGTCAGCCAAGATCAATGAGCGATATTCTGGAAAAAATCCTCGCCCGCAAACGCGAGGAAGTCGCGGCGCTGAAACAACGCACCAGCGCAGACGCGCTGCGCGCGGAGGCCGCCAAACAAACTCCACCGCGCGGCTTTGCCGCCGCATTGCGGAATCAGGCGCAGGCCGGCCAGGCCGCGGTCATCGCGGAAATCAAGCGCGCCTCTCCCAGCAAGGGTTTGATTCGGCCGGATTTCGACCCGCCCTGGATTGCAACCGAATACGCCAGCGGCGGCGCGACCTGCCTGTCGGTTCTGACCGACCGCGATTTCTTTGGCGGTGAAATCGCGCACCTGCAAGCGGCGCGCGCGGCTTGCCCGCTGCCGGTGATCCGCAAGGATTTCGTCATCGACGAAATACAGCTGATCGAATCGCGCGCCGTCGGCGCCGACTGCGTTTTGCTGATTGCCGCCGCGCTGAACGCACCACAACTAAGCGATTTGCACCGGCTGGCACTGGACCAGGGCATGGACGTGCTGATTGAAGTGCACGATGCCACCGAACTGCGCCTGGTGGCGAACGCCGGCCTGCGCGGGCCGTATTTGCTGGGCATCAACAATCGCAATCTGCGCACCTTCGAAACCAAACTGGAAACCACGCTGGAACTGTTGCCGTGGCTCCCCGCCGGCGCCGAGGTGGTCACCGAAAGCGGCATCGCCCAGCCAGCAGACGTGCAACGCATGCTTGAGGCTGGCGTACACCGTTTTCTGGTGGGCGAATCACTGATGCGCGAACCCAACCCCGGCGTGGCGCTGAAACGGCTTCTGAACCAATAATCGCCATCAGTTTGCGATCTGAGGTTTTCAGCGCGTTTACTTTTCTGTCGCGTAAACCAGGATATTGCGACCAATCAGCGCGATCGCGCCGTCTTCTTCGAGCTTTTTCAAGACCCGCCCGGCCATTTCTCGGGAACAGCCGGCGAAGCGTCCCAGTTCCTGCCGACTGACGCGCACCAGCGTACCGCGCGGGTGCAGCTTGGCATCGGGCTGGGCGGCCAGTTGCAGCAACTCGTGCGCCATGCGTCCGGCAACATCCAGAAACGCAAGATCACGCAATCTGCGACTGGTATTGCGTAACCGCGCCGCCATTTGTCCGGCGACTTCGAACATGATGCCCGGTGACCGGTTCGCGAATTCGCGAAAGCTGTGGTAGTCCATTTCCGCGACCAGGGTTTGCATGCGTGCGCGCACCATGGCCGTGCGCGCCTTTTGTTCCGGGAACAAGCACATCTCTCCAAAGAACTCGCCCGGATTGAGGTAGGCCAGCACCATCTCCCGACAGCCCTCGTGGGCGGTGACGCTGACCGAGCCCTCCAGAATCAGGAACAGCGAGGTCGGTTCGTCACCGGCATTGAGAATCACCTGGCGCGGCCGGTAGCTGCGCGTTCTGGCGGCGTTGACGAACTCGCTTAGCGCTGGCCGGTCTAGCATGTTCCCCCTAGGATTAGATATTGGTATTTGTTAGAAGCTAGCATACTTGCTCTATATTTCACCGATACGGGGTAACGCGTGCAGGTACGGATCAAGCAAGTCGATCAAGCGGCATTCGTGGGCGAGTCAGGTTCCGGCCACGCCATTGTGATCGACGGGCCGGCTGAAATCGGCGGACGCAATATCGGGGCCAGACCGATGGAACTGATGCTGATGTCGGTGGGGTCCTGTTCCGCCCTGGATGTGCTGCACATTCTGCGAAAGAGCCGTCAGCAGGTCAGCGACTGCCTGGTGGAGGTCGACGGCAAACGGGCCGAGACCGAGCCCAAGGTATATACCGACATCCACCTGCACTTCATCGTCAGTGGGCCGGCGCTGAAAGAGCCACAGGTCAAGCGCGCGGTGCAGCTTTCGTCGGAAAAATATTGTTCGGCCTCCATCATGCTGCGCAACGGCGGCGTCAATGTGACCCACAGCTTTGAGATTCGCGAAACGGGGGTGGGCGCCGGCAACACAACCGCCAGCTAATTGACGCATAATCGCGCGCCATTTCCGACCATCGCGCCGACGCCAAGTACCCGTGGCCAAACCCACCAGCAACCCCAAGCTCAAACTGCTGGGCTTCAACAACCTGACCAAAACGCTGTCGTTCAATATCTACGACATCTGTTACGCACGCAGCAAGGCGCACAACCGCGAGTACATCGAATACATCGACGAGCAGTACAACGCGGCGCGCCTGACCAGCATTCTGACCGAAGTGGCCGACACCATCGGCGCCAAGATCCTGAATGTGGCGACGGAAGATTACGAGCCGCAGGGCGCCAGCGTCACCATGCTGATTTCAGAGGGCCATCTGCAGGCGCTGGAAAACGCCGGCGTTGACAAAGAATCCGTGGTGGGACACCTGGACAAGTCCCACATCACCGTTCACACCTATCCGGAAACCCATCCGGACGCCGGGATCAGCACCTTTCGCGCGGACATCGACGTTTCCACCTGTGGCGAAATTTCTCCGCTGAAAGCCCTGAACTTCCTGATCAAGAGCTTTGAGTCCGACATCGTGGTGATGGATTACCGGGTGCGCGGCTTCACCCGCAATATTCGCGGCAAAAAGCACTTCATCGATCACAAGATCGACTCCATCCAGAATTTCATTGCGCGAGACATCAAGCACCGCTACGACATGGTGGACGTCAACGTGTATCAGGAGTACATCTTCCACACCAAGATGCGGCTCAAGGAGCTGGACCTGGACACCTACCTGTTCGGCGAAGGGGCGGCGCAACTGCCACCCAAGGAAGCCAGGCGCATCAGCCAGAAGGTCGGACACGAAATCGAGGAGATCTTCTACGGCCGCAACATTCAGCGCTGAACCCGGCGGGGATCGGTGAACGCTGACCAGGGCCGGGCTGATCGGGTCCGGCAGCGGCCAAGGCCCGCAATTTCGGGGCCGAGCGCCCTCAGGCAACACCGGAAACGGCGCGCCGCGCTGTTCAAGTTCATCAGAGACTTCCACCAGATAACGGTGAATTGAGCGCAACTGCGTTTATCGGCACACAAAACGCCTCCCCCCGTGTTGGGCACACGAAAGGCCTCTTGCGCGCAGGATGAGCGGTCGGGCATTGCGTGATTCACCCTGAGTATGGTTACACTGCGATCACGGAGTGTGGGGTATGACCGCGCATCCCCGCGGGCAGCCACTCCGGCCAGCGAGGGAAGCCGATGCAGCCAGTCGCGAACCTGTCATCAGAGGGATGGGCGTTTGCAGCCTACGTTTTCGGGGTCTTCGGAATCGTTGCCCTGATGCTGCTGCTTTCCTGGTTAATGGGCGGTCGCGCCTGGGGCCGGGCGAAAGACGAACCCTTTGAATCCGGCGTCGTCGGCGCTGGTGAGCCGCGCCTGCGACTGTCGGCCAAGTTTTATCTGGTGGCGATGTTCTTCGTCATCTTTGACGTGGAGGCGGTGTTTCTTTACGCCTGGGCCATCAGCGTGCGCGAATCCGGCCTGCCCGGCTTGATCGAGGCGGGGATATTCGTGTTCATCCTGCTCGCAAGCCTGGCCTACCTGTGGATGATCGGCGCATTGGAGTGGGCGCCAAAGTCCAGCAAGCCGCCGGCACCCTCCACCGTTCGGACACGGCAACAGGGATAAGGACTGATGGAATACACGCTGACTCGCATCGACAAGAACGCCGCGCGTTATCCGATGCAGCAGCGTGAGGTGCTTGCCGACCCGCTGGAACAGCACATCCACCGCAATATCTTTTTGGGCAAGCTGGAAAGCCTGATGCACGGCGCGGTCAACTGGGGCCGCAAGAACTCCATCTGGCCCTACAACTTCGGCCTGTCCTGTTGCTACGTGGAAATGGCCACCGCGTTTACGCCGACGCACGATCTGGCGCGTTTTGGCGCCGAGGTGATTCGCGCCTCGCCTCGACAGGCGGATCTGATCGTCATTGCCGGCACCTGTTTCATCAAGATGGCGCCGGTGGTGCAGCGGCTCTACGAGCAGATGCTGGAACCCAAATGGGTCATCTCCATGGGCGCCTGCGCCAATTCCGGCGGCATGTACGACATCTATTCCGTGGTCCAGGGGGTCGACAAATTCCTGCCGGTGGACGTTTACATCCCCGGTTGCCCGCCCAGACCGGATGCCTTCTTACAGGCCTTGAACTTGTTGCAGGACGCCATCGGCAAGGAACGCCGCCCGCTGTCCTGGGTGGTGGGCGAACAGGGCATTTATCGCGCCAATCTGCCGGCGCAGCGGGATCTCAAGCAAGCCGAACGGCAAGCGCAAACCCATTTGCGGACACCGGATTCAGTGTGAAGAAGAAGTTTCCAGTGAGAAGTTTCCAGTTTCCAGACAATGCGAAGCGCCGCTCGCGGAATCTGGTTTTTCTGGAAACTGAAAACCGGAAACCGGAAACTGTTGGCCGTGCCTGACGACGCGCACCAGCTACAACCCGAAGCACAGCAAACCGTGCTCGAAATCTATCGCCGATTCGGCGAGGATGGCTTCATCAGTCAAGCCACGGTGGATGCCGTCCCCACGCTGTGGATTGAGGCCGGCCGCATCCTGGAGGTATTGCGCTTCCTGAAAACCGAGGTCGAGCGCCCCTATCGCATGCTCTACGACCTCACGGCGATTGACGAGCGTTTGCGCAAGCATCGGCAGGGGCAACCCGACTCGGCCTTCACGGTGGTGTATCAGCTGCTGTCGATCGACCGCAACGCGGACATCCGGCTCAAGGTCGCGCTGGCGGAAAACGCTTGCGAACTACCGTCCTGCGTATCGGTGTTCGCCAACGCCAACTGGTACGAACGCGAGGTCTGGGATCTGTTCGGCATCGTCTTCAGCGGCCACCCCAATCTGCGGCGCATTCTGTTGCCGCCGCGCTGGGACGGTCATCCGCTGCGCAAGGATTATCCGGCGCGCGCCACCGAGTTCGATCCGTTCATGCTGGATCAGCTGCGGCAGGACCTGGATCAGGAAGCGTTGCAATTCCAGCCGGAAGAATGGGGCATGCAGCGCGGCAACGCCGACAGCGATTTCATGTTTCTCAATCTGGGGCCGAATCACCCCAGCGCGCACGGCGCCTTTCGCATCGTGCTACAGCTTGATGGCGAAGAGATCGTCGATTGCGTGCCGGACATCGGCTACCACCATCGCGGCGCCGAGAAGATGGCCGAGCGCCAGTCCTGGCACACCTACATCCCCTACACCGATCGCATCGATTACCTGGGCGGGGTGATGAACAACCTGCCCTATGTGCTGACGGTGGAGAAGCTGGCGGGCATCCAGGTGCCGCAACGGGTGCAGACCATTCGGGTGATGATGGCGGAGTTCTTCCGGATTACCTCGCACCTGTTGTTTTACGGCACCTACGCGCAGGACGTGGGCGCCATGTCGCCGGTGTTTTTCATGTTCGTGGACCGCCAGAAAGCCTACGACGTGATCGAAGCGGTGACCGGCTTTCGCATGCACCCGGCCTGGTTTCGCATCGGCGGCGTTGCCCATGACCTGCCCAGGGGCTGGCAAGGCAAGGTCCGCGAGTTCATCGACTGGCTGCGTCCGCGCATGAAGGAATATGAAAAGGCCGCGCTGGAAAACGCGGTGCTGGTGGCGCGTTCGCGCGGCGTTGCCGAATACTCTCAAGCCGAGGCTTTGGAATGGGGCGTGACCGGCCCCGGATTGCGCGCCACCGGTTGCAGTTATGACCTGCGCAAGGCGCGGCCGTACAGCGGTTATGAAAACTTCGAATTCGACGTGCCGGTGGGCAAACGCAGCGACGTGTATGAACGCGCCATCGTGCGGGCGGAGGAAATCCGGCAGTCGCTGAAAATCATCGAACAGTGTCTGGACAACATGCCGTCCGGCGACTTCAAGGCGGACCATCCGCTCACCTGCCCGCCGCCGCGCGAAAAAATGCTGCACGACATCGAAACCATGATCACGCATTTTCTGAGCGTGTCCTGGGGGCCGGTGCTGGAAGCCGGCGAGGCCAGTCAGATGATTGAAGCCACCAAGGGCATCAACAGCTATTACTGCATCGCCGACGGCAGCACCATGAGCTATCGCACCCGCATCCGCACGCCCAGCTTCCCACACCTGCAACAGATTCCCAGCGTCATCCGCGGCAGCATGGTGGCGGACCTGATCGCCTATATCGCCTCCATTGATTTCGTCATGGCGGACGTGGACCGATGAGAAGCCTTCGTTGTTGGGCGGCCCATGGCCGCCGTAAACCAGGCGGGTGCCGATCAGGATGGCGGGCACGCCCCGCCCTGCACTGCCTTGGTGTCCGGATATGAAGGAAACCGTCGTCAAGCTGGCGGACTTGCAGGCACCGCCACCGTTCGAGCTGAGCGCCGAGGAGCGCGTGCAAATCCAGTCGGAAATCGCCCACTACCCGGATTCGCGCGCCGCCAGCATCGGTGCGCTGAAAATCGTGCAGGCGCATCGCGGCTGGGTGCCGGACGGCGCCATCAAGCCGGTGGCGGACATGATCGGCATGGGCGAGGCGGAGCTGGAAGGCGTCGCCACCTTTTACAGCCTGATTTTCCGCCAGCCGGTGGGTCGGCATGTGATCAAGCTCTGCGACAGCATCGCCTGTCATCTGACCGGCTATGAGGCGCTGCGCGACGCCCTGCAGGAAAAGCTCGGCATCGGCTTCGGACAAACCAGCGCCGATCAACGCTTCACCCTGCTGCCCATCTGCTGTCTGGGCGCTTGCGATCGCGGGCCGGTGATGATGATTGACGATGACACTCACGGCGATGTGCGTATCGAAAAACTGGATGCGCTGCTGGAGGCTTATGCATGAACGCCTCGGCTGAAACGCATCCGCTGACCCACGGCATTGATCCGGCGCGCGGGCCGCTGGACTTGAACGCCTATGAGGCCATGGACGGTTATGCCGCCCTGCGTCGCGCCATCCGCGAACAGTCGCCGGCCGACGTGCAATCAGCGGTGAAGCAAGCCAACCTGCGCGGTCGCGGCGGCGCCGGTTTTCCCACCGGCATCAAATGGAGTCTGGTACCGATGGGCGCCGACGCCGGCGCCAAGTATCTGGTCTGCAACGCCGACGAAATGGAACCGGGCACTTTCAAGGATCGGCTGCTGATGGAACAGGCGCCGCATCAATTGATTGAAGCCATGATTGTCGCCGGCTACGCCATCGGCGCCTGTACCGGCTACATTTTCTTGCGTGGCGAATACGTACTGGCGGCACAGCGCTTGAATCGCGCCATCGCCCAAGCGCGCGAAGCCGGCTTGCTCGGCAAGAACATTCTGGGTTCGGGCTGGGATTACCACTGCCACGTGCATACCGGCGCCGGCCGTTACATCTGCGGCGAGGAAACCGCGCTGATCAATTCGCTCGAAGGGCGCCGGGCAACGCCGCGAGCCAAACCACCGTTTCCACAAATCAGCGGGCTGTGGGGCCGGCCCACCGTGGTTAACAACGTGGAAACCCTGTGCAATATCCCGCACATCGTGCTGCGCGGCGCGGAATGGTTCAAAGGCCTTTCGCAAGGCAAATCCATGGACGGCGGCACCAAGCTTTACGGCGTCTCCGGCCTGGTCAATCGGCCCGGCTGTTGGGAATTGCCCATTGGCAGCAGCGCACGTGAGCTGATTGAAGACCGCGCCGGCGGCATGAAACAGGACCGCGCATTGAAAGCCTGGTTGCCGGGCGGCGCATCCACCGATTTTCTGCTGCCGGAGCACCTCGATCTGCCGATGGATTTTGATCACATCTCCAAAGCCGGATCGCGCATGGGCACCGGCCTGATCACGGTGGTGGCGCAGGATCAAAGCATGGTGTCCGCGGTGCGCAATCTGGAGGAATTCTTTGCGCGCGAATCCTGCGGCTGGTGCACGCCTTGTCGTGACGGCCTGCCCTGGTCGGTGAAGATTCTGCGCGCCATTGAAAATGGGCAGGGACAGCCGGGCGATCTGGAACGGCTGCAAGGCCTGACCCGATTGCTGGGACCGGGACGAACGTTCTGCGCCCATGCGCCGGGGGCGATGGAGCCTCTTCAATCCGCCTTGAAATATTTCCGCGAAGAGTTTGAGGCGGGGCTTGAGAAAGCAGAGGTGGCGGCGTGAACACCGTCATTCCTTCAAACCCGTCATTCCCGCGGAGGCGGGAATCCAACGCCATTGGAACGGGGCTTCGCTTAATTTCCACGCGAATCCGGATGCCCGCTTTGGCGAGCATGACGGGGACTTAGTCATGGCCAAGATCCACGTCGACGGTAAGCAATACCAGGTCAAAGGCAGCGACAATCTGCTGCAGGCCTGCCTGTCGCTGGGGCTGGATATCCCCTATTTCTGCTGGCACCCGGCGCTGGGCAGCGTCGGCGCCTGTCGGCAATGCGCGGTCAAGCATTATCGCGACGAAAGCGATGAGAACGGCCGCATCGTCATGGCCTGCATGACCCCAGCGGCGGACGATAGTTACATCTCGATCTCGGACGCCGAAGCGACCGATTTTCGCGAGTCCATCATCGAATTTCTGATGACCAATCACCCGCACGACTGCCCGGTGTGCGAGGAAGGCGGCCATTGCCACTTGCAGGACATGACGGTGATGACCCGGCATCACGCACGCCACTACCGCTTCCGCAAGCGCACGCACCTGAATCAGGACCTGGGGCCATTCATTGGCCATGAGATGAACCGCTGCATCGCCTGTTATCGCTGCGTACGCTACTACCAGGACTATGCCGGCGGCAAGGATCTGGGCGCATTTGGGTCGGCAGCCAACGTGTATTTCGGACGCGCCCAGGACGGCACGCTGGAAAGCGAATTCAGCGGCAACCTCACCGAGATCTGCCCCACCGGCGTGTTCACCGACCAGACCCATTCCGAGCGCTACACCCGCAAGTGGGACATGCAGTTCGCACCCAGCATCTGCGGCCATTGCGCGGTCGGATGCAATGTCTCGCCGGGCGAGCGCTACGGCGAAATCCGCCGCGTGGAGAATCGCTATCACGGCGAACTCAACGGCTATTTTCTCTGTGACCGTGGCCGCTTCGGCTACGGCTACACCAACCGCAAGGACCGGCCCGATCAGCCCATCATCCTGCGCGAGGGCCAGCATCTGCCGCTAAGCGTGGAACAGGCAATTGAGCAGGGCTGCGCCATCGTCGCCGGCGCCAAAAACATCGCCGGCATCGGTTCGCCCCGCGCCAGCCTGGAAGCCAATACCGCGCTGCGCACGCTGGTGGGCGCGGATCAGTTCTGCAACGGCGTCGCGGATCAGGAACAGGCGCTGCTGCAAACCGTGATCGAATTGATGCAAGGCCCAACCGCAACCGCCAGCCCGAGCGACATGGAGCACGCGGACGCGGTGCTGATTCTGGGCGAAGACCCCACCCAAACCGCGCCGCGCACGGCGCTGGCCATCCGTCAGGCGGCGCGCGGTCGCATGCTCACCGAAGGCGCGCAAAAACACATCGCGCAATGGCAGGTCATCGCGCTGGCGGATCTGACCCAACAGCGGCGCCATCCGCTGATGATCGCCAGCCCGGCGCCGACGCGGCTGGATGACATCGCCAGCACCGTGGTTCGCGCCGCACCCGATGACATCGCACAACTGGGCTTTGAAATCGCGCATCAGCTGCACGCGCAAGCACCAACGGCAAGTGGGCTAGCCAAGGACTTGAGCAACCAAGCCCGGGCGATGGCCAAAGTGCTTTCCGAGGCGCAACGCCCGCTGATCGTCTCCGGCACCGGTTGCAGCAACAAGGCCGTGCTGCAAGCCGCGGCACAGCTAGCAACGGCGTTGCGACAGATCGGCAAAGCGGCGCAGCTCGGGTTGTCGGTCCCGGAGGCCAACAGCATTGGCGCCAGCATGATGGATGGGTGCGCCATCTCGGACGTGCTGCAAGCCGCCGCCGATGGCGAAATCGACACCCTGATCGTGCTGGAAAACGACTTGTATCGACGCGCGCCGCGAGCGCTGGTGGACGCGGCGCTGGCATCGGTGCGGGTGATCGCCATCGATCACCAATTGCACGAGACCGCCGCCAAGGCCGCGCTGGTGCTGCCGGCGGCCACCATCTTTGAATCCGACGGCACGCTGGTCAATTACCAGGGCCGCGCCCAGCGTTACTTCCAGGTGTTCGATCCGATTTATTACCGCGCGCAAAGCGCGGTGCGCGAGTCCTGGCGCTGGTGTGACGCACTGGATGCGAAGCAGGACTGGGACAATCTGGACGCCATCACCCAGGCCTGCGCGCAGGCGATGCCGCGCTTCGCTCCCATCATAGACGCCGCGCCGGACAGCGAATTTCGCATGAACGGTTTGAAACTGGCGCGTGCCTCGCACCGTTATTCGGGTCGCACCGCCATGCGCGCCAATCAATCGGTGCATGAACCGCGCGCTTCGCAGGATCCGGATTCGGCGCTCGCGTTTTCCATGGAAGGCGCCAACGGCGCCATGGCGCAGGATCGGCCGCCCGAATTGCTGCCGTTTGCGTGGGCGCCGGGATGGAACTCGCCGCAGGCCTGGAACAAGTTTCAGGCCGAAGTCGGCGGCGGCCTGCGTGGCGGTGACCCGGGACAGGCGCTGATCAAACATGACCCGAATCGATCGAGCGATTACTGCCCGGTACCTGAACCCCGGCCGGTCCGGCGATGGCAAGCCCTGCGGCTGCCTGCGTTCTACGGCGCAGAGGAACTGAGCGCCGGTTCGGATGTGATCCAGCAACGTGCCGGCGCGGCCTTCGCGCAGATGGCGCCGCAGGATATTCGGTCGCTGGGCCTGAAATCCCGCGTGCGCTTGCGATGTGAGGATTTCGAGCTGGAATTGCCACTGCGCGCCTGCCAGGGGTTGCCGGTCGGTCACGTCGGCTTGCCGGTCGGCATTACCGAATTGCCGTTTCTTGCAAACCACGCCACGCTGAACGTGGAGGCCGCCGACTGATGCCGCAATGGATCACCCCGCAGCTGTGGCAGATTGGCCTGGCCATGGCCGAAGCGATGGCGATTCTTGTGGGGCTGTTGCTGACCGCAGCCTGGATGATCTGGCTGGAACGGCGGCTGCTGGGCCTTTGGCAGGATCGCTACGGCCCCAATCGGGTCGGACCTTTTGGCCTGGGTCAAGTGGTGGCGGACATGCTGAAGATTTTCTTCAAGGAGGATTGGACACCGCCGTTCGTGGACAAGCCCACGTTCTGGACTGCGCCGGTGGTGGCGCTCAGCACCATGCTGCTGGCCTTCGCCCTGGTGCCGCTGGCGCCGCAGATCGGGGTGGCGGATTTCGATCTGGGCCTGTTGTTCTTCCTCGCCATCGCCGGTCTGGCGGTATACGCGGTGATGCTGGGCGGCTGGTCTTCCAACAACAAATACTCGCTACTGGGCGGGCTGCGTTCTTCGGCGCAGATGATTACTTACGAAGTATTCATGGGCCTGTCGGTCATGGGTGTGGTGATGCAGGCCGGCAGTTTCAATCTGCGTGAGGTGGTGGAAGCGCAACAGGCCGGGGTCTGGTACATATTTCCGCAGTTCTTCGGCTTTTGCGTGTTTCTGCTGGCGGCGGTGGCCACCACGCATCGCACGCCCTTCGACCTGCCGGAAGCCGAGCAGGAATTGGCGGCCGGTTATCACACCGAATATTCGGGCATGAAATTCGGCATGTTCTTCGTGGGCGAATACGTGGGCATCGTGCTGGTGTCCGCGCTGCTGGTGGTGCTGTTTTTCGGCGGCTGGGACTTGCCCTTCGTGGACGAAGGGCCGCTGCTGGGGTTTGTGATTTTCGCCGCCAAGACCTTTGCCTTCATGAGCGGCTTCATCCTGCTGCGCGCGGCGCTGCCGCGACCGCGTTACGACCAGATGATGGCGGCCGGCTGGAAGTTCTGCCTGCCGCTGTCGCTACTCAACCTGATGGCCACCGGCGCCACCCTGGTGATTGGAGGAATGAGCTGATGATTTCCGCTGGCGACGTCATCAAGGGCATCGGCACCCAGCTGCGTTCGCTGGGCATGATTTTTTCGCACGCCTTTCGCAAGCGTGACACGGTCCAATACCCGGAAGAAAAACCCTATCTGCCGCCGCGCTATCGCGGCCGTATCGTACTCACCCGCGACCCCGACGGCGAAGAACGCTGCGTGGCCTGCAACCTGTGTGCGGTGGCCTGCCCGGTGGGCTGCATCTCGCTGCAAAAAGCGGAAAAGGAGGATGGCCGTTGGTATCCGGAATTCTTCCGCATCAACTTCTCGCGCTGTATTTTCTGTGGTCTGTGCGAAGAAGCCTGCCCCACCAGCGCGATCCAGCTGACGCCGGATTTCGAGATGTGCGAATACGACCGCCAGAACCTGGTTTATGAAAAAGAACACCTGTTGATCAACGGCCCCGGCAAAGTGCCGGACTACAACTTTTACAAGGTCGCGGGGCTGGCGATCGCCGGCAAACCCAAGGGGGCGGCCCAGGACGAATCACCACCGGTCAGCGTCAAGTCGCTACTGCCTTGAATACAGTTTCCAGTTTCCAGTTTCCAGTTTCCAGTTTCCAGTTTCCAGTTTCCAGTTTCCAGTTTCCAGTTTCCAGTTTCCAGTTTCCAGTTTCCAGTTTCCAAAAAATCATAGGAATGGCGCACCGATATGAGCAACTCGAGGTTTGGCAAAAAGCCATGTCGTTAACAGAAATTGTTTATCGATTATCTGCGGAGTTTCCATCTGAGGAACGCTTTGGCCTTTGCTCACAAATCAGGCGAGCGGCCGTATCGGTGCCAAGCAATATTGCGGAGGGACAAGGGCGCTTAACCACAGGAGAGTTCCGCCAGTTTTTAGCGCACGCAAGGGGATCTTTGTTTGAAACAGAAACGCAGCTGAAGCTCGCCTGCAATCTGGAATACACAGATCACGCACCCACGAAAAACGCGCTTGCGCTCAGCTCGGAAATCGCACGGATGTTAAACGGATTAATCAGCTCCTTGAATAAGCGCACTAATGGCTAAGTAATGAAAAAAACAGCCGCCACCGCTGAAGAGGCTACCCGCTTTGCTTTTTCTGGGAACTGGAAACCGGAAACCGGAAACTGTCTTCAATGGAACTGACTTTCTACATTGCTGGCGCGGTCGCAATCCTTTCCACTGCCTGCGTGGTCACCAGCCCCAATCCGGTGCACGCGCTGCTGTATCTGGTGTTGTCGCTGCTATCGCTGGCGGCGGTGTTTCTCAGCCTGGGCGCGCCGTTCGCGGCGGCGCTGGAAGTCATCGTCTACGCCGGCGCCATCATGGTCTTGTTCATCTTTGTGGTGATGATGCTCAATCTGGGCGATCAGGTGGTGAATCAGGAACGCGCCTGGCTGAGCCCACGCGCCTGGTTGTTTCCGTCGCTACTATCCGGCGTCTTGCTGGCTGAACTGATGCGCGCGATTCTGAGCACCGAATCGCATCCGCTGGCGATGCAGACCATCGACGCCAAACAGGTCGGCATTCTGCTTTACGGGCCATATCTGCTGGCGGTGGAACTGGCGTCGATGTTGTTGCTCGCAGGACTGGTTGCCGCCTATCACCTGGGCAAGCCACAGCAACCCCGCGCCGTCCGCAAGCCGGAGCCTTGCGAATGAACGGCGTGCCGATGGAACACGGCCTGATTCTGGCCGCCATCATTTTCAGCATCGGCCTGGCCGGCCTGATGGTGCGCCGCAATGTGCTGTTCATGCTCATGGCGCTTGAAATCATGATGAACGCAGCGGCCCTGGCGTTCATCGTCGCCGGCAGCCGCTGGGCAGCGGCCGACGGCCAGATCATGTTCATCATCATTCTGACCCTGGCCGCCTGCGAGGCCTGCGTTGGCCTGGCGCTATTGTTGCAGCTGCAACGCCGCTTCCAGACCTTGAACGTGGATGCGGCCAGCGAGATGCGCGGATGAAGAAGCAGTTTCCAGTTTCCAGTTGCCGGTTTCCAGTAACCCGGAGATGCGTCTTTCTCATCTGTTGTGCCAATCAGATTGAGATTGCACTCAAGCGCCCAGGCAAGCTCATGACCTTTTCTGGAAACTGGAAACTGGAAACTGGAAACTCATCCAGGCCGAAATCAGCCGCCTATGTTTGAGTTCCTGTTCCTGGTGTTCGCATTGCCGCTGGCGGGCTTCGTGACGCTGGCCTTCGCCAGAGGGCGGGTCAGCGAAAACGCCGCCGCCTGGATCGGGGTCGGCAGCATCGGCCTGTCGTTTCTGGTCACCGTGGGGATCGGCACCCAGTTTCTGAGTGCACCGCCTGAGAGCGGTCATTACACCCAGGTCTTGTGGACCTGGATGCGGGTGGAGGATTTCGCGCCGCGTTTTGCCCTGCGCCTGGACGCACTGTCGCTGGTGATGATGGGCGTGATTACCGGCGTGGGATTCTTCATCCATCTGTTCGCATCCTGGTACATGCGCGGCGATGACAGTTACGCGCGCTTTTTCTCCTACATGAATTTGTTTGTGGCCAGCATGCTGTTGCTGGTGCTGGGCGATAACCTGCTGTTCCTGTATCTGGGCTGGGAAGGCGTCGGGCTGGCGTCTTATCTGCTGATCGGCTTCTGGTACACCGACGCCGCCAATGGCGCCGCCGCACGCAAGGCCTTTGTGGTCACGCGGGTGGGCGACACCTTCATGGCCATCGGCCTGTTCATTCTGTTTCACGAACTGGGCACGCTGGACATCCAGGCACTGATGAGCGAGGCCAGCGTCGTGTGGGCGGATGGGCCACAGGTCGCCACCATCGCCGCGCTGTTGATTCTGGGCGGCGCGGTGGGCAAGTCCGCGCAACTGCCCTTGCAGACCTGGTTGCCGGACGCGATGGCCGGCCCCACCCCGGTCAGCGCCCTGATTCACGCGGCCACCATGGTCACCGCCGGTGTTTATCTGATCGCCCGTACGCACGTTCTGTTTGAATTGTCGCCCTTCGCCTTGGAGATGGTGGGCTGGGTGGGCGCCATCACCCTGTTGCTGGCGGGTTTCACCGCACTGATGCAAACCGACATCAAGCGGGTGCTCGCCTACTCCACCATGTCGCAGATCGGCTACATGTTTCTGGCGCTGGGCGCCGGCGCTTGGCAACCGGCCATTTTTCATCTGATGACCCACGCATTTTTCAAGGCGCTGCTGTTCCTGTCCGCCGGCTCGGTGATTGTGGCGCTGCATCATGAGCAGGACATGTTTCGCATGGGCGGATTGCGAAAAACCCTGCCCTTCACCTTCTGGGTGTTTCTGATCGGCTGCCTGGGACTGATCGCCTTTCCTGGCAGCTCCGGCTTTTTCTCCAAGGACGAAATCCTGTTTGAAGCCTGGGCCGGCGGCCAGATGCACTTGTATTACGCCGGGCTGGCGGGTGCCTTTTTGACCGGCCTCTACACCTTCCGCATGGTGTTCATTACTTTCTTTGGTGATGCGCATCATCACGGCGTGACACCGCCCACGGCGCGCTTTTCGCACCATCTGCCGCTGGCGGTGCTGGCGCTGTTTGCGGTGCTCGGCGGGTTCATCCATCTGCCGCTGGACCGCGTGCTGCCGCATCAATCCTTCGCCGAAAACCTGCTGCATCAGAAACATCGGCTGGAAGCGATCTCGGTGGCCGTTTCCCTGGCCGGGGTGGCGCTGGCCTGGCTGATTTTCGGCCGCGCTCGCCGGCGTGCGGAGAAGTGGCGCGACAGCCGCAATCCGCTGCTGCTGTGGTGGCGCGAAGCTTTTGGCTTTGACTGGCTCTACGATCAGCTGTTCGTGCGACCTTATCTCGGCTTCATCCGCGTCAACGCCAGGGATTTTATTGATCAGCTGGTGGCGCTGATTCCGGCCAGCCTGCGCGCCGTGAACGGTTGGCTGGCGCGCACGCAAACGGGTCAATTGCGTTGGTATGTGGCCAGTCTGGGGCTGGGCGCCGTCGTCGTTGTCGGCACGGTGATGCTGACATGATTCTGGTCTGGCTGATTCTCATCCCCTTCATCGGCGGCCTGCTGAGCTGGCAGGGCGAAATGATTTTCGGCCGCAAGTTTCCACGCTGGACGGCGCTGCTGAGCATGCTCATCGCGCTGGGCATTTCGCTGTGGCTGTGGATGACGGGCGACTATTCGCTGAGCCTGCCGGGCGCGGACCCGCAATGGGTGATCGAATATCAGCAGCCGTGGATTCCGCGCTTTGGCATCTCCATCCACCTGGGCCTGGACGGGCTGTCGCTGCTGCTGATCGTGCTCACCAATCTGCTGGGGGTGATGGCGGTGGCCTGTTCCTGGCGCGAGATCGACCGCAACGTCGGCTTCTTCCACCTCAACCTGTTGTGGAATCTGGGTGGCGTCATCGGCGTGTTTCTGACGCTGGATCTGTTCCTGTTCTTCTTCCTGTGGGAAATGATGCTGGTGCCGATGTATTTCCTCATCGCGCTATGGGGACACAACGCGCCCGGCGGCAAGGGGCGCATCTACGCCGCCACCAAGTTTTTCATCTTCACCCAGGCCTCTGGCCTGATCATGCTGCTGGCGATTCTGGGGCTGGTGTTCGTCAACCATCAGGCCACCGGCGTGATGAGTTTTGACTACGAGGACTTGCTCAAGACGCCGTTGTCGGCCGGCGTTGAATGGATTCTGATGCTGGGCTTTTTCTTCGCATTCGCGGTGAAGACCCCGGCGGTGCCATTCCACACCTGGTTGCCGGACGCACACTCACAGGCGCCGACCGCCGGCTCGGTGGACCTGGCCGGCATCCTGCTCAAGACCGCCGCCTACGGCTTGCTGCGCTTCGGCATTCCGCTGTTTCCCAACGCCTCGGCCGAGTTCGCGCCGGTGGCGATGTGGATCGGCGTCATCGGCATTGTCTACGGCGGCGTCATGACCTTTGCCCAGACTGACATCAAGCGCCTGGTGGCTTATTCCTCGGTCAGTCACATGGGCTTCGTGCTGGTGGGTATTTACGCCGGCACCCAAACCGCCCTGCAGGGCGTGGTGATTCAGATGATTGCGCACGGCATTGCGGCCGGCGCGCTGTTCATTCTCTGCGGCGAGATTTACGAGCGCCTGCACACCCGCGAGCTGTCGAAAATGGGCGGCCTGTGGGCGCGCTTTCCCTATCTGCCGCCGATTGCGCTGTTCTTTGCCGCCGCCTCGCTGGGATTGCCGGGGCTGGGCAACTTTGTGGGCGAGTTTCTGATCCTGGTCGGCACCTGGGGCATTGATCCGGCGGTGACGATTGCCGCCGCCAGCGGCCTGATTCTGGCCGCGGTCTATTCGCTGATTCTGGTGCAGCGCGCGTTTCACGGTCCGCCAGCGAAAAACGCTGCTGCGCTCAAAGACCTGTCCAGGCGTGAACTGAGCATGATGCTCACTTTGATGGCGCTGCTATTGGCACTGGGCCTTTATCCGCAACCGGTATTGGATACCTCAGCGCTCGCCATGCAGCGGGTGCACGAAATCTACACCGCGCCCGCCATCGCACCGGAAATCATGGGGGCGCGGCCGTGAACTTCGGTTTGCAACAGTGGGTCGCGCTGGCGCCGATTCTGGTGGTCAGTCTGACCATCATCACGGTGATGCTGGGCATCGGCATCAATCGCAACCACTGGTGGAATGCCACCCTCGCCGTCGCCGGCCTCAACGTGGCGCTGCTGGCCTGTCTGTTCACAACGCTGGTGGCGCCGCAAGTGGTGACACCGCTATTGGTGGTGGACGGCTTTGCGCTGTTCTACACCGCCCTGGTGCTGGTGGCGACGCTGGCCTGCGCCACCCTCAGCAACGCCTATCTGGACGGTTACGAAGGCAATCAGGAGGAAATGTATCTGCTGCTGCTACTGTCCGCGCTGGGCGGCATCGTCATGGTCAGCAGTCGCCACCTGGCGAGTTTCTTCATCGGCCTGGAGCTGTTGACGGTTCCGCTCTACGCCATGATCGGCTATCCGCTGCGCTCCCGAAACGCGCTGGAAGCGGCGCTGAAATATTTGCTGCTGTCGGCCGGCGCCTCGGCCTTCCTGCTGTTCGGCATGGCGCTGGTCTATGCCCAATGCGGCCACCTTTCATTCGCCGGGATCGGCCGCTATCTGCAGAACGCGCCCGACGCGCCCGGCCTGATCCGCATCGGCGGCGCGATGATGCTGGTGGGCATCGGCTTCAAGCTTTCTCTGGTGCCGTTTCACCTGTGGACGCCGGACGTCTATCAGGGCGCGCCGGCGCCGGTCACCGCGTTTCTGGCCACCGCTTCCAAAACCGCCGTATTTGCGGTGCTGTTGCGGCTGATGTTTGAAGCGCAAATCCACAGCAGCGCGCTGTTGCTGGACGTGCTCACCGCCCTGGCGATGTTGTCCATGATTGCCGGCAATGTGCTGGCGCTGCTGCAGAACAACGTCAAGCGCATGCTGGCCTATTCGTCCATCGCCCACTTTGGTTATTGCCTGGTGCCCTTGATTGCCGGTGGCGCGCTGGCGGTGGAAGCCGTGGGCATGTATCTGCTGACTTATGTCGTCACCACCCTGGGCGCATTCGGCGTCGTCACCCTGGTTTCCAGCCCCATGCATGCGCGTGACGCCGATGCCATTTACGACTATCGCGGCCTGTTCTGGCGGCGGCCTTATCTGGCATCCATCCTCACCATGATGCTGCTGTCCTTGGCCGGTATTCCCGCCACTGCCGGCTTCATCGGCAAGTTTTATGCGGTGGCTGCCGGCGTGGACGCGCGCGAATGGCTGTTACTGGGTGGCGTGATCCTGGGCAGCGCCATCGGCCTCTTCTACTACCTGCGCCTGATGGTCACCCTGTTTCTGATGGACCGCGATCTGCGCCGCTTTGACGCGCCCAGAGATTGGGCGCAACACGCCGGGGGGGCGATGATTCTGGGCGTAGCGGTTACAATGTTACTGTTGGGTCTGTATCCGCAGCCTTTTATCCAGGTGCTCGGAATGGCGGGACTCGCCAGTCCCAACTGAAGCATTCGCCGCTGACCGCATTGGAAGACGCATCGCACCCGCCGTTCGGCAGGTGATGTCATCGGTCGCGCAGATTACAATCGCCCGGACTTTCCGGATTTGGGGACGGAAACGCTGTGCAAGCAACCCGTATCGACATCAAAAAAGGGCTCGACATCCCGCTCGCCGGCGCGCCCGAACAAGTGATCCACGACGCGCCGCCGGTTTCTTCGGTGGGTGTGCTGGGAACCGCCTATATCGGCCTCAAACCATCCATGATGGTGGAAGTGGGGGATCGGGTGAAGCTCGGTCAGCCGCTGATGGAGGCCAAGAACAATCCCGGCGTGCTGTTTACCGCGCCGGCGGCTGGTCGCGTCACCGCCATCAATCGTGGCGCGCGTCGCTCGCTGCAATCCATCGCCATCGAAATCGACGGTGACGAGGAAATCCAGTTCGAAAGCTACCCGCGCGAAAAGCTGGGCGAGCTCAGCGACCAGCAAGTGCGTGACAATCTGGCCAGGTCTGGCCTGTGGACCGCGCTGCGTTCGCGGCCCTACAGCAAGATTCCGATGCTGGATTCCACGCCGGCAGCGATCTTCATTACCGCCATCGACACCCGTCCGCACGCGCCGGACCCGGCGGTGGCGCTCACAGGGCACGAACAGGATTTCATTGACGGGCTGACCGTGCTGTCCCGGCTCACCCAGGGCGAATTGTTCCTGTGCAAGGCGCCGGATGCGGAAATCCCGCAAGCCGAGCTGCCGCAATTGCGCGTGGCCGAATTCTCCGGCCCGCACCCGGCCGGTCTGCCGGGCACCCATATTCATTTCCTCAAGCCGGTGAGCGCCGAACGCAGCGTGTGGCACATCGGCTATCAGGACGTGGTGGCCTTCGGCAAACTGTTCACCACCGGCCGCTATTTCACCGAGCGCGTGATTTCGCTGGCCGGCCCGGTGGTCAGGAATCCGCGCCTGCTGCGCACCCGCTTGGGCGCATCGCTGATCGACCTGGTGGACGGTGAGCTGACCGACGAAAGCTGTCGGGTGATTTCCGGCTCGGTGCTGGCGGGTCATCGCATGGCTGGCTGGGCCAATTTCCACGGTCGCTATTTCAACCAGGTCACGGTCATTGAGGAAAGCAAGGACCGTCAGTTCATGGGCTGGATCGCGCCCGGACTGAACAAGTTTTCCGCGCTCAACGTATTCATCTCGGCCCTGCAACGCGCATCCAGGCGCTTTGCCATGACCACCACCACCAACGGCAGTCTGCGCGCCATGGTGCCCATCGGCAATTACGAAAAAGTGATGCCGCTGGATACCCTGCCCACGCAGTTGCTGAAGTATCTGCTGGTCAAGGACACCGATATGGCGCAACAACTCGGCGCCCTGGAACTGGACGAGGAAGACGTCGCCCTGTGCAGCTTTGTCTGCGTCGGCAAGTACGACTTCGGGCCGGTACTGCGCGAAAACCTCGAGCTGATCGAAGCCGAGGGTTAGGGCATGAAAAATTTCCCATTCAACGCCGCGGTAGCGGTTATTTGCATCAACGGATCACTTTGATGGCCAAATCCGCACTCAGAAATTACCTGGACCGGCTGGAGCCGCTGTTTACCAAAGGCGGCAAGTTTGAACAGTTCCACGCGCTGTACGAGATGGTGGACACGTTCTTCTATTCGCCGCCGGATGTGACCCGCACCTCACCGCATGTGCGCGACGGCATCGACCTCAAGCGGGTGATGATTTACGTCTGGCTGGCCACCTTCCCCGCCATCCTCATGGGTTGCTGGAATGTGGGTTTTCAGGCCAATTCCGCCTTGCTGGCGCAGGGCGCGACCGAAATCGGCGGATGGCGCGGTCAACTGCTGACGGTCTTCGGCGCCGGCATTGACCCGGACAGCGTCTGGGCCTGTTTCTGGCACGGATTCTGGTGGTGGTTCCCGGTTTACGTCACCACGTTCGTGGTCGGTGGCATCTGGGAAGTGATTTTCGCCGCCGTGCGCAATCATGAGGTCAACGAAGGCTTTTTTGTCACCTCCATCCTGTTCTCGCTGATTCTGCCGCCGACCGTGCCCTTGTGGCAGGTGGCCCTGGGCGTCAGCTTTGGCGTGGTGATCGGCAAGGAAGTGTTCGGCGGCACCGGCAAGAATTTCATGAACCCGGCGCTGGTTGGTCGTGCCTTCCTGTACTTCGCCTATCCGGCGCAGCATTCGGGCGACACCATCTGGACGGCGGTCGACGGCTTCTCTTCCGCCACCACCCTGGGCATCGCCAAGCTGCAGGGCATGGTCGGCGTCGAAGCCAGCGGCATCAGCTGGATGCAGACCTTCATCGGCATCGAACAGGGCAGCGTGGGCGAGGTTTCGGCCATCGCCTGCCTGCTGGGCGGCGCCTTCCTGATGATTACCGGCGTGGCCAGTTACCGCATCATCTTCGGCATGTTCGGCGGCATGGTGCTGGGCGCGGTGCTGTTCAATATCCTGGGTGGCGATAACCTGCCGATGGCGAGCATGCCCTGGTACTGGCATCTGACCGTGGGCGGGTTCGCCTTTGGCATGGTGTTCATGGCCACCGATCCGGTTTCGGCCGCGCAAACCAATATGGGCCGATGGATTTACGGCGCGCTGTGCGGCTTCATGACCGTGCTGATCCGCGTGGTCAATCCCGCCTTCCCGGAAACCGTGATGCTGTGCATCCTGTTCGGCAACGTGGTGGCGCCGGTGATCGATTACTCGGTAATCAAGATCAACATCGCGCGGCGCCAGAAGCGCCTGGCGGCGGCATAAGGAGAGCAGTCCAATGGCAGCCAGTGAAAGCAAGCTCCGTGTCATCTTCACCGCCATGATTCTGTGCCTGGTGTGTTCGGTGTTCGTATCGGTGGCGGCGGTGTCGCTCAAACCGATTCAGGCCGCCGCCAAGGCGGATGACAAGAAGAAAAACATTCTGCGGGTGGTGAATCTGTATCAGCCCGGCGTGGATTTGGACGAGGCCTTCAAGCAGGTCACGCCCAAGGTGGTGGACCTGCAAACCGGGCAACTCACCAATGTCGTGGACGCGGCCAGCTACGATCAATACGCCGCCGCCAAAGACCCGGCCCAGGGCGGGCGACCGTTGACCGGCGAGGAAGACATCGCCTCCATCCGTTACATGCCGCGTTATGCCACGGTTTATTTCACCTATCACGAGGATGGCTCGGTCAGAAACGTGATTCTGCCGGTGTCCGGTTATGGGCTGTGGTCCACGCTCTATGGCTTTTTGGCGGTGGAAGGTGATGGAAATACGGTGGTCGGCATTAACTTTTACCAGCACGCGGAAACCCCGGGGCTGGGCGGCGAAGTGGATAACCCGCTTTGGAAAAGCCTGTGGCCGGGAAAAAAGGTTTATGACGAAGACGGCAATGTGCAACTCACGCTGATCAAGGGCAGCGTGGGCGAAAGTACGCCCGACCCGCAGCACAAGATTGACGGCCTTTCCGGCGCCACCCTGACCGCCAACGGCGTCAGCAACCTGGTCCAGTTCTGGTTGTCGGATCAGGGCTTCAAACCCTTCCTGGACAAACTGGCCGCCGGTGATCTCCCGGCCGCCACCGCCAGCTAAACGAGAACGCGCATGAGCACAGAAACAAGCAAGAGCATTCTTCTCAAGCCGATTGCGGACAATAACCCCATCATCCTGCAGGTGCTGGGCATTTGTTCGGCGCTGGCGGTCACTTCCAAACTGGAAACCTCACTGGTGTTGTGCGTGGGTCTGACCGCGGTTTGTGCGCTGGCCAACCTGTTCTACAGCATCATCCGCAACCACGTTCCTTCCAGCATCCGCATCATCGCGCAGATGACCATTATCGCCACGCTGGTGATTCTGGTGGACCTGTTGCTGAAAGCCTTTGTGTATGAGGCGTCCAAACAGCTTTCGGTTTTTGTCGGGCTGATCATTACCAACTGCATTGTGATGGGCCGCCTGGAAGCCTACGCCACCGCCAACCCACCCTGGCGTTCGTTTCTGGACGGGCTGGGCAATGGCCTGGGCTATAGCGTCATTCTGATCGCCATCGCCACCGTGCGTGAGCTGTTCGGCTCCGGCAAGCTGCTGGGCTTTGAAATCTTCCCGCTCGCCACCCAGGGCGGCTGGTATATCCCCAACGGCCTGTTGTTGCTGCCGCCGTCGGCCTTCTTCCTCATCGGCCTGATTATCTGGGCGGTCCGTTCCTGGAAACCGGAGCAGGTCGAAGCGCGTGAATTCCAAATCCACTCCGTGCATCGCACCGAGGTGATCTGACCATGGAGCATTACATCAATCTGGCGCTGAAGGCGCTGTTCATTGAAAACCTGGCGCTGGCCTTTTTTCTGGGCATGTGTACCTTCCTGGCCATTTCCAAGAAGATCGAAACCGCCTTGGGTCTGGGCATCGCCGTGATCGTGGTGCAAAGCATCACCATGCCGGTGAATAACCTGCTCTATCAGTATGTGCTCAAGGATGGCGCGCTGGCCTGGGCCGGCTTGCCGGACGTGGACCTTTCTTTTCTGGGCCTGATTTCCTACATCGGCGTGATCGCGGCGATGGTGCAGATTCTGGAAATGACGCTGGATAAATACGTGCCGGCGCTTTACAACGCGCTGGGGATTTTCCTGCCGCTGATCACCGTCAACTGCGCCATTCTGGGCGGCACGCTGTTCATGGTGGAACGCGATTACGATCTGGCCGAATCCGCGGTTTACGGTGTCTCCTCCGGCGCGTCCTGGGCCTTGGCCATCGTGCTGCTCGCCGGCGCGCGTGAAAAGCTCAAATATTCGGACGTGCCCGACGGGCTTCAGGGTCTGGGCATTACCTTCATCAGCTCCGGCCTGATTGCGTTTGGCTTCATGGCTTTCTCCGGCATCAAACTGTAAAGCGGACAGGCACCCATGTTTACTGAAATCGCACTCGGCGTCGGCTTCTTCACTGGCATCGTTCTGCTGCTGGTCCTGATCATTCTGCTTGCACGCGACAAGCTGGTGCCGTCGGGTGACGTCAAACTGCTGATCAATGACGAAAAGGAAGTCGACATCCCGGTCGGTGGCAAGTTATTGCAAGCCCTGTCCGGTGTGGGCCTGTTCGTGCCCTCGGCTTGCGGTGGCGGCGGCTCCTGCGCCCAGTGCCGCGTCAAGGTATTCGAAGGTGGCGGCGATATTCTGCCGACCGAACTCGGCCACATTACCAAGCGTGAGGCGCGCGAGGGCGAACGCCTGTCCTGTCAGGTGGCGGTCAAGCAGAACATGAAAATCCAGATCCCGGAAGAAGTCTTCGGGGTCAAGAAATGGGAATGCACCGTCCGCTCCAATCACAATGTCGCCACCTTCATCAAGGAACTGGTGCTGGAACTGCCGGAAGGCGAGCGCGTGAACTTTCGCGCCGGCGGTTACATTCAGATTGAATGCCCACCCTACGAGCTGGATTACAAGCAATTCGACGTTGAAGAAGAGTTTCGCGACGATTGGGACAAATTCAACATCTGGCAGTTTCACGCCAAGGCCGAGGAGCCGGTGGAGCGCGCCTACTCCATGGCCAATTATCCCGAAGAGCTGGGCATCATCATGCTCAACGTGCGGATCGCAAGCCCGCCGCCGCGACAGCCCGAATTGCCGCCGGGCCTGATGTCCAGCTATATCTTCAACCTGAAGCCGGGCGACAAGGTCACCATCGCCGGACCGTTTGGCGAATTCTTCGCCCGCGAAACCGACAAGGAAATGGTGTTCATCGGCGGCGGTGCCGGCATGGCGCCCATGCGCAGCCATATTTTCGACCAGCTGCGTCGCCTGAAATCCAAGCGCAAAATGACCTTCTGGTACGGCGCGCGCAGCCTGCGCGAACTGTTCTACCAGGAAGACTTCGACATGCTGGCGAAGGAAAACGACAACTTCAGCTGGCATATCGCCCTTTCCGAACCGAACCCGGAAGATAACTGGACCGGCTACACCGGCTTCATTCACAACGTGTTGTTTGAGGAATACCTCAAAAACCACAAGGCGCCGGAAGACTGTGAATACTACATGTGCGGTCCGCCCATGATGAACGCCGCCTGCATCAAGATGCTGGAAGACCTGGGCGTGGAACGCAAAGACATCATGCTGGATGATTTCGGGGGGTGAGCAAGCGTGTGGCTTGAAGAGTGCCAGTGGCACTCTTCAGCGCTTGCGAACGCCAACGGCTTCGCCGTGGGCCGGGAGGAAATCTCAGTTTCCCACTTTCCCGGTTTAGTGATCTTGCCAATGTCCGGTGGACATTCGCAGTGGTTTTTTCACGGGCGAGGCTATGCCGAGCCCTGCAACGCCGCACCGGACGATTACCTGCCTGTTATCGCCGCGCGTTGAACAGCGCGTTCCGCTGAAGTTTTCCAGCGTCTTGACCAGCGTCTTGAATCGGTGAAACCACGCTCCCGAATCCGGGCTTGGCGTTTGCACTGATCACTTGCGCCATCATGTCTGGCCAGGCGCGCCAACGGGCCATCAACGTCCCGGGGCCGTGTTGCGCGCCACGCCCTGCCAGTGCCACCGTCATCCGCATTGCCGTGTTGGCGGCGGCTGGGCGATGATCAGCCATATGGAAAAAAAACGAGAACCATGACCAGCACCCAACAACGCGCCGCCCTGCAGCGGCAGATCTGGCAGATCGCCAACGATGTCCGCGGGGCCGTGGACGGCTGGGATTTCAAGCAGTATGTGCTCGGCGCATTGTTCTATCGCTTTATCAGCGAAAACTTTTGCGCCTACATCGAAGCCGATGACGAGAGCATCCACTACGCCGAGCTGCCCGATAACGTGATCACGCCCGAGGTCAAGGACGATGCGGTCAAGACCAAGGGTTATTTCATTTACCCCAGCCAGTTGTTTGCCAATGTGGCCAAGGCCGCGCACAGCAACGACAGCCTGAACACGGATCTGGCCGCCATCTTCGCGGCCGTTGAAGCCTCGGCCAGCGGCTACCCTTCGGAAGGCGACATCAAAGGCCTGTTTGCCGACTTCGATACCACCAGCAATCGCCTTGGCAACACCGTCAAGGATAAAAACACCCGCCTCGCCGCCGTACTCAAAGGCGTGGCCGGGCTGGACTTTGGGGACTTTCATACCAGCGACATCGACCTGTTTGGCGACGCCTACGAATTCCTGATCTCCAACTACGCCGCCAATGCGGGCAAGTCCGGCGGCGAGTTCTTCACCCCGCAGCACGTCTCCCGGCTCATCGCCAGACTGGCCATGCACAAGCAAACCAGCGTCAACAAGATTTACGACCCAGCGGCCGGTTCCGGCTCATTGCTGCTGCAAGCCAAGAAACATTTCGACGCCCACATCATTGAAGAGGGCTTCTTCGGCCAGGAAATTAACCACACCACCTACAACCTGGCGCGCATGAACATGTTCTTGCACAACATCAACTACGACAAGTTCAACATGCAGCTCGGCAACACCCTGATCGATCCACACTTTGGCAGCGACAAACCCTTTGATGCCATCGTCTCCAACCCGCCGTATTCGGTGAAGTGGATCGGCGCCGATGACCCGACCCTGATCAACGATGATCGCTTTGCCCCGGCGGGTGTGCTCGCGCCCAAATCCAAGGCGGACTTCGCTTTCGTGCTGCATGCGCTCAGCTATCTGTCCAGCAAGGGCCGGGCGGCCATCGTCTGCTTTCCCGGCATTTTTTATCGCGGAGGCGCCGAGCAGAAGATCCGTAAGTATCTGGTCGACAACAACTTCGTGGAAACCGTGATCTCGCTGGCGCCCAACCTGTTCTACGGCACCACCATTGCGGTCAACATCCTGGTGTTGTCCAAACACAAGAGCGACACCCGCACCCAGTTCATCGACGCCAGCGCCCTGTTCAAGAAGGAAACCAACAACAACGTGCTGACGGCCAAGCACATCGAGCAGATCATGCAGGTCTTCGACAGCAAGGACGACGTGGATCATTTCGCCTCGTCCATCGACTGCGACAAGATTGCCGGGAACGACTACAACCTGTCCGTCAGCAGCTACGTGGAAGCTAAAGACACCCGCGAGGTGATCGATATCACCGCACTCAATGCCGAGTTGAAAACCACCGTCGCCCGTATCGACCAACTGCGGGCGGATATTGATGCGATCGTGGCGGAAATCGAAGCATGAGCGACGTCATCATCTACACCACCGATGACGGCGCGACCAGGATCGATCTGAGGCTGGAAGATGGCACCGTCTGGTTGTCCCAGCTGCAAATTGCCGAGCTGTTTCAGACCACCAAGCAGAACATCAGCAAGCACATCCAGGCCATTTACGAGGATGAGGAGCTGGACGAGCAGGCAACTGTCAACCAGCAGTTGACAGTTCAAAGCGAAGGCGGGCGTGAGGTGTCGCGCCAAATTACGCTGTACAACCTGGACGTGATTCTGGCCGTGGGCTATCGCGTGCGTTCGGTGCGCGGTGTGCAGTTCCGGCGCTATGCCTCCACGGTGCTCAAGGAGTACCTGGAAAAAGGTTTTGCTCTGAATGACGACCGGCTGAAGAACCTGGGCGGCGGCAACTACTGGAAAGAGCTGCTGGATCGCATCCGGGACATCCGTTCCAGCGAAAAGGTCATGTATCGCCAGGTGCTGGATTTGTATGCCACGGCCAGCGACTACGACCCCAACAGCGAACAAAGCCTCACCTTTTTCAAGATCGTGCAGAACAAACTGCACTTCGCCGCCCATGGACATACCGCTGCCGAAGTCATCTACCTGCGGGTGGACAGCGACAAGCCTTTTGCGGGGCTGACCAGCTTCAAAGGCAACCAGCCCACCCAGGCCGAAGCCATGGTCGCCAAGAATTACCTCAGCGAACAGGAGCTGCGGGTGCTGAACAACCTGGTCGCGGCCTATTTCGATCTGGCCGAACTGAACGCCATCGAAAAACGTGAAATGCGCATGGCCGACTACGTGCAGGAGCTGGACAAAATCCTCTCATCCACCGGCCGCAAGCTGCTCGACAATGCCGGCAAAATTTCTCACAGCAACGCCAGTGAGAAAGCCAAGCTGGAATACCGGAAGTACAAAGCCAAGACGCTGGATAAGGTGGAGCAGGACTACCTCAAAGTCATTTCCAAGCTGGAAAAGCAGGCCAAGACGGAGAGCCGCAAGAAATGAGCGAGTTGAGCTTCATGGAGCGGTTGCTGGATGGCGCCAGAGTAGATTGGCAGCCTTTGGAGCAGTTAGCTGCCATAAAACATGGAAAAGACTGGAAAGGTTTAGGGGAAGGTGACATTCCGGTTTATGGATCAGGCGGCATCATGGGATTCGTTGATGAGTTCTCGCATGACAAGCCAACAGTGCTCATACCTCGAAAGGGCTCAATCACAAATGTTTTTTACGTCGACACACCATTCTGGAATGTCGACACTATTTTTTACACCGTTATCGACATTTCAAAGGTTGCTCCCAGATACCTATATCACTTCATTAAAACAATCGATTTGATGGCTTTGGACACTGGCTCAGGAAGGCCGAGTTTGACTCAGTCAGTCATTAATAAGGTCCAGGTCCCCATCCCCTGCCCAGAAAACCCGGAAAAATCCCTCGCCATCCAGGCCGAAATCGTCCGCATACTGGACAGCTTCACCGAGCTGACCACCGAGCTGACCACCGAGCTTAACGCACGCCGCAAGCAATACAACTACTACCGCGACCAGTTGTTGAGTTTTGAAGATGGGGAGGTGGAGTGGAAGGCCTTGGGGGAGGTTGCGAAGATCCAGCGCGGGGCCTCGCCTAGGCCAATCTCAAAATACATCACTGAGGATGAGGATGGTGTGCCGTGGATCAAGATCGGTGATACATCACCCGGCTCAAAGTACGTTACCGACACCAAGCAAAGAGTTACTGCTGAAGGAGCGAAGAAGTCGCGTATTTTGAATGAAGGTGATTTTATTTTATCCAACTCAATGAGTTTTGGGCGCCCTTACATTCTCGGCATCAAAGGAGCTATTCACGATGGATGGGCCTCTATTAGTGACTTCTCCGAGAAGCTAAATTCAGATTATCTGTATCACTACCTATCATCAAATAGCGTGCAGAGCTATTGGTCAGGGAAAATCAACAGTGGCTCGGTGAGTAATCTGAATGCAGACATAATTAAAACTTTGCAGATTCCCGTGCCAACGCTTTCTGAACAGCGTCGAATTTCATCGGTTCTCGACAAATTCGACGCCCTAACCATGTCCCTCACCGAAGGTCTGCCCCGCGAAATCGAACTGCGCCAGAAGCAATACGCGTATTACCGCGATCTGTTGCTGAGCTTCCCGAAACCGGAAGCCAAAGCAGCTTGATGCCTGCAGTGCGCCGGAAGTGTGGCACAATTGATGATGTAAAATCATCCACCTCAATGGTGTAATATCATCCACCACGAAGTGGATATTGCATCAATGCACCCAAGAAGCATACAAGCGAGCCTGTTGGAGGCCCTGGGCGATACGCCCGTGGTGTTGCTCAATGGTGCCCGGCAAACGGGGAAAAGCACGCTGGTTCAAACCTTGTGCCCCGGTATTCGTTATCTCACGCTGGACGACCCCACGGTGCTGGCGGCGGCCAAGGCTGACCCTTTCGGTTTTATTGCAGCTTTTAACGCGCCGGTATGCCTGGATGAGGTGCAACGTGCGCCGGAATTGTTTTTAGCGATCAAGACGGCGGTGGACAAACACCGCGTGGCGGGGCGCTTTCTGCTGACGGGCTCAGCCAATGTGCTGATGCTGCCGCAAATGGCCGATTCACTCGCGGGGCGCATGGAAATCATTGAGCTATGGCCGCTCGCACAAAGCGAATTGGAGCACCGTGGCAGCAGTGTGATTGACCGGCTGTTTGCGGGCGATTTTGCCGGAGTTTGTCTCTTTGAACGGGCGGATTTCATCAAGCGCCTGCTTTGCGGGGGCTACCCGGAGGCGACGCAACGCACGCAGGCCCGCCGCCGTAGCGCCTGGTTTGACAGCTACCTGGCGACCATTTTGCAGCGTGATGTGAAAGACCTCGTCAATATCGAAGGTTTGACGGAGTTGCCAAAGCTGGTCCGGCTTCTGGCGATTCGCAGTGGTGGCTTGCTGAACTTTGCGGAGCTGGCGCGTAGCTGCGGCATTGCCCAAACTACCTTGAAGCGCTACATGGCGCTGCTGGAAACCTTGTTCCTGATTCGCCTGGTGCCTGCCTGGTCGTCGCATCGCGGCAAGCGTTTGCAAAAATCACCGAAACTGTTTTTGTCGGATTACGGTTTGATGGCGCATCTGCAGGGGCGCAGCACGGCGCAAATAACGGCGATGCACGGTCTGCCAGGTGACCTGGTCGAGGCCTTTGTTCATGCGGAGCTGGCCAAGCACCAAACCTGGGCAAACATTCCGACGCAGTTGATGCACTATCGAACCAGTACCGGGGTCGAGGTGGATTTTGTGCTGGAAAATCGACATGAGCAGTTGCTGGGCATTGAAGTCAAAGCGGCCGCAACGGTGACGGGAAAAGACTTCAAGGGCTTACGCCATTTGCGCGATACGGCGCCGGAGCAGTTTGTGCGCGGCGTGGTGCTCTACACGGGCGAGCAGGTGGTGCATTTTGATGAACAGCTCACGGCTGTGCCCATTGCGCTGCTGCTATAAGCGAGAGACTCATGACCGAATACAAAGCCATCGCCGAAACCAACCACTTTATCGTTCTCGATAAATACAACAAGGAATGGCAGGTCGCTGAAAGCTACCAGAGTGAGGGCGATCTGGAGCGGGAGCTGATTCAGGATCTGGTCAATCAGGGTTATGAGTATGTGCCGGCACTGAACAACCCCCAGGCCATGCTGGCCAATGTGCGTGAGCAGCTCCAGGCCCTGAACAAGGTGCAATTTGCGGACGGTGAATGGGCGCGCTTTGTCGAAACTTATCTCGACAAACCCAGCGACGGCATTACGGACAAGACCCGCAAGATTCACGACGACTACATCTTTGATTTCGTATTCGATGACGGGCGCATCCAGAATATCTACCTGCTGGACAAGGGCAACATCGCCAGAAATACGGTGCAGGTGATCAAGCAGTTCGAGCAGACCGGCAGCCATGCCAATCGCTACGATGTGACGGTTTTGGTGAATGGCCTGCCGCTGGTGCAGATCGAGCTGAAAAAACGCGGCGTGGCGATTCGCGAGGCCTTCAACCAGGTGCACCGCTACAGCAAAGAGAGCTTCAACAGCGCGCAGTCGCTGTACAAGTACCTGCAACTGTTCGTGATTTCCAACGGCACGGACACCCGCTATTTCGCCAATACCACGGCGCGCAACAAGAACAGTTTCGACTTCACCATGAACTGGGCGCAGGCGGATAACAGCCTGATCAAGGATCTGAAGGACTTCACCGCCACCTTCTTCCAGAAGAACACGCTACTGAATGTGCTGCTGCATTACTCGGTGTTTGATGTCAGCGACACCCTGCTGGTGATGCGCCCTTACCAGATCGCGGCCACTGAGCGCATTCTGTGGAAGGTGAAAAGTTCATATGAGGCCAAGAGCTGGAGCAAGCCGGAAAGCGGCGGCTATATCTGGCATACCACCGGCTCCGGCAAGACCCTGACCAGCTTCAAGGCGGCGCGGCTGGCGACGGAACTGGACTTCATCGACAAGGTGTTTTTCGTGGTCGACCGCAAAGACCTCGATTACCAGACCATGAAGGAGTATCAGCGCTTTTCGCCCGACAGCGTAAACGGTTCCGACAGCACCGCAGGCTTGAAGCGCAATCTGGGCAAGGATGACAACAAGATCATTGTCACCACCATCCAGAAGCTCAACAACCTGATGAAGAGCGAAGGCGATCTGCCGGTGTATCAGCAGCAGGTGGTGTTTATCTTCGATGAGTGCCATCGCAGCCAGTTCGGGGAGGCGCAGAAGAACCTGACGCGGAAGTTCAAGCGCTTCTATCAGTTCGGCTTTACCGGCACCCCCATCTTCCCGCAAAACGCCTTGGGGGCGGAAACCACCGCCAGCGTGTTCGGTCGCGAACTGCATTCCTACGTGATCACCGACGCCATCCGCGATGAGAAGGTGCTCAAGTTCAAGGTGGACTACAACGATGTGCGGCCGCAGTTCAAGGCGATAGAAACCGAGCAGGATGAGAAAAAGCTCAGCGCGGCGGAGAACAAGCAGGCGTTGCTGCATCCGGATCGGATTCGGGAGATTTCGCAGTACATCCTGAACAACTACCGGCAGAAAACCCATCGCTTGCAGGCCGGGGTCAGGGGCTTCAATGCCATGTTTGCGGTCAGCAGTGTGGATGCCGCCAAGCTGTACTACGAATCGCTGAACCAGTTGCAGGCGGGCGGCGAGAAGCCGCTGAAGATCGCCACCATTTTCTCGTTCGCGGCGAATGAAGAGCAGGATGCCATCGGCGATATTCAGGACGAGAGCTTTGAGGTGTCGGCCATGAACAGCAGCGCCAAGGAGTTCTTGAGTGCCGCCATTGCCGACTATAACGAGGCGTTCAAGACCAGCTTCAGTGTGGACAGCAATGGCTTTCAGAACTACTACCGCGATCTTGCCAAACGGGTGAAATCCAAGGAGGTGGATCTGCTGATCGTGGTCGGCATGTTTTTGACCGGCTTTGATGCGCCCACGCTCAATACTTTGTTCGTGGACAAGAATCTGCGTTACCACGGCCTGATGCAGGCGTACTCGCGCACCAATCGCATCTTTGATGCCACCAAGACCTTCGGCAACATCGTCACCTTCCGCGACCTGGAAAAGGCCACGGTGGATGCCATCACCCTGTTCGGTGACAAGAACACCCGCAACGTGGTGCTGGAGAAAAGCTACAAAGAATATATGGAGGGCTTCACCGATGTGGTCACCGGTGAGGCGCGGCGCGGCTTCATGGAGGTGGTGGGTGAACTGGAGCAGCGCTTTCCTGAGCCAGCCGAAATCGTCAAGGAATCCGACAAGAAAGCCTTCGCCAAGCTGTTTGGCGAATATCTGCGCGTTGAGAACGTGCTGCAAAACTACGACGAGTTCGCCAGTCTGAAAGACCTGCAGAGCATCGATATAAGTAACCCTGAGGCCGTGGAGGCATTCAAAGCGCAGCACTATCTCAATGACGATGAGCTTGCGGTCCTGCAAGCCATCCGGCTGCCGGCAGATCGCAAGATCCAGGATTACCGCTCCACCTACAACGACATCCGCGATTGGTTGCGTCGCGAAAAAGCGACCGACGAACAGAACAAATCCGGCATCGACTGGGATGATGTGGTGTTCGAGGTTGACCTGCTGAAGTCACAGGAGATCAACCTGGATTACATCCTCGAATTGATCTTCGAAAAGAACAAGAAAACCAAAGACAAGGCAGAACTGATCGAAGACGTGCGTCGGGTGATTCGCGCCAGCCTGGGTAATCGCGCCAAAGAAAGCTTGGTCGTGGATTTCATCAATCAAACCGAGCTCGACCAGATTGGTGACAAGGCCAGTGTGATCGAGGCGTTTTTCACCTTCGCGCAAGCGGAGCAGCGGCGCGAGGCCGAAGCGCTGATCGATGCCGAGAATCTGAATGGCGAGGCAGCCAGGCGCTATATCCAGTCCTCACTCAAACGCGAGTTTGCCAGCGACAGCGGCACCGAGCTGAACGCCATTCTGCCCAGAATGAGCCCGCTGAACCCCAGTTACCTGACCAAAAAACACAGCGTGTTTCAAAAGATCGCTGCATTTGTGGACAAATTCAAGGGAATTGGTGGCGGGCTTTAGGGAAACACTGATTAATTGTAGAAGTTCAGACTTAATCAGCGTTTCCTTAGGCCAACCGGGCCGCCTACGCGCCGGCGCTGGCCGCACTTGATGAGGCTCCGCCTTCTGCGAACGGCCTTGCCCACATCAACAAGGCTGGCAACAAGCTCAGGTTGGCCAACAACGCAAACAACATGGCCACACCGGTAAACAGGCCAAAGTAAATGGTGGGCATGAAGTTGGACAGGGCCATGATGGAAAAGCCCAGGGTGACGACGACGGTGGTGTAGAACATGGCGCGACCAACGCTGGCATGGGAACGTTGCACGGCGCCTGCGTAGCCTCGCTCGGCCACCTCGTCCCGGAATCGGTAGGAATAATGGATGGTGTTATCCACGCCGATGCCGATGGTGATGGAGGCGATGGTGATGGTCATGATGTCCAGCGGGATGCCGGCGATGCCGATCAGGCCCAGCACCATGCCGGCGGCGATCAATGTGGGGAACGCGCCGATCAGCGCCATTTTGATATTCCGGAACAGCAGCAGAATCATGAAGCTGATGACGATGAACACCACGCCCAGGGTTTGCGCCTGTGAGGCGAACAGGCTTTGCAGGACGTTGTTGTAGAGCACCAGGGCGCCGGCCAGTTTTACCTGTTCGGGTTCCAGGCCGGCCTCGCTGACCAATTCGCTGCGAATCTTTTTGATCAGCGCATCACGCGACAGGTTGGGATCAGAGTCGATAATGCGCACGGCAAAGCGAAGCTGATTGCCGTCCTCGGACATGTAGGGATCAAACAGACTTTCCTTGATGGACGGCGGCAGCAGCTTGTGCATCACGGCCAGCACGAAGTTGGACATGGGCTCGTCGTCATTGAGCATCTGCACCATGCGCATGCTGGAGGATAGCGACAAGACCTTGCCGGTTTCCGGCAGGCTTTCCAGGTAGTCGTGGATCTTGTGGACCTCTTCCAACTGGTATTCGTTGAACCAGTAGCTGGTGGCGGACAGCCCGCCGTCGCCTTCCAGCAGGTCGGCGAATTCATCGTCCTCCTCTTCGGCCTGTTCGTCGAAAAACCATTGCGGCGCGTCGACGATGACATCCAGCGGCGTAGTGCCGCCCAGTTCCTTGTCAATCACCACCATGCCGCGATAAATCTCGGTGGTGGGTTTGAAGTAGTCGATAAAACGATTCTCTACCGTGAGCCGCGAGATGCCCAGAGCCGAAACCAGCACCAGCACCGCAAAGCCGATGCCGACCAGGGCCGCCCGAGACTCCACCAGACGCGCGAACAGGCCGTTGACCCGTGCCGACAGATCCCGGCCCTGATCCGGCGTTGGTCCCGGGCTCAGCGGCGCCAGCGCGGCGGGAACGGCGAGAAAGGTCATCACCAGGGCGATGGCCATGCCGCAGGTCATCATCAGGCCGAAGTCGATGACCGGGCGGATGTCGCTGACCGCCATCGAGGCAAAAGACACCATGGTGGTGAGCACCGCGTACAGCGAGGGCATGATCTTGCTGCGAACGGTTTGTTCCAACAGCTGGGCCTGCGCCATCCCCGGATGCTGCCGGTGCAACTCGCGATGGCGCTCGATCAGGTGAATACCGAGTGACAGGGAAATGATCAGAATCAGCGAAATATAGTTGGACGACACCACCGTGATGGGCCACTGCATCAGGCCCAGAAAGCCGGACATGCTCAGCGCGATCAGCGCGCAGGTCGCGGCCGGCACGATGACCCAGCGCAGGCGCCGGAACGAGATCGCCAACAGCACGATGATGAACAGGCCCACGCCGATCCCGAAGCTGCGGATATCACCACGCACGAAGTCGAGCATGTCCACCGCGATCATCGGCACGCCGCCCAGAATGATGCGCGCGCCGTCACGGTGCTGATCCAGCACCGCGCGAACATCGGCAACGATGGTTCTGAGCTGCGCCTGACGCGCTGCGCTGGCGGCGGCGTATTCGCTGGTAACGCGCGACAGCTCGGCCGCCTGTTCGCCGTTCAGCCCCGCTTCATCACGCAAGATGCGCAGCTCGTTGCGGCGGGCGAACAAGGCCTCCGCCCTTGGATTTGGCTGCAAGTTCAGCAACATGGCGGTGGTGCGCCCGTCCGGACTCATCACCAGATCGCGATACACCGGGCTGGTCTGGAATTCGCGCCTGGCCAGCGCGCGGTCCACGTCCGCATCCAGCAACAGGCGTTGATGCTGTTGAATTTCCGTCAGCGTGACGCGCGGGCTGTCGATCAGCGGCACGTCCAGAATGCTCATCACCGAACTGATGGCCGGCAAGGCTTCCAGCTGGCCACGCAGCACCTTCAGATCATTCAAGGCGGTGTCGGAGAACAGGTCGGCTTGCGGGGTATAGGCCACCACCAGAAACTCGGCGGCGCCGTAGCGATCCGCCACGCCACGGTAGTAACGCAGATCCTGATCGCCCTCCAGCATCAGCGAATCCGCCGACGCGTCCAGCCGGAAGTCACGCAAGGCATAGGCGGCGGTGGCGATCACCGCAACCATCAACAAGCCAACCAGCCACGCGCGCCGCAGCACCAGCTGAAAATAAAAGGCAGCAATGCGCTCGCGCATTGGCAGTCTCCCGGGGTGGATCGAGTGAACCGGGAGATTAGCCGATTTGGGTGCGTCCGCCGGCAGACAGGCGGCAACGGCAAATGCCGGGTTCACGGCGGCCAGGCGCGCGTCCGCCTTGACCGGAGCGGAGTCGGCCGCTTGACCCGCCCATTTAGTTCATTACTATACTATTAGTATGTTATTAGTGTACTTATAAAATGAAAACCATCGAACGGCTCAACGCGATTGAGGCCAGCGCCGAGAGCTGGCGCAAAAGCATGGCGGGCATTGCCCCCGAAGACGTCAGCCTGATGCGGCTGATTCGAGTGGCGAGCCTCGGGATCACCGCTTTCGTCGATCCCATGCTGCGCGATTCAAGACTGACGGAAAGCTCGTATCACTCGCTGATCGTGATCGTGGCCAGCGGGGGCAAGGGCATTACGGTCACGGCATTGTGCGATCAGGTTGGCCAGGCACGCGCGAACATGACCCGGATACTGAAGCTTCTGGCGTCCATGGATTTGATCCTCATGCGCGCCGACAGCGGTGATTCGCGGCGCAAGCGCGTGATCGCCACCGACAAGGGCAACCGGCTGATCCGTACGCTCAGCAAGCGCCTGAGTCCGATTGTCCGGCTCGCGTTTTCCGGTGTGAGCGCTGAGCAAAAGCAGTCCCTGCATCAGTTGCTCGGCAAGCTCATTGCGTCGGCGAGCATGGCTGAAACCGAGGCCCTGAAATTCTCATGAAGCCGCGATCGACTCGGCTGTCCGCGCTGGCCGTCATCGCCACCGGCCTTGTGTCTGCGCCGGCGGGCTTTGCGGCCAACGGAATGAACGCACCCGGCAACGGCGCAATTCAAATGAGCCTGGCCGGTGCCGGAACGGCCTTGGTTGAGGACAGCTTTGCCGCACTGCGAAACCCGGCCGCCGCCGTCTGGATGGGTGACGGCGCCGCGCTGGACCTTGGCATCGTGGTCCCCCGGGGCGGTGCAAGGGTCGAACCGCTGGGGGCGCGATCCGCCATCGGCCTGTTCGATATCCAGCCCGGAAAATACCAGTCGGTCGAGGGGGTGTTTCCGGTGCCCGCCTACGCCCGAAACTGGCGCCTGAGCGACCGCCAAGCACTCGGTTGGGGGCTGACTGCATCAGGGCTGAAATCAAGCGCCGCCGGCGGTTCTGCCAGCCTGTCACGCGGCGTGCCGACTTTTTCGGCAAGCTGCGAAGGCGGTTTTGGCGGCGGACAACCCGTGGACGCCAACCCGGACCTGCGCGGGCTCTGCGGCCGGTCCGGCAAGAAGTTGGGGGTCGACCTCACCCAGCTGCTGCTGTCCGCGTTTTACGCCTACCGCGTCGATGCCTCGCTGTCGCTGGGGATCGAGCCGGTCTTCGCCGCCCAACGCGTTCAGTTGCGCGGGTTGGGCGCCTTCGCCGCGTTTTCCAACCAACCGCAGAACACGACCGACAACGACTTCGACTATTCCTGGGGTGGCGGCGTGCGCCTCGGCCTGCTGTGGGAGCCGGCGGACGGCCTGGCCTTTGGCGCCGCCTATCAAAGCCGGCTGACACAGTCCGAATTCGCCCGCTACCAGGGCGCCATTGTTGGTGGCTCGCTCGACTTTGCTCCCACACTGAACCTGGGGGCGCAAATCCATTTTCTGCCGGGCCAACGGCTGATATTCGACCTGGAGCAAATCGGTTTCGCGGACGTGACGCCGTTGGCCAAACAGGTGGAGCCGCAGCGCTTCTCGGATGAATGCTTCGTGCCGCGCATCCTGGCGCGATCCCCAAACCCGGCGCCGCTTTCGGCATGCCTGGGCGGCAAAACCGGACCGGGCTTCGGCTGGCGCGATGTCACGGTCTACAAGATCGGCTATCAATCCAGGCTGGGAAACCGGACCCTTCGCGCTGGTTTTAGCTGGGGCGGAAACCCGGTCAACTCCGGACAGGTCCTGTCGAGGTTTTTCGCGCCCCCCATCAGCGACAAGCACGCCGCCATCGGATACGCATGGAAGCGCCCGAACGGCGCACGAATACATTTGGCACTGACGCACGCAATCAACCACTCGATTCGTGAGAAAAACGTATTCAGCAACGCTCAACTGTCATTGCTGCAAGGAACTCTGGTCGGCATCAGGGTCGTGCCGGACGCTCAGGATCAAGTGGTTGAAAGCTCGCTGCGGGTTTGGCAACTGCATGTCACCTATGCATGGGCGCCGTGAGCCGCACCCGACCGGCGCTTTCCTCTGGCGCAATTCTCTCCGACGCGGTGTTGTCTATGGCGGATACGGCGCGGGGAGCTGCGCGCAACAGCCTGCGAACCACCCGCCTGCGACACGCTCACCCGGCAAGGCACTTGGCAAGGGCTGTGACGGGTTCATTATGATCCGGGGGAGATCGATGCGGAACAAAGAGGCAGATTTCCAGTGCGAAAGATTTCCAAACGCTACGAGCATTTCGTCTTCGGCGTCATTCAGTCGGGGCTGACCTGCTTGGTGGCCACGGCAATTGCCCTGAGCAGCCAGCCCATTGCATCCATCGCCCACTTCGCCAGAGATTTGTTGTACGCCTGGGCGCTGTCCTGGGCCACCATGCTGCCGGTGGTGATGGTGGCGGCGCCGGCGATTCGCAACATGGTGAATCGCATGACTTATGATCCTCATCGAACCACGCCTGCGGGCGACGGTTAAAGGCTGCTGAAAAACGACCTGCGTTGCCGCTGCGGCGTCAAAAATGGCCTGAAAATGCTCATTTTCTCCTTGTAAACTCCGCTTTCCCGGCCACCTTTTCTTGCATCGCCTGCCTCATCAACCTGTTCCAACCGCCTTTACCAGACATTTGCGAGGGTCCCGTGCCGGAAACACTCCTGTTTGAAATCAACGACGGCCTGGCCACCATCACCCTGAACCGACCGGACAATGCCAACGCCCTGAATCTGGCCATGGCGCGGAGGATGGCGGACGTGGCCAATCAATGTGAGCAGGACAGCGCCATCCGTGCCGTGCTGCTGCGCGCCAACGGCAAGATGTTCTGTGCCGGCGGTGATTTGCGCGCCTTTGCCGACTCCGGGCCCAAGATCGGTGGCGACCTGAAACAGCTGACCATGTACATGCACAGCGCGCTGTCCGACCTGACCAGGATGCAGAAACCGCTCGTCACCAGCGTCCATGGGGCCGCAGCTGGCGCCGGGTTCAGCATCGCCATCTGCGGCGACATCGTGCTGGCCGGCGAAAGCGCGCACTTCACCATGGCCTACACCGCAGCGGGCCTTTCTCCCGACGGCGGCAGCACTTTCCTGTTGCCGCGCCTGGGCGGCTTGCGGCTGGCACAGGAGCTGATGCTCACCAACCGCCGCCTCAGTTCCGAAGAAGCCGCGCAACGCGGCCTGATCACCCGCGTGGTGGCCGATGATGAGCTGGAAACCGAATCCTTGAACGTCGCCCGGCAATTGGCCGCCGGCCCCACGCGCGCCTTTGGTGGCGTGAAAACCATGTTGCAGACCTCCATGGGTGCGTTTGAGTCTCAAATGCAGCTGGAGGCCAGCACCATTGCGCACAACGCCAGTGGCACGGATGGCCAGGAGGGCATCAGCGCGTTTCTTGAACGGCGCAAACCCAGCTTCACCGGCCAGCCATAGGCGAACCCGGAAGCCGCGTTCTTCGCCCAGGCCACCGCACAAGATAGAATCGCACTATGCTCAGCACACTACTTGTCACCTTTGTGGCGTTCGCACTCGCCTTCTTCGGCCTGGCCATCGGCTGGCTGGTGGCAGAGAAGCGTTTGAAAGGCAGCTGCGGCGGACTCAACGGCGGCGGCTGCTCGGTCTGCGACAAACCTTGCGAATCACGACGCAAGCAGCTCCAACAACAATAGCCGGGCAATTCGTGCCTTCACGCAGGAGAAGGTCATGCAGGAAAAACTCAATCACATCACCGCCAAGGACTTCATGTCCGCCAGCCTGGTGACCTTCACGCCAGCCACCAGCATTCTGGACGCCATCCGCGAGCTGCTGGACAAAGGCATTTCCGGCGCGCCGGTGATCGACCGTTATGGCGGACTGATCGGCATGCTGTCCGAAAAGGACTGCCTGAAGGTTGCGCTCAACGCCAGCTATTTCGGCGAAGCCGGCGGCAAGGTCGAGGACTTCATGACCCGCGAGCCGGTCACGGTAGAAGCCGACGCCAGCATCATTGAAGTGGCGCAGATGTTTTTGAAATCGCCCTTCAAGCGCTATCCGGTGGTCACCGACAACCGTATCGTGGGGCAGATTTCCCGCAGCGACGTGTTACGCGCGATCGACAAGCTGGCCTAGTCCGAATAATTCACAAGGGCGCATTGCCGCCGACAGCGGAACGGTAAAATCGGCGCATGCAAGCGCCCGACCAAGTTGCCCCGCTCCTCGCCCGCCTCAACCCCGCCCAAGAAGAAGCCGTTACCGCGCCGGCCGAGCATCGGCTGGTGCTGGCCGGCGCCGGTTCGGGCAAGACCCGCGTGCTGGTGCACCGCATCGCCTGGCTGATTGCTGCGGAAAATATCTCGCCGCTTTCCATCCTGGCGGTGACTTTCACCAACAAGGCCGCCAGCGAAATGCGTGGTCGCATTGAGGATCTGCTCAATATTCCGGTACGCGCGCTGTGGGTGGGCACCTTTCACGGCATCGCCCACCGCATGTTGCGCCTGCACTGGAAGGAAGCGGGACTGCCGCAAAACTTCCAGATTCTGGATTCGGACGACCAGCGGCGGCTGGTCAAACGCACGCTCAAGGCGCTGGAATTGCCGGACGATCAATGGCCGCCGCGTGCGGTGACCGGCTGGATCAACGCGCAGAAAGATGAAGGGCGACGGCCCGAACACCTTCAGGATCAGGGCGATTTCACCCAACGCCAGTACGCGCGCATCTACACCGCCTATCAGCAAACCTGCGAGCGCGCCGGCCTGGTGGATTTTGCCGAGCTGTTGTTGCGCGCCTACGAGCTGTGCCGCGACCACGCCGAAATTCAGGCGCATTACCGGCGCCGGTTCCGTCATATTCTGGTGGACGAGTTTCAGGACACCAACACCCTGCAATACGCCTGGCTGAGAATTCTGACCGGCGACAGCGGACTGATGTTCGCGGTGGGGGATGACGATCAATCAGTGTACGGCTGGAGAGGCGCAAAGATAGAAAACATGCTGCGCTTTGAAACAGACTTCCCCGGCGCGGAGGTGGTGCGGCTGGAACAGAACTACCGCTCCACCGGCACCATTCTGAAGGCGGCCAACGGACTCATCGCCAAAAACAGTGGCCGCCTGGGCAAGCAGTTGTGGACGCAAGGACGTGAAGGTGAGCCGATTCAGCTGTACGCGGCCTTCAATGAGTTCGACGAAGCCGAGTTCGTGATCAACCGCATTCGCGATCACCTCAACCAGGGCGGCGTGCATCGCGAAGCCGCGGTGTTGTATCGCTCCAACGCGCAATCGCGGGTGCTGGAGGAGGCATTCATTCGAGCGCGCCTGCCGTATCGCATCTACGGTGGTCTGCGCTTTTTTGAACGCCAGGAGATCAAGGACGCGCTGGCTTATCTGCGCCTGTTGCACAACCGCGATGACGACGGCAGCTTCGAACGCGCGGTGAACACGCCGCCGCGCGGAATTGGCGCCACCACCATGGAACGGATGCGCGTGTTGGCACGCGACCAGGGCCTGTCCCTGTGGCAAACCGCGCAGCGCGCAGCGCCGTCGCTGGGACGCAGCGCGGCGGCGGTTTCACGCTTCGTGCAACTGATCGAAGCCATGCAGGCCCAGTGCCGGGACCGATCGCTTTCAGAAGCCACGGAAATTGTCATCGCCCAATCCGGGCTGCGTGAGCAATATCGCAAGGAGAAAGGCGAACAGGCCGAATCACGGCTGGAAAACCTGGACGAACTGATCAGCGCCGCACGCGGCTTTGAGTTGTCGCCCGAGCCATCCTCTGAAGAAGAAGCGCTGCCCGAGCTCGACCCCCTGAGCGCATTTTTGACCCATGCCGCATTGGAGTCGGGCGAGGAACAGGCGGGGCCGGGCGAAGATTGCGTACAGCTGATGACCCTGCACGCAGCCAAAGGTTTGGAGTTTCCGGTGGTGTTCATGGTGGGATTGGAAAACGGCCTGTTCCCCAGCGCGCGTTCGGTGGACGAAGGTCACCTGGAGGAAGAGCGCCGGCTTTGCTACGTGGGCATCACGCGCGCCGAGCAACAGCTCTACCTGTGCTACGCCGAGGTTCGCCGCATCCACGGCAGCGAACAGATCGGCATGCCGTCCATGTTCCTGAAAGAAATCCCGGACGAATGCGTGATGGAAACACGGCCTCGCGCCGGCCTGCTGCGGCCCGGTTTCGCCGCACGCACACCGGCGCGCGGCGATGGCCGCTCCAGTTACGCCAGCGGCAACCACGCAACAGCAACCCGTAGCCGACGCCGACCGATCAAGGACGCGGCACCAACCGGCGCCGGCGGTTTTCAGCTCGGTCAACGCGTCAGCCATGGCCGCTTTGGCGAAGGCACCATTCTGCAATTCGACGGCGACGGCGACCGCGCACGGGTGGAAGTGCGGTTCAAGGACAGCGGCAACAAGTGGCTGTTGCTCAGCGTCGCCAAGCTCAGTCCGGCGGGCTGATCATTCATGGATAGCGCCGCCATCTGGCTCATCATTGGCGTGGTGGCAATGCTCGTTGGCCCCTTTGCCACGCTCAAGGCCATGAGTCACCTCAAGAGCCGCAAGCGGCCCAAGCCCGATGACGCAGAGCCAGAGGAGGAGGACAAAAGCGACTTCTGGTGAATCCGGTCCGCGGCGCCAACTTGCCGCGACCCGGTTAGATTCGCATCATGTCCTGCCCATCAAGTCACGATCCGAGTCTGGAGCCACGATCAATGAAATCGCTGATGAACGGCCTGCTGCCCGCCCTGTTTTTGTTCTCATCGGCCGCGACCGCCGAGCGCCCGGCACCGTTGGTGATCCAGCCGGATCAGATTCAATGGACCTTGAATGAAAAGTCCGGTGTCAGCAGCGCCAACCTGATCGGCAACCGCCAAGCAGAAGGCCGCTTCGTGCAGCGGCTGGCTTTTCCTGCCAGCTTCCGGGCGCCCATGCATACCCACGATGGCGCGCTCAGCGCCACCGTACTGTCCGGCGAATTGCGACTCAAGTTCGGCGCCAACGGCAAGGATGTGGTGTTACCCGCCGGCAGCTTCGTGCTGATTCCACCCGGCGTGCCGCACGAAGAGTTTGCGACCGTGGACACCGAACTCGACGTTCACGGCATCGGCCCCATCCAGACCATTGCCTATCCAGGTCCGCAATCGGTGGAAAAGGCTCGCTAGCTTGGCCTCCGGCGGATCCTCATTGAATCAGAGCTGCGTACTCCGAAGCCGGGGATGAGCCAACCTTGAGGCGAAACCTCACCCATGACGGAACAGAAGCCGTTTACATCCGCAGGACACGATCATGAAAATACTGAAAATCCTTCTGGCGGCCATGTCCATCACATTGCTCATCAGCAGCGGCCGGTTGTTGGCAGCCAGTGCCGAATATCAACCAATCACCAGTATTTTTCACGATCTCCTGATTGTGAAACTGGCGCCCGAGCTGCTGACCGACGAGTGGATGCTGAAAGCCACGACGGATCGAATCCGGCACGACCAGCAACTGCTGACAGCCGTCAGGGGCGCCGAAGCCCGCCTGGCGTCCGCGCACGAAAAACAAAAAGCGCTCTGGCGCGAACAGATCAGCAAGAACCGCGAAAAGATGTTTTTCCAACCCTCACAAATCGAGGGACGAGGTGCGGATTTTGCCGCCAGAGCGCTGTGGCGGGAGTACAAGACGGCCATCATCAAGGCGGCCAGCAAAACACCCACCAAATTTGCCGCGCAATACAACCTCAAGGGACCCAAATACAACTTTGAAAAGGGACACCTCTACGGCGAAAGCGGCTGGCCACCGAACGACTATCTCGCGCACCCGTTCGTTTTTTCAGGCTATTTGAAGGAACCGCCGAAATACCCCAACAATGATGTTCCGTATTTCGTATACCAGATGGGGTTCTTTCAAAGCGCCAGGACAGGGACCGGGCGCTCCATTTTCACCAGCAACAATAGCCATCCCCGAAACGAAATACCGGAAAGAATTTGGGCCACCCATCCTTTTCCGCCCGACTGGCGCAAAGGTCGCGGAAAAGGTGGAATCGCCATCCCTTACAAATTGCAGCTGCCACCGATCCCCATGTCCGCCGCCAAGGCGGAGAACATTCTGACTCAGCCTCGCTATACCCGAGAGCAGCTGCAGGAAATGCAGAAAAACGGCGTCTATTCCTCGCCGCACATGATCATCAGAATTGAAGGCGAAATCACGGGGATTCGGCCGGCCACCAAGAATCAGAAAATGCTCAAAATTGCTGATATTCACAGAATTGAGCTGATTGGCCACCGCGGAGAGGTGCTAAAGACCTTTGGCACGGATGTCTTGCCCGGTGTGAAGGATTTCTGGCGCGACCAACAGGCCGCGCAAGCCTCCGCGCAACAAGCGCAGGCGCAAAAAAGACAGGCGGCCGCCACTGCACTAGCCACCAAGAAGCAACAGCAGAAGAGCGATCATCAGCGGCAGGTACTGGGCTACGTCACCAACTGCGAAAAAAGAAAACTGGATTGGCACAAAGCCGATTGCCGGCAACACCATATTTGCAAGTGGGAAGATTATTTCGGTGCCGGTGAATGCGATAAGGCCAAAAAGGCTTATGTCGCTGCACGTGCAGCCGCTGATCAGCAGAGGAAGGACGCCATGCAGGCAAAACGCAAGGCCGCGCAACAGTAGGCTTGCACATAAAGCCGAGGCAGGCTCGAACGTTCAAGCACTCAATCAGCGTCGTTGAATTAAAGGCGTGCCAGGGTCGAAACATTGGTTGGGCGGTCTTGACGCGCTATGCACGTGGTTACTGGAGATATCAGGATGTCTAAGCGATACGGAAGAATCGGGTGGCTGGCACGGCCTGGGGTTTTGGGACTAGTCGCCCTGGTCGGAATTTGTGGAATGAACCAAGCCGCTTCTGCAGCGGAGCCGTCTTTCGCGGTGGCGGGCATTGAAGGGGCGCAGCGTTATCTGATTGGCACCTGGGAAATCGAAGGCCGCAACGGGCCTCAAGGCCACCGGACTTTTCTGGCGCACCCCGGGCCGGATCGTTTCCTGCTGCTGCAGCAGAGCCCTCAAGGCATCGTCACGCCCATGATCTGGAATATCTCCGAGAGCATCGACGGCATGAAGCGGCTTTCGCTGGGCATCCGAGACCCTGCCCAAGGCGCCCAGACCCGCAATGAATACTTTCTGCCGCAGAGCCAGAATCTGTTCCTGGGCTACCGCAAGTTGCCGCGGTATAACCGTCAAGCCGATTCCGCTGTCGCCAGTCAAATGAAGGCGCTCAGCGCCAAACAGGTCAACGACTACACCGTGGAAGCCTTTCTGCCCGGCTGGTGGAATCGCACTCCGGCCCGCGCCAAGGCCGAGTCCTGGATCATCACCCGAAAGCGAGCGCGTAATTCAGCCGATTTCGGCTATTCCTACAAGGATTTCGAAGCCGGTGGATCGTTTCAGGTCATCCAGGGACGCTGGCGTGCGGCTTCAACCGCCACTGAACTGGCCGCCGAACTCTATGATTACCGCAGCAAGAAAACGCTGAGGCTGAGCAACATCCGAAAGATCAGCAAGGACGGCTTTGTCGCCGACTTCAACGGCGTCCGATCGGAGTTTCTCGCCTGGGGAAAATGAGGCTTCGACCGGCAGCGCACGCGCCAGTGCCGCGATACAGCGACCGCTATTTAAGCTTGATCAGCACGCCCTCAACGCCATGATCGCGTAGTTGGGCGAGCGTGGATTGCGCCTTGGCGAGCGATTTTTCCGGCCCCACGCGCACGCGGTAGAAGGTGTCGGTTCCGTCAATGGTGACTTTTTCCACCCGCGACTGAATGCCCAGAAACGCCAATTGCGCTTTCTGCTCCTGAGCGTTTGACTGATCGCGAAATGAGGCGACCATGATCATGTATGCCGGCGCGCCGGAGGCTGGTTTTTCCGCTGGCGGAACACTTTCTTTGGCCTGCTCAGCCTTGGACGAAGGCGGCGGCGTTGGCTCGTCGGGGATGACGACTTCCTGACTCGGCAACAGCTCGTAAAAGCTGAACCGCGCCTCGCGTTCGGGCGGAATTTCCACAGCAGGTTTTTGTTGGGTTTGCTGCGCAGCCGGAGCCGGCTCGGCAATCGCGCCCGCGCCCGGCATGGGCTCCACCGGGCGCGAGATGTAGGCGAATACGGCGATTGCCAGTCCAATACATAGGCCGGCGAACAGCCACACCCAGCCCGGCAATCCGCTGGCCTGCTTTTTTTGCGGACGCTTGCTGCGTGGCTTGCGCTTGACGTTGCGCTGCACGTAATCACGCGCCATGGATTACATCCGCTCCGGCGCGGAGACGCCCAGCAAGCCCAAGCCGTTGCGCAACACCTGTCGTGTGGCGCTGATCAGTGACAAGCGCGCGGACTGTAGTTGTGCGTCATCCACAATGAACTTGTGCGCGTTGTAATAGCTGTGCAGCAGATCCGCCAGATCGCGCAGATAAAACGCGATGCTGTGCGGCGCGGCCTGTTCGGCGGCGGCGCTGACCGTTTCCGGAAATTTGCCCAGATGCGCCAGCAGCGCTTTTTCCTGTGGCTGCTGCAAATGTTGCAGTGAACCGGCATCGTGCTGATATTCGATACCGCGCTCCTGCGCCTGCCGAAACACTGAACAGATGCGGGCGTGCGCGTATTGAATGTAATAAGCCGGATTATCGTCGGACTGCGACCGCGCCAGATCAATATCAAACACCAGTTGTGAATCCGACTTTCGCGCCACCAGAAAATAGCGCGTGGCGTCACGACCCACCTCATCAATCAGATCGCGCAAGGTGACGTAGGCGCCGGCGCGCTTGGACAGCTTGACTTCCTCGCCGCCGCGCATCACGGTCACCATCTGATGCAGCACGTAATCCGGCCAGCCTTTGGGAATGCCGATGTCCAGCGCCTGCAGACCGGCGCGCACACGGGTAATGGTGCTGTGATGATCGGCGCCCTGCTCATTGATCACACGGCGGAAGCCGCGATTCCATTTGTCGACGTGGTAAGCCACATCCGGCACGAAATAAGTGTAGCCGCCGTCGGTCTTGCGCATCACGCGGTCTTTGTCGTCGCCAAAGTCGGTGGTGCGCAGCCATAGCGCCTGGTCCTGCTCAAAGGTGTGGCCGCCTTCCACCAGCGCCTGCACTGCCTGTTCCACCTTGCCGTCGGCGTACAGACCGGACTCCAATGCGTAAACGTCAAAACCCACATCAAAGGCTTTCAGATCGGCGTCTTGCTCGCGCCGCAGATAGGCGACCGCAAACTCCCGGATCGCATCGATATTGTCCGGATCTTTGTTTCCGGTGACTTCACGATCATCCGCGCGCACCGTTTCCCCGGCGGCATAGGCCTTGGCCACATCCCTGATGTATTCGCCCTGATAACCATCCTTTGGCCAGTCGGCATCGTCCGGCGTCTTGCCCAGCAGACGCGCCTGCACCGAAGCCGCCAGATTGGCGATCTGCGCACCGGCGTCGTTGTAATAGAACTCGCGCGTCACCGCCCAGCCGGTGGCCTCATAAAGCCGCGCCAGGCAATCACCCACCGCCGCACCGCGTCCATGCCCAACGTGCAAGGGACCGGTGGGATTGGCGGAAACAAATTCCACCATCAGTTTTCCGCGCTGCGCGGAGCGATCAATACCAAAGTTTTCGCCGGCAGCAAGAATCGTATCCACCAGCGATTGCATGGCCTGCTCGGCGACAAACAAGTTGATGAAGCCGGGGCCGGCGACTTCGGCGTTCTGAATCAGCGTGTTTTCCGGCAGGTTCTCGATCAGCTGTTGCGCCAACGCCCGGGGCGGCTGTTTCAGCGGCTTGGCCAGGACCATGGCCAAATTGCAGGCGAAGTCGCCGTGCTTGGTATCACGCGCATGTTCGATCTGCGCGGCGGGTGGCCAGGTCAGGGCCTGATCCTGATCCGCGGTGATGTTCGCCAGGGCGCGCTCCAGCAGCGCCCGCAATTCCTGTTTCATGTCTGCCTGAGTGTGAGAAGCGGCGCGAGTTTAGCGGTTGACCGTCCGCAGCGCACCGCCAGCCGCCGCGCAGCAATGCGATAAATCCGCTTTTAGACAGCTTATCTGCCAAAGCGACGCGTTTATCGGCCTCATCACCCCATTGTTGCGAGGCGGGCGCAAACTGGCCTCAAGTTCAACGCAGCGAGAAAACGCCAGCAGACATCAATCCCCCCAAGCGCTACTGAAAGTTCGCCATGCTCTTCAGTACCGCGCCGAGTCCCCACGATCCCCCCCAACGGACTCTCCCCCCTGACCGGGCTCCGGCTTCGCCGACCCGGTTCTTTTTTGTCTGCGATTTGTGCATGCCACCGCCGCGCTCAAGCATCCTGCTTGAGATGCAAATCCATCTGGGGGAAGGGAATGCCGATGCCGTTGGCGTCAAAGGCCTGCTTGATGGCTTCCATCAGATCGCACCGGGTTTGCCAGAAGTCGCCCGTTTTGACCCAGGGACGGATGGTGACGGTCACCGCGCTGTCGCCCAACTCGGTAATCCCCACCCAGGGCGCCGGCTCGGCCAGCACGCGTGCGTCTGACCGAAGCAGATCCATCGCAATCTGTTTGGCCTTCTTCATGTCCGCGTCGTAGGCGATTCCGACCGCCAGATCGATGCGGCGCGTCTCGCGTGCGGAAAAATTGGTGATGGTCTGGCCCCACACCTGAGCGTTGGGCACCGTGATCTGCTGGTTATTGGGGCTGCGCATCACGGTGGCGACAATCTTGATCTCTTCCACCGTGCCCATCACGCCGCCGGCGTCAACGAAGTCGCCCGCCTTGAATGGCCGGAAGATGATCAGCATGACGCCGGCGGCGAAGGAGGAAAGCTGATCCTTCAGGCTCAAACCGATGGCGATGCCGGCGCCGCCGAGCAGGGCCACGCCCGAGGTGGTGGAAACACCCAGTTGGCTCAGCGCCGAGATCACCACCACCGCCAACAACAGTCCGTCGCCGATATTGCCAACGAAGCTGGTCAGTGTCTCGTCCACATGGCCGCGTCGCATCGCCGAGCGCAGGGCGGCCACCAGCAATTTTGCGATCCAGCGGCCAACGACGAAAGTCAGCGCGGCGGCGGCAAGCTTGATGCCCGCCATTTGCGACCAGCTCACCAACTGTTGCAGATCAACGGTCTGCCAAAGCTCGTTCATCACACCATCCTTTATGGAACACCCAGCTAATGGAACACCCAGCGGCCAACCGGACCGGGTGCGAAGCACATCGCGGTTCGCCGATCCGCGTAAAATAGCGCAATGCCGGGCGGCCCATCACAGATGCGCCGCCTGTTTTTTCCGTTTTCGTCGAGGGTTGAAGAATGAAGAAGTGGCGCTGCCTGGTCTGTGATTTTGTTTATGACGAGGCGCAAGGCCTGCCCGAAGAAGGCATCGCAGCCGGAACCCGCTGGGAAGATATCCCGGATTCCTGGAGCTGCCCGGACTGCGGCGCCTCCAAAGATGATTTCGAGATGGAAGAGGTTTAGGCAAGGCGCGAGAAGTTCTCCCGCAACCGGGCTCAGGCATTGTCGGTCTGATCGCCAGAAGCACTCAGCTCCGGCGCGTTCGATCCGGTTGATCGTTTATCAATGGTGCCGAGCGCTGGCATCTTCTCTTCGCTGGCGGCGCGCAGATCCACAAACTTGCGCGCGGTCACCATCACCCGCGAATCCAGGCTGGCGGTGGCCTTGTTGTAACTCTCCACCGCGCGATCCAGCTGCTGTCCCATGCCGGACCAGTGTTTGGCCATCGTGGAAAGCCGGCCGTACAACTCGCGGCCGAGTTCGGCCACCTGTTGCGCGTTGGCGGCCAAAGCCTCCTGACGCCAACCGTAGGCCACCGCCTTGAGCAGAGCGATCAAGGTCGTCGGGCTGGCGGGAATCACGCGCGACGACGCCCCGTATTCGATCAACTCCGGGTCCTGCGCCAGCGCCGCGGAGAAGAACGCCTCCCCCGGAACGAACAGCACCACGAATTCGGGGCTGGGATCGAACTGCTCGAAATAGGCCTTTCGCGCCAGTTGCGTGACATGGGTGCGCACCTGTTGGGCGTGTTGCGCCAGCGCCTGATCGCGCGCCGGATCGTCGCGCGCCTCCACCGCGGTCAGATAAGCATCCACCGGCGCCTTGGCGTCCACCACGATCTGCCGGCCGCCGGGTAATCGAACGATGAGATCGGGGCGCAGGCGTCCGTCTTCGGTGCTGCGCGAGGCCTGTTCCTCGAAGTCGCAGTGATCCTGCATGCCGGCCATTTCCACCACGCGGCGCAATTGCACTTCCCCCCAACGGCCGCGCGCGCTGGGCTGCCGCAGGGCCTTGACCAGGTTGGCGGTCTCGGCGTGCAGGCGTGGCAAATGCGTTGCCACCAGCTCCTTGACCTGGGTGTTGAGCGCCTCATAGGCACCAACGCGGGCTTTTTCCATCTGTCCGAGTTGGGTATCAAACTTCTCCAGCTTTTCGCGAATCGGCTGCGTCATCTGTTCGATCGACTTTTGCCGTGCCGCCAGATCCTCGCGCGCGCCCTGTTGAAACTGTTTGAGGTTCTGTGTGGCCAATTCCAGGAAATTCTGATTATTGGCCCGCAATGCATCCGCCGACAGCGACTTGAAAGCATCGCTCAGCTTTGCCTGTGCCTCCTGCAATAAGGCCTGTTGTTCTTTCAGTCGCAACTGTTCCTGCGCATGGCGTTCCTGCAGGGCGGCGTGATCGCTGAGCAGGCTTTGTTGCGACACGCGCAAGGATTCCAGCTCAGAAACCTGTCCTTTTCGAGCATCTAACTGCGCTTCGGCGGCGAGCAGCTGCTGTTGGTATTGGTCCAGTTTCGATTGCAGGCGATGCGCCTGGCGGCGTTGCACCGCCCAAGCCAGGACTGCCAACACAGCCAGCACCCCAAATGGCATCCAGAGATAAACGCTGGAAATGATCAGTTCCACGACGAATCAAAAATCTGAAGTGTGGATCGAGTGTGACAGATTGCGGACCGCTTGCCCGCCGTCAGGTAAAAGCCGCATACGTTAGAATATTCGGGTATCCGTATAAACGGATTTCGTGCGGCGCTGTTGCTGCGCGACCCTTTTTCTTGCTTGCCGGAGTTGTCTGATGTCCGCTTACCTGTTTACTTCCGAGTCTGTGTCCGAGGGTCACCCGGACAAGATGTGCGACCAGATTTCTGATGCGATTCTGGACGCCTACCTTGCACAAGACACCGGCGCCCGCATCGCCTGCGAAACACTGACCAAGACCGGCATCGCCATGCTGGCCGGTGAAATCAAGGTCACCAAGGGGGTGCACATCGATGCCGAGGCGATTCTGCGCGACGTGATCGAGCAGATTGGCTACACCAGCTCGGATATTGGTTTTGACGCAGAAACCTGCGCCATCGTCAATGCCCTGGGCAAACAGTCCATGGACATCAATCGCGGCGTGGATCGCAAGGACAAGAAGAAGCTCGGCGCGGGCGATCAGGGCCTGATGTTCGGCTTTGCCACGCGCGAAACCGAAGAACTGATGCCGGCGCCGATTCAATACGCGCACCGCCTGGTCGAGCGCCAGGCGCAGCAACGTCGCGGCAAACTCAAATGGCTGCGCCCGGACGCCAAGTCCCAGGTCACGATGCGTTATGAGGACGGCAAGCCGGTGGCGGTGGACGCGGTGGTGCTGTCCAGCCAGCACGACCCGGACGTGAAAAACAAGGACCTGCGCGAGGCGGTGATGGAGAACATCATCAAGCCGATCATCCCCGCCAAGCTGTTGCACAAGGGCACCAAGTACCACATCAACCCGACCGGCCGGTTCGTCGTCGGCGGCCCGATGGGTGATGCCGGCCTGACCGGCCGCAAGATCATTGTGGACACCTACGGCGGCTACGCCCGTCATGGGGGCGGCGCCTTCTCCGGCAAGGATCCGACCAAGGTGGACCGCAGCGCCGCCTACGCCGCGCGCTATGTCGCCAAGAACATCGTCGCCGCCGGCCTGGCGGACAAATGCGAGGTGCAACTCAGCTATGCCATCGGCGTGGCCGAGCCGACCTCCATCGCCATTGAAACCTTCGGCAGCGGCAAGATCGAACCCGTCAAGCTGGAAAAACTGGTCCGCAAGCACTTCGACCTGCGCCCCTACGGCATCATCGAAATGCTGGATCTGCTGCATCCGATCTACCAGCCCACCGCCGCTTACGGGCACTTCGGCCGCGAGCCCGGCGCCATCAAGTACAAGTGCGCCGAAACCGGAAAAACCCATAGCTGCACCGGTTTCACCTGGGAGAAAACCGACAGGGCCGAGGCGCTCGAAGCCGACGCCTGAGCCTTTTCCCATCCGTGGGCAGCGGGCGCCGCCCGGCCTGCCCTGCATTGCTGGACTCAAGAACACACAGGACACTGAACATGAACGCCGTACTGAAACCACAGAATTTCACCGACTACAAGATCCGCGACCTCGCGCTGGCCGAACTGGGCCGCAAGCGCGTCATCATGGCCGAAGAAGAAATGCCGGGCCTGATGGCCATTCGCGCCAAATACGCCACCAGCCAACCGCTCAAGGGCGTTCGCGTTTCCGGCTCGCTGCACATGACCAAGGAAACCGCGGTGCTGATCGAAACCCTGGTCGCCCTGGGCGCTTCGGTGCGCTGGGCCTCCTGCAATATCTTTTCCACCCAGGACGACGCCGCCGCCGCCATCGCCGCCGCCGGCATTCCGGTGTTCGCCTGGAAGGGGGAAAGCCTGGAGGAATACTGGGACTGCACCCTGGACATGCTCACCCACCCCGGCCAGTGCGGCCCGGAGCTGATCGTGGATGACGGTGGTGACGCCACCCTGCTGATCCACAAAGGCTATGAGCTGGAGCAAGGCGACAACTGGGTGGACAGCCCATCCGAGAGCGAGGAAGAACAGGTCATCAAGAATCTGCTCAAGCGCACCGCCAAGGAACGCCCCGGCTTCTGGCAGAAAGTGGTGTCCGAATGGCGTGGTGTTTCCGAGGAAACCACCACCGGCGTGCATCGGCTGTATCAGATGGTGGAGGAAGGCAAGCTGCTGGTGCCGGCCATCAACGTCAACGATTCGGTCACCAAATCCAAGTTCGACAACCTCTACGGCTGCCGCGAATCACTGGCCGACGGCATCAAGCGCGCCACCGATCTGATGATCGCCGGCAAGCTGGCGGTGGTGTGCGGCTACGGCGATGTCGGCAAGGGTTCGGCGCATTCACTGCGCGGCTTCGGCGCGCGCGTGGTGGTGACCGAGATCGACCCCATCAACGCCCTGCAGGCGGCGATGGAAGGCTTTGAGGTCAAGACCCTGGAAGACATGGTGAGTGAGGCGGATATCTTCATCACCACCACCGGCAACCGCGACGTCATCACCATCGACCACATGCGCGCCATGAAAAGCGGCGCCATGATCGGCAACATCGGCCACTTCGACAACGAAATCCAGATGGAAGCGCTCAACAGCGAACCCGGCATCTCGCGCGACACCATCAAACCGCAGCTGGACAAGTACACCTTCTCCAACGGCCGCAACATCTACGTGCTGGCCGAGGGTCGTTTGTTGAACCTGGGTTGCGCGCACGGCCATCCCAGTTTCGTGATGAGCAACAGCTTCTCCAACCAGACGCTGGCGCAGATCGACCTGTGGGAAAACAAGGACCGTTATGAAAAGACGGTTTACCGCCTGTCCAAGAAGCTGGACGAAGAAGTGGCGCGCCTGCACCTGGGCCAGATCGGCGTCAAACTCACGCGCCTGACCGAGGCGCAGGCCAAGTACATCGGCGTTTCGGTGGACGGCCCCTACAAGCCCGAGCACTACCGTTACTGATTCGGGCACCGAGCCACATGGGCGCGGATTGGACCCTCGTCACGCCGCCGCAAGGTGATGACGAGACTTCCGGTCAGATCATTGAACTGCTGAAGGACTACAACCAGCAGTTCATTGGTCGCGCGCCCTATGACTTGTTCCGGCTGGCGGCATACGACGCCCAGCAGGCGCTGATCGGCGGCTTGCTGGGCGAATGGCGCAGCTATTGGCTGCACGTTGATATTCTGGTGGTCACCGACGCCTGGCGCGGCAAGGGCCTGGGTTCGGCGCTGATGGCCGAAGCCGAAACAGCGGCCCGCAAGAAACAGTATCGCGGCCTGTTTCTGGATACCTTTGAATTTCAGGCGCCGGGTTTCTACGAAAAACTCGGCTTCAGCCGCTTCGGCAGCATCAAGGATTTTTGCGACGGCCATGACCGTCACTTCTACGAGAAACGACTTTGAACACCCCTGCCTTGTCTCTGGAGCTGTTTCCGCCGCGCACGCCCATCGGCGTTGAAAAGCTGCCCGCCACCGTTTCCCGGCTGGCGACGATCAAACCCGAATATTTCAGCGTGACCTACGGCGCCGGCGGCTCGGATCAGGACGGCACCTATGACACGGTGGTCAGCGTGGTGCGCGAAACCGGCATCGAAGCAGCGCCGCACCTGACCTGCATCGGGTCAACGCAGGAAAAAATCTCCGGCCTGTTGCAGCGATACGCCGACGCCGGCGTCAAACGCATCGTCGCCCTGCGCGGTGATCTGCCGGCCACGTCAAGCAGCAGCCAGGCGCCGGGCGCGTTCCGCTACGCCAATGAGCTGGTGCAGTTCATTCGTCAGACCCATGGCGACCGTTTCCAGATCGAGGTGGCGGCCTACCCGGAAACCCACCCCCAGGCCGTCAACCCGGACACCGACTTTCAGGCTCTGGTGGAAAAAGCCGACGCCGGCGCCGACGCCGCCATCACGCAATATTTCTTCAACGCCGACGCCTATTTCGACCTGCGCAATCGTTGCGAACGCACCGGGCTGAAACTGCCGATCATCCCCGGCATCATGCCCATCACCAACCACGCCCAGCTGACGCGCTTCTCCGCTGCCTGCGGCGCTGAAATCCCGCGCTACATCCGTCTGCGCCTGGAGCAGCTCAAGGACGACAAGGCCGCCATTCTGGATTTCGGCACCGAGGTCGTCAGCCGGCTTTGCGAGAACCTGATTCGCGGCGGCGTACCGGGGCTTCACTTCTACAGCCTGAACCAGGCCGACCCCACCTTGCGGCTGGTGGAAAACATCAGCGCACAGGCCTGAACTTGCACCGTGGCATCTAGGTTCGTGCGCGTCTCGCCCAACAATTCATTGCAGCCGCCGTTGACCCGCATCCGCAAAATCCAGACCGGCCCGAGGATTGCGGCAACGCGATTGCAAGACTTACGGTGCCGCGTCCTGCGTCTGCTGCTGGCGCGTCGCTTCCCCGGCCCAGCCGATCACCTTGGGATCGTGGCCTTTGCCGCGTAGCCAGTCACGCAAGGCATAACCGGTGCCGGCTTCCCAGTACTGAACCTGATCGAGGGGGTCGAGACGGAAATCGTTCAACTCCTCATTCAACTTCACGGTGCCGGTGGCCGGCACGTGGTAGGCGATGATGAGCTGGTTCATGCGATGGAATTCGTAAATGCCGACGAACGCGGCACCCTGCGGATCAAGATTGGTTTCTTCCTTGACCTCCCGCATGACGCCTTCTTCGGGCGACTCGCCGCGCTCCAGAAAGCCGGTGATCAGGGCATACCATTGCGGCGGCCAGGCGACATTGCGGGCCAACAACACCTTGCCCTCATATTCCACGATGGCGGCCACCACCGGCACCGGATTGTCCCAGTGCACGAACTGGCAACGCGGCTCGGAACAGCTCAGCCGGCGGGCGCCGGCCATTTCCACGCTCATCAGCGGCGTGGCGCAAACCGGACAGAATCGAAAAGCTTGGGTCATTGCAGGCAGGCCTGATTGGCGGAAGGAGTGACGGCGGCAAAGCGCGCCCGATATTGTGCGACGACGGCATCCTCGCACAACAGCTCGGATTGGATTTCGATGGCGCGGCGCCTGCCCGCCATCAATTGTTCGATCTCCGCGGGCGTGGCCTGTGCGCGGGCCACAAAGTCCGTTGCTGCCGGACGCAGGAACTCGCATTGTGAAGCGGCGACCACCGGATAACGTGCGCCACCGGCTTCCAGCAATGCGCGAAACGCAACCAGCCAACCCGCCATCAAGCCGAAGGTCTGCAGGCTGCCGCCAAACACCACCCCAAACGGGTTGATGTTGGCCTGCAAGCTGCCCGTGACGACGGCATGGCGCGAACTGGATTCGCGCACTTGCGCCTGCAATGCCTGCGTGGAGGGAAGGTAACGGTGGAGAAATTGTGTGAGCGCTTGAGGATCAAAGCCATCGGGCTTGGGGAAGTCGTTCATACGCGCACTTTGCCGGCTGTGCGACCGGACCACAAGTTGCAGGAGGGACGTAGAATGGAAGCATGGAACACGTCGCGCCAAATCTGAAACAGCAAGCCCGCGAGCTGATCGATCAATTGCCCGATGGCGCAACCTGGGACGACTTGATTGAGCAAGCGCGCCAACGACAGGCGATCGAAACGGGAATTGCCGCTGCGGATCGTGGCGAATTCGCCTCATCCGAAGAGGTCCGCGCTGCATTTGCCAGATGGGGCGTCACGCTTGAGACTTAGATGGTCAAGTCTTGCGCTGCAAGACTTCGTCAAAGTCCAGGAGTACATTTCACAAGAGAATCCGCGTGCCGCCAGGCGCATTGCTCAGCGAATCGCTGAGGCCGCGGCAAAACTGGAGAAATTTCCTCGATTGGGCCGACCCGGCAACGTTGACGGAGCCTACGAACTCGTCGTCGCAAACACGCCTTATTTGATCGTTTATCGAATCAGGGACGATCAGCTTGAGTTGATCCGTCTCTGGCACGGTCGCCAAAACTGGATGCGATAGCGCGAAATCATGGAAGTCAGCCGCCTGCTCGCCAAAACCGGATTGTTTGCCAGCCTTGCGCCGCTGACGCTGGAGCAATTGGCGGATCGGACGCGCACACGCCTGTTCCGCAGCGGCGATACGGTCATCAAACCAGGCGCGGATGCGGATCATCTGTTCATCGTCGCCATCGGCCGCTTGCGGGTGGTTGCTGGCGACGGCACGCTGATCAATGACATCGGCCGATTGGAGCCGGTGGGCGAAATCAGCCTGTTGTCCGGAGAAAAGCGAACCACCACGGTTTACGCGGTGCGCGATTCGGTGCTGCTGGAAATCACGCGTGCGGACCTGTTCACGGTATTCGAACGCAACCCCACGGCGCTGCTGGCGCTCACCCGAACGGTGATTGCCCGCTTTCGCCACGGACAGCGCGCGTCCTTGCTTGCCGCCGCCCGTCACGCGCGCTGCTTTGCGGTGGTCGCCGCGCACGATGGCCTTGACCCGGGCGCCTTTGCCAAAGCATTCGAAACCGCCTTGCGCCTTGAAGGCAAGAACGTACAGCGCATCGACGCGGCCTCGGTCGATCAGGCCCTGGGCCCCTCCATGTCGAATACGCCGTTTGGCCAGGTCAGGCCCGAAGCACGACTGATCGACTATCTTCATCAGCAGGAGATGGACTTTGATCACCTGATCTATGTCGCTTCGGCCGCGCCCGGCCCGTGGACGCGCCGCTGCATGCGCCAGGCCGATCGGGTGCTGATGCTGGCCGACGCATCAGCAGCCCCCGCTGATAGCCCGCAACTGCTGGACCTGAAGAACCATCCGGTCCGCGCGCGGCTGGACGTGGTCTTGTTGCGGGACCAGACCGAAGCGCCGGTGGACAGCCTGGGCTGGCGCAACCGGATTGGCGCGTCCGATCATTTTTTCCTGCGCCCCCAACAAGACGATGATATCCGCGGCATTGCCCGCAGCCTGACCGGCCAGGCACTGGGCCTGGTGCTGGGCGGCGGCGGCGCCAGAGGCTTTGCGCATATCGGCCTGATCAGAGCGCTGGAAGAAAGCGGCATCGCCGTTGACGTGGTCGGCGGCACCAGCATGGGTGCGTTCATCGGCGCCTTGCTGGCATCCGGGCACGACAGCACGCAAATCCTGGAAATCACGCGCCAGACGTTCGTGGAACGTAATTTGTTGAACGACTTTCTGTTCCCCAGGGTTTCGCTGATTCGCGGAAGGAAAGTCCGTCTGCGTCTGGAGGAAATCTTTGGCGAGCGGCTGATCGAGGAATTGCACACGCCCTATTTCTGCGTTTCCACCAATCTCAGCCGGGGACGGGCGATGGTTCATCGCAGCGGCCGTCTTTCGACCTGGGTCGGCACCAGCATGAGCGTTCCCGGCGTTGCCCCGCCGGTGGTTTATCAGGGCGACCTGCTGGTGGACGGCGCGGTCGTCAACAGCCTGCCGACCGATGTCATGCAATCGCTGGAACGCGGCCCCATCATCGCCTCGGATGTCAGCACCGAGGGCACCGTTGCCGCACCGGGCATCGACGGCCCGGACCCGGAAGGCCTGTTGAACTGGGACGCCGAAGACAAGCGCCCCAGCCTGCTGTCCATCCTGTTTCGTACCGCCACGCTGACCAGCGAATCCGGGGTCGAACGCCGCGCCGCGCGGGCGGACCTGTATCTGCGCATGCCGGTGGCCGAGGCAGGCATGTTCGACTGGAAAAAACTGGATGAGATCGTCGAGCGAGGCTATCAGCACGCGATGGAACGGCTGCCAGGCTTCAAAAGCCAGGTCCTGAACAAGGCTTAAGGAATCGGCAACAACTCGTTCAGACGAGCCACCGAATCAAAGTCCGAAAACGATCTTGCTTCATCACCCGAATCCGGGTGATGCATGCCGATGATCTGGCCGATGCCAAAGCGGCGCGCGGCCAACAGCACCTGTTCGTTGTCGTCCGCGAACAGGCTTCGCGCAGGATCGAAACGATGCATTTGGAACACCGCCTGCCAGAAGTGGTCATCCTCCTTGGGCGCGCCAAAGTCATGCGAGCTGATGATGCCATTGAAGTGCGCGTCAATGCCGGTGTGGTCCAGCTTCAGGCGCCAGCTATCCGGGTGCGCGTTGGTCGCCAGCCAGACCTGTTTGCCCGCCGCCCTTGCCGCCTGCAGAAATTCCAGACTGCCATCGAGCAAGCGAATGCGATCACGCACCTCGTGCTTGAGGCTGGCCATGCACAAGCCGGTTTGCTCGGACCAGTAGTCGGTGCAGTACCAGGGCAAGGTCTGGCGAACGGCTTCAAAACGCGGCATCAAGACCTGATAGGCCTGATCCAGCGTCAGGCCTTTGGATTCGGCATAGCGCTGTGGGACCAGCTCGCCCCAGAAGTAGTTGTCAAACGCCAGGTCCAGGATGGTGCCGTCCATGTCCAGCAGGACATGGTCCACGCGCGACCAATCAATCGGGGATGCACTCATCCCACTATGATAGTCGCCCCGCCCGTCACATCGGACATTGATGAACGCTTCACAACTCCTCTCTGCGGTACATGAAATTGCCGTTCAAGCCGGCGACCGAATCATGCAGGTCTATCATCGCGCCGACTTCGGGGTGCAGCTCAAGGACGATCAATCGCCGCTGACGCAGGCCGACCTCGCCGCGCACCAGCACATCGTGGATGCCTTGAACCGCCTCACCGTTGGCTACCCGGTGCTGTCGGAAGAGGACGCCGACATCGCCTTCGCCGAGCGCCAGAGCTGGCGTCGTTACTGGCTGGTTGACCCCCTGGACGGCACCAAGGAATTCATCAATCGCAATCAGGATTTCACCGTCAATATCGCGCTGATCGAGGACGGCTTTCCAGTCCTGGGCGTGGTGCACGGCCCGGCCCTGGAGTGCACTTATTTGGCCGCCCAAGGCGACGGCGCACACAAAGTCAGTGATGGCAAAACCACGCGCATTCAGACGCGAAGCGCGCCCGAAGTGCCGAGCTTTGTGGTCAGCCGTTCGCACAAGAATCCCGCGCTGGATGCGTTTCTGGCGGCCGCGCCACCGCACCAGGCGGTCAGTCGCGGCTCCTCGCTCAAGTTCTGTCAGGTCGCCGAAGGCAGCGCTGACCTTTATCCGCGCACCGGACCGACCTCGGAATGGGACACCGCCGCCGGCCAATGCGTGGCCGAACAGGCCGGCGCCAAGGTCGTCCGGCTGCCGCAGGCGGAGCGGCTGCGTTACAACCAGACCGAATCGCTGCTCAATCCTTTTTTTGCGGTCATCGGCGACCCGCAGCAGGACTGGATGCCGCTGCTTGCGACCATCAAAACCTGACTCAGCCGCGCCTGATCAAACCATCAACCTCGGCGAAATCCCTCGCCGCAGGGTGCTGATCCGCCGCCTGGATGCTGTCATCGCGAATCAGTTGGCAGGTTGGCATGCCGACTTCGGCTGCGGCGTCCAGCTCGGCGCCCACATCCGACAGGAACAGGATCTGTTGCGCATCCAGCCGCAGTTGCGCGGCGATTTTCCGATACGCGGCGGCCTGTCGCTTGGCGCCCAGGCGCGTATCGAAATAGGCGCTGAACAACGGCCTCAGATCGCCGTACTCGGTGTGGCCGAAAATCAGCTTCTGCGCCTGGACCGAACCCGATGAGTACACCGCCAGCGTGATTCCCTTCTCGTGCCAGGCGCGCAGATATTGCGGCACTTCGGCGTAGACCTCGCCCTTGAGCGTTCCGTTTTCGTAGCCGGTTTTCCAGATCATGCCTTGCAGGGTCTTCAGCGGCGTGGCCTTGCGGTCCTCATCCACCCACTGCTCCAGCAGGTCGGCAGCTTCGTCCAGGGACAAATCCTGGTGCTCCAGCGCCTCCACGTCGTTCATCAGACCCTGCACCGCCGGCTCGGCGGCGTGTTCGCGCAGGTAGTTGCGAATGCGTTGGCGCGCATAGGGAAACAGCGTTTGGTGGACAAAGGCGATGGGAGATGTGGTGCCCTCGATGTCCGTCAGTACGGCTTTGATCATCTGTTTTGTTCTGATCGATCAGGCTGCGGCGGCCAGCGAATAATGTGGCTGCTCCATCCTGGGGAAGCGATCCGCGATGGGGTCGTCGGTAAAGCGGGCCACCCACCCCTCCTCGGTGGTGAACAGCCGAATCGCCTTGAGCCGTGGTTCCGGACCCAGATCAAACCAGTGTCGCGTATTGGCGGGCAGGTTCAGCAGGTCGCCACGGCGGCACAGGGTGGCGTAGACCTTGCCCGCCTTGCGGATGTTGAACAGGCCCTCGCCTTCGACGAAAAAGCGGGTTTCGAAGTCGTCGTGGGTGTGTTCGTGCAGAAATTTGTCGCGCATGGCTTCTTTCTGCGGGTGATCGCTGGTGAGGCTGATCACGTCCACCGACTGAAACTGATACTTCTGCATCAGCCGGTTGATGGCGTCGCGGTAGGCCTCGATCACCTCGTCTTGCGAAGCCTGTGCGTGCAGTTGCCTGGATGCCTCCCAGCGCTCGAACTCAACGCCGATCTGGGCCAGTTGATCACGAATGTCGGCAAATTCGGTGTAGTGCGCCAGTAAGCGCTCAGGCCCGGATTCGTCGTAGATACGCAGTTCGCTCATTTGAGCCTCCTTACCTATTGGTGCAGCTCGCACTCGAACATGAATTCAAGCGCTTCGACCCGATGACGTGCCTGATTCAAGTCATCTCCCCAGGTGTAGAGGCCATGCCCTTGAATGAGGTAAGCCGGGGTCATCGGATTGGATTGAATGTGTCGGTCAACCACGTCGGCCAGCCGCTGGATGTTCTGATCGTTCTCGAACACCGGAATGGCCACTGCCGCCGCATGTGTGTTCAGACCCGGCAGAATTTTGAGGAGTTCATATTGCCGTAGAAAGATGACGGATTTGCGGCGTGACAACACCGTATTGGCAATCGAATGGGTGTGCAACACGGCGCCGACCTGCGGATTGCGTCGATAGGCCTGACAATGCAGCAGGGTTTCGTAAGAAGCCTTTTTGTCGGTCTGTTGTGTTTCTCCGGCCAGGTCCACCGCCAGAAATGCCTGCGGCGCCAGTTCCCCCTTGTGCCACCCCGAGGCCGTGATCAACAGCGAATCCGACCCCAGCCGGGCAGAAAAATTCCCCCCCGTCGCCGGCACCCATGCGCGCTGATGAAACAGGCGACCGATGGCGATCATCTGCTCGGCCAGCGCTTGTTGTGGTGTCATTGGCTGCCCCCGCAGAATGCCCAAGGGGGCGCGAAGGTACGTCATCTTTGGGCAAAGAGCAATGTCTGACCGGCCAGGCCGCCATTGTCGCGCGGATCGGCCACCCATCCACCGGTTACGGATTCGGCGCCCGTTCGCCTGGGCCACCAGCCCCCGACGCGGGGCAAGAAAAAGCCCGCACGAGGCGGGCTTCAAACGGGTGGGTACGCGCCCACCTTGTTATTCGTGTTCGGTCTTACTTGATCTTGGCTTCCTTGAACGCCACGTGCTTGCGCACCACCGGATCGTACTTCTTGAACTCAAACTTGTCCGGCGTGTTCTTCTTGTTCTTGGTGGTGGTGTAGTAAAACCCGGTGCCGGCGGTGGAAACCAGCTTGATCTTCTCGCGGTCCTTCTTGCTCTTGTTTGCCATCTGATGCGCCCCTTAAACCTTGGTGCCCGCGGCCTTGAGGTCCGCCAGCACGGTTTCAATGCCTTTCTTGTCGATGATTCGCATGCCATGGGTGGACACGCGCAGGGTGACAAAACGCTTCTCGCCCTCTACCCAGAAGCGATGCTTGTGCAGATTCGGCTCGAACCGGCGACGATTCTTGTTGTTGGCGTGCGATACCGTGTTTCCGGTCATCGGACGCTTGCCGGTGACTTGGCAGACTTTAGACATGAGAAAACCCCAGGCGAGCGTGAGACGGCTCAAAAAAAGGGCGCGAAAGATACCAGCCGAACGCACGTGAAGCAAGCACCAGAGGTGATGCCGCGTCGCCGGCGGTGATCCACTCGCCGCAAATGGCCGCAGATGCGCAATTGTAACCTTGAACGAAATCTTGCTGTCTTTGACCCATTGCGCCCTGCTCCCATCGTGCTCCCAATGCCCGCAGCCACCACGCAAGGCGGCCGCCAGCCCCGTTGGGAAATCACGGGGCGCGACGATATCCGCTGCAATCGCGCGTCCGGCCCGACAAACGCCGGCCAGCGCAGCACTTATTGCTTTGTCGGTGCCGCTGCCGACTGCGCTTTCAGATCATTGCTGCGCTTGATCAGATATTGCTGGATCAGGCCAATCGACGCATCGTCCAGCACATGCGCAAAGCTCGGCATCCCCTTGGGATAGGAGGCACCTTTTACGATACTGGCGAAGTTTTCATGTTGCGTCTGATCCAGATAGCGCAGGTCTTGAATGACCCCATTGCCCTGTGCACTCAAGCCGTGACATTGCCAGCACAGGCCGTTGTATAGCGTCTTGCCTGTTGCCAGCTGTTCTTCATTCGCCGTCAATGGCGGCTGCGGCGGAATCTTTTCGGCCTCATCCGGCAGGGTCGGCAACTCGGCATTGCCGCCCAGCTTGAACGTCAACACGCGTGCATTGGCTCGTGTTTTCAGCGATTGCAAGCTGCCACCGGCCATGATGCCGTAGGCACCGCCCCAGCCGGCCATGACGGTCACATATTGCTCGCCGTCAATCTCGTAGCTGATTGGCGCGGCAATGACGCCGGTATTGGCCGGGGCCGACCACAGTTGCTCGCCGCTATCAGCGGCGTAGGCGCGAAACTGGCTTTGCGCGTTCCCCTGAAACACCAGGTTGCCGGCGGTACTCAGGACACCGCCATTCCACATCTGTGGATGCGCCACTTTCCATACCTCTTTTTGTTCCACCGGATCCCAGGCCAACAAGGCTGCCGAATGCGCCGCGCGCAGTTGATCCAGCGGCTCACCGGCAATCGGAAGGTCCAGTTCCTTGAGGCCGATATTCCAAACGTTGAGCGCCTGGACCGGATCACCACCGGCGTCTTCGTAGATATTGATGTTGTATTGCGCCGGAATATAAACCAGACCCGTTTCCGGGCTGTAGGACATGGGCTGCCAGTTATGCGCGCCGAAAGGGGCGGGGATAATCAGCTCCGGCTTGTCGCTGTAATCGCCGGTTTCCGTCACTACCGGCCGGCCGGTTTGCATGTCCACATGGCTGGCCCAGTTGATCGGCACGAAGTTCTCGGCGGATAACAGCTCGCCCGACGCACGGTCCAGCACATAAAAGAAACCGTTCTTGGGCGCCTGCATCAAGACCTTGCGTGGTTCACCCTTCCATTCCAGATCCGCCAATACAATGTGTTGCGTGGCGGTGTAATCCCAGGTATCGCCCGGCGTGGTTTGATAATGCCAGACATACTCGCCGGTATCCGGCTTGAGCGCGACGATGGAGGACAGGAACAGATTATCGCCCTTGCCTTGAGAGCGATATTTGATATTCCACGGGGAGCCGTTTCCGGTACCGATATACAACAAGTCCAGTTCCGGATCATAGGCCATGGAATCCCAGACCGTGCCGCCACCGCCCTGCTTCCAGTAGGTATCGCCGTGCCAGGTTTTTTGCGCCATTTCCATCGCCTTGTCTTCCGGCGGTTTGGATGGATCACCCGGGACGGTGAAGAAGCGCCAGGCCTGCTCGCCGGTTTGTGCATCGTAGGCGGTGATATAACCGCGCACACCCAGCTCCGCGCCGCCGTTGCCGATAATCACCTTGCCTTTGATAATGCGCGGCGCGCCGGTGATGGTGTAATTGCGCTCACGGTCGATAATCGTGTTCACCGACCAGACCGGCTCGCCACTACTGGCGTCGAGCGCGATCAGGCGACCGTCGTAAGCGCCAACATAAACCTTGCCGTCCCAAACCGCGACGCCGCGATTGACCACGTCACAGCAGCCCTTGCCACCAATGGCCGCCGGAACCTTGGGGTCGAACTTCCACAACAGCTCGCCGGTGACCGGATTCAGAGCGTAGACGATGCTCAGCGCGCCGGTGGCGTACATCACCCCGTCGACGACGATGGGCGTGGCCTCGGTGCCGCGATCCACGTCCAGCCGATAACTCCAGGCCAGGCCCAGATCGGCAACGTTTTGGTCGTTGATTTTCTTCAGCGGCGAAAAGCGCTGTTCATCATAGGTGCGCCCATGACTCATCCAGGCGCCCGGCTCGCTGTCGGCGGCGATGATGCGCGCACCATCCACAGCGGCAACCGCCTTGCGATCTGCGGTCGACGCTTTGTCGGCGTTCTGATTCTGACCGCAGGCTGTCAGACCGATACCGACCAGAAAAACCAGCGCGAAAACTCTCATTTGACTCCCCCTCAACTCGCTTTGCCGATGGATTTGGCTTCATCCGCTCAGAATAGTGGTGCGTGACCGGCAATGACCCTGTCAAAGCGCAGGGCATGTCCCTCCGCGCCTATTTTTCGGGCGCTGGCAATTGCGCTGTCCAACTGCATGCGAGCCAATTTCTCCTGTCCGTCCGCCGCCAGCAATCCGGCACGCATTTCATGAATCTGCGGCTGGATGGCCAAGCCGCCGGTTCGCGTCATCAAGACCTGTGCGCGCTCCAGTGCCGCATGCAGCAACGAAGCTGGTTTGGCGATACCCGAACCGCTCATCAGCCACGACTTGACCCAAATCACCTGCGCCAGCGCTTCAAAATACAGGGCGCCTTGTTGTTTGGCGCGATCAATGGCCGCTTGCGCGCATCGCTGCGCATCGTCGAACTGCTTCAGCCCGATTTTCGCCTCCGCCAAAAAAGCGAGAACTTCAGATTCCACCTCCAGATGCGCGCGACGTTCCCGGCAGTGTTCCAGGCAGCGGCGCAATGCGCGATCCGCCGCAGGATAATCGGCCGATAGCAACAGACTGATCCCGCGCCCGCGCATGGCCAGACCGCGGGTGAAATCCGAAGCCACGCGCTCCGCCATTTCCAGGCCCCGCTTGGCATCGTCGGTCGCCTGTTTCACACGCGGATGCTCCGGCGCATCACCGAACGGGTAGATCTCATCCGCGAAGTTGCTGAGCTGCCAGATCAGCTCCTCCACCAGACCGGCATCCTCGGTTTCGGCAAGGCCGGTGCGATGGGTTTGCAGCGCTTGCTCAAGCTTGCCCATCGCGGACTCGGTCAGCGCCAGACTGTTTTTTCCGGCCGCCAGAATGCTCCATCCGGCGGTGCGACCGAATTGATAGTCGCCCTGCGCCGTTTGGCAAGCCTGTCGCATCAGACGATCCGAAGCGGCTAGCTCTCCACGCACATATTTGGAATAGCTTTGATTGGCAATCACCGCACCGCGCGACTCGGCGGAAACGCCGTCGAGCAACTCGGCCACCGCGTCCATGCCGGGGCCCCAACGGTCAACATAACCACGCATCATGCCCAGGGCGGCCATGTGACCGGCGCGCACCAGCACCGCCAGGTCTGTCATGCCCGCGGATTCGGCCAGCGATCTTGCTTCGGATGCCTGCGCCTCCAGCTCATCGTCCGACATATCGAACCGCCAGGCGCCGCCGGACATCAGCGAAGTGAGAATCTGCAAACGCAGGTTCTGACGGTCGTCGCTTTGCGGCAGGTCCTGGGTCAACTCCAGCGCCCGACGCAGATAGCTCATTTCCTGCGTGCGAATGCCGGAAGCCAGATGTTGCGCGGCGCGCACATAAGCCCGTGCCGCCTGCAATCGCTCACCGGCATTGTCCCAGTGATATGCCAGCAATGCGGCGACTTCATCTGCGTGATCAGCATGGAGTTCTTCGATGGCCTGCGCCACGCGCGCATGGACTTGACGGCGGCGTTGCTTGAGCTGTGAATTGCGCGCAACCTCTTGGGTCAGGGCATGTTTGAACTCGAACCCTGCGGCGTCATCGTCGACTGCAAAAATGAAGCCGCCAGCCCGCAGGGCGCTGAGATGCGATTTGAGCTCGGAATCTCCCAGATTGATGACTTGCGCCAACAAGGCTTGTGAGAACTCACGGCCAATGACGGACGCCACCTGCACCACCGCCTTGATATCCGCGCTCAGGCGGTCAATACGCGCGGCCAACAAGGCTTGCACGGTTGCCGGAATTTCCACTTCTTCCAGCGGCCCGGTCAAGTGGTAAGTGGCGGAACGGATGCCGAGCGCGCCCGACTCGCGCAGAGATTGGACAATCTCCTCACAAAAGAAAGGGTTACCCGCACTGCGTTTGTAAATTTCGCCGGCCAAGCCACGCACGCTGGGATCCGCACCCAGCACATCGGCCAACATCTGTTTCATGGCGATGGCGTCCAGCGGCGCCAGCTGCAATTGCCGACAATGGCCCGCCCGCACCCATGGGCTCGAATATTCAGGCCGATAAGCCAGTATCAGCATCACGCGACTGCCGGCGACCGCGGATACCCAATGCCTGATGAATTCGGCGCTGGCCTGATCCATCCAGTGAAGGTCTTCGATACAAACCACGAAACCTTCTATCTTGGGGTCAACCGCCCGAACCACCTCAGCCAGAATGGAGAAGATCTGCCGCTGCTTGGCATCGGCGTCCATCACCGGCGGCGCACGTTGCGGATCCGCCACCTCCATGAGCTCGTGAACCAGCGGCACGAATTTCAACAGCTCCGGGTCAACCGCGGACAGGCGCTGGTCAATCCGCTGTCGGGCCAGCGCAGGCTGCAAGGCCTCACTGATCCCGAAATAGTCGCGCAAGGCCTGCCGCACCGGCAGATAAGGGATGTTGCGTCCATGCGGCAGCGCGTAACCATGCATCACGGTGAGTCCGCGTGCTTTGCAACGCTGCAGGAACTCGTAGCAGAGCCGGCTCTTGCCGGTCCCCGCGTCGGCGACGATTTCGACGACTTGCCCAAAGCCCTGCTGACTCTGCTTGAGTGCGGCTTCCAACATCAGCAACTCGGCGTCGCGACCAACGAACGGACTCAGGCCGCGGTCGCGTGAAACATCAAATCGATTGGCTTCAGCGTTTGCTTTCTGCAATTTGAACAACTCAATGGGACGTGAAAGCCCCTTGAGCTTGTGCATCCCCAGGCTTTCCAGTTCGCACAGGCCGCAAACCAGTCGCGCGCTGAACTCGGACAAGGTCACGGTGTTGGGCGCCGACATCGATTCCATGCGCTTGCCAACGCCCACCACATGACCCTGGGCGGTGTAATCCATGCGCAAGTCTTCGCCAATGCTGCCGACGATGACCTCTCCTGAGTTCAAACCCACCCGCACCGAAATGGTTTCACCGTGTTTTTCCTGCAAGCGCTCGCTTAAACGGCGTGTGTTGGTACAGATGCGCAAGCCCGCCAGGCAGGCCTTGAGCGCATGGTCTTCCGCGCCGATGGGCGCACCGAACAAGGCCAGCAGGCCATCGCCGGTGTACTGGCTGATCGTGCCTTCCAGAAAATGCACGGCTTCAGCCAGCACGGCGAACATTTCGTTCATCAGCGCATGCCATTCCTCCGCGCCCAGGCGTTCTGCCAAATCCATGGAGCGAACCACGTCACAGAACAGCACGGTGGCCTGCTTGCGTTCCCCCTCTATCGATGCGCGACTCGACAGAATCTGATCCACCAAATGGCGCGGCGCATAACCCTGGGTGCTGTATTGGGTGGCGATACCGCTGCGAAGCTCGGCGTCGCCCCCGTCCCAGACCAGCACCCGCCCATCTTCATCCCGCGCCAGCTTGCGGGCGTGGATCAGTTCGTCCTTGATGTCCTCCAGATCATCGTCCGTCAGGCCGAACTGCCGTTTCAAGCCACGGTAGGACACGCGACGTTCGGCCGACAAATAAGCTTTGACGCGCTCCAGCAGGGTTCGAAAATCTTGTGCTTGGCCGTTCACAGTGACCGACTATATCGGACGGGCGTACCCCGCCCAGCCATCAGTACTGGATGCTGGACGCAAAATCCTCCACCCGCGCATAGCGGTCAATATCCAGACCGCTATCGATCAGCCTGGCTTCGGTCTGCCGCAGGGCGGATTTGAAACGCCGCGCGGCGGCGCACAGGCTTTCGCTGTCGAATTCGTATTGCGCTTCCAGCATGGTTTCCACGTTGTGCGGCTTGAAAAAGATCTCGAACGCCAGCGTGGACTTGAACATGTCCCAGCCGCTGAGGATTTCAGAGCGCCGGTAGGCCGGCGCCTGCGCCGAATCCGGCGGCGGCACGCGAATCCGAAAACAGGTGTGATGCGGCCCTGGATCGTAATAGGTCTTGTGCTCGGTGGTGTGGTTGATGCCCACATCCCAGATGTAAGTGGTGATGGCCGTGATCAAATGCGGATAGCTGCCGTCCACTTGTTCCAGAATCTGCTGTTCATTGGGAAAGCCGGGCAGCCATTGGGCGATGTGATGCGCCCAGTTGCGGATGTAATAAAGCTCCTCTTTCCCCTGCTCCGACTCGCGTTGGCCATAAATATGCGCCACCACTTCGCTGACGAAAGAGCGGACCGTTTCGTAATAGACCTGCAAGAACGTGCCGTAACCGGACGGCACATCACGCGCGCTGCGGGGATAGGACCAACGCGGATGCGCCGGACCTGGGGTATCGGAAGGATCGTATTTCGAAAGAAAATGCGGATAGCCAATGTATCCCGCCGCCACCAGTTGACGTACTTGTTCGCTGCTGCCCACGAAGGGCGCGTAGAACTCGCCGCGCGATTCGCTGACGATGGAATGGCCACCTTCCAGCACCGCGTGATCCACCGACAAATGCAAGCGCAGATGCGGTTTCATCAGCTTGAACAGGGTGTGTTTGACCGGCACCGCGCTCTGGGTGATGGCGTTGACCGTGTCGTAGGGAAAATGCGCGGCCGGATGTCCGGTCAGGGACACGATGTGCGCGCCGCCCTGAATCGCGAAGTAGCGCGCCAGAATCCAGGCATTGCCGTCCTCGGGCGTGAGCAGGGTGTGCTTCCAGGCATTGCCTTGCAGGTGGCCGATGGAAATCGCCCGCGCTCGCCAGGGTGATGGCTGACCCTCACGCTCGAACAGAATCACCGTCGGCGCCACGTACATGCCGGCATAGGGCTGTACATCCTGAATCGGCGTGTAGTCCACCGAAGCGTATTCCTGTGCCGGATCCAGTCCCGGATAGCCGCCGAAGTAAGGATCGCTGCGCAGGTCTTCCACGGTCCGCAAGCGCATGTACTTGCTGTAGGTGGTGGTGGTCAGCATGCGCGCGAAAAATGTGTCGTCAAAATGATCCAGCTTGTAATGCACAAACCAGTTGTACAGCGCCAAAGGCATCTTGGTGATCATGGCCTTGATGTAATTACGCTGCGCCGTGCGCGCCCAGTCGCGCCGGTCCGAGGTTGAGGGATGCAAAACCTCCGCCGCCATCGCCATGGGATGGTCCGGCGCCGGCTGCGGCCAGGGGCCGCGCCGATCGTGCAGAAAGTCGGTGCGCGGCAACGGATAATGCTGAAGATGCCCTGGATGGCTAGCCGACATGACGCCCCCGGTGACACGGCCCGGCGCTGAGCGGCCGATCCGCTGATTTGCTTTGCGATCCGCCCGGAGTTGATCTGATTCATTGACCTGAAGCAAGCCGAATGCCGGCGGCTAGGGTATAATTGCGAACCATTCTCATTTAACCGCCCAGGTCATGCGCTTCTTCCTGTTGATCGTCACCTTGTGCGGCGCCCTTCTTGCTCCGCGCCCCGCATTCGCCGAAGAACCCGAGCTGGTGGTGTATTCGGCCCGCATCGATGAACTGATCAAGCCGGTGTTTGACCGCTACACGCAGACCACCGGCACCCGAGTCCGCTTCATCAGCGACAAGGAAGGCCCGCTGATGCAACGGCTCAAGGCCGAGGGCGAAGCCACCCCGGCAGACCTGCTGATCACCGTCGACGCCGGCAACCTGTGGCAGGCCGCCAGGCTGGAGTTGCTGCAGCCGGTGGAATCCGAGGTGCTGCAAAACAATATTCCGGCGCACCTGCGCGACCCCGGGCACCGCTGGTTTGGCGTCTCCATCCGCGCCCGCACCATCGTTTATCACAGTGGACGGGTGAAGCCGGCGGACCTGAGCAGTTACGAAAACCTGACCGCCTCGCAATGGAAAAAGCGCCTTTGCCTGCGCACGTCGAAAAAAGTCTATAACCAGTCACTGGTGGCGATGATGCTGGCGCGCCTGGGCACACAGCGCACGGAGCAAATCGTCGGCGGCTGGGTGGAAAATCTGGCCGCCGCACCGTTTGCCAGCGACAACGAGGTGATGAAGGCGATCCAGGCCGGGCGCTGCGACGTGGGCCTGGTCAACACTTATTACTTTGGCCGCTTGCAGCGCGATCAGCCGGACACCGCGTTGAAGCTGTACTGGCCCAATCAAGGCGACATCGGGGAAGATCAGCTTGGCGGCGTTCACGTGAATGTCTCGGGTGCGGCGATCACGCGGCACGCGCCGCATCCCGCAGAGGCGAAGAAGTTCCTGGAATGGCTTTCGGGTGAGGAGGCGCAACAGCTGTTCGCCGCGCTGAATCTGGAATTCCCGGTGAATCCGGAGGTGGCGCCGGACCCCGCCGTCGCCGCCTGGGGAGGCTTCCGGCAGGACGGCACCAATCTGGCGCAGGCCGGCGCGCTGCAAGCCGACGCCGTTCGGCTGATGGACCGGGTCGGATATAAATAAGCAGTTTCCAGTTTCCAGTTTCCAGGCGTGATGCATTGGCGGCATTACTGAAAACGCGCGCCGCTCGGGCTGGAAAGCCCGGGTGGCATTTGAGCGGCTGGCATGGGTTGGCCGCCCTGGTGGCGCTGCCAACGCTGGTGCCGCTGGTGGTGACGCTGTCGTCCTTCAAACAACTGGATACCGAGCTTTGGACGCATTTGCTGCAATACGTGCTGCCGCAAGTGCTCCCCGCAACCCTGTGGCTGGTACTGTGTGTTTGCCTCGGCGTCGCCATCATTGGCACCGGCCTGGCGGCGCTGATCGGGTTGTGTGATTTCCCCGGGCGCCGCTTTTTTTCCTGGGCGCTGATGTTGCCGATGGCGGTGCCGGCCTACGTGCTGGCCACTGCATTCATCGGCATGCTGGACTATTCCGGCGCCATCGCCAGCGGCTTGCGCTCCGCCGGCATCGGGCTGCCGGAAATCCGCTCGCTGCCGGGTCTGATCACGGTGATGTCGCTGGCGCTTTACCCTTATGTTTATCTGTTGGCGCGCAGCGCCTTCGCCACCCAGAGCGCGAGGGCGATGGAAGCCGCGCGCACCCTGGGATTTGGTCCCGCGCAAGCCTTTGTCCGCGTTGCCCTGCCGATGGCGATGCCGGCCATTGCCGCCGGCACGGTATTGGCGGCAATGGAAACGCTGGCGGATTTTGGAACGGTGGCGGCATTCAATTACGACACCTTCACCACCGCCATTTACAAAGCCTGGTTCGCCCTGTTTTCGTTGCAGTCGGCGCTGCAGCTGGCCGGCGCGCTGGTATTGATCGCGGCCTTGTTGCTGGGGTTGCAGTCGATGATCAAGGGTCGATCACGGTTCGTTCAAAGTGGCCCGCCCGCGCAACGTTTGACGCTGCACGGGGTTCAGGCATGGGCAGCCAGCGCCGGTTGCAGTCTGGTGCTGCTTGCCGGATTCGGCCTGCCGGTGGCGCAGCTCGGCCAATGGAGCATCCAGCGACTGGATGCGGAACTGGACGCCGCTTACCTGGGGTTGCTCATCAACTCGCTCAGCCTTGGCGTCATGGTGGCATTGCTGGCCTGCGTCGCCATGTTGTTACTCAACTATGCGCAACGCCGTCAGCCCGATGCCTGGACCCGGACCTGTGCCCGTATCGCAACGCTGGGATATGCCCTGCCCGGCACCTTGCTGGCGATTGGCCTGTACGCCGGCCTGAGCCGAATCAGCCAGCTCATCGATCACGGCAGCGGCGTATCGCTTGCCTTGCAAAGCGGATTGCTGACGCTGTTACTGGCCCTGGCGGTGCGCTTCGCGGCGGTGGCACATGCGCCGCTCAATGCCGGCATGGAACGCATTCGACCGTCATTGGACGAAGCCTCGCAACTGATGGGGGTGACCGGCTTTGGACAGATCTGGAAGGTCCACCTGCCCTTGCTGCGACCGGGGATGCTGACCGCCGCCGCGCTGGTGCTGGTGGACGTGATCAAGGAAATGCCGATCACGCTGATGACGCGACCGTTCGGCTGGGATACCTTGTCCATCCGCGTGTTTGAGCTCACCAGTGAAGGCCAGTGGGAACGTGCGGCGTTGCCGGCGATGGGGATCGTTTTCGCCGGACTGGTGCCGGTCATGCTTCTGATCCGGCACATGGATCGACCGGTGACCGGGGCGCCATCATGGACTTGAAGCTGGAAGCGGTCGTCAGCGGCTATGGCGAGCAGCCGGTGTTGCAAGCACTGAGTCTGGCGCTCGATGCCGGCGAAGTGGGTTGCCTGCTGGGCGCATCGGGTTGCGGCAAAACCACCGCCCTGCGCGCCATCGCCGGGTTTCAGCCCCTGCAGGGCGGCCGCATCCTCTGCGGCGGGAAAACCCTGTCTGAACCGGGGCGAACGCTGGCGCCGGAGAAACGCGGCGTCGGCATGCTGTTTCAGGATCTGGCGCTGTTGCCGCACCTGAACACCCGCAAAAACATCGCCTTCGGCCTGCATCGTCTGCCGGAAAAACAACGCCAGGCGCGGGTAGATACGCTGTTGGAACTGACCGGACTGCGTGCCGCCGCCGATGCTTTTCCGCATGAACTGTCCGGCGGTCAACAACAACGCGTGGCACTGGCGCGCGCGCTGGCACCCAAGCCGCGCCTGCTGTTGCTGGACGAACCGTTTTCGGCCCTGGATCTGGCGCTTCGCGAGCGCCTGTCGCGCGAGGTCCGCGACATTCTGCGACACGAAAACACCACCGCACTGCTGGTCACACATTCGCAACTGGAAGCCTTTGCCATGGCGGACCGGCTTGGCGTGATGCGCGGCGGACAACTGCTTCAGTGGGACACGCCCTACCGGCTTTACCATCACCCGCGCAGCCCCTGGGTTGCCGACTTCATCGGTGAAGGCCGCTTCATTCGTGGGCAGGCGAACTCCGGAGGAACGCTGAGCACCGAACTCGGCACACTGCAAGGCAGCGACCCCTCACTCCCCGCCGGGCCTTGCGACGTGTTGCTGCGACCCGATGATGTGGTGCATGACGATCAAAGCGCACTCAGCGCCGAAGTGATCGCGCGGCGCTTTCGCGGTGCCGAATTTCTCTACGAACTGCGGCTGCCTTCGGGAACCCAACTGCTATCGCTGGTACCCAGCCATCACGACCACCGCGTCGGATCACACATCGGCATTCGGCTGGACGTGGCGCACGTCATCGCCTTCCAGGCACGCGCGGCGTAGAAATCGTATTACTTCGCGCCCGGCAGAAAAGCTTTGGCGGACGCCGGCACCTTGTCGGGGTGAATGGTCACGCCGTGTTTCGTCGCCTCCTGGCCGATCAGCTTGCCGACCGCACCGGGTGACTCCGGGTTTTCGGCGCGAATCCGCGCAACCACCGCGTCAAAGAATTCGGTGAAATCACCGGGCGTGATCACCAGCAACAGCCTCGCCGGCGCATCGCTTGCGTTCCAGAAACCGTGCAGATGCCCGCGCGGCAACACCACCAGGGTGCCAGCCCTGGCGCTCAGCGTCTGCTCCCGGTCAAGAAACTGCACCTCCCCTTCCAGCACGTAAAAGTGTTCGTCCTCGCGACTGTGAACATGCGGCGGCGCGCCAAAGCTGCGCGGCGGAACAATCAGCTCCTGAATCGAGGCGCCGCCCGGCGTATCAGCCGCTCTGGCCAGCACTTTGAGGGCATGCCCAGGAAAGGGCACGGACTCCACGTCATCCGCCCTGACCACTTGTGGCTGGGGGTGCGCCCAGCCAGCGGTCGCGACCAGCCAGAGAGTGACCACAAACAGAAATCTGGTGCGAATCATGACGCGATGCTCCTGAAACAGGCCAAATGCGACTTGATGCCGATCAACTCGGCGAGAATCAGTCGAAGTGATAGAAAAACACCTTGCGGACGATCTTACCGCCCTTGACCGTGTACAGCGCGGCTTCATCCAGTTGCCGGTTCCGGTTTTCCGGCTCGAACCACATCACAGGAAAAGCGCACGATGAAGCAATCACCGCTGGGCGGCAATCTCCTCCATGGCAGGAGATCACATCGTCATTTCCCTCCTCATGATGACGGTGCGCCGCTTATTGCGAACGCAGTGAAGCAATCCCCTACTCCACAGCCCTCAGCTTCCGCGTGCTTCCCCACATCGGCATCAGTAATTCCACACCCAACTTTTCACCTGTCTGGGCATCCAGAATTACTGCATCGTTATTGGCGTTCGCCATTAACAATATTATCTATCTAAGATCAATTTTATAACTGACTCGTCCGCAGTGTTACTTGGGTTGGCTTGTATGAGTTTATTTGGAAGGTAACTTTCAAAGGCATAGCCATGCCAAGACAAAAGAAAACGCCGCCCGAAGGCGGCGTTTTCCGAAGAACTGCAGCGAGTGTGTATCAGCGGCACTCGGCGGGCAGATACTTGCTCGGCATACCACCGCCACAAGCCCAGTCAACCGCACCATCGGCTGTGGCGGTTGGGGTCAGCGTCACCGTCTGGCCGTTGGCATTGGCATTGGCCAGCGCAGCTGACGTGGTCACGGTGATAACGCCGCCAGCCCCGACGTCGAGAGACGCGACATATTCCGTGGCTTGGCTAGTGCACCCAGCCTCCGCAAGCGTAGTCGGCTCCGTGCCTTCGGATTGAATGAACTCCGTGACTGAGGTCTTACAGGCGGAAGCTCCGGTAACTGCTTCCGATACCTGCGCACGAACGGTGTAGTCCTGATATGCCGGCAGCGCGATAGCGGCCAGAATGCCGATGATTGCGATGACGATCATCAGTTCGATAAGGGTAAAACCTTGTTGCGTCTTTTTCATTTCGAATCTCCTTGAATATGGGTTGAGCTTGGTGCCCACCCTATGTATTGCAAGTGGCGTGCCTGTTTTGGGGGCGGCATTGATTTCTTATTGAATCAATGAGTTACAGACTACCCTGGATGTGACGTCCAAAGATGATAGACAATGGTTGTCAGTGGTTGACAATGATTGTCAGATGCTGACGTGGTTTTTTGGCGGGCCGGCTTGTGCGTTGCAGGGCTACGGGATTCCGGATTCGCCTTTGGCGATCCGGAATGACCAGGTGGGGTGGGCAAGCTCGGCTGGTAAGCGGGCCATCTGCATCTTTGATGTCTAATGAGTTTTACGCATCACCACTTTGAATGCCGAGGCGCTGGATTTAGGGCCCAGCTTCGGCGGCCTTGAAGATGATGAGCGGTCTTGTCATTCTCGGCCAGGTATGTATATTTATATTTGTATATACATGGCTTGAGTTTTCCATGACCATCGCTCGCGTATTTCGCTCTGGTAACAGTCAGGCGGTTCGTTTACCAAAATCTTTTCGGGTGCAGTCAGATCAACTGGAGATTTTCCGGCGCGGTGAAGAAATTGTGCTGCGCGAAGTTCCGCGCACCATGGACCAGGCGTTCGAACTCCTGGCAGGCATGCCGGACGATTTTTTCGCCGATGGGCGTGATGATCCTCCGCCACAAGAGCGCGAGGATTTGTGACTGCGCCACGCTATTTGTTGGATACAAATATTTGCATCTACATTCGCAGGCAACGGCCGCCGAGCGTGCTGGAACGGTTCCGTAAGCTCAGGCCTGGAGAGGCGGTCATTTCTACCATCACCTATGGGGAATTGCTTTACGGAGCAGCAAAAAATCAGGCTCCTAAAGCAGCAAAACGCCGATTGGCAGCGCTGACGGAACTGTTGCCCGTTCTCCCGTTAGGGGAGGAAGTCGCCAGAATTTATGGCGAAATTCGGGCCAGTCTGGAGTCTACGGGTCAGGTTATTGGCGGTAATGATTTGTGGATTGCAGCACACGCCAAGGCGAGCAAACTCACATTGGTGACGAATAACGAGCGTGAATTTCGGCGCGTAACGGGCCTGAAGATTGAGAACTGGGCTTAGTTCGAGCCCGACGCCGGTTCGTTCTGCGCCACAACTTCCGGCATGTTGCAGGACACACGGGTGTTGTTGGCGCCCTTTTGATTCATGGCCGCCATGGCCAGGTTGACTTTGCGCATGGCGATGGCGCGCTGTTCGGTGTTGAGCAGATGAAGCCCCAGGCGGCGGCTCATCTGGGTGCGATCTTTGCGGTTGCGAATATCCCGGTTCAGACAGGTCCATGCGCCGAACTGGGCCTGCATGGCGTTTTTGATGGACGCCTGATCTTCAGGGTCACTGAGCAATAGCTGGGTATCAACTTTGGCCTTGTGATGCAGGGCGCGGATGATTTTTGGATCTTTGGATACGGTGCTGACGTAGGCCTGCAGGTCATCACGGACGCCGTCTTCATCTTCATCCTTGCCCAGAAGGTCAGTGTCATTTTCCGAGGCTGCGACTCTGCCCGGCTTGGCGTAATGCACCACGTAGTTGACGGGGCTGCCGTCCACGGCTTCGCCGGGAAAACGGGCAACGTGACCGGTGCGGTCCTGCGGGTCCGGCGGCAAGCGGCAGCCGAATTTTCCGTCCTTGGTGGGCGAACGCACGTTGAAGCGGTCTGCCTCCATCACGCGTTGCATGGCGGACTTGCGCAGCGGGGTGTTGGTCAACGCCTGATCCAGCCGCGACATGATGGTGAGCTGATAGGTGATCTCACGCATCTTCTGCGTCAGGCAACCCTTGGCGTTGAACACCTCATTCATCACTTTCCTGACGGCGGCGCCGTCCAGCGGATTGGTCATCATGGCGCGGGTGCGGGCGCGGGCCAGGTTCAACAGGGCGCGTTCCATGGGTTCGGTTGGCGCCAGGCTGCGCAGATACATGGCCAGGTCATCGCGCAGGCCATCCGCGTTTTCGTCCTTGCCCAGCAAGTCCCGATCCTTGGACGATCCGGCAACCGCGGCCACGTTGGCCAGCAAGGCCTGCGGAATGATGAGCGCCGACAGCAAAACCGCGAGCGCGAAGGCCGGCTGCTGAAACAGGCGGCGACGGCGCCTGCTGGAAACGGGGTTGAGTGAGGGCATGCGCAACAACCGGAACCACAACCATTGAAGGCCGCAATCCTAGTCAACTAATACGACCGGCCAGTTTATCGCGCGATGAGCGGTATTCAAGCGGGGGCGAGCGGTCAGACGCCAAGCGGATTCATCACCCGAACGTCGTCAAGCGTTCTTCCGGTCTGAAAATCCTCTGACCAAAGCTCGCTGGCGCCGGCTCGCTTGGCCGCTGCCAAGATCAAAGCGTCCCAAAAGCTGAGCGGGAATCTTTGTTGCAAGTCCAAGGATTGCTGCAGCAAGCGCACATCACTTTCTACGACGTTCCATGCAAAGTAAGTCTGAACAAGCTGAGCAGATTTGGGCGCAGGCAATCCGCATTTCTTGATGAGATTGACATGCAGCTCTTGGAGAACTTGCACGCTAACCCAAGCCGTATCCGGCTTGGACCATAAATCACGGATTCGCTCGCGGGCCAGCTCATGACGTGGATCAGTTGATCGCGTATGTGCGTAAACCAGAATATTCGTATCAACGAATACTCTGGCGCTCATATACCTGCTCTCTGCTCAGGGGGCCATCTTCGATGTCAAACGGTTGATCCAAAAACCGTAGCGCGGTTTTTTTTCGAGCGCTCATCTCCGCTTGCTGATCGACCGCTTGCGCAACCACCTCAGCAACCCAAGCGGATACGGACAGACGCCGATCAACCGCGATATGGCGCGCCTTCTGCAGCAATGCTTCATCCAATCTGAGTGTGATGTTGGTAGTCATCGGCGGCCTCAATTTTGCACGAAAAAAGTGTAGCACTGAAAGTGTGCCTATCCCCGCCGCTAAGGCCGATCACCACCGCAAACACTACTCGTAGTGGTATCGACAGGAAATGATCGTGAGCTGGTCCGGATCAATGGCGTAAACCAGCCTGTGCTGTTGATCAATCCGCCGCGACCAGAATCCCGAAAGATTCTCCCGAAGCGCTTCGGGTTTGCCGATGCCCGTTTCCGGATGCCGCATCGTGTCCTTAATGAGTTGATTGATTCGCCTCAAGGTTTTGCGATCGTTCGCTTGCCAATACAGATAATCGCTCCATCCGGTGGCGGTCCAGGCCAAGCGTTCAATCATCCGACAGCGGATGAGTCTTTGCCTTGCCGCGCCGATATTGGGAGATGGATTTTTGCAGATGCGCAGCGTTGGCCGGGTTGTTCAACAAGTGCATGGTTTCCTGCAAGCTGTTGAAGGTTTCCAGCGACATCACGACCGCGTCCGCAGCGTCGCGGCGCGAGATGATGGTGACGTCGGCGTCGTCAACCACGGAATCAATCACCCGCTTGAGGCTGTTACGGGCTTCAGAATAGCTGATGACTTTCATGATTAACTTGATCAATAAATTGATCAATTGTAGGCGCGCAAATCGATACGGCGCAAGACATCAAGAGATCGCAGACCGAATCTCCGCCTGAATGCCTTGCGCCGCAGACCTTGGATCCGCCGCATCCCGAATCGGGCGGCCAACCACAAGATAATCCGCGCCGGCCTTGATGGCGGCGGCGGGGGTCATGACACGTTTCTGATCCGCGGTTTGCTGATTGTCCACCGGGCGGATGCCAGGGGTGACGCAGATCAGATCGCTCGGCGCTTCAGCGCGCAAGCGCTCCACTTCCAGGCCGGATGACACCACGCCATCACAGCCGGCGGAAAGCGCGCGTCGCGCACGCGACAAGACCAGTTCGGCCACGTCACACTGAAAACCCAGATCGTTCAAGTCGCCCTGATCCAGGCTGGTCAAGGCGGTGACGGCCAACACTTTGAGTTGCCCCGACTTTGCGCCGGCCGCCGCTTCCATGATGGATTGATTGCCGTGCACGGTGGCAAAATCGGCCCCGCGTTCGGCCAGATTTCTCACCGCCCGCGCCACGGTTTGCGGAATGTCGAAGAACTTGAGGTCGACGAACACTTTCTTGTCGCGCGCCTTGAGCCATTCCAGCAGCTCGAAAAAGCCCGGCGCCATGCTCAGCTCCAGGCCGATCTTGTAAAAGTTGGCGGCGTCGTCAATGCGTTCCACCAGGGCTTGCGCGGCGTCCGCGGTCGGCAGGTCCAGCGCGACGATGAGGCGATCACTTGTTTGCATCAACTAAAACCCCCGCAACATAAAATCAATGGCGTTCAATATTTCATCCCTTTTGCTGTCCAGGTTGGATACCGGCTTGCGAAGCTCAGACAGTTTGAGCGATCCGATCTCAAGGGGCGAAAGCACATATGGCTTGCCCAGCACTTTGAGCATTGGATTGAGGTGACGCATGGGCTCACCAAAATAATCGGGCTTGACCAGCGGAATCACGACGCGAAGCTGGGTATTCACCAGCTCTGTCTGCACATCCAGCAAGTACGGCGCATGCCGTCGACTACCATTGCGCGGGTTTTTGTAAACCGCAAACTGGCGCATCAGAAATTCAGTAATTCCTGGTTCAGCGGGCCATCCCGTTCAACCCGCTGATCGAAGGACGCCAGCGCCGCCTGATTTTCCGCTTTCCAACGCCGGGTTTTTTCGGCCTTGATGGCTTTGGCCAGTAATTCATCGGCGACGCTGGAAATATTCATCCCCAGTTGTTTGGCCTCATCAATGGTCTGCGCGCTCAAGCTCAGATTGATACGGCGGCTGGCTTTGCCTCGGCGCTTTGGCGTGGCTTGCGGTGCAGGCTTTGCGGGCATTTTTGAACCCATGAAAAATGTGCATCTATTGTACGTATAAAAGATCGCCGTTAGTCGGTCAACGCGGCTTCCACTTTGTCTGGGCCGGGGCTACCTTGCGCCCGCAGTTCCTGCGCGAACAGGAAGATGCGCCACTCCTCCATCACCCAGCGCGCCGGGTGCATGGGGTGCGGCAGGCGCGCCTGAAACGGTTTGAGCTTTTCAAACAACTGCTGGTCTTTGGCGGGTTTGTTGATGAGCCGTTCCAGACGGACCTGCATCGCCTTCAGATACAAGGGCAGACGCTTCCATTGCGGACCGGGAACCAGCATTGGGAATGCCTCCGGCAACAGGCTTTCCAGTTGTGCGCGAATGTCCGCCTGCGCCTGTGAATAGGCTTCTCCCAGGCTTCGCAGGCGCTTGCGGATTTCCGCCGCCGTGAGCAGATAGTCGCAGCTTTGAAACAACAGCGCGGCCGCCAGATGTCCGAATTCGGCGCGCTTTTCCAGCGCGGATTCGAAATCCGCCGCCGCGCGGATTTGTGAAAGATTCCAGATTTGGTCCGCCGCCCGATGGCAACAGGCCGCGACCAGGGAATCCGCTGTATGCACGGTATTGAGCAGGGCAAAGCCCAGCTGATCACGCGCGGTTCGCAGCATGTCCTTGCGCCGTTCCCGACATTTTCGCAACAGCAGCTGCCGCAAGCCTTGGGTATGGGCGGCGTTGGCGGCGTCGCGTGTTTCATGCAGCGCCAGCGTGACGATGTTCTCGCCCACCTGCGTCAATGCCGGATAAAGTTGCGCGCCGCCGGGGGAATGCAGGACATCGGGAAGGTCGCCAAAATCCCAGTTGGAGACGTTGGGCCGCGTCCATTGCGCGAGTTTTGGCTCGACCTCACACCAGTGGCTGAGCTGCTGGCGAAAGGTTTTGCGGTGCCGCGTTTGCAGATTGTCCAGCGAGCTGGCCACGGCGATGCTGGCGCCGTCTTCCTGCTCCAGAATCAATCTGGGGCAAAGATGTGACTCCAGCTTTTCCGGCGCGAAATCTTCTGGCGCGATCCGCAGGCCGGTCATGTCCAGAAAGTGTCGACAGATGGCGGCGTGCAAGTCGCCCTCGTCCGGTGACATGCGGTCACACAAGACCTCGGCGTAGTGCGCCGCCGGTGTGCAATGGCGACGGATTTTGTGCGGCAGACTGCGAATCAGCGCTTCGATTCGCGCCGGCAATAATCCCGGCACCAGCCAGTCGAACCGCGTCGCCGGCAGTTGAAACAGCAGCGGCAGCGGGATGTGGAAACTGACGCCGTCCTGATCCTGTCCCGGTTCGTGGGCGTAGGAAAGGCGAATACGGTGGGCGTTGATTTGAACCTGGCTGGGGAACTGTTGGTCCAGGTCGGTCTCGGCTTCATCGCGCAGCGCATCGGCCTCATTCATGCTCAGCCCTGCGGTGTTCCCGCCGCGATGCAGCCACCGCTTGAGCGCCGCCACGGTACAAATCCTGGGCGGCAGCCGCTGTGCATACCAGTCGTATTGCTGACGTTCATCCACCGCCAGTTCCGGCCGACGCAGGCGCACCTCTTTTTCATGCACCTGGCTGAGCAACTCGCGGTTATGACGCAGAAACGCCGGCTTGTTGTTCATTTCCCCGCGCACCAGGGCGTGATCGATGAAAATCTCACGCGCGGCGTCGGGATCAGTGGAGCCGTAATGCCGTTTCACCGAGCCCAGCGACAAGCCGAAGATGGAGCGATATTCAGTACACGTGACCTCGCCGCGTTGCCGGTCCCACACCGGCGCCAGCTGGGTGCGCTTGACCAGATGCGGCGCCACTTGCATCAGCCAATCCGGGTCGATGCGCGCGCAACTGCGGGCGAACACCTGGGAGGTGTGAACCATGGTTCCGCACATGATCCAGGGCGGCGGTTTTTTCGCCAGCGCCGAACCGGGGAACACGCGGAATTTGCGACCGCGCGGGCCGACAAATTCCGTTTTCTCCGGCGCTTTGTGGCCAATGTGATCCACCAGACCGGCCAGCAAGGCCTGATGAATGGGTGCGAACAAGTCATCCACCGGATCATCGTTCGGTTTTTTTGGCGGCGAGGCGCCCAAAAGATCCAGAATCTGCCGATACACCGCCTCCCATTCTTCCATGCGCCGGTAGGACACAAAGTGTTCACGGCAGCGCTTGCGCAACTGGCGATTGCTGGATTCGGCGCTCCAGCCTTGCCATTGCCGCCACAATTGCAACAGGGTCAGAAAATCCGAACGACGATGCCGCCATTGCGCGTGCTTCTGACGTGCGGTGGCAATCGACTCGGGCGGATGATCGTGCGGATCCTGAACCGACAAGGCCGCCGCCAGCACGAACACCTCGTCCGCACAGGCCTGACCGCGCGCCGCCAGGGCGATGCGTCCCACGCGCGGATCCAGCGGCAAACGCGCCAATTCGATGCCCAGCTTGCTGAGCTGACGGTTTTCATCCAGCGCGCCCAGCGTTTGCAGCAAACGATACGCGGCGGAAACCTGTTTCTGATTGGGCGCATCCAGCCAGTCAAAGCGCTCCACATCGCCCAGCCGCAGCGCCAGCATGCGCAGAATCACCCCGGCCAGATTGGCGCGACGGATTTCCGGGTCGGTAAACGGATCGCGGCTGTCGAAATCATCTTGTTCGTACAGCCGCACACAAACGCCGGGGCCGGTGCGACCGCAACGACCGGCGCGCTGCTTGGCGGCGGCCTGACTGACGGGTTCGATCTGCAGTTGCTGAATGCCCAGGCGCGCGGACCAGCGGCTCAAGCGCGCGGTGCCCACGTCCACCACGTAACGGATGCCCGGCACGGTGACGGATGTTTCCGCCACATTGGTGGACAGTACGATGCGCGGCGGCCCGCCGCTGGAAAACACCCGATCCTGCTGACTGGACGGCAGGCGCGAATACAGCGGCAGGATCTGCGCCTTGGGAAAATGCCCCGGCAGGGAACGACACAGGTCGTGAATTTCCCGTTCGCCCGGCAGGAACACCAGGCTGTCGCTGGCGCCGCGTTCGCGCCAGAGCGCCTGCAGGGCAGTTGCCACGCTGGCTTCCAGATCACCGTCCTGCTCGGGCGCCCGATAACGCATTTCCACCGGATAGGTGCGGCCGCTGACCTGAATGATTGGCACATCGGTTTTGTCGCCGATGCGGAAGTGTTCGGCCAGCTTTTCCGGGTCCAGCGTGGCGGAGGTGATGATCAGCTTCAGCTCCGGCCGTTTGCGCACCAGGCGTTTGAGCCAACCGAGCAGGAAATCGATATTGAGGCTGCGCTCATGCGCCTCGTCGATGATCAGCGTGTCGTAGGCCAATAAATTTCGGTCACGCTGCAGTTCGGCCAGCAGGATGCCGTCGGTCATCAGCTTGATCAGCGACTGGGCGGACAGCCGCCTGTCAAAGCGGGTTTCAAATCCCACCAGCGCGCCCAGCGGCGATCCCATTTCCTTGGCGATGCGGGAGGCAACACTGCGCGCCGCCAGCCGTCTGGGCTGGGTGTGGCCGATCAAGCCGCGTTGGCCGCGCCCCAACTCCAGACACAGCTTCGGCAACTGCGTGGTTTTGCCGGAGCCGGTTTCGCCGCAAACCACGATGACCTGATGTTGCTCGATCGCCTGTCGCAGTTCGGCACGCGCCTGCGACACCGGCAACTCGGGCGGATAATCAATGTGCGACGGAATGGCGGCCTCACGCTGCTGCGCCCGTTGTTGGGCGCGCTCAAGGTCGCGCAGAAAACGGTCCTGATCGAATCGTTTGGTCGCACGGCGCAACTGGCTTTGCAGGCGCTGCGCGTCCTTGATCAACAGCGCATCACTGGCCGCTGAAAGCTGCTTCCGCAACGGCGCGATGAAATCCGGCGGCGTCACTCCACCCGTCTCAGGAAATGCCGAGTTCCCGTTCCAGTTCCGCCAGGCGCGCTTCCAGGGCGCTCACGCGTGCTTCCAGGTTGGGACCTTGCGTCGCCGACCTTGCCACCTGCGGCGTGATGACTTCGGCCTGGTAAGCCACACCGGGCTCGGCATCGCTCAGCTGATGAACATAACGCGTGCCTTTCTGACCGCTGCCGCGCGGCTGCATGCCAACCAGCGGCTGGGCACGATCGGCAAGATCTTCCAACTGCGCCTGCACGCCGGAAACGTCATCCGGCCCGCCCAGACTGGCCGCGTTGGCGCGCAATTCCGAAAGGGTTTGCGGACCCCGCAACATCAGCGTCACCAGCACCGCCATGGCAGGCGCCTTGAGCAGCAGTTGATGACCAAAGCGATGGCGCCACTTGGCCACGCGACCGCCGTGCGGTTCCAGCGAGACCAGGCTTTCGGCTTCCAGTTGCGTCAGCGCCGCACCGACGTCGCCCTCGGTCAGCTTCATCAGCGGGTTGCGGCAGCTTTTCTGATTGGCCGCCGCCATGATGGCGTTGACCGTCATCGGGTAGTACTGCGGCGTGGTGATGGATTTCTCCACCAGGCAGGCGACGACACGCGCTTGCGCTGAACTCAGCTTGACTTGCATCGGGTCGTCGCGCCGTCAGGATTCGGCCTGTGGTGCTTCCAGCTCCGAATCCGGTGCTGCGGCCTCCGCTTCACCGGGGTTGAGGCGCTGACCCGGGGGCGTCTGTGCCGCCAGCAGTTTGCGTGCATCCTCGGCCTGAATCTTGAGTTCGGCCTGTTCGTAGGCCTTGACCAGCGTTTCCAGCGCGCGATAACTGGCCGGCGAACCCGGATATTCCGCAATCACCTGTTCGGCCCGCTTGGCCGCCGCAATATAGGCGCCGCGACGCATGTAGAAATCCACCACGTGCATCTCGTGATTGGCCAGGCGGTTGCGGATATGGATCATGCGCTCGCGCGCATCGCCAGCGTAACGGCTGGTGGGATATTTCTGGATCAGCAGGGAAAAGTCGTCAAAAGCGCGGCGGATGGAGGTCACGTCGGACTTGCTGGCGTCTTCGGAGAACAGATCAATGGGCGAATCGTCACGCTCGTAATTGATCAAGCCCTTGGCGTAGTGCACATAATCGGCGGCCTGGTGCCGGGGGTACTCGCGCAGAAACCGATCCGCCGCGGATAAGGCCCGATCCGGCTGGAAGTTGCGGTACAGGGCGTAAATGCGCTCCAGCGCGGACTGGATCGCGTAAGGCGTGAACGGAAACTCCGAAACCAGGCGGTCATAGCGCTCAAGGGCGGAAAGGAAATCGCCCGAATCCAGCGACTGCCGTGCCAGCAGATACAATCCGCGCGCATCGAGGTTTCTTTCCTGCCGCTCCTTGTATTGATCGATCAAGCGCCCTTCATCAAAAGGCGAGCTGTTCGGACGCTGCCGGTCCGGGTCGGAGCTGCAGGCGGCCAGGCATACACTCAGGACGGTCAGCCCAATGGCATATTTATTCATGAACGAAAGCGGACGCTCAGTCTCAATTGCGAACCCGAAATTATAGCCCATGGTACTGAATCAGCCGCCATTGGATGAGGCCACCGACCTGCGCGCCACCGTGCCCGAGCAGCTGCGAGGCCAACGCCTGGACCTGGTGGCCTCGCGGCTGTTCGAAGACTTTTCCCGCGTGCGGCTGCGCGGCTGGATCGAAGATGGCCGCTTGTGCGTCAACGGTGAGGTTTGCAACCGTAGCCGCCGGGTCGTTTCGGCCGGAGATTTTCTGCTGTTGCGCGTCGAATCCGGGGAAAACGGTGGCCCGGCCGACACCGCAGCACAGGCACAGGCGATTGCCCTGAACGTAGTGCACGCCGACGCCGACATCGCCGTCATCCACAAACCCGCCGGGCTGACCGTGCACCCCGGCGCCGGACAGGCCGACGGCACCCTGCAAAACGCGCTGCTGCATCACTTTCCGCAGACCCGTGCGGTGCCGCGCGCCGGCATCGTGCACCGTCTGGACAAGGATACTTCCGGCCTGCTGGTGGTGGCGTTGAGTTTGCCGGCGCACACCCATCTGGTGCCGATGATTGCGGCACATGCGGTGGAACGCGAATACGACGCCATCGTCAGCGGCGACATCGTGGCCGGCGCGACGGTGGACGCGGCGATTGGCCGCCACCCGCGCGACCGGCTGAAGATGGCGGTGACCGAACGCGGTCGACGTGCGGTGACGCACTACCGGGTACAGGAGAAATTTCCCTTCCACACCCACCTGCGGGTGCAACTGGAAACCGGTCGCACGCATCAGATTCGCGTGCACCTGAGTCATATCCGCCACCCCATCGTGGGCGATGCCCTGTACGGCGGTCGCCTTGCACGCGGCAAGGGATTGTCAGAACAACTGCGCCAGCAATTGCTCAAGTTCCCACGCCAGGCACTGCATGCGCGTCGGCTGTCGTTTGATCATCCGGTTTCCAAACAGCCGTTGTCGTTTACCGCCGAAATGCCGGACGACATGAATGCGCTGTTGCAATTACTGCGCTCGGAGATGCCGGTCTAGAAAGGCGATGGCGGCCTTGACCGCGCCGCCGTCGGTATAAAACGCGCCAATGTGCCCACGAAGCCGCAGGATGAACAGTTCGTTGGTCACACCGGCTTCATCCAGCAGCGCCTTGTAATCCACCGCGTGATGCTTGGGCACCAAGGTATCCGAGCCGCCGTGATACAAAAACACCGGGGGATCAGCGGCATCGACGTAATTCACCGGGGATGCGGCCTTGTAGCCATCCGGATCTTCATCCCGGCTGGCGCCGATGAAATCGGGGACCAGTTTGCCGCCGGGATATTTCATCAGGTCGGTCGGGGTGCCGCCGGCCACCACTGCGGCAATCGGCACGGCGTCTTTCCCCAGCTCCCCTTCAGTCCCAACCCCTCCTGCCAAAGCAGCCAGATGCGCGCCAGCCGAATAACCGAACGCGCCAAAGCGTTCGGGCCGCATCCGATAATCGCCCGCGTGATCACGCATCCAGCGCAGCGCCTGTTGCACATCTTGCAGCTGTGCCGGGAAGTGCCATTGCGGCGCAAATCGGTAAGTGGTGTTGACCGCCACATATCCGCGCGCCGCCAAACGCTCGGCAATCGATTCAACTTGCGCGCGATCGCCCTTTGCCCAGCCACCGCCATGAATCACCAACACGCCCGGCCAGGGGCCCTCGCCCTCTGGCAGGTAAACATCGGCGAGCAATTGCTGCGGCCAGTGTTCTGGTGTGATCACCACATCACGCTGCACGCTGTATTCGGTATGCACCGATGGGGCCACGACATCCGGTTTGTTCTGATGGCTGCTACAGGCGCACAGAAACAGCGCCGATATCATCACAGGGATTACTGTTGTTTTCATGCCGTACTGTCGGGCGGACCGTGTCCGCCACACTTCCTTTGCCAATGAACCACTCTGGCAAGCATAGCCCGGCCTGCGAAAACTTTTTGCCGTCATCGCGAAGCCCGCAAGGGCTGCGGCGATCTCCTCGGCGAAAGAGATTGCTTCAGCTTCGCCTCGCAATGACGAGAAAAACCGCAGCAGCATTAAGGAGACGCTTTCGGCGCGAACACGCCAGATTCACCACCCGAGCGCTAGCGCCATTCCTGCAAACACCGCAGCGCCAAACCAATTGTTATGCAGAAACGCCTGGAAACAGGCTGCCGGTTCGCGATCCCGAATCATCCATTGCTGATACAAGGCAGCGACGCTGGCCAAGCCCAGGCCAAGAAAATAAACCGGCCCCAGCTCACGTCCCACCCAGGCCAGCAACAACAGGCTGAGCAACTGCAAAACGGCGGTGATCAAGCGGTCGTATTCGCCGAACCAGATGGCGGATGACTTGACGCCGACCTGCAAATCATCGGCGCGGTCGGCCATTGCATAAAACGTGTCATAGGCAATCACCCAGCAAAGGTTGGCCGCCATCAAGGGCAAGACGATGGCCCAGTTCACCGTGCCGGTTTGCGCGGCAAAGGCCATGGGAATGCCCCAGGAAAACGCCAGACCCAGCACCGCCTGCGGCATGGAAATCCAGCGCTTGGTGAACGGATAAAGCGCCGCCAGGCCAGCCGCCGGCACGGCCAGCAGCAAGACCAGCGTGTTTTCCAGACTCAGCGTGATCAGCAAAGCCGTTGAACAAAGCCCCGCGAACAACAGCAAGGCATCTTTAGGTTTGACCTCCCCGGCGGCGATGGGCCGGTCCCTGGTGCGCGCCACATGCGGATCAAAATCGCGGTCGGCGAAATCATTGATGACGCATCCGGCGGCGCGCATCAACACGGTACCAAGCACGAACACCGCCAGCACATGCAGGCCCGGAATGCCGCCGGCCGCCAGCCAAAGTGCCCACAGCGTCGGCCACAATAATAGATAGATACCGATCGGCCGATGAAAACGCATCAGCCGCCAGTAAGCGCCAAGCCTGGCGCTCATTGGCTGAAATCGACCACCTGCAGGGTGGTCTCGGCAGCCTTCACCTCGAGCTCGAAAGTTTTCTTGTCCCCGCGAATTTGTTGCACGCTGATGCCGTAGGTGCCGGGCAACAAGGTAAAGGATTTGGGATTGGTCTTTTCACCGGTATAGGTGCGCCCACCGCCGACCGATGTTCCGTCCGCGCTTTTGATGGAGACCACCGCGTCCACCAGCGCGCCGTTGGCGGTGGCGCCGATCTTCAGCTCGCCGCTGACGAATTCATGTTCCATCGCGACGGTTTCGCCCGGCTTGATGTGCACGCTGCCCAGCGCAATCTCGTCGGCGGATTTGATTTCGATGGATTTGACGAACAGCTCGTAGCGCCCCGCCGGCACGGTGGCGGTGGCGGGGTTGGTTTTTTCGCCGCGATAGGTGCGGCCGCGCGCGACGTCTTTTTTCTCGCCAGGCGCGCGCAGGAAATAACCGGCGTCTGACAATGCGCCGTTGCGGGTGACGCGAATCGACAGCGCACCGCTGGAAAAATCGACGGTGCGTTCCTGCGGCTCACCTGCGATTTCGACGTGCAGCGTTTGTTCCGGTGAGCCGCTGATCCCGACCGCCCGCACCCGCACGCGGTATTTGCCGTCTTGCAGCGGAATCACACGCGGATTGGTCTTGGCGCCGGTGTAGGTGCGCCCCTTGCCAACCAGCTCATCAGCGCCCGCCTTGAAAACATGCACCAGCGCATCCTGAGCCTGGCCGTTGGCGGTGACCTTGACCGACAGCTTGCCGTCGGGGATCGCCTCGGCATCCATTTCCACCGCGGTTTGCAGCGCCGCGTCCAATTCATCGGCATTGTCCGCGCTCAAGAACAAGCCACCGCCAGCCTGCGCGGCGCATTCAAGCTGCGAAACATCCTCCTTGGCAACGTCAAAGCCGATCACGTGCATCACGAAGGACTGGCCGTCCTGCCTGGCTTTCTGCACCCGCGCGCAGGGGTCGGCGTTACAGGTTTCCAGACCGTCGGTGAGCAAGACCACGGTCGCCGGTTTTTCACCCAGCAGCCCGAACGCCTGGTCGATGGACGCCGTGATCGGCGTCTTGCCCTTGGGCTTGATCTGGTCGATCGCGGCCTTGATGGCGGGCTTGTCCATCGCCTTTAGCGGAATCAGATTTTCAATGTCCGAGCAATCGGATTCACGCCGATGCCCGTAGGCGATCAAACCCAGATGACGACCATCGTCCTCAAGCCCGTCCACCAGTTCGTGCATCAAGCGCCGCGCGATGCTGATTTTGGCCTCGCCCTTGATCTGGCCCCACATGGACCCGGAGCCGTCCAGCACGAACAGCAAGTTGGACGGCGCGGATGCGTGCGCAGCGACACCGGTCGCCAACAGCAACACGCCGAACAGCCATTTGATGAGACCTTGCATACCTACTCCCAGTCTGGAATCAGATGCTTCAATGGCGGCGTTCATTGCAGCCACCGCCGCCACGGTTTGCGGCGCGCCGATCAACCCCGGCCCTCCAGTCGCGCGCGGACCGATGCGAGGCAAGGTGACGTATCCGAACAACATGTTCCGCTCCCAGAGCGCTGCTACAGCAAGGTGGGCAGGATCAGCGTGCCGAAGGTGCCGACAATACCGAAAATCAGAAACACCACCAGACAATAGCCCCAGATGTCCTTCAGGCCCAGCCCGGAAATCCCCAATGCCGGCAAGGCGAAGAACGGTTGCAGGAAGTTGGTCCATAAATCACCGACGGTAAAGCCGTTGACCGCCACCGACGCCGGCACCCCCAGCTGTTTGGCGGCCTCAATCAACACCGGCCCCTGAATCGCCCACTGCCCGCCGGCGGAGGGCACGAATATGTTGATCAGGCCGGCGGACAACATGGCGATGAAACCAAAGGTTTCTGCGGTGGCGATGGACGCCATCCATTGCGCAATCATCAACACCAGGCCGGAACCCGCCATCATGCCCATGATGCCGGCGTAAAACGGGAACTGAAGAATGATGCCTGCGGCCGCGCGCACGCCGGAAGCAAAGGTTTCGGTATAGCGTTGCAGGCTGCCGTGCAGCGCCAGACCCAACATCAGGAAGCTGAAGTTGAGGATGTTCAGGTTCAGATCAAAGCCCTTGCTCGCAAACCACTGCATCATCCACGCCAATCCGGCGGCCACCAGCAGATAATTCAGAATTCGACTGTGATTGAGCTTTTGCGCGAACGATGCGCCATCCGGCAATGGCGTGGGCGGCGGTGGGTCCAAACGTTCCAGCTCCTCACGGCTGACCACCACCGCTTCGGTGCCGGTGGGCAACATCTGACGGAATGCCCACACCACCAGGATCACCGCCAGGCTGGCCGTCACCATCAGCGTGGGGGCGAAAATGGTTTGCGACAGCCGGATCAGGCCGATCTCCTGCTCCAGAAAATGCCCCGGCGTGTTGACCAGGATGGGGGCGGTGATGGTCAGCCCCATGGTCAGCGCGCAGATCGCGGCGCTGTAGGCGCCGGCGATCAGGGCGGGGTAATCCACTTCCACCCGCTTGGCGATTTCGCGCGCAAAGATCGGCCCCAGCACCAGACCAAAGCCCCAACTGATCCAGCAAGCCGCAGCGGACACCAGGACGGTCATGGTGATGGCTTGCACCGGCGTTTTGGGAATCTGCGCGATCCGCGCCAGGCCGCGCTGCACCAGCGGCGCCATCGCCAGGCAATAGCCGGTCCCCAGAATCAGCGTCATCTGCATGCCGAAGGCGAGAAAATTCCAGAACCCGCCGTACCAGTGCGCCACCATCTGTGACGGCGTCTGTTCGGCCAGCAGCACGCCCATGGCGGCGGTGAGAAACGTCAGCAGCACCGTCAACACCATGGCGTCGGGCATGGCGCGCTCGGCAGCCCAGCGAAATCGTTTGGAAATAGACTTGAACATTTCTTTATTTATTTTTTAATCACAGCTAAACCTGGCTGTAACGCTCGATATCGCCGACCCATCGCCGGATCAGCATGGCGGCGGTTTCCGCATCATCGCGCAACATGCGATCGGCCAGTTTTTGTAGCGGCGGCACCAGGGCGGCGTCACGCACCGGATCGGCCAGTTTCAGCCCCACCACCCCGGTTTGCCGGCGGCCCAGAATCTCGCCCGGCCCGCGCAACTCCAGATCTTTTTCCGCGATGCGAAATCCATCCTGGGTTTCACGCATGGTCTGCAGGCGCGAACGGGCGAGCCTGGACAGCGGCGCCTGATACATCAGCACGCACTGGCTGACCGTGCTGCCGCGCCCCACCCGACCGCGCAACTGATGCAGTTGCGCCAGCCCCAGGCGCTCGGCATTTTCGATCACCATGATGCTGGCCTGCGGTACGTCCACGCCCACCTCGATCACGGTGGTCGCCACCAGTAGCTGGCATTCGCCTGCCTTGAAGGCGCGCATACGAACATCCTTTTCGTCCGACTTCAAGCGGCCATGCACCAGGCCGATCCGCAGCTCCGGCAGTTCCTGATGCAAACGCTCGGCGGTGGCCTCGGCGGCTTCGGCGGCGATCTCTTCGCTGTCCTCAATCAGCGTGCAAACCCAATAGGCCTGACGCCCGCTGCGACAGGCCTGGCCAATACGTGACAACACCTCGTCACGTCGCTCGTTGTTCAATACCACGGTGGTTACCGGGGTGCGGCCGGGCGGTAATTCGTCGATGACGGAAATATCCAGATCGGCATACATGGATTGCGCCAGGGTGCGCGGAATCGGGGTGGCGGACATCACCAACTGGTGCGGGCGCAGACCGTTTGCGCCCTTGTCGCGCAATTCCAGGCGTTGCTGCACGCCAAAACGATGTTGCTCATCAATCACCACCAGACCCAACTTCCTGAATTCAACCGATTGCTGAAACATGGCGTGCGTGCCCACCACGATTTGCGCCGCCCCCGATGCCACGCGCGCCAACCGCTGTTCCCGCTCCACCTTGCGTCCGCGCCCGGACAGACGCTCGACCTGCAAGCCCAGCGGTTCAAGCCAGTTTTGCAGTGACGCCTGATGCTGTTCCACCAGCAGTTCGGTGGGCGCCATCAGCGCCGCCTGATAGCCCTTGCGCGCCGTTGCCAACATGGCGATGGCGGCGACCACGGTCTTGCCGGAGCCAACGTCACCCTGAATCAGCCGCAGCATCGCCTGCTTGCCACGCAAGTCCTGGCCGATCTCGTCAAGCACCCGTTGCTGAGCGGCGGTCAGCTGAAACGGCAGGGCTTTGCCAAGCTCGGCTTGCGCCTTGCGCAGGCCCGCAATGCCGGGCGCGGCGTCACCACGTCGCCGCCGGCGCATCATGCGCATGCACAGCTGATGCGCCAGCAGTTCCTCCTTCAACAGGCGGTGCTGCGCCGGGTGCGCAAAGCGCAGCAACTGATCGGCGTCCGCATCATTGGCGGGGTGGTGAATGCTGCGCAGCGCCTGCAGTGTATTCGGTGCCTCCAGCCCCTCGATCCGCGCTTGCATGGCTGGCGCGGTCGCGGCCAGTTCCAGCGCCTGTGCAATGAGCTTGCGCAAACGGACCTGCGTCACCCCTGCGGTCAAGGGATAAACCGGCGTCAGCCCATCTTCCGCCTTCAGCGACTGGATCGAACTGGCCACCTGATAGCTGGGGTGCACCATCTCGAACCCGCCGCGCGCAAAACGCACCGTGCCGTAGGCCTGCACCCAGGCATCCGTCGCCAAAGATGCGCGTTGCGCATGATTGAAATGAAAAAACCGCAATAGCAGATGGACGCCCTGATCTTCGATCAAGACCTGCAATTGGCGTCGGCCACCGAAGCGGACTTCGGCGTGCCGAACCTGGCCACGCACCAGGCAATCGCTTTGTTCCCGCAGCGCCGTCAGCGGCACCGGCTTGCGCCGATCCTCGTAACGCAGCGGCAGATGAAACAGCAAATCCTGCACCGTGCGCAGATTGAGATTGCGCAATGCGCCCGCCAGGTGCGGCCCGGCGCCTTTCAGATATTGCAGTTCGGTTTCAGGCTGCAATGTCGGTTTCGGGTTCGACTTCGACCGCGCCGTCGTCAAACGATCAGTCCAGCACCAGAATAGCGTCCGCCTCCACGCGCGCACCCTTGGGCAGGCTGGCAACGCCCACCGCGGCACGCGCCGGATAGGGTTCAGAGAAATATTCGCTCATGATCTGGTTGACCGTTGCGAAGTGCGCAAGGTCGGTCAGAAAGATATTGAGCTTGGCGATGTTCGACAGATCCCCGCCGCTGGCCTGGGCAACCGCTGACAGATTCTTGAAGACTTGATGAATTTCGGTCTCGATACTGTCGTTGCGCAATTCCATGCTGGCCGGGTCCAGCGGAATCTGCCCGGAAAGGTACACGGTATTGCCGCAACGCACGGCCTGGGAATAGGTGCCGATGGCGGCGGGCGCCTGGTCGGTCTGAACGATCTGACGATTCATGATGGGCTTTCGGTTGATGAATTGACGGCGACGGTGGCAGGCACGGTTTTTCGACGCATGCGCAGGTTGATCATCTCCACGCCCACCGAGAAGGCCATCGCAAAGTAGATATAACCCTTGGGCACGTGGAAATGCAGCCCCTCGGCCACCAGCACCATGCCCACCAGAATCAGGAAAGACAGGGCCAGAATCTTGACGGTGGGGTGGCGGTCCACGAAGGCCGACAGCGGCCCGGCGGCGACCATCATGACGCCGATGGCGATGGTGATCGCCGCCACCATCACCGGCAGGTGATTGGTCATGCCAATGGCGGTGATCACCGAATCCAGCGAGAACACGATGTCCAGAATCATGATTTGCACGATCACCCCCAGATAGGACGCGGCCGCTCGGCGCGGACCGCTGGCCTGGTGCACGCCTTCGACGCTGTCGTGGATTTCGGTGACCGATTTCCATAGCAGGAACAGGCCGCCCAGAAACAGCACCAGATCGCGGCCGGACACCGGGAAGTCGCCCAGCGAAAACCAGGGCCGGGTCAGGCTGGCAAGCCAGGCCAATGAAAACAGCAGCGCAATGCGCGTCAGCAATGCCCCCGCCAGACCGAGTCTTCGCGCGGAGGCTTGTTGGTTCGCCGGCAGTTTGTTGACCAGAATGGAGATGAAAATGATGTTGTCGATCCCCAGCACGATTTCCAGTGCGGTGAGGGTGATCAGTGCCATCCACAAATCTGGCTGAAGCAGGGATTCCATGCGGTGCGTCGTCAACGGCGTAATGGCGCATGATAGCCGTGATACGGATCCGCCTCGGCCTGTCATCAAACTGTCGCGCGTCTGTCATTTGAGCGTTACCGGGTCGCCCTAAGCTGCGCGCGAGCAAAGATGGAGATGAATCATGCGTATCGCCTACGGCGTAATGGGGTACGGGCGCGGCCACGCCATGCGCAGCATGAGCGTTTTGCCGGCCTTGATGGAAAATCACGAGGTCACGGTATTCGCCGGCGGCGACGCCTATGAGGTGCTGGCGCCCTTGTTTCCCACCGTGCGCATTCCGACGCTGGGGTATCGCTACAACGCCAACGGCCGCCACTCGGTCCCCAAGACCATCGTCGAGAATCTGGCGCCGGGACTGGACCTGGCCCTGCGCGGCCCCGGTTTCGAACAGGTGGAGCGCGAAATACGCGAGCGCGGCATTCGACTGGTGATTTCGGATTCCGAAAGCTGGACCCACCGGGTGGCGATGAAGAACAAGCTGCCGCGCATCAGCTTTGATCACGTCGGCATCATTCCCTATTGCAAGCCGCATTTCCCGCCGGATCTGTGGTTGTCGGGTCAGCGCGACGCCATCGCCTATCGCGCCGCCATGGGCGAGGCCGACCGCATCCTGATTTCCAGCTTTTATCCGGCCGAACCGCGCAAACCCACCACGCGCATTGTCGGCCCCATGCTGCGTGACGAGGTACTGCGCATCAAGCCCAGCGAGGGTGAATTTCTGCTGGCTTATTTCAACAAGGGCGAACATCAGTACCGGCCACATGTTGATCGCGCCCTGCGACTTCTGGACATGCCGGTGGTGGTGTACGGCACGCCGTATCGTGGTCAGGTGGACAACCTGGATTTCCGCGCCCCCAGCAACGAATGGTTTGTGCGCGATCTGGCGCAATGCAAGGCGGTGATCTCCACCGCCGGCAACCAGCTCATCGGCGAGGCCATTCATTTCGGCAAACCGATTCTGGCCCTGCCCGAACAAGCCTTTGAGCAACGCCTCAACGGCTACATGATCGAACGCATGGGCGTGGGACTGCGTGCCGACATCAAACAGCTGACGCCCAGCGATGTGGATCGCTTTCTTGGCAACTATGACTATTACCGCTCCAACATGCGCGACCACGCCGGCGATGGTCGCGCCGAAGCCATCGAGACGCTGCATCGCTTCATTGGCGAGTTGATCCGCACGCCCAGCAGAAGCCGTGGCCGGGCCAAGCCACGCATGGTCGGCGCGGCCACGGCACGGGTCTGAGGCAGGTTCAGTCTTCATTCAGGGGCAGATCGCGAAACTGATCCCACCAGCGCAAGACGCTCGGTGTTGTAACGCAGACTCCCCCCCTCGCTGCGTTGCGGCAAGGCGACCGGCAAACCGGTCGCCTTTTTTGTGCGTGCCGGTTGCCGCGTCGCCGGTGGGGGCTGGCTCAGCAGGCCCGACTATTCGAGGGACAGGCCCAGGCAGCTGTGATCGTCAAGCCGGAATCTTTCACGCCCCAGCGCGCGACCTTCAGAAAAGACATCCAGTGCCAGGCGTTGCTGGGCAATCTGTGAACGCAACAGCCGATAACGGTGGCCCTTGTCCACCGCCTGCGCATCCGGTTGTTGCGGCAGATTCAGGAACTCGGCACGCGCCGTTGGTTGGCTGCGAACGGTGATGTCCAGCGACGCCGGCTCAGCGCCCAGGCCGAAGCGCACGTCCACCTCCAATTCATATTCGGTGCGCTGGATGCGGTAATGCACCGGCACCGGATGCCGCCACAGACAGCCCTGAAAATCGGCATGGCGGATTTCGAACTGATCCAGGTTGGGATGCGACAAGCTGACCGTGCTGCGCTTGAAGGTGGACGGCGCGCAAGCGCTGAGCGTGATGAGCAACAGCGCCATCAAGCCGGCGCCGCACCGGGTGTTGTTAAACATGGATCGTCCCCTGTGTCAGCCGCACGGCATGGCCACCCACCCGCACCGCCGTGATTTCGCCGCCACGCTTCTCGGCGCTGGCATACAGACGGCTGGGACGGCCCATTTCCAGCCCCTGATGGATGGTCCACTGGAACCGGCCGTCCTGTTCCGAGGCATCATTGGCGAGTCGCCCCGCCAAAGCCACCGCCGCCGAACCCGTCGCCGGGTCTTCCGGCACGCCGAGCGCCGGAGCGAACATGCGCGCCCGCATCTCGCCTTCGTAACCCCTGGCGTAGACCAGCACCATCTGCGCCACCGCGCCGGTCAGCAGGCTTTGCATTTGCAAGGCATCCAGCGTGATGGCCGCCAGCAATTCCGGCGACCGCAAAGGCACCAGCAAATAATCCAGGCCGCAACCGCTGAACAGCGGACCATCGGCCGCGATGTCATCCGCTTCCAGGCCCAAGACCGGCGCGACCGACGCCGCATCCGGGGCATCAGAAAAGCGCGGTAATTGCGCCACGCTCAACTCCGCGAAATACGGCGCATCGTCTTTTTTACGCAGACCAAGCCTGACCAGTCCCACTTCTTCCTGCAACACGATGCGCCCATCATCGGTGTCCAGATGATCCAGCTCGGCCAGCAGGCAGGCCGTGCCCACGCTGGGGTGGCCGGCAAACGGCACCTCCGCAGCGGGCGTGAAAATGCGCACACGGACATCGGCCCCAGCCAGCGTGGGACGTTGCACGAATACGGTTTCCGACAAATTGAATTCACGCGCGATGCACTGCATGTTCGCCGTGCTCAAGTCATCGGCGTCCATCACCACCGCCAGCGGATTACCGCTGAAACGCCGATCGGTGAAAACGTCCAGCGTGAAGAAGGGGAGCGTGCTCATCCGTGTTTAGGGCCTAGCCAAAGCTTCCGCCAACGATGCGCCCATCTTCATCCAGCCTGGCGAAATAACGGCTGTTGTTGGTGCGGAACTCTTTTGTGGTGATGGTGCCCGGCAGTACCAGGAACACATCCGGATAGCGGGAACGGAAGGCATCAGGCGTCGGGCGCGTCTGGATGAAGGCTTCAAAGGCCCGCAGGTCGGTGACGTAGCCGGGCACCGGCTCGGCAACCGAGTCTTGCGAACCGGGCGGCGGTGACCCAAACGGCAGCGTGCAGGCGCTGAGCATCAACAGGCATGCGACAAACACGCCGGTCATGTCATTGCGAGCCAAGCGAAGCAATCTCCTGCCGGGGAGGAGGCCCCTTCGTCGCTTGCTCCGCGTGATGACAAGATTTGATCGAATCATGAATCGGGCCGAGATAAAGCGGAAAACGTAAAATAGCACCCTGAGTAAGGCGGTCTTATCGGAAAGCAGCGTGTCAGAAGCGTTTGACGTCATTGTGGTGGGTGGTGGCCATGCCGGCAGCGAGGCTGCCCTGGCGGCGGCGCGCATGGGCTGCAGGACGCTGCTGGTGACGCAGAACATCGACACCCTCGGGCAGATGTCCTGCAACCCGGCCATTGGCGGCATCGGCAAGGGCCATCTGGTCAAGGAAGTGGACGCGCTTGGCGGCCTGATGGCAACGGCGGCGGATCACGCCGGCATTCAGTTCCGCACCTTGAACGCACGAAAGGGACCGGCGGTACGCGCCACCCGTGCGCAGGCCGACCGGGTGCTGTACAAAACCCGGGTCCGCGCCGCTTTGGAAGCACAGCCAAATCTGAGCCTGTTCCAGCAGGAAGTCGAAGACTTCGTGGTCGAAGGCACGCGGGTCACCGGCGTGGTGACGCGGCTGGGGCTGAGAATCGCCGCCCGCACGGTGGTGCTGACCACCGGCACCTTCCTCGGCGGCAAGATTCACGTCGGACTGTCGCAAAGCAGCGGCGGACGCGCGGGCGATGCACCATCCATCCCCTTGGCAGCTCGGCTGCGTGAACTCATGCCACGTATCGGCCGGCTGAAGACCGGCACGCCGCCGCGGCTGGACGGCAACAGCATCGACTGGAAACGATTGCAGGAACAGCCCGGGGATGATCCCAGGCCGGTGTTTTCCTTCATGGGCCATCGCAGCCAGCATCCGCAACAGCGCAGCTGTTACATCGCCCATACCAACACCCACACGCACGACATCATTCGCGCCAGCTTTGATCGCAGCCCCATGTTCACCGGCGAGATCGAGGGGACCGGCCCGCGTTATTGCCCCAGCGTGGAGGACAAGGTCAATCGCTTTGCGGACAAGAGCAGCCACCAGATCTTTCTGGAGCCGGAGGGTCTGGATACCTGTGAGATCTATCCCAACGGCATCTCCACCTCCTTGCCGTTCGACGTGCAACAGGCATTCGTTCGCAGCATTGCGGGCCTGGAAAACGCCAGCATCACGCGGCCCGGCTACGCCATCGAATACGATTATTTCGACCCGCGCGACTTGCACGCCAGCCTCAAGACCAAGGCATTGGAGGGGCTTTATTTCGCCGGTCAGATCAACGGCACCACCGGCTACGAGGAAGCCGCCGCGCAAGGCTTGCTCGCCGGCATCAATGCCGCGCGTCAGGTGAAGGACGAAGCGCCCTGGGTGCCGCAACGGCATGAGGCTTACATCGGCGTGTTGGTGGATGATCTGGTGACGCGCGGCACCAATGAGCCCTACCGCATGTTCACCTCGCGCGCCGAGCATCGGCTGGCCCTTCGCGAGGACAATGCGGATCGCCGCCTGACCGCCGTTGGCCGTGAAATGGGTCTGGTGAATGATGTGCGCTGGCAAGCGTTCTGCGAAAAACGCGAAGCCATCGAGCAGGAGCGCGAGCGGTTGCACGCCCTGCGCATCAAGCCCGCGCAAATGGCGCAAGCCGATTTTGCCGAGGTGTTTGGAAGCGCAGAACAGGCCAGCGGCGTTTCCGCGCTGGACCTATTGCGTCGCACCGAAGGATCCACCCAAACCCTGCGCCGGTTGGGACTGGCGTCTGCAGACACGGTCGATGCGGTGGCCGAACAGGTGGAGATCGACGTCAAGTACAGCGGCTATCTGGCGCGCAGCCGCGAAGAGGTGGCGCGCAACCAGCGCTACGAACAGGCTCGGCTGCCGATGGATTTTGACTATGCCGCGATTTCCGGATTGTCCAACGAGGTGCGCGGCAAGCTGATGCAGCACCGCCCGGAGAATCTGGGACAGGCCTCCCGGATTTCCGGGGTGACCCCGGCGGCGGTGTCGCTATTGCTGGTGCACCTGAAGAAGCAGGGCTTGTTGCGCAAGGCGTCGTAAGCTCAGAAACCCTCGCCGTCATCGCCAACCGCGCAGCGGTGTGGCGATCTCCTCGGCCTTTGGTTGATTGGGTTTGCGTTCATTCGCGGATCAATCCGCGCGCGGCAACACCGCTTGCAGACCGGCGCCGTGGGACCGTAACCAGCGCCGCTGCTGATCGAATTCCGGCATTTGCCGCTCCACCAGGCGCCAAAAGGCCGCCGAGTGATTGTGATGATGCAGATGACAGAGCTCGTGAATCACCACATAGCGCATCACCACCGGCGGCGCCATCACCAGCCGCCAGTTCAAACTGATGGTGCCGCCAGCCGAACAACTGCCCCACAGGCTGCGTTGATCGGCAATGCGCAGGCCTTTTACGCGAACCGTCAGGCGCGGCGCCTCAAGGTCCAGCCATTGCAAGGCGTCATTGCGCGCCTGCTGTTTCAGAAAGCCCAGCAGCACCGGATTCAGGCTTTGCGACTGAGTCGGAGTCCCGACGGGCAAATGCAAAACAATGCATTCGCCCGCCAGGCTGGCACGTGCGCTCTTGCGTGCGCCCGTTTGGCATTCAAGGCGGTGCTCGATGCCGCGCAGCGGGATGCGGTCCTGCCCGTCCCAGCGCAAACCTCGCGCGGCGGCGGCAGGTGACCGTGCTTGGCGTTGATGGAGCTCGGCCACTTTCCGTTCAATCCAGTGTGCGCGGCTGCGCAGAAAAGCGCGGGCGTCGGCCCTGGATACAAACCTGGGAATCACCAGACGGACGCAATCCGGGCCGCGGATTTCGATGCGGACGTATCTGGCGCGGGCGCTGATCCGCTCTTCCACCCGGTATCGGTCAAACAACCATTCCGGCGGGGCAGCGCCGCTGTTCTGCGCCAACGGCCTTGCGGTTTCAGCCCAGCCGGTTGAAGGCATCCAGCTCATCCACATTGAGCAGCACGATTTGTTGCTCCGCCGGCTCGCGCTCGGCATCACCGCGACCAATGCCAAGCATGCGCAGGTAATAGGGCACCAGCGCCAGACGCACCGGCTTTTCGATCATGCCGCGCTGCATGCCGTAGTCCTGTTCCACCACCTGCTTCTGCGCCGGCGACAGACCCGGGTGGGGCGCGACCTTGACGCTCACCTGATGCTGCCAGTCCCAGTCCAGTCGCGGCTCGCGGCTGGCCTTGCCAGCCAATACCGGCTGACCGCGAATTCTGGACAACAGCAAGTCACGGAACTGCTGGTGACTTTCCGACCAGGCGCGCGCGTGCCAGCGACCGGTGAACACCAGCACATGCGGCTCGACCACCAGCGCGCGCGGCTGCGGCCGACTCATGGACTGATATTCGATTTGCAGTTGGCGACGCTCGCGGATGGCGGTGTGAATGCGCGCCAGCACCCGCACATCAAAATTGCGTTGCGGCGGTTCCAGCACCTCGGCGCTGACATTACCTACCGCCGCCATCGCCAGCGGCAGGTCCCCGGTGATGGCGTGATTGCGCAGCACCGCCAACAACTCTTCGGCGGTGCCGCGCAGAAACGCCGGCTCGAAGCGGTCCGCGGCCAGCCAATGTCCGGTTTCCGGATCCTGTCGCAGGTTGTGCGGGCAGCGCTGGCGATAAGCCGTGACATCACGCTCGGCCTTGCCGGTGCTGATATCGAAGGCGTCGCGCAAGTCGCCCAGCCGCAGGGCGCCGTTCCAGATCACGCAGGCTTCCAGCAGCATGAACCGTTGGCGTTGATCCCAGCTCACATCGCCGTTGCGCGGCTGGTCGCCGCCGCCGACCCTGCCGCCGTAACTCATTTGCACCACCCCGCGCCAGGCTGGGCTGGACACCCAGCGGTAAAAAAATCGTCACATCGGAGCCAAGCCCGCAAACCATGGGGTTTGACGGCCTGCTTCAAGCGCTTATCCACAGGCTTATCCACCTTTTCTGTGATTAAGTGTGAATGGTTCATGCGTGTTCACTGTAGCCGAGGCGCGCCAACACGCCGTCCAGCTCATCCAGCGAATGAAAGCCGACGCGCAATTCGCCGACACCGTCCTTCTCCAGACTGATGGCGACCGGACAACCCACCAGATCCGACAACCTGCGCTCCAGCCGCTCCCAGTCTCCGGGTTTGCCGGGTTCAAACACCGGTTGCGGATGACGCGCGGCGGACACCCGCCGTTCGAGTTGGCGCACAGTGAGCTTGAGCCGCACCACATCGTCGGCGAATTGAATCTGTTGCGGGCCGGGCAGGGCAGCCAACACCTTGGCATGCCCCAGCAGAATGTGACCTTCGTCAACCGCCTGCGCCACTTCCGGCACCAACTGCAACAGGCGCAGATAGTTGCTGACGTATTCGCGCGACTTGCCGATGCGCGCGCCGATCTGATCGTGCGTCAGCTCAAAGGCCTCGCCCAGACGCTTGAGGCCGGCGGCGGCTTCCACTGGCTTTAGCGACTCGCGCTGCAGATTTTCGATCAGGCCGACGACGAAGGCTTCGTCATCGCTCAAGTCATCACGGATCACCGCCGGAATCTGATGCAGGCCGGCGCGTTGCGCCGCGCGCCAGCGTCGCTCGCCGGCCAGCAGCTCGTAACCCCAAACCCGCGTGCGCAGCACTACCGGCTGAATCACGCCGGATTCGCGCACCGAAGCCGCCAGTTCGGTCATCGCATGTTCGTCAAAACTGCGGCGCGCCTGCGTGCTGCCGGGCCGGATCAAATCCAGCGCAACTTCCTGCACTTGCGACGCGCGAGCGTGGTTGGGCATATCATCCGCCATTGGATCAATCGAATCGCGGGCGGCGCGGCCAAGCCGTACCCCGCCCATCAGCCGGGCATTATCGTGGAAGAACAGTTTCGCGCCATCATTGAGGCGCTTGGGGAAAACCCGGATCGGGACGGCCTGCAACGCACCCCGATCCGCGCCGCCAAGGCGATGGAATTTCTCACCCAGGGTTACGAGCAGGACATTCAGGAAATCGTCAACGGTGCGATTTTCCAGTCCGCCAATGACGAGATGGTGATTGTGCGCGACATCGAAATCTATTCGCTGTGCGAACACCACATGCTGCCATTCATCGGCAAGTGCCACGTGGCCTATCTGCCGGATGGCGCGGTGATTGGCATGTCCAAGATTCCGCGCATCGTGGACATGTACGCGCGGCGCCTGCAGATTCAGGAGAACCTGACCCAGCAGATCGCCCAATGCATTCAGGATGTCACGCACGCGCACGGCGTGGGCGTGGTGATTCAGGCGCGGCATTTGTGCGCCATGATGCGCGGGGTGGAAAAACAGAACGCCAGCATGATCACCTCCATGATGCTGGGCCGATTTCGCGACGACCCGCGCACGCGTCAGGAGTTTCTGGCGCTGGTGCGACCCTGATTTGCTCCGCATTGGCTAAAATGGTGCCCGCGTCTGATCCGGCCGTCCGGTCGTAATCGGATTCGCGATTCATCAAAAAGCGCCCGATCTTGGCCCGCCGGCCGCTGATCGGCGAGCCTGAGAGGACTCATGGCCGCACCTGCATCCGTCTTGAATCATCGCTTCGGAACCGCTCAGCAACTGGAAGTGCTGGCGGACATGGAGCCGGCCGTGCGCCGCGAAATGGAAGTGCACAAGGGCCGCCGAAAGCTGTGGTTTCCGAATGATCACCTTCCCGCCGACGCTGAAATCGCGCCCGAATGGGATGCCGAGCTGGCGCGCGTTCGCCAGGCCGCGCGCGGTCTGCCGGACAGCATTCGCGTGGCGCTGGCGCTCAACCTGCTGACCGAGGAAGGCCTGCCGCATTTTCATCGGCTGATTGCGGTGTACTTCGGCAATCATTCGCCGTGGTCGGATTGGAACAATCTGTGGACCGCCGAAGAAGACCGGCACGGCTGTGCGCTGCGCGACTATGTGCGCGATGCGCGCATCTTCAACATGGACGCGCTGGAACGGCAGCAATATCGCTACATCGAAGCCGGGTTCGACCCGGAGTGGCAGCAGGACCCCTACCGCGTGCTGGCCTACACCTCGCTGCAGGAAAAAGCCACGCAGATCTCGCACGCCAACACCGGGCGTCAGGCCGGGCCCATCGAGCCCATGCTGCAACGCGTGCTGGCGCATATCTCCGGCGATGAGTCGCGGCATTACTATTTTTATCGCGCCATGTTTGCCGAAGTTCTGGCGCGCGACCCGGATCGCGCCCTGCAATCCCTGCTCAAGGTGACGCTGGGCTTCGCCATGCCCGGACACAACATCGCCGGCTTTTCCGATATGAGCGAGGTGGTGCGTCGGGCACAGATTTTTGGCGCGCGTCAGTACAAGAAAATCGTTGAAGAACTGCTGGCGTTCTGGGAAATCGGCGCCCTGAGCGGCCTGACCGCCGATGGCCGTGAAGCGCAGGACAAGCTGATGAAAGTACCGGCCCGGCTGGCGCGCATGGCCGACTACACCGACAGCAAGACCCAGCCCAAGGATTTCTCCTTCGACTTCATCTACGAGCGTCACGTCAAGCTGTGAGAAGCAACGCGTGACGGCGCTGAACCAGGCAAGGGTCCTGATCAGCGGCGGCGGCGGCGGACTGGGACGCGCCCTGTGCCGGCAACTGGCGCAATCGGGCGCGAGGCTGTGTATCAGCGATCGGCGGCTGGAAGCTGCCGAACAAACGCTCTCGCAGCTGCAAGCCAGCGGCGGCGAAGGCTTTGCCGTCGAACTGGACGTTACTCGAGAAGCGGATTTCTCATCGGCCATCGAGCAAATGCAGAAACGCTGGGGCGGCATCGACATCCTCATCAACAACGCCGGCGTTGCCAGTGCCGGCACCGTGGCCGACGCACCGCTGGAACAGTGGCAGGCGGTGCTGGATATCAATCTGCTGGGCTATGTGCGCGCCTGCCGCGTCGCCATTCCGGCGCTGCGCCAGAGTCCGTCAGCGCATATTGTCAACATCGCCTCTTTCGCCGGCATCGCCAATCCGCCCGCCATGGCCAGCTACAACGCCGCCAAGGCGGCGGTGATTTCGCTGTCGGAAAGCCTGCGCTTCGAGTTGGACCCGGACATCGCTGTCACCGTGGCATGCCCTGCTTTTTTTCAAACCGACCTGCTCGCGACCAGCGAAGCCCAGCTTGGCGAGACAGCCGCCGGCGCGGCGCCGCAAATGAAAGCGGTGATGAACAAGATGATGCAGCGCGCACCATTGAGCGCGGACGACGTCGCCGAATCCATTCTCGGCGCGGTAGAGGAAAACCGCTTCCTGGTCATTCCGCACCCCGACGCCAGACAACAAACCTGGCTCAAACGCGCCTCGCCCGAGTGGTACTTCCGTTCGGTTCGCAAATCACTGGCGGCTTTTCTGAAAACCTAGCGCCGAACCTCAAAGCCCACTGCGTCATCCCCTGGCTTAAAGGGTACCCACCGCAGCTTGCTCACCCTCGCCGCGCTGGGGCCGATCTTGAGCCAGTCGTGGAACTGCGAAATGGCATCCGCGTCCTGCCCGCTGACCACGCCTTCAACCCGACCGTCCGGCCGATTCCGGATCCAGCCCGCCAAGCCCAAACGGTCGGCCAGTTGCTTGCAGGATTGTCGAAAATAAACCCCCTGCACCCGGCCGCTGACTTCGAAACGATATGATGTGTGCTGCATCGTATTTGGAATCGCGCTCAAGCGGCCGCCAATGGCTCGCCGAATCGCTGAATGGACTTGCTGATGGGAATTCTAAATCGTCTGCGTCGGCGCATCGACGGCCTGCGAGCCGAGCGATCACTCATGCCGCGGGTTGGTGATGAGCCCTTGCATGTCCGCGCCGAGCTGCCGGGCGGCGCGCATGGGCCGGTATTGCGGTTTGAGTTTCAGGTGGAAACCGAGGGTCGGCATGGCGGGGACCGGCTGCATCTGCGCGCGCATGTGCAATCCAATCTGGCCTCGGTGTTGCGACCGATGATCAGCGGTGGCAAGCCGATGAGCCATCACGCAGCCCTGTCCGCCGAGGGCGGGGCGCTGGTCGGCCGGCCGGCCTTGTCCCGCATTGCTGAATTCGGCATCCGTCGCGCCATGGCCAACCCCATGTTCAAACGTCTCGCCGAGCCCCTGCTGCGGCACGACGTCAATACCTGGATCGAGCTGCGCGCCTCCAATGAGCCCCTGGACGGCGGCGCGCACGAACTGTTGCCGCGCAATGACAAGCTCGATGCCATGGGCATTCGCCCAAGTCCGCGCAAGGGCACGCATGTGGAAAACTGGGCCGGCGCCGCCGGCCTGGGTCATGCGCAGGTTTCGATGCTGCAAATGGACAAGGACAGCCTGCCGCCGGCACTTGCCGAGCGCCTGGGGCCGGAGCCTTTTCACCTGGCTGCCATGGTGGTCAACACGGTTGAAGAAAAGTAGCCGGTGACGGCATCCGACACTAGGCCAGCGCACGGCCTGATGCTGAACGGCCTGCGCGCGCGGGAAATTCTGGCGTTGGCCTTGCCCATCATCGCCGCCATGATTTCGCAGAACGTGCTGAATCTGGTGGACACCGCCATGGTCGGCCGTCTGGGATCCAGCGCGCTGGCGGGCGTGGGCCTGGCGTCGTTTCTCAACTTCATGACCGTGGCCTTTATCACCGGCATGTCGTCGGCGGTGCAGGCGATGGCCGCGCGCCGTTACGGCGAGCAGAAATTCTCCGAGACCGCCGTGCCGCTCAACGGCGGGCTGTTGCTGTCCCTGTTGATCGGCATTCCGTTGTCGGTATTGCTGATCTGGCAGGCGCCGAATCTGTTCGCGACCCTCAACGATGATCCCGAAGTGGTGGCCGAAGGCAGCATTTACCTGCAGCTGCGCTTGCTGAGTGTGTTCGCGGTGGGCATGAATTTCTCCTTCCGCGGCTATTGGAGCGCCATCAAACTGGCGCGGCTCTACATGTACACGCTGCTGGGCATGCACGCGCTCAACATTTTCCTGAATTATGGTCTGATCTACGGCAACTTCGGCCTGCCCGAGCTGGGCGTGGCTGGCGCCGGACTGGGTACCACGCTGTCGGTTTTCATCGGCACCCTGACCTATTTCGTGCTGGGAATGCGCTATGCACGACCCAATGGTTTTCTGGGCGCACTTCCAGATAGCGACCAATTGCGCGGACTATTGCGTCTTGGTCTGCCCACCTCGATTCAGAATCTGCTGTTCGCCGGCGGTTTCGTGATGCTGTTCTGGATTGTGGGCAAGGTCGGCACCGCCGAGCTGGCGGTGGCCAATGTACTGATCAACGTTTCCCTGGTGGCCATCCTGCCAGGCATCGGTTTTGGGCTGGCCGCTGCAACCCTGGCCGGTCAGGCGCTGGGTCGAACCGACCCGGTCGACGCCCACGCCTGGGCCTGGGACGTGTGCAAGGTCGCCGCCATTCCCTTCACCCTCATCAGCCTGCCTTTGCTGCTGGTTCCGCAGACCGTGATGTCAGCCTTTGTCACCGACCCGGCGCTGATGGCGCTCGGCGACATGCCGCTGCGTCTGATTGGCGCCGGCATTCTGATCGACGGTGCCGGGCTGATTCTGATGCACGCCCTGCTCGGTGTTGGCGCAACCAGACTGGTGATGGGCGTGAGCGTGATTCTGCAATGGGTGATCTTCCTGCCCGTCGCCTGGCTGCTCGGCCCCGGACTGGGCCTGGGCCTGACCGCCATCTGGCTGGCCATGACGGTTTATCGCGGACTGCAAACCCTGATACTGGCCGGGTTCTGGCAGAAACGCGGCTGGGTGGACATCCAGGTTTAATTACTCCGCGCCGCCGTGCTCCTTGATATCCAGAAATCGGATGTCGGGATAGCGCTCCTGGGTCATGCTGAGATTGACCGACGACGAAGCCAGATATACGTAGTCCTGATAATGATCTCGCGCCACGCGGGTGGTGTTTTTGTCGACGAAATCTTGCAGTTTTCGCTGATCGTCAGCTTCCACCCAGCGCGCGCAGTGCACTTGCACCGGTTCGAACACAGCCTCTACGCCGTATTCGTCGCGCAGGCGGAACTTGACCACATCAAACTGCAGCACGCCAACGGCGCCGAGGATGATGTCGTTATTGCTGATGGGCCGGTAAACCTGGGTCGCGCCTTCTTCGGATAACTGATCCAGACCCTTGTTAAGCTGCTTGGCCTTGAGCGGGTCTTTCAGCACCACCCGGCGAAACAGGTCAGGCGCGAAATTGGGAATGCCGCTAAAACGCAATTCCTCGCCTTGCGAGAACGAATCACCAATCGCAATCGTGCCGTGGTTGTGCAGCCCGATAATATCGCCCGGATAAGCCGCTTCAACCGCCTCGCGATCATCGGCCATGAACACCAGTGCGTTGGATACGCGCACCGGCCCACCGAGCCTGACGCTGTGCAGATTCATACCCTTTTTGTAGATTCCGGAACAAACGCGCAGAAATGCGACCCGATCACGGTGCTTGGGATCCATATTGGCTTGAATCTTGAACACGAAGCCGGAGAATTTTTCCTCTTCGGGTTGCACGGGCCGGTTTGCGGCTTGGCGCGGCAGAGGGGCGGGCGCCCATTCCACGAATCCATTGAGCAATTCACGCACACCGAAATTGCTGATGGCGGAGCCGAAGAACAAGGGCGTTAACTTGGCGGCGCGATATTGGTCCAGATCAAAGGCGTTGCCGGCCATTTGCAGCAGCTCGATTTCCTCACAAAGCTGCGTATGAACGGCGCCGAAACGCTCTGCCAATCCGGGCGCATTCAGGCCATCAACCGTTTCAATGTCCGACACCCGTTGCTTGTCGCCACTGTAGAGATAAAAGCGATCTTCCAGCAAGTGGTAAACGCCTTTGAAATCCCGCCCCATGCCCAGCGGCCAGGTGATGGGACAGCAAGCGATGCCCAGCACCTTTTCAATTTCGTCCAACAAATCCAGCGGCGGCTGACCTTCACGGTCCAGCTTGTTAATAAAGCTGACGATGGGCGTGTCACGCAGGCGGCAGACTTCCATCAGCTTGATGGTTCGCGCCTCCACACCCTTGGCGGCGTCAATCACCATCAGGGCCGAATCCACCGCGGTCAAGGTGCGGTAGGTGTCTTCAGAAAAGTCTTCGTGTCCCGGTGTATCCAGCAGGTTGACGATGCGGTCCTTGTAGGGAAACTGCATCACGGAGGTGGTGATGGAAATACCGCGCTGCTGCTCCAGCGCCATCCAGTCCGAGGTGGCGTGACGCGCGGCCTTGCGACCTTTCACCGAGCCGGCCAGCTGGATCGCGCCACCGAACAGCAACAGCTTCTCCGTCAGCGTGGTCTTGCCGGCGTCCGGGTGAGAAATGATGGCGAAGGTGCGGCGCGCCGCAGCCTTTTGGGCGACAGACATTGAAGCAGTAAACGGCAAAGGGCCGCGATTTTACTACTCAGACGCTCGCTTGGTTCCCAGCAGGATGTCGCGATTGCGCAAATCGTCCAGCATTTGCGCGCCGGCGCCGAGCAAGGCGTCCACATCAGGATGGCCCAGTTCGCTGGCGATCTGGCCCAGCGCGTGCTCGCCGGTGGCGCTCTCGTCCTCGTCCAGAATCTGCATCAGGCGCGCGGTGATGGCGTTGACTTCCATGAAACGCACGCGATCCTGGCGGTTGCGATAAACAATTAAGTAGGTTGGCTGCTCAGTCGGCGTTTCGGGCTGAAAATCCGGGCTGATCTTGTGGACAGGGAAGGCGTAGGACAGGGTCCAGGCCAGGGGTGAAACCAGAGGCCGGCCCTTGATCAGATCGCCGTTCGGATCAGCCAGCTCCGGCGTCAGCTGATCTTCGGCCACGTCCAGCGCCAGCTCCACCCATTCGTAATGCGTCAGTTCGCGCATGAAGGGCGGATCGTCCGGGTGCTCGCCGCGCTCGTTTTCCAGATACAACAGGAATTCTTCGGCGATTTGATAAAACTGCGGCCGGCTGCATTGATGGCGCATATAAAAATCACGTGCGCGCGCATGCCAAACCGCGTCATCCGAAATCTTGCGCAAGACCGGAAATGCGGTTTTCAGAAAATCCTCAACATTGTTATAAAACAAGTCGCGGTAAATCTGCAGGCGCCGATCTTCGAACCCACTCAGCGGATTCAATTCAGGATTGCGTAGGTGCGCCGCAAATGCGTATTGCAGCGTTTTGAAGTTTGGCTGAGCAGCCTCAGGCGCTGGCATAGTTATGCTGCGCTCCGATGTGTTTGGCCTGCAAACTGCGAATCCGGTCCAGCTGCGGCGTGAGTTGTTCCAGCGGCGGAATATTAAAATCCCGCTCCAATAATGTGGGAACGGGGCCGAAACGGGCGTAGGTTTGGTCGAGCAAATCCCACACCGGATCAATCACGTCCGCGCCGTGCGTATCCACGCGCAGATCCTCAGCCTCCACATAATGACCGGCCACATGCAGATAGCGGATGCGCTCCCCCGGAATCTGCGCCAGAAAATCGGCCGGGTCATAACGATGGTTGATGCTGTTGACCAGCAGGTTATTCACGTCGAATAACAGGTCACAATCCGCGCGATCAATCACCGCGCGTATGAATTCGATCTCGCTTAAATCGGTGGCCAGCGGCGTGTAATAACTGGCGTTTTCCAAGGCGATGCGGCGCTCCAGAATATCTTGAACGCGACGCACCCGCGCTGCCACATACTCCACCGCTTCGGCGGTGAAGGGAATGGGCATGAGGTCATACAAGTGACCGTCGTCCGAGCAAAAAGTCAGATGCTCGGTGTAATCGACGATGCCGTGATCGTCGAGGAATGTTTTCAAATGGCGGACGAATGTTTCGTCCAGCGGCGACGGGCTACCGATGGACAGCGACAGCCCGTGGGTGACAAAGGGATAACGTTCGGTGAAGGCGCGGAACTGTTTGCCGAGTCGCCCACCAATTCGCATCCAGTTCTCCGGCGCCACCTCCAGAAACTCGATACCGCCGGCTTGTGCGGAAGGGGCCACATCCGCGAGCGGGCCCAAAAGGGCCCGCCGCAGACCTAATCCGGCGCCATGAACTTGTGTGGTGACTGCGTTCATAACTTAATCTTCCGGATTAATGCAGAAGGCGATTACTTGTCGCCGCCGCACTTACCCTCACCACATTTGCCTTCGCCGCCTTTATCTTCACCACACTTGCCTTCACCGCATTTGCCTTCACCACCTTTATCTTCGCCGCACTTGCCTTCACCGCATTTGCCTTCGCCACCCTTGTCCTCACCACACTTGCCTTCGCCGCATTTGCCTTCACCGGCTTTTGCCAGCATGTAGCCGGACTCCAGATCAGCGGCCTGGAACACCGATGCCTGCGCAGCGGCAGCACCGGTCAGCGCGAAAGCGGCGCCCAGGGCGATGACGAGGGGTTTCTTCGTGGTATTGCTCATGGATACATCTCCTTTGGGGGGTTATAGAGCCCAATGCGGGCTCAATGGGATAAAACCTGTATTGCCTGAATGCTTACGCTGGTTGCGTCACCTTGGACGCATCGCCTGAATTGGACATGAATCGACCGATCCAGTGGTCAACGCTAAGCCAGCGACCGGCGCCGGTAAAGAACAGGCTGAGTAGCATGATGAAATAAGTCGCCGCGAATTCGATGCCGTTATTGAGCATCACCAAGCTACCATGTTCGGTGAGATAGCCATAGTTGCCGTGTTCACGCAGGATGGACTTGGCGCGGGCCAAGCGTTCGGCGGCTTCCTGGGTGCGTTCGGTGGCGAAAATGCCACCGGGTTCGGCAATCGCCAGCCAGCCGTTTTCCCAGTGCACCGCAAACGCCGCCACCAGCATGGTCGCCATCAGCGGGATGGCGATCAGGCGAACACCAAGGCCCAGTACGAGCAGCACCGCGCCCGCCAGTTCGGTCGCGGTCGCCAGCGCTGCCATCAGCACCGGAAACGGCAGACCCAGGCCCCAGTCGGGGTTGCCAAACCAGGCCGCAGTGTCTTCAAACGCCATCAGCTTGTTCATGCCGGCCATCCAGAAAACCGGCGCCAGATACAAGCGCAGCAGTACCGGCGCGAGAAAGTCCAGTGGCCGCGCCACTTGCAAGGCGCGTTCGTACTGCTGATGAGTAAAAAGAAACAGACTGTTCATGGGCGAGACGCTCCATTGGATGATGGCGAGCATGGTAGCCTCGTCATGTTGATGAAAATGGTTCACCGGGTCCGCCATCCATGTCGGAACGTACTGACGACGCTTTGCTGCAAAGTATTCTGGCCACCTACCAGTTACGCGCGCGCATCACGGACAACATGCATTACTGCGGCCGTTGGCGTGACTGGGACCCGCAGGCACCACCCGGTACCGCCTGGTTTCACCTGTTGGACGAAGGCTCCTGCCTGATTCGCTGCCAAGGCATCGATCAAGACATCCGGCTGGACGGGGGCGACATGGTGGTGTTGTCGCGCGGAACCGCTCACGTGCTGCTGCCGCTGGATCAGAGCCCCAAAGCCGAGGATGACTTCACCACCATGCTGTGCGGCGAACTGAGCTTTGTGTCCATTTCCGGCAATCCGGTCATGGACGCGCTGCCAGAGGTCATGGTGGTGCGCGGCAACGAGGCGGACGATGCTTTCCGTCACATCGCCACCCTGTTGCAAAAAGAGGCGCAAACGCCGGGGCTGGGTTCGCAAGCGGTGATGGACAAGCTGGCCGATGCCCTGTTCGTCATTGCCCTGCGCCAGTATCTGGAGCGCAGTGACGCTGATCGCGGCCTGTTCGCGGCCTTGGCGGACCCGCGTCTGCGCAAGGCCCTGGACGCCATACACCGCGATCCCGGCAATGACTGGACGGTAGCGTCGCTGGCGGATGTGGCCTGCCTGTCTCGCACCGCCTTTGCCGAACGCTTTGCCGAGGTATTGGAAGAAACGCCTTATCAATACCTGACGCGATGGCGCATGGCCGAAGCGCTCAAGCTGTTGCAGGACCCGAGAATGTCGGTAGCGCACGTGGCCACCAGGCTGGGTTATGCCACAGAAGCGGCTTTCCGCCGCAGTTTCAAACGCATCCACGGTTATGGCCCGGGCGCGGTGCGTCGCGCCGCACGCGCCGCCTGACAACACATCCCGATGCCACGCGACCGGCTCGAGCCGGTCGACCACGGTTTGCTGAATATCGAAGCGGCACGGACCCTTGAAACGTCCATGCATCGCTGCAGCTCGCCAAGCCGGGGAGGATGCCTGTGCTCGTCATCGGCGTGATGCCGGTCAAGCTGCGCCCCAGAAACAGCCAACTCGGCGTCATGAGTCACGTCAAGGGGCCCGCCTGCCCGTGGATTCTCAGGCCAGCTCCAACCGGTCCCCGACGCTGACTTCGCCCGGCGCCACCACCGTGGCGTAGACCCCCATGTTTTGATCGGCTTGCCTGACCACCGCGCGCAATACCTCGGCGTCAAATGCCAGGCCGTCCTGCGACTGCGTAACCATGCTGCACCGCGGAGTCGGCATCACGCAGTCCAGCACCAACGAACCGACCTTCAGGCGCCTGCCGAGCCATTGGTGTTCCACCAAGGCCGAAAGCGTCTCACCCGGCTCGATGAGGAAATTGGGCCGGAAGCGTCGCGCATCCCAATTGGAAGCCGGATTCAATGCGGACATGTGTCGCAAGGCTGCCGTACTCAGTAGATTAATTGGCGTTGCGTCAAAAAACATTCCGGGGAAGGAGGTGAACTCCATCAGCTCCGGAGGAAACTGCGCCAGATCTGGCAGGGGTTCTCCCGGCGCGCGCTGAAACATGTGCTCAATTTCGGACATGAATTCGGCTTCGCCACGCTGCGCGCGCCGATAGAAATCCAGCTTGTCAGGCGGCGGCACCGACCACAGTGAAGCTGCCACGCCATCGGTAATGGTTTTCAAGCGCTCGGGCAAATCGGAGGCATCGCTGGCGGTGGTGGAACCATCCGGCAGGCTGATATCCACCGGTGGGATGGTCGCCGCGTCGGGTTCGGACCGAAAGCGCGCGATGCACTTCATCATGTCCGGAAATTTCTTGCCGCCCTGAAACTCGCCCACCTCATCGTTGCGCAGCGCCCAGGCGCGATCGCCCAGGATGCCATTGGGATTGACTTGCGCACGGGTCAATTTCTCGCCGGCCATCGATTTCACCGGATATCGCCAGATTTCGGTAACGGTCCCCAACATGATCGATGTTCCCGAATTGCCTGGCGGCAAAGCTTACGCCAGGCCAACGGTGCAAGACAGCCGTGCGATGAGGCCTAGCGTGCTTGCTCTGGCACCAGTGGCACCGCCATCGGCCGTGGTGCGACCGGCCTGTTCGGGCATCGACGCCGCCTTGCTTGCGTCGGGGCAGCTCGAGCAACCACTCGCAATCCTGTTCGGCCCCAGGCGTGACGCTGCGGCGCTCACCGCTGCCTGATTTCATTCAGCACAATTCAGAGGGCGTTCACCCGGCCCGCCTAATCTGTGTCGCACGGTTTACAACGGTGCAATTTCATGAAAAAGACAAAACTTCTGCTGGCCGGCGCGCTGATGCTGGGAATGGCGGCTCCCAGCTTTGCCGATGATCAAGCCGACGCCGCCATCGGCAGCGCGCTGGGCGGTTTGGTCGGTGCATTTATTGGAAATACCTTCAACGGCCAGCAGGGCGCGGTGGTTGGTGCGGTGCTGGGTTCCAGCGCGGGCGCTTATGTGGCGGCGGATCGTGCGGATCGGCGTAACGATCGCAAACATCGACGCCAGGCTGCGCGCCATTACGATCCCTACTACGGCGACTACAACCAGCAAGCGCCGCGTTACCGAAATCATCACTACCGTGATCGCCACTATCGGGACGTGAACTACCGCCACCATGATCGGCGCGGCTATCGTCGCCACAAGGATCATTGGCACCGCCATGGCCAATGGTGCGACGATTGATCTTTAGGTTTCCCAAACCCCGGTTGGGGTATTAAATGGAGAGGGCTCGCCAGTTTTCCAGGCGAGGCCCAAGCCGTTTTGAGTGCGCAAGACCTGCTGAACCTGGAATCGAACAAAACGTTGCGCGCCAGCAAATTGCGCTTGCGCCGGATGATGCCAGATCACTTGAGCGATTCCGCTCAGCTGCAGCGTATGGCCGCGCTCGAAGTCCAGAAACAGCAGTCCCGCACGAGGATCGAGCGCCAGATTTCCCAGCGTGTTGAACATGAAGTTGCCAATGAGATCCGGCCAGGTAAGGGCATTGCCCGCCACCTTCACAAAGCCCGGTCGTCCGCCGCGGTGGGAGACATCGTTGCCCACGCCTGGATGATCCGCATCGCCGTCAATCCCGGAGGCGATGAAGAAGGTGTCCGCCCTGCGGATCAGGGCAATGTCTTCTGAATGAAGCTGATCACCGCGCCGCACGACGGTCGGTGGTCGCTGGACCGGATTGGGTTCGCGGGTCTGTATGTATTTCGGACAATTGCCAAAGCTCTGATGGATGCGAAGGCTGAAACCCCTGGCACCCGTTGTGACGACGGTTCCGCTTGCCCGATTACGGCGTCGGCTTTCAAACTGCAAGCCCAGAACTCCAAGGCGAGCGCCCGGCTGCATCGCCGCCGCCAATGGAGAAGCGGCCATCGGCAGCGTATCGATTCGCAAGGTCCGGGCGTCCGGTGCATGCACAAACCCGGGTGCACTGCTGAGGATCGATGCCCACATCTGACCGCTGGCGTCGCGACTGCCCAGAAATAAGGATGGCAGCATCGGAAAGAATTTCCGATGCTGCGCTGTCAGGTAATCGCGAATCATGCGCGATCCAAATGCCCCAATCTTTTCCTGCACGCCCAGCCGCGACTGGATGGCCAGTTCGCCAGCGTGGAAGGGCGTGGATTGCGGCAGGTGGTTCATATCGTCATCACGGCTTGCCAGGCGATCGCCAACACCGCCAGCCAGGACAGCAGATAAACCGGGGTGCGCAAATAGGGCACGGCCAGGGTATAGACAATGGCGTGGGCGATGCGTGAGTAGAAAAACAACTGCGCCCACAGTGCGACGCTGCTTGCGGCGTCTGATGCCGGCTCAAGCGTCATGCCCGCAGCCAACACCACTGCAACGAAGGCGGGCAGGGTTTCCACCATATTCAGGTGTGCCCGCTTGGCGCGAACGGCCCAGTCCGGTTGCGTTTTTTCGCGCACCGGAAACCCTTCCGCGTAACCGTAGAGCACGCCGAAGAAACCGAGCTGAAACATGCGGACCAGCACATACGGGGTCCATAGAAGAATCGTCAGCGCGCCGCTCAGCGCCAGATAGAGATATGCGGTTTCCATGATGTTCTCCTCCGTCGTGAAAAAACGGGGCGGAACTTGCCGCCCCAATCCAAAGCAAGCGCTATAACTCAGCAGGCGACTTGTCGCGGATTTGCGCCCAGTTCGCGTCGGCTTTACTGATGCGGCCGGCAATATCCTTTTGCCAGTCCTGCTGGATGTTCTTGTCCAGATTCAGGTACAGGCGGCCGTCCACCAGCTTCCAGACTTGCGGGTCACCCACAAATTTCTTGCCGACCGACACGCCAAACGCGCACCAGCCACCGTAAGCGGGCAGATATTTGGCCGGGTCGGCTTCAAAAGCCGTTCGATTTTTCTTGGAAGAAAACAAATAAGTGACGCCTTCGTGTTGCGACACATGGTGGCCGTTACCGCGCAGCGGTTGCGCGTCCGTGTGATAGGCCACCAGGTCATAGCCGCTCACCCCCAGGGTGCTGTTGCGGTAGTCGCCGGCCATCGCAGCGCCGCTGAAGCCGGTCAGTGCCAGCAGGGTCATCAGTGCAGATATCAGTTTCATCAGAGTCTCTCCGCGTGGGTCGATACAAACCGGCCAATCCGGCTGAGGCTCATGATGGACGCCAGGGCGATACTTATGGCACCTTTTCGTCTGCAAAACTTTCCAATTCGTATCGGCATGCAGGATCGTCTGGCTTCACTGCTCAACCACTTCCAACTCAACGCCCGCGTATTTCACACCGGCGATCTGTGTAATCAAGCCAGCTTTGAGGCGGCTGCCGGGCTCGGCTATCTGCACGTATTGAAGCAAGGGCGCCTTGAAGTTGAAACGCCTGGCCGCGCCAGCCAGCAGCTCACCGCGCCGAGCCTGCTGTTTTTCATGAAGCCCGTCAGCCACCGGCTGCATCCGCGCGACCCGCAAGGCGCCGAACTGGTCTGCGGATCGATTGATTTCGGCTGTGGCCGTGGCAACCCCATGGCCGCCACCACACCCTGTCCGATAGTGATTTCGCTGGCCGGGCAGACACAATTGCTGCTGACGCTGGAGCTGCTGTTCGCCGAAGCCTTTGGCCAACATTGCGGTCGGCAGACAGCGATGAATCGTTTGTGCGAGCTGGTGGTGATTCACCTCCTTCGTCATTTGATGGACCGTGGCGAAGTGAGCGTGGGGCCGCTGGCGGGATTGGCGGACCCGCGCCTGGCCAAAGCGCTCAACGCCATGCACGACGACCCGGGCCATGGCTGGACGCTGGACCATCTGGCGCAACAAGCCGGCATGTCGCGCGCCCGCTTCGCGGTGAATTTCCGCCAGACCGTTGGCATGACAGCGGGCGACTATCTGACGCAATGGCGCCTGGCCCTGGCGCAAACCCTGTTGCGCAAGGGCAAGCCGGTGAACCTGGTGGCGCAGGAAGTCGGCTACAGCGGGCCGGCGGCATTGGGTCGCGTATTCAATGCTCGCCTGGGCATGTCCCCCGGCACCTGGCTGCGGGAAGACGGCCAGGGCTGACGCAGCGCCGGAAAATTGGTGGGCCCCCTGGGAGTCGAACCCAGCACCAACGGATTATGCGTACCACTTCGACTTTCGCCGCCCCTTTCGAGTTTGTGGTCTGGACTGTCTCTTGTCTTTACGACCCGCCCGTTCAGTCTCTACACCTTCTGCATCAGGAATGATCCCTTTTCAGCTTGGCTCGGGATTCCCAGTCAAGGGTTCCCCGAATTTGAGCGGTTCTACCCACCGGCAGCGCAAACTACCCGTGGGCAACCCATTTGAAACGCACCCTGCGGCTGCCCGTTTAGGTGGCTTCGATCAAGTCCGCTGCTCTAACCAACATGAGCTAGAGGCCCGGTGGCGAGTGTAACCAAAATGCCGCAGCAGCGCGGGCACGATGACTACACCGCCAGATGGATCAGTCCATTTAGTCATACACAGCCGGCTTGCGGGTGCGCATGCTTTGAGCTTGCCTGTCGACGGCCTAGACTGCCGACGGCCGATGGACGGACAAAACACAAATCGCCCATGCGGGCATGCTGCAAAAGCAATACAAATACAGAGGAGCGCGTCAGATGAAAAGGCTAGCCGCGGGGTTCATGGTTGCCGCGTCCGTGACTTGGGCCGGCAACGCGCTGGCGATCAACTTTGAATATGGCGAGTTTGACGTCGGCTGGACCACCAAGATCACCGCCGGCGCCGCCTGGCGAACCAGTGCGCGCGATGCCGGAAAAGTTGGAAAACTGAATATTCCGGGCCAGCAGAATTTGTGCAGCAATCAGTTCGGCGGCGGCGATGACTGCATTTCCTTGAGCGGCGACCCCGAGCCCAATCAGCGTTTCGTGGATGCGCGTGGCGGCTATTTCGCGGCGCTGCTGGATGACGGCAACCTCAATTATGATCGCGGCGACCTGGTCTCGTCGGTGTTCAAGATCAACACCGAGCTCAACCTCAACTGGCAAGACTGGCTGCTCAAGCTGAACTACGTTGCGTTCTACGACCATACCAATTACAACCTCGACGTCACCCACGTCAATACGCAATATCAACCGGCCAGGGAAGCGCGTCGCCGCAGCGTGCGCTCGCGCGCCGGCGCCAACGGCGAGTTCCGGGAAGCTTTCATTCTGAAAGACTTTGAAATCGGCGACCGCTTTTTCAGTCTCACCGTTGGTCAGCAACGCGTTCGATGGGGCGAAGCGAATCTGCACCTGTTCAACACCATGGATGCGATCAATCCGCTGGATGCCATCCTGCCGCTGCAACCCGGTTTCGATCTGGCTGAGCTGGCGGTGCCCACCGGCATGGTCCTGCTGACCGGCGACGTGCTTCCCAACGTCACCGCCGAGGTGTTCTATCAATACGATTGGGACGGCACCAATATCTGGCCCAGCGGCTCGTTCTTGTCGCCGGTCGATCCGGTTGGCATTGAAAACTACAACGCGGTCTTGAGTCTGGGCCAGTTTCCGGAAGACCCCAACGGCCAGTTCAACCCTGGCAACCCCTTTAGCCTGTTGTCATCCAGCACGCGGATCGCTGAAGTTCGTGAAGACGGCTTTCCGGCCCGTGACGATGGACAATTCGGTGTTCGGATTAACTGGTATGCGGAAAACCTCAATGACGGCACCGAATTCGGATTCTATTTTCTGAATTACCACAGCCGTCTTCCGTACTTCTCCATATTTGAAACCACACAGACTTGCTTGCGCAATGTCCCGCCGGCGCTGGACGGTCAGCTGGTGGCAGCCTTGGCGGCCTGCCAGGGATTCAATGGAACGCTGAATCCGTTGCCGCCGGATCCGGCGCGCGATCCGCTGCCGGTGGATCAGGCGGATTTGATTCTGGAGTATCCGGAAGACATTCAGATGTTCGGCGTCAGCTTCAATACCACCGCCTTTGGCTGGTCGGTGTCCGGAGAATACGCGTATCGCCCCAATGTGCCGGGACAGATTCTGATTTCTGATGTGTTTTACGCTGGATTCCAGCAGGCGTTCGCCAGGCAGGACATTCCGCTCAACCCGCTGGGCGTACAGATTCCCAACGACCCATTCCTGGGCGAGCTGACGCAGAACCTGCTCGATGGCGTCATTGGCGCTGTAGTCCCGGGCATTTCCGTTGACACCATCGTTCCCAGTGCAAGCACCTTTATTCCCTCACGGTTGATTCAATATCGCGGTCGCACGGCGGACAATACAAACGAATACCAGCCGGGAGAATATGTGCGTGGCTGGGAAGATTTACAGGTCGGGCAATTTGTAATCAATGCCTTGAAACTGTTCCCGAGCACCTTCGGCTCGGACGACGTCACACTGCTGGCGGAAGTGGGCTTTACCCACGTCATCGACATGCCCAGCACCGCCGAATTGCCGATTCAGGGCACGCTTGAGCATACCCACCCCAGCCCCGGCGCGGACTGCACGGGCTTTGCCGAGGGCACCGACTGTCAAACCGCGCAAGTGACGGCGCGCATCAATCCCACCCAGCAAACCGATGGCTTTGCCGATGATTTCGCCGCCGGTTTTCGCATGTTGTTGCAATTCAAGTACAGCAACGTGATGAACTCGGGTGTCACCATCAAACCGACGCTGATCTGGATGGAGGATATCTACGGCATCGCGCCCTTCCCCATTCAGAATTACGTGGAAGGTAACCGATGGATGGTACCCGGCATTCAATTCGAAATCGGCCAGGCTTTCAACGGCACCCTGCTTTATAACTATTACGACGGGGCGGATAATCAAGTTCAGGATCGGGACAATGTCTCGGTCAGTATTACTTACAACTTCTAGGAAGACGCTGAAGTACTCGCGCCGCCAGGGGTATCCCCGAGGCCGCACAGGTGCCAGAAACGCAATACCTGACAGGGCCCGCCTGATTGCAGTATCAATGCCGGCCCCGTTCACAAGATTGCCTGCGGCGCCGCGTACTAGGCTATGATGAAGGGTTTCCCACGGCCCGTCACGACACTGAACACCTTCACCGCCGACCTTCAATTGGTTTCGCCGATCCGTTCACACGGTTACGTCTTTGTGCCGTCGCGGACCAGTGCGCGCTACTTATCCAGGGCTCAAGATGCCGAATTCCGGGCTTTTGCACAGAGCTGGCAACGGCTGGAAATCGACCCTTATCTGGCGCAACTTGGCCGCTTGCGGCGGCGGCGGCATGGCCTGTTTTGCGCCAGCGATCTGGGCGAGGTTGAAACCTTGGCGCACGGCCCGCACATCCAGAGCACGGATTACAACCCCTTGTTCGGCGATGTCGAACGCTGGTTCGAACCGCTGCAGCCGCAAACCATGCGCAATGCCTGCCTGCTCAAGGTGATCGGCTTCGGCGGCGAATTGTTCGCGGCCGTTGATCAGCAGGCATGCCGCTGGAACGTCGAAGTCCATCAGTTCCGCATTGAGGCACGCGCCGACCGGACGGGGCAGCCAACGCCCGAAGGCAGACATCGGGACGGCGTTGACTTCGTGCTGGTGATGATGGTCGCCCGACGGAATATTCGCAGTGGCCAAACCCAGCTCAGCGATGCCCGCGGTGAGCCGCTGGGCAGCTTCACGTTGGCCGAGCCGATGGACATGGTGTTGCTGGACGACCGCCGTCTATGGCATGCGGTAACGCCAGTGGAACCAATCCAGCCACAAGAGCCGGCGTTTCGCGATGTGCTTGTGGTGACCTATAAGCGCCAAAGCGACTAGGGACCCTCTGATTCGGATCAGGCAAGGCTTCGCCATGCCCCCAGAACACGCAGCAGCCAAATCCGAAATGCCGAAAGCGCGGTCGATTGGCTCAGCGTCTGCCTAGCGCCCCAGAATTTCGGCGTTGTGCTGACCCAGCTCCGGTGCCGGACCGCTCCGGGTCTGGGCGTGACTGAACGGGATTGGAAATGCAAACGCCGGTTTGCCCTGATGCTGTTCGATGATGCCGCGTGCCTTGACCTGCTCGTTCTCCAGCACTTCCTGCAAAGAGAGAATGGCCGAGGCACAGGTATCGAAGTCGGCCAGCTCGGCCTCCCAGGCGTCCCGCGTCTTGCTTTTGAACAGTGCTTCCAGCTCTGCGCGCAGGGCGCCGCTGTTGGGGCCCATTGCCGGCATTTTCAACAAGTCTTCTCGCCCCACCCGCTTCAGCACTTCCTGAAAGAACTTGGGCTCAAGCGAACCCAGCGCGAGATACTTGCCGTCGGCGCATTCGTAAACCGAATAGTTGGGCAGGGTGCCTGACAGAAAACTCTGGCCCGGCAGCGGGCCGTGCCCGGACTCGCGCAGGAACGCCAGGGACACCAACTGCATTGCAAGGGTGCCGTCCAGCATGGCGGCATCAACAAAGGTGCCGTGGCCGGATGCTCTGGCGCCGAACAGCGCGCCCAATATTCCAACCAGGCAGGTCAGGGCGCCACCGGCGATATCGGCAACCTGATAATTACCGGGGAACGGACCGCGCTCGGCGGTGGCCGTTTGATCCAGCTCGCCGGCATAACCGCGATAGTTCATGTCGTGTCCGGGGCGGTTGCGATAAGGCCCGGTGTGCCCGTAGCCGGTCAGCGCCGCAAAAATCAGGCGCGGGTTGACCGCCCGCAGTGTTTCATACCCACAACCCAGCTTGTCCATCACCCCGGGCCGAAAGCTTTCCAATACCACATCCGCCTTCTCGGCCAGTTTCAAAAACGCTTCGCGATCCTGATCTTTTCGTAAATCCAGCGTGATGGATTTCTTTCCCCGGTTCGCCAATTCATACATCTGGGGTGACATGGCTCTGGCGTAATCACCGCCGTTGGGCTCTTCGATCTTGATCACCTCGGCGCCCATTTGCGCCATATAAAGCGAACAGAACGGACCAGGCAACAAGCGCGACAGGTCGAGAACCTTGACGCCGTCCAGCAAGGGGTTTTGATTTTTCATATCAGTGCTCTACAAGGTTCGCGCGATCAGCTCTTTCATGATTTCGTTGGTGCCACCGTAAATCCGCTGCGCACGCGAATCGATCCAGGCTCTGGCCACGGGATATTCGAGCATGTAGCCGTAACCGCCGTGGAGTTGAAGGCACTCATCGATGACTTTCATCATCAGGTCAGACGTCCAGTACTTGGCGCAGGCGGCGTCCTCCACACCCAGTTTGTTGCTCAATTGCAGCTCGATGCAACGGTCCACATAAACCCGCGCGATGGACAACTGCGCTTTCATTTCAGCGAGCTTGAAACGCGTATTTTGATAATTGGCGACCGCCTTGCCGAATACCTTCCGGTTGCGCACATAATCCAGGGTGTTTTTCATCGCGGCTTCAGCGCCGGCCACCGAGGTGATGGCAATGATCAAGCGCTCCCAGGCCAGCTCCTTCATCAACATGATGAAGCCCATCCCTTCAGCGCCCAGGACATTGGATTTGGGCACCCGCACGTTGTCAAAAAACAACTCACAAGTGTCCTGCGCTTTCATGCCGACTTTTTGCAGGGGCTTGCCTTTGGTGAAGCCCTCGCGGTTGGCTTCCACCAGAATCAATGAAATATCCTTGGCGCCCTCTCCGGTATTCGCGGTTTTGGCGACCACCACGACCAGATCACTGAGATAACCATTGGTAATGAAGATCTTGGAGCCGTTGATGACATAATCATCGCCATCGGCTTCGGCGGTGGTTTTGACTGACTGCAGATCCGACCCGGTGCCCGGTTCGGTCATGGCGATGGCGCCGATGATTTCGCCCGTGGCCATCTTCGGCAGCCAGGTGCTTTTTTGCGCCTCGTTGCCGAAGTTGTTGATGTAGTTGGCGACGATATCCGAATGCAGCGAAAACCCGGTGCCGGAATCCCCCGAATAGGACTGTTCCTCCATCAGGATCACACTGTAGCTGCGATCCACGCCCAGGCCGCCGTATTTCTCCGGCATGGTCACGCACAACAAGCCGAGCTCGCCGGCCTTGTTCCATACCTCACGGTCAACGTGCTGCTGCGCTTCCCAGGCCTCGCGGTGAGGAACCACCTCCTCTTCGTAGAAGCGACGGACGGTTTTGCGAAAGTCCTCGTGCTCGGGACCGAACAAAGTGCGGGGAATCATGAGCGCTCCGTGAATATTTACATGCAGTACGTACTGTATGTAACAATAGCGACGAAGAGATTGTCAAGCCTCAAAACCCGCCTCCATCGACCACCGTCCATGGCCAAGCCCGAGCCGCAACCCAGGACCAGCCGCCGCAGCCAGGCGGATCGACGGCGGCTGATGCGCAAACGCCTGGTGGAGGCCACGCTGGCCACGCTGGTGGAGGCGGGTTATTCGGGCACCACGGTCAGCGCCATCGTTCGTCGCGCCGGCGTTTCTCGTGGCGCGCAGCTGCATCACTTTCCCAGCAAACAACAGTTGATGCTGGAAACCGCCGAGCATTTGCTCAAGCGCGCATACAAGGTCATGGGCGAAGTGCTGCTCGCCGTGGCAACCGAGGATGACCGCGCGCAAGCAGTCGTTGAATCGGCCTGGAAGGAACTTTACGGGTCGCAAGCATTCGGCGCCTACTTTGAGCTGGCGCAGGCCGCCCAACACGACGCCGATCTGGCGCAGGCGCTGAAGGCGCTGTCACAGCGCTTTGGTCGCACGATATCGCTGGCCTCGGCGCATTATTTCGAGTCGCGCGCCGGCGCGGTGAGCTCGGCGGAAAGCTTGTTCTCGATGACGCACTGGGTGCTGGGCGCCATTGGCGCCACCCGTCATCTGCAAAAGGACGCCGAACAGACCCGTGAGATGGTTCGCACTTGGGCATCTCTGCTGAGCGGTCAAATCAAGGCCCGACGCGGCGTGCGCCTGCCACCGCCACGTCCGCCGGACTGGGACGGCTGAGGCCGCACTGGCCGACCAGCCGTTGAACCTTCGGCGCGCCGCCAAGGTCTTTTTGACGCGCTTGCGCAAGACTGTGCGGCATGGAGTTACTGTTTGAATCATGGTTGCCCTGGGTCCATCGGCTTTTCGGTGCTGACCCGGACTGGAAGCAGGTATTGCTCAGCGCGATGATGCCGATCTTCATCCTGGCATTCGGCATTGAGCTTGTGGTCATGCGTCGGCGCCTGGGCCGAATGCCCTTCGCCTGCAAGGATGTATTGGCCAACCTGTCGCTGGGTCTGGCGTACCAAGTGTTTGAGCTGATCGCCTATGCGTTGCTGGTGGGTGCGGCGGTGAGCTGGGTTCATGTCCACCGTATCGGCGACATTGCGGTGAACGCCTGGACCTTGCTGCCCATCTTCATTGGCGTGGAGTTCAGCTATTACTGGTTTCATCGCGTGAGCCATCGGGTGCGTTGGTTCTGGAGCGCGCATGTGGTGCATCACTCGGGCGAACACATGAATATGACCACCGCCATGCGGCAGAGTCTGCTGTATTCGATCACCGGGTGGTGGTTGTTTTTCGTCCCGCTGATCTGGCTGGGCGTACACCCCGGGTGGGTGTTTTTTCTGTACGCGGCGGATTTGAGCTACCAGTATTTTGTGCACACCGAGTCGGTGCGCAAATTGCCGGCCTGGTTCGAATACATCTTCGTCACGCCATCGCATCACCGTGTGCATCACGGCCGCAACCGGCAATACATCGACAAGAACTTCGGCGGCGTTCTGATTCTGTTTGACCGTTGGTTCGGCACCTTCGCGGCCGAGGTGGAGCCGGTGGATTACGGCATTCGGCGGCAAATCAAGAGCCATAATTTCCTGCGATTGAACTTGCACGAGTTCGTTGACATGTGGCGCGATGTGTTTCGCCCCGGCCCGCTGCGGCTGCGTCTGAAGCACTTGTGGGCGCCGCCGGAATGGACCCGATCAGCCGATTCCTGAACCCGCACCGGATATTGGCAACGCCCGTGCTGACGCGTTTTTTGCGAAAATGCCCCGCCCAACCAGTCATCGCAAGCTTGCGATGACAAGGTTTGAACCGTTACCGGAGAGTCTGATGTTGTTGAGCTTGCGCAAGTTTCTGATGGCCGCTGTGATGGCGGCACTGGTATTCCAACTGGGCGCCTGCGCCGGCAAGCCGCGAGTGGAGGACACCACCGCTGAAAACGTGATCTCCGCCGTCAATCGTGGTGATACCGTGCGCGCCACCTCACGAACCGGCATCGAGCACGAGTTCGTTGTCACCCGCATCACCAACAAGGCGCTGTATGGCGACGACAAGCGCCTGACCTACGACAAGATGGCGTCCGTGGAAGTGGTGAAACGCGGCAGCCGTCGGCAGAAGGTGAAAACCGGCGAACCGGGCTGGTTCAGCCGCCTGTGGAGCAAGATGTTCTAGGACACCGCTATTTGTTCACGCCGCCAGGTTGCGGGCGCAAGCCTGGCCGAACGGGCTGATTCCGGCGCTTCCCCGGGGCTTTCAAAGCCCGCTGAACTTGCGCGTCGCCTGAATCAGGCACGACAAGATGCCGCTTTCGCTGGCCGCGTGACCGGCGTCGGCAACGATCTGAAAATCCGCTTCCGGCCAGGCCTTGTGCAAGTCCCAGGCCGAGCGCAAGGGACAGACCACGTCATAACGACCGTGCACGATGGCGGCCGGAATGTGCCGGATGCGGTCGATGTTTTCCAGCAGCCAGTTGTCGTGCTCGAAGAATCCGCCATTGATGAAATAGTGGCATTCAATTCTGGCGAACGCTTCGGCGAAGCGGCCGTCCCCGAACTGTTTGGTCAGCTCCGGATTGGAGATCAGCTTACTGGTGGTGGCCTCCCAGGCGCTCCAGGCGCGTGCGGCGTTCAAGCGGGTCTCGTCATCCTGGCTGCACAGGCGCCGGTGGTAAGCACTCACAAGATCATCACGCTCGCTTTCGGGAATCGGCGCCAGGTAGTGTTCCCAGGCGTCGGGATAAATCCAGCTGGCGCCTTGCTGATAAAACCACTGAATCTCCGCTTGTCGCAGCAAAAAGATGCCGCGCAAGACCATGGCGCTGACGCGCTGTGGATGACACAGGGCGTAGGTCAGCCCCAGGGTGGAACCCCATGAACCGCCAAATACCAGCCATTGCTCGATTTGCAGGTCCTGACGGATACGTTCCATGTCCGCCACCAGATCCCAGGTGGTGTTCTCGCGCAGCTCGGCGTGCGGCGTCGAGCGACCGCATCCACGCTGGTCGAACAGCACGATGCGATAACGCTGCGGGTCAAACAGCCGCCGATGCCATGGCTCACACCCACCACCCGGCCCGCCGTGGACGAAAACCGCCGGCACCCCCTGGGGGTTGCCGCACTCCTCAACGTGGATTTCATGCAAATCCGAAACCTGAATCCGCCGGTGGGCATAGGGTTCGATGGGAGGGTAGGCCGCGCTCATGCAATTCACCGCAAAGGTATGGAGTCCGGCACAAGATTACGTCAGCTTCGCGGCGCGCGTCGCCTGTGATAATTTCATTGATAACATGAAGAGCCTGGGCTAGCATCGGCCGATCCGGCGATACTGGCCGGCTTGTTTGTTCGAGGTCTGATATGCAACCCAGCTTGCGATCCATCGTTGTTCTTCTGGCCTGGGCGAGCACGGGCCTGAGCTTTGCCGCCAGCGCGGCTTCGGCGCCTGCCGATGATGCACTGTTTCCGCGTTATGCAGTACTTGAGCCCAATGTCCGTTTCTGGACCGACGTGTTCGCCAAGTATTCGGAACATCAAAGCGTCGTCCACCCCAAGTATGCGACCGACAAGGTCCTGAAAGTCCTCGACTTTCGGGGCGACGCCGTGCGCCTGAACAAGGCGCAGCTTGCACGCCTGAAGTCGAAAACAGAGCGCGCGGCAAAACATGAGATGGCCGCCGCGCTCAAACGGGTCCATGCCAAACGTGCGAATCCGTCTGCGCTCAACGTCCAGGATCGACGCATCTATCAAATGTTTCCCGAATCCATGGGAGATCGCCGCTTTTTGACCGCCAGTCAAACCCTGCGCACGCAGCGCGGGCTGCGCGAACGCACGCGGCGCGCGCTGGAAATCTCCGGTCATTACCTGCCGGAGATGGAACGCGTATTTGCCAGCTATGGCCTGCCCAAACGGCTGACCCGCCTGCCACTGGTGGAATCCAGTTTCAACGTTGCGGCTTATTCGAAAGTGGGCGCGGCCGGGCTGTGGCAATTCATCCCATCCTCCGCACGCATTTACATGCGCCTGAATGAGGTGGTCGATGATCGACGCGACCCCTGGACCAGCACCGACGCCGCCGCCCGTCACTTGCGTGACGACTACGAAATGCTGGGGCAATGGCCGCTGGCGCTGACCGCCTACAACTTCGGTCGCGGCGGCGTCGCGCGCGGTCTGAAAACGGTGGGCGGAAGCCAGTTGCCGGACCTGATCCATCGATACAAGCACCGGCGTTTCGGCTTTGCCTCACGTAACTTTTACGCCGAGTTTCTGGCCGCCTCGGACGTGGAACGCCAGTGGCGCAAGCACTTCGGCGACATCCAGCGCGAGGCGCCGATCCACTATGAGGTGGTGAAAACCCGTGACTACGTGCCCTATCCCACCCTGCAACGCCTGGCCAGAGCGGATGCAGCGCAGTTCCGGAAACTGAATCCGGCCTACCGACCGGAAGTGATGGACGGCAAGCTTTACGTTCCGCCGGGACATCAAATCCGCGTACCCAAGGGGCAGGCCACGCGTTTCAAGACCGCCTACGCCAATCTGAGCAACAAGGAACGTTTCAGCAAACAGCGCGCATACTGGGTTTTGCATCGGGTACGACGCGGCGACACGCTGGGGGTGCTGGCGAGGCGGCACGGCACCTCGGTGCGGGCCATCCAAGCAGCCAATGGCATGGGCCGCTCCACCAACATCCGCCTCGGCCGGGTGATCAAGATTCCGCCGCGCGGCAACCGTGGCGGCAGCGTGACGGTCGCCTCTGCATCTTCCACCAAATTGGTGAAGACGGCAGCGCGACGGTCAACCAGCACACATCGGGTGCGTTCCGGACAAACGCTCAGCGCTATCGCTCGTCAGCATGGCGTGTCGGTCAAGGCTTTGCGAGCCGCCAACGGCATGGGCCGCTCCAGCTTCATCAGGGCCGGACAGCGCTTGAAACTTCCCTCGGGCGCGCGTGGCAATCGGCATGTAACGCATACGGTGCGTCGTGGCCAAACCCTGTCACAGATCGCGCGCAGCTATCGCGTTTCGGTGAATCGCGTGCGCCAGGCCAACGGCATGGGTCGCCGCTCCAGCTTCATCAAGGCGGGGCAGAAACTACGGATTCCGGTGAGTTAAGAATTCAACCGATGGCCCAGTCGAAGATGAAGATGCCGATCATCATCAGCGACAGCACCAGCTTGGTGATGGCCCCCAGCAACAAACCGATCCATGCGCCAATGCCGCTTGCGGTGGCCTGACGCAAGGAGTTCTGCGCGTAGAGTTCGCCCAGAACAGCACCGGCGAAAGGGCCAATCAACAAGCCGGGCAGTCCGAAAAACAGGCCCACGATGCTGCCGATCAGCGCGCCGCTGACCGCTTGCGGGCTGGCGCCCACGCGCTTGGTACCGATGCTGGCGGCGATGAAGTCCATCACCAGACCAACCACCAACATCACGCCAAGAACGCTTAGCGTAATGGCGCCGACATGCGCGTAGCCATCGGTCCAGGCGGCGAGCCACAGACCACCGAAGACCATGGGCAAGCCGGGCAAAATGGGCACAACGGCGCCAGCCAGCCCGCCCATGACCAGCGCCACCGCCAGCGTCCAGTAGATCAGATCCAGCCATTCCATCAGTGAGTCGTTCGCCGCAGTCTGAAACAAGCCAGACCTTATCACCGGCTGCTGAAACAATTTCGCAAGCGCTGCGGCCAATGTCATGCCTGGCCCCATCTAAACTAGACTGCGGCGCTTATGAGCAAGACCGCCAACAAGACCAGCGACCGCGATCTGGAACACGCCGCCAGTTACGAGGAATGGCGCCAGATCGCAACCGAACTCGATCACCAGGAAGGTGCGGACGAGTGGAAAGCCGAAGCCGCCAGCAGCACCTATGACCACGCCCTGATCCGCGAACGCCTGGACGAAATGCGCAGCCTGCGTCAACGCGCGGAAGTGCGACAGCTGGTTTTCAGCCTGCATCAGGGCCTGCATGGCAATCTGGGCAATATCGCCAATCCGCTGCTGTATTGCCGTTCACGCGTCGGCACCAAGCAGTTGATCGAAGAATATCTGCGGGAGGTGGTGCGTTGTCTGGATTACCTCTGCGCGGGCGACTTTCCGGACTTCACGCTGGACGACAAAATCGTTTTCTTCAAGCGCACCGGCACCAGCTTCGGTCGCAGCGCCTTGCTGTTGTCCGGCGGCGCAACCCTGGGCATGTTCCACCTGGGCGTGATCAAGGCGTTGTTCGAACAAAAAGCCCTGCCACGGGTGCTGTCCGGCTCCAGCGCCGGCTCCATCATCGCCGGCATGGTCGGCACCCGTGATGACGAACAACTGCCGCAATTGTTTGACGAGCAGAATCTGAATCTGCATGCCTTTCAGCGGCTGGACTTGCGCAGTGCGGTGGAAAACGGCGCCTTCATGGATCCGGCGCAACTCGATGAATGCCTGCGCCTGAACGTCGGCGCCGAAACCTTTGAAGAGAGTTTTGAACGGACCCGTCGCATCGTCGGCGTTACAGTTTCGGCCGCTGATGCACATCAACAGGGCCGGCTGCTGAATTATCTGACCGCGCCCAACGTGGTGATGAGCCGGGCCATTCTGGCTTCCTGCGCGGTTCCCGGCGTGTTTCCGCCCGTGCAGTTGGAGGCGCGCGGCTTCAGCGGCGAGGTGGAGCCCTATCTGCCCAGTCAGCGCTGGATTGACGGCACCCTGTCAGCCGATCTGCCCATGCTGCGCCTGGCACGATTGCACAACGTCAACCATTACATCGTCAGTCAGACCAACCCGCATGTGGTGCCCTTCATGCGCGGCGATGAAGCGCCGCAACGCGGGGTGGTGCCGTTTGCACGCGATGCGGTGTTCAACGCCGGCCGCGGCACCGTCAAACTGATCAACACCCACATGCGCGGCCAATCTTCACCGCGCCGCATGGCCGACAAGCTCAATCAGGTCATCGCGCAACGCTATTCGGGCGATATCAATCTGTTTCCGCGTCAGTCGCCCAAGCAATTGATGAAGGTATTCAGCAACTTGAACGAAGCCGAACTGGCCAAGTTCATTCGTGAGGGCGAGCGCGTCACCTGGCCGCAGATCGAGCGCATCCGCAACCAGACCATGATTTCCCGCGCCTTTGAAGACTGTCTGGAAGTACTCAAACAGGGTCGCGTGCAAAGACGCAACACCAGCGCCTGGCGCCGCCTGCGGCTGGCCGGCGGCAACGGTTGACCACAGCCCACCGCGCCACGCAAACTGCCTGTTCAACATTGAAGGGGTATCAGATGCGCAACACAGTGTTTGCAGATCGAAGTTTTACCGGCGTATTGCGGGCAGGGATAACCGCCATTGCCCTGGGGGCACTGAGCGCCTGTGGCGGCGGTGGCGGCGGCAACAACCCAACGCAGGTCAACGGCACCGCCAAGAGCGTGATCAATGGTCAGATTCAGGCCTCGCGGGATTTCATCGTCAACAATCTGGAAACCGGCGAGCAGGTTGCAGACGGCACCACCGATTCCACCGGACAATATGAGTTTGAGTTTCTGGGCACCAACCTGGTGATGGTGGTGGTGTTTCCGCCCGAGCAGGACACCGGTGAACCGCGCACCAGCGGGCTGGTGTTTCTGTCTGAATCCACAAATACCAAGGACCTGGAAGACTTCACCGACATTGCCTGTGTTGCCGGCAGTCAGGCGGTGGGTGACAACAGCATTACCGCTCAGCAACTGAGCGCGCAACGCATCGCCAACCTGGAAGCGGCGGCTCAGCAATATCTGGCCAGCAATGTGGTGGACTTCACCAATACCGACTCCTTCAACGCGGCGGTTGCCGCCGTGCGCCAGTCGACCAACGACGGCGCCAACGCACCGTCCTGAGGTTGTTCAGGCAGTAACATCAGGCGGCGCTTCGGCGCCGCTTTTTTGTGCCACAAGCATCACCTGAACCGATGCTCGGCCAGGCACTGCCGTTGGTCGCGGCCACCCGGTCGTTGGCGTGATGGGACTGCGACAGTTCGTCCAAGTCAGCCTTCTCCGCATTTGGACGGAGAGGGTCTTGCCGGACGATGCTGTACGGGCGAGATGTTTAATTGATTAATACGTATTTATTTAACTTTTACAAACATCTTCTCCTGAAGCAATACGCCGGCCATCCGGAGCGCCAGACCATGAGTTTGACCCATCTACATTCCGAACCCAGCTTTGCCCGCAATCCGGGCTGCCCGCCCTTGGTGCCGGCAACCGCACGCGGGGAGGCCACCCGTCGACGGCTGATAGACGCGGCGGAAGAGGAATTTGGCAGCCGTGGCTTTTATGCTGCTTCGGTCAGTTCGGTGACCGCGCGCGCCAAGGTCGGGCAGGGCACGTTCTATCTGTATTTCCGCGCCAAGGACGAAATCTACCGGACGCTGGTGGAGGAGATCGGCCGCAGCCTGCGTCAGAGCATTCGCGAATCGGTCCGCGGCGTAACGGATTTCAAGCAGGCCAAGCAACTGGCTTTGCAGGCTTTTGTGTCCTACGCCGATCGCCATGGGGGCCGCTATCGCATCGTGCAGGAAACGCAGTTCGTTGATGAGGCGGCGTTCCGGGATTTTTACCAGCGCCTGGTGGAAGAGCTGACTGACGCGCTATCCGCCGGACCTGACCCGCAAAGCGAACAACAGGTCGAGGCGGCCGCCTGGGCGATTATCGGTGTGGGTTATTTTTTGGGATTGAGCCATAGCTGGCGCTCATCGGCGGTCACCCAGGCAACGGTCGATTCCTCGCTGCGGCTGGTCGAAAAGCAGCCGCTGTCTGGATAAAGAGGGTGTCGCAAAACTACCTGCGTTGCCGCTGCGGCGTCGAAACCCTAACGGACACACAAGGATGCGATCATTGCTGGTTCCCGCATCCGTGAGCCACCGTATTGTCCGCGCTGTCCGTCATCATTCCGACCCTCAACGAGGAACATCAATTACCCGCCTTGTTGGCGGACCTGCGCCGGCAACAAAGCGGGTCGCATCAAGTCATCGTTTGCGACGGCGGATCATCTGACCAAACCTGTTCACTGGCGCATGCGTCGGGCGCCCGGATTGTCGCATCCCGGGCCGGTCGCGGCCTGCAGATGAACCAGGGCGCGGCGGTAGCCAACGGCGATGATCTGCTGTTTCTTCATGCGGACTGCCGCCTCGGTGACGATCGACAATTGGCTGCGGCGCTGGACCATATCAAGCTTCACCGTCGCCAGCTTGGCCACGATCGCGTGGCCGGCCATTTTGGACTGCGGTTTGAGCGCTGCGAGGGCGGACACGATTTCATGTTCCGCTTTCTGGAAGCCAAGACACGCAGCAATCGGCCCGGCACCATCAATGGCGATCAAGGCCTGTTGATTTCACGCCGCTGGTTTGATGCGCTGGGCGGCTTCGACAGCACGCTGCCGTTCCTGGAAGATCAGCGGATCGCGGCAAAGATCCTTGCGCATGGCCAATGGTTGTTGCTGCCGGGCGAGCTACGCACCTCAGCCAGAAGATTCGAAACCGAAGGACACGGCCCACGTCTGCAACTGATGGCCTTGATGATGCTGTTGCATCACGCTGGCGAATCGGAATTTTTTCAAATTTCCCCGCGCGTCTATCGCCCACAGTCGCAGACGGGTAGGCTGCGGCTGGCGCCGTTTGTGCGTGAACTGGCGGCTCTGGTTGGAAGGCGCAGCCTGAAAGATCAAGCACGGCTCGCCTTTGCCTGCGGCCGCTATGCGCGCCAAAACGCCTGGCAACTGGCCTTTGCCCTGGACCTGCTGGTGAGCAACGCTTCCACGGCACTGACCGACGGGTTCGATCAACACCTGGCGCGCATCCTCGACAATCCGGCAGCCGATATTGCGGCCATCCCCCTGGTCGCCTCATGGCTGTGGTGGCAATGGGCGTTATCAAGCCACGTCACGTAAGCGTCACGGACGCTGGTTAGTTTGCGCGGCCGAGATCGACCTCTTCGATCCTGATCAAGTCGTGTCGACAAAGGGGGCACAAGATAATGAACACGAAGGCAGTGGCCGGGTTGTTGCTGTGGGGCGTATTCAGTGTGGTTGGCGCGCAGGCGTCCACCGGGAGCTTGCGCGGCAAAGTCATGGATCACAGCGGGTCGGTGGGTTTTGAAGGCGCGCTGATCTACATCCCCTCACTGGGCCTGCAAGCCGTCACCGGCCGCGACGGCAGCTATCGTTTCGCGCAAGTGCCCGTGGGCGAGCATGAAGTGATCGTTGAATACCTTGGCGCCAGCGGCAAACGACAGTCGATACGCATCGGCGACGGCGCAAGCGCCGAACTCAGTTTCAGGATCGGCGAAGAAGTGCTCCCAATCGAAAATATTCTGGTGATTGGACAGGCCGCCGGCCAGGCCGGCGCGCTGAACCGTCAACGTAATGCCGACAACATCCAGAACGTGGTTTCCGCCGATGCCATCGGCCAATTCCCGGACCAGAACGTGGCTGAGGCGTTGCAGCGCGTTTCCGGGCTTTCCCTGCAGCGCGATCAGGGTGAAGGCCGTTTCGTGACTATTCGCGGCATCGATTCGGCGCTGACCAGCACCACCATCAACGGCGTGCGGGTGCCGGCGCCGGAGGATGACACGCGCCAGGTCAATCTGGACGTGATCAGTTCCGACCTGCTGGAAAGTCTGGAAGTCACCAAGACCGTGACGCCGGACATGGATGCCGACAGTGTGGGCGGCAACGTCGAGCTCAAGAGCGCAACCGCATTTGACCGGGGCAATAGCCTGAACGTGCGTGCCGAGAGCAGTTATAACGATCAATCCGAACAATGGAGCCCGAAGCTGGCGGTCGGCGGCACTGGCTTGCTGAGCCTGGGCGAGGGCGTCGAAAACCTGGGCGTGGCCGCCGCCATCAGCTGGTTTGATCGTGATTTTGCTTCGGATAACCTTGAATCCGATGGCTTCGAAGATATTCAAGGGCCGGACGGCGAATTCCGCGGGCTCGAACAAGCCGAACAACGTGATTACCGCATCACCCGCCAGCGGTTAAGCACCACTTTCAACTTGGATTACAAACCCGGCCCGGACACCGACATCTACTGGCACACCTTGTTCAGTGAATTCAGCGACGACGAAGTCCAACTCAGCAATGTCTTCAAATACAACGCCGATGAAGTTCAATCTCTGAGCCGCAGCAGCGCAAGTTTCGCGGACAGCGAAATCGAAAAACTGAACGAGGCGCGCAAGGAAACCCAGGAAATCTTCAGCACCGTCATCGGCGCCGAAAATCACCTTGGCAGCTTTACCACCGACTATGCACTTGCTTATGCCTTTGCCAACGAAGACAACCCCAACGCCCTTGGCGCAACGTTCGTCTCCGAGCCACTGGTGACAAGCTATGCGCTGAACCGCCGCCAAACCCCCCGATTGTTCAGCAACGACGCGGCGTTCTCCGACCCCGCCACCTACACGCTGGACGAGATCGTATTTGAGGACAGCTTCACCGAAGAACGCGAAACCGCATTGTCCGTGAATCTCAAGCGCGACATCATGTTCTCACGCAGGGTTCCGGGTTATTGGAAGATCGGCGCCAAGTCGCGCCTGCGCGAAAAACAGGGCGACAAGGACAATCAGACCTTTGACGGCTTCGGCCAGGATGTAACGCTGGCCGATTTCCCCAACCAGAACGTGGATTATCCGTTCGGAAGCTGGGGACCCATTCAGTCGCGTGAGGCCTTGCGCAGTTTTTTCAACGCCAACCGCGCCAATTTCGAGCTGGACGATGACACCAGCCTGGTGGACTCGACACTGGAAGACTACAACCTGGAAGAAAATGTTTACGCCGGCTATGTCATGGCGCGTGCGGACCTCGGCGCGACCCGAATCGTGGGCGGTATTCGTGTCGAGAGAACCGATTATGACGTGGACGGCAAGCAGCTTGTCATCGATCAGGAAAATGGTGACGGTGCCCCTGAATTTACCGCGTTGCGCGACAGCAAGACTTATACCGAGATCTTGCCGAGCATTCACCTTCGTCACGCGTTTTCCGAGCGGATGATTCTGCGCGGCGGCTTGTCCCGAACCCTGGCGCGTCCCAGCTTTGAGCAAGCCGCCGCCCGCACGGCAATCGAAATCGAGGATGACGACGGTGAGTTCGAACGCAAAGCGGAGTTCGGCAACCCGGACCTCGACCCCTTGAGCGCGGATAACATTGATCTGCTGTTCGAATATTATCCGGGCGGCGTAACGCTGTTGTCGGCCGGCATTTTCTACAAACGGATTGAGGATTTTTTCGTGATCTCCGACGTCGCCGGCGAGCCGGGGCCGTTTGAGAACTTCGATGAAGCATTTACCACGCTCAACGGCGAAAGCGCGGATCTGTTCGGCGCCGAGTTTGCCTATTCGCAGAAATTTGCCTTTCTTCCCTCGCCGATGGACGGCGCCCTGATCAGCGCCAACCTGACGCTGACCGACAGTGAAGCCACGCTTGCGTTCCGGCCCGGCGGCGCGCCGCTGCCACGTCAGTCCGATACCATCGCAAACCTGGTGCTCGGCTGGGAAAAGTACGGCGCCAGCATCCGTCTTGCAGCAAACTATCGCAGCGAATTCCTGGATGAAATCAATGCGCTGGACGACCCGACATTGGATCGTTATGAGGACCGACACTTGCAGATCGACCTCATCGCCAGTTACTGGATTGCCGACAATTATCAGATCTATTTCAACGGCGTGAATTTGAATGACGAACCGCTATACGCCTATTTTCAAGACGATCGTTTCAACTCACAGTACGAGGAATACGGCCCAACGTATGAGTTGGGCCTGAAAGCAAATTTCTGATGCCTGCGTAGATCACTCACATGATTCTGAAACTTGGCGGCAATGTTGCGGCGGTTGCCGGCGCATGTGCGCTGTCAGCCTGTGTGGCGCTTGATGCAATCAGCGACTTGGGCGCCCCCCCCATTCCGGAAGTGGCGGGCGTGCTGACCCTGACGGAGCGTTACCTTACCGAGCGCGACCCCAATGATAATGTGGACTCACCCACGATCTGGCACGGACCGGACGATCAGCACTGGTTGATTGTGTCCGCCAAGCAAACCGACCGGCTGCTGGTCTATGACGCCAGCAACGGAGAACTGATCCGCAAGTACGGCCAAAGCGGCAACAAGCCCGGCGAGTTCGAACGCCCCAACGGCGTGTTCGTCGTCGACGATTTGCTGCTGGTGGTGGAACGAGATAATCGCCGCGTGCAAGTGCTGGCGCTGCCGGACCTCAAGCCCGTCATGCAATTTGGAAGCCACGGCGATCAGGCATTGATCAAACCCTACGGCCTGTGGGCACAAAGCCTGGGCAAGGACGGCATTCGCGTCTTTGTCACCGACAACTACGAAACCGCACAAGAAACGGTTCCAGCGGCTTCACAACTCGGTGCGCGAGTACATCAGTTTCTGCTCAGCAGGGACGGGAACCGCTGGACGGCGGCGCGCGAACGGCGATTTGGCGCCACCAGCGGCGATGGCGTATTGAACATCGTCGAATCCATCTGGGGAGACGCGCCCGCGGGTATTCTGATGATCGCGGATGAAGAAGAATTCAACCACCGCGATATCAAGGTGTATCGCATGGACGGCCAATATGCGGGCATGCGCATGGGCGCCGGGCTGTTCCGTTATCAGCCCGAAGGCATCACGCTTTATCAATGTGACGACACCAGCGGCTGGTGGATTGCAGCCGATCAGGGCAAGCAAGATAATTTCTTTCATGTCTTCGACCGCGCCTCACTGCGTTACGTCGGCAGTTTTGCTGGCACAACGACCTTGAATACCGACGGCATCTGGCTCACCCAGAAAGCGTTCCCCGGTTTCCCCGAGGGCGCTTTTTTCGCGGTTCACGATGACGGCAATGTGGCGGCCTTCGATTTGAGAACAATCCGCCGGGGTCTGGCGCTCAAAGACTGTTCATGACCTGGACAAGGAGACATTTCATCGCCGCTGGTGGCGCCAGCCTGGCGACCGCCTTTGTGGGTCTCAAACATGCCATGGCAACGGATCAGCTGGATGGCCACGAATCTGTATTCGGCCCCTTGCGGCGCGATCCGCGAAAAATTCTGGATCTGCCGGCGGCGTTTGATTATCGAATCGTTTCCAGCGCGGGCCAGGAAATGTCGGACGGCCTGCTGGTGCCGGGCTTCCCGGACGGGATGGCGGCCTTTGCGGCTGCCGACGGGCGCATTCGACTGATCAGAAATCACGAGCTCGACCCCAGGCGCGCCAGAGCGGACGGCAGCCCCTTCGGGCCGGACTGCGAGCGCTTCAGCGAGCAACTCAGACCGCGCCTTTACGACGCCGGTGGCCGCGTGCCCTTGAGTGGCGGCACGACCACCGTTGAAATCGATCCGAGGTCCGGGCGCACCATCCGACAATGGCTGAGCCTTGCCGGAACCGAACGCAATTGCGCCGGCGGGACCACGCCTTGGGGCAGTTGGTTGAGCTGCGAAGAAAGTGACTCCAGGGCGGACCGGCACCATGGTCGTGATCATGGTTTTGTATTCGAAGTCCCGGCAGCCGCCAACGCACTGGTGGACCCCTTGCCACTCACCGCCATGGGCCGCTTCAACCACGAGGCCGCCGCGGTCGACCCCCGCAGCGGCGTGGTTTATCTGAGTGAGGATCGCAAGGACGGCTTGCTGTACCGCTTTGTGCCGCATCAGCGGACAAAGCTGCATCAAGGCGGTGTTCTGCAGGCTCTGGTGTTGTCAGCCTGGCTTGAAGCCGACACCCGAAATTGGTCCACCCGAAAAACGACGTGGGACCTGAACCAGCGCTTTTCGGTGCGGTGGGTCACGCTGTCTGACGTCGAATCACCGGACGACACGCTGCGACATCAGGGCCGGTCTATGGGCGCGGCGATATTCGCGCGCGGCGAAGGCTTGTGGTTTGGCGACGGGGCTTTGTATTTCGCCTGCACTTCCGGCGGCGCGCAAAAGGCCGGACAGATTTTCAAATATCACCCCAGCCCCGATGAGGGGCAACAACGCCAGACCGCGCAGCCGGCGCAGATGACGTTGTTCGTGGAGTCAGACAATGCGGATGTTCTGGCCAACTGCGACAACCTGACGGTCAGCCCCTGGGGAGATCTGATCGTTTGTGAGGACAGCAAACGAAGCTGCGGCCTGGTCGGTGTCACCGCTTCGGGCCAGTGCTACCGGTTCGCGCACAACCCTTATAACGGCTCCGAATTGGCCGGCGCCTGCTTTGCGCCGGACGGCAAGACGCTATTCGTGAATCTTCAGGAAACGGGGCTGACCTTGGCGATCAATGGGCCGTTTCCGGGTCAATAAGCGCTTAGGGAAACGCTGATTAATCTACTGCGCTCGGCATCTCGAGTTTCGGCGGTGCTGGTTCGGGCGAAGCTGTGCTCCGGCGCAACCCGAGATGCCTTCGCTCGCTACGATTAATCAGCGTTTGCTTAGGCCGCCCGATCCGCGCGTTTTCTTTCGTGCTCTTTTAGAAACTTCTTGCGCAGACGAATGGATTCGGGCGTCAGCTCCACCAGCTCGTCGTCATTGATGAACTCCAGCGACTGTTCCAGTGAAAACTTCACCGGCGGCGTGAGCAATACGTTTTCATCCGAGCCGGCAGCGCGCACATTGGTCAGCTTCTTGCCCTTGAGAACATTGACCACCAGATCGTTGTCGCGTGAATGAATCCCGACGATCTGGCCCTCGTAGACTTCTGCGTTTGGTTCGATGCTCATTCGCCCACGCTCTTGCAGGTTGAACAATGCGTAGGCCAGCGCCTTGCCCTGTTCGTTGGCGATCATCACACCGTTGTGGCGTTGGCCAATATCCACCGCCGGACTTTTCGGCCCGAAGTGATCGAAGTTGTGAAACAACAGGCCGGTGCCGCTGGTCATGGACATGAACTCGGTTTGAAAGCCGATCAGCCCGCGCGAGGGAATTTGGTATTCCAGACGCACGCGACCTTTACCGTCGGGCACCATGTTTTGCATCTGGCCACCGCGCTCGGCCAGGCCCTGGATGACGCCGCCCTGATGGTCCTCCTCCACGTCTGCGGTGAGGGTTTCGTAAGGCTCGCAAACCACGCCGTCGATTTCCTTGACGATCACCTGCGGCCTGGAAACTGCCATCTCGTAGCCTTCGCGGCGCATGTTTTCCAGCAGAATGCCCAGGTGCAACAGGCCGCGGCCGGATACGCGGAATTGATCCGGGCTGTCGCCGGGTCCAACGCGCAACGCCACGTTCGTTTTCAGCTCCCGCTCCAGACGCTCGCCGATCTGGCGACTGGTGACGAACTTGCCTTCCTTGCCGGCAAAAGGTGACTTGTTCACCTCGAACACCATACTCATGGTGGGTTCGTCGACTTGCAGCGTGGGAAGCTGTTCCGGGTGTTTGGGGTCACACACGGTTTCGGAGATACCCAAATCCTCAATGCCGGTCAGCGCCACGATATCGCCCGCCGACGCCTGTTCGACTTCGTGCTTGTCCAGGCCCATGAAACCCAGCACCTGCAACAGCCGCGCGTTGCGGACGCTACCATCACGGTCGATCACGCTGACCGGCATGTTGCGCCGCGCAATGCCCCGCTTGATGCGCCCGGTGCCGATCACGCCCACATAGCTGGAATAGGCCAGTGAAATGACCTGCATCTGGAACGGACCGTTGTCGTCGACCGTGGGGGCCTCGACCTGATCGACGATGGTTTCGAACAGCGGCGTCATATCGCCATCGCGGACGTCGGACTCGGCGCCGGCATAGCCGTGCAGCGCGCTGCAGTAGATGAAGGGAAAGTCCAGTTGATCTTCGGTGGCGCCGAGCTTGTCGAACAGATCGAACACCTGATCGATGACCCAATCCGGGCGCGCGCCGGGCCGATCGATCTTGTTGACCACGACGATGGGTTTGAGCCCCATGGCAAAGGCTTTTTGGGTCACGAAGCGAGTCTGCGGCATGGGGCCATCAACCGCGTCCACCAGCAGTAGAACCGAGTCCACCATGGACAGCACGCGCTCCACCTCGCCGCCGAAATCCGCGTGCCCGGGCGTGTCCACGATATTGATGCGGTATTCTTCATCGGTGCGGGCGTCGCGCCAACGAATCGCCGTGTTCTTGGACAAAATGGTGATGCCGCGCTCACGCTCCAGATCATTGGAATCCATCACCCGATCCCCCAGGGTTTGGCGGCTGTCCAAGGTCTGTGACTGGCGTAGCAGCTGATCGACCAGGGTGGTTTTGCCATGATCGACGTGGGCGATGATGGCGATGTTGCGCAGCAATTTCATGGGGGAGGGCGACTCAAACACACAAAAGGTCGCGGATTGTACGCTTCCCGGGCCGTCAAGGCGATGACGGGGTTTCCCCGTCAACTGTCCGCCGGGCCACCCTGCGGCCTTCACCGTGACCGGCGGCAAGGTATTGGCGGACCGCTCGCTGTCCGGGTTGCTCAAGCACGGCTGGTCCGGTTCGGTTGATGAACTCGCAGATCAATTGCTCAGTCGCTTGATCTGCACTTGATAATCTTCGGGGCTGAAGCTGGGGCGCGAACACCGCTGGTTGGTGCAGATATAGCCTGCGGCCCGTTCAAATCGCGGATAAGTCACATCGTGATTCGGCAACGGCTCTTGTTCGGGGTCCCACCACTCGACGCGCCGATATACGGCCGCCGCGTTGCTGATCGCAACGGCAAACAGCCTTTGCGCCATTTCATCGGATTTGGCACCGACGATGGTCAGGTGCGGCGGGTCGCGCGATAATTCCTCATTCGCCAGCAGGATTCCGGCTTCCTCGAACGCGACTTTTCTGGCCGTCCAGGCAGACAAGTATTTCATCCCGTGCAGGGCGGCCTGACGGTGCCGCGCATCGCCACTGTAATGCCAGAGCCGGTTGAAGAACCGGGTCATCCGGATATTTTCCTGCAAATAAGGTGCTGGTCGCTGCGGGATGCCTTGCACCAATTGTTTGGTCAGATAACCTGCCTGCTCGGAACCAAATCCGGTGATCATTGCATCGGCCAATCGCCGGGACAGAACAAACCATTGCCGCTCACCCGTGACTTCATACAGCCGCAACAGGCTGATGGCCATATGCAGACTGTCGCTCAAATGAAAGGTGTCCGACTTTTCACCGTGCTGCATCAATCCTTGCGGCGACAGGCGGTGCCGCGTGATCCAGCGCGCGGCCTGGATCGCCGCATCCAGCATGGCCGGATCACCATAAACACTGTAAGCCAGGGCGAGCGCTTCAATGGCCTGACCATTGGCATCGGCGTAAATACTGCGATCAATGGCGGGGATGCCGGCAGCACGGCGTTGACGGTCGTCCAGCCTGAAGTAATCGGCTGACTTTTCGCCCGGAATCAGATCAGCGTCCTGACTGACATAAAACGCCGCTTCAGGGGCGCGCAGAAACTCGAACAGATAGTCAATAATGCGCGCGCTTACACCCTTGTACTGGAAGGTTTTCAGGGCCTGATCAGCGAGCGCGTAAACGCGCAGATAACCCGCCTGCACCCGCATGATTTTTTCATGGTGTGGCGTGCGCCAATCACCTCCGGTGGAATATTGATAAACCCCGCCCCACACCGGATCGAGCAGGGCGGTGGCGGCGTCCAGTGTTTTCGTCAGCTTGTCTCTTTCGGCGGCTTTGTGCACGTGGCTCAGTGCATATTCCATGCTGTGGCGATCAACGAACTTTTGCTTGGTCCGCAAACCGCCTTTGACCGGATCAAAACTTTTTTGGTGCCGGCGTTCCAGATAATCAACGAGCGCCCTGGGTAATTCGCTCGGGCCGTTGGCCGCTTGCGTTTGGGTCGCGGCTGGTTCGGGTGTCGGATCTTCTGCCACCGCCTTCAATAACCTTGAAAACCCGGCCGGCGCGATGTAGCCGGCCCGCTTGACCAGATCCTCGCCGTCGGCGTCCAGAAAGATGATTGCGGGCCAGCCGTAGTCCCGATACCGATTGGCCAGACCGGGGTTGGCATCGTGATCCACGCGCACCGGCACGAAATGCCTTGCGATCAGGGTTTGAACCTGCGGGTCGCCAAGCGTGCGCCGTTGCATCACATGACACCAGTGACACCAGACCGCCTCCAGGTACAGAAATATCGGCTTGTCCTCGGCTTTGGCCAGCGCAAAGCTTTCGGCGCTCCAGGCCTTCCAGTCAACTTGTGCCTGTACCGGGACGCTGATTCCGATCAGCAGAATCATTCGGATGAATGCCTTGAACATAGGTTGAGCGCTACAGGGTTTTGGGGGACTACGTTCACCTTGAACATCCGGACGCAGGTTCGCGGGCCGCGAGCTGACCACACCGCCGGTTTGCTGCATCATGGCAAGCTTGTATAAAGCACGCTTTTCGGGTGCTCACTGTGAGGCAGACGCGAATGAAAACCGTGGCGCTGTACAACATCAAGGGCGGCGTCGGTAAAACCGCCGCGGCGGTGAACCTTGCTTATTTCGCCGCCGCCAGCGGTCAGCACACCCTGCTCTGGGACCTGGACTCTCAGGCGGCATCGAGCTGGTATTTGCGTAGCGAACCGGGCAAGGAGAAAACCAGGAAGGTGCTGGCGGGGCAAACGCCGGTTGGGCGGCTGCTGCGTTCCACGCCGTATGACAAGCTGTCGGTGATTCCAGCGGATTTTTCCTACCGCTATCTGGACATCATGTTGAAAAAGGTGGAGCCGCCAGGCCAGGCCCTGCGGCGTTTGTTGCGCCCGTTCAGTGAACAATTCTCGCTGGCGGTGCTGGACTGCCCGCCGAGCCTTTCCCATCTGGCGGACAACGTGTTTCAGGCCGCTGATCTGATCCTGGTGCCGGTGGTGCCCACTTTTCTTTCGCTGCGCAGCTACGATCAATTACGCGCCTATTTCAAGACGCAGGGTTTCTCCGGCAAGAAACTGCGCCCGTTTTTCTCCATGGCCGACCGGCGTCGCAGCCTGCACCGGCAATGGCTCACACAAGCCCCTGCCAGCATGAAGCACAAGATGTCTGCGGCCGTGCCTTACGCGTCCATGGTGGAACGCATGGGCGAGCATCGCGCGCCAATGGCGGCGTTTGCGCCAGCCGACGACCCCGCACTGTTGGCCTACGCCGAGCTGTGGCTGGAAACCGAAGCCGCGCTGAAACGCTAGGCGGATTCGTCAATCAGCGCGCGCAAGGCCGCCAAGCGTGATGCCAGGCTGTGCGAATCTTCTGCGGTGACCGTTGCGTGACCCACCTTGCGCAGGGGTTTGGGTCGCTTGCCGTAACGGTGGACGTGCACGCCGGCCAAGGCGGTGGCGCGTTGCAACAGCGGCGGCTCACCGATGAAATTGATCATCGCCGAATGACCGCGCAAGGTGGTGGAGCCCAGCGGCAGCCCGGCGATGGCACGAAGGTGATTCTCGAATTGCGAGGTCTCCGCGCCTTCAATGGTCCAGTGACCGGAGTTGTGCACCCGTGGCGCGATCTCATTGGCCAGCAGGCGGCCGTCGGCGACGAAAAATTCAAACGCCATCACGCCGACATAGTTGAGCGCGTCCAGCACTCGTTGGCTGTGCGCCTGCGCCTGTTCCTGCAGCGGGTCATCACGCCGCGGGATCGCCTGATGCAGGATGCCGTCCCGATGGACATTTTCGACCACCGGATAAAACACGGTTTCACCGTTGCGACCGCGCACCCCCAGGCATGACAGCTCGCGCTCGAAAGCCACGAGCTGCTCCAGAATCAGAGGCTGAGCGCCCAGTTTCTCCCAGGCTGCGTCCAGATCCTGGGCCTGCCGGATCATGGCCTGACCCTTGCCGTCGTAGCCCAGGCGACGCGTCTTCAACAGCGCCGGATAGCCGATCTGTCGAATGGCGATGCCCAGCGCCTCGCGGCTGGCCACCGGCAGATAGGCAGGAACCGGAATCCCCAGGGCGTCGAACAGTTTCTTTTCGCTGAGCCGGTCCTGGCCGGTGACCAGCGCCGGCGGTGGCGGATAGAAATCACATTGCTCGGCCACATAGTCGGCGCTGTCGGCCGGCACGTTTTCAAACTCGAAGGTGGCGACATCACACTGCGCGCAGAATCGCGCCAGCGCTTGCTGGTCCGAATAGTCGGCGTGCAGATGGTCGCCCAGCGGCGCGGCGCAGGCTTCGGTGGCTGGATCCAGAAACACGAAATCCATATCCAGCGGATAACCCGCCAGCGCCAACATGCGGCCGAGCTGGCCAGCGCCGAGAATGCCGATCTTCATCGTCGTTACAGGGTCAGCGGCTCGCCGCTCAGAACGCTCTGGGTCTGGTCACGACGAAATGCCTCAAGGCGGGCGCGCAGCGCCGCATCCTGATTGGCGACGATGGCAGCGGCCAGCAATGCGGCGTTGACGGCGCCGGCCCGTCCGATGGCCAAAGTGCCCACCGGAATCCCGGCCGGCATCTGCGCGATGGAAAGCAGTGAGTCCATGCCGTTCAAGGCCTTGGACTGAACCGGCACCCCCAGCACCGGAAGCGGCGTCTTGGCCGCGCACATGCCGGGCAGATGCGCGGCGCCACCAGCTCCGGCGATGATCACCTGAATACCGCGCGATGAGGCAGTCTGCGCATAGTCATACAACAGGTCCGGCGTGCGATGCGCCGATACCACCCGATATTCCTGCGGCACCTGCAGTTGGTCCAGGGTTTGCACCGTATGGCGCATGGTGTCCCAGTCGGAACGTGACCCCATGATGACACCGACTTGCGGCGTGCTGTGTTGTTCGGATTCGCGGCTTGGCATTACGCCTGAGAGGTTGCTCAAAAGCGAAATTATGTCATTGCCGCGCTCACGGCGCGATCAGATCGAACTCCACATGAACCTGGGTGGCGAAACGAATCAGGCCGGTGGCCATGCCCATCTCCTGATTGCCGCCATCCGACGCCATCTCGGCGCGCATCATCATCGCGCGCGGTGGCGGCTGATGCGGTGATTGGGCCGTTCGGATCTGGCGCACCGGACCCAGCTTGGCGCCGAGCTTTTCGGCCAACAGCCGCGCTTGCGCCTGGGCATCCTCGGCCGCCTTGTTCAATGCCTGTTGCTCAAGCTGTTGCGCCCTTGAAGACTCCAGCACCGGCCCCTGAATCTGGTTCACGCCGGCCTTGGTGGCCAGCAAGATCGCATTGCCCAGCTTGCTCAAATCCTCCAGCGTGATCTGGATCCGCCGACTCACGCGATAACCCTGCAACTGCCGCTTGCGCTCCGGCTCCACCCAACGGTACTCAGGCTGCACACTGATCCCGGCGGTGGAGATGTGCTGTTCCCCGATGCCCATGGCGCGCAGCGCGGCCACGTAGTCACGCACGGTTTGATTGACTTGCTTTTCCGCACTGGTGACGTCGGATTCGACCCGGGTGACGCCCATTTGCAATCGCGCGCGATCCGGCACCACGCTGGTCTGGCCTTCTCCGGTGACGCTGACCAGGCGTGGTGCGACCTGCTCGGCGGCGGCAAGGGGTGCGCTGAAAACCCATACCAACAGAGCCATCAACCAAGGTTTGTGTTTCATCGGTGCGCGCCTTTTCCTGGGCCGGATATGATGCGCAGATCAGCGGTCGAACGCCAGCCGCCCATGGGTGTTTCAGCGCCGACTGGTGGCTGAGATTAAACTGTGCACCCGTATTCTTGTTCAGCCTGGCATGTCCAACCCGCCGGAAATAGTTCATCTGACCCGTGACGTCATCGGCATCCTGATTCCGCAGGGAACCAAGGTCGAACTGCCCGAAGGCGCCGAGGCCAACATCACCCAGTCCCTGGGCGGCAGTTTCACCGTGATGGTGCAAGGTCACCTGTTTCGCATTGACGGCGTTGACGCCGACAGCCTGGGCAAGCAACCGACCAACGCACCCGAGGTCGCCGACGACGCCGATGACCAGGCGCTGGAAAAAGCCTGCTGGGATCAGCTTCACACCTGCTTTGACCCGGAAATCCCCATCGACATCGTCGAGCTGGGTCTGATTTACGAATGCCGACTGGAGCCGCTGGAAGGTCCGCAACGCAAGGCAGTGGTGCAGATGACGCTGACCGCGCCGGGTTGCGGCATGGGCGATATCCTGGTCGAGGACGTACGCAGCAAGTTGATGCGCTTGCCGCGCATCCAGAGCGTTGACGTAGATCTGACCTTTGACCCGCCTTGGACCCAGGACATGATGTCCGAGGCGGCGCGCCTGCAGGTCGGCATCTTGTAGACGCGATACGGACTTGCACATTCGGCGGTCTATACTCGCCCGAAGGGACAGAAAAAAGGCTTTATTGATGATGCGCCATGTTGTTGTTTTGCTGATTCCGGCTTTGTTGCTCAGCGCCTGCGCCATCGGCCGGGCCTATTTCCCGCAGGATGCGGCGCAGCGCACCGCCGATGAACTCATCAATGAGGTTTGGGGACTGCCGACGCCGGTGACACCGGCTCCGCAAACGCCGACGCCCGCCGAGCAAGACCGCATCACCCCTGGCGAAGCGGCACTGAATTTCGTGTTGCCCAGGGCGCATGCGCAGGATTCGGGCCTGAAACGCGATTCGCGCGAGCTATCTCGGCTCAGCGCGGATATGCGCGCGCGTTTCCAGCAATTGCGCCCTTATCTGCAATCCGGTGCAATCGGCTTGACCGCTGGTGGATATCTGGCGCTGAGACAGGTCGATGCCATGCCACTGGACGAGCGCAGCCGCGTGCGTAATCTGGTCGCCAATGAAAATGCCGACCGCGCCAGCCTTTATCGGGAACTGGCCGAACTCAACGGCTATCCCAAATGGGAAACCCAGTTCCGCGGGCTGTTTGCGCGCCGTTGGATCGATCATGCGCAACCCGGCTGGTATTACCAGAACGAGGTTGGACGGTGGTTGCAAAAATAAGGTCGGCTTGATTCTTGTCGACCGCAAGCGCTGGACTTCAACCGAATCAGAAATTCCGTGTTCGGTCGCGGTCGGGGATTTCCAGCTCGAAGTCGCCGGCGTCTGAATACGCCTCGACGAACGCCGGCCGCCTGGAAACGCGGGTCAGATAATCCTTGAAGATCGGGTCCTGACATAAGCCATAACGGCGCGCCCAGCCCACGTTATAGGCGATCACGATATCCGCGGCGGTAAAGGTTTCCCCGCAGATAAACGGCAGCGCCTGCAAGCGCTGGATCAATTGCGGTTCCACCTCTTGCTGACATTTTTGCCGATAACGCTCAATGGTTCGCGGATTCACATCGGCCGTCGGTAATAAATGCTCGTGGATACGAATCTGCCACAGCATCATATCCATCCAGCCGGCGCCAAAGTGGATCATTTGAAGATAATCGGCGCGATCCGCGCTCATGTCCGGCCTTGGCGCTAGTTCCTTTTCTGGAAAGGCATCCGCCAACCATTGCACCATCGCCGCGCTTTCCAACATCGCATGAACCTTGCCGTCGGCAAAAGTAATTTCCAGCAAGGGCACATTATGGTTGGGGTTTTTCTGCAGAAACTCCGGAGCGTACTGCGCCCCTTTGTAGAGCGCGACGTGTTTGACGTCGAATGCCTCACCCACGGTTTCCAGCAAAGCCCAACGGGCGCGCACACTGCGCGTGGCCGGGAAATGATAGAGCGTCAGCTTTTTGATATTCATCAAGACAGAATTAACGGCACACACCAGACGCATACCGTGGCGATGATCTTGAATATCAACACCAAAGAAAGTGCACTCACTATTTGCCCTCCCTGCCGAAACGCGGGCGACTAAACGTCCAGATTGCCCACCTGCAAGGCATGACGCTCGATGAAGTCTCGTCGCGGCTCGACTTGTTCGCCCATCAGGGTAGAGAACATCTGGTCCGCCGCCACCAGGTCTTCAATGGCCACCCGTACCAGCCGTCGGTTGGTCGGATCGAGCGTGGTGTCCCAGAGCTGAGACGGGTTCATCTCTCCCAAGCCTTTGTATCTTTGGACATTTATGCCTCTACGCGCCTGTTTCTGCAACCACGCGTAGGCCTCGTCGAATGAGCTGACTTCGGCGTTTCGCTCGCCGCGCCACACCGTGCCGGTGCCGTCGAAGAGCGCGCTCAGGCGCTTTCGCAAGTTGCTGAACCGCTGATACTCGCTGCCACCGAAAAAATCAGCACCCAGGGGTACGATTTTTTCCGCTCCGTGCGCGCGGCGCATGATCTGTACCAGTGGCCCCTCAGCGCCGATCCGTGTTTCGATTTGGTAGCGGGCATCCTGGTCCGAAGCGCTGAGTCTGTCGTGCAACTGCTGACCCCACTGTTGCAGGGCCGCTTCCTGTTCAGGCACCGGCTCCGAAGCGAACAGACAATCAGGCAGCGGCGCGTCATAGCGTCGTCCCCAACGTTGCAGCACGCTTTGGGCCTGACTGTACTCCTGCATCAGCTGCGTCAGCTCGGTGGTACTCAGTTCACCCTGACCAAGCTCGAGCCTGGCGTCCTGTGTTGCCGAACGAAGCAACCAGGATTCGAGTTCCGCGTCGTCCTTGACATAGGCCTCCTGTTTGCCCGATTTGAGCTTGTACAGCGGCGGTTGTGCGATATACACGTGACCGCGTTCCACCAGCGTATACATGTGCCGATAAAAGAACGTCAGCAACAGGGTTCTGATATGCGCGCCGTCCACATCGGCGTCGGTCATGATGATGATGCGGTGATAACGCAGCTTTTCCGGTTTCATCTCATCGCGGCCGATTCCGCATCCCAGTGCGGTGATCAATGTGCCGACCTCGGCCGAGGACAGCATTTTTTCCAGCCGCGCTTTCTCCACATTCAAAATCTTGCCCTTGAGCGGCAAAATGGCCTGGAAGTGGCGGTCGCGACCCTGCTTGGCGGAACCACCGGCCGAATCCCCCTCGACCAGGAAAATCTCTGATTTTTCAGGGTCTTTTTCCTGACAGTCGGCCAATTTTCCGGGCAAGCCGGCCACATCCAGCACACTCTTGCGCCGATTCAGCTCCTTGGCCTTGCGGGCGGCGTCGCGCGCGCGCGACGCCTCGACCACCTTGGCGGCGATGGCCTTGGCTTCCTTGGGGTTCTCCTGCAGAAAATCACGCAGCTTGTCTCCGAGAACGGCGGACACCACCGGCGTGACTTCCGACGAGACCAGTTTCTCCTTGGTTTGTGAAGAAAATTTGGGATCGCGAATCTTGACCGACAACACCGCGGTCAAACCTTCGCGCGTGTCCTCGCCGATCATGTTGATCTTTTCCTTCTTGCTGAGGCCCTCTTTCTCCAGATATTCACCAAGGGTGCGTGTCAGCGCGTTGCGAAAGCCGGTGAGATGCGTGCCGCCGTCTTTTTGGGGAATGTTGTTGGTGAAACAAAACACATTCTCGGCGTAGGAGTCGTTCCACTGCAGGGCCGCCTCGACCATGACGCCGTCCTGCTCGGCGCCGACATTGACGATCTGGCCGTTCACCGGCGTGCGGTTCTTGTTGAGAAACTCGACAAAGGCCTGAATTCCGCCCTTGTATTCGAACACGTCTTCGCGTTCGTCCGCCTCCTGTCGCAACACGATGCGCACGCCGGAGTTCAGAAACGACAGCTCGCGCAGGCGCTTGGCGAGAATGTCGTAGTGGAATTCCAGATTGGTGAACACTTCCGCGCTCGGATAGAAGCGCACCACCGTACCGCGCCGCTGGGTGGCGCCGGTTTTCGTCAAGGGCGCTGTGGGCTCGCCCATGTGGTATTCCTGATGGTGGTGTTCACCCTGGCGATAGATGTCCAACAACAGCCGCTCGGACAAGGCATTGACCACCGATACGCCGACACCGTGCAAACCACCCGACACCTTGTAGCCGCTGCCCCCGAACTTGCCGCCGGCGTGCAGCACCGTCATGATGACTTCGGCGGCCGACTTGCCCTCTTCTTCGTGGATGTCGGTCGGGATGCCGCGGCCGTTGTCGTCCACGCTGACGCTCAAATCCGCGTGCAAAGTGACCAATACCTCCGTGCAATGGCCGGCCAGCGCCTCGTCGATGGCGTTATCCACCACCTCGAACACCATATGGTGCAAGCCGGTGCCATCGTCCGTATCGCCGATATACATACCCGGTCGTTGCCGGACGGCTTCCAAGCCCTTGAGTACCCGGATGCTGCTGGAGTCGTAATTGCCGTTAACCTGATTCATAAACTGCGGCCTCTTACCGCGATGGCTCAGCCTTGAGTTCGCCTTGTTCCACGTGGAACATTGTCAGCGGTGCCGAGCGTAGTGCTGCTGGTAACTCGAAAGATGTCAAGAAAATCTGTCCTCGGTAGTCAATCAGAACCTTGGCCAGCCGTTGTTGATACTCTGCGGACAGTTCGGCGCCGAAATCGTCCATCAGAAGAATGGCCTGGCGGCCCGTTCGCTGACTCAACACTTGCGCTTGCGCCATCACCATCGCGGTGATCAGCAGCTTTTGTTGACCTCGGCTCAATCGACCACGCGTTTGCTTCTCCTCCAACTCCACCTTGAGCTCCGCCCGGTGCGGCCCTTGCACGGTGGTGCCCATTCGGCGGTGCTGCTCAATGTTCTGCGCCAGATATTCAGCGTAGGTACGGCCCTCTGGCCAGCCTTGTCGCCAGTGACATTGTACGTCTTCTATCCCCAACAGTTGTTCGGTAATGGCGCGAAGTGCCGCCTGGATCTGCGCCACGTGCTGCCGGCGCATTCGCGTGATCTCGAGCGCGGCTTGCTGCATATCTTCATCCCAGGCCTGCACCAGTTTGATATTGGCGCTGGTTTTGAGCGCCTGGTTTCTCTGTCGGTGACAACGCTGGTAGGTCTTCCAGTGCTGGTGGAAGCTCTGTTCCACGTGGAACACCCCCCAATCGACGAAACTTCGTCGGTAGCCGGGGCCGTCTTCCAGCAGGCGATGCGCGCTGGGGTCCAGCAATTGCAAGGGGATGGCCTTGAGCACTTGCGCGACTCTGGCCTGATCACTGCCGTTGAACCGCAGCTTTGTGCCGCCATGGTCCCAATGCATGCCAACCTTGTTGGCGACTGCCTCTGCGTGCTCCTGTTTCAGGAACACCTGCCATCGCGGCCCTTCGGGTCCGGCCAGCGCCGCGTGCTTCGGACTGCGGAAGCTTCGCCCCCTGACAGCGGTGTAGATCGCTTCGAGTACGCTGGTCTTGCCGGCTGCATTGGCGCCGATGATCAGGTTAAGGCCCGGTCCGGCGCTCAGCTCCAGTTTTCGCAGCAATCGGAAGTTTCTGGTTCGCAACAGCCTGATGGCCATTGCCGCCTGCTCCGTTTTCGCCTACAGGCGCATGGGCATGATCACGTACTTGCTGGACTGATCGCCGCTCTCGTAGACCAGTCCGCTGGAGTCCGCGTTCTTCAGCTCCATGACGACTTGTTCGCCGTTGATGACACTCAGCGCGTCCATCAAGTAATTCACGTTGAAACCCATTTCGATGCTGTCGCCGCTGTATTCGACCTCGATCTCTTCCTCGGCCTCCTCGTGCTCCGGGTTGTGGGTTTGCAGGCGCAAGATGCCTTCTTGCAGTTGCAGCCGCACACCTCGAAACTTTTCGTTGGACAGGATTGCGGTGCGCGCCAAGGATCGCCGCAGTCCTTCCCGGTCGGTTTGAAAGCACTTGTCGCCCTGCTCCGGGATCACCCGCTCGTAATCCGGAAACCGGCCTTCAATGGTTTTGGTGGTCAGCCGCACCACATCCACCTCCACCTGCACCTGCCCCTGTCCGACCTGCAGCAATACTTCTTCGTCGCTGCCGTCGAGCAAACGATTCAGCTCGATGACCGACTTGCGCGGCACGATGGCCTGCAAGGCCTGATCCAGACCGGTTGCTTGTTCCAGCTCGCTGAAAGCCAGCCGGTGGCCGTCGGTCGCCACCGCCCGAAGACGTTGCGGGTTGGCGTCCAGCAACAGGCCGTTGAGGTAGTACCGTACGTCCTGTTGCGCCATTGCGAACTGGGTCTTGTCCAGCAGCGACTTCAGCTGTCCGCGGCTGAGGCGGATCTGCTGGGCCTGGCTGACCTCGCCCATGCTGGGAAATTCCTCCGGCTTGAGACTGGACAGCGTGAAACGGCTTCTGCCTGAACGCACGGTGACGCGTTCATCGACGGTCTCCAGGCTGATTTCTGCACCTTCCGGCAAACCTCGACAAATATCGAACAGCTTCCGTGCCGGGACCGTGATTCGCCCGGGGGCCAGGTTCTGTACTTGCGCCCTGGCCACCAGCTCCAGCTCCAGATCGGTACCGGTCACCACCAGCTCTTCCTCGGTGGCTTCAAGCAGGAAGTTGGCCAGTATCGGCAAGGTTTGGCGGCGCTCCACCACGCCAATCACACTTTGCAGCGCTGTGAGCAGTTCATTTCGCCCGACTAGGATCTTCATGTCTTTACCTGACTTTTAGGTTTTTTTGAAAAGCAGTAGTAATTAGGTCACTGCCCTTTCTGTGGATGAAAATATAAATTAACTTATTTTCAATGGTTTATGTTGATTCTGTTGGCTGGCAAAGCTGCGCTTACCCACCCGAATTAGCTTGGCACAAGTTGTTGACAAGTTCGCGGTCGACGCTTATCCCCAGTTTGGTTCAGACCAAGGCTGGCTTTGTGCACACCTTGTCCAAGGCTCGCTCACCATCAGTAACTGAGCTGACGCGCCAGATTCTCGTAATCCTCCCGAATGCGGATATCGGTCTGCCTGAGCTGCTTGATCTTGCGATCAGCATGCAGCACCGTCGTATGATCCTTCTCGAAGGCGGCGCCGATCTCCGGCAGGCTGTGGTCGGTCAGTTCGCGGGCCAAGGCCATGGCGATCTGCCGCGGCCGCGCCAGCGAACGCGAGCGACGCTGTGAACGCAGCTCCTTGACCGGGATGTTGTAGTACTTGCTGACCGTGGCCATGATGTTGTCGATGGTGACCATGCGCTCGTAGTGCGCCAACATGTCGCGCAAGCTGCTTCGCACGAAGTCCACGGTGATCGCCTCGCCTTGCAATCGCATGCCGGCGGCCAGCCGTAACAGGACACCTTCGAGTTCGCGCACATTGGAGCGAACATGCTGTGCCACAAAGAAGGCGACCTCATTGCTCAAGTCCAGGCCGAACTGCTCGGCCTTGTTTAGCAGAATCGCGACCCGCGTCTCCAGGTCCGGCGGCTCGATACAAACCGTCAGGCCCCAGCTGAAACGGGATTTAAGGCGATCATCAAGCCGGTCGAGCTCCTTGGGAAAGCGATCACAGGTCAGCACGATTTGCTTGCGGCCGTCCATCAGGCTGTTGAAGGTATGGAAGAACTCTTCCTGAGTGCTGGGCTTGCCGGCAAAAAACTGGATGTCGTCGATCAGCAGCGCGTCGGCGGAGCGATAAAGTGCCTTGAACGCCTCGTGCGTGTTGTGGCGAACCGCCGAAACGTATTGCGTGACCCACTGTTCGGCCGGCACATAGACCACACGTGCCCCAGAAACGCGGCTGACCAGGAAGTTGCCGATGGCTTCCATCAAATGGGTTTTGCCCAGGCCAGTGGCGCCGTAGATCAGCAAGGGGTTGTAGTCCGAGCCAGGCGATTCGGCCACGCGTTGGGCGGCGGCCCGCGCCTGCGAGTTGGACTTGCCCTGGATAAAGGCCTCGAAGGTGTGCCGTGGGTTGACGCGCCAGCCGTTGCTGGATCGGGCCAGCGAAAGATCGGTGGTGGAAACCGGGGCCGGAGGCTGTTCGGGGCCAGTGGTGACCTCCACCACGATATCTTCGCCCTCACAGGCAACCCAGGCGCGCTGAATATCGGACAGAAAATCCGTGCGAACGCGTTCCATGACCATGCGGTTCGGCGCTTGCAGCACCAGCTTGCCGTCGTGTTGTCGAGGCACCAGGGGCCGAATCCAGGTGCTCAAATCCTGACTCGGCACCACCGCCTCCAGCCAGCGGATGCACTGATCCCAGCCTACTTGTTGTTCCAGCGCCATAGCCAGCGTTTTGTTCGATGAAAACCAGAAAGACAAGCAGTCTAACCCGCGCCGATCAACTTATCCACAGGAAGGCAGACTTGAAGAAACTGCGCACAAGGCGCTAAAATCCGCGCCCTTTTTTTGCCGCAGAGCTTTGTCATGAAACGCACCTACCAGCCGCACAAGCTGAGGCGTAAACGCACCCATGGGTTCAGAGCCCGTATGGCCACGGTCGGTGGCCGCCGCGTGCTGGCACGTCGGCGTGCCAAAGGGCGCGCGCGACTGGCGCCCTGATCAAAGCCAGACACCAGGCCGGCTTTCCCAAGCACGCGCGCCTGTTGACACCGGTTCAATTCCGGCGCGTGTTTCAACAAGGGCAACGCCGCCGCGGCAAATATCTGAACGCGGTGATGGCACAAAACGAGCAATCGCACGCAAGGCTCGGACTGGCGGTGGCCAAGAAGTCGGTGCGGGCCGCGCATGATCGCAACCGGGTCAAACGACTGATCCGGGAGAGCTTTCGAAAATCGCTCGCCGTCCTGCCCGCCTGCGATGTCATCATTCTGGCGCAGCCAGCGGCAAGGCAAGCCGGCAATCGTTTGATCAATGGCGAACTGGAAAAGATATGGCAAGCCTGCCAAGCGCGCTCGGACGGTTCCTGATCTGGCTGATTCGCGGGTATCAGCGGCTGATCAGTCCGCTGTTGGCGCCGCGTTGCCGTTTTTATCCGTCATGCTCGCGTTACGGCATCCAGGCCATTCAGCGTTTCGGACCCATTGGCGGTAGCTGGCTCACTTTCCGCCGGCTGATTCGATGCCATCCGCTGAATCCGGGCGGCTTCGATCCGGTGCCGGAATGTCAGGCTGAACATGGCGCCAACACCAAACCAAACGTGAACACGCCCTGAGAGCAGAGAACATGCAAACTACCGAAAATCGCAGATACATCCTGCTCGCCGTGCTCGGCGTGATCGGTTTTTTTCTCTATCAGGCGTGGTCGGAAGATTATCGATCGCAGCCGACCCAAGTCGTCCAACCGGCGCCGGTGATCACCGACAACGCCGACACGCCACTGGCGCAGGCCCCGAGCAGTGATGTGCCGCTGGCCACCCCGCCCAAGGCGCAAGCCGAAACCGACGGCGCCAACCGGGCCAGCGCAAGTGCGGCGAGCATCAAGGTCAGCACCGACGTGATGCAAATGCGCTTCTCCAGTACGGGCGCGGATCTACGGGCGTTGCGGCTGATCGGTTACCCGGTATCCAAGGATCAGCCCGAGGCGCATCTGCCGTTGTTCAATGATGATGATCGGCAGTACATGGTCTTGCACACCGGTCTGGCCGGAACCAGCAAGGCGTTGAGCACGCCGGACACGGTATTCACCACCACCGCCAGCAGCTTCAGCCTGGCCGATGGTCAGGATGTACTGGAAGTGCCGTTCGTTTACGAAGATGCCGATGGCTATCGGATCGAGAAACGCTTCATCTTCCGCCGAGGCAGTTATCACTTCGAGGTCGAACAGCGCATCAGCAATCAGACCGGAGAAGCCCTGACGGTCAGCGACTACGCGCGAATCGTGCGTTCCTCGGCGGTAGTCGGTGCCATCCCCAAATTCGCGCAGATTTTCCTGGGCGTGGGCCTCTACGAACAAAAAGAGGGTGAACAGAATTATCGGTTCAGCAAGACCAAGTTGAAAAAGCTGGACAAGGAAGCATTCGATATCCAGCAAAGCGGTGGCTGGATCGCCATGTTGCAGCATTATTTCGCCGCAGCCATCCTGCCGCCGGACGGCGAGCACCGCTTCAGCGCCAAGCCGACCAAGAACGGGCTTTATCAGGCGCAATACGTCAGCGGCGGCGTGACGATTCCGGACGGTCAGACGCAGCAGTTCAGCAATGCGTTCTACATTGGCCCCAAGTTGCAGACCGGCCTGAGCCAGGCAGAGGGCGGCCTCGGCGACTTTTTCAGCATGAACGGCCTCAACGGTGTGGCGCCAGGGCTGGATTTTGTGGTCGATTACGGGTTGTTGACGCCCCTGAGCGAACCCTTGTTCTGGTTGCTGGACAAGTTTCACGGCGTGACCGGCAACTGGGGCTGGTCCATCATTCTGCTGACGCTGGTGGTCAAGGCGCTGTTCTACAAGCTGTCGGAAAAGCAGTACCGCTCGATGGCGAAGATGAAAAAGTTCGCGCCGCGCATTCAGGATCTGAAAGAGCGCTACGGGGATGATCGCGAGCGCATGAGCAAGGCGATGATGGAGCTCTACAAGAAAGAGGGCTTCAATCCACTGGCCGGTTGCTGGCCCTTGTTGGTGCAGTTTCCGGTGTTCATCGCCTTGTACTGGGTGTTGCTGGAATCGGTGGAGCTGCGGCAGGCGGATTTCGCGCTGTGGATCAATGATCTGTCGGCGCCGGACCCGTACTACGTGTTGCCGGTGCTGTACGGCCTGAGCTTTTTCCTGCAGCAGAAGATGTCCGGCCAGACCGCGACCATGGACCCCATGCAGCAGAAAATCATGAACATCATGCCCATTCTGATGACCGGGTTCTTCGCCTTTTTCCAGTCCGGGCTGGTGCTGTACTGGTTGATGTCCAACCTGGTGGGCATTGCCCAGCAGTGGTACATCATGCGCAAGCTGGCCAAGGAAGACGCGCTCACCGCGGCAAGATGAACCCGGCCGCCACGGACACGATCGTGGCCGTGGCCACCGCCCGCGGCAACGGGGCGATCGGCGTGGTTCGGCTTTCTGGCCCCAAGGCGTTTGCCATTGCCGAACGGATCAGCGGCAACCTGCCGCCGCCGCGAACCGCCGGTCTGCGCCGCTTTGTCGATCCCGATTCCAGCCTGATCGATCAGGGGCTGGTGATTCGGTTTGTCGCGCCCAACAGTTTTACCGGCGAGGATCTGGTGGAGCTGCAGGCGCACGGCGGCGCCGTGGTGCTGGATATGTTGCAACAGGCGGCGACCCGGCACGGCGCGCGCCTGGCCCGACCCGGCGAGTTTTCAGAGCGTGCTTTTCTCAATGATCGCATCGACCTGGTGCAGGCCGAGGCCATTGCCGATCTGATCCAGGCCGGCAGTCAGGCGGCGGTACGGGCCGCCAACCGCTCTTTGCAAGGCGAGTTTTCGGCGCAGGTTGAAGACATTGCCCGGCAACTGATGGCTTTGCGGACCTGGGTGGAAGGCGCGCTGGACTTTTCGGACGAGGACGTCGATTGGCTGGGCGACCAGGGCCTGATCCAACGCTATGAAGCCGCGTGCAAGGCGCTAGAAGCACTGCGCGCAAAGGCGACGCAAGGTCGTCGTTTGCAGGAAGGCATGGTGGTGGTGATTGCGGGCGCGCCCAATGTCGGCAAATCCAGTTTGCTGAACCGTCTGTCGCGCACCGACGCCGCCATTGTCACCCCAATGCCCGGCACCACACGCGACCCGCTGCGCGAGCAAGTGCTGATTGGCGAGCACGGTTTCACCCTGATCGACACCGCCGGACTGCGCCAAACGCAGGATCCGATCGAGGCCGAAGGCATTGCCCGTGCGCGCAAAATGGCGCAACAAGCCGAATTGATTCTGTATCTGCTGGATGATCGCAAAGGCTTGAGCGCCGAAGATCAAGCCCACTTGCGACAGCTCAATCCGCAAGCGCAGGTCTTGCTGGTGTACAACAAGATCGATCTCAGCGGCGCCAGTGCGCACACCGGAGAAATGAACGCATGGCGTATCGTTCGCATTTCCGCCCACACCGGCGAAGGCATGCAACTGCTGCAACAACTGCTGCTGGGTTATGCCGCAACCCAGGATGAATCATCGGCCAGTTTCAGCGCGCGACGACGCCACCTGGACGCGCTGGCGCGTTGCGCCACGCATCTGCAAACCGCGTTCGCGCAGCTGCATCACGGCCAACAGGCCGAGCTGAGCGCCGAAGAGCTTCGACTGGCACAAGCCGCCTTGGGCGAGATCACCGGCAAGACCGACAGCGAGGACTTGCTGGGCGAAATCTTTTCCCGCTTTTGTATAGGAAAATAAGCCACCGTGAACGCCCCGCCACCAAAATCCATCGCCCTGCACAAGCGCCAGCGCACACTGGATCTGACTTACGCGGACGGACAGCAATTCAGCTTGCCGGCCGAGTATCTGCGGGTTCATTCGCCCTCGGCCGAAGTGCAGGGTCACGGCACGCCGGTGTTGGTGGGCGGCAAGCGCCAGGTTGGCATCAAGGCGGTGCAGCCGGTGGGCCGTTATGCGGTACGACTGGTGTTCGACGACGGCCACGACACCGGGCTTTATTCCTGGGACGTGCTGTGGGAATTGGCGACCCGTCATCAGGCGTATTGGGACGACTACCTGCAGCGGCTGCAGGCCACCGGGATGTCGCGCGACAGCGAGCTGGTTAAACTCGCCGCTCTGCCCAGAAAATACACGCCGGCCACGCCGTGACCCAAGGACCGAACACCACCGATTTCGGCTATCAGCAAGTGCCGACGCAGGAAAAACGCAAGCGCGTTGCCGGCGTATTCGACTCCGTGGCCGCGCGCTACGATCTGATGAACGATTTGATGTCCTTCGGCGTTCATCGTTTGTGGAAGCGTTTTGTGATCGATCTGGCCGGCGTTCGCAAGGGTGAACGGGTGCTGGATGTGGCCGGCGGCACCGGCGATCTGAGCGCGGCATTCGCGCGGCAGGTTGGCCCCAAGGGTCTGGTCTTGTTGTCGGACATCAACGCCGCAATGCTGGGCGAGGGACGGCGACGGCTGGCCGATCGTGGCATCGTCAGCGTGCCGGTGGTGCAGGCCGATGCGGAGAATCTGCCCTTCGGCGACAGTAGCTTTGATTGCATTACCATCGGGTTTGGCTTGCGCAACGTCACCAACAAGGCAGCCGCACTGCAAAGCATGCGGCGCGCGCTCAAGCCCGGTGGCCGACTGCTGGTATTGGAGTTTTCCAAGCCGCTGTCCAGAGGACTGTCCCGGCTCTACGACGAATACTCGTTTTCCGTGCTGCCGACCATGGGCCGCATCGTCGCCGACGACGAGCAAAGCTATCGCTATCTGGCTGAATCCATCCGCATGCACCCGGATCAGGACACGCTGAAAAACATGATGATGGACGCCGGTCTGGACAAGGTGCAGGTCTATAACCTCACCGGCGGCATCGTCGCGGTACATCGCGGCTTCCGGCTTTAGCACATGACGCCGACGCTGCTTTGCGCGGGTGCGGAGGTCGCCCTGAATCGCTATCTTCGTCTGGAAGCGGCGGTGGCGGATCGTTGCACTGCCCTGCAGGGACGCAGCATTGACCTGCACCTGCAAGGGCCGGAATGGACATGCCGGATCGAGTTCATGCCCGGCGGTGTGCGCGTCGTGCCGGACCCCGAGGGCGAGGCGAACGTCAGCCTGCGCGGCACCCCCATCAAGCTGGCGCAGGCGATTCGGCAACAGATGAACGACAACGCGCCGGCGATCTCGGCCAGCGGACTGCGTATCGAAGGGGACGCCGAATTGCTGCAGCGCTTTGGACAGATGATGCAGCAGGTCGGCTTTGAACCAGAAGAATGGCTGGCGCCATTGGTCGGCGGACCCGCCGCGCATCGAATCATCCAGGGAGTGAAGGGGTTGTTGTCCTGGGGCCAGCGCTCCGGCGAGCGTCTGGGTTTGGACACGGTGGAGTATTTTCGGGAGGAGACCCGTGACGTGGCGCGGCACAGCGATGCCGAGGAATGGACCCGAGGCATTGAAAAGCTACGCGAACGTCTGGATCGCAGTGAAGCCCGTTTGCAGCGCCTGGAATGGGCGGTACGCGGCGAATAATGGGTACGCTGAGCCGGCTGCTGCATATTCATCGCGTCGTTCGGCGTTATGGGCTGCGTGAACTGCTGGATGGAAAAGTGCGCAAAAACGGCGCGCGCGGTCAACGCTTGCGTCTGGCGCTGGAAGCGCTGGGTCCGGTGTTCGTCAAGTTCGGGCAGGCCTTGTCCACGCGACCGGACATTCTGCCGCCGGATATCGCCACCGAACTGAGCAAGCTTCAGGACCGGGTGCCGGCGTTTGACGGCGCCCAGGCACGCGCGATCATCGAGCGTGTGCTGGAACGAAACGTCGACGAGCTGTTTTCCGAATTCGATGAAAACCCGCTGGCTTCGGCGTCGGTCGCGCAGGTGCACCTGGCGCGGCTGAAGGCCGATGAAGACGGCAATCCGGGGATGCAGGTGGTGGTCAAGGTGTTACGGCCCGGCGTTGAACAGGCGGTGGCCAAGGACATCGCCCTGCTCAAGACCATGGCCGGCTTGATCGAACGCGTTCATCCCGAAGGACGGCGGCTGCAGCCGCGGGCGGTGGTGCGCGAGTTCGAAACCATCATTCATGATGAACTCGACCTCATGCGTGAGGGCGCCAACTGCGCCCTGCTGCGCCGCAACTGGCTGGGCAGCCCGTTGATTTATCACCCGGCGGTGTTCTGGGATTACACCCGTACCGAGGTTCTGGTGCTGGAATACCTGGACGGCATCACCATTCGCGAGCTGGACCGCCTGCGCGACATGAATGTGAGCTTCCAGGTGCTGGCCGAGCGCGGGGTGGAGATCTTCTTCAAGCAGGTGTTCCGGGATAATTTTTTCCACGCCGACATGCATCCCGGCAATATTCTGGTGGATGTCAGCGATCCACAGGCGCCGTCGTATCAGGCGGTGGATTTCGGCATCGTTGGCGCGCTGACGCCGAACGACCAGCGCTATCTTGCGGAAAACTTCCTGGCCTTTTTCAATCGCGATTACCGGCGCGTGGCGGAATTGCACGTGGAAAGCCAATGGGTGCCAGACGGAACACGGGTGGAGGAATTTGAATCCGCGATCCGCACCGTATGCGAACCCATTTTCGGCAAGCCCATCAAGGACATTTCCTTCGGATTTTTCCTGTTGCGCCTGTTTCAGATTGCACGCCGTTTCAAATACCAGGTGCAGCCGCAGCTGGTGTTGCTGCAAAAAACCCTGCTGCAGGTTGAAGGCCTGGGGCGTCAGCTGTATCCGGATCTGGACTTGTGGAAAACCGCCAAGCCAATCATGGAAGACTGGATGCGCAATCGCCTGGCGCCCACGCAGATGCTGGAACGCGCGCGACAGGAGCTGCCCTACTTTGCGGAGGTATTGCCGGATTTGGCGCAACAGGTATTGCGGCGTCTGGAGCAGGGCGACGTTTCCGGCAGCGGCCGGCGCCGCGCCCTGGAACAGCAACAGCGTCAGACCGCGCGGCTCATGCGACGTCAGCGCTACGCCATCTTCGGCGGTGCGATGCTCATCGCCGCCGGTGTTCTGGCAACGGCGGCAGAAGGCGCGCACTGGCAGCTGTTGGAGCTGCCATTGATGAGTTGGCTATTGGGCGTGGGCGGCGCGCTCGTGGCCTGGCGCGGTGGACGCCAGCGCGAGGATTGACCATGATCAGGTTGTTTTCAACCACCTGATTAGTTGCCGCTGACGATGGTCAGCCCCTTGAGCAGATTCAGCGCTTCGTAGAGCGCAAAATCGGTCTGCGCAAGAATCTCGCCGTCGGCCACGCGTGCGTTGCGTGCGTCCTCATCGCCGTGGCTGTCGTCCGCCTTGTCCTGGCCGTTGCTCAAACTGTTGTTGAGGTCGGCTTCCTTGATGGGCGTGAACGGTGAATTCTGATCGTCACCGCTGACCTTGAGCGAGCGCACGGTAATGTCCGGCTCCACGCCCTCGCCCTGAATCGAACGCCCCGAAGGGGTGTAATAACGCGCGGTGGTGAGTTTGATGGCGGCCTGGGTTTGCAGCGGCATGATGGTCTGCACCGAGCCCTTGCCGAAGGTCTTGTCGCCCATCAATACCGCACGCTTCTGGTCTTGCAGCGCACCGGCGACAATTTCCGAGGCCGATGCCGAGCCGGCATTGATCATCACCACGATGGGGCGCCCATTGAGCAGATCACCCGGCGTGGCCTTGAACTCGCGCTTGCTGGCTTTCTTGCGGCCCTTGATGCTGACGATGTCTCCGCCTTCGAGAAAGGCGTCACTGACCTTGACCGCAGCATCCAGTACGCCGCCCGGATTGTTGCGCAGGTCCAGCACCAGACCCTGCAGCGGCGCCTGGTTTTCCTTGTTCAATTTCTTGATCTGTTTTTGCACCGCGCGCCCGGTTTCGGTGGTGAAGCTGGAAATTCGCAAATAAGCCATGCCGGGCTCGAGCATGCGCGAGCGCACGCTGGCGACGTTGATCACGGCGCGTTCGATTTCCACGTTCATCGGTCGCGGTGCGCCTTCACGCATCAGCGTCAGATTGATCTTGGTGCCCGGTTCGCCGCGCATTTTTCGGACCGCCTCGCTCAGACTCAGGCCCTTGATGGGCGTGTCATCGATCTTGACGATCAGGTCTCCCGGTTGAATGCCGGCGCGTGCCGCTGGGGTTTCGTCAATCGGTGAAATCACCCGCACCAGTCCGTTGAACATCTGCACTTCAATGCCCAGTCCGCCGAACTTGCCGGAGGTGGAGATATTGATCTCCTTGAATTCATCCTTGTCCAGATAGGCCGAGTGTGGATCCAGGCCATCCAGCATGCCGCGCACCGCGTTTTCCAGCAGGGTCTGGTCGTCGATCGGCTCCACGTACTCGCTCTTGACCCGGTTGAGAATTTCCACGAAAACCTGCAGGTCGCGGAACGGCAGCGCACTCGAATTTTCATCCTTGGTGGCGAGCACGCCGCTGGAGAGTGCGACGATCACACCAATCATGACGCCGGCCACCAGAGCCAGCGGAGTGCGGTACCGAGTCAGCATGCGAATCAAGCTCCAGATGCCTGAAATAAGAGTAGGAAAGCGACGATAGCACAGAGTTCAGACGCCGCCGGAGCCGGGTTGTCAGGCGGTGCGCATGTACCAGCAAGGCGGATACCCATTGGCGCTGAAGCGATTGATGCGCGCCGGTCATCTTGTTGAAATACCCCTTTGACACAGCAGCGTTGGCAAACATGGTCGATAAACAGAGGTCGGGGCGACAAACCCTGAGTGCGGAATCCTGGGTCGAGGGGGCGCTGGACATGATCGCCTTTGCCGGCTTGGAAGCGGTGGCTGTAGAGCCACTGGCGCGGCGCCTGCATGTCACCAAGGGGAGCTTTTACTGGCACTTCCCCAACCGTGATGCCCTGATCAAACAGGTTCTGGAAAGCTGGGAACGCAAAGCGACCGAAGACATCATGCACCGTGCCGAATCCGAACCGGACCCGCGGACACGCATCTATCGGCTGTTTCAGGTTGCCGCCAGTGCCGAGGCGCGCACCGAACGGATTTTTCTGGCACTGAGCACGTCCGATCACCCGCTGGCCAAGGCCAGTATCCAAGCCATTGGCGAGCAGTGGCGCGCGCACCTGGGACGAAGCTATCGGAGTCTGGGAATGGAAGCCCAGCTGGCACGGAACTGGGCGACGCTGGCCTATTCCACGCTCATGGGCACCATCCGTGTCCGCTGGGAGGAGCCGGCGGCGCTGCCGGCCGGTGAGGCCCTGGGCGACTATCTGCGTTTCCTGGTTCGCAGCCTGATACCGGGCGAGTTGCGCGAATTCGATGCCGGCGGCCTGGCGGCGAATCAGCGCAGCGTCGCATAGAGACGCCACAACGCCCCGTCCACCCGGCAGTGAACGGGGTGCTCAAACCACGGGCGTCGGACCGGTCTATACCAGCTTCAGCATGACGTCGATCAGCTTGCGCGTGACCTTGGTATGCGGCGCAAAGAAGATGCGCGCCACCATGAACCGGGTGCGCACCACGGCGCGTTCGTGCGAAAACGCCTTGAATCCCCAAATGCCGTGCGATGCACCAATACCGGAGTTGTTGACGCCACCAAACGGCAGCTTGGCATGCAGGAACTGCACCACGTTGTGATTCACGCAGGCGCCGCCGGAGCTGGTGCGGGACAGCACGGCGTCGATATTGCCCTCGTTGCGCGACCAGATGTAGAGCGCCAGCGGCTTTTGCATGTCGTTGATCTTGCCGATCACCTCATCCAGGCTGGAATAGCTGATCACCGGCAGCAGCGGACCAAAGATTTCCTCGTCCATGATCTTGGCGTCATCCGGGAGATCACCGATCAGCGTGGGCGCGATGTAACAGTCATTTTCGTCCACCTGACCGCCGCTGATCACGGTGGCACCACGTTGCTTGGCGTCTTCAAGCAGGGCGTTGATGCGCTTGGTGTGCCGTTCGTTGACGATGCGCGCCAAAAACGGTGATTGCTGCTTGACGCTGTCCTGGCCAAAGGACTTGTCCAGCGCTTCACGGAAGTGGCCCAGGAATTCGGTCTTCACCGACTCATGCACATAGATGTGGTCCGGCGCGATGCAGGTCTGGCCATTGTTGGTGTACTTGCCCCAGGCGATGGTGTGCGCCGCCAGCTTGAGATCGGCGCTCTCATCGACGATGGTCGGTGACTTGCCGCCCAGTTCCAGCGTGACGCTGGTCAGATGCTTGGCCGCCGCCGCCATCACCACCTTGCCGATGGCCGGCGAACCGGTGAAGAAAATATGGTCGAAGGGCAGGTCCAGCAGGGTGGTGGAAACGCTGGCGTCGCCTTCAAAGATGGCCACTTCGTCCTCGGTGAAGATGGAGCGGATGATCTTGACCATCAGCGCTGACAGCTTGGGCGTCATCTCCGACGGTTTGATGATGGCGGTATTGCCCGCCGCCAGCGCATATACCAGCGGGCCAAAGGTCAGCGTCACCGGGTAATTCCAGGGCGAGATGATCAGGCAACGGCCTTTGGGCTCGTACTGCACATAGCCCTTGGTGCCGCCCATCATCAGCGTCGGCCGGACCCCTTGGGGTTTCATCCAGCCTTTCAGGTGACGGCGGACATCATTGGCGTCGGACACCACCGGCAGGATTTCGGTGAGCTCCACCTCAGCCGCGGGCTTGCGAAAGTCAGCATGACCGGCATCCATGATTTCCTGCCGATGCGCCAGCACCGCGTCACGCAGTTTGGTCACCTTGGCCAGACGCTCGGCGCAAGTCGACGTGCGCATTCTGAGCGCGGTTTGGCGTTGCAGGTCGAAAACGCGGCGGATTTCTGCCTCGTCGGCTTGTGGAATCAGGTCGTTCGGTGCGCAGGATGCGGCGGTATTCATGGCCGGTTTCTCCCCGGTTGACAAGTAAGCGAGCGTTTGCGTGCAGCCCTTATGGCCGGACGTTTTCCGACCGCCCGTCGGAATCGGAAAAGTCGATGTCTTTAAGCAGTTGCGCGTGCAGCTCCGGCGTTGCCGCCAACACCGTGCGGGTCTCCAGGCGCAACGGCCTGCCGCAAAGCTCGGTCATCCGCCCGCCCGCCTCCTGCACGATCACGCTCAAGGCGGCGATGTCGAGGATGTTCACATCCGACTCCACCACTGCGTCAATCTTGCCACTGGCCAGCAGGTGGTAATGCAGAAAATCGCCATAGCCGCGAATGCGCTGCAGACGCGGGACGATGGCGCCAAAGCGCGCCCAGGCCGGCGATGCCGCCAGGCGCGCCAGGTTACCGGTGGACAACGCGGTTTGTTCGATGCGCGCGGCATCCGAAACCCGGATGGGCTGACCGTCCAGGAAGGCGCCTTTGCCCCGTTCGGCCCAGGCGATTTCGCCTTCGCCGTTCCAGCACGGCGCGGCGGACACGCCCACCACCAGCTCGCCGCGGTGCATCAGCCCGATCTGCACCGAGAACATCGGATAGCCGCGAACAAAGGACTTGGTACCGTCGATCGGGTCCACCAGCCACAGAAACTCGGCGTCCATGTCCTGGGCGCCGGTCTCCTCGCCGTAAAACCCGTAGCCGGGGAAGGCGTTGTGCAAGACGGCGTGAATGGCCTTTTCTGCCGCAACGTCCACCTCCGTCACCGGCGTGGCATCAGCTTTGATGCTGACCTTGAAGTTGCCGCGATAGGCCTTGCGGATCAATTCGCTGGCGGCTGCGGCGGCCTGTCGGGCGACAGACAGTTGCGCTGAATACATCGAAACCGTCGACAATGAGTGGACGCGGATTCTCCCACAGCTTGCGCCTGCGTGACCCGATCCAAAGACAGGGGTTGGCACGAAACGCTATGCTTGCGCGGTTGGGTGCGGACGAAATCGCTCGAAATCGTCCGTTAAACGGGAAGTCCGTGCAAGGCGGACACTGCCCCCGCAACGGTAACTGGTTCGCAACCGCAAGGCGCCACGGTCTCTGGAAACGACGACAAGGGCGCGGTTCAGAGTGCCAGGAGTCCGGAGACCGGCCCAGCGCAACAGGTACCGTGGTCGCGGTGGGCGATCAGGCTGATGGCAACGCCATGCCGACCACGGATGTTCATCACTGATCGAGTCCGCTGTGGTCCGAGCCATCTCATTGCTTGTCTTGCTCAGCATTGGCGGTGCCCCGCCCTTGTGGGCGCAGGACGCCGCACAGACCATCACCGTTTACGCGCGGTCATCGCAGATGCAAGGTAGCGGCGTCAGCATCCGTGTGCCGGTTGACCCTTTGGCGGGCGCGGATCTGGCGGAGATTCTTGCCCGGTTGCCCGGCGTTCAGGTCAGACGCAGCGGCGGCCTGGGCAGCTTCAGCGAAGCCAGCTTGCGCGGCAGCAATGGACGTCAGGTGCAATTGCTGCTGGACGGCCTGCCGCTGGACCTGGGTGGCGGTGACGCCAGCTCGCTGTCCCTGATCAGCCCATTGATGTTGCAACAGGCTGAAGTATTCAAAGGTCGGGTTCCGGCGCGGCTGGGCGCCGGACTGGCCGGCAGCATCAATCTGAAGACGCCGGATGAATTGCCCGCGCCATTGCTTGGTCGCGCCGGCATCGGCAGTTTCGGGCAACGCCAGATCGCCGCCGCCGGCCAGTTGCACGATGACTGGCAGATCAGCGCCGGTTCGCAGTCGGCCGACAACAATTTCCGATATCGCAATCGGTTCCGTGCGTTTGATCCGAGCGACCCTGATCGCCGTCGCCAAGCGCCGCGCCGCAATGCCGCCACCGCGCAGCGTTTCGCCGATGTTCGCTGGCGCGGCCCCTGGGTGATGCGCGCCAATGTCCTGGATGATCGGCAAGAACTGCCAACCCGCGCCAACTTCGCCCAAAACCAGGCTGCATTCGACACGCGCAGCTTTGGTCTGTCCGCCAGCGCGCAGGCCCAGGCGACCTGGCAATGGCGCATCGCGCATCGCCACAGCGTTGAACGTTTGCGTGATCCGGCCAGCGAAATCGGACTGGGGGCGCAGAACAGTCGTGACACCACGGATCGCAGCCTGCTTCAACTGGGCCGAACATTCGATCAGCTGAGTCTGTTCTGGACCGCCGAACAGATCGAATACGATTCCAGCGACCGCCGCTCCGAGCTGCCGGACTTTGTTGCGCGACGCAGCCGTTTGTCGCAGGCGCTGGATTGGCAGGCGGATCAGACGCGTCTTGGGGTGAGGCCCAACGCCAGCCTGTCCCTGCAGTGGTCGGATGAACAGGCCGATCGCGAACAGCAAGACCAATGGCTCGTGCAGCCGGCCATCGGCGTCAGCCGAAGGCAAGGCGATTGCGTCTACGGCGCCAACCTGGGTCAGCGCGAACGGCTGCCGTCCTTCTTCGAACGCTATGGCGATCGCGGCCTGTTTCGTGGCAACCCGGATCTGCAACCGGAAACCGCACGTTATGCCGATGCATCGGCACGTTGCGCCACGCCCGGCGTGTTGCAATCGCTTGAAATCAGCGTCTTCGGCCAGGATTTGCGCGACGCCATCAGCCCCGCGTTCAACGCCCAGGGTGTGGGCCGCTCGGTTAACACCTCGCGCGCTCAGATCTACGGCCTGGAGTTAACCGCCGCCGCGTTCTGGGGCGGCATGCAATGGGATTTGAGCGCGACGCGGCAGCACACCGAAGACCGCAGCCGGGTGCGCGCAACGCGCGGCAAGCAGTTGCCGGGCCGCTTCGAAAACCAGATCAACGCCGCCGTGGCGCGAGATATGCTCGGTCTGAGGGTCAGCTACCGCTTCGGCTACGAACACGGCCAGTTTTACGACAGCCCCAACCTGCTGCGCGCAGAACCCTTGCGTCGTCATGACCTGGGCTTGCGTGGCGCGCTGCTCGATGTCGGCTGGTCCTTGCAAATTCTAAATATCGGCGATGACAAGGCCGAACAGTTCAACGGTTTTCCCACCCCGGGCCGCCACTGGCGTTTTTCAGTGGCCTATCCCCGCGCATCCCTCAAGGAGTGAAAATGAAATCCCTTTCCAGCATCTTGTTATTGAGCTGCGTCTTTTTAGCCGCATGTGGCGGTGGTAGCGGCAATGGAGGCATGCCGGCACTCTCCGGTACCGCAGTGGTTGCCACCGCACCGCCCGATTTCAGTAGCGCCGCAATCTCGCTGGTTGAAACGGCTGAACCCTTCACCGCGCAAAACAATCTGCCGCCGAATGACAGCGGAGATATGCTGATCAAGAGTGGCGGCGATCATTATTTCGCGGTACAGCGTTTTGGCAGCAATCGTTTCCTGCGTTTTGAGGCCGACAACCCCAACAGCGCCGTTTACAACTACTCCACCCTGGACACGGGCGATACGACCGAGAGCAATCCGCAGTTGCCCATCATCGTCAGCCCGACCAAGGCTTACCTGCCTCGCAACGGATCGGACAAGCTCTGGATCATCAATCCTTCCGCAGGCACCGAGGCGGAATTCAAAACCGGCGAAATTGATCTATCTCACTATGACCCGGACGGCATCCCGCAGATGGCGGCTGGACTGATTCATCAAGGGCGCCTCTATCTGCTGATGCAGCGCCTGGACGACGCCGCGTTTTTGGCGGCGGTTCGCAACGCCTACGTAGCGGTGATTGATGTCCAGACCGATCAGGAGGTTGAAACCGGCGCCGACAGCGAAAACTTGCCCGGCATTGAATTGCCGCTGCGCAACGCCAACTCCATTGCACTGGTGCCAGGAACGCAATCGTTGTTGGTGCAGGCAGCCGGAGGCGGCACTTTCGATTTCGACAACAATTTTGCATTCACCCCGAACCTGGACGGCGGCATCGCGCAAGTGGATTTGAACAGCGGTACGGCCAGCTTGCTCATTGATGATGGCGAACCGGGCGCCACCCCCTTCGGCGGGCAAATCGTCGATCTGCAGGTCACCGCCAGTGATCGCGCCTACTTCGTCAGCTCAACCGATTTCTTTGGAACGCAAACCCTTTATCGATTCGATCCTGTAAGCGCGGGCGTGCCGCAGGCGGTTCCAGTGGCGAGTGAGATCAGAATCAGTTCGATCGCCAGCGACGGTCAGGGCAGATTGTGGATCGGGCGTTCCGAAGCTCAGGCGCCGGGTCTGACCGTACTGGATGTCAGCAGCCAGACGGAAAGCATTGTCGCGCCGCTGATTGATACTGTTCTAACGCCGCAAAACATCGATTTTCTAAACGCGCCCTGAAATGATGATGCCGGCGGCGGTCGCCAATACCGCCGCCGGCCATCCACCAAACCAGCTTGAGGAAAGCATGCATGGGAAACCGTCTTTCTAAAATCGTGACCCGCACGGGCGATCAAGGCACCACCGGTTTGACCGACGGCAGCCGTATAGAAAAACACCATCTACGGGTCTGTGCGATGGGCGATGTGGATGAACTCAACAGTCAGATTGGCGTGGTGCTGACGCATGACTTGCCGCAAGCCATTGAGCAACGCCTGCATCGCTTGCAGCAGGTCTTGTTCAATCTGGGTGGCGAGCTATCCATGCCCGGCACGGATTTGGTCACCGAAGAGGCGTTGGCCGAGCTCGATTCTGATCTGGCCGCACTCAATGAGGCATTGCCGCCGTTAAAGGATTTCATCATGCCCGGCGGCAGCCCGGCGGTGGCGGCGGCGCACGTGGCCCGCGCCGTTGCACGTCGCGCAGAGCGTTCTTTGTGGGCCCTGAACGCGCAGGCGTCGATTAACCCCAACGGGGTGAAGTTATTAAACCGTTTATCCGATTATCTGTTTGTGGTGTGTCGCACGCTGGCCAAGGAAGAAGGCGATTGCGAGGTGACCTGGGATCACGAGCGCCAAAAGCCGTGAGCGGGTGAATGATTACAACCACTGTTCACTGAAGCGTCACAAGGGCGCGGTGATCTGCCCTTGGAGGAGATTGCTTCACCTTCGATTCGCAATGACATTTCCATTTGTCACTGCCAGGCGCGAAGCGACACGGCAGTCGCCTCCCGGGGAATGGGACAGCTTCACTGCGTTGGCAATGACAAACCGTTTAGTGGGGCCGCATTCGTATCACGTCGCGCCCGCGCCTGATCCAGCACCTCGCAAAGCTGGGTAATGCCTTGCGTCATGCGCGGCGTCGCCCGCGCCAGCAAATCGGCCCGAACAACCAATAGATTTTGATCCGCTACCGCGCGCACGCTGGGAAAGTTGCTCCAGCTTTGGCGAATGCCGCGCTGGTTTTCCTCGTCACTGAAAACGATCACGTCTGGATTGCGGGCGATGACCGCTTCGCGGGAAACGCTGCCGGCGAGCTGCTGAATGTCGCCAAAAATATTCTCCGCGCCGCACAGCCGCAGCGCCTGACTGATGGGACTGCCGGCGCTGACGGTAAACATGGGCTCGACCTGTAGCTGATAAAACACCCGCAAGGAAGCGCGTTGTGCATGGCTTGATCGCAGCTGGGTCACGTCCTGTTCAAACTTGCTGGCCGCGATTTCAGCGGCCGTTGAAGTGCCGAGCAACGCGCCGATGCGGCGAACGCTGGCGGCGATGTGCTCCAGCTTTTCAATGCGAACCCGCGCAACACGCAGCCCCAGTTGCTCCACCTGCGCAATGGTTTGTACCGCGGTGCCGCCGTCCCAGACCAGTACCAGCGTGGGCTTGAGTGCGATCAGCGCCTCGGCGTTCACCGCAAATGCGTCGCCAACCTTGGGAAGTGCTTTGACCGATTCGGGATAGTCGCTGCGTTTGACGCTGCCCACGAGCTGATCGCAAGCGCCCGCCGCACACACCAGCTCCGCCAAGTGCGGCGCAAGCGTTACCACACGTTCGGCGGCGTGGATTTTCAGCGGCAAGCTTGCCGCGCCCATCAGGCACAGCGCCAGGCAAAGCCTCATCCCAGCCAGTCACCGGTGGTGAAGATGGCGAACAGCGCCAACAGGATCAGCAGCGCGCGGGTTTGCAGGTGCAAGACCTCGCGCGCCGCCAATTCCAGCGTTGCCGGCAATTCGGGGCCGCTGTCGCCGGTTTCGAATTCCAGCGAACCCGAGGCGGTTTCCGCCAGTACCGCCCAACTGCGGTCGCGCCAGTTGTGTTGTGAATCAAATTCCAGATGACGCCACTGGTTGAGCGCATCATCCAGACTGCCGGCCAGGCCAAACAATGCGGCGGTGACGCGCGTTGGAATCCAGGCCAACAGGCCGTGAAGATTGTCTGCCGCGCGCGCCGCACCGTTATCACCATAGCGATGCAACAAACGCGGCAAGCGGCTGACCAAGCGGTAAAGCACCGCCCCAATGGCGCCAAAGGCGAAGAACCACAGCAAGACGCCAAACAACCTTTCGTGCGACTGGATAAACAAGGCGCCCAGCAATCCGCGGCGGTCAGGCACGTGTGATTCATCGGTTTCGGGGACGCGCTGCAAGCTGCGCGCGATGCGTTCGGCGCCGTCCACATCGCCGCGCTCGCGGGCGCGAATCCAGGCCTTGACGTCATCGGCCAGATCCCGTGGTCCCAGGCACAGCAACAGCAGCAAACCGGCGAAACTCAGCTGCAATACCGGATGCTGGATGTTCTTGTTCAACCAATACACCGCCAGCAGCGGCGGCAAAACAATCAAGGGAACAATGATGGCGCTCGACCAAACAAAGCGCAGCTTGATCATCTCGCGCAGGGTTTCCACATAGCGTTGCAGCAACGCGGTTTGCGACCACCAGGCTTGTGTGCCCAGCAGGCGCTCCAGCATCAGCGCGGTGAGAATGGCGATCAAGGCCATGTGTGCTTATTCGCTCAGATCAGCTGCCAAGACTAGCGCGATACCTTTGCCAATCAAACAGCGGGCCTGGATCCGTCTTGCGTCCAGGCGCCACATCGCTGTGACCAACAATGTGTTCGGCGCTCAGCTCGGGATAGCGCGCCAACAGCGCCAGTGTGAGCTGGCGCAGGCTCTCGTACTGTGCATCCGTAAACGGTTGCAGGCCACTGCCTTCCAGCTCGATACCAATGGCAAAGTCATTACAGGCCTGGCGACCCTGATAACAGGATTGGCCGGCATGCCAGGCGCGCTGATCAAACGGCACGTATTGGGTGACCGCGCCGTCGCGAAAAATGCAGCAATGCGCGGAGACGCGCAGCCCCTCCAACTGCGCGAAGTAAGGGTCGGTTGCGCAATCCAGGGTGTTCAGAAACAGCTGATCAATCCATGGGCCACCAAATTCCTCGGGCGGCAAAGAGATGTGGTGAATGATGAGCAAATCGATGGCGGTATCGGCCGGTCGCGCATCGCAGTTGGGAGAAGCCAAATGCCTGGCCGAGCCAAGCCGATGCGATGCATCCACTCGCCATTTTGAACTTGCGGCGCTGGGCATGCTCTATCCCTGCGAACGATGCTCGCGCATCATTGCGAATTCGCCATCAAAACACTTTGCATCAACATGAACTTGAACTGGGTCACTTCGTTCGGCAAAAGAATGATCGGATTTTTGGCGCTGCTCATCGCGCCAGTGGCATGGGCTGACGCGGGATTTCCCGAATCCTTGCAAATCAAGCATGAAACGCACGTTCTGCCCAATGGCCTGACGCTGATTCTGCACCAAGATCACAAGGCGCCGCTGGTGGCGGTGAACATGTGGTATCACGTTGGCAGCAAGGATGAGCAACCCGGACGCACCGGCTTTGCGCACCTGTTCGAGCATTTGATGTTCAACGGGTCGGAAAATCACAACGATGAGTTTTTCCGTCCGCTGGAACCGGCCGGCGCCGCCAAGATCAACGGCACCACCTGGTATGACCGCACCAATTATTTCCAGAACGTGCCGACGTCGGCGCTGGACCTGACCCTGTTTCTGGAGTCCGACCGCATGGGGCACCTGCTGGGCGTGGTGGATCAGGCGCGGCTGGATGAGCAGCGCGGCGTGGTGTTGAACGAAAAGCGCCAGGGTGAGAACCGGCCGTATGGGCGAGTTTATGAGCTGATCGCCAAATCCATCTACCCGGCGGAACACCCCTATTCGTGGACCACCATCGGTTCGGAGGCGGACCTCAACGCCGCTTCGCTGGACGACGTCAAGGACTGGTTTCGAACCCATTACGGCGCTGCCAACGCGGTACTGGTGATTGCCGGTGACATCGATCCGGAACACGTGAAAAAAAGAGTCGAACACTATTTCGGCGACATTCCCGCCGGCCCGCCGCGCGACAAACACGGCCCCTGGGTGGCGAAAATGCGCGGCAGCAAACGCGCGACGATGCAGGATCGGGTGCCGCAGTCGCGGCTGATGAAGGTCTGGAACGTGCCGGGTTATTGCGCGCAGGATTTCACCTTGCTGGATATTGCCTCTGAAGTTTTGGCGGGCGGCAAGAACAGCCGCTTGTACAAACGGCTGGTGTATCAGGATCAGCTTGCGACTTCCGTCTCTGCCGGCATGGGGCCGTTCGAGATCGGTTCGCAGTTCATGATTGACGTCATGTTGCGTCCGGGCGCGGACCTGGCTGAAGTTGAAGCTGCGGTCGATGAAGAATTGCAAACGCTGTTGGCCAAGGGGCCGAAGGCCGATGAGCTGCGCCGGGTACGGGTGCAGATGGAAGCCGGTTTCATTCGCGGCCTGGAGCGGATCGACGGTTTTGGCGGCAAGAGCGCCATGTTGGCGCGCAATCAGGTGTATTGCGGCTCAGCGGACCATTATCAGCAGCAATATCTATGGGTCACGCAGGCCAAGCCCAAGCAAGTGCGTGAGATCGCGCGGCAATGGTTGAGCGATGGCCAGTTCGTGCTCACGGTGACGCCGTTTGATGATTATCAGGTGGCCGATCAGGGCGCGGACCGTTCCAGGCTGCCGGAAACGGACCAGCCGCCCGCCTTGCAGTTGCCGGCACTGGAACGATCCAGGCTGTCCAACGGCATTGAAGTGGTGTTGGCCAAACGCGCCGCCGTCCCGGTCGTGCAAATGACCGCACTGTTTGACGCCGGTTATGCCGCGGATGCGAGTGCCAAAGCCGGCACTGCAAAAATGACCCTGGACATGCTGGACGAAGGCACGCAGCAACGTGATGCCCTGGAGATTGCAGCCGATGCCGAGGCCCTGGGCCTGCGCATCAGCGCCGGTTCCAATCTGGACGGCAGCTTCATCGGCATGAACGCGCTCAAACGTAACCTAGCGGATTCGCTGGACCTGTTCAGTGAAGTGCTGACCCAGCCCAGCTTCCCGGAAAAGGAGTTGCAACGGCTGCGGCAACAGCGTCTGGCGCAAATCAAGCAGGAAAAAGCGCAACCCGTGGGTATTGCCACCCGGCTTTATCCGGCGCTGTTGTTTGGAAACGGTCATGCTTACGCGCAGCCACGATCGGGGAATGGTGACGAAGCCAGCGTGACCGGCCTGACGCCGGAAGACCTGCGCGGTTTTTATCAACGTTGGATTCGTCCGGAGCGCGCCACATTATTAGTGGTAGGCGATACCAGCATGGAACAAATGCGGCCGCTGCTGGAAGATGCCCTGGGTGACTGGCAGGCGCCAGAAACACCGCTGTCCAACAAGCAACTGCAAACGGTTCAAGCGCAAACCAACCCGCGCCTGTTTCTGGTGAACCGTCCGGCGGCGGCACAATCCCTGATTCTGGCGGCACAACTGGCGCCACCGCGTGCCGATCCGGACGATGTAGCCATGCGCGTCGCTAACGCCGTCATCGGCGGCAGTTTCATCTCCCGGCTGAATCTGAACCTGCGGGAGGACAAACACTGGAGTTATGGCGCCCGCACCGTACTGGGCGACGCCAAGGCCCAACGCGCATTCATCGCCTATGCGCCTGTTCAGGCGGACAAGACTGCCGAATCTGTGCGAGAGATTGAACGCGAACTAAGAGAAATTATCGGTGATCGCGGCGTCACCCCGGAAGAGCTCAAGCACGCCGCGGATAGCCTGGTCGTCGGCCTGCCGGGAGATCATGAAACTGCCGGGGAAATCGCTGGTTCATTTCTCAATATTCTGCAATACGGCCTGCCGGACGATTATTACAACGCCCTGGTGCCGGCGGTGCGAGAATTGGATTTGGAGAAAGTCAACGCTGCCGCCAAACGCCTGATTCAGCCGGATAGCCTCACCTGGGTGATCGTCGGCGATCTGGAGAAAATCGAAGCGCCGTTACGGGAATTGAATGTTGGTGAGGTGCAGATTCTGGATGTGGATGGGAATCTGGTTGGCGAATAATTAGTTGTTGGACGCGAAGTGAGAGTTAATGGAACGCCGGCAATGATTCCAGTCGATGCGGTCTCGCTTGGGCGCAAAGCGGGTGACTTGACTTGTTCTTCACGGTAGTGACGCATATAATTCGACCACATCCCCGCAAGGCTTCGGTCGGCGGGTGCGGGCCTCCCTCGTGGAGGCCTTGCCTTTTCTGGAGCGGGAACTGTGCCAAAGCGTACAACTGTCTATATCGACGGTTTCAACCTTTATTATGGCGCTCTCAAAGGTACGCCCTATAAATGGCTGAATATTCAGACACTCTGGGATCGGGTTCTTTCTTCGGTATATCAGGTTGCGGCAGTAAAGTATTTCACAGCAAAAGTTGCTGATTCCCCGCAGAACCCTGGTATTGCTCAACGTCAGCAGACATACCTTGATGCAGTAGCTGAGAATTGCCCACGCGTTGAAGCATTCAAGGGTGACTATTCAAGAAAACGCAAGCGAATGGAGCACGCAAGCCCGCCGCCCGATACCGTTGAGGTCTGGTGTAACAAAGAGAAGGGCTCCGATGTGAATCTCGCAGTTCACATGCTGAATGATGCCTGGAAAGATGCCTGCGATGTTGCGGTTGTTGTTTCTAACGATGCGGACTTGCTTACGGCAGTCGAGCTCACGGCGGCCAGAGGGAAGGAGGTAGTGCTCATCGTTCCTGGCCACAATCACAAAAAAACACCGAAACGGCGGCCGCTCTCGGAACTGAAAGGTGCCGCACATCACACACGGATGCTGCGAGACTCGGCGCTAGGTCAATCGCAGTTGCCAAATCCGATTCAAAAGAAAGGCGGCGGTATAATCTCGAAACCGGTAGGTTGGTGAGTTGACGCTCAAGAATCGCTGCGGCTTACGTTTGGCCAGCCTGCCGCCGTTGCCTCAAACGACTCTTAACTCCGGTGTTAGCCGGTGCTAATCCATCTGCCCCAGCGGTCGCGTAAAGGTGAAGCGAGCCGGTTCGGCAACCAGTTTCTCGCCAGCGTTTTCCGGGCCGTTTTCGGTGCCTACGGTGAACGGCAGGCTGAGGACGAAGAAGCCGGCGCCGAGTACGGTGGCGACGACGCCCATCGGCCGCACAATCAGCAGATCAAAGGCCATGGCGCCGCCAGATGGAACGGCGTCGCGTGATTCATAGGCGCTGGCCACGGGCACGTGGGTGGCGATCAGCAATGCGGTGAGCATGGCGGCAAGGCAACGGCGCATGGCATGCATCCAAGACGGAATGGAATCTGAGCTTAGGAGCGGCGCCCATGGCTGTCAATGCGATATCTTGCTGTCATGACTGAAGTTTATGAAGCCGCCGATCCCATTGAAGCCGAGCTGGTTTGCGGCTACTTGAGCGAGCACGGCGTTGATGCTTACGTGACTGGCGCGATGGCCTGGGGCGGTGTCGGCGAATTGGCGGCCAATGCCTATCCGCGCGTTCATGTGCGTCAGGCCGCTGACGAAGCGCGTGCCCGCGAGTTGTTGCGGCAATATGAACGTCGCGCACAAATCCCCTGGCAATGGCGTTGCCAATGCGGGGAGGCCTCGCCGGAGCATTTTGAGGTGTGCTGGAGCTGCGGTGCGGATAAGCCAAACAGCTAATCTGTCGCGATGTTTCACATTGTCTTGCATGAACCGCAGATTCCGCCCAACACCGGCAATCTGATCCGGCTGGCGGCCAACACCAGCTGCCGCCTGCATTTGATCCGACCCTTGGGTTTTCATGCCGATGATCGCAGTCTGCGTCGCGCGGGTCTGGATTATCACGAGCTGGCCTGTTTGCAGATTCACGATGATCTGGATGCATGGCGCGAGACCTTCCCCGACGCCCGACTTTGGGCGTTCAGCACCAGGGCAAAGCGATGCTATAGCGATGTGCGCTTTGGTCCCGGCGATGCTTTGATGTTTGGTTCGGAAACCAGCGGGCTGCCGGCGGATCTGCTGGCGTCATTGCCGCCCGAACAATGTCTGCGTATTCCCATGCTGGCGGATAGCCGCAGTCTCAACCTGGCCAATTCGGCGGCCATTGCGGTTTATGAGGCCTGGCGACAGAACGACTTCTCCGATTCAAAGAAATAACAGCAAACCGCTGCCCAGCGCGATGCGGTACCAGGCGAACGGCGCAAAGCTGTGGCCGGCGATGAAGTGCAGCAGCCATTTCACGGCGGCGAATCCGGTGATGGCCGAGACGATGAATGCGATAGCCAGCAAGTCCCAGGCTTCGCTGGCGGCCTTGCCGCTGAGCCAGGTTTCCACCAGGGCATAGCCGGTGGCGGCGAACATGGTGGGAATGCCAACCAGAAAGGCGAATTCGGCGGCGCGCGGCCGGTTGCTCAGGCCGAACAGCATGGCGGCGAAAATGGCGGCGGCGGAACGTGAAAGGCCTGGAAACACGCCGGCGGCGACTTGCGCCAGGCCAACCGCGATCACCACGGCCCAGCCGAGCTGGCCGGCTGAGGGCGTGTGCGCGATGCGGCGCTCGATCAGCAGGATGGCGATGCCGCCGCCGATCAGGGCGATGGCCACCGGCGCCACCGTTTCCGGCAGCTCGGCGCCCAGCGCGCGCGCCAGCAGGCCGAACACGGCGGTAACCACGAAAGCGCTGCCTAACTTGATCGCATAGTCGCGGCTCTGCGGATCACCCCAGCCGCGCAGTAATTGCAGGATGCGCTGGCGATACACCAGGCTCACCGCCACAATCGCGCCGGCCTGAATGGCGATGGTGAACAGCTCGGAACGCGCGCCCAGCCAGTGCTGCGCAATCAGTAAATGACCGGTGCTGGAAATGGGCAGAAATTCGGTCAGCCCTTCAATCACACCCAGCAGAACTGCCGCCAGATATTCGTTCATGGGGTCAGCGGCAGACAGATGGCCGGAAACGATGCGCGGCGCGGGCTGGCATCATCGTGGCGAATTACGGGAGTGTCGGTCATGAACTTGCAACAAGAGGTGGCCCTGGTCACCGGTGGCGCACGGCGCATCGGCGCCGCTATTGTCCGGGAACTGCATGCACAGGGCATGTGCGTGGCGATTCACTGTCATCGCTCCGTTGCCGCAGCCGAAGAAATATCAAAGGAATTGAATGACTTGCGGCCCGGATCCGCCAAGGTGGTGGCTGCGGCGCTGAACCAGGTGAGCGCCCTCAAGGATCTGGCGGAGACGGTTTACGCCCATTTCGGTCGCCTGGACGTACTGGTGAACAACGCTTCCAGCTACTACGCCACGCCCTTGACGGGGCTGGATGAGTCGCAGTTCGATGACCTGATCGCCAGCAACCTCAAAGGTCCGTTGTTTCTGAGTCAGGCCTGCGCGGCGCGGATGTCCGATGGCGGGCGCATCATCAACCTGCTGGACGTTCACGCGCGCCGGCCGCAGGCGCGGTTTTCCGCTTATTTGTCCGCCAAGGCCGGCTTGTGGTCGGTGACCGAATCGCTGGCGCTGGAGCTGGCGCCCAGGGTTCGCGTCAACGGCGTGGCGCCCGGCCACATGATCTGGTCCGATCAGGGCGTGTTGAGCGCCGAAGAGCAAGACGCCGAGCTGACGCGCATCCCCTTGAGCCGCCTTGGCGGTGGCGCGGAAATCGCCAACGCGGTCAGCTTCCTAATTTCACCGCAAGCTGCGTATCTCACTGGCGCCATCATTCCGGTGGATGGCGGATTGCGACTCAACTAGCGGTGAACGCAAAACGCGACAAACCGCTGATTTGCCCGCCGGCTTCGTAGCGTTGTTCCAGCACCTGGATTTGCCGATCTGAATCAACCCGGATCAGGCTGGAGCAGCGGGTGCCGTAGGTGGGGGTGACGATGAACGGTGAGGACAGGGTGCGTTCCATGTCCAGCCCGACGCCGGTTTGCGGCAGGTTTTCGTCGTCAGCCAGGCCGCGATCATTCAGCGCCTCCAGGGTGCCGGCTTCGTCACGCAACCGTGATGCGATCCATGCGGACAGGGCGGTTTTTGCGCGGCGCGCTTTGGGCCAGTCCGTGTCCAGCGCGGCGTTACTCAAGGCATGTAAACCCGGCGTAACGGCGGTGCTGCGAAATTCCGGCGTGTTGCCGGCATAGTGCATTTGCTCGCCGTCCCACAGCAGCAAATTGAACGGGCCGTAGCAAGCGGCCTCAGCTTGCAAAGCGTCGGCGAATGGCTTGGCGGATTTCTCGCTTTGCAGAAAGTCCGTCACCAGCTCGCCGCGTGATTTGGGGCTTGCCGACGGGCTTTGCCGAACCCGCACATTGGTGACTGCGGCCAGTCGACCGTTGCGCGAAACACCGAGCCAGGTTCCGCCGGCGCTGAGATCCCGTCCGGCCAGAATCTGCGGCTGATCGTCCCAAAAATCCATCGGCGCGGCCTGGCGCGCGTAGAACTCGTCACGGTTTGCGATCATCAACAGCGGATGATCCGGCATCGCCTGCCAGGCAAAGGCAATCAGGCACATCTCGACTTTGAGCCTAGAATAAATCGATGAGCATGATACTCAGCCCCTACGAAGTGCAGCAGTTGGAACGCCTGCAACGCTGGCAACAGCAGTCGCCGGGCTGGGGAAGCCGACTGATGGCCAAGCCGGGCGGCAAGGTTGCGCAGGCGGTGCAGGCATTGATTCCCGAAGATGCCTTGCGTGCGGCCTTGGACGGTGTCAGCCGCCTGGCCGAAAAGCTGGCCGACGAGCGCGCCATTCTCAAACGCGCGGGTGTGAATGAGCTATCGGCGCTGCGCGAGGGTGAGCTGTCGCACTGTGATGCCTTGATGCGCAGCGAGCAGCGGCGTGCAATGGCCCTGGCGGGCGTCGGCGGAGCAGCCTTCGGTGTTGCCGGCGCCACCGGCATGGTGGCCGACATTCCGGCCCTGATCGCGCTGTCATTACGCACCATCCAGCGCGTGTCGCTTTGTTATGGCGACCCGGGTTCCAATGAGATGCGGCGGCGGCTGTCCATCGGCGTGTTCGCGCTGGCATCGGCCAACAGCGCCGAAGAAAAACGTAGCGCGCTGGTCGCCTTGCGCAGCTTTGATCAAAGCGCCTTGCAGGCTGCGGCCTGGCGTGACGGCGTAGAACGCGTCGCCGAAAGGGAGCTGACCAAGGAGGCCACGGTTTTCAGCTTGAAGAATCTGGCGCAGCGCCTGGGTATTCATTTGGGTAAACGCAAGGCAGCCGGCGCGGTGCCGGTGGTGGGGGCTTTGGTCGGCAGCTCGGTTAACGCCTGGTATTTGTACGACCTGGCGCAGGTTGCGCGATACGTATTTCAGGAACGCTGGTTGATCGCCCGCTATCCGCAAGCCCCGCAAATATTGGCCATTCAGCCCGCAATTTCCGACGATACCGCGGTTCTGCAAGCGCCCGACTCCTGAGGTGGCTTGCGCATGGGCGCGCGCAAGACTAAAATTCGCGCCCTTTTTTGCATCTGAGCGGGTTCCATGAAGGAAGGCATTCACCCCAGCTACGACTACGTGGTGTTCAAAGACAACGCCGCCAACCACACATTCCGAATCCGTTCGGCTGCGACCAGCAACGAGACCATCGTCTGGGAAGATGGCAAGGAATACCCCTTGGTGACTTTGGATACCTCTTCGGTGTCGCATCCGTTCTTCACCGGCAAGCAACGCATTGTCGAAGCCGGTGGCCGAGTGGACAAGTTCAAGAAGCGATACGCCAAGAAGTAATTGATTTTCTGATGTTTTTTGAGGCCGCGCATGCGCGGCCTCGTTGCATCTGAAGGGCGGATTGTGGCCATCAGGCGCCACCCGCTAGCGGTTGCTGGCCAAAAGTGGCTAAGCTTGCCGCCCTTTCCTGCCGCAGCCCGGCGCCCTTGAAGCCCGACCTGGTGGATGGTCCGATCCTTGCTTATCAGGGTGGCGGCATGGCTGACAATGTGAACGATCTTTGGATATGAGGAGTACTCGATGAGCACGCCAACCTACAGCTTGGTGAACGACCAAACGGGCGAAAAACTGGCGCTGCCGGCCGTTCAGGGCACCTTGGGGCCTGTCGGGCTGGACGTGGGCAAGGTGTACGGCAATCTGGACGTGTTCACCTACGATCCGGGCTTCAGCTCTACCTGTTCCTGCCAGTCCGCCATCACCTACATCGACGGCGACAAGGGCGTGCTGCTGTATCGCGGCTATCCGGTGGCCGACCTGGCGGCGAATTGTTCCTTCCTTGAAGTCGCCTATCTGATTCTCAATGGCGAGCTGCCCAACCAGCAGCAGCTGGCGGATTTCGACGGCAACATCCGCAAGCACACCATGATCAATGAGTCGCTCAAGCGGTTCTTTGACGGCTTCAACTACGATGCCCACCCCATGGCGATGCTGACCGGCGTGGTGGGTTCGCTGTCGGCGTTCTATCACGACACCACCAACAACAAGGATCCGCGTCACCAGGAAATCTTCGCGCATCGCATGATCGCCAAGATTCCAACCATCGCGGCGGCTGCCTACAAGAAGTACTACGGCCAGCCGTTCATGTATCCGAAGAACAATCTGGACTACTGCTCCAACTTCCTGCAGATGATGTTCGCGGTGCCGGCCGAGCCTTACGAGGTCAACCCGGTGGCGGCCAAGGCGCTGGACGTATTGTTCATCCTGCATGCCGACCACGAACAGAATGCCTCCACCTCCACGGTGCGTCTGGCGGGTTCGACCGGCACCAACCCCTACGCAGCCATGGCTTCTGGCATCGCCGCCCTGTGGGGGCCGTCGCACGGTGGCGCCAACGAGGCGGTGCTGCAAATGCTGGACGAAATTGGCGATGCCAAGAATGCCGCCGCCTTCCTGCAAAAGGTCAAGGACAAGGTGCAGGGCGTGCGCCTGATGGGCTTCGGCCACCGTGTGTACAAGAATTTCGACCCGCGCGCGACCATCATTCGCGAAGAATGTCACAAGGTGCTCAAGGCGCTGAACTTGAGCGATCCGCAGCTGGATCTGGCGATGGAACTGGAACAGATCGCACTGTCGGACGACTACTTCAAGGAACGCAAGCTCTACCCCAACGTCGATTTCTACTCCGGCATCATCTACAAGGCGCTGGGCATTCCGGTCAACATGTTCACGCCGATGTTCGCGGTTGCCCGCACCGTCGGCTGGGTCGCGCACTGGATCGAAATGGTGTCCGAGCCGGGCATGCGCATCGGCCGGCCGCGGCAGGTCTACACCGGTGCGGACAAGCGCAGCGTGCAGCCCATCGAAAGCCGCTAAGGCTTGTCAGGTCATTGCCAACGAAGTGAAGCAATCTGCGGTTGTGGGGAGATCACTTCGTCGTTTCACTCCTGGTGATGACCACTAAAGGCATGGCGCCGTCGGCGGCTTGGCGATAACGGCCTCGGAGCGGGTCAGAGGCGCCCGTCTTCAGTGCGTCATCGTTGCGACTCGATCAGCGCCTGAAGCTGTGTGGCGCTGAGCCGCTTGGCGGGTTTGCCGTCGATTTGTGACAGCGGCGGATGGCGGTCGATATCCGCCGAGAAAATCGCAACGTCGATGCCGATGTCCCCGGCTTCGAAGCGCGCGATGGGGGTGCGTTGTTCGCCCAATCCGGCCAGGCGATAGCTGCGCTCGTCCTGCCGAAAGGCGATGCGGCGCTCGTGCAGCAGAAAATCGATTTGCTCGGCCTGATCGGTGCTGAGCTGAATTTGCACCCGGTGGGCATTGCCGATCGCGCCACTGACCAGCGCGCCGGCCAATCGGGGCTGAAAGTCGGCCAGCAAGGACATGGCCTTGAGTGCGGTTTGGCGCATGGCGAGCAGGCGCCTCCGGTAAGCCTGACCGCCGAACAGCGCCTGGTATTCGAGCACCGCTTGTTCGATCCGGCGATTGTCCGGCAGCCGATGTCGCGGACTTGATCCCAGACGTTGCAGTGCGCGCTGCTTGGCGGTTTTGTAGTCCACCACCGCATCTTCGCAAATGATGCGTGCGGCCTCCGCCGCGATGTGGGAACGCTCATTCACCCCCGCTAAAACAGCTCGTCGGTGCTGACCTGCTGCAGGTCCCCAATCCGGGTGGTGACCTGCGGAATATGATCCGCTTGCACCGTTTCCAGCAAAGCGTTTGGCTGACCGGCGCCGGCCAGCATGCCGGTTTGACGGTCGATCCGCACCGTGACCAGTCCCGGCGGCCGTGGTTGCCTGGTTTGCGGCTCATCCTTCAGGGCCACGCGCATGAAATCCATCCACATTGGCAAGGCGGCGCGACCGCCGACCTCGCCGCGACCCAGGGGAGCGGGTTGATCAAAGCCCAGCCATGACACGGCGACCAGGTTGCCGTTGTAGCCGTTGAACCAGGCGTCGTGCTCGTCGTTGGAGGTGCCGGTCTTGCCGGCGATGTCATTGCGCTTCAAGGCCCGCGCCCTGGCGGCGGTGCCGCGCACCGTCACCTCGCGCAGAATGTCGCTGACCAGCCAGGCCACTTGCGGTTCGATCACTCGCGGCGCAATGCCCGGCGCGGATTCGGCGGCTTGCTGCCCGGTATCGTCGGCGGGCGCATCCGCCCCGGCCGAAGCGTGCTTCGGCCGGGGGGCTTCGACATCCCGGGCCGGGCCGGCCGTTGCCGGTTCGGCACGAAACAGCACGTCGCCTTCGGCGTGGTGGATCGACGTGATCAGATACGGCGCCACCAGATACCCGCCGTTGGCGAACACGGCGTAGGCACGCGCCACTTGCAACGGCGTCAGCGAGCCCGAACCCAGCGACATCGACAGGTCGCGCGGCATCCCTTGCGCGGGAATTCCGAAGCGGGCGATGTAGTTGCGCGCACGGTCGATGCCGACTTCCTGCAACAGTCGGATCGAGATCAAATTGCGTGAATGAACCAATGCTTCACGCAGCCGCATCGGGCCTTTGAACTTGCCGTCGTAGTTGGACGGTCGCCAGGTGTCTTCCAGCAGGGCGTCGCCAAACACCACCGGCGCATCCAGCAAAACGCTGGCGGGTGTGAAGCCGGCATCGAAGGCGGCGGCGTAGAGCAAGGGCTTGAAGCCCGAGCCAGGCTGACGCTGTGCCTGGGTGACGCGATTGAACTTGTTGAACAAAAAGTCGTACCCGCCGGCAACCGCCTCCAGGGCGCCGTCCTTGGGGTTGAGTGCCACCAGTGCACCTTGAACTTCAGGTACTTGCGCCAGCCGAAAGCTTTCGCCATGCAGACGCACGCGAACCACATCGCCCGGTTCGAGGGCCTTTTTCTTCGACAGCCGGGCCCAGGCGAAAGCTTTGGGCGGCAGATCCAGCAAGGTGCCGCCTTCCAGCAGCACCTGAAGCTTTTTGCTGGAAAAGCTCACCACGATGGCCGGAACCAGATCACCCACCGGCGGGCGATCCGCGAAGAAGGCTTCGATGCGCTTGGTATGCGCGATGCCAGAGGCCATCGCTTGCTTGGGCAGACGGGTTTCCGGACCGCGCCAACCATGACGCTCGCTGTAGTCATTGATGGCCGAGCGCAGCGCGCGATTTGCCGCATCCTGCCGGTTGGAGTCGATCGTGGTGGTCACGACCAGGCCGCGGGTATAGGCATCCTGCCCGTAGGTGGCGAACACTTCGGCACGCGCCATCTCGGCGGCGTAGTGCGCATCGGCTTCCACTTGCGGTGGCGCCAGTCGAACGCTGACCGGTTCGCCCAGCGCCGCCCGATATTCCAGTTCCGAGATCTTTCCCAGCTCGATGAGCCGGCCCAGCACATAGTCGCGACGCTCTCTGGCGCGTTCGGCGCTGCTCACCGGGTTGTCACGTGACGGGGCCTTGGGCAGGCCCGCCAGCAATGCGGCCTGACCCCAACTCAGCGCTTCGGGTTGCTTGCCGAAATAAATGCGGCTGGCTGCAGCCACTCCATAGGCGCGCTGACCCAGGAAAATCTTGTTGAGGTAGGTCTCCAGAATCTTTTCCTTGCTCAGCTCGCGCTCGATGCGCAGGGCCAGGAATATTTCCTTGATCTTGCGCTCGTAGGTGCGCTCGCTGCTCAAGAACACATTGCGCGCCAGCTGCATGGTGATGGTGCTGCCGCCTTGTGACTTTTCTCCGGTCAGCGCCAGATTGAAAGCGGCACGGGCGATGCCCTGCCAATCCACGCCGGGGTGTTCGAAGAAGCGAGCATCCTCGGCGGCCAGAAACGCATCGATCACCTTCTGCGGCAGGTCTTCAAAGGCCAGGGGGGTTCGCCGCTCGGCCCCGAACTCACCAATGAGTTTGCCGTCGCGGCTGTAGATTCGAAGCGGCACCTGCAGCTGCAGATCATCCAGCCCATCCACATCCGGCAAGTCCGGTTCGTAATACCAGCGCGCGGTATAGAACGCCCCAACGGCGCCCAACATCCCAAGCAAGGCCAACAGCAGGCTTGCGCCGAGCAATATCTTCAGGGGTCGTGACAAGGCAATACCGTTTTGCGAAATAGGACCGTTCGTCCGCTCTGTCATGGCTTTGAGGCAATTCAGAGGCTTGCTGCTACAACTTGGTGTTGTGCAGCAGAACGGTTGCGTTATATTACGTTTCAAAGGGGAGAGGCGTCATTGTGCCCCTGAAGGGATTTGCATCCGCCACCGGGAAAATCGAGGCCTTATCCGTGTTGCAGTCGCTGTTTGGTCGGGGTCCGCGCGAGCTGCTGGGGCTGGACATCAGTTCCAGCGCCGTCAAGCTATTGGAGCTGTCCCGTCGCGGCGACAAGTTTCACGTCGAAACCTATGCGGTGGAGCCCCTGCCGGCCAACGCGGTGGTTGACAAGCAGATTGCCGATCCAAAGCCGGTGGCCGATAGCATCATGCGCGCGGTTTCGCGTTCCGGCTCCAGTACGCGGCAGGCAGCGGTGGCGGTGTCCGGGGCGTCGGTGATCACCAAGATGGTGCAGCTGCCGTCCAATCTGTCCACTTTTGACATGGAGGAACAGATTCTGGCGCAAGCCGACATGTACATCCCCTACCCGATTGAGGAAGTCAATATCGACTTTGACGTCATCGGAGAAAGCGAGCGAAGCCCGGGGATGTCGGACGTGGTGCTGGCCGCCTGCCGCAAAGAGCAGGTCGAACAGGTTTGTGCGGCGGTGGAGATCGCCGGGCTCACACCGAAAGTGGTGGATGTGGAGTCCTACGCGCTGGAAAACGCCTGCCGCTTTTTGCAGCATCAAATGCCGGGTGGCGGCATGAGCCGGACCGTGGCCTTGGTGGATATTGGCGCCAACACCACGTCCATGCTGGTGCTGCACGACATGCGCACGGTCTACACCCGCGAGCAGGCGTTTGGCGGCAAGTTGCTGACCGAGGAGATCATGCGCCAATACGGCATGAGCTTTGAGGAGGCCGGCAAGGCCAAGAAGTTCGGCGATCTGCCGCAAAGTTATGAGCGCGAGATTCTGCCGGGATTCGTCGCCGATATGGGACAGCAGATTGACCGCTCGCTGCAATTCTTTTTCGCCGCATCTTCCAAGCACAGCACGGTCGATCAGGTGATTCTGGCCGGCGGTAGCGCGCATATTCCCAATGTCGCCAACGTGGTGCAGGAACGGGTGCAGGTTCCAACCGTGATCGCACGGCCGTTTGCGCAGATGAGCATTTCCTCGCGCGCCAAGCCCTCGGTGCTGGCGCGCGATGAGGCCGCCATGTTGATCTCCGCCGGCCTGGCCAGCCGCAGCTTTGAAGACGACAAGGCGGGGCGGTTGTGACCCGCATCAATCTACTGGATTGGCGCACCGAGCTGCGCGAGCGGCAGCAAAAGCAATTCATTGTGTTGATGGCGGCGGGCATCATCGGCGGGATTGCCATCATCGGCGGCTGGCTGTTCAGCATGGATCAGGCCATTGCGCGGCAAACCGATCGCAACGCCATGTTGCAGAAAGAAATTGCCGAAGTGGATGAAAAGATCAAGGAGATCGAAGAACTCGAAACGCTGAAGAACAACCTGCTGGCGCGCATGAAGGTGATCGAAGAGCTGCAGGCCTCGCGTAGCGCCACGGTCCATTTCTTCGATGAAGTCGTCAATACGCTGCCCGAAGGCGTTCACCTGGTGGCACTCAAACAAAAAGGCGCGCGCGTTCAGGTTGACGGCGTGGCCGAATCCAACGGCCGCATCTCCACCTACATCAAGAATCTGGAGGCTTCGCCCTGGTTCGAAAATCCGCGCCTGATCGTGATCAAAACCACCGAGCAGGACCGCCTGCGGCGCGGCGATTTTTCCCTGGAAGTAACCAACCGCACCATCCCCAGCCAAAGCGAGGATGAAGAGCTGGTCGACGACGAGTTCTACGAATGAATTTCAGTCAGGCGATCGAAGACCTTCGCAACGTTGATCCGCAAAGCCCGGGAACCTGGCCGGGCTGGGTACGGATTGCGGCCGCGTTGGTCACGGCGGGCCTGATTGTTGGCGCCGGCGCCTGGTTCCTGATCAAGCCCAAGAAGGAAGAGCTGGCCAATCTGGAAACCGAGGAAACCCGCTTGTTCGCCGAATTCGAGAAAAAGCACAAGAAGGTGGTTGCCCTTGATGCTTACAAGGCGCAGCTGCACCAGATGGAGCGTGAGTTCGGCGACATGTTGCGGCAACTGCCAAGCAAGGCGGAGGTGGCCAACCTGTTGAACGATATTTCGCAAACACGGGTGGCCAGCAGCCTGGAGGAGGAGCTGTTCAAGCCCGAGGCCGAAGTGCTCAAGGAGTTCTACGCCGAGCTGCCCAATCGCATCATCGTCACCGGCGACTATCACGAGATGGGCAGCTTCGTCGGCGCCGTGGCCGCCCTGCCGCGCATCGTGACCATCGACGAGGTGGAGATCAAGCCGGCCAAAACCGGCCGTGGCAGCCGCGACCAGATCGAATTGCCGGAAGGAACCTTGCGGATGACCGCTCTGGCACGAACCTACCGCTATCTGGACGATGAGGAGTTGGAGGCGATTGCCGACGAGGTTGAAGGAGCCGGCGGATGATGCGCGCCGCCGCTTTGTCGTTGTTGTCGGTCAGCTTGCTGATGACGGCCTGCACTCAGGACAATGCCGATCTGGAACAACGCGTGGCCGCAGTCAAGGCGATCAAGACTACGCAAATCGACCCGATTCCGCAGATCAAGGTCTACACCGCGGTGAGTTACGAGCCGGGCGGCCGACGCGATCCCTTCGTGGTGGAGGAAGAGCCAACCCAAACTCGTATCAGCACCGGGCCGTCGCCGGATTTGAATCGTAATCGTGAGGCGCTGGAGGAGTATCCGCTGGATGCACTGCGCATGGCCGGCACCATCCAGACCCGTGAGGCGACCTTCGTGCTGGTGAAGGCGCCGGACGGGGTGATTCACCGCGTCACCGTCGGCAATTATCTGGGACAGAATTACGGCAAGATCAAAGCGATAAACGAGGCGGAGGTCAGTATTGCGGAGCTGGTCCCAGATGGCTTTGGTGGCTGGGTGCCGCGTCCGGCCAGTCTGGCGCTTTCCGAATAAGACAGAACATGCAAGGGAGCTTTTCAATGATCACGCAACTGGCTCGAAACGCCTTCGGGCGGGGAGTCTGCCTTGCCTTGTTCGCACTTGTGGGGCTGACTTTCGGCGTCAACGCGCATGCGCAGGGACCGACGCTGCAGGAAATGGATGCGGTCGCGCTTGACGGCGGCGGCGCGCTGCTCAATTTGCGACTGTCCGCGCCGCCGGCGCAACCGCGCGCCTTCACGGTCGAACAACCGCCACGACTGTCGATTGATCTGCCCGGCACCCAGATGGGCTTGGCGCAGCGCTATCGTCGCTTTGATCTGGGGAATCTGCGGAGCGTCACGGCGGCCGAAGCCGGCGGTCGCACGCGACTGGTATTGGAGCTCAAACGTGCTGGCGCCTATCAGATGCGGGTGCAGGGCAATACGGTTCAAATCGAGCTGCCGGGCGCCGGAGCGGCCGCATTGACGCAGCGCACCGCCGGCGAATCGGCGGTCAACGGCATTGATTTTCGTCGTGGCGGCAAGGGCGAAGGGCGTGTGGTGATCTCGCTGGCGCGGCCGGATACGGCGGCGGAAGTGGAACAGGAAGGCGGCAAGGTCGTCGCGCGCTTTCGCAATGCCCGGCTGGGTGCTGATTTACAGCAACGGCTGGATGTGACCGACTTCGCCACGCCGGTGCAGTTCGTGGACGCACGGCGCGAAGGCGCAAGCACGGTGATTACCGTCACCCCGCATGCGCAGGCCGAGTTCGAACAGGTGGCCTATCAGTCCGGCAATACGTTCACCGTGGAGCTGGTGCCGCTGACCGAGGAGCGGATCGAGGAGCGGCGCAAGCAGGACCCGCAATACACCGGCGAGCGCATCTCGCTGTCGTTCCAGAACGTGGAGATTCGCGCGCTGCTGCAGATCATCGCGGATGTGGCCGGCACCAACATGGTGGTGTCGGATTCGGTCACCGGCGAGATGGCCGTGCGTCTGCAGAACGTGCCATGGGATCAGGCGCTGGACATCATCCTGCTCAACAAGGGCCTGGGTATGCGTCAGCAAGGTAACGTCATGCTGGTGGCGCCGCTGATCGAATTCGCCGAGCGCGACAAGGTGGAAGCAGAGGCCAACCGGCAGCAGGTGGAACTGGCGCCGCTGCGCAGCGAGCTGATTCAGATCAACTATGCCAAGGCGGCGGATCTGGCGGCCTTTCTCAAGGCCGAGGGCAATTCGGTGATGTCTGAACGCGGCCGCGTGACGGTGGACGAACGTACCAATTCACTGCTGGTGGTGGAGACGCGCGAGGTGCTGTCGGATGTGCGTGGCCTGATCGCCAAGCTGGATATTCCGGTCAAGCAGGTGCTGATCGAATCGCGCATCGTCATCGCCAATGATGATTACTCCAAGGAACTGGGCGCGCGCTTCGGCGTCAGCACCGTCGCTACCAACGGCGGCAGCGGCATCGTCACCACCTCCGGCAGCGTGCAGACCAACGATTTGCGGGTGCAGGACTTTCTCAACAACGGCCTGCCGGTTCCGGTTGGACCGCCACCGCCGGTGGGCGGCAATTCCAGCGGCGGCAGTGGCGGATCGGGCGATGATGGTGGTAACGACGGCGATACCGGCCAGGGCTCCAACCGCTTCAACTTCAGTTTGCCGGCCACGCCCAATGCTGGTCGCATCGCGCTGGCGGTTTTGGGCGCGGATTATCTGGTGGATCTGGAGCTTTCCGCGCTGCAGGCCGAAGGCCGCGGCGAGGTGGTGTCCACGCCGCGCGTGATTACCGCCAACGCCAAGGAGGCTTCCATCGAACAAGGTGTTGAAATCCCATTCCAGGAATCGGCTTCCAGCGGCGCCACCACCATCACCTTCCGCAAGGCGGTGCTGAGCCTGACGGTGACGCCGCAGATCACGCCCGATGACCGCATCATCATGGACCTGGAGGTCAAGAAAGACAGCGTGGGTCAAATCGTGCCCACCGGCGATGGCGGCACCGCGCCGTCGATCGACACCCGCGAGGTCAACACCCAGGTGCTGGTGGACAACGGCAACACCGTGGTCTTGGGCGGTGTTTATGAGAACGAGACCCGCGAGACCATCAACAAGATTCCGCTGCTGGGCGATCTACCGCTGATCGGCGCGCTGTTCCGCAACAAGACCAACGTGTCCAACAAAGACGAGCTGCTGATCTTCGTCACCCCCAAGATTCTGGACGAAAGCCTGAGCCTGAACTAGTCGATCACGGCCGCGAAGTTATACTCGGCGATTGACAGCCGGCGTGCCGAATCCGGCGCGTGCCTCCCAAATCGTCCCGAGAACCTAGATTGCGCGGAAACATTTTTCTGATTGGCCCCATGGGTGCGGGCAAGTCCACGGTGGGCAAACGTCTGGCGGAGTTGCGCGGCATGGACTTCGTCGACAGCGATCATGAAATCGAACACCGGACCGGCGTGGATATCGCTTTCATTTTTGAAAAAGAAGGCGAAGCCGGTTTTCGCAAACGCGAACAGCAGGTGATCGAAGAATTGTCGCATCGTCCACAGCTGGTGCTGGCCACCGGCGGCGGCGCCATTCTGTCACCAAAGAACCGGCAACATCTGGCGGCGCGCGGCTTCGTGGTTTACCTGCATGCCAGCATCGAGCAGCAAGTGCGTCGCACCGCGCGGGTCGAGAACCGGCCATTGCTGCAAGACGGCAGCAATCGACGCGAAATCCTGACCACGCTTTTCGCCATGCGCGATCCTTTGTATCGTGAAATTGCGGACCTGGTGCTGGATACCGGCGGTCGCAACGCCCGTGCGCTGGCGCGCGAAATCGACCAGCGCGTGGATCAACCCATCAACGTACCAGTCAATTGACCCACCTCCACTGATGTCGCCCCGTAGCCTCAACCTGGATCTTGGACCGCGTAGCTATCCCATCCGTATTGGCCAGGGCCTGCTGGCCGAAGCGTCCAGCTATGCCTGGCGCGGAGATCGGCGCTGCCTGCTGTTGACCGATGAGAACGTAGCCCAACACTATCTGCCAGCGCTCAAATCGGCACTGGGCCTGAAGGACGATGCGGTATTGATCTTGCCGGCGGGCGAAGAGCAGAAAAGCTGGGATCACGCCGGAACGGTGTTGGACTGGATGCTGCAGTCCGGGCTGAGCCGTGACGGGGTGTTGATCGCACTCGGCGGCGGCGTCATGGGCGATCTGGGCGGGTTCTGCGCGGCGGTCTACCAGCGCGGTATTGCCCTGGTGCAGATTCCGACCACGCTGTTGGCACAGGTGGATTCCTCGGTCGGCGGCAAGACCGCCGTCAATCATGCCCGCGGCAAGAATCTGATCGGTGCGTTTCACCAGCCCATCGCGGTATTGGCCGATACCGACACGCTGGCGAGCCTGCCGCGTCGCGAGCTGGCCGCCGGCATGGCGGAGGTGATCAAGTACGGCATGCTCGCCGACCCCGCGCTGTTCGACTGGCTGGAAAGCAATCTGGATCGGATCATGGCGCTGGAGCCGCAGTTCATTGCCGAAACGGTGGAGCGCTGTTGCGCCATCAAGGCGCGCATCGTCGGTCAGGACGAGCGCGAAGCGGTCTCCGGCGGGCCGCGCGCACTGTTGAATCTGGGCCATACCTTCGCCCACGCCATCGAAACCTGGACCAACTACCAGCAGTGGCTGCACGGCGAGGCGGTGGCCGTTGGCCTGTGCATGGCGGCTGATCTGTCACATGCCCAGGGCTGGATTCGGGCGGCGGATCGAGAGCGCTGTCAGCGCCTGGTGACGCGTGTCGGCTTGCCGACGCGACCGCCGGAGGGAATGACGCCGGCGGGGTTTCGTCAGTTGATGAGTCACGACAAAAAAGTCAAGAACGGGCGGCTTCGGCTGATTTTGCTGCGCGGCATCGGCGAAGCGACCCTGACCGCCGATTTTGACGAAGATGCGCTGGGGCAGACCCTGGAACGGTTTTGCGCGCCCGAGCCTGCGCCGGCCTTTGCCACCCAAACCGGATGAAGCTGGCGCCCTACGCCGAGCATCCCGATCAAAGTCGCGGGCGGCGGCACGCCGAGCCCAGCCCCGCACCGCGCACCGAATTCCAGCGCGACCGTGACCGCATCATCCACTCGGCGGCCTTTCGTCGGCTGGAGTACAAGACCCAGGTGTTCGTCAATCACGAGGGCGACCTGTTTCGGACCCGCCTGACCCATTCGCTGGAGGTGGCGCAGATCGCGCGCACGGTGGCGCGCAACCTGGACCTGAACGAGGATTTGTGCGAGGCCATTTCGCTGGCGCATGACCTGGGACACACGCCGTTTGGTCATGCCGGTCAGGATGCTCTGAATCTGTGCATGAAGCCCTACGGCGGTTTTGAGCACAACGCCCAGTCGCTGCGCGTGGTGGATGAACTGGAAGACAAGTACGCCCGTTTTCGCGGACTCAACCTCTGTTTTGAAACACGCGAGGGTATTCTCAAGCATTGTTCGTTGAAGCGGGCGCGGAGCTTGGGCGATGTAGGCAAACGTTTCATCGAACGAACCCAGCCGAGTCTGGAGGCACAGCTTGCCAACCTGGCGGACGAGATTGCCTACAACAATCACGATATCGACGACGGCTTGCGCGCCGGTTTGCTGACCATGGCGCAGCTGGAAACGGTGCCCTTGTTTGCACGGCATGCGCAAGCCGCGCGTGAGCCGCACCCCAAGCTGACGGCAAAGCAGGCGCGTCATGAAACCGTGCGTCGCATCATCAACGAGATGGTGACGGACCTGAGTCAATCCAGTCTGGCGCGGCTGAAAAAAGCCGGCGTGAAGTCGGTTGAGCAAGTGCGTGCGCAGGCCAGGCCCCTGATTGGCTACAGCGCGCCGATGGCCCGTGAAAATCAGCAGCTCAAGCGCTTCTTGCGGGAGCAGCTCTATTTTCACGCACAGGTTTATCGGGTGATGGCCAAAGCACGCCGCGTCATTGGTGAACTGTTCGACGCTTTGATGCAGGACGCCCGGTTGTTGCCGCCTGCCGAATTCCAGGTGGCCGAGGCGCTGGAACGGCAACAGGGAAAATCAGGTCGCGCCAGGGCGGTGGCCGACTATATCGCCGGAATGACCGATCGCTATGCCATTGACGAGCACGAGCGCTTGTTCGACTTGCGCCGTTTGAGATAGGCGCCGATCCAAGCGATGGCGCGACTGCCCCGCCTGAGCCTGGCCGACGTGCCGCACCATGTGTTGCAGCGCGGCATCAATTCGCAGCCGGTATTTGATGGCGATGATGACTACCGCCGCATGCTGGAATTGCTGCGCGAGTTGGCGCCCCGTCTGGATGTGAGGGTTCATGGCTACTGCCTGCTGCCGGGTTGCGTTCACCTGCTGATGACGCCATCGGATGAAACGGCCATTGGTCGAATAATGCAAAGTCTTTCAAGGGATTATGTGCGCAGTGTCAATCGTGCCAGACGCCGCACGGGGACACTTTGGGACGGACGTTATCGCTCGACGCTGCTGGAAGCGCAAAGCCTTGTGGTGTCCAGGCTGATATTTCTGGATTCGCTGCCGGTCTGGAGTGGTGTTGCCGGCCAGGCCGAGCAATACCCTTGGTCGAGTCACGGTAGCTATGCCGGCACCGAACCCGAATCCTGGATCAGCGTGCCGGATCCGTACTGGCGACTCGGCAATACGCCGTTCGAACGCCAAGCGGTTTACTTGCGGCACATCCGCGAAGGGCTCGATCAACGCCAGCGCGAGGAAATTCAGGCTTCGGTGTACAAGGGCTGGCCCATGGGGAGCGCGGCGTTCTTGAACGAAGTCGAGCGTCGCAGTGGCCGACGTGTGCGTCCGCGCAAAGCCGGCCGGCCGCCAGTTCAGCCATCGTCTTGCGGCGGATGCGGCCAACGACGTTAATCTGACCCCAATTAAAATTCAAGACCCTTTTGCCTTGGATATATTGGGGTCAGACACCAATTATTTTGCTTGGCGCATTTGTTGCAATGCACTATGCTAGGCGGTCCTGCCGGTCATTTTCGGAAAATCAACATGACGGATTTCATTCAAGCTGCCAGCCAGAATGGCCTCTACAGCCCCGCCAACGAGCACGATGCCTGCGGCATCGGCATGATTGCGCACATCAAGGGCGAGAAGCGACACGACATCGTTGCCCAGGGGCTGCAGATTCTGTGCAACCTGGAGCACCGTGGTGCGGTCGGCGCGGACAAGTTGATGGGTGACGGTGCCGGCATCCTGTTGCAGATTCCGGACGCACTCTATCGCGATGACATGGCGACCCAGGGTGTGGAGCTGCCGCCGCCGGGCGAGTACGGCGTGGGCATGATCTTTCTGCCCAAGGAAAGCGCCTCGCGCATTGCTTGCGAGCAGGAAATCGAACGCGCCATCACCGACGAAGGCCAGGTGGTGCTGGGGTGGCGCGACGTGCCGGTGGATCACGACATGCCGATGTCGCCGACGGTACGTGAAACCGAGCCGGTGATCCGTCAGATCTTCATCGGTCGCGGGCCGGAGATCACGGTCACTGACGCTTTGGAACGCAAGCTCTATGTGATCCGCAAGGCCGCCGGCCATGCGATTCAGGAACTGGACCTGCTGCACGGGCGCGAGTTCTACGTGCCGTCCATGTCCGCCCGCACCGTGGTCTACAAGGGTTTGTTGCTGGCCGACCAGGTGGGTATTTATTACAAGGATCTGGCGGATTCGCGTTGTACCTCCGCATTGGCCCTGGTGCATCAACGCTTCTCCACCAACACCTTCCCGGAGTGGCCGCTGGCGCATCCGTACCGAATGGTGGCGCATAACGGTGAAATCAACACCGTCAAGGGCAACTTCAACTGGATGCGCGCCCGCGAAGGCGTGATGAAGTCAGCCGAGCTGGGCGAGGATCTGCCCAAGCTGTATCCGCTGATCTACGAAGGCCAGTCTGACACCGCCTGCTTTGACAACGCCCTGGAATTGATGGTGATGGCCGGTTATCCGGTCGCACAGGCGATGATGATGATGATTCCGGAGGCCTGGGAAAACCATCAGTTGATGGATGACAACCGGCGCGCCTTTTACGAGTATCACGCCTCCATCATGGAACCCTGGGACGGCCCGGCGGCGGTGGCGTTCACCGACGGCCGCTACATCGGCGGCACGCTGGATCGCAACGGCCTGCGCCCGGCTCGGTTCGTGGTGACTGACGATGATCTGGTGGTGATGGCTTCCGAAGCCGGCACCCTGCCGATTGCCGATGGGCGTATCGTCAAGAAGTGGCGTTTGCAACCCGGCAAGATGTTTCTCATCGACCTGGAAGAAGGTCGCATCATCGATGACGATGAGTTGAAAAACGACTTCGCCAGCGCCGAGCCGTATAAATCCTGGATCAGCCGGGTGCGCATCAAGCTCGACGAGCTGGAGGCCACAGCGGGCGGCGAGTCGCCGGCGTCGGCGGAAAGTCTGCTGGATCGGCAACAGGCGTTCGGCTTCACCCAGGAAGACGTCCGCATGCTGATGACGCCGATGGCGGTCGATGCTCAGGAAGCGACCGGCTCGATGGGTAACGACACGCCGCTGGCGGTGATTTCCAACAAGTCCAAGCCGCTCTACAACTACTTCAAGCAGCTGTTCGCGCAGGTCACCAATCCGCCCATCGACCCCATTCGCGAAGCGCTGGTGATGTCGCTGGTCAGTTTCATCGGCCCGCGCCCGAATCTGCTGGACACCGCCAACCTGAACCCGCAGATGCGGCTGGAAGTGTCGCAGCCGATTCTGGATTTTTCCGACATTGAAAAGCTGCGCAATATCTCCAGCCACACGCGCGGCAAGTTCAAGTCCTTCGAGATCGACATCTGCTATCCCGCGGCCTGGGGTAGTCAGGGCGTTGAAGCGCGGCTGGCCTCGCTGTGCGCGCAGGCGGTGGACGCCATCAAGGACGGCCACAATATTCTGATTCTGTCGGATCGCGGGATGGACGCGGAAAACTTCGCGATTCCGGCGTTGCTGGCCACTTCCGCCATTCATCTGCATCTGGTGGAAAAAGGTTTGCGCACCTCTACCGGCCTAGTGGTGGAAACCGGCTCGGCACGCGAGGTGCATCATTTCGCGGTGCTGGGCGGCTACGGCGCCGAGGCCATCCACCCCTATCTGGCGCTGGAAACCCTGACGGATCTGGCGCCACGCCTGCCGGGTGATCTGAGCGCGGATCAGGCGATCGACAACTACATCAAGGCCGTCAACAAGGGCCTGAACAAGATCATGTCCAAGATGGGCATCAGCACCTGGATGTCCTACTGCGGCGCGCAGATCTTCGAGGCGGTGGGCCTGAATCAACAGGTGATCGACAAATACTTTCGCGGTACGCCGTCCAAGGTGGAGGGCGTGGGTGTGTTCGAGATCGCCGAAGAAGCGCTGCGCTGGCATCGCGCCGCCTTCGGCAATGATCCGGTGCTGTCCAACGCGCTGGAAGCCGGCGGCGACTATGCCTTCCGGGTGCGCGGCGAAGAGCACATGTGGACGCCCGATGCCATCGCTAAACTGCAACACGCCACCCGCGCCAACACCTTTTCCACTTACAAGGAATACGCCCAGATCATCAACGATCAGTCCAGGCGGCACATGACGCTGCGCGGGTTGTTCGAATTCAAGTTTGATCCGTCGATGGCGATTCCGCTGGAGGAAGTGGAGCCGGCTTCGGAAATCGTCAAGCGATTCGCCACCGGCGCCATGTCGCTGGGCTCGATCAGCACCGAGGCGCATGCCACCCTCGCCGTTGCCATGAACCGCCTGGGCGGCAAGTCCAATACCGGCGAGGGCGGTGAGGATCCGGTGCGCTACCGCCTGGAGCAGCAGGGCATCACCATCAAGGACGGCGACACCATGGCCTCGGCCATTGGTGAAGATCAGATCGTGGCTGATATTCCGCTCAAGGCGGGTGACTCCCTGCGCTCGCGCATCAAGCAGGTGGCCTCCGGTCGCTTTGGCGTCACCACCGAGTATCTGAACTCGGCGGATCAGATCCAGATCAAGATGGTGCAGGGCGCAAAACCCGGCGAAGGCGGCCAGCTGCCGGGCAAGAAGGTCAGCGAATACATCGCACAGCTGCGTTTCTCGGTGCCGGGCGTGGGCCTGATTTCGCCGCCACCGCACCATGACATCTACTCCATCGAAGATCTGGCGCAGCTGATCCACGATCTGAAGAACGGCAACAACCGGGCGGACATCTCGGTCAAGCTGGTATCTGAGGTCGGCGTCGGCACCGTCGCCGCCGGCGTCTGCAAGGCCAAGGCCGATCATGTGGTCATCGCCGGCCACGACGGCGGCACCGGCGCATCGCCGCAGTCCTCCATCAAGCACGCCGGTACGCCCTGGGAACTGGGCCTGGCGGAAACGCAGCAAACCCTGGTGATCAACCGCTTGCGTTCGCGCATCGTGGTGCAAACCGACGGCCAGATGAAAACCGGTCGCGACGTGGTCATCGCCGGCCTGTTGGGCGCCGACGAAATGGGCTTCGCCACCGCGCCGCTGGTGACCGAGGGCTGCATCATGCTGCGCAAGTGTCACCTCAACACCTGTTCGGTGGGCGTGGCGACGCAGGATCCGGAGCTGCGCAAGAAGTTTTCCGGCAAGCCGGAATACGTGGTCAATTTCTTCTTCTTCGTGGCCGAGGAAGCGCGCCAGATCATGGCGCAGTTGGGCATCCGCAAGTTCGACGAGCTGATTGGTCGCTCTGATCTGCTGGATCAGTCCAAGGCGATTTCACACTGGAAGGCCAGGGGGCTGGATTTCAGCCGCATCTTCCACATGCCGGAAACCCAAGAGCCGCGTTATCGCGTGCTGACGCAGGATCACGGTCTGGACCGGGCGCTGGACAACAAGCTGATTTCAATGGCGATGCCGGCGCTGGAGAAGGGCGAACGCGTGTCCTTCATCTCGCCCATCACGAACATCAACCGCACCGCCGGGACCATGTTGTCCGCCGAGGTGGCGCGACGTTACGGACATGATGGCTTGCCGGACGACACCATTCACATTCAGTTGCAAGGCACGGCAGGCCAATCCTTTGGCACCTTCCTGGCGCGCGGTATCACGCTGGATCTGGTGGGCGAAGGCAATGACTACGTCGGCAAGGGCCTGTGTGGGGGGCGCATCATCGTGCGTCCGAACACCGAGTTCCGCGGCGTTGCCCTGGAAAACATCATCGCCGGCAACACCGTGTTGTACGGCGCCATCTGCGGCAAGGCATTCTTCAACGGCGTCGCCGGCGAACGCTTCGCGGTGCGCAACTCCGGCGCCACTGCGGTGGTGGAGGGCGTGGGTGATCACGGTTGCGAGTACATGACCGGCGGCACCGTGGTGGTGCTGGGTGATACCGGTCGCAATTTCGCCGCCGGCATGTCCGGTGGTGTGGCCTACGTCTACGATCCGAACGATCAATTCCAGATTCGCTGCAACCTTGCCATGGTGCAGCTCGGGCCGGTCTTGAGCGTGAGCGATCAGGAACAGCAGATGGAGCGTGCACTGTGGCATCGCACCGAACGCAACGGCCTGGCCGAGGCCGACGAGACCATCCTCAAGGGCCTGATCGAGCAGCATTTGCGTCACACCGGCAGCACCCGTGCGCGGCAGTTGCTGGACGATTGGGGCAACGCGCGTCGTCAGTTCGTCAAGGTATTCCCGCACGAGTATCAGCGCGCACTCAAGGAGATGTACGGCGCATCAGCGCAAGCTCAGGCCGTCGCGGCCTAGGCCAGCCAGGATAAGGAACAAGTCATGGGAAAGATCACCGGTTTCAAGGAATTCGAGCGGCAGAAAGAGGCCTATCTGCCGGTTGCCGACCGCATTCAGAACAACAAGGAATTCGTTCTGGTGCTGGAGGACGAAAAGGCACAGGTGCAGGCCGCGCGCTGCATGAATTGCGGCACGCCCTTTTGCACCACTGGCTGTCCGGTCAACAACATCATCCCGGACTGGAACGATCTGGTTTACACCCAGGACTTCCAGACCGCGCTGGCCACCCTGCACTCCACCAACAACTTCCCCGAGTTCACCGGGCGGGTCTGTCCGGCGCCCTGCGAGGCCGCCTGCACGCTCAACGTCAATCGGGACCCGGTGGGCATCAAATCCATCGAGTTGTTCATCGTTGAAAAAGGCTGGGAGAACGGCTGGATTGTGCCGCAGCCAGCGCCGCAAAAGACCGGAAAATCCGTTGCCGTGGTCGGCTCCGGCCCAGCCGGACTGGCCGCCGCACAACAGTTGGCGCGCGCCGGTCACGCGGTAACGGTGTATGAGAAGAATGACCGTGCCGGTGGCTTGCTACGCTATGGCATTCCTGGGTTCAAACTCGATAAGGGCTTCGTTGACCGACGTTTGGAACAAATGGAGGCAGAAGGCGTTCGTTTCGTGACTTCTACCTACGTCGGTGCCGAACCGCTGGAGCAGATCACCAATCTGGCCAAGGAAAATGTCAGCCCGCAGCAATTGCTCGAGGCGTTCGACGCGGTGCTGCTCACCGCCGGTTCGGAACAGGGCCGCGACCTGCCGGTGCCGGGCAGAGAACTCGATGGCGTGCATTTCGCCATGAAATTTCTGCCGCAACAGAACCGGGTCGACGCGGGCGATGCCGTGGTCGATCAAATCCGCGCTGAAGGCAAACACGTGGTGGTGATCGGCGGTGGCGATACCGGCTCTGACTGTGTTGGTACCAGCCGCCGTCACGGCGCCGCCAGCATCACCCAGTTCGAGCTGTTGCCGCAGCCGCCGGAACAGGAAAACAAGCCACTGGTGTGGCCCTACTGGCCGATCAAGCTGCGCACCTCCTCGTCGCATGAGGAAGGCTGTGAGCGCGACTGGTCGGTGGCCACCAAGCGCTTTGAAGGCAGCAACGGCAAGGTGGAAAAACTCATCGGCGCACGGCTGGAGTGGACCGAGGGCAAGATGAAAGAGATTCCCGGCTCGGAATTCGAGATCAAGGCCGACCTGGTGCTGCTGGCGATGGGCTTCGTGCATCCGGCCACGCAACTGCTGGACGGCTTCGGCATCGAAAAGGACCAGCGCGGCAACGCCAAATCCCCCACCGACGGCGAAGGCTGCTACCAGACCAACGTCGACAAAGTGTTTGCCGCCGGCGACACGCGGCGCGGTCAGTCACTGGTGGTATGGGCGATCCGCGAAGGCCGCCAGGCCGCGCGCGCGGTGGACGAATACCTGATGGGCGCATCTGGTCTGCCGCGTTGAGCCGCGGGGTTTGCTGGATCGTCTCAGCCTGATTCAAACCAGAGTGAATTGAACGGGCTGGCTTGTATTCTATCGGCCATTCGTTAGAATTTTGCCCATTGGCGGCGGCGCCACTGGCCTGTCCATCTCCCGGTCGCTTGCGCGGCGCGGCCACATGTTCAAAAAACAAGAGCACCCATCATGGCAGGGCTTTACTACGAAGCATTCGAAGTCGGGCAGAAATTCGTGCACCCCATCCGTCGCACGGTGACCGAGACCGACAATCTGCTGTTCACCACGCTGACCCACAATCCGGCGTTGCTGCACCTGGACGAGGAATACTGCAAGACGCAGACCGAATACGGTACGCGCATCGTCAACAGTTGTTACACCCTGTCCTTGATGGTGGGTGTATCGATCTATGACACGACGTTGGGGACCACCAGCGGCAATCTGGGCTGGACCGATGTGCGCTTTCCGGCGCCGGTCATGCTCGGCGATACTCTGCATTTCGAGACCGAAGTCACGGACAAGCGCCAAAGTCAGTCGCGTCCCAAGGACGGCATCGTCACCTTTGTGCACCGCGCCTTCAATCAGCAGGACAAGCTGGTGGCGGAGTGCACGCGGGTCGCGCTGATGCTCAAGACGCCGGCGGACGGCGGGTGACGGCGCAGGCCGAGACGTTGCCGTCGTCGTCGGTCACCCGCAGCGACAAGGCGGATCTGTCGCGCGAACGCATTCTGCGCGCGGCGTCGCGGCTGTTTCGGGAACAGGGCTACGCGGCGGTATCCTTGCGCGCCATCGCCGCCGCCGCCGGCATGAAGGCCGGCAGCGTCTACTATCACTTCAGCTCCAAGCAGAGCATTGTCATCGCCATTCTGGACGCCGGCATCGTGGCGGTGGATCAGGCGGTGCGAAGCGCGGTGGAGCAACTGCCGGCGGACGCCGGCGCCGGCGGCCTGATCCGCGCCGGGGTGCGGGCGCATTTGCAGGCGTTGTTCGACTTCAGCGATTACACCTCCGCCAACGTGCGCATCTATGCGCAGGTTCCGCCGGTGGTCCGACAGGCCAACCTGCCGATGCGGCGGCGCTATGAAGCCTTGTGGGATCGCATCCTGGTCGATTGTGACCGCGCCGGCGGCCTGCGCGAGGCGGTCGACCTCAAGGCCTTTCGACTGCTGCTGATCGGCTCGCTCAACGCCACGCTGGAATGGTTCGATTCGCGCCACGGACGTTTGGAGGACCTGGCCGAGCGCTATGCCGACATGCTGCTCAATGGCCTGCTGCGGCCACCGCGAGCCTGAATCGACGCAGATTCCAAGCCACGCCGAACCGCGCCGGCGTCACCCGGGCGGCAGGCCGACGCAGGCCACAAAGCGAATGTGACCCATCCGGGGCGCAGCGGCGGTTGCACCACGGCCGCGGCTCAACGCTTTGCATACGCGCCGCGAACTCGCATCATTTGATGCCTTGCAGGCAAGGCCGAGCGTGGATCGTGAATAATCAGCGCCGCAAATTGATATGCGCACTGGTGGCGGGATGCAGCGGCGTCGCCGCGCAGCTCTGGTCACGCGAGCCCTCGCCCATGCAAGCTGCGCGCCAGGCACTGATGAGCCATCTGCGGCGTCGCGGGATTCACGATCAGGCCGTGCTGGCGGCCATCGGCAATACGCCACGTGAACAGTTCGTGCCGGCGCACTTGCATGAGGGGGCCTACGAAGACCGGCCGTTGCCGATCGGGATGCAACAGACCATTTCCCAGCCTTATGTGGTGGCCTTGATGACGCAGGCGCTGGCGCTCAAGCCAGCGGACAGGGTGTTGGAAATCGGAACCGGGTCGGGTTATCAGGCGGCGATTCTGTCGCAGTTGGCGGGTTCGGTGTATTCCATTGAAATTGTGCCCGCGTTGGCCGTGCAGGCGCGCCAGAGGCTCAATCGCCTGGGGTATCGGGTGCGATTACGCACCGGCGATGGCTACCAGGGCTGGCCGCAGGCGGCGCCGTTTGACGCCATCATGCTGACTGCCGCGCCAGATCATGTTCCGCCGGCCCTGCTGTCCCAACTCGCCCCTGGTGGACGGCTGATACTGCCGCTGGGGCCACAGGGTCCGGACGGTCAGATGCTGCGCCTGATTCATCGCCGCGCCGAAGGGGACCGCCAATACGACATCAGTCCGGTGCGCTTTGTGCCCATGACCGGCGCCGCGCAAAGATAGGCCCATCAGCTCATGCGCGGTCGCCCGGTTCCAGTTGTGGCGGGTCGCGTTGCGACACACGCGCACGCGAATGCTTGCGATGCTGAACGATGAAAGTCACAACTGCCGCAGCCGCCAGAGCAGCCGCGCAAGCCAGCCAGGTCATTAACATGGGGACGTCCTTTGCGCGGCTGCCGGCCGCCTTCGGGCCTGAAGAAGTAGGCAGCGCTACTTCAACCCAGAATCGCGCGATGCAGGTTTCGGCAGCGACAGGCGGCAGGTCCGGGTCAGCTCAGCGGTTCTGACGGTGCTTCTGAATGCGATCCCCGCGCTTGTCGAGGCGTTGGTCGATGCGATCGCCGCGCTTTTCCTTGCGGTTCTGGATGCGGTCCCCGCGCTTGTCAAGGCGGTTTTCCACCCGATCACCACGTTTTTCCAGGCGATTGGCTGCCTTATCGTGGCCGCGCTCGGCCGCAGCGTCGGATCGGTGTTCGAGCCGATCGCCAATGCGCTGGCCACGCTGGTCCAGGCGTTGGTTTTGCCGCTCGCCTTTTCGGTCCAGGCGCTTCTCGATACGGTCTCCGCGCTGGTCGAGTCGATCATTGGCGCCTTGACCGTCGCCGGCAAACGCCTGGCCGGCGCTGAGTGAAACAGACAAACCTACAATCCCGCTGATCAAAATCTTGTTGTGCATCGGATGCTCCCTTGCTGGTCAGTGCCCAGCGATTCTCGCATCGCCAAACCGAAGCTGGGCTGAATGCAGCTTACACATCCCCATACTGCACGGTAATGGGATAACGCCGTTCGCGGCCAAACGCGTGGCGGGTGATTTTCGGGCCGGGCGGCGCCTGACGACGCTTGTATTCGGAACGCCGCACCAGGCCGGTGATGCGTTGCACGTCGGTCTCCTCGTAGCCCATGGCGACGATCTCCGAAATCGAACGGCCGTCTTCGACGTAGGCCTCCAGAATCGGATCAAGCACCTCGTAGGGTGGCAGCGAGTCCGAATCCTTTTGGTCCGGCCGCAATTCGGCGGACGGCGGGCGGGTGATGACGCGCTCCGGAATCGCCGGCGAAATCGTGTTGCGGTAACGCGCCAGCCGGTAAACCCAGGTCTTGTAAACATCCTTGATGGGCGCAAAGCCACCACACATGTCACCGTAAAGGGTGGCGTAACCCACCGCCATTTCCGACTTGTTGCCGGTCGCCAGCACCACGTGGCCGAACTTGTTGGACAGGGCCATCAACAAAACGCCCCGACTGCGCGATTGCAGATTCTCCTCGGTGATATCGGTGTCACGGCCCGCGAACGTTTCTGCCAGCGTTTCGGAAAACGCGGTGAAGCAGGTTTCAATCGGCAGTGACGAATACCGGATGCCCAGGTTCTCGGCCTGGATGCGTGCATCGTCATTGGAAATATCGGCGGTGTAGCGCGAGGGCATGGAAACGCCCCATACCCGTTCCGGCCCCAGGGCGTCGGCGGCGATGGCCGCCACCAGCGCCGAATCAATGCCGCCGGACATGCCGATCACCGCACCGGGAAAGCCGTTGCGATTCACGTAATCCTTGACCGCCTGCACCAGGCCCGCATAGGCGCCGGCTTCATCGCTCAGGGGCGGCGCGCACTCGGCCTGAATGGTCCCCGCGCGCAGGGTCAGCGGATAAACGCCCTCGGTGAATTCGGCTGCGCGAAAACGCACTTGGGCGTCGGCGTCCACCGCAAAGGAGCTGCCGTCGAACAGCAGTTCGTCCTGTCCCCCCACCATGTTGACGTAGACGATGGGCAGGCCGGTTTGCTTTGCGCGGACCTGAACGGTCTGTTCGCGTTCGCAGGACTTGCCCAGCTTGAACGGCGAGGCGTTGAGATTGATCAACAACTGGGCGCCGGCGTCCAGCGCCTGCTGTGCAGGCTCGGGTGTCCAGATGTCCTCGCAAATGCACAGCCCGACACGCTGGCCGGCAAGCGGGAAGACCGCCGGCGCGAATCCGGGCAGGAAATGCCGTTTCTCGTCAAAAACGCCGTAATTGGGCAGGCATTGTTTTCGGTAACGCTGAACCAGATTGCCGTCCCGAAACACGCTGGCGCTGTTGAACAGGCCTGCATCGGCGTACTCGGGATGGCCAATGACGACATGAATCCCCTGAATGCGCCGTGCGATGTCGCTCAGGCCGGTCTCAATTGCAGGCGGGACGCCGGAACGAAGCAGCAGATCGTCCGGCGGATAGCCGATCAGCGCCAGCTCGGGAAAGGCGATCAGATCGGCGCCCATCTCGTCGCGCGCCTTTGTGGCAGCAGCGACGATTTTCTCCACATTGCCTTGAATGTCGCCCACCCAGAAATTGAGTTGGGCGACGGCGATGCAAAGTCCCGGCTTCACGCCTGCTAATACCCGCGTTTGGCCGCTGCCAGGCTTTTAGGCGAGCAATTCCGCCATCGCCGCACCCAGGTCCGCTGGTGAGCGCACGGTTTTCACCCCGGCGTTTTCCAGTGCCTTGAACTTCTCATCGGCGGTGCCCTTGCCGCCGGCGATGATGGCGCCGGCATGTCCCATGCGCTTGCCGGGCGGTGCGGTAACACCGGCGATGTAAGCAACCACCGGTTTTTTCACATTCGCCTTGATGTACTCGGCCGCTTCTTCTTCTGACGAGCCACCAATTTCCCCCACCATGATGATCCCGGCGGTCTCGGGGTCTTGCTCAAACAACTCAATCACGTCGATGAAGCCCATGCCGCGAACCGGATCACCACCGATGCCCACGCAGGTGCTCTGGCCCAGGCCGTTCTGGGTGGTCTGGTGCACGGTTTCATAGGTCAGCGTGCCCGAGCGCGAAACGATGCCGATTTTGCCCGGCTGATGGATGTGCCCGGGCATGATGCCGATCTTGCACTCGCCCGGCGTAATCACGCCCGGGCAGTTGGGCCCCACCAGGATGGCGTCGGGATAGTCCGCCCGCAGCGCGCCCTTGACCTTGATCATGTCATTCACCGGGATGCCTTCGGTGATGCAGACGATGACGCGAACGCCGGCGTCGGCGGCTTCCAGAATCGCATCGGCAGCGCCCGGCGCGGGCACGTAGATCATGCTCGCCTCGGCGCCGGTGGCGGCCACCGCTTCGTGGGTGGTGTTGAACACCGGCAGCTTCAGGTGAGTGGTTCCGCCCTTGCCGGGCGACACGCCGCCCACCATATTGGTGCCGTAGGAAATGGACTGCTCGGAGTGAAAGGTCCCCTGTTTGCCGGTGAAGCCCTGGCAAATGACCTTGGTGTCTTTGTTGATCAGAATCGACATCGTTTAATTCCCTTTGGCCAGTTTGACCACGGTTTGCGCGGCCTCGGTCAGGTCGGAAACCGGCGTGATGGCGAAGCCCGAATCGCGCAGCAGGCTCTGACCCTTTTCCATGTTCGTGCCTTGCAGTCGCGCCACCACCGGCAACTTCAGGCCGGTTTGCTTGACTGCGGCAATGATGCCTTCGGCAATCAGATCGCAGCGCACGATGCCGCCAAAAATATTGATGAAGATGGCTTTGACTTCCGGGCTGGCGGTGATCAGCTTGAACGCTTCGGTGACTTTTTCGGCGGTGGTGCCGCCGCCCACGTCCAGAAAGTTGGCGGGCTGGCCGCCGTGCAGCTTGACGATGTCCATGGTGGCCATCGCCAGGCCCGCGCCGTTGACCATGCAGCCGATGTCGCCATCGAGCGTGACGTAGTTCAGATCGAACTTGGCGGCGGCGCGTTCGCGCTCATCTTCCTGGGTAGGATCGCGCTGGTCGGCAATCGCCTTCTGCCGGTAGAGCGCGTTCTCGTCAAAATTGAGCTTGGCGTCCAGCGCCACCACATCGCCCTCGTCGGTGACGATCAGCGGGTTGATCTCGGCCAGGCTGGCGTCGTGTTCGATGAAAATGTCGTACAGCCCGCTGAGAATGCGCGTGAATTGCTCGGCTTGGGCCTTGTCCAGCCCCATGAAGAAGGCCAGCTCGCGCGCCTGGTACTTCTGCAGCCCGCAGGCCGGATTGACGTAGACGTGCTTGATCTGCTCCGGCGTCTTTTCCGCCACCTCTTCGATATCCATGCCGCCGGCGGCCGAGGCCATGAATACAATGCGTTCGCGGGTGCGATCGACAAGGCCGGAAATATACAATTCGCGCGCAATATTCGATGGTTTCTCAACCCAGACCGCGTTGATCGGCAGCCCTTCGGCGCCGGTCTGTTGGGTCACCAGAGACTGGCCCAGCATGGCCTTGGCGGCTTCTTCAGCCGCATCGGGGCCGCTCACCAGTTTCACGCCGCCGGCCTTTCCGCGACCGCCGGCGTGGACTTGGGCTTTGACCACCACGCGGTCGGTTCCCAATTGTTTGGCTGCCGCGCGCGCGGCTTCGGGACTTTGCGCCAACACCCCTTCCGGGACCGGAATGCCGTGGCGTGAAAACAAGGCTTTGGCCTGATATTCGTGTAGGTTCATGGTTATCTCAAGAATTCGAGCGCGCGGATTGTCCCCTATGTTCCAGATGCAGCGCAAAAGTCAGCCCGTCCGCAACGCCGGCAACGGCGCATGCAAAGTGCAGCATTTGGCCATGAGCACTGTTCGTGGACGCCAGAACAATGTCTGATTATCGAGTGGAGTGATTGGAAATGTTGCTGTTCCGGCTCTTGTTGCTGATCGCCGCGCTGCTGCTGGTGTGGCGGGTGTGGGTATTGATTCGAAAGCACCGCCTTTCCGGCGGCGATGCGCAAACCAGGTCCTTCCAGCCCACGGCGCGATGCCGGATCTGCGGCGTGTACCTGCCGATTGAGGCCCTGTCGCAAGATCAGCGCTGCGGGGCGTGCAATCAAACGCAGGATCAGTGACCGCGAGCTGCGGGTGATGGTGCATTGATCCGTCTGGACCGGCAACCGCAAGACTGGCGACTGCTGCGCCTGATGGCGCTGTACCGCTTGTTGCTGGTGGCGGTCCTGCTGGTCGTGCAGGAGCTGGGCCTGTCCGCGCGGATTTTTTCGGAAGTGGACCCGGGCTGGTATCGCTGGACCGGTTACGGCTACGCGCTGGCGGCCCTGCTGCTGCTGTTGCCGCTGGGCGCGCGGCGGCCCGCCTTGCAGACGCAGACCTATCTACAGTTTCTGACCGACTTGCTGGCCATTGTTTCGCTGGTGTTCGCCAGCGGCGGCGCGCAACAGGGCCTGGGTGTCCTGCTGGTGGTGCCGGCGGTCGGCAGCGCGCTGATTCTGTCCATGCGCATGGCGATGGGACAGGCCGCCCTGGCGACTTTGGCGATGTTTGCGCAAGAGTTCGTGCGTCAGCTCAGCGAACCTTCGTCGGCTGCCGGTTTCACGGCGGCGGGGGTGTTGGGCATGATTCTGTTCGGCAGCACGCTGACGGCCAGCGTCGCCGCGCAACGCGCGCGACGCAGCGAAGCACTGGCCGAACAGGTGGAGATCGATTTCGAAAATCTCACACGGCTCAATGAGAGCATCATCGAGGGCATGCAGACCGGCGTGGTGGTGGCGGATAGCGGCCTGCGCATTCGCAGCATCAACGCCACCGCGCGACACCTGCTGCGTGCCTCATCGCGTGCCGATGGCAACACCCTGCACGCCGAGGCCAAGGGGCTGGCGGAGCGGGTGGTGGATTGGCTGCGCGCGCCTCACGATGATCAGGCACCGTTTCATCCTTCCAGCAACACCCCGGAGTTGGTGGCGCGGATTTCGCGCATGGGTGAGGGCAGCCTGGCGCCGATTCTGATTCTGCTGGACGACGCCGCCAAGATCCGTGAGCAGGCGCAACAAATGAAGCTGGCGGCGCTGGGGCGGCTGTCGGCCAGCGTCGCGCATGAAATCCGCAATCCGCTGGCCGCCATCAGTCACGCGGGGCAGCTGCTGACCGAGTCCGTTGCAGGCAGCGGCAATCAGCAACAGGCCAAGTTGCTGCGGATGATTCATCGCCATAGCGAGCGAATCGATCGCATCGTGCGTGATGTTTTGTCGCTCTCACGGCGCGAGGCCGCGAGCCTGCAACCCATCGCCCTGCGCCAGTGGTTGCAGCGCGCGGTGGCGACGTATGCCGAAAGCTCCCCGTTTGCCACCGAACGCATCGTGATCGAAGACATGCCGCACCTGATGCAGGTGCGCTTTGATACGGATCACCTGCAGCAGTTGTTGTTCAATCTGTGGGACAACGCCTTTGCCCACGGCAGAATCGATGGCGATGAAACACGGCTGACGCTGCGCGCCGGTCGAGAGGACAATGGCCGGGTGTGGCTGGAGGTGGCGGACAACGGGCCGGGTATCAGCGCGGAAATCCAGGATCGCATCTTCGAGCCGTTTTTCACCACCGGCAATCAGGGCAGTGGTCTGGGGCTGTTCCTGGCGCGCGAGCTGTGCGAAACCAATCAGGCACGCATTTCCTATGTGGGGCGTGCCGATGAAGGCGCGCGGTTTCGCATCAGCTTTTCGGCTGGTGTAAAACTGTAGCCATGGTCAGTGTGAATAACAGTTCTGAAGGCAAGCAGGCGCTGGTGGTGGACGATGAGGAGGACATCCGCGAGCTGTTGGAGATGACCCTCGGCGCAATGGGCGTGGAATGCCAAACCGCCGAATGCGTGGGCGATGCGCGCGCGCTGCTGGCCCGGCATGCCTTTGATTTCTGCCTCACGGACATGCGTCTGCCCGACGGCAACGGTATTGATCTGGTGCGGCAGATTCAGGCGCAACACAGCCATATTCCGGTGGCGGTCATCACCGCCTATGGCAATGCCCAGGCTGCGGTCGACAGCCTCAAGGCCGGCGCCTTTGATTTTGTTTCCAAGCCGGTGGATCTGGCCGCGCTGCGCAAGTTGGTGGAAACCGCCTTGCGGCTGGGCGGCGCCGATCATGCGGTCGATGACGGTGGTTTGTTGGGTGAGCACCCGCTCATGCAGGCGTTGCGCGCGCTGATCGACCGGCTCGCCCGCAGTCAGGCACCGGTGCATATTCACGGCGAATCCGGAACCGGCAAGGAGCTGGTAGCGCGCTTGATCCACAACAAGGGGCCGCGCGGTCAGGGGCCGTTCGTGCCGGTCAACTGTGGTGCGATTCCCGCCGAGCTGATGGAAAGCGAGTTCTTTGGCCACCTGAAGGGTTCATTCACCGGCGCCATCAAGGACAAGGTGGGATTGTTCCAGGCCGCCGAGGGCGGCACCCTGTTCCTGGACGAAGTGGCCGACCTTCCGTTGCATATGCAGGTCAAGCTGTTGCGTGCGGTTCAGGAACGCAAAGTGCGCGCGGTCGGTTCGGAAAAGGAAGCCGCGGTCAACGTGCGGCTGATCTCCGCCACGCACAAGGATCTGGCCGAACGCGTTGCCAAGGGTGAGTTTCGGCAGGACCTGTTTTATCGCATCAATGTGATCGAGCTTCGCACGCCGGCCTTGCGCGAGCGGGCCAGTGACATCCCGGCCCTGGCGCAACACATTCTGACCGGCCTGGCGAGCAACACCGGCCTGGCGCAAACGCCCAGCCTGAGCGCCGCCGCTGCAAGCGCATTACAGGCCTATCCGTTCCCCGGAAACGTGCGAGAGCTGGAGAACGTGCTGGAGCGGGCTGTTACCCTATGCGACGGCGAGCGCATCGACGAAGCGGATCTGCAGCTTCGGCTGACCTCGAATCCCGGGCAAGCGGCGACGCTTGGTCTCGAGGGCGATCTGGAAAACCGGGTCGAAGAGGTGGAGAAGCGCGCCATCATGGAAGCCTTGGAAAAGGCGCGCTACAACAAGACGCGTGCCGCGCAGTTGCTGGGCCTGACCTTCAGGCAACTGCGCTACAAGGTCAAAAAACTGAATATTGAATAGCGGTGGCGGTGCATCGTCGAATCGGTTGAGGCCAGCAAATGACGACGGGCCACTTCGGGAGTAGTGATGAAACAGTTGGTGATTCTCAGCCTGGTGTTCGCAGGTGTGCTGCTTGGCGCTTGTCAGTCCGAGCAACCCGCCATGCTCGAGGCCGAGCCGCCGCCTGCGGCGACCGAACCCGCGCAGGCTGATCCGACGGCCGCGCTCCACACACTGTTCGATCAGGCCTGGGAGCGACGCCTGCGGCAGTCGCCCACCTTGGCCACGTATCTGGGCGATGAGCGCCATGACGCGCACTGGGACGACAACAGCGAGGCGGCCTGGGCACAGCGCCACGCTGCGGATCGGCAGGCCCTGGAACAGCTTGGCGGCATTGATCGTCAGGCGCTGTCCGCAGCGGATCAGCTCAATTACGACCTGTTTCGGCACCAATTGCAGTTGGCGGTGGAAGGGCAGGTCTTTCGCCAGCATTTGTTGCCCGTCAATCAACTGTCCGGCGTGCAGACCCTGCATCAGATCCTGGAGGTCATGCGCTTTGATGACCTGAAGGATTACGAGAACTGGTTGGCGCGCTTGCAGGGGTTGGGTGCGCATATCGATCAGACCATTGCGCTCATGCGGCGCGGCATGGACGAAGGCCGGATTTACCCACGCGCGGTGATGCGCCGGTTGCCGGCACAGATCGACCGGCAGTTGGTCAGCCGGGCCAGGCGCAGCCCTTACTACAAGCCCTTCGAGTCGTTTCCGGACGACATCCCCGAGCCGGTGCAGCAGCAGTTCGCCATCGCCGGTGAGTCGATGATCACGGATGTCGTGATTCCGGCCTACCGCCGGTTGAAAGACTTTTTCGAGAACGAGTATCTGCCGGCGACGCCGCTGACCGTGGGGCTGTCGGAACGACCAAACGGTGCCGCCCACTATCAGTATCTGGTGCGCTATCACACCACCACCGAGCTCAGTGCCGATGAGATTCACCGGATCGGGCTGGACGAGGTGAAGCGGATTCGCGCGCAGATGGAGGCGGTGCGCGAGCGCGCCGAATATGCCGGCGACCTCAACGCCTTCATCCGTTACCTGAACCGCTCGCGGCGCTTCTTCTATCGCAACGGTCAGGAGCTGGTGGACGGTTATCGCATCATCACCAAGCGTATCGACCCGGAGCTGCCGCGTCTGTTCGGCACCCTGCCACGCACGCCCTACGGCATTCGCGCCATGCCCAAGATTTCCAACAAGGACGCGCCCAGCGCCTATTACTATCCGCCGGCGGCGGACGGCTCGCGAGCCGGTTATTTCTACGCCAATACTTACAAGGCGGATCAGCGCCCGCGCTGGGAGATGGAAGCGCTGGCGGCGCATGAAGCCGTGCCCGGACATCACTTGCAACTGGCGCTGCAACAGGAAATGGGCGAGCTGCCTGAATTCCGGCGAAACAGTCATGCGTACACCGCCTTCGTTGAAGGTTGGGGCCTTTACGCCGAGTCCTTGGGCGAAGATCTGGGGCTCTATCAAAGCCCTTATTCAAAGTTCGGGCAGCTCAACTTTGAAATGTGGCGCGCCATCCGTCTGGTGGTGGACACCGGCCTGCACAGCAAGGGCTGGTCGCGACAGCGCGCCATTGACTTCTTCAAAGCCAATACCGGCAAGTCCGATCTGGAAATCGCCAACGAGGTGGATCGCTACATCGTCTGGCCGGGACAGGCGCTGGCGTACAAGATTGGTGAACTGCGCATCAAAGCCTTGCGTAACCGGGCGCAAGAAGCCTTGGCGGATGATTTCGACATTCGCGCGTTTCACGACGTCGTGCTCGGCAGCGGCGCGGTTCCGCTGGATGTCCTGGAGACGCTGGTGGAGCAGTGGATTGCCGAGTCTCAACCCGAGCCGAGCGAAGCGCCGCAAGCCGGTAGTGACACGCCAGACAACGAACAGGTGGCGCCCGCCGCTTAGCCCAGTGACAGCGCGCAGACGGCGGTGACCACCAGCGCGACGATGATATTCAACACCACGCCCTCACGCGCCATCTCGCGGATGCTCAGCCGGTCGGTGGCATAAACGATGGCGTTGGGCGCGGTGGCCACCGGCAGCATGAAGGCGCTGGAGGCGGCCACCGCGGCGGGCAGCATCAGCAGTTCCGGCGCCATTGCCGCGCCCATGGCGGCGGCGGCCAGCACCGGCATCAGCAGGGTGGCGGTGGCGGTGTTGGAGGTGATCTCGGTCAGAAAACTGACCGACAGCGTGATGACCAGCAGCATCAGCAGTACCGGAAGCCCGGCCAGTCCGCCCAGGCCGTTGCCGATGACTTGCGACAGGCCGCTGGCGCTGAAGGCCTTGGCGATGACGATGCCGCCGGCGAACAGCAGCAGCATGCCCCAGGGAATGTTGCCGGCACTTTCCCAGTCCAGCAGCCCGCTGCCCTTGCCGTTGGGCACCAGACACATCAGCACCACCGCGAACAGCGCGATGCTGGCGTCGCTGATGCCGTCAATGTCCAGCCAGCCGGACCAGCCGCCAAAGGGTTCGGCGCGAAACACCCACAGAAAAACCGTGAGGCCGAACACCATCAGCACACGTTTTTCTTCGGCACGCCATGGCCCCAGCGCGGGTAACGCAACGCTGCGTTGCGCGCGCAAGCCGCGCGCCAGCCACAAGGCCATCAAGGGGATCGACAGCATCATGATCGGCACCCCGGTTTTCATCCAGCGCAAAAACCCGTACTCGGCGCCGGTGAACTGCTCATATACGCCGGCGAAGATGACATTGGGCGGCGTTCCCACCAGGGTCGCGGTGCCGCCGACCGACGCGGCATAGGCCACGCCCAGCAACACCGCGCGGGTCAAACGCGGTTGTTCGATGTCCTGCAGCACCGCCAGCGCGATGGGGGTCAGCATCAAGGTGGTGGCGGAGTTGGAAATCCACATCGAAAGCAGCGCGGCGGTGATCATGAAGGCCAGCACCAGACGCCATTCGGCAAAGCGCAGCGCCGGGCCGCCGATCAGCTGGATCATCATGAGCGCGAAGCGCCGGTGCAGCCCGCTGCGCTCGATGGCCTTGGACAGCATGAACGCGCCCATCAGCAGCAGGATGACGTTGGCGCCGAGGCCGGACGCCGCTTGCTTGGCGTCCAGCACGCCGAACAGCGGAAACAGGCAGAACGGCAGCAGCGAGGTCACCGGAATCGGCAAGGCTTCGCTGACCCACCAGACGGCGGCCAGCAGTGTGATGGCCACGGTCCAGGCGATGATCGGCGTGACGCCGGTACCGATCAGCCCCAGTCCCAGCGCCAGCGCCAATGCCGGAGTGCCGATCAGAATCGTGTTGCGCAGTGACATCAATGGAGGAGAAAGTTTGGTGGCCAGGAAGCGCGGCTAAGAGCCAGCTTTCTGCGCGCGATCCTGCTCGAATAGCTGCTCGAGTTCCTGCGCCGCCTGAATCGCGCTTTGCATCATCAGGCTGTCATCGTGCACCACCGCTTGTTGCTGGCGTAGCGCGCGCTCGTCGAATTCACGGAATTTTTCCACCGTGGTGATGGCTTCGTCGCGCGACAGGCCGGCGCCGCGCAGAATCGAACGGCTCAGCACCAGCGAGGAGTGGAAGCCGCGACGGATGACATGGCTGATGCCCATGTCCATCAACAGCAGCGCATGACGGCGGTTGACCGCCATGGCGTAAACCCGCACATGCGGATAGTGCTTGCGCACGGTGCGTGCCACTTGCAGCGACGCTTCCATATCCGGGATGGTCAGGATGAAGATCTTGGCGGAGGAGATGCCAGCGGCGCGCAGCAGATCCAGCCTTCCGGCGTCGCCGTAGAAAATACGGCTGCCAAATCGGCGCACGAAATCCACCTGCTCGGAATCCTTGTCCAAAACCGTGAACGGAATCTGCCGCACCTGCAGAATGCGGCCGACGATCTGACCAAATGGCCCAAAGCCGGCGATGATGATGGCCGGATCCGACGGCGCGTCGCTGAGGTCGTCATATTCGCGTTTGGGCGGCGGCTTGCGCAGCTTGGCCTGCAAGGCATACATCGGCGGCGTCGCCAGCATGGTGATGGTCACCACCGTCACCAACAGCGCCGCTTGTTCGGCGCCCAATGCGCCAGCGGCAATGGCGGCGCTGAACAACACGAAGGCGAATTCGCCGCCTTGCGGCAAGGCGCAGGCCAGCGCGCGCGCCGAATCCGCGGGCAGCTTCACCATGCGGCCCAGCACATAGAGAATGCCGCCCTTGATCAACAGCAGCGCCAGCGCCAGGCCGAACATCTGCAGCGGATTGGCCCACAGCGCATCAATATCGGCCGACATGCCCACCGCCATGAAGAACAGCCCCAGCAACAGGCCCTTGAACGGTTCGATATTGGCTTGCAATTCATGCCGGAACTCGGATTCGGACAACAACACGCCAGCCAGAAAGGCGCCGAGCGACATCGACAGTCCCACCGCTTCCATCGCCCAGGAGGTGCCCAGCACCAGCAGCAGCGACACCGCGGTCAACAGCTCCGGAATATCGGCGCGCGCCACCATCCGCATCAGTGGGCGCACCGCGTATTGTCCACCCAGCACCACGGCAGCGAACACCACCAGCATCCAGACCGTGCGCTGCCAATCCATGCCCTCGCCGCCATCGCCGCCGGATGTGGCCAGCAGCGGCACAAACGCCAGCATCGGGATCACCGCCAGATCCTGAAACAGCAGAATGGAGAAGGCGGCGCGCCCCTGACGGGTGGGTAGCTCGCGTCGCTCGCTCAGCAGTTGAATCACCAGCGCGGTGGACGACATGGCCAGGGCGAAGCCGATCAACACGCTCTCCTGCCAGGAAAAGTCCAGCGCATAGGCAATGCCAGCCAGCAGTGCGCCGGTGCCGATCAGCTGTCCGGCGCCAAGGCCGAACACCATGCGCCGCAGCGTCCACAGGCGCTTGGGTTCCAGCTCCAGGCCGATGATGAACAGCAGCAGCACCACGCCGTATTCGGCCACGTGCAGGGTGGATTCGACATCCTCAACGAAGCCCAGCGCTGCCGGGCCGATGGCGACGCCGGCGACCAGGTAGCCCAGAACCGCGCCCAATCCCAGCCGCTTGAACAGCGGCACCGCCACCACCGCGGCCAGGAGAAACAGCACGATTTTTTCGAGCATCGACCGCTCTCCCTGGCGCTTGGTGGGTGGTGTTGAAAGAAGGGCTACAGAATACCCGCAGGCCGGTGCCGAGAAAAATCGGCGCGCTCAAGCGGTGCGGGCGAGCACCTGCCTTGCCGAGGTCCGCATGCTGCGGCGCAGCGACAGCCAGCCCAAACCACTCACCAGCAAGGCGCCGCCCAGGCTGCCGGTCAGCCACAGTCGCGGACTGAACTGATAACTCAATTCAAATACTTCGCGCGCCAGCAAGAACCCCAGAAGCTGCGCGCTGGCGGCGGCGACGATGCCGGCGATCAGACCCAGGCAGGCGTATTCGGAAATCACCCCCAGCATCACCGTACCCCGCCCCGCGCCCAGCGCACGCAGCAGTGCGGTTTCACGAACCCGATCAGCTCGGGTGGCTTCAATCGAGGCCATCAACACCGTCAGCCCGGCGCCCAGCGTAAACAGCAGCACAAACTCCAGCGCCGCCACCACCTGATCCATGATGCGGCGCACCTGTTGCATCGCCGCCTCCAGATCCAAAGCGGTGATATTTGGAAATGTGCGGATCAGGTCCGGCAACAGTGCGCGTTGATCCGGCGGCAGATGAAAACTGGTGATCCATTGCGCGGCGCCATCGTCAATCACCCCCGGCGCCGCCACCAGGAAGAAATTGGGCCGAAAGCTGTCCCAGCTGACCTCGCGCAGGTTGTAGACCTCGAACTCGATGGTCCGGTCCACGATTTGCAGGCTCAGCCGGTCTCCCAGCTTCAGGCCGAGACGCTCCACCGCGTATTCGTCGACCGACAGCCAGGGCTTGCCGTCCGTCTCCACCGGCCACCACTGACCGTCCAGCAAGCGGTTGTCATCGCCAAATTCCTGGGTCCAGGAGATATTGAATTCGCGATTGATCCAGCGCCGGGTCTGGGGGTCATCAAAGCTGTCGGCGGTGACCGCCTCGCCGTTGAGCGCCACCAGTCGCGCCCGCGCCATGGGCCAGAATTTCAGGTCCGTGTAGCCGCGCTCGGCAAAAAACACGCGCAGCGCGGGCAATTGATGGTGTTGCACGTTGATCAGAAACTGGTTGGGCGTCTCCGGCGGCAGCGCCTTGCGCCAGTTGTCCAGCAGCTCGCTGCGGACGATGGCGACCAGCAGCAGCGCCAGCAGCGCCAGGCCCAATGCCACCGCCTGCGCCACGCTCTGCAGCCGGCGACGCGCGATATTGGCCAGCCCGAAGCGGATGGCTGAACTGGGGCCGTGACGCAGTGGGGACAACAAACGAATCAGAATCAGCGCGATCACCGCCAGTACCGAACAGCAGCCGAGCGCGCCCAGCAGAACCAAGCCGGCGAGCTGCGCATCCTGGGTGTGCAGCGCGATCAACAGCAGTGCGCTGATGGCGGCGATGCCGCTGGCGAGGCGACTGCCGGCGACCGGCACATTCCGTTGAAAGACCCGGATCGGCGGCGTGTTGCGCGCCGCCAGCCACGGCGGCGCGGCAAAGCCCAGCACCAACAGCAGCGCATAGCCCACACTCGTCAGCGCCACGGCAGCACGTGGTGCGGGCAGCTCGGTGTTCATCAGCCCGGCCGCAGCGCCGGCCAGCAAGCCCTGCGCCGCAAAGCCGCACAGCACGCCGACCACCCCGGCGCTCAGCGCCAGCGTCAGCAAGCGCTTCAGGCTTTGACTGGCGATGCGTTGGGTGCTGGCGCCAAGGGCGCGCAACAAAGCCGCCTCATCGCGCAAACCCTGGCCGTGCTGGTGCGCCGCGCTGGCAATGGCGGCGCCGCTCAGCAACAGCGTGGCCAGTACCGCCAGCTTGAGAAACTGTTCGGCGCGGGACACCGAATTTCCCAACGCCGGCCGCGCATCCTGTGGTGTTTGAAATCGTAAACCCGCCGCTTCGGCCAGTTCCCGGGCCTGCGCGATTTGCGCGGCGGTACCGGACAGCAGCCGGCCGTATTCGACGCGTGCCCCCGGCGCGATCAACTCCGTTGCCATCAGGTCTTGCCGATTCATCAGCACCCGTGGCGCCAGGTCGCCAAAGGATCCATTGCGATCCGGTTCGTGCGTCAGCAAGGCGCTGACACGCATTTTCGAGCGACCCAGCTCCAGCGTATCACCCAGCGCCAATTGCAGGTTTTGCCACAACCGCAAATCGACCCAGACCGCCCCCGGCGCCGGGCCGTGACTGACTTGGGTTTGCTTGCCGAAGGGCGCGGCGGCGCGTCGCAGGTGACCGCGCAAGGGATATGCGGCGTCCACGGCCTTGATGGAAACCAGCGCGGTTTCCTCGCCGTGCAGGACGACCGTCGGGAACTGGATCAGGGCGGCTTGTTCGATGCCGAGCGCATCAATCGATGCCAATAGTTCGGGCGCGAATGGGTCGCGCGAACGCATTGCCGCGTCGGCGCCAAAGGCTTGGCTGGTCTGATCGTTCAGCACCTGCCAGACACGGTCGCTGAACAGGCTCACGGCGCTGCTGGCGGCAACCGCGATCACCACCGAAGCTGCCAGAATCCACAGCTCCGGGGGTTGGCGCAAAGCGCGCCGGGCGATGCAGGTGGGTGATGTTGCGCTAGCCACGTGGACCTCGCATCAACCGTTGACGAGCTTCAGCGGCGGCTTGATCGTCGCGTTCTTCGGCGCAGTCCATGCAGAACAGCGTGCAAGGGTCGGCGTGCAATCGCGCCGTCTCGACCGCTTGATCGCAGTCCGGGCACAGGCCGAAGCGGCCGCTGTCGATTCTCGCCAGGGCCGCCTGGATTCGCCGTGTATTGCGTCGCGCACGTTGCTGGGTGGCCAGTGCCAGCGCCTGTTGCTGCATGGCATCCATCCGCGACAGCCGCCCCACCTTGCTTTGATCCAGCTCCACGGTCTGGCTGGCGGCCTGTTGCGCCGCCGATTGGACCTCGAGCTGGCGCGCCATTTGTTGCAGGCGCGTACGAAACGGATTCAGCTGGGCGAGGGTGAACGGCGGACGCATGTGCTCATTGTGCGCGAAGCTGACTCGGCGCCCGCTGAAACTGCTGCCGACAGAAGCGGCTCAGCGCGGACTGTTCGGAAAATCCCAGCAGGCTGGCCACTTGGCCGAGCGGCATCTGGCTCCCGGTGAGAAATCGCATCGCCGCTTCACGCCGCACCTGATCGCGAATCTGGTTGAAGCTGTTGTTTTCCGCATCCAGCCTGCGCTGCAAGGTGCGCGGATGCATGGATAGCTGCTGCGCGATGGTGTTCTTGCGAATGTCGCTGGACCCCAGGTTGCGCGCCAGCAGCATTCTCACGCGACCGCTGACGGTCTGCTTGGGGTTGGCGAAGTGCGAGTCCAGAAACTCTGAAGCCATTTTGCGCAGCGCCGGGTCGGCGCTGGGGATCGGTGCTTCCAGCGTGCCCAGGCCTACGTGCAAGGCGCAATAGGGTTGGTTGATGCGCACCGGCACGCCGAAGTAGCGGCTCAAAACAGCGCGCGCCGCCGCCGGTTCGTGTGAAAGGCTCACGTAACGCAGATCATATTGCTGATTGAGAAAGGCGAGAATCCGGTGCGCCACCGCGATGCCGTGTTCTAGCGCCTGACGCGGTGCGCGTTCGCGCTGGTTTTCCACGGTGTAACGCAGGCGGCCGATGTCCGGCTCTTCGGGGATATGGCGATCCATCACCACGGAAATTCCGGGACTCTGGATGAACAGATAGTTGGAGATGGTGGACAGCGCCTCGGCGACCGTGGGGCAGTTCTGGATCGCGATCGCCACCGGACCAAGAATTTCGATGCCCTGAATCTGTGCCAGCCGCAAGGCGAAGTCCGGGCATCCGACATGCGCGGCGCTGTCTTCGAACAGGTCGATCAGCGATTGCAGCGGCAGCAGATAGTCTTCGTCGTACAGCCGCGATTCGGCAATGCCCACGCGCCTCAGCAAGGGCTCGGGATCGTGGCCCAGACTGCGCATCAGGGCGGAATAACCGCGCATCCCGCCGGCTCGTACCATGGCTGACATGTCTCGAATTGTTAAAACGATGTCTTTTTTTGTCAAGAGCGTGCTTGCCGATGGGGGCAGCATTTGACCCATCGAAGTCAAGCCCGATTCAGAAAGGGCGCGTCGGTCAGCGTTGCTTGACGCGCCAAGCAAGGAGCCAAAGCATGGAAACTCAAGATGACGTGGACGTTCTCATCGTCGGTGCCGGCATTTCCGGCATCGGCACCGCTTGTCAGCTGCGCGAGCATTGCCCGGACATGAGCTTTCAGATTCTGGAGCGACGCCAACGCATCGGCGGGACCTGGGATCTGTTTCGCTACCCCGGCATCCGCTCGGATTCGGACATGTTCACCATGGGCTATGAGTTCCGTCCCTGGAACGAGCTCAAGGTGCTGGCCGACGGCACCTCGATTCGCAACTACGTGGCCGATACCGCGCGTGAATATGACGTGGCCGATCAGATTCAGTTCGGCTTGAAAGTGATTTCCAGCGAATTTTCCAGTGCGCGCGGCCGCTGGACGGTACAGGCGCTGGAAGAAAGCAGCGGCCAAAGGCGTCGCTTTGAAGCCAAATTCCTGGTGATGAGCACCGGCTATTACCGCTATGACGCCGGCTACACCCCGGACTTTGCGGGCATTTCCGACTACAAGGGCACGCTGGTTCATCCCCAGCACTGGCCCGAGTCCCTGGATTACAGCGGCAAGAAAGTGGTGGTCATCGGCAGCGGCGCCACCGCTGTGACGCTGGTGCCGTCGATGACCGACAAGGCCGCGCACGTGACCATGCTGCAGCGTTCACCGACCTATTACGTGAACGTGCCCGATGAAGATCAGGTGGCGCGCCTGCTGCGCCGCGTGGTGTCTGACAACTGGGCCGGACGGGTGGCGCGGCAGAAGAACATCCTGCGCCAAAAGCTGCTGTGGGAAAGCTCCCGCAGGCTGCCGGGCGTGATGCGCAAGCTGTTCATGTCCGGCGTCAAGGCCTATCTGGGCAAGAACGCCGACATGAGCCACTTCAGCCCCCATTACAAGCCCTGGGATCAGCGACTTTGCGCCGTGCCGGAGGGCGATCTGTTCAAGGCCATCGCCAGGGGTGATGCATCGGTGGTGACCGATCACATTGACCGCTTCACCGAAAACGGCATTCGCCTGCAATCAGGCCGTGAGCTGCAAGCCGACATCGTGGTGACCGCCACCGGCCTGGAGCTGGAAACCATGGGCGGCGCGTCGCTGAAAGTCGACGGGCAGGAAAAGGACATCGGCAAGCTGATGATTCACAAGGGTGTGATGATGCAGGACATTCCCAATCTGGCCTGGATTTTTGGCTATGTGAACTCTTCCTGGACGCTGAAAGCCAATATCGCCGCGCGCTATATCACTCGCCTGCTGAAGCACATGAAACGGGTGGACGCGCAGGTGGTGACGGCGGTAGATCACCACGGCTGCACGGTGGACGAACCGTTCCTGTCCGCCCTGGAGGCCAACTACGTCAAGCGGGTGCAGCATCGCCTGCCACGGCAGGGCAGCAAGGATCCGTGGCGAAATCACAACAGCTATCTACGGGACCGCAAGGTTTTGCTCAAGGATCGCATCGACGATGGCGTGCTGGAATTCAGCAGGCTGGGGGAGTCGAGCAGCCAGCTTGCCGACGGTGTGGCCGCCCAGGCCGCCTGATCACCGCAGCTCGAATCCGCATCGGCGGCGGCCGGCCAGCGCGGGCCGCCGCCTTGCCTATTCCTGCAGGCGGCCGTCCACCAGTTTCAGGACGCGCTGACATCGCGCCGCCAAATCATTGTCGTGCGTGACCAGTACCAGCGTCGTGCCGCGATCCACATTGCGCTCAAAGATCAGATCGATGATCTGCGCGCCGGTGGCCGCGTCCAGGTTGCCGGTGGGCTCGTCGGCAAACAGAATGGCCGGGTCACAGGCAAAAGCGCGTGCGATGGCCACGCGTTGCTGTTCACCGCCGGAAAGCTGATAGGGGTAATGGTCCAGGCGTTGCGACAGGCCGAGCGCCTGCAAGGCCGTTCGTGCGCGTTGCCGCGCGTTCGGCTGGCCGTCCAGATCCGCGCCGAGGCGGGCGTTTTCCAGGGCGGTCAAGCTCGCCAGAAGCTGGAAGGACTGGAACACAAAGCCGACATTGCCGGCGCGTATTCTGGCGCGCCCCTGTTCGTCGATTGCGTTCAGGTGATGGCCGCCCAGCTCGATGGTTCCGCTGCTGGCCCGGTCCAGGCCCGCCAGCAAGCTCAGCAGTGTTGTCTTGCCGGAACCACTTTTGCCGACAATGGCAATCGACTCGCCGGCCTGGATGTCCAGGTCGATGTTCTCCAGAATCTGGAGCCTGCGCTCGCCGCTGATAATCTGATGGCTGATCTGGCGCCCGCGCAGCGCCCAACCCCTGTCCTGAGCCATGTTTCGATTACTGCTGCTGACTTTGATTTTGTCGGTTCCGTCCATCGGAGGCGCATCGGCAACGCCGAGCATTCTGGTCGTGGGGGATAGCCTGTCGGCCGCCTATGGGCTGGCGCCGGAACAGGGCTGGGTGGCGCTATTGAAACAGAAGCTTGAGCAGAAGGGTTTTTCGCATTCGGTGGTCAACGCCTCGATCAGCGGAGAGACCACCGCTGGCGGCCTGGCGCGCTTGCCGGATTTGTTGAAGCGCCATCAGCCCAGTCTGGTCCTGATCGAGCTGGGTGGCAACGATGGCTTGCGTGGACTCTCGCTGAAAGCCATGCGCGAAAATCTGCGCCAGATGGTTCGCTTGAGTCGCACCCGTTCGGCGCAAGTCCTGTTGTTCGAAATGCGCATTCCTTCGAATTATGGCCCCGCATTCGCCAGCGCGTTCCAGAACAGTTTTTCACAAGTGGCCGCCGATGAGAGTGTGCCCCTGGTGCCTTTTTTCCTGGCGGAAATCGCCGAGGATGAAAGCAACTTCCTGCCGGACGGCATCCACCCCAACGGTGCGGCGCAGCCAAAAATGCTGAACGCGGTATGGCCGCTGTTGGCGCCGCGCTTGAAAGCCATTGCGTCCAAAGCCGCGGCTGCGTCGTAAGGCCGCATTCGACTCTGAATTCCGACACATGAAAATCGCGGTCATCGGCTCGGGTATTTCCGGTTTGTCAGCGGCCTGGTGTCTGGCCCAAAGGCACCAGGTGGACCTGTTCGAACAGGATGGCCGCGTGGGCGGGCATACCAACACCGTTCAAGTACCGTTGAAAAATGGCGGCGTGCAGCCGGTGGACACTGGCTGGATCGTCTACAACGGCCACAACTACCCCAACCTGACCGCCCTGTTCCAACAGCTGGGCGTGCAAACCCGGCCAACCGGCATGTCTTTCGGCGTTTCACTGGGACGCGGCGCCTATGAATGGAAGGGCAGCGACAAGTTGTTCAGCGTGTTCGCCCAGCCCGGCAACCTGTTGCGTGCGCATCACTGGCGCTTGATGATCGGCATATTGAAGCTCAACCGCCGCTGCAAGGCCTTGCTGGCGTCCGGCAACTTGCCAAACGGCAGTTTGGCCGAGTTTCTGGACGCCGAGAATGTCAACGCCGAAACGCGCGCGCGTTACCTGTTGCCCATGGCAGGCCTGATCTGGAGCTGCTCGCCGAAAAAGGCCGGCGAGTATCCGGCGGCGGACTTCATGCGCTTTTTTGATTCCCACAGTTTGTTCAATACCGTGGATCAGCCGCAATGGCGCACCGTGATCGGCGGCAGTCATGTTTATGTGCGCAAACTGCTGGAGCACTTTCGCGGCGCGCTGCATTTGAATACGCCGGTACGCGGTCTGCGGCGGATACCGCGCGGGGCGCGATTGCAGACCGATGCGGGCGCCGCCGAATATGAGGCCGTGGTTTGCGCAACGCACAGTGATCAGGCCCTGAGCATGTTGGAAAACCCCACGCCGGCCGAGCAAACGGTGCTGCGCGGCATGCCGTACAACAGCAGCCATTGCGTGCTGCACACGGATACCAGCTTTCTGCCCAGGCGCCGCGCCGCCTGGGCGAGCTGGAATTATCTGAACGACGCCGTGCGCGGCGGCGCATGTGATCCCGAGCGGGAAATCCATGATCAACCCATTTCCGGCAGTTACTGGATGAATGGTCTGCAAGGCATTGCCGGGCCGGTCGATTATGTGGTCACGCTGAACCCAACGCGCCCCATCGAGCCGGCGCGGATTTTGTATCAAACCCAGTACCATCACCCGCATTACGGGCCGGCGTCGCCGCAAAGCCACGCCGGGTTATCCAGTATCCAGGGTCAGGGCATCTGGTGGGCGGGTGCCTGGACTGCCTATGGGTTTCACGAAGACGGCCTCAAGTCGGGCCTGTCGGTGGTGCGTGATATCGACACCCAGTGCCTGCCGAAGTGGGCGCGCTTGTGAAGCAGGCCACGCCAGCGCCAGCCGAAGCCGGTGAACTGTACGTTGCCCGGGTGATGCACCGACGGCGGGTGGCGCCGTTTTATCGCTTTGTCTATCGGGTGTTCTACCTGTTGCTGGATGTCGACCAGTTGGACGCGCTGCATCAGCGCCTGCGCTGGTTTTCACACAACCGCTTCAATCTGCTCGCCTTGCATGATCGCGACCACGGCGCGGTCGGCGCCGGCTCCCTGCGCCAGTGGGCCGAAGCTTTGCTTGGCGAATCCGGGATCGACCTGCAAGGCGGGCGCATCCGGCTGTTGTGCATGCCGCGCCTGCTTGGTTACGCGTTCAATCCCATCGGCTTGTGGTATTGCGAATATGCGGACGGCCAACTGGCGGCGGTGATCGCCGAGGTGAGAAACACTTTCGGTGAAAAGCATTGTTATCTGCTTGCGTCCAATGGCGCGCCCCTGACGTATGGGGACGCCTGGGACAAGCAAAAGTGCTTCCACGTTTCTCCATTTTTCGACACCCAGGGGCAGTATCGCTTTCGACTCAGTCCACCATCGCAGCGGCTTCGCGTAATGATCCATGAAACCCGGGACAATCAGCCGATTCTGGACGCCTGTCTGGCCGCCGAGCGCCGTGCGATGACCAACGCCAATCTGCTCAAACAGGTTCTGGCCATGCCGTGGATGACGCTGAAAGTGATGTGGGGCATCCACTGGGAAGCATTGAAAATATGGTTGCGGGGCGGTCGCTATCACAGCAAACCCAAACCACCGCTGTCGTCGGTCAGCTAGGGCACTAAAATGAAAAAACAAAGGTATGAGAAAATGAAAAAACAAAGGTATGAGCAGAGTGAGGCCTTGGAGCGCCTCATTCATCCAGACGGCTTCTCGCCCGACCTTCCCGAGGGTTTGCACGACAGTGGCGACCTCAAAGGTTTGTCCTGGAGGGTGCGCTTGCTGGTCTACATGCTTTCCGGCATGCGCAAGGGCAGCCTGGAAGTGCGCCTGCCCAACGGCGCGGTGCGGGTGTTTCAAGGTCAGCAGGCCGGACCGCACGCGGTATGGCGAATCAAATCCGACCGCCTGATTGGCCATGTGTTGCGTGCCGGCGAGGTGGGCGTGGGCGAAGCTTATCTGGATGATTGCTGGGATAGTCCGGACCTGACCCGCCTGTTGATCGTGCTCTACCTCAACGAGCCGTATTACAAGGGTCCGTTCGAAAAAAACTGGCTGAGCAAGTTATGGGGGCAGTGGCAACATTATCGGCGCGCGAATACCAAGGCCACCGCAAAGAAGAACATCGAGCATCATTACGACCTGGGCAACGAGTTCTACAAAATGTGGCTGGACGAGACCATGGCTTATTCCAGCGCCATGTTCATTGCCCCCACGCAAACCCTGCAGGACGCGCAATACCACAAGTTTCAACTGATGTACGAGCGGCTGGATTTGCAGCCCGAACACGAATTACTGGAAATCGGCTCCGGCTGGGGCGGATTCGCGATATACGCGGCGCAAAAGTCCGGCTGCAAGGTGCATTCCATCACCTTGTCAAAGGAGCAATTGGTCGAAGCCAGGAAAAGAGCCGAGGCGGCGGGTGTCGCTGATCGCATCGAGTTTGAAATTCGCGACTACCGCGATCTGCGCAAAACCTATGACCGGGTGGTGTCAATAGAGATGTATGAGGCGGTGGGTGAAAAATATTGGCCGGATTATTTCAAGGCGATTTCGGGTGCCTTGAAAACCGGGGGAAAGGCCGCGATTCAGGGCATTACCATTAATCCGGATATTTTTGATCACTATCGCAGCAAGCGCGACTTCATTCAAAAATACATTTTCCCCGGTGGCATGTTGTGCCCGCCGGCACGGTTCCAGCAGCTTGCCGAAAAGGCCGGCCTGGCCAGTGAGCAAGTCAGTTTTTTTGCCCAGGACTACGCCGATACGCTGATGCACTGGCATCGCAACGTGTTGTCGGCTGGAGAAAAAATCACGCAACAGTTTGATCAGCGCTTTCTGCGGATGTGGCGTTATTACCTGAGTTACTGCGAATGCGGTTTCAGAACCGGCAGTATCGACCTGATGCAAATCACCTTGACCAGGTCATAAGCAAGCTCGCCGGCTTCATGCCGGGATGTGGCTGGTGGTCACCTCGGCGATTTTGCGATCGTTATCGCCGGTCACGGTCGTGCGTACCACGCTCAGGCGCCGACCACGCTTGACGAACTCTGATCTTGCGCGGAACACGCCATCGGTCTGATTCCCCAACAGATTGGCGTTCAGGCTGATGGCCAGCGGAAAGCCCGCACCGCCGGGTTTCATCTGCTGTCCGCCAAACGCCAGGTGGGTGGCGCACACGTCGGCAAACCACAGAATCGCCCCGGCATGGGCGGTTCCAAAAGGATTGCGAATGCCGTCGGTCACCGGCATTTCTCCAATCACATGAGTTTCGGCTTCTTCAATCAGCTCGAAGACAATCTGTCCCTGGTAAGCCATGTTTTTCGCGTGACTAGAACTGTTCTTTGTATGGACGCAAGTCGAGTTCCTGCGTCCATGCCGAGCGGGGCTGCTGGTGCAAATGCCAGTAATTTTCGGCAATGGCGTCCACGTTGAGCATGCCTTGTTCGCCCAGCTTCTCCACCAGTTGCGGGATAAAGGCTTTCAGCCTTGCCCCGTAGACGCAACCGTCGATCAACACGTGCGCCACATGAATGCCTTGTGGCCCGAATTCGCGCGCCATGCTCTGGGAGATCATTCGTAGCCCCGCCTTGGCGGCGGCAAAATGGGCGAAGTCGGGTTTGCCGCGAAGGCTGCCGGATGCGCCGGTGAAAATCACCGTGCCGCGCTCAAGGGGCGCCAGGCGGCGGGCCGCTTCGCGTCCCACCAGAAACCCCGCAAAACAGCCGACGCGCCAGAAATCCTCGAATTGGTCGGCGGACAGTTCGCGAAAATCAATAGTCTGATTGTTCCCCGCGTTGAATACCACCGCATCGGCCGGCGCTCGACCCTCACCCGGATTCATCGCCCGGTCAAACAGGCGGATGACATCGGCTTCAAGCGTGGTGTCGGTCACCACCGCTTCGCTGCTGCCGCCGTGTTCCTTGATGGTTTGCGCGACGCGCTCGATCTTCGCTGCGGTGCGACCGGCGACCAGCACGTGGTGCCCGCCGTTGGCGAAACGGCGACAAACCGCTGCGCCGATGCCTTCCTCGGCACCGACGCCGATTACCACCGCCGTCGCCTGTTGCTGGTCCGCCATCATCTTCTCCTCCACGGCCTCAGAGCAGGCATTGTGCCCGTTTGCACAAGCGCTTGCCGTTCCCATGATGACAGCTTCAAAGTGCTGACACTTAGCGCACATCACGGTGTCGCCCGTCGGAAGGGCCACAATGAGCCACAGCTCAGGTTACTGGAAGCCCCGGCTGGCTATCGTGTGGGGAGTTGACAGCCCGCAAGATTGAGTTGAAGCATCATGCTTGGCGAACCACAAAGGGAGCGAGGCGATGAAAGCGGGGCTGGTTCTATTTTCCTTGGCGGTGATGTTTGGGCTGATCGGCGTGTCTACCTGGGCGACGGGCCATGTGAGCATCGTGCCGGTCATTCAGGGTTTGCTGAGCAACCCATCCGGCGGCACCAACCCCTGGCTGATGGTGACGTTGTTTGATGCCTACTTCGGGTTTCTGTGGTTCTGGCTTTGGGTGGCGTACAAGGAAGGGCGCTGGGCTGGGCGTTTGCTGTGGCTGGCCCTGATTCTGCTGCTGGGCAATTTGGCGATGGCGGCCTATATGCTGTTGGTGGTGTTTCGACTGCCACCGAAGGCCAGCATGTCCGACCTGCTGCTGCGGCCGCGTTGAGAGCCGCCAGCGCCGCGTCAATCAAATTGCGGCAATTGCCAGGCCGTGTCGGTGGGCCGTCGGTACAAGGGTGCTTCGGCCTGCGGCAGTTTCAACTCCAGCCAGGTGAGCATGTCCGCCCAGATGCGCTGTGACTGCGCGGCGGTGGGCATGAGTCCGGCGTAAGGCAACTCAAGGGTGATGGTGGGGATGCGCAAGTCAACGCCAACGTAGTTGCCGAGCGAGCCCGGATAAATTCCGATGGGCTGCAGCCGCAGGAAGCCGAAACGTTGCGGCGGTTCCAGCGGCCCGTCGTAGTCCAGTATCCCCAGCGGGGCGTGAATGGTGATCAGTGCATCGGGCTGGAAGTCCCGGATCTGCCTGACGAGCCATCGGGACTCGGGCTCGGACAGCGACCTGGGGCCGGGGTATCGGCGCGGATCACGGTAGGCCTTGTTGACCCAGTCATCGAGCGCTTCGGCGTCCCAGTTCGCGGTGGGAAAGTTACGGTTCAAGTCCACCCCGGCGGCGTTCTGACGCGAGGATGGCCGCTTCAACAAACCGTCCGGGTTGAGGCTGGGAATCACCCGCCAATGGAACGGCTGCAGCCGTTCCTTGGCCAGTTTGTCCATCCAGCCAAAGACGATGCTGACGGAGGTGAGTTCGTCGCCGTGAATGCCGCCGACCAGCATCACTCGGTAAGGCGTGCGCCGGCTGCGACCGGGCAGGTAGTCACGATACAGCAGCGGGAAACCTTGAAGGCTTGTGCCGCCGTTGGTCTGCAAGTCCGCATCCAGACAGCGGCTGGTCTGAACACTTTGCAAGCGCGTGCCGATCAGCTCGCAGGCGCGGGCCGTCGGTGTCAGCGCAAGGTCAGCCGCTTGAACAAACCACGTCAGGGTGCCAAGCAACAGCCCGGCGAGCAGCCGGGCGATCAGTTGGCGCATGCGCTATTTCTGTTCTTTGCGAACCTTTTCGACCAGAAAATCGATGACCCTGATCAGCTCGTCGAAGCCGCCGGCCTTGTTGGCATCGGTGAGATAGCGACCGCCGATGACCATGGTTGGTACGCTGATCACGCCATAGTTGCGCGCCAGCGACTCGGCGCGGCGAACGCGGCTGTCCACCGCGAAGCCGTCAAAGGTGCTGTCGAACAGCTCCGGCAGAATGCCGACCTGGCCATTGAAGTAGTTGCGCAGCGCCTGCTTGGAAAACAGCGGCAACTTCTGATCGTGAATGCCCCTGAAGATTGCCGGATGCATCTTGTCCAGAATATTGAGCGCTTCGGCGGTGTAAAAGGTCTTCTGATGCACCACGCCCTGTGGCCGGCCAAGGCTGGCCGGGATGCGCGCAAAATCCACATCCGCAGGCCGCTGGTGTGCCCACTTTTCGATAAAGGGATCAAAGTCGTTGCAGTGACCGCAGCCGTACCAGAAGAACTCCTCCACGCTCACCCGTTTGGGGTCGCTGGGCGCCTGTGGCTGCTTGACTTGTTGATAATGCGTCCCGGCCTTGAACTCTGCGCTGGACGGCTCGGAGCAGGCAAAGGCCAGCACGCTGACCAACAGGACGAAAAGGCGCGGCATCGGTTTCATGGTCAGACTCTTATGCCCGCTTATTGCAGGCCGTTGAGGTAGGACGCCAGGGCGTCGATTTCTTCGTCGCTGAGCGCTTTGGCCACCGCTGACATCATGGCACCGCTGCTGCCGTTGGCGCGGCTGCCGTCACGATAGGCGCGCAGTTGTGCTGCGGTGTAGGCGGCGTGCTGACCGCCAATGCGTGGATACGAAGACGCCGCGTTGCCCGCGCCGGTGGGGCCGTGACAGGCCATGCAGGCGGGGATGCCGCGTTCGGCGTTTCCGGCGCGATACAAGGGCTCGGCCAGGGCAAGCGCATCTTCGCTGGCCACGCCTGGCGAGGCTGGCTGTGCGGCAAAGTAGGCGGCAAGGTTTTTCATGTCCGCATCGCCGAGCGGCTGCATCGGCGCGCTCATCAGGGCGTTCTGACGCTCACCGGCCTTGAACTGTTTGATTTGCGCGTACAGATAGGCCGAACCCTGCCCGGCCAACTTCGGCCAATCCGGGTTGGTGCTGTTACCGCCCACGCCGTGACAGGCCACACAGGCCGCCGCCGTCTGTTCTCCGGCCTTGGCGTCGCCGCCGGTGAAAGGGTCATGTGCCGCCTCCGAGCCGGCGGTTGCCGCCAGCGGCGCAGAAAGGATGCAAGCCATGGCCAGGCTACGCAGAGCAGAGATCATCGAACATACTCCCTAAGGTTTTTGAGGCTACAAAACGCAAGGTTTGTGGCAACCGCCGCACGACTTTGTGTCGAAATGGGCGATTATTTTGGGCTGGCATTTTACACTGAGCGGTCATGAAGAACCCATTTTCATCGGCGCGCTTCGTCATGTCCTGCGCCAAAGCCAGCCAGTGCCCACAGGACGATTTGCCCGAAATCGCCTTCGCCGGGCGCTCCAATTCCGGAAAATCCACCGCACTCAACACCCTGTGCGGGCAGAAGTCGCTGGCGCGTGTCAGCAAAACGCCGGGCCGAACGCAGTTGCTGAATTTGTTCGAGTTGCCCGGGCGGGCGCGACTGGTGGACCTGCCCGGTTATGGATTCGCCAAGGTGCCTCATGCGGTGCGCGACCAGTGGGGCAAGATGGTGGGTGGTTATATCCAGTCGCGCGCCAACTTGCGCGGTTTGGTCGTGATCATGGATTGCCGCCATCCGCTGACCGCACACGATCAACAAATGCTGTCCTGGGTTGGTGGCGCCGGCCTGCCTTGCCAAATCCTGCTCAGCAAGGCGGACAAGCTCGGCTTTGGCGCCGCCAAAAATCAACTGCTAGGGGTCCGAAAGGCCTTGCGCGACGTTCCGGTGCAGGCCCAGGTTCAACTGTTCTCCGGCCTCAAGCGACAGGGGGTGGAAGAGGCGCGTAGCGAATTGATGCAAATGCTGGGGGTTGATTGGTGCGACCGGCTTGACCGGCCCGGCCGCACGCCGCAAGGTTGAGGCCGACTGATCGCCATTTCGGGGGAAGCGGTGCAAAAGGTCGCAATTCTGGGTGGGGGGCTCGGTGCGCTGAGCGCCGCGTACTGGCTGACGGAATCGCCCAACTGGCAGCAGCGGTACCAGATCACGGTGTATCAACAGGGGTGGCGTCTGGGCGGCAAGGGCGCCAGCGGTCGCAACATGCGTCACGGTTACGGGCGCCGGATCGAGGAGCATGGCCTGCATCTCTGGTTCGGCTCTTACGAAAATGCGTTCCGCATGTACCGGCAGATTCTTGGGCAGTTGAATGCCTTGCCGCATCCGCCGGTAAAGACCTATTCGACGTGGCGACAGGCGTTTCGTCCGCATTCCATGGTGGTGCTGGGAGACAATGGCCCCGACGGTCTGGAGCAGTGGCCCATCCTGTTTCCGGGCAATGATCGCGAACCGGGCAAGGGCGAGCGCCCCAATGCCCTGGAGATGTTTGTCGAAGCGCTGCGCATGGGCGTGAATTTCTTCGAAGGCCGATTCGGTGACGAGGATGAAGTCGCCGACTTTTTCGAGGGCTTCGGGCTGCCGGACATCGGCACCGCCGCCATCTGGTCATTGCAACGCCACGCCTGGCGCGCGGTGATCAAGGCGGCTGGCCGGTTGGGTGAAAAGCTGTCCGCGGATTCCTTGTCCGCCGATGTCGGCCTGGATCGCGTATTGGCCGAACTGCTCACTGCGTTTCGGTTCGCCGTTCGTACCGCGCTGGGCGATGGTGTTCCACAAAACCTGCGCGCGCGCCGGATTTGGGTCACGACGGACTTGCTCACCACAACCGCGATCGGCGTGCTGCGCGATGGCCTGCTGCGTGAAGGCTTTGAGAAAGTCGACGATCAGGAGTTTCGTGGCTGGCTGCGCTCACACGGCGCCGACCCCGTCATCACGCTCGACTCGAATATCACGCGCGTGGTGTATGACCTGATGTTCGCCTACGAGCAGGGCGATCAGCACCGGCCCAATGTGGCGGCCGGAACCGGCGCCATGGTGTTGCTTTATGTCGTGGCCGGCTACGACGGTGCCTTCATGTACAAAATGCAATCCGGCATGGGCGACACTATCTTCACGCCCATGTACGGATTATTGAAATCACGCGGCATTCAATTTGAATTTTTTCATCGGGTGGAGGAAATCGTCCCCGCCGCCAACGGTGATATTCAGCAGATCAAGTGCACGCGGCAAGTGAATCTCAAAGCAAACGTGATCGCCGCCGGGGGTTATGACCCGCTGCTTGAGGTCAAGGGCAAGGATTGTTGGCCGGCCGAACCTTTATTTGATCAAATTGAAAATGCGGACCAGTTGCAAAACGACCCTGATCATCCAGGCCGGCCGTATAACCTGGAATCGGCCTGGAGCGCGTGGCCGGGTGTTGGCAGCCGAGTCTTGCAGCGCGGCGTGGATTTTGACCTTGTGGTGTGCGGGATTCCACCCGAGGTCATGAAACGAGTTGCCAGTGCGCTGATCGCGCGTTCAACAAAATGGAAGAACGCGCTCGAGGGCGCTGCGCGCGTGCAAACCACGCGAACGCACGCCGTGCAAGTCTGGTTCAGGCGAACGCACGATGAACTGGGCTGGGTGGAACCCGAGCGCATGCGGGCCGCGGCCATGGAAGGTCGCGCCAACCCTTTGTTGGGCGGTTACCTGCAAAGCCTGAATACCTGGTGCGATATGACGCAGGTACTGCCGACCGAAGAAGCCTGGGGCGCGGCGGGTGAGGCACGCTCGGTTTCCTATTTCTGCGGACAGATGCCGGATGACCCCAATCAGCCTGACAGGGGTGCGCACGATTATCCGGCCCGGCAAACCCAAGTGGTTCGCGACATCGCCAAAAATTGGTTGGCGCAGGTCGCCCCGGTGCTGTTTCCCGAGGCCATCGACGCGACCAGCCCGATCGGCATTCGCCTGGATGTCTTGCTGTCAACGCCCGGCGCTGCGCCGTTGTCTGATCAATATTATCGCGCCAATATCGACGATGCGGAGCGCTATACCCTATCCGTCGCCGGTTCGACCGCGCGTCGCCTGATGCCGCACGACGCAGCGTTTGCAAATCTCTATCTGGCCGGCGACTGGATCAGAAACCCGTTCCTGAACGCGGGTTGTGTTGAGTCCTCGGTGGCATCTGGCATGGCGGCAGCAAGAGCAGTCAGTGGGTATCCGCAGGACATTGCCGGAGAAACAGAGCAGACACGGGCGCTGTTTTTGAAACACCTGAGTTGAATTGAATGCGCGCGCTGAGGGCGCGGTATCAGGCGGTCTGTTTTTTCTCAGTCGAAAATATCACCATCCCACGGCAGGCCCTTGTCGTGCCGTTGCTGATCGGCGCGCCGCCAGGGTCGCAGGATTTCCGGCTCCGGAAGATTCCATACACCGCAGCGCGCCCCCGGCCATGCGCTGGCCTCCAGCAAACCATTCACCGCGCGTCGCGCCGCTTCGTTTGCGCCCTCCATGCAGGCCAAATCGGTTTTGGTGCGAACATAATCCGAAGCCAGAAACAGGTTGCGGATCCGGGTGGCCGCTGCCGGGCGATCCGCCCAGGTGCCGGCTTCGTTGATCAGAAGGGGGGCGGTATTTTGGCTGACGATATGGGTGTTCGGGTCGAACTCGATACTCGGGTCCAGGAACTCGCTATGGCGAATCTCATCAGGCAAACGCAGTACACCCCCGGTATTGAGGCTCATCTGCAATTGTCGCCAGGTTTCCTCGATAATCTCGTCGTGCGTGCATTGCCTGGCAGTTTTGCCGTTGAGGCCCGGCGTATCCCAGTCCGAAATATCGATGGAAAGCGAATCGCGTATTTCGCCGTCGGCATAGGTGGAAAAGTTGATGCGCGGCCAGAACTGGGCCTGGGAAATCGAGGTCAATGCCCAAGGCGTATCCACGTGCAACAAGTGCCCGTGGACGATGGGCCGGGGCTGCCGTAGATAATATTGCAGGCCGTTCATCCAGCCGATCGAATTGGCCAGCTTGCCAATCCGTGACAAGTTTGGGTCCAGGGCCGTGATCTGCGGATTCAGCAACTTTGCCATGCGTTCCACCGGGACCGCGGCGATGAACCAATCCGCTTCAAAGCGCTGGGGCTGGGTTTGACCTTGCGGCAATACATGCACGGCAACCACGCCTTGATGATCCGCCTCGATGTCTTGCACCGAATGTTGCAGCCGATAGTCCACGCCGCGCGCGCGCAGGTCCGCCAGCCAGGGGTCGATCCAGGCTTGGCTGGTGGGGCCGTTGAGGACGCGGTCGTACACCCGGCCCGGCGTGGACATGCCAATGATGGCCTGCAAGGTAATGTCGCCAATGGTCTTGGTGCTGGCTTTTCTGGGGTCGGCGGCGACCAGTGATCGCGTGGTCATGCCAAACACGTCGCGATAGTTTTGGGAAAACTGATCGGCGCGAATGAAATCCCACCAGCTGATCGCCTCGTATTCGCGATGACGTCGATCATCGCAACTGCTGGCGATTTGCATCAGACAGCGGCCGATGAACAGGCTTTCTTCACGGCTCAGGCTGAACGGGTTGCCGAACAAACCGTCGGCCATGCTCACAAATCCGCTGGGCGTGGTGGGGAAGCCGGTATTCATCATCACCAGGTCGCGCCCGAATCGGGTGGCGGCGGCTTCGGTGGTATCAACCAGATTGTCCAGCACGCCGCGCACATTTCCGGGAAACGGTATTTCCCGCATGGTGCGGGTCAGGTGCTGGTAGAAGCTGGGGAAAAAGCGGAAGCCATGCTCGCCAGGCAAGCCGCCCGCGGTTGCCGCGATGCTGCGCGCCTTGCCGCCGGCCAAGGCGTGGGCTTCGAAAACCTGCACCTCAAAGCCGCGCGTGATCAGCTCATGGGCTGCGCTCATGCCGGCCACGCCGCCGCCGATCACGATGACCTTGTTTGCTGGACTGGGCACGCCCTTCCCCCATTGCGGACTGAACCCATTATGCGGGGGCGTGGCCTTGTTTCGCCATGCGCGCTGCCCAATGGACGCGGGGTGGTCGGCCGTCGGTTGGCCATGGCCGAACGGTTCTCCCGCTGTCGAGCCGCGGTCACCGCCGCCGGGTCAACAGGCGCCGGAGGTGGCCGGGCATCCACCCCATGCCTCAGCACCTGAATTCATGGCGGTGTTGATTCATACTCCGTACCATGAAACACGACCCGGCATTCCTGTCCAAGGGCCTGCCGCAGTTTCTGAAGCGGCGTATTCCCCAGCTCGGCGGCGAGGCGTATCAGCAATGGCCTGTCGCCGGCGCGGTGTTGTTCGTGGATTTGGTGGGGTTCACCGAGAAGGTCGAAAAGCTCATTGCCATTGGTGGCGAAGCCGCCGAGCTGACCAATGAGCTGCTCAATCGCAGCATCGGCGAGATGGTGGATGCGTTCACGCAGGCCGATGGCGATGTGGTGGTTTTCGCCGGCGATGCCCTGGTGGTGTTGTGGCCGCGCCATGACGAGGAAGCCGGCCTCGGCCCGGCGGTCCGGCGTGCGGTCAGCGCGGCGCTGGCGGAGTTGAGCCAGACTCGGGTCCTGCGCGATCGGTCCGGTGCCGATCAACCCATCACCCTCGCCCGTCGCATGTCGCTTGGGGCAAGCGCGCTGACGGCGCACCGTCTCGGCGGATACGACGGGCGATGGCAGGTTTTGCTCAGCGGCGAGGCGATGGATCAAGTGACCGCCCTGGATGGTCTGGCGCGCAACGAGTGCCTGCTGCTATCCGATCAGGCCTGGGCTTCGGATCCGGCAAGGCTGCGCGGCCATCGCCTGGAGGTGTCGGGGTACCGGGTTCACGGCGTCAGATCCGCGGCCGATGAACCGCGCCACCGGTTCGTCGACACGTCTTTGGCGACCGCCGACCTGCGCCCCTATGTGCCCCGGCACTGGGAGGCTGCGGGCGTCGTGTCGGGCGTCGCGGATTTTCGTCAGCCATCGGTGATTTTTGTGCGTTTGATCGGTCTGAATCCCGGTGGCCGGCTGCAGGGGCCGCGTGCACACGCCGCGGCACAGGATGTGCAGCGGGTATTGACCGAGCTGGACGGCAGCCTGTTGCAGTTCGCCATCGACGACAAGGGGCCGGTTTTCGTGATCGCCTTTGGTCTGCTGGGCCGGGTGCATGAAGACGACCCGGTTCGCGCATCGCTGGCCGCATTGCGCATTGGCGAAGCGATGGCCGCGCGCGAGATTGACTGTGGAATCGGCGTAGCCACCGGGCGCAGCTTCTCCGGCCTGGTTGGTGGCCAGCGGCGGCACCACTACTCCCTGTGCGGTCTGACCATGAATCTGGCCGCGCGCCTGATGCAGGAGTCAGATGGCACGCCGCTGTTCGATCAGCTCACGGTGGCGCGCAGTCAGGATCGCATCGACTACCGCAACCGGGGTGAATTGTCGGTCAAGGGCCTGGATCAGCCGATTCGACATTATCTTGCGCAAGGTGAGCGCCGTCCGGCGCGAGCCGCGCAAGGCCAACCCGGCGCCCATACCCGGCTGGTTGGGCGTGCGCGAGAGGTGGGCATTCTCAGCGCCCAGCTGCAACAGCTTCAGCAGGAAGGCGACGGCGGCGTGGTGGCGTTGATTGGCGAAGCGGGGATCGGCAAATCGCGGCTGCTCAGTGAGCTGCTGATACAGGCGCATGACAGAGGTTTGCATAGCTTCATGGCCGCTGCCGGCGCCACTGGTGGTGGTGCGCAGGCGCGCTGGCGGCCGATGTTGCGAAGCCTGCTGGCGGCGCAATCAGGCCGTGTGATCGAAGACGAGGCGTATCTGCGCGCCTTTTGCGGCGAGCAGGCGCCGCCGCCTGACCGTGATGACGAGCAGCGCGCCGCACGCACCCGCGAGGCCATGGCCAGGCTGATCCTGGGGGCGACGCGCAGACAGCCGACGCTGATTTGTGTGGAAGACGCACATTGGATGGATTCACTGTCCTGGTCCTTGGTGGCACGTCTGGCGCGGGCGGCGTCCGAAAGCGGATCGCGCCTGATGCTGATCGTCACCGCGCGTGAGCTGGAAACCGTCGCGCCGCAACAGGCGATGGCCGCCCTGACACGTTCGGGAATGTTGCGTATCAGGCTGGGTCCGCTGTCGGCGCCGGATCAGGCACGGGTGGCCGCGTCGGTGCTGGGTGTCGAACGGCTGCCGCGACCGTTCATGGACTGGTTGGCCGGCGCCAGTGGCGGCAATCCGCTTTTTTGTCGCGAGTTGTCGGTCGCGGCGGTCGAGCGCGGACAGCTGCGCCTGGATCAGGGGCATGCGCTGTTGCAGGCAACGCCGGAGTCAATGGTCGAACAAGCGGCCCTGCCGCAGACCTTGCAAGGCGTCATCGCCAGTCGTCTGGATCGCCTCAGTGTCACTGCCCTGAATCATCTGCGGCTGGCGGCGGTGATCGGCAGCCGTTTCAGGCTGGAAGCCCTCAAAGCCTTGTCGGAGGATGCCGGGCGCGACTTGCCCCGTACCCTGGACAGCCTGCGCCGGGGAGGATTTCTGGACCGTGCGGATCAAGCGGGCGACTATGTTTTCCATCACGCCCTGATTCGCGATGCGGCCTACGACAGCCTGCCTTACCGCATGCGGCGGCAGTTGCACCGGCGAATCGCCGAATGGATGCAGCGCCAGCCCGGCAGCGCCAGCAACGGGCAGAGCGCACGCTTGGCGCACCATTGGACGCGCGCCGAATGTTGGCCGCAGGCCTTCGACGCCAATTTGCGGGCGGGTGATGCGGCGTTGCAGCAATACTCGAATCGTGAGGCGGCCGAACATTTCCGCGCCGCGCGCAGCATTCGCACGCACCTGCCAAAGGGGCATGGCCTGAGTCACAGCAGTGGTCCGGAACAAGGTCTGGCCTGCGCCCTGCATCGAATGGGCCAGGAGCGGGAGAGTCGCAGCAATATCGAAATGGCGCTGCGCATGAGCGGCGAGAAGTTGCCGCAGCGTCGCATCACGCAGCTGCTCGGCATCGTCGGTGAAATATGCTGGCGGTTCGTTCCGCCAAGTTGGCGCAAGCGCTTGATGCCGATCAGGGTCGAGCACTTGCGCGCCCGCGTGATGGCCTTTGATCAACTGCCGGAAATTCTTTACTACGACAATGATCCGCTGGCGCTGACCTATGCCAGTTTACGATTTCTGCGGCTGACCGAAACCGAAGCCGACGCCAGCGCCGAACACGCACGCGCCCTGGGCAGCATGGCGCTGATTCAGTCCGGCCTGGGGCGACGTCAGCCGGTGGAACAACGCTTTGACTCCGCGCTGGAAGTCGCCCGCACGGTGGGCGACGCCGGCATTGATGCCTGGCTGCGCTTGGCGCGCGGATCCACGTTGGCGCAGTTCGGTGACTGGGACGCCGCCGAGCAATGGCTGCGCGATGCGCAGACGCGCTGCGAATCCCTGGGCGATCGCAGCCGTTGGTGGAACGTCACCTCCGGCCTCGGCCATGTGTTGTCGTATCGCGGTGACCTGCGGTCGGGCGCGCAAGTGTTGTCGCAAGCGGCGAGCCTGAATCGCGATACCGACAACCCGCTGTTTCTGGCTTGGGGGCTGACCGGACACGCCGAAGTGTTGCACCGGCAGGGTCGCGCGCAGGACCGTGATGCGGTGTTGCACAAGTTGCGGGAGGCGCGGCAGGCGATCCAACTGCGGCCGGATGCATCGGTGGATCTGTTCAATCGCGGCATCATGGCGGCAGCCTTGTGGCGTGCCGGCAACGCCGATGAAGCGCTGGAGCTGACGCGGCAGACCATCGAGCAAGGATTGCATCGCGCGCCCACGGTCTGGCTGCAAGTGGGTGCCTTCCTGGGGTTGCTGGAAGTCCTGCACGGCGCCGCCGACGACCCGGCCCTGCATTCGGAGCTGCGCCGGTTGACCCGGCAGTTGATGGCGCGCTTGCGTGGGTTTTCGCGGCTGATGCGGATCGGTGGGCCGGTGTACTGTCTGGCGCGTGCCAACCTGGCGTTGATCGACCAGCGTCGCGCCCGGGCGCGACGCATCATCGCGCTCGGCCTGAAGCAGGCAAGGGAACTGCGGTTGCCACTGGAATACGGTCGGCTGTCCTGCCTGATGGCCAGCACCGTGGCGGCGCCACGGGCGCTGGATGTGCTGGAAGATGCGGCGCAATCATTCGAGCGCATCGGCGCGCAATACGATGCCCAGGCGGCGCGCGCGCAAATCAAGCGCCTGGCATGCCTAGTCGAGCCGCTTGCGGCTTGCCAGGTAGATCAAGGCGGACAGCAGGATGGCGGTGGCGGCCCATAGCGCACCGATGGCGCCGAACAGAACCGGCGCGCGCATCATCATGGACATCAGCGATTCCTGGTAGTAGAAAAACCACTGATGGTGCGGTGGAAACAGCAGCTCATGCAGAAAATAAAACACGGTGGTGGGGCCGAAAATCAGCAATACGGCAGCGCTGACCAGGGCCGTTCCCAGAACGCCGAAGGCGAATGATGCGGGTCCGGGAATGCCGCCGCCCTGGCGTCGGCTGCAAACGCTGAGCGCGATCCAGAGCACACAGGCCAGCAAGCCCACGCGCTCAAAGCGGCCGACCAGTTGCGCAACATCCTGCAGGTGCACAATCTCGGCGCGCGTGAGCAAGGGGCCCAAATCGCGCCCTTGCGCATTGGCGTAACGGATGCGTGCCAGGCCATTTCCGCCGTGGCGCACTGCGCGGGCGATCTGCGCGAACAAATCCTCGCGCTGCGCGGCACTGGTGGTATGAAAGCCCGGGCGCAAACGGTTTCGCGGGCCATAGGCCTGAATCGTCTGGTCGATGCCGATCAGCTCATGGAAAACCGGATAGGCGAAGTCGACGGCCGCCAGCGCGCGCCAGCTCAGATAAAAACTGCCGACGACCAGGCACAGGCCCCACGACAGACGGCGCAGCGCGCGGCCATGCCTCATCCGGGAAACCATTGGCCTGGCCAGCGCTGGGTTTGCCACAGGCTCATCAAATCCATGCTCAGGGCAATGCTCATGTGCACCAGCGCACCGCCCCAGATCGAACGTGATCCCAGCGCGATCATGCCCAGCAGGATGCCGAACGGCAGCGCGCCGAAGGCCTCCGGCCAGGGTTTGACGAAATGAATCATCAGATACGGCAGGCACATGATGAAGATCGCCGCCACCCCAAAGCGCGGCGCCAGCGCGTGCAGCAGAAATCCGCGAAAGAAGAACTCCAGGAACACGAACTGGGAAAGATAAATCAGTTCCCACAACAGCAAGTCCATCCAGCTGCGCCCGGCGAGCCGATAGAACGGATAGGTGTGTTGAAAGCTCTGCGTGTGGCTGGCGATGAACGCGAAAAAGATGATTGGCGCCGCCAGCGCCAGGCAGCCGATCAGCCACGGTCCGGTTTGCGCCCAGCCCAGGCCGAAATCCCGTAGCGGTTGCCGCCAGCCGTAGCCGATTGCGAGCAGCGGAATCAGCACATAGCCGACCAGATGGACCCCGCCCCACCAGAGTTGGCCGAACAGCTCCGACCAGGGGTGCGCCTGAAAATCCGCCAGCGCCGCAGGGCCAAGAAAACAGGCAATCAGATGGTGCAATACGCTGGTGAATCGCAGATAGTGAATGCCGAACAGGCACAGCGCGCACAGCGTCACGATCATGGCGACACGGCGCCAGTTTCCATCGTGCTCGGGCTGCCGCCAGCGCGCATCGAGGCGGTCAATCAGGTCCAGACTTTTTCGCCAGAGTTGCATGTGAAACCGAATCGGCCGCAGCCAGGGAAGCGCAATCTATCAGCCTGGGTGTGGTCACGACGAATCGATTGTCAACAGCGCCTAGAATGCACACATGTCCAACACGCTGACCAACGGCATTCGCGTCATCGCCCAGCCCCAGTATGTGCCCGCGCAGTCCGAGCCGTCACAGGGACGGTATCTGTTCGCCTATCAGATCACCATTTCCAATGAAGGCGCGGCCACGGTGCAGTTGCTGTCGCGTTACTGGGCCATCACCAACGGCGAAGGCCGTCTGGAAGAAGTGCGCGGGCCCGGTGTCGTCGGACAGCAGCCGGTGCTCAAGCCCGGGGAATCCTTCCAGTACACCAGCGCCTGCCCGCTGGACACGCCCGTCGGCACCATGCACGGCGCCTTCAACATGGTGGTGCAGCAAACCGGCGAGAACTTTTCGGTGGACATTTCACCGTTCCGCCTGGCGGTGCCCAGCGCGCTGAACTGATCCCCTCAATCGCCGACTTCAAAACGCATCCGCGCGATCAACTGACCCTGCGGAGTGCGCAGATCCACCCGCCAGTCGCCGGTCGGATCTTGTGGAAAGTTCAATTTGCGGCTGAACGTTCTGAATCCGGTGTCGACGCCGCCCTCGATCTGCGCGGCGATGCGATCAACCCGGCGCTGGCGGTGGTGCCAGTCAAAACGCACAGCCTGTTCCAGGCCCAGTGGCGCACGCACCGCCACATAGGCCAGCGCACCGTGTGCTTTCAAGTCGTCGACGCGGATGTGGGTGATTTCGGCGCCCGGTTCCAGGCCGTCGATGTGATCGCTGATGCGCGCGCCCTGCACCCAGAAGCCGGCCGGTGGCACCCAGCTTTGCGCCGCCCACAGCAATGCCAGACTGGCCGGCAGCGCACTGATGCCAATCAGTTTCCAGCGCATGTCCGAGGCCGTCGAAAGCATTCGTGGCAGGCTCGCCAGCAGGCTGATGGCCGTGATGCCCGTGGCCAGCGGAAACGCTTTTTCCAGCGGCAGGTGCAGCACCACCGGCAACACCACCAGCGCGGCGACGAAGGTGCAAAAGGCATGCAGGGCGCTGGAGATGCCGGCGTGGGGGCAAATCCAGCGCTGATAAATCGGGTCGATGCAGATCAGCGTCGCAATCAGTGCCGTGGCGCCGACAAACAGCAACTGGCCGGGGGCCAATACTGTGGCGCCAACCAGCATGGGCAGCGCGAAGAAAAGGATCTCCTGCTGAATCTGCTGAGTGACGAAGCGAACGGTTGCGATGGACAGCGCTCCGCCGGAGCGATGAACCGCCCAGCGGCCGAGCCAGGCCTCGGCCAGAAGCCAGGGCCAGCCGGCCAGGGCGATGAGGGCGATGTAGCGTGCCAGGCTTTCGCTGCGCTGGACCAGAAAGAAACTGAGCGCGCCGAAGCAGAAACTGGACAGCGGCAGCGCCCAGGGGAACCGGCTTGCCAGCGCCTGACTGGCGCGCATCAAACCAAGGGGGCTGATGCGCAATTGCCGTGGCGGCGGACGGTTCAAATGGATGATGTCTGCAAACCGCGCGCCAGGACCGCGCAAGTTTGCAGCTGCTCACACCGCCAACCGCTGCGGCTCACCAATGCTCCCCCTTGAACACATTGGCGAACACCATTTGTTCGAGCGAGGGTTTCTGGCCGTGCTTGCGACCGCGCGCCGCCGCCGAAGACGGAAACAACTCAAACCCCTTGCTCAGAATGTAATCGTTCATCTTCGGCCACATCGCATAACTCACGGCGGCGGCCGTGCCCAACGGCGTGGCGATGGATTTGGGTTTTTGCACAATGGCTTTGATCACGGTGTCGGCGGCATCCTCGGGACTCCAGGCGGGTGCGTAATCGTAGATCCTGGTGGGCGCGATCATCGGTGTGCGCACCAGCGGCATGTAGATGGCGGTGGTATGCACGTTGTGCATGCGTACTTCGGCCGACAGGCAGCGGGTAAAGGCGTCCAGCGCCGACTTGCTGGCAACGTAGGCGGAAAAGCGCGCGGCGTTGGCCAACACGCCAATGGAGCTGACATTGATGATCTGGCCATGCCGGCGTTGCACCATGCTGGGCAGCAGCGCCATGATCAGCCGCACCGCTCCGAAATAATTCAGCTGCATGGTGCGTTCAAAGTCGTGGAAGCGATCTTGCGACTCCATGACCGCGCGACGAATGGAGCGGCCCGCATTGTTGATCAGCACATCCACGTGGCCGAAGTCGCGCAACACCTGCGCCGCCATGCGGTCGATATCGCCCAGGTCGGACAGGTCGCAGGGATAGACATGGGCTTGGCCGCCTGCCCTTGCAATGATCGCGCGCGTCTGTTCCAGCTTCTGCGGCGTGCGCGCCACCAGAATGACCGTGGCGCCGCCGGCCGCCAGTTTCTTGGCGGTGTGAAAACCAATGCCGGACGACGCGCCGGTGACCATCACCACTTTCGCCCGCAGGCGCCGCCGGGCGTGTGGCGAGATTTTCACCTTCAGATCAAGGTGCGATTCCCAGTATTGCCAAAGCCTGTCGACATAATCGGGCAGCGCCGGGCAGTCGATGCCGCTGCCCCTGAGCGCCGCCCGCGCATTGCGGTCGTCGAATTCGGCGCGGTTGAAGGCATAGCCCAGCACGGATAGCGGCACGCCAATGGCCTTGGCGATCCGTTGCTGCGTGGCGTGCGGAACCTTGCGTTGCAAACCGCGCGTCATGCGCTTGACGGGTGCGGGCACGGTCGGCACCGGCATGCGGCTTGCCAGGTCCGGGCCGTGCGCGGCTTCCAGCAGCGCCTGCAACAAGTCGCCGACGCTGGGCGAGTGCGCTTGCATCAGGTGAAAGCACTGGCTGTCCAGCCCCGGCTTGTGGGCGATGGCGTCCATCGCGGCGGCCACATAATCCACCGGGGCAATCGCGAGCTTGCCGCCTTCAATGCCGAGCAAGGGAAACCACTTGGGAATGCGGTGGGAGATTTTCTGAATCGCTTTGGCGAAGTAATACGGGCCGTCGATCTTGTCCATCTCGCCGGTCTGCGAATGCCCCACCACCACCCCCGGCCGATAAATTCGGAACGGCACCGTGGCCTGCTGTCTCACAATGGCTTCGGACTGATACTTGGTGCGGTAGTAGGGGTGTCCCAGATGCTGCCCCTGGTCAAACATGTCTTCGGTGAAGCGGCCCGAAAAATCGCCACCGGCAACGGCGACGCTGGACACATGATGCAGAATCAGCGGCCCGCCCAGCGCCCCGGCCAGCGCGACCACATTGCCAGTGCCTTGACGGTTGACGCGGTCGGCGGTTTCGTCGTCCGTGTTCATGTCATAGACCGCGGCCAGGTGGAACAGGTGGTCGACCTTTCCTTGCAGGCGCTTCAGGTCGGCCGCGCTGAGTACGCCGGGTGTGGTGATGTCCCCCGCGAGCATCCGGAGTGCGTCGCCCTGGCCGCCAAAGCGCGATTTCAGCGCTTCGAACTTGTCCGCCGAAGACGCCCGAACCAGCACGTAGACCGTGGCTTGTTCACGTGCCAGCAGGCGTTCCAGCAAAAACTTGCCGATAAAGCCGGTGGCGCCGGTAAGCAGATAATTCATTGCGGGCTCTCCCATGGGCGCTGCGCGCGCGGTGACGCGATGCGAGGTTTTTAGTCCGCCGTTGGCGCACGGTCTTTGGCCGTGGCGACGCAGCCAGCCGGCGTCTCTTGTGCTTGATTGCGGTTGCAGGCGCCGCTCACGGCTGGCCACGGCATGGTCGGCGGCGCGCCGGTCATCACCCAGACGCAGGCGATGATTCGTCGCCGGCGCCGTGATCGCACCGCACCGGGCGTGCATTCACGCATCCGGGGCGGCGATTCCCAGCTTCGCGATCAGCCGCTGGCTGCGCGCCTGGCGTTGCGCCTGCGCATAGGCAACGGCAGCGGTATGTCCCCAGACCGGCTTGGGCCAGGCGGGGTCGCTGTCGTATCGCACGATGTGATGGATATGCAGTTGCGGCACCTGATTGCCCAAGGCCGCCACGTTCAGTTTGTGACCGGCAAAGACTTGCATCATCGCTCGGCCCAGGCGGCTGGACTCACGCAGCAACTGTTGCTGATCGTTTTCGCTGAGATCGTGAACTTCCCGCGCACCAGCCACCTGCGGCACCAGAATGCACCAGGGGTAGTTCTGGTCATTCATCAGCAATAGCTGACACAGCTCCAGAGTGCCCAGAACGAAGCAATCCTTTTCCAGTTGCGGGTGCAGGTGAAATGGCATGACAGGCTCCGGCGCTCGGTTGGGTGGCATCTTAGGCTGCGGGCGGCAAAGGCGGGTAAACTCGCGCCCCCCCGCAACCAAAACACTGATGGATGTCACGAACCGCATTGATTGCCGGCGCGACCGGCCTGGTCGGGCAACAACTGCTGAATCAGCTCTTGCAGGACACGCATTACGACAGGGTCCGCGTGCTGTCACGGCGACCGCTGCAAAGCGAATCCGACAAATTGCAAGTGTTGCCGGGCGAGCTGGATCAGCTCAATCGGCACGGTGAGGCCCTGAAAGCGGACGATGTGTTCTGCTGCCTGGGCACCACCATGCGCAAGGCCGGCTCGCGCGCGGCGTTTGAGCGTGTTGATTACCACATGGTCCTGGCCCTGGCGCGTGCCGCGCGTGCCAGGGGTGCGCGGCGGTTCCTCGTCATTTCGTCCATGGGCGCGGACGCCCGATCACCGATTTACTACAGCCGGGTCAAGGGACGCATGGAGAACGCGCTGGCGGAGGTGGGTTTCCCCGCCTTGCACATCGTGCGGCCGTCGCTGTTGCTGGGCAAGCGTCCCGATGCGCGCATCGGTGAGTCTCTGGGGCAACGGCTGGCGCCGCTGATCAATCCCTTGCTCAGGGGCGGCTACGCCAAATACCGCGCCATCGCCGCAGCGGAGGTGGCGCAGGCCATGGTCGTCCTGGCCAAGCGGGACGTTGAAGGCGCGTACAGCCATACCTTGCCGCTGACGTGAATATCCGCTTATCCGCATAAGAGGATATTGACGCTATACTTGGCGAATGTCCGAACCATCGCCTGAACGCTCACGTCCTGACTGCAGCCAGCAGCTGCGGCAGTTACTTGCCCAAAAGATCCTGGTGATCGACGGTGCCATGGGCACCATGATCCAGGGCTATGGTCTGGAGGAGGCGGACTATCGCGGTGAACGCTTCGCCGACTGGCCTTCCGATCTCAAAGGCAACAACGATCTGCTGGCACTGACCCAGCCGGACATCATTCGCCAGATTCACGGCAAGTATCTGCAGGCCGGCGCCGACCTGGTGGAGACCAACACCTTCAATGCGCAGCGCATTTCCATGGCCGATTACGGCATGGAAGATCTGGCCTACGAGATCAATGTCGCGGCGGCCAAGGCCGCGCGTGCGGCAGCTGATGAGATCGGCACCGACGACAAGCCGCGCTTCGTCGCCGGCGCGCTGGGGCCGACCAACCGTACCGCCAGCATCAGCCCGGACGTCAACGACCCCGGCAAGCGCAATGTCACCTATGATGAGTTGGTGGACGCCTATCTGGAACAGGCGCGCGGTCTGGTCGACGGCGGCGCCGACCTGTTTCTGATCGAAACCATTTTCGACACCTTGAACGCCAAGGCGGCGATCTTCGCCTGCCTGAGCCTGTTTGAGGAACGCGGTCGCCGCTGGCCGATCATCTTGTCCGGCACCATTACCGATGCGTCCGGCCGCACCCTGTCCGGGCAGGTCACCGAAGCATTCTGGAACTCCGTGCGCCACGCGCGGCCGCTGGCGGTGGGCCTGAACTGCGCACTCGGCGGCAAGGACATGCGGCCTTATATCGCCGAGCTGTCGGCGTTGGCGGACTGTCACATCTCTTGTTATCCCAACGCCGGGCTGCCCAACGCCTTTGGCGAGTACGACGAACAGCCGGAGGATACCGCCGCGATCATTGGCGAGTTCGCCCAGTCCGGTCTGGTCAACATCGTTGGCGGCTGCTGCGGTACCACGCCGGGTCACATCGCCGCGATTGCGCAGGCCGTATCCGATGTCCAGCCTCGGACGCCGCCGCGTGTCAAGGCCGTTTGCCGGTTGTCCGGGCTCGAACCGATGAGCCTGACGCCGGAGCGCGGATTCATCAACGTGGGCGAGCGCACCAACATCACCGGCTCGGCGGCATTTCGCAAACTGATCAAGAACGAGGACTACGGTGCGGCGCTGGCCGTGGCGCGGCAACAGGTGGAAGCCGGCGCGCCGGTGATCGACGTCAACATGGACGAGGGCATGATTGACGGCGTCGCCGCCATGACGCGCTTTTTGAACCTGATCGCCTGCGAGCCGGACATCGCCCGGGTGCCGATCATGATCGACTCCTCCAAGTGGGAAGTGATCGAGGCCGGGCTGAAATGTGTGCAGGGCAAACCCATCGTCAATTCCATCTCCATGAAGGAGGGCGAGGAAAAATTCATCCGTGAAGCCCGCCTGTGCCTGATGTATGGCGCGGCGGTGGTGGTCATGGCGTTTGACGAACAGGGGCAGGCCGACAACCTGCAGCGGCGCCAGCAAATCTGTGGCCGCGCTTACAAAATCCTCACCGAGCAGGTGGGTTTCCCGCCCGAAGACATCATTTTCGACCCCAACGTGTTCGCGGTGGCCACCGGCATTGCCGAGCACAATGCCTACGGCACGGATTTCATCGATGCCACGCGCTGGATTCGGGAAAACCTGCCGGGCGTGCATGTCAGCGGCGGGGTGAGCAACGTCTCGTTTTCATTCCGCGGCAACAACCCGGTGCGCGAGGCGATTCACAGCGTGTTCCTGTATCACGCCATCGCTGCCGGCATGGACATGGGCATCGTCAACGCCGGCGTGCTGCCGGTCTACGCCGATCTCGATGCAGAGCTGCGCGAGGCGATCGAAGACGTGGTGCTCAATCGCAACCCGGATGCGACCGAGGCGCTGGTGGAGCTGGCGCCCAAGTTCAAGGGTGATGGCGCCAGACAGGAAGTGGTCAATGAAGCCTGGCGGGAACTGCCGCTGACCGAGCGCATCACCCACGCGCTGGTCAAAGGCCTTGACGCGCACGTCGAAAGCGATGTGGAAGCGCTGCGCGCCCAACTGGCCGAACAGGGCAAGCGTCCCATCGAAGTGATCGAAGGGCCGTTGATGGACGGCATGAACGTGGTCGGTGACCTGTTCGGCGCCGGCAAGATGTTTCTGCCGCAGGTGGTCAAGTCCGCGCGCGTGATGAAAAAGGCGGTCGCCTGGCTCATCCCCTTCATCGAAGCCGAGAAAACGCCGGACCAGCAGCAGCAGTCCAAGGGCAAGATCGTCATGGCCACGGTCAAGGGCGATGTGCATGACATTGGCAAGAATATCGTCGGCGTGGTGCTGCAGTGCAACAACTACGATGTGGTGGATCTGGGCGTGATGGTGCCGGCGCAGAAGATTCTGGACGCGGCCAAGGCGGAAAACGCCGACGTGATCGGACTGTCCGGCCTGATCACCCCCAGCCTGGACGAGATGGCCAACTTCTCCAAGGAGATGGAACGTCAGGGCTTTGACGTGCCGCTGCTGATCGGCGGCGCCACCACTTCGCGCGCGCATACCGCGGTCAAGATCGACAAGCACTATCACGGCCCGGTGGTGTGGGTGAAGGACGCCTCGCGCTCGGTGCCGGTGGTGTCGGCGCTGTTGTCCGAGCAACAGCGGCCCGGCCTGTTGGCGCAGCTCGAGGCGGAATACGAAACCATCCGCCAGCGTCATGCCAGCAAGAGCAGCCAGGAAAAATTCCTGTCGCTGGCGCAGGCGCGCGCCAATGGCTCGCCCATCGACTGGCAGGATTACCGCCCGTTCCGTCCGCGCATGCTGGCGCAGCAGCATCCGGATGTCTGCGCGGATGCGGTTTGCGACCACGGCGCCAAGCCCACGGAGCAGTTCGTCAAGGTATTCCGCAATTACTCGCTGGCGGAGCTGCGCGAGTACATCGACTGGCAGCCGTTCTTCATCGCCTGGGAGATGAAAGGCAAGTACCCGGATATCCTCAACAACCCCAAAACCAGCGAAGTTGCGCGCAAGCTGTGGGATGATGCCCAGGTCATGCTGGATCAGATTGTCGAGCAGGACTGGCTGACCGCCAACGGGGTGATCGGCCTGTTTCCAGCGCAACAGGTGGATACCGACGACATCGCCGTTTACGCCGACGAAAGCTATTCGGGCGAAGTTGCGCGGCTGCATCAATTGCGCCAGCAATCCGCGCATCGCGCTGGCGTTCCCAACCGCTGTCTGGCGGATTACGTGGCGCCCCGTGACAGCGGATTGCACGACTACGTGGGCGGGTTTGCCGTGACCACCGGCTTGGGCTGCAAGGAGCGCGTGGATGCGTTCAAGCAGGCCAACGACGACTACAGCGCCATTCTGCTGGAATCATTGGCGGACCGGCTGGCCGAAGCCTTCGCCGAGCGCCTGCATCAGCGCGTGCGCAAGGAATTCTGGGGCTATGACGCGGACGAGCAGCTGGACAACAGCGCCCTGATCACCGAGCAATACCGCGGCATCCGGCCGGCGCCGGGTTATCCCGCCTGTCCGGAGCACACCGAAAAACAAACCCTGTGGCAGTTGCTGGATGTGGAGCAGAACATCGGCCTGAAGCTGACCGAATCCATGGCCATGTGGCCGGCGGCGGCGGTCAGCGGCTGGTATTTTTCGCATCCGCAGTCGCAATACTTCGTGCTTGGGCGGCTGCAGAAAGACCAAGTAGAAGATTATGCGCGGCGCAAGGGCTGGGATCTGGCCACCGCCGAAAAATGGCTGTCGCCCAATCTGGGCTATGAACCCGAGGATTGAGCCGGCTTGCGGAATTTGAGCGTCATGCGATCGGATTCGCCAATCGCCAGATATTTCGCCCGATCTTTGTCGCCCAACAGCAAGCGCGGCGGCAGCGTCCAGACGCCTTTGGGGTGCGCGGCGCTATCTTTGGGGTTGGCGTTGATTTGCGAGCGGCCCGCCACTTCGAAGCCCGCCTGTTTGGCCAGGGCCACCACATAGGCTTCGGTGACATAGCCGCTGGCTTTCATTTGCGCCAGGCGGGTGCCGGGCCTGGCGCGATGCTCCACCACGCCAAGCATGCCGCCGGGTTTCAATGCGGCATGCAAGGCGGAAAACATCTGCCGCTCATAGCCGCCCTTGAGCCAGTTATGCACGTTGCGAAAGGTCAGCACCCGATCCGCGCTGGCTGCGGGCGCCGCCGTCCACGCCTTGAGCGGGCCTAATGCGCTGACCGCCACGCGCGCATAGCGCTTGGGGTCGGCGGTGAACTTGTCCAACAATTGCGCGTGGACCTGCCGCCGCCATTTGGGGGTGATCTTTTCGTCAACCGCAAAACTGGCGGCAATGTACTGGCCCTGATCCCGCAGGTATGGCGCCAGAATCTCAGCGTACCAGCCACCGCTTGGCCAAACCTCGACGACGCGGTGATGCGGCTCGATCTCGAAAAACCGCAGCGTTTGCGCCGGATGCCGGTAGGCATCGCGCGCGCGGTTTTCCGCGCTGCGATGGCTGCCGGCGATGACTTGTTCAAGGTCCGCCGCCGCATGCACGGGGATGCAAAGTCCGAGCAGCAACAGCAAACCCAGGTGTCGCCAGGCCGCCACCCGCCTGTGCGGGTCAGTGCTGCTGACCGCCCGGGCCATGCGGATGACCGTGCTCGATTTCCTCGGCGCTGGCCTGGCGTACTTCGGTGACTTCCACGGCGAAGTTCAAGTCCTGTCCGGCCAACGGGTGATTGCCGTCCACCGTGACGTGTTCATCGGCCACCGCGGTAATCATCACGGTCTGATTGCCCTGCGGGCCTTCGGCGTTGAACCGCATGCCGACCTTGACTTCATCCACGCCCTGAAATGCGTTTTTCGGAACCTGCTGCACCAGACGCGCGTCGCGTTCGCCATAGCCTTCGGCGGCGCTGATTTTCACGTCCATCTTGTCGCCGGCCTGCTTGCCTGCCAACGCCTTTTCCAGGCCGGGAATGATATTGCGGGCGCCGTGCAGGTAGGTCAGCGGATCCTTGCCTTCGGATGAATCCAGTACCTCCCCACTGTCGTTGGTGAGGCGATAATGGATACGGACAACACAGCGATCTGCAACTTGCATGGATCAAATCTCAGCAGGAATTAGGGGCGCAGGGTAACGTAATCCCGTCCCCGGGTTGCTGCTGCCAGCGGCTCCGGCAACGCTTTTGCACCTGAAATGTGACCCGGTTCTCAACTTTGCGAAGCTTTCATCACAATGACATGATCAAGTGTCAGTGATTGTGTGAGCCTGAAAGTGAAACCTGTGTTTGCAGCCCTGTTATCGGCATCCGCCCTGTTGGTCGCCGCCTGTGGCAGCCTGGACTCCGCCGGACTTCCCACGCCGGCGACGCCGGTTGCGCGCAATGACTGCAAGGCGGACTTCACGCCGGATCGCGTTGCCGCCGGTGAGGATTGCGATCCCGATCTCAACCGGGCCATGTTCTGTCCGCTGATACCGGGAACCCAGTACCTGCGCAGCCGAACGCAGATCATTGAGTGCGACGGTGTCAGCGTCAGTGAGCACATGGCCAGCGGCGGTGAATTCAGCGCCGACTATCTGGCGATACAGCCCAGCAGTGGCACGCGGCCATCGGCGATCTATCTGGGGCTGCACTATCTGGGTGCAACGGCCGAGTACTTCGCCAACCTGACTCGCCTGGCGGAGCTGGCCAAGGCGCGCAATGTACTGGTGTTGGTGCCACAGGCGCCGAACCTGGAAGGGGTGGAGATTCCGGTGGTGAACCTGCCCATCACGGTGCCGATTGTGGGCGAAAACGGCTTGTCACGATGGCCGACCGCAGTGACCGACAACGTGGAAAGCTATCTCCAGCTACTAGATGCGGTGGTGGCCGATGCGCGCGGCCGATTCGGCGCCGGTTCGGTGCCGTTGTACGCCGCCGGGCTTTCCAACGGCGCGTCCATGGCCTTGTTCTATGCCTGCGGTCGTGCCGGCCATGTTGACGCGTTGCTGTCGGTGGCTGGCTCGCAGAGCAATGGTTCGCTTGCCGCCTGTGCGCCGTCGACCGGCGTCGGCGTGGTGCTGATCCACGGCGACCTGGACCTGGTGACGCCCTATGCCGGCGTCCCCGGAGTTTCGGCCGGTATTGCGCAGATCTATCAGCAGTTTCGTCGCTTGAATCAATGCCCGGACGGGGACATGCAGACGGTTCTGCAAGACAACGGCGGTCGCGTCACCATTGATTACACCCGGCCTTGCCGCAATCAAAAACGGGTGGTGCTGGCGACCTCCAACGGCAACGGCCACAACTGGCCGGGCGATGATTCCGGCGCCATTGTCGGGCTGGAGGTCCCGGTGGGGCCGTTCGGCCCGGCCCGCAACGATATCGACGCCACCATCCAGGGCTTTGACCTGTTGCGATACGCTGGCGCCAACTGAAGCGCCGGTGAATTCGCGCCGGAACGCCCACGGCGTTGACAGCACCGGGCCGTACTCCTATCATGCGCGCCCTTTTCTCGAGCCTCGGGCGCTTTTGATGTGCCTGATCGCCCGCTTATTTCGGATCGCACCACGTGCCAACAATCAATCAACTCGTGCGCAAGGGCCGCACCGCCATCGGTCACAAGAGCAAGGCGCCCGCATTGGCGGCCTGTCCGCAGAAGCGCGGGGTCTGCACCCGCGTCTACACCACCACCCCGAAGAAGCCGAACTCAGCCTTGCGCAAGGTCTGTCGTGTGCGGCTCACCAACGGCTTTGAGGTGACCAGCTATATCGGCGGTGAAGGTCACAACCTGCAGGAACACTCCGTGGTGATGATTCGCGGCGGCCGTGTGAAGGATCTTCCGGGTGTGCGCTATCACACCGTCCGCGGTGCGCTGGATGCCTCGGGAGTCGACAAGCGCCGTCAAGGTCGCTCCAAGTATGGCGCCAAACGTCCCAAGGACGGCGCCAAGAAATAGCCGCGATTTCCGCACCGGCGTTGCGCGTCAGCGCTCAGCGCGCCGGCGCGGAAAGCTGGAAACTGCCAACTGGAAACCTAATCAATGTCTCGCCGCCGCAAACCAGAAATCCGGGTGGTCCTGCCCGACCCCAAATACAAGAATGTCACGGTCACCAAGTTCATGAACATGGTGATGGAGCGCGGAAAGAAATCCGTGGCCGAGCGTATCGTTTATGGCGCGCTGAATCAGATCGCCGAGAAAAAGGGCGTTGAAGAGCCCACCGAAATCATGTCGCAGGCGTTCGAAAACGTCTCGCCGGCGGTCGAGGTGAAGTCCCGCCGTGTCGGTGGCGCCACCTATCAGGTGCCGGTCGAGGTGCGCGCCGTGCGTCGCACCACCCTGGCCATGCGCTGGATCATCGATGCCGCCACCAAGCGCGGCGAAAAATCCATGGCGGATCGCCTGGCCGGCGAGTTGCTGGACGCCTCCGAGCAGCGCGGTGCGGCGGTGAAAAAGCGTGAGGACACGCACAAGATGGCCGAAGCCAACAAGGCCTTTGCCCATTTCCGCTGGTAGACCGTTTCTGCGGGCGCATGATGCTCGCCGCTGAATCATCCTGATCACATCACACAGAGCCTGACCATGTCTCGCACGACGCCCATCGAGCGTTACCGCAATATCGGTATTTCCGCGCACATTGACGCCGGGAAAACCACCACCACTGAACGCGTGCTGTTCTACACCGGCATCAATCACAAGATTGGCGAGGTGCACGACGGCGCCGCCACGATGGACTGGATGGAACAGGAGCAGGAGCGCGGAATCACCATCACTTCCGCCGCCACCACCTGTTTCTGGACCGGCATGGCGCAGCAGTTTCCGCAGCACCGTGTCAACATCATCGACACCCCCGGGCACGTGGATTTCACCATCGAGGTGGAGCGATCCATGCGCGTGCTGGACGGTGCCTGCATGATTTATTGCGCCGTTGGCGGCGTGCAGCCGCAGTCGGAAACGGTGTGGCGCCAGGCGACGCGCTACAAAGTGCCGCGGCTGGCCTTCGTCAACAAGATGGACCGCAGCGGCGCCAACTTCTTCAAGGTCTGCGAGCAGATGAAAACCCGGCTGCAGGCCAATCCGGTGCCGATTCAGGTGCCGATCGGCGCCGAGGAAGACTTCAAGGGCGTGATCGACCTGGTGAAGATGAAGGCCATTCTGTGGAATGAGGAAGATCGCGGCGCCACCTTTGAGTACGGTGATATTCCCGCCGAGCTGCAGGACACCGCCAACGAATGGCGCGAGAAGATGGTTGAGGCGGCCGCTGAGGCCTCCGAAGACCTGATGAACAAGTACCTGGAAGAGGGTGATCTTTCCGAAGATGACATCAAGCTGGGTCTGCGGCAACGCACGCTGGCGCTGGAAATCTTCCCCATGTTGTGCGGCTCGGCGTTCAAGAACAAGGGCGTGCAGGCCATGCTCGACGCCGTCATCGAATATCTGCCGGCGCCGACCGACGTGCCCGCCATCGAGGCGCATGACCCGGACGATTACGACAAGACGGTTCCGCGCAAGGCAGATGACCAGGAACCATTTTCCGCCATCGCCTTCAAGATCATGACCGACAAGTTCGTCGGCAACCTGACCTTCATCCGGGTTTACTCGGGGGTGCTGAATACCGGGGATGCGGTCTATAGCTCGCGTTCCGGCAAGCAGGAGCGCATCGGCCGTCTGGTGCAGATGCACGCCAACAACCGTGAGGAAATCAAGGAAGTCCGCGCCGGTGACATCGCCGCCTGCGTGGGGCTGAAGGATGTCTTTACCGGCACCACCCTGGCTGATGCCAACAGTCCGGTGGTGCTGGAGCGCATGGAGTTTCCGGAGCCGGTCATCAGCCAGGCGGTGGAGCCCAAGACCAAGGTCGATCAGGAGAAGATGGGTGTGGCGCTGAATCGCCTGGCGCAGGAAGACCCCTCGTTCCGTGTGTTCACCGATGAAGAAAGCGGCCAGACCGTGATCGCCGGCATGGGCGAGTTGCACCTGGAAATTCTGGTCGACCGCATGCGCCGCGAATTCAACGTCGACGCCAATGTCGGCGCGCCGCAGGTGGCGTATCGCGAAACCATCCGCCAGTCGGTGGAGGCCGAGGGCAAGTTCGTGCGGCAGTCGGGCGGCCGTGGTCAGTACGGTCATTGCTGGCTGCGTCTGGAGCCGCAGGAGCCGGGTTCCGGTTATGAATTCGTCAACGCCATCGTTGGCGGTGTGATTCCCAAGGAATACATCCCGGCGGTGGACAAGGGTATTCAGGAGGCCATGAAAAATGGTGTCGTCGCCGGTTATCCGGTGGTGGACGTCAAGGTCACCTGCTACGACGGCTCCTACCATGACGTGGATTCCAATGAAATGGCGTTCAAGATCGCCGGCTCCATGGGTTTCCGCGAAGGTGCGCAGAAAGCCACGCCGGTGATTCTGGAGCCGATCATGGCGGTGGAAGTGGAAACCCCGGAAGACTACATGGGTGACGTGATGGGTGACCTCAATCGCCGTCGCGGCATTATTCTGGGCATGGACGATGTCGGTGGCGTCAAAGCGCTCAAGGCCGAAGTGCCGCTGGCGGAAATGTTTCAATACTCCACCACCCTGCGCTCCATGAGCCAGGGGCGTGCGACTTACTCCATGGAATTCAAGAAGTATCAGGAAGCGCCGGCGCAAGTGGCGGCGGAACTGAGCAAGAAGGAAGGCTGAGCAATCTCTCCAGCTTAAAACCAGGCAACGACACAACGAGGTTCAAAACAAAATGGCGAAGGAAAAGTTTGAGCGGGTGAAGCCGCATGTGAACGTGGGGACGATTGGACACGTGGACCACGGCAAAACCACCACCACTGCGGCGCTGACCAAGGTGTCTGCGGACAAGTACGGGTCGGTGAAATACGTGGCCTATGACGAGGTGGCGAAGGCCTCCGAGAGCCAGGGGCGTCGTGACAGCACCAAGATTCTGACCATCGCCACCAGCCACGTCGAGTACGAAACCGACTCCCGGCACTACGCCCACGTCGACTGCCCCGGGCACGCCGACTACGTCAAGAACATGATCACCGGCGCCGCGCAGATGGACGGCGCCATCCTGGTGGTCTCGGCGTCCGACGGTCCGATGCCACAGACCCGTGAGCACGTGCTGCTGGCCAAGCAGGTCAACGTGCCCAAGATCGTCGTCTGGCTCAACAAGTGTGACCTGGTGGACGACGAAGAGCTGCTGGATCTGGTCGAAATGGAAGTGCGTGACCTGCTCGGCCAATACGGCTTCGACGGTGACAACACCCCGGTCATCCGCGGCTCCGCCACCAAGGCCATTGCTGGCGAAGAAGAGTGGATTGGCAAGCTGCAGGAGCTCTACGACGCGCTGGACTCCTTCATCCCCGAGCCGGAACGCGAAATCGACAAGCCGTTCCTGCTGCCGGTCGAAGACGTGTTCTCCATCTCCGGTCGCGGCACCGTCGCCACCGGACGAATCGAGCGCGGCATCATCCACGTGGGTGATGAAGTTGAAATCGTCGGCATCAAGGACACCGCCAAGACCACCATCACCGGCGTCGAAATGTTCCGCAAGCTGCTGGACGAAGGCCGCGCCGGCGACAACGTCGGTCTGCTGCTGCGTGGCACCAAGAAGGAAGAGATCGAGCGTGGCCAGGTGCTGTGCAAGCCCGGCAGCATCACCCCGCACACCCAGTTCGAGGGTGAGGTCTACGTGCTGACCAAGGAAGAGGGCGGTCGTCACACGCCGTTCTTCAAGGGTTATCGCCCGCAGTTCTATTTCCGCACCACCGACGTGACCGGTTCGGTGACCCTGCCCGAAGGCACCGAAATGGTGATGCCGGGCGACAACGTCAAGGTCAGCGTGGAATTGATTGCGCCAATCGCCATGGAAGAACAGGTGCGATTCGCCATCCGTGAAGGCGGTCGAACCGTCGGCGCCGGCGTCGTCACCAAAATCAAGGCCTAAGCGGATCGATTCGACCCTTTGACAGCGGGGCGCGGAGTCCCTAAACTCCGCGCCCCTTTTGTAGTGTGCGAAGTCCGTTCAAGCATTCCGGAAATTCGCCTCGGGCGAAGGCGGGATGAGTCATTTAGGGGCGTAGCTCAACTGGTAGAGCGGCGGTCTCCAAAACCGCAGGTTGGGGGTTCGAAACCCTCCGCCCCTGCCACTTGAAACGCTTGTCGACGGATTGGTACGCGGATCAGCTCATGGATTCCCAAACAGAAAGCTCCAACGCCTCACGCTTTGACAGTGCATTGTTGGCGGCAGCCCTGCTGTTGCTGGGCGGGGCAATGTTCGCATTTTATTATTTTGCCGATCAGTTCAATGTGCTGATCCGCATGCTGGGCTTGCTTGCGGGCGCGGGAGCGGCCCTGGCGCTGGCCTATCAGACCGTCCTGGGTAAAACCGTCTGGTCTTATATCAGCGGCTCACGCATGGAGTTGCGCAAGGTGGTGTGGCCGTCACGCCAGGAGGCGGTGCAAGCCACGCTGATGATCGGGGTGGTGGTGCTGATCGCCGCGCTGATGTTCTGGGGATTGGATGCCGTCCTGTTGTGGGGCGTCAAGACGCTGACGGGGCGCTGATGGAACCGCTTGAACAAAACGCACAGGGTGAGCAATCCAGCATGCGCTGGTATGTGGTGCACGCCTACTCCCAATACGAGAATTCGGTGAAGAAGGCGCTCACCGAGCGCATCAATCGCGCCGGCTTGCAGGAACGCTTCGGCGACATCCTGGTGCCCACCGAGGAAGTGGTGGAGATCAAGGACGGCGTCAAGCGCATGACCGAGCGCAAGTTCTTCCCCGGCTATGTGCTGGTGCAGATGGACATGAATGACGAGACCTGGCATCTGGTCAAGTCCACGCCCAAGGTGCTCGGCTTCATCGGCGGCACGCCGGACAAGCCGGCGCCGATTTCCGACAAGGAAGCCTCCACCATCCTCAATCGGGTGGAAGAGGCGGTTGAAAAGCCCAAGCCCAAGACGCTGTACGAACCCGGCGAGAGCGTGCGCGTGATCGACGGCCCGTTCGCCGACTTCTCCGGCGTGGTCGAGGAAGTCAACTACGAAAAAAGCCGCTTGCGTGTGGCGGTGCTCATTTTCGGTCGGTCCACGCCGGTCGATCTGGAGTTTTCACAAGTCGAAAAAGCTTAACGACAGTTTCCAGTTTCCAGTTTCCAGTTTCCAGTTTTCAGCGTCCATTCCAGCGCTTTTGCCGGGCACGGAAAACCAGCAACTGGAAGCTGATGTTCAACCGGGGAGCCGAGCAGGCGTCTGAACCCATCAGGAGGTCATCGTGGCCAAGAAAATCCAAGGCTATATCAAGCTGCAAATCCCGGCCGCAAAGGCCAATCCGTCGCCGCCCATCGGCCCCGCATTGGGTCAGCAGGGCGTGAACATCATGGGCTTCTGCAAGGAGTTCAACGCCGCCACCCAGAAGATGGAACCCGGCATGCCGATTCCCGTGGTGATCACGGTGTATACGGACAAGTCCTTCACCTTCGCGATGAAGACGCCGCCGGCCAGCTATCTGCTGAAGAAGGCGGTGGGGATCAAGTCCGGCTCCAAGACGCCGCACACTGCCAAGGTCGGCAAGATCAAACGCGAGCAGCTGGAAGAGATCGCCAAGGTCAAGATGGCCGACCTGAACGCGGCCGACATGGACGCGGCGGTGCGCATCATCGCCGGCTCCGCCCGTTCCATGGGCATCGACGTCGAGGGAGTCTGAAACCATGGCTGACAAAAAACATTTGAGCAAGCGCCAGAAAGCCCTGGCCGGAAAACTGGAGCAAGGCAAGACTTACGGCCTGGAAGAGGCGATGGAATTGCTCAAGACCTGCGCCACGGCCAAGTTCACCGAGTCGGTTGATCTGTCCGTGAATCTGGGCGTGGACGCCAAGAAGTCGGATCAGAACGTGCGCGGCTCCACCGTGTTGCCGCACGGCAGCGGCAAGTCCGTGCGGGTGGCAGTATTCACCCAGGGCGGCAAGGCCGATGAAGCCAGCGCCGCCGGCGCCGATGCCGTGGGCATGGATGATCTGGCCACCAAAATGAAAGAAGGCGACCTGGACTATCAGGTGATCATCGCCAGCCCCGATGCGATGCGCATCGTCGGTCAGCTGGGTCAGTTGCTCGGCCCGCGCGGCCTGATGCCCAACCCCAAGACCGGCACCGTGACGCCGGACGTGGCCACCGCGGTCAAGAACGCCAAGGCCGGCATGGCCAAGTTCCGCACCGACAAGGCCGGCATCGTGCATTGCTCCATCGGCGCGGCGAGCTTTGACAAGGACAAGCTGCTGGAAAACCTGTCCGCCGTCATGCGCGACATCCGCAAGCTCAAACCGACCAGCGCCAAGGGGCAGTACATCAAGAAACTCACGCTTTCGACAACCATGGGCCCGGGCATTCGGGTCGATGTGGGCTCGCTGCCCGAATAACGCAGGACCGTGCCGCTTCGGCGGCGCGGAAAACAGACTTTGAAGAGTGGCGAAAGCCCTCCGTCAAAGACCGTATGTGCCGGCGTCGCCAGGCGCGGCAATGGCTTAAAGCCCGCAAGGGTGCATACGCAGACGGTGTGACCCCAACGGGCCGCAAGGCCTTGCGGAAAGCACCAAACAAGTTGGGCGGAACCGGGGATTGTCCCTGTAACCGTTCGTTTTCTCAACCAAGCAGCACTCCAGGAGCAGTCTCCAATGGCACTCAGGCTCGAAGACAAGAAAGCCCTGGTTGCGGAGGTCAATGAAGTCGCTTCGCGCGCGTTTTCGGCGGTTGCCGCCGAATATCGCGGCATGACGGCCGGCAATTTTGACGTTCTTCGCCAGCAGGCCCGTGACAACGGGATTTACCTGCATGTGATCAAGAACTCGCTGGCCAAACGCGCGGTGGAAGGCACCGAATTTGAATGCCTGACCCCGGCGTTGACCGGACCGCTGGTTCTCGGATTTTCCATGGAAGATCCAGGCGCCGTCGGTCGGGTCATCAAGGACTTCGCCAAGGCAAACGACAAACTCAAAGTCACCGCGGTTGCGGTCGGCGGCACCCTTTACGGCGCTGCGGATCTGGATCGTCTGGCTTCACTGCCGACCAAGGAGCAGGCCATCGCCATGCTCATGGGCACCATGCAGGCGCCCATCGGCAAGTTTGTCCGCACCCTGGCAGAACCTACTGCTCAATTCGTGCGCACGGTGCAGGCCGTGGCCGATGCCAAGCAAGCCGCCTGAGGCGGCGTGGTTCGACCCCCGTTCACGCTTTCGCATTTCACTTTTCAAAAATTTTAGGAGTTACCCATGTCACTCAGCAACGAAGAAATTCTTGACGCCATCGCCGCCAAGTCGGTGATGGACATCGTCGAACTGGTCAAGATGATGGAAGACAAGTTCGGCGTTTCCGCCGCCGCCCCGGTGGCGGTTGCCGCCGGCCCGGCCGCCGGTGGTGGTGAAGCCGCCGCCGAGGAGCAAACCGAGTTCAACGTCGTTCTGACCTCGTTTGGCGACAAGAAGATCGAAGTCATCAAGGTGGTGCGCGGCATCACCGGCCTGGGCCTGAAGGAAGCCAAGGAACTGGTGGAAGGCGCGCCCAAGGATCTCAAGGAAGGTGTTTCCAAGGAAGAGGCCGAAGATATCAAGGCCAAACTGGAAGCCGCCGGCGCCAAAGTGGAACTCAAGTAATTCCTGCTTTTTCGCGCAATGTTGCAACAGGCCAGACCGGGGGCATGCGCCCCCGGTCGCGCCCTTTGACGAACCCAAACCTCTGGCCGACGCCAGAGGTTTGGGTTTGCCCGTGCCTGTGGCACGGACACCGGATTCACGAGACGGAAGCCACGCATGTCCTATTCGTTCACTGAAAAGAAACGTATCCGCAAAGATTTCAGCAAGCTGCTGGAAACGCGCGAAGTGCCGTTTTTGCTCGCCACGCAGCTCGACTCCTATCATCAGTTTCTGCAAGCTGACAAGACGCCCTCCAAACGGCGCGAGATTGGCCTGCATGCCGCATTCAAGACCGTGTTTCCCATGGTCTCCTACAACGGTGCGGCGGCACTGGAGTACGTCAAGTACCGTCTGGACGAGCCGGTGTTCGAGGAAACCGAGTGCCGGGTGCGCGGACTGACCTATGCCGCGCCGCTGAAAGTCACCGTGCGGCTGGTGATTTTCGACCGCGAGTCCAAAGAGAAGAAGGTCAAGGACGTGCGCGAGCAAGAGGTCTATCTGGGCGAAATGCCCTTGATGACCGATCACGGCACCTTCGTGATCAACGGCACCGAGCGGGTGGTGGTCTCCCAGTTGCACCGCTCGCCGGGGGTGTTCTTTGATCACGACAAGGGCAAGACCCACAGCTCCGGCAAGCTGCTGTACAGCGCGCGCATCATTCCTTATCGCGGCTCCTGGCTGGACTTCGAGTTCGATGCCAAGGACAACCTGTTCGTGCGGATCGACCGTCGCCGCAAGCTGCCGGCGACCATCCTGCTGCGCGCGCTGGGCTACGACAACCAGCAGATGCTGGAGATGTTCCACGAAACCAACAGCTTCCAGCTGGAAGAAGAAGGCGCCTTGTGGGCGTTCGTGCCGGATCGGCTGCGTGGTGAAAAGGCGCAGTTCGACATCTACATTGGCGACGATTTGCTGGTGGAATCGGGTCGCCCGGTGACCGCGCGTCACATCAAGCTGATGCGCGAGGCCGGCATCGAGCATCTGGCGGTGCCCGACAATTATCTGGAAGGCCGCATCCTGGCGCGCGATCTGATCGACGGCGAGACCGGCGAAGTGCTGGCCGCCGCCAACTCGGAAATCACCCCCGAGGATCTGCCCAAGTGGCGCGCTCAGGGCGTTACCGAGCTGCCGACCCTGTACGTCAACGATGTCGACAAGGGCCCCTACGTTTCCACCACCCTGAACATCGATCCGACGCGCACGCGCCTGGAAGCGCTGGTGGAAATCTATCGCATGATGCGTCCGGGCGAGCCGCCCACCAAGGACGCCGCCGAGGCGCTGTTCGGCGGCCTGTTCTTCTCCGCCGAGAAGTACGACCTGTCCGCTGTCGGTCGCATGAAGTTCAACCGTCGCCTGCGCCGTGAGGACATCACCGGCTCCGGCGTGCTGGACAACGACGACATCATCGCGGTCATGCAGCAGATCGTCGCCATCCGCAACGGCGAAGACCAGACCGACGATATCGATCACCTGGGCAACCGCCGCATTCGCGCCGTGGGCGAGATGACCGAGAACGTGTTCCGCACCGGCCTGGTACGCGTCGAGCGCGCGGTGCGTGAGCGCCTGGCGCTGGCCGAAGCCGACAACCTCACGCCGCAGGACCTGATCAACGCCAAGCCGGTGGGCGCGGCGATCAAGGAATTCTTCGGGTCCAGTCAGCTGTCGCAGTTCATGGACCAGAACAATCCGCTGTCCGAAGTCACCCACAAGCGCCGCATTTCGGCGCTGGGTCCGGGCGGCCTGACCCGCGAACGCGCCGGCTTCGAGGTGCGCGACGTGCATCCGACCCACTACGGTCGCGTGTGTCCGATTGAAACCCCGGAAGGCCCGAACATCGGCCTGATCAACTCGCTGGCCTGCTATGCGCGCACCAACGAGTACGGCTTTCTGGAAACGCCCTACCGCAAGGTGGTCGATGGCCGGGTGACGGATGACATCGAATATCTGTCGGCGATTGAGGAAGGCCGTTACGTCATCGCCCAGGCCAACTCGGAGCTGGACGCCGGCAACCGTTTCACCAGCGACCTGGTGTCGGTGCGTTTCCAGAACGAATTCACCATGCTCACCCCCGAGCGGGTGGAATACATGGACGTGTCGCCGCGTCAGATCGTGTCAGTGGCGGCGGCGTTGATCCCCTTCCTGGAGCACGACGACGCCAACCGTGCGCTGATGGGTTCCAACATGCAACGTCAGGCGGTGCCGACGCTGCGCACCGAAAAGCCGCTGGTGGGCACCGGCATCGAACGCAAGGTGGCGATCGACTCCGGCAACGCCATCGTCGCCCGTCGCGGCGGCGTGGTGGACAAGTGCGACGCCTCGCGCATCGTCATCCGCGTCAATGATGACGAGGCCGCCACCGGCGAAGCCGGTGTGGACATCTACAACCTGGTCAAGTACACGCGTTCCAACCAGAACACCTGCATGAACCAGAAGCCCATCGTCAAGCCGGGGGATCGCATCGCCCGCGGTGACGTGGTGGCCGATGGTCCGTCCACCGACCTGGGCGAGCTGGCGCTGGGGCAGAACATGCTGGTCGCGTTCATGCCCTGGAACGGCTACAACTTCGAGGATTCCATCCTCATCTCCGAGCGCGTGGTGGAGCAGGACCGTTTCACCACCGTGCACATCGAAGAGCTGACCTGCGTGGCGCGCGAGACCAAGCTCGGCTCCGAAGAAGTCAGCGCCGACATTCCCAACGTCAACGAGGCGGCGCTGCGCAAGCTGGATGAATCCGGCATCGTCTTCATCGGCGCCGAGGTCAGCGCCGGTGACCTGCTGGTGGGCAAGGTCACGCCCAAGGGTGAAACCCAGCTGACGCCGGAAGAAAAGCTGCTGCGCGCCATCTTTGGTGAAAAGGCCTCGGATGTGAAGGACACCAGCCTGCGCGTGCCGGCGGGCATGGACGGCACCGTCATCGACGTGCGCGTGTTCACCCGTGAAGGGGTGAAGAAAGACAAGCGCGCGCTGTCCATTGAAGACAGCGAGCTGGCGCAGGTGCGCAAGGACTTGAACGATCAGCAGCGCATTTTCGAAGACGACATCTACTCGCGTCTGGAACGATTGCTGGTGGGGCAGAAGGCCGACGGGGGGCCCAGCCGTCTGCGCAAGGGCGCGGAAGTGGAAGCCGCCTATCTGCAGGAGCTGGATCGCGACAAGTGGTTCGAGATTCGCCTGCAGGACGAGGACGCGCAAAAGCAGCTGGAGGCCGCCGCCAAGCAGCTCAAGGATCAGCGCGCCTACTTCGACGCCCGCTTCGAGAACAAGAAGCGCAAGATCACCGCCGGTGATGAGCTGTCGCCGGGCGTGCTGAAGATGGTCAAGGTGTATCTGGCGGTCAAGCGCCGCATCCAGTCGGGCGACAAGATGGCCGGCCGTCACGGCAACAAGGGCGTGATTTCACAAATCGTGCCGGTGGAAGACATGCCGCACATGGAAGACGGCACGCCGGTGGATATCGTGCTCAACCCGCTGGGCGTGCCCTCGCGCATGAACATCGGCCAGTTGCTGGAAGTTCACCTTGGGTGGGCGGCCAAGGGCATCGGCAGCAAGATCGACGAGATGCTCGCCCAACAACAGGCCGTGGCCGGACTGCGTGCGTTTCTTTCCAAGGTGTACGCCACCCGTGGCGCGCACAAGGTGGACCTGGATGAACTGTCCGACGAAGAGGTCATCAACCTGGCGCGCAATCTGCGCGAAGGGCTGCCGGTGGCAACGCCGGTGTTCGACGGTGCTTCCGAAGAAGAAATCAAGGCGCTGCTGGATCTGGCCGGTCTGCCGCGAACCGGCCAGGCCGAGTTGATCGACGGCCGTACCGGCGACCCCTTCTCGCGCAAGGTCACGGTGGGCTACATGTACATGCTCAAGCTCAACCATCTGGTGGACGACAAGATGCACGCGCGTTCCACCGGCCCCTACTCGCTGGTGACACAGCAGCCCCTGGGCGGCAAGGCGCAGTTCGGCGGTCAGCGTTTCGGCGAGATGGAAGTCTGGGCGCTGGAAGCCTACGGCGCGGCTTATACGCTGCAGGAAATGCTGACGGTGAAGTCGGACGACACCAACGGCCGGACCCGCATGTACAAGTCCATTGTCGACGGCGATCACCGCATGTCGGCCGGTATGCCGGAATCCTTCAACGTGTTGGTCAAGGAAATCCGCTCCATCGGTCTCAACGTGGAACTGGAGCAAAATCCATAAATCAGTTTGCAGTCGCTGGTTTCCAGTTTCCCGAAAAAACTGCGAAGCCGGTATAGGAAACGATTCTGGAAGCTGGAAACTGATTAACGAGGTTCAAGATGAAAGACTTTTTCAACCTGCTGAAGCCGACCGAAGAATACGAAGACTTCGACGCCATCAAGATTGGCCTGTCTTCGCCGGAAACGGTGCGCTCCTGGTCCTACGGCGAGGTCAAGAAGCCGGAGACCATCAACTACCGCACCTTCAAGCCGGAGCGTGACGGCCTGTTCTGCTCCAAGATCTTCGGGCCGATGAAGGATTACGAATGCTTGTGCGGCAAGTACAAGCGGCTCAAGCATCGCGGCGTGGTGTGTGAAAAGTGCGGCGTGGAAGTCACCGTGGCCAAGGTGCGCCGTGAGCGCATGGGTCATATCGATCTGGCCTCGCCGGTCGCCCACATCTGGTTTCTGAAATCCCTGCCCAGCCGCATCGGCCTGTTGCTGGACATGCCGCTGCGCGCCATCGAACGGGTGTTGTACTTCGAAGCCCATATCGTGGTCGACCCGGGCCTGACGCCGCTGGAAAAAGGCCGCCTGCTGAGTGAAGAGGACTATCTGGAGGCGGTCGAGAACTACGGCGACGAATTCGATGCCCGCATGGGCGCCGAGGCGGTGCACGACCTGCTCAAGGCCATCGACCTGCAACGCGAAGCCACCAAGCTGCGCGAGGACCTGGCCAACACCAATTCCGAAACCAAGATCAAGAAGCTGGGCAAGCGGCTCAAGCTGGTGGAGTACTTCATCAATTCCAGCAACAAGCCGGAGTGGATGATTTTCACCGTGCTGCCGGTGCTGCCGCCGGATCTGCGGCCGCTGGTGCCGCTGGACGGTGGTCGTTTCGCCACTTCGGATCTGAACGATCTGTATCGCCGTGTCATCAATCGCAACAACCGGCTGCGCCGGCTGCTGGAGCTGACCGCGCCGGACATCATCGTGCGCAACGAAAAGCGCATGCTGCAGGAATCAGTGGACGCGCTGATCGACAACGGTCGTCGCGGCCGCGCCATCACCGGCACCAACAAGCGTCCGCTGAAGTCGCTGGCCGACATGATCAAGGGCAAGCAGGGCCGCTTCCGTCAGAACCTGCTGGGCAAGCGCGTGGACTACTCCGGCCGTTCGGTGATCGTGGTCGGCCCGACGCTGAAGCTGCACCAGTGCGGTCTGCCCAAGAAGATGGCGCTGGAGCTGTTCAAGCCCTTCGTGTTCTCTCTGCTGCAACGCAAAGGTCTGGCCACCACCATCAAGGCCGCCAAGAAGATGGTGGAGCGCGAGGAAGGCGTGGTCTGGGATTGCCTGGAAGAGTGCATCAAGGAGCATCCGGTGCTGCTCAACCGCGCGCCGACCCTGCACCGTCTGGGCATTCAGGCCTTCGAGCCGATTCTGATCGAAGGCAAGGCCATCAACCTGCATCCGCTGGTCTGCACCGCCTTCAACGCCGACTTCGACGGCGACCAGATGGCGGTGCACGTGCCGCTGTCGCTGGAGGCGCAGCTGGAAGCGCGGGTGCTGATGATGGCGTCCAACAACATTCTGTCGCCGGCCTCGGGGGATCCCATCATCGTGCCCTCGCAGGACGTGGTGCTGGGGCTGTACTGGATGACGCGTGAACGCATCGCCGCCAAGGGCGAGGGCATGGTTTTGTCGGATGTGGCCGAGGTGCATCGCGCCTACGAGTCCGGCCAACTGGACCTGCAAGCCAGAATCAAGGTGCGTCTGAACGACGTGACCGAAGATGGCGAGCAGATCACGCACATCGTGGAAACCACCACCGGACGCGCGCTGCTGTCGGAAATTCTGCCCAAGAAGATTCCGTTCTCGGTCATCAACACCACGCTGACCAAGAAGCAGGTCTCCAAGGTGCTGAACAACGTCTATCGCCGTTGCGGTACCAAGGACACGGTGGTGTTCGCCGATCAGATCATGTACGCGGGCTTTCGCATGTCCACCCGCGCCGGCATTTCCTTCTGTCTGGATGACATCGTGATTCCGGAGGAAAAGGCCAAGATTCTGGCGGCGGCGGAAGAAAAGGTGAAAGACGTCGACCGCGAGTACACCGAAGGTCTCACCACCCAGCAGGAACGTTACAACCGCGTGGTGGATCACTGGTCGCGCGCCAATGACGACATCTCCAAGGCCATGATGGCGCGCATCGGCAAGGAGAAAGTCACCACGCTCAAAGGCGAAGAGATCGATCAGGACAGCTTCAACTCGGTCTACATGATGGCCGACTCCGGCGCCCGTGGTTCGCAGGCGCAGATCCGTCAGCTGGCCGGCATGCGTGGCCTGATGGCCAAGCCGGACGGCTCCATCATCGAAACCCCCATCACCGCCAACTTCCGTGAAGGCCTGAACGTGCTGCAGTACTTCATCAGTACCCACGGCGCGCGTAAGGGTCTGGCCGATACCGCGCTGAAGACCGCCAACTCGGGCTATCTGACGCGGCGGCTGGTGGACGTGGCACAGGACGTGGTGGTCACCGCGCAGGACTGCGGCACCGAAAACGGTCTGGTGATGATGCCGATCGTGGAAGGCGGCGACGTGCTGGAGCCGCTGCGTGATCGCGTGCTGGGTCGCATGACCCTGCGTGACGCCTACAAGCCGGGCACCGAGGAAGTGGTGATTCCGGCCGGCACCCTGCTCGACGAGCACTGGGCCGACGTGCTGGAGAAGAACAGCGTCGACGAAATCTGGGTGCGCTCGCCCATCACCTGCGAGCTGCCCTTCGGTATCTGCGCGCATTGCTACGGGCGCGATCTGGCGCGTGGTCATCGCGTCAACATCGGCGAATCGGTCGGCGTCATCGCGGCGCAGTCCATCGGCGAGCCGGGCACCCAGCTCACCATGCGTACCTTCCACGTCGGTGGTGCCGCCTCGCGTGCGGTATCCAGCGACGGCATCGACGCGCGTGCCGCCGGCACCGCGCGCGTGCACAACCTCAAGACCGTTACCGACAAGGATGGTCAGCTGATCGCGGTATCGCGTTCGGGTGAAATCGGCGTGGTGGCGGCCGATGGTCGTGAGCGGGAGCGCTACAAGATTCCCTACGGCGCGGTCATCAAGGTCAAGGATGGTGATGAAATCCCCGCCGGCGGACGTCTGGCGCAATGGGATCCGCACACCCATCCCATCGTCACCGAACTGGCGGGCATCGTGAAGTTCAACGACTTCGAGGAAGGCATCTCCGTCACCCGCGAGTCCGACGCCATCACCGGCGTGTCCAACCTGGTCATCACCGATCCCAAGTCGCGTGGCAGCGCCGGCAAGGATTTGCGTCCGACCCTGAACCTGTTCGACGCTGAGGGCGAACAGCTGTGTTTTGCCGGCACCGAAATTCCGGCCAGCTACTCGCTGCCGCCCAAGGCCATCATCAACATCGAGGACAACAGCCAGGTGCAGGTGGGTGACGTCATCGCCCGCATTCCGCAGGAATCCTCCAAGACGCGCGACATCACCGGCGGTCTGCCGCGGGTGGCGGATCTGTTCGAAGCGCGCAAGCCGAAAGAGCCGGCGGTGTTGGCCGAGGCCAGCGGCACGGTCAAGTTCGGTACCGCCACCAAGGGCAAGCAGCGCCTCAAGATCATCGACGGCGACGGCAACGAGGCGGAAATCCTGGTGCCGAAGTGGGTCGATATCCGCGTGTTCGAAGGTGAGCACGTGGAGAAGGGTGAAATCCTCTCCGACGGCGAACCCAGCCCGCACGACATCCTGCGTCTGCAAGGCGTAACCGCGCTGGCGAACTACCTGGTCAAGGAAATTCAGGACGTTTATCGCCTGCAAGGTGTGCGCATCAATGACAAGCACATCGAAACCATCATCCGCCAGATGCTGCGCAAGGTGGAAATCACCGACACCGGCGACTCGCCGCTGTTGCAGGGCGAGCAGGCGGAAATCTTCCACGTGCTGGCGGCCAACAAGGAACTGAAGGAAAACGGCAAGCGACCGGCGGGTTTCGAGCGCCAGTTACTGGGCATCACCAAGGCCTCGCTGTCCACCGAATCCTTCATCTCCGCCGCTTCCTTCCAGGAAACCACCCGCGTGCTCACCGAAGCCTCGGTGCGCGGTTCACGCGACGAGCTGCGCGGCCTGAAGGAAAACGTCATCGTCGGCCGTCTGATTCCGGCTGGCACTGGCTTGGCGCATCACGAGCAGCGGCGCAAGATGCGCGGTGGCGACCAGACCGATGAAGCGCCGATCGAAGTCAAACTGGAACCCAGCCCTGCCGAGCCGACGCCCGAAGCCGCCGCCAAGGACGAACCCAGGCAAGAGCAAGCGTCCTGAGCGCCAGGGGTTGATCATCCGGCGCCCACCGTGATGGTGGGCGCTTTTTTTGTGGGCGTCGTGCCATCGAGGCCGTGGCTTCCGGTATTCCGGCGCAGCGCACGCGGATCATGCGTCGGCGGTACGCGCATTTGCTGGTGGCGGCGGCGACCGAACGCCCATGGGCTTGCAGTAGCGTGTCGCCAGCGCCGTGGCAACACCACGCGCTTGCCCCTGTCTGCGGATCACACCATCACGGCGTCATCACGGCCGACCGTGGCGGCTGATTTGCAGCTAGCTGAACCTCAAATTGATCTGCAGCGCCTGCTTCAGGTAAGCCGCTTCCTGTTGCAGGTCGGCCTGCGTCAGCGGGTGACGCGCCAGCCAGCCTTTGGAGAAGCGCAAGGTGATGCGGCGGTGTTCCACGCTGATCTTGAGGGCGGGGTTGAGCTTTGGGGCACGTGAGCGGTGCACCAGGTAGGCGATACGGAACAGGATGGCGAGTCGTTTGACGGGCTCGACCCAGGCGGTCGGCAGGTCATCCAGGGCGCCGCTGCTGAACTTGCCACGATGCAGTCGCACCAGAGCGGCGAGCAGGCGTTGGTCGGTTTGCGAAAAGCCTTGCAGGTCGGCGTGGCGCAGCATGTATTGGCCGTGTTTGTGATACGCCGAGTGGGCGATCACCAGGCCGATTTCGTGGGTTTTGGCGGCCCAGCCCAGCAGTGCGGTGGCGTAACGCGGCTCCAGGTTCCATGCGGACTGCACTTGTTTGAGCAGCTTGAGCGCGGTCGCACGCACGGCCTGGGCGTGCGGCAAGTCCACGCCATAGCGCTCGGCCATCGCCTGGATCGATGGATCACGCACATCGTGGTCGCTGAGGCGACCGAGCAGGTCATAAACCAGGCCTTCACGCAGGGCGCGGTCGGAGGTTTCCATCCGCTCCAGCGAGAGCGAATCAAACACGCCGGCCAACACCGCCAGTCCGCCGGCAAATACGGGCCGTCGATCCTCACGCAGGGCGGGGAAGTCGATCTTCTCCACCCGGCCACGCGCAATCACCAACTCAATGGTTTTCTCCAGGCCGTCGCGTGTGATTTCGCGATCCGCCCAGCCTTGTTCGCGCATCACGCGCCATACGCCGCGCACGGTGCCACTGGCGCCGATGACCTTGTCCCAGCCGGTCTTGCGATAGCCTCGTTCGAGAAACTCCAGATCCACGCGCGCCGCCAGCCGCGCCGCCTTGAACCGCGCGCGACTGATCTGGCCGTCATCAAAATGCGCCGCCTGATGCAGCACGCAGCCCAGGCCGACCGATTCCATGATGCGCGGCTCGGTGCCGCGGCCGATGATTAGCTCGGTGCTGCCGCCGCCGATGTCCACCACCAGGCGTCGCGGGTCGTCGCGCCCCATGCCGTGGGTGACGCCACCGTAGACCAGTCGCGCTTCTTCCAGTCCGGAGATGATCTCGATGGCATGCCCCAGGGCGATTTCGGCGGCGGCGTGAAAGTCGGCGCCGCGCTTCATCTTGCGCATGGTGTTGGTGCCCACCGCACGCACCCGATCCGGCGGAATATTGCGGACGCGCTCGCCAAACCGCATCAGACACGCCAGCGCGCGCGACTGCGCATCGGCGCGCAATCGGCGGTCGGCGTCCAGCCCGCTGGCCAGTCGCACCGGCTCTCGAATGCGGTCGATGATTTTCAGTTCATTGCCGCTGGCGCGCGCAACCAGCATGTGAAAGCTGTTCGAACCCAGATCCACCGCCGCCACGTCGCCCTCGATGGGCGCGGTTTCCGAAGGCAGGCGCAGCACGCTCGAACCCAGGCCGTTGGTCAGGAAATTCTTTGGCATCAGTGGCTTGGCTTTATGATGTGGGCTGAGTTCAGCGCCCTAGAATAGCCCAGACTCAGCCGCAAGGGCAGCGCTGAAGTGGATCGTGATGATTGACCAAAACCGTCAATTCCACGAACATATCGGACTCTGTGCTAGCGCTGAAGCAAGCCGATAACGAAGATTTTCAGGGAGCTGGATGTGAAGAATGTTGTGCGCTGGGGCCTGTTGGGTCTTACCGCTTTGAGCCTGCCTGCCTGGGCCGGCCCAGACGTGAACGCCGGAATGGAAAAGGCGAATACCTGCATGGGGTGCCACGGCATCCCCGGCTATAACAATGTTTACCCGACCTATCGCGTGCCCAAGATCGGCGGTCAGTCGCCGGCCTTTCTGGAGGCGGCCCTGAAGGCCTATCGCAGCGGTGAACGGCCGCACCCGACGATGAAGGCGCAAGCCGCCGGCATGAGCGATCAGGACATCGCCGACATCGCGGCCTACCTCGCCACCGCGCCAGCCAAGTAAGGAAAATAAGCATGCGTATTCTGATTGCAGGTTTTCTGATGGCTTCGGCCGGTCTGGTGATGGCGGGCGACGAAATGCCCGAAAAAGCGGCGCAGTGCGCGGCCTGTCACGGTGAGGCGGGCGCCAAGCCGATTCTTCCCGAGTATCCGGTTCTGGCCGGCCAGTACGCCAATTATCTGGAACACGCCATGCGCGAGTATCGCGATGGCAAGCGCAGCAATGCGGTCATGTCGGGCCAGGCCGCCGGCCTCAGCGACGCCGAGATCGCAGATTTGGCGGCTTACTTCCAGGCGCAGGAAAGCCCGCTGTACACGCCGGGCTTGCCGGCGGGCGCGGCCGAGTGATTTTCGCGTGCCGGTTAGCGCGGGTCCATTCGCGATAGCCGGCGGCTGACACTCCACCAGGCGGAGATCAGTCCCAGCAGCAATCCGGCGCCGACCACCGCCAGCAGTAGTTGGCCATCGGGTCCGGCGAGCTGGAATTCGGTCTGATACAGCTCCGCCAGCGCCCGAACCGGCGTGTCCAGCCAGTACAGGGCGATCTGCACCAGTACCAGCGACAGCAGACTGCCGACCAGCCCGTACCACAGCCCCAGATACAGGAACGGGCGGCGCACGAAGGCGTTGGAGCCGCCCAGCATCTTGATGACGCGAATTTCCTCGCGCCGGGATTCCAGGTCCAGCCGCACGGTATTGGCGATGGTGGCGACGGTGGCGGTCACCAACAGAATCAGCAGCATCAGTCCCAGCCGGCGCAACAGATCCAGAGCGGACTGCAGGCGTTCCAGCCACAGCCGGTCAAAGCGCACCTGATCCACTTCATTCAGGCCTTCCCATTGCGCAATCCATTGTTCGACTTCGCTACGTGAGCGGTCCTCTTGCGGCGTCAGCAGGATACTTGCCGGCAGCGGGTTTTCCTCCAATTCCGACAGCGCCGTTTCCAGACCGGAGAACTGCTTGAACTCTTCCAGCGCCTGCTCGCGCGAGACATAGCGCACCTCGGACAAGCCGTCTTGGAGTCTCAGCTGGTCCGCCAGCGCCTGTCCCTGTTCGGCGCTGACCTCGGCGTTCAGAAACAAGGCTGCCTGTGGCGTGCCCTGCCAGCCCTGCGCGGCCTGCGCCAGATTCTGACTGGCAACGTGCAAGACCACCGGCAAGGCAAGCGTCAAACCGATCACGGCGCCGATCAGCACACTGCTGCCGGCGCGCTGTCCCAACTGACTCAGCGTCAGAATCAGCACGCGGCGATGCTCGCCCAGCCAGCGACCAATGGCGGTGCTGCGGCCGGCGCCGGTGTCAGTGGCCATCGCTGGCTTCTCCCGGCGTGTGCTCGCTCAGTCGGCCCTGACGCAGATGCAGGGTGCGACAATCGTATTGCGCGATCAGGTCCAGCGCGTGGCTGGCGATGAGTACGCTCACGCCGGCTTCGTTGAAGCGCGCGAACAGGTTCATCACCTCCTCGGCCATGCGCGGGTCCAGATTGCCGGTGGGTTCATCGGCCACGATCAGCCGCGGACGTGTCGCCACCGCGCGCGCGATGCAGGCGCGCTGCTGTTCGCCGGCGGACAAGGTGGGCGGCAATGCGCGTTCAAAGCCCAGCAGGCCCACGGCGTTGAGCGCCGCGCGAACCCGCCGCTGCCGGTCCTGATCCGGCACGCCGCGAATGATCAGCGGCAGGGCGACGTTGTCGAAGGTGTTGCGATCCGGCAGCAGGCCGAAATCCTGAAAAATCAGCCCCAGGCTGCGCCGGTGTCGCGCCGCCTTGCGTTGCGGAATGTCCGCCAGATTCTGCTCGTTGACCAGCACCTTGCCGCGCGAAGCGCGAACCTGCAGCGCGATCAGTTTCAGCAAGGTGGATTTGCCCGCACCGCTGGCGCCGGTGAGAAACACCATCTCGCCCGGCTCCAGCCGAAAGCTGATGCCGTCCAGCACCGGCGGTCCGCCAGGATAGTGATAGCTGACATCATGAAATTCCAGCAGCGTGGACACGCGGATTGCGGGGCGAATCAGGTGAAGCGGCATTATCCTTAAAATCGCAGGCTGCTTGCCAAACCCAGCCAGAACGGAATCATTTTTCGAGCGATGTCATCTGACGCTTTCGACGCCGGCGACGCCTTGGATGCGGCCGCGCGCCAGCCGGATTGGCCGCAGTGGCCCACCTATGCCGCCCATTCGGACGTTCGCGCCCAGGCGCAGGCCTGGCTGGACGCGGGTCAGCGATGCGCGCTGGCGAGCCTGTTGCAGATTGGCGGTTCCAGCCCGCGGCCACTGGGGTCACAGATGTTGATCGGCGCGAACGGGGCGCTGTTTGGCGCCGTCTCCGGCGGCTGTGTGGAAGCGGCGGTGGCCGCCGAAGCGCGCCTGGTGATGCGCGACGGCGTGGCCAGGCGTCTGGCGTTCGGTGCGGGCACCGCCAACAGCGATATTCGGCTGACCTGCGGATCGCGCATCGAGATCGGTGTGGAATGCCTGCAGCCGGATGATCCCCTGTGCCAGTTCTGGGCGCGCAGTCATCAGCTGCGGCAAGCCGTGCGATGGGTGAGCGGCCACGCTGGCGCCAAGCGCCGATGCGATCGGGTTCCTCCGGAGGACCGAAGCGGCAGCGCGCAAGCGGGTGTTGATGACCAGGGCTGGTGGGTGTTGTCACCGCCCGTCCCCCGGTTGCTGCTGGTGGGCGCCGATGCGGTGGCGTTGAGCTTGTCCGCCATGGCCACGGCTTGCGGGTTCGAGGTTTGGTTTCATCGCCCCAACGGGCCGTCACAGGCGCCGCCGGTGGGGCACGCGCATTACTCGCGCGGCGGGTCGATCAAAGACTGGCTCAGCCTGGATGCCCGCTGCGCGGTGGTGAGCACCCTGCACGATCTGGAGGCCGATGCAAGTACGCTGATTCCAGCGCTACAGTCCGAGGCCTTTTATGTTGGCGCCATGGGCAGCCGCCGCAAGCGCCAGGCGCGCCTCAAGGGGTTGAGCGAGGCTGGACTCGATGCGCAACGGATCGCGCGCTTGCACGCGCCGGTTGGCCTGGACATCGGCGCGCTGGGCGCCTCGGAAATCGCGGTGTCGATTCTGGCGGATTTGATTCGGGCGCTGCGGCGGGTTAGTCCAGCAAGGCGCTGACGTAGGACTGGGCGTCAAACGGTTCCAGATCTTCCACCCCTTCGCCCAGCCCGACAAAGCGCACCGGCAGCGACAATCGCTTGGCAATGGCCAGCAGGATGCCGCCCTTGGCGGTGCCGTCCAGCTTGGTGACGCTGATGCCGGTCAGGCCGATGGCTTCGTGAAACTGCACGGCCTGATTGAGCGCGTTCTGGCCGGTGGTGGCGTCCACCACCAGCATCACCTCGTGCGGCGCGTAAGGGTCATGCTTCTGCACCACGCGTTTGATCTTGCGCAGCTCTTCCATCAAATGATCCTGGGTGTGCAAGCGGCCGGCGGTGTCGGCAATCACCACGTCGATATCGCGCGCCTTGGCGGCTTGCACCGCGTCATAGATCACGCTGGCCGAGTCCGCGCCTTCGCCCTGGCTCAACAGGCCAACGCCAGCGCGTTCGGCCCAGGTGGATAGCTGTTCGGTGGCCGCCGCGCGAAAGGTGTCGCCCGCCGCCAGCAGCACCGATTTGCCCTCTTTTTGCAGGCGCATGGCCATCTTGCCGATGGTGGTGGTCTTGCCCACGCCGTTGACGCCGGCCACGAACAGAATGTAAGGCTTGATGAACTCGGGCACCTGCAAGGGTTGGGTGACCGGATTGAGGACTTCCAGCAGCGCATCGGCGATGTGCTTGCGCAGCTGCTTTTCGTTTTTGATCTTGCCCAGATTGATGCCGGTTTGCAGCCGTTCCACCAGCTGTTGCGTCACCTCAACGCCGCAGTCGGCCATCAGTAGCTGCGTTTCAAAATCCTCCAGCGCGTCCTCACGCAGCTTTTCGGCGGCAAAGAAGCTGCCGATGTCACGGGTGAGAAAGGAGTCGCCCTTGTTGAGGCGGGCGCGGAAACGGGAAATGGCGCTATCGGATTCAGCCATGATGGGAGCCGGAAGGATGTTTTAAAAGTTAGATATAAGCTGCAAAAATAAATCTATTTGCACAAAAGGAAACTCTCGGTCGCCGCCTCGACGGTGGCCTGAATTTCCGCTTCGCCATGGGCGGCGGAGACGAATCCGGCCTCGAACGAAGAGGGTGCAAGATAAACGCCGCGATCCAGCATGGCGTGGAAAAAGCGTTTGAACTGTTCGCCATTGCAGGCCATGACATCGGCATGGCCCTTGATGGGTCCGGCGGAGAAAAACAGGCCGAACATGCTGCCCACTTGGGTGGTGGTGAAGGCCAGGCCAGCCGAACGGGCGGCGGCTTCCAGTCCGCTTCGCAGGGCGCTGGTGCGCTTTTCCAAAGCCTCATGGATGCTGGAGTCTTCCAGGGTTTTCAGCAGCGCCAGGCCGGCGCTGACGGCCAAGGGATTGCCGGACAGCGTTCCCGCCTGATAGACCGGCCCCAGTGGCGCCAGATGCGCCATCACATCGCGCCGACCGCCGAACGCGCCGACCGGCAGGCCGCCGCCGATCACCTTGCCCAGGGTGATCAGATCCGGCGCCACGCCGAACCTTCCGGTGGCGCATTGCGGGTGTACCCGAAAGCCGGTCATCACCTCATCGAAAATCAGCAAGGCGCCGTGTTGATCGCAATGCGCGCGCAAACCTTGCAGAAAACCGTCCGCCGGCGGCACGCAGTTCATGTTGCCGGCGACCGGTTCCACGATGACGCAGGCGATGTCCTCACCGTGGGCCGCGAAGATTTCATCCACCGACGACAAATCGTTATAGGTCGCCGTCAGCGTCAGCGATGCCAGCTCCGCCGGAACGCCGGGCGAGGTTGGTACCCCCAGCGTCAACAAGCCGCTGCCGGCTTTGACCAGCAGTGAATCACCGTGGCCGTGATAACAGCCCTCGAATTTCAGAATCTTGCTGCGACCGGTGAAACCGCGCGCCAGGCGCAATGCTGACATGGTGGCCTCGGTGCCGCTGTTGACCAGACGCACCTGATCCAGATGCGGCACGCGCGCGCAGAGCAGCTCCGCCAGCTCGGTTTCGGCCTCGGTGGGTGCGCCGTAGGACATGCCGACCTCGGCCTGGTTTCTGACCGCCGCCACCACCGCCGGATGCTGGTGACCCAGAATCATCGGCCCCCAGGAGCCGACGTAATCGATATAGCGCTTGCCGTCCGCATCGGTGACGTAAGCGCCCTGCGCCGAGGCGATGAAACGCGGGGTTCCGCCCACTGACTTGAAGGCGCGCACCGGCGAATTGACGCCGCCGGGAATGCTGCGCTGGGCGCGCTCGAACAGCTGTTCAGATTGACTCATCGGACCAAGCGTAGAAAACAAGACAAGACCGCGATTGTAGGCAGCCGCAGCGCAGGACGTGAAAAGCTCGCACACTCTGCTCATCGGTGATCACGGAGCCTGCTTTGAATCCGCCCCCTCCAGCCCCTCCGCGCGCGTGGGTGTTTGATGTCTACGGTACGCTGCTGGACCCGTTTTCCGTGGTTGAGCGCTGTGAGTCGGCCTATCCGGGAAAGGGGGCCGCGCTGTGCGCGCTGTGGCGTGACAAGCAGCTGCAATACACCTGGTTGCGCAGTTTGATGAAGCGTTACAAGGATTTCGACAGCCTCACCGCGGATGCGCTGTGGATGGCTTGCGATCTGCTGGAATTGGACGCCAAAGCCGCGCGCTCCATCAGCCTGGAAAACGCCTATGCACAGTTGAGCGTGTTCGCAGAAGTCCCCGTGGCGCTGGCGAATCTGGGCGCCGCGCCGCGTTGGGTGTTGAGCAACGGCACTTCAGCAACGGTGCAGGCGGGCCTGGCGCACGGCGGCATTGATGGCGTGATCGACGGCGTCTTGAGCGTGGAAGCGGTTGGCATCTACAAGCCGGACCCTTGCGTCTACGCCCTGGCCACGCAACAACTGCAACTGCTGGCGTCCGACATCGGCTTTGTTTCCTCCAACGCCTGGGACATTGCCGGTGCTGCGTCTTTCGGCTTCCAGACCTTTTGGATTAGGCGTAAGGGTGTATGCCCGGAACATCTCGATCAGTCACCCGATCAGATTCTGGACGATCTCAGCGCCCTGCCGAAATTCGCCTAAGCGTTAAACAGCCGCGAAAACGCTCGCGCACCTTGTTCGATGTCGGCGGCTGAAAACAGGGCATGTGATACCGCGACCAAGTCTGCGCCTTGAGCGACCAATGGCGCGGCGCGTTCAAGCGTGAGCCCGCCGATGACGCAGATGGGGGTATCGGTGCTCGCGCGCGCCGTTCGCAGCAAGGCGGTGTCGGCCGCTTGGGTGTCGGTCTTGGTGTGGGAGCGGTAAAACGCGCCCAGCGCCAGGTAGTCGGCGCCGCCGGCGTCGGCGGCGTGCAGCCGCGCCAGCGAATTGGCGCAGCTGATGCCAATCAGTTTGTCCGCCCCCAGCGTCTGCCGTGCCGTTGCCAGCGGTGCATCCGAGGCGCCCAGGTGCACGCCATCGGCGTTCAGGCGCAATGCCATTTCGACATCGTCATTGATGATCAGGCGCGCGCCGTGCGCGCGGCACAGCGCCCCGACGGTGGCGGCGTTGTCGAACGCGCGTCGCCCATCGCCGGTTTTGTCTCGATACTGGATGAATCCGACGCCGCCGAGCAGCGCCTTCTCCACGGTGGATTCAAGGGCGAGCGGCTGTGCGCAAAGCCAGTCCGGCGTGATGGCGTAGACCCCGCGCAGGCCGCCGCGTCTCATCGGCCGACACGACCGGGAATGCGTCGACCCTCGCCGATTGCCCTGGCGTGGCGCAGCGTCTGCTGGGTCCACTGCTGGGCGTCGCCGATGGCGGTACGCATGTCGCTGCCGATGGCCAGTTGTGCGGCGATGGCGGACGCCAGGGTGCAACCGGCGCCATGGAAGGTTTCATCGGCGCGCGTCCAGTGCCAGGCCAGGGGGCGGGCCTGCGGCCGATGCCAAGTGTTGGTGATGCGTGGATGATCCGCGTCACCGCCGGTCACCAACACCCCGCCGCAACCTTCGGACAGCAGTTGGGTGGCGGCCGTCGCCAGCTTGTCGGCTTCGGGGACCAGCCATCCAAGCTCGTTCTGATTCGGTGTCAGCAGGCTCACATGCGGGATCAACTGCTCGCGGATGGCGCCGCGCAACTGCTCATCAACCAGCCGTGTTCCGCCGCCGGCGGCCAGCACTGGATCCAGCACCACCGGCAGCGAGCCGCCGGCGATGGTTTGACGCAGCAGGCTGACCTGCTGCAGGCTGCCGAGCAGGCCGATCTTGACCGCGCGAATGCGGCAATCCCGCTGCAATGCATCCAGCTGCTGCGCCATCAGGTCGGCGTCCACGGCCACCGAGCGCACAACATTTTGCGTGTCCTGCACCGTCAAGACCGAAATCACGCTGAGCGCGTGGGCGCCCTGTGCCGCCACCGCTTCGATGTCGGCGTGAACGCCGGCGCCGCCACCCGGATCGTGACCGGAAACGCAGAGAACGCAGGCGGTGTCGGGCATTTGGCGGTGGCGGCGGTGTTGGGCGTTGGGGGTCAGAGTCTAATGCCCGACATCCGCCGGCGGTAGTTTGTGCGCTGCAACAGCCGCATTCATCGCTATGCACAATTGGGAGGCGGCGTGCAAGCGCGCAAGATGACGCCGACACGAAACCGCAAAAAACCCCGAGGAAATCCTGCAAGCACTTGATTGTTAAGCACAAAATACAGGTGGATAGAAAACGACCGAATCGCAGAAATCCCAATTGTGAAGGCCACTTAGCGAGCCGGTTCATGGTTTCTCAACAGGGTTATCCACAGACCTTGTGATGTAATCCTACTTTTGGTGAAAGATGATGGACTTAACGGTGAAACTTCAAGTGATGGAGCGGGAAAATAGCGGTTCGAATCGGCCCTTTTCCTGGTTGTTGACCGTGCTGTGGCTGGTGCCGGTGTGCGTGCTCGGTGCGCAATCGGACCGTATCACGGCTAGCGGCGCAATCACCCACCCGGACTTGCCGGAGCTGTCCGGCATGGCCGTTTCTCGAACGCATCCGGGGCTGTATTGGGGCATCGGCGACAGCGGCAGTCCCGCGCGCCTGCTGGCGTTCGACGCCGCCGGCACGGTGCGCGCCAATGTTGAGGTGCAAGGCGTTCGCAATCGGGACTGGGAGGACTTGGCGTCCTTTCACCATCAGGGAACCAACTGGCTGATGATCGCCGATGTGGGCGACAACTTCAGTTTGCGTTCCCGCGCGCAGCTGATTTTGCTGGCCGAGCCTGATCTCGACGCCCGCCGGGTCGATCCGCAACGGCAGCTCGTATTCTCCTACGAAGACGGCCCGCGTGATTGCGAGGCGGTGGCTTTTGATGCCGATCAGGCGCGGATCCTGTTGATCGACAAGCGCCGTCGGCCGTCCAGTGTTTACGCCTTGCCGTGGGACGCACCGGCAGCATCGGCGGTCGCCAAACGCATCGGCCAGGTTCGGATTCCACCGTTTCACCGGGGCGACGGTCGGGGCGTGGACATCACCGCCATGGACATCAGCAGCGATGGCCGCCGCATGCTGTTGCTCGGTTACAAAGAGCTGGTGCTGGTCGAACGCGCGTCCGGGCAGAGCTGGCTCAATGCCATGTGGCTTGGCGCACGCCGGTTTGAATTGCCGCGACTGCCGTTGTTCGAATCCGCCGCGTTCAGTGTTGGTGGCCGCAATGTGCTGATCGGCAACGAGGGGCCGACTTCACGGCTGTTCGAGTTTGCCGGGAGGCAGCCTGCGCGTTGATTCGGCGGGGCATCCGGGTGACGCCCTGAGGTGGCGCGCGCTATTGCGGCGCCGCATCCAGCACCGGGGCATTGACCGACAAGGTTCGACCGTCCGCCAGTGCCAGCGCCAGTTGAACCTGATCGCCGACTTTCAGCGGCGCCTGCAGGCCGACCAGCATCAGGTGCAGCCCGCCGGGTTTGATGTCGGCGGTTTGCCCGGGGGCAATCGGCAGCGCGTGGTCGAGATGGCGCATGCCCATCATGCCGCCGTCACTGCGCGTTTCATGCAGCTCCACCCGCGCGCTCACGCTGGACGCGGCGCTCGGCAGTAGCTGCACGGTCTGGCCGCTGCGATTCTCGAGTTTGAGGTAGGCCGCGCCAACGCTGGCGCCGGGCGCGGTGGCGCGGACCCAGGCATCGCGGGCTTCCACGCCACCCCGACCAGGTGGGCCTTGCATCAGGGTGAAGGAGACGGCCAACAGGCCGCCAACAGCGATGAGGCCGAATAGCAGTGAACGCGGATTCTTCATTGCAATGGGGCGGTGCCGCAGTTTTCGTGCATGGGAATATGACCGAAAGGGTCGGAAAAGCGCGGCTCACAGATAAATTCCCAGTCCGTGAGGCTATCAAAAAACGCCAGCAGATCCTGCAGTTCGTTTTCACTGAGCTGGAATTCCACCAGCAGGCCGTCGCGAAACGGGCTTTGGGATCCATCGCCGGCAAAGGGGCCGTTTTCGATTAGCCGACCGGCGCGTGCGTAGTGATCCTGGATCACCTCGCGCAGCGTGGCGATACTGCCGTCGTGCATGTAGGGCGCGGTGAGCACGATGTTGCGCAGGCTCGGCGCCCGAAAGCGGCCCATGTCGCGCGGCTGGCCGGTGAATTCGAAAAGCCCGTGGTTGTTGGCCGGATAGTTGCCTTCCGGCAAGGGATTGCCGCCGCCGGGTCCGGCGAGGTTGTAGAGGCCGTTGTTGCGGTATTCGATGGCGTCGAGCGTGGAGTCCTGGTGCACCACGGACTGTGCGAAATTGAAGCCGCCATGACAGTGAAAACACTCCAGCCGCTCTGAGAAGAACAGCGCTTCACCGCGGCGTGCGGCCGGGCTCATGGCGTCCGGGTCCGGGTCAATTAGGGAATAAAAGCGGTCGCGCGCCGCATTGCCGGAAATCAAGGTGGCGGTAAATGCAGCCACGGCCTTGACCACGTTGTCCAGATTGACGGGTTCTTCGTCCTCCGGAAAGGCGGCGGAAAAACGCGCGACATCGTCCGGATTGTTGCGAAAGCGATCCAGCATTTCCTGCTCGCGACCCGACCAGCCCAGTTCCAGGGTGTCCTCGTTCAACAACACACCCAGGGCCTGCTGACGCAAATCCATCATGTTGGGATTGGCCCAGTTCTGGCGCGCGTTGTAGACCGCGTTGGTCAGGCTCATGGCATTGCGCGGATGAATGTCGCCGGTGGGGCCGACGGAGGTGGCCAGCCCGTCGGTGAACGCCAGCCGCTGTTCGTGACAGGTGGCGCAGGAGGCCTGTTGGTTGATGGACATGCGACGGTCGTAAAACAGCCGTCGCCCCAGCGCCACGCTTTGCTGGCTCATGGGAATGGATTCACGCAGGCGCGGCTCCGGAAAACCTTCCGGGGTATCGAACACAAACGGCGTGACGGTGGAGGCGTTGCCGCCCCCGCCGCCACCGCAGGCCACCAAACCCAGGCCGAGCGCCGCCGTCAGCAGCGCCCTGGCAATGACCCCGGTGCTACTCACCGATGCTGAACAGCGCTTGCGGTTCGGCGGCGATGGTATTGCCGTTGTGCACATAATCGATGCCCAGCCTGGGCAACACCGTCAGGCATTCGGGGTCGGTGGGGCCGGACATGCAGCCCGGGGGTGTCATCTCGGTGTTTTGGGCAATGTCCACGTCCGCCAATACCGGGGCGAAGTCCACATGGACGCTGTGGCCGGCGGCGATTTCCGCGTAATCCAGACAGATTTGTGGTCGATTCGCCTGCAGGCATTCGCCGTCCGGCGGCGCGCCATTGCTGCTGGTGCCGTTGCTGCAGCCGGTGCTGCCCAAGTGCAGATTAAACGCAGTGCTGGCGCCGTCCGGATCGCCCAATCCGTCGATGCGCAGAAATTTCATGCCGCCGCGCCAGTTCCAGTTCATCGCCGTCACATTGAGCGGTGTCGGCGCGGTGGCGACGTCCAGATGGTTCAACGCGAATGGCACGCCCAAGGTGAAGCAGATTTCGTCATAACTGCCTTGGGCGACGCTGCCGTGCAGAACGCGGGCAAAGCGTTGCGTTTCCAGTGTGCCATCGCAGCCGTTGACGTGGCCGAGCAGGGCGACGTTGTTGGCTGAATCCTGCAGCAGGGTGCCGTCGGCTTTGGGCGCCAACTGAACCGGTGCGTTGCCGCTGGGGCCGCGCAAGTGCAAATCGGACACGTAGAAGCGATAGTCGCGCAGCTCGAAGTCCTGCTGATCGCCGTTGCCGACGCCTTCATAAACAGTGTTGCAAGCGCTTTGCTCGCCGCCGACAAAGGTCTTGAAGGCGACCGAAACCGGCGTCTGGGCGCCGGTCACCGCATAAAGCGAGGCGGCAACGTTGTCCACCAGCCGGGCCTGCTCGCCATCGCTTTGCGCCAGGCTGGCCATGTCGATGCCGTCGAACCAGCGCTCGTAACGGATGCCGACGGTGATTTCGGCGTCGGTCTGGTTCGCGTCCAGCTGCACCGGCGCGCTCAACGGCAGACTCAGGCGTTGTCCCGTGCCGTCAGGCTGGACTTCGATGCAGGAATGACGCTCAGCGGCGGCGGCGGCGTCATCGGTCAGCGCGACGGTATCCGGGTAGTAACAGGGCGCCACATCCACCAGCGCCGAGGCTTCATCGGCGCCGGCTTGCAGCTCCACCACCAGGGCGCAATAACGGCCGGGTTGGGCGTTGAGGTGCCCCAGCTCCACGGTGGTGTCCGGTGCGTCGAGCACGCTCTGGGTGCCCTGGCCGCCTTCGAGCACGCCGCCGCCGTGTGCCACGGCGCCGGACAAGGGACTCAGCCGTTGCAGCCAGGCGGTATGGGTGTCGCAGCGCTGCAATTCCACCGGCACCAGCTTGATCAGGCCGGTTTGCAGATCAATGCGCATGCCGTCATCGCGACGAAAGCTGCGCGTGCCGGCAGTCTGGGTTTGGCCGTGATCGTGTTGCGGGGTGGCCACGGCGCGCGCCATCACCTCCACCGCGATGCCGGGACTGCTGGAACCGCCGCCGCCACAGGCGCCTAGAAGTGCTGCGCTGGCCAGCGGCGCCAGGATTTGGTAGATGTTTTTGTTCATGAAATTTTCCAGTTGACTCAAGAAGTCAAAAATCGAAGGCGAGGCTGGAGCGGAACACCGCGTCCTCTTGTTGCTCGCCGTTGAGGTCGTCAATCAGCGGCAGTTGCACGCCGGCGCTGATCACCAGTTCGTTGAAGGCGCGCGCGGCAACGCCCACAAAGGCCATCGCCAGCGTGCCGCCGGAGTCGGGGTTTTCCACCCCGGAAAACCGATTGCTGTCGGCCCAGCGCGCATCCAGTCCACCCTGTAAGGCCCAGACCGGGTCCAGGGCGTACTGCGTCAGTACCGAGGCCACCACCGCGTCGCCGGGCGCAAAGTCCTGATTGGCGTCGCCGAAGCTGAAATAAGTGAGGCTGGCGCTGACAAACCAGGGGAAACGGAAGTAGGAATACCAGCCACCCACATTGGGCACGGTGCTGCCGGCATCCGGCTGCACGTCGATATCCAGCAGCTCGCCGTTGTGCTCCACCTCCTGGCTGGTGGGCAGGCGCAGGCCCAGGCGCGCGCCGGCCAGGTGATTGCCGGAACCAGCGTCATTTCGCAGCAGGACATAGCGTGCGATGAGGTCGATGTCACCCAGACCATCGGCGTCGGCCTGCGCCAGATTGGCGTCCTCGAGCTCTTTGCGCACCCAGGGAATCTGAACCGCCAGCGTCAGCGTTCGGTTCGGGCTCCAGGCGGCCCCGAACAAGGTGCGAAACTCGGTGGTTTTGCGCTCGCCGACGCCGCTGCCCTCGGTTTCGCTGCGATAGAGCGCGTCCAGGCCCAGGCGCAGGCGGTTTTCATAGGGCCTTTCGGCGCCCAGCAGGGTGATGGTGTAATCCCCGCATTTGCAGGTGGAACAGGCCATCGCTGCGGGCGTGGCAAGGCTGACGAGAAACATCGCGGCGACCACACGGCGCGCGCCATACAGAAAGAACATGCTCAAGGCTCCAGGCCGCCTGTGTGCGACCACCAGTGACGGATTCGGCTTGAAAAAGCCGCAGGCGAGTCAATCAGCCGGCGCCTGGCGGTCCCCGTGCAGGTGGTTGATGCAGGCGATTCTCGCCCAGCATGTTTGGTGCATCACCGGTGTGAGCCAAGGACAACAACGCTGCATCGACCGTCTTGGCGGGCGGCGCCGGCAGCGCAAGATTGAGCGCGCTGGCGCAAAACTGCGCGCATTGCTGGTGATCCGGATTCGCCGCCACATCCTGTAACAGGATGTCCTGAAGCGGTGCCGGCAGTTTTGCGATTTCGGCTTTCAGGGCGCTGCTGTTGGGGCCGCACCAGGCTGCGATTCCGCCGGAGCCTTGCGTCATTTGTGCGGCATGCACCACCGGCATCGCCAGTTGTGCCATCCAGGCGAACACGGCGATGAGCGTCAGACAGGGCTTGGCACGGCGAGCAATCATCGATCGCCGACTATAAACCTTTGAGATAGCCGGTGCCCAGGCGGTTCATCTGTCCATGGATGGCATTGGCGCGACCGCGAACATATTCGGACGGAGCGCCCAGTTGCAGCCGGCGCGGGTTGGGCAAGACCGCGGCCATCAACGCGGCTTCATAAGAGGTCAGTCGCGCCGCCGGCTTGCCGAAGTATTTTTGCGCTGCGGCTTCCACGCCGTAGACGCCGGGGCCAAACTCCGCCACGTTCAAATACACCTCCAGAATGCGGCGCTTGGGCCACATCAGCTCGATCAGCATGGTGTAGCCGACCTCCAGACCCTTGCGGGTCCAGCTGCGGCGCGGCGACAGAAACAAATTCTTGGCCACCTGTTGGGTGATGGTGGAAGCGCCGCGCTTGCGATTGCTGCGTTGATTGTGTTCGATGGCCTTTTCGATCGCTTCGAAGTCCAGGCCGTGATGATGCGGAAATCGCTGATCCTCGGACGCCAGCACCGACAGCTTGGCCATGCGGGAAATATCGTCCCAGGCCACCCAGTGGTGTTGCAGTGGCGGCAATTCAGCGCCATCGCCAATGCGTTCGAACTGATAACGCAGCATGAAACTGGAGGTGTAGGCGGGCACCACGCGCAGCATGGCCACCGGCACCACCGTCAAGCCCAGCACGATCAACAACAGGGCGATGGCCACATTGCTGGCGAAGTGCGCGCCACCCTGGGCGACCTTTTTGCGCTTGCGTTTCATGCCGGCCCAGAAGCCGGCCTTGCCCGGTGGTGGTCCGATGCTGGGCGTTTTTCGCTCGGGAATATCAACCGCATCATCGGCATCCAGTGTGGGTGTGCTGCGGCCAGTGGTGGCGGGCGCATCGGCTGCTTGTGGGACGTTGCGCGCCGGTATTTCGATATCGGGCATCTCCGCCCTGTGGGTTGATGGCGGCGGATCACGCAGCTCGGGCGGCTTGCGTTGCCAAACCCGCTTCAGGCGCTGTTTGACGGTGTCTGGCCCGGGACGCTCGGAGTGCGCAGGCCCGGGTGGTGTCGCCGGCTGGGCGGTCAGCTCGTCCAATACCGGCCGCTGCCGCTCCGATGGCGCGGTATCGGCGGGCGAATCCAAAGTGGGCGGTTGGCGTTGCAAGCGTGGTGACGGGCCAGAGGGGTCTGGAGCGCGATTCTAGGTCATCAGGCGGCATTTTCTCCCAGAAACTGCGCCGACATGGCGGACAGGCGGGTGCCGAAAAACTGCATGCAGGCACGGATACGGGCGCTCTTGCGCAGATCGGGGTGGGTCAGAATCCAGACCTCGACCTGTGACAAGAACTGGCTGCCGGGAATCAGCGCCAGTCCGCGCTCGTGTTCGGCGCTGAAACAACTCAGCGAGGCGCAGCCCAGCCCGGCCCTGACCGCCTGCGACACACCGCCAATGGTGTCGAAGCGTAACTTGATGCGTGCCTGGGGAATATTTTTGTCCGTCCAGATGCCCATCACCACCCGTGACATGGCGCCGTCGTAGCCGATCCAGTCGTACTCCGAAAGCGGACGCCCGCGCCCCATCCGGGCCAGATAATCCGGATGCGCATAGGCGGCGAACCCGAGCCGCCCGGCGCTACGACCCACCAGGTGTTCCGGCGGGCTGGAAGTGCCACGAATGACAACGTCCGCGTCACGACGGGTCAGGTCAACCAGTTGATTGTTGGCGGAGACCGACAAGCTGATTCCCGGATAGGTCTCGCGAAAATCCGCCAGCAGCTGTGGCAACACAAAGTAAGCCAGCGCTTCGCTGGTGCTAAGCAGAATGTGGCCTTCCAGCTTCAGGTCGGTGCCCATGACGATGCGTTCCGCCGCAAGGGCTTCGCCTTCCATGCGTTGCGCGGCTTCGGCCAGGGTTTCGCCAGCGTCGGTCAACTGATAGCCGCTGCGCAAGCGCTCGAACAGGCGGACTTCCAACTGTGCTTCCAGCTTTTCCAGGCGTCGATACACGCTGGAGTTATTGACCTGAAGTTCGCGTGCGGCCGCTGCAAGTCCGCCACCGCGGGAGATGGCGAGCACATATCGCAAATCATCCCAGTCCATGACCTGCCTCAAAGTTCATTGCAAAAATGCAATGGCAGAATGCAAAAAATGGGGCTTCCGTTGCAAATGTGAGGGGTGCAAAGTCGATCCCACGAAGCGCGGGAAACATCTCCGGCGCCGCTTTCAAGGAGAGCACCATGTCATTCCTTCTCAACATTGAAACCGCCACCCCGTCCAACGCCAACGCGCGCAAGCGCCCGGCCCGCTCCAACATCCTGGGCGTTACCGGAATGAGCCGCCGGGCGTTGGCCGACATGTTCCGCCATCACGGCCTGTTCGGGCGGCAGTCGCATCTCAACCAGGATCAACAGGCAGTGGTTCAGGCGCAGATTGGGCCCATCCCCGGTTTGCGGCGCCGTCCTCAGGTGCTGACGCAGGCGCCGGCTTTGCAGGCCCTGGCCGCATTTACACGCGCCTTGGTGAGCCGTAACGGCGAGTATGAGGCGATTGACCAATCCGCGCTGCGCAGCGCCGGCCTGCGGCGTCAGCAGATTTCCGAGGTGATCACCACGGTGCAATCGGTTCGCGACGTGTTCGGTCTGCCGCTCAGCGCGCAGGTGCCCGCCAATGATGAAATCGCGGCGGCTCGGGTCAGGGCGGCTTGAATCCCGACAGCAAGCGTCGAACATCGGGGTAGCGGGGGCTTTGCCCCCCTGCTACAAATGCGGTCCCTAGCGCACCAGTCAAATCAGCATGTCTGCCGAAATCATTTCGTCACCGTCTATTCACCGGAAACCTGCCGCCTGTTCGCCGCGCTGCCGTGGGTGGCGTTTGCGCGATGACAATCGGCGACGCAATGAAGGCTTTGGCTATTCAACAATCAGACGTTGTGTCTCAGGAACCGACCCGTGAGCGAATCGCATTATCTCAAGGAGGAGTTGTACGCGCGCGTTGCCAGCGATCCGCAGATTTTTGAGTTTCTGCAGAACAGTTCGCTCGACGGTCTTTGGTACTGGGATCTGGAAAATCCGGAGCACGAGTGGATGAATCCCAAACTCTGGGAGGTGCTCGGTTATGACCCGAAAGCAAGAAAGCACCTGGCGTCAGAATGGCAAGATCTGATCAACGCGGATGACCTGAAGCTTGCCCTGGAAAATTTCCACGCCCATTGCGCGGATCCCGGCCACCCTTACGATCAGATCGTTCGTTACCGTCATGCCAGCGGAAAAACAGTTTGGGTGCGATGTCGTGGCGTCGCGATTCGGGATGCAGCCGGCAAGCCGGTTCGCATGCTCGGCGCCCACAACGACATTACCGAGATGAAGGAGCTTGAGGAAAAGTTGCGTCACATGGCGTATTCGGACGTGCTCACAGGCTTGGCGAGCCGGCGTGCTTTAGAAGAACACGTGGAGTGGAGCGTTGGCGGCGCAAAGCGCGCGAACGAGATATTGAGCCTGGTGTTTATCGACATCGATCACTTCAAGCGCATCAATGATTCTTATGATCATCAGACCGGAGATGCGGTGCTCATTGCTGTTGGCAAGGGTCTGAAACAGGTTTGCCGGGATAGCGACTTCTCAGCGCGTTTTGGTGGTGATGAGTTCGTGGTGCTTGCGCACGGTGCAGACCTTGAGGGTTCGACGATGCTGGCCGAGCGAATCCGTGAAAAGATCATCAGTCTGGATGTGATTGAGCGGAAAATCAGCGCCAGCATTGGAATATCCACGCTGGTGCCTTCGGCTGTCGCCTCGCAGAAAGACGTAATCAAACGGTTCTTTCGGGTTGCCGACCACGCGGTTTATGCTGCCAAAGCCGCCGGCAGGAACCAGGTGATCCATGGCGGGTATGTTGACGCGGAACAGAAGAAATCCATTGGCGGCGCCGCGTTGTGATTTTTCGCCGGCGGCTTGCCTGCAAGGTTTGCCGTCGCCGGACGTTCTCAAAGTGGTTGCCGTGTTAGGGAAACGCTGATTAATCTACTGCGCTCGGCGTCTCGAGTTTCGGCGGTGCTGGTTCGGGCTTGGCGAAGCGATGCTTCGCCCGAACCAGCCACTCACCCTCATGTATTTCAATACATTGCGTTCGCCGAACTGCGAAGCTGTGCTTCGTTCTCGGCTCATCGGTGCTCCGGCGCAACCCGAGATGCCTTCGCTCGCTACGATTCATCAGCGTCTCCTTAAGGCAGTGGTCGCCCTTGCACCGGACGCATGTGCAAGGTTGCGTAAAAGGTGCATTGGCCGTCAGTCCCGGCATTGAGTGCCTTGGCGTTGAAGATTTGTCCAAGGGATACCCCTTTGCCAACAAACAGACCCGGCAGCGGAATATGGACCGTGTCCACCGGCGGTTGCAGGTACAGCGTGGTGATATAGCGGCTGTTCTGATGAAACGCGCGGACGGTGGGGTTTTTCGGGTAGAGCAGGATGTAGGAGCAATGGGCCACCGTATCATCGGCATGAACGCTCACGGTGACGCCGCCCAGATAGGAGGCGGTGGCGGCCGGCTGGTTCTTCACCTCGCCGCCGTTGCGAAAGTTTGCCGAGTTGGCGGTCACCGCGGTGGGGATGGTGTAGCTCGCATTCAATGGTGGCTCAATATCATCCGGGGCGAGCGACTGAGGCGTTGCAGAGGGTGCGGGTATCGAGGCAGGTGCGATGGGCCGGGGTTCGCTCACAGGCTTAACCGGATCTGTTTCTGCAATCGGGGCGGGCGCGGTTGCCTGTTCGACGGGCGAGCTTTGTGGCGGCGTGGCGGTGGTGGGTGACCCCTGCGCCCATGAATGGCCACAAGCGAGCAGCGTGATCGCAAGGAACGCATTGACCGTCGCGCTCTTGCCGAATGGGTGGTATCTCATCAGTACAGTCCTCGGCACCGGGGTTTGCGTAAAGTGCTCGTCAGGGAGCGGAGCCAGGATTCTACTTCGCAAGCCAGCGACTCAGGGGCAAGAACCGGTGGTGGTTCGACAGTCACGAAATCCATTCCGGAGCGAAAGGCCGGTCCGTGGCCCGCCTTGCTGATCCGTTCGCGCGACTTTCATTGGTCGGTGTGGATGGCCGGGGGGTGACGGCGCTGGCCAACCGGCACAAAAGAAAAAGCCCGGTGATCGGGGGAAATCACCGGGCCAGGTGCTCCGGCTTGGGGGTGCCGGACCCGCCCAGGGAGTAAAGGCGGGGAGCGGGAAAGGGAAGGTCGCCGCTCGCAAACTTGGAACTTCGCACTGCAAAAAAGTTCAGGCGTTTGAGCGAATCAATCGAAAATTTTTTTCGCCGCTCACGTGTCAACAACAAAGCGACTGATTCGCAAGGAAAATCGCTTGGTGATCAGCTGCTGGCGTGGCCGCTGGCCTGATGCGAGGCGTCCCAGTTGTCGCCCCAACCGTAATCCGCCACCAGCGGCACGGCCAGTTGGTGAATGCGACACATGCGATTGGCGATCTCCGGCGCCAGCGCCTGAATGCGCGCTGCCGGGCCTTCGAACACCAGTTCATCATGCACCTGCATGATCATGTTCAGGTCAGTGGCTTCGCGGTCCAGCCAGGCTTGTACGTCAATCATCGCCAGTTTGATGAGGTCAGCGGCGGTGCCTTGGAGCGGCGCGTTGATGGCGGTGCGTTCGGCGTATTGTCGTTGCGCGGCGTTTTTGGAGCTGATGTATTTCAGATAAAGACGGCGGCCGAACAGGGTTTCAACGTAGCCCTGTTCGTGCGCCGCGGCGCGGCTGCCGTCCATGAACGCCTTCACGCCGGGATAGCGGCCGAAAAAGCGCTCGATGTAATCCGCTGCCTCGCCACGGCCAATACCCAGCTGCCGCGCCAGGCCAAAGGCGGACATGCCGTAGATCAAGCCAAAGTTGATGGCTTTGGCGGCACGGCGTTGTTCATCCCCCACGTCATCCAGCGCCAGGCCAAATACTTCGGCAGCGGTGGCGCGGTGGATGTCCAGGCCTTTGCCGAACGCGCTGAGCAGACCTTCGTCACCGGAAAAATGCGCCATCAGCCGCAGCTCAATTTGCGAATAATCAATCGACAGCAAGGCGTTTCCGGGCTCCGGCACAAAGGCCTGTCGAATGCGACGCCCTTCAGCGTTGCGCACCGGAATGTTCTGTAGGTTGGGGTCTTGCGAGGAAAGCCGACCGGTGGCGGCGACCGCCTGGTGATAACTGGTGTGGATGCGGCCGGACTGCGGATTGATGGTCTTGGGCAGATTCTCCGCGTAAGTTGAGCGCAGCTTCTGTAACGCGCGCCAATCCAGAATCAGCCGTGGCAGCGGATGTTCGGCGGCCAGAATTTCCAGCACGTTTTCTGCGGTGGAAGGGTCGCCCTTGGGCGTTTTACTGACCACGCGCAAGCCCAGGCGATTGAACAGGATGTCCTGCAACTGCTTGGGGGAGCCCAGATTGAATTCGGTGTCCGCCACTTCGTAGGCCTGGCCACGCAGCTTGTCCATGCCTTGCGCCAATTCGGCGGAAATCTGACCCAGCAATTTGGCATCCACCTTGACGCCGGTGCTCTCCACCCGTGTCAGGATCGGCACCAGCGGCATCTCGATGTCATCAAACACCTTCTGCAGCGCGGGCGTTTCGGCCAGCTTGGGGCACAGGGTTTGATGCAGGCGCAGGGTGATGTCCGCGTCCTCGGCCGAATACGGCGCGGCCTGTTCCAGCGGCACCTGATTGAAGGTGAGCTGCTTCTTGCCCTTGCCGGCGACATCAGAAAACTTGATGGTTTGAACGCCAAGGAATTTGTCGGCAAGCGTGTCCATATCGTGCCGGTGGCCGGCGGCGTCCAGCACATAGCTTTCCAGCATGGTGTCAAAGCGCACGCCACGTACCTCAAAACCGTGCCGCGCCAGCACGTTGAGATCGTACTTGATGTGCTGGCCGACCTTGGGTTTGTCCGGGTCCGACAAGATCGGCGCCAGCGCTTCACGCACCTGATCCAGGCTGAGCTGATCGGGCGCGCCGGGATAATCGTGCGCCACCGGCAGATACCAGCCTTTGCCGGCTTCAACGGCGAAAGCCAGGCCCACCAGCTGCGCCTGATTGGCGTCCAGCGAGTCCGTTTCGGTATCCAGGCAGATCAGCTCGGCGGTCTCCAGGGCCTGGGTCAATTGCCTTAATCCGGCTTCATCCAGGACAAGCGTGACATCCGTGGCTTGCGCTTCTGGAGTGGCGCTGGATGCATCCGCATCCGCTGATGGCGGCGCGTTGGCAGCCGATGCTGAAGCGCCGCTGGAAAAACCGAGCCTGGCGTTGAGCGCCGCCAATTCCGCCTCATCAACCGCGCGTGGCTTCAAATCCGCCGGCTCCACCTTCAAATCCAGCGCGGTGCGGATGGTGGCCAGATCGCGCGATATGGGCAGGAATTCCAGGCTGTCGCGAAGGCGTTCGCCCAGCTTGCCCTTGACGCCTTCGGCCGCCGCCATCACCGCGTCCAGCGAGCCGTGTTCGTTGATCAGCTTGGCCGCGGTTTTGGGGCCGACGCCGGGCACGCCGGGGATGTTGTCGGACGCATCGCCCATCAGGGCCAGATAATCGATGATGTGTTGCGGCCCAACGCCAAACTTCTCCGTCACGCCTTCCGGGGTCATGCGACGGTTTTTCATGGTATCCAGCAGCTCGACCTGCGCGGTCACCAACTGCGCCATGTCCTTGTCGCCGGTGACGATGAGCACCGCTTGCCCGCGCGCCGCCGCCTGCGTCGCCAGCGTGCCGATCACGTCATCGGCTTCGACTTCGGGCTCTTGAAGAACTTTGATGCCCATGCATTCGCAGACTTCACGCACCAGCGGAAACTGCGGTTTTAAGTCTTCCGGCGTTTCGCCACGGTTGGCCTTGTAAGCCGGGTAAATATCTTCGCGAAAGGTTTTTCCAGAGGGGTCAAACACCACCGCCAGCGCCTGCGGTTGGTATTCACGCATCAGGCGATTGAGCATATTGCGCATGCCATAAACCGCGCCGGTGGGGGTGCCATCCGGTGCCGTCAGCGGCGGCAGGGCGTGATAGGCGCGAAACAGCCAGTTGCTGCCGTCCACCAGAATCAGCGGATGGATTTCCTGGCTCATGGCAGCAGATGCTCGCCGCGAACCAGATCGTCAAAGCTTTCGCGTTCGCGGATCAAATGCGCCTGATCGCCGTCCACCAGCACCTCGGCGGCGCGACCGCGCGAGTTGTAATTGCTGGCCATTACAAAACCATAGGCGCCGGCGGTACGTACCGCCAGCAGATCACCGGCGTCGATGGCCAGTTCTCTGTCCTTGCCCAGCCAATCGCCGGTTTCGCAAATGGGGCCGACGATGTCATAGCGCGCCAGCTTGGCGGTGGGGTTGACGCGCACCGGCGCAATATCCATCCAGGCCTGATACAGCGAAGGGCGCAGCAAGTCGTTCATTGCCGCGTCCACCACCGCGAAGTTTTTCTCGCTGGTGGGTTTTAACAGCAAGACCTGGGTGACCAGAATGCCGGCATTGCCGGCGATGGCGCGTCCGGGTTCGCAACTGAGCTTGAGCGCGCGGCCCTTGAGTCGCGACACGATGGCGCGCGCCCAGTCCGCCGGCTCGGTGGTCTGTTCGTCGCGATAGCGCACGCCCAGCCCGCCGCCGACGTCCAGATGGTTCAGCGTGATGCCCTGCTTGGCCAAGCGATCCACCAGTGCCAGCACACGGTCCAGCGCGTCCAGATAGGGGGTGACATCCAGCAATTGCGAGCCGATGTGACTGGCGACGCCGTCGATGCGCAGCCCATCCATGCCGGCGGCGGCCACATAGAGCCGTTCCGCCGTTTGCAGATCCACGCCGAATTTGTTTTCGCGCAGCCCGGTGGAGATATAAGGGTGGGTTTTGGCGTCCACGTCCGGGTTGACGCGCAAGGCGATGGGCGCCTGCTTGCCCGCACCGACGGCCAGCTTGTTGAGCAGGTGCAGCTCGGCTTCAGACTCCACGTTGAAACAGCCAATATCCGCATCGATCGCCAGTTGCAGCTCATCACGGTTTTTGCCGACGCCGGAAAAAACCACCTTGGCCGGATCGCCGCCGGCGCGCAGAACGCGTTGCAGTTCGCCGCCGGAAACGATGTCGAAGCCGCTGCCGAGCTGCGCCAGAACCTGCAGCACGGCCAGATTGGAATTGGCCTTCACCGCGTAGCAAACCTGATGGTCAATCGACTGCAAGGCCTGATCGAAGGCCCGGTAATGGCGCTCCAGGGTGGCGCGCGAGTAGATGTAGCAAGGCGTGCCGAAGCGCTCGGCAATCTGCGCCACCGGCAATTGTTCGGCGTACAGATCGCCGCTTTGGAAGTTGAAGTGATCCACGTTTGGCGACGTTCCTCTATTCTTTTTGCGGCTGTGGTTCCGTATGGTTGTCCGACGCCGAATCCTGGCGGGCTGCCGCTTCCGGCGCCGCCTCGGTGGCTGGCGCCTGATCGTTTTGCGCGGGCAGGTACAAATCTCCCGCCTGACCACAAGCGGTCAGTACGGCGCAAACACAAGCCGCGCCGGCGATATGCCCCAAGCGTTCAATGAGCATCTGCGAAAATTGAGAATCCATTAACGTGGTCCATTCTAGCCTTCCGTCCAACCCATCCAGGCCGTCTCTTCCATGAAATATCAGCAAAGCCAAACTGACGAATGCATCACCCTGGAGCCGGAGCTGCCGGCAGTCGGCGCCGTGATCTGGCTGCACGGCCTGGGTGCGGACGGCTTTGATTTCGTTCCCATCGTGCCCGAACTGGGACTGCCCGATCATCTGCCGTTGCGTTTCCTGTTTCCGCACGCGCCCATCCGCCCGGTCACCATCAACAACGGCGCAAAGATGCGCGCCTGGTACGACATCCTGTCGCTGACCAGTCTGGATCGGGCCGATGAGGCTGGCGTGCGGGAGTCGCAGGCGCGCGTGCACGCCATGATCGCCGAACAGAACGCACAAGGCATCGCCAGCGATCGCATCGTGCTGGCCGGCTTTTCGCAAGGCGGCGCCATCACCTTGCATACCGGGCTGCGCTTTCCGCAAAAGCTCGCCGGCATGCTGGCGCTGTCCACCTACCTGCCGCTACACCAGCAGGCCAAGGTCGAAGCAAGGCCTGAGCGCGTGGATACGCCGATTCTCATGTGTCATGGGACGCATGACCCGATGTTGCCGGTTCAGCTCGGCGAGGCTTCCCGTGACGCTGTCAGGGGCCTGGGCTTCAAGGTGGAATGGGAAAGCTACCCCATGCAGCATCAGGTGTGCATGGAGGAGATTCAGCGCATCGGCGCCTGGCTGCAGGCGGTTTGTCGCGGCTGATGGGTGGGCATTGTGGCGGCCACGGTGACGTTTCTGTGGTCAAGCCGTGGCTCATGGCCGGTGCGTTCGCCGCAGACTGCGTGCTACAGAAAAAGTGCGAGTAGTTCGTTGAGGTATTGCCGGCCGCGTGCGCTGGGCTTGACCATGTCCGCGCCGATGTCCACCAAGGCAAGTGACGCTGCCCGTTCCAGCGCCGGCATCAGGCTGGACGCGGGCTGGCCGGTGAGGGTTTCATAATCGTCTGGTGAAAACCCGTCGTGAAGCCGCAGTGCGTTCATGCAGTATTCGAAGGGCAGTTCCTTGGCCTGAAGCTGGCGGCTTTCCTGCAGCGCAGAATCTTCACCCGCGCCATTGGTGTATTGCCGGGGGTGTTTTTGTCGTGCGCGCCGCTCGATCATTAATCCATGATCAGCCACAAAGCTGCGCTTTGAATGTGCGCCGGCGCCAATGCCCAGATAATCGCCAAAGCGCCAGTAATTCAGATTGTGTCGCGCCGCGTGGCCGGGTTTGCAAAATGCCGAGGTTTCATAATGGGTAAAGCCTTCGGCGCTCAGCAGCTCGCAACCGGCCGTGTGCATGTCGGCGGCGGCATCATTGTCCGGCAGCGACGGTGGCGACTGCGCGAATGCGGTGTTGGGTTCCAGGGTGAGGTGATACCAGGACAGGTGTTGTGGCGATAGCGCAAGCGCCTGTCGCAGATCGGACAGTGCTTGCTGCCGACTTTGGTTCGGCAGGGCAAACATCAAGTCAAGGTTGAAGTTGTCGAAGCCCGCCTCACGCGCCAGTTGCACTGCGCTGATCGCCTGCCGGCGATCATGAATTCGGCCCAGGGATTTGAGCTTTTCCTCATCAAGGCTTTGAATTCCGATGGACAGGCGATTGACGCCAGCGGCGCGGTATTGCTTGAAGTGAACGGCGTCGGCGGTGCCCGGATTGGCTTCCAGCGTGATTTCAATATCGGATGCGAACGTCAGCCGCCGTTCACAGCCGTCCAGAATCCGTCCAATCGCCTGACCGGAAAACAGGCTGGGCGTGCCGCCGCCAAAGAAGATGCTTTGAATGGGCCGCGTTTCTGGTCGCCGCAGCTCGAAATCCAGATCGCGCAGCAGCGCGTCAACGTAATCCGACTCCGGTAATTCCTGCCGCAGGGCGTGCGAGTTGAAGTCGCAATACGGACATTTTTTGACGCACCACGGCAGGTGAACGTAGAGCGAAAGCGGAATCTGCTCAGCCGGGTTCATGCTGCAATAAGCCGCACATTTTCCGCATGGCGATGGCGCGGTGACTGATGCGATTTTTGTGCGCTGGTTCCAGCTCGGCGGAAGCGCAGTTCTGATCCGGCACCAGGAACAGCGGGTCGTATCCAAAGCCCGCCTCGCCGCGCGCCTGACGCAGAATTTGTCCGCGCCAGACGCCTTGGCAAATCAACGGCAGCGGGTCATCCCGGTGCCGCAGATAAACCAACACGCAGACAAAGGCGGCGCCTCGCGCATGATCGGCAATCTCTTGCATCGCCTGAAGCAGTTTGGCGTTATTACTGGCATCGTTGGCGGTGTCCCCGGCGTATCGGGCGGAACGCACGCCCGGCGCGCCGTCTAATGCGTCCACGCACAGCCCTGAGTCATCCGCGATGGCGGGCAGTCCGGAGGCCTCACAGGCATGACGCGCCTTGATCAGGGCATTTTCCACAAAGCTGATGCCGGTTTCTTGCGGTTCGACATCCGAAAACGCGGAGACCGGCGTCACGCGCCAGTTCAGCGGCGAAAGCATGGTTTCCAGCTCAGCGGCTTTTTTGGCGTTGTGGCTGGCTAAAACCAGGCTGCGCATGCTTATTCAGCCAGGGCCGCCTGTTGCGCTTCCAGCAACTGGCGAATGCCGCCGTCTGCCAGATCCAGCAGCTGATTCAGCTCGTCGCGACGAAACGCGTGCCCTTCAGCGGTGCCCTGCACTTCCACAAAATGGCCGGCATCGTTCATGACGATATTCATGTCGCACTCGCAATCCGAATCTTCCGCGTAATCCAGATCCAGCACCGGCGCGCCGCGATAGATGCCGACGCTGATTGCCGCCACCTGTCCGTGCATGGGATCGGTCTTGATCATGCCCTTTTTGCGCATGTGGCGGATGGCATCTGCCAGTGCGACATAACTGCCGGTGATGGCGGCGGTGCGCGTGCCGCCGTCGGCCTGAATCACGTCGCAATCCAGGGTGACGGTGTGCACGCCGATGGCGGACAAGTCCACCACCGCGCGCAGTGACCGACCGATCAGGCGTTGAATCTCTTGCGTTCTGCCGGATTGTTTGCCTTGCGCGGCTTCGCGTCGGCCGCGGGTATGGGTGGCGCGCGGCAACATGCCGTATTCGGCGGTGATCCAGCCGCTGTCCTTCTTCCAGGCCGGACCGCGTTCGTCCACGCTTGCGGTGCAAAGCACCTGCGTGTTGCCGAAGCTGACCAGCACCGAACCTTCGGCATAACGGGTGAACTGACGTTGGATGCTGACGTCGCGCAGCTGATCGGCACGGCGGCCGGAGGGACGGGAAACGGACAAGGGGAGGCGTTCTGCAGTGGTGAATCGAGCGCGGCAGTATAGCGCTGCAATGTCCATGCCCCCGACGGTGACCTAAAATCGGCGCATGGATATTGATGATCTGGTTGACACCTTTGAAATGCTGGGCGATTGGGAAGAGCGTTACCGCTACCTGATCGAACTGGGCCGCAAGCTGCCGGAAATGCCGGAGACGGAGAAGGACGACGCGCACAAGGTGCGGGGCTGCATGAGTCAGGTGTGGTTGGCGCACACCCGCCACGATGGGGCGGAGCCGGTGCTGGAGTTTCGCGGCGATTCGGACGCGCACATCGTCAAGGGACTGATCGCGCTGCTGTTCAAGCTGACGTCCGGCAAGACCGCGCGGCAGATTCTGGACACGGATATCGGCTCGGCTTTCAATCGCCTGGGTCTGGACAATCACATCAGCATGAACCGTCGCAACGGCTTCTACGCCATGACCGAGCGCATCAAGCAGATGGCGGCGCAGAGCCTGGGAGACGCCGCGCACTAACGGCCCCCTCAAACAGGCGTGCGATACTGCCGCCTGCGTTTTTATCGTCGCTGGGAGTCTTGGATGAGTTATCTGGCAATTGCCTTTGTCGCGTTCGCCCTGGTCACGCTGTGGAAGGGCGTGGTCACCGTTCCGCAAGGCATGGAATACACCATTGAGCGTTTCGGCAAGTACCGCGCCACTTTTACGCCGGGCTTGCATTGGCTGATCCCGTACGTGGACGGCATTGGTCGCAAGCTGTCCATGATGGAACAGGTGCTGGACGTGCCCAGCCAGGAGGTCATCACCAAGGACAACGCCATGGTGGGGGTGGACGGCGTGGTGTTCTACCAGATTCTGGACGCGCCCAAGGCGGCGTACGAAGTGCAGAATCTGGAGCTGGCCATCATCCAGCTCACCATGACCAATGTGCGTACGGTGATGGGTTCGATGGATCTGGATTCGCTGCTGTCGCAGCGCGATCACATCAACGCCCAGCTGCTGGCGGTGGTGGACGACGCCACCACACCCTGGGGCATCAAGGTCACGCGCATCGAGATCAAGGACATCCGCCCGCCCACCGATCTGGTGGACGCGATGGCCACGCAGATGAAGGCCGAGCGTGAAAAGCGCGCCAATATTCTGGAGGCGGAAGGTTTTCGTCAGGCCGCGATTCTCAAGGCCGAGGGCGAGCGTCAGTCGCAGATTCTGGGCGCCGAGGCGGAGAAGCGCGAACAGATTCTGGAAGCCGAGGGTCGCCGCGAAGCCGCGTTTCGTGACGCCGAGGCGCGCGAACGTCAGGCCGAAGCCGAGGCCAAGGCGACGCAAGTGGTCAGCGTCGCCATCGCCCAGGGCGACATCAATGCCATCAACTATTTCGTTGCCAACAAATATGTGGAGGCGCTGGGCAAAATCGCCACCAGTCCCAATGAGAAGCTGGTGCTGATGCCGCTGGAAGCCGGCAACGTCATCGGCGCCTTGGGCGGCATCACCGAGCTGGCCAAGAAAGCGGGAGTGGCCACGCCGCCAACGCAAAGCTGATCATCACCATGGACGAGCTGCTCTACTGGCACTGGTGGGTCGGTGGCCTGGCGCTGCTGATTCTGGAAATGTTCATCCCCACCGGCTTTGTTCTGTTGTGGATGGGTGCATCCGCGATTCTGGTTGGCGGCATTGCATGGCTGGCGCCCGAACTGGGCTGGCAGGTGCAGGCCAGCCTGTTCGGGCTGCTGTCACTGTTCAGTTTTTTTGTCTACAAGCGTTTCAGGCCGGCGCCCACGCCCACCGACGCGCCCAGCCTGAACCGGCGCGGCGAATCCTATGTCGGCCGCCAGTTCACCCTGACCCAGCCCATCGTCAACGGTGTCGGCAAGTTGCGGGTGGACGATTCGCATTGGCGCATCACCGGGCCGGACGCGCCCAGCGGTAGTCGCGTCAAAGTGATCGCGGCCGACGGCGCGACACTCAAGGTCGAGCGTGAAGGATAGCGACCCGCACCGAGCACCGCTGCGCCAGCCCCTGCCGCGCCTGCCGGTTCCCGACGCGCTGACGGAAACGCGCGATTCTCTGTACAGCTTTGGCGAAGAGCTCGCGCACGCCATTACCCATGGTTTGGGCGCTGCTCTGGCCATTGCCGGACTCTGCATCCTTGTGGTGCGCGCCGCATTGTATGGCGACGCGATTCACGTCGTCGCCTGCAGTATCTTTGGCGCCACGCTGGTGATGATGTATATGGCGTCAACGCTGTATCACAGCATTCCCTTGCCGCGCGCCAGGCACGTGCTGCGGGTGATTGATCACTCGCTGATCTACTTTTTGATTGCCGGCACCTATACGCCGTTCACGCTGGTGACGCTGCAAGGCCCTTGGGGCTGGAGCCTGTTCGGATTCACCTGGGGCTTGGCAATCATTGGCGTCGGTCTGAAAGTATTCACCACCGGCCGTTATGAAGCCATTTCGCTGGCGGTGTATTTGTTGATGGGCTGGTGCGCGGTCATTGCGGTCAAGCCCTTGTGGGACCGGCTTGACCCGCAGGGTTTGTTGTTGTTGGCCGCGGGCGGGGTGACCTACACCGGCGGCGTTGCGTTTTATACCTGGCGGCGCCTGCGCTACCACCACGCCATCTGGCATTTGTTCGTGCTGGGCGGCAGTATCCTGCATTGGTTTACCGTTTACTTCTACGTCGTTCCCGGGCCAATGGCACTGCGCGGATGAATGCGCCGCCGCATTATGTCAACAGCGCCTGCCTGGTGCCGTTCGATCAGCGGTTTTCCGTCGAGTCCGCGCCTTGCGGGCCGCCAGAGTCGTCGCAGGAAAAAAAAGAAAACAAAAAACGACTGAAAAAGTGCGTAGCGGAATTGAGCGAGCTGCAAAGGATTTTCTACGCGCATGATCATCATGCCCTGTTATTGATTTTTCAGGCCATGGATGCCGCTGGAAAGGATTCCACCATCCGCGCCGTATTATCGGGCGTGGACCCTACTGGCTGCCAGGTGTTTTCGTTCAAGCGTCCATCGACCATGGACCTGCAGCATGATTTTCTTTGGCGTACCGCCCGCTGTCTGCCGGAGCGCGGAAGAATCGGCGTGTTCAACCGCAGTTATTATGAGGAAGTGCTGGCGGTGCGCGTCCATCCCGAGTATCTGGACGGGCAGAATCTGCCGGAGCGTTCGCCGCCCTCACGGCTATGGCAGGAACGCTTCCAGTCCATACGGGATCATGAAGCGCACCTGGCGCGCAATGGCACCGTCATTATCAAGTTTTGGCTCAACGTCTCTCATGAAGCGCAACGGCAACGATTCCTGTCGCGGCTGGATGAACCGGAAAAGCACTGGAAATTCGAGGTGGCGGACGTTGCCGAGCGCGCGCACTGGAAAAAATACATGCGCGCCTATGAGGATGCCTTGAACGAAACCTCACGTCCGCACGCGCCCTGGTACGCGATTCCGGCGGATAACAAGCCCTTCATGCGTGCTGCGGTGGCGGATATTGTGGTGCGTACTTTGCAGTCCCTGAAACTGCATTACCCGAAGCTGGATGACTCAGAGAAAGCGCGATTCAGCGAAATGCGGCGACGGCTGGACGATTAGTCAGCAAAGCAGTGCGCCACTTCCAAGCACAAAGGAGATCGTTTCAGCTTCGCCTCGCGATGTCCTCAAATGAATGTCATTGCCAACGCAAGTGAAGCAATCCCCAATCGTGCGGTAGCACCAGGTTTGCGAATGACAGCGTCGTTTGGCGGCCATGGGCCGCCCTACATTGACCTTTAAAGAATATAACGCGACAAATCCTCGTTGCCCGCCAACTTTTCCAGCTTGGCGTTCACATACTCAGCGTCGATCGACATCGTGGTGCCGGACTGATCCGGTGCATCGAACGCCAGCTCTTCCATCAGCCGTTCCATCACCGTGTGCAGGCGTCGCGCGCCGATATTCTCGGTGCGTTCATTCACTTGCCAGGCGACTTCGGCGATGCGCTGGATGCCGTCGGGTGTGAACGCGATGGTCACCTCCTCGGTTTTCATCAAGGCCTTGTATTGATCCGTCAGGGAATAATCCGGCTCGGTGAGGATGCGCAGAAAGTCATCGGTTTTCAGTGCGTCCAGCTCCACCCGGATGGGAAGCCGTCCCTGCAATTCGGGAATCAGGTCCGACGGCTTGGCCATGTGGAAGGCGCCGGAGGCGATGAACAGGATATGGTCGGTCTTGAGCGATCCGAACTTGGTATTCACGGTGGAGCCTTCCACCAGTGGCAGCAGGTCGCGCTGAACGCCTTCGCGGGAAACATCGCTGCCGACGAATTCGCCGCGTTTGCAGACCTTGTCCAGCTCGTCGACGAACACGATGCCGTTTTCTTCCACGTTTTTCAGCGCCTCGGACTTGATCGCCTCCTCGTCCACCATGGCGGCGGCTTCCTCGTCGGCCAGCTGCTGCATGGCATCGGCGATTTTCATCTTGCGCTTCTGGGTCTTGCCCTGATTCATGCCGGCGAACATGGATTGCAGCTGCTGTGTCATCTCCTCCATGCCGGGCGGGCCCATCAATTGAATATTGGGCATGGACTGGCTGGTCTTGATTTCAATCTCCGTTTCGTCCAGCTTGCCTTCGCGTAGCTGTTTGCGAAACACCTGCCGCGCGGAGCTGTTCTCGGATGTGCGGTTGGCGCTGGCTTCGCCAAAATCCTTGGGCGGTGGCACCAACGCGTCCAGCACGCGCTCTTCGGCAGCGGATTCGGCCTTGTCGCGCACGCGGCGCATGAACTGCTCGCGCGTCATTTTGACGGAGGCGTCGGCCAGGTCGCGAATGATGGAATCCACGTCCTTGCCCACATAACCCACCTCGGTGAACTTGGTGGCCTCGACCTTGACGAAAGGCGCGTTGGCAAGCTTGGCCAGGCGCCGCGCCACCTCGGTCTTGCCGACGCCGGTGGGGCCGATCATGAGAATGTTCTTGGGGTGAATTTCCGCTCGCATCTGGCCGTCGACCTGTTGCCGCCGCCAGCGATTGCGCAGGGCGATGGCGACCGCGCGCTTGGCGCCGGCCTGACCGATGATGTGTTTGTCCAGTTCGGCCACGATCTCGCGCGGCGTCATGGTGGAAGATGAAATTTGGTTCATGCTTGATTCTCAGCCGGCGCCAGGTCAAGGGTTTCGATGGTCAGGCAGTGATTGGTGTAGATGCAGATGTCCGCAGCGATGTGCAAGGCTTTTTCGACCACGTCTTGTGCCGACAGCTCGGTGTGTTCGACCAGCGCGCGTGCCGCGGCGGTGGCGAAGCTGCCGCCAGAGCCAATGCCCATGACGCCGTGCGGCTCCGGCTCCATCACGTCGCCGTTGCCGGAAATCATCAGCGAGGCCTCCTTGTCCGCCACCAGTAACAGCGCCTCCAGACGACGCAGATAGCGGTCGGTGCGCCAGTCCTTGGCCATTTCCACCGCCGAGCGCACCAGATGGCCGGAGTGCTTTTCCAGCTTGCCTTCAAAGCGTTCGAACAGAGTGAAGGCGTCGGCGGTGCCGCCAGCAAAACCGGCGATGACTTGATCGTTGTACAGGCGTCGCACCTTGCGCGCATTGCCCTTGACGCGGGTATTGCCCATGGAAACCTGACCGTCGCCGCCGAGGGCGACCTGCGTTCCACGCCGAACGCTGAGGATGGTGGTGCCGTCAAACTGCTTCATAACGAATCCGAAGATGAAAGTCCTCAGAAGGTATGGGTGTTCGCCGGTGATTCAAGTCGCCGGCGATCGATTCGTCATTGACAGGGCGCAGCGTGGCGGCAGCGCGCGCAGATGAGGTCGTTGCGGGCGTTTCTCTCCCGGCCTGGACGAACCGGTGCCGCCATTGGCGGCGTGCGCGAATCCGGGTGCGACCCATGACACGGCGGGTTTTGGGGAAAAGTGAAACGAAGCAAGCAAAACGCTGCGTGGGGAAATGATCCTGTTTTGTTGCCCAGGGGCATGACACCCGTCCACAAAAAAGCCCCGCGTTGCGGGGCTTCTCGGCGGACGCTGTGGCTGCGCTTACTCGTCCAGAAAACTGCGCAGATAGTTTGCGCGGGTGGGGTGGCGCAGCTTGCGCAGGGCCTTGGCTTCGATTTGACGGATGCGTTCGCGGGTGACGTCGAACTGTTTGCCGACTTCTTCCAGCGTGTGATCGGTATTCAGGTCGATGCCAAAGCGCATGCGCAGGACCTTGGCCTCGCGCGGCGTCAGGCTGGACAGAATCTGGTGGGTGGCTTCGGCCAGGCTTTGTGAGGTGGTTTCTTCCAGCGGTGAGATGGCGTTGAGATCCTCGATGAAATCACCCAGGTGCGAATCTTCGTCATCGCCAATCGGAGTTTCCATGGAGATGGGTTCCTTGGCGATTTTCAGCACCTTGCGGATTTTGTCCTCCGGCATTTCCATCTTTTCGGCCAGTTCCTCGGGCGTGGGTTCACGGCCCATTTCCTGAATCATCTGGCGGCTGATGCGGTTGAGCTTGTTGATGGTCTCAATCATGTGCACCGGAATGCGGATGGTGCGCGCCTGGTCGGCGATGGAGCGGGTGATGGCCTGGCGAATCCACCAGGTGGCGTAGGTACTGAACTTGTAGCCGCGACGATATTCGAACTTGTCCACCGCCTTCATCAGGCCGATGTTGCCCTCCTGGATCAGGTCCAGGAATTGCAGGCCGCGATTGGTGTACTTCTTGGCGATGGAGATCACCAGCCGCAGGTTGGCTTCCACCATTTCCTTCTTGGCGCGGCGGGCCTTGGCCTCGCCCACGTTCATGCGCCGATTGATGTCCTTGATTTCGTCAATGGAAATCAGGTTGTCGGCCTCGATCTGCGTCAGCTTGCCGAGCAGCTCTTCGATGTCGGTCTTGCGGCTGGCCAGCGTGGCCGAATACTTGCGTTTGGCGCGGATGGCCTTGTGGAGCCATTCCAGCTCAGACGGCGAGGTGCCACGATACTTGGCCAGAAACTCTTCGCGTGACATGCCCGCGTCCACCACGCAGATGCGCATGATCTCGCGCTCGATACGGCGCACCTGGGTGATCTTGCCGCGCAGATTCCTGTTGACCTCGTCCACCAGCTTGGGCGAAAGCTTGAAGGTCATGATCAGGTCCGCCACCGCTTCGCGCTTGGCCTGGGTCTTGGGATCGGCGCTGCCGTTTTTTTCCAGCGCGGTCCAGGCGGCGTCGTAACGGTTTTGCAACTCTTCAAAGTTCTCGCGAACTTCTTCGGGGTCGGGGCCGGTATCGACCGCTTCTTCTTCCTCGTCGCTGTTTTTCTTGTCCGCAGCGGTGACCTGCGGCGCCGGAATCGGCGTATCGGGCTCGGCGTTGGGGTCGAAAAAGCCGGTGCCGGTCAGCACGTCGGCCAGGCGGCGCTTGCCTTGCCCGACGTCTTCATAGGCCTCGAGCATGATGGCGATGGTTTCCGGAAAAACCGACATGGCGTACAGCGCTTCGTTCAAGCCTTCTTCGATGCGCTTGGCGATGCGGATCTCGCCCTGGCGGTCCAGCAATTCCACCGAGCCCATTTCGCGCATGTACATGCGCACCGGGTCGGTGGTGCGGCCGAATTGGTCGTCGTTGTTGGCGATGGCGGCGGCGGCTTCTTCGGCGGCGTCTTCCTCTTCTTCCTGGGTGGCGACCACCGCCGGTTCGGAAAACAGCTGCGCTTCGCCGTCCGGCGCGTCTTCCAGCACCGCGATGCCCATGGTGCCGATCATGCTGACAATGTCGTCAATCTGCTCGGAATCCACGATTTCCGGCAAGTGATCAGCAACCTCGGCGTAGGTGAGGTAGCCTTTCTCCTTGCCCAGGGCGATCAAGATTTTGATTTGCGACTGCTTTTCGGCGTTTGTGCTCATACGGTTTCTGGGCGGCGTGGACACAGGTCCAGTTTGAGGCGAAGAACTGGACATTATACTCGACCAAGGCGGCAATTCGTATCAGCCATTGCTGGTGCCAGACAGTGTCCGGGTGAGTTGATCGATCTCCGCGGTTTCCGCCGCGCTCAGGGTTCGTGACTGGGCCTGATCCAGCAGATCGCGCACGCGGCGGCGCAGGGCTTTGCTTTGCAAGTGGGAAATGGTGTCGTCAAACTCGGATTCAAGGCGCTCCGGATCCAGTTGCAGATCCTGTCGCAACAGCCGCTCCAGGGCTTTGCCCTGATGGGTGCCGCGCCAGTGCTCGAGTAGCTGTGAGGCGCGCGACTCCGGATATTCCTGAAAGAATTCAATGGCCTCCACCAGTGCCGAGATGCCCGGCACATCCGCCTGCATCAGCATGTCCAGCTGTTCCACCTGGTGCGCCAGCTCCGGCTTTTCCACCAGCAGGGCAATGGCGTGTCGCACCGGTCGGCCACCGCCTGGGAGCCGGGGGGGCGTGGGTGCCGCGGTGATTGGCGGCGCGCTTTGCTCCGGGTCCAGTTGTTCGGGCTTGAGCCGGGTGATGGCGCTGAGTTCTTCAATCAACAGGCTGCGCAAGGCGCCTGGGCGAATGGCCTTGAGATAGGGTTTGGCCAGGCCGGCGAGCTGGGCCCGGCCTTCGATCTGATCTAACTGCACTTGTGAGCTGAGATTTTCGATCAGAAATTCAGCCAGCGTCTGCGCTTGCTCAATTCTGGTGCGGAAGGCCTCGGCCCCCTCACGTTGCACAAAGCTGTCCGGATCTTCGCCCTTGGGCAGAAACATGAATCTGCATTGACGGCGTTCGTCGATTTCCGGCAGCGCCTGCTCCAGGGCGCGCCAGGCGGCGCGTTCGCCAGCGGCGTCGCCGTCAAAACAGAACACCACCAGCGGTGTGGACTGAAAACATAGCCGCAATTGCTCGCGTGTGGTGGCGGTGCCCAGGGTGGCAACGGCCTGGGTGATGCCGTGCTGATGCAGCATCACCACGTCCATATAACCTTCCACCACCAGCAAATAGGGCAAGTCCGCGCGGCTGGCCTGTTTGGCTTCGTAAAGGCCGAACAGTTGACGACCTTTGTGGAATACGACGGTTTCCGGCGAGTTCAGATACTTGGCCGGATCATCGCCCAGGGCGCGACCGCCAAACGCCAGCACCCGACCGCGCGCATCGCGGATCGGAAACATGATGCGATGGCGAAACACGTCATAAACGCGGCCGGTTTCCTCTTTTTGTTTCAGCAGGCCGGCACTGATGGCATGCGCCGGTTCTTCAAAAAAGCGGCTCATCGCGTCCCAGGCATCCGGCGCATAGCCGATGCCAAAGCCGCGCGCGGTTTCGCCGCTGACGCCGCGACGTTTCAGATAGTCGATGGCGGGCGGGTGTGCTTTGAGCTGCGTCCGGAAGAAACGTTGCGCCGCCGCCAGTGCATCCAGCGGGCCGTCCAGCAAGAGGCGATCCGGCCCGCCGGCTTGTCGCGGCACTTCCACGCCGGCCTGTCTGGCGAGTTCTTCGACTGCCTCCACGAAACTGAGGCGGTCGTACTCCATCAAGAACCCGATGGCGTTGCCGTGTTTGCCAGAGGAAAAGCAATGAAAAAACTGCTTCGCCGGGGAGACGTAGAACGACGGCGTCTTTTCGTTGGTGAACGGCGAACAGGCCTTGAATTCGCGCCCGGCGCGCTTGAGTTCGATGCGCGAGCCGACCACCTCCACAATGTCCGTGCGCGCCAGCAGGTCATGTAGAAAGTCTTGGGGAATGCGGCCGGCCATGTGACAGTTTCCGGTTTCCAGTGGTTGCAGCCGGACGCCCGTTTGCCATCGCGAGGAACGACAGTGACGAAGTGATCTCCTGCGTGTATCGAGATTGCTTCACTGCGTTGGCAATGACAAGTTCTTATCGAACAACCGGGCGCGAAGCGTTCGGGCCGTTCCCGGAGATGGCCAGGGCCAGCTGCCCCGCCGGCAAGGAATCAGCTCAGCTTGGACTTGATCAGGCCGGACAGCTTGCCCATGTCCGCTTTGCCGGCAGCCTTGGGCTTGATCCATGCCATGACCTTGCCCATGTCGCGCATGCCTTGTGCGCCGGTCTGGCTGATCGCCTGCTGGATCAGCTCGATCAATTCGGCTGGGTCCAATTGCTTGGGAAGATAACCGGACAGGACGCCGACTTCAGCCGCTTCCTTGTCCGCCAGTTCCGGCCGATTTCCGTTGCGGTATTGCGCTTCGGCGTCGCGCCGCTGCTTGATCATCTTCTCGATGGCGGTGATGACCAAGGCGTCGTTCATCTGCTTGGCTTCCACCACCTCGCGCTGCTTGAGCTCGGCCGAGAGCATGCGCAGCACCGACACGCGCGGCTTGTCGCCGGCGCGCATGGCGGCCTTGATGTCCTCTAAAACGCGGGCCTTGAGTTCGGACATGGAATGTGTCCGCTGAAGCGTTTCAGTACAGGCGGATGCGGCGCGTTGCTTCGCGCGAGACCTTCTTGGCCTGCCGCTTCACCGCCGCCGCCCGCTTGCGCTTGCGCTCCTGGCTGGGCTTTTCAAAGAACTCTTTCTTGCGGACGTCGGTCAGGACGCCGGCTTTTTCGCAGGTGCGCTTGAAGCGGCGCAGGGCGACTTCAAAGGGTTCGTTTTCGCGGACACGGACGTTTGGCATGTACGGCTCACTCACTGGCAGGCGAGGCTGCCCGAAGAAAAAAGGGCCGCGATTGTAGGCGTTTGTCCCTGCAGAATCAAAGGTGGCGGGTCCGGTGTCACAACTTGGCACAATGTAGGGATGCCGATTCTGGGATTGGAAACCTCTTGTGACGAAACCGCGTGCGCGATCTATGACGGATCACGCGGCCTGGTCGCGCACCGTTTGCATTCGCAGATTCGCTTGCACGCCGAGTATGGCGGCGTGGTGCCGGAGCTGGCTTCGCGGGATCACGTGGCGCGCATCGTGCCTTTGCTCACGGACTTGATGGCGGAGGCCAAGCTCGAATTTTCGGACCTGGACGGCGTGGCTTATACCGCCGGCCCGGGGTTGATTGGCGCGCTGATGGTGGGCGCTTCGGTGGCGGCTGGCATTGCGCTGGCCCATGATCTGCCGCTGATTCCGGTGCATCACATGGAAGGGCATTTATTAGCGCCGATGCTGGAAGCCGATGCGCCAGACTTCCCCTTCACCGCACTACTGGTCTCCGGCGGCCATAGCATGCTGATTGCGGTAGAGGGCTTGGGCCGTTATCGCCTGCTCGGTGAGAGCCTGGATGACGCCGTTGGCGAGGCGTTCGACAAGACCGCCAAGTTGCTGGGTTTGCCGTATCCGGGAGGGCCGGCCCTTGCCAGGCTGGCGCAAAACGGGCGTTCGGGCGTGTTGAAGTTCTCGCGCCCCATGTGTGATCGGCCGGGATTGGATTTCAGCTTCAGCGGCCTCAAGACGGCTGTGTTGCAAGCGCTGCCGCGCCATCCGGGGGATCAGGGCCGGGCGGACCTGGCGCGCGCGTTCGAAGAGGCGGCGGTGGACACCTTGCGCATCAAATGCAAGCGGGCGATCCAGGCCAGCGGACACAAGCGTCTGATTGTCGCCGGCGGCGTGGGCGCCAACCAGCGTTTGCGCGCACAACTTGCGGAACTGGCGCAAGCCGAAGGGTTTCGGCTGTATTTTCCGCGCCCCGAGTTCTGCACGGACAACGCCGCCATGATCGCCTGCGCCGGGTGGATGCGGCGTGGGGAAGCCAAACGTCCCGACGATCAACTGTTTACCACACCGCGTTGGTCGCTTTCCGATCTGCCGGCGGTCGATGGCGAAGTGCGGTTCCCGTCCGTACCTGAAAAGGCGAACTAGCCATGGACAAAGTCCTGATTCGCGGCCTCAAGGTGAATGCCACGGTTGGCATTCACGACTGGGAGCAGCAGATCTCGCGACCGCTTATTTTCGACGTGACGCTGGAGACCGATATTCGCGCCGCCGCCGCCAGCGATGAGGTTGCCGACGCGGTGGACTATGCGGCGGTGTCGCAGCGGATCATGGACGTGGTTCAGGCCAGTCGGCCCAAGCTGCTGGAAACCTTGCTGGAAAAGATCTGCGCCAGCTTGCTGGAGGCGTTCAACGTCCAGTCGGTGCGGATCAAGGTGGACAAGCCAGGGGCAGTGCCGGGCGCTGCTGGTGTCGGCGTGGAGATCGAGCGTTACAAAAAATAAAATATAAGCTGAATATACAAGTTATATTCAATATATAAATAATAGCTTAAGTATATAAATAAAGCAGGCAGTGGCTAATGATGAGAAAAAGAAGCTATATCATGTTTTAAATAACAGACCTATTTTGGATATACCAATAATAAATCACAAATTTGTCGCACACGACGCTTGACGGGGAGGCAAGAGTGATAAAGTGCGAAAGCATTACTTTATCGTTTATAAAATCACAAAGTGATGCATTGTCTTGACTGGCAGGCAAACAGGCAGACTTTAACCACAAATTACGTTAAGTATCGTATAATCATCTAATAATAGATAAATTATCAACATGCCTGCTGATACATTGGCCTCAGATAGTGTTTTACTTTAAATCTCAATTAGAGATTAAAGAGAAGATAAAAAACTTATATTCAATATAAAGTAACTATCTGAGGCGCTGGTCGACGAAACTGGCCAGGTCGTCATGGATGCTCACGCCCTGCAAGGCGTGCTCTGCTTCGGTGCGACGCCCCTTCCCGGTGCGCACCAAAACGGGGCGGCAGCCTGCCGCGCGGGCGGCTTGGATGTCTGACAGGGCGTCGCCCACGAAACAGCAGGCGGCCAGATCAAACTGCAGGCGCCGACTCAGATCTTTGAGCATTCCCGGCGCCGGTTTGCGCATTTGTGTGGCCTCGTCCGGATGTTCCGGCGCGAATGCGATGGCGTCGATGTGCCCCCCGTGTTCGGCAAGTTCCCGTTGCAGGCGATCATGGATGGCGAACAGCGCGTCGTAATCAAACAACCCGCGACCAATGCCGGACTGGTTGCTGGCCACAACAATCCGGTAGCCGGCCTGGTTCAGGCGCGCCATGGCCTCCAGACTGCCGGCGATGGGCCGCCAGTCATCCACCGAGCGGATGAACTGGTCCGAATCCTGATTGATGACGCCGTCGCGGTCCAGAATGACGACCTTCACGGCCCTATCCCGGCAGGCGTGATAGATCGGCTACCTGGCGGCACAGCAAATCAAAGCGCGTCAGCAGGGCCAAGCGGTTGGCACGGAGCGACGGGTCATCCGCATTCACCATCACGCCGTCAAAAAAGGCGTCGATTGGCTCGCGCAGCGCGGCTAGATCAATCAGCTTGCGGCTGTATTCCTGCGTCTGTGCCTGCTTTGCTTCCAGCGCTGCGATTGCGTTGAACAAGCCATGCTCCGCGTCGTGCTCGAAGCGGCCGGGATCGACCTCGGTATCGTCAGCTTGCGCTTGCCTCAAAATATTTCGCACGCGCTTGTTCGCTGCGGCAAGGTCGCCTGCCTCGGGCAGTTCCATGAATTGCTGCACTGCAGCCAGGCGCGATTCAAAGTCCTGGATGTCATTGTGCCTGGCTTGCGCGTACCGCTGAGCTTGGGCCTCACCCGCTTCAGCGTCGAGCGCTTCGGACAGCAAGTCACCCTTGGCGCTGGCCACCGCATCGAACTGCTCGGGCGTTACGGCAGCTCCGCCCTCGGCAAGCGGAGCACCAACGCACAGGTTGCGATACCGGTCCTCGATGAATGACATCAGTTCGGAGCCCGCCTTGAGCTTTTGCGCCTCGTCGACTGTCTGCAGCTGGATTGCCTCGAGCATCAGGCTCGGCCAGTGCAGGTCAAGATTGGCTTCGCGAATGATGCGCAGCACGCCCAGCGCCGCCCTGCGCAGCGCGAACGGATCCTTGCTCGCCGTTGGTTTCTGCCCGGCGGCGAAAATACCGGCGAGGCTGTCGATTTTGTCGGCCATGGCCAGAATCTGGCCGGCTCTGGACGCGGGAATCGGCGTGCCCTGCTGGGTTGGCAGATAGTGTTCGGCAATGGCCCTGGACACCGCTTCAGGTTCGCCACCTCGCTGCGCGTAATAGCCGCCCATCAAGCCTTGCAGCTCGGGGAATTCGAACACCATTCTGGTGACCAAGTCCGCCTTGCACAGGGCAGCGGCGCGCGCCACCGGGGCCGGATCTTCGCCCAAACGGCGCGCGATCTCCGCCGCCAGTTGTTCGATTCGCGCCGCCTTGTCGGCAATCGAACCCAGGGCCTTGTGGAAGGTGACTTTTTCCAGCGACGAGCAGTAGTGCTCCAGCGGCTGTTTCAGATCCTGCTGCCAGAAGAACAGGGCGTCGCCCAGCCGGGGGCGAACCACGCGCTCGTTGCCGCCGATGACCTGCGCCATGTCGCGCGATTCGATGTTGGAGACGGTGATGAAGGCGTTGGTGAGCTGAGTCTGTTGCTCATCGCAGAACACGGTGAAATAGCGCTGGTTGGTTTCCACCGTGGCGACGATCACCTCCGGCGGCAGCTGCAGGAATTCAGCCTCGAAACGTCCGCTGATGGCCACCGGCCATTCCACCAGCGCGGTGACTTCTTCCAGCAAGTCATCGCTGATGCGTGCATGGCCCTGATGCTGCGCCGCCTGTGCCAGAATTTGCCGGCGAACTTCGCTTTTTCGAGCCTGGAAGTCGGCCACGACCCAGGCAGACTTCAGTTGCACTTCATAGTCCGACGGCTGCTGCAGGGTGATGGCCGCCGGCGCATGAAAACGATGGCCGTAGCTGAGCCGGTCCGCCGTCAGGCCGAAGGCTTGCAGCGGCACAACCTGGCTGCCGAACAGGCACAGCAACCACTGCACCGGCCGCACGAAGGTGTCGTCGCCGTCGGCCCACCGCATGCGTTTGGGTACCAGCGCGTCCATTTTCTTGAGCGCTTCGTCGAACACCGCCTGTATCAGCGTGCCGGTCGGCTGGCCCGGCTCGGTTGTGGAGAAATGCAGCTTGCCGTTCTTTTCCCCCAAGGCATCGAAGGCGACGCCGCAGGAGCGCGCGAAACCCAGCGCCGCCGGCGAGGGTTGGCCGTCCTTCAGCGCCAGCTTCATGCTCGGGCCAAGGCGCTCGATCCGCCGGTCCTGCTGGCGCTCGGCAACCGAGGCAATTCGCACGGCAATGCGTCGCGGTGTCACGAACGCACGCGCCTGAGCCTGTGACACGCCGCGTGCCTGCAGGCCGTCGGTCAGGCCCTTGCACAGGGCATTGACCAGCGCTTGCTGGTAACGCGCGGGGAGGTCTTCGGTGCCGATTTCAATCAGTAAATCTGTCATGTGATGCGTGAAAATGGCGTTGTTCAACGGGCGCCTGGATTGGGAGGATGGCGTGGTCGGGCGGCGCGATGCCACCGGCCACGCTCAGCGGCGGAGGCGTAGTTTCCAGCAAAGCAGAGGATTCACCAAGCGCGGCTGCATTGATCTGGATCAAGCGGACGCCATCAGCTCGCGCGCACCATTGTCAGGGCTTGCGCCGCCGAGCATCGCTGCGCGCTGATTTCATTCATCCGATCTTGTGCCCATGCGCCCCGCGCCGCCGAACCATACACAAACAACGCCGCCGCCCGGCGCGCTGAAGAAGCTGCCGCTGCGAGCCATCAAGGCCGGTATGCGGCCCGTCTGCCAGCAGCGATCGCATTGGCTGAGCTTGGGCGCGCTGGCGTTTGACGCCCTGCTGTACCTGAGCCTGATGACGCTGACCTTGATCGCCGACCCCTGGTGGCTCACGCTGCTGGCGGGGATCGGCGCCGGCTGTGCGGTGGCGTTCTTGTTCATCTGGGCGCACGACGCCGCGCACGGCGCGCTGTTCGAGAGCCGCCGAACCGCCGAATGGCTCGGAACGCTGGCCATGTTGCCGTCGCTCAACGTCTATCGGCTTTGGGCCTTCGGCCACAACCGTGTGCACCATGGCTTCACCTCGCTGAGTACCGTGGACTGGATTTGGCGGCCCTGGACGCCACAGCAATACGCGGACAGCTCAGCCGCGCAACGGGCGCTCTATCGTCTGGAACGCACGCCTTGGGGCTGCGCCTTGCATTATCTGATTCACGTCTGGTGGGCGCGCATGATGCGCTTCAACCCGGGCCGCACACCGCCCGAACGCCGGCGCATGCGCAAGGGCAAGTTGCAGGTGCTTGCTTTCGCGGCGGCGCTGTCCGCGCTGGCGTATGCGGTTGCTGGAGTCTGGGGCGTGATTTGCGCGGTGTTGCTGCCGTTTGTGGTGTTCAACTACTTCATTGCCCTGTTCATCTATCTGCACCACACGCACCCGGATATCCCCTTTTTCGTCGAGCGCGAACAGTGGAGCCCGGCCGTGGCGCAATTGTTTTGCAGCACCGTGGTGCGCATGCCGCGCTGGGCAGAACGGCTGACGCACAACATCATGATTCACGTGCCGCATCATGTGAATCCGCGCATTCCGTTCTATCGCCTGCCGGCGGCGTACGCCGATATCAAGCGGCAGTACGGCGCCTGCATCCACGAATACCCATTTCGCTGGGCCACCGTGTTCAGCATCTTCAAGCAGTGCAAGCTCTACGACTTCGAGCGGCGGTGTTGGTCAGGCTATGCGGCTTGAAAGGGGGATACAGCGGGCGGACGGAACCAACACGACTTCGGAACGCCGCCGTTATCGGTTGGGAAAATGAACCTCGGGTGGCGGGCGCGGCCCGCCCTACATCTGACGGCACCAACACGGCTTCGGAACACCGCCGTAGGGCGGACCATGTCCGCCGGGTTGGTTTGGAAGATAAACCTCGGGTGGCGGGCGCGGCCCGCCCTACATCTGACGGCACCAACACGGCTTCGGAACACCGCCGTAGGGCGGACCATGTCCGCCGGGTTGGTTTGAAAGATAAACCTCGGGTGGCGGGCGCGGCCCGCCCTACATCTGACGGCACCAACACACCTTCGGAACGCCGCCGTAGGGCGGACCATGTCCACCGGGGTTGGGTTGGGAAAATGAACCTCGGGTGGCGGGCGCGGCCCGCCCTACATTCGACGGAAGCCAATACGCGTGGGGGGTACGCCACGTCGCAGGTCGGCATTCATGCCGACTTCGCGTATTGATCGAGCATGGGAAATCCCAGTGCCTGTCGGGATGCGTAATAGGCCTGTGCGCAGCCGCGCGCCAAGGCACGCACTCGCAGAATGTAGCCTTGCCGCTCGGTCACCGAGATGGCGCCGCGTGCATCCAGCAGGTTGAAGGTGTGACTGGCGTTGATGGTGCGCTCGTAGGCGGGCAGGGGTAGCGGGGACTCCAGATCCAGCAGCCGCTGACAGGCGGCTTCCTCCTTGCCAAAGCGGTCGAACAGCGTTTGGGTATCCGCATGTTCAAAGTTGTAAGTGCTCTGCTCTACTTCATTTTGGTGATAGACATCGCCGTAGGTGACGATGCGACCATCGTGATTCGACCACACCAGGTCGTAGACCGATTCTTTTTGCTGGATGTACATCGCCAGCCGTTCCAGGCCATAGGTGATTTCACCGGACACCGGCCGGCATTCCAGGCCGCCGACCTGCTGGAAATAGGTGAACTGCGTGACCTCCATGCCGTTGAGCCAGACCTCCCAGCCCAAGCCCCAGGCGCCCAGCGTGGGCGATTCCCAGTTGTCCTCGACAAAGCGGATGTCGTGCACCAGCGGGTCAAAACCCAGCATCTTCAGCGAATCCAGATACAAGTCCTGTATGTTTTTCGGTGAAGGCTTGAGCAGGACCTGAAACTGATAGTAGTGCTGCAAGCGGTTGGGGTTGTCGCCATAACGCCCGTCGGTAGGGCGGCGGCTGGGTTGCACATAGGCCGTATTCCACGGTTCTGGCCCCAGCGCGCGCAGGAAGGTGGCCCAGTGAAAGGTGCCGGCGCCGACTTCCATGTCCAGCGGCTGCACGATGGTGCAGCCACGTTCGGCCCAGAAGGTTTGCAACTTGAGGATCAATTCCTGAAAGCTCATGACGGCGGCACAGTCGGAATAAGGGCGCGGTTTACGCTGGAGCCGAGCAGTATAGCGAGCCGCCATCGACGCCTTTGCCGTGCGAAATCGGATAGGCTAGTGGGCGCTGCGAGCAAACGTGGCACAAAATATGCTTCATTACAGTACGACGCTTCGGGGGAGTGACTGAGGCGGTGCTGGTTATTTTCTTTATCAATTCACTGTAGGAGATGTGTCCACATGGCTTCGGGCAAAGATGTACTCAACACCATCAAAGAAGAGAACGTTAAGTTCGTCGACTTTCGTTTTTGCGATACGCGCGGCAAGGAACAGCACGTGTCGGTCCCGGCGCATGTGGTCGATGAGGCCCTGTTCAGCGAGGGCAAGATGTTCGACGGTTCCTCCATCGCCGGCTGGAAGGGCATCAACGAGTCCGACATGATCCTCATGCCGGACGCACAGACCGCCTACATCGACCCGTTCTATGAAGACGTGACGATGTGCCTGACCTGCGACGTGGTTGAACCCTCCAGCATGCAGGGTTACTCGCGTGATCCGCGCTCGCTGGCCAAGCGCGCCGAGGCCTATCTGAAGTCCACCGGCATCGCCGATACCGCCTTCTTTGGCCCGGAAAACGAATTCTTCGTGTTCGACAGCGCCAAGTGGGGCTCGAGCATGAAAGGCTCCTACTGCGAAGTGTTCTCCGAAGAGGCCGCCTGGTCATCCGACGGTGATTTCGAGGGCGGCAACATCGGTCACCGTCCGGGCGTCAAGGGCGGCTACTTCCCGGTGCCGCCGGTCGACAGCCTGCAGGACGTGCGCTCGGCCATGTGCCAGACCCTGGAATCCATCGGCGTGGAAACCGAGGTGCATCACCACGAGGTGGCCACCGCCGGTCAGGGCGAGATCGGCGTCAAGTTCAACACCCTGACGCTGAAGGCTGACGAAGTGCTGAAGCTGAAGTACGTGGTGCACAACGTGGCGCATCAGTTCGGCAAAACGGCCACCTTCATGCCCAAGCCGCTGGTGGACGACAACGGCAACGGCATGCACGTGCACCAGTCCCTGAGCCTGGGCGGCAAGAACCTGTTCACCGGCGACGGCTACGGCGGCCTGTCCGAGACCGCGCTGTACTACATCGGCGGCATCATCAAGCACGCCCGCGTGATCAACGCCTTCTCCAACCCGTCCACCAACAGCTACAAGCGTCTGGTGCCGGGCTTCGAGGCGCCGGTGCTGCTGGCCTACTCGGCGCGCAACCGCTCCGCCTCGATTCGTGTGCCGTGGGTTTCCAACCCCAAGGCGCGCCGCATCGAAGTGCGCTTCCCGGATTCCATGGCCAACCCCTACTTCGCCTTCACCGCGATGATGATGGCCGGCCTGGACGGCATCCAGAACAAGATCCACCCGGGCGACCCGTCCGACAAGGACTTGTACAGCCTGCCGCCGGAAGAAGACGCCAAGATTCCGCGCGTTTGCCACAGTCTGGACATGGCGCTGGAAGCCCTGGACAAGGATCGCGAGTTCCTTACCCGCGGCGGCGTGTTCTCCGACGATCTGATCGACGGCTACATCGCGCTGAAGATGGACGAAGTCACGCGCATGCGCATGACCACGCACCCGGTCGAGTTCGAGATGTACTACTCGCTCTGAAGGTACACGCAGCCGCATCAAGAACGCCCCGGTTTCCGGGGCGTTTTTTTGTGGGCGCCTTGGTGTTGCGGGCATGGATGGCGGTCAGGCGCTTTTGGGTATGCTGTCAATCATCCACAGCGCAATTGCGGCCGGCTTGATGCGTCGGGCCGGTGGGCTGCAGGTCGAAATGAAAAACGATTCGAGGAGCGTTTGATGGGCCGAATACTGGTATTGCTGTATGGCTTGGGAAGTTACACCCTGTTCCTCGGGGTGTTTGTGTATCTGGTCGCATTTCTGTGCGGTGTTGGGGTGCCGAAAACGATTGATTCGGGCGAGCCTGGGTCAATGGCGCAGGCCCTGCTGGTTAATATCGGCTTATTGGTACTGTTCGGCGTTCAGCACAGTGTGATGCCGCGGCCGGGGTTCAAGCGCTGGATCACGCAATGGCTGCCGCCGTCGGTCGAGCGCAGTACCTATGTGCTGACCACCAGCCTGACCCTGCTGGCCATCTTCGTTTGTTGGCAGCCCATGCAGGGCATGCTGTGGCAAGTGCAAAGCCCCGGCTTGGCCACCGCGCTGTGGGTGGGTAACGCTCTGGGGTGGGTGCTGGTGCTGATTTCCACCTTTCTCACCGACCATTTCGATCTGTTCGGATTGCGTCAGGTGTGGCTCAACTTCATGCGCAGGACTTACTCGCCGGTGCCGTTTCGCGAGATCCTGCTCTACCGCTGGATGCGGCACCCAATGATGACCGGGCTGTTCATCGCCTTCTGGTCGGTGCCGGTCATGAGCGTGAGCCACTTCGTGTTCAGCCTGGGGATGTCGGTTTACATCTTCATCGGCGTTCACTTCGAAGAGCGCGGCTTGCGTGCGGAGCTGGGCCAGCCCTACATTGATTACAGCGGACGGACCGGCCGCTTCCTGCCGCAGTTGCGCAGCTGATCCTTAGTTTTCGCGACCGCTGACGGGCGGCAGCTTGTCGCGGATCGCTGCGGGCACGCCGTTGGGATCGATCAGCTGATCGTAGCGTTTCAAATTGTGCGCGTGCGCCAGTTGATGCAAATGAAAGGCGTTCTGCATGGCGATTTCCCGTCCCTGCGCGTCCTGCGATCCGTTGATGGCCTTTTTCACCAGTTTGAGCGCGAAGGTGGGCTTTTGAGCGATGCGTTGCGCCAGCTTCAGCGCGGTGCCCTGTAGCTCGTCTCGTGGCACCACCTGATTCACCATGCCCCAGTCCTGCGCTTGTTGAGCAGTGAATTCGTCGCTGGTGAACAGGATTTCCTTGGCCTTGCGCGCGCCGATTTCCCAAACATGGGTGAAATACTCCACGCCGCCCACCCCCAGCGTCACCGTACTGTCGCTGAATTTGGCATCGTCAGCGGCAATGATGATGTCGCAGGGCCACACCAGCATCAGCCCGCCGGTGATGCAGCGGCCCTGAACGGCGGCGATGGTCGGTTTGGGAATATTGCGCCAGCGTTCGCTGAAACCCAGGTAGATTTCCTCCTCGCGCGCCATCTGGCCCTCTATCCCCTGACAGGAAAATCCGCACACTGGATGCACCGTTTGGTAGGCCGCCATGTGTTCGGCGTAGTCGCGTTCCATCAAATCGTGGCCGGCGGAGAAATGCTTGCCGTTGGAGGCCAGGATGATGACCTTGATCGCGTCGTCCTGCGCCGCACGGTCAAACGCCGCATTGAGCTGATACAGCAAGTCCGTATCCTGTGAATTGGCTTGCGCAACCCGGTTCAACGTGATGCGGGCGATGTGTTCGGCGGGGGTGTCGTAAAGAATGTGGCGCGGCGGTTCAGACATGACAGCTCCTGAGGATGATCCTGGTAGAAAGGGCGCAGTTTTAAGCGGCGGCAGGCGTTTCGCGCAAGCTGAAAGGGGGGCAGGCGCGGGCCTTGTTCCAGCGTGCGCGCGCCTCAGATATGCGCGGCTATCGAATCCGGACGTGGAATGCAGTACAAAACCGCGTTGGAACAGAGGTCAACAAGAGCACCATGATTGTTTTCATCAGCGGCGCCAGCGCCGGATTTGGGCAGGCCATCGCGCGGCGTTTCGTCGCGGCAGGCCACAAAGTCATTCTTGCCGGTCGGCGACTGGATCGCCTGCAAACCCTGCGCAGGGAACTGGGCGACGAGGCCACGGCGGTTGCGCTCGACGTGCGCGACCGCGCCGCCGTCAAGCAAGTGCTTTCAAGGTTGCCCGATGATTTTTCCGCCATCGACGTTTTGGTCAACAACGCTGGCTTGGCGCTAGGCCTGGATCGTGCGGATCAGGCCGATCTGGATCAGTGGGAACAGATGGTGGACACCAACTGCAAGGGCCTGATGTTTCTCACCCGCGCCGTGCTGCCAGGCATGATTGCCCGTGGTCGTGGGCATGTGATCAATATTGGCTCCACCGCCGGCGAGTGGCCGTATCCGGGATCCAATGTCTACGGCGCCAGCAAGGCCTTTGTGCGCCAGTTTTCTCTGAATCTGCGGGCGGACCTGTATCAAACCCCCATTCGTGTGACTGATTTGGAGCCGGGCCTTTCAGATGGCACCGAGTTTTCCCAGGTGCGTTTCAACGGGGATGCGGCAAAAGCCGCGCAAGTCTATGCCGGGGCAAAGCCCTTGCAGCCCGAGGATATCGCCGAAGCCGCGTTCTGGATCGCTAATCAACCCGCGCATGTGAACGTCAACACACTGTCACTGACGCCGGTCTGTCAGGGCTTCGGCCCGGTGGCGGTTCATCGCGAACCGGCTTCATGAGCCGGCCAGCAGTCGCTTCGCCGCGGTGGGTTCGGGAACACGGTTGCCGGCATGGTGGCGCCGCGATGCACAAGGGCCGGTGCTTTCTCAGTCCGAGCCCAGATAGGTATAACCGCGCAGTCCTTCTTCCAGCTCATTCATCATCGCGGCTCGCTCGACTTCCGGGATGGTGGAGGCGGCCACTTTTTCCTTGTAGCGGGTGATGAGATGCTCTGGCGATATGTGCACGTATTGCAGTAGCTCGTCGGCGCGGTCGCCGTGTTCGGCTTGTTCCAGGCGCCAGCCGTTTTCCGCGTCGGCGTCCAGCACGACGTTGACGGCGTTGGTGTCGCCGAACAGGTTGTGCATGTCGCCCAGGATTTCCTGATAGGCGCCGACCATGAAAAAGCCGAGCAGGTAGGGCGCGTCAGATTCCAGCGGATGCAGGGCCAGGGTTGGTGTCAGACCTTCGCGGTCAACATAGCGGTCCAGGCGGCCGTCGGAGTCACAGGTCAGGTCACAGAGGCGGGCGCGAATCTGCGGGCGTTGTTGCAGGCGGTGCAGCGGCAGGATGGGGAATACCTGATCGATGGCCCAGGCGTCGGGCATGGACTGGAACACGGAGAAGTTGCAGAAATACTTGGCGCTGAGTTGTTCGCGCAGGCTGTCCAGCGCCTCGCGTTGGGCGCGGATGCCGGTATCCAGCAGGGGGCCGATGGCTTGCAGCGCTGCATAAAACATTTGCTCGGCGCGCGCCCGCTGATCCAGATTCAAGCGGCCTTCGGCGTAATGACTGTGCGCCTCGGATAACAGGGTTCGCGCTTCGTGCAGGCTTTCCAGTGGACCGCGGTCGGAAAGCTCGTTCATCAGGTCCTGCATTTCCAGCAACACGGCAGGCGCGTCATCTCCCAGCTTGGATATGCCATGCGGGTGGATCACTTCCTGATCCACCACATTGGCGATCAGCACCGCGTGATGCGCGGTCAGCGCGCGCCCGGATTCGCTGATGATGTCGGGCTCGGGTTCGCCGGCGTCGGTGCAGACCTCTTGTACGGTGCGCACGATGCTGCGTGCGTATTCGCGCAGTCCGTAATTCATGGAACAAAAGCTGCGCGAACGCGTGCCCTCGTAATCCACGCCCAGACCGCCGCCAACGTCCAGCGTGTCCACCATCAATCCCAATCTGCGCAGTTCAACGTAAAAGCGCGCCGCTTCGCGCATGCCGCGCGTCACGTCCTGCACGTTGGAAACCTGCGAACCCAGATGCAGATGCACCATGCGTAGTGCGTCCGCCATGTCCGCGTCTTGCAGCAGACGCACCGCGTCCAATACTTGCGTTGCGGTGAGGCCGAATTTGGATTTCTCGCCGCCGGTGTTTTGCAGGGTGGAGCGGGAAATGCTGGCCAGACGAATGCGTAATCCGATCAGTGGTTTGACGTCCAATGCGCGCGACTGCTCGATGATCAAGCCCAGCTCGGACAGCTTCTCCACCACGATGAACACGCGGTGGCCGAGCTTGCGTCCGATCAGCGCGCGGCGGATGTAATCGCGATCCTTATAGCCGTTGCAGACGATGACCCGATCCGCCGGCGCCAGGCCCAACACCGCCGCCAGCTCGGGTTTGGAGCCGGCTTCCAGGCCAACATCGCTGCCGTCCACAATCGCATCCACCACCGCTTTCTGCTGGTTCACCTTGATGGGATAGACTGCGGTGTAGTTGCCGGCGTAGTCGTATTCGTCAATGACTTGCGCGAAGGCCTGACTCAGGCAGGCCACCCGGTCGCGCAGGATGTCGGTGAAACGAACCAGCACCGGCCACGGCAAGCCGGCCTCCGGCAGGTGTTGCGCCAGCGCATGCAAGTCGATGGCGCCGGCTTGGGCGTCGCGATGCGGCGTGACCAGAACCTGACCGTCATCGCTGACGTCGAAATAGCCCTGACTCCATTGCGGGATGTTGTAAAGGCGGCGCGCCTGCGCCGGCGTCCAGTTGCTCACGGCCGGATTGGGGTGGCGCGAGCGTATACTCGCCGCCGCATTGTGCAGCAATCGGCTGCATGAACCGAACCAAGATGGCGCTGGAGCAAGCGATGACGCTGGACAATCAATGGTTTACCGAAGTGCTGGACGCCTCCGGCACCGCCTTTTCGCTCAAGGGTGAGAAGCTGCACGAGGAACAGACGCCGTATCAGAAGATCGAAATCTGGCAGACCGAAAGCTTCGGCAAACTGATGGTGATCGACGGTTGCACCATGGTGTCCACGCGTGACAATTTTCTCTATCACGAGATGATGTCGCACCCGGCGCTGCATTCGCATCCGGCGCCGCGAAACGTGGTGGTGGTCGGCGGCGGTGATTGCGGCACCCTGTCCGAGGTACTGAAGCACCCGCAGGTGGAGTCCGCCACCCAGGTGGAAATTGACGAGCGCGTAACGCGTCTGTCCGAACAGCATTTCCCGGAGCTGTGCACCCGCAACACGGACCCGCGCGCGACCCTGTATTTTGGTGACGGCATCGCTTGGATGAAGCAGGCGCCGGCGGCGTCGTTGGACCTCATCATCATCGATTCCACCGATCCGGTTGGCCCCGCCGAGGGCCTGTTCGGCAAGCGTTTTTACGTGGATTGTCTGCGCGCGCTCAAGCCCGATGGCTTGCTGGTGCAGCAATCTGAATCGCCCTTGCTACATCAATCCCTGATTCAGGAAATGCATCAGGCGATGCGCGATGTGGGCTTTGCGCGCACCCATTTGTTGCATTTTCCACAGCCGATTTACCCTTCCGGATGGTGGTCCGCCTCGATCGCCAGCAAGGCGGATGAGCCGCTGGTGCAACGCTTGGATGAAGCCAATATTGCGGCCCTGGACTGCCGTTATTACAACGCGGACATCCACCGCGCGGCATTCGCGCTGCCGAATTTTCTGCGTTAGTTTTCGGCGCCTTGGCGCAGCGCTGGCTCGCCACACAGTTCCATCACCTGATCCTCGGTTTTGGCGATCAGCGCCGCGACTTCCTCGGCGTCATACTCGCGCTGATGGCCTTGACCGTCGGTTTCCACAATGCGCACGGATTTTCGGTAGCTGTCCAGCTGTTTTTGCCGACGCAGACATTCGTCCTCGATGGCTTGCTCGGATACGGCAGCGGACTCGTCCGGCAAATTGATCTGGAAGTCACCGCTGGCGCTGTCGGGCGCGGGTGGTGAGCGCTTGCCTTTGCCCAGCAGTAAGCGCACTTCTTCGGCACCCTCGGCAGGTGGCTGGTCGCCGTAGTGAACCTGTCCCTCGGCATCTTTCCAGCGGTAGGTTTTCTGCGCCAGCGCGGACTGGCTCACGACGGCGATCAAGATCAAGCCAACGCCCAGGCGCATCAATCATCCCCAACTGCGAGTTGCCCGGCATTCTAATCCCTTCCTGCCTGACCGCCGCCGTTCAGTTTGGCCCCCTAGAATGCGCGCATGAATATCCGAAGCTGGCTGCTGAGCCTGAGTCTTTTGTTGGTGGCGCTGGGACTGGTCGAGTTCTGGCTGGTGCAACGCGCGCATCAAGCCATGCGCGAACTGCGCACATCCTTGGTCGCCCACGGCGAGTTGCGTTACCAGCGGCTATGGCCGTGGTTGTGGGGCGCCGGGCGCGTTGAAGGCTTGAGTTTTGAGCCGGCCGGCCTGTTGCAGTCGCAAACCGGCTTGCCGCAGGGCTATCGCATTCAGATCGAAAAGCTCACGGTCGAACGCATCGACCCGGGTTGGATCGGGGACTCGGTGGCGGTGCGAGGTCGCATGCTGGGCTTGAAGCTGCCGTTGATCGAGCCTGCCGATTCACCGGCGCCAGACCGCCCGCCCATTCTCACCGAGCTGGGTTATCAGCAATGGGTGTTCGACTTTGACTATCAGGCGCGCTACCTGCCGGCGGCAAAAATGTGGGTGCTGCAATTGGAGGGTTTTGGGGACGATTTCGTGTCGCTGTCCGCGAGCCTGACCTTGGGTGGTGACCTCGCCTTGTTGCAGAACGCACCGGATCAGATCCGGCTGGCGCGGCTGGCGCTGTCGGTGGAGGACGCCGGTTTGTGGGATCGCTATCGGGCCGTATCCGAGCAGCGCGGCTTTGATCAGACGGCGCTGGCGGATTACTGGAATCAGCACATTGAACGTTTGCCCGACGCGCAGGGTTGGGATGCCCAGCGCCGCAATGCCCTGCACGCCGTGATTGACGAGCAGCGCGGTTTTGAGGTGGTGCTGGAGCCGCCGGGTGAGATGTTGCTGCGCAACCTGCGGTTGTCGCCGTTTCACACCTGGCCAAAGGGCTTTGGCCTGACGCTCAAACAAAAAGGGCCGGATTTCTCCGGCCCTTGATGGCATCTGAAGCAGGTAATTCAGAGATCGTAGCCGCGCTCGTTATGCGCCACCTGATCCAGACCGATCTGTTCTTCATCGGCGCTGACCCGCAGACCCACCAGCAGACCCACCACTTTCAGAATCACGAAGGTGACAACGGCGGTGTAGCCAATGGTGGCGATGACGCCGGTGAACTGCACGCCCAGCTGTGAGCCCATGTTCATGCCTTCGGCATAGCCCTGGCCGCTGAACACGCCCAGCGCGTCGGACGCAAAGACGCCGGCCGCCATGGTGCCCAGAATGCCGCCCACGCCGTGCACCGGGAAAACGTCCAGCGAATCGTCGATCTTTAGCACGCGCTTGAGCACATTGGTCATGACGAAGCACACCGCGCCGGCACTGACACCGATGATCAACGCGCCGCCCGGCCCCACGAATCCGGAAGCCGGGGTGATGGTGCCCAGGCCAGCTACCATGCCGGTGACCATCCCCAAGGCGGAAGGCTTGCCGTAACGCAACCATTCGCAAACCGACCAGGTGGCCGCGCCCATCGCCGCAGAAATATGCGTCACCAGCAAGGCCATGGCGGCGTTGCCATCGGCCGCCAGCGCCGAACCCGCGTTGAAGCCGAACCAGCCCACCCACAGCATGGCCGCGCCGGTGATGGTCATGGTCATGTTGTGCGGCAGCATCGGCGCGGTGGGAAAGCCGTCGCGCTTGCCCAGCACCATCGCCGCCACCAGCGCCGCCACACCGGCGGTGATATGCACCACCGTGCCGCCGGCAAAGTCCAGCAGGCCGGCGTTGAACAGCCAGCCGGTTTCCGCCCACACCCAATGCGTGACCGGCACGTAGACCGCAATCAGCCACACCGCGGAAAACAGCAACATGGCGGAAAACTTCATGCGTTCGGCAAAGCCGCCCACGATCAGTGCCGGCGTGATGATGGCGAAGGTCATCTGAAAGGCGGCGAACAGCGATTCGGGAATGCCGCCGCTCATCGCGCCTTCGCCGACGCCGGCGAACATCGCCTTGGACAGGTCCCCGATGAAGCCATTGCCGCCGCTGAAGGCCAGGCTGTAACCCACCGCCACCCACAAAAAGGTGGCCAGGCAGGTGATGGAAAAACACTGCATCAGTACCGACAGCACGTTCTTGCTGCGTACCAGGCCGGCGTAGAACAGCGCCAGGCCCGGCAGCGTCATGAACAGCACCAGGGCGGTGGACGCCAGAATCCAGGCGGTGTCGCCCGAATTCAATCCGTCTTCGGCGACGGCGCTCAGCGGCAGGCACAGCAGCGCCGCAATCATCCATTTCATCATCATCTCCCCCAATTGACTGGAATTATCGCGCCGGATCAGACCGCGCTGTCGCCAGATTCGCCGGTACGGATGCGCATGCCCTGCTGCAGGTCGTAGACGAAAATCTTGCCGTCGCCGATCTGGCCGGTCTTGGCCGCGCCTTGAATGGCTTCCACGGCCTGATCCACCAGCTCGGCGCCAAGCGCCACTTCCAGCTTGATCTTGGGCAGCAAATCCACCACGTATTCGGCGCCGCGATACAACTCCGTATGGCCTTTCTGGCGCCCGAAGCCGCGGACTTCGGTGACGGTCATGCCTTGCACGCCGATGTCGGCCAGCGCCTCGCGCACCGCGTCCAGCTTGAACGGCTTGATGATGGCAACGAGCATTTTCATGGTCCCCTCCCTGATCTTCGTCTTGTTGAGAATAGACCGCTCAGTCTACCCAATACGGCGCGTTTGGCCCACGAGGTGCCACTTGTCACGCCGACAGTGCCGGAAGTCTGGCTTCACGCAGGTGGGTCAGAATGTTGCGGTAGGCATTCGGATCCTTGACGTGAACCAGGCCGCCGTCGCGCGGAAACAGGCCGTCGAACAGGCGTGACAGATAAAACCGCAGGGCGGCGGCGCGCAACACCAGCGGCCAGGCATCCAGTTCCACGCCTTGAGGCTGACGGTTGGCGCAATACGCCCTGATCATGGCCTGCGCCCGCGCCGGGTTGATGTGACCGCTGGCGTCGGTGCACCAGTCGTTGACGGTGATCGCCAGGTCGTAAATCAGCGCATCGTTGCAGGCGTAATAGAAGTCGATCAGGCCGGTGAGCCGCTGGTCCACGAACAGCACGTTGTCGCGAAACAGGTCAGCATGAATCACCCCCTGCGGCAAGGCGCTGAAATCCAGTGCGGACTGAGCCTGGAGTTCGTCACGAATCAGGTCCTGGTCCGACGCCTCGAGTTGCGGCAGGAGCTGCTGGGCGGTGTCATGACGCCATTGCGTCCCGCGTGTGTTTTGCGCATGACCGGGGAACGAGCGCGCGCCGAGATGCAGCTTGGACAAAGCCTCACCCACCGCCTCGCACTGCGCCAAACTGGGAAACAGCACGCTCTGACCACTCAGGCGTTGTACCAGTGCCGCCGGCTTGCCGTTGAGCTGCAACAGGTTGCGCCCATCCTTGGCGCGCAGCGGCATCGCGCAGGGCAGTCCGTGGGTTGCCAAATGATCCATCAGGCCCAGAAAAAACGGCAGATCGTCATAGTTCAGGCGCTCGAACAGGGTCAGCACCCAGCGCCCGTCCCGCGTGTCCACGAAATAATTGGTGTTTTCCACTCCCTCACCAATGCCCTGAAAGCCAATGACCTGGCCCAGCGGGTATTGCCTGAGAAAGGTCTCCAGTTCGGATTGACTGACTTTGGTGAAGACGGACATGGGAAGCAGTTTGTGGTTGCCGGTTTGCAGTTTCCAGGGGCGGTGATCAGGAAACGGGAAGCTGCGGGTGCTCAGCGGCGCCAGAACGCGGGCGTGAACACGATCAACAGGGTAAAGATTTCCAGGCGACCCAGCAGCATGGTGAAAATCAGCACCCATTTTCCAAAGTCGCTGACCGGCGCCATGGAGCCATTGAGCGGGCCCAGGCCAGGCCCCAGGTTGTTGATGGCCGACGCCACCGCCGACAGCGCGATCACCGGCTCCAGGCCGGTCGCCATCATGACAAAGGTGAGGATGATGGTTGCGCCGATGTAAACGGAGAAAAATCCACCGACGGCGTAGACCACCTGATCGTCCACCACCTTGCCGCCGAGCTTGATCGGCAATTCGGCATTGGGGTGGATCAAGCGCTGAATCTCGCGCATGGCCTGCTTGACGAACAGCATCAGGCGCACGACCTTGACGCCGCCGGAGGTTGAACCCGAGCAGCCGACCATGAACGCGCACAGAATCAGCATCACCGGCGCATAAACCGGCCAGTGGCTCGGGTCGGTGGTGGAGAATCCGGTGTTGGTGCCGTAGGCAATGACATGAAACGCGGCGGTGCGCACGGCCGTCAGCGGATCGCCCAGGGTGTTGTCGAAAATCAGCGGCAGGCTGATCAGGCTGGTGTAGGCCACCACCAGCGCAATGCACACGCGCAATTCCGAATCGCGCCAATAGGCGTAAGGGCTGCGGTTGCGCCACGCCAGAAAGTGGGTGGCGAAGTTGGTGGTGCCCAGCATCATGAAGCCCATCACCACCCACTCCAGCGCCGGGCTGTTGAAAAAGCCGATGCTCTGGTCATGGGTGGAAAAGCCGCCGGTGGCGATGGTGGAGAAGGCGTGACACAGCGCATCAAAGGCGCTCATGCCCATGGCCCAATAGGTCAGCCCGCACACCACCGTCAGCGAGAAATACACCAGCCACAGCACCCGTGCGGTTTCGGTAATGCGCGGCGTGAGCTTGGAATTCTTCATCGGCCCCGGCATCTCCGCCCGATACAGCTGCATGCCGCCAACGCCCAGCATTGGCAGAATGGCCACCGCCAAGACGATGATGCCCATACCGCCCAGCCAGTGCAGTTGCACGCGATAGAAATTGATCGCCTTGGGTAAGTCGTCCAGGCCGGAGGAGACGGTGGTGGCGCCGGTGGTGGTGAGCCCGGAGACGGCATCGAACAGCGCGTCGGTGAAACTGTTCCAGGCGCCGGTATCGCTCAGGTACAGTGGAATGGCGCCAAAGCTGCCCAGCACCCCCCAGAACAGCACCGTGACCAGAAAGCCGTCGCGGATCTTCAAGTCCGCCACCCGGTTGCGCGCCGGCCACCAGATCAGTGTTCCCGTGAGCAAGGTGATCCAGAAGCCGGTCACGAACGGGGCGTAGGTGAACTCCCCGAACATCAGCCCGACAATAACCGGCGAGACCATGGTCAGGCTGAACAGCATCAGCAGGATGCCGGTGACGCGCTGGACCGCAACAAAGCGGTGACGGCGGGCGCGGAACAGGCTGAAGCGCAAGGGCATGACGCGGTCGCGGACGCTTTGTCTAGATGAAACCCAAGCCGACCTGGAACAGTTTTTCCACGTCCTTGGTGTATTTCTTTTCGACGATGAACAGAATCACGTGATCCTCGGCTTCGATCACGGTGTCGTGATGGGCGATGATCACCTGAGCCTCACGCACGATGGCGCCGATGGTGGTGCCCTTGGGCATCTTGATTTCGTCCAGCCGGCGGCCGACCACCTTGGAGCTCTTGTAGTCGCCATGCGCCACCGCCTCGATGGCCTCGGCGGCGCCACGGCGCAGCGAATGCACCCGCACCATGTCGCCCCGACGCACATGCGCCAACAGTGCCGACACCGTGGCCTGCTGCGGCGAGATGGCGATGTCGATGGCGCCGCCTTCGACCAGGTCCACGTAGGACAGGCGGTTGATCAGCGACAGCGCCTTGCGCGCGCCCAGCCGTCTGGCCAGCATGGCGGACAGGATATTGGCCTCGTCGTCGTTGGTGACGGCGCAGAACACATCCACGTCCTCGATGTTTTCCTCCACCAGCAGCTCCTCGTTGGCGGCGTCACCCCACAGCACGGTGCTGCGATCCAGCTGTTCGGACAACAGCCGTGCGCGGTCGCGGGAGCGTTCCAGAATCTTGACCTGCATCTGTGATTCCAGCGCCCGCGCCAGGCGGTAGCCAATCTGGCCGCCGCCGGCCAGCAACACCCGTTTGACCGGGTTTTCGGTGCGTCGCAACTCCGCCATGATCTTGCGGATGTGCTCGCGGGCGGCGATGAAAAACACCTCATCCTCGGCTTCGATGATGGTGTCGCCTTCAGGAATGATGGGGCGGCCGCGGCGGTAAATGGCGGCAACGCGGGCGTCAATGTTCGGTAAATGCTCCGGTAATTCGCGCAACTGACGCGATACCAGCGGGCCGCCGTAATAGGCCTTGACCCCCACCAGCCGCACCAGGCCATCGGCGAAATCCACCACCTGCAAGGCGCCGGGATATTCGATCAGCCGATGGATGTAATCGGTCACCAGCTGCGCCGGCGAGATGTGCATGTCTACCGCCAGCGCATCCACCTCAAACAGCCGCGGGTGCGCCAGATATTCATCCGAGCGCACGCGCGCGATCTTGGTCGGCGTCTGGAACATGGTGTGCGCCACCTTGCAGGCCATCATGTTGGTCTCGTCCGAGCGGGTGACCGCGATGATCATGTCCGCGTCGTCCGCGCCGGCCTGCTTGAGGCTTTCCGGGTGGCTGGCGTAGCCGCGAATCGCACCGATATCCAGCCGCTCCTGCAACTCGTTGAGCAGGTTGATGTCGGTGTCGACCACCGTGACATCGTTGGCTTCGCCCGCCAGATTTTCGGCCAGCGTGCTGCCGACCTGGCCCGCACCGAGCACAATGATTTTCACGCCAGCACCATCAACGCTGAGAAATGGGGATTGGCCCCGCTCATGCCTGCGTCATCTCAAAAACAGGGCGCGCACCTTACGCCTGCCGTGTGCGTCGCGCAATACAGCCGTACGCGGGCTATTTCCGGCGCTGTGGTTTTTGCAGGCGCAGGTAGTAAAAGCCGTCCCATTGGTCGCCGGGCGCAATGCGGCGTCCCAGGCCCTGCGCCTGGCCCCAGGTCGCTTCGATGGGCAGGTGCCGGGCGTTCGCCTGAGTTTTGAGAAAACGCCGCGCAATCGCCTCACCTTCGGCGCGAAGCACCGAACAGGTGGCGTAAACCAGCAGCCCGCCAGCGGCGAGCATCGGCCACAGCGATTGCAGCAGCTCCAGTTGCGCGTCGGCGGAGGCCTCAATATCGCTTTGCCGCCGTAGCCATTTGATGTCGGGATGGCGACGGATGACGCCGGTGCCGGAGCAAGGCGCGTCCAGCAGGATGCGATCAAAGCCAGGGCCGCTCCAGCGGTCTTTGAGCCGGCGTGCATCCAGCACCTGGGTTTGCGCATGCAGTTGCAGGCGTGTCAGATTTTCTTCTACCCGTTGCAGGCGTTGCGCATCCACATCCAGCGCCAGCAGTTCCACCTCAGCCCGTTCCAGAATATGCGCGGTTTTTCCGCCGGGCGCGGCGCAGGCGTCGAGCACGCGCATGCCGTCGGCAACGTCCAGCAGGTCCACGGCCAGTTGCGCGGAAAGGTCTTGCACGGAGAAATGACCTTCGGCGAATCCAGGCAACTGCTCCAGCGGATGAGGCGTTTCCAGCACCAGGCCATCGACGGTCTGTTCGGCGACCTGCGCGGCGATGCCGGCGGCGGAAAAGTTCTTCACCAGCTGGTCGCGTGATAGCCGGCGCCGATTCACGCGCAGACTCATCGGCGCCTGTACATTGCCCTGGGTCAGCACCTGGCGCCATTGTTCGGGCCAGTCGGTGCGAATGGCATCGACCAGCCATTGCGGATACGACAGCGCCTGCGCCGGATCTTTCGGCAGCCGGCGCTCCAGTTGGTCGCGCTCGCGCAAATAGCGACGCAACACCGCGTTGACCACCGCCTTGTGACCCTGTCGGCCGGGGCGGTTGCAGGCTTCCACGGTTTGCGCAACCGCCGCGTGCGGTGCGATGCGGGTCGAACGCAGTTGATAAAGCCCCAACAGCAGCAGCGCCTCGAACTGCGGTGCATCCTCGATCGGCTTGCGCAGCATCGTGTTGGCCAGGGCCCGCAACAGCGACAAATCCCGTAACACGCCATAACAAAGCATTTGCAGCAGGGCGCGATCACGCCCCGAATGCGTGCCCGACAAGGCGCGTTCCAGCGCCTGGTCCAGGCTGCGGCCGCCAAGGACCTCGGCGATGGCGTCAGCGGCTTTGCTGCGAATCGAAGAACTCATGCGTGGAGGTGGGGTTCGGCTAGGTCAAGCCAGCACTGGCTTGGAGTTTGCCGCGCTGTGCGATTTGCGCGGCATCCAGTGCCTTGCCGCCCGGCCATTGCAGGACTTGCAGGCTGAGCAGGCCGTCGCCGGTTGCCACCTGAACGCCGGCGGCGCTGACGTCGATCACCTTGCCGGGCCTCGCCGAGCAGGGCAGCGCCAGCTTCAAGGCGCGATGAATACGCAGGCGCTGATCGCCCAACATGGTCCAGGCTCCGGGGACTGGATGAAACGCGCGGACCTTGCGCGACAGCGTTTCGGCGTCCAGCGACCAGTTCAGTCGCGCTTGCTGTTTGTCGATTTTGGAGGCGTAGGTCGCGCCCTGTTCGGGCTGCGCGGTGGCGGGCAAAGCGTCTTTGTTGAGGCGCTCCATTGCCTCCACGATCATTTGCGCCCCCAGCGTGGACAATCGGTCTTGCAGCGCGCCGGCGGTTTCCTGATCGCCGATGTCGATGGCGCGCCGCAGCAGCATGGGGCCGGTATCCAGCCCGGCGTCCATTTGCATGATGGTGACGCCGGTCTGTGCATCACCGGCCTCGATCGCGCGCTGGATCGGCGCCGCGCCGCGCCAGCGTGGCAACAAAGAGGCGTGAATATTGATGCAGCCGCGCGGCGGGATGTCCAGCACCTGTTGCGGAAGAATCAGACCGTAGGCCACCACCACCATGGCCTCCGCCTGTAGCTGCGCGATCTGTTCAATCGCATCCGGCTGATTACGCAAGCGCACGGGTTTGAAAACCGGCAGGCCCAGCGCCTCAGCCGCCTGGGAAACAGCCGATGCGCTGAGTTTGCGGCCGCGTCCCGCCGGCCGGTCAGGCTGGGTGAAAACGCCGACGATTTCATGCCCGGCATCGTGCAGGGCCTGCAACGCCGGCACGGAAAACGCCGGCGTGCCGGCAAAGGCCAGTTTCATGGACGGTACGGGGGATCCGAAATGGGCGAATCTGAGCCGAGCGCGGTCAAGCCGCCAGCCGGCGCTTCTTCAGCTTCTTGTTGATGCGTTCGCGTTTGAGGCGGGACAGGTAGTCGATGTACAGCTTGCCGTCCAGATGATCGATCTCGTGCTGGATGGCTTGCGCCAGCAGGCCGTCGGCTTGCAGTTCAAAGCTGTTTCCGTCGCGGTCCAGCGCGCGCATCCGCAGGTGGTTGAAGCGCATCACCTTTTCGCTGGTTTCAGGGATGGAAAGACAACCTTCTTCCATCGCCTGCTGGTCGTCGGCTTGCAGCACCTCGGGATTGATGATCACCATCGGTTCGGGTGCTTCCTTGCTGCCGCAGTCCATCACCGCCAGCCGCTGCATGACGCCCACCTGCGTGGCGGCCAGCCCGACGCCGGGGGCGTCGTACATGGTGTCGAACATGTCATCGATCAGCTTTTGCAGCCGTTCGTCGATTTGTTCGACCGGCGGCGCCTTTTGTCGCAGACGCGGGTCGGGATGTTGAAGTATGGTCAGAATTGCCATTGATGGAACCTTGCCGGGATGTCCGGCAAGTCTTCGAGAAACTTCGGTTTTATGCCAGAATCACCGCGTATTCGGGGGACACACGGCTATGTACGATTATAGACGGTCGGGTGGGACAGCGACGCCGGGACGATGGGCAAGGGTCTGCTTGCCGGTTTTTTTGTTGGTGGCCTGCGCCAGTCAACCCGATTTGCCAGACAATCCTGGCTCGGTCGCGGTTCGTACGCCGCTGCCGGATTCCGCCGCCGGTCAGCCCCGGGCTTTGCCGGATTCAGCCACGCCGGTGCGTCGGGTGCTGGTGTCGCGCGCGGCCGACAGCAAGCCGCTGAGAACCGCGCCACTGCAGGATCTGGCCGGCCCGGTCACGCCGCCCATCGCGTCATCGTCATCGCCACCGGCGCCATCGACGCCACCACCGTCATCGCCACCGTTACCGAGCCGAGGCGCAGCCGCGCCCAAGGCCGGGCAGCGTGCAACACCGGGGAAACCGCTGGTATTTACCCCCGCGCCGAGCGTGAGCGTGCCGCTGGCGTCCGCACCGCCTTCTTCGGCGGCGGCCGACCCCGGCGCGGGCGGGGGTGTTTCCGTGGCCGAGGAGGCGCCCTTTCGTTACGTGGTGCAGCCGGGCGACACGCTGTGGTCCATTTCCAAGCGCTTTCTGGACGACCCTTGGCAATGGCCAGAGGTCTGGTACATCAACGATGAGGTGGCCAACCCGCACCTGATCTTCCCCGGTGATGTGCTGACCCTGATTCAGAACAAGGGCCGCGCCGTGGTCACGCGTGAAGCGCCGCCGGCGCCAACGCTGAATGTGAGCAAGGTTTCTCCGCAGGTGCGTCGCCTGCCGCTGGAACAAGCCATTCCCACCATCCCGATCGATGCGATCCGCGAGTTCTTGCGCGGTCCGCGGCTGGTGACGGCCGACGAATTGGCGCGCGCACCCTACGTGCTGGCGTTCGAGGAAGACCATATCGTCGGCGGTTCCGGCAACACGGTTTACGTGCAGGATCTGGCGCAATCCACCGGCGTTCTGCAATACGCGGTGATTCGCAAGGGTGAGGCATACCGGGACCCGGACGACGGTGCGCTGCTCGGCTACGAGGCCATGCCGGTGGCCGAGGCGGACATCATGCGCTACGGCGAACCCGCCACCGGGCAGTTGGCGCGCAGTTTTCGCGAAGCCCTGATTGGTGATCACCTGCTGCCCATCATGGCCGACGAATTCCGCGCCGACTTCCTGCCGCACGCGCCACAAGCGCAGGTCGACGGCAAGATCATCTCGGTCTACGACGGCGTGTCGCAAATCGGACAATTCCAGATCGTGGCGATGAATCGCGGCAGCCAGCACGGTCTGGAACCCGGACATGTGCTGGACATCTTTCAGGTCGGTTCGCTGACCACCGACCCCTACACCCGCAAACGGGTTCGCCTGCCGGATGAATTCGCCGGCCAACTGATGGTGTTTCGCGTCACCCCGCGCGTGAGCTTCGGTCTGGTGATGGAAGTGTTCAAGCCGGTGCATCGGCTCGACCGGGTCGAAAACCCCAATCTGCGCGGATAAGCCGCGTGGACGCCGCGGCGGCCGGCTGGCTGCGTCTGCTGCGGGCGGACGGTATTTCCGGAAAAACGCTTTCGGCGTTAGCGGAACGTTTTGGCGGTGCGGATGAAATTCTGTTGGCTTCTGACGCGGCGCTGACCCAGGCCGGGTGCAATGCGGGCCAGAAACGCGCCATTCGCGGCGCGCGGGACCTGGATCTGAGCCAGGACCTGGAATGGCTGGCGCAGCCCGGCTGCGGTCTGATGGGCTGGAACGACGCGGCCTACCCGAGGCGTTTGCGCGACATTGCCCACCCACCGCCGGTGTTGTTCTGGCGCGGTGATATCAGCCTGCTGCAAGCGCCTTATCTGGCCATCGTCGGCGCGCGCAACGCCACGCCGCAGGGGCTGGAAAACGCGCGCGCCTTCAGCGCGGAGCTGGCGGCGAATGGCCTTGGCATCGTCAGTGGTCTGGCCCTGGGCATCGACGGCGCGGCGCACGCGGGCGCGCTGGACGCCGATGGCATCACCACCGCAGTCTGCGCCACCGGCCTGGATCGCGTTTATCCGCGTCAGCACCACGCCCTGGCGACGCGTATTGCCGAAACCGGGCTGCTGATTTCCGAGTTTCTGCCCGGCACTGCGCCGCGACCACAACACTTCCCGCGTCGCAATCGGTTGATCGCGGGCTTATCGCTGGGCGTTCTGGTGGTGGAGGCTGCGCGCGAGTCGGGTTCGCTGATCACCGCGCGCCTCGCCGGCGAGCAGGGTCGTGAAGTGTTCGCGATTCCCGGATCGATTCACAACGTCATGAGCCGTGGCTGTCACGCCCTGATCCGGCAGGGCGCCAAGCTGGTGGAAACCGCGCAGGACATTGTCGAGGAAATCGGCCCGCTACTGCCGCAACAGTGGTCCGCGCCGGCCAGGGGCGAGCAGGACGCCGAGACGGCGGTGGCGCAAGACGATGCTGATGTGCGCGCCTTGATGGCGGCCCTGGGGGAAGACCCGGAAACCCTGGATCGGCTGGTGGAGCGTCTGAAGTTGCCGGTGGAACAGCTCAACGCGCTGCTGTTGCAGTTGGAACTGGAGGGGCGCATCGCCACCACGTCTGGCGGTCGATTCATGCGCGTTGGTCCGCGATAAGCGCAAAGCTTTTCCACTTTGTGTCACCCTTGAGGCGGCAAAAAGTTACTAGTTCATTACATCTGCAGAATGTGTAGACAAATTATCACGTCTTCGCTATGTTGGGTCCGTGCAGCCCTGCGGGCTTGCGCGGATTCAGGTCCAAACCCGGAACGATCATGAAAGAGACCGTGCTGGACGTGCTGATGTACCTGTTCGAAAACTATCAGCATGGCGAGTTTTCCGACGCCGATAATCAGGACACCTTGCGTGACGAGCTGATTGCCGCCGGCTTTCCCGAAGACGAAGTCAATCACGCCTTCACCTGGCTGGATGGTCTGTCGGATCACCGCCAGCAACCGGCGCTGTTCGGCCCCACCGGCGCCATGCGCATTTACGCGGCCGAGGAGCAGATGCGCCTGTCCACCGACTGTCGCGGCTTCCTGCTCTATCTGGAGCAGCTCGGCATCCTCGACAGCGCCGCGCGCGAGGTGGTGATTGATCGTCTGATGGCGTTTTCGGACGAAATCGATCTGGAACGGGTCAAATGGGTTTGCCTGCTGGTGTTGGTGAATCAACCCGACGGTGAGGATGCCTTTGAGCACCTGGAAGACATGGTTTATTACCAGGGCGACTACCGCCACTGACGCGGCAGGCTGGGCAGGATGAACTGGTTTCGTCTATGGCCAGCGTCCTGCCGGATCTGGCCGCTGGCGTTGGCGCTGAGTCTGATCGCCGTTGAGGCCAGCGCTGACAATCACAAGTTGCCCGAAGGTTCCGAAGCGATCATTGCCGAACACCTGGAGCCGGTGGATTGTCGTGGCACGGCGCCGGACGATGAGCAGATGATCGACGAAACCAGGCGCCGCTTGCACGAAACTCTGTGCGGTGCTTCGCTCTGGTTCGACGGCCTGTTCGGCGAGCGTCGCAATATCGAAGCGGCGCGCGGCGCGCGTGGACGGGTGGAAACCTCGGTCACGCACTCGGAATTCTTCGGCACCAAATTCCGTACCCGGCTGGACGTTCGCGTGGACCTGCCGAATCTGGAAGAGCGTGCCGAGCTGTTCTTCGGCCGCGACGATGACGACAGCTTCGTGCGCGACCGCACCGAAGGCTTTGCGCTGCGCTCGCAGTTTCCGCAACTGGATGACGATGACGAATGGCTCGCCGGTCTGGGTTACCGGTTGCCGGGCAATCGCAACTTCCGTAGCGACTTTCGCGTCGGCGTTCGCAATCTGCGCACGCCGCGCGCGTTCGTTCGCAACCGCATTCGCTACAACGCCTACAGCACCAGTCGCAGCGTCGTGCATTTTCGTCTGACCCCGTTTTGGAACACGCTGGACGGATTTGGCGTCAGCCCCGGGTTTGACTACAGCTATGTGTTGTCGCCCACCCGGCTGCTGCGCTGGGGCAACGCCGGCACCGTGTCGGAGAAGACCGAAGGTCTGGATTGGCGCAGCGCGCTGATTTTGTATCAGGGACTGCCTCAGGGGCGCGGCGTGGCCCTGGAAGGCTTTGTGCGCGGCAGCACCGATGATCCGGTGGAACTGGTGGAATACGGCAGCCGCCTGATCTTTCGTCAGCCCTTGGCCAAGAACCGTTTGACTGCGGAACTGGTCAGCGGATACAGCTTTCCCAAGATCGATCCGGACGAATCGCGCGATGGCTCATTTCTGGTCGGATTGGGACTGGAAATGCCCTTCGGTGGTGATGCATCCAAGCGTTGAACTTTGCCCGAAATCACGCGCATGAATGAAGCCGGTGCTGGACACTGCCGGCGGCTAGGCCGTATAAGCTGGCCCGCGCGGGCACCAATGCGCCGCAAGAATCCAAGCTAGGGCGTGTTCATAATTCGCGCCTTGCCTGGCTGAAAAACAGGCGGCAACGCCACAACGAACTAAATGTGAACACGCCCTGATGAGCAAGAATCTAGTCATCGTTGAGTCGCCGGCCAAGGCCAAGACCATCAAGAAATATCTGGGGCCGGAATACGAAGTGCTGGCGTCCTACGGACACGTGCGCGATCTGGTGCCCAAGGACGGCGCGGTCGATCCCAGCCAGGGTTTCCAGATGAAATACCAGGTGATCGACAAGAACGAAAAACACGTTCGCGCGATTCGCACTGCGCTCAAGGATGCCGATGCCTTGTATCTGGCGACCGACCCGGATCGCGAGGGCGAGGCCATTTCCTGGCACCTGGTGGAGTTGCTGCACGAGAAAAAGGCGCTCAAGGACAAGCCGGTGCGGCGGGTGGTGTTTCACGAGATCACCAAGTCCGCAGTCAACGAGGCGGTGTCCAACCCGCGCGAGGTCGCCAGCGAGCTGGTCAACGCGCAACAGGCGCGCCGCGCGCTGGACTATCTGGTGGGTTTCAACCTTTCCCCCTTGCTGTGGCGGAAGGTGCAGCCGGGATTGTCCGCCGGTCGCGTGCAATCGCCGGCGCTGCGTTTGATCTGCGAGCGCGAAGAGGAAATCAAGGCCTTCGTGCCGCGTGAATACTGGACCATCGAGGCGCGCGCGCAAAAGCAGGAGAGCAAATTCTCCGCCCGGCTGATCGAGCTGGACGGCAAGAAGCTGGAGCAGTTCAGCCTCACCAACATCATGGGCGCGGGCAATGCGCGCGCAAGACTGCTGGATGCGGCGCAGGGCGAGCTGTTGGTCGCCAAGGTGGACAAGAAACAGCGCAAGCGCAACCCGGCGCCGCCGTTCACCACCTCCACCCTGCAACAGGAAGCCAATCGCAAGCTGGGGTTCACTTCCAGCCGCACCATGCGCACCGCGCAGCAGTTGTACGAAGGCATCGACATTGGCGGCGAAACCGTCGGCCTGATCAGCTATATGCGAACCGATTCGGTCAACCTGGCCGCGGAGGCGCTGAATGAAATCCGCCAGACCATCGGCCAGCAGTTCGGCGAAAAGTCGGTGCCCGAACAGCCGCGTTATTTCAAATCCAAGTCCAAGAACGCGCAGGAAGCGCACGAGGCGATTCGGCCCACCTCTGCCTTGCGCCTGCCCAACAGCTTGAAGGACAGGTTGAGCGCGGATCAGGCCAAGCTGTACGAGCTGATCTGGAAACGCGCCGTGGCCAGTCAGATGACGCAGGCCATTTTCGACACCGTTGCGGTCGACTTACAGGCCGGCGAAACCGGCACCTTTCGCGCCAATGGCTCGGTGTTGGTGGAACCGGGCTTCATCGCGGTGTACAGCCAGGGCAAGGACCAGCCCGACAACGAAGATGACGACAAGCGTCTGCCGGCGCTGGAGCAGGGCGAGACCGTCAAGCTGCTGGAAGTGGTACCAGACCAACACTTCACCGAACCGCCGCCGCGCTATACCGAGGCCAGCCTGGTCAAGACGCTGGAGGAATACGACATCGGTCGACCGTCCACCTACGCCAGCATCATCAGCACTTTGCAGGCGCGTAACTACGTGCGGTTGGACGGCAAGGTGTTTTTCCCGACCGACGTTGGCATGATCGTCAACCGTTTCCTGACCAAGCACTTCACGCGTTACGTGGACTACGCGTTCACCGCCGCGCTGGAAGATGATCTGGACGCGGTGTCGCGCGGCGAGAAAGGCTGGGTGCCCTTGCTGGACAAATTCTGGGGTGAATTCAAGCCGCAGGTTGACGAGAAGATGGAGTTGTCGCGCAAAGACACGGTGGAAGATGCGCGCGTCATCGGCACCGACCCGGACAGCGGCAAACCCATCGCCGCCCGCCTGGGGCGCTACGGCCCCTTCGTGCAGATCGGCACCAAGGACGATGAGGAAAAGCCGCGCTTTGCCTCACTGCGCGCCAACCAGCGCATTGACACCATCACCCTGGAGCAGGCGCTGGACCTGTTCAAGCTGCCGCGCAAACTGGGGCAACTGGACAACGGCGAAGAGGTGGAAGCGAATATCGGTCGCTTCGGCCCCTACGTGCGGCACGGCAAGTCCTTCGTGTCACTGAAAAAGGATGACGATCCCTACACCATCGAACTGCCGCGCGCCAAGGAATTGATCGAAGCCAAGGCCGCCGCACTCAAGGCCGCCACCATCCGCGAGTTCGACGACAGCGGCATCAAGATCATCAAGGGCCGTTTCGGCCCCTACATCACCGACGGCTCGCGCCGCGCCAACATTCCCAAGGCGCGGGACCCCATGTCGCTGTCGCCGCTGGATTGCGAATTCTTCCTGAACGAAGCGGCGGAAAAGGCCAAGGCAGCCAAGGGCGCCAAGAAATCATCCGCTGCCAAGGCCAAAACCACCGCCAAGAAAAAGCCGGCGGCGAAAAAACCTGCTGCCAAGAAAACGGCTGCGAAGAAAACCCCCGCCAACAAAAAGGCTTGAGGATGCCGTCCGCCTGGCATTGGCATCAGGTCAAGCATTGCCTGCGCAGCGGAGGCGTCATCGCCTGCCCTACCGAAGGGGTTTGGGGGCTGGGTTGTGATCCGTTCGATGCGGCGGCCTGTTTGCGGCTGCTGGAGCTCAAGCGGCGCAGCTGGACCATGGGCCTGATTCTGGTGGCGGCGGACGCCTCGCAATTTGATGGCCTGATTCAAACCCTGCCGGAAGATGCGCAAGGCCGTATGCAACAAAGCTGGCCGGGTCCGAGCACCTGGATTGTGCCGGCGACGGATCAGGTTCCGCCCTGGGTCAGCGGTGGTCGCGCCAGCATTGCGGTGCGCGTGTCCGCGCACCCGGTGGTCCGTCGCTTGTGTTATGACTTTGGCGGGCCGCTGGTTTCCACCAGCGCTAACCGCCACGGTCGCGCGCCGGCGATGTCCGTATTTCAAGTGCGTCAGCAGTTTTCCGATGCGCTGGATTTTGTGTTGCCCGGCCCCCTGGGCGGGCAGCAAGGACCTACGTCAATCCGTGATGCGCTGAGCGGCGATACCCTGCGCGCATGAACAATAATCACGTGAACGCCGATGCGGTCGAAAGCTGGCTGCGCGGTTTGCAAGACCGAATTTGCCAGGGTCTGGCTGCCGCAGACGCAGAAAAAGCCTTTGCCTCTGATCGCTGGCAAAAGCCGCCGGACGCCAAGCTGCGCGGCGAGGGCGACACCCGCATTCTGGAAGGCGGCGGTCTGTTCGAGCGCGCCGGTGTGGCTTTTTCCAAGGTGCAGGGCGACGCGCTGCCGCCGTCGGCCACCGCAGCGCGACCGGAGCTGAGCGGTCGCGGTTTCTGCGCCGTCGGCGTTTCCCTGGTGCTGCATCCGCGTAATCCCTATGTGCCCACCACGCACCTCAACGTGCGTTTCCTGACGGCGGAAAAACCCGGCGCGGCGCCGGTGTGGTGGTTCGGCGGTGGTTATGATCTGACGCCCTACTATGGTTTTGTTGAAGACGCGCAACACTGGCACCGAACCGCGCGCGATGCCGTGAGTGAGGCGATCTATCCGCAGCTCAAACAAAGTTGCGATGACTACTTCTTCCTCGCTCATCGCGACGAGGCGCGCGGTATCGGCGGCATCTTTTTCGACGACTGGAATCAAGGCGGCTTCGCCGAAAGTTTTGGCCTGATTCAGGCCGTGGGTGACAGCTTTCTGCCGGCCTATCTGCCGATTGTCGAACGTCGACGCAACACGGCCTATGGTGAGCGCCAACGCAACTGGCAGTTGATGCGTCGCGGCCGGTATGTCGAGTTCAATCTGGTGTGGGATCGCGGCACGCACTTCGGTCTGCAATCCGGCGGACGCAGCCAGTCGATTCTGATGTCCATGCCCCCCCAGGTATCTTGGCGCTATGATGACGCGCCGCCGCCGGGGACGCCGGAAGCTGAACTGTTGCAGGAGTTTCTCAAGCCCCGGCAGTGGATCTGAGCCAAGCAAGAACTGACCAACCCGAACATCCGTGACGCTCACCGAGCTGCGCTATCTCGTCAATCTGGACCGCGAGCGCCACTTTGGCCGCGCGGCAGAGCGCTCTTTTGTGTCGCAGCCGACGCTGTCGGTGGCGATCAAAAAGCTGGAAGACGAGCTCGGCGTCACTCTGTTCGAGCGGGTGCGCGGGGAGGTCAAACCCACGCCCATTGGTCTGCGCATCGTGCAGCAGGCCAGGCACGTGCTTGCGGAAGCCAAGCTGATCAAGGACCTGGCGCAGGAAGGGCAGGATGAACTCGCCGGCCCCTTGCGTTTCGGCGCCATCTACACCGTTGGGCCGTATTTGTTGCCGTATCTGGTGCCCAGGTTGCGCAAGCTGGCGCCGGCAATGCCATTGGTGATTGAGGAAAACTTCACGGCACGCCTGCTGGAGCAGTTGCGTGACAACGAAATCGACGTCGCCTGTCTGGCGCTGCCGGTGGAGGGGCAAGGGTTGCGGGTCTGGCCGCTGTACGATGAGGAGTTCGTCGTGGGGCTGCCGCTGGACCATCCCTGGGCGCAAGAAGAACAAATCCCGGCGGCGCGAATTTCAGAACAACCGCTGTTGATGCTGGGGCCGGGGCATTGTTTTCGCGATCAGGTGATCGAAGCCTGTCCCAAGTGCGTTGAGCCTGAGAACGAAGGACCGCAGCCACAGACGGGCAGCAGTCTGGAGACCATCCGATACATGGTGGCCGGCGGGTTGGGCATCACCGTGTTGCCGCGCTCATCCATCGGCCGACGTGAGCAACAGGACGCTTTGGTGATTGCGCGACCGTTTGCGCCACAGGCGCCATCGCGCCGCATTGCCCTGGTCTGGCGCAAGACCTATCCGCGCGAACGCGCCATCCAGGTGTTGCGCAAGGCCATCATCAAATGCCCGCTGCAAGGGGTTGCATTTCTTGCCGACGCCGAGCCGCAAGATCAGTGAATCGGTGCCTGGCGGTCGGCGCGTCGCCTGAGTCGTTTGTCTGCTGGCACCAGACCGGCCATGTGTGCCGCCGTGCGTCGCCGGCCACGTGCCATGTCGAGGGTTTGGATCGCGCGATCAGTATTGGGTGAGTCATCGACAAAGCCGAAGGATTCATCCACCAGGCAAATGGACGGAACGCCTGCCATGCGTTCCAGCCGCAGCTGACCCTTGGTGGTCAGCTCGGTCAAGCCGCTGATCAGGTCTGTGCGCCGCAGTCCGGTGCGTTTCCAGTCACTTTCAAGGATCTTCAGCGGCAGGTGACAGCCCTGATCGACCCGGCGCGAGGTGAAAATCTGGTGAATCGCCAGCCAGATTGTTTTTTGGGGGACCAGCATGTGCGTGCTCCGCAGTTCAGACTCAACACGCTAACGCGCGCGGGATCAGCGGCGCATTGTGACCGATGAACGGTCGTTGTCGGGCCGATGAGAGGTGATTCGGTTTGCGATTCAGCTTCGGTAGGCTGACTGCACTTTCTTCACGTAGGCCTTGGTTTCCCGAAACGGCGGAATGCCGCCGTATTTGTCCACCGCGCCCGGTCCTGCGTTGTAGGCCGCCAGGGCGTATTTCATGTTGTTGCCGTAGCGTTTCATCATGCGGCTCAGATACAGCGTGCCGCCGCGAATATTCTGATCGGGGTCAAAGCTGTTGCTGACCCCCAGCTCGGCCGCGGTGCCGGGCATCAGCTGCATCAGGCCGCGCGCGCCAACGCGTGAGACCGCATTCGGGTCGAAACAGGATTCCACCCGGATCACCGCCGCCACCAGGTCCGGATCCACGCCGTACTGCCGCGCATAGCGGTTGATGGACGTTTGATACTGGCTGCGTCTTGCGCGCATCCTGGCCGAGGTCATCTTGCGGCAGGACACCACCGCCGTCGGTCGCCCGTAAGTGCCGATGTAGGCGTAGTTTGAGTTGACCCGCTTGTGATCGGTGAACAGGCGCACGCCGCCGGGCTGTTTGTAGACGTGAATGCTGTCGTTGGGCGTCTGCGCGCTCGCCAGCGGGCCGATCAAGACGGCGCAGAGCGGAACCAACAACTGGCGGGACAGGCGTTGCATGGCCCGAATTGTAGCGAGCCATCCGCGCAGTGCCGGGTTTACCTAGCCCAACAGCATGTGCAGACCGACCAACAGCAGCAACAGGGAAAACGCCAGTTGCAGGTGACGGGGCGACAAGCCGTGTGCCAGCCGCGCACCCAGGGGGGCTGCCATGACGCTGGCCACCGCCATTGCGGCGAATCCGCCCAGATTGACAAAACCCAGGCTGAAGGGCGCAAGGCCGGGCGCGTTCCATCCGCTGACAACGTATCCCAGCGCGCCCGCCCAGGCGATGGGAATGCCACCGGCGGCGGAGGTGCCCACCGCTTTTCGCAAGTCGAATCCGCGCAGGCTCAGATACGGTGTGGTGAGCGAACCGCCGCCGATGCCGAGCAGTGCGGATAGCAGCCCGATGACGCCGCCGGCGGTCACCAATTCAGCTGTTGCAGGTGATTTGGCGTCTTTTAATGCCCGAAACTGAAAATTAGTGGCCATTTGAGCGGCGATCAGCAAGCTGCTGACACCCACCAACCGCCGTAGAAAATCGCTGCTAAGCGTCTCAGCGACGAACGCACCGGCCAGCGCGCCCAAGGCCAGCCCCGGCCCGTAAGCGAGCAGCCGGTCCCACATCACGCCGTCGCGACGGTGATGCGACAAAGTGGAAGAAATGGAGGTGGCGGCGATCACCGCCAGCGAGGTGCCAATGGCGACGTGCATCAGCAATGTTTCGCCGATACCCTGCGCGGGCAACACCAAGGCCAGTGCCGGCACCATGATCATGCCGCCGCCAATGCCAAACAGCCCCGCCATCAGGCCGGACATCAGGCCGGTGGCCAAATAGATCAGAATCGATTCCATGCCCGATTCCTCAGCTCCCATGTTTCGAACATTCAACACTCCCCCGTTCACGGCGGGTCGCGCATGCTACACCCTGTGCGGGATCGGCCTGGTTTTGAGCCTGCTGATGGCTTGGCCGGTTACCGCCCAGACGACTGACCCGGCGTTGCGCAAGGAATTCGCCAAACGACTGGAAAACGCCGAGCGTCGCCTGCCGGATGCCAGCCCCGATACCCAGGCGCTGCGCAACTATGCGCTGTATCCCTATCTGCAAGCCGCGCGCTTACGCGCCGGCATCGATGGCGCCCAGGGCCAGACCGATGCTGATGTCGCCGGTTTTCTGAGTCAGAATGAAGACGCCTTGTGGACCCGTGATCTGCGCCGTCGCTGGCTCACGGATCTGGCGGATCGGCACCAATGGCCGCTGTTTTTGCAGCATTACGATGCGCAGCGCGCCAACGATGCGCTGCGTTGTCACCGGCTCAGCGCCCTGATCGCCACCCGTCCGGACGTGGATTTGCGGTCCGAACTGCAAGCCGTGTGGCGAAGCGGAAAACAACTGCCCAAGGCCTGTATTCCGCCGTTTGACTGGATGAAAGCGCAGGGTTGGCGTGGTGCCGAAGAAACCGCGTTGCGCGCGCGTCTGGCCCTGGAAAATGGCGAAACCGGATTGGCGGACTGGCTAATTCGGGCTTTGCCGCAAGCGCAATACGCGCATCTCAAACTTTGGCTGAACACGCTGCAAAAGCCGGCGCAACACTTGCCGTCGGCGGTCAGGCAAGGGCTGGAACCGCAGATCATCTTCGCCGCCTTTGCACGCCTGGCCAGGCAGTCCACCCATTCGGCGTCACAGACCTTGCGCCGCATGGAGGCGATCTGCGGACAGCCCTGCACGCTGCAATCGCCAGCCACCCCAGGCGAATTGCGACGCGAGATTGCGCTGAATCTGTCCTGGAGCCGCAAGCCCGAAGCCTTGCGTCTGTTCCGTCAAATCCCCTTGGCGGCGCTGGACGAGCGCGGCCATGAATGGCGCATTCGCGCCGCCTTGTGGGCTGGCGATTGGCAGACCGTGAAGCGATGGACGCAGGAGTTGCCGCCGCAAATGGCGCAACGCGATCAATGGCGCTACTGGCGCGCGCGCAGTCTGGAAAAAACTGGCGCCCTGGACGCCGCGCGTCAGCTCTATCAGGGGCTGATGGCGGAAAACGGTTACTACCCCTTGCTGGCGGGTGAGCGCTTGCGAAGCGGGCATACGCCTAACGACCCGCGCCGGGTGGTGGATCAGGCATTGCAAGCGCAGATCGCGCAAGGCCCCGGCGTGCAGCGCGCCCGCGAATTGTTTCTGATCGATCGCAAACCCTGGGCGATGCGTGAATGGCTTGCCGCCACCGAGGGTCTGGACGCCGACGGGCTGTTCGCCGCCGCTCATCTGGCGTCGGATTGGGGCTGGCATTTGCTGGCGGTGGCCAGCGCCAGCCGAGCGGAAATCTATAACGACTACGCGCTGTTGTACCCGCGGCCGTTCAAAACCGAAGTGACGCAGGCTGCCAAGCTCACCGGCGTCGACCCGGAATGGATTTACGCCGTCATGCGTCAGGAGAGCCTGTACGATCCGCGCGCCCGTTCCGGCGCCAATGCGCGCGGGCTGTTGCAATTGCTCCCGACCACCGCGCGGGCGGTGGCGCGTCGCTGGTCCCGCCCGCTGCCCAGCGGCGAGGATTTGTACGATCCGCCGGTGAATGTGCCCTTGGGGGCGGCCTATTTGCGCGAACAATGGGAACGCTTTGATCAGCGCTTCATCTTTGTGCTGGGCGCGTATAACGCCGGTCCCAACGCGGTGCGTCGCTGGTTGCCGGAGCAGCCGATGGACGCCGACGCCTGGATTGAAAACATCCCCTACAACGAAACCCGCAAATACATCCAGCGCGTGTTGTGGCACAGCGCGGTATTCGCCTGGCTGGATTCCGGTGAACCGCAACGTGCCGGGCGCTACTTGCAGCCGGTTGGGCCGATGAACGTGGATCGCGCCGCGCCAGGTCAGTAATAAATGCGAATCTATTTGGTCGGCGGCGCGGTGCGCGACGCCTTGTTGGGTCTGAAGGTGCGTGAGCGCGACTGGGTGGTGGTGGGCGCCACGCCGCAAGCCATGATCGACCAGGCTTACAAGCCGGTCGGCAAGGATTTTCCGGTATTCCTGCATCCGCGAACCGGTGAGGAATACGCGCTGGCGCGCACCGAGCGCAAGTCGGGTCACGGCTATCACGGCTTTGAATTTCACACCGGTACGGAGGTCACGCTGGAGCAGGATTTGTCGCGGCGTGATCTGAGCATTAATGCCATCGCCCAGTCCGAGGACGGCGCTTTGATTGATCCCTGCGGCGGTCGGCAGGATCTGGAAAGTCGCACACTGCGCCACGTATCCCCTGCGTTTGCCGAAGATCCGCTGCGGGTGTTGCGGGTGGCGCGATTCGCCGCGCGCTACGCGCCGTTCGGCTTTCGGATTGCGGATGAGACCCTGGCGCTGATGCAAGGCATGGTGAATCAGGGCGAGGTGGATCATCTGGTGCCGGAGCGGATCTGGAAGGAAACCGAGCGCGCCCTGATGCAAAGCGATCAGGCGCATGCGGAGGGTGTGCCCAGTGTCTATTTCCGCGTGCTACATCAATGCGGGGCCTTGGCGCGAGTGATGCCGGAATTGGCCGATTTGCACGGCGTTCCGCAACGCCCCGAACATCATCCGGAAGTGGACACGCTACTCCACACTTTGCTTTCGCTGGACGTCACCGCCAAAGCCGGCGAGCCGCTGGAGGTGCGCGTGGCCGCCCTGTTGCACGATCTGGGCAAGGCCCTGACGCCACCGGAGCAATGGCCGCGCCACATTGCGCATGAGCACCGCGGATTGCCGCGGGTGAAACAGTTTTGTGAACGCTTGCGCGTGCCCAATGCCGCGCGTGATCTGGCCATGATCGTCGCCGCTGAGCATTTGCTGGTGCATCGTTGCCAGGAATTACGCCCGGACACCCTGCTCAAGCTGCTGGAGCGTTGCGACGCCCTACGCCGTCCGCAACGATTTGAACAAGTATTGGCGGCCTGTCGCGCGGACGCGCGTGGACGCAGCGGGCGCGAACAGGACGCCTATCCGCAAGCCGAATATCTGCGGGCCGCCGCGCATGCGGCACAAGTCGACCCGCAAAGCGTGATCGCCGACGGCTTTGGCGGCGCGGACATTGGCGTGGAGATTCGAAAGCGGCGCCTGGTGCGGCTCAAGCGGTTCGTCGCCGAACGCAGCTGACGCGACCCGGCGTGCTGCGTCGCAAAATCGGCGGGCAGCTTTGATCGTGCGGGTGGGTCATGCGGTTTGCGTCTGGGCATCGGCCTCTTGCTTGAGGGCGACGAGGTCCTGGAAGCTGAGCTTGCCGATTTCGTTTTGCTGGTCGTCGAGCAGTTGGTAGAGATCGCCCTTGCCCAGAATGGTGAACTTGATGATGACGTCCTGATCGGGGCCGCCGCCTTCGCTGTGGGGCTCGGTGTCAGGGCCGCTGACGGTCATGGTGCCGGTCTTGCGGGTTTCCTTGAGGCTGCCGTCCGGCCGGTACAGGCGATGCTCGCCCTGAACCACGAAGGTGTTGTTGTGCGCCAGGTGGCGGTGCAGGACGATCCTCTCGCCGGCGGCGAACTTGAACAGCACCTCGGCGATGCCGTTTTCCGCGTCCAGCGCAAGCACCTGGTAATGCAGATGCTGAAAATCACCGATGGCGCGCCAGGTCACTTGGGAATCATCGAATACGTGGGCGTTCACTGTGGTCTTCCTCCGTCGGATGTTGGTCTGGGTGCTGCAAGGCCGCTGGACCGCTGCGCTCGACGAGCCGCTGGCTGGCGGGCGCGATGGCTTGTGACTGTCTGTCCTGCCACTGTCGCAGCGCCGTGCGGTACGCCTGCATGGCGTCGGCGTAGGCGTCCAGGACGCATGGTGCGCAGCCGGTATCGCAACAGTCGCCCGGCAGCGGTTTGTCGGGTGGCTCGGGCTTGGGGTCGTTTGCGTATCGCACCAGCGGACTCGAATGTCAGGCTTGCATCGGCATCATGGCCGGGAGTTGCCGGCCGAACAAGGGTGCGCATGCATTTGCCCGGTGCCAGCCAGTCTTGACCGGCCCAATGCCACCACGACTACCAACGGACCAGTGCCGACCCCCAGGTCATGCCGCCGCCGACGGCTTCGAGCATCACCAGATGATCGGGCTGGATGCGACCGTCACGGACGGCCGTATCCAGCGCCAGCGGCACGGAAGCGGCGGAGGTGTTGCCTTGATTTTCCACCGTGGTGACGACCCGTTCGAGCGGCAGTCCCAGCTTCTTGGCGGTGGTCATGATGATGCGGATATTGGCCTGGTGCGGCACCAGCCAGTCGATGTCCGATCCCTTGATGTTGTTGGTTTCCAGGGTTTCCCGGCAGACCTGATCCAGCACGCGAACGGCGAAGCGGTAGACGGCCTGGCCGTCCATGTGAACATAGCCACGCCCCTTGATGCCGCCATCGTGCACGCTGCCCGGTACGCAGAGAATATCGCTCTGCTGGCCTTCGGCGTGCAGGTGCGTGGAAAGGATGCCGGGTTTGTCATCACGTTTCAGCACGACCGCGCCGGCGCCGTCACCGAACAGCACGCAGGTGCGGCGATCGCTCCAGTCCAGCAGATTGGAAAACACTTCGGCGCCCACCACCAGCGCGCATTTGTGCTGGTCGCTGGCGATGAATTTGTCCGCCACCGCCAGCGCGTAGACGAATCCGGTGCACACTGCCTGCACGTCGAAGGCGGCACCCTGCGACACGCCCAGCTTGCGCTGCAACAGACAGGCGGTGGACGGAAACACGATGTCCGGGGTGGTGGTGGCGACGATGATCAGATCGATGTCGGCGGCGCTGACGCCGGCCATCTTCATCGCCTCCTGCGAGGCTTTGAGCGCCAGGTCAGAACTTTTTTCGTCCTCCGCCGCCACTCGGCGGCTGCGAATGCCGGTGCGCTGGAAAATCCACTCGTCCGAGGTGTCAATCCGCGTTTGCAGCTCCTGGTTGGTGACTTCGCGCTCGGGCAGGTAGCTGCCGGTGCCGATGATGCGTGAATAGGCCAAGAGTGTCTCCCGATATGCTGGTCGCAGCCGTTCGCTTGCGCACCGAATTGTACGGGTTTAACGGATCAACACTGCGGCGCACTGTGTTTAAATATGAATGACACAGTTTATATTTTATATAATGTCACATCATTCAAGTTCGATCAGCAGGTCCTTGGCCTCCACGGTGGCGCCGGATTTGACCAGCACCTGCTTGACCTTGGCGTCTCGGGGCGCCGCCAGACTGGTTTCCATCTTCATGGCTTCCAGCGCGATCAGAGCCTCGCCCTGGCTGACCGCCTGGCCTTCCTGAACCGCAACCCGCACCACCATGCCGGGCATCGGCGCACCGATGTGATCGGCATTGCCGTCGTCCACTTTGGGGTGCTTGACGGCGGCGTTTTCACTGCCGGCGATGGGCACGCGGATCTGTCGCGCCTGACCGTTGAGCTCGAAAAACAGCTTGGCTTCGCCTTCCTCTTCCAGATCGGTACGACCCTGCAGGCGGATCACCAGGGTCTTGCCCTGATCGATGTCGACGCTGATCTCTTCGCGCTCCCTCATGCCGTAGAAGAAGGTACTGGTGGGCAGCTCCGAAAGATTGCCGTATAGCTTGCGGTGTTCGGCAAAGTCCTTGTAGACCTTGGGATACATCAGATAAGACGCCAGCTCGCGGTCGTCCATTGCATAACCGACATCGGCCTCGGCCTGTTTTCTGGCGGCCTCCAGATCCACCGCTTGCAGATTCGCGCCGGGGCGCCCCGTCAGCGGCGACTGTCCGCGCAGGACTTTCTGTTGCAGCGCCTGCGGCCAGCCGTCGGCGGGAAAGCCGAGATCGCCACGGAACAGCTGCATCACCGAGTCGGGGAAGTCGATGGCGGTATCGGGGTCGGCCACGTCTTCGGGCGTCAGCCCCTGGCTGACCATGAACAGCGCCATGTCGCCCACCACCTTGGAGCTGGGCGTGACCTTGACGATGTCGCCGAACAGGCGATTCACATCCGCATAGGCCTTGGAGACTTCCGCCCAGCGCGCTTCCAAACCCATGGCGCGCGCCTGTTCGCGCAAATTGGTGTACTGACCGCCGGGCATCTCGTGGTTGTAGACATCGGCGGTGCCGGAGCGGATGTCCGCCTCGAACGGCGCGTAGTAGGAACGCACGCCTTCCCAGTAATCCGATAGCGAACGCAGCGCTCCCAAATCCACTTGCGGATCGCGCGGCGAATGCGCCAAGGAGGCCGCAATCGAGCCCAGATTGGGCTGCGAGGTGAGGCCGGACATGGCGTCCAGCGCGCCATCCACCGCATCGCAACCGGCGTCCACCGCTGCCAGCACCGAGGCCGCGGCGATACCGCTGGTGTCGTGGGTGTGGAAATGAATCGGGATGCTGATTTCGTTCTTCAGCGCCGTCACCAGCTCGCGCGCGGCGCGCGGCCGACAGACGCCGGCCATGTCCTTGATCCCCAGAATATGTGCGCCGGCCTTTTCCAGCTGCTTGGCCATGTCCACGTAATACTTGAGGTTGTATTTGGGGCGCGCCGGGTCGAACAGATCGCCGGTATAGCAGATGGTGCCCTCGCACACCGCGCCGGCGTCGATCACCGCGTCCATCGCCACGCGCATGTTCTCTACCCAGTTGAGCGAATCGAACACGCGGAAGATGTCCACGCCGGCCTTGGCCGCCTGTTGCACGAAGAACTTGACGACGTTGTCGGCGTAGTTGGTGTAGCCCACGGCGTTGGCCGAGCGCAGCAGCATCTGGAAACAGATATTGGGAACCTGCGCGCGCAACTGCTCCAGCCGCTCGAAGGAGTCTTCTTTCAGAAAGCGCAGCGCCACGTCAAAGGTGGCCCCGCCCCAGCATTCCAGCGAGAACAGATTCGGCGCCATGCGCGCGTAATAGGGCGCGATGGCCAGCATGTCCTTGGAGCGCATGCGGGTGGCGAACAGCGACTGATGCGCGTCGCGCATGGTGGTGTCGGTGAGCCAGACCTTCTTCTCATCCCGCAGCCATTGGGCGAATTTTTCCGGCCCCAACTCCAGCAGGCGGGTGCGGCTGCCGTCGGGGATGGCTTGTTTGAGATCAAGCGCCGGCAGCGGCGCCGGCTTGATTTCGCTCGGTGCCTGACGGCCCTTCATCTCCGGGTTGCCGTTGACCACCACATCGCCGATGAAGCGCAGAATCTTGGTGGCGCGGTCCTTGCGCGGGGTGAACTCGAACAACTCCGGCGTGCTGTCGATGAAGCGGGTGGTGCACTCGCCGGTCTTGAACAGATCGTGGCCGATGACGTTTTCCAGAAACTGCAGATTGGTCGACAGACCGCGAATGCGGAATTCGCGCAGCGCGCGATCCATGCGCGCGATCGCCTCGCCGGTGGTATGCGCCCAGGCGGTGACTTTCACCAGCATGGAATCGTAATAGGGCGTGATCACCGCACCCGAGTACGAAGTGCCGCCGTCCAGCCGAATACCGAAACCCGACGGGCTGCGATAGGCGATCAGCCGGCCATAATCCGGCGTGAAGCCGTTTTCGGGGTCCTCGGTCGTGACCCGGCATTGCAGCGCGTGACCGTCCAGCCGTACCTCGTCCTGCGTCGGCAGCATGGCCTCGGCATCGCCGATGCGCGCGCCTTCGGCGATGCGGATCTGCGACTTGACGATATCCACGCCGGTGACTTCCTCGGTCACCGTGTGCTCCACCTGCACCCGTGGATTGACCTCGATGAAGTAGAACTCGCCGCTGTCGGCGTCCATCAAAAATTCCACCGTGCCGGCACAGGAATAGCCCACGCTCTGGCACAGCCGCACCGCCGCCTGACACAGCGCCTCGCGCTTGGCCTGGCTCAGATAAGGCGCCGGCGCGCGTTCCACCACCTTCTGGTTGCGCCGCTGCACCGAGCAATCGCGTTCGAACAGATGAATCACCTGGCCGTGCTCGTCCGCCAGAATCTGCACCTCCACGTGACGCGCGCGCTTGACCAGCTTTTCCAGATAGCCGGCGTCGTTGCCGAAGGCGGCCTTGGCCTCACGCCGCGCCGATTCCAGCGCCGCCGGCAGCTCGGCCTCGGCCTCGATGGCGCGCATGCCGCGACCGCCGCCGCCCCAGCTGGCTTTCAGCATCAGCGGATAGCCGATGTCGGCGGCGATCTTTTTCACCTCTTCAACGTCTTCCGGCAGCGTGTCGGTGGCCGGCAGGATGGGCACCTTGGCCGCCATCGCCGCGTTGCGCGCGGCCACCTTGTCGCCCAGCTTGCGCAAGACCTCGGAGCTGGGGCCGACGAACTTGATCCCGGCCTCGGCACAGGCGTCGGCGAAATCCGGGTTCTCGGACAGAAATCCGTAGCCGGGATGGATGGCGTCCACGCCCGCTTCGGTGGCGATGCGGATGATGTCGGCGATATCCAGATAGGCCGCAATCGGTTTTTGTCCGCGACCGACCAGATAGCTCTCATCCGCCTTGAAACGGTGCAGGGCGAAGCGATCTTCGTGCGCGTAGATCGCCACCGTGCGAATGCTCATTTCCGCCGCCGCGCGCATCACACGGATGGAAATTTCCCCTCGGTTGGCGACCAGAAGTTTTTTTATCTTCATAATTGCAATTATTACCGCACTTTTATCGCATCAGATTGATTCACGGAAGCGCTCAGCCTAGCGCAAAGCAACGGCATGCCCTTGAGCGATGAGGGTGGTAGCATTTTTTTTCACCAGCGGGTCCAACCGGAGCATTCAATGCAGGATGAAATCATGGCGAGTCAGGATCAAGGCACCGAGCAGGAGCGAACCATACTGGTGGTCGCCTATGTCTTGCACGGCCTGGCCATCTTCAACGGGCTGACCGCCATCGCCGGCGTGATTGTCAATCACCTGAAAGTCAACGAAACGAACAACCCCTTCATCCAAAGCCATCACCGCTGGTTGATCCGCACCTTCTGGTGGGGGCTGCTGTGGTCGGTGATCTGCACCGTGCTGATGCTGGTGCTCATCGGCTGGTTGGGCTTTCTGGTGCTCGCGGTCTGGTGGGTTTATCGCATCGTGCGCGGCGTGCTGAATTACACCGAGCGACAACCGATGCCGGTGGATTAAGGCCGCGAACGCTTGAGCTCAGAGGCGCTTGAGACGACGCATGCTTTTGCGACAGCAGGAGCAGGAGACAAGTCAAACGTCCGCTGCAACGGTTGTTGGACATCAATCGCACCAGCCTGCCAATGACCAAAAACCTGAACCAGATGGCGTTCATTCGAGAGGACGCCTGATCAGGCCACCGAGTTCAAGGCCACCTGCCTGGGGAGCGTGCCGCGGCATCCGGTCGTCCAGGCCAAACAGTTCTAGCGGGGCTCTCAAGGCGTTCATCAGCCGCCTCTGCTTTGGTTGGGCGCATCGCTGCCACGCACGGCTTCAAATTGCGCCAACAGGCCTTGCATGACCAGATTCAGTTTGACCTGCCAATGCTTGGAAAGCATCGGCTTGAGGCGGGCTGCATCGCCGCCGGTCAGCAGCAGTGTCGCCCCAGCCGGCGCCGCTGATGCGGTGTGCTCGATGGCGCCAAGGCAGGCCGCCAGCACGCCGGCATCGACCGCCGATTCGGTGTCATCACCCAGGCGCTGGGGCGCTTGCCACCGATGGGACCGCACCGGGAACGAGGTGGCGTTCAACAGCGAATCCCGCGCAACCTTGAGCCCCGGCGCGATGATGCCGCCCAGGTGTTGCCCGGCACCGTCGATCACATCCACCGTCAGCGCGGTGCCGGCATCGGCCACCACCGCCGCTTTTTTTTCCTGCTGCCAGGCGCCGAGCATCGCCAGCCATCGATCCACGCCGAGACGTCGGGGTTCGGTGTAAGCGCTTTTCAAGCCCAGACATTCGGCTTGCGAGCGCGCGAAGAACGGCTCGCCGGGCCATCGCGTCTGCATCGCGGCACGCAGGTTTTGCTCGCCATCATCGCCGTCCAATTGACTGACCAGCACCGCCTTCGGCGCGGGGACGGGAATCTGATCCAAACAATTCGCGGGCCGACCATCGTGCGGAACCTCGCCCGCAACCCAGCCCTTTCCATCAGCGACCTGCGCCCATTTGATGCGGCTGTTGCCGATGTCCAACAACAGTTTCATTGCGCGCGCACCGAAACCTCGCCGCTGCGCACCGCCTGTGTTCCGGTCACCGTTTTCACCAGCAAGGCGCCGTCTTCATCCAGCCCCTGTGCTGTCCCCTCAAGTGCGTCTGAGCCGCTCAAACGCACTGTCCTTCCAGCCAGTGCGTCGTATTGCGGCCAATGCGTTCGCCATGGCGCAAAGCCGACATGCGGGAATTGCGCAAGCATGTTGTGCAGCGCCGGCAACAGCGCTTCGGCCAGCGCCTGTCGTGAAACCGGCGGCTTTTCCAGGCTTGAAAACGCTTCATCCAGGCAGATCCATTCCTGATCGATCTGTTCGCCCTGATCCGCCTGCATGGACACGTTCAGACCAATGCCGATCACCATGCGGCAAGCGCCCCCCATTTCACCGCGTTGTTCGATCAGAATGCCGCCGAGCTTGCGGCCTGCGACCAGCAAGTCATTGGGCCATTTGAGTTGCACACTGCTCAGCCCAAGGTTGCTGAGCGTCCTGGCACAGACGACGCCAACGGCCAGCGACAAAGCCGGCAGCTGTGCCGGCCAATCCGAATAGGTCCAGGCCATGGACAGGTACAGGTTGGCGCCAAACGGCGATATCCATTGACGGCCGCGCCGGCCGCGCCCCTGCGATTGAAACTCGCACAGCAAGGCTTGCGGATCCTGTTTGGACGACGATTGCAGCAATTGCTGATTGGTGGAGTCCACCACTGCCTCTACATGCAGCGCCATGGCCGGCGTCGCCTGTTGCAGGGCGTGCGCATCCAGGCGCCGGATGGGCACCGGCAATCGATAACCCAAGCCTTGCTTGGCTTCGGGCCGCAATCCCCACTCGGAGAGTCGCTCCACCCGTTTGGCCAGGCCCGCACGCGTCAAACCCATCTGCGCCGCCAGCGTTTCGCCCGAATGCCATTGACCGTCCGCCAGCGCATCCACCAGCAGCAGCAAATCCTCCGTGCTCAGCGATCGAGCCATTTTCCGATCACCCGCAGTTTTTCAAAGCGATGCTCGCTGCCGCTCATCAACCGCGCGATGTTTTCCCGGTGCTTCACCAGCACCAGCGTGCCCATCGCCGCGGTAAACGCGCCAGAAACCGACCAGGCGCCGGCGGCATCGATGCATGCCACATAGAAGCCGGCAATCGTCGCCGCCATCAGCGTCGCCAGACTCACGTAGCCCGACAGCATCACCACCAACACAAAACCCAGCAGCATCCACGGCAGCGCCATTGGCAACACCGCGGCGTAAACACCGGCCAGCGTCGCCACCCCCTTGCCACCACGAAAACCCGAAACGACGGGATAGCAGTGCCCCAGCGTCACCGCAACGCCACACAGGCAAACCAGCCATTGTCGCGGCAATGGTTCACCCCAATCCGGAACCGGCAGATCGGGCAACACCAGACAAGCCAGCAAACCCTTGCCGATATCCACCGCCAACACCGCCAGCGCGAACAGCGGCCCCTGGGTTCGCAAGGCATTGGTGGCGCCGACGTTGCCGCTGCCCACTCCACGCAGATTCACTCCGCCACGCAGGCGGCCGACCACATCTCCGCCCATCAGGTTTCCGAGGGCGTAGGCGAGCAGGCAATCAATGGCGGCGTGCAACATGAGAACGCTCAGGCGCCGAGCCAGGCGACGCGTCGCCGCAACGCATCACCTTCGGCTTGTGACAGCCGCAATGTCCAGGTATCCAGTGGCAAGTCCGCCGGGGTGATGGACAGTTCGTGCATCTGCTCATCCCGGAACAGGTGCAAGCCAACCGTGACATTGGCTTGCGAGGCTTCCAGCCGTCGATGCCAGTTGTTGGTCTTGATCTGTAATCCGTCCAGCGCCAGTAACTGATCGCCCGCGCAAACGCCGGCCCGTTCGGCTGGGCTGTGGCTCAGAACATGAGAAACCGTTGCCGTGCCCGGACGCAGACGCAAGCCAACCCAGGCGCCGGACGCGGCGGCCTTGGTGCGACCGCCATCATCGATGGGGGAAGTCTGCGCGCGACGCTGTGCTTGAACGCCAAAGTCAGCCAACAGCTCGGCCAGCGGCAGCTCTTCGGTGCTGCGCAACAGTTGGTCGAAGAACGATTTCAGGTCCAGGCCGGAGATTTCGGCCGCCAAGGCTTCCAGCCCGCCCTCGGGGACCGGCCGTTGATCGCGTCCGTGGCGGCGCCACAGTTCCTGCATCACCGCGTCCAGAGAAGTTTGCGAATCGCGCCGCAGTTTCAGGTCCAGACACAGGGCGGCCAAGGCGCCTTTGACGTAATAGTTGGCGACGGCGTTGGGGCTGTTTTCGTCCGGCTGATAGAACTTGCTCCAGGTTTCAAAGCTGGAATCGGAAAGGCTTTGCACCAGGCGTCCGGGTGCGCGTGACATTCTCGTTGCGTGCTCGGCCAGCACATCCAGATAATCCTCCGGCTTGATCAGGCCGGCGCGCAGCAGGAACAGGTCATCGTAATAGGAGGTGACGCCCTCGTAGTGCCACAGGTCGCGGCTGTAGGCCTCCGCGCCCAGATCCGAGGCTTCAAAGGCCGCGCTGCGAATGCGCTTCACGTTCCATTGATGGAAATACTCATGGCTGCACAGGCCCAGAAAGCGGCCGTATTCCCGCAAAGGCCCAGACTGTCCCGCACGTGGCAAGTCACCCCGGCTGCAGGTGAGTACGCAACTGTCCCGATGCTCCAGACCGCCATAGCCGCTGGCGCGCACGTTGGTGAGGAACAGATATTTTGTCAGTGCCGGCTCGCCATCAAAAAAGCGCCGCTGTGTCTCGCAAATCCTGGCCAAATCCTTGCTGACGCGCGACACGTCAAACTGGGCGCGACCGGCCACCACCAGGGCATGGGGAATGCCGTCCACCTCAAAGTCGTGCTGCTGGAAATGCCCCATTTCCACCGGATAATCGATCAAGGCCTCATAGTCGGAGGCGACATACCAGCCAAAGCCTCGATCATCGATCGATTGCGGCGGCAGCGTCGTCGCCACCCGCCAATCAGCCAGCGCCGAATCCTCAGGCCGCACCAGCTCCACACTGATTTCCTGCCGCCGCCGGCCTTGCGGGCAATAGAACAGCGAGCTGCCGTTGAAAAAGCCGCGCTCGGCATCCAGAAAGGCTTTGCGCACCGAAGGATCGAAGGCGTAAACCTGATATTCAAGGCGCAGGACGCCGGCCTCGGCCTCCACCGCGATGCTGCGTTTGTCGACTTTTTCAATCGCCTTTTCACACCCCGCCTGCTCGGCGCGCATCGAAACCACGTGTTTTGCGAAGTCGCGCACCAGGTAGCTGCCGCGAATCCAGCTGGGCAGCTGAAACAACACCCGCTCGGCGCCGGCAAGCGAAAGCTCAAGCTCAACCTGAAACAGGTGCGCGCGCGGATCAGCGACGGTGACACGAAAATGAAGGGAACGCTGCATCAGTGAATCTTAAGAACGGGCAAGGTGGCGCATTCTATTCGGACCTTCTTTATTAAACATTGAATATAATGTTTATATCCGCTGTTCCATCTCAATTGACCACATCAGAGGCGCCTAAGCCTTCCATTTGATGTTGCAGCCGACGCTGGGTTTCTGATCACCGGAGATCGCCTGGCCCGCCAACAAGGCGTCCATCGCCGCGCGCAGATCGGCGCCGGTCAGGGAGGCTTGATTCCCCGGCGTTGAATCGTCCAGTCGTCCCCGGTAAACCAGACGCAGCTCCGCATCAAACAGGAAAAAATCCGGCGTGCAGGCGGCGTTATAGGCTTTGGCAACCGTCTGACTTTCGTCGTACAAATAAGGAAAGGCATACCCCAGGCGACGCGCGGCTTGCGCCATTTGCTCGGGGCCATCCTCAGGATAGTTTTGCGCATCGTTGGAGGAAATGGCGGCGATGCCGATGCCTTTGGGTGGATACTCCCGACCGATGCGAACCAACTGCGGGTTGATGTGCTTGACGTAGGGGCAGTGGTTGCAGATGAACATCAGCAGCGTGCCAAACGTGCTGCGGACATCTTCCAGGCGCATCGGCTTGCCGCTCACCGTATCCGGCAGCGTAAAAGAGGCCGCCACGGTGCCCAGCGGCAACATGGTCGAAGGGGTGCGTGCCATTTGCCGCTCCTGGATCATGGTCGGAATCGGCCAACCTTATCGCATTCAGGCGCGCTGCCGGCTTGCCCGACGGCGGTGCCTGCGGCAGTCTGCGGCCGTTTTGTCACTCAACGGTTAGCGATGTCACAAGACTTGGATCAATGGCACCAACGGGGACGGCGTTACCTGCACCACGGACATTCTGTTTTTTACCAGGATCAGGCATGCGGCGACGGCCCGACATTGCTGTGCATCCACGGTTTTCCCACCGCGTCCTGGGATTGGCACCGGATCTGGGGTGGGCTTCGTGAACATTTCGGTCGCATCATCGCCCCGGACATGATCGGCTTTGGTTTTTCGGACAAGCCGCGCAATTACCCCTACGCCATGCCTGATCAGGCCGACCTTCACGTGGGTCTGTTGCTGGAGCTTGGCGCGCGGGACATTCACCTGTTGGCGCACGATATTGGCGACACGGTCACGCAGGAGCTGCTGGCGCGCCTGCAGCGGGCCGACGCGGCGATGCCCAGGCTGCGGTCCGTTACCTTGCTCAACGGAGGCCTGTTCCCGGAAACGCATCGCGCCACCCGGTCACAGAAGCTCTTGTTGAGCCCGATGGGAAAACTCGTCTCAAGGGCAATGGGGCGTCGCAGCTTCGGCAACAGTTTTTCCTCTGTGTTCGGCCCCGACACTCAACCCGGCCCGGCGGAGCTGGATGATTTCTGGCGACTCATCCGGCACCAAAATGGCCAGCGCAATATGTATCGCCTGATCCGTTACATCCACGAGCGACGCCAGCACCGGCAGCGATGGGTGGAGGCACTGCAACACAGTAAAGTGCCGATGCTGCTGATCGACGGCCTCAACGATCCCGTCTCCGGCGCCCACATGGTGGAGCGTTTCCGCAAGCTGGTGCCAATGGCGCAAGTCGCTGAATTGCCCGGCATTGGTCACTACCCGCAGCTCGAGGCGCCACAAGCGGTGCTGGATGCTTTTCTGCGGTTTGCTGCGGCGCATGACGCGCCGGCGGCCTGATACGGGCAACCGGGCGGCCGACTCAGTTCAGGTTCAGCCAGGTCATAGAAGATGTGCCGACGTCTGCCATACTCATCCATCAGAAAACACGGATTTCACGGCAGTACGCGGATTGTTTTTGGGGGGCGTGCTTCAGCAGCCCGGTTGCACATGAATTTGCGGAGAAATGAAATGAATTCCATTAGAAATACCCTGTTTATCAGCTTGTTGTCCTTGTTCCTGTTCGCCTGCGCGCCGCCGCCGGACGACGCATCCCTTGAAGCCAGCGCGGAAGAAACCGCCGTCGAAGAAGAAATGGAAGAGGTTGTAGAGGAAGAAGAAGCCGCGCCAGAACCGCCGCCACCGCCACCGGCCCCCAAGCCGTCGGCGCGCGCACCGTCTCCGCCCGCACCACCGCCGGTCTGTCAGGAATGCGGCACCGTCACCGCCATTGAACCCGTCAAGGAAAAAGGTGCGGGAACCGGCATGGGCGCCATTGCAGGCGCGGTCATCGGTGGTGTGATTGGCCATCAGTTCGGCGGCGGACGCGGCAAGGATGCCGCCACCGCAGCCGGCGCCATCGGTGGCGCAGCCGCCGGTCACGAAGTGGAAAAACGCGTGCGCGGCGTGCAGTACTACAACGTCGGGGTGCGCATGGAAGCCGGCGGCTATCGCACCATCAGCGTTGGCGATCCTGCTGGTCTGACCATCGGCCAGCCGGTGCGCATCATCAACGGCAATATTCAGCCGCGTTGACATCGACGCGAAATCTAAAAAGCCCGCCATTGGCGGGCTTTTTGGTTCTTCACTTCCTAATTGGACTTTGGGCGCCAAGTCGGAATATTCACACACTCCACCTGTCAAGCGCTTTTATCGCACCTTCAATCCGTTTCCTTGATGACGCCCGCAGCCTGGAGAAGCCAAACGCCACAGCAACTGCGCGCGGCAAATCGTCCTCAAACGGAAAGTCCCTCGCCGCCAGTATGATTTCCTCCTCAGGAATATCCTCTATCGGCCTTTTGCGATCCTCATCTGTTGGCTCTCGCCAAGTTGAAATTGCCTTGGGTTGCGCACTATCCCGCCAGACGAAAACCCTCCCGCTACGCTCCGGTCTGTAGTGGAACAACCCTCTACCAATCCTCTCCACTCGATCAGCGATCGCACTACCAGTGCGTTTGAATCCGTGGGCTCTCGCGATCAAAGTTGCCAGCGCAGATTTCTCGATCGGAGCTTCTAACTCAACGGCATGTTTGATCATTTCGGCGATGACCTTGGTGTGGTCCGGCTCAAAAAAATGCTCGGGATCGATACGATCAGCCATATGTGTGAAGTCAGTATGTTGGTAGGGTTGCCTCCCTGTTTCAGACGTATTCGGAATCTGGACATCGTCCGCCAAGATTGGGACTTCAGCGCCCGTGGTCAATACTTCATGAGAGTTTGAGCCAACTACTTCTTTTGTTTGCTCGTTCACCTGATCCGTCTCGGACTCATTAGTGCTCTCCGCCTGACCCTCCTCTGCTGCTGGGAACAAATCTTGTTCCCAGCCAATACCTACAGCATCTGACACCTCATCATCGGCGGTGGCGGGTTCAACTGACGTGGACTCACGAGCAAGCTTGAGAAGCGCTTCGAGCCGGCCCTGAACGATTTCTATCGCACTTTGTGCGTCGACCCAAAAATCGGTCGACCAGATACGAATGATGTTCCAACCCAAATCTTCGAGAACAGCCTGGCGGACCTTATCCCGATCTCGTGCGGTGAGGGCGCTGTGATACATCGCCCCATCGCATTCGATCCCGGCCAGATAATCTCCTGGCCGGTCGGGGTGAACGATTCCGAGGTCAATCCGAAAACCCGATACGCCGATTTGAGGTCGCACAGTCCAGCCTCGATGTGTGAGTGCTCGCATCACCGCATCCTCGAAGGGCGACTCGGTGGCCCCGACCGAACCTTGATGTGCCCCGGCTAGCGCTTTAGGTCCCTTTTCCGCAAATTCGATGTAATGCTTGAGATCGCGAACTGCGTTCGAGCTGGTTCGCGACAGATCAATCATCCCCGGATCAAAGCTCGTGAAAAGAATCATTTCCTCTCGGGCGCGAGTGATCGCAACATTAAGGCGCCTTTCACCACCTTCGCGGTTCAATGGGCCAAAATTCATCGACATCTTGAGCGAACCGGGTTCGGTTGGCCCAAATGTTGTTCCCATAATGACGATATCGCGCTCGTCTCCCTGTACCGTTTCAAGGTTCTTCACGAAAACCGGCTCTTGAAGGTCGTCGGAGAAATGAGCGTCAAGAGTAGCATCAGCCTTTCTCGCGTCCTCTAGCAAGTCCATAACCAGTTCCTGCTGCTTACTGTTCAGCGTAACGATGCCAAGCGAAGGCTTGCCCGGCGCCATTCCGGCGAGCCGGCGCCGGGCTTCAGCCACAATTTCCTTGGCTTCACCGGCATTTGTTTGGCCGCCCCCTTTGGCATAGATCGAATCGACGCGTTTCCACACAACCGCACTTTCTCGAGTCTGTGGCGGAGGGAAGGTGACGAGCTTGTAATTGTAGTAGCGCGAGTTAGAGAACGCGATCAGGGAATGATGTCGACTACGATAGTGCCAATCTAGGCTTCGCTTGGGAATCCCTGCGCCCTGGCATTCCTCAAGTATGCTATCGAGATCAACAATATCGCTGTCGTCGGCAACGGTGGCCACGCCCTTGGTGAAGAAATTGGTTGGCGGCATCTGCTTGTCGTCACCCGCCAGCACCAATTGCTTTCCTCGGGCGATAGAGCCGATAGCGTCCCACGGGGTGATTTGCGACGCTTCGTCAAAGATCACAATATCGAACAGATCCTGGCTTGCGGGAAGATACTGCGCAATCGACAAGGGACTCATCAGCATGCAAGGCGCCAAGGTGTTGAAGTCATTGCCCATCTCTTCGGCGAGCTGCCGAACCGCCTTATGCCTCGATTTTTTGGCCAACTCATGCTTGAGTATTCCGTAACCAGACTTGCGAGCGACCTCATCCCGATCAGGAATGTCCGAGCATAGGCGAGCTCGCACGATTCTGGCTGTGAGCTCCTGAACCTTATCGGTGTGCTTCCGAAATCGGTCAATGATGTCCTCATGAATTTTGGCGTTGAAATTTGCGAGTAACGGCTCGTCATCGATGGCCCAATTCGCAAACCAACGCGCATAGGCCGTTCTGAAAAGGTTTACCGCTTCATCAGTTGGCAGCCCCGTCTCGATCAGGTCGGCGAACTCGGAAAGCCCGGCCTGCTCTACCTCAGCCTTGGCGGCATTCCATTGGCATAATCCGCGCATGGATTGCTGGCAGTCGAAGATGGCCTGCAGGCTTTCCGACAGGCCCACAAAACTCTCTCCAGCAGGCGCTGACCCGCTCACATCCGCGAAGGCTGAGCGCTTTTCGATCCAATTCTTCCGCGCCACGTTCAGCCGTTCGTTCGCCTGTGCAATGGCACCGCCAGGCTGCAACATTTCATTTGCATCGACGACGAGAGAGCGAACGGACTGATTCAGTTTCCCAAATTCGTCCACGCCGCCAGCATGAGCGGCAACCAAGTCCTTGATCGTCTGTGCAGTACGGGAAAGCTCCGCTATCTTGGCCGGGTCGCTGTCACGCGAAGCGACACCGGGGAGGGAGGAAAGCCGCGCGGCGATCGAATCCAGTTGTTCTCGCAATTTCGCCAGACGAGCCAAGATCGGCAAGTCATTGTCAGGATCAGGGCGGGTCGACGTTCCGCCCATCCGTGCAAGTTCCTTTGCTACCTTGCCACGCGCCAACGATTCAAGGAACCAGAACTTGTCCGCTGCCGCGCTCCATCGCGCCACTAGCCCCTTATGATCAACGGTTTGCTCGCTGCCATCAGCGTAGGCAACACTCAATCGCGCGATTTCAGCGCGATATTGGCCCAGAGTTTCTGCATATTCATCAAGCGCTGCAATAACAGCGTCACTGTCTGGCTCGAAAACAAAGCCAAGTTTGGTGCCACTGGCCTTACACAGAGTCGAAAGTACGTCCGCCAGTGCCGAGGCCTCGCTGTGCGTGGTCGCGGGCAATGGTAGATTGGTGACCGATTGTCCCGCAATCGCCGCAGCCTTGTAGTTGGCCGTTGCCGACTGGAGTTCTTGCGTGGCCACAACCAGGCCGGCTTGGAAGGCATTGGTCCATTCACGAGCAGCAACACTAGCAAGCACATCCTGTGGCAAAGCCCCAAGACCAGGAAAGGTCAGTCCAAGTCGCTTAATTTGCTCGGCCATTTGCTCAACCGCGGCGCGAGGATGCTCAGTTCTCGCTGGCCAGCGAAGCGTCGGTACTGAATCGTCGTCATTGGCGACACTGCGCCAAATGGCATCATGAATGGTAAGGCCGTTCGGGTGCACCTTGTGCAAGGCTTCGACGAATCCGTTCAGCTCGTTTCGAAGCCGCTTGAGCCGTGAAGTCTCACTCTGCCACTCTTCGGTAGACAACGCACCTTTCGTATCCCAAGCATCACCAAGTTGCCGCAACACTTCGGCCTTTGAGCTCTTGTGGGAATGAAGTTCCAAGCAGAAATCACCCAGCCCTACCGCCTCCAGTCGACGATAAACGACATCAAGCGCGGCCCGTTTTTCCGAAACAAAAAGCACGCGTCGTCCAAGCGCAAGGTTGTGCGCGATCATATTGGCGATTGTTTGAGACTTGCCAGTTCCGGGTGGGCCGTCGAGCACAAAGTTGTGCCCTTGCCCTGACGCCACCACTGCGGCGAGTTGCGATGAATCAGCTGGCAACGGCGCGTAGAGCTCGGAAAGATCCACATCCTGATCAAGCGTTTCCGGTTGCGCCATATCAGGTAGGCCGTCAGGGCCGCTAAACGTTTCTGTTGCTCGATTAATCAGATGCCTGACGACGGCGCTTTCTTTTAGCTGGTCAGCACGATCAACCAAATCCTTCCACATGAGATATTTGGAGAAGGAAAAGATGCCCAACATCACGTCTTCTCGCACCTCGAAACCCGGGGAATCCTTGATCGCCCGGCGTATTTGATTCCAAATTCCTGGAACGTCGATCCCACTGGAATCGGTCGGCAGATCTCCATCCAGTCCTGTGATGACGAGGCCAAACTCACTTTTCAATAGCTCCAACAGTGTCATGTTGAAGCGGGCTTCGTCTGCGTGTGCTGACAGCTTCATGTCAGCGCGAGCGCTGCTTCGTTTGAGCCTGACTGGCAGTAGGATCAGCGGTGCGCGGTAGCTTCGGCTATCGCTTACATCTTTTTTCCATTCAAGAAAACCAAGCGCCAAATAAAGCGTATTAGAACCGCCTTCTTCGAGGTCAGATTTCGCTGAACGGTACAGTTTGATCAGTACTGCTTCCAACTTCTGTTTTTCAAGCTCTGCGTATACCTCCAAGCGCTCCAGGCCCGAAATCGCGTGTTGTGCTTTCAGGTCTTCGTGGCTGCGCTGGCGGTGCAACTCGACGTCTCTTCCAGCAATTTCGAGGTCCGGCAATGGCTTGACGCGCACATTCTTTCCATCCGCCAAAAGATCTTCGAGCAGTCCAGGCTTCGGGCAGATCAGAGGCAGAACACTATTGCTCCTTGGCAGGTTGAGAAGACGATTACGGGCAGTCAAATCAAGCAGCTTCCGCTGCCAATCAACGATGCGATCTGACTTTGGGTCAACTTCCTCCTCGTCAATCTGGGAAAGATCAAATGCCTTGGGAATGTTGTTCGGCGGCGGCTCAACCGCTAGCCCCGCCTCGATGTCCTTGTCTTCTGCCGCAGGCGTCTCCGAAATCGTCGCCAGTGGAAGAAGTTTCCGCATTCGCGCACGTCGAATATCGAGTGCAACGAACAAGTCCTCGCCCGATAGCTCGGATACCAGTCGCCGTCCCTCCTCCACCGCCTGCGAAAAGCGCGTGGGTGGGTAATTGGAAACCAGGGTGGTCTCGAACAAGAGCAGTTCGTTGAGATCCAACCGGGTGCGCACACTACCAATTTCGTCAGTGACCAGTTGGGCAAATTCCTGAGGCTGCAACCAGCACCCGGCAATAGCATGTCCCTCGGTCAGAACAATCAAAGGATTGAGACTCGCCTGTTCCAGCGCAGCTGCGAATAGCAAAGCTGTATCCAGGCAGGTTGCAAGCCGACCCTCAAGAATCGCACCGGGCGTGCGCACCTTCTGTCCGTTGCGTTCGAAACTGGCGGGCGGCAGGGCGTAGGTGAGTTTTAGCCCGGCGACCGCCGTCCAGATCGCCGAAGCGAACTCGTACACTCGCGTCCGGTCGCCGCGCTCATAGCCATCTATGGAGCTTGGTCGTCCGGCGCGGCGCAAAGCGTCCGACGCCGCCTTCAAGACTTTGTCCACAGCGGGATCGTTGGGCATCACAAATGCAGCTAGCAGCTCCGGCATTGCGTCGGCCCCGCCCCATTGGTCGGACGCCAATAGTTCAGTTGGAGCGTCATGTTTCGCAAGCAGCCCACCGTTTTTGTCGTGAAGCTTTAGCGAGACGATTCCGCGTTCACTTTCGCTCAGGCCTTTCGTGTAAGAAGCACTGATGTCGACTCTTTGTTCAAGAATAGGGAACGTTTCTCCAGCTGCAATACGATCAATCGACCAGCGCCTCGGGGAAAGAAATCCCGGGTCCGCCTCGAGAGTAAGGAAGGATCCTTCGAGCGGCTCGTCACGTTCGTTGACGACCGATATTCCGCGTAACGGAGGCACGGCGTTCTGTTGCGACACAAAGCCAATTTTCTCGGACACGTCGACCCGAATCGATACCGCTCGATTGCACGCTTCGGTAGAAGTCTCAGATTGCGCGTGGTTGCGAGCAAATTGCCCAGATCGTGAGCCCACCGTAACGATAGCTTGCGCGTTGCCACGACCCATGAGGAGCTTGAGGCGCTCTTCGACTCGCCGCTTTAGCAAAATCGCATCTCTTGCCTCGCGACGGCCCAGCTCTTGCTTGATGAGTTGCAGTTCTGTCAGGTTAGACCAGTTTCGGTCGATAGCTTCCGACAGATCATCGTCGGACTTCGAAAACACGGGGCGCGCCAAAGCAAGTACTCCAGATAATCTCTACAAACCGGATAAGTGTCGTGCAACTACCGATCTGAATCCTATCGGATGGTTGCCTTATCCATAGATGGTCCGAACACCTAGCCGACTAACGGTCCTACTACGGTGACGACAAGCCGGTCAACGCACCACCACGCAATAAATAGGTTGAGTGACTAATGAGCGCCAGCGAGTCCCGAAGGGATGCGATCCGCCCTCAGCGGATCGTACAACCCACGTGAAACGAGGGTGAGATTCCCCACGACCTTGCTTGGGAAAGAGAATGGAGCGGGCGATGGGAATCGACCAGCGCGCGATCAGCGCGTTGGCGTGAGCGCCAGCGAGTCCCGAAGGGATGCGATCCGCCCTCAGCGGATCGCACAACCCACGTGAAACGAGGGTGAGATTCCCCACGACCTTGCTTGGGAAAGAGAATGGAGCGGGCGATGGGAACAGCACCCGGTCGCTAACTCGTTTATTACGAACGTCTTTTCCGATCCAAGCGTCACGGAATGGACTCGATTGTGGACTCAAGTCTTCGGCCTGGTCAACGCAGGCCGTTGCGGGTGATCCAAAGCGAGCCAAGCACATCCACCAACAGCCAGAGCATCGGATTTCATTCCGAAGTCTATCTGTCCACTGGCACATCACGCCACAGGCCGCAACGGACAGGCGAGCTGCGTCCTCAAAGGAGCGGCTCTTCATCGACCGGTGCGGCCTCGTCTTTCACCCGCTCGATGAACCGCTTCATCGGCTCGGAGGGTTCGCCATGGCGGCGCAGCAGGTAGGTAGAGAGCATCGGTGGGGTGCCGGCCAGGGGACGAATGGAGATGTCCGGGCGCTGTAGCGTCTGCACCTGCGAGGCGATGGCGAAACCGATGCCGTAGCCGGCGCCGACCAGGGTCAACATCACGCCGAGGCTGGTCACTTCATCGACCAGCTTGAGCGGCGTGCCTGCGTCCTGCAGCAGCGCTTGAATCTGATGGCGGCAGCCCGATCCCGATTCGGGATGGCACAGAACCAGCGGGAACTTCAGGGCTTCGGCCAGCGGCACCTGCACGTGTGCCAGCAAGGGATGGCGCGCGGGCACGATCACCGACAGCGGATCGGTCCACACCGGCTCGGCGACGAGGCCATCATGCACCGCGTTCGACAACGCAAAGCCGATGTCCAGCAGATCGTTGTGCAGCATCTTGAGCTGCTGCGCGAACGGCAGCTCGAAGACGCGAATCTCCAGCTCGGGCTCATCCTCGCGGCTGCGTGCCAGCAGGGTGGCGATGCGGGGCTGCGCCAGGCTGTCGCAGATGGCGATGCGTAGATTGCCTTGGTAGCCCTGTGCCGCCGCCTTGGCGCTCTTGACTGCCTGCTCCACGGTGGCCATCACGCGCCGGCATTCGCCGAGGAACACCTGGCCGGCCCAGGTCAGCCGCGTCAGGCGTGTGCTGCGGTCGAACAACTGCACGCCAAGCTGGCTTTCCAGGTCGCGCATCGCACGCGACACAGGTGATTGCTCGATGCCCAGACGTTCGGCTGCACGGGCCAGATGCAGTTCTTCCGCAACTGCGACGAAGTAACGCAGCAATCTGAAATCCAAGGCCACCTCCTGTTTGTCTTCTTCTGGTTCGGCCTCTCGGGCGCCAGCATCTACATCCGCATCCCGTCAGCACCTCCTTCGATGGCATCGCGTCGAAGCACTCATGCCTGTCGGGAGCAGGCCCGTCGCCGACACTCGCGGAGCTGGCCGGCGCACACAGCCGGGGCATTGAATGCTGATGGTCAGTTTGCTGCGTCCGCAACGCTGGTAAATCAGCCGGTGTGCCGGGCACGCGCGCAGGCGCGCACGCGGGCTGGTGTCCGCGATCGGTGCAGCCGACGACGACACGCCGGCGTCAGGGCGGGCGTGCCGATGCAGTTTCATGGGGGTGTCTTTCGGCTCACCCCGATCGTGGCCTGGTCGGTCACGAAGCCCAGCTCCAACACCCCGGACTTCTGCGTAGCCGCCATCCCCTGGGCGACGCGCTCGTAGATCCACCAGGCGGTCGCCGCGGATGAAGTCCTCGGGCTGCGGTTGACGCGGCGCGGAGGCCTGCAGCCGCTGCGCGAGCTGCTCGTCGCCCATGCGTTCGTCGTTCCAGAACACGCTGCCGTGGGTGGTGACGGACAGGTTCGCCACGTCGGGCTTGATCGGCTTCACTCCATTCAGACACAGATGCTAATGAGAATTATTATTGATTGTCCGTGGTTTTGTGTGATATGGCAACACCGATGGAATAACCCGGCCTTGCCTGGACACTCGCCGCCTCGCCGGCGACTGAAGGCCGGATGGCTGCAACTGGAAGGCCTCTGTGACCGGCATCGCCACCGGGAAGCACTCATGCCGTTCCCTACGGCCAGAGGAATGGACTCCACTTTCTGGGGGGAAGTACATGAACTTACGCCATCTTCGCTGTTTCATCGCCGTGGCCGAGGAGTTGCACTTTGGCCGGGCGGCGCGGCGGCTGCATGTGGAGCAGTCGCCCCTGTCGCGCACGATCCGCCAACTGGAGGCGGACCTGGGCGTGACGCTGCTGGAGCGCACGCCGCGCGGGGTGCGCCTGACCCCGGCCGGGCAGGTGTTCCTGGAGGAGGCCCGGCGCGTGCTGCTGACCCTTGAGCAAGCCCAGACCAAGGCGCGGGCGGTGGCGGCGGGACACCGGGGCACCCTGCGCATCGCCTTGGCCGGCGGCATCGGGCGGACCCGGCTGTCGGCGCTTCTCGCGCTGTGCCGGGAGGAGGCGCCGGAAGTGGGCATCCGGCTGTTCGAGGCGCCGCTGTCGCAGGTGGTGGGCGGGCTGGGCAACGACCTGTACGACGCGGCCTTTGCGATGGCCGGCGAGATGGAGGCCGGGGTGGTCGCCAGGCCGGTGTGGCAAGACCCGCTGGTGGTGGCCATACCCGCGCGGCACCCCTTGCTGGCGCACAAGCGGGTACCGCTGAACGAGGTGGTGGGCTACCCGCTGGTGCTGTGTCACCCGCAGGTTTGTCAGGAGTGCAGCCGGCAATGCGAGCGCCTGCTGCGCCTGGTGGAGACACCGCCGGTCGTGGCCGAGTACGTGACGACCCACTCGTTGATGTTGGCCCTGGTGGCGGCCGGCTATGGCGTGGGATTTTCCACCGCGGCGCACGCGGTGGCATGCCGGCAGGCGGACGTGATCGTCCGGCCGCTGGATGAAGACTCGGCGGCGTTGACGACCTACCTGCTACATCCCGAGGGCGCGATGTCGGAGCCGCTGCGCCACTTCATCGACCGTGCGCAGCGTGTCGGCCATATGCCGTTGGATGCGCAACGGCTCGCATGAGGCTGCCTCAGGCAGGTTGGCCGATTCCATTTTGGTCAAAGCGCCAGACCTGTTTTGCCACAGCGGGATTCCATTGCAGCGGTGCACGGGCGCGCTGCACCCAGGCGTTGCTCGCGGTTGCGGTTGGCATCCTGCGATGAAAATCGCATGCCCATCGTGGCGCGTCACAGCGAAGACGCGCGGCGCAACAGTGCTTGCCGTATGCGCATCGGCTCTGGTGTGTTGAGCTGATCGCGCTTTACTGGGCCTTTTTCCCTGCAAAGACTTTGGCCTGGTTATCCGGGTCAAGCATGGTGCTCGCGAATGACGCTGGTGACAGCATGTTTCGCGGTTTGCGAATTGTGAGTGATGGCGCCATGCGCGGCAAGGCGCGCATCTCGCAACGAAACCGGCGGCATCGCCGATGCCACGGTCTTCGCCGCTTCGTCACCTGCTCGTTTCGCCCGGAGATTCCTGGACAGCCACGCACGCCGCCTGTACGGCGGGTGCGCGTACTTGGACTCGGTGCGAAGACGAATGGAGGCGCGCGATATGCCGAAGTCGAGCAGCCTGGCCGATGGCGCCAAGACCTACTACCGCCCGATCGAGGCGGCAATCCGCTGGAGCGGATTGCTGCGCTTCGAGCGGCGCATCCTGGCGGCCTTGGGACAGCGGCCTCTGCCGGAGGCAACGGAGTTTCCGCGCTGGCCGATGCTGCGATTGAACGCCGAAAGAATCTTCGATGCGCTGGCTCACGGCGAGATGCCGTATGGCAAGGAGGGCTTGGTGCGGGACACGCAGGGCCTGGCGATGGACGACCCGTCGCTGACGGTGCGGCACGTCGATCTGAAAGCCTGGATGGCGCACTACTACCCCGGCGAGAAACCGGCGTTTCTGTTCGATGAGATCGAGCGTGCGCTTCACCCAGCGATCAGTCTGGACACAGTGGGCGCATTGCTGGCCGAGCGGGAAGCGATCAAGGCGCGGCTGGCGGAACACCTGGGCGTGCACGAGACGCTGCGCGCCGAGCACGAGGCGCTGCTGAAAACGCACGCCGCCTGCGCGGCCGACGCGGAGCGTGCGAACACGCCGGGGCCGCGCAGCGAATCGACCTACCTGAACATCGTTGGCGGATTACTGACGCTGCTGCTGGGCAAGTCGCCCAGCGGCACGCCGTATTCCAGCTTCCTGACGCAGGAGGCCATCATCAGCGCGATGGTGGCGCACCACGGCAACGCGATGGGCATCACCGAGCGCACCCTGCAGGCCAAGTTCGCACTGGCTCGGCGCAATCTGCAGAGCACAACTTCCTGAGCGATGCCAGACCGTATCTGCGGTCGCGGATACCGCATTTGCGGTGTCTTTCCTCAACGCGGCGTTCTTAATTCGAGTCACGCCAATCAGCGCCACTGAGCGTTAAGGAGTGACCCTCATGTCTTCGCAGACCACCGCCACGGCGGCACCGACCGAGCACCGCATCCTGCGCCGCGCCGAGGTCGAAGCCAAGACCGGCTTCAAGCGCGCGCACATCTACAGCCTGATGAAGGAAGGCAAGTTCCCCAAGGCGCTGCGCCTGGGCGTGCGCGCGGTGGGCTGGGACTCGGTGGAGATCGAACAGTGGATCGCCGATCGCCTCAAAGAACGCGCCTGACGCTTCTTCTCGGTTCATGCCATTCGACGAGGAGAAGCTCATGCAGGTGGTGTCCATCATTTCGACCAAGGGCGGCGTGGGCAAGACCACGACGGCGGCCAACCTGGGCGGCTTCATCGCCGATGCCGGGCTGCGCGTGCTGCTGCTGGACCTGGACGTGCAGCCCACGCTGTCGAGCTACTTCGCGCTGGACGTTCGCGCGCCCGGCGGCATCTACGAGATGCTGGCCTTCAACGAGCGGCGCATCGAGCAACTGGTGTCGCGCACCGCGATCGCGGGCCTGGACCTGGTGCTCTCCAACGACGACCGCGGCGAACTGAACACGCTGCTGCTGCACGCTCCGGATGGGCGCCTGCGACTGCGCCATCTGCTTCCCGTCTTCCGCACGCACTATGACTTGCTGTTGATCGACACCCAGGGCGCGCGCAGCGTGCTGCTGGAGATGGCGGTGCTGGCATCCGACCTGGCGCTGTCGCCCGTGACGCCGGAAATCCTCGCGGCGCGCGAGCTGCGGCGCGGCACGCTGCAACTGATCGAGGACATCGCGCCGTATCGGCACCTGGGCATCGAACCGCCGCCGCTGCGCCTGCTCATCAACCGTGTGCATCCGGTGTCGTCGAACGCGCGGCTGGTCCAGCAGGCGCTGCGACAGGTGTTCCAGGAACAGGCCGGCGTGCAGGTGCTGGACACCGACGTGCCGGCCATCGAAGCCTATCCGCGCGCTGCGACACGAGGATTGCCGGTGCATCGGGTGGAGTACCGGCGGCCGGCTGGGCGCACGGCGCCCGCGGCGCTGGACACCATGCGCACGCTGGCCGGCGAGCTGTTCCCCGCGTGGCGGGGGCGCTTCGCGCTGGTCACCGGCCGGGCCGATGCGGGAGGGGCCAGCCATGGCGAGCGCACATGAACTGGCGCGCGGCCGTGAACGGCTGCGCGCGCTGATCGAGTTCGCGCTGGGCGAAGGCTGGCGCGTGGTGCGCACGTCCGGCGGGCACCTGAAATTCACGAAACCAGGCTGCGCGTCGATCTACACCAGTTCGACTGCGAGCGACCACCGTGCCGACCGCAATGCCCGCGCGCAACTTCGCCGCGCCGACCGGCAGGCGCAGGAGAACGGCCGTGGCTGAGCTGACGCCGCAAGACATGGCTGCCAAGCTGCTGGCCACCGGCTTCGAGCGCAGCGGCCCTTCGGCCGCGACCTTGAGCGACCCCATCGCCGACACGCCGATGGTGGTGACGCTGGACCAGTTGCGGCCCTACGACCACGACCCGCGCGTGACGCGCAACCCGGCCTATGCGGAGATCAAGGCGTCCATCCGCGAACGCGGGCTGGACGCGCCCCCCGCGATCACGCGCAGGCCGGGCGAGGCGCACTACATCATTCGCAACGGCGGCAACACGCGGCTGGCGATCCTGCGCGAGTTGTGGAGCGAGACCAAGGAGGAACGCTTCTTCCGCATTGCGTGCCTGTTCCGCCCGTGGCCGGCGCGCGGCGAAATCGTGGCGCTGACCGGGCATCTGGCCGAGAACGAGCTTCGCGGCGGGCTGACCTTCATCGAGCGGGCCTTGGGCATCGAGAAGGCGCGCGAGTTCTACGAGCAGGAAAGCGGCCAGGCGCTGTCGCAGAGCGAACTCGCGCGGCGGCTGACTGCCGACGGCTATCCGGTGCCGCAGTCACACATCAGCCGCATGAACGATGCGGTGCGCTATCTGCTGCCGGCGATCCCGACGCTGTTGTACGGCGGATTGGGCCGGCATCAGGTGGACCGGCTCGCGGTGCTGCGCAAGGCGTGCGAGCGCACCTGGGAGCGGCGTGCGCTGGGCCGCACCGTGGCCGTGGACTTCGCCACCTTGTTTCAGGACGTACTGACGCAGTTCGACACACAGCCGGACGACTTCTCGCCGCAGCGGGTGCAGGACGAGCTGGTGGGCCAGATGGCCGAGCTGCTGGAAGCGGACTACGACACGCTGGCGCTGGAGATCAACGACAGCGAAAGCCGCCAGCGTGCGCTGACCAGCGAACCGGCGGCACCGACGCCACCGGCAACGCCTGTCGTGCCTGCTGCTCCTCCCCCGCCGGTCTCCGCGCCTCAGCCGCCACCCGCCTCGTCTATGCCGCGCGACGCCACGCCGGTCGCGCCTCCGGCGCCAGCAGCGACACCGCCTGCATCGCCCGACGCGCCGGAGGACCAGCACGGGCAACGCGACGAGCGTCTGCAAGGGCACATCGTGACACCGGCACCGACCACCGAGCGCCTGCTGTCCATCCAACGGATGGTCGCGGACCAGCTCGGCGACAAGCTGCCCGACTTCGAGGCCGATGCGCTGCGTGCGATCCCCGTGCAGGCTGGCGGGCTCTATCCCATCTCGGACGTCTGGTACATCGAGCCGGGGCTGGACGCGCCGGATCGCCTGCGCGTGCACATCGCGCAGTTCGCGCGCGAGATCGCCGGGGACGCGGCGGTGGCCGACCACATCGAGGCCATCGACGGCGGCATCGGCTTCGTCTGCGTGGCACCGGCCGTGGGCCAGGCGAAAGCGCTGCCGGCGTTCGCGCGGGCGGTGCTCACCCTACTGCATGCGCTGAGTGCGGCGCCGCCCGCCGCGAACGGATTGGACCGCGCGCGGCTGGCCGACGAGCTGGCGGCGCTGCTGCATGGCCACGGCGGCTCGGCCACACGCCTGAGCGATGCTGCGCTGGTGAAGCTGTTCCGTCTGCTGCGCCTGGCGCGCCGGCTGCTGGACCTGCAAGCCGGCGAAGCGGGCCAGGAATCCTGAGCGCAGGAGGCTCCCGTATGTCGGCACCGCACCCGCTCAACCAGGCCGTGATCGCCCAGGCCCTGCATGACCTGCGCAACGGCCAGTTGCGCCGCTGCAAGGCCATGGGCTTCGGCGAGGAGGAGCTGGATGCGCTGAAGCACCCCGAACTCGTGAGCATGCTGGTGAATGCCACGGTGTCGTGGTGTTCGGTGTCGGTGAACCGGGAGGTGTTGAAGCGGCTGCTGAGCCAGGTGCACGACGTGGAGCGGGAGATCGCCACGGTGGACCGCATGCTGCGCCTGGGGGCGAGCACGGAGATGGTCAGCAAGTTCTACGGCCTCACGCATCAGGAAGTGGCGCTGCGCCGCGACATCCTCGGGCTACCCAAGCGCAAGGGCCGGCATCCGGTGCTCGATGAGGCGCAGGACGTGACCTTGTGGGAGCGCTGGAAGGCCGGCGTCGCCGAGCGCCATATCGCCCTGACCGACGACATGGCGATGCTGGCGTTGACCATGGACCTGGCCGAGGCGCTGAGCCTGCCCATGTCGGTGATCTGGTCGGCGATACGGAACTGGATCGACCAGGGGCTGGTGTAGCCATGACCACGGGCAGCGCACCACGGCGCGATGGCCCGGTTGCGCTGTCGGCGTTGTTCGACGAGGCGCTGCGGCACCTTGAGCCGAAGGAACCGGCGCAGGGCACGGCGCCGGCCGCCGACGGTTTCCTCTACAGCGGCAACCGCCATGAGAGCGTGCCGCGCCGACTGTTCCTCGACCGACGCCTGACGCCGCTGGAGCGCAACGCCTGGCAGGTGTTCCGCCTGCAGCTCAACGACGACGGCGTGACCGCCTTTCCCTCCTACGACCAGCTCCGCCCCTATCTGGCGTCCATGCCCTGTGCGGCGCAAGCCTCGCACGAGACCGTGGCGCGCGCCTTGACGCTGCTGCGGCTGACGCGCTGGCTCAGCCTGGTGCGGCGGCGGCGCGATCCCAAGACCGGCCGCATCCAAGGCAACCTCTATGTGCTGCACGACGAACCGCTGTCACCCTTCGAGGCGATGCAGCTCGACCCGGACTACCTGGGCCTGGTGAGCCAGGCGCTCACGCACGCGGCGAAGGCGGTGCAGGTCGTGGGCATGAACACGCTGCGAGAGATCGCCGAAGACCCTCTGCTCAGCGGGCGCACGCTGCCGACCCGCCTGCAAGTGCTGGCGCAGCGCATGGCGCGGCATGGCTGGACGACGCCAGGTTATCCACAGGACGGTGCGGACCACGAATCCGAAGAGGGCCAGGAAGCCCTGCTTCGGAATGCTGCGCGCCCGTCTTCGGAATCCGAAGCAGGGCCGAAACCCGCGCCGGACGGCTCTCTTCGGATTCCGAAGGAGGACCGTACAGTACGTAATGATCGTATAAATGAAGTACGTACAGTACCGCGCGCGAGGGCCTTGCAGAACCTGCGGCTGCCCGAGCGTTTCCTGCGCTTGAAGGATGAGCAGCAGGCAGGCGCGTTGGTGGCCCTGCAGCAGGTGGACGAAGCGCAGCGGCAGGCCGTGCTCGACGAGTGGGCGGCACGCTGTGGCGGCAGTACGGTGCGCAATCCCGCCGGCTACTTGTTCGGCATCATCCAGAAGGCGATCCGCGGGGAGTTCAAGGCGTGGGCGGGCACCGACGCAGCAGCGCCGCCCGCGCCGCGAGCTGCGGGGCCGGCGCCATCATCGTCGCCTTCGGCTTCCCGCCCAGCCGACCCCGAGGTGGCGCGCGCCTACCTCGCACGGCTGCGTTCAGCCTTGCGCGATCCCTGAGCTATCCCCAGGGGATAGACGGAACAGGTCGCCTTCCGGCTGGGGGAGCAGACCGCTTGGAACTGTGCTCAAACTGTGCGTATAATGTGCTCGTGATTCCTTGCCTTTGGGAGCAACGTCATGGCCTCTACCGCTTTCGCGGGTGTGCTCGAATCGGTGCGTGAAGCCGGCACGTCCCGCTTTTCCGCCACGAACGTCGCCGATGCCCTGGGCCTGCAGTACCAGGACTTGGCCACGCTGGCTGGGGTGCACCGCAACACCCTGCGCACCCACCCCGAATCCCCGCGGCTCCAGGCCGCGCTGCGTGACCTGATGCGGGTGCTGTCGGCCGCCACGGCGGTGCAGCCGGATACCGCGCGTGCGTTCTTCATGGTCAAGAACGAACCCATTCCGGCGTTCCACCACAAGACCCTGCTGCAGTTGGTGCAGGAAGGACGCACCGACGATGCGATCGACTACCTGGAGTCGATCAGTGCAGGGTTCACCGGATGATCCTCCTCGACCTGCCGCCCGGCACCACGCTGTTTCGTGCGCACACGCCGCAGTGGGCCAGCCGGCCCACCAGCGGCGCCGGTGCGGCGGCCAAGGGCGGTCGCTTCAACCGGGAGGGCGTCGAGGCGCTGTATCTGTCGCTGGAGGAAGTGACCGCGTTACGCGAGTACCAGCAGACCTCGCCCTTCCTGCCGCCCTGCACGATGTGCTCGTACACCGCGAACTTGCGCGGACTGGTCGATCTGCGGCAGCTCCACCGCGGCGAGCCCTGGGACGAGCTGTGGCACGACTGGCGCGAGGACTGGCGCCATCTGAAATTCGAACTTCACATCGAGCCGCCCACCTGGGTGCTGGGCGACATGGTGCTGGCCGAGGGCCACACCGGAATCCTGTTCCCCAGCCAGGCGAACGATGGCGGCACCAATGTCGTGGTGTTCGTAGATCGGCTCAGGGATGGCAATTCGGTCGAGGTCAACGATCCCGACGGGCGACTGCCCCGCGACCAATCCAGTTGGACGCGCTGACTCCACGGCGCGGATTCGCACTCCACCCTTCGGCCTGCCGCCGAGCTATCCCCAGGGGATAGCCGGCACACACAGCCTTCCGTGCGGAACAAACCGGGCGCGCATGGGCTGCGGTTTGTTGACTGACGGCCTTCCGGCCGATGCTGATGCTGGCGACTCGCCCCTTCACCGCGAGTCGCTCCCATGGCCAACGAACGCACTGAACCCCTGCAACTGAATCTCGGATCGCTGCGCAGCGCCATGTCGCTGACGCTGCACACGCACCACGCATCGCGCATCTGGCATGGCCGCGCGCCGACCGAGGGGCGCCCCGGCATCATCGGTCTCAACGGCTTCATCGGCGCCATGAACAAGATGAAGCGCGGCGCCGAGCAGGACGACCCGTACTCGGACTGGTGGATGTTGCGGATCGAGGACAAGCTCGCCGACACCAAGACCCGTCTGCAGACCCTGCGCGAACAGGTGGATCAGGCCTTGGCCGACGTGCCAGCGGCGCTGTCGCTGGGCGAGAACATGAACGTGCAGCCGGTGAAGCTGCCGCTGTTCGTGAATGCACAGCTCGGCTTCATGGCGGTGTATCTGCTGGCCGACTACGACGACCTGGCACGCAAACTCATCCTGGCGCACCACACGGCGCTGATCGATCGCAGCACCTTGGAGCGCTGGCTCAATGATGGTGCGCACGCGCTGCGCAGCCTGTTCTCGCTGGCCCAGCAGTACCGCTACTCGGGCACCACGCGCGACGACTTCGCGGCGAAGAACGCCGCGGCGCGAGCGGCGCTGGAGAAGTTCGGCGAGTTGCCGCAGGACGTGCTGGAAGGCACGCGCCGCTCGCGCTTCGCGCCACCGATCGCGCGGCGGACGACCAAGCCCGGCACGCCGCCTGCAGCGCCCGCCATCGAGCCCGATGCGCCGGCTCACACGGATGGCACAGCCGATGGTGCGGCGGGCGATGAGGCTGCGGGCGCATGACAGCATCGATCCCCATCAGCCACTCCACGCGCTTCGTGGCGCTGGAACAGGCGGACTTCCAGCGGCTGGAACACGCAGGCTACCTAAAAGGCCTTTTACAGCCTTTTAAGGGTAAGGGGAGTCTGGAGACCTGGGCCAGCCAGTGCGCAGCGCTGCGCGACGACGTGATTGGCCTGGCGCAGCGGCGCGTGCTGCCCCAGGCGCGCGCCTACCCCTTCAGCCTGCTCCACGTGCAACTGGCCCAGCAGGCCACTGGCGCAGGGACGACCTTCCTGCGCTGGCGCAACCTCGACCGTTCCTCCATGGGCGTGGCGTTGTGGGAGGCCCTGCTGGCCAACCCCGCGACGCCGGCCTCGCTGATCGACGAGCTGTACGCGATCGAACTGCAGCGCATCGTGCTGAACATGCAGATCAGCCTGACCCACAGCATCGCTCGCCAAGCCCTGGAATGCGCCAACAAGGCCGCGCAGGCCGAAGCGGCTTACCTGCGGCGCGTCCACGGGCATACCGCGTCCGTTCCACCCACCACCAAGGAGTCACCATGAGCACGCACTTCGTCGGCGAGGGCAACATCGGTTCTGCGCCGGACTACCGCGAATTTCCGAACGGCAACGAGGAGCCGCGTCGGCTGCTGCGCCTGAACGTCTACTTCGACAATCCAGTGCAGACGAAGGACGGCTACGAAGACCGCGGCGGCTATTGGGCGCCCGTGGAGCTGTGGCACCGCGACGCCGAACGCTGGGCGGGCCTGTACCAGAAGGGTATGCGTGTGCTGGTGGATGGCCGCACGGTGAAGGACGAATGGGAAGACGCCGACGATAACGAGCGCACGACGTTCAAGATCGAAGCCCGCCGCGTGGGCATCCTGCCGTACCGCATCGAGTCGGTGGCGCTCAGCGTCAAGCCGTCGACCGAGCAGTAGGCGTTCTCCGGGGGGCGGCTGCAACAGCCGGCAGTCGCCCTCCCTGGGCCAGCTATCCCCAGGGGATAGCTCCATCCGCGTCCGGGTCACGATGCGTGGGCGCCCACCAGCCAGCAGGCCGCGGTGAAGCGAACCTCCGTGCCATGCACGTACGGCTCGAAGGCAGCACGCACGGTGGCGATCACCGAGCTGCGCGTTTGCTCGTCCGCCTGTTGCAGCATCACGCCAACTGGGCCGAGCCAGCTCAAGTAGCGAATCAGATCCTGCTCTGGCAGCGTGCAGGTCACGTCGATAGGCTGGATGTCGATGCTGGACCAGCCCCTTTTTTCGAGGATGGCCTGAATCCGGTTTGCGTCCGCGAAGGCGAACTGCCCGGGTGCGCCCGGCCGGCGTGCGGGAAGCTGTGGCAGCGCCGGCGCCGCCGCGCGCTCGGCCGTGGTCATGAACGAATTCTCGGCGGCGCTGCGCCAGGCGACGAAGCGCAACCCGGCACCGCCCCTGGCCGCGCGGCGCAGGTTGGCGAAGGCGATGCCGGGATCGTCGAAGAACATGACGCCGAAGCGCGACACGATCCTGTCGAAGCTGGCCGGCTCGAAGGCATGGGCCTGCGCGTCGGCACGGATGAAGTCGGCGCGTACGCCTTCCCGTTCGGCGCGCGCCTGAGCGACGGCCAGCATCGGCGCCGACAGGTCGATGCCCACCGCACGGCCTTGCGACCCGAGCCGCCGTGCGATGGCGAGCGTGGTGCTGCCTGTGCCGCAACCGACATCGAGTACCCGGCCATCGGAAGCGGCGGTGGCCGCCTCGACCAGGCAGTCCTCGAACGGCTGGAACATCCCGTCGAGCACATCCTGCGCCTCGACCCAGGCACGGCCGGCCGGACCGTTCCAGAGTTTCTTCTGATCGTCGTCAACCTGACGTTCGTCGCTCATCGTGACTCCTGTTGTATGCCTTGAAGCGGTGATGGCAGTACCATGCAACTTCAAGTCGACTTGAGGTCAAGAGGGTGAGAGAGCTGGATATTGCCGAGGTGGTGCAGCGTGCCGGCATCCCCGCCTCGACGCTGCGCTACTACGAAGAGAAGGGCTTGATCGTCTCGGTCGGCAGGCGGGGACTTCGCCGCCTGTTCGGTGAGCAGGTGCTGGAGCGGTTGGCGTTGATCGGCCTGGGGCGTGCCGCGGGCCTGTCGCTCGACGAGATCGGACTGATGTTCGCGCCGGACGGACAGCCGCGCATCGACCGACACGTGCTCGCAGCCAAGGCGGACGAGTTGGATCAGACCATCCGCAAGCTGAGCGCCATGCGCGACGGACTGCGGCATGCTGCCGCCTGTCCCGCGCCGAGCCACATGGAATGCCCGACCTTCCGCCGCCTGCTGCACGCTGCCGCATCCGGGGCCATCGGCAGGCGCGGCAAGAAAGTCACGCCACTCCCCTGAAATACGCGAGAGACAAGAAGCATGATCGGACAAAGAACCCGCCATTCGTTTGCGCAGTTCCTGGAGCTGCAGGAGCCCATGATCTCCATCGTGCTCCTGGGCAAGTACGGCGTGCATCACCTTTCGTTGTCCCAAGGGCAACTGCTCTACGAGCTGCTGAATACGCTGCGCGGTCTCGATGACCGCACCATCATGCTGGCGCTGTCCGAAGTGGTTGCGACCTCGGGCGATCTGCGCGCCAGGGTCAATCCGAAGTATCGGTTCGATGAACGCATGCACGACCTGGCGCAATGCCTGCTGCTGGACGGCTACATCATTCAGGACAAGAAGCTGGTTCAGACCGACCCGTCGATTGCCGATGCCGTGCCCCTCGAGGACGACCTGATCACGGCCTTGCGGACCTCGGGCGCACCGCGCGCGCAGGACATCATCACCAAGATCAACGATTCGGCAGAGGCTTTCCGGGCGACACCACCCGACTACAACGCATCGCTCGTGAATGCCCGCGTGGCACTGGAGACGTTGGCGGGCGACGTGGCCGCCGACGTTGCTTCACGGTTGCAAGGTCCCACGATCTACAACCCCTCGAAGTGGGGCGAGGTGCTTTCGTTCCTGCGCACCAGCGGCGAGATCACGACCGAGGAGGAGAAGGGACTTGCCGGCGTGTTCGGTTTTCTGAGCCCTGGCGCGCATCGTCCGGTTGGCATCCCGGAAGACCAGATGACGCGCCTTGGCCGCTCCTTCGCGCTGAATATGTGCTGGTTCCTGCTCAAGAACCATCTGGCGTCGAGGTAGCTACGTCCATGCAGCGGCTGGGCGTGATTGTCACCGGCGGCGCAAGTGCCGCCGGTGACTCAAACTGACATCAGGTCGCCTGGTTGCTTTCCACGCCCCGCTGATACGCCCATTCGTCTTCAAAATCCTGGTCGCGCCAACTGTCGTCGGCTCCACCAGTTCCCCCGCCATCGACGAACACCAGTCCGGCGCGACCTGCCTTGCGGTAAGTCAGCCACCCGCGGCAGTTCAGCGTGTCACCGTTGAACATGCGGTCGCCTTCCGGATCGTACTCTCCCGTCATGACTCCGTCCGCCTCGATCGTCCATTCGTCGACCGCCGCCCACAGGTCCGTCGTCGGGGGGCACTCGATGTCCATCTCGGGCTCGTCGGGGAACGAGGCATTGCTCTCAGCCATCGCACCGGCTACATCGTCGGCGTTGTAGATCGTTTCGGCCAATGCCTGGCGGGCATGCGAGTCGTAGAAGTCAGCCACACTGACATACACGTCCGTGGAACCGGCGCTGGCCTTCAACGCCTCGACGCAAGCCGTGGTGATGGCCGACGGTGCCGCGCCCGCCGCTGCAAGGCCGAGTTCCGCGGCCCGCGTCTCGCCCATCGGCAGGTTGAGCACGAGGATCTCGGCATCGTCCAGGTGGTAGTCGAGCTTGGAATCCGCCTCCTCAACGGACAGCGCCGCGTGCGTGCGGTATCCCAGCAACGCGGCAATGACCTCGGAGAGGTGGGAACGCTTGACCGTCAAGCCTTGCGCAGCAAGGACCCGGGAAGCCGCGAAGGCGGCTGAACGTACATAGTTGCTCATCGGAATACTCCGCTACTGTTCGAGCGCTGGACGTTTTGTCGCTGTCGAACAGCCGGTACTCCGGATGATTGAAAGCGAGGGGTACTGCGGGGAGCTGCGAATGCCTGTTTCAAGCTGTCCAGAGCTTGGGCGGGCGCCTGACTATGGATGCTACCCCTGAAGGCCATCTCCCGCAATCCGAATGCCGACGAGGTCTGTCCGGCCACGCGATCCCCCGTCCCCCAGGAAGCGGCTGTAGCAGCCCGCGCCCGCTTCCCTTGCGCCAGCGCATCTGCCGCCCGCGTTCTGCACCAGCACAACCTGGTGTCCACCGCTTCCATTTTGTTTGCTGCCGCGCACACGTCGGCCGGGAATGCTGACGGCCATTCGATGACCGTCACGCACACCCAGGAGGCTTCATGCGCGTGTTCCTGTGCGAGAAGCCGTCCCAGGGCAAGGACATCGCCCGTGTGCTGGGTGCCGGTCAACGCGGCAACGGCTGCTACAGCGGCGCGGGTGTCGTCGTGACCTGGTGCATCGGTCATCTGGTGGAGGCGGTTCCGCCCGAAGGCTACGGCGAGCAATACAAGCGCTGGGCCATCGAGCAACTGCCCATTCTTCCTGAGCGTTGGCGTGTCGAGCCCAAGGCGGCGACCGCAGCGCAATTCAAGGTCGTGCAGCAGCTCGTCGCCAAGGCGGGCGAGCTGGTGATTGCGACCGACGCCGACCGCGAGGGCGAGATGATCGCCCGCGAGATCATCGACCTATGCGGCTACCGCGGGCCGATTCAGCGCCTGTGGCTGTCGGCGCTCAACGATGCGTCGATCCGCAAAGCGCTGGGTGCGCTCAAGCCGTCCGCCGAGACGCTGCCGCTGTATTTCTCCGCACTCGCCCGGTCGCGCGCCGACTGGCTGATCGGGATGAACCTGAGCCGCTTGTTCACACTGCTGGGGCGCCAGGCCGGCTATACCGGCGTGCTGTCGGTGGGGCGCGTGCAGACGCCGACGCTGAAGTTGGTCGTCGATCGTGATCGCGAGATCGCGCGATTCGTCTGCGTACCGTTCTGGGCCATCGAGGTTGCGCTTTCGCATGCAGGCCAGTCCTTCGTCGCAAGCTGGACGCCGCCGCAAGGCAGCGCCGACGATGCGGGCCGCTGCCTGCAACAGCCGGTGGCGCAGCAGGCCGCCGAGCGCTTGCGGACGGCCGACTCCGCCCAGGTGCTGTCGGTAGAAACCGAGCGCGTGCGCGAAGGGCCGCCGCTGCCGTTCGACCTGGGCACGCTGCAGGAGGTGTGCTCCAAGCAGTTGGGCCTGGACGTGCAGGAGACGCTGGACATTGCCCAGGCGCTGTACGAGACGCACAAGGCGACAACGTATCCGCGCTCGGATTCGGGCTACCTGCCCGAGAGCATGCTGGCCGAGGTGCCGACCGTACTCGACAGCCTGGTCAAGACCGACCCCAGCTTGCGGCCGCTGATCGAGCGCCTGGATCGCCAACAGCGTTCGCGTGCATGGAACGACGGCAAGGTGTCGGCTCACCACGGCATCATCCCGACGCTGGAGCCCGCCAACCTGTCGGCCATGAACGAGAAGGAACTGGCCGTCTACCGGCTGATCCGCGCTCATTACCTCGCGCAGTTCCTCCCGCACCATGAGTTCGACCGGACGGTAGCGCAGTTCTCGTGCGGCAGTCAGTCGCTGGCGGCCGTGGGCAAGCAGATCGCCGTCACCGGCTGGCGCGAGGTGCTGGCGACGCCGGGGCCGGACGATGCCGATGGCGAGGATGCGCAGCGCAGCCAGGTGCTGCCCGCCCTGCATGCGGGCTTGTCCTGCCCGGTCGGCAAGGTGGATCTCAAGGCGCTGAAGACGCTGCCGCCCAAGCCCTACACGCAGGGCGAGCTGATCAAGGCCATGAAGACCGTCGCCAAGTTCGTGACCGACCCGCGGCTGAAACAGAAGCTGCGAGATACCACCGGCATCGGCACCGAGGCGACACGCGCCAACATCATCAACGGTCTGATCGGTCGCGGCTACCTGGTCAAGAAAGGCCGCGCCGTCCGCGCTTCCGACGCGGCATTCACGCTCATCGACGCGGTGCCCTCGGCCATCGCCGACCCCGGCACCACGGCGGTGTGGGAGCAGGCGCTGGACATGATCGAGGCCGGCCAGATGGCGCTGGACACCTTCATCGAGAAGCAGTCCGTGTGGGTCGGCCAGCTCGTGCAGCAGTACCGCGGCGCAACGCTCTCGCTCAAGCTGCCGCCGGCGCCGGCCTGCCCGCAGTGCGGCGCACCGATGCAGCAGCGCACGGGCAAGAGCGGCGCGTTCTGGTCCTGCTCGCGCTACCCGGACTGCAAGGGCACGTTGCCGATCGAGTCCCCGACGGGCCGGCGCAGCGCACCGCGCAAGCGGCGCGCTGCCTCCAAGGCGTCCTGATCCTCGCTTCCCCCTGCCGCGCCGGCCACTTCACTGGCGGCGAGGCAAACGTCCCGCACCGCGCGGGACTCCAAAGCGCGCGTCTCCTTCTGCAACGGTGTGCGCGCCCCGTCTGCCCGCCATCGGGCGACGGGGCGAGAAGGTCAATGCTCCACGAATCGCGCCCGCCGCCATTCCCTTGATCGGTGTGCCTTGCCTCGGTCATGAGGGGCTTCCTGACGCCTTGCCGCCGCGCGAGCCGTGAGGAGGCCCCTTGGGCCGAGGGTATTCCGTGCCGGTGCCCGCCGGCGGAACAACGGGCTCCCTTTGTGCGCGTATGCGTGCCAAAGGTTTCCGGCCCCAGCCACGAAACGGGCCGGGTGCGATTGCTGACGCAGCGAACGGCTTTGACGACGGCCCGCGCTGACGCAGCCCACAGGTGGTTTTCCTTCCTCTCCAGCCGAAGGCCCGCGTGGCCTTCGGCGCCCTGGTCCTTGCCTTGTCACGTGACGCGGGCCTGTCCTAAAGCGGGCCGTCCGCGATTCGGTTTTCCCTGCGACGGCAGCCATGCTTCGCGCCCATCCTCACGCCATGCGTTGCTGACAGTCGTCAGCGGCATGCCCCGGCAGTCCCGGTCTTCAAGACTGCAACGCGGTTCGCCGCGTTGACCGATCCAGTCCGCTTCGCATCGCCCACCGCGGACGCTCGCCGGCCTGGCGACGATGCACTTTTCTCAACCACCCGAGGGGAACTCCATCCTCTACGGGATGCGTGCTCCTCGACCCACCAAGGAGCACGGCATGTCTGAACCTTCTGCATCTTCCTCTGCAACCGCAGTGCGCAGTGGTGCGCTGGCGCTGGCCTGGACCGGCAAGCGTTTGCCGCTACAGGTGCTGCGCAGCGCGGCCGGCCACTACATCGGCACGCAAGACGACGAAGGCCCGGTATCGCGGGAGTCCGTCGAGTATTTCCCGACCCACCTCGCAGCACAGCGCGCCCTGGGTACCCATGCCTGGACACAGCGCGCTCACCCCTGATTCCCACCCTTCGAGGAGTTCTCTCATGAATCTGTCTTTACCCGAAGACGTGCTCGATCAGATGGCGCTGGAACAGGCGCACTTCGACGCTGCACCGCAGGCCTTCTTCGAGGCCTGGAAGCGCGGCGCGCAGATCGCCGGCCACGAGTGGTTCGGCGACGGCACACGCGAAGGTCTGCAGCGTGCCACCACCAAGTGGGACCTACGGCCCAACATGCTGATGCTCAACGACGCCCTGGGCGTGCTGAGCAGCGGTCAACGCATGTTCCTGTCCGCGATGGTGAGCTTCTACAACTCCCGCGAGGGCGGCGCGATGCTCAAGCGTTGCGGCTTCGAGGGGCTGTCCGACTTCGGCGGCCTCGATCTGGAACGGCGCCAGGTCATCGCTGACCTCACGCTGCACTACAACGGCTGGTGAGCCGCGCCTGGCAACCCACCGTCCTTTCATCCCACCCCACGAGGGACATGCGTCCCCGTTCGGGGCCATGTCCCTCCTTCCTTTCGCAGGAGCGGCCATGTCCCGAATCACCATCTTCCACTGACCTGCACCGCCCGCCACCAGGGCGGCCCGACGCCGCGGCCGGCTGACCGGTTGCCACTTCATCCACTCGCTGGGGTTCAATCCCCGGCAGGGGATTGCCTCGGCCATCCTCTGCTGGAGGAATCCCATGTCTCATTCCAAAAACCCCTTCGTCCGCGGCTACGATGGCCTGTCCGTGCAGCGGCTGCTGGCGATTTCCTACGACGACGACTGCCCGCTGAGCTATCTGCCGCTGCACGTCTCGCAGTCGCACCTGCCGGACAGCCAGGTCGAGCGCCATGCCTGCGTCTTCTGCGACGACTTCGCGCTGATCACCGAGGGCCAGAACGTGCCGCCCGAGCTGGACGCGCAGTGCCCCAGCCACGGTATCGCCCGAAACCTCGTCTACGCCGTCATGGCCGAAGAAGCCGGCAAACCGCTGCACGTCGGCGATACCTACTCCGAGGAAGCCGCGCGCGAGGTGGTACACCGCCTGCGCTTCGAGACCGGCTTCTACGGCCGTGCCTGGGAAATCAGTTCGGCGCACATCACCGAGGAGGCCGGTCGCTATCTGGCCAACCTGGCCGACATCGACACGCCGACCCGTTTCCTGTTCGTTGCCTTCCGCATTCCGTACAGCCCGGCGGTCGGCGTGAAGCTGATCGCCACGCCCTGGACGGACGAGAACCTGCAACGGGTCGAAGGCATCACCGCCGAGCGGTTGCGGCGAGAGCATCGCCGGAAAGGCATGCCGGAGTCCCTCGTCGAGGTGCTCCACCTGGCCGCGCTCGCCGACGTGCGCCTGCTGATCTTCGATGGCGACGCGCCCGTGCTGGACGGGCTGACGCTCTACGACGACGAGTAACCCGCAACCCATTCGAGCCCCCATGTCGGGGCTCTTCCTTTTCATCGAACTCGGCGGCGGCCGCCGTTTTCAGAAGCCGATTGCCCGAGATATCTGACGTCCATGGCGCTTTCCTGATGCCCTGGCCAATCCATGACCTATCAGCAATGCAGGGCGGCGATCAGCGGACAGGACACATTGCCTTGGTGCGCATGGCACTCGCCGACCAGCTTGGACAAGGCTGCCTCGATCCGGCTCAGGTCGGCCAGCTTGGCGCGTACGTCGGCAAGCCGCTGCGCGGCCAGTTCCGCCGCCTCGCTGCAATGGGTCCCGTCTTCCAGTTTCAGAAGCTGCCCGATCTCGTCCAGGCTGAAGCCCAGCCGCTGCGCCCCTTTCACGAACTTCACCCGCGCAACGTCGGCGCTGCAGTAGCGGCGGATGCTGCCGTAAGGCCGGTCCGGCGTCGGCAGCAGTCCCTTGAGCTGATAGAAGCGGATCGTCTCGACATTGACCCCGGCCGCCTTGGCGAAGGCGCCGATGGTCAGGCTATCCGGTTCGGTGCTCATCGCGCTTGACTCCGTAGTTAACTACGGAAGTAACGTTACAGCATCAAGCGAAACCTCGAAAGGAGAAACCTCATGTCGGAACCGCAATCCGGGCGTGGTGCCTTGGCCGCCGGTGGCCTAGCCGCCATCCTCGCCTCGACCTGCTGCCTCGGCCCGCTGGTGCTGGTCGCGCTCGGCTTTTCCGGCGCCTGGATCGGCAACCTCACCGTGCTGGAACCGTACCGGCCGATCTTCATCGGCGCAGCGCTGATCGCGCTGTTCTTCGCCTGGCGCCGCATCTTCCGGCCGGCCAACGCTTGTAAGCCGGGCGAGGTCTGCGCGATTCCACAGGTTCGCACGACCTACAAGCTCATTTTCTGGATCGTGGCCGCCTTGGTGGTGGTCGCGCTCGCCTTTCCCTACGTCCTTCCGCTGTTCTACTGACAGGAGATCATCATGAAGAAACTTGCCGCACTCGTGGCCCTGGCCGCCACTCTTGCCACGCCCGCCTGGGCCGCCGTCCAGACCGTCACGCTGTCAGTGCCTGGCATGACCTGCGCCGCCTGCCCGATCACGGTCAAGAAGGCGCTCACCAAGGTCGAGGGCGTCAGCCAGGTCGATGTCAGTTTCGACCAGCGCGAAGCGGTCGTGACCTTCGACGACGTCAAGACCACCGTCCAAAAGCTGACCGAGGCCACCACCAACGCGGGCTATCCGTCCAGCGTGAAGCGCTAGGCGCGGAGGGGCGTCGCCATGAATCCGATCATGCGTATCGCCGACAAGGCCGGCGCGCTCGGCGCGCTGGTGTCTGCCATGGGCTGTGCGATGTGCTTTCCGGCACTCGCCAGTCTGGGCGCCTCCATCGGTCTGGGCTTTCTGAGCCGTTGGGAAGGGCTGTTCGTCAATACGCTGCTGCCGGCCTTCGCCTGGCTGGCGCTGGTCATCAACGCGCTGGGCTGGTTCAGCCACCGGCAATGGCACCGCAGCGCGCTCGGCATGCTCGGGCCCACAGTCCTGTTGCTATCACTCTATCCCTGGTTCCAGTACGGCTGGAGCAGTTATGCCACCTACAGCGGCATCGGACTGATGCTGGCGGTGTCGGTCTGGGATCTGGTGTCACCGGCCAACCGCCGCTGCGGACCGGATGGCTGCGAACTGCCCGCGAAGCACGGCTGACGCGACAACCCCATGAGGGACAAAACATGACCCAACTGAAAATCACCGGCATGACCTGCGAATCGTGTGCAGTCCACGTCAAGGAAGCGCTGGAGCAGGTGCCCGGCGTGCGTTCGGCCGAGGTGTCTTACGCCAATGGCAATGCAAACCTGGCCATGACCGCAGAGACTCCGACCAACGCTCTGCTCGCCGCCGTCGCCGGGCTCGGATACCGGGCCGCGCTGGCTGATTCGCCGAATACGCCGCCGCATGGCGGGCTGCTCGACCGCGTGCGCGAATGGGTTGGTGGCGGAAGCCAAGCCGGTCACGGCAATGACAAGCTGCACATCGCCGTCATCGGCAGCGGCGGGGCGGCGATGGCCGCTGCGCTCAAGGCCGTCGAACAGGGCGCGCGCGTCACGCTGATCGAGCGCGGCACCATCGGCGGCACCTGCGTGAATGTCGGCTGCGTCCCGTCCAAGATCATGATCCGTGCCGCCCACATCGCCCATCTGCGCACGGCGAGCCCGTTCGATGACGGCATCGCGGCGGCAACGCCGGCCATCCTGCGCGAGCGGCTGCTGGCCCAGCAGCAGGCGCGCGTCGAGGAATTGCGCCACGCCAAGTACGAAAGCATCCTGGACGGCAATCCGTCCATCACCGTCTTGCATGGCGAAGCTCGCTTCAAGGATGGTCGCACCCTCGGCGTGCGGCTGGTTGAGGGCGGCGAGCGCGAAATCGCCTTCGACCGCTGCCTGGTTGCCACAGGCGCGAGCCCGGCGATTCCGCCGATTCCCGGCCTGAAGGACACGCCCTACTGGACTTCGACCGAAGCCCTGGCGAGCGACACCCTTCCCGAGCGGCTGGCCGTTATCGGCTCATCGGTGGTGGCGGTCGAACTGGCGCAGGCTTTCGCCCGGCTGGGCAGCCGGGTGACGATCCTGGCGCGCAGCACGCTGTTCTTCCGTGAGGACCCGGCCATCGGCGCGGCTGTGACCGATGCCTTCCGCGCCGAAGGGATAGCCGTGCTGGAGCATACCCAGGCGAGTCAGGTGGCTTATCAGGACGGTGAATTCGTGCTCACGACCGCCCAAGGCGAGCTGCGTGCCGACAAGTTGCTGATCGCCACCGGCCGCAGCCCGAACACGCGCAGCCTGAATCTCGAAGCCGCCGGCGTGACGATGACCCCGCAAGGCGCCATCGTCGTCGATGACGGCCTGCGCACGAGCGCGCCGGACATCTACGCCGCCGGCGACTGCACCGACCAGCCGCAGTTCGTCTACGTCGCGGCGGCAGGTGGCACGCGCGCCGCCGTCAACATGACCGGCGGCAAAGCGGCGCTCGACCTGACCGCGATGCCGGCCGTGGTCTTCACCGACCCGCAGGTCGCCACCGTCGGGCTGTCCGAAGCCGAGGCCCACCTCAAGGGGATCGAGACCGACAGCCGCACGCTCGCGCTCGATAACGTGCCGCGCGCGCTCGCCAACTTCGATACCCGCGGCTTCATCAAACTGGTGATCGAGGAAGGCACGCGTCGGCTGATCGGCGTGCAGGCCGTCGCACCGGAGGCGGGCGAACTGATCCAGGCGGCGGCGCTGGCGATCCGTGCCCGGATGACGGTGGAGGAGCTGGCCGACCAGTTGTTCCCGTATCTCACGATGGTCGAAGGACTAAAACTGGCGGCGCAAACCTTCAGAAAGGATGTGAAGGCTTTGTCCTGCTGCGCGGGGTAGCGGAAAGGAGGAAGCGATGGACGATTACACCATCTCCAGGCTCGCCGGGGCGGCCGGTGTCAGCGTCCATGTCGTGCGCGACTACGTGCTGCGCGGGCTGGTGCATCCAGCGCGGCGCACGCCGGGCGGCTATGGCCTCTACGACGAGCAGGCACTCGCGCGGCTGCGCTTGATGCGGGCGCTGTTCGAGGCCGGGATCGGCCTCGATGAGTTGGCCCGGCTGTGCCATGCCCTGGATGCGGACGGCGATGCCGCCGAGTGCCTGGCCCGCTTGCGCACGTGGCTTGCGGCACGGCGCGAGCGGCTGGAGTCCCTCGACCGGCAGCTTGCCGGCATGGCGGATGCCAATGTGGAGTGCCGTTATGGATGACGATCAAGCGCCGGGCTGGCGGGCTTACGCCTGGGGTGTGCTGGCCGCGCTGACCTGCCCGTGCCACTTGCCGATCCTGGCCGCCGTCCTGGCAGGCACGACCGCCGGCGCGTTCCTCAGCGAGCATTGGGGGATCGCGGCGCTCGCCCTGGCAGTTCTGTTCCTGTTGGCCCTGACTCGTGCGCTGCGGGCCTTCCAGAGCCGGTCATGATCGTGCCCCCATCTGACGAACCGACCGCCGCGCAATTGGCGCGGGCGGCCGAACGGCAGGAGCTGGTCCTTCACTACCAGCCGATCGTCGCGGTGGGCAGCGGCGCGCTCATCGGCGCGGAGGCGCTGTTGCGCTGGGCGCACCCCGACCTCGGTCTGCTGGCCCCGGAGCATTTCCTGCCGCTGGCCGAAACTGCCGAGCTGATGCCGCAGATCGGCGATTGGGTATTGCGCGAAGCCTGCCGGCAGATGCGTGACTGGCAAGCGGACGTCCCTGGGTCATTCCGCCTGGCGGTCAACGTGGCCGCCAGTCAGGTGAGAGCAGACTTCGACACCGGCCTGCGGCAGATGCTGGCCGAGGCGCAGTTGCCCGGCGACCGGCTGGAGATCGAGCTGACCGAAACGGCCGCGTTCGGCGATCCGGCGCTGTTCGCCCTGTTCGACGCCCTGCGCGCCGTCGGCGTGCGCTTTGCCGCCGACGACTTCGGCACCGGCTATTCGTGCCTGCGGCACCTGAAGTGCTGCCCGATCACCACGCTCAAGATCGACCGGTCCTTCGTGGCGGGACTCGCGGACGATGCCCGCGACCGCACCATCGTGCGCACGGTGATCCAGCTCGCGCACGGCCTGGGCATGGACGTGGTCGCCGAGGGCGTCGAGACACCGGCCAGCCTCGACGTGTTGCGCCAGGCCGGCTGCGACGCCGTGCAGGGATTCCTGTTCTCCGCGCCGCGACCGGCCGACGAGTTCATCCGCTTCGTGAGAGGAGGATAGCCATGACGAGCAACCAAGCTGTGACTGTCGACTGCTGCGTCTGCTGCAAGGAAATCCCGCTCGACGCCGCTTTCACGCCGGAAGGCGCCGAGTACGTCGAGCACTTCTGCGGACTGGAGTGTTATCAGCGCTTCCAGGCGCGAGCCAGGACCTGCGAGCGCGAACCCGAGCGAGCGCCAGATCAACAGCCTGATCGATCCTGAGTCCGGTCACGCCGCGCCTCGTGGGCACGCCACTGCATCAGAAGTTGAGACGGAAGCCGGTGGTCAGGATGTAATCGTTCCTGAGCGCGCTGCCGTTCAGGCGCTGCGAGACCGGTATCTGAATGCCCGCTTCGAGCACCCATTTGCGTGTTACGTACTGCACGGTGGGCGTGAGGAACAGCGTCGTGCCGCCCGAGTTTGGATCGTCAGTCCCGTTGACCTGATCCTTGGCGACATGAATGAGGTTGGCCTCCAGCCCGCCGTAAAGAAAGCTGGGGACGCCTTCGCCCAACATGCCGGGCCACAGCCGGCGCTGAACCGACAGATCGAGACGGCTGACCGCGCCGGCCCGGAAGCCGCTGGCTTCCCCATTGCGCTGATAGGCAATCTGAACATCGCCGCCCCAATCCAGCGATTGAAAGGACGCCACTGCGCCTCCCTGCCAGTCCCAAGAGCCGGAACCCGGCTGGAGCATCGGCGGCAGCCGTCCCAGGCGATCGGATGCGCGGTCGTCGCCGGTCGGCGCCGTGACGGCGAGAAACGGCGCAATGCGGAAGGTATGCCCTGTCGCGTTGGCTTCAAAGGCCGTGTAGCGGCCCATGAATGTCGCATCGCCGAAACCTGCCTGGCTGCGTGTCACGTCCGCCCCGCCCACGTTCACGGACAGCCGCTTGTCGGCATAAGGCAGCACGGCGAAGACCGCAAAGTCGCGGCTGACCCCGTAACCCAACACGGACATCAGGCCAGAAACCTCCATGCGGCGGTTCATCGACGATGGGTCGTCGGTGCTCTTCATGTAGACGAACTGCTCGCGCAGAATCCACTCGTCCTTGGAGATGGGCAGGGCCGTATTGAAGGTGAGCGGCGCGGCATTGGCGGCCCCCGCCCAGGCGCACAGCATGGCCAGCGCCAGTATGTTTCCGGGCGGGACATTCATTTGGCTTCTTCCTTGGATACCTTCGCCTCGCCGGGGGTAAAGCCGGCATCATGGATGAGCTGTTTGTAACGATCGAGATCGGCCTGCGCACCGGGTTTGAGCACGATGCGGACGTTCTGCCCCTTCAGGCTCGCGCTTGCATGATCGACTTCGCTCGCCTTGCCGAGGTTCTTCTCCAGCCCGTAGGCGCAGAACGGGCAGGTCATGCCCTTGACAGCAATGTCCACCACCAGGCGCTCCGCGCCGAAGGCCATCAGTGGCAAGCACAGCGCCAAAGCTGCTGCCAAGTGTTTCAGATGGGATCTTTGCATCACGATGATCTCCTTCGAAGATGGGACGCTCAGACCCCGAGCCAGATACGGATCGGCAGCGCCAGATAGGCGGCGAAGAGGCCGACGCCCCAGAGGGCGGCTGAGATTCCATGAATCCGCCGGTTCCAGCGGTCGGCTCGCTCGCACAGGCGCGCCAGCTCGGGGTCGCTCGGACAGGCTCGCCCAGGCCGGTAGAGCAGCCAGCCGGAAACGAGCAGCATCAGTCCGGAACCCGCGAACACCCAAGCCTTGTGCAGGGCCAGCGCGACCAGGAACGGCACTGCGCTGGTGACGGCCGCCACGGCGGCGCCCAGGCCCAGCGTGACGAACAGGATCGGCAGCGCGCAGCAGACCAGCGTGCCGGTCGCGGTGAACAGCGTCAGCCAACTGACGGCGTTTTGCCGAAGCTGCGACGAATCGGTCTTCATCGCGTGCGCCTACCAGGTGAGCCAGGGGAAAAAGGCGAAGTAGCCATTGAGCAGATACAGGCCGGTGACGATCAGCAGCAGGCTGCCGGTCAGCTCAAAGGCGCGGCGGAACCGTCCGAGCGGTTTCATCTGCTCGATCCACTCCATTGCGACCGCCGCCAAGGCCAAGGGGATCGCGCGGCCGATGGCGAAACTGATCAGCATGGCGGCGCCGAAAAGCGGCGAGCCGCTGGCTGCCGCCGCGCCAACCAACACGACGAGCGCCGGGGCGCAGGATGGGCAGACGGCGACGGAGAACGGAATGCCGAGCGCAAACGCGCCCCAGCCACTGCCGACCCGCTTGGCTCTGAATCCGACCTTCGGCAACGGCAGCTTGACCCACCCGGTCCACAGCAGGCCCAAGACGATCAGCCAGGGGCCGAGCAGCAACCCCCACCAGCGCCCCGCCAGCGCTTGCACCCCTTGACCGCCGAGTCCTGCCACGGCACCCAGCAACGCATGCGCGGCGATCAGGCCGCCGATGAAGGCAAGGCCGTAACGGGCCGCCTCGCTTGGCGCGCGGGCTCGGGTGACGTAGGCAAGTGGCACCGGCAATGCGGCTATCGCCAAGGGACTCACGCTGAACAGCAGCCCGGCCAGCAGGCTGATGCCGCTGGCGACCCCCACGCTTTGGGAGGCGAGCTGCCGTAGCGTCTCAAGCTCCATGGCTGCGCACTCCATCGCGCCGACGCAGTTCGGCAACGAGCTGTTCGGCTGTCGGGAGCGCGGTGAACACCAACTCGCCATCCACGGCAAGCGCGGGCAGCGTCAGCACCCCGAGATCGACCGCGCGGTCGAGATCATCGAGCACGTTGACCTCGCACCACTCGACTCCGGACAAGGCTTGCACCGCCGCCTTGAGCGCCGCTGTCGCCCCGGCACACTTGGCACAGCCCGGCGTGTAGAAGAGCTCGATCCTCATGGCGTGCGCTTCGCCTCAAAGCTGACCGCTTCCAGGGCCGCCAGGATCGGACAGTCATCGACAGGCAGCGCCCCACCCGAGCACTCGACGATCAGCACGTCGAGCGCCGCCGACATCGCCTGCATGGCGCGAATCTTGGCGGCGAGCTGGAGCTTCTTCTCGATGGCGCGGCTCTTTATGTCGTCGCAGCATGCGCCGTCGGCCTGGCGCAGATGCAAGAGTTCGCGAATCTCCGCGAGCGTGAAGCCGCAAGCCTGGGCGTGCTGGATGAAGCGCACCCGCCGCACCGCATCCTCGCCATAGAGGCGATAGCCGCTGTCGGTTTTGCTCGCCGGGACGAGCAGCCTCTCGCGCTCGTAATAGCGCAGCGCGTCGGGGCTGATATCCCCGGCCTTTGCCAGTTTGCCGATGGTCAGCATCAGGGCTGGCCGAGGCCGGCGGCGCGCAGGCTCGCCTCATCGACACCGCGATCAACGCAGCAGCCGGCGAGCCGGCCGTCGATCGCAACAGCCGGCACCGAGCGCACGCCGAGCGCCTTCGCGCGCTGTGCGACGGCCAAGTCGCGCATGTCGAGCACATCGACTTCGCACGAGGAGCAGGCCAGGCTTTTTACAAGGGTTTCGACATCGGTGCAGGCCGGGCAGCCGGCGCTGAACACCTCGACTTTGCGTTTGGCAGTCATTTCAAGGCTCCTGTTGATGTTCGTGATGCGTTGCAGCCACGCGGATGCGTGCTGCCCCGTCACGATTTCAGGATAAACCTTGGAGTGCACTCCATGGTCAAGCAGAACAGCCGGACGGATGAATGCCACATCATCGAAACCACGCTTTCAAGGTCGAGGAATACCGTCTGGATGGGCGCGAACGTGGGTTCGGTTCCCGGATTGCCGTTGTACGAAGGCGAGTAGCCCCCGTCGCGTCCCCCTGCGGGGCTCTTCCTTTTCATGGAACGCGGTGCCGGCGCATTGCCGATTCCCGGCGGACGGCCGCCGCCATGTGTCGCACGCTGGCCGCATGTTCGCTGGCGTTGCCGGCAGCATGCCCAGGCAGTCGAGACCTTCAAGACTGCGGCGCGGTTCGCCGTGCTGGTTGTTTCGTTCCCCGGGCGCACTCGCGTCCATCCACCTCACCCTCAAGGGACGGACCTCCCTTGCGGGCGGGAGTCCCTTGGTTGCCACAAGGAGTCTCCCGATGGATACCCAAGCCATCCGTGCACAGATGCCAACGCTGGTTGTCGGTCATGTGCCTACCAACGTCCGTTCGTTCAAGTTCAACATCTTCGACGGCCAGCCCAAGGTTTCGACGCTGGGCTTTCACATCGACCCGAAGCCTTTCGAGGGCAAGGTCATCGCCACCACCGACGAGGCCATCGTCGTCAAGACGGGGCGAGCCGAGTTCGCGGTGCTCGATCGCACGCTCGTGACCGAGGTGCCCGACGAGGGCGCCAAGGTGCAGGTCGAACCCTATGTCAGACGCCGCTTCGACGGTCAGCGGGCGGACACGCCCGAGGAGCAGACCGAGTTCACCGCCGACGGCCAGCCCTACACGGTGAAGCGGTTCGTGCTCGGGTCCGCACCGGCGAAGCTGCCGATCCCCGAGCCGCGCTGCCCCGAGCTGCAAGAACTGGTCGACCAACTGGAGCAGTTGCCCGCTCCCGACGGTTTCCGGCGCATCACCCACATGCTGGTGGATGCCGGTGCGCGGGACATCACCTGGGTCGATCCGCTGCCCGCCGACATCATCCGCACGCCACCGGCCATCGGCTTCACCGTCGCCACGATGAAGTTCCAGGGTCGCGTCACCGTGCTGTATGAGCGTGGCCTCGACCTCTACGCGGTGGAGCTGCACCGCGACGGCGAGCTGGTCGAACGGGTCGATGAGGTGTTCTTCGACACCCTCGGCGAGACGCTGGAACGGCTGATCGACGACGGGAGCTGGCGGCGCATCCGCGTGCAGTGCCTGTCGGGTCGCAAGGCTGTCCGGCACTGACCTCCCAGCAGCTTCCCGCCTTCGCGGCGGGAAGCCTCTCTTCCTGCCTCCCTGGAGATCACACCCATGACTGTTCGATTCAAAGGCACGGAGCTGCGGCCCGTGCTCGCCGAAGCGGTGGCGAATCAATGCCGCGTCATCCTGGTCAAGGATCAGGGCGTGTACTTCCTGGCCGAGCGCGGCGAGCGTCGACCCGATGGTCGCCAGAAGACCATCGCCTATGCCGCCGGCTGCAACCCGGATGTCGATGCCTTCGACGACTGGTGGGAACTGGCGCGTGCCGAGTTCGGCGGCGACGACTTCGGCGAGTTCTTCGATCCGCAGGAGGGCGTGTTTGCGCGCATCCTGCGCAGCGAGGACGACCTCGACGTGTCCGCCACCGCGACACACCTGTCGCTGCAGGCGGTTCCTCCCACGCCCAGCGGTAACTGACCGCCCATCCCCGGCCCCCGCTCCGGGGGCCTCTTTCTTCCCGGCAATGCGGACAGCCGCGAGTGCCGATTGCCGCTCGCCTGCGCGCCGTCCCGGCGCCACGCTTCCCGCCATGTTCCGCTGACGTCCGTCAGCGACATGCCCAGGCAGCCACGATCTTCAAGGCTGCGACGCGGTTCCGACCGCGTTGATCACACCAGTTCGCACCGGCATCCATGCGCGAACGGCCATCGGTTCTCGATGGCGATGCCACCAAGCTGTTCCATCAACCCACGCGGGGGTTCCACACCTTCCCCGCCTTGGGTCGGGTGTGTCTCCGCCTCATTGTTCTCAGGAGATTCACCATGACCACTTCCAACGAAAAGTCCTACTTCGATCTGCACATCACCGGCCTCGGGTACCTCAATCGCATCCGCGAAGTGAAGCCCAAGAAAGGCGATGCGTTCCTGGCCTGCGACATCGCGGCTCTGAACGGTCCCAGCGATGACGTCTCGTATGTGCGTTTCGACACGCGCGTATCGGGATCGGAAGCGCAGCACCTGGTGCGCCGCTGCATTCAGGCGGTCGACGCCGAGAAGAAGGTGATGATCGGCTTCCGCATGGGCGACCTGTGGACCGACACCTTCACCTACTCCAAGGGCAAGCGTGCCGGCGAGCAGGGTGTGAGCCTCAAGGCCCGCCTGCTGTTCGTCAGTTGGATCAAGGTCGACGGCAAGCTCGTCTACAAGGCCGAGCCCAAGCCGACCGAGACCGACGAGCGGGACCCGGAAGTCCCTGTGACGTCCGACGCGCCCGCCGCGCAGCAAGCCTCGGCACCGGAGCCTTCCGAGCCCGTCGCCGATGCTGCCGACGACGCAGCCGATGCCCCCGCATTGGCCGCTGCCGAGTCGTTCTGATCCGCAAGGCCCCATCCCCGGGGCCTTGTCTTCTCTTCGTCCGCAGGAGACCTTCATGATCACCATCCCCGGCCAACTGGCCATCAAGACCATCCACGGCAGGAACGGCGACTTCAACGTCGGCCGCCTGGCGACCTCGATCGGCGAGTTCGTCGTGAAGAACGCCGAACTCGATCAGTACCGCGAGGGCAAGTACGACGGTGATTTCGTCATCGTCGAGATTCGCCCCTCCACGTACAACGCCAACGGCCGCATGGTCATCGAGATCCGCGCCCATCTGGGCGGGATGACCCTGTCCAACATCGACGCCCTGAGCCGCGACGAAGCCCGCCGGCTGAGTCCGCAGGAAGTCGATCCAATCGACGAGGAAGCGCAGGCGCCCGCGCCGGCAACGCCCCCGGCCAAGCCGAAGGCGAAGCCGCGTAGTCCGCGCGATCCCCTGGTCGATACCACGCCGTTCGGCAGCGAACCTGCTCCCGTGTCCGCTGCGGCCTCGGCCGAGGCAGACGACGCGGCGCTGTTCGGTGCCTTGTGGCCCCTGGGCGAGACCGTGAAGCTCGATGCGACCGTGGATCGTCGTGTGCTGCGTCAGCAGCGCGACCGTCTCGACAAGCTGGGCTACGAGTTCGCTCCGTTGTCCCAGGACTGGCACCTCAAAGCTGCCTGATCCATCCGCCGCCTCGCGCGGCATTCCGCCACCCGCCGGGGTTCTCCCCCGACGGGGAGGGCTCCGGCCTTTTCTTCAAGGAGACCCTCATGGGCTGGACCTTCGTTCGTCAGACGCGCGATCAGTTGATCCGCGAGCTGCTCGCTCCGCAGGCGTCCGAACGCGCTTGCTGCGAAGTCATCGACCACACGCTGGACGGCGACGTTCTGTGGACCGTGGTTCGCGTCACCGCCAGGCAGGCGGGCGTCATGGGCCTCGCGGCCGGTGAGTCCGTCGCCTACATCGGCTGCCATCTGCTGGAAAGCGCGGGCCTCGAGTGGGGCTACAAGTCCCTCGATGAGTCCGTGCATCCGTACTACTACTCGTGCCCGCTGCGCTATCTCGACATGGCGCCGGTGCAAAGCCCCGAGTGGCGCGAGCGGGTTCACCGCTTCCACGCGGGGCGCGCTGTCTAGCGGCACGCATCTTCCTTCCACCCAACCGGGGCGAGCATGGCCCCGCGGGCTGTGGTTGCTCCTTAATTTTCAAGAGGACATCACCATGCCTGCACCTTCTTCCGCGAAACCGCTGTACCGCATCGACGAATGCCCCGACCTCATGGCCGACGGTTGCGTCGGTGACGAGCAGGGCAATCTCGTCTTTCTCTCGATCTGGGCGCGCGACACCGCCGTTCAGGAGTTCCTCGCCCGCCTGACCCTCGGCCGGGATGAACAGGGACTGGATCAGTTCCACGTCATCACCGAGCAGGGCGCATCCATCCCGGTCTTCGTCGGCAACGTCGAGAACCTGGAAAAGCGCATCACCCGTGCCTATCGGCGAACGCTGTTCGGTTCGCTGACGAATGTGTGGCTGTTCGATCGTCGCTGCGTGAAGCCAGACAAGGCCAACGCCAGCGCGCTGGCGCTTCTGCCCAGGGATTCCGCTCACCGGCTCGACCGGCTGTGGACGCTGGTGCAGGACACCTGCCCGCTGCCACTGCTCGACCACTGGCGCGACACCGTGCTGGAGCTGTTGCAGACACGGCGGATGCTGACCGGTCTTCCCTTGGCCCTCGGGCCGCTGGAAGGCCATCGGCTGGCCCTCGATGTCCCGGCGCTGACGAAGGCGCTGGGCGAGCTGATCCGCAACGGCACCCTCGGTGCCACGCAGTACGAACTGGCCGCGAACGCACCGCTTCGGCGTGTGGCGTGAGCCATTCCCACGGGCATGCGCGCCGCGCGTGCCCGCCTTCCCTCATCCATCATCAGGAGAAATCCATGGCACTCATGTTTCCGCGCCTGGCGCGCAATTTCATCCGTAACGGCTACTTCCCCACCGACGAGCCGACGCTGGAGCGCGCCTTGTCCGCACTGGCACCGTCTCCCGGCTCCATGTCCATCCTCGATCCCTGCGCCGGCGAAGGCGTGGCGATTGCCGAAGCCGCCCACGCCCTCGGGCGCGAGCAGGTCCAGGCCTTCGCCGTCGAGTACGACGCCGAGCGTGCCCGCCACGCACGGCAACTGGTCGATCGCTGCATCCACGGTGACCTGATGGACACGCTGATCTCGCGCCAGTCATTCGGGCTGCTGTGGCTGAACCCGCCGTATGGCGATCTGAGCAAGGACGTGAACGGCAACATCGGCTATCTGGGCCAGGGCCGTGCGCGGCTGGAAAAGCTGTTCTATCAGCGCGCGCTGCCGCTGCTGCAGTACGGCGGCGTGCTGATCTTCATCGTGCCGTCCTACGTGCTCGACGCCGAGCTGGTCGGATGGCTGACGCGCCACTTCGCCGACCTGCGCATCTACCGTGCGGTGGAAACGCAGTTCAAGCAGGTGGTGATCTTCGGCCGCCGGGTTCGCCAGCGCGACCAGGCGTCGGAGTCGGCCAAGGCCCTGCGTGGTCTGCTGCTGCAGATCGGTCAGGGCGACGCCGAAGCCGAGGAACTGCCGCTCGAATGGCCGTTCCTGCCGTACACCGTCCCTGCCAGCCCGGCCGAGCCGGAGCACTTCTATCGCGTGACGATGGAGCCCGAGCAGTTCGCCGATGAAGTCGGCCGGCTGCAAGGACTCTGGCCGGCGCTCGATACGCACCTGGGGGGCGCGCAGCAGTCGCTGCGGCCACCGGCGCGGGCCTTGTCGCACTGGCATCTCGCCCTGGCCTTGGCCGCGGGCGCAATCTCGGGCGTCGTGACCTCCAAGAGCGGCAGAACGCTCGTCGTGAAAGGTGACACCAACAAGGAGAAAACGCTCCAGACAGAATACACCGAGCGCGACGACGGGTCTGTCGCCGAGACACGCATCCTCACCGACAAGTTCGTGCCGGTCATCCGCGCCTGGGACATGACGCCGGGCTCCGCCACGCGGGGCGAGGTGCTGACCATTCGCTGATCGTCGTTCCTCGACGGCAAGCCGCCAGTGCTTCGCCGCCTTCTTTGTCCACCCACCGGGGTCATGTCGCCCCGATGGGGCGCCGTGGCCTCTTTTTCCTGAAGGAGAAATCACCATGGCACTCGCTGTTCTCAACCTCGTGTCGCAACCACGGTTCCCATCCGGGCAAGTGGTCATGACCGCCGGTATCAACGATCTGGTCCACCAGGGCCAGTTCAATCCGGTGCCTTATCTGCGTCGCCACCTTCGTGGTGACTGGGGCGATCTCGACGACTGCGACCGGCGTTCCAACGATGCCGCGTTGAAGTCCGGAGATCGTCTGTTCTCGTCCTACCAGGTCACGCCGACCTTGAATCTCTGGATCATCACCGAGTGGGACCGCAGCGTCACCACGCTGTTGCTGCCATCCGAGTACTGATCGTCATCTGACCGTTCTCTTCCCACCCCTGGGGCATGCCATCGCCCCGCAGGGGTCGGTGCATGCCCCATCTTCATTGGAGCATCACCATGTCCCTCGATCTTGAAACCGTTCCCGAAACCGCTGTGCAGGGCGACCTGCTCGAAGCGGCCGCTTCACCCCTCACGCTCAGCCTGCAGGACTTCGTATCGGAGTTCGGCGACGAGCTGCTCGACTCACTCAACCGCGCCAATCCTCCGGTCTACACCGGCCAGGTGCGGGTGCATCGGCAACTGATCCTCGCCACGCTCAAGCGCAAGCTGTTCCCGGCGCAAGCCGATGTGGTCCATGCCGTCACCGAGCTGTTGGTCGATCGTGGCGAACGCGCCGCGATCGTCAATGGCGAGATGGGCTGCGGCAAGACGACGGTGGGTATTGCCACCGCCGCCGTGCTCAACGCCGAAGGCTACCGCCGCACCCTGGTGCTCTCGCCACCCCACCTGGTCTACAAGTGGCGGCGCGAAATCCAGGAGACGGTGGCTGGAGCCAAGGTCTGGGTGCTCAATGGCCCGGACACGCTGGTCAAGCTGCTGAAACTGCGCGAGCAGTTGGGCGTGCCGGCCCAGGGCCAGGAGTTCTTCGTCCTGGGCCGCGTGCGGATGCGGATGGGGTTCCACTGGAAACCTGTCTTCGTTCGCCGGCGCACGCCTCACGGCGACGTGGGGGCCTGCCCGGATTGCGGGCATGTCATCACCGACCTCGACGGCGAGCCGATCAACCCGGTCGAACTCGAAGCCGAGGAGTCCCGCCGCAAGTGCAGCCACTGCCGTGCACCGCTGTGGTCGTTGATCCGTCCGAGAGGCCTGTCCGCCAGCGACCAGTCCTCGACCGTGCTCAAGGCACTGAAGCGTATTCCAACCATCGGGGAAGTCACCGCGCAGAAGCTGATGCAGAAGTTCGGCGACGCCTTCCTCGCGTCGATGCTCGGGGACAACATCCACGAGTTCATCAACCTGATGGATGGCAACGGCGAGCTGGTCTTCTCGGACCGGCAAGCCCATCGGATGGAACGTGCGATGGCCAACATGGAGTTCGGCTTCGGCGAGGGCGGCTACCAGCCGTCCGAGTTCATCAAGAGGCAGCTTCCCCAAGGCACGTTCGACCTGCTCATCGCCGACGAGGCACACGAGTACAAGAACGGCGGCTCCGCACAGGGCCAGGCCATGGGGGTGTTGGCGGCCAAGGCGCGCAAGACGCTGCTGCTCACCGGCACACTGATGGGCGGCTACGGCGACGACCTGTTCCACCTGCTGTTCCGAGCCCTGCCAGGGCGGATGATCGAAGACGGTTACCGCCCGACGAAGAGCGGCAGCATGACGTCGGCTGCGATGGCGTTCATGCGCGACCACGGCGTGCTCAAGGACATCTATTCCGAGAGCACCGGCACGGCGCACAAGACCGCCAAGGGCACCAAGGTATCGGTGCGCACGGTCAAGGCGCCAGGCTTCGGCCCGAAGGGCGTGCTGCGTTGCGTTCTGCCGTTCACGGTCTTCCTCAAGTTGAAGGACATCGGCGGCAATGTGCTGCCGCCCTACGACGAGGAATTTCGCGAAGTCGCGATGGACACGGCGCAAGCCGCGGCCTACCGCGATCTGGCGGGTCGCCTGACCCAGGAGCTGAAGCAGGCCCTGGCGAAGCGCGACACGACGCTGCTCGGTGTGGTCCTCAACGTGCTGCTGGCCTGGCCGGACTGCTGCTTCCGGTCGGAAACGGTGGTGCATCCGCGCACGCGCAACACCTTGGCGTTCGTTCCGGCTCAGTTCAACGAGCTGGAGGTGATGCCCAAGGAACGCGAGCTGATCGAGATCTGCAAGCAGGAGAAGGCAGAAGGTCGCAAGACCCTGGTCTATTCGGTCTACACCGGCACGCGCGACACCACGTCGCGTTTGAAGGTGCTGCTGGAGCAGGAAGGCTTCAAGGTGGCGGTGCTGCGCGCGAGCGTGGATGCCTCCCGCCGGGAAGACTGGATCGCCGAGCAGCTCGACCGCGGCATCGACGTGCTCATCACCAATCCCGAGCTGGTGAAAACCGGCCTGGACTTGCTGGAGTTCCCGACCATCGTGTTCCTCCAGTCCGGCTACAACGTGTATTCGCTGCAGCAGGCCGCCCGGCGCTCATGGCGCATCGGCCAGAAGCAGCCGGTGCGCGTGGTCTACCTCGGCTACGCCAATTCCTCGCAGATGACCTGCCTGGGGTTGATGGCCAAGAAGATCATGGTGTCGCAGAGCACATCGGGCGACGTGCCCGAATCCGGACTCGATGTCCTGAACCAGGACGGCGACTCGGTGGAGGTGGCACTGGCCCGGCAGTTGGTGCATTGAGCGTTGCTGAACTTGGCGGCCCCTTCGGGGGCCGCTTCCTTTTTACAGCAAAGCCCTCGGGCAGCACACAGCGGGGTGACCGCCGTGACGTATGTCATTGCTGCCCTGAAAATTCTGCACTATTCTGTCATAGTTTTACCTAGACTGGCCATCACCATGCCTACAAGTACCAGCGAGGGCGAGATCCTCACCCTCAAGCAGGTCGCAGAGTTCCTGAAGGTCACGGACCGGACGATCTACAGGCTGGCCGCAGCCAAGAAGATCCCCGCGTTCAAGGTTGGTGGGACATGGCGGTTCTCCAAGGCGGAGATCACTGAATGGATTCAGCAGCAAACGCAGGGCGGAAAAGCCGATAAGACGTAACCACAGGAGGATTTGATGACCCAGCAGGCCGAAAGCAGTGAGCAGATGGAGCAATCCCTGATCGACATCGCTGTCGAGAGTTGGCGTTTCTCGCGTCTGTTCGGAAAGGTCGTCAGCAAACTCGATGCGGGTGAGTCGGGCCGTTATGTCAATCAGCTCCGCTACTTCCAGAAGAAGGTCGAGGAGAGCCTCGACTCGAGTGGCCTCAAGCTGGTCAACGTCGAGGGGCAGCACTACGACGCGGGTATGGCGGCATCTGCTTTGAACCTCGGGGACTTCGGCCCTGACGACGTGTTGCTCGTCGATCAGATGGTGGAGCCAATCATCATGGGGCCGAACGGCCTGCGCAAACAAGGCACGGTAATGCTCAGGAAGGTGGAAGCATGAAGTACGTCGGTATCGACCTGGGCACGACCAACAGTGCCATCTGCTCTTTCGACGGCGAGTCGATCCGGCTCTACAAGAGTCCAGAACAGCACGACGTCACGCCGTCGGCCATCTTCATTGACCGGCGTGGCAACAAGTACGTCGGCTCGCGCGCCTACAACAATGCTGCCCGCAACCCCGACAACGCGGCGGTGCTGTTCAAGCGGCTCATGGGTACGAGCACGCCGGTCAAGCTGCCGGCGGTGAACCTCACCATGACACCAGAGGAATGCTCTGCCGAGGTGCTGCGTGCGCTGTACGGCTACCTGCCGGAAGAGATCCGGGGCGATGGCGACACCGGTACCGTCATTACGGTTCCAGCCGCGTTCAACCAGATGCAGAAGGACTCGACGATGGCTGCCGCTGATGCGGCTGGGCTCGGGCGAGTGGCCTTGATGCAAGAACCGGTGGCCGCCGTGATGAGCGTCATGCGGCAGCGAAAGAATGACGGCGTGTTTGTCGTTTATGACCTCGGCGGTGGAACGCTCGACATCGCAATTGCAGAGAGTATTTCCGGTCGCGTGACACTTCTCGCGCACGGTGGCATCGCCATGTGTGGCGGTCGCGACTTCGACCGGATTCTGTTCGACAACATCGTGAAGCCGTGGCTGCTGGAAAACTTTGATCTTCCGGAAGACTTGACGACCAATCCACAGTTCAAGTCCCTGCTGCGTATGGCCACATGGGCGACAGAGAAGGCAAAGATCGAGTTGTCGCAGAAGGAAGAGGCCGTCGTCAGTCTGCCCGAGACCGAACTCGGTGTCCGCGATCAGGCGGGTGAGGAGATTTACATCGATATCACCATTGATCGCAAACGATACGACGGTCTGATCGGGCCGAAGGTGGAAGAGACCATAGTGTCCGCCCGCGAAACCCTCGAAAAGGCTGGATTGAGCCCACACGACGTCGAGCGTGTTGTCTTTGTGGGTGGCCCAACCCACTACAAGCCTTTGCGTGACAAGGTGGCCTTCGAGCTCGGTATCGCGCCGTCCACCGATGTGAACCCGATGACCGCCGTTGCGGAAGGCGCAGCGGTCTTCGCCGAGTCCATCGATTGGGCGTCGCAAAGCCGTGGACGCAAGAGCGCCCGAGGAGCCATCAGCGCCGGTGGCGCGCTTGATCTGTCGTTCAACTACATCGCGCGCACGCCGGACTCGAAGGCAAAGATCGTCGCCAAACTGGGAAGTTCTGCTCCGGCTGGAGTCGAGTTTCAGATTGACAGTCTGGACACCGGGTGGTCTTCCGGACGCATCGCCCTGAAGGATGGCGCAGGTATCGAACTCAACCTGACCAAGCCTGGCGACAACACCTTCAAGGTGTTTGTGTTCGATTCCAACGGCGGGCCCGTATCGCTGCGTGAAGACAAGATTGTCATCGCACGCACCGCCTCCAGCATCGATGCGATCCCGGCATCGCATTCCGTCGGCGTGGAAGCGCGCGACAAGGTGGGTGGTCGCTTGAGCTTGGATTATCTCGTTCGGGAGGGCGATCAGCTACCCAAGAAAGGCAAGAAGACTTTCAAGGCGGGCGAGTCTCTCAAGGCTGGAAGTGCTGGGTCGATCAAGTTCAAGTTGTGGGAGGGCGACATCTCCGACCCCATCAACGACAACCGATTCATCGGCATGTTTGAGATCAAGGGAACGGATTTCGACGACGGTGTCATCGCCGCTGGCGCGGAGCTGATCTGCGAGTACGAAGTGCTCGACTCCGGCAACATCGTTCTGGAGGTTTCAGTCCCTTCAATCAGCGGTTCGTTCCAGAGCGGGCGTAACTTCTACTCCAGCCAGGAAGGCAAGGTCGACTACACCAACCAGGCGAAGAACATCCAGGAGCAGTCGGACCACACCTTGCAGCGGCTTGACGAGATGGCATCCAAGGTCGATGACCCACGTCTGGAGCAGGCTCGGGAGAAGCTGGAGCAGGCGGGCACTATCAAAACTGACGAGGCCGACCCCGAGACGGCCAAGCAGGCGATGGATCACGTTCAGGAGGCCAAACGGCTGCTGGCGCTGACCCGCAAGGAGCATCTGAAGGACATTCGCCAGCTGGAACTGGACAAGGCAGTCGATTTCTTCGACAAGGTGGTGCGCCAGCACGCCAGACCCACCGAAGCCTCGTCTTTCGACAACTTGGTCAAGACGGCGCAGCGCGCGATTGACAACAACAGTGGCGACTTCGAGTCGCACCTGGATGATCTGCGCAGTCGCAACTTCATGATCCTGTGGCGTCAGGACTGGTTCGTCATCGAGCGCTTCAAGTGGCTGGCCGAGGATACCTACCTCTTCCCAGATGCCCGCGAGCATGCCCAGCTGGTGGCTGCGGGAGCGGAGGCGTTGAAGGCCAATGACATCGACAAGCTTCGTGCCGTAGTAGCCCATCTCGACTCCATCCGCATCGGTTCTGCGGGTGAAGACGACATGCTTGCTGGCGCGAACATCGTGCGGAGTTGACCCATGGCACTCGACGCGTGGCTTCCCATCGGTTTCAAGTTGCCCGACGGTGCGAAGGCGCGCGTCACCCTGTTTGAAGGGGCAGACTGGCAGATCCTTGAGACCCAAGGTGGTGGGCGGGCGCTCGTCGTATGCGACGCACTGGTGGAGCATTGGCTAGATGCCGGGCTGATCGATGACGGGACCTTCAACGCCTTCCAGTTCGGCGATCAGCAGCTTCGGTCCATCTCCTGCGGTCCGAGCCAGACGCTGTGCCCGGTCAGCGAGGCGAAATCACCCGATACCAAGGTCGAGGCGCTCGCCTTCGCTCTTGCATTGAAGGCAACACGCGATATCGATGCGGATTCGGCGCTCCAGGATGCGCTCTACGTTGAGAAGATCACGCGGCTGCTGCCAACCTACAGCATCAGCTCCCGAACTGGCGATGACGTCGTGCTCGGCTACTGGCTGACAGGCGGCACCAGCATTCCGGCCACGTCCTTCCGCCGTCTCCGCCAGACCATGAGCTGGCTGGGCGCGAGCCACCTGAAGGATGTCGTGCAAGCAGCGGGCTTCGAAGTCGCGGAAATCATTCCGTTGGAGCGCAAGCCAGCGGCGCCTGCCGAGAAAACGGAAGCTGCTCCTGCCGAGAAGGTGGCGGAAGTCAAGCGCGCCGAGCCGGAGCCCAACAAGGTCTTCGAACTCGCGGGGCGTCCCGAACTGGCGACCTTCTTCAACGAGCACATCGTTGACATCATTCTGCACCGCGACCGCTACAAGGCGCTTGGCATCGAATTCCCATCAGCCGTGATCCTGTACGGCCCTCCAGGCACCGGCAAGACCTTCGCGGTCGAGCGACTGGTTGATTTCCTCGGCTGGCCGAGCTTCCAGATTGACGCATCCAGCGTGGCCAGCCCTTACATCCACGAGACCAGCAAGAAGGTCGCACAGGTGTTCGACAAGGCGATGGAAAACGCGCCATCAGTTCTCGTGATCGACGAGATGGAGGCGTTTCTTGCTGACCGCGAAATGGGATCGGGCCATCACCGCGTCGAAGAGGTGGCTGAGTTCCTGCGGCGCATCCCGGAGGCCGTGAAGAACGAGGTATTGATCATCGCGATGACGAACCGGATTGACATGATCGACCCCGCCATCCAGCGCCGGGGACGCTTCGATCATGTCATCAAGGTGGACTTTGCAAGCGAGCTCGAGGTGCTGTCGCTGCTGGACAAGCTGCTGTCAGCTTTGCCGAAGGAGTCAGACGTGGACTCCAAGCCGCTGGCGCAAGAACTCGCTGGACGACCGTTGTCCGACGTTGCTTTCGTTGTGCGGGAAGGTGCAAGGCTCGCAGCACGCTCTGGCAAGGAAAGGCTGGACCAGGCCAGTCTGCTGGCGGCTTTGCGCACGACACCTGCACGGGAACGTGAAGGCGGCGAAAAGCGGCGCATAGGATTTATCTAAGGGAGACAGTGGTGGCAGCGGAGGAAGAAAACAACAAGAAAAATGAAGGCAAGGGTTTCGCCGGCCTTTCATCGCTCGTGTCCGACGTGGACACGACACCGCCACCCCCTGCGCCCAAGACGGAATCCGCCGGCTCTACGACATCCACCGGACGCCCAGCCTCGCAGGCTGCTCAACCGCAATCGCAGCAGCCGACTCAGCGTCAGGCGTATCAAGAGCCTCCGCAACCGTCTTCTGGCTCGTCTGGGGGCAAATGGATACTGGGCATAGCTGCCGTAGTTGGCCTGCTTTGGCTCATCGGCCAGTCCGATAAGAACACTCCGTCACCGTCTTCCGCCTATTCACCGCCCGCACAGAGTGCAGCGCCTAGCTATTCGCCGCCTGCTCAACCGCAAGCCCCCTCCGTGCCACAAGAATCAAAGCCGCCAGTAGGTCAGGACTTGGTGTTTTCAACGGCTCAGATTCGGTATTGCTTGGCCGAAGACATCCGTATGGAGGGCGCGAAGGCCGCTCTCAACAACTACAGCGACTCCGATGTCGATCGGTTCAATGCCATGGTGGCTGACTACAACAGTCGCTGTGGCAGTTTCCGCTATAGAAGCGGTGCTTTGGAGAGCGCACGCCGAGACGTTGAGCCGTATCGTGGCCAACTTCAGGCAGAAGGAAGGAGCCGATTCGCTCGCGATCCATCCACTGGCTCCCTGTCGGCACCAGCACCAGCACCAGCGCCCGCGCGTCCTGCTCCGGATGCGACTGTACAAGCTATTCAACGGAAGCTTAATGAACTTGGGTATGACGCAGGTAGCGCTGACGGTCTCATGGGGACTAAAACACGTTCAGCGATTTTGGCATTTCAACGGGATAGTGGCCTTACGCCCGACGGACTCCCAACGTCGTCATTACTTCGGCGCCTCTCAGATGATCGTGTCGCTGCTGTGCGAGAAAGCCCTCAGGTAGCACCTCCGAACACTTCCACGTTCGTACCCCCATCGTCTGCCATACCCCCGCCTGAGCGCTCCCCGGCGCGCCCAGATCGTACAGCCGTGACTGATTCCGAACAGTCCGGCATGGAGCGAGCCTGTGATAGTGCACGACTTTATAGTGGACCCAGCGCCTATCAATCTTGCCTTGCTCGCGAGATGGCTAGTCTCAAATCATCAGGTGGACGTCCCGACCTGTCTCGTGTGACCAGTGCTGAAAGGAACTCTATTGAGCGTGCCTGTGATAGCGCGCGGCAGTACAGCGGCCCTGGCGCTTATTACAACTGTCTCAATAGAGAGATTGCTAGCCTTAACGCGTCGCGCGGACGCCCCGATCTTTCTGGTGCATCTCCCTCAGAACAAGCAGCCATCGAGCGGGCCTGTGACAGTGCACGTCAGTACAGCGGTCCTGGCGCTTACTACAACTGCCTCAATCGAGAACTTTCCAGTCTGAACGCATCTCGCGGGCGACCGGATATTTCTCGATTTTCAGCTTTTGAGCAAGCCGCCATTGAGCGTGCTTGTGACAGTGCGCGCCAATACAGTGGGCCCGGCGCGTACTACAACTGTTTGAATCGGGAAATATCCAGTCTTCGCTCGTCAGGCGGCACTCCTGATTTGTCAGGCCTTACGTCTACAGCATCAGCGGCAATAGAGCGAGCGTGTGAAAGTGCGCGCCAGTACAGCGGCCCCGGAACTTACTACAACTGCTTGCGAAGAGAACTCGGTAAGGTGGGTTATCGGTGAGAGGATCGTCAGGGACTTTCAAGAATGACAACAGCAATTTGTTTTAAATGTGGTTCAGAGAAGTCAGGTGCATTGCTCGCCTGCGGTGCATGCGGAACCACTCCTCGATTAAACAGCGAGCTGGCTTTGTCACTCGTGCTTACTGATCACCTCTCGTCGAAAACGCAGCTGGCACATTACAGCCACGAGCTTCGCAATCATTTGAAGCTTTCCGTGCCAGCTGATGCTTTGGCTCAGGCGCAAGAAGCTTTGAAGGACCCGCAGCTTATGGCGATGCTTGGTGCTCAACCGGCATCAGACGCATCTGCGAAGCCCGTGCCAACAACGGCATCTTCCCGCCCAATTGCTGCACCTCCTGCGCAACCGGCCAGGAATTCCCCATCTCCGCGAGCCCGAGTTCAACGCACACTGAAAACAACCGCACTCCATCAGACGCCCTTCGCGATTCTCGGTGTGACCACCCGCGACGACCGCAGGCGCATCGTTGAATTGGCTGAAGAGAAGTCTTTGGAGCTGGACCACGATGTCTGCCAGAAGGCACGCTCTGATCTAACGAATCCACGCACCAGGTTGAGCGCGGAGATCGCATGGCTTCCCGGCGTTTCTCCGCGAAAGGCATCCCAGCTCGTTGAAAACCTGCTCCATGATCCTATGGCGGTCAGGGAGGAGTCTGGCTTGCCCACGCTTGCACACTTGAATTTGCTTGCCGCCGCCTTCGAGGCGGTGGATAGCGAACACGATGCGGAAGATCTGGCGAGTTTCATTCAGGAGGTTGCTTACCTCGTGGATGAGATCGATCCCGAAGATGTCTTGCGCGACATCAATGAAGACCGTGCCGTCTCCGGCTTCCCGGAGGTCCGGGCACTTGACCAAATCGAAGCCGAACTGGCGGAACGTAAACGGTACTATCGCAGCGCCATCAAGGACGCCCTCGACAGGTTGCCACCTACGACGCTCGTCCAGGTCATGACGGACACAGTGGAGGGGGTTACGTTGGGCGGCGAGGATCACGCGCCCGAACTGATCGATGACCTCGTCGATAGCTACGAAGTGGAAACCCAAGGCTTTCTGCAGAAGGAAGCTGAGAACGTCCACAAGCTGATCAAAGCCGCCCGTGACTCGGCGAACTCGGGTGAAGCAGCCGTCAAGCCGTATGTGGACAAGCTTGATGCCGTGGCACGTAATTGGGACAAGGTCGCACAGCCTATCCAGCTGAGTGCCAAAGCGCGCGGCATCGATCATGAAGCAAGCCGTGACCTGGCCTACGAGATACGTAGCCTCGCCATCGACCTGTTCAACACGCATGACATGTTGACGCAGTCCCAACGGCTGACTGGTCTACTTCAAGAGTTGTTTGCCGAGCTACCTGAGGTATCCGAGCGCGTTGAGCAGGATGCGGATGCGCTTGCCGAAATCTTCCATGAGCGGAAGAAGGCGGTAGCACGCAAAGACGAATGGGCGCGTGAGATCACTTACCGCGCTGAAATTGGTGTGATGTTCAAGGACACCCTGAGCATTTCGCCCGATGGAATCTCATGGAAAGGGCAGAGTTTTTCTTTGGATTCGATCACTCGAGTTCGCTGGGGTGGCGTGCGCCACTCCGTCAACGGCGTGCCGACGGGGACGACCTACACCATTGCCTTCGGAGACAAGCGCTCGGAGGCGGTTGTCGAGCTAAAGAAAGAGGACATCTACAGCAAGTTTATCGACAAGCTCTGGCGAGCCGTGTGCGTTCGCCTGCTGGGTGAGATGCTGGAAGCGCTGAAGGATGGGCGGGACCTGTACTTCGGCGACGCACTCCTTCACGACGATGGCATCACCCTGGTGAGGCACAAATTTCTGGGTGCCAATGAAAGGGTGCGGTGCACGTGGGAGCAGGTGCAGATATGGAATGCTGATGGATCGTTCTGCATCGGGTCCAAGGACGACAAGAAAACCAATGTCGGCATTTCCTACATTCACGTCGCAAACACGCACATTCTGGAGCAGCTCATTCGCATGGCTTTCAAGAAGCCGGGAATGCGCCGTTTGAGCGATTTGTTGCAGTGATTTAGTCCAAGAATTCAGCGGAGCAGCGATATGGGATTTCTTTCCAACCTATTCGGAGGCAACAAGGAGGACAAGGCGCTGCGCGAGGCGTTGGCCCACATCCACCGCATCCTCGATGACGAGGCGTTTCAACTGGAACTCGTGCATCCGGCAATGAAGGCGATGCTGGAGTCCGCTCCGGCCTACGACAGAGACCCGAACGGCACCGGCCCGTTCGGCTTCACCGAAACCAATCCCATCCCCGTCAACGGGCCAATCGGCCAACTGGCGTATCTGTCCAGACTCGAAACCCAGTCCGGACAGCGCATCCTCTTCCACCGCCTCGGAGCCATCGGCACGGTGGACGTGTTCGAGGCCGTGTCGTTCAACGGAGCCGAGTGGTTCATCCTGTTCGTCGACCTCTACCATCCCCGGCGCTCGCGCCTCACCCCGGACGGCTTTCGGTTCACGAAGGAAGTCGCCCAGTTCTCCGGCTTCCACAAGTTTTGCGAGAACTTCCCTTACGACTTCATCGAGAAGAAGGCGTCCGAGCGCGAGTCGGGCCTGAGCATGGCGTACATCGCCATCAGCAAGGTGTCGGATCAAATCCAGAACCGTGTCTTCAACAGGCCGTTGGCCCACAAGGCCAAGCTCGACCTCGTGAAGAGCCGCTTGTCGAGCGTCCAATCCCAATAGGTGACGCCGATGAAGAAGTCACTTCTGGCGACGCTCGCGACATTGATGAGCCTTCAGGCAGCGCCTGCTCTGGCCGAGAACTACGAGGTGAACCTGACCCGCAAGGGCAGCAACGTCTACAAGATCGACGGCAAGGACATCATCATCCAGACGCGCTACTGCTATGTCTACGCCTACTCCGAGGAAGCCATCCTCAAGACGTCAGGCTATGGCGGCGAGGTCATCTTCTTCGACAGCAAGGACAAGTGCGATGTGAAGGCGGTCTTTGGTCTGTCGAAGCAGGAGCCGGGGAAATACGTGGTGACGGTCAGTCACGAGGACGATGACTGGTATGAGGTCTTCGGGACGAACTCGTACATCAAGACATCGAGTTGCCTGTCCCTCGCGCTCGGCGAGGAGGCATACCTGACGATTTCGCCTTCCGGTTCCGGAAGGCTGCGGTTTGAGGATGGCGACGACTGCATGGTCGAAGGCGTCTACACCAAGCTGCGGCTATGAGATGGAGATGAGGAGCCGTGGCTGCTGCTGACGACAAACAACAAGGAAACGCCACGGGCTTCTCCGGCCTCTCGACACTCGTCTCGGATGTAGAAGAGGATCGTCCTGCCAGCAAACCTGTTCCGGAAGTCGCCCCGCCGCCGAGCGCCCCACCACCTCCAGAGCCCCCTCCCATGCGGGCCGAGGCAAGCCCGGCTGCTTCCGCCACGCCTCAGCCGCCAACGGGAAAGGGCGACACTTCTTCCGATGTGACCACCGGCAAGTGGATGGTCGGCATCGGGTTGGGAATCGGGCTTCTGCTCATCATCTTCGTCAACGCGACCAAGAACGAGTCCACCCCTTCGACGACGGCTCCGGTTGCGCAAGCACCCACCACGGCTGTCGCCGCCTATCCACCGCCGACTGCTGCGCCAGTCACACCGAGACAGCAGCCTGCTCCGGAGGCATTCAGCCACCGGAACGCAGCCACGGAATCCGTGAACGTGCTCGGCCAGCAGATCGTGTTCTCAAATCCGAGTGGCTATTGCACGCCAGGAAAATCGGCGCGCGAAGTGGATCTGATGGACTTGGCACGACGCTCCCTCGGAGAAGGTTCCCGCCTCGTGCATGCGGCAGTCCGCTGTACCGAGCTGGAGGACTACCGCGAGGGCCGGAGGGAAATGCTGGATCACTGGCTGCAGATCCAGCTCATCGGCCCGAAGGGGAATTTCCAGCGAATCGAAATGCCACGAGAGGCATTCCTTTCCAGTCTTTCCAAGTCGAGTCCGCGGGTGAACGCAGCCGAACTCAATCGACGGTTGAAAGCGTCGTTCGAGAACAGCGACATCAGCCTGTCTGATATGAAGTTTGAGCCGATTGGGCGGGACGGGAACGCGGTCTATTTTTCCATGCGGATGAACATGAGCGTTGGGGAAACCAGCCGACCGGTCACGGGGATCAGCGGGATCACGCTCCTGAACTCCCTCCCGCTCTCGATCAATGTTTACGAAGGTACCGGCTCGCCGCAGAGCCGTGGTCAGTTGCAAGCTGTCCAGCAGGAGCTGCTGAACAGCCTCCTCACCGAGAACTGATGATGAACAAAGTAAGAACAATATTCTCCGCCCTGTGCTTCTGCTTGTTGGCTTCGGTCGCCTTGTCGGTTGCCGCGCAGTCGGCCGGTTACACCAAGCTCAACGTCAAAGGCCGAGTCCAGCTTGAGGTTCCGAGCGACTGGACGATCAGCGATGCGGAACAGCGCAGGCGCGTCAAGGAGTTTGCGGAGAAGGTCACCGGGGTTGCCACTGAGCATGTGGCATCGCTTTCGGCGCAGTCCTATCCAGCACCATCGCGGGTCTTTGTCCGGGTGTCGTTCATCCCGATGGAGCCGCCGCTTACTCAAGCGGATGTCCGGCAGGAGGTTCTGGCCAACAAGCAGCAGGTGCTCAAGGACTTGGCGGACGTGTGGCGCGAGGAGTCCCCAACGATGTGGGCGGGCATGGCGAAGTACGGCATGAAGGAAGTTGGACGCCCGAGCTTTGCCGTCGAACAAATTGGAGGCCAGACCGCCCTGATCATTCGCTACGGACGCACATCGTCGGCCAACTCGGCAGAGACGATGCGGGTGACTCAATACCATGTGCCGCTGGGCGCTGAGAAAGCCCTGATCACGCTTTCGTACATTGAGGGCGATCCGCAGGCAACGGCGGCGCACAACCGATTGAAGAGCAGCATCGTGATTCGATAAGAAGAACAGGAACAGCCAATGGCCTACGAAGACCCCAACGCCCCGTCGCCTGCCACCAGCGGCTACGCCCAACAATCAACCTCGCCCGTCGATCAAAGCAAGACCTTTCTTGGAAGGCAGCATCACCCGTGGCGGCGACTGTTTGCGCGCACGGTCGACATTTGCACCGCGGGCTTCGTGCTGTTCCTTCTTTTGATATTTGCTTTCGGCGCGACGATGCCCGAACAGGCAGCGGGCTTCGCAAAGGCAATCGAAAATCCCATTATCGCCAGTGTCGTGCTGTATCTGATCTGGCTGCCCGCCGAGGCTCTGCTTCTCTCGCTGTTCGGGACGACCCCGGCGAAGTGGCTGTTTGGCATCAGGGTCGCACATCCGGGCGGCGACCTGCTGAACTTTTCAGAGGCGCTGAACCGCTCATTTCTTGTCTTTATTCAGGGTGTCGGTCTGGGCATTCCGTTCGTCGCATTGTTCACGCAACTGTTTGCGTATCGGCGGCTCACGAAGACCGGCACGACCCTGTGGGATACATCCGCCAACGCAGTGGTGCTCCATAAAAAGTGGGGAGTGTTTCGCGCGCTTGTGTGTACCGCCGCCGTCTTCGCCGTGCTGATCCTGATCAGCGCATTGAACGCGGCAGGAAAGTGATAACCAACAGGGGAGGAACCCATGGCTTACGAAGACCCGAACGCGCCGTCGCAGCCGCAGACGCCCGCACCCGCAACGACACCAGTCGCTGCACCCGAAAAGAAGTCCGGCTCGTGGGACTGGCTGTGGCCGTCCATCGTGGCGGTGATCATCGTCAAGCTGTTCGGTCTCGTCGGTGGACTGGTCACCTTTGGCTGCTACTACTGGCTCAAGCCGAAGCTGGGAACATGGGGAGCTGTCGCTGTTTCAGGCGTCATTGGCGTCGTTGTCGCCATTGGCCTCCTGGCGATGATTCGATGACCCCTGTCTTCCGTCCATGTGAGAAAGAGCGTTGCCCTGCCTCCCACCGAGCTGCCAGCCCCGGCAGCACTTTCCAGCCTCTATAGATCCATCGTCGCAGTTCCGGCCCAGCAGCGAGCCAGTCACGCTGGCTGATTGATATGTGCCCCTCCCTTGGGGAAATGGGGCGCCGCGCGTTTCGGATTTTCGGCAGCCCGCGCAGCACGGTTCTGCAATGGTGCAGGCATCCCGTCACCGTGGGGTGCCACATGCTGCCGTCTTTGCCTCGTTTCCTCTGCATCTTCGTCGTGCTCAGCGGCCTGCTGTCCGGCTGCACGACGACACCGGCCACCCCTGACCACATAGAAGCGCCGCCACCCGACGAGCCAGCTTCGGAGCAGCGACTGGTGCCCGTGACCCGCTATGGCCGCTACACCCTGGTCGAGCTGGTGCCGGAACCTGCGCAGCGTGATCTCTTGCAGCAGGCGGTGGAGGTCTCGATTCCGCCCATGCTCGATGCCAGCGTGGGCGATGCCATGCGTCACGTGTTGCTGCGCTCCGGCTATCGGCTCTGCGATGCGGCCGAGGCCGCCACGCTCTACGCGCTGCCGCTGCCCGCCGCACACCTGCGCCTGGGCCCGCTGATGCTGCGCGATGCCTTGCTGACCCTTGCCGGCCCCGCCTGGGAGCTGTCGGTCGATGACTTGACCCGCCAGGTCTGCTTCAGCCGGCACGGTGCTCCCACCTTCCTTTCCGCCAACCCGCCCGGCACCGCCACGCCCGTGCCGGACGCCGACCGGCCCGAGGAGCTGCAGCCATGACCTTTCCCCAAGCGCCATCCGAGCGCAATTCCCGCACGCGCTGGCTCAAGATCGCCGCGGCCTTCTGGCTGCTGCTCATCAGTGCCGTGGCACTCATCAACAGCGTCGGCCTGTCGCGGCTCGCCGAACAGACCCAGGGCAGCGCACAGGATGCGCAGGTCAAGGCGCTGGGCCTGCGCGTGGCCGATCTCGAACAACAGGCCAATGCGGACAAGCGCCGGCCGGTGCCGATCAGCCAGGCAGAATTCGCCAACGCGCGGCAGGCGCTGGACGAACGGATGACGCGCCTCGAAGAGGCCGATGAGGCGAGGGCCTTGGCCGTCGACCTGCAGACGCTGCTGGCGCGCGTGAACGCAATCGAAACCCGCCTGGAGAAAACCCGGCAGGTGGCATCCGCCGCTCGCCCGCGCACTCCGGTTGCGACGAAGCCCAAGGTGCCGGAGCCGCCGTTCCGGGTGCTCGGCGTGGAGCTGCGGGGAGGCGAGCGCTTTCTGTCGATCACCTCCACCGCCGCGGCCTCGCTCGCGGGCGCCCGGCTGCTGCGCGAGGGCGATGCCGAGGGCGACTGGCAACTGCAGTCCATCGAGGCGCAGGCGGGCGTGTTCCAGGTGAACGGCCAGACGCAGCGCATCGCGGTGCCGTAGGAGGTCGCCATGAACCTGCGGTCGTTGCTCGCTGCCGTCGTCCTGTTCGCCGCTTTCGGCGCATCCGCCCAGCCGGCCGCGGTGACGAACTCGCGCATGGTGCCCGCCCAGGTGCAGCCGGGCGCGGATGCCGCGCTCGACGAGAGGCAGGCGCGTGAGTGGGGGCTTCGCTCCGAGGAGTGGGCGCGTTACCGGCAACTGATGCAGGGGCCGCTCGGGGTCTATTCGCCCCGGCTCGATCCGCTCACGGCGCTGGGCATCGAGGCCCGCAGCGAGGAGGAGCGCAGGCGCTACGCCGAACTCCAGGTGCAGGCCGAGGCCCGGCGCGTCGGCAAGACGCTGGCCTACCAGCGGGCCTATGACGCGGCGTGGCAGCGCCTGTTTCCCGGCCAGCCGCGCGTGAGCCTTCCCGGCGCCAAGGTGCCGGGTGCCGGCAACACCGGCTCCGGGCGCCTGGCGGTCTTCGTCAAGGCCGACTGCGCACCGTGCGCGCAGCGCGTGCGGCAGTTGCAGGCGGCCGGCACGGCCTTCGACCTCTACATGGTCGGCAGCCGTCAGGACGACGCGCGCATCCGGCAGTGGGCCACCCGGGCGGGCATCGACACCGCCAGGGTGCGCGCCCGCACCATCACGCTCAACCACGATGCGGGGCGCTGGCTGTCGCTCGGCCTGCCCGGCGAGCTGCCGGCCGTGGTGCGCGAGGTGAACGGCCAATGGCAGCGGCAATAGGTGCTCCGGGCCGGGAGCGTCGGCCGTCCCGCGTCGCCATCCGCTGCGCCAGCGCCGTGCTGCTGCTCACCACCGGCGGCTGGGCGTTGGCCGCCCTGGCGCGGGAAGTCCCGCCGCCGGCCTATCAACTGGCGGCGCATCGTGCAGACGTGCCGGCGGCGGTGCTGTACGCGGTGGCCTTGCAGGAGAGCGGCGCCATGCTGCGCGGGCGCCTGATCCCCTGGCCGTGGACGCTCAACGTCGCCGGCACACCGCAGCGCTATGCCACCCGCGCCGAGGCCTGCGCGGGGCTGCGCCGTGCGTTCGCCCACACGCCGGCCAATCGCATCGACGCCGGCCTCGGCCAGGTCAATCTCGGCTACCACACGCATCGCTACACGCAGCCCTGCGATCTGCTGGACCCGTACCGCAACCTCGCCATCGCTGCGGAAATCCTGCGCGAACAGCACACGCCGGGCGAGGACTGGCTGCTTGCCATCGGCCGCTACCACCGGCCCGCCGGCGGGGCACCCGCGGCGCGCTACCGGCGCAGTGTGCATCGGCACCTGACCCGCGTGATCGACCCCGGCGTTCCCGTTCCAACCCTCCAGGCCACCACGCCATGAACCACATCGTCCTCATCGCCGCCATCGGGCTGCTGTCCACGACCACCGTCTTCGGCCAGACCGCCTCCGCGCCGCTGATCGTCGTCGAAGACCGCGGCGGTGACTCCGCGCTGCCGTACTACCAGTCGCTGAATCCCCAGCCGGATCAGGCCGCGCCGCCGGCCCCGATGCCGGCCCCTCGCGTGGGCAACGCGGCCGACGCCGAAGCCGCCATGCTGCCGGTGCGCTCGACGCAACTGTCGCCGGGCGAGGTGCAGCGCCGCGTCATTCGGGCGCCGGGCCTGACGGCGCTGTTCCTGATCGGCGATGACGAGCGTTCGCGCGCCTGGCTGCGGCAGCGGCAGGCGGCGCTGCGCGAGCTGCAGGCCGTGGGCCTGGTGGTCAACGTGGAGTCGATGGCCGCGCTGACGGCGCTGCGCAGGCTGGCTCCCGGCCTCACCCTCTCGCCGGCCTCCGGCGACGACCTGGCCCAGCGCCTGGGCCTGCGCCACTACCCGGTGCTCATCACGTCCACCGGCATCGAGCAGTAGGTGCGCAAATGGCCCAACCGCATGCGGTCGAGGTGCTGCTGCGGCCAGCGGTGGAGCTTCATACCATGGCGGTCTGCACCGGCGCCGCGATTCTGTGCCTGGTGGCACCGTGGTCGCTCGCGCTGAACCCGCTGCTGGGCCTGGGCTCGGCACTGGCCTTCCTGACCTTCGGCGCGATTCGTCTGCGCGATGCCTGGGCGATCCTGCGCTATCGCCGCAACATCCGCCGCCTGCCGCGCTACGTGATGACCAGCCGCGACGTGCCGGTGAGTCAGCAACGGCTGTTCGTCGGCCGGGGCTTTCGCTGGGAGCAGCGGCACACGCACCGGCTGATGCAGACCTACCGGCCGGAGTTCCGCCGCTACGTCGAGCCGACGGCGATCTACCGGGCCGCCCGGCGGCTGGAGGAGCGGCTTGAGTTCGCGCCGTTTCCCGTCTCGACGCTGGCGCGTGCGCTGGCCTGGGACAGCCCGCTCAACCCGGCGCGGCCGCTGCCGCCGGTCGGCGGACTGCCGCGCCTGCATGGCATCGAACCGGCCGAGGTCGATGTCACGCTGCCGCTGGGCGAGCGCGTCGGCCACACCCTGGTGCTGGGCACCACGCGCGTGGGCAAGACGCGGCTGGCCGAGTTGTTCATCACGCAAGACATCCGCCGCAAGGTCCGCGGCGAGCACGAGGTGGTGATCGTCTTCGACCCCAAGGGCGATGCGGACCTGTTGAAGCGCATGTACGTCGAGGCCAAGCGCGCCGGGCGCGAAGGCGAGTTCTACGTCTTCCATCTGGGCTGGCCGGACATCTCGGCCCGCTACAACGCCGTGGGCCGGTTCGGGCGGATCTCCGAAGTGGCCACGCGCATCGCCGGACAGCTCTCGGGCGAAGGCAACAGCGCCGCGTTCCGCGAATTCGCCTGGCGCTTCGTCAACATCATCGCGCGTGCCTTGGTGGAGCTGGGGCAGCGGCCGGACTACCTGCTGATCCAGCGCCACGTCATCAACATCGACGCGCTGTTCATCGAGTACGCCCAGCACTACTTCGCCAAGAACGAACCGAAGGCCTGGGAAGTCATCGTCCAACTCGAAGCGAAGCTGAACGACAAGAACATCCCGCGCAACATGATCGGGCGCGAGAAGCGCGTGGTAGCCCTCGAACAGTACCTGTCCCAAGTGCGCATCTATGACCCGGTGCTCGATGGCCTGCGCAGCGCCGTGCGCTACGACCGGACGTACTTCGACAAGATCGTCGCTTCGCTGCTGCCGCTGCTGGAGAAGCTCACCACCGGCAAGATCGCGCAACTGCTCGCACCGAACTATTCCGACCTGTCCGACCCGCGGCCGATCTTCGACTGGATGCAGGTCATCCGCAAACGCGCGGTGGTCTACGTGGGGCTGGATGCGCTGTCCGACGCCGAAGTCGCGGCGGCGGTGGGCAACTCGATGTTCAGCGATCTGGTCTCGGTCGCCGGCCACATCTACAAGTTCGGCATCGACGACGGGCTGCCCGGCGCCGCGGTGAGCGCCAAGATTCCGATCAACGTCCACGCCGACGAATTCAATGAACTCATGGGCGACGAGTTCATTCCGATGGTCAACAAGGGCGGCGGTGCCGGCGTACAGGTGACGGCCTACACGCAGACCTTGAGCGACATCGAGGCGCGCATCGGCAACCGTGCCAAGGCCGGCCAGGTGGTCGGCAACTTCAACAACCTGTTCATGCTGCGCGTGCGCGAGACCGCCACCGCCGAACTGCTGACGCGACAACTGCCCAAGGTCGAGGTGTACGCCACGGCACTGATGAGCGGCGCCACCGACAGCTCCGACCCGCACGGCAATACCGCGTTCACGTCCAACACCCAGGACCGCATCAGCAGCAACAGCGTGCCGCTGATCGAGCCGGCACATGTGGTGGGGCTGCCCAAGGGGCAGTGCTTCGCGCTGACCGAGGGCGGCAACCTCTGGAAAGTCCGCATGCCGCTGCCGGCGCCCGATCCCGACGAAGCCATGCCGAAGGATCTGCAGGAGCTGGCCGGCTACATGCGACAGCACTACGTCGAGGCAGGAGACTGGTGGGAGAACCAAGGCATCCCCGGCCTGCAGGGCAAGGCGCTGCCCGACGACCTGCTGGACGACTTCAAGCAGATGGCCGCCGCCGAAGAGGCCGAAGCATGAGCGATCCGGCCGTCGCGGCCCAGCGCCAGCAGCAACGACAGCAAGGCCTGATCGCCGGCCTGGTCACGCTGCCGTTCCGCTTCTTCGGCGTGCTGTGCGGCGCGCTGCTGCTGTGCATCCTGATCGAATGCGTCGGCATGCACTTCTTCTGGCCCGATCAGGGCTGGCGCCACGCGCAGGGCATGCTGCACTACGAGCTGGATCAGCTCTCCACGCATTTCACGCGCAGCGCGCTGGTGCAGGAGCCGGGGCGCACCGCGCACCGGCTGGTCGAGCAAGGCTACGACTGGTTGTTCGTGAAAAGCGGTCTGCTGGACTGGATACGCGACGCCGCGGCGCAGGCCAGCGCCGGCAGCCATCGCCCGACCAAGGATTTCCGCTACTACATCGGCTTGGTCTACGTGAACGTGGAGAGCTACCTGATCGCGGCGGCTTACACGACGCTGGTCTTCCTCGTTCGGCTGCTGGTGCTGTGCCTGACCCTGCCGCTGTTCCTGATGGCCGCCTTCGTCGGGCTGGTGGACGGCCTGGTGCGCCGGGACATCCGCCGCTTCGGCGCGGGACGCGAATCGGGGTTCATCTATCACCGCGCCAGGGCCAGCCTGATCCCGCTGGCCGTACTGCCGTGGGTGACCTACCTGGCACTGCCGGTCAGCGTGAACCCGTTGCTGATCCTGCTGCCCAGCGCCGCATTGCTCGGCGTGGCGGTGTGCATTGCGGCGGCGACGTTCAAGAAGTATCTGTAGCTGCAGCCCTGCGCCAGGTCAGATGAACGATGCCAAAGTTTCGGTTCTCTGCTTCGTCAAGTACGTCAGCATTGGCGCGAACAAATACGTTTCAAGCAATCTTCTTCTGCCTGTCTCGCAGAGACGCGGCCCAGTCCTTCAAAGCCTGGATGTCCTGAAAGAGATCAGTAGGTGGTGGCGGTGCGGCATTCCTACCGCTGGATGGATCGTGTGCGTCAACAATGTCGCAGCACTTCTTGAATCCAGCGGCGAAAGCATCGCAGTCAGCCTCGGTGAGCGCACTGACCTTCTTCAGGTCCTTGGCGTTGATGTAGTCCCTGTGGCGCTGAATAACGCGGACGAAAGCGATGTCCTCCAGGCCGCGCTCCCATGTGGCGCGCAGCGAGTTGTAGAGCTTTGCCACCTCGACCGCGTACTCGTCTTCCTGGTTGTTGTCATGCAGCAGCTTTACCGCACGTGCCGCCTTCTCCAGCTTGTCGATGCGATCTTCGACGCTCTGGGCCTTCCAGGGCAGGCCGTCGGCCACCATACCGGCTCCCGCGGCGCCACGACTGAGCGTCGTGAGCCGCACTGCCCGCCCGGTCTTCGTCGCGTGGTCATTCAGATCGTTCACGAACACCAGATCATGCGTGAAGACAATGACCTGACGGTTCTCCGCTTCTTCCACGAGACGCTTGGCCACCTGCCCACGCCAGCGATGGTCCAACGAGGACACCGGGTCATCGAAGACCAGAGCAGAGCGGTGCATCGCGGTGGCAAGCTCGGTCATGAAGGCGGCCAGCGCCACGCAGGTCTTTTCCCCTTCGCTCAGGATTTCGTGGACCTTGGCATCCGGCTTGGCGAAGAGGCGCACCTGATACTGCGGTGAGCCGTACTTGCCGCCGGAGCGCACGATTTCGACGCGAACCTTCGAGGCCGCAAGCCTGACAATCTCCTCCTGAAATCTGTCGCGCAGCCGGGGAGTAATCACGGTGTCGGCAATGTCGTTGCCCATCTTGGTGATGGTGTTCGTCGCCGTTTCGCCCGCACACTCGGTCAGAAACCGGATGGTCTTCAGCCGCTGGATCTCGTCAGTGACGAGCTGCAGCATGCCGGCGAGCAGCGCCCGGTCGCTCAGCTCGGCGAAATCGGCTTCCAGCTTCTTGCGTTCATCCGCGTCAGCGGACTTGCGCAGCTCGGCGGCGTAGCTGCGGATCGTGGTCTGAAGCTGGCCGAGATCAGGCAGCGGCGACAGTGGAACGGGCGGAAGCTGTACCTCGCCGTTTCCGCCCAAGGCTTTGAGCAGAACGTGGCGCCGCAGCCGGGCTGCGGCGATGAAGCGGCGCGTCTGCTGCTGCAGCTCCTGATTCTGGAGGCCCAGCTCGTCGAGACTGGCCTTCACCGCCCGCGTGCCGATTGCCCCGGTAGCTATGGTCTGACGTGCGATCTGAGCCGCCTTCTCTGCCTCGCGTGCCAGCTGTTCCGTGTCCTTCTGGATGAAATCCTCGAAGCGTGCCATCCGTGCACGTGCTTCAGCTTCCAATGGCTGCTGGCAAAGCATGCAATGCGCGTCTTCGGCCGACGGCGGGAACGGTTCTCCGGGGTATGCGATCTCCGTCGAGTAGCGTCGGGCGGAATCCCATAGCGCCCGCCACGTCTCGCCGCCGACGCCGGCAAGGGGTTCGCCCGTGAAGGCCTTCTCCGCGGCAAGACGTGCAGCGTCCCGTTTCGACCGTGCGTCCTTGGCGAGGGCAGCGGCTGCCAGCAGCTCCTCATCGGTGGTTCTGGCTGCAACGCTGTTCACCACGGTAATCAGCCGCATGACGTTGTCGGCTTTAACGGTCTGCTCCGCTGCCGCCTTGGTCGGATTCTTCGACAGGTCTTCCCGCAGACGCTCAAGACGGGCGCTTTCGTCTGCCGAGAGCACCGCCAGGGCTTCAATCTTCTTTGCGTCAGTATTGGCGTTCAGCGCCGCAAGCGCCTTCCCCACGGCCGTGGTGGCCTTCCAGGTTGGCGCCGCAAAGATCGGATTGCGGGCCTTCTCAAGCTGCTTCTGCTCAGCTGCGAGGGCATCCTTCACCGACTGGCAAGCTGCAGCAAGCTCGTCCGGTACGTCCAGTCCAAAGGGTCGGAATGCAACTTCGTTCTTCTCGCGGATATGCACTGAGGCGCAGTCGCTATCGAACACGCTCACCGCTGATAGCGTTGCATGCGGATTTGCGCCGTTCTGCCACTGCTCGACCGGCTGCGGCGTACCGCCGACCCCGTACGCGATGTTCGCGCCGACGCGCTTCGGGGGCTGATCGGCATACACATTGGGTTCGATCTTTCCGGCATGCCTTGCACGACATGCGCGCTTCAGGATGCGTGCGTAGCCGGACTTGCCCGCACCGTTGTCGCCGTAGATGACCGTGATTCCATTCGGCTCGAAGCCGAGGGTCTGGCCGGCGGCAAGGTTGTTCACGCCGGTCACGTCGGCGATCGACAGAAGCGATACCGCGGCGATCTGACCGGGGTTGGCCGGAAGGTGGGCCTTCTCCAGCGGTACCGCTTTCAGCGCGCCTACGGGTGCAGCTTTGCCCTGTTTGCAAAGGTCCACGAGTTCGCCGATATCGGCGTCCGTCAGACGGCCGTTTGCGATGATGCGGCGCAGGGCGTCACGCTGCCAGAGTGGACGATCCTTTGACCAGTCCAGAATCGTTTCCAGGACGGTCTTTTGCGGTGCGGCGGGTTTCTGCATTTCTTGTTCCTCTTCCCTGCCGATTCATCATGCCCGTGAAGCGGCGATTTTCCGCCGCCTAGGTGCCTCGCTGGAATCGCTTTTGCTCACTGAAGTCGATCAAGGGCAGCTCAACTACGTCTTGACCTCAAAGCGCAGGTAATCCGCGAGCCGTTTCGACTCGCTGACTTCGTCATGAGGCACCAGCAGGTACTTCCAGGGCTTGCTGCCGACGCTCGAAGCGTGATCGGAGGCGTTCACGCACCACCGCGCAGCGGCAGCGGCCTTAGCCTGCACCTCTTGAGTGTTGATGTCGGCGCGCGCCTTGGTCTCCACCATGAAGATGGTCGGGTCTGTCTCGGCCACGAAGTCGGGGATGTATTCCGGCTGCTCGGTGCCGAGCTTGTAGTAGATCTGGAACTGCCCCTTCGCGGGCTTGAGCCACTTCGTCGCGTCGCGCTCCAGGATGATGGCGAAGCGCCGCTCGGTGTCCGAATCGAACTTCTGCAGCGGATACAGACAACGCGCGAAGCCACCGAACAGCATCTGCTTGATGCGACTGGTCTCGGTCACGGTCTCCCGGAAGTGGTGGGCCGTCTGGCCTGCCGTGGCGGTGTAGTTGCACGGCTTGAGTTCGGTGAAGCCGCGACTGACCTGCACCTCGTAATCGGTCGCCTCCTCCCAGAAGTGGGCCATCATCTGCGCGTGGATTTCGCGCGCGATTAGGCGGCGGTCACGATCGAGGACGCTGATGGCCTCGTCCTCGGACAGATAGCCGCGCAGGTGTTGCACCATCTGGCCCGCGAGGTCGTAGAGCAAATCGGCGTGGGTGAAGTAGTCGATGTCGTCGAAGTCAACCAGGGCGTGGACGATGTAGTCCTCTGGGCGCTGTTCCCGCAGCCCAACCTCAGCGGCCAGGGTGAATTGCTCGTTCGTGCGCAGCATCTGACCGACGATCTCGCGCTGGCCAGGCTGGAGATGGAGCTGGCTCACATCCAGCTTGAAGGCGTGAAAGCCCGTCGTGACCTCGCCAGTCGGCACCACCGCGATGCGCGGGATGTCGATGGTCTGCTGCACCACGATCTCGGTGGTCTTCGCCACCACCGCGGACAAGTCAAGTGCGGGGACTGATTCATCGGCGCCCGCCAGCAATTCGCCTTGCAGCGGCTTCAGACGCTCTGCCACTTCCGCGAGGATTTCCTTCTGCACCTCTGGTTTCAGGAGCGCGCTGCTGGTGGGCACTAGGTCGCGCCTGACCTCGTACTTGCCGATGACGTCCATGACCACGCGCGCGGCCTGCTTCTCCGCCTCCGTGGTGAACACCGGTTTGGGCGCGAGGCCTTCCGCTCCACTGTCAGTGGATGAAGCCCCTGTGACCACGACCGGTGCTTCCGTCAAACCGAGACGCGCCGATGCACCTGATTCGACCTGCACGCTGACCTTCTTGTCGTCGGCGCTCGGCGCATCGAGGATGACCTGCTTCAGACGAATCGGCGAGTCGCCGCGGTTGGCCTCGTCGATGATCTCCTGGAACTTGTCGTGCGCGACGATGTTCAAGCGATCCACCGACGCGACGCCCGTGCGCTTGCCGTAAGGCAGACGCAGGCCGCGCCCGATGGACTGCTCGATCAGCGTGCGGGCATTGGCCGCGCGCAGTGGAACGATGGTGTAGAGGTTGGTCACGTCCCAGCCCTCCTTGAGCATGTTGACGTGAATCACGATCTCGGTCGGCTCATCCACGCTCTCCACGGCCAACAGGCGCGTGATCATCTCCTCTTCTTCCGCGCCAGTACGGCTGGAATCGACCTGAATCACCTTGCCCTGGTAGCGCCCCTCGTAGAAGGCATCCGACTCCAGAAGCCCCAAGAGTTGCGCCGCGTGCGTGGTATCGCGAGCGATGACGAGCATGAAGGGCTTGACCGGCTTGACGCCGTTCTCGCGGGCGTAGGTAAGCAACTCGACCTTGGTGGTCTCGTGCAGGCGAACGCCGTCTTCCAGCTTGGTCTTCTCGATCTCCTCGGGCGTGTGGGCCTTGGCGTCGAAGTTGCGCTGGGTGACCACGGCAGGCTCCTTGACGAAGCCATCCTCCATCGCCCGCGCCAGCGGGTAGTCGATCACCACGTTCTTGAACGGCACAGGCCCTCGGCTGGACTCGACGAAGGGCGTCGCCGTCACTTCCAGACCGAATAGCGGCTTGAGTTCGTTGATGGCGCGCACGCCGGCGCTGGCCCGGTAGCGGTGCGACTCGTCCATCAGCAGCACCAGGTCAGACAGACTAGCCAGGTGGTTGAAGTAGCTGTCGCCAAGCACTTCCTTCATCCGCTTAATGCGGGGCTCCTTGCCTCCGCGTACCTCGGAGTTGATCTTGGAGATGTTGAAGATGTTGATGCGTACGTCGTGGGCGAAGCCCATCGATTGATCGCCTACCGCCGCACCGGTCTGGTCGTAGTTGTCGCCGGTGATGATCAGCGGCGGTTGCTGCGCGAATTCTGCGATCCCCTTGAAAACGTATTTCGGCGTGTTGCGCGTGAAGTCCGTGATGAGCTTGTTGTAGATCGTCAGGTTGGGCGCCAGTACGAAGAAGTTGTTGATGCCGTGCGCAAGATGCAAGTAGGCGATGAAGGCTCCCATTAGGCGCGTCTTGCCCACGCCCGTGGCAAGTGCGAAGCACAGCGACGGGAACTCGCGCTCGAAGTCCTCCAGAGTGCTGAACTCGGCCTTCAACGTGGACAGAATGGCCGAGACATCGCGCTCGTGACCCAATAGCTCAGGCGCAGCATCGAGCGCGCGCGCGAGCTTGATGAGGGACTCGGCCTGGGGCGGGCGGAGAGACAGACGGCCGGTAACGGCGTGCAGGACGCGGGTGCTCATTATTCGTTCTCCCCAAACAGGCCGCCCTGTCCCGCATTTGCGAGGGCGGCTTTCTCGCCCAGGATTTTCTTGCCTCTGTCATCGGTTGCCGCAGGCCCGGCCTTCTCAAGCTGCACCATCGGCAGATTGGCCACGTTGAGGCTGTAGTCGTCCTGGCCCCATTCGCAGCGAGCCAGCACCATCTTCGGGATCTTCTTCAACGTCAGGTTCGGCCAACGCTCAGCCGCTTTGGCGGCAGTCACGCCGCGAAACGCCGAGCAGCACACCAACAGGCTCTGCTCGGTCCCGACCTCATCGGCCAGAGCTTGCAACTGCTCGGCGGACAGATTCTGCGTGGTGACATAGATGAAGTCGCGCTCACTGGAGTGGCCGTGCTGCCACCAGCGGGTTTCCGAAGGCGCATAGGTGAAACCTTCCAGCTTGGCAAGCGCTTCCGCCAGTTGCGTCGCGTTGTACTCGGGATTGATGACCGGATTGCCCCAGCGGTCGTTGACGATCAAGCTGGCCGCAAGGCGGTAGTAGCGAAAACCACCGCCGCCTTTCCAGTTCATTGCCGACGTCACTCCGGCGGAGTCTTCGCCATCGATGACTTTAGTCAGACGTGGGATGATGTGCGTGTGGCAGTGCTCGCCTAGCTCCACCATGATCCAGCGGCGGCCCATCTTGTGAGCAACCGCGCCAGTGGTGCCCGACCCGGCAAATGAGTCAAGGACAATGTCGCCTGGTGCCGATGCCAACTCTAAGCACCGTCGAATAAGGCGTTCAGGCTTTTTTCCTTTCCGAAACGTGACGCCGCCCTCATTCGCTATGCCTTCCCACGCGATGTCCTTCCACACATTTGTTAGCAAAGCCGTTGCAGTCCTTTTTCCGTCAATCACCGCAACGTTCTTCTTGTAGAAGATCAGTTGCTGTCCATCGAGCACATAGACGTCGTCCAAACCGCCATCACGCTGCAGCCTGAAGACCCTTCCAGGATTGGCGGAGGACTTCTTTTTTAACTCCACGATCTGCGCGCCGGCTCCAGAATCGCTGATTGACGCTAGACGGCATACGCGCTCCGCGTTCTCGACGATAAACTCGTGAAAATGCTCAAGCACAGAATCCGGACGTCGAGAACGCGACTGCGGCGCGGCGGCGTAAGCATCCATCAACGACACTAGCTGCCACTCTCTAAAGTCTGATGCCGGATTCTGCAACCACTTGTTGTATGCGTAGTCGGGCATTCGTGGCACACGACCTGCCGCCTCAACAAAGTCGGACCGATCTTTTGCATACCACAGGATGTACTCGGCGGACTTGAAGACGCCAGGGTTAACAGTGCTGAAAGCTGATGGCGATCTTGCCTCCACCGTGATTCGATTGACGAAGTTCGCTCGCCCAAAAACCTCGTCAAGAACAACCTTACAGTAATCCAGTTCATCATCGTTCAGATGCACGAACAATGACCCATTGCCGCTCAAGAGTGAGCGAAGAATCTTGAGCCGCTCGTGCATCAGCCCCAGCCAAACGGAGTGCTCCAGTCCATCGTCGTAGTTCTCGAACGCGTCGCCAGTATTAAATGGCGGATCGATGTATACGCAGGCTACCTTTCCAGTGAACTCTTGCTCCAACGCCTTCAAGGCCAGCAGGTTGTCGCCAAAGATCAATCGGTTGTCGAATAGATCGCTGTCCGACACACGATGCTTGGCGTGGTACGACTTTTCGGGGTCTTCAAGAAGGATGCGCGGCTCCAGCTTGGGTCGCTTCTCCTTCCCGATCCAGGTAAGTTCTAGTTTTTGTTTTCTCATGGTCATGCCACCTTATTTCTTGTGCAGTCCAAGCTTGTCAAACAGGATGCGGTTGCGGCGCTCTGCATCCTTGATGAGCTTGTCGTAGGAGAGAATTTCGATATACCCATTGCCAGTCGCCAAAGGGGAGAAATACCCCTCGTTGTCGGTGGTGCGGTGGTAACGTCCAAATACTTGTCGATGCAAAGACGGCGTTAAATCAGCGATGAGATAGCCGGTGTACCGAAGGCTGGCGGGATTGATCTGCCGCCCATCAACGTCCGTGACGCCCCCTTCGGAGATTTCTCGGAATCGCTGGATGATCTGATCAGCAGGGTCTTTGTCGTAATTGTCCCTTCCAGGCCGCTTGAATTCGATGATGACAACACCTCCACCAGGCAGGCCGTCTGCCTCAGCGACACCGATGGGCGTGTCATAAAAAAACGCAAAGATGTCCGGCTCCCGACCAGAAGTGTCGTCCAGCCCAGCGACACTTTTCAGCTTTTTGTCTGATGTGAGCAGGGTGTGATAGCACAGCCGCTCGTCAATCACCCAGAGGTTCTGCTGCTCGAAGAAGATGTCCTTCGAGGTCATCCCCATCGGGAAGATCATCTTGTGCAAGACCCTTTCGAGCGGATATTTGTCATCCGTGCGTTTTTTCTTGAGGCTGTTGTTCACCAAGTCAAGGATCGTTCGGCGGTGCGCAATATAGGCAGCAAGCTGGGCCTTGCCGATTTCGTTGGCCTTTTCCGCGATTTCCTTGAATTTCTCTTGGTACTGTTCGAAAGTTTCGGTTTCGAAGAGCGCCGCGACATGCTTGGCCTCTTTGCGAATGTCGTCCTCGATGGCGCGCTTCACATGCAGAAGAGCTTCGTCCAGCTTGTCTTCGGACAGGCCTGGCTGAATCTTTTGCTCGATCACTTCTTTGTAGCGAGGGTGCGTGAGCGCCCTGTACTCGGGGGCTTGCTCCACAAATTTCTCGATTTGAGCCCGCTTTTCTTCGTTCGTTGACTTCAAGTCGCCCGAGAGCAGGGGTCTCAAGGCACCTGCAATGCCTTGATTCAGCGCGCGCCGAGAAACCAGCGTCTGCTCAAGTTCGGGCTCCTCATCGCTTTGGAAAGCGATGCGCGTGCGCTCTTGGTTGGCATGGTCATCCAGGTATTCCCCTGTGACCAGTACGATCAAGGTGTAGGACTCTTGGTCACCGTCGATCAGCCTTTCGGGAAGCTCCGGAAGCAGGTCCCGCAGCTTACTCGTGGTGACTTCCCGCCCGTTCGCACACAAATTGAGTTCGTGGCGCGAGCGACCGTCCCGGTGGCGATAAGCCTGCAACGCGAATGTATGGCCGGAAACCTCGAAGAACTGCTCTTGGATGTGCGCCAGCACTGTTGCCTGAAACAGGGCGTGCAAGTCAATCGGAGCGTGTCCAGGAGACTCCAGAGTTATCGGAGGGCAGGAGCGGGCCGCAAACCGGATCAGAAAGTGCGCAATGATGCGTTCAGCGATGGTCTCGGGCTGGGTAGGCCACCCAGCCCGAAACTTGTCATCCATGCCCCGCATGGAGGTATGCGTGCCACATGCCTCTTTGACTTCAGACGTGGTGTCTGCACCTTTCAGTTCATCTTGGATGCTGAAGTCGAACTCGCGCAGCAAAGCCTTACCGTCGCGTTTGAAGACGCTGCGGATGTGTACGGATGAAAAGACCTTCAGGAAGGTGAAGCGTCCGACACCTCGACCACCGACCTTCACCTTGGAAAGCGTGTGTGCCTCCTGAAACGAGGCCAAATTCTTTTCGTTGAAGCCAACGCCATCATCAATGACATCAAAGCCGTCCACGACCAGAGTCTCATCGCCAGCTTGATGAGCAAGATCGGTAGAAGCTACCAGCCGGATGCGAATCAAATGATTGCTGAAGCCGTCTTGATGCTCTTCGATTGCATCGACGGCATTCGAGATAGCCTCGTAAAGAGGCATCATTGCCTTGGACTGGGAAAGCTCCAGTCGATCCACCAGACCTTTGATGTTTGCTTGCACTATTGATTTCCTCCCTGGCTCTGCTGCGCCAAGGCCGCCATCAAACGGCCTTTCACGGTTCGACAGTCCGTTTTGTTCTCAAAGATGCTGCGCGCCTGCTTGTTCCACTGCGCGCCTTGGACGGCACTCACAAGGCGCTCGGAAACAAGATCGACTTCGCGTGAAATCGCTGTCATCTCATCCTGGGTCAACGCCAGCATCGGTCCGTTTTGAAACTGAAGCCGGATGAAAATGACGTGTAGAACCAGCCAAGCGCCGTGATTGAGAATCTCTCGTGCAGGGAGTGCCCCCGCTGGCAAGTTGGCGGGATCACCTTCGGCAGTGGCTCTGGCGCGGACTTTCTCTACGACCACTCGGCCGACTTGGGCTATCCGCCACATTTGCCTTGCCGTGAGGGAGTCGGCGAAGAGCCGTTCGTAGGAATGGCGTAAGGGGTCGGTTGCTGATACCAACCCCTCCCGCCCAAACAGCTTCTTTTTGTCGGCCTTGGCGGCGGTCACGTAGTCCTGCCAGTCGTTCGTGGTTACGGTGCAAGCCAGGAATGGCGCAAGTTCACGCGCGCTGAAGCAGGTCGGCGATAGCGGCGGATCGTCGTCCCCCTGCTTGACCAGATAGGTAATGCCCGCCATCTGCAAGGTCTGCTGCCACATGGCCTGCCGTTCATCGAGCGCGGCAAAGTCTTCCAGCTCTACGGCATTCTGGCGGTTACGCGATTGGGTGACACGATCGCCAAAGCCATCAGGCGCGTTCTCAAGACAAACGAAAGTCGCCATGACTATGGTGGGATGTGCATCGTAGTGGGCCAGTGGCTCGCGGGCTATCGCCCCAACCGTCTGCGCACCGTTGATGATGGACAGGCCTCGAATGCGAAACGTGCCAGTCTGCCGATTCGGGTCGCGGGGGTGCTGCTCCGTTATGGAGTCGCAGAGGAAGGTGACGCCGTTATTGAAGTAGAAGAAGTGCTGTGCTTCTTGTCGAATCGTCTCGGTTAGTCCAGCATTGACGGTGGTCGTGCCCTTGAACCGGCGAATGTTCCGATCAACCAGATGCTCCTCGTGTGCCGCCCAAAGATCGGCGAGCCGCTTGGCGTCCATGCGCCCGTAGAACGCCCGGTAGGGCTCTTGCGTGTGACCGAAGTCCTTCAATTCGACTTCGGCTTCTATGGGCTGGGCCGAAACCCCGTCCAGATGCAGATCGTGAAGGGTCGTGAGCCCATAGGCATGGCATCGAAGAAAGCCCGGATTTGCGCCATTGAACGCACGCTCCAAGTCGGCAAAGATGTCGCGCCGATCATCGGATACCGCCGTGCCGGAATAGGCCAGCACGACTTTGACCCTGCAGATACCGCTGTTCAACGCATTGGTGATTGCCGCTTGGCGGCTTTGCAAGGCGTTGTTGAAACGATTCCAGCGTCCTTGCAGAAGGTCGGTTACGCCGTCCCGAAATTTGGATACCTCGCCGAGTTCCGGCTCGCCAGTGCCTGACTCTTTGTACTTGGATTGGACCAGCCAGATCGTCTGATCCGTTGAAACGAATACTGAATCGATTCCATGATCCTGACCACCATCGATGCTGGCGGCCACGGACTCATCGAGATTGGCGCCGGCGTCTTCATGCAGGACGAATGCCGCAATTGCCTTGGACAGAAAGTTGCTTCGCCGAGATTCTGGCGTGTTCCCTGTTCCCGTGATTCGGGTGGAGTAATCTGCATCGAGTTTCTGGCATAGCAGATCGAGTTCGAGGGGCCGAGCGACAACTGTTGCCATCAGACCAGCTCCCATTCGACGGCAAACAGCGTGCGCTCTTCCACCTGCTGCTGGAGCTGCACTTCCAACTGACTGATGAGGTCATTTCGCTGCGCTTCGACTTCGTCCTGCCGGGCAAACAGCTCCCGGCGCAGTTTGCTACGCTTGCCTTCCAGCTCACGCTGCTTCTTCTGCCACGAGAGCTTTTCTTCGAGGGTTGGTGAGGTCGCGGCCGTGCGGCGTACCTCCTTGATCTCGCGATCGATCTCCTTGATCTCCTGCTCCAGACCCAGCTTCAGGTCGTCCGCCCAGGCGTCCAGCTTCTGGACTTCCTGCTCGAAGTAACCGAGGTTGCGCTCGTTGACATCGCGCAGGAGTGCTGTCTTGCGGGTCTCCACGTCGGCCAGCAGGGTGGCGTCAGGGGCGTTGAACAGACTGGCTGCTTGCGTGGTCGCGGGCAGGCGCAACAGTTTTTCCGGGTCTACTTCCGCGAGCACGACGCCGTCGGTCGTGCCCGCGGCAACCAGCAGATGCTGCTCCTGGTTGCCGAAAGTCTCGACCGAGATCAGCTTCACGGTGAGCCATCCGGCCTTGCCGCGATAGGCTTCGAGGGTGCTGATCTTTGAACCGTAGGCGTTGTAGTCGAAGACGAGTCGAGCCCCGTCGAGTACGCGAGCCTTGGCCTGCTCGATGCCCCATCGCGCCAGCGGATGATTGATGCGGTATAGATGCGCGTCGCCGGAGCGGCGGGGCAACTCGTAGCGCCCCAGTTCGATGCCCGCGAGACCGCCATGGTCGGTTCCAGTCGGTATGTGGCGGAGATCGAAGCCGTCGTCATCGAAGGCGGCGCAATGGACCAGTTCCGCGCGGGTCAGGTCCATCAGCATGCGCTCGAAGCGATTGCGCGCGTTGCGGCTGTCGTCTGCCCGCATGCGCAGCTTCTCCTGCACCTCCTCATCAAAGTTCTCAAGCAAGACCTGCCGCGTCTTGACCATCGCCTCGTTGATCTCGCCGGAGAGGTCGAGCTGGAGTTGCTCGAAGCTGGACTTGATTTCTTCGGGCTCTCGGCAGTTCTGGTAGATCTCGGCGATACGCCGCTCGAAATCGACACCGGAGCCGATGGCGCCGAGAACTTCGTCGCTGGCCCCGAATACACCTTCGAAGAGCTGGAACTTCTGCGACAGCAGCTCGTACACCCGTGCATCGGCCTCATTACTGCGGTCGACGAAGTTGACCACCACCACGTCGAATTTCTGACCGTAGCGGTGGCACCGTCCAATGCGTTGTTCGATGCGCTGCGGGTTCCAGGGCAGGTCGTAGTTGATGACGAGCGAGCAGAACTGGAGGTTGATGCCTTCGGCCCCAGCCTCGGTGGCAATCATGACCTTGCCGCGCTCCTTGAAGTGCTCGACCAAGGCTGCGCGGGTGTCGGCGGTCTTGGAGCCGGTGATGCGGTCGGTGCCTTCGTGGCGTTTCAGCCAGTCCTTATAGATGGCCTGCGCGCGCTGGTCGCTGTTGGTGCCGTTGAAGAGCACGATGCCGTCGCCGTATGGCGTGTCGGCCAGCAAGTTGAGGAGGTATTCCTGCGTGCGCCTGGACTCGGTGAAGATGATGGCCTTTCTGGCCGCGCCCAACCGATCCAGTTCGGCGAAGGCGCGAACCAGCGCAGTGAGTAGCGCATTACCCTTGGCGTTGTCACGGATGTTGGTTGCCAGCGTTTTGAAGTGGCGAAGCTCCTCTATCTCCTGCGCGACGGCATCACGCTCGGAGCGGTTCGTTGCCTCTTTGCCCGGCTCTTGGTCCTCCCATTCGTCGGCGGTCTCGTCGAGCGACTCGTAGTCCTCGTCCAGTTCTTCGGCGAGATCGGGAACCACGGGAGCTTGATCCAGCACGCCCTGGAGACGCTTGGCCATTGTCTCCAACGCACCCGCAATCGCGTGCGTGCTGGAAGCAAGCAGCTTCCACAGCACGAGTGAAATCAGTTGGCGCTGCCCGTCGGGCAGGGCCTTGAGGTTGGGGCGGCGCAGATAGTCGGCGACGAGCCTGGAAAGTTCCTGCTCTTCGCTCGATGGCGTGAACTCCTCGACGATGGCCCTGCGTGCTGTGTACGAAACGTAGGGCTGAACCTGTTTGCGCAGGGTGCGCTTGCAGATGGGGGCCAGCCGGTCACGCAGGCTGCTGAAGGATTGCTCTCTGCCAGTGAACTGCGAGCGGAAGCTATCAAGGTCTCCGAACACGCGGTCATCGATGAAGCTGACCAGCCCATAGAGTTCGAGCAATGAGTTCTGCAACGGCGTCGCGGTCAGAAGCACCTTGGAGTGAACGCGCGACAACGCCTCCTTGAGGGTCTTGGCGATGACATTGCTGGTCTTGTAAACGTTGCGCAGGCGATGCGCTTCGTCGAGCACGACCAAGTCCCAGTCAATGCCCTTGACGTCGTCGGCCTTGGCCTTTGCGAACTGGTAGGAACAGATGATCGGGCCGGACGCGAACAAGAATGGATTCTGCCGCTCCTGCTTGCGGATCGCGTTGTAGTTTTTGGCTTCAAGGATCAGCCCTTGCAGGCCGAACTTGTCCTGCAACTCCTGGTGCCACTGCTTGCGCAGGTTCGCCGGAACAATGATGAGCATCTTCCGTCGCCGTTCGGCCCAGCGTTGGGAGATGACCAAACCGGCTTCGATGGTCTTGCCCAGACCAACCTCGTCGGCGAGGATCACGCCGCGTGAGAGCGGGTTGCGGCAAGCGAAGAGCGCGGCCTCGACTTGATGAGGATTCAGATCGACTTGCGAATCGACCAAGGTTGAGGCCAGCGACTCCACAGAGTCGCCCGCCGCGCGTCGGGTCAGCAGCCAGGCGAAGTACTGGCTCTGGTGCGGCGTTAGAAGCTGCTGTGTTGTCAACGGCGATCCCCCCCTTGTTCTTTTCCGGATGCGATTCGGTCGCTGACTTGGCGCACGCTCACTCGGCCTCCGGCTTCTTCTTGCTGATGCTTTCGGCGATCCACCGATCCAGCTCCGAGCGGCGAAAGCGCCAGGTACCTCCAAGCTTGAACGCCGGAATCTCTCCTTTCTGGGCAAGGCGATAAACCGTGCGTTTCCCGGCTTTGAGGTAGGCCGCGACCTCCTCCAGCGTGAGGATCTCGCTCTCGACTTCAGTCATCCGGAAACCATCCGATTTGGCCTTTCGTAGCCTTGGATTGCCAAGTTTAGCCAATTCTACCAGGCCGCGGTAGGCGCTGGCCAACTCCGCAATCCGGGGAGCCTTGCGCAGTTGATGGCCAGTTCGGCCTGGGAATCCGGTCAACCCGTAGTTCCCATTCCCTGCGGCGCAAAGCGAGAGCGCGGCACAGCATCTGGCCATCCGCATCAACGGGGAATGGCTCGATGGGACAGACCAACCGCCGCGCATCCGCATGGCCTTCGCTGGCCGTGCTGCTGGCCGTGTCGCTCTCGGCCCTGCAACCCGCCATTGCCGACGACACCCCGGAGCGTGAGCAGCTCGCCGCGCTCGCGCGCCAGCTCGACCTGATCGACCGACTGGTCGAGCACGCCACCACCACCGCGCCGCAGGCGCGCGCCCGCTACCACTTCGACTACGCCCGGCTGCGCGCCGACCTGAAACGCGTGCGCACCGGCGTGCAGGACTTCCTCGTGCCTCAGCGCGCCCAGCCGCGCGATCCCGTTCCGCTGGCCGGCGACTACCTGCGCCGCGACGAACAGGAGGAGCCCTCGCCATGACCGCCGAGCAGATCGCCGCCTTCCAGGCCAACGGCGGCTTTGCGCCTTCGGCGGTGTCCGTCGTGGTGCTCGGCTTCGTGTTCGCGGTGCTGCTGTTGTGGGGCGTGTGGGCCATGCGCACGGCCTACGTGGGCTGGGCCGAGAACCGCATCAACCAACGTCAGTTCCTGGGCGTCTGCATCCGCTTCGTCGCGATGTACCTGGTGCTGACCTTCTTCCTCCTCTCCTGACCACCACGAAGGGCCATCGATCATGCACACGCCTCCGACTACTTCTCGCGTTCCCTCGCGCATCGCCGCGCTGCTGGCGCCGTTGGCGCTCCTGGGACTGCCGCCATCCGCGTTCGCGCAGGGCCTGCCGACCATGGAAGACCCCTCGCGCGGCCAGGGCAGCGGCATCCTGCAGACCTTGCAGAACTACGGCTACGACATCGTGCTGCTGATCGCGCTGCTCGTGGTCGCCTCGATGTTCGTCGGTGTCTGCTATCACGCCTACACACGCTACTCGGAGATCCACACGGGCCGCGCCACCTGGGGCCAGTTCGGGCTGACGGTCGCCGTGGGTGCGATCCTGTTGGTCGTCGGCATCTGGCTGCTGACCAAAGCCACCGGCGTGCTGTAAGGGCTGCACGTGATGGCCACCCCCGCGGAGACAGCGCGCGATGCGCTGGTGACGTTCCTGCCGCACCGGCTGAATCGCCAGCCGGTGGTCGTGCGCGGACTGACCGCCGATGAGCTGTGGATCTGCGCTGGCCTGTCGGCGGCCGCCGGGCTCGTGCTCGGTGTGCCATTGGCCTGGCTGACGCGCAGCATTGCCATGGTGCCTACGCTGATCGTCGCCGGCATCGCGCTCGGCGTCTTCGTCGGCGGTGGCTTCCTGCGCAGCCAGAAGCGCGGCCGGCCCGACACCTGGCTGTACCGGCAGCTTCAGTGGCGGTTGACCTTGCGCTATCCAGTGCTCGCCGCTCACCTGGGCGGGTGCCGTCTGATCATCCGCACGGGCTGGTGGAGCACACGGCGCACGGCCCACCGAGGTGCGGCATGAGCCGTTTCAAGAATGAGGTCGCGCACCTGCAGGCACACGTGAAGACGCTGCGCCTGGGCGGCGCGGCGCTGTTTGTGGTGGCGCTGCTGCTCGGCTTCGGCTGGTGGAGCGCGCCGCGCGATCTGACCATCCACGTGCCCCCCGACCTGCGCTCGGGCAGCGTGCGCAAGTGGTGGGACGTGCCGCCCGAGAGCGTGTACGCGTTCAGCTTCTACATCTGGCAGCAGGTGCAGCGCTGGCCCACCAACGGCGAGACCGACTACCCGCGCAACCTGCGCGCGCTGTCGGCCTACCTGACGCCGAGCTGCCGGGCCTTCCTGCAACAGGACTACGAGTACCGGCGCGCCAGTGGCGAGCTGCGTCAGCGCGTGCGTGGCATCTACGAGATTCCCGGCCGCGGCTACGGCGATGATCCGGCCACGCGCGTCAAGGTGGTCTCCGACCGCGATTGGATCGTCACGCTCGACGTGAGCGCGGACGAATACTACGGCTCCGAGCAGGTCAAGCGCGCCCTGGTGCGCTACCCCATCAAGGTCGTCCGGCTGGACATCGACCCCGAGCACAACCCCTTTGGCCTGGCGCTGGACTGCTACGCCAGTGCACCCCAGCGCATCGAACCGCCGCCGACGCCGACCCAGGCCGGCGCGCCCGCCAACGCCTCCGGCCACCTGCAGGGAGACTCTCCATGAAGCCCGTTGCCTTGTCGGCCCTGGCCGCCGTCCTGCTGATCCTCGGTGTCGTGCCGGCCAGCCAGGCCGTGGAAATCCTGCGCTGGGAGCGCCTGCCCCTGCCGGTGCCGCTGGTGGTCGGCCAGGAGCGCGTGGTCTTCATCGACCGCAATGTGCGCGTCGGCGTGCCGGCCAGCGCCGGCGACCACCTGCGCGTGCAGAGTGCAGGCGGCGCGATCTACCTGCGGGCGAGCGAGCCGATTCCGCCAACGCGGCTGCAACTGCAGGACGTGGAATCCGGCGCGCTGATCCTGCTCGACATCGCCGCCGAGCCGGCGAAGGACGGCCGGGCGCCGCTGGAGCCGGTGCGCATCGTGGAAGCGGAGGCCCCCGCGAAGCGCTACGGCGGCGGTGCAGCAAGCGGCGCGGACGAGCAGGCCGATGCGCCCGCAGACAAATCCGTTCCCCGGCGCGAAACGCCGGTATCGGTCGTGCTGACGCGCCATGCCGCGCAGAACTTGTACGCGCCGCTGCGCACCGTCGAGCCGGTCGCCGGCATCGGGCGCGCAAACCTGCGCCGCGACCTCGCGCTGGACACCTTGCTGCCGACGCTGCCGGTGCACGCGCGGGCACTGGCCGCGTGGCGCCTGGAAGACCAGTGGGTGACGGCCGTGCGACTCACCAACACCTCGGCGCGCTGGCTCGACCTCGACCCGCGCGCCCTGCAGGGGAACTTCGTGGCGGCGACCTTCCAGCATCCGAACCTGGGGCCGGCCGGTACCCCGTCCGACACCACGGTGCTCTATCTGGTCACGCGCGGCCACGGCCTGGCCGAGTCGCTGCTGCCGGCGCTGAGCCCGATCGACGCCAGCGTGAACCTGCCGCCGGCCGCCGCGGCCGGCTCGACCGGAGGAGCGCGCGATGAAGAGTAATCCGCTGCTCAAGTGGCTGCTGATCCCGATGGCGCTGCTGCTGGTGTTCGTCGGCATCAAGCTGTTCTCCGGCGCCCCCGGCGGCCAGCCCGCCCCCAAGGGCGCGGCCGGTACGCTCACGCCCGAGGAGATGAAAGCCCTGGGCATCGCTGGCGACACGCCGCGCGATACCGTCGCCACGCTGGTGGCCCAGGTGAAGCAGTTGCGCACCGAGCTGCAGAGCGCGCTCGGCGACAACAAGCAGCACAAGGCCGAGAACGAGCGCCTGCGTGCGCGGGAAGGCGCGATCGACCAACGCATCCAGAGCGCGCTGGAAGGCGAACGCAATCGCCTGGAGCAGGAGCGCACCCAGGTGGCCAGCGACAGGCAGCAGACCCAGGGGCTGCTGCAGGATCTGCAGCGGCAACTGGACGGCCTTGCCGGCAAGGGTGGCCCGTCCGACCTGCCCGTCGGGCTGGGGCTGGAAGAGGGTGATGGCCAGCGCTTCAACCGCGGCGCCGGTGGCACGCAGTGGGTCGAGCCCGACGATGCCAAGGTCGACGCCAGGAACGGCAGCAAGGAGCCGAGCTTTCCCCTGAGCTTCGGGCCGGGCCAGAAAAGCCTGTCGGCCGCAGTGGAATCGGTCGCCGACGTCGGCAGCCGCGCGGTGGGCGCATCCACGAAGGCGGTCTACACCGTGCCGTCGAACTCGACGCTCATGGGGTCGATTGCCATGACGGCGCTGATCGGGCGCGTGCCGATCGACGGAACCGTCAACGATCCCTATCCGTTCAAGGTTCTGATCGGCCCGGACAACCTCACGGCCAACGGCATCGACATCCCCGACGTGGCCGGCGCCGTGGTCAGCGGCACGGCCTCGGGCGACTGGACGCTCTCGTGCGTGCGCGGGCAAATCCGCTCGGTCACGTTCGTGTTCCAGGACGGCACCATCCGCACGGTGCCGGAGGACAGCAGCAAGGGCGGTAGCAGCGGCGGCAACTCGGGTCACAACGGCGCCAGCATCCAAGGCGGCCTGGGCTGGATCAGCGACCCCTACGGCATCCCCTGCGTCAGCGGCGAGCGGCGCAGCAACGCCCAGCAGTACCTGGGAAGCCAGGCGCTCATCACCGCGGCCGGCGCCGGCGCGGCCTCGCTCATCAAGTCCGACAACGGCAGCGTTGCCGTGGTCGCCAACAGCAACGGCTCGCTGGGCACCGTCGGCATCAGCGGCAACGAAGCGATGGGCCGCATCCTCGCGGGCGGCGTGCGCGACATGGCCGATTGGGTCAACAAGCTCTACGGCCAGGCCTTCGCGGCGGTCTACGTGCAGCCCGGCGCCAGGGTGGCCGTGCATCTGGAGCAGCCGCTCGACATCGACTACGACGCCAAGGGGCGTCGGGTCCACCACCGCACCGGAGAAGCCCATGCCTCGGATCTGGATTGACGCGGCCGCCGTGCTGCTGGCGGCCACCCTGCTCGGCGGCTGCGCCACCAGCAAGGAGAAGCTGCTGCCGCACGGCGACAGCACCATGCTCGACATCTGGCATCAGGAAACCGGCGGCAGCGCGGGCGGCGGCCAGGCCGCGCGGCAACTGCTCGATGCGCGCCAGGGCCTGCGCCGGCCGCTGGCCGATGCCGATGTGCAGGCGGCGCCCGGCGTGCAGGCGCGCTACACCCGTACCGCGCAGAACGAGATTTACCGCCAGTTCCACCGCCTGCCGAACCCCGACCTGGTGATGTACGTGTTCCCGCACCTGGCGGGCACCGACCCGGTGCCGGTGCCCGGCTACAGCACGGTGTTCCCGCTCTACCAGCGCGTGCAGTACGCGATGCCGGGCGAGCGCGTGGAGGACTACTGATGGCCTGGTCGCTGCCGTGGTCACGCAAGCCCGACGTATCGCCTGCTGACGCCGCGGATGCGGCCGATGATGCCTGGGCACGGCACGTAACGGCGCTGTCGGCACAGGGTGTCGCCGAGCCGGGCAGCGCGCTCGGCCGGGGCCGGCGCAGACCGGCCACCCAGGCCGACCACGATGCGCTCTATGGCGTCGCGCCGTCGTTCGCGGACTTGCTGCCCTGGGTCGAGTACCTGCCCGACACCAAGTGCATGTTGCTGGAAGACGGCCAGTCGGTGGCGGCCTTCTTCGAGCTGGCGCCGGTCGGCACCGAGGGCCGCGAGATGGCCTGGCTGTGGCAGGCGCGCGATGCGCTGGAGAACGCCCTGCAGGACTCCTTCGACGAGTTGGACGACAACCCCTGGGTGGTGCAGCTCTACGCCCAGGACGAGGCCGACTGGGACAACTATCTGCGCTCCCTGGCGAACTATCTGCAGCCGCGTGCGCAGGGCAGCGCGTTCAGCGACTTCTACCTGCGCTTCTTCGCCCATCACCTGCGAGCCATCGCCAAGCCGGGTGGCCTGTTCGAGGACACCACGGTGACGCGCCTGCCGTGGCGCGGCCAGGTCCGGCGCGTGCGCATGGTGGTCTACCGCCGCACGTCTGCGGCCCCGGCCCCGCGGCGTGGCCAGTCGCCCGAGCAGGCGCTGACCACGATCTGCGACCGCCTCGTCGGCGGGCTGGCCAATGCCGGCGTGAAAGCCCGGCGTCTCGGCGCGGCGGACATCCATGCCTGGCTCCTGCGTTGGTTCAACCCGAATCCGACCTTGCTCGGCGCCACTACCGAAGATCGGGAACGCTTCTACGCGCTGACCCGCTACCCGGAAGAGCGGGAGGAGGGCGAGATCGAACTCGCCAGCGGCACCGACTTCGCGCAGCGCCTGTTCTTCGGCCAGCCCCGTTCGGACGTGCCCAACGGCCTGTGGTTCTTCGACGGCATGCCGCATCGGGTGATCGTGATGGATCGCCTGCGCACGCCACCCGTGACGGGCCATCTGACGGGCGAGACGCGCAAGGGCGGCGACGCCATGAACGCGCTGTTCGACCAGATGCCCGAGGACACGGTGATGTGCCTGACGCTGGTCGCCACGCCCCAGGACGTGCTGGAGGCGCACCTCAACCACCTCGCCAGGAAGGCCGTCGGCGAGACCCTGGCCTCGGAGCAGACCCGGCAGGACGTGCAGCAGGCGCGCGGCCTGATCGGCAGTGCGCACAAGCTCTACCGCGGCGCGCTGGCGTTCTACCTGCGCGGCCGCGACCTGGCCCAGCTCGATGCGCGCGGCCTGCAGCTCGTCAACGTGATGCTCAACGCCGGCCTGCAACCGGTACGCGAAGAGGACGAGGTGGCGCCGCTGAACAGCTATCTACGCTGGCTGCCGTGCGTGTTCGATCCGGCGGCCGACAAGCGCCAGTGGTACACCCAGCTCATGTTCGCGCAACATGCGGCGAACCTGGCGCCGGTCTGGGGCCGCAGTCAGGGCACGGGGCATCCGGGCATCACGTTCTTCAACCGCGGCGGCGGCCCGATCACCTTCGATCCGTTGAACCGCCTCGACCGGCAGATGAACGCGCATCTGTTCCTGTTCGGCCCCACGGGTTCGGGCAAGAGCGCGACGCTCAACAACATCCTGAACCAGGTGACGGCGATCTACCGGCCGCGCCTGTTCATCGTCGAGGCGGGCAACAGCTTCGGCCTGTTCGGCGACTTCGCGGCACGGCTGGGCCTCACCGTGCATCGGGTGAAGCTCGCGCCGGGCGCGGGCGTCAGTCTGGCTCCGTTCGCCGACGCCTGGCGCCTGGTCGATACGCCGAGCCAGGTACAGACACTGGACGCCGATGCGCTCGACGAAGACCAGACCGATGCCGGCATGGCCGTGGAAGGCGACGAGCAGCGCGACGTGCTCGGCGAGCTGGAGATCACTGCACGGCTGATGATTACCGGCGGCGAGGACAAGGAAGAAGCGCGCATGACGCGCGCCGACCGCAGCCTGATCCGCCAGTGCATTCTCGATGCGGCCCAGCATTGCGTGGCGGACAGACGCACGGTGCTCACGCGCGATGTGCGCGACGCGCTGCGCGAGCGCGCCCGCGACGCCACGCTGCCGGAGATGCGGCGCGCACGGCTGCTGGAGATGGCCGACGCCATGGATATGTTCTGCCAGGACGTGGACGGCGAGATGTTCGACCGGTCCGGCACGCCGTGGCCCGAGGCGGACATCACCATCGTGGACCTGGCCACCTTCGCGCGCGAGGGCTACAACGCCCAACTCTCGATTGCCTACATCTCGCTCATCAACACCGTCAACAACATCGCCGAGCGCGACCAGTTCCTGGGCCGTCCGATCATCAACGTGACGGACGAAGGCCACATCATCACGAAGAACCCGCTGCTCGCGCCCTACGTGGTCAAGATCACCAAGATGTGGCGCAAGCTCGGCGCCTGGTTCTGGCTCGCCACGCAGAACCTCGACGACTTGCCGAAGGCGGCCGAGCCCATGCTCAACATGATCGAGTGGTGGATCTGCCTGTCGATGCCACCCGATGAAGTGGAGAAGATCGCGCGCTTCCGCGAACTCAACGCTTCGCAGAAGGCGCTGATGCTCTCGGCGCGCAAGGAGGCCGGCAAGTTCAGCGAGGGCGTCATCCTGTCCAAGTCGATGGAGGTGCTGTTCCGCGCCGTGCCGCCCAGCCTCTACCTGGCGATGGCGATGACCGAGCCCGAGGAGAAGGCCGAACGCTTCCAGTTGATGCAGCAGCACGGCATCAGCGAACTGGATGCCGCCTTCCGCGTGGCCGAGAAGATCGACCGCGCGCGGGGCATCGAACCTCTGACGCTGGACACGCTGGCCTGACGGGAGCAACACGATGCGCATGCCTTCATTCGCCCGCCGTCATCCCTGGATCGTGCTGATCGTGGTGACGATTGGGGTTGCCTCGTGGATGCTGCTGCGCGCGCCGCATCCGGCGACCGAGCCCATGTCCCTGGCCGCCGCCGGGTCCGAAGCGCCGAAACCGGCCGGCCTGCCCTGGCTGTATGGCCGTGCCGATGCGCGCTTCACGGTGGTCGGGTACGCCGACCTGGAGTGTCCGTACTGCCGGGCCTACTTCCCCGCGCTCAAGCGCTGGATCGACGCCCATCCCGAGGTGAACTGGCAGTGGCACCACCTGCCGCTGTCCATGCACGAGCCGGCCGCGACTGCCGGGGCACGCCTGGTCGAGTGCGCGGGCGAGACGGGCGGACATGCCACGTTCTGGCAGGCCGTGGCGTGGCTCTACTCGAACACCCGCGGCGACGGCCACGGCCTGCCGGAGGGCCTGCGCTATCCCGACCTCACGCCAGCCATGCAGGGTTGTCTCGACAGCGATCGCCCCGATGCCGTCATCCGTGCCCAGGCGGTGGAAGCGGCACAGCAGGGCATCGCGGCCACGCCGGCCCTGCAACTGCGCGACCGCGAGTCCGGCAAGACCCTCCTGCTGCACGGTCCCGTCGAAGGCGATGCCTTGCTGTCGGCCATCGACCTGCTCGCCGCCGGCAGCACGGCCGCAGCCGAACCCACCCATTCCCCAGACATGCCCGCCGGCGTCGCCGGTGACATGCCCAGGTAGCCATCGATCTTCAAGGCTGCGGCGCGGCTCGTCCGCGTTGATCGAAACCCGTTCGCATCGCATCCCTTGACGCGAACAGCCACCGCACCCGCGGTGGTGGATGCCCGCTCGTCACCTGTTCCATCCCCATCGTCCCCAGGAGGGTTTGCCCTCCAGGGGCGGGCGCCCTCCGATCTCATCCATTGGAGGTTCACCATGTCTCTCGTTATCGCCGACTCCCGCCCGGAGTCGCTCACCCTGATCGCCGCCCAGCACGAAGACTGGATCATCCGGCAGGCCATCACCCTGCTGGAGAACCGCGTGTTCAAGGCCGGTCCGGCGCTGGGCAGTCCCGCCGCCGTGCGCGACTACCTGCGCCTGAAACTGGTCGCGGAGCCGAACGAAATCTTCGCGGTCGTGTTTCTCGACAACCAGCACCAGGTGCTCGCCTACGAGCCGCTGTTCAAGGGCACGGTCGACCAGACTTCGGTGTATCCGAGGGTGGTGGTCCAGCGTGCGCTGGCGCTCAACGCTTCGGCGCTGATCCTGGCGCATCAGCACCCCTCTGGGAACACCGAGCCCTCGGCCGCCGATCGTGCGATCACCGAGCGGCTGAAGAGCGCCCTGGCCACCGTCGATGTCCGGGTGCTGGATCACTTCATCGTCGGCAAGGGCAGCCCGCACTCGTTCGCCGAAGCCGGCTTGTTGTAGCAGAACCCCACGCACATTCATTTCATCACCACGGGAGCCCTCGGCTCCCGTTTCCTTTCGCCGGTGCGCAGGAAATCGGGACTGACCGGTTTCGGTTTCTTTGTCGTTCCCTGATCTGCGTTGCGCTCGACTACGAGTCTGCATCGACTCCGCGGAGGCGCGACATGCCGGCTCATTCCCTCAACCTTCCTGCCGCCTTGCGGCGCCCCTTGGCCGCCAGGCTGGCCGCTGGACTGTGCGCCGCGCTGCTCGGTCCCATCGCGGCGGCCGCCGATGTGCTCGTCGTCACCGACAGCCGTCATCCGGTGCAGGCTCCGGCCGGCGTGCGGATCATCGAGCTGGACCAGGCCGCGCGCATCGAGGTCGAACTCGCCGCGCACCTGCCGGCCGACCCACAACAGGCCGCGGCCTTGGTGCGGCAGCGGTTGCATGACGGCGGCGAGGCCCTTCAGCGCCGCATCGGCCACGCCTACCAAGGTGTCGCGGATGCCTGGGGGCTGGGCATCGCCAAGATTCCCGCCGTGGTGGTCGATCGACGCTATGTGGTCTACGGCGAGCCCGACGTGCTCCGCGCCGTCGCGCGCATCAACGCCTACCGGAGCACGCAGCCATGAGCCTCCTGCTGGCATCCCGGCGTCTGCGCGCCACCGTCGCCTCGCTGCTGCTGGGCACGGCCACGTCGACGTTCGCCCTGGACACCGCCACCATCGTCTCGTCGGCGCTGTCCCCCGACTGCCTCGAATACCGCGTGGTCGGAATCTGCTACTGGCTGTACTGCACGCCCTTCGGCTGCTCGGTTCGCACTTCCGTCAAGGTGCGCCACTACGTCCCCGATGCGGTGGTGTCGAGCTACTCGAACACCGGCGAAAACCCGTGGCTGGAAGTCAGGGCGATGAGCATGCCCAACCCGAGCGCCAAGGCTGGCGGTGACGGCACGACCAATCACGACAACGAGAACAACCTCGCCAAGTTCAAGAACGCCGATGTCATCGGCCATCCGGCCGGGATGGTGTTCAGCCAGTTCGCCAGCGCCTCCGGCTACACCTGCGAAGGCGCTGGCACGGCCTTCATGCCGTATCTGCTGAGCACGCTCGACACGATCGCCTGGCGCTACAACATCCCGGAAGCGTTCTACCCCGAAGCGCTCATCCCCGGCCGGCGCGAAATCGGTACGCGCACCGGCCTGAACCTCTGGGGCAACGTGTATCCCCGCGGTGGCTTCCTGCACCAGACCGACGATCACAAGAGCGGCGCCGTGGTCGCGCAGCGCGCGGGCGACATCGTGACGCGCCGCAACCAGATTCACGTGTACCAGCCACTGCTGGCCAACGCCCGCGACGGGTACTGGCCGGCCGGCGCGTTGATGGAGACCGACGCCTCGACGGGCAAGTGGCAGGAGCTGACGCCCACGCTCTCGAACAGTTGCGTGGTTTTCCCGCACAGCCGCACCCGCGTGCAGGCCCAGCAAGGCGACTACGCCTGGGCCCTGTGGCGGCCGTACTCCTGCTGCCGGCGCCGTGGCCAGGTCTTCCTCGGCAGCGTCGATTTCATGTGAGGAACCCACGATGAACGCCTCCCTCCCTGACTTCCTGCGCCGCGCGAAATCGCCCCTGCGGGCCACGCTGCTCGTGGCGGCCATCACGCTGGCCGTCGGCGTCGCCTGGGCGCAGACCCGCATCGATCCCAATGGCGTGAACGTCAGCGGCAGCGTGATCGGCGACGACGTGCTCTACAGCATCGGCGGCGGCCGGGCCGTGTCGATGGGTGGTGCCGGCAACATGCAGAGCATCGGCGTCGGCGTCGGCTGGAACAGCAACCTGATCTGCGGCGACATGAGCATCACCACGACGCTGCAGAACCAGCTCAACGGCATCACCAACGGCTTCCAGACGATCATGAGCAACGTGATCCAGAACGCCACCAGCGCCGTGGCCTCGCTGCCGGCGCTGATCATCCAGCGCGCCGACCCGGGCCTGTACAACCTGCTCACCAACGGCATCCTGCAGGCGCGCCTGGATTTCGACCGCTCGAAGATGACCTGCCGGGCCATCGCCAATCGCATGGCGGACATGGCCGGCGGCCAGGCCGGCTGGGACCAGCTCGCCGAAGGGATGGCGCTGCGGGATGCGGTCAGCAGCACCGATGCCGTCTCCGCCATCGAGCAGGCCGAGTCCAACAAAGGAAACAACGGCGTGCCATGGGTCGGCGGCGGCAACGCGGGCGGCTCCGGTCAGAGTTCGATCAAGGTGGTCGGCGACGTGACGCGCGCGGGCTACAACCTGCTCAACGGGCGCAGCGCCACCGATACCTCGTCGATCGCGCGCAGCGCCTGCGGCAACCGCCTGACCTGCCAAACCTGGTCCTCGCCCCAGGCGGCCGCGGACTGGGCGACCCGCGTGTTGGGCGAACGCGAGCAGCGCACCTGCGAAAACTGCACGAAGACCCAGACCACGCCTGGCGTCGGGCTGACGCCTATGATCCAGGAAGAGTACGAGACCAAGCTGCAGGCGCTGCAGGAACTGGTGACGGGCGCCCGGCCGACGACGCCGGCCAATCTCGACGCAGCCGGCAGCAGCTCGCTGCCGATCACCCGCGGCGTGATCGAGGCCCTGCGTGACGAACCCGACCAGGACGTGCTGGGCCGGCGCCTCGCGTCCGAGGCTGCGCTGTCCAGCGTGCTGGAGAAGGCCCTGCTGCTGCAACGCACGTTGCTGACCGGCAAGAAGGAGCCGAACGTCGCTGCCAACGAGCTGGCCGTGCAGGCGGTCGACCAGGAGAACAGCGCGCTGGAGCAGGAGATCAACAACCTCAAGACCGAACTGGAGCTGCGCCGCACGCTGGCCGGCAACTCGGCGATGGCGATCATCCAGCGCCACAGCACCCGCGCTGCCGGTTCGCGCGGCGTCTTCGAGGGCGACACCACACGCGACCGTCTGCGGGAAGTCCAGAAGCCGCGGAGCGGTACGCCATGAGCCGGCTGGCCTGGCTGCGGCTGCCATGGCTGTTCAACCGCCGCGTCGGCGTGGCGCTGCTGTGGACCTTGCTGGTGGCCGCCGCCGCGGTGGCGGTGAACATCGCCGGCATCCACGTGGTCGGCGGCGTCGAAGGCTGGCAGCACTGGCTGCAGGCGCATGCCGGCCATTTCTTCGTGTGGCGGCTGTGCCTCTACGGAGCGACGGCCTACGGCTGGTGGTGGATGCGTCGGCGCCTGTTGCGGCGGGAGCCGTCACGCGAGACGCATCAGCGCCTGCTGCGCACGGAGACCGCGGCCGTGATCGCCGTGGTCGCGCTGGAAGCCAGCCAACTGTTGCGGCACGGCTGAGACCGGGAGGCAGGCATGACGCTCTACACCACGGACTACCTTGAGTATTACCTGACCCTGGTGGCTTGGGTGGTCAACAACGGCATCTGGAGCATCCTCGTGGCCAGCGGCGTATTCGCGCTGCCGTTCGTGGCCATCGTGATCCAGGAATGGCTCAAGGCCCGCAGCGAAGGTGCGGACGAGGGCAACAAGGGCGTGCTGTCGTCGATGCGCATCGAGAACCGGGTGTGGGTGGCGATCGTGGTCATCATGTTCGCCGGCATCCCGTTCATCCCGGTGGATCTCGCCACGATCAGGTTCGACACCACGCGCTCCGCGCAATGCCAGGTCAACGTCCCGCTGCCCAACGACACGGGCTGGTCCAACGTCTACACGGCGCTCAACGACCAGAGCGCGCTGGTGCCGGTGTGGTGGTTTTTCATGCACGCCATCTCAAAGGCGGTCACCGGCGCCGCGGTGGCGGCGATTCCCTGCGGCACGGACCTGCGTCAGATTCGCATGGAAGTCGATGCCACGCGCATCGACGATCCGGTGCTGGCACAGGAGGTCGCCGACTTCACGCACGACTGCTACGGGCCGTCGCGCGCCAAGCTGTTCATGAACCGGCCGACGCTCTCCGACGAGCAGGTGAACGACGTGACTTGGATTGGGTCGAGCTACTTCCTCGACACGGCCGGCTTCTACGACACCTACCACTCCCGCACGCCGCGCACGGCCTGGCCCTACGACGCGACCCGCGATGCGGGGCTGGCACAGGTGGACAGCGGCGGCGGCTATCCGTCCTGCCGACAGTGGTGGGCCGATGGCGGCCGGGGACTGCACAGCCGGCTGCTGGCACAGGTCGCCCCGGACCTGCTGACCCGCATCGGGCGCTGGGCGGGCTTCCTTTCGCAGAGCGAGGTCAATGACTCGGTGATCCGCGCCGTGGTCTCACCGCGACAGCAGAAGATGAACCAGGGCGCCGTCTACACCGACTACGGCGGCCAGATCGACAAGACGCTGCCGAACGTCGTCACGCGCGGCGCGGGCGACCTGGGACTGACCGTCGGCTCGCTGGCCTTCTTCCCCGCGATGGACGTGGTGCGCCAAGCGCTGCCGATGGTGCTGACGATGCTCAAGATGGCGCTCGTCATCTGCATCCCGTTGGTGCTGCTGATCGGCACCTACGACCTGAAGACGGTGATGACGGTGAGCTGCGTCCAGTTCGCGCTGTTCTTCGTGGACTTCTGGTTCCAGCTCGCGCGCTGGATCGACAGTACGATCCTGGACGCGCTCTACGGCTGGGGGTTTGGCGCGGACAGGCCGCACACGAACTTCGATCCGTTGATCGGTTTGAACAACGCCTTTGGCGACATGCTCCTTAACTTCGTCATGGCGATGATGTTCATCGTGCTGCCGACGTTTTGGGTCATGGCATTGGCTTGGGCAGGCGTTCGCACGGGAAATATCGTGCAGGGGTTGTCCACCGCCACCTCGGACGCCAAGGGCGCTGGGGGGCGTGGCGCTGGTATGGCAATGAGCGCCGTATCGAAGAAGTGACCGCCGTTCAGTCGTCGTCGGTCACATGCGGGTCGATGCGCCAGTCGCTCTTGTCATAAAGCCCGAAGCCGTTGGGGCCTTCCCTCCACTCGGGTTGCGGTTCCTCTTGATCAGGGTCGTCGTGCTGCACGAGCCATGCAGCAGTCACCGCAAAGGCAAGCAGCAGGGCCAGCCAGAACGCGGAGTAGAGCAGCGCACCGAGCACGGCGAGCTTGACGATCCAGAGCACCGCCGTCGCCGCGCCCGCGGGCACCCCGCGCGTCACCAGCCAGCCGGCGACACGCTGCTCGCGGCGCAGGTATCCACGCCAGGCACGGCCAGCCCCCCGGCCCAGCCGGTGGCTCCAGCGCCCGTTGTGCGTGTTGGTGGTCATGCTCATATGCCTCGGCTTCAGTGGTGCCTCACCTCGCGGAGCGGCCGGTCGTGGCCTGCCCTCCAGCATAGACCGCGATCAGGAGGGCGGGTTGCGGCCGGCAGAGCCGGGTTGGCTCGGGTCGCAGGTCGATTAGATTCTGCACTATAAATAAAACCTTATGCTACTTTCCATGCACGTTCTTGCAATGGCTCTAGGAGTCGATTAGATTCTGTGTTATTTTTATAACATGGATGGAAATTCTCGGCACCAGGTAATCAAGCGACTCCAGGCGGGACTCCCCCGTGGGGCGCCGTTCGACCTTGCCACCCTGAGCCAGTTCGGGGTGTCGCCCCAGCTCGCCGCCCACTATGCCGACGGCGGGTGGCTCGTGCGCCTGGCCCATGGCGTCTATGCCTTCCCGAACGATGAGTTCGGGGTCTACGGTGCGCTGAAGTTCCTGCAACAGCGCGTGCCCGGCCTCCACGTCGGCGGCAAGAGCGCCCTGGCCCTGCAGGGGGTGCGGCACAACCTGGGCAGCCGGGAGGCGCTGGTGCTGTGGGGCGACGGTCGCTTCGCGTTGCCGGCCTGGTTCACTTCGCGCTTTCCGGCCCGCTACGTCCACGCCCGCCTGTTCGACTGGCCGGACACGGCGCTGGCCGGCAAGACCCTGACCACGCCGCCTGGCCTGCCCGAGGATCTGCGGGTGGCAGCCCCCGAGCGTGCCATGCTGGAGCTGCTGTACGAAGCCGGCGTCAAGCAGAGCCTCGAAGAGGCCCGCAACCTCTTCGATGGACTGCGTTCCCCCCGCAAGGACTTGCTCGGGCAACTGCTGTCCTGCTGCGCCAGCGTGAAGGCCGTGCGCCTGTTCCTGACCTGGGCGCGCGAGACCAGCCTCGTGGATGTCGATGCCCTGCTGGAGCAGTACCCGGTTCGCACCGGCAGCAACACGCGGTGGATGAGCCGGCTCGATGACGGCACCTTGCTGAGCCTGAGACCTCATGGATAAGACCTACGCGGACACCGTTCGCCTGCTGCTGGCCGTCGCGCCCGACGTGTTCGCCAACGACATCTTCGCCATGAAGGGCGGCACGGCCATCAACCTCTTCGTGCGGGACATGCCGCGCCTTTCGGTGGACATCGACGTGGTGTACCTCCCGTGGCAGACGCCGCGCGACGAAGCGCTGCAAGCCATCAACCAGGAGCTGGCCGCCATCGCCACGCGCGTTGCGCCACTGGGCGTGCAGACACGCCTGGTTCGCGCCAAGGACCTGGGAGACACCAAGCTGATCGTCGAGAACGACGCCAGCCAGGTGAAGATCGAGGTCAATGTCGTGTTCCGCGGCAGCGTGCTGCCCGTCGAGCGGCGGCCGCTGAGCGCCAAGACCAGCGATCTGTTCGGCGTCGAGTTCGAGCTGCCGGTTCTGGCACCGGACGAGCTGTACGCCAGCAAGCTGGTGGCCGCGCTGGATCGACAGCACCCCCGCGACCTGTTCGACGTGTGGCAGCTCTACGAATCGGGCGACATCAGCGACGGCATGGTCGAGTGCTTCGTGATCTATTTGGCGGGCCACAACCGGCCGCCTCACGAAGTGCTGTTCGGCAACGACAAGGACATCGCCGGCGAGTACGAGCGGGCCTTTGTCGGCATGACCGAAGTGGACTGCTCCCTGGAGACACTGCTCGACGCTCGCGGCAGGCTGCGGCGCGAGCTGCCACAGCGACTGAGCACCGCGCACAGGCGGTTTCTGAGCGGGCTGGCGCGCGCAGAACCGGACTGGTCGCTGGTGCAGTGCCAGCACGCCGCGCAACTGCCGGCACTGCGCTGGAAGCTTGCCAATCTCGAAACCTTCCGCAAGCGCCGTCCCGACGACTTCGCAGCGCAATCCGCCGCCCTCGACACCGGCTTGGGCCAGAGCTGACGAACATCCCGCAGCGCCCCACTTGCCGGGATTGCCCCATGCCGCATTCATCGTGGCACCCGCGAAGCAGCGGCCCTATACCCAAAGGCTTCCGACAAAGGCCAAAGGGCTGGGAAGGGGCAAAGGAAGGGCGCCAAGGGGAAAGGCCCTATCCTGAAAAGGCCAAAAGGCGCCCCGAGCAGCCCGTCATCCGGGGTTCGCCATGCTCTCGCTGTTCCAGCGCAAAAGGGTGCCACCCGCCGCCGGCACACCGCCCACCTCCGCCATCGAAACTCCGAAAGGGTCGATGCGGCCGGAGTCGGCCGCATCGCTGCTGGCCACGCCGCGCCGGCAGAAACTGCTGGAACACATCTGGCAGCGCACATCGCTCTCGCGCCGGCAGTTCGCCACGCTCTACCTCGCCCCACTGGAGCGCTACGCCGAGCTGGTCCAGCAGTTCCCGGCCTCCGAGAACCACCACCACGCCTATCCGGGCGGCATGCTGGACCACGGCCTGGAGATCGTCGCCTATGCGCTGAAGCTGCGGCAGTCATACCTGCTGCCTGCGGGCGTCACGCCGGAGGCACAGGCGGCCCAGGCCGAAGCCTGGACCGCAGGCACGGCCTACGCGGCCCTGCTGCACGACATCGGCAAGATTGCGGTCGATCTGCACGTCGAACATGCCGACGGCAGCGTCTGGCATCCCTGGCACGGCCCGCTGCGAAAGCCCTACCGCTTCCGTTACCGAAAGGAGCGCGAGTACCGCCTGCACAGCGCCGCCACCGGGCTGCTCTACGCGCGCCTTCTCGATCGGGACATCTTCGACTGGCTCAGCGGCTATCCCGACCTCTGGGCCGCGCTGCTGTACGTGCTGGCCGGTCAGTACGAGCATGCCGGCACGCTCGGCGAACTGGTCGTGCAGGCCGACCAGGCATCGGTCGCCCAGGAACTCGGCGGCGATCCCAGCAAGGCGCTGGCGGCGCCCAAGCATGCGCTGCAACGCAAATTGCTCGACGGCTTGCGCTACCTGCTCAAGGAAGAATTCAAGTTGAACCAGGCCGGTCCGGCGGACGGTTGGCTGACCCAAGACGCTCTGTGGCTGGTGAGTAAGACCGTCTCCGACAAGCTGCGCGCCCATCTGCTGGCGCAGGGCATCGACGGCATCCCGGCGAGCAACACGGCGGTGTTCAACGTGCTGCAGGATCACGGCATCGTGCAACCGACGCCGGATGGCAAGGCGATCTGGAAGGCTACCGTCACCAGCGACGCCGGCTGGTCGCACGCCTTCACCTTCCTGAAACTCTCGCCGGCGATGATCTGGGATGCCGCCGACCGGCCGGCGCCGTTCGCAGGCCGTGTGCAGGTCGAAGAGGAACAGGCGGAGCCGACGCCGCAGGCGCCGGCGATGCCCGATGGGCCGCGCGCGGAAGGCATCGAAGCTGCATCCGCGAGCACGACGCCGATCGCATCCGCAGCCATGGACACCGGCGTGGCCGCGCTGCTCGACCTGCTGGGCGACACCGCTCCACCCACGGCACCGGAGATCCCGAGTTCCCCTGTTGCCGAGCCCGAGCCGGCCCCTTCGACCATGCCCCCGCCGCAGATGGGCCTCGCGCCTTCCCAGGATCGCGCGGAGCCCTCCGGGGCGCACTTCATGGCCTGGCTGCGTCAGAGCATCCAGACGCGCAAGCTCATCATCAACGACGCCAAGGCCCTGGTGCATACCGTCGCCGGTACGACCTATCTCGTCAGCCCCGGCGTGTTCCAGCGCTACGCGCAGGAGTACCTTCAAGTCGCCGCCCTGGCCAAGCAGGAGAAGCTGGAGGGGTGGCAGTGGGTGCAGAAGCGCTTCGAGAAGCTGGGACAGCACCGCAAGCAGCCCAGCGGGCTGAACATCTGGACCTGCGAAGTCACGGGGCCGCGCAAGTCGCGCCGGCTGCACGGCTACCTGCTCGCGAGCCCGGATGCGCTGTTCCAGGAGACGCCGCCAGACAACCCATACCTGCGGCTCCTCAACGAGGCCGCAAAGCGCGAAGATTCAGCCCTTGGGGGCAAGGACGACGATCAGGCGTAGGCATGCGACCGCTGTGCGGGCCGGCTTCAATCTGCGGATGGGGCCGACTCCGCCAGCTTGGCTTCGGTCAGAGCCATCAAGTGGGCGGAACTGCATTTCAGCGCACGGGCAATCTTGAGGATGAGAGGGAGCGTGGGGACATGCTCGCCGCGCTCGATCTTGCCCATGTGCGACCGTTCGATGCCGGCCATGTGGGCCAGCGTTTCCTGAGCGATGCCCTGGTTGGTTCTTTCTTCCCGCACGGCAGCCCCAAACGCGATGGCTGGTTCCGCTTCGTAGGTAGTGGTGCCGGTGGGGCGGCCCCTTTGGATCGAACGCTTTGGCATTGCCAAGAGCGTCGAACACGGTCACGATTTAAACCACGTTAAACTTAACTCATTCAACGGCTTCGAGATCAGTTGCCACGAGTTCACCGCCTGGGGGGAGCTGGACGTGGAATCGAGTGACATCACCGCCGAAATTCGCATGGCCGTCCTCGGCGAATGGGTGCCTCCCCAGCTCGCCGACGTGCTCGCCCTGCAGCGTGCCGAAGAGCCGGAGACTCATGCCGTCCTGGCCGGCTGGACAGATCCCGGTCGAGGCGCGGAGCTGCCGGACGACGGCTTCGACTTCGCCTTGTCTGCGGTTTCCCGGCAGTGGCCTGGCTGGGTATGCGAACCGCTGTGGCATGACACGCTGGCGGTCGCCGTGGCCAAGCGCTCCCACCTGCTGGCCTACCGTGAAGTGCCGTGCGGTGAAGTGCTCAAGCAGCCCTTGATCTGCTCGCAGTCCACGGCCGATGAACCATGGCGCATGACCGTGCAGCGTGTGTTCGAAAACGCGCTGCAAGAGCGAGAGCAAACGGTGGAGACATTCGATGTGGCGATGACGCTGGTTGCCGCCGGGTACGGGATCGCCATTGCACCTGCCGCGAGACTGGCGAGCTACTTACGCCGAGGCATCGCCGTGCGGCCGCTGGCCGGCGCACCAACGATCGTGATGGCTTACCTGCTCCGCCGCGACGCTTCCTTGTCGGACACCCAGGCCAGATTCGCCCGCCGCGCGCGCTTGGTGTCCTGACAGAGGCGCGGGGATCGGGGTTTCGCCACGATCCCGCATTCCTGCTGCTAGGCGACTCCGACTCGCAGCGGGGTCCATTCGCTTTCCTTCACGGCTGCGCTCACTGCCATGACGAGCTTGTCGAGATTGCTGGCCGTCACGCCCTCTAGTGCCGAATGCCCCCGCAGCATCGAGCGCGGTTGCAGCAGTGCATGGTAGATCTGCCAAGGGTCCGCACCCCTGGTCAGCTTGAGGACGGACTGGATCAGCTCGTGTTTGAGTGGGTCGAGATGCCAATCCGGCACGCGCTGGCCGCGGTTGCCCACGTTCAACGCCAGCAAGTTGCCCGCCTTGATCTCGTAGCTGATCCACCTGCGGGACTTGCCCGCCATCTTGGCAAACGCCGCGACGGGAAGGTTGTGCGGCGCTTCGAAGACATCGAACAGTTCCATCCTCTCGCGCTGAATGTCCGAAGGCACCAGCGGCGCGGCCGATCGAGGGGGCGGAACCGCCGGCAGCCGATGTGCGGCGGCAGAAACCAACGGCATGGCGTCACCCGGCTTCGTCACGAGCAGGATTGGCGAAGCGGCAACCGGCGTGGAGGGTGCGCTTGCGGTTTGCTCATTCGGGAACGCGGGCACGCCTTCCAGATGCACGGTGAGCGGCATGCTGGCCGCCTCGACCTGGTTCTGCTCGAAGAGGTCGAGCCGATCGGCCCAGTCCTGCATCATGCGGCGACGCTGCTCCACGTACTCGGCATGGTTGTAGGTCGCGCTGACCTTGTTGGGATCGACATGCGAGAGCTGTGCATCCACCCAGACCTTCGGGTAGCCGATCTCGTTGAGCGCAGTGGACATCGTGCCGCGGATGCCGTGTCCGGTCAGGCGTTCCTGATAGCCCATGCGCTTGAGGGCACCATTGAGCGTGTTCTCGCTGATGCGCTTCTTCAAGTCGCTGTCGTGCCGGAACAGGTAGCGCTGGGCCGGCTTGAACTCATCAAGCAGGTGCCGGACGATCTCCATGGCCTGAATCGACAAAGGCACGATGTAGGGCGGGATGTCCTTCGGCTGCTGCCGCTTCTTGCGCATATCCAACTGGAGTTGCTTCACGACGTCGGGCGGGATGATCCACAACCCACGGTCCAGATCGAATTGATCCGGCATCGCCTGTCGCAGCTCGCCGGTTCGCACGCCGGTCAGCAGCAACAGCCGCAGCCCGAGCTGGGTCTGCCGCCTGCCGCGATAGCTGCGCAGCCGCTGCAACAGCTTCGGCAGCTCGGCCATGCGCAGGAACGGGTTGTGGTTGACGGGTGGCAGCGGCAGCGCCACCACATCGAGATCGGAGGCAGGGTTCTGCTCCAGGCCCGGCACGATCACCAGCGCGTAGCGGAACAGTTGGTTGAACCACGTCCTGACTTTCTCGGCGACGGAGAGCGCCCTGCGCTTCTCGATCTTGGCAATCACCTCCAAGAGGTCGGGACGCTTGATCTCATAGACCGACCGCTTGCCCAAGGCGGGCAGCACATCCTTGTCGAAGATGCGCGGAAGTATCGAAAGGGTCGTCTGCCGGCCTTCCTTGAGGCTGAGCCCGCGATGCTTGAGCCACTTGCGATACACCGCCTCGAAGGTGTTTTCGTCGGCGAGCCGGACAGCGGTGCGCTTCTGCTTGCGGTGAACGCGAGGATTGGTGCCTTTGGCCAGCAGGGCGCGCGCTTCGTCGCGCAGGCTGCGGGCCTCGCGAAGCGTCACCTCCGGGTAGGTGCCGAGCGACATCCGCTTCTGCTTGCCCGCCCAGTAGTAGCGGAAGTGCCAAGTCCTGCCCCCTGCAGCCGTGACGGCCAGGGAGAGGCCATCCAAGTCAGGGAGGGTGTATGCCTTGCCAGTTGCCTTGGCCTGCCGAACGGCCAGGTCTGAGAGTGCCATGCTCTTGCTCCTGAACATGAGTCAGGAACCAGATGCTGGTCACGTCGACCTCGCCCCTCCATCAACAATCCGGAATCAGCCGCGCCCGCAAAAATGGACTTGTTTGTGGACTTAAAAGTCCCGGCTGTAGGCGGATCGCAGTGGACCACGGCAGAACGTCAAAGAGAGGAAAAGTCTTTGTGGAGCAATGACTTGCAGACTCTCTTGGACTTCTGCGGAAGTCCGCAGAATGATGCAGTGGAGCGGGCGATGGGAATCGAACCCACGTCAGAAGCTTGGGAAGCTTCGGTTCTACCATTAAACTACGCCCGCATTGGCTGGATCATACCGTCCCGGCCGGCTTTGGTTAAGAGAAAAATGCGGCTTACGGTCAACGGTCAGAGTCAACAACTCGCAGATGAGGCGAATCTGGTCGATTTGATCAGCGCGCTGCAACTCGGCGGGCGCCGGCTGGCGATTGAGCTCAACGGCGAGATCGTGCCGCGATCTCAGCACGCGCAAACGACTCTGTCCGACGGCGATCAAATAGAGATCGTGCAAGCCGTCGGCGGCGGATAGGCAAACAGGACAAATCAATGCAGCAAGCGAACGATCCGCTGAGAATCGCGGACAAAACTTATGACTCGCGCCTGCTGGTGGGCACGGGAAAGTATCAGTCCTTCGACGAAACCGCCGAGGCCATCAACGCCAGCGGCGCGCAGATCGTGACGGTGGCGATCCGTCGCAGCAACATCGGCCAGAATCCGGACGCGCCCAATCTGCTGGACGCGGTTCCGCCCAGCCGCTACACCATTTTGCCCAACACCGCCGGCTGCTATACGGCGGAGGATGCGGTGCGCACCTGTCGTCTGGCGCGGGAGCTGCTGGACGGCCATCGGCTGGTCAAACTGGAAGTGCTGGGCGACCAAAAAACCCTGTTTCCGGACATGACCGCGACCTTGCAAGCCGCCGAAACGCTGATTGCGGATGACTTTCAGGTGATGGTGTATTGCACCGACGATCCCATCCTGTGCAAGCGCCTGGAGCAAATGGGTTGCGTCGCGGTCATGCCGCTGGCCGCGCCCATCGGCTCCGGCCTTGGCATTCAGAACCGCTACAACATCCTCAGCATCGTCGAAAACGCCCAAGTGCCCATTATTGTGGACGCCGGTGTGGGCACCGCCTCGGATGCCGCCATCGCCATGGAACTGGGTTGCGACGGCGTATTGATGAATACCGCCATCGCCGAGGCCAGGAGTCCGGTGCTGATGGCCAGCGCCATGCGCAACGCCATCATCGCCGGGCGCGAGGCCTTCCGCGCCGGCCGCATGCCGCGCCGCCGCTACGCATCGGCCAGTTCGCCGGTGGATGGCCTGGTCGGTTAGATGGGTGTTTGAATCCGTGCAGGAATCAGTAGGGGAGCCGTCAGGCGCCCATCGTCCGATCCGCAGCTTCGTCCGCCGTCAGGGGCGCATGACGCCGGCGCAAAAGGCGGCGCTGGAGCAGTTGTGGCCAATCTACGGCCTGGATGGCAGCGGTGGCTGCCTGGATCTGGGCAGCATTTTCGAGGCTCCGAATCCGGTGAGTCTGGAAATCGGCTTTGGCAATGGCGAAGCGCTGATTTCGCGCGCCGCGTCTTTCCGGAAGACGAATTATCTGGGCGTGGAAGTTCACCTGCCTGGCGTTGGTCGCGCTTTGAGTCAGGCGCAGGAACGGGAGCTGAAAAATCTGCGCCTGGTCGCTGACGATGCGGTGGACTTTCTGAAACAGAGAATTGCCGACGCCAGCTTGAGTGAGATTCTGATTGAGTTTCCTGACCCCTGGCCCAAGAAGCGCCATCACAAGCGCCGACTGATTCAAACTGATTTCGTACGCTTGCTGGCCTCCAAGCTGAAAACGGGCGGCGCCCTGCGCCTGGCCACGGATTGGGCGCCGTACGCGGAACACATGCTGGAAGTGCTCCGGGCAGAGCCGCTGCTGAGCAATACCTCTTCCACGGTGGATTATGTTCCGCGACCGCAAAGCCGACCGCTCACCCGCTTTGAACGGCGCGGCGAAAAGCTCGGTCACGCGGTGTTCGATCTGGAATTCAGGCGCCTCTGAAGCCGGCGGCAGGTTGGTGTTCAAGCAATCCGTACGCTAGCGGCCCAAGATGAAAAGTGCAATATTTTGTTTGATTCGTCAGGGTAATACCGGATAACGTTCGCATATTGGGTCGCTTACCATGCGACCGGACGGGTGAACGCTTCGCCCGCTTGCAAACGAGGAATGAACCGGTGAGGCCGACAGATATTCGCAATCCAGACTACTTTCACAAAGTGGTGGATTGTCAGTGGGCCTGCCCGGCGCACACACCCGTTCCCGAATACATTCGTTTGATTGCCGCCGGACGCTACGCCGATGCCTATATGGTGAACTGGCGCAGCAACGTCTTCCCCGGCATTCTGGGGCGCACCTGCGACCGGCCTTGCGAACCGGCCTGTCGCCGCGGACGGGTGGAGGAAAACAACGGCGAACAGCCGGAACCGGTGGCGATCTGCCGGCTCAAGCGCGTGGCCGCCGACATGAAAGGCGACATCCGCAAACGCTTGCCGAAGAAGCCGCGCAAACAAAATGGACGCCGCATTGCCTGCGTCGGCGCCGGCCCCGCCTCACTCACCGTCGCGCGTGACCTGGCGCCGCTGGGCTATGACATCACCGTGTTCGACGCCGACCCCAAGGCCGGCGGTTTCATGCGCACGCAGGTGCCGCGCTTTCGCCTGCCCGAGTCGGTGATTGATGAGGAGGTTGGATACGTTCTGCGACACGGCGTGGAATTCATTGGCGGCAAGCGCATCGACTCCATGCGCGCCTTGCTGGAAGAGGGCTACGACGCCATCTTCGCCGGCTGCGGCGCGCCGCGCGGCCGGGATCTGGAAATTCCGGGGCGGCAGGAGGCGGCGGCGGCGATTCACATTGGCATCGACTGGCTGGCTTCGGTTTATTTCGGCCACGTCGAAAACGTCGGCAAGCGTGTGATCGTCCTGGGCGGCGGCAATACGGCGATGGACTGTTGCCGTTCCGCGCGTCGGCTGGGCGGCGAGGACGTCAAGGTCATCGTGCGCTCCGAGTTCGAGCAGATGAAGGCCAGCCCCTGGGAAAAAGAGGACGCCATCGCCGAGGACATCCCGATTCTCGACCTGCGCGTGCCCACGGCTTTCGTGCATGAGAACGGCAAGCTGGTGGGGATGCGCTTTGAAAAGGTGCGCGCCGAATACGACGATCAGGGACGGCGCAAACTCAAACCGACCGGCGAGCCTGAAGAGTTCCACGCCTGCGACGAAGTACTGGTCGCGGTGGGTCAGGAAAACGCCTTCCCCTGGATTGAAAAGGACTGCGGCATCGCCTTCAACGAATGGGGCTTGCCGGTGCTGGATGAGGAGACGCATCAATCCTCGCTGCCGCAGGTGTTTTTTGGCGGCGACGCTGCCTTTGGTCCCAAGAACATCATCTGGGCGGTGGCGCACGGCCATGAGGCGGCGGTGAGCATCGACAAGCTGTTGAGCGGTGAAAGCCTCAAACCCAGGCCGCCGGCCAGCGTGGCGATGAGCTCGCAGAAAATGGGCATTCACGAATGGAGCTACGACAACGACGTTTCCGGCGACAACCGCTACAAGGTGCCCTGGGCGCCCAGCGAGCGCACGCTCAAAGACATTGCGGTGGAAGTGGAGCTGGGCTTTGACCCCGCCACCGCCTTCAAGGAAACCCAGCGTTGCCTGAACTGCGATGTGCAAACCGTGTTCGCCGACAAGCTGTGTATTGAATGCGACGCCTGCGTGGATGTCTGCCCGATGGATTGCATCAGCTTCACCGACAACGGCGAGGAAGCCGAACTGCGCCAGCGCTTGCGCGCGCCGGCGCGGAATCAGGAACAGGATCTGTACATTTCCGGCACCTTGAGCACCGGCCACATCATGGCCAAGGATGAAGACGTTTGCCTGCACTGTGGTTTGTGCGCCGAACGCTGCCCCACCGGCGCCTGGGACATGCAGAAGTTTTTGTTACACACCACGCAAGCGGGCCCGGCCTGTCGCAGCAAGGGGCTTAAACGGCCTAAAACTGCGGAGGTGACAACGTGAGCCAGGCCATCAGCGCGGTCAACGACTTCGTCGTCAAGTTCGCCAACGTCAACGGCTCGGGTTCGGCTTCGGCCAACGAACTGTTCGCCAAGAGCATTCTGCGCATGGGCGTGCCGGTCAGTCCGCGCAATATTTTCCCGTCCAACATTCAAGGCCTTCCCACCTGGTATGAAGTGCGCGTCAGCGAAAAGGGCTGGCTGGGACGGCGCGGCGGCATCGATCTGATGGTGCAGCTCAACCCGCAAACCTGGGACGAGGATCTGGCGGAGATCGAACCCGGCGGTTATCTGTTCTACGACAGCTCGCGGCCGATTCCGTCCAGCCGTTTTCGCAAGGATGTGACGGTCATTGGCGTTCCGCTGACGCAGATCTGTAACGCCGCCTACAGCGATGCGCGCCAGCGGCAGCTGTTCAAGAACATCATGTATGTGGGCGCGCTGGCGTCGCTGCTCGGTATCGAACTGGGGGTGATCGAGGAGCTGATCGGCGAGCAGTACGCCAGCAAGGAAAAACTGCTGGACGCCAACGTCAAGGCGCTGCACATGGGGCACGACTGGGCGCAAAACAATCATTCCGCCTTGCCCATTCACATCAAGCGCGCCAACCGGGTTGGCCAACAAATCTTCGTGGATGGCAATCACGCCGCTGCCCTGGGTTGCGTTTACGGCGGCGCCAGCGTCTGCGCCTGGTATCCCATCACGCCGTCCTCATCGCTGGCCGAGGCTTTCCAGAGCTACTGCCAGCAATACCGGGTCGATCCACAAACCAAGAAGCACCGCTTTGCAGTGGTGCAGGCAGAGGATGAAATTGCGTCGGTCGGCATGTGCATTGGCGCCGGATGGAACGGCGCGCGCGCCTTCACCGCCACCTCCGGACCGGGGATTTCGCTGATGACCGAGTTCATCGGCCTGGCCTATTTCGCGGAGATTCCGCTCACCATCGTCAACGTTCAACGCGGCGGACCGTCCACCGGCATGCCCACCCGCACCCAGCAGGCCGATGTACTGGCCTGCGCCTACGCCTCGCACGGCGACAGCAAGCATGTGTTGCTGTTTCCCGAAGATCCCGCCGAGTGCTTTGAATTCGCCGCCGCGTCCCTGGACCTGGCGGATCGGCTGCAAACGCCGGTGTTTCTGATGTCGGATCTGGACATCGGCATGAATCAGCGCCTGAGCCAACCGCTGCGTTGGGATGAGAGCCGCCAGCTGGATCGCGGCAAGGTGATGACCGCCAGCGAGCTTGAAGCCGGCGTTGAGTTCGGTCGCTATCTGGACGTGGACGGCGACGGCATTCCCTACCGCACCTATCCGGGCACCCACCCGCGTCGCGGCAGTTATTTCACCCGTGGCACCACCCGCGACGCCTTTGCGCGCTATTCGGAAAAAGGACCGGACTACGTTGCCAACATGCAGCGGCTGTTAAAGAAATTCGACACCGCCAAAAAGCTGGTGCCGCAACCCTTGCATCGCAGCGCACGCGGAAAAACCAATTTTGGGGTGATCTATTACGGCTCCACCAGCCCGGCGATGGACGAGGCGTTGTCGGCCCTGCAGGCGGATGGTTATCTGCTCAACGCCCTGCGCGTGCGCGCGTTTCCGTTCACCGATGCGGTGCGCGATTTCGCGCGCGCGCACGAGCGGGTGTTCGTGGTGGAACAAAACCGTGACGGCCAACTGCGGACGCTGATGTTGAAGGAGTTGGAGCTGGACGCCGCCCAGCTGATCAGCGTCTTGCACTACGACGGTACCCCCATCACCGCGCGCCTGATCGCAGATGAAATCCGTCATCAGATGCCCGTGCCGCGCAGCTTGACAATCACCAAGGAGCAGGCGGCATGACTTATCTGGCCAAACCAGCCCTGCACCATCCCAGCCTGACGCGCAATGCCGTGGGTTATACGCGGCGCGACTACGAGGGCAAGGTTTCCACCCTGTGCGCCGGTTGTGGGCACGACTCCATCTCCGCCGCCATTGTTCAGGCCTGCTGGGAGCTGGACATCGAGCCGCACCGCGTCGCCAAGCTGTCGGGGATCGGTTGCAGTTCAAAAACCCCGGATTATTTCCTTGGCAACGCGCACGGCTTTAACACCGTGCACGGTCGCATGCCGTCGGTTCTGACCGGCGCCAATCTGGCCAATCGCGAGCTGTTGTATCTGGGCGTGTCCGGCGATGGTGACTCCGCCTCCATCGGCATCGGCCAGCTGGTGCACATCATCCGGCGGCGGGTGGCGATGGTCTACATCGTGGAGAACAACGGCGTTTACGGTCTCACCAAAGGGCAGTTTTCCGCCACCGCCGACCAAGGCTCCACCTCCAAGCGCGGCGCGGTGAACGAAGACGCAACGATTGATCTGGTCGGCTTGGCGCTACAACTCGGGGCGACTTACGTCGGCCGCGGATTCTCTGGCGACAAGGAGCAACTGGTGCCGCTGATCAAGGGCGCGATGCTGCATCGCGGCGCCGCGTTCGTGGACGTGATCAGCCCTTGCGTTGCGTTCAACAACCATGCCGGCAGCACCAAGAGTTATGACTTTGTGCGCGAACACAACGAAGCCGTCAATCGGCTGGACGTGTTTCCCTGCCGTGCGCCCATGTCCGCCCAGATCGACGCCGGCGATGTGATGGCGCTCAAACAACAGGACGGCAGCCAGCTGCTGCTGCGCAAGCTGGCCGAAGATTACGACCCCACCGACCGCATCGGCGCGCTCAATCACGTGCTGGATCACGAAGCGCGCGGCGAACTGCCCACCGGCCTGCTGTTTGTTGACCCGCAAGCCGGCGACCTGCACAGCCACCTGAACACGGTGGATACGCCCTTCAACCGGCTCAGCGACGCAGAACTCTGCCCCGGCAACAGCGTGCTGGAAAACATCAATCAGTCTTTGCGTTGAGCAGGCCGGGTTCGGCAGCACTCGACCGCGTCATGCTGGCGTGATAAACCCCTGCGTCGGACCACGCTTCTTCATCGGATAACAGATGTCTGCGCGTCACCCCATTGTCGGCATCACCGGATCGTCCGGCGCGGGCACCAGCACCGCGGTCAAGGTGCTCAAATCCATGTTCGAGAAAATGCAGATCAACGCCACCCTGGTGGAGGGCGATGCATTTCATGCCTATGATCGTGAAGGCAGTCGTCAGGCGATTGAGCGCGCGCGCATTCGCGGGGAGAACTTCTCGCTGTTCGGGCCTGCGGGAAACCACCTGGATCGGCTGGAGAAACTGCTGGCGGATTATGGTCGCTGTGGCAGCGGCATGACGCGGCACTATTTGCATACCGAGGCCGAGGCCGCCGAACACAATCAGCTGATCGGCACCTTTACCCCTTGGGAGCCGCTGCCTGAAGCTACCGAGTTTCTGCTCTACGAAGGTCTGCACGGCGGCTATCAGGGCGACGATGCGGATATCGCCAGCCACATGGATTTATTGCTGGGGGTGACGCCGGTGATCAATCTGGAGTGGATTCAGAAAATCCGCCGCGACACCGCCGAGCGTGGCCATCAGGCCACCGACGTGATGCGCACCATCCTGCGCCGGATGCCGGACTACGTGAACTACATCGTGCCGCAGTTTTCGCGCACCGACATCAACTTTCAACGCGTTCCGCTGGTGGACACCTCCAACCCTTTTGAAGTGCGCGAAATCCCGCCGCCGGAAGAAAGCCTGATCGTGATTCACATCAACGAAAACGGGCGCCTCAGCAAGGACTTGCTGCCGCGCGTCCAACAAGTGCCCAACGCCTTGCGCTCCAACCCACAGACGCTGATCGTGCCCGGCCCACAGATGGCGCAAGCCATGGAGGTCATTCTTGGCCCGAGCATTCGCGCGCTCGCGCAACGGCGGCAAGACGCCACCAGGACTGCGCCCGGTGACGCCCCCAATCAAGGAACAAACTGATGCAAATGCGAGAACTTGGCCGTACCGGCGTCAAACTCAGCCACATCTGCCTGGGCACCATGACCTGGGGCGAGCAGAATACCCAAAGCCAGGCCCACGAACAGATGGACTACGCGGTGGCAGAAGGCGTCAACTGTTTTGACACCGCCGAGATGTATCCGGTGCCGCCCAAGGCCGAAACCTATGGGCGCACGGAAGAACTCATCGGCAGCTGGTTTCAAAAAACCGGCAAGCGCAATGATGTTTTTCTGGCCACCAAGGTGCTGGGGCCGATGGCCACCAACTACGTGCGCAACGGCACGCGACTGGATCGGCAACAAATCCTGGACGCCTGCGAAGCCAGCCTGAAACGGCTGCAAACCGACGTCATCGACCTGTACCAGGTGCATTGGCCACAACGGCCGGTGAACAACTTCGGCCGGCTGGCCTATGAAGCCCGCCAAGCGCAGGGACCGGACATCGAAGAAACCCTCGGCGCGCTGGATGCGCTGGTGCAGCAGGGCAAGGTGCGTTATATCGGCGTGTCCAATGAAACCGCCTGGGGGTTGCACGAATATCTGCGACTGTCGGGCGAAAAAAACCTGGCGCGCATCGTTTCCATCCAGAACCCATACAGTCTGCTCAACCGCAGCTTTGAGGTAAACCTGTCCGAGTTTTCACATCGTGAGGACATCGGCCTGCTGGCTTATTCGCCACTGGCCTTCGGCGTGTTGTCCGGAAAATATCTGGATGGCGCCATGCCGGAAAACAGCCGGCTGCAATTGTTCAAACGCTTCTCGCGTTACACCAGCCCGCAAGGAACCGCCGCCGCCAGGGCCTACGTGGAACTGGCGCGGGCCCATGATCTGGACCCGGCGCAAATGGCCCTGGCCTTCGTCAACTCGCGCCCCTTTGTCACCGCCAACATCATCGGCGCCACCACCATGGCGCAGCTGCGCAGCAATATCGGCTCCGCGCAGATCGAGTTATCGGACGCGCTTTGCAAGTCGATTGAGGAAGTCCACCGCCAGCACACTTATCCCTGCCCCTGAGGCCATGCGACGAGCGGTGATCCCACCTGACGGAAGGTCTTGAATCGCGTTTGAAAGCGGCGTAGAAATGAAGTCGCCGGTGCGAATCCCCGTTTCAATGGCGCCGGTCGCGGAGGTGGACGATGGCGCAATGGTTACGCGATGCCTCGGTCGGTGAATGGTTTGTCGCCGGTGGAGAGCCGTTCGAGATCGTCGGCATCGACGTCGATAGCGAAGTGGTGCTGATTCAGCACTTTGACGGCGCGCTGGAAGAAGTGGAGTTCGACAGTTGGCTGGAGTTGAATGCGCGGCAGTGCGCGCCGCCGGAAGACTATTCGGGCGCGCTGGATGTGCCGCGCGAAGATTACGGGCTGGACCTGGATTTGCCCAACGACGGCTACGATCTGGACATGATCGAACTCGGCAACCTGCGCACTGGCGATTATTGAACCTGTTGCCGGTGCGGTGAAACCGCCAGCCGGTTTTTGCGGCTGACCGGGCGCGATTGTTCAGGCAACGGCACACGCGCTACGTCGCTGGATCTGGCGGCTCAACCAGCCGATCAGCAACAGCGCCGGAATGCCCAGGACCGAGGTATAGATGAAGAACCCAGGCCATCCCAGGGCTTCCGACACATAACCCGAGGCACCGCCAAGCAGCTTGCCCGGCAAGGTGAACAGGGATGAGAACAAGGCGTATTGGGTGGCGGTGTAAGCGGTATTGGTAAGACTGGACAGAAAGGCGATGAATGCCGAGCCGGCAAATCCGGCCGCCAGGTTGTCACCGCTAATCACCAGCGCCAGGCCGATGATTTCCGGCTCGCCATACCAGGCCAGACCCGCAAAACCCAGATTGGACAGAATCACCAGGACACCACCGACGATCAGCGAGCGCGGCGCACCCCAGGCGGCAACCGCCAAGCCGCCGAGGAAGGCGCCGGCGATGGACAGCAACACGCCGTAAAACTTGGCAATGGCCGCCACCTCTTTGAGGCTGTAACCCAAATCCAGATAAAAGGGGTTGGCCATCGAACCCATGGTGATGTCGGTCAGCCGGAACAGGCCCACGAACAGCAAGATGGTGACCGCCAGCCGCACGCCATTTCTCTGAAAGAAATCCAGAAACGGACACACCACCGCGCCCACGAACCAGGCGCCGGCATCCTGCAAAGATTTTGGCAAATGCTGGTTGCGTGCAATCCAGGCCTGCGCACGTTGTTCAATGGGCGCCGACGACCGGCTTGACGATGCGTCCGGCTCGGCAATCAGCAATGTCGTGGCAATGCCAACCAGCGCCAGGCCCGCCATACAAAAATACGCCGCCTGCCACCCGTATTCGGCGGCCAGAAACAGGCAGCCGGCGCCGGCAACGATCAGGGCGATGCGATAGCCCAGCTGGTATGCCGCCGCCATCGCGCCCTGCTTCTCGGCTTCCACGGCCTCAATGCGCCAGGCGTCGATGGCAATGTCTTGGGTGGCTGACGAAAACGCCACCAGCAAGGCGCACAATACCAACCCGCGCAAGCCGTGGCCCGGGTCCTGCAAGGCCAGGCCGGCCAGGCCGGCGGCAAGGCCGACCTGGGCGATGAGCATCCATGAACGACGGCGGCCCAGCCATTGGAACAGCAGGGGGATGGGCAGCCGGTCCACCACCGGCGCCCAGAACACCTTGACCGAATAGGTGATGCCGACCCAGGACAGCAGGCCGATGGTGCCGCGCTCGATCTGCGCCTGCGCCAACCAGGCGGACAGGGTGGAGAACACCAGCAGAAACGGCAAGCCAGCGGAGAAGCCCAGAAACAACATCGCCGCCACCCGTGGGTGGCGATAGATCTTGGCCGCTTCGATCCAGCGGACCAGGGGCGCCGAACTCACGCCTGGTAATCCACGATCAGCGGCGCGTGATCGGAAAAGCGTTGGTCCTTGTAGACGTGGGCGGATTTGATCCTGCCCGCCAGCGATGGCGTCACCAGCTGATAATCCAGCCGCCATCCCACATTGTTCGCCCAGGCATTGCCGCGGTTGGACCACCAGGTGTAAAGCTCACCTTCGGCTTCGGGCGCCAGATGGCGGTGTGCATCCACCCAGCCTTGTTGATGTACCTGGGCGATCCATTCGCGTTCATGCGGCAGAAAGCCGGAGTTCTTCTGGTTGGATTTCCAGTTTTTCAGATCTTTCTGTGTTGGCGCGATATTCCAATCCGCGCAAAGCACGTAGTCGCGGCCGCTGGCCAGCCATTGGCTCAAGCGCGGCTGGAAGAATTCCAGAAAGCGATCCTTGGACGCCTGCCGTTGCGGCCCGGAGGAACCCGAGGGCAGATACAGGGAGACCACCGACAGCCGGCCCCAGCGAAACTCCAGATAGCGCCCCTCGTCGTCAAACTCGGCCACGCCCAGCTTGTCCAGCACCTCGTCGGGTTCGCGCTTGGCGTAGATGCCAACGCCCGCATAGCCTTTCTTCAACGCGCTATTGAATCGCGGCGTCCAGTTGCGCGGGAAAAACTCCGCCTTGCCCTCCAGGTCCGGTGGTTGCGCTTTGAGCTCCTGCAAGCACAACACGTCCGCCCGTTGTTGGGGCAGCCAGTCGAACAGTCCTTTCCTGGCGGCGGCGCGAACGCCGTTGCAGTTCAGAGTGATGATGCGCATTGAGTCGATTCAGAAGATGATCAGCGATTTACAGGGGATAATGCGACAAACCGAATATTCTGACCGAGCAGTCCATTGTTGAGCAGCCATCAACGCGCCTTCTTGAGCCTGGCGATCGAACACAAAGTCCTGCGCTTTGGCGATTTCACCCTCAAGTCCGGCCGTCAAAGCCCCTATTTTTTCAATCTGGGCAACATCGCCACCGGTGCCGGCTTGCGGCAACTGGCCAGCGCTTATGCGCAAGCCCTGGTTGAAAACGAAGGTGAGTTTGACGCGCTATTCGGGCCGGCGTACAAAGGCATTCCCCTGGTCGCAGCGGTCGCAACCGCCTTGGCGGAGCAAGGCCATGATTACCCTTTTGCCTATAACCGCAAAGAAGCCAAAGACCATGGCGAAGGCGGACGCATGGTGGGCGCGGATTTGGCGGGCAAGCGCGTGGCGCTGATTGACGACGTGTTCACCGCCGGCACCGCCATCCGTGATTCGGTCGGATTGCTGAAGTCGGTTGGCGCCCGACCAAAATTGGCAATAACTGCCCTGGATCGTCAGGAGCGAACCCCATCTGGTACCCTCACCGCAGAGGAAATATCAAAGGAATTAGACGTTTGCCTGATTTCACTGGTTTCGGTACAGGACTTGCTCTGTTACCTGGATGAGCAAGCTGATCGTGCCAGTACCGCCGCCGCCATTCGCCAATACCTCGAGCAGGTCGGTGGCGCGAATCCGTCATAGGCCGGTTATTGTCGCGCTGGCGGTTTTCTGTCTGGCGTTCTCCACGCTGTCGTTCGGACAAGCGGCGGGCAAGCCCATTTATTGCTGGAGCAACGAGCACGGCGCCACCACCTGCGGTGACGCCGTTCCGCCCCGCGCGGCACGCAAGGAACGGCGTGTCATCGATGCGCAGGGCCGGGAAATCCAGCGGCTGCAACGGCAGGCCACCGCCGAAGAAGTGCGCGCCGAGCAGGAACGCGCTGCTGCGCAAGCGCGCCGACGCGAACTGGCGCAAGAACAAGAGCGCTACGATCAATACCTGAAGCAGACCTACGCCAGCCTGGATGAAGTGCTGCAAACGCGCGATGACCGTTTGCGCATCCTGGACAACCGATTGCGCCTGACCGAGGGCGCGCTGGAAGACGTTGCCGCCACTCTGAGCAAGTTGCGCGGCCAACTCGCCGAGGGAGAAAGCCAATCACCGGCGCAAACGCGCCATCGGATTCAACAGTTCGAACAGGCGCTGAGCGCCAACGCCGGCGCGGTGGCCACCATCGGCGTTGAACGCGAAAAGATCTGCGCCCAGTTCAAGCGCGAGGTGCGGCGTTATCGGAGTCTGTTCGGACTGCCGGCGAACGGCGAGGAAAACTGCCCTTCGCGCGCGTTGCTGCAAGCTGCGGAGAACGACTTCCAGGCCGGCTTGAATCCGTAGGACTGCGTGGAGACGCTTGATCCCCTGGTCTCTGTTCCTTGATCCTTATCCCTTGATCATGGTGCCGATGCCCTGGTCAGTGAACAGCTCCAGCAGCACCGCATGTTGCACGCGGCCGTCGATGATCACCGCGTTTTTCACGCCGCTGTTGACCGCATCCAGCGCACAGCCGATCTTTGGCAGCATGCCGCCGTAGATGGTGCCGTCGGCAATCAGCGACTCCACCTGTTGCACCGAAAGGCCGGTCAGCACCTGCCCGTTCTTGTCCATCACGCCGGGCGCGTTGGTGAGCAACATCAGCTTTTCCGCCTTCAGCACGGACGCCAGCTTGCCGGCCACCAGGTCAGCGTTGATGTTGAAGGCCGCGCCGTTCTCATCTGCACCCACCGGCGCGATCACCGGAATGAAGCCGCCGGCCTCCAGGTGATCCACCACGCGTGGGTCGATGCTTTCGACCTCGCCGACCTGGCCGATGTCCTCACCCTTGATGGTGAGGCGTTTGGCGCGGATCAGGCCGCCGTCTTTTCCGGTCAGGCCCACCGCCCGACCGCCTTGCTGATTCAGCGCGGCCACTACGGACTTGTTGACCAGGCCGCCCAGCACCATTTCCGCCACGTTCATGGTCTCGGCGTCGGTCACGCGCATGCCTTCAACGAAGCGCGATTGCTTGCCCAGCCGATCCAGATGCGCGCCGATCTGCGGGCCGCCGCCATGCACCACCACCGGATTCATGCCCACCAGCTTCATCAGCACGATGTCGCGCGCGAAAGACTCGATCATGTCGTCATCGCTCATGGCGTTACCGCCGTACTTGACCACGATGGTCTTGCCGGCAAAGCGCCGGATATAGGGCAGCGCCTCGGTCAGAACATGGGCGATGTCGTGGGCATTGGATAGATCAATCGGCATGGCAGTCAGTTTCCGGTTTCCAGTCGTCGGTTTCCAGTCGTAAGCTTGATCAGACACCAACAAAGGCGGGGAAAATACATGAGCATGACCAGCTTGCAAGGCAAACGCATCCTGTTGACCCAATCCGAAACCTTCATGGGGCCGATGCTGGAGAAGGTGCTGACCGAGCAGGGCGCGCAGGTTCACGCCGATCCGCGCGCGCTGACCGACCCTTCACTGCCCGATCAATTGGTGCAAGACGCCGGAGAAGTGGACGTGTTGGTCGCCAACCTCGGCGCGCCCGCGCCCAGCACGGCCGTGGCCGATACCACCGACGAAGAACTGCGCAGTCTGTTCGAACACATGGTTGACCCGCTGCCGCGGCTGGTGCGCGCCGTGCTGCCACAGATGAAACAACGCGGCAACGGCAAGATTTTGTTGATGGGCAGCGCCGCTGCCTTGCGCGGACAAAAACGCAGCTCCTCATACAGCGCCGCGCGCGGTGCGCAACTGGCCTACATTCAGGCCGTCGGCGTGGAATTGGCGCCGCTGAAAATCCAGGCGAATGCCATCGCGCAAAACCTGGTGGACAACCCCACTTACTTTCCGCCAGAAATCCAGGCGCTGCCCAAATTTCAGGAACGTATCAAACGGGAAATGCCGCTGGGACGGCTGGTGGCGGCCGAAGAAGATGCGCACTTCGCCGCCTATTTGTGCAGCGACGCCGCCAACTGCTTCGTCGGGCAAATCTTCCCGGTGTGTGGCGGATGGGTGCCGCGTTAGGTTCTGACGGGAAAGTCATCGCGAGCCGCGAAGCGGTGTGGCGATCTCCTGCAACTGAGGAGGTTGCTTCGGCTTGGCTTCGCAAAGGCGACAATCAAAGCGCCAAGACCTACAGCAAGGCCAAAACATTCTCCGGCGGCCTTCCCAGTGCCGCTTTTTTGCCCTTTACCGCAATCGGCCGTTCGATCAACACCGGGTTGTCCGCCATCAATCGCAGCCACTGGGCGCGGTCGCGCTCATCCTTGGCCTTGAGGCCCAACTCTTTGGCGCGTGCCTCCTTGAAGCGAATGATGTCCTGCGGCGCCAACTTCAACGCGCGGCAAATGTCATCCAGCGTGGAAGTATCCGGCGGCGTTTGCAGATACAGGACAATCTGCGGCTCCACACCGTGATCGTTCAGCAATTGCAGGGTCTGACGGGATTTGGAACAGCGAGGGTTGTGGTAGAGCTTCACGATGGGTTTGTGTCCTTCTGGCAACAGCGCTCAGTGTCTGCCGGTATGTCCAAAACCGCCGCCGCCGCGCAGGCTTTGCTTGAATTCAGACACGATTTCAAAATCCGCCCGCACCACGGGGACGATGACCAGTTGCGCGATGCGCTCACCCGGCTCGATGGTGAATCTGGATTGACCACGATTCCAGCAGGACACCATGAGCTCGCCCTGGTAATCCGAGTCGATCAGTCCCACCAGGTTACCCAGCACGATGCCGTGTTTATGCCCAAGGCCCGAGCGCGGCAGAATCACCGCCGCCAGTTTGGGGTCGGCGATATGAATCGCGATGCCGGTTTTCAACAGCGTGGTGTCGCCGGGCGCAAGGTTCACCGGCTCATCCAGCACCGCACGCAAGTCCATGCCGGCCGAGCCATCGGTGGCGTAGTCCGGCAAGGGGAAATCCCTGCCCAGCCGGGGGTCCAGAATCTTGAGTTGAATATTGCTCATGCAGCTGATTTTTCCTGGTAACGCTGAGTAATCAATTGCGCCAGCGTGCGCGACAGTTCGCTTTTGGTGCCGTGCCCCAGGTCTTGTTCGCCATCGGTCCAATAAACCAGCAGGCGATTATCTTCCTGGTCGAAGGCGCGCCCGTTGCCCACCCAGTTGGCGGCGATCAGATCCAGTTGTTTCCTTTCCAGCTTGGCGCGGGCGTGCGTTTCCAGCTTTTCGGTTTCCGCCGCGAAGCCGACCATGAACAAGTCAGGACATGCCGCGCGCACCTGCATCAGGATGTCCGGGTTGCGCATCAGCTCTACCCGCATTTGCTCGTCGTTTTTCTTGATCTTTTCATCCGCCGCCGAAGCTGGCCGATAGTCCGCCACCGCCGCAGCGCCAATGAAAAGGTCCGCATCCCTTGCGGCTTTGAGCGCGGCCTCGCACATCTGTTGCGCCGAATGCACATCCACACGGTGGACACCAGGTGGCGGGTTCAGATTGGTGGGACCGGAAATCAAACAGACCTGCGCGCCCAGGGCGGACATGGCCGTGGCCAGGGCATAGCCCTGTTTGCCGGAGGAGTGATTGCTGATGTAACGCACCGGATCGATCGCCTCACGCGTGGGTCCGGCGGTAATGACAACCTTGTTGCCGCGTAAGGGGCCACCACCCAGCAGATTCGCCAGGTCCTGACGCAAGTCGAGCGGTTCGCGCATGCGGCCTTGCCCGGTTTCGCCGCAGGCCTGTTCGCCCGACGCCGGACCGAAAACATGCACGCCGCGTGCTTTGAGTGCGTAAAGGTTGTCCTGCGTCGCCGGGTTGGCCCACATCAGGCGATTCATCGCCGGCGCGATGGCCAGCGGCTTGTCCGACGCCAGCACCAGCGTGCACAACAAATCGTCGCCCATGCCGTGCGCAATGCGCGCCATCAGGTTGGCGGTGGCCGGCGCAATCAGAATCACATCCGGCCAGCGCGCCAGTTCGATATGGCCCATCGCGGCTTCGGCCTGCGCATCCCACAGGCTGTCTCGCACCGGCTTGCCCGACAGCGCCTGAAAGGTGGCCGCGCCCACGAACTGCTTGGCGCTTTGCGTCATCACCACCTGCACCTGGGCGCCGGATTCGATCAGGCGGCGCGTCAGCTCGGCCGACTTATAGGCCGCGATGCCGCCGCCGACGCCCAACAGGACGCGACGACCGTGCAGACTCGAAATGCCCTGAGGTGTTTCCATGCCGACAATATTAGCCGCTTGCCGCATTGCGCCCGCGCCGCGCTTGCGGGATTCTTCGCCTGTGCCTTGGACGGAGGAGGCGATGTCCATCCACGATTGGCCGGAAGGCGAACGTCCGCGCGAGAAGCTGCTGGCGCAGGGCGTGGATGCATTGAGTGATGCCGAGCTGCTCGCCATCGCCCTGCGCACCGGCGTGGCGGGCAAATCCGCGGTGGATTTGTCACGCGAACTGTTGCAGCGCTTTGGCGGTCTGCGCGGATTGCTGAGTGCGGATCGACAGCGCTTTTGCAGCGCAAAGGGCCTGGGCACGGCCAAGTACGTGCAACTGCAGGCGGCCCTGGCCCTGGCGCGTCGGCACTTGCAGGAACAGTTGCAACAACGCCCGAACCTGAACGATCCGGGCACCACGCGCAGCTATCTGCAGGCCTGGCTGCGGGATCGTGACCGGGAGGTGTTCGCCGCGCTGTTTCTGAACACCCAGAATCAGCTATTGGCCTCGGAAGAACTTAGTCAGGGCACACTGGACGCCGCCAGCGTTTACCCGCGCGAGGTGGTCAAGCGCGCCCTGGAGCTGGGCGCGGCGTCGGTGATTTTCGCGCACAACCATCCCAGCGGCGTGAACGAACCGTCGGCGGCGGACCGACATTTGACGGACCAGCTACAACAGGCCCTGCGCCTGTTCAACATCCGGGTGCTGGATCACTTCATCGTCGGCGAAGGCCCGCCGGAGAGTTTTGCCGAACGCGGCTGGCTGTAGCGTGCGCACATTGCTTGCCGCCCCGGCCGGGTTGCGCCAACTTGCACAGTCGCCGATCCACCCAATGCCTGACATGGGCATAACGGCTCCAGCGCGTCTTCGACATGGAGGCTCAGGCGTGCTCGGCTTGCGGGGGCGCCGTTAGGATCGTCGCCGCTATCGAAGACCCGGTAGCCACCAGAAAGGTTCTGAACCACTTGGCGGATCAATGCGCGATGCCTGAGGCTCTCCATCGGTTGGCGGTATGCTCCCCGCCGAGGCACAGGAGAATCCCGGCCCCGCATTGATGACTGTCCAGTACCGCTGCGTAGCCGCATGTCATCGCGAATCACAACCGACCACGACGGCGAGAGTTTGTTCGTCTCGATGCCAGGAAAATGCCCACTGGAAAGACGTCCAGGGCTGAAACCGCCTGCTGGCTGTCGAGCGCCAGGCGCACATGGCTTGACGAACTCCAAAAATTAGACCATCAACGAGGCTTTGGCTACAGTCCGGTGCTCGGCAGAGGCTGTTTGTTCTTGCTATACCCCGCATCGATCAGCTCACACTAGGATGGAATCACCTGAGGCCCGGAAGCCGACGTCGGCTCAGCGAGCCTTCGATTACCAGGTAAGGCGCCCTTGGTGCTGTATCTCGAAGGAGACACTTATGAGAATCCCCGTTTCCAGGATGACCGCAACCGTGTTCGCGGCGTTCCTTCTGGTGGGCATTGGAAGTGCCCCGCAAGCACAAGCTGATCAAAAGTCAGAAGAACTCAAAACATACCTGCTGGGGACTTGGGAGTTTCAAAGGCGATTGGGCGGAAAAACGCGCACAGTCCACTGGACGTTCCTGGATTCTCCGAGCGGACTTCCCGGTCGCTCGCAATATTTCGCATTGAAATCAAAACTCCCCGGGTACGACCCACAGGATCAAATGTGGCGTATTCAACAGCCCAACAAGCACGTTAGTACTTACTTCTTGATCGCTGGAGGGCCCCGCGCCTCTACACTCGACCGCGCACAAATCCGAATCGTTGGAAAAGACGAGTTTGATTGGGGCGGAAGAAATATGAAGCGCATTTCCCAAGCAAACACCGATACGCGACATGACGACGCGAAAAGAGCTCAGCACGCTGATACGCTCAAGAAATTCAAACAGTATCTGCCTGGCCACTGGACTCAAGGAAAACAGAAATGGCATTTCACTACGCACAAAGCCGGACGTGATGGTGACTACCAGCTGTTTGTCACGTATCCGAATGATCCCGAATCCACCTACGCAGGTTATTGGCGGCCCTACATTAAACCAAGCAATGGCCGCGCCGCCGTGAAATACAAAGTCAAACACCCTACGCGCGTAAACCAGTCCCACTATGGTGTGTTCAGCGTCAAGGAGTCGGACCAGGCGCTGCACCAATTCATGGCGCACGGCAGTGGTGGGCGGATGCTCTTCAAGAAGTAACCCATTGCGCCTTCCAGCGCGGCGGGGGGGTACGATCACCTGCATGAAACGGGACGTGCCGACCCGTCGGTTGCTCACTTGTCCGCTGGATGCGGTGCGGATGTGGCTCTGGTCCCGGCCACCAAACAATGATTCCAGGTAGCCACTGATTTGCCGGCACCAGCATTTGGCATGGTGCGACGGCGTGACATGGGCATAACATGGGCGGATCGAACCCAGGAGTCGCCATGAACGCCCCGCTGCCCGCTGACACTGACCCGATTGAAACCGCCGAATGGGTGGATGCGCTGCAAGCGGTGCTGGAGCGCGATGGCCCCGAGCGCGCCCATCACCTGCTGGAGCAGCTGATTGAAAAGGCGCGGCATTCGGGCGCGTTCATTCCGTTCTCGCCCAACACCGCCTATATCAATACGATTCCGCCGCATCTGGAGGAACGCTCGCCGGGCGATCACGCGCTGGAGTGGAAGATCCGCTCCTACATCCGCTGGAACGCGATGGCGACCATTCTCAACGCCAACAAGGAACATTCGGGCATCGGCGGTCATATCGCCAGCTTTGCGTCCTCAGCCACGCTGTACGACGTTGGCTTCAATCACTTCTGGAAAGGTCCGGATCATCCAAAAGGCCAGGATTTGATCTTCATCCAGGGCCATGTCACACCCGGCATTTATGCCCGCGCGTTTCTGGAAGGCCGGCTGAGCCAGGCGCAGCTGGAGCGATTTCGTATGGAAGCGCTGGAACCGGGATTGTCCAGCTATCCGCACCCCTGGTTGATGCCGGACTTCTGGCAGTTCGCCACCGTCTCCATGGGCCTGGGCCCGATCATGGCGATCTATCAGGCGCGGCTGATGAAGTATCTGCACAACCGCGGCATCAAGGACATGAGCGATCGCAAGGTCTGGTGCTTCTGCGGCGACGGCGAGATGGACGAGCCGGAGTCGCTGGGCGCCATCGACATCGCCGAGCGCGAGAAGCTGGACAACCTGATCTTCGTCATCAACTGCAATCTGCAGCGCCTGGACGGGCCGGTTCGAGGCAACGGCAAGATCATCCAGGAGCTGGAAGGCATGTTCCGCGGTTCGGGCTGGAATGTGATCAAGGTGATTTGGGGCAGCGCCTGGGACGGCCTGCTGGCGCGCGATCACGACGGTCATCTGCTGCGGGTGATGAATGAAACCGTCGACGGCGAATACCAGAGCTACAAGGCCAAGGGCGGGCGTTACACGCGCGAAAACTTTTTCGCCAAACATCCGGAGGTGGAGAAACTGGTTTCCACCATGAGCGATGAGGAGATCCTGGCGCTGAATCGTGGCGGCCATGATCCGCACAAGGTTTATGCCGCTTACGCCGAGGCGGTCAAACACAAGGATCACCCCACCGTGATTCTGGCCAAGACGGTCAAGGGTTACGGCATGGGCGAGGCCGGGGAGGGGCAGAACATCACCCATCAGCAGAAGAAGATGGGTCTGGAAGCGCTGAGGAATTTCCGTGACCGCTTCCAGATTCCGGTGCCGGACGATCAGCTGCAGGACACCCCGTTCTACAAGCCGCCAGAGGATTCGCCGGAAATTCAATACTTGAAAGAACGCCGCAAGGCCCTGGGCGGTTCGCTCCCCGCGCGCGTGGTGAACAACGAAACGCTGGAAGTACCACCGCTGAAACAATTCCAGCGATTGCTGGATGGCAGCGGCGAGCGCGAAATCTCCACCACCATGGTCTTTGTGCAATTCCTGCAAATGCTGCTGCGGGACAAGACCGTGGGGCCGCGCGTGGTGCCCATCATTCCGGACGAAGGCCGCACCTTTGGCATGGAAGGCATGTTCCGCCAACTGGGGATTTATTCCGTGGTGGGCCAGAAGTACAAGCCGGAGGACGCGGATCAACTCGCGTTCTACAAGGAAGACATCAAGGGCCAGATTCTGGAAGAAGGCATCACCGAATCCGGCGCCATGTCCAGCTGGATCGCCGCCGCTACCGCCTACGCCAATCACGGCACCGCCCTGCTGCCGTTCTACGCCTTTTATTCCATGTTCGGTTTCCAGCGCGTGATGGACCTGTGCTGGGCGGCGGGTGATATGCGCGCACGCGGTTTTCTGATGGGCGCCACCGCCGGCCGCACCACTATCAACGGTGAAGGCCTGCAACACGAAGACGGCCAAAGTCACGTGATGGCCGCCATGGTGCCCAACTGTCGTGCTTACGATCCGGCTTTCGCCTATGAACTGGTGGTGCTGTTGCGCCAAGGCATGAAAGCCATGGTGGAGGAACACCAGGACGTTTATTACTACCTGACGATTTACAACGAAAACCACGCCCATCCGCCGATGCCGCCGGGGGTGGAAAGCGGCATCGTGCGCGGCATGTATTTGCTGCGTTCGGAGGACCAGCCCAAGGAAGCGCACGTTCAGTTGCTGGGTTCGGGCTCCATCCTGCGCGAGGTCATCGCCGCCAGCGAATTGCTAAAAGCCGACTGGGGCGTGAGCAGCGATGTCTGGAGTGTGCCCAGCTTCAACGAGCTGGCGCGCGACGGCGCCGAGACCGAGCGCTGGAATCTGTTGCATCCCAAACAAAAGGCGCGCAAAAGCTATGTCGCCGAATGTCTGGGGGGCATGACCGGGCCGGCCATCGCCAGCACCGATTACGTGCGCGCCTATGCCGAGCAGATTCGGCCCTATGTGCCGATGCCCTATGCCACGCTGGGCACGGACGGTTTTGGACGCAGCGATAACCGCCCGGCGCTGCGCGACTTTTTTGAGGTGGACCGGCGCTGGATCGCGGTGCGCGCTCTGCGCGCCCTGGTCGATGAGAAAAAACTGCCGGTGGAACGGGTGGAACAGGCGATCAAGATCTACGGTATCAAGCCGGATCGGCCCGCGCCCTGGACCGTTTGATTGGGGGAGCACATGAGCCAGAAGATCGAAGTGCGCGTGCCGGACATCGGCGACTACCGCGATGTGCCGGTGATTGAAATGCTGGTGGCCGAGGGTGATGCGGTGGAGCAGGACGCGCCCCTGCTGGTGCTGGAATCCGACAAGTCCACCATGGAGGTGCCGGCGCCCGAGGCCGGGGTCGTGCGTGGCTTGAAGCTGAAAGTGGACGACAAGGTTTCGCAGGGCGATTTGATCTGTGCGCTGGAAACCTCGGCGGCCACGGGCCGCCCTACGGATGAGGGCGTAGGGCGGGCCATGCCCGCCGACAAAGCCAACCAAGAAGCGCCACGCGACAATCCCGCTGCCGAGGAAAACCCAGAGCCACCACCCGCGCCCGCCGAAACCCCCAGCGTTTCGCAATCCCTGGAAGTGCGCGTGCCCGACATCGGCGACTACAGCGATGTGCCGGTGATTGAAATGCTGGTGGCCGAGGGTGATGCGGTGGAGCAGGACGCGCCCCTGCTGGTGCTGGAATCCGACAAATCCACCATGGAGGTGCCGGCGCCCGAGGCCGGCGTGGTGCGTGGCTTGAAGCTGAAAGTGGACGACAAGGTTTCGCAGGGCGATTTGATTTGTGCGCTGGAAACCTCGGCGGCCACGGGCCGCTCTACGGATGAGGGCGTAGGGCAGGCCATGCCCGCTGAAGCCGACGTAGGGCGGCCCGTGGCCGCCGAAACACTCGCTGCTCCTGCCGAATCAAAACCCAAAGCTGATGCCGCACCGCCCGCGGTGCCGGAAAAGCCGGCTTCAGGCCAGGCCGGTGTCCCCTATGCCGGTCCCGCCACCCGCAAATTCGCGCGTGAACTCGGCGTTGATCTTGGTCAGGTCAAGGGCTCGGGTCGCAAGGGCCGCATCGTGATTGAAGACGTACAGGCGTTTGTGAAGTCACGCATGCGCACAGACGCAATTCCCGCAGCAAACACCAACGTCGCCGGCATTCCACCGATTCCGGAACAGGATTTTTCCCGCTTCGGCGAAATCGACGTCCAGCCTCTGGGTCGCATCCGCAAGATTTCCGCCGCGCATCTGCATCGGTCCTGGCTCAACGTGCCGCACGTGACCCAGACCGATGAGGCCGACATCACCGATCTGGAAACCTTTCGCAAATCCGCCAGCGCTGAAACCGGCACCAAGCTGACGCTGCTGCCGTTCATCATGAAGGCGGTGGCTCAGGCCTTGCGTGACTATCCGGACTTCAATGCATCACTCTCCGGTGACGGCACCAGTCTGATCTACAAAAAGTACTGCCACGTCGGCTTCGCCGCCGACACACCCAACGGGCTTTTGGTGCCGGTGGTGCGCGATGTCTGGGACAAGGGCATTACCGCGCTGGCGCAGGAAACCGCCGCGCTGGCCGGCAAGGCACGCGACGGCAAGCTCAGGCCCGATGAGATGAAGGGCGGTTGCTTTTCCATCTCCTCGCTCGGCGGCATCGGCGGCAGTCATTTCACGCCCATCGTCAACGCACCCGAGGTGGGAATTCTGGGCGTATCGCGCGGTGTCATGAAACCGGTGTGGGATGGCAGCGCCTTCCAGCCACGGATGATGGTGCCGCTGTCGCTGTCTTACGATCATCGCGTCATCGACGGTGCCTACGCGGCGCGATTTATCGTGCATCTGGTGAAGTTGTTGTCAGATTTGCGGCGCTTGAGTCTTTGACCGCCCCCATAACCCTTCGCAGGCCTTTCCTTGCCAGCCGCTGCTGCACGCAAGATGGTGAAACAAACAGATCGAGATGAGCACGGAGTTGTTGACGCTGGGTTGGCGTGAATGGCTTGCCCTGCCTGAACTGGGCATCGCGCGCATCAAGGCCAAGGTGGATACCGGCGCCAGGACCTCCGCGCTGCACGCGTTCGGTCTGGAATATCCGCGAGCCGGGCGCGTGCGATTTGGCATTCACCCCATTCAGGCGTCCGACCAGAAAGTCTGGTGCGAGGCTGAGATGATCGATCAACGCTGGGTCACGGATTCCGGCGGACACCGCGAATTTCGTCCCGTCATCCGCACGCTGGCGAGTTTGGGCACGCAAAGCTGGCCGGTGGAACTGACGCTCACCGCGCGGGATAACATGCGCTTTCGCATGCTGTTGGGGCGGCGCGCACTCAACGGACGCTTTCAGGTCGACCCCAGCCAGAGTTATCTACAGGAGCTGCCGGAATGAAAATCGCGGTGCTGTCCAGGAACCCTGAACTGTACTCCACCAAGCGCCTGGTCGAGGCTGGCGAGGCGCGCGGGCACGAAATGCAGGTGATTGATATTCTGCGCTGCTACATGAACATCGCGCCGCGCCGGCCGGAAATTCATATCGGTGGCAAAAAGCTCGAAGGGGTGGACGCGGTCATCCCGCGCATCGGCGCCAGCGTGACCTTCTACGGCACCGCGGTGGTGCGGCAGTTCGAGATGATGGGCGTTTATTGCGTGAATGAATCCGTTGCCATCACCCGCTCGCGCGACAAGTTGCGCGCGCATCAGTTGCTGGCACGCAAGGGCGTGGGCATGCCGGTCACGGGCTTTGCGCATTCGCCCGACGATACCGCCGATCTGATCAGCCTGGTGGGCCGCGCGCCGGTGGTCATCAAGCTGATTCAAGGCACCCAGGGACAAGGCGTGGTGCTGGCCGAAACCGACAAAGCGGCGGAGTCGGTCATCGATGCCTTTCGCGGACTCAAAGCGCATTTTCTGGTGCAGGACTTCGTCAAGGAGGCCGAAGGCGCGGACATTCGCTGCTTCGTCATCGGCGAACGCGTGGTCGCCTCGATGATGCGTCAGGCCAGGGAGGGCGAGTTTCGCTCCAATCTGCATCGCGGCGGCAGCGCGCACAAGGTACGTATCACGCCTACCGAGCGCGCCACCGCGGTTCGCGCGGCGCAGGTCATGGGCCTGAATGTGGCCGGCGTGGACATCTTGCGTGCCAAGGATGGCCCGGTGGTGATGGAAGTCAATTCCTCGCCCGGATTGCAGGGCATTGAATCCTTTGCCGGCGTGGACGTGGCCAGCCGCATCATCGAATTTACCGAGAAGAACGCGCGACCCGGTCGCACCCGTACCAAAGGGCGCGGCTGAAGAAGTGGCCACGCGATCAGCCTTTGAAATTGGTGGCGCGCGAATCGCACCAGGCGTACGGCAAATGGTTGAGTTGCATATCGCCCGCCTGTACACCAGCGGCCCGGTGGAGCTGCCGGTCATTGTGCATCACGCGCAAGCCGATGGCCCGACGCTGTTCGTCAGCGCCGCCCTGCACGGCGATGAACTCAACGGCGTGGAAATCATCCGGCGACTGCTGCGTTCGCCGGAAATGGACCAGATCCGCGGCACGCTGTTGGCGGTGCCCATCATCAACCCGCTGGCGGTCATTCACCAATCGCGGTACCTGCCGGATCGGCGTGACTTGAATCGCAGCTTCCCCGGCAGCGACAAAGGCTCCTTCGCCGCGCGTTTGGCAAACCTGTTTCTGACCGAGGTCGTACAACGCTGTGATTACGGCATCGACCTGCATACCGGCGCCATTCACCGGCCCAATCTGCCGCAGATTCGTGCCGATCTGTCGCAGCCCAAGAATCTGCGCATGGCCAAGGCCTTTGGCGCGCCGCTTTTTCTGGATTCCAAACCGGCAGCAGGGACGCTGCGCGAATACACCACGCAGCAAAATATTCCGGTGATTCTGTACGAAGCCGGCGAAGCGCTGCGTTTTGATGAAACCGCCATCCGCATCGGCGTGCAGGGCGTGCTCAACGTGATGCAGGACATTGGCATGCTGGACGCACAGGATGCGGCCAATGCGGGCGCCGAGCCGATTCGCGCCCATTCCAGCCGCTGGCTGCGATCCCCCGCCAGCGGCATGTTGCGGGCGCAAGTGGACCTGGGCGAGTCGGTCAGGCGCGGGCAGGTCGTGGCGGTGGTTGGCGACCCTTACGGCGATGAGGAAGAAAATATTCTGGCGCCCGCCGACGGGGTGATCATCGGTCGCTCGAGCCTGCCACTGGTGCACGAGGGCGACGCCGTGTTTCATCTGGCCAATACCGATGAGCCGGACCTGGCGGCAGAGGTGGTTGAACAGGTTCAGGCCGAAGCCTTGGAGCAGGATTCAGACGAACCGCCCATTGTGTAGCGCCGGGTCTGCACCCAGCAGGCAGTTAGATGCGAAACGCCGTCTGCTTCATGACCTGCGCCACGCCGCGCATGGTTTTACGCACGAATTCGGGCAGCGGTAGGCCGCCGCTATCCTTCGCCTCGCGGCCGTGGCGTTCTTCATCGGCCTGCATGGCCTGCAGAATATTCCGTGAGCGCTGGTCTTGCTCCGGTAATCGGGAGATGTGCTGGTCCAGATGTTCCGACACCTGGGCTTCGGTTTCCGCCACAAAGCCCAGGCTCCATTTATCGCCCAACAGGCCGGCGACGGCGCCCATGGCCATGGATGCGCCGTACCAGAACGGCCGGAACACGCTGGGCCGGTCGTCCAGCTCGCGCAGACGTTGCTCACACCATTGCAGGTGCGCCTGCTCTTCATCGGCGGCCTTGAGCAATTGCTCGCGGATCGGTTCCTCGTGCGCGGTGATGGCCTGCCCGTGATAGAGGCCCTGCGCCGCCACCTCCCCGGCGTGGTTCACCCGCATCAGGTTGGCGGACAATCGCCGCGCTTGCGGATCAAGCGCTGGTGCATCGGTGTTTTCATTGTGACCGGGCAGGGCGCTAGGCGCATCGGCTGGCGGCGGTTTCGTGGCCAGGTTCTGCGACAGGCGCATCAATAGCCGATCCATCGCACTGTAACGGCGCAAGGTTCAGGCCTCCTCTTCCAGGGGGCGGGGTTCGGCTTCCGCCGGCTGCAGCTGGATGGGCTCACGCGCGCCCAGAAACTTGGGCTTGGTTCGCAACACGAACAAATCCAGCACCGCCTTGACCCGTGCAAACACTTCGCGCACCGGGTTGCGGTTGCCGTAGTCGCGGTTCTCCCCCGCATAGGCCAGGTAGGCAACCACCCGCATGCCCATTTTCTTGCCCAGGAAGATGGCGCGGTAGGCGTGATAGCGCTGCGTGATCACCGTCACGCGTTGCAGTTCGAATACCTGTGCGGCGCGCGCCATGCTGTCCAGAGTTCGGAAGCCGGCGAAGTCCATGGTGATGTCTTCGGCGGGGACGCCGGCGTCGGTCAGTTCGCGCCACATCTTGCGTGGCTCGTTGTAGGTCGAGTCCGGATTGGCGCCGCTGACGATCAGGTGTTTGACCTTGCCCTCCTGGTACAAACGCACCGCCGCCTCGATGCGCCCGTAGAACTGCGGATTGGACTTGCCTTCACGCGTGTAGGGACTGGTGCCGGGCACGATGCCAACATCATTCACCGGCAGCAGCGCCCAGTCCTTGTACAGGTAGGCATCGGTGCTGTTGATCACCCAGCGGTTGGCCAGCAGAACCACCAGCAAAAAGCCGAACAGCCCCCAAAACATCCAACGCCAGAGTCGGAATCGACGTCTCAAGCGCAATCCTCCAGTGCGCCGGGCCGGCGCTGTGCGGTACTGGCAGGCAAGTTGCGTGTGTCGCTCATGCCGCGAAGTTTCTCACATCATCAGTGAAGTTTTACGTCTAACGCTCCAGCGAATAGAGCAAATCCCCGCCCGAATGCACGCCGGATTCGGTCGCCAGCTTGAAACCACGACCCAGGTCATACAGCAGCTTGAACACCTGACCGGGCTGAAACAGGCCCACGCCATAGGAGACGTAGATTTTGGGCGACAGATACTTGCCCACGGTGAGCCTGGCCTGCTCCGCATCTTCACCCGGCGCGGCGCCAATGGACAGCTGATCCAAACCCAGGCCGCTGCTGATGTTTTGCGCGATGCGGTCGGTGCCGCTCAGCCCCAGGGACAGCGCGGCGTTGCTCAGCATGGCGCGTTCGTCACCGGCGACGGCGCTGTCCAGTGGCCGTCCCAGCACCAGCCAGGACAGCTGGCGTTCGCGCGGCATGGCCGGCGTTGAAAACAGGCTGAACTCCGGCTCATCCAGCGTGCCCCGCACATAGACACCGACCTCCACATCCTCGGTTGGCTTGCGCAGCGCGCGCAATTCCACCGCCGGCTCACTCAAGGGGCCGCCGTTGAACAGCAGGCGGCCGGTCTCGATTTTGAGGTTTTGGCCGTAAGCTTTGTAGCGCCCGTCCACCAGTTGCAGTTCACCGCGACCACGCTGCGGTCGGCCGGGTTTTTCGATCGCACGCACCGATCCGGTGAGGTCTGTTTTCAGGCCGTAGCCGTCGAAGCGCACGTCTTCGCCGAGCTTCAGGGTGACATCCGCTGCCCAGGTTTGCGAGGCCGTGGCCACTTGCGTCTGCGCGCCCTGGACAATGATTTGATCCGAACTCGGCGCGATTCCGCCTTCAATGGAAATGGGGCGAATCCGTGCCTTGGGCACCAGCAACTCGCCCTCAATATCCAAATGCCGATCCGCCAGCTTCAGTCGCAGATCCGGGCTCACCCAGGCCTTGAGTTCCGGCAGCCCGGCGGCCTGAAATGACTCACCGCGGATGCGCAAATCCGCGCTCGGACGTGCGCTCTCCAGGTCAATGTCCCCGGCCAGTTCAATCGTCCCTTCGCCGGAACGTGCACGCGCCTCAAGTTGCATCGGCCCCGGCGTTTGGCTGATCAAGGCGGCGTTGAACTGCTTGATTTCGATGTCCGGCGTTTGCAGTGCGAAGGCGGCGTCCTGCAATTTCAGGGCACCTTGCGCGCGCGGCTGTTGCAGCGTGCCGCTCCAGTTCAGATCACCACGAATCGACCCGGACACCGCCGACAATTCCGCGCTCAGCAACTGCAGAAAACGCAAGTCCTGCAAGTCGATCGTCGCATCGGCGCTCAAGGGCCGCAGCGCAGCTTGCGGATGTTTTCCCAGGCGGGCGTTGGCGCGCAGCAGTCCGCTCCCCAAGGGAAAATCCAGCGCGGCGGTGGTGACGCCCTGTTGATCCTCCACCACGATGTTCCCGGCCTCGGACACCAGCACCGCTTCCTGATCCAGCAGCAAGCGCAATTGCTGGCTGTGCAAGTCGGCGCGCGCCTGGCGGATTGCCCCCTGTTCAAGATCGACCACGCCACGACCCGCCAGCTGTCCCTCTATTCGCCAAGGTTCGGGCAGCAAGGGACTCAAGGAGGCCAGTTGCAATTCCTCCAGCCGGAACGCGGCTTTGGCCTTCTGCTTGCCGCTCTCAAAACGCGCGCAGGCACGCCCCAGATTGGATTGCCAACAGGCCGGTCTCAGGTCAATAGCGCCGACGCCCGCGTGCAGCTCGGCGGGCGACTCCAAGGTCCAGGCATCCAGTTCCACGGGACGTAGCTGTGCGCTTTGCAGCCTGCCGTTCCAGCGCTTCTTCGTGCGATCAATCCCGCCCTGGAGCGCCAGGCTGAGTTCGGCGTCCTCGCTTTGCGCCGCCACATCCCAACGGTGATCATCTTCAACCCCGCGTCCTTCGACCTCGAGCGTTTGTATGGAAAGCGGGCCGCGAAGCTTGTTCGCCTGTAGTTTCAAACTGGATGCTTTGGCGCTGTCCACATCCGCGCTCAGCGACAGCTCGTCCACAAACCATTGCGCGAACTGCAAGCGCCGCGCCTGCGCGTTGGCGTCCAGATTGAATTGTCCGGCATCGCCGGTGAAGGCGGCCTGCATCTTCAGGCGGCCACGCATCTGTGGATGCAGTGAATTCAGATTGCTGCTGTCGAGCTTGAAGGCGACATCAAACGGCGGCGTCAGCCGCCCTTGTGCCTGTACCCGTGTATCGCCACTGACCACTTGCGCCTCATCCAGCAACAGCTGCCGCCCGCGCAAGGTGCCAGCAACGTCCGCACGCAGCGGATATTTGCGCAGCGTGGAGTCAGTGATCCGCAGGTCGAACCGGGTCTGCGCGACCCCGTCCGCAAGCACGGATTGCGCGGAAATCTCGCCGTTGATCCGGCCCGGCCATTGCGCCGAGATGATGGATGGGTCGAACTGGCTCACGTCAAAACGGCCATCCGCCCGCAAGGCCGGCTGCCAACTCAGATTGGCCTCGCCGCTGATGGCGGCGTCGGCAACCTGAAGCTCCAGTGCCTGGATGGTGGTGCTTTGCAAATCGCCCTCACCGCTGGCCTGCAAGCGGCCCTGGCCCTGCTCGGCCATCAGCTCGGTTTGGAGCCGATAGCGATATGCCTCTGGCTGACCCGCAAACCGCAGTTGCCCGGCGGGACTCTGGATGCGCGGCTCGCCTTGCAGCGGCCATTGCAACTGATTCCAGGACAGATCGGCGTCCAGCGTTTTGCCTGCGTAACGCCCGCTGGCCTGGATTCTTGCATCCGTCGCCAGCTTCGCTTGCAACTCAAACGATAAATCCTGCGGGCGACCGCGCAACTGGAGTTGCCCGGATGCGCTTTGCAGCTGCGGCGATTCATTCAATGGCCAGCGCAAGGCGGTCCAGCCCACTTCCAGGTCCATGGCCTCGGCAATCGGATATTGGCCCTTCAGCGTTAACTGGCTGGCGAACTCGGATTGCGCAATGACCAGGCGCTCCACGCTCAGCGTCTGCGGCGTCAGCTTGGCGTTGAGTCGCGCCGATAGCGTGCCCGCGTGTGCATGTGACAACTTCAGCGACTCAATCTGGACCTGCTCGCCCCACCATCGCCCTTGCTGAAGCTGAATGCCATCAATCTGTTGCGCCTCGCCTGCGGCGGGCTGAACGACCACCTGCGTTACCGTCAACTCTGACAGCAACAGATTCAGCGGCAGCACCGGATAGCGCTGCAAGGACTCTGACGGTTTGTCGGGCGGCGGCTTCAAGCTGACCCGCAGCTTGCCGAGGCGCAGTGACTCGATCTCCACATTCCCTGAGAACAGCGCGTTCGGGCGCCAGCGCAGTTGCAGATGCTCCAGCTCCAGGTCTGCGCCCGGCGTTTGAATCGTGACCGAAGTCAGACGCAGCGGCCCAAGGATGGAACCATCAACCGCCGCCGCCGCGATGGAAAGATTCGGTGAGCGATCCATCCAGTCCAACACCCACCGCGCACCCGCGCCGCTGCCCAACAGCCAGCCGGCAACGCCGAATACCAACATGAACAGCGCGGCCAGCCCGAGCGCGAGGTTTCGCAGCATGCGTTTCATACGCCCACCCGCACGCCGATGTGAATGCGAATGTCGCTGTCCGGGTCATCCAGCGGATGCGCCAGATCAAGCTGGATATTGCCCACCGGCGCGCGATAGCGCAGCCCGATGCCGACACCCGTGCTCAGTTCCGGCCCCGGATCATCCGCCGCACCACCGCTGTCCACAAACAGCGCCGCGCCCCAGTTTCCGAACACGCGATATTCGGTTTCCAGGCTGAATGCGGACAGGTAACGGCCACCGATGACGTTACCGTCCTCATCCCGGGGCGCCAACGACTGGTAGGCATAGCCGCGCACGCTTTGATCGCCACCGGCGAAGAAACGTTGCGAAGCCGGCAGCTCGCGAAACGCCTGCACAAAACTGGCACCCATTTCGGCGCGTGCGATGACCCGGCCGCGCTCGCCAAACAGCGGATAGACGCCGCGCAGCAAAGCGCGCGTCTGCAAAAAGCTGCTGTTGGCCAGCACACCTTCCTGCGCGCCGTGCACGTCCACAAACACGTACCAGCCGCGCCGGGTATGAATGGGATCATCGTTGCGGCTGCGATTGATGGACAACCCCGGCGTCAGCAGGTCGGCAATCGCCTTGGTTTCGCCAAAGTCGGATTCCTCGTGGGTATATTCGAGATACCAGCGCCGCTGCCAGTCGCCGGGGCTGCGGTTGAACGATGCGCCCAGCACGTACTTGAGGGTGTCGCCGTTTTCCAGACGCTCGGTCTCGGACACCGCGGTCAGGCTCAGGTTTTCGCCAATGGTCTGGCCCACCGGGATGAGATATTCCGCCGCCAGCGTGTTCTTGATTTCCGATAAGCGCATGTCGGTATTGAGCCGGTGCCCGCGACGGTTCACCCAGCGCCGGTCCGCGCCGACCGACAACCGCGCGCCGGTATCGGTGCCGTAACCGGCGCCGAAGTCGTAGCGCGTGCGCGCAAGGGGCGTGGTGCGCACCACAATGGGTACCTGTTGTTCGCCGTCCCTGGTCTGGAACTGCGGCTCGACCTCCACGGTATTGAAATAGCCCAGGTCCGCAATCAGAAACTGCGTGTCCAGCAACGCGCGGCGGCTGAACGGCTGACCGGCTTCAATCGGCAGATAGCGCTTGATCAAACGCGGCCTGAGCTGTTCCTGCTGCACCGCAATCTCACCGAAAAAATAGCGCGGGCCGGTGTCGATGCGCAGTTCCAGCTCCGCCGCATGACGTTGCGGATAAACCCGCATCTCATGCGCGATCCAACGCGCGTCCAGAAAGCCGGCCTCACGGGCGGCGCGACTCATCTGCTGTTTGGCGCTGGCGTAGCGGTCATGACGCAAGGACTTGCCCGGCTTCAGCGGCAGTTCCTGCAGCGCCTTCAACAGCGCCGGATGCGCTGCCCCTTCACCTTCAAAACCTGCGTCCAGCGTCTGAATCCTGGTGGGCTTGCCGGCGACGATGTCATAACGCGCCAGCCAGTTTTCGTCCTGCTGCTCCAGACGGGTCTCAATATTCGGCGCGTAATAACCGTAGACCTGCATCGCCTCGCGAATCTGCGCCTCGGCCTTGCGATGCAGCCGGCGGACCTGGCGCGCCGACGGCGGCGATTCCGATTTTTCCTTTGATAACTGTTCGATGGCCAGCCGCGCCTTGACGTTGCTCAGCGTCCTGCCTTTGAGTCCGTTGACTTCGACTTTCAGTCCCGCGCTGGCGTTCAGGCTCAACAGCAGGGCAGCCACGCCCAGCAACGGCCGCAGTGACCGCAATCCAAGCCGGGTTTCGCCAGGAAAAAAATACACGCAGCGATTATCGCTCCGGCCTGGCCCGGTTGGCGTCGGAAAGGTCCAGCGGTCGGTATCCGGCGTCCGAGAGCAGGGCGATCAGCCCCTCGGGGCCCAGCATGTGCGCCGCGCCAACCAGCACCAGATGCGAGCGCTCCGACGCAAAAATCTGTTTCAGCGGTGCAATCCACGCGCGGTTTCGATCCGCCAGCAGGCGCGCATGGAGTTTGGGATAGTTGGCGCGCATGTCCATCACCATGCTGCGCATCCCCTGCAAATCATGTTCGCGCCAATAGCGAATCAAATCCGCCGGTTTCTTTTCCGGGTGAGATAGCTCATCCACCGTCGAACGCAGGAACTTCTCGCCCAGGTCTTGCGGCATGCCGGCAAACAGATTCAACTGAAACTCCGCCGACTCCAGCCAGAACACCGGTTTGTCATCGCCATCGGCGCGCTTGAAGAAATACAGATCCAGGCCGCGACTGGGCTTCATGCCCGCCTGCTGAAAAGCGACAATGCTGACTTTCAACGCGCAGAACCAGGCGGTGAGTTTGTCGCACAGCTTCGGCTTCAGGTTCATGTCCTGAAGCTGTTGTTGCAAGTCGGCATACAGGTTGGGTGCAATCTGCGATTGCAAGCCGCCTTCGGCTTTTCCGGCGCGCTGCATGGCGCGTTGCGCCCGCCGCGCACCGACGCCTTTCAAGTCGGTTTCCAGCACCAGCACTTCGGCTCGCTCATAGGCATCCATCAACGGTGCCGGCAGCGGGTAGACGTCCTTGGGCAGCAGGTGGATGGAACCCATCAAGTAGTGGTTCGCCTTTTCGCCCGCCACCTTCCACAGAAATGGCGCCTGCTCGGCGGACGCGCCAGGCGTGGTTGCCAGCAGCAAGGCCAGGCCCAAGGCCCGCACCAGGCGCATCAGTCACACCTCACGGAAAGGGAGCGCACGCATCGGGGCACCACCTGGCGGAAAAGGGCGCGGATGATTCGGATCGTCAAGGCTCCCGAAACGGGCGATCATTCTTCGGCAGGCTCGGCGCGCCGGGAATGCCTGCCTGCATCGCTGGCCGGCCTTTGCTCAAAGGTCCAGCCGGTTGCGCCGCCGCCGCCAAGATTGGAAAAGTCGAAAAGCCGGGGGTCGGCCAACTGCGACGGCGCAACGTTGCCCAGCGCGCGGAAAATGGTTTCCGAGCGGCCCGGGTACTCGCGTTCCCACTGATCCATCATGCGCCGCACCTGCTTGCGCTGCAGATGCTCCTGCGAACCACACAGGTTGCAGGGAATGATGGGGAAGGCCTTGTGCGCAGCGTAAGCCTGGATGTCCGACTCGCGGCAATAGGCCAATGGCCGGATCACCACGTTGTCGCCATCATCGGACTGCAACTTGGGCGGCATGGCCGACAGCTTGCCGCCGAAAAACAGGTTGAGAAAGAACGTGGCCAGGATGTCATCGCGGTGATGTCCCAGCGCGATGCGGGTGAACCCCTGTTCGCGTGCAAAGCTGTACAAGGCGCCGCGCCGCAGGCGCGAGCACAGCGAGCACATGGTTTTGCCTTCCGGAATGTTGCGCTTGACCACCGAATAGGTGTCTTGCTCCAGGATGGTGTAGGGCACGCCAAGGCGCTTGAGGTAATCCGGCAGCACATGCGCCGGAAAGTCGGGCTGCTTCTGATCCAGATTCACCGCGTGCAGCTCGAAACGCACCGGCGCCTTGAGCTGCAACTGCAGCAAAATGTCCAGCATGGTGTAGCTGTCCTTGCCGCCGGACAGGCACACCATCACCCGGTCACCCTCACCGATCATGGAAAAGTCTTCAATCGCGCGGCCGACCTCGCGCCGTAAACGCTTGTTCAGCTTGTTGATTTCCACCCGCCCTCCGGGTGGTGGTCGAACCGGCGTCGAGTGCGGACGAAAATCCTGGACGGGAATGGAAACCATGAGTCGAACCGCGCGAAAAGAGCCGCCTATGCTACCTATTTTGTGTGCAGGTAATTGACCCTGCTTGCCGCCAAATGCTGTCGGTGCCGTGCTTTGCCGCGCGCATGTGGCCAGCCGCTGGCAGACGCAGGCTCGGGCAAGGACGTTATATTGAGCGCTGCAAACCGTTTTGTTGGAGGAGAGGCAGGTGCCGGCCGCCAAGCAGCCTTACTTTTCGACCGAGACTTTCAAGTTTCTGCAGCAGCTTGCGAAAAATAATGATCGCAACTGGTTTAACGCCAACAAGCCGCGCTACGAGGAACATGTACGTGGCCCGAGTCTGCGGCTGATTGCGGATCTGGCCGACCCTTTGCATCAGATCAGCCCGGAGATAACCGCGGTGCCCAAGGCGGTTGGCGGCTCGCTGTTTCGGATTCATCGCGACACGCGCTTTTCCAAGGACAAGAGCCCCTACAAGACGCATACCGGCATGTATTTTTCACATGCGGCGGCGAAGAAATCCGCGCGCGGTGATGCCGGCAGCGCCGCGCCCGGACGTCTGGACACGCCAGGTTTTTATTTGCACATCCAACCCGGCGCCTGTTTTCTGGGCGGCGGCATCTGGCACCCGCAATCGGCCACACTCAAGGCGATTCGCAACTATCTGATCAGCAATCCGGCAAGCTGGAAGAAGGTGAGCCGCGATCCCAAGTTTCTCAAACAGTTCAGCCTGGGCGGAGATTCACTAATGCGTCCGCCGCGCGGCTATCCGCAGGATCATGAGCTGATTGAGGACCTCAAGCGCAAGGACTTTGTCACTTCCTCGCCGCTCAGTGACGAGGATTTGTTGCGCCCCGATCTGGTCAAATTGATGACCAAGCGCTATCAGCTGATGGCGCCTTTGATCGATTGGTTGTGCGGCGCGCTGGACCTGGAATTCTAGGAATCCGCCGGCCACAGAAGGACACGAACAACGCCATGTTGCGCCGCGTCGTAAAATCGCGCCCCCATTTCTAGAAATTCCACGGGAGCCTGCCTCATGAAATCACCCGTCAAGGTCGCCATCACCGGTGCGGCCGGACAGATCGCCTATTCCCTGATCTTCCGCATTGCCAGCGGTTCCATGCTGGGGCCGGACCAGCCCGTGATCCTGCAATTGCTGGATATTCCCGACGCCATGGAAAAGCTCAAGGGCACGGTGATGGAGGTCGACGACTGCGCGTTTCCGCTGGTGGCCGGCACCGTGGCGACCTCCGACGCCAACGAGGCCTTTGACGGCGCCGATTACGCCTTACTGGTGGGTGCGCGACCGCGCGGCGCCGGCATGGAACGCAAGGATTTGCTGTCCGCCAACGGTGGCATCTTCGGCCCGCAGGGCAAGGCGCTGTCCGACCACGCCAGCCGTGACGTGCGCGTGCTGGTGGTGGGCAACCCCGCCAACACCAATGCGCTGATCGCCGCCACCGCCGCCAAGAAGCTGGATCCCAAGCAGTTCCACGCCATGTTGCGCCTGGATCACAACCGCGCCTTGTCGCAACTGGCCAGCAAGACCGGCAGCCACGGGAACAACATCGACAAGATGATCATCTGGGGCAATCACAGCGCCACCCAATACCCGGACCTGAGCCATTGCACGGTGGACGGCAAAGCCGCCAAATCGCTGGTGGATCAGGATTGGATCGAATCCGACTTCATCCCCACCGTGCAGCAGCGCGGCGCCGCCATCATCAAGGCGCGCGGTCTGTCATCCGCCGCCAGCGCCGCCAGCGCCGCGGTGGATCACATGCGCGACTGGGTGATGGGCAGCGACGGCAAGTGGGTCAGCATGGGCGTGCCGTCCGACGGCAGCTACGGCATCGAGCCGGGCGTGGTCTACGGTTATCCCTGCGTGTGCAAGAACGGCGGCTATGAAATCGTACAAGGCCTGTCGGTCGACGAATTCTCGCGCGGCCGCATGGACGCCACCAACGCCGAGCTGCGCGAGGAACGCGCGGCAATCGAAGATCTGCTGGCCTGATCTTCCGGCGTCGCCGATCACGGCGCGCGGCGGCGAGCGATGAAACCGCGCTTGCAAGTTCGCAGCGTGCCGCTGGGTACCGAAGCGGCGGCGCTTTACCGCTTTGGCTTCCAGACCGCCGGCGCGTCCGATGATCCGTCGGACGCGCCGCGGCTTGGCGTCATCGATGCGCCCTGGGCGGAACTGTGGTCCGCCCACGGCGGTGTCGAACAGCCGCCCATCGATGGGGTTCACATCACCCGGGCCGGCTCGCTGTCGTTTCTGCGCCTGTTTCAGCCCGAAAGCGAGGGCGATATTGAAACGGCCGCGTTTTGCGCCTATCAGCGCTTGGGCCAAGCGCTGGGCCACATCGGCCATCGCGCGCAACGCATCTGGAATTATTTCGACCGCATCAATGAAGGCACGGGTGATGCGGAACGTTACCGCCGATTTTGCCTGGGACGATACCGCGCCATCGAACAACCCGGCTTTGAAAACGCCTTGCCGGCGGCCACCGTCATCGGCAGCCAAAACCCCGGATTGTGGATTGGCTGCCTGGCCGCACCGCAAGCCCCGGGAACGATCGAAAATCCGCGTCAGACCAGCGCTTACCGTTATCCCAAGACCTACGGCCCGGTCAGCCCCAGTTTTTCGCGCGCCGTGTTGCTGGACGATCACCTGCTGGTATCCGGCACCGCCTCGGTGGTTGGCTTTGAGAGCCAGCACCCGCAAGACGTGCGTGCACAAGCCACCGAGGTGCTGCGAAATCTCGACGCCTTGATCGTGCAAGCCTCACAGCAAATCGACAATAAAAAAGACGCAGCGCCCTGGCAGGCTAAGGCCTTGCGGCTTTATTTGCGCCATGCTGACGACGCCAACCTTGCCCTGCCCGTCGTGCGTCAAGCGCTGGGCGACGACGTCCCCATCAACGTCCTGCAAGGCGAAATCTCGCGCCGCGAACTGCTGCTGGAAATCGAAGGGGTTTGGCAACAATGCGGCTAGGGTCTGCCCATTTGGCGCCACTCACACGGTATATCTCCTTGACATATCCTGGACTACCCCTATCATGGATATGTGATGCGTATATCCACTGAGGTGTTCCATGGAAAGAGGCGGTGTGTTCAAAAGCAACACGAGTCAGGCCGTGCGGCTTCCCAAAGCAGTTGCGCTCCCCGAGTCGGTAAAACAAGTTGATATTGTGCCGATCGGTCGCGCTCGATTGATCACCCCGGCGGGTGAGTCCTGGGATAGTTGGTTCTCCTCGGAAGGGGTGACAAAGGATTTCATGCAAAGTCGCGACCAACCACGCGACCAGGTGCGGGAAGGGCTTGAGTGCTGAAATATCTGCTAGATACGAATATTTGTATCTACACCATCAAAAGCAGACCCGAGTCAATCCGCAGGATCTTCATGGAACACGATGGCCAGATGTGCGTCTCCTGCGTCACCCAGATGGAGCTTGTTTGCGGTGCCGAGAAATCTGCAGCGGTTGCAAGAAACCTAAAAGAAGTCGAGGGGTTTTTAGCGCGACTGGAGGTCATGAATTTCGATTCAGCCGCTGCGACACACGCAGGCCAGATTCGTGCTGAACTTGCCAAGCGGGGCACACCCATCGGTCCCTACGACCAAATGATTGCAGGTCATGCGCGGTCTCTGGGGCTAACCGTGGTAACGAACAACGTTGGGGAATTCTCCCGAGTTCCGGGAATTCGCCTCGAAAACTGGGTGAGGTGATCCATCGAAAGATTGCACCTCAAGCAATACGAGAACCGCGGCCTAGCTCTGACTCCGCACCCTCTGCACCGCGTCGATCCAGCCGTCATAAAGCCGGTTGGCTTGGCTTGCGTCCAGGGCGGGGGTGAAATCGGCGTCGGCCTCCCATAGCGCGGCGATGCGATCCAGCGAATCGTAGATCCCGGACTGCAGCCCGGCGGCATAGGCCGCGCCCAGCGCGGTGGTTTCGACGATGCGCGGACGGATCACGGGAATCTGCAGCACATCGGCCATGCGTTGGGTGAGCCAGTCGTTGACCACCATGCCGCCGTCAACGCGCAGCTCCGTAGGCGCAAGAGCGTCGTCACGCATGGCGCCCAATAGATCGCGGGTTTGATAACAGACCGATTCCAGCGCCGCGCGCACGATGTGGGCGATGCCCGAATCGCGCGTCAGGCCCAGAATCGCGCCGCGCGCTTCGGGATCCCAGTAGGGCGCGCCGAGGCCGGTGAAGGCCGGCACCAGATAAACCCCCTGGGTGTCGTCGATGGACTTGGCCAGCCCTTCGGTTTCCGGCGCCGAGCCGATCAGGTGCACCGCGTCACGCAGCCACTGCACCGCCGCGCCGGCGACGAAGATGCTGCCTTCCAGCGCGTAAGCCGCCTTTCCGCCGAAGCGATAGGCGACGGTGCTGAGCAGCCGGTTCTGGCTGTGGACGATTTCCGCGCCGGTGTTGAGTACCATGAAGCAGCCGGTGCCGTAGGTGGATTTGATCATGCCCGGCTCGAAACAGGCCTGACCGACGGTGGCCGCCTGCTGATCGCCCAGAATGCCGCGCACCGCAATGGCGGCGCCGAACAGTTCGGGATCGGTTTCACAGAAATCCGCCGCCGAGTCGCGGATCTGCGGCAGCATGGCGCGCGGCACGCGGAAGAATTCGAGCAGCGCATCGTCCCAGTCCAGCGTGCGTAGATTGCACAGCGCGGTGCGGCTGGCGTTGGTGACGTCGGTCTGATGCACCTTGCCGCCGGACAACACCCACAGCAGCCAGCTGTCGATGGTGCCGAAGGCCAGTTCGCCGCGTTCGGCGCGCTGCCGGGCGCCGTCCACATGGTCCAGAATCCAGGCGATCTTGGTGGCGGAGAAATAGGGGTCCAGCAACAGGCCGGTGCGCTCGGCCAGCCAGTCGCTGCGATCAGCGTGGGCGCGACAGAACTCCGAAGTACGCCGATCCTGCCAGACGATGGCCGGATGGATCGGCTTGCCGCTGGCGCGATCCCAGATGACGGTGGTTTCGCGCTGATTGGTGATGCCGATGGCGGCCACTTCGGCGGCTTGCAGTCGCGCATCCTTGAGCGCGCCGCGCACGCAGTCCAGCGTGTGCTGGGCGATCAGCTCGGCGTCGTGTTCCACCCATCCGGGCTGTGGATAGGACTGCGGCAGTTCCACCTGATGACTTCCCAGCTTGCGGGCGCGTTCGTCAAACACGATGGCGCGGGTGCTGGTGGTGCCTTGATCAATGGCAAGCAGGTGACTCATTGCATCCTCCGGGGCTGTTGGTGCCGTCGCCAAGGCGCTGATGTTGCGTTGCACATTCGCACAATGCCGGCGGCGAATAGCTGACGCGGCAGAGTCGGCATGCTAAAAGAAATGTCATCAAGGGACGAAACAGGCCCCAATACTTCAGGTGAGCGAGGATCAATTCCAACTCCGCATCAGGCGTGACGCGACCGCGTTCGTGCGTGCGTGGTTGCCGACCGGTGCGGTGCGCGGCGTGGTGCAGATCGTGCATGGCATGGCGGAACACGGCGGCCGTTATGCACGTTTCGCAAGGGCCCTGAACCAGGCCGGATTCGCCGTCTATGCGCAGGATCTGCCCGGACACGGCAGAACCGCGCGCGCGCCGGACGAGCTTGGCCATTTCGCCGACAACCACGGTTGGCGACTGGCGATGCAGTCCATTCGCGCGGTGGAGCTGGAGGTGCTGGAGCGCCATCCGGGCCTGCCATTGACGCTGTTCGGTCACAGCCTGGGTTCCTATCTGACGCAGGAGTACATCGTTACCCACGGCAACAGCCTCAGTGCGGTGATTCTGTCCGCTACCAGCGGCGAGCTGGGACGCATCCGAAAAATTCTGCTGCCGCTGTTGCGCACCGAAGCGCTGTTTGGCGGCGTTGGCTACCCCAGCGCGGTGGCGGACAAGCTGACCTATCGCCGTTTCAACCGCCAATTCGGCAAGCCGCGCACGCCGCATGACTGGCTGTCGCGCGACCCTGCCGAAGTGGACCGTTATGTGGCCGATCCACACTGTGGTTTCCGCGCCTCCTGCGGGCTGTGGATCGAGATGATGGTGGTCTGTGGCTACTTGCGTGACGCCCGGCGACTGGCGCGCATTCCCAGGGAGTTGCCGATTCTGATGATCAACGGCAGCGCCGATCCCGTCACCGGCGGCGAAAAGGGGCCGCGGATTCTGGAGGCCGCCTACCGCAAGACCGGTCTGAGCACGGTCGAGGTCAAAATCTATCCGGATGCCCGTCATGAACTGCTCAATGAAATCTGTCGCGATGAGGTCACGCAGGATGTGCTGCAATGGCTGGATCAACAGCTTGCGCCGAGCAGTCGCTAAGGCCATTGCGCTGTTGTTGCTCGGCGCGGTCTGCTCGCTGGGCGCGCATGCCGCGCCCAAGGCGGAGCGGTGGCCCTACTTTGAGCCGCACGACCCCGACAATCCGGCGCAGGTCGATCACCGCATCTGGGACTTTTTTCTGCGGCGTTATCTGCGCCAACCCGACGACGGCATCGCGCGTCTGGCCTATGCCGAGGTGGACACGGAAAACCGGCTCAAGCTTTCGGTTTATCTGAGCAACCTGCAGCGCACGCCCATCCGCGGCTATTCGCGCGCTGAACAACGCGCGTTCTGGATCAATTTTTACAACGCCGCCACCGTCAAACTGATTCTGGACCGCTATCCGGTGCGCTCGATCCGTGACATCGACATCACCCCGGGTCTGTTCGCCAAAGGTCCCTGGGGCGCGCGGCGCTTGAAGGCCGACGGCCAGACCGTTTCGCTGGACGATATTGAACACCGTATTCTGCGCCCCATCTGGAAAGACCCGCGCATTCACTACGCGGTGAATTGCGCATCACTGGGTTGCCCGAATCTGGCGCCGCGCGCCTTCACGGCGGAAAACACCGAAGAACTATTGGAGGCCGGCGCGCGCGATTACGTCAATCACCCGCGTGGTGCGCGGCTGGAGAACGGCAAGCTGATCGTCTCCAGCATCTACGAATGGTTCCAGTCGGATTTCGGCGGCAATGACGCCGGCGTCATCGACCACCTGATCCGCTACGCCCATCCACCGTTAAAGGCGCAATTGGCGGACATCAGAAAGATTTCGGACGACGAATACGACTGGTCGCTCAACGACGTCGCGCCGGCCAGGCGGCCGTGAACGCCTGGATTTTCCGCCGCTTGTATGCCGCGCTTCTGGTGCGCAGCGGCCGGCGGTGAGCACGGTTTTTGCTGATCCGCAGATCGCATCACCCTTATCCTGCGCACCGATTTTCACCGCAGGACATCCAGGGCAACATGAAGATTGATGCGCAGGGCGAGCGGCGCCGGATGGAGCTGGCTGTCGGGTACTTCACCCGCATCCCGGTTTCGGCGCTGGCCGATGAGTCGCCAGAGGCGCTCGGCAGGTCCGCACGCTATCTCCCGGCGGTGGGGCTGTTGGTCGGGCTGCTCAGCGCTTTGGCATTGTGGCTTGCGGCTCAGATTTGGCCGACCGGTGCGGCGGTCTTGCTGTCGATGAGCTTTTCGCTGCTGCTGACCGGCGCCTTGCACGAGGACGGACTGGCCGACGCTGCGGATGGGTTCGGCGGTGGGTTCGAGCGCGAGCGCGTTCTGCGCATCATGAAGGACTCGCGGATCGGAAGTTTCGGCGCCATCGCCTTGCTGCTGAGCCTGACCCTGAAATTTGCCTTGCTGTCCGCACTGGCGAACCAGGGCCTGGCGTTGGCGTTGGCTGTGCTGCTGGTCGCACACACCGTGTCGCGCTGCGCTGCGCTGAGTGTGATGCTGCGCCTGGATTATCAATCTCTGGCAAGCGGCGCGCGTGCCAGGCCGTTCGCCGACAGTGTCGGCATCACCGAGTGGCGCATTGGTGCGGCCACCGGCGGCCTGGCGCTGACCCTGGTGTGCCTGATTGGCGGCATCTCCTTGGCCGCGCTGCTGGCCGTTGTCGGCGGGGTCGCCGCCGCCACATGGGGCTGCATGGCTTACTTTCGCAGCAGGATCGGCGGATACACCGGCGATTGCCTGGGCGCGACCCAGCAAGTCACCGAGATCGTGATCTACCTGGCGGTCACTGCGGTGATGCACTGATGCAGTTGCTGTTGCTGCGTCATCCGCCGGTGGCGTTGGCTGCGGGCATTTGCTACGGCAGCAGCGACGTTGCCGCGCAAAGTCTGAGTGCAACAGACCTGGCCCGGCTGCGTGCGCAAATTCCCGAACAGGCAGTGATCTGGACCAGTCCGGCCCGGCGTTGCCAGCAGCTGGCAGCGCAATTGGCCCGCGGATCGAGCAGGCCGAACATCGACGCCCGATTGCGTGAGATGGACTTCGGCCAATGGGAAATGCGTCGCTTCGACGACATCGACCGGGACTTGATCGATGCCTGGGCCGAAGACCCCTGGGGGTTCGTGCCGCCTGGCGGAGAGAGCGCCGAGGCGATGCATTCGCGGGTGCTGCAATTTCTGCACGACCTGCGTCAGCGGCACCGCCAGGGACCGACGCTGATCATCGCCCATGCCGGTTCGCTGCGCGTGATTCGCGGGCACCTGGCGGGGCTGCCCCGATCTCAGTGGCTGAACCTGGAATGCGAGCCAGCCGGTCTGTTTCGGCTCGATTGCGCATAGGTGTCGTTGCGGGCTGCGCGGCTGGCGGCCTATACTGCGCCCGCCTCAGGTGTCCGAAGATGCTTACGCATCCGAGGGTGAAACGGGAAGCCGGTGCGCTGATCGCGATGCAGCGAGATGCAATTCCGGCACTGCCCCCGCAACGGTAGGCGAGTGGATCAGACCGACGGCCACTGTGTTTGAACAACACGGGAAGGCGGCCTGATCAGGGACCCATCGGTTCCAGCTCGCGAGTCCGGAGACCGGCCTGGAGCAAGCCGATGGCTCGCGGTGGGCGAGGGCAAGATCGTAATGCAGGGAACAGCCGGTTCCCGAGCAATGCCTGACGATCCTTGAGATCACTCACTGCGGACTGTCTCCAACCCAAGCAATGCGTCGCGTGGGGCGACGTCAGGAGCCTGTTCCGTGAAATACCGATCCACCCTTGTTGTGGCCGTGATGGCTGCGGCACCTGTTTACGCATCCGAAGAACAACGGATCGCCGCGGCGACAAACGCCTCGGTCCATGCCGAGTCCGCACGCATCGTTGTCACCGCGTCGCGCGCCGAAGAAACCATCGGGGATGCCCTGGCACCGATCACCGTGGTGACCCGTGAGCAGATCGAGCGACTGCAAACCCGTGACCTCCAGGATCTGTTCGTCGGCCTGCCGGGCCTGAATCTCGCTACCAATGGTGGCCCCGGAAAGTCCGCTTCGCTGTTCGTGCGCGGCACCGAGTCCGACCACGTGCTGGTGTTGATCGATGGCATCAAGGTCGGTTCGGCCACCACGGGAAGTGCGCCGTTCGAGCAGATTCCGGTCGACCAGGTCGAGCGCATCGAGATCGTGCGCGGTCCCCGTTCCAGTCTCTACGGGTCGGAAGCCATCGGCGGCGTGATCCAGATTTTCACCCGTCGTGGCGAAGGCGATGGGGCGGTGCCATCGTTCTCGGCCGGGCGCGGCACGCGTGGCGACAGCCATCTGGAGGCCGGACTGCGTGGGGGTTTGGGTGATCTCTGGTACGCCCTTGGCGTCAGCGGTCGCCACACCGACGGCATCAACGCGCGTCCTTCGGTCAACGAGCCAGACAAGGATGGCTACGAGCGCCGCGCCGGCAGCGCACGTCTGGGTTACCGCTTCGGCGAGGCGGCCGAAGTCTGGGGCAGCTACTGGCTGGCCAACGGGGAGAACGAGTTCGACGGCAGTTTCCAGAACCAAAGCGACACCCGCACCCAGGTGCTGGGATTGCATGGCCGCTTGCGGCCACTGTCGCGATGGAAAATCAATCTGTCCGCCGGCCAGAGTCGGGACGAATCGGACAATTTCCTCAACGGCACTTTCACCGGCAACTTCGACACCCGGCGCGGTCAGCTTTCGCTGATCAACGAGGTTTTGATTGCGCCGGATCACCGTGTGGCGCTGGGCGGGGATCACCAGATGGACGAGGTTGAAAGCAGCACTGCGTATGCGATCAGCGAGCGTGACAACACCGGCGCGTTCCTGCAGTACCGCGGCATGGTGAATATCCACGAATTCCAGGCCAGCATTCGCAGCGACGATAACGAGCAGTTCGGTCGTCACGAAACGGGCGGCGTGGCCTACGGGATTCGTGTTGCGGACGTGGTGCGGGCCGGCCTCAGCTACGGCACTGCATTCAAGGCCCCGACTTTCAACGAACTGTACTTCCCCGGCTTCGGCAATGACCGCCTGGAGCCCGAGGCGTCCGAGAGCTATGAGCTCTCACTGGCCAGCCTGCACAGTCCGGTGTGGTGGCAGCTGAACGCTTTCCAGACGCAGATCGAAGACCTGATCGCGTTCGATGCGAGCATCTCGGCGCCGGTGAATGTGGCAACGGCAAAAATACAGGGGGTTGAAGCGCAATTTGGCACTCGCTGGAAAGGCGTGCGCGTCGCCACGTATCTCACCTGGTTGAGGCCCGAGGATGACAGCGGCGGCGCCAGCGATGGCAACACCCTGCCGCGACGCCGTGAGCGCAGCGGGCGCATCGACCTGGACTACGACTGGAAAGCGCTGAGCATGGGCTTGACCCTGACCGCCGCCGCCCGTGGCTATGACGACCTGTCCAACAGTCGCGATCTGCCCGGCTACGGCCTGCTCAATCTGCGTGCCGCCGTGCAGGTGATGCCGGATTGGCAGCTTCAGCTCGTCGGGACCAACGTCCTCGGCAAAACCTATGAAACCGCCGCGACCTACCCGAATTACGGCGGCTCGTTCATGGCGACGGTTCGCTACACCCCAGCACTGTAAATACGCTCAAAAACGGAGATTCAACATGTACACGTCGTTGCCACCCTCGCGACAGGTTTCACTGCTCATCCTGACGGGCCTGGCCCTGTTGATGACGATCACGCGATTCCAGCCCCTGGACCACTTTCTCGAGTTGCCAGACGCGTCCTGGTCGGTGTTTTTCATTGCCGGCTTCTATCTCGTCGGCATGGCCCGCTGGGCTTTTCCGGCGTTGATCGCGCTGTCGGTGGCGATCGACTGGGTTGCCATCCAGCACCTGGGCGTGAGCAACTACTGCGTCACGCCCGCGTACTGGTTTCTGATTCCCACGCATGCGGTGATGTGGTTTGGCGGGTACTGGCTGCGCCAACGTGCCAGTCAGGATTGGCGCGGGCTGCTGCGCCTTGCGGCCAGTGCGTTCATCGCAAGCAGCGTGGCCTACATGATTTCCAACGGCGGCTTCTACTGGTTCGGCGGTCGGTACCCGGAACCCAATGTGGCGCAATACCTGGAGCGCTTTGCGCGTTACTACCAGTGGTTCCTGCTGGTGCCATGTGCCTACATCGGCACAGCCGCCCTGTTGCATGTCGGGGTGCAGCGTGCCGTTGCTGCGACCGTCCGGGAAGACGGCCAGCGGCCGGCGAACGACTGACCCGGGGCCATTCGGATGCACCCAGACTCGAAAGACGCCGCCGCTGCGCAACGTCACCAGAAGCGCATGCAGCGCAAGAAGGAAGTCATTGATGCGCGGATCGATGCCGCGCAGGATGAGCGTGGCCTGCTTCTGGTGCTGACCGGCAACGGCAAGGGCAAGAGCTCCTCGGCCTTCGGCATGGTCGCGCGTGCACTTGGTCATGGAATGAAGGTGGGGGTTGCGCAGTTCATCAAGGGGCGCTCCGATACCGGAGAGGAGGCCTTCTTCCGCGACGCAGGGGTGCCCTGGCTGGTGCTCGGCGAAGGCTTCACCTGGGAAACGCAGAACCTGGAGCGCGATATCGAAACCGCGAAGCGTGGTTGGTCGCAGGTCCAGGCGTTGCTGCGCGATCAGACCATCCATCTGGTGGTGCTCGACGAGCTGACCTATCCGCTGAAGTACGGTTGGCTGCAATTGGACGAGGTGCTTGAAGACCTGAAGGCGAGACCGCCGATGCAGCATGTGGTGATCACCGGACGTGCGGCGCCGCCGGGCCTGCGGGAAGCGGCCGATACCGTCACCGAGCTGGGCGATGAAAAACACGCGTTTCGCGCCGGGATCAAGGCGCAGCCAGGCGTCGACTGGTGAGCAGTTGTCGGACGCTGCTGGTCTCGGCCCCTGCCTCGGGGCAGGGCAAGACGACCGTCACCGCTGCGCTGGCGCGGCGAGCAAGGCGACAGGGGCTTGGCGTGCGCGTGTTCAAGACCGGCCCGGATTTCATCGATCCCTCGTTGCTGGAAGTGGCCAGCGGTGCGCCGGTGCAGCAGCTCGACCTGTGGATGGTCGGGCCTCAGGCCTGCCGGCGATTGCTGGCCGAGGCCGCCCAGACGGCCGATCTGATCCTGATCGAAGGCGTCATGGGTTTGTTCGACGGGGCGCCTTCGAGTGCGGACCTGGCCGAAGCTTTTGGCGTGCCGGTGCTGGCGGTGATCGATGGTTCGGCCATGGCGCAGACCTTCGGGGCATTGGCACAGGGTCTGGCCCGCTATCGGGAATCGTTGCAGGTATTTGGTGTGCTGGCCAATCGCGTCGGCAGCCAGCGACATGCACAAATGCTGAACGACAGTCTGCGCGCGCCGTTGCAGTTTGTTGGCGCCCTGCCGCGCGATCCCGCTTTTCAGCTGCCCGAACGACACCTGGGTCTGGTGTTGGCCAGCGAACTGTCGGACCTGGATCAACGCATCGACGCCGCGGCCCACGCGCTCGGCGATGCAGTCCGATTCGACACCATCCCCGCCACTGAATTCGAGCGACCGGCGCCAGCGCACATGCCCTTGCGGTTGCGCGGACTGCGCATTGCCGTGGCCCGTGACGAGGCCTTTGCCTTTCATTACCCGGCCAACCTCGACAGCCTCCAGGCCATGGGCGCGACACTGGCGTTTTTCTCGCCCCTGCATGATCCGGCATTGCCGGATGCGGACGCGCTGTGGCTCCCCGGTGGCTACCCGGAGCTGCATGCCAGATGGATTTCCGACAACACGCCGATGCGCGATTCGATACACGCGCACCATGCCGCCGGCAAACCGCTGCTCGCCGAATGCGGCGGCATGATGAGCCTGTTCGAGGCGCTGAGCGATCATCACGGCACCGAGCATTCCATGTTCGGTCTGTTGCCCGGGCGCTGTGCGATGCAGGCCGGCTTGCAAGGTCTGGGAATGCAGAGCGTTGCCTTTGAGGCGGGCGAGCTGCGTGGGCACAGCTTTCATCACTCACGGGCGCAGGCCTTGCTTGAGCCGGCGCGGGTGGCGAGCAATCCCAATGGCGGCGCGACCACCGAAGCCGTCTACCAGCTTGGGCGGCTGACGGCGAGTTATGTTCATTTCTACTTCGCATCCAATCCGGCGGCGACGGCGGCGCTGTTCAGCCGATGAGCCGCGGGCGCCATCGTTATCCGGCCTCGGATCTGGACGCGGTGTACCGGGTGATCTACGAACGCCGAGACATGCGGCACTTCGTCCAGGGTGCAATGGACGAGGCGACCTTGCAGCGCCTGCTCGAGGCCGCCAATGCGGCCCCGAGTGTGGGACTGTCACAGCCCTGGCGGTTCGTCCGGATCACGGCGCACGAACTGCGCACACGCATTCATGCACTGGTTCGTGAAGAGGTGCAGCGAACCGCTGAAGCCCTGGGCGCGCGTCAGGACGAATTCCTGCGGCTCAAGGTTGAGGGCCTGCGTGACTGTGCCGAGCTGCTGGTGGCGGCGGTAGCGGACGGCGGCAAGGCCGAGATTTTTGGTCGCCGGACATTGCCGGAAATGTCGTTGGCCTCGGTGGCCTGCGCGATCCAGAACCTGTGGCTGGCCGCGCGTGCCGAAGGATTGGGGATGGGCTGGGTGTCCATGTTCGAACCCGACGCTCTGGCGCGGCTGCTGCGCATGCCGACGGGCGTCAAGCCGGTGGCCTTGCTGTGCCTTGGGCCGGTCGAGGCGTTCTACGAGCGGCCCATGCTGGTTCAGACGCACTGGCGACAGCCGCGCCCGCTGGACGCGCTGGTGTTCGAGAACCACTGGCCGGGGGCGACGCCGCAGTGAACATCATCCACGGCCCCAGGCGCATCGTTTGCCTCACCGAAGAGACCACCGAGACCCTGTATCGGATCGGCGAGCAGGATCGTATCGTCGGCATCTCCGGGTTCACGGTGCGCCCGCCGCAGGCGCGCAAGGAAAAACCCAGGGTGTCGGCCTTCACCAGTGCCAGGCTCGATCGCATCAAGGCACTCGATCCTGACCTGGTGCTGGGGTTTTCCAATCTTCAGGCCGACATCGCCGCCAGCCTTGTCCGCGACGGTATTGCGGTGCATGTGTTCAATCAGCGCAGCGTGGCGGAAATCTTCGAGTTCATTGCGCTGCTGGGTGCGATGGTGCGGGCCAATGCGCAAACCCAAGTGCTGATTGATGCGCTGCAACGCGGCATCGATGAAGTCGCCGATGCCGCCGCAGGGCTGGCGCATCGCGCTCGGGTCTACTTTGAAGAATGGGACGAGCCGATGATTTCCGGCATCGGCTGGGTCTCGGAGCTGATCGGCATTGCTGGCGGACAGGATGTGTTCCCCGAGCTTGCCGCCGAGCACAGTGCCGGCAAGCGCATCATCGACGATCCCGCCGAAGTGGTTCGCCGTGCGCCAGAGTTGATCGTGGGGTCCTGGTGCGGCAAGAAGTTTCGGCCCGAGAAGCTGGCCGGGCGCCCAGGGTGGGCGGTGATTCCGGCGGTGCGTGATGGCCAGCTCAAGGAGATCAAGTCCTGCGACATCCTGCAGCCAGGGCCGGCGGCGCTGGGCGATGGCTTGCGTCAACTGCATCGCTTGATCGCGGACCTTGCGAGCAGATGATCGCGGTGTCGATGTCACTGGCGCTGCTGCTGGACTGGTTGCTGGGCGAGCCGCGCCGATGGCATCCGCTGGTCGCTTTCGGTCGCCTGGTGTTGCTGCTGGAGCGGCGACTCTACGCACCGTCACGATGGCGTGGCGCCTGTGGTGTGGTGCTGCTGGCGGTGACGCCTGCGCTGGTGCTCGGCGGGCTGCGTCTGCAACTGGCGCCGGCATGGACCGTCATGCTTGATGTGCTCTTCCTTTATGTGGCGCTTGGGCACCGCAGCCTGCACGATCATGCGCGCCCGGTCGCGGCGGCATTGGCGGCCGGGGATGAGGATCGCGCGCGCAATCTGGCCGCGCGCATGGTCAGCCGGGATTCGGCGGCGATTGCGCCGGCGGCCGCTGCCACCGAATCCGTTCTGGAGAACGGTAACGACGGCGTGTTTGGTGCACTGTTCTGGTTTGCGCTGCTTGGCGCCCCTGGTGCCTTGTTGTTTCGCCTGGCGAATACGCTCGATGCCATGTGGGGCTACCGAAACGAGCGATTCGAATGTTTTGGATGGGCGGCCGCGCGTTTCGATGACCTGCTGAACTGGCCCGGTGCGCGGCTGACGGCCTTGAGTTACGCCCTGTGCGGCAACAGGCGCAAGGCATTGCGCTGCTGGCGCGCGCAAGCACCGTCCTGGGACAGCCCGAACGCTGGCCCGGTGATGGCCGCGGGAGCCGGCGCGCTCGGCATCGAGCTCGGTGGGCCGGCGCGGTACCAGGGGCAGTGGCACCAGCGGCCGACGCTGGGTTGCGGTCGCAAGGCGCAAGCGCGCGACATCGAACGTGCGCTGACGCTGGTGCGGCATTCGGTCCTGCTGTGGGTCGTCGTGGCCTGTGTCGTGGCCGGGGGATGGCCGGATGCTTAGTCACGGTGGCCGCGTGCTGGCTGCGAGTCGTCGCTACGGGATTGCACCGGAACATTGGCTCGACCTGTCGACGGGGATCAGCCCCTGGTCGTGGCTGGAAGACGCGGCCTTCCAGCCGAGCCTCGAATCATGGGCGGGCCTGCCCGAAGATCAGGACGGCTTGCTGAAAAGTGCATTGAACTACTATGGCGCGCCGGCATTGCCGGTCGCCGGGAGCCAGGCGGCGATCCAGCTGCTGCCGCGTCTGCGTGCACCGTCCCGCGTCGGCATCCTGACACCGACCTACGCCGAACATGCCGAACACTGGCAACGTGCCGGCCATGGCGTGGAAGCCCTCCACGCCAGGCAGCTTGACCAGGCCCTGCCCAGGCTGGACGTGCTGGTGGTGTGCAACCCGAACAACCCGGATGGACGCCACCTGCGGCGCCGGCATCTGCTCGGTTATGCCGATGCGCTGGCGGCGCGTGGCGGCTGGCTGGTGGTGGATGAAGCCTTTGCCGACGCAGCGCCGGAACCCTCATTGGCAGGCGACACCCACCGCCCCGGGCTGATCGTGTTGCGCTCATTCGGCAAGTTCTTTGGGCTGGCGGGTGCGCGGCTGGGCTTCGTGATGTGCCAGGCCTGGATGCGTCGCCGCTTGCGTGAGGCGCTGGGGCCGTGGCATGTCGCCGGCCCAACCCGTGAGGTGGCCATCCATGCTCTGGGCGATACCGGCTGGCAGGATCGCCAGGTTCAGCGGTTGAACAGCAGCAGCAGGCGTCTGGCCTGGCTGCTGCATGACAATGGTCTGTCGCCCTGCGGTGGCAGCGCGCTGTTCCAGTTCGTGCGTGTCAAGCACGCTCGGGCGCTGGTACACCAGCTGGCCGCACAAGCCATCCTGGTGCGCGGCTTCCGGGACTGCGAAGGCCTGCGCTTTGGCTTGCCGCGCACCGAGCAGGACTGGTCGCGCTTGCGCAAGGCACTTGCCAGTTGCCAAAGGCTCGCGGCGTGAACGCCGGCGCGCTCATGATCCAGGGCACGACCTCGGATGCAGGCAAGTCCACCCTGGTGGCCGGATTGTGCCGGGTGCTGGTGCGGCGTGGTCTGGCGGTGGCGCCGTTCAAGCCGCAGAACATGGCCCTGAATTCTGCGGTGACCGATGATGGCGGCGAGATCGGTCGAGCGCAGGCGCTTCAGGCTCAGGCGGCGCGGATTGCCGCAACCACGGATATGAATCCGATCCTGCTCAAGCCCAATTCCGACACCGGCGCGCAAGTGATCGTGCAGGGACGGGCCATTGGCAACCGCCAGGCAGGCGACTACCAGGGGTACAAGCGCCGGGCCATGCGGTTTGTCATGGCGTCGTTCTCGCGCCTGAGCCAGACCTATGGCTGTGTCCTGGTCGAGGGCGCCGGTTCTCCGGCAGAGATCAACCTGCGCAAGGACGACATCGCCAACATGGGCTTTGCCGAGGCGGCAGACTGCCCGGTCATCCTGGTGGCAGACATTGATCGCGGCGGCGTTTTCGCGCACCTGGTGGGCACGCTCGAACTCCTCAGCGAATCGGAACGGGCGCGCATCCGGGGCTTCGTCATCAACCGTTTCCGGGGCGACCTTTCGCTGCTCGAATCTGGCCTGGCTTGGCTGGCACAGCGAACCGGCAAGCCTGTGCTCGGCGTTCTGCCCTACCTGCATGACTTGCAGCTGGATGCCGAAGATGCGATCCGGGTCGAGCAAGCGCACAAACCCGACAACGGCCTGCGCGTGGTGGTACCGGTACTGCCGCGCATCAGCAATCACACCGATTTCGACCCATTGCTGTGTCATCCACAGGTCACGTTTCATTGGGTCAGGCTCGGTCAGACGCCGCCGCCAGCCGACCTGATCATTCTGCCCGGCAGCAAGAGTGTGCGCGCCGACCTGTCGCTGCTGCGCGCCAATGGTTGGGAAAATCATCTTCGCCATCATCTGCGTTACGGCGGCAAGCTCATCGGCATTTGTGGTGGCATGCAGATGCTGGGCCGGACCATCGCGGACCCGCTGGGGATTGAATCCTCCCCCGGCGAGAGTCCTGGCTTCGGCTGGCTGGATCTCGACACCCGAATCAAGACGGACAAACAGTTGAGGCGAGTTCGTGGTCATTGCCAACTGCCTGGTCAACCGCTCATTGGCGGCTATGAGATTCATGCGGGGATCAGTACCGGCCCCGCGTTGGCGCAAGCATTTGCCAGGTTCACAAGCCATGTCGATGGGGCGATTTCCGCCGACAATCAGATCATCGGCACCTACCTGCACGGCCTGTTCGACACCGCCACGGCGCTGCCGGCCCTGCTGGCATGGGCAGGGCTGCAAGACGCCGAACCCTTCGACCAGGACGACCTGCGCGAAGCATCGCTGGAACGGCTTGCCGACGCCATCGAGCAGCATCTTGATGTCCCCAGGATTCTTTCCTTGCTGACGCCGGGGGCGGACGCATGCGCACGCTGATCCTCGGCGGCGTTCGCTCTGGAAAGAGCCGGCTGGCCGAGCGTCTGGCAATGAACAGCGGTCGATCGGTGATCTATATCGCCACTGCTCAGGCCGGCGACGACGCCGAACTGGCGGCGCGCATCCACACCCACCGATTGCATCGTCCGGCACATTGGCGAACCGTCGAGGCGCCGATTCAACTGGCCCACGCCATCCACGAGAGCACCGCGCAAGGCCATTGCGTGCTGGTGGATTGCCTGACGCTGTGGCTGACCAATCTGCTGTGCGCCGAGTCACCATCGACATTGCCGCGCGAGCGGGGCGCGCTGCTGGAAGCCATTGAGGCATGTCGTGGCGAGCTGATTCTGGTCGGCAACGAAACCGGCCTGGGGGTGGTTCCCATGGGCGCGCTGTCGCGGCGCTTCGTGGATGAGGCTGGCATTTTGCACCAGAGGCTGGCCACGCATTGCGAGCGCGTGCTGTTCTGCGCTGCGGGGATTCCGTTGGCCCTGAAAGGACGCATCGAGTGAATCAACCGCACTGGTTGAACGCGCCGATTCCTGCGCCGGATCCGAAGTTCGAGCGGGCGGCGATCGATCGGCAGGCCCGCCTGACCAAGCCCGCCGGCTCGCTGGGACGACTCGAGCGCATCGCCGTCAGACTGGCCGCCCTGCAAGGCACCGAGCGGCCACGGGCCGAGCGCGTTCACATCAGCATTTTCGCCGCCGACCACGGTGTCGCGCAGGAAGGTGTGTCAGCCTTTGCGCAGTCGGTCACCGCGCAAATGATCAACAATTTTGCGTCCGGAGGCGCGGCCATCAGCGTTCTGGCAAGACAGCTTGATGCTCCGCTCGAAGTGATCAATCTGGGCACCGTCGCCGAGGTGGCGCGGAGTCGCATCGTGCGCAGCCACGTCATTGCCTCGGGCACCGCCAATCTGGTCAGCCAGCCAGCGATGAGCATGGAGCAATGCGTTCGGGCGCTGGAGGCGGGGCGCCAGGCCGCTTGGCGCGCCTTCTCGTCTGGTGCCGAGCTGTTCATCGGCGGCGAGATGGGCATTGCCAATACCACATCATCATCGGCGCTGGCCGCTGCGCTCATTCGGTTGCCAGCCGACCGGCTGGTCGGCCCCGGCACCGGGCTCGATCATGAATCGCTGCAACGCAAGGCCGATGTCATCGACAAGGCGCTCAGGCGTCATGCGCGGTATTGCGAGCAGCCCCTGGAGGCACTGCGCCGACTCGGAGGCTTCGAGATCGCCGCGCTGGTGGGGGCTTACCTGAGCAGCGCACAGCAAGGGGTCGCATCGCTGGTGGACGGTTTCATCAGCAGCGTCGCGGCCCTGTGCGCGCTGCGAATCTCCCCCGAACTGGCGCCATGGCTGATCCATTCGCATCAATCGGCTGAACCCGGCCACGCGATTGTGCTGCAAGCCATGAACGCCCAGCCCTTGCTGCAACTCGACATGCGCCTTGGCGAAGCCAGCGGGGCGGCAATCGCCATGCCCTTGCTTCAATCCGCCTGTGCCTTGCATTGCCAAATGGCGACCTTCGACGAAGCGGGGGTTTGCAACAGCCTTGCATCGGGCGAGGCTGAGCCGGGCCATTGATTGGCCGCGCACCCCCGCTTTGGTGCGGGTCGCCTTCACATCCAGAGGACTGCGGCAATGGCCCTGGTCTGGACTGGCTTGCCCTGGGCATGTTCGATTGCCTGCTCAAGCCCGGCTTTCGCAACCCTCATGAACTATTCGGGCTAGGGTTTCGGGTCGGGGGCCTGCAACCATGACGGGGTGGCATTTTCCGGGTTTTGCAGCAACTCAAGGGTTTTTTGCCGCATGTCGGGGCCGAACGCCTCGCCGTAGCCGTGGTAGACCATCATCGTGCGCCCTTGCGGGTTGAGAATATAAGTCGCCGGCAGGCGCCACACACCATACATTTTGGAGGCGATGCCCAGCATGTCGCTGATCACTGGGTAATCCACCGGATACCGTTCGAGAAAGGCTTTGGCGTGATCCAGGTCATGATCCATGCCCACCCCCAGAATTTCGAAACGATCACCCATGCCCATGGCGTGAATCTCCTTGCGAAGCTGATTCAACTCCGGCATGGCGATAATGCATGGGCCACAAAAGGATGCCCAGAAATCCACGATCACCACTTTGCCGCGCAGCTCGGACAGGCGGGCCGGTTCGCCACTGAGCGCAACGCCGCCAATATCCGGCGCCATATCGCCCGGACCAATGCCCTGAGCGGGCGCAGTGGTGTTGGCGCCGGTGGCCGCCACCGGGCCGAACCAGCACAGGCACAATATCAACAGCGTTGGCAAGCGCATTGAGAACAATCGTGTTCCGAGCCGAACCCCGGAGCATAACCGCTGACGGCTGCAGCCGCCGCAATAAACCAAAGCAAACCGGTTGATGAGCACTCTTATTCTGTTACGACACGGGCAGGCCGCCTTCGGCGCCGACAACTACGATCAACTTTCCGATCTGGGGCAGCGCCAGGCGGTGGCGACCGGCGCGTTCTGGAAGGCGCGGGAAACAAAATTCTCCCGCGTGATCACCGGGCCGCGCCATCGGCATGTACGCACCGCCGAGCTGGCCTTGCGTCATATTGATCACCCGGTTCCGCAAGTGCACCCGTTACTGGACGAATTTTCCGAGGGCAGCGCCATTCTGGCCGCGGCCCGTGCAAGGACCGGGCAAGACCCACCGGATCGGCGTGCCCGCTTGCAGCGCTATGGCGAGCAGATCGGCGATTGGAGCCGTGGAGCGGCGCAGATGCCGGGCGTTCCCAGCGCCGCTGATTTTCGCGCGCGCGTCGCCAAATGCCTGCAGGAAATCACATCGTCGGATACCCCGTCGCAAAACGTACTGGCGGTGACTTCCGCCGGCGTGATTGCGGCGGCGGCGGTTGAGTTGCTGGGTTTGCCGGATTCGATGATGGCGGACCTGATGCGCCTGATTCGCAACTGTGCCATCAGTGAAATTCTGTTTGACGCGCGCCGCCGCAGCCTGCTGAGCTTCAACGGCGCCAGCCACCTGCCACCGGCGCTGCTTTCCCTGATCTGAGCGCTGATCGCCGATGGCGCCCCGCGCCTGCATGATGTCCGAGGTCAGTGTTTCCCTAAGCTGCCTGCGGTCAAGGGATGGCATCCATCTCGTCCTGGACCCGTTGTCCCATGGGTTATTGCCTTTGCGTGGCGATGACGTTCACATTCACGGTGATGTCTCTGGAAACCCATTCGGCTTTGGGGTCGGATGCCATTCCCATGTCGACCGCCGTGCGATCGACAATCACCTCGCCGGAAATTCGGGCCTGCCCGTCGGCGAACGCCAGCCGCAGCGGGCCAACATCGACGGCGTGCTGCTTGATGCGCAAGCTGCCATATAGCAACCAGGCGTTGCCTTCGGCTTCAATGCGGTCTGTTTGGTAATGCGCCACGGGGTGGTTGGCGACGTCAAACCACTCTGTTTCGCGCAGGGTTTCGTCGTTCAGGGCAACGCCGGTGCTGGCCGAGGCGGTTTCAATCTCCGCTGAGATGTCAGAGGCGCGCGGATCATCGGTATCGATCAGCAAACGCGCCTGCCAGCGCCCGAAGCGGCCATCAAAGCCAACGCCGGCGTTGCTGCCGGCAAACGCGATTGCGCTTTGCGATGGATCAATCGCCCACCCGTCCGCACTGGCGCCGATGCCGCCGGTTTGGGCGACGGCGGTGTTGGCCGCTGCCGGCATCAGCAAAGCAATGGCCACGGCTGCGCTTGCCGCCAGTACAGCGCCCAGGCCGAGTGACAGCACCAGTGTTCGCATTGGGTTGTTGTCCTTGTTTTTGCTCAGCGCGGGAATCATGCGTGAGGCAACCTCGTCCTTGTCAGCAAACTGATGTTTGAACGCAGCCGCCACATGCAAGATCAACAACAGCATGCTGGCGAAGGCGGTGAGTTCGTGCGCGCTCAGCGCCGACGCCGACCACTGCTGTCGAACGGAATCAGGGGTGGTATCGAGCCAAAACAGGTGCGGCACCTCGAACAGTCCGAACCACAGCGTCGGCACATTGAGCGCCGAGTCACCGCGCCATTGCGCCGACACGTAAACCCAGCCGCTGAGCGGGATGGCGATCATCAGCAGATAAAACAGCCAGTGGGTGGCATGCGCGGCGATGCGCGCCCAGCCTGGCATGTGCGCGGGCAGGGGCGGTGGCGGATGCGACAGTCGCCAGGCCAGCCGCAGCAGGCTCAACAACAGCACCGTCAAGCCGATGGACTTGTGCAGCTGATAGGCCGCCACCGCCCGCGCCTGCGAAGCGGCCTGCTCGATGGCGGCGTGCATCCACAGGCCAATGCCGAAGTTGCCGATGATGGCGACCGCGATCGCCCAGTGCAGGACGATGGCGATGGCGGTGTATTGGCGGGTCGCGGCACGCATCGGCCAGTGGGCCGGTTTCAGTCTGCCTGTTGGAACTCGCCCTCAAAGCGCACGGTCACGGCGTCGCCAATCAACGGTGGCTGCAACAGGTGGTTCATGCCGAAGGCCGAACGTTGCAGCGTGCCTTGCGCGGAAAAGCCGATGGCCGCCTTGCCGGTGAATGGATGTTTTTCTGTCGCCCCGACGATACTGGCGTTCAATTCCAGCGGCCTGGTCACGCCCAGCATGCTGAGGTCGCCGACGATGTGATAGGCGCCGGGGCCGCGCTGTTCCACCTTGGTGGATTCAAAGCTGATCTGCGCAAACTCCCCGGCGTTGAAAAACTTGGGGCTTTGCGCCAGATCTTCATTCCAGCTCTGGTACGGGGATTCCTGGTGGGTCGCCTTGTAGTCGCCGGGGTAATCGGTGCGGATGGAGGTCGGGTCCACCGTCACCTTGACCGACGATTTCCCCGGATTTTCCGGATCCAGTACCAATTGCACGTCGTAGTCGGCAAAGCGCGCCACGTAGTTCGACAGGCCCAGGTGGTTCACGGTGAAGCTCAGGCTGGCGTGGGTCGGGTCCAGCGCATAGGTTCCGGTCGGCACCGGGATGGCCGGGGCGTCAGCAACCGTAGATGTTTCTGCATCGGCGGTTTCGGCTTCGGGTTCTGATTGACCGGTCGGCGGTGTGGATTCGGAACAGGCCGCCAATAGCAACAGGGACGCAAAAATGGGACTCGCGTAATGCAAACGTTTCATGACATCTCCCAGGTCATGGTCAAGCCACCATCGCGGAGCTTGAGCCGTTCGTATGAAATTCGAATTGATATAACTCAATGCCACGGAAAGATGACGCTTTCGTGGCGTTGCGTTTGGGCCGGCGCAGCCCTTAAAAGTTCCGCGCAATCACGGACAAGGGCAAGTGTCGCAAGGCGCTGGAGATGGGCGTCCACGGCCACGGCGGGACGATGGCTTGCGGGCTTTCTTTTTCAATGGCACGCACCAGACTGCGGCAACCGCTTTCCACGTCTACCCGAAACGGTGCGTTTTTCACCTTCTCGTTCAGCGGCGTGAGGATGTAGCCGGGGTAGATCGTGCTGACCTTGATCGGCGTCTTCAGCAGGTCGGCGCGAATGCCTTCGAACAGCGTCGCCATGCCGGCCTTGCTGGCGGCGTAGATGCTCATCGCGCCCTTCATGCCGCGCATCGCGCTGACCGAGGAGATGCCCACCAGGTGTCCCGCGTTCTGCGCGCGGAAGATTTCCAGCGCCGCTTCGGCCTGCGCCAGCGCCGCCGTGAAGTTGGTTTCGGCGGTTCGCAGGTTGGCGCTGAACTGACCGGTGCCCAGCGAGCCGCCCTGGGCGATGCCGGCGTTGACGATCACCCGGTCCAGTCCGCCCAGCTCCTCGGCGAGTTCGCCGAACACTTCGAACACCTGCGCGTGATCGCAGACGTTGAGCGCGCGGATGGAAATTCGAATGTCGGGGTGGGCGCTGGCGAGTTCATCCTTGAGCGCTTGCAGTGCTTCCAGTCGTCGCGCGCACAGCGCCAGGTCGCGACCGCGCCGCGCGAACTCGCGCGCCATGCCGGCGCCCAGCCCGGAGCTGGCGCCGGTGATCAGAATACGACGCCGTTCGGCACTCATGAGCGCGGCACCTGTGTCTGAAGATCGGCATATTTGCTCAGCTCTCGTCGCGCCACCATCGCCTTGTGTACCGCGTCGGGGCCGTCGGCCATGCGCAGCATCCTTGCCGTGGCCATCAGTTGCGCCAGCGGCTGGTCCTGACTCAGCCCCTCGGCGCCGTGCATTTGAATCGCCTCGTCCACCACCGCTTCCAGCGCCTTGGGTGCCGCCACCTTGATGGCGGAAATTTCAGTCAGCGCGTTGAGGGCGCCGACCTCGTCGATCTTCCACGCCGCGTACAGCGTCAGCAGCCGTGCCTGATCGATGGCGATCCGCAGATTGGCGATCCGCTCGCGGTTGCCGTCCAGATAAATCAGGGGCTTGCCGAAGGCTGTCCGTTGCAGGCCGCGCGCGATCATCAGCTGCAGGGCCACTTCGGCGGCGCCGATGGCGCGCATGCAGTGGTGGATGCGCCCCGGTCCCAGCCGGCCCTGGGCGATTTCCGAACCCTTGCCGGGGCCGTGGATGATGGCGCTGGCGGGCAGGCGCACATTGTCGAACCAGACCTCGCCGTGGCCGTGCGGCTCGTCGTAGTGGCCCAGCACCGACAGCATGCGCTTGATCTGGATGCCCCTGGTGTCCATCGGCACCAGCACCATGCTGTGTCGTGCGCGACGCGGCGCTTCCGGGTCGGTGAGGCCCATGAAGATGCCGACCTTGCAGCGTGGATCGCCGACGCCGCTGGACCACCATTTCTTGCCGTTGAGTACCACCTCATTGCCTTCCAGCGTGGCGGTGGCGCGCATGTTGGAGGCGTCGGACGAGGCCACGTCCGGTTCGGTCATGAAAAACACCGAGCGGATCTGGCCGGCCAGCAGCGGTTGCAGCCACTGCGCCTTCTGCTCGGCGCTGCCGTATTGGTACAGCACCTCCATGTTGCCGGTATCCGGCGCGTTGCAGTTGAACACTTCCGGCGCCAGCAGGCTGCGGCCCATTTCCTCGGCCAGCGGCGCGTATTCGAGGTTGGACAGGCCGCCGCCCAGCTCGGCGTCCGGCAGGAACAGGTTCCACAGACCTTGCGCGCGTGCCTTGGCTTTCAGCGGCTCGATGCCCGGCAGCGGCTGCCATTGGCGCCAGTCGGCCGAATCTCCCTTGGCGTGTTGTGCCTGCAGCGCGCTGGCCCAGGGCAGGATGTCGGACTGCATGAAGGCGCGAACCCGCTCAAGCAGGGCTGCGGTTCGTTCGCTGTGCTGAAAAATCATCGAATGTCCTCAGGAGCCTGTTCTTGTTGCCGGTTGCCGGTGCTGTTCGAACAAATGCAGCGCGAACTTTCCGGCCGGGTGGGCACTGTAGCGTTGAATGTCTGCGCGCGCCGACGCCGGCGCTTCATCCAGCGTCGGCAGGCGGATGCCGTATTGTCGGGGCAGCAATACCGGCGCGGCCAGGCAGGCGAAGCAAAGGTCCGCGGCGGTGAACTGATCGCCAAACAGAAATGGTCGGCCGTCGCTGAGCTGTTTCTCAACACGATCAAAGGCCTGGTCGATAACCGGCAGGCCCTGTCTTACGTTTTCGGCGCTGATGCCGAACTTTCGGGTTATCACGCGCCTTGCCATTGGAAACAGCGCCGGCCCGACCAGGCGCTGGAAGGCCGGCGTTTTCTGGCCGGAAATGGCGACGATTTCGCGATTGGAGCGCTGGAACCAGTGAAAGTAAATCCAGCGTCGCGTTTCCACGCCGAGCTGCGCGTCAAAGTCCTGCTCCCAGCGGCGAACGGTGTCTTCGTGTGCCGCAGGGTAGAGCTTGAGCGAGGGCGGCAGCCGCCGATCAATCCATTGCAGAATCTTGCTGGAGTCGGAAATCGGCCCGTCTGCGGTCATCAGTACCGGGACCAGACCGCCGGAGCCAAGGCCACGCACCGCAAGATAGTGCAGACCTTGCAGATGCGCGTCTTCGACATGTTCCAGGTCGGCGTGGATCAGCCCCCACCGCGCTTTTTCGCAGTAGTGGCTCATGGGGATGGTGATCAGGCGCATCAGCATTCAGCGCGGGCGGCGTTGGCGGTGATCAGTTCCGCCCAGCGCGACATCAGTTGCACCGGCAGGTCGTGACCCATGCCTTCAATCAGTTCCAGTCGGGCGTTGGGGATGAGTTTGGCGCTGCGCTTGCCGCAGACCGGTCGCATCAGCGGATCGGCCAGGCCGTGGATGATTTGCGTTGGCGCGCTGATAGCGGGCAACAGGCGCTCAAAGCTGCCGGTGGCGACGATGGCGTGGGTCTGGCGCAGGATGCCGGCCGGGCGGTAGGCGCGATGGAACGCGCGCGCCGCGTTGTCCAGACGGGTTTGCTCCGGCGTTGGAAAGCCGGGGCTGCCGATGCGCGCGTTGAAGGCGGCGCTGTCACGGATGATGTCCTGCGGCGCGACGCCCGACTTCCGGCGTCGACCGATGTACAGCAGCAAGTCCAGCCGGCTTTGGGCGATGCGCGGATTATTGGTGCCGGACATGATCGAGCACAGGCTGGCGATGCGTTGCGGATGCTGAGCGGCGGCGATCTGCGCAATCATTCCGCCCATGGAGACGCCCGCCAGATGGGCGCGATTGATGTCCAGCGCATCCATCAGTCCCAGCGTATCGTCCACCATGTCGTAGAGCCGATAGTTGCAGGCGCTGACTTGCATGCCCAGCTTGATGCGCAACCAGTCCGTTTTCAGATTGAAGCGCACCCCGCGCCCGGCGCTGGCGGACAAGCCGATGTCGCGATTATCAAAACGCAAGACGCGAAAGCCGCGTGCGATGAGCGGTTCGCACAGGGCATCGGGCCATTGAATGAGCTGTCCGGCCAGGCCCATGATCAGGATCACGGTTGGGGCGTGATCGGGGCCGGCCATTTCCCAGGCGATGTCCAGACCTTTGACATCGGCAACGCCTGACTTCCAGCGCAGCGGTGGCGTGCTTGTTTTGTTTTCCGGTTCGACGATCACATCCATCATTGCATCATGATATTGCAAGCCGTCCTGGCCATTGGCTGTGGCGACGCATGCCATGTGCAAGGCCGGGTGTGCGGCTCGGGGCGATCAAGGCTTCGCCGGTTGTGACCCGGGGGGCGCAAAGTGGTTGCCGTGGCGCCAAAAGAAAAGGCCCGGCAATGCCGGGCCCTTTCATCAACGCCAGCGGTGAATCACCGCGTCGTCTTGTTTACTGCAGACCGCCGAGCGGGGCCTGACCCAGTCCCAGAAGGCCGCCGACATAATCCAGGATTTCTTCAACCGCGATACCCAGATTGCCCAGCACGTCTTCCAGCGCCATCACCAGACCGCTCGGCGTGCCGGCATCGGGATCGCCGAGCAGCAGCACTTCCAGCCCGTCAGCCAGGTGGCCCATGACGAACAGGCCTTCCAGCAGGTTCACCAGCGAGCCATCGGATTCCAGCAGATCGCCCAGCGTGGCGACAATCTCGTCCGTCACTTCGCCGGTCAGGCTCGGGCTCAACGCACCCAGCGCACCGTCGGAAGTGAGCAGCAGATCCACCAGGCCCATCTGGTTGCCGTCGCCGGTGATCAGGCACAGCGTGCCCAGCGGTGCCTGACAGCTGGGATCGACGCCTTCAATCAACAGCGCTTCCACCAGGCCGGGCAGGCTGTCGCCAAACAGGGCGACCAGGCCGTCACCGTCCTCGTTGTCCAGCAACAGGTCTTCCAGCAGGGTTGCCAGGCTGCCGGTGCCACTGCCGTCGTCCAGCAACAGCTCTTCCAGACCTTCCTGCAGCTGACCGTCGCTGATCAGGCCTTCCACGATGCTGGCCAGGTCACCGTCATTTTGCAGCAGGGTGACCAGGGTGCCGGTCAGCGCGGTTTGGTCAATGGCGCCGGCGATGGGGCCCAGAGGGCCATCTTCGTCCAACAGCACATCGACCAGGCCGCCGGCGTGGTCGGCACCACCGACGACGCACAGGCTTTGTCCAACCGGCACTTCGCAGTTGCGAATATCAGCCGGACTGCCGGGGAGGCCGTCGCCATTGTCGCCATTGTCGCCGTTTCCACCATTGCCGCCCGGGAAGTTGCCGCCACCATCGGCTTCACAGCCGGCCAGCGCCACGCCCAGCGCGATCACACCGGCGCTCAGCAGGTTTTTTGACAAACCAAATGCATTCATTACTTCTTGCTCCAAATCAAAATCTTAAAATGGCGAGGATCAGTTGAGGATGCGCAGCTCGGTGCGACGGTTCAGTTCGCGACCTTCCTCAGTCTCGTTATCCGCCACCGGCTCGGCTTCGCCATAGCCCTTGACGCTCAACTGCGTTGCCGGGATGCCCTGCGATTCAAAGTAGTCACGCACGGCCAGTGCACGACCCTCGGACAGCTTCTGGTTGTAGCTGTCGCTACCCTTGCTGTCGGTGTGGCCGGCCACTTCAACCTTCATGTCCGGGTACTTGGTAAGAATCGGCAGCACGTTGTCCAGAATGGTCTTGGCGTCCGGACGCAGGCGGGTCTTGTCGAATTCAAAGGTCACGCCGTCCAGACGGATGATCTTGTCCAGCGGGCAGCCAACGCCGTCAACACGCGTACCTTCGGGGGTGTCCGGGCACTCGTCCTTGTCGTCAACCACGCCGTCGCCGTCGGAATCCAGCACGCCGGTGGAAACTTCCTTCACCACTTCAACCGTTTCCACCACTTTCACCGGCTCTGGCGGCGGCGGCGGGGCGACTTTCTCATCGCGGTAAAGCGGGATTTCGATGCCCAGGGCATAGCGAATATCCTCGTATTCCTCTTCAAAGCTGTCGTAGACATAGCGTGCTTCGGCACGCAGGCGGATGTTGCCGGTCTTGAAGATCGGGCCGGTTACAAAGCCCACGCCGCCGTTGGCGAACCAGTCGATTTCGTCGGCGTCGTCGGGGATGACGTCGTTGTAGTTACCGCCACCACCAATCAGCAGGAAGGGGGTGAAGCCGAGGCGGTCACCAAAGGAATACACCAGATCGCCGGAGGCGCCGTAGCGATAGTAATCGGTGAAGAAATCATCGCCGGTCTCCAGGGTTTCGTAAAAACCCTGGACTTCAAAGCCCAGGCCGCCTTCCATGCCGGTCCAGCCGTAAAGCACCGATACGCCGCCACCGTGATCGATGTCGCCGCCCAGCAGATTGCGGTCCTCATCCGGGTCGCTGTACGTGCCCATCACCGACAGATAGCTGTTGGTGAGGCGTGGCTCGGTCAGTTCCACTTCGTCTTGCGCATGGCCAACCGTGACGGTTGCCAGCGCAGCAAGGCCCAGAACGCTGCTCAATTGCTTTTTCATGATGCTCCGTTTCTTTGCAAACCAAATCAGGGGTTAGGTCAAATCGTGCGCGCGTCAAGCTCTCCCACACACGTTGAGACAGGGGCGATCATACACTAGGATTGTTGCAGCGCCGCAAAATTTGAGCGGCAAGATCCGCCCGACGCGACTGCGGCGCCGGGCGGTTTCTTCGGGCGATGCGGCGGCTCAGCCGGCGAAGCGTTCCTTCAGCCAGCGGCAGGATTCGTCAATCGCCGCGCGCCCCTGATCCAGCACCGGGAACAGGTTGTACATGCCGTGAATGGTGCCATCGTAGCGGCTGATGACGGTGTTGACGCCGGCGGACTGCAGGGCCTTGCCGTAGTCTTCGCCTTCGTCGCGCAAGGGGTCGTACTCGGCGGTGATCACCAGTGCCGGCGGCAGGCCGGAAAGGTCGGCATTCAGGATGGGAGACGCGGTGACCTGCTTTCCCTGATCGGCCGCTGGCATGTATTTGTCCAGGAACCAGTGCATGTCCTTCTTGTGCAGGAAGTAGCCTTCGGCATTGTCATTCATGGATTGGGTTTCCACGCCGTCCATGCGTGTCACCGGGTAAACCAGCAACTGGGCGCAAACGTTCACATCGCTGCCACGTAGCTGCTGGGCGGTCACCGCGGCCAGGTTGCCGCCGGCACTGTCGCCACCAACGGCGATGCGGCTGGCGTCCACTTGCAGGGCTGCGGCGTTGCTCGCCACCCAGCCGGTGGCCGCTATGCAATCCTGCGGCGCCGCCGGATAGGGCGCTTCCGGCGCCAGACGATAGTCAACGGCAATGACCACCGCATGGCTGCCGGCGCAGAGTTCACGGCAGACGCCGTCGTGGGTTTCCAGGTCGCCCACCACCCAGCCGCCGCCGTGAAAATAAACCAGCGCGGGGAAGGGGCCGGTACCTTGCGGAGTGTAAACGCGCGCGCCAATCTGGCCGGCGGCACCGGCAATCTGGCGATTTTCCACCGCCGCAAGCTCGGCCTGGCTGGGCGGCAAGGCCGCAATCATCCCGGCGAAGGTTTGACGGCATTCGCTGACTTGCATTTCATGAAAGGCCTTGCCGCCGGCCTGCGCCATTTGTTGCAGCAAGCCTTGTTCCTGTGCATTCAGTGGCATGGTGTTCTCCTCTGGGTATCGCGTGGCTGCGGATTGACCAGCTTAGCGCGCTTGCCGGATTGTTGAATATCGGCATGATCCCCAATGGTTCCGCCTGCTCCGCCCAGTCACAAGTCTGGGCGGCTTGCGCACGGACTTCGGATAGAATCGCCCTCCCTGTGCGATCTGATATCGATCCGTGGCGCAAACGCCGCTGGTCGTGGTCCGATCCATTTTGTTTGACAATTTCTCACAGGAGAACCGCGATGCAACCAAGTGCCGGTGCCCGCTTCCGGGCTGCGCTTGCGGAGGAAAAGCCGCTGCAAGTGATCGGCGCCATCAACGCAAACCACGCGCTGCTGGCAAAACACGCCGGATTCAAGGCGATTTATCTGTCCGGTGGCGGGGTGGCCGCCGGTAGCCTGGGCCTGCCGGACCTGGGCATCAGCGGGCTGGAAGATGTGTTGATCGACGTGCGTCGCATCACCGATGTCTGTGATCTGCCATTGCTGGTGGATATCGACACCGGCTTCGGGCCCAGCGCTTTCAACATCGAGCGTACCGTCAAGAGCCTGATCAAGGCCGGCGCCGCCGCTTGTCATATCGAGGATCAGGTGGGTGCCAAGCGCTGCGGCCATCGCCCCGGCAAGGAGATCGTGACGCAGGGCGAGATGGTGGACCGCGTGCGCGCCGCCGCCGCCGCCCGCATCGACCCTGATTTCTTCATCATCGCCCGCACCGACGCGATTCAGGCCGAGGGCGTGGACGCCGCCATCGAGCGCTCCATCGCCTGCGTCGAAGCCGGCGCCGATGCGATCTTCGCCGAGGCCGCCTACGACCTGCCGACCTATGAGAAATTCATCAAGGCGGTGAACGTGCCGGTGCTGGCCAACATCACCGAATTCGGCGCCACGCCGCTGTTCTCGCGTGAGGAGCTGGCTTCGGTCGGCGTGGCGATTCAGCTCTATCCGCTGAGCGCCTTTCGCGCCGCCAACAAGGCCGCCGAAGCGGTTTACACTGCCATCCGCAAGGATGGTCACCAGCGCGATGTGGTGGACCTGATGCAGACCCGCAATGAGCTGTACGACCGTATCGGCTATCACGCCTTCGAGCAGCGGCTGGATGCGGTGTTTGCCGAACAGAAAAAGTAGGGCGGCCTGGTCGCCGAATCCTTGACGGCGGGCATGGCCCGCCCTGCCCAAAACGGAGAAAACATGAGCCAAGACACCCCCAAGCCCGGTTTCAAGCCGAAAAAGTCCGTCGCCCTGTCCGGCACCGCCGCCGGCAACACCGCCCTGTGCACCGTCGGTCGCAGCGGCAACGATCTGCACTACCGTGGCTACGACATTCTGGACGTCGCCACCACCTGCGAGTTCGAGGAAATCGCGCACCTGCTGGTGCACGGCAAGCTGCCGACGGCGCCGGAACTGGCCGCCTACAAGACCAAGCTGAAGTCCCTGCGTGGCCTGCCGGCGGCGGTGAAAACCGCGCTGGAGCAGCTGCCGCCGTCGTCGCACCCGATGGACGTGATGCGCACCGGCGTTTCCGTGCTGGGCTGCGTCAAGCCGGAAAAGGACGATCACAACCACCCCGGCGCGCGTGATATTGCGGACAAGCTGATGGCCAGCCTCGGTTCCATGCTGCTGTACTGGTATCACTACGCCTACAACGGCAACATCATCGACGTCGAGACCGATGACGACTCCATCGGTGGCCACTTCCTGCACCTGCTGCACCAGGAAAAACCGCGCCAGTCCTGGGTCGATGCCATGCACACCAGCCTGATCCTGTACGCCGAGCACGAGTTCAACGCTTCCACGTTTACCTCGCGTGTCGTCGCTGGCACCGGCTCCGACATGTATTCCGCCATTTGTGGTGGCATCGGCGCGCTGCGCGGCCCCAAGCACGGCGGCGCCAACGAGGTCGCCTTCGAGATCCAGAAGCGTTACGACAATCCGGACGAGGCCGAAGAGGACATCAAGGCGCGCGTGGCCCGCAAGGAAGTCGTGATCGGCTTCGGTCACCCGGTCTACACCGTGTCCGATCCGCGCAACGAGGTGATCAAGAAGGTCGCCAAGGATCTGTCCGCCGAAGAGCAGAACATGAAGATGTACGACATCGCCGAGCGTCTGGAGGCGGTGATGTGGGACATCAAGAAAATGTTCCCGAACCTGGACTGGTTCAGCGCTGTCAGCTATCACATGATGGGCGTGCCCACCGATATGTTCACGCCGCTGTTCGTGATCGCACGCACCGCCGGCTGGAGCGCGCACATCATCGAGCAGCGCATTGACGGCAAGATCATCCGTCCGAGCGCCAACTACACCGGTCCAGAGGACCAGAAGTTTGTGCCGATCAACGAAAGAAAGTAGCGAAACCGCCCCTCTCCCTGTGGGAGAGGGGTTGGGGTGAGGGCGGCCGAGCGAGCATCATGAGCAAACGCCCTCATCCGGCGCTACGCGCCCTCGACTCCATCGGAGTCTCAATCTCCCGAAGGGAGAAGGATTTCGCAACTGTGGGCGGCCTGTGGCCGCCTTGTCCGTGAGATGACACCCAAGGCGGCGGGCGCAGCCCGCCCTGCCGTGTCTCCAACCGTCGGGATACCGCCATGAACACTCAACACCGCAAACCACTGTCTGGCACCACGCTGGAATATTTCGATACCCGCGCAGCGATCGAGGCGATCCAGCCCGGCGCCTACGACAAGCTGCCGTTCACCTCCCGCGTGCTGGCGGAGAATCTGGTGCGGCGTGCCGAGCCGGAGAAGCTGAACGACTATCTGTCGCAGATCATCGGCCGCAAGCGCGAGCTGGACTTCCCCTGGTTTCCGGCGCGGGTGGTGTGTCATGACATTCTGGGCCAGACCGCGCTGGTCGATCTGGCCGGCCTGCGCGATGCCATCGCCGACAAGGGCGGCGATCCGGCCAAGGTCAACCCGGTGGTGCCGACGCAGCTGATCGTCGATCACTCGCTGGCGGTGGAGCACGCTGGCTTCGAGCCGGATGCCTTCGAGAAGAATCGCGCCATCGAGGATCGTCGCAACGAGGACCGCTTCCACTTCATCAACTGGACCAAGAAGGCGTTCAAGAACGTGGACGTGGTGCCGCCCGGCAACGGCATCATGCACCAGATCAATCTGGAGAAGATGTCGCCGGTGGTGCACGCGCGCGACGGCGTGGCCTTCCCGGACACGCTGGTCGGCACCGACTCGCACACCCCGCATGTGGACGCACTGGGCGTGATCGCCATCGGCGTCGGCGGGCTGGAAGCCGAATCGGTGATGCTGGGTCGCGCTTCCTGGATGCGGCTGCCGGACATCGTCGGCGTGGAGCTGACCGGCAAGCGTCAGCCGGGCATTACCGCCACCGATATCGTCCTCGCCCTGACCGAGTTCCTGCGCACGGAAAAAGTAGTGGGCGCCTATCTGGAATTCTTCGGCGAAGGTTCACGCAGCCTGACCCTGGGCGATCGCGCCACCATCTCCAACATGACGCCCGAATACGGCGCCACCGCGGCGATGTTTTCCATCGACGAACAAACGCTGGAATATCTCAGGCTCACCGGCCGTGACTCCGGGCAGGTCGCGCTGGTGGAGAACTACGCCAAGACCGCCGGCCTGTGGTCGGACGATCTGGAAGCGGCTGAATTCGAACGGGTTCTCACATTCGATCTGTCCTCGGTCGGTCGCACCATGGCGGGGCCGTCCAACCCGCACCGGCGGCTCAACACCGCGGATCTGGCGGCGCGCAGCATCGCCGGCAGCTGGTCCATGCCAGAGCAAAGCGAGGGCAGCATGCCGGACGGCGCGGTGATCATCGCCGCCATCACCAGCTGCACCAATACCTCCAATCCGCGCAACGTGGTGGCCGCCGGCCTGCTGGCGCGCAACGCCAACGCCCGCGGTCTGACGCGCAAGCCCTGGGTGAAATCCTCCTTCGCGCCCGGTTCCAAGACCGTGCAGCTGTATATGGAGGAGTCCGGCCTGCAATCGGAGCTGGATCAGCTGGGTTTCGGCATCGTCGCCTTCGCCTGCACCACCTGCAACGGCATGTCCGGCGCGCTGGACCCGGAGATCCAGAAAGAAGTCATCGACCGCGATCTCTACGCCACCGCGGTGCTGTCCGGCAACCGCAATTTTGACGGTCGCATCCATCCCTACGCAAAACAGGCCTTCCTGGCCTCGCCGCCGCTGGTGATTGCCTACGCCATCGCCGGCACGGTGCGTTTCGATATCGAAAAGGACGTATTGGGCACCGACGCGCAGGGCAATGAAGTGCGCCTGGCCGACATCTGGCCGACCGATGAGGAGATCGACGAGGTCGTCTCCCAAAGCGTCAAGCCGGATATGTTCCGGCAGGTCTACGATCCCATGTTCGACTTCAAGGTGGTGCGCGACGAAGGCCTGAGCCCGCTCTACGACTGGCGTGCCAAGAGCACCTATATTCGTCGTCCGCCGTATTGGGAAGGCGCTCTGGCGGCGCCGCGCACGCTCAGCGGCCTGCGACCGCTGGCGGTGCTGGGTGACAACATCACCACCGATCACCTGTCGCCTTCCAACGCCATTCTCGCCAGCAGCGCGGCGGGTGAGTATCTGGCCAAAATGGGCTTGCCGGAAGAGGACTTCAACTCCTACGCCACCCACCGCGGCGATCATCTCACCGCGCAGCGCGCCACCTTCGCCAATCCCAAGCTGTTCAATGAAATGGTGCGGGATGACAACGGCGAGGTGAAGCAGGGATCGCTGGCGCGGGTGGAGCCGGAAGGGCAGGTGGTGCGGATGTGGGAAGCCATCGAAACCTACATGAACCGCAAGCAGCCGCTGTGCATCATCGCCGGCGCGGATTATGGCCAGGGTTCCTCGCGCGACTGGGCCGCCAAGGGCGTGCGGCTGGCCGGGGTCGAGGCCATCGTCGCCGAAGGTTTCGAGCGCATTCACCGCACCAACCTGATCGGCATGGGTGTGCTGCCCCTGCAGTTCCAGGATGGCACCACGCGCAAGACGCTGGAAATCGACGGTACCGAGACCTTCGATGTGGTCGGCGACCGCAGTCCGCGCGGCACGCTGACCCTGCGGGTTCATCGCAGCAATGGTGAAACCGTGGAAGCGTCGGTGACCTGCCGGCTGGACACCGCCGAAGAGGTCTCCATCTACGAAGCCGGCGGCGTGCTGCAACGTTTCGCGCAGGACTTTCTGGAATCCAGCAAGGCGGCCTGAGCAGGCCGCCGCCACTGGCGACGATCATCCGCACCGGACGTTATTCGGCAATACTGCTCGCACGCTGTTGTTCGGCAAGGTCCGGCGCGGGCAGGTGCAGGCTCATGCGCCCGGCGGCAATGTGACGCGCATTCTGACCCGACGCCGGGCAAAGCATGCTACGGGGCGGCCGATTGGGCATTATTGAGACGCGGGGGCGCACCGGCTTGCGTTGCAGCCCGGCGCCGCGTGCATTGTCGAGTTCTACAAATGGAGTAAATGAGCATGGCCATCACCAAATCCGTTGCCAGCCTGGTTACAGCGGCCAATCAGCAAATCCAGACCCTGAGCGTGCAACAGGCGGCGGCCTTGCTCGGCTATCCAGACGTGGTGTTCGTCGACATTCGAGATATTCGAGAGTTGTACCGTGACGGCAAGGTTGAAGGCGCTTTTCACGCGCCGCGCGGGATGCTGGAGTTCTGGGTGGATCCCCAAAGCCCTTATCACAAGCCGCTCTTTGCGGACGAAAGCAAACGCTTCGTGTTGTATTGCGGCGGCGGCTGGCGGTCCGCACTGGCGACTCTGGCGCTGAAGGACATGGGCATGAGCAACGTCTGTCATTTTGACGGTGGCTTCAAAGCCTGGAAGGAATCCGGCGGTGCCATCGAAGCCGTCAAGGCAACGCCACGACCATCGTGATTCAGCGCGGCAACGCTGCCGAGTTCCGGGTGGTGACATGCTGAGTCACGCCAGACTGGTTCTGATTTCAGTGGCCGTCTGCGTCTTGTCGCTGGCGGTGTCGGCGCTGCTGGAAACGGGCGATGCCGGACTGTTTGGCGTGCCCACGCTGCCGGCCCTGGCGCTGATCTGTTTCGCGATCCAGTGGGTCGCCCTGATTCCGGCATATCTGGCGCAGACCGAACACTTTTACGACCTGACCGGCGCTCTGACCTACGCCTGCGTGGTGGTGATTGCGCTGTGGCTGGGGCCGGCGACGCCAAGGGCCTTGTTGTTGGGCGCGCTGGTTCTGATCTGGTGTTCGCGCCTGGGCGGTTTTCTGTTTCGGCGGGTGCGCAGAGACGGCAAGGACGGTCGTTTTGATGCCATCAAGCCGGATTTCGGCCGCTTCTGTCTCGCCTGGACCTTGCAGGGGCTGTGGGTGTTTCTGACCTTGCTGGCGGCCTTGGTGGCGATGGGCCAGGCGCATGCCGCTCATCTGGACCTGTGGGCGGCCACGGGTCTGCTGATCTGGTGCGCCGGGTTCGTCATCGAGGTGGTTGCCGACGGGCAGAAATCCACGTTCAAGCAACAGGCGGGCAACGCCGGGCGTTTTATCGACTCCGGGCTTTGGGCCTGGTCGCGCCACCCCAATTATTTCGGCGAAATCCTGCTGTGGACCGGGGTTTGCGTGATTGCCATTCCGGCGTTTTCAGGCTGGCAGTGGCTGGGCCTTGTTTCCCCCGTTTTTGTGGCGATCTTGCTGATCAAGGGCAGCGGTATCCCGCTGCTGGAACAGCGGGCGGACGAAAAATGGGGTGGTCAGCCGGACTACGAGCGCTACAAGGCGCTGACGCCGGTGCTGATTCCGCGACCGCCGCGCCGCGCATGAGTCAGGCGCTGATGGACTGGGCGCAGCAACATCAGCAGCACGCCTTGCTGTTGGTGCCCTTGTTCGCTTTCATGGAAACCTGCGTGGGCATTGGCTTGTTCGTGCCGAGCCTGTTTCTGGTCATCATCTGCTCGATTTTCTACGCCAATGGCTGGGCGGACGTGCCAACCATGGCGCTGCTGGCCCTGTTCGGGTCATCGCTGGGGGACCACGTTGGCTTCTACGTGGGTCGCGCTCTGGGGCCACGCATCCACCAATTGGGGCTGGTGCGTCGCCATCAGGACAAGCTGGATCGAACCGAAGCCTTGGTGCGTCGCTTCGGGCGCTATGCAATCTTCATCGGCCGTTTCATTCCGGCCATCCGCAGCCTGGTTCCGGCAATGCTGGGCATCAGCGGTTTCCGTCGGCTTGGGTACACCTTGCTGGATCTTTGTGCCTGCGGTCTTTGGGCGCTGGGGCTGGCTGGCATCGTACTGGGCGCACACGAAATCTTCGTGCGGTAGCGGTTCAAGGAATGACAGCCCCCGGCCGCATCAATGCATCATCGGCAGCTCTGGGCCTGCGCGCATCGAGCTTGCCGATCCGTTCGCGGCGTGGCCGCGCTAGGCTATTCTGATGCCGGTGTCCGTCGCGCCAGGGCCATTGGCGCGGCCTGAGCGGCAACGGACCGCTGGACCGGCGCTGCCAACAATTCTGCCTGTGACCTCTTGAGCCAATGAACCATTCCCCGCAAATCAAAATCCCCGCCACCTACATGCGCGGCGGCACCTCCAAGGGTGTGTTTTTCAACGTGGACGATCTGCCGCCGTCGGCGCAACAGCCGGGCGAGGCACGCGACAAACTGCTGATGCGCGTCATCGGCAGCCCCGATCCCTACGGCAAACAGACCGACGGCATGGGTGGCGCGACCTCCAGCACCAGCAAGTCGGTGCTGGTCTCCAAAAGCAGCCAGCCGGATCACGATGTGGACTATCTGTTCGGGCAGGTGTCCATCGATCAGGCCTTCGTGGACTGGAGCGGCAACTGCGGTAACCTGTCGGCGGCGGTCGGCCCCTTCGCCATCGCGCAGGGGATGATCGACGATCTGCCGGACAACGGTATCGCCACCATCCGCATCTGGCAGGTCAACATTCAGAAGACCATCGTCGCCAAGGTGCCCATCAGCAACGGCGCGGTGCAGGAAACCGGCGATTTCGAACTGGACGGCGTGACCTTTCCCGCGGCGGAGATCCAGGTGGAGTTCATGGACCCGGCGGACGGCGACGGCGCCATGTTCCCCACCGGCAATCTGGTGGACGATCTGGAGGTGCCGGGCGTCGGCACCTTGAAGGCGAGCATGATCACCGCCGGCATCCCCACCGTGTTCGTCAACGCCGCCGACATCGGCTACAGCGGCAAAGAGTTGCAGGACGACATCAACGGCGATCCCGAGGCGCTGGCCCGCTTCGAGGCGATCCGTGCCCACGGCGCGGTCAAGATGGGCTTGATCAAAGATGCGTCCGAAGCCGCCGGCCGCCAGCACACGCCGAAAGTCGCCTTCGTGGCGCCGCCGGCGGACTACGCGGCGTCCAGCGGCAAAGCCATTGCAGCGAGCGACATCGATCTGAACGTGCGTGCCCTGTCCATGGGCAAGCTGCACCACGCCATGATGGGCACCGCCGCGGTGGCCATTGCGACCGCGGCCGCGGTGCCCGGAACCCTGGTCAATCAGGCGGCGGGCGGCGGAGAACGTCACGCGGTGCGTTTTGGTCATCCATCGGGCACCCTGCGCGTCGGCGCCGAAGCAGCGCAAGACGGCGGGCAATGGACCGCAACCAAAGCCATCATGAGCCGCAGCGCGCGGATTCTGATGGAAGGCTGGGTCAGGATTCCCGGCGACACGTTCTAGCAGACGGCAAGCCGCAGGGCCTTGTGCGCTTGCGCCGATGCGGGATGGCCGCCGAATCACGCGCTTCGAATTTCTAACCGTCCGGAGCGTGGATGGTGCCTGACATCACCACGCCGCCCGGTTTGCATCCGGATTGAACTCTGACGCCGATATTGGCGTGCATGCCGATGGTCGGTCAAACCTTGCTTTCTTCATCGCGACCACCTGCTGGCGACAGTATCGATCGCCTCTCAACGCCTGGCCCAGAATACTTGACTACTGCGGAGCAGGTATTCGCCGGGCCGCTACAGAGAAGCGGATGTTCGGAACGCGCCCGTGCACCATACGTCTGGCTGACAGCACCGCTGCGCCGGTCAGTGCTCACGATGCATCGGTCTTGGCTGCATGCTCGCTGGCGAGCGAAACCAACTTGCCCGTACAGGCCGATCGCATAAGCCGTTTGAAAATGACCGAAATGAAAACCAGCCAAACGCACGAGGCCACTCGCCCCACCGCTGGTCCGGAGCTATGCGTCATACTCGTCGGATTAAACGTCAAATTGACGCCTAATCGGCGTTGGGCGGACTTTTCACCTCGGCTTGGCGACACTAACAGGAGATCATTGATGAAGAATCTAAACCACTTTCTTTTAGCAGCACTTTTTTATACAGCTGTGTCATTCGCGGCCGTTTCTACTAGCCACGCCCAAACTCAGTGCTCTAGAGGCTTGTTGACGGAGCCGTCTACCGCTGTTGGTGGACAATCCCGCACACAATGGGTTACCCAGAACTGTCCAGGAGCTAAAGGGTGTCCGGTAGATCTAAAAATCCAAATCAATTCGGATGGCTCTGTAGGAACTGCTGAAGTGAACTCGATCACCCCAAGTAGTCTGAATCGCCCCGAAAAACCCGGAGACCATTTACTTTGAGTCAGGCTGCAAGAGGCTGACTCTCCTGTTGCTGCTGTAGATAGTACTGCTGCTCCTTTTCAGCGGGTGGAATATCTCCGATGGGGCCGAGCAGGCGACGGTGGTTATACCAGTCCACCCATTCCAAAGTTGCGTACTCGACGTCGTCCAGGTTTTTCCAGGGGCCACGCTTGCGAATCACTTCGGTCTTGTGCAGCCCGATGATGGTTTCGGCCAAGGCGTTGTCGTAGCTATCGCCGACGCTACCGACCGACGGCTTGATCTGGGATTCGGCCAGTCGCTCGGTGTACCGAATGGATAGGTATTGCGACCCCCTGTCGCTGTGATGGGTGGGCCGTTGCTTGTCGGGCCGGCGTGCCCAAATGGCTTGCTCCAGGGCATCCAGCACCAAGTCGGTCCGCGGCGTGCTGCAGGCCCGCCAGCCGACGATTCTGCGGGCGTACACATCGATCACGAAGGCGACGTAGACGAAGCCACGCCAGGTGGCGACGTACGTGAAATCCGCCACCCACAGATCGTTGGGGCGCTCAGCGGCAAATTCCCGCTGGACCAGGTCTCGCGGACAGCGCTGCTTCGGGTCCGGGATTGTGGTCCTGATTGGCTTGCCGCGCACCACCCCACGAATTCCCATGTCCCGCATCAGCCGCTCGACCGTGCAGCGCGCCACGTCCCATTGCTCTCGATTGAGCTGCTTCCAGGTTTTGCTTGCGCCGTAGACCTGGAAATTCTCGTCCCAGACACGACGGACCTCGGGCTTGAGCATAGCGTCCCTCTGCACACGTGGCGGCGCCAAGGATGGGTCCCGTTGCCTGGCCTTGTGTGCGTAGTACGTCGAAGGGGCGATCGGCAGCTGTGCGCAGATCGGCTCGACCCCGTATTCGTCTCGATGCCGGTCAATGAACGACATCATCACTTGCCGCGGCGGTCGAGCTCCGCCTGGGCAAAATAAGCAGACGCCTTGCGAAGAATCTCATTGGCCCGCTTGAGCTCACGATTCTCGCGCTCTAGCTGACTGAGTCGATCCCGGTCCGAGCTGGTCATGCCCTCGCGCATCCCGTGATCCCGCTCATACCGCCGAACCCAAGTGTGCAAGCTCTGCGCACTGCATCCAATCTTTCCAGCAATCGAGCCGATGGCCGACCACTGCGAAGGGTGCTCAGCCTGCTGATCAAGAACCATGCGAACCGCTCGCTCACGTACCTCCGGTGAAAACTTTCCTTTCATGCTTCAATCCTCTCAAGATTAGAAGCCTCCGGGAAAGTCAGGGCGATTCAATAAGCATGCTTCGCATGCTCATGGGTGCCCTCGCTACGCTCGGCGCGGCTGAGCTTGGGCGTTAGCTGGCATAAAAGAATTGTGCTTTGGCGAAGCTCTGGTAGGTGTTCAATCCAGGCTCAGCAGCTGGCGTTGGCAGGGGGTTCTGCCCTACAGCGTCATTGATGATACGCATCTTATTGTAACTACAAAAACCTTGACGCTCGCATAAATGTAGCTACACTAATTGCTATGGATATCGAATTTGATCCGGCAAAGGACGCCATAAACCAAGCCAAGCACGGTGTCAGCTTGGCCGAAGCAGAGCGCTTCGAGATGGATACGGCGCTGGTTCAGTTCGACGACCGCCACGACGAAGATCGTTGGGTGGCTGTAGGCTACATTGGCCCAAGGGTTCATGTGCTGGCATTCACCGAACGTAATGGTCTTATTCGTCCCATCAGCCTGCGCCTGGCTGAACCAAGAGAGATACGTAGCTATGAACACTGGAGCTGATTCTAAAAAACAAACCGACGATGTGCCCGAGCTGAATGACGACTGGTTTGCTCGTGCAAAGCCTGCTGCTGAGGTTCTACCTGAAGCTGTTATGGAGGCCGCGCGTCGTAAGCCTGGCCGCCCTCGCATTGCGAACCCGAAAGAGCAGGTTACATTGCGGCTTTCGCCCGAGGTTTTGGCGCATTTTCGGGCTAGTGGCAAAGGCTGGCAAACTCGCATTGACGAGGCGTTGAAGCAGGCAATCCGGTAGTTAGGCGTGCTGCCAGCTAACAAATCGCTGCAGGTGACGTTTGACCCGCCACCCACTTTTGCTGCCGCAAAAGCGGTTGTCACCTCAAACGCACCTGCGCTCAGGCGTTAGCGCTCAGCGTGCCAGTAGGCAGCGAACTTGCTATGTTGTACAATTGTCCATGTGGACATAGTCGCTGACACGAATATCTTTCTGGCTGTCGTGCTCAATGAGCCACAGAAGCTTTCGATCATTGAGCACACGACCGACGCCACAGTAATCGCCCCGGCGGTGCTGCCCTATGAGATCGGAAACGCGCTTTCGGCTATGGTGAAACGAAAGCAGGTCACTTCTTCTGAGGCGTTGGCGGCCGAAGAAAGCGCCCGAAAGATTCCCGTACGTCTCGTCGATGTTGACGTCAATGAGTGCTTGGAACTCGCGCTGGGTCAGAACATCTACGCATATGACGCATATTTTCTCCGGTGTGCTCAGTCATTTTCTGCCCCGCTACTTACGCTGGATCGCCGAATGAAGCAGGTTGCTGAGACCCTGAAAATCCGGCTGCTGGAGTAACGACACCATGAAAGTATTCACGTATTCCGAAGCGCGCCAGAACTTGGCAAAGCTTCTTGCCATGGCTCAGAACGAAGAGGTCGAGATTCGTCGCCGGGACGGTAGCGTTTTCTCCCTTCGCTCCAAACGGCAACTGCCCCGCTCCCCCTTCGATGTCCCCGGTGTGGACGCAAAAATCAGCGCCGAGGAAATTGTAGGTGTCATCCGGGCGGGGCGTGAGCGCTAACAAATCGCTGCAGGTGACATTTGACCCGCCACCCATTTTTGCTACCGCAAAAACGGTCGTCGCCTCAAACGCCGCTGAGCTCAGGCGTTAGGCCCTTTTCGTGAAATCCTTGGCAGAAATTGCGACCGCTGGGAACAGCTTTAAAAGTTTCTTGTCACTGGTTACGAGTTGCTTGTCGAGGTTTTTCGCGAGTGCCACGAATTCGGCGTCGTATCCTGAGCAGCCACTTTCGTGGGCGGTGGCAAGTACCGAAAGCGAGTCCACTTCATACTCATTACCGGCCATCAACGTTTCGGCTTCTCGTTGTATCTGGCAGGCAGCCTCAAAAGTTAGCAGTTCCTTGCGCATATACAGAGCAAGTATGTTTCTGAACTCGCTGCGCCACAGATTCGGCGCGGCCCAATCCTCGTCCTGCTCGAGAAGCTTTTCAACCGCTGCGGTTTCGGCAGTGGGTAGGTACAGGTAGGCGATGGTGTTTGTGTCAACAACGATCACTTACGCCCTTCATTCTTGGCGGCAGTGATTTCGCGGGTGGGTATGCGCTTTGCCTTTACCTGTGCCCTCAACGCTCGGGCCGTAGCAATCGTTTCTTCTGCGCTGGCCCGTCTGGGTAACAGTGCCGTTTCGAGGCAATGGATCAGTTCGCTGTTGATGCTCCGGTGGTGCACGCGAGCGGAGGCGCGAAGGTGGTCGTATAGTTGCTCCGGTATGTTCTTAACGGTCAGGGCGGGCATGGTTCAGTCCATTGGCTCAAGCGGCTATAGTTGCATTATGGTTGCTAAAGGGTGGCGCTTCAAGGCCGGGCCTAACAAAATGTTGCAGCGGACATTTGAGGCGCCGCTGAACTCAGGCGTTAGCCGCCAAAAGCAAAACGTTTTCAGGTCGTTGAGGTTGCAGAAGTCCCAATACGGGACTATGATGCGGTCATGCGCATCATCGCTCTATCAACGCTGAGAAAATTCTGGGAAAGCTCGCCGGCGTATGCGGATTCCATCGAGCCGGGTATGGCCTGGTATCGAGAAACCCTCAAGGCCGGTTGGTCCACTCCCAATGAGGTGAAGGCTCAATTTTCCAGCGCCAGCATTCTGCGAGATGGCCGTGTTGTTTTTAACATCGCCGGGAACAAGTACCGAGTGGTGGTTTGGATCAATTACGCCTACCGCGTTGTGTACATCCGCTTCATCGGGACGCACAAGCAGTATGACGAGATTGATGCTCAGACAATTTGAGGTGTCCTATGGAAATTCGTCCCATCAAAACAGAAGCTGATTACGAGGCTACTCTTAAAGAAATTGAAGGCCTCATGACCTCCGAGGCCGAATCGCCCGAGGGGGATCGGCTGGATGTGCTGGTAACGCTCGTCGAAGCATATGAGCGAGAGCACTATCCAATGGATTTCCCTGATCCCGTCGAGGCCATCAAGTTCCGTATGGAGCAGCAGGGCCTGACCGTTGATGATCTTGTTCCGGTCATAGGCCGTAAGAATCGTGTCTATGAAATCCTGGCCAGGAAACGGCCATTGACACTCCGTATGATCGAAGGGCTACACGAGACATTTTCGATCCCGGCAGAAAGCTTGTTAAAACACAGTTCTCACCGTGACAGTCATGCTGCGTAGCATCGGAGAGTTGGCGGCTAACAAATCGCTGCAGCGGACATTTGACCTGCCACCCATTTTTGCTGCCGCAAAAACCGGCGCCGCCTCAAATGCACCTGAGCTCAGGCGTTGGGCGTCAGAAAAGCCATGATTCTCGAAGTTGCAGTGTTGAATGTGAGGCCAGGGTTATCTGGTGAGTTCGAGGTCGCTTTCGGGAAGGCTCAGGCAATTATTTCGAGCATGCCGGGTTATATCTCTCACGAGCTGCAGCGGTGCCTCGAAAATTCCGACCAATACATACTGTTGGTTCGCTGGGAGTCCGTTGAGGCCCATGAAATAGGCTTCCGTCAGTCCCCGCAATATCAGGAATGGAAGGCACTCCTGCATCATTTCTACTCGCCGTTCCCAACGGTAGAGCACTACGAGTCTGTTTTCTCTGGTACGGCGTCTTAGTGGATGTTGCGAATTTCATACCACAGTGATACTTTTGGTCTATGAAAATCGCAATCTCGGTACCAGATGCCATATTCGATGCAGCAGAACGCTTGGCTAAAGAACGTCATGTGCCCCGCAGTCAGCTTTTTTCAGAGGCGCTTCGGGAGTATGTGTCTCGCCACAGTTCAGATGCTGTGACAGCGAAGCTCAATGAAATCTATGGTTCAAAGGAAAGTGCTGTCGAAGCACCTCTAGCTCAAGCCCAGCTTACTTCGGTTGAACATGAAGCGTGGTGAGGTTTGGTGGGCTTCCTTACCTGAGCCCTCTGGCTCCGGGCCAGGGTTTCGGCGACCTGTCGTTGTAGTTCAATCAAATCCTTTCAACGATAGCCGTATTTCAACGGTCATCGTTGTGGTTGTCACGTCAAATCTTGTGTTGGCGGAGGCTCCCGGCAACTTTCGGTTGTCCAAGTCAGAATCTGGGTTGCCAAAGGCATCAGTGGCCAACGTATCGCAGGTTCTGACCTTGGATCGTTCATTGCTCACTGGAAAAATTAAAGCATTGCCGGGAAAGGCTATTAGCCGCCTCGATGAAGGGTTAAAGTTGGTGCTAGGCCTGTGACGCCCAACAAATCGCTGCAGCGGACGTTTGAATCGCCACCTACTTTTGCTACCGCAAAAACCGGCGTCGTCTCAAACGCCGCCGAGCTCAGGCGTTAGCTGGCAAGGAAGCGTATTCGCAATGTTTGACGTCGATAAGCTGAAATATCTGAATGACCACCTGTCTTGTGGTGGCGAGGTCAGCATCGGTTCGCTGGGCGGTGTGTCAGGAGCCGCAGCATCAGATGATCACAATTGCTATGCCATGCTTGCTCGAAATCAGCGAGAATCATTGAGCGAGTTGCTGATTCGTCTCGATGAGGCGCTGAGGCTGGCGATTGAAGAAGATGAATTTGCTGATGAAATCAACGGATAGTGGGAATTCAGGCGGCGTACACGGATGAAAATCAATTTTACAAAGAAAGAGTTTCGCACTTTGCTGGAATTGGCCCATCTTGGAGATTGGATGCTCCATGCGCACGATACGCGAGATAATCCTGAAACTGAGCCACATCGCGCAGTCCTTCAGAAAATCTACTCCCATTTCAAAGAAATGGGCTGCGAAGATTTGATTGAAGTCAGCGATGGCGAGTTCTACGAAACTCGGCGCTTGGAAGACGCGATGCAGCTACATGTTGAACGGTACGATAATGAATCATTCTGGGAAGAGCTTCTTTCTCGGCTGGCCGTGAGAGATTCAATCAAACAGGTCGGGGAGGATGCCTATAACGCGATGGATGGGTACGAGCGAATAGTGCTTACGTCGGAGAAAGAAGAAGCCTGGTCGGAAGAGTTCGAGAAGAATGGACTCGCGCGAATAGCGGTGGGGAAAGTTGCCAGCTAGCAAATCGCTGCAGGTGACGTTTGACCCGCCACCGATTTTTGCTGCCGCAAAAACCGGCGTCGTCTCAAATGCCGCCGAGCTCAGGCGTTGGGCGACATTCAGGCCCGGTGTTGTTTTTGACTCGGAAACACAGGGGCCGATCAAAGTCCCTGATCCAGACTGAGAACGAAGCGATGCAGGCCGCGCCGCACCTTTTGGTGATAGGCGGGGTCAGAATAGGGGCCCAGCGTCATGGCAATCTGCTCCAGGCCGTGGGCGATGGCGGCCTGACTGACGCGTTCGTTGTTTCGGTAGAGTTCGGCATGGCGTGGCCAGCCGCTCCAAAGCACCCACATGTTCTCCGCAAGGTTCGCGCAATCCTTGGGGCTGGCGGGAATCGGCCCCGGGTGCTGTTGCACCACCTTGCGGATGATTTTCCGAACCGCTTCAATGCCCTCAACGGTGAACTCGTGGTAACTGGTGGCGATCTCCGGGTCGCGGTGGATCAGCTCCAGCGCCGAGGCCACCACGAAGCGATAACGCCATAGCACCATGGCGCCGTTGGCGTAGTAATCCACCAGTTGCTGGTACGCAACGATGCCGTCGCCAGGCAGGGCGAGGGTCTGCGCCAAGTCCGTGCGCAGCCGGCTCAGCACTTCGCGCACGATTTGTTCGCGGTTGCGGAAGTGATAGTACAGATTGCCGGGGCTGATGTTCAGGTGCTCGGCAATCTGCGTGGTGCCGACGCCGCTGCCGCGCTCGCTCATCAGCCAGATCGCGGCTTCGATGATGCGTTCCCGGTTGGTGATGCGAGGCTTTTTCATGGGTTTGAGGCGTGGGTCGCCGTCTGAAAGCCGATCATTTTATGGTCCGATCACGAAGTGCGTATTCAAGGCCGGGCCGGCCGATGCTCCGGGCAGGCGAACTCGGTGAGTCATTCGGCGCCGCGCTTGACAGGGTGCCCTGATTGGGGTTAACTCCAGAATAGAGTAAATACTCTAATCATGATTCGGCAGGCAAACGCTGGCGAATCGCCAACAGGAGGAGTGATTGATGTCAGCCTCATTGCAGGGTCGCCGAATCGTGGTGACGGGCGCCGCTACCGGAATCGGCCATGCCGCTGCACGCAGATTGGCCGCTGCCGGCGCCAGGTTGGCGCTTTGGGACATCGACGAGCCGGCCGTCAGTACCTTGGCCGCGGAGTTGTCGCAAAGCGGCCGGGCCTGTATTGGTCTGGGCGTGGATGTCAGCAAGGCGGCGGCGGTCGAGGCTGCTTTCGCGGCAAGCCTGAGCGCCCTGGGCGCCGTTGATGGCGCGTTCAACAACGCCGGCATCGGTGCGCCGTCTGTGCCGGTGAATGAAATCACGGAAGCCGATTTCGACCGCATCATCGGCGTCAACCTGAAAGGCGTGTGGCTGTGCATGAAACAGCAGATCAGTCACATGAAGGCCAACGGTGGTGGCAGCATCGTCAATACCGCATCGGTTGCCGGTCTGGTCGGATTTCAGGGGCAGGCTGGCTATGCCGCCAGCAAGCACGGCGTAGTGGGCCTGAGCAAATCCGCCGCGGTGGAATACGGCGCGGCCGGAATTCGCGTCAACGCGCTGTGCCCCGGCGCGGTGCAGACCCCGATTCTGGCGCATCTGGACGCCGCCGGCGTCAGCCAGGACATGCTGGCGGCGATGTCGCCGATGGGCCGCATTTCCGAACCGTCGGAGATCGCCGAGGCGGTGCTGTGGCTGCTGTCCGCGCAATCCAGTTTCGTTACCGGGGTGGCCTTGCCGGTCGACGGCGGCTGGACCGCACCCTGATTCATACGTCCGTATAAAACCAAGGAGTGAGACATGAGTGAACAAGCCCCAGAGCTGACCCCCGTGCCCGGCGGAGACTGGGCCGGCGCGGATCCTTTCGAGGACAATTTTCGTGACGACCCCTATCCCGCGCTGAACCAGTTGCGTGAGCGCGATCCGGTGAATCTGACGCCGGTAGGCACCTGGCGCATCTGTCGTTATGACGACGTGGCGGCCATCTTCCGCAAGGCCAAGACCAGCATGACCGCTTCCAACGGTGAGTCGCCCAATTTTGATCCGCAGGACAAGCGCGGCAGCTTTCTGGAGTTCATGCTCAACAAGGACGATCCGGAGCACGCGCGCCTGCGCCGACTGGCGACGCTGACGCTGAACCCGAAGACCGCGCGCATCATGGAGGACGAGGTCAAGCTCACCGTCAAACAGGCGATGGACGATGCTCTCGCGCGCGGCGGCATGGACGTGGTGCCGCACATGGCGCACAACGTGCCCTCGCGCATGGTGTGCAAGATCATGGGCATTCCCGAGTGCGACCGCGACAAGTTCAACGAGTGGACCGCCGCACGCACCAACGCCTTCTTCGCCAAGTTTCTGCCGCCGGAAGTGCAGCAACGCACGCGTGATGCCGGCAATGCCATGGCGGATTATTTCGAGGCGCTGTTGCCGGAGCGGCGCAAGAATCTGGGCGACGACCTGATCAGCACCATGATCAAGGCCAACGATGCGGCCGATCAACTGCCCGACGACGCGCTGGTGATTCAGGCCATTGGCATCATCATCGCCGGTTATGAAACCACCATCGGCCTCATCGGCAACGGCATGCGCGCGCTGATGGATCATCCGCAGCAGACGGCCAAGCTGATCGAGCAGCCCAAGCTGATCGACAACGCGGTCAACGAATGCCTGCGCTACGACACCCCCATCCTGTTCAATTGGCGGGTGCTGGAAGAACCCTTCGAGGTGGGCGGCAAGACCCTGCCGGCGGATTCGGTGATCTGGCAGATGCTGGCCTGCGCCAACCGCGATCCGGCGCGTTTCGAAAATCCGGACGTGTTCAATATCGAACGCAAGGACGTGGCGCACCAGTCCTTCGGCGGCGGTGTCCATCACTGCATCGGCAATCAGCTGGCGCGCATGGAAGCGCGTCACGCCTTTCTCGAATTCGCCCAGCGCACCAAGGATCTGCGCATCGAACAGGGCAAGGTGGAATGGTCGCACTCGTTTTTCCGGGTGATGGCCTCGTTCCCCATCTCGTTTCATTGACAAGACACTCGCGGCGGGCATGGCCTGCCCTACCAACTACCACCCCCTTGTTTGTAGAGCGGGCCGTACCCGCCATCCATTTTGAGGAGAATCTTGATGTCTGAACCCACACTCGAAACCCGCTGGCTCGCCACCCTGCGCGGCTCCATTCCACAGCCGGAGGTCATCTCTCCGCAGTTGATGATCTTCAACGTTCTGGACGCGAAGTTCGAAAGCCCGCGCCTGAGCGCCACGGTCGCCAATCCCAGTGGCGACTGGGTGCGTGTGATGCCCAACGGCAACTGGAAGCTGGACGTGCGCCTGCTGCTCAAGGCCGACGATGGCTCACCGATCTACACGCATTACAACGGCGTGCTGAAGATGACGCCACAGCTGGGCGAACGCATCGCCGCCGGTGAGGAAGTTCCGGGCGAGGAAATCTACTTCCGCAGTGCGCCTTACTTTGAAACGCCGTCGGAAAAATACGGCTGGCTGAACGATATTCTGGCCATCGGCAAGATTCGCAGCTTCGGCGGCGGCAAGGTGGTCTACGACGTGTTTGAAGTCCTGTGAGCCAGGTCAATCGCCAGCCGCGGATTCTGATCATCGGCGCCGGCATGTCCGGCATGCTGATGGCGATCAAGCTGACCGAAGCGGGGCTGGACAACTACCACATCTACGAAAAGGCCAGCGAAATCGGCGGCACCTGGCGCGAGAATACCTATCCGGGCGCCGCCTGCGATGTCGCCGCGCATTACTACACCTATCAGGACGTGCCGAACCCCGAATGGAGTTCGCGTCTGCCGCAGGGGCCGGAGATTCAGCAGTATCTGCTGCAAGTGGTGGAGCAACATCAGCTGCGCAAGCGCATCAGCTTCAACAGGAAAGTGGCGGACGCGCGTCACGACGGCGAGCGCTGGACGGTGGCGTTCGAGGACGGACAATCCGAAACCGCCGATTTCGTCATCGCCTGCTGCGGCCTGTTGCATCACCCGCGCTATCCGGACATCCAGGGGCTGGAAGACTTCGCCGGCGCCAAGTTTCATTCGGCGCGCTGGGACAACAGTCTGTCGCTCGAGGGCAAGCGGGTCGGCGTCATCGGCAACGGCTCCACCGGCGCGCAGATCATCTCCAGTCTGGCGCATCGCGGGGTCGATGTAAGCGTGTTCCAGCGCACCCCGCAATGGATTTTCCCCTTGCCGGACCGCCGCTACGGCAAGTTCGACAAGGCGCTGGTGCGCTGGTTTCCGGCGCTGGCGAAGCTGTTTCATCACGCCTACCGGCTGGCGTTCGAGAATCTGTTCGCCCAGGCGGTGCTCAAGCCCAGCTGGCAACGCCGCCTGATGAGCTGGATGTGCAGGAAGAATCTGCAAACGGTCAAGGATCCAGAGCTGCGCGCCAGGCTCACGCCCACTTACAAGCCGCTGTGCAAGCGGCTGGTGATGAGTACCGAGTTCTATCCGGCGATGCAGCGCCCCAACGTGCAGCTGATTACCGAGGACATCGACCATATCGAAGCCAAGGGTGTGGTCACCAAAGACGGTGTTCTGCACGAGGTGGATGTGCTGGCGTTGGCCACCGGGTTCGATGCGCACGCCTATTTCCGGCCGCTGGAATTGCACAACGCGCAAGGTCAGAGCCTCAACGACGTCTGGGCCGATGGCCCCTTTGCGTTGCGCACGGTGGCGGTGCCGGGCTTTCCCAATTTTTTCTTCACCCTGGGGCCACAGAGCCCGATCGGCAATTTCTCCGCCATCAGCATCTCGGAAACGCAGATCAACTACATCATGCGCTGCATCGAGTTGTATCGGGATGGAAAGTTCAAGACGCTGCATCCGAAGGTGGAAGCCACCGACCGATTCAACGCCTTCGTCCGCAAGGCGATGCCGGACACCATCTGGGTCACTGGTTGCACCAACTGGTACATGAGCAAAAACGGGGTGCCGTCCGCCTGGCCCTACAGCGGCGCGCGCTTTCGCCAGGAATTGCGTGAGCCCAACTTGGCGGAATTCGAAGTCACCGCCTGAATTCGTACGCGGCGAACGGCCGCGACCCAGAGGAAATTCAATGCAAAACCAACGTGTGGTTCTGGCGAGCCGGCCCACGGCTGCGCCATCGGTGGAAAATTTTCGTGTGGAGCGTGCGCCGCTGCGCGAGCTCCAAGACGGCGAAGTGCTGATCAAGACGCTTTATCTGTCTCTGGACCCCTACATGCGCATGCGCATGAATGACACCGAATCCTATGCCGAACCGGTGGCGATTGATGAGGTAATGTACGGCGGCACGGTCGGCCGCATTCTGGCGTCCAGGCGCAAAGGTTTCAGCCAAGGGGATCTGGTCACCGGTTATACCGGCTGGCAAAGCCTGGCGGTCACCGACGACCCGACCTTGATGCGTTTGCCGCGCGACATGCCGCAACCCTCGCTGGCTTTGAGTCTCATGGGCATGCCGGGCTTTACCGCTTATTACGGCTTGTTGAAGCTCGGCAAGCCCGAGCCGGGACAGACCGTGGTGGTGGGCGCGGCCACTGGCGCGGTGGGATCGGTGGTGGGGCAGATCGCCAAGCTCAAGGGTTGTCGCGCGGTGGGCATCGCCGGTGGCGCGGACAAATGTGCGTTCGCCGTTGAAGCGCTGGGTTTTGATGCCTGCATTGATCATCGTTCAGCGGATTTCGGCAGTAAGCTCAAAGCTGCCTGCCCTGGCGGAGTTGACGTCTATTTTGAGAATGTCGGTGGCGAGGTGCTTCGCAATGTATTGCCCCTGCTCAAGGATTTCGCGCGGATTCCGCTGTGCGGCGCCATCGCCTGGTATGACGGTGATCGTTCCGAAAATCCGCTGTTGGCGGCCGATGTGATGACCACTCTGCTCATCAAGCGCATTCAGATGAGCGGCTTCGTCATCATCGATCATTATCTGGATCACTATTCCGAATTCGCCAAAGACATGCAGGCCTGGCTTGCACAAGGCAAGATGAAGTTGCGCGAGGACCTTGTCGAGGGATTGGACAAGGCGCCCGAAGCCTTCATCGGCCTTCTGAAAGGCAAGAACTTCGGCAAGGTCGTGGTGCGCGTGGCCGAAGATTGAATCACTCAATGATCCAGAGAGCTTATCGATGTACAAGATCACCTTTATCGAACACGGCGGAGAACGCCGGACCGTGGAAGCCAAAGACGGCGAGAGCCTGATGCAGGCCGCCACCGGCAACGGCGTGGAAGGCATCGTCGCCGAGTGCGGTGGTTCCTGTGTTTGCGGCACCTGCCATTGTTATATCGACGGTGACTGGCAGACGACGGTTGAAGACCAACAGGAGGATGAAAAAATGCTGGTGGAGTTTTCCGAGCATTATCAGCCGAGCAGTCGGCTGAGCTGTCAGATTCCGGTCAACAAGGCCATGGACGGGATGGTGGTGAAGCTGCCGCCGAGCCAGCCATGAGCGGCGATTCTCTGTTGCTGTCGCGGCGTGATCTGGAGTTCATGCTGTACGAGTGGCTGGATATCGAACAGCTGACCCGCGCCGAGCGCTTTGCCGATCACAACCGCGAAACCTTTGACGCGGTGCTGGAAACCTTCGAGCGCATCGCCAGCGATCTGTTTGAGCCGCATTATCAAAAGTCGGACCGCGAAGAACCGCAGTTTGTAGATGGCAAGGCGGTGGTCATTCCTGAGGTGCATGCGGCGCTAAAGGCAGTGGCCGAATCCGGCCTGATTGCGGCGGCGCAGGATGATGATCTGGGCGGCATGCAGTTGCCGCAAACGGTGGAAAAAGCCGGCATCGCCTATTTGCAAACTGCCAATATTGGCACCGCGGCTTATCCGTTTTTGAGCATCGGCAACGCCAATCTGCTGATCGCGCATGGTAATGAGAAACAGATCGACACTTTTGTGCGGCCGACGCTGAAAGGCCGTTATTTCGGCACCATGTGCCTGTCCGAACCGCAGGCCGGTTCCTCATTGGCGGACGTCGCCACCAGGGCCGAATACGAATGCGATTCTTCGCTGGGGCCGCAATACCGCCTGAGCGGCAGCAAGATGTGGATTTCCGCTGGCGATCATGAGCTGTCGGAAAACATCGTGCATCTGGTCCTGGCACGCGCGGTGGATGAACGCGGCGAATCCATTTCCGGCGTCAAGGGCCTGTCGCTGTTCATCGTGCCCAAGTATCTGGTGAATGAAGACGGCTCGCGCGGCGAACGCAACGACGTCACCCTTGCCGGCCTGAACCACAAGATGGGTTATCGCGGCACGACCAATTGCCTGCTGAACTTCGGCGAAGGCAGTGAGTATCAGCCGGGTGGTCGCGGCGGCGCCGTTGCTTATCGCATCGGTGAGCTGAATCGCGGCATGGCCTACATGTTTCACATGATGAATGAGGCACGCATCGGCGTCGGTCTGGGCGCCACCGCGCTGGGTTACACCGGTTATCTGCACGCTTTGGATTATGCAAAGAATCGGCCGCAGGGTCGCGTTTCAAAAAGCACAGTAAAGCAGGATCCCATCATCGGGCACGCGGACGTGAAACGCATGTTGCTGGCGCAGAAATCTTATGTGGAAGGCGCTTTGGGTCTGAACCTTTATTGCACGCGGTTGATCGATGAGATGGCAATCTCAAACGACGCGCAGGAAAAACAACGCAAACATCTGCTGCTGGAAATACTCACGCCCATTTCCAAAAGCTGGCCCTCGCAGTGGTGTCTGGCCGCCAACGATCTGGCGATTCAGGTACACGGCGGCTATGGCTATACGCGTGAATTCAAGGTGGAGCAGTTCTATCGCGACAATCGCCTGAATCCGATTCACGAAGGCACGCACGGGATTCAGGGCCTGGATCTGCTGGGTCGCAAAGTGGTGATGGACAACGGCGCCGCGTTCGAGCAGTTCAATGTGGTGACTTCCCAATCCATCGAGGCCGCCAAGGCCGTTGGTGACCAAAGCCTGTCCACGCAAGCGGGTGCCCTGCGCGCGATGCTGGAGCGGCTCAGGCAGGTGACGCAGGCGCTGTGGGCAGCCAATAATCCTGCACTAACCTTGGCCAACAGCAGCGTCTACCTGGAAGCCTTTGGCCACGTCACTTTGGCCTGGATCTGGTTGCAACAAGCCTGCGCCGCACACGGAAAGTCGAGCGATTTTCATCAGGGCAAACGCATCGCCGCGCGTTACTTTTTCAAATACGAGCTGCCGCGGGTTGGCCCGCAATTGGACCTGCTGGCGTCTCTGGACTCCACCACTCTGGATCTACAGGAGCGCTGGCTGTGAAAACAGATTATCAACCCAATGCCCTGTTCAATCTGCAAGGGCGCTGCGCCCTGATCACCGGCGGATCGCGCGGGCTGGGTTTGCAAATGGCACGTGCCCTGGGCGCGGCCGGGGCGCGCGTCATGTTGGTGGCTCGCAAGGCCGACTCATTGCAGGAAGCGGCGGAATCGCTCAAGGCCGAAGGTATAGAAACCGACTGGATCGCTGCGGATGTCTCGGAGGAGCAGACAATTGTCGATTTGGCCGCAAACACGCTATCGCGCCTGGGGAGAGTCGATATTCTCGTCAATAACGCCGGTTGTTCCTGGGGCGCGCCGGCCGAAGACTATCCGGCAGCTGGGTGGGACAAGGTGTTCAACCTCAATATGCGAGGCCAATTTTTGCTAAGCCGCGAAATCGGCAAGCACTGCATGATTCCGAATCGCTACGGTCGGATTCTGAATATTTCCTCCATGAGTGGCCTCAAGGGCGTGATGCCCGAGGTCATGCAGGCGATTTCCTATACCACCAGCAAGGCGGCATTGATTGGATATACACGGTCGCTGGCTGCGGAATGGGGGCGGTACGGCATTACCGTTAATGCGCTGGCGCCAGGGTTCTTCCCGTCGAAGCTGACCAAGGGAACGATCGAACAGGTGGGAGAAGATCAGCTAACGCAGAATGTCCCCTTACATCGATTGGGCGGTGACGAAGACCTGATGGGCTCAGCTTTATTATTCGCCAGTAACGCAGGAGCCCACATTACCGGGCAAGTCCTGGCGATAGACGGGGGCGCTAGCATTGTTTGAGGATGCTCCGCCTGCCACATTTCCTGCAGACCTGCTGGGAGAATCAATTTCGATTGAGAAGTGAACTCCGGATGGCGGGCGTGGCCTGCACTACGTCGACGCAGTTTTCGCCAGAATGTTTCTGACCGCCGTCACATAATGCTCCGGGCAATCTTCCTGTGTGTAATGCGCCGCGCTCGGCTCTTTGATGACGGTGGCGTCAGGGAAATGGCTTAACCAGCGTTTGATTTCCGGCGGCTTGGTGATCAAATCTTTCAGGCCGAAAACAAAATGTACCGGTTTGTCAGCGAGCCGATGTAGCTGCGATTCAATCTCTTCCAGCCACGGCGTGGCAGCGACGATTTGTTTGGGAAACACGGCGGTGCCCATGCGTGATTCAGGGGTTGGAAAAGGCTTGGTGTAAGCGCTCAAATCAATTCGTTTGCGCGACTCTGGATTCATGAACATCGGCACCAGGGTTTTGGCGAACAGGTTGCGGTTCAGAATCAGCGATCGTCCGAGGCCGCTACCGAGGATGCTGGAAAACACCTTGCCCAGCAGGTTGGTTTTCCAGGCCCAGGTGCTGCTGATGACCATGCCGGCGACGCGATCCGGATTACGCGTGGCCACCCGCAGGCCGATGGGCCCACCCCAGTCCTGCATCACCAGCACGAATTGATCCAGCTTCAGATGATCAATCAGCAGCGCTTCCACCCATTGGGCGTGCTCCTGCGGTGTATATGCATAGCCGGACGGATGCTCTGACATGCCAAACCCCGGCAGGTCATAAGCGATGCAGCGGCACTGACCGCGCAATGCCTTAATGATGTTGCGATACAGATAGGACCAGGTGGGGTTGCCGTGGCACATGACCACCGGGATGCCTTCGCCCTCGTCCACGTAGTGCATTGCGCTGCCCTGACGTTCAAACCAGTGGCTTTGGAAGGGGTACGCGTCAGCGTCAACTTGGAACGGGCGGTTCGGCACCATTGACTCCCGCTTGCGGAAACGCGCAGCTTACGAGAATCGCGTGACGGATTCACATGTGGCCGGCGGGTTACAGCGGTTCGCCAAACTGGATGGTGACCGTGGCCGGATTCGACGCGGCGCGGCCGTCGTCGGCGATGTAGGTGAAGCTGTCACTGCCGTCGAACAGCTGGAAATCGGCCACGTAGGTAAAGCTGCCGTCAGGGTTCAGGCTCACGCTTCCGGCGGTCGGCAAGCTGATCAGCTGTGCCTGCAGCGTGTCGCCGTCGTCATCGCCATCGTTTTGCAGGACGCCGGGCGCGGCCACGGTGAGTGCCCCGCTTTCGTCAATAAGGAACAAATCGTCGCTTGCGGTGGGCGCCGCGTTCGGTGGTTCGGTGATGGTGACGGTGGCGATGCCGGAGCGGGCAGTCCCGTCGTCGGCCTGGTAGGTAAAGCTGTCGCTGCCGATGAAGGTTTCATCGGCAAAATATTCAAAGCTGCCATCAGGATTAAGCGTGAGTTGGCCACTGCCGGGTGGGTCCAGCACCAGCGCGATCAGACTATCGCCTTCGGGATCACTATCATTGCCCAGCACCCCCGGGGCGCCGGCGATCACGCCGCCGTTGACATCGAGCTCGAATGCATCATCCTGCGCGCTGGGCGGGTCGTTACTCGCGTTGACGGTGATGTTGACGGTGGCGTCATTGGAGCCGAGCACGCCGTCCGAGGCGCGATATACAAAGCTGTCCGTGCCGCTGAAGTCCGCATTGGGTTGATACAGGAAGCCCCCGTCGCCTTCCAGCTCAATACTGCCGTTGGCCGGCGGCGTCACCAGGCTGGCCTGCAGCGTGAAGGTCTCGCTGTCCAGATCATTCGCCAGTACGCCGGGTGCGCTGATTTCCAGGTCAAGATCCTCATCGGTCACGAACTGGTCGTCGCGTGCCAAGGGCGGCTGATTGCCAATATTGATTCCGGCGGCCAGCAAGTCCTCGTCAATTTGCGGCGGTGGCGTCATGCCACTGATGTCAAAGGTATTGTTTCTAAAGCGGATGATCTCGGCGTTGATGTTCACGCCAAGCGGAAAGTTGACGAATGAATCGATGACGAACACGCCAAGGTTCTGGCCTTCCAAAAACCCGTCCAGGCGACCGTCGGACAGATCGTCAATCGAGGCGCGAATGGTTTCAAAGTCGGGGATGGTGCCGGCGCCGGCTGATTGCGCATGATTGGCATAGGCGAACCCGCCCAGCAACAGCGCGTATTGGCGTTGCTGGAGCGAAGCGTTCGGGTTTGGCGCCAAGGGCGGTTCCGGAATCACCTGGGTCACGTCAAAGCCAATCGCCTGAGTGGACAGGTCCACCAGCGCGTCGTAAAACGTCAGGAAATTCACGCCCCCGGCCAGGCGTCTGGCGCGCTCCAACAGGGCATAGGTGTAAGGCGTGATAATCAGCGTGGTGCGCCCCGCCGGTAGCACGCTTTCCAGAATCTGTTCTGGCCCCAGAATGATACGGCGCTTGCGTTGCGGGTTGGGTTCCGGGTCGGACTCATCCACGAAGCTGCCGCCACGGGTGACGGCCAACAAGGCGTCCGTGGTGCCGGCGGGACGTTGGAAGTCAAAACGGCCGTTGCCGTCGCTGATGACGGTGGCGATGGGCGCGCCGCTGGGAAAGCCTGCCTCGTCAATCAGGAACAGATCGATTTGCGCCTGTTGTACCGGCCCTTTCACCACCGCGCCTCGAACCGTCTGCGCCTGAATTGCTGCGTCCTGACCGCCGCAGGCGGACAGCAGCAGGCCACACAGCAGGGTGAGTCGAGCCCGCTTCATTGCGGCGTCACCGGCTGCGGATTGCCAAACGCGGCGCTGCCGTTGATGTCACGCTGGCCATTGCCGAGCGAATAGCTCAGGCCGGCCCCGGCGGGTAGATCATCCGCGCCGGGAATGATGAAGCCGGCGAAGTCACCGTTGGCGCCGCCGAACCCATCCACCGTGACGGCGTCGTAGCTGCCGCTGAACAGGCCGGTATCGGTGGACAAGTCGCCGCTGCCGGAGGCACGCCAGATCTGATTGGCGATACCCAGGTCAAGTTCGCTGAACACGGTTTGATTGGTGAAATCCGCTGCAAGGCTGGCCGAGCCGAGAAAGCCCACATTGCCGGCATTGTCGGCCGGATTGGTGTTGCCGGTGAGCGTAAAGCTGACAAAGCCGTTGCGCGGCAAGGCCGCTGCGCCATCGATGCTGGGGCCGACAATCCAGGCCAGGCTGGATTGCGATAGGTCGGCCGATGCGCCGGCGATGGTGGAGTCGCCACCCGACCAGCGCCCCCAACGGATGCCGGTTTGTGGGTCCATCCCGACATCAGTTTGCTGCGACTGCTTGATCTCATAACGGCCATCAAGCCCGTTGAAAGCGTTGAGTCCCGAATCAGACGGGCTCAGGTCACCCGCGCTGCCGAGCTTGGATTGCGCGCTGCCATCGCCGGATGGGGCGTAGGCGAAGGGCCGTGATTCGGCGCCGGGACGCAGGCCATCCGGCGGTTCGGGCCGACTCGATGGCCGTGGCTTTTGCTGGGGTGGTGGCAGGGTTTGCGAGTCGTCAAACAGGTTTTTGGAATCCACCGTCGGTGGCGGTGGTTTGCGTTTGTGTTTCTCTTTGCCAGGCGGCAGGTGCAGAATCATTTCCGTGGGCGCCTTGATGCCGCGCTCGGGCGCGGCGGCGGCATCCGCTACCGAGCCGTACTGTCCCTTGTTCAGCGTCAAGCTGTCGCCGCTTTTGCCGATGATGACGATGGCGCCGTCGGTCACGCGCGCATGCAGACCGTCGGGCGCGGATTGACAGTCTCCGTCGCAATACAAGACGCTGAAGTCGGTGCCGCGAATACCCACCGTCGCCACCGGCGTGATCAAGGCGTACTCATTGCGATCCAGGCTGCCGATGAGGCCCGTCAGGCTACGCAATCCGCCTTTGAGCAATCGCAACACCGCGCGGCCACCGCGCGCGCGGCTGGCGTTGGGCCGACGGTAGGCGTCGATGCGCAGTTGACTGGCCGCCCGCAGCGAGATGATGGCGCCATCGTCCATGCGCAGTTGCAGCAGGCTGTCGCGTTCGGTGCGCACCAGATCGCCCGGTCTCACGGCGGTGCCCGACGACAGTTTCAGCCTTTGTCCGCCGCGGTCGGCATAGGCCATGCCGGAGATGAAACTCACTTTGCCGGCGGCCTGCGCGCCGAGGCTGAACAGGCTCAATAGCAAGGCGAGCAATACAAGATGTGACGGGCGTTTGAAGCGTTGCATCGCTACCAACTCCGTTTCAGGCTAAGGCCGGCTTGCAAGCGGTCATACTCATACAAATCCACATCTGATTGATTGCTGATCAAGGCCAGCAGCGGCGTGAGTGACCATCCGCCAAGAAAGGGAGGTGTTTCCATCTGGATATTCAGGCGGACCTGAACGTCCTGGCGTTCTTCGCCAAAAAACAGACCGTCGTAATCCGAGCCCAGCAGACCGCCGCCCATCTGCGCGCGCCAACCCCGGATCAAAACCGTGGCGCGCGCCTGCGCGCCGAACAGATTGCGACCAAATGGTGAATCGTCGTCACTGGCGTCTTCGGTGCCGCCAAGTGCGCCGACTTCGAACTGCCAGCGTCGCGCGCCTTGCGGTCGCCAGACCAGTGCCGAAGAGACGATGATTTGATTCACGTCCTGTACCTGCAGCAGTTCGTCATAACGCACGGCCGCCGTGCGCAGATTCAGTTGCCAGCGGCTGGCCGCCGAGATTGCGCGAGAAAGCCCCAGGTCAAGGCCAAGAATCTGGCGGTTGTCTTCGCCGTCCAACCACTGATTGGCGCCGAAAAAGTCCGTGTTGAACCGCCATGCAGAAGGGGACCAGACCAGGCCGGAGCGCCCACTGAGATCGGTTTGCGTGACGAATTCGGCATCCGGGTATTCGCGGTGCGCCAGTCCGCCGTCGACGCGCCAGCCCAGATCCGGGGTCAGCGGCGTGCGATAGCCGGCGTTGGCGGCCGCGCCAATATATGCCGAATCCGCTTCACGGCTGGCTTCGTTGAGCACAAAGCCCAGAAACTGATCGTCCGAGGTGCCGCCGTTGGCGTTGCTGTCGAATCCGGCTTCGGCGTTGATCGCCGCGCTCCAGCCCGGCTCATAGGCGGTGGCACGGCGCTTGATGGCGGCTTGATAGCGTGTGATCGCGGCCCGCGCGCGCGCCGGTGGATTCTGGGTGGCAAGGATCGCGAATTCCCGTCGGGCGTCTTCATTGTCGCCGGCGGCGAAGTAGGCGCGTGCCAGATCCATTCGCGCCGCCGCATGATCCGGCGCGGCCGCGACCGCACGTTGCAAGGCGAAAATGGCCTGACTGTTGCGACCGCTGTGCAGCGCGGCAAGACCGAGCAGGTGATTGAACTCGGGGTCGAGTGCGCGCCGGGACGCCAACGGCAGCAGCGCTTGATAGGCTTGCTCGGCATCGCCGATGTTGCCACTGGCGACCAGGGACCGTGCTTGAATCAGGCTGCTGCTGACGGCTGGCTGTGCGTGGGCAGGTGCCGTCCACAGCGTCAGCGCGCAGAGCGAGCAGAATCCGGCGGCAAGCTGGCGCAGCGGCGAGGGCACGATCGTTGGTCAGGTGGATCGAAACAGAATTCAAGCTTGCCATAGCTTCGCGGCGCAAGTGTAATCGGCAGCCGCCATTGTTCGGCCTTGACCCACCGTTGATCGGTGATTCATGCAGCTTGTTCTTGGTGGCGTTTCGGGCAGGGGCTACACTGGCTTGTCAGGTTTGACCGCCCGGTCAGGCTCAGACTCATCTGCTCGAACTGAAAACCGATATGTTCCCAGCTGCTTTTGCGCTGCCGACAAGAACCGCGCTTGCCTTCATCCTGATATTCCCGCTTTGCGCGCTGGCACAGGGGCGCCCGGGGCTGATGGAACTTTACGCCGACGCGCTGGCAAACAACTCCGGCTTTCAGGCGCGGCTGGCCGAATTTCGCATCGCCGCGCAACGCGAGCCGCAGGCGACCGGCAAGTTATTGCCGCAGGTCGGGCTGCGAGGCAGTTATGAGTACGTGGACGAAGACGTCAACGGCAACTTTTACGGCCTGGTTGATATTCAGAACAAGGACAGTTTCGACAGCGGCGTGGTCGGTGCACAGCTCACCCAGGCACTTTACCGCCCCGAGCTTTGGATTGAGCGTGATCAGGCCAAGCTGCGCTTGACTCAGGCGCGATTCGCGCTGGATGAAGCCGAAGATTTGCTGCTGATCGGCGTCGCCAGCGCCTATTTCGGCGTGCTGGCGGCGGAAGACCACATCCGGCTCACAAAGGCGGAGCGGGACGCGGTCGGTCGCCAGCTCGATCAAGTGGAAGGCCGCTTTCTTGCCGGTCTGGCCACCGAAGCTGATTATCAAAGCGCAGTCGCGCAACAGGCGCTGGTGGAAGCCAGGCAGCTTGAGGCCAAGGTTTTGCGCGAACAGGCGTACGCCAGCCTGCAGGTGGCGGCCGGCTCAGAGGTGTTGGCGGTTCGTCGTTTCAGCAAGGCCGTCGTACTGGCCACGCCCGAGCCGGCGCGGGTGGATGCCTGGGTCGAGCGGGCGCGTGAGCAGAATCAGAGCGTGGTCGGTCTGCGTCTGGGGCGGAAACTTGCCGATGGCGATCTGAAAAAAGCCCGCAAACTGCGCTGGCCGAATGTGGATCTCACCGCGCGCGGTTTGTTCTTGGACTCCGGTGGTGGTCTGACCGGCGAGCGAGAGGAACTTGAAAGTCGCGTCGGCATCAATTTGACGGTGCCGATTTACTCGGGCGGGCAGATCGGCGCCACCATCAAGCAAGCCGAGTTTGGCCGCCAGCGTGCGCAGGCATTGTTGGCCCAGGCCCAGGCCGAGGCCGCGCGCGACGCCCGCGTGTCGTTCTTGGATTGTGAGGTCGGCATTCAACGGATTCCGGCCTTGAAGGCCGCGCTGGAGGCCGCGCGCGCTGCTGAACAATCCACCCAGGCCGGCTTTGAAGTCGGCACCAAGACCACGGCCGACGCATTGCGCGCAGTGGAGCGACGCTACGCCGCGGAGCGCGACTATGCCGGTGCGCGGTACAAATTCATGCTGGATACGCTGCGTTTGAAGCACGCCGCCGGGAATCTGGCGAATACCGATCTGGCCCAGTTCGACCGTTTGCTGGAACGGCAATAATTCTCGGTAGGTTCTTGTGTTCGAATCTCCAAGGCTGAAGTTCGTTGGCGCCGCCGGCGCCAAGGTCGGCGCGCACGAGGCTTCCTGGGATCAGGGCAAGGTCGTAATGTCCAAACAGGACTTTGGCCTGGCGCAACTGTTTGACGGTTTTCGGACGCCAGATGAGATTCTGCAACTGGCGGCACAGCAGTTGTCGCTGGAGCTGGACCGGGGTCGTCTGGAGGGTTTTGCCGCAGCGTTGAGTGCGGCCGGTCTGTTGAAAGCCGGCCGTGATGAGCCGCTGCCGGTGCCCGCACACAGTGATGCGGAGGCGTTTCAGCTCGGTTGGCTCGGCGGCGGACGGCGCATGCCGAAACTGGCGCAGGGCGCGAGCCTGCCGCCGTCAACCGTCGCCGGCAGTCGTGCCAACCCCGGGTTTGTGGAAAGTATTATCGGCCGTCAGCCCGAGTCGGGCTGGGTTTTCTGGCAGCTGCCTTCGCATTGGATCACAGGCTTGGGTGCGCCGTTGAGTGCAATGCTGCACTACCGCGTGCTCACCATTGGTTTTCTGGCGCTGTTGTTGACTTCAATCGGCGCCGTGATCGCGCATCGGTTGGAATGGATCGCGCACGCAGGGTCCATGGTTGGCGGCTGGACCGTCCTGCTACACATTGCGGTCAGCATGGTTCTGATCAACGTCTTTTCCGTCGCCGCGCGCGCCAGCATGATCTATCGGCAAACCGGAAAAACCGCCGGCCTGACGCTGACGACCAATTTTCTGGGCTTGCCGCAGCTGTTTGTGCGCAGTGCGGGCGCGGTGGAGCTGGCGAACCGAAGAACCCGAATGCGAATCGTCGCTGCCGCGCCCCTGGGCGTGGCGGCGCTATTGGTGTGCGCCATTGTTCTGTGGTTCGTATTTCATGCTTCGACCCCTGGAATCGCGAATCAGGCATTGGCGACCAGCATTGCGGCTTCTGTTGCGCTGGTTTTGCGGTTGAACCCATTGGCGCAAACAGACGGTTATTACTGGTTGGCCAATGCGCTGAATCAGTTGGATCTTCGGGAACAGGCGCGTCTGTCCCTGTTTGGCCTGTCTCGGCCCTGGAATCAGCAAGCCCGGCCCTTGCCGCGGCGATACTTGGTGATCTACGGATTATCTTCGATTGCTTTCGTCTTGCTGGTGCTGGTCCTTTTGTTTGTATTTCTTGGTGATTGGCTGGCGGAACGTTATGGCGGAATTGGATTCCTGTTTTTCATTGGCGCATTGGGGACATTAATGCAGAAGCAATACATCAGTAGCGGTGGCGGACGCAGCTCCATGGGCTTGCCCCGGCGCAAATTCAACATCAGCCGAAGGCAAAAATGGATTTTCGGGATTCTGCTGGTGCTGTGTCTGATTCCCTACCACTACGAGCCCAGCGGCGAATTCGAAGTCTTGCCTGGTGAGCGGGCCGACGTCCGCGCCTTGATCGATGGTGATGTGCGCGAAGTGTTCGTCAAGGAAGGTGAACAGGTCAGCCAGGGTCAGATTATCGCGCGGCTCGACGACGCTGCGCCCAAGGCCTCGCTGGCCGGTGCGGAGGCCGCGCGGGCCAGATTGCAAGCCGAGCTTTCGCTGGCCCAGAAGGGCGCCAAGAAGCAGGAAATTGAAGTGGCGCGGCAGAAAATGAATACCGCGCGCAAAGCCGCACAGATTGCCCGGGCGCAGGCGGATCGCCTGCGCTCGGCGTTCAGTCGCAAATCCGTTACCGCGCAGGATTACGAACGTGCGCGCGGTGCCGCAGAGGTGGCGGATCAACAGTTTCTGGAAGCCAAGCGGGCCTTTGAACTGGTCGCCAGCCCGGTCGTTGAGGACCGGATAAAAGCGCTGGAGGCTGCCGTGGCAGAGGCCGAGGCCAAGATCACTTATCAAAAGCAAGCGCTGGAATACACGCAGATCAGGGCGCCGATCGACGGGCAGATTGTTTCCCAGCAACTGTTGTTCGCCCGTGGCGCTTATCTCAAGCGTGGTGATTTGCTGGCGGTGATCGAGGACAGCTCGCAAGTAATGGGCGAGATCCGAATCCCGGAAGCTTCCATACCCGACGTGCGCATGGAAGGCGTGGTCTCGGCCAAGCCCTGGGCTTATCCCGGCCGAAGCTTTGAAGGCCGCGTACTGCAGATTGCGCCGGTGGCGGAGGACGACCGCTATAGCCGCGTGGTTCGGGTGCAGATTGAATTACAGGACCCGGAGCGGCGTCTGAGTAGCGGCATGACGGGTAATGCGAAGGTGGACGGCGGCTGGCATTTGTCCATTGTTGTGTTTACCAAGGCGCTGGCGCGTTTTGTGCTGGTTGAAATCTGGTCCTGGGTGCCCTGAGCTTGACTAAAGCGCTTAAACCAGAGGTGCCGGTGTCAGCTCCGGGTGAGGGTGATTTTCGCCTGACTTGTCTGAATGGCTTTGGCGACGGCTGGAATCAGTACGCCCATTGCATGGCCTGGTTTGGCGGGCGTCTTTATGTGGGCACTTCGCGCGCGAACATGGCCGGCATGCGCTTGGCGGGCGGTCAGGCGAGAATTCGTCCCTGGCCGGTGCAATGTCCGGATGATATTTATGATCTGGATCGGCGTGCGCAAATCTGGGAGTACACGCCGGAAACCGAACAATGGAAGCAGGTGTTTCGCTCGCCGGTCGTTTCCGGGAGCAACGGGCGTGACGATGTGCCCAGCTATATTGGATTGCGCGGGATGGCGGTGTTTCAGGCGCCGCAGGATCGTGCGCCCTGTCTTTATGTTTCGTCCTGGTCGCCGCACACCGCACATAATCCAGACGTGTTACGTAGTGAAGACGGTCAGCACTTTTCGCCAGTTAAGCGTCCGCCGTTTGGGCCGCAGGTGCGTTCGTGTCGCTCTATCAGTTATTTCAATGGTCGCGCGCATTTAAGCCCGGTAGCGGCGGGGACGCGACGCGGATTTACCCAGGATTTGTCGTCAGAAGCCGTAATCTATGCCAGCGATAATCTCTCTGGCGGACAGTGGCAGCCGAGCAATGAGGAAGGCTTTGGAAACTTAAATAATGTCACCGTTTTCGAGATGGCACAGTTTGGAGATCATCTGGTTGCTGGAACCGCCAATCCGCAACAGGGCGCCGAGCTGTGGAAAAGCCGGGGCGGAAGCTTGCCGTATGAGTGGGAGAAGATCATTGATCGCGGCGCCGGCCGTGGCGCGCTGAATGAGGTGGCCGGCGCGCTTTGTGAGTTCAAAGGCGCACTTTATGTCGGCTTTGGCATTATCAACGGCGGTTATCATCGCACCGCCGGCGTCGGCCCTGCGTCTGCGGAAATCGCACGCTTCTGGCCCGACGGCAGCTGGGATTTGATCATGGGCGAATCACGCCTGACCGATCAGGGATTGAAGTATCCACTGTCCGGCTACGGGCCAGGGTTCGATTCCCTGTTCAACGGCTACATCTGGCGCATGTGCGTGCATCAGGGCTGGCTGTACGCGGGTACGTTCAACTGGACCAACTTGCTGCCGTATTTGCCCATTCAAGCATTCCCGGCGGATGTCGGCGCCATTATTCGGCGCTGGGGCGAAGAAAGGTTGCTGCGCGAGTACGGCGGCGCGGAATTGTGGCGCACCGCTGACGGAATACACTGGGAGGCGGTGACGCGCTCCGGGTTCGGAAACAAATTCAACTGGGGGTTTCGCACGCTGGTTTCCACCGATGCAGGCCTGTTCGTGGGTACCGCGAATCCCTTTGGGCCAACGATTGCGGTCAACAGGCAGGGCAACTGGCAATATCAACGCAACCCTCGTGGTGGATGCGAGGTGTGGCTCGGACAGGCTGCGGCGCCGTGAGCGATTCGCCGCCGATACTCATTTTGAGCGCGCCGGGCTCGGCGGCAACGCAGCTGCAGTCCGGTTTGGCGGTGCATCCGGATCTGCTGCCGTTACCGCCATTGCCCTTGTTCATGGCCGACCGCTGTGGTGATCTGCTGCAGATTCTGAACCTGGATCAGAGTGGCCGTGTTGATGATCTGGTGCGGGCGGTTCACCAACTTCACCAGCTTTCGGGCGGCCGCGAAGATGCTGATCACTCATGGCAGTGGTTGCAGCGGCGGGCGGACAAAAGTAGCGCTGACCTGTTGCAGGACATGATGGCGCTGGCAGCGCCGCGACGATTACTCATCGCAGATAGCGAGTCGCCCATGCGACCCATGGACATGCGGCGGATCATGACGTCGAAGCTTGCTATGAAGCGCCTTCACCTTACTCACCATCCGATGGCTCAGGGGCTTGATTTGGCATGTTGGGCGCGCGAGCAGTTGTTCGTGCCGGTCGATTACAAGGATCACGCCGGCTCGCCGCCGCTGGTTGATCCGCAGATCCCGTGGATTCGGGCAAACCGGAATATCGCAGCAGCTCTTGGGCCGGATGCCGCGCCTGAATCCCGGCGAGTGTCGCTGGAGGCGGTCGTTGCGCAAGACGGTACCGCCGCTGACCAGCTCTTTTCCTGGCTCGGCCTGACGGTGCCGGCGGGCTGGGCTGACGCAGCCGCTGCTCTGCGCGCAGCGATCAAACCCTTGCCGGAGTCCTCACTGGATCAAGCTTTGCCCTGGCGGACGGACGGCAAGGGGTTTGATTCGGCGGTGATTGAATTGGCGCGGACCTATGGCTATTAATGTTTGGCGAAGAAGCGCATCACCTCGGCCGAGGCATTGAATTTGTCGGTATTGTTGCCCAGCAACCTGGGCAGGATGGTTTTGCCGCCGGCCCATTGATGCCCCACGCCGGGCAGCTCGCACCAGATCACATCCCGCGTACCACAGCCATTGAGCGCGCGGCAGATGACGCCCTCGTCCTTGCGGGTCACCGATTCGCTTTGGTCGCAACGGTTGCGCTTGCCCAGGCTGGCGACGATTTCCCGGATCGACGGGCGGTAGGTGCCTTTGAAGACGCCACCATCCCATGGAATTCTGGGGTCTTGGCGGCCTTGCACCAGCATCATCGCCGGCGCTGATTTCGCATCGCATTTCTTGACCATGATGCCGCCCGAGGCCGGCGCCATGGCGGTGAACAGTTTGGGGCGTTCGCAAGCGACTTTGTGCAGCAGCATGGCGCCATTGGAAAAGCCGGTGCCAAAGATGCGCTGACCGTCGACCGCGTAGCGGCCTTTCACATCGGCGATGAGCTTGGCCATGAAGTCGACGTCGTTGACTTTGTTCTCCATGGGCTTGCCGCAACAGCTGCCGGCGTTCCAGCCGCGGCCGATCCCGTCGGGATAGGCGATGAGCATGCCGTGACGTTCGGCTTCGCGGTCCAGGCCGGACATCTTCTGCATCGACTTGCCGGTGCCCAGGCCGCCGTGCAATGCAATGACCAGCGGCGCCGGCTTGTTGCGCTCATAGCTGGCAGGCACGTACAGGCGATAGTTGCGCTTCAACGCATCGGCGCGCACTTCGAACTCGAAGGTGCCGGAGGTTGCCGCGTTGGCCGCACTCAACAGCGGCAGTCCGCCGGATAGCAACCCGCTGCCGAACAGGGCGGCTGCGCCGATCAGACAGGGGAGGAATTTTCGGATCATCGTGCTTGCTCCAATGGCTTGAACCCACGCCGCGCCTTTCGATTCATGCGGTTTGCCCAATCAGAACAAGCCGAGGAACTGCGGCTGCGCCGTCGACTGACGACACTCGACGAAGATTGCTGCGGTCGGCGTGGGCGCATTTTCCAGTACCGATTGTGAACCGCAGGTGACCGGCGACATTTCCTGATCTGCCAGACACCCGTAAACCGTCGTGCTGTTGGTCGCAATGCACACGTCGCCTTCAAAACCGGCATTTTAGCGGCATGCGGATTTGATTTCTTGACGCGGCCGCAGATCAGGCCTTGAAAATGGACAGGTCCAGGGCCACCGGCGCTCCCAGCCACATCGCGTGCTGGCTGTGATCCTGTAGATCATCTCCGGTCAGCGGGTGCACCAATACCGTCAGTTCGCCGCGTTCCTGTTCCAGCCAGGGAATCAGTTGCCCGAACTGCGCGGCGTCGAAGGTCAGTTGGCAGCTCCAGCGTGGATGTGGGCCGACGGTTTTTTGATGAACCCGGCCCACCGGCACCCCAAAACGTTGCCCGGCCTCGGCACAGAGCGCTGCGGCGCGGTTGACGCTGCGCTGATCAAAATACACATGCGCATGGTAGTTGGCGTAGGTATTGGTCGGGCGGCGAGTCGGCGCTTGGGGCAGCGAAGTATTCGCGGTGGATTGGTGTTTCCGCAATTGACTATTGAGTGAGCAACTCGCTCAGCGGTGGCAAAACCTGTTCGGTTTGATGAATGGGGAAAAAATGCCCAGCGGCCGCCAGCTTGATGTAGCGCGCATGCGCCCACATGGCCCGCAATTCATTCGCGGTCTTCAGGCAGCGGGAGTATTCGCCGTACATCAGTAGCGTTGGGATGTTCAGGGCTGCGATTTGTGCTTGCTCAGCGCCAGCCTGATCGAGTTCGTTTCTGGCGCTGGTTTGGTCCAATAAGTCGAGCCAGGCTTTGGCGGCGCGCACCGCGCCACGCCCCTCGCCGAATGGGGAAAAGTCGTCATTGGCTTTTGTGATCTTCCCCGCCAGCCGCATGCGAGCGGCCGTTTCCAGAAACAGGTAGCCAACCTGCGGCAAGCTGGCCCAGTCGGTGTCGTGCTCAGCCGCAATTTCCTTTTCAACCTCGGTGATCAGCGGCGCATCGTGCAGGCGTAGCTGTGCCTGCAGGCGCGTGATCCGGGTGTCGAACAGCGCCAGATGGCTGATGCGTTGCGGCGCGATGACGGCCGCTTCCAGCGCCGCGGCGCCGCCATAGCTGTGTCCGGCCAGGGCGGCGCGTTCAATGCCGGCGGCGTCCATCAGGCCGAGGATGTCGCGCCCGAACTGCAGCGGGTTGTAACCCGAATCTGGGCGGTCGCTATAGCCATGGCCACGCCAGTCAAATAGCGTGACCCGGTACGTTTGCTGTAGCCGACTGGCGGCGGCAAACCAGAATGCGCGACTGGCGGCCAGCCCATGCACGAAGATCAGATCCGGCCCCCGGCCCATCTGTTGCCAGGCGATCCGCGCGCCATTGATTTCAGAAAATGCCATCCGTGGACGGGTCTTGTGCAAGCGGGGCAGGCGCTAACATGCCATATCCGCAGATTGGAGCGGACGGCGGATGCAGGCGGGGGGCGCTTTCCAGGCCCCCGGATTGCGACCGCTTAGGCCCTGGCGGCCAAGTAATCCGCGAGCTGGCCGATGGAAAGATCGTCCACGTAACGCCCATCGTTCATCAGCAGCTCGTCGAATGACAGCTTTTGTTTGACCACCTCTTCCTGGATCGCCACCACCAACTGAATGATGTCGATGGACTCAAAGCCCAGGTCGGCCAGCAACTTGGTGTTGCGGTTCATCTCGCCGTCGAACTCGGTGTCCCAATCCTGGGTAAAGTCCTCCAGCAGAGTAATCAGTTGGTTTTCGTAGGCGGTGTTTACGCTGTCCATATACACTTGAAGGTTGAAAATGATTCGTCGCTAGCGCGGCGATCCGCCCTTGAAAAGGAAAAGGCGAATTGATGATTTCTGAACACACTAAAGGAATTGCCAAATATTACACGCGTCGGCACGACCAACGGCGTGATTTGTTCGGCGACCAGCCATTTGCCAACTATGGATACTGGGCGCGGCCCGGCATGACGATGGCGCAGGCCTCAGAAGCAATGGCGTCGCTGGTGGCAGCGGCTGCGGGGCTGGCGCCCGGCGATCAGGTGCTGGATATCGGCTGTGGCTATGGCGCTTGCGCGGTGGTGTACGCCGAGCGTTTTGCGCCGGACCGAATCGTCGGCGTTGATGTGACGCCCACGCGCATCCAGAGTGGCCGCGAGTACATCAACAAGTGCGGATTCTCCGAGGTGATCGAGCTGCAGGAAGGTGACGCCACCAAACTCGTGTTCGATGACGGCGCATTCAACAAGCTGTTGGCGGTGGAATGCGCGTTTCATTTTGATACGCGGCGCGATTTTTTTGCCGAAGCCGCGCGCGTGTTGCAACCCGACGGCGTGATGGCGCTCACGGATTTGATTCCCAAGCGCGGTGTCGACACCAAAACATATTTGGAAGAGGAAAACACGCTGGCAATCGACATCGACATGTACAACCGCGCCAACGCCTACGACGAAGATACCTATGTTGGATACCTGAAGGAAGTTGGTTTTACCGATATCCGGGTGGAGTCCATGACCGAGTGGACACTCGCGCGTTTTGTGCCGGCGCTGCACCAGTACGCCGACAAACAAACCGACGAGGCGTTCGAGAAAATTCACCGGCATGCCGATAAATTGCAGCGGATCATTGATCTGGGGGAGGACTATGTGCTGGTGGTGGCGCGCCGCCAGCGTTGATCGGCAAAAGGTGGTCAGGCGAACCGCATCGGCGCTGGAAGCCGCTCAAGTCGCCGCGCCGCGCCGTGCGCGGTCAAGCGGTAGGTCTTGGGTTCGAACGGCTTGAGTAGGCCATCGGCCAGCTTTTGTTCAAAAAAGTCCAGGGTGGCTTCCACCTTTGAGAAATCAACGTCGTTCTTGAATGGCGCCAGGTCGTATTTCCACCACTCGAGCTTCAGAAAGCGCTCAACCACTTTTTCGGTGTGGCGCATTTTCACCACGCGCGCCGGCGCGCCCGCCACCACGGTATAGGGCGCAACCTCTTTGGTCACGACGCTGCGCGCGCCGATCACCGCGCCGTTGCCGATGCGTACGCCGCGGCGCACGAAACAGCCCACGCCGATATAGGCTTCGTGGCCGACGAAGGTCTCGTTGACCACCGTATTCACATAAGACGGGCCTTCTGACTCATCCGGCCCAAGGCGCCGGAATTCTTGCGTGCGATAAATCGCCGGCATCAGGGACGGTCGGGTGAAGGCGAAGGGGTGATTGCTGAACCAGTCCTGCGGGTGTTCCGGCGGCCCGATGATGGAAGATTCCCCGATCTGTGAATAACGCCCGAATTGCACCCGGTAAGCGCTGGTCTGGCCAGCGGCGTTGAAATAGGTGAATGCGCCGAGGCGGCAATTTTTCAAGCGGTGGCCGAAGGGATAGGCCGGCGCTTCGAAGTCCAGGCTTTGCTGTGGGCCGGGGCCGGGGCCAAGAATCAGGCCGTAGCGTTCCAGTTGCGCTGCGGTCAGTTGCTCGGTGTCGGCAGACTGCACGGGATCACTCCATATAACCCAGCATTTGCAGCTGTTCGATGATCTGCTGTTTCTCGCCGGCGTCCATTTCCTGATCCAGCTCGCGTCTTGCACTTGCCCTGGTTTTGGCGCCTTTTTTGGGCGGGTTTTCCTGCATCCAGGTTTCGTCGAAGAAGCTTTTGGGAATCTCTCCCTCAAAGTCGGAAGGAATGGACACGCCAAGGCTGTACAAGAGGGTCGGGGCCACGTCCACGATCTGTCGCAGCTCCACCTCGCCGCTGGCGGGGATGCCGGGGCCGGCGGCGATGAAGACGCCGTCCGGGTGATGGGTGCCGGCGGCGTGCGGTCGTTGCGCGACGCTGGGCGAGAGGTTCTTGATCGAAACGAAGCCGTGGTCGCGCAGCACCAGCGTCAGGTCGCAGGCTTTTTCCATGTGCGGACCCGGAAACCACTCTTCGCGCTTGAGCACATCCGTGATTACCGGCTCGCCGCTTTGCGGATCTTTCAGCGCGTACAGATCTTCGATCAGTTTTTCGCGGAAGCTTTCATAATCCTCCGGCGCGATGCCGGGATCGCCGGGCTTTTCCGCCACCCGGATGTGAATGCCGTTGCTGGACGGCGTGCGGCAGTAGGCGGTGGTCTTGCTCCAGTCCAGGTTGGCGAAGTCCGAGGCTTCGCGCCGCAGCGCCTGTTCGCTGCCGTCGCTTTCGGCCCAGGCCAGATACCCCTTTTCCGCCAGATAGGCGTTGATGCGCAACACGAAGGTGGAGGCGGTGAAACCGTGATCGGAGGCAAAGAACACCTGCGTCTCCGGGCCGGCCATCGTCACCAGCTTTTCGATGTAGCGGTCCAGATTGCGGAAGTATTCCAGACAGACCTCGCGCATCTGTTTGTCGTGGCCTTGCGGGTTTTGCGGCAGCAGATCCTGATCCAGCCAGGCCCAGGCCTGATGCTGGATCTTGTCGGTGCCGTCGAACATCACCGCCATCAGCTCCGGCCGGTCGTTTTCCAGAACGAACTCGGCCACCTTGAACCACTGCTCCTCGCGCGGCAGGTGATAGCGCACCCACTGCGCGGTCTCGTCCGCCGACAGCGATTCCATGGCCTGCTTTTCCTTGTCGAAGTCCCAGGCCAGTTCCTTGGGGTCGAAGCCCGGAATCTGGGTCTTGATGCGTTCGAACAGCTCGCGCGGATGGGTGTTGCGGCGCAGGTGCTTGGCCGGGATGAAGCCCGGCACGATGGAGCCGTTCAGGCCCTTCGGCGCCGGCGCGGTGAGCGGAAAGTTGAGCGCGGCGACGCTGCGTTTCTTGCGCGAGCAGATCGACCAGATGGTTTCGGAGTCGATGTCGCGTGCGTCGTACAGGGTCCAGTAGACCTCGCCGCCGCGATCTTCGGCGCGGATGAAATCGAACACGCCGTGGGCGCCCGGATTCTTGCCGGTCATCACGCTGCACCAGGCCGGCGGCGTCAGCGGATTGGGGGTGGAGCGCAGCTTGGCGCGCACGCCGTTTTCCATCAGCGACTTCATGAACGGCATGGTCAGGCCCTCGCCCGGCAGCTCACGCGTCATCTGATCCAGCACGGTAAAGGTGCAACCGTCGAGGCCGATGAACAGGGTTTTGGTTGCGGTGGACGATTCAGTGGAGTTCATGCGAGGGGCTGGGGTTCAGGTGAACGGGAGGGGGCGGCGCCTGGCCGCTGGGGGCGGCAACGCACAGGGCACTGACCGCAGATTCGGATTCGAATTGAAGCACCACGTCAAAGCTGGCGCCATCGTGCTCGACGCGTGCCGAGCCGTAGGCGACCGACGGCGGATCAAGGTGACATTCCACCACACGCCATGATGCCGGTTGACCTTTCAGGCCGGTGCCAGCGCATTTTGCGGCGGCTTCCTTGGCGCTCCAAAGTGCGACCGCGACCAGTTTTTGCGCCGCCGGACTGTGCGGTTTGAACCAGCGGCGCTCGCTTTGATCGAAGCCGCCGTTGATCAGATCGCTTGTTTGCACGCGGTCGAGGTGCTGGTAGTCCAGGCCGAGCAGCAGACCCGGATCGGCCGCGATGGCCGCCGCCTGTCCGCGACTGTGCGAGATGGAAATCGATGGCGCGGCGATGTGTGGTGCGGCGATGATCCGCGCCAAGGGTCGGCCTTGCGCGTCGTTGTCGATCTGAATATCGGCGCTGGCCAGCTGGATCTGCTGCCGTTGTTGCAACCAGTGACGGACCGCTTCCTTGGCGGCGATGCGACCCATCAGCCATTCGTCACGACGCGGCGTGTCGGTTGGCAGTGCATTGAACTGAGCGCGTTCCTGCGCGTTGAGCACCATATAAGCCAGCGTGCGCCCCCAGATGCCACCGCCTTCGCGCAGCAAGTTGTTTTCGAACGCGGGCAGCCGGCAGGCGCTGAAACCCGCGGGCAGTTGACCGGACAACCAGTCCTGGCTCAGAAAGCGCCGTGGTGGGTCCATGCGGAAATGATGCAGGCGGCGGTCCACCGCGAACAGGCGATCTTCCCAGCCTTGGGCCTGCATGATCAGTTGATCGCCGGGGCCGATGATGTCCCAGCGCGCGTGCAGCCGGGTGTCATCTTCCATCTGGATTTGGCCGCGACACAGGGCGCTGCTGCCGGCGGCCGGCGGCGCTGCGAAGACGCGCAGCCGACGCACCCGGAACGGGAAACAGTTGACCGCTTCGTGGCCGCTTTCCTGCAACCAGAAACCGGCGGCCTGGCCGGCGGCATCGAGCAGCGCAGCGTCGAACTGAAAATTCGGCGTTGGCGTGAAGGAGAAATAATCCTGCGTCGGCAGGCAGCGCATTTGCACCTCGATGCCGTCATCGCTCCAGCGCGGCAATCGCGTACAGCCCTGCAAACGCGGGCCATGGAACATGCCGGCCTCATACAGTTGGCCCGGCGGGTGAAATTGTTGCGGATGATCCTGCTCGGCGCGCCATGGCGTGGGCGGCGGTGCGGCGGGATAGTCCTTGGCCAGTTCCACGCTGGCCTCGAACACCAGCAAGCCGCCTTCGGGGCCGCCCTGGCCTTGCAGATAGAGCTTGCAGTCGATCACGTCGTGATCCGGCTGTCGCTGGGCATGATCGGCAATGATGCGCAGTTGCAGTTGATCATGATCGAACGACAGCCAGCGGCTGCCGCGCGCGTTCTGCATGCCCACGAACACGCGGTCTTGGCGATCGATCAGGCGCGCAGCGGCTTCGGCGCAGATTTCCATGCTGAAGGTGAAGGGAATCACCGCCAGTGCACCGAGTTGCGGGTCGTTCTGGCTCGGCGTGCCGCCAATGCAATGGTCGCCCAGGAACGCATCGGTATGCAGCGAATAGTCGCGTTGCATCACCAGTCGCCCCGGTTTGGACTCGATGATCGCACCCAGCAAGGGGTATCGCAGATCGTCGCTCGGCGGTGCCGATGCCGCTTCTGCCTCGGGTGCGGCGGCGGACTGGCCAGTGGCCAATCCCAGCACCCGTGCCTGACTGTCAAGAAACTCCTGCATCAGGGTGAAATGCGCTTGCAGGGCTGCGGCCTGCGGATCGCCGGGGTTTGCCGGCGGGTTTTGTGGGTTCGCCAACGGTGCGGTTTCCGGCGCCGCCGATGGCGGTCTTTGCGACGCCGGGTGGGTGGGCGCTTGCGGCAGCGGCTTGCGCCACTTTTCCGGCAGTTGAACCGCCGGCATGGCCAGCGCTTTTTTCGCCGCCTTGAGTTTGCCGGCCTTGGGCGCAACCGACAGGTCGAGCGCCTCGATCTGACGTTGCGCGTACAGCACCGGTAGATCCAGCGTGACGCCAGCGGCAAACAGCTGTCCGAGCGTATTCAGAAAATGCGACAGCGCCGGTTTGCGGCGGGTATTGCAGCTCAGCGCCAGCACGCCCTCGCGTTTTCGCAGACTATCGGTGACAAAGGCGCTGAGGTTGGCGCTGGGGCCGACTTCCAGAAAGATCCGGTAGCCATCGGCGTACAGCCGCTCCAGCGTCTGCGTGAAACGCACCGGGTTTTCCCACTGCTGGGCGGCCAGCTCGCGGATTTCATCCGGCGTGTTGGGAAACGGCGCACAGCTGCGCGCACTGTAAAGCGGTACCTGTCCGGGGCCGAAATCCAGATCCTTGAAATATTCCCTGAACGCATCGGCCAGGGGTTTGAACAGCGGCGTGTGATAGGCGCGACCAAAGGGCAGCGCCTGGCAGATGGCGCCTTCGCGGGCCAACTGCTTGCGCAGGCGTTCAACCGCTTCGGGTGCTCCGAACAGCACGACCTGGTTGGGGCAGTTGTCCATTGCCAACTGAGTGCTGCCGCCGGATTCGAGTTGCTCCATCAGCCGCGTGCGGGTCTCGGTGGTCAGCCCGCCCACGGTCAACAACGTGCCGTGAACGATGCGACCGTTGCGTTCGAGCTGCTGATAAATGCCATTGACCGCTTGTACCGCGTCGGATATTTCGCTTTGCAGTTGGTAGCGCCGCACCTTGCTCGCCGTCAGCGCGGTGTTTTCACCGGTGGAATGTCCCAGCATGGCGTCGGGTTTGAGGCCGAGTTCGTCAAGCAGTGCTTGCAGGCCCAGGCTGGCGGCGAACACGGTTTCGGCGCCCACATCCATATCGTGCAGCTGATTTTGTCGCGCATCACGCTGCTCGTGGCTCAAGCCGGTGGGCGGCGGGAACAACAGCGTGGCGCGCGATGGACCGCCGCGCGCGTGTGAAGCTTCCTCGACGAAGTCGAACCATTGGCGAACCTGCGGGAAGTGCGTGCAGAGTTCCGCCAGCATGTCCGGATATTGCGAGCCTTCACCGGGAAACAGCACGCAAAGCTTGCCGACCGGCGCGCCCGAGCTGTACGTCGCGCCGCCACGGATGCGTCCGGGCCTGGCGTCCTCGGGTTTGAATTTGGCAATGGCTTTTTCCAGCTTGCCGAGTAGTTCGTCGGCGCTGGCAGCGACGACGGCCAGCCGATGCTGGCCCTTGCTGGTGTGGCTCGCAGCCTTGCAAACCTCGGCCAGCGAGGGCGTGGGCTCGGCGCGCAAATGCATTGATACGCGCTCGCAGGCGGCGAACAGTTCCGCCTTGCTGTCTGCCGCAATGGCGAACAATTCCGCCGCCGCCGGCGGGCTGTGCAGGCGCCTGGCGGTGTCACGACGGGGCGGGTTGTACTCCTCGACGATGACGTGGGCGTTGATGCCGCCGAAACCGAAGGCGTTGATGCCGGCACGACGCGGCGTATCGGCACCGTGAATCCAGGGGCGGGTCTGGTTGTTGATATAGAACGGTGTGTCTTGCAGATTCAGATCCGGATCGGGTTCGTCGCACAGCATCGGCGGCAACACCTTGTGATGCAGCGCCAGCGCGGTCTTGATCATGGAAGCGGCGCCGGTGCCGGGCAGGCAGTGACCGATCATGGATTTGACGGCGGAAATCGCGATTTGCGGGTCCTTGCCGCGTGCGCCAAACACCTGACTCAGCGACTCGATTTCGGTCTTGTCGCCCACCGTGGTGCCGGTGCCGTGCGCCTCGATCAGGTCCACGGTTAGTGGATCGAGGCCGCTGCTTTGGTAGGCGCGCTGCATGGCCAGCACCTGGCCTTCCATGCGCGGCGCCAACAACCCCTTGGCGCGACCATCCGAGGAAACGCCAACACCCTTGATGACGGCGTAGATCCGATCGCCGGCGGCTTCGGCATCGGCCAGGCGCTTGAGCACCAGCATGCCGCAGCCTTCACCCAACAGCGTCCCTTCGGCGCCTTTTTGGAACGGGCGCAGGCGGTCACGTGACAGCGCGCTGATCTGACAGAACTGGATGAACAATTGCGGCGGCGTCTGCACGTGGGTGCCGCCCACCAGCATCATGTCGCAACGGCCGCTGCTGAGCTCCCGTGCGGCGGCGTCCACCGCCAGCAGGCTCGACGCGCAGGCCGCATCAACGATGTAGGACGGCCCCATCAAGTCCAGCCGGTTGGCGATCAGGCTGGCGATGACGTTGGGCGTGAGCAGACCCACCACATCGCCACCGTAGGGCGGCAGTTGTTGTTTGAGGTCGGACTGAAGGGCGCGAATATCCGACTCGCTGAAGTCCGGCCGCAATTGCCGGATCACGTCCATCATCTGATCGAAGAAGAAACCGCGCGCCAGCATGCTGGCGAGGCCGCGGTTGCCATAGGTGCCGCGCGCAATGATGACGCCGGCGCGATCGCCCTTGATCTCACCGGGGCCGTAGCCGGCGTCCTTGAGCGCCGCACGGGCCATTTTCAGGCTGGTCAGGTGGTCCGGATCGCTGCCTTCGGCCACCGACGGCATGATGCCGACTTCCAGCGGGTCCACCGCCGCCAGTTCGCGCAGGAATCCGCCCTTGGTGGTGTAAACGCGATCATCCGCGGTGGTGTCTTGCTCGAAGTAGGGGCCGACCCATTCGGGGTCGGCGTCCGAGATCGCATCGTGCTTGTTGCAGATATTGCTCCAAAAACGCTGGGTGTCGGCGGCGTCCGGATAAACGCCGGCCATTCCGACGATGGCGATGTTCAGAGTTTGTCCCATGAAAAACCCGCTGTGGCCCGCCTAACTGGGCTGACCGCGTTTGAGCGTGGAGGCCACGAATTGTGGAGAGCTGGGCGCCAGCCGATTCAAGGCTTCGCTGACCATGCTCTCGCCATCGAGCACGGCCAGTCGCATGTTGCCGTCGGCGTCAAACACTTCGGTATCAAAGCGCAGGACCGCGTCCGTCTCGCCGGCGCGCACCTGATGAACCAGGCGCAGTTCACCGCGCAGCGGGGTTTGATCCAGCCGCAGAATCTGGCCGATGCGTCGCGTCACGGTGCCCTTGCCGCGGTGCAGCTGGCCCCAGAGGAAATTGATCTGGGTGATGCTGTCCAGCACCATGGGGTCCAGAATCCAGTGGCGGTCGGCGGCCCCCGCGCCCAGGAATTTGCGTGGCTCGGAGGCAAAGATGCGCGCTTCCAGGCCGTTTTCGTCGATGGCCTTGATGGCGCCGATTCCCCGAAAACAGGGGCCGCGTGCAACAAACCGCGAATAAATGCTCTCGCCGTCCAGCGCGTGACCGGCCTGGATCAGCGGCAGGCGCGCGGGCCGGGTCGCCACCGCACCGTCGGCCGTCAAAACGGTGGTGGCGCGGAACACCGGATGTGTCTTGTCGGCCGCGTCCATCAGCTCCACCGTCACCGCCTGGGTGCCGGGCTCGGAATGGGTGGCGGCGCGCGCGCGGATCAGTAACTCGGCACCGTTTTGCGCGTCGACCTCAAAACGGCGTAGCGCGCGAAATTCGCGGATCTGGCTGATCTGCCATCCCGGCCACGCGCTGCTGACGAACTCGGCCACGTACTCAATGGCCACCGACAGCGGCAGCACCGGCTTGCCGTCGATCGGATGATCGAACAGATAAGGGTCGGCCGACAGCGTCAGCTGATGGCTGAAGCTGACCGCGCCACCGGGGCCGATGCGCAGCGCGTCGCTGATCAGCGGGTGGTCGCTATCCGTCTGTGCAGCGTTGGCGGGGATTGGCTCGTGCGCCATGTCGGCCCACGGTCCCTGGCCGGCGACGATTTCCACGTCGTTGCGTGGACCGTAGGCGATTTCATCGAGGAAAAACTGGCAGCCGGCGGCCACCGGAATCGGCACCATGCCACGCGCGCGTAGGGCTTTTTTCACCTCGTCGCTGGCCATGCCGGCGTCCCACGGCCCCCAGTTGACCGACATCACACGGGCTTGCGGCATGCGGCGATGCAGGTCCCAGGCGACACGGGTGAGGGTTTCATTCGCCGCCGCGTAGTCCACCTGGCCGCGATTGCCGTAACGGCCCGCCACTGAGGTGAACAAGGCCAGCAGCTTGAGCGAATCCGCTCGAAGCTTTTCAGCCAGAACATACGCGGGGTCGAGCTTGGTGCCGAGCACGCGCTCGAAGGAATCGGGTTGTTTTTCGGCAATCAACTTGTCTTCAATCACGCCGGCGCCGTGCAACACCGCATCAATGCGACCGTGCTTTGCGTAGAGCCCGTCGATGGCGGCGCCCAGTTCGTTGGCGTCGCGCACGTCGCAGGCCAGGTATTGGACCTTGGCGCCGGTGGCGCGCATGCGCGCGAGATTGGAACGCATTTCACGCTGCACCAGAATGCGGTTCACCTCGTGATCCATGTCCACCGGTCGCGGTTTTTCGCCGCGCTCGATCTTGGCCGCCAGAATGGCGCGCTTGAGTGAGGCGGCGTCGGGATGAACCGCGGTTTCAGAGTCTTCCGCGCCCGGTTCCGGGCTTCTTCCCAGCAGCAGCACGTTCATTTCTGAACGCAGCATCTTCAGCACGATTTCGGCGGTGATGCCGCGCGCACCGCCGGTGACCAGCATGACCCAGTCATCGGCTGGCATCGCTTGCGCAGTGAAGCGGTTGGGATTCAGGGTTTGTGCGCTGGTAATGGCGCCATAGCGCTCAGTGCCGATGTATCCGGCTTCGGGGTGGGGGTCGTCGGTCAGCAGCTCGTCCGCCAGCAAGCGGGCAATTTCAGCTTCGGACTGGTCGGCGAAATCCACCGCGCGCGCCACGCACGCTGAATATTCGGCGCGTAGACAATTGAGCATGCCATTGAGGCCGCCGGCGCTCACCGCGCCCTGACCAACGGCATCGCGGCCAAAGGTTCCGCCCAGACGGCTGGCGGCCACCAATCGCACTTTGGCAAGGTCTTGGCCGCAGGATTGAAGAACGGCAAGCAGGCCCATCAAGGTTTTTTGGTAGCTGCCGCGCCACTGCTCCAGATCCGATGCCGGCGCATCGTCCATGCCGTGCAGGTAGGCGATGGCGCTGATGCCGCCGTGCGCCGTGCGTGCCTGATTGATGATGCTTTCCAGTTGCGGGGCATCCAGGGCATCGCTGATCACCGGCTGCAGGCCGCGAAGCTCCAGTTGCTCGGCCAGGGCCTTGCTGGTCGAGGGGTTGCGACCCAGCAGCAATGCAGCGCCGCGTACCGACGCGCGCGGCTGACTCAAGGGCGCGGCGGTGGTCTTGATCACAAAGCGGGGAATGCCGTCGCTTGCTTCAACCGCTGCACCGGCTTGCGCTTCTTCTTCGGCTGCCGCGCGGGCTGCGTCGGGCAATGGCGCAGCCTGATCGGAGTCGCCATGACCCAGGGCGGCCAGCGCCTGAATCAGCAATGACAGGCTCTTGGCCTTGCTCAGCTGTTCCATGTGCTGCGCGGCGGCTTCGGATTGCGCTTCCGGCAAGACCTCACGCAGGCCGCCGATGATCTCTACGCGCTTGATGGAGTCGATGCCCAGATCTGCTTCCAGGTCTGCGTTGAGGTCCAGCATTTCGGTTGGATAACCGGTGCGTTCGGACACCAGCTCCAGAACCATGGACTCCAGATCTTGCGCCGGGATGCCGTCCGCCGGCGCTGATGGTGCCGGCGCGTCCGGCGGCGCTTGGGCATCGTCGATGCCGCCGCTGACCAGATTCAGTTCCGCAACCAGGGCGTCCAGACTGCGCGCCTTGCTCAGGGATTCCATGCGCGCCTGCACCCGTGCGGACAAATCGTCCGGCAGGGCCTGCCGGAGCGCGCCCAGAATTTCCACACGTTTGATGGAGTCGATGCCCAGGTCCGCTTCCAGGTCGGCATCGGTGGCCAGCATTTCCTGCGGATAGCCGGTGCGTTCGGCGACGATGTCGCGCAGCAGCACGTCCAGCGGCAGTCGCGTCGCCGGCTTTGGTTGTGCTGCGGGTGCAGGCGCGGCTTGCGGACTCGGAATTGTCGCAGCCGGGCTGGCCTGGGCGATATCGGGCAGCTGTTGGATCATCGCCGCCAGCGTGCTGGCGCGGGTGAGGTTTTCGGTGATGTCGGCAATCTTGTTGGCGGCGGCCTCGGGCACGGATTCGCGCAGCGCGCCGACGATTTCCACGCGCTTGATGGAGTCGATGCCCAGGTCGGCTTCCAGGTCGGCGTCGACCGACAGCATTTCTTCTGGATAGCCGGTGCGATCCGCCACGATTTTCAGCAGCTCGGCTTTCCAATCCACCGCCACCGCCACCGCCTCGCTGGCCGCCGGCGGCTCCGCGCTGACTTGCGCCGGCGCTGGCGTCGAAGTCTGTGCTGGTGCGGGCAACAGCGCCAGGATGGCGTTCAGGGTCTCGGCGCGCGTGAGCTGCTCCATTTGTGCCTGCATCTGCTCGGCAACCGTATCCGGCATGGCGTTGCGCAGGGCGCCCAGAATTTCCACGCGCTTGATGGAGTCGATGCCCAGATCGGCTTCCAGCGGCGCGTCCAGTTCCAGCATCTGGGCGGGATAGCCGGTGCGTTCGGCGACGATATCCAGCAATAGCTGCTTGGCGTCGACTGCGCTTGCGGTGGACGCCGGCCGCGCCGGCGTTGGTGTGGCCGGCTTGGGCACTGGCACGGCGGCCGTTGGCGCGGTCATTGCCTGGGCCGGGGTAACGACCTGTGGTGATGAATCCACCGCCGGCATGGCGGCAACGTTTGGAACCGCTGGCGCGGGCGCGCTCCGGTCGCCCTGCATGTATTGCTGAATCACGCGTTCCTGCAGCGACAGGAATTGCCGCATGGTCTGCTGATATGCGATCAGCGCGTCTTGTCCCATGGCGCTGCTGGCGGCGGCGGGCATCGTTGGCGCCTGCGGCGGTTCGCCCTTGGCTGGCAGCGGATCGACGGTGGGCGATGGCGCTGGAGGTTTGGCCCGAAGCCGGGCGTCGAACGCCTTGCGAGCGGCTTCGGCGGTGGCCCGCGTCAGCGCCGGTTTGGCGCCGGTGCGCAATACCGGATCATTGACCGGACGCGCACAGCCGCCGCTGACCATCCACATGTGTGCGGGGTATTCGGGCGGCTGACCGAGAACCGGCAGCTCGCTGGCGGTGATGCGCGGGATTTGGCGATCGGCAAACAAGGCCATCACATCCAGTTGCACGCCGGCGGCGAGCAGCTCGGACACGCCGATCAACAGGCCGCGCAAGCCGCCGCCGCCCGCATCCAGGGAGATGGCGGTGGCGTTGCGCCCTGACAATGTCTGTCGTGTGAGATTGGCGCAGGTGCCTTTGGGGCCCAGCTCCAGAAACACACGCGCACCGGCGGCGTACATGGTTTCGATTTCGGTGACGAACTCGACGCCGGACAGCATGTGATCGTCCAGCTGACGCTGCATTGCCGCCGGATCATTGGGGTACAGCGATGCGGTGGTGTTGGAATAAACCGCCGCCCTTGGGGCACGAAAACGGGTGGCGTGAATCGCCTTGGACAGCGGTGCCTTGGCGGGCGCCACCAGTTCGGTATGAAAGGCACCGGAGACCGGCAGCAAGGTGGTGCGCAAGCCCTCTTCGGTGAGCGTTCTGGCGGCGGCTTCCACCGCTTCCCTGGGGCCGGAAATGACGGTTTGTTCGGGCGCGTTGTGATTGGCCACGCGCAGGCCCGGCAGGGCGCGGGCCAGGGCGTTGACGCGCTCGCGACGGCCGTGCACGGCGGCCATGGCGCCGGGCACGGTGGACTTTGAGGCGTCCGCCATGGCGCGACCACGCACCGCCGACAGTCGCAGGAAGTCCGCGGCATCGATGACGCCCGCCGCCATCAGCGCGGTGTATTCCCCGTAGCTGTGGCCGGCGGTGGCCTGGGCGCTGATGCCCAGGCGCTCGGTGAAGCGCAGATAGCCCAGAGACATGCTGCCAATGGCTGGTTGGGCGATACGCGTGTCGGTCAGCGCCGCCAGCTGGGCCTTCTCGCTGGGGATGTCAAAGGCCGCCGGCGGATACATCAGGCTGCTGAGCTGATCGGGGAATTCGTTGCGCAAAACACCGTCGGCGAATTCCAGTGCCTCACGCACTTCGCTGAGATAAATGGCCGCTTCGCGGCCCATGTTGACGTACTGCGCGCCTTGACCAGGGAACAGAAATGCCACTTGGGGCGAGGTTTCCGGCGTGTTGCGATTCAGCCGCACATGGGCGGGCAATGGCCGGTTGCCGCCACGCAAGTGGGCGATGGTTGCCGCCAGATCCGCCGCCAGTCCCTTGCGGTCGCCCGCGACGATGGCCAGGCACACCGGCAGGCCGCGGTTCATTTCCGCCGCTCGCGCCAGCATGGCCGCCAGCGCCGACGTTTGAATGCGTGAAGCGGCTTGCAGGTGCGGTACCAGTTTTTCCAGATCCTGCGCCAGCGCGTTGTCATCCTTGGCGCGGAACAGGAACAGCTCGTACGGCCAGCGGTTGCTGCCGCTGGCGCCCGGTACGGACGCCGGCTTGCGGTATTCCTCCACCACGGCATGAAAATTGGTGCCGCCGAACCCGAACGCCGATGCCGCGCCGCGCCGCGGGTGGTCAGGGTGGGCGATCCATGGCCGAGCGTCCTTGAGCAGGTACACCGGGCTGTTGGCGTCGGCCACCGTTTCGATCGGTTTGCTGACGCCGTGATGCCCCGGCAACACGCGGTGATACAGCGCCAGCGTCACCTTGATCAGTCCGGCCACGCCGGCCGCAGCCTTGGTGTGGCCCAGCAGCGTCTTGACCGAACCCACTGAAACCGAGCTTGGCCTGGCGCCGCCGTCGTTCAGGGCACGGGCAATGGTTTGTGTCTCGGTGCGGTCGCCCACCGGCGTGCCGGTGCCATGCGCTTCCACCAAAGACAGGCTTGCCGCCGGGAAGCCGGCTTTGTCGTAGGCGCGGTGCAGCGCGCGCACCTGACCTTCGGAACGCGGCGCGGTCAGGCCCAGGGCGCGGCCGTCAGATGATCCGGCGGTGGCCTTGATGACGCCGTAGATGCGATCACCATCGCGCTCGGCGTCCGCCAGGCGCTTGAGCGCCACCATCGCCACGCCTTCGGAAATGGCAATGCCGTCGGCGGACTGGTCGAAAGTGCGTGGTTCGCCCTTGGCGGACAGGGCCTGCGTCTTGGCGAAGGCGGTGAACGCGAAGACGGATTGGGTGGTGTCAAAGCCGCCGGCCAGCACCATGGCGCTGCGCCCGCTTTCCAGTTCCTGCACCCCGATGTTGATTGCCGCCAGCGAGGAGCCGCAAGCCGCATCCACGGTGAAATTCACGCCGCCAAGGTCGAGCCGGTTGGCGACGCGACCGGCCGCTACATTAAGCAAGGTGCCGGCAAAGGATTCTTCGGTCCATTCGGGCAGCCGCTCCCAAACGTCGGGCGTCGGGTTGGCGACGAAACGCGGCAGTTCCGAGCGCATGGAATATTGCACGCCCAGATCGCCGGCACCGCCGCCGGCGCCGAGAATCACCGAAGTGTTCTCGCGGTCGAAATGGCCGTCGGCGTAGCCGGCGTCGGCCAGCGTTTTGACCGCGGTTTCCAGCGTCAGCAGTTGCAGCGGGTCGATGGATTTCATCGACTTGGGCGGAATGCCGAAACGGGTGGGATCGAAGGCGATCTCGTCCAGAAAGCCGCCCCACTTGGAATAGATCTTGTCCTTGGCCTTGGGGTCGGCGTCGTAGTAAAGGTCGGCGTCCCAGCGGTCCTTGGGCGCTTCACGAATGGCGCTGATCTTCTTCAGGATCATTTCCCAATAGTCGTCGCCGTCATTGGCCTTGGGCAGCGTCACGCCAATGCCGACAATGGCGATGTCCGACGGCTTGGCGGCCTGCGCCCGCTGCATGCGTTGATTGACGCGCGTTTCCAGCAGCGCCTGCGCGCCGCGAGAGACTTCCGAATGCAGCGCCTCGACGCTCATGGCGCTGTGCCGCAAGGTGGCGACCTGGCCCAGCATGTACATGCCGTCGCTGAGTTGTTTGTCGCGGTGCACGTCCACCATCAGGCCGGTGTCGTCGCGCAACACGCCTTTGGAGGCCACCCGCAGGCGTCCGAGATTCAGGTCTTCCAGGGTTTCGCGAATTTCCTCGCTGCTCTTGCCTTCACGGATCAGGCGTCGGCGGGTTTGGTAAAAATCGCGCGCGAATTGGGTGTCGGCGCAACGCGAGGCGTGACCGGGTCCGGATTCCAGGTTGACCGTGTGCTGACAGCGCATGGCTTCCTGCTGGAAACCTTCCACCACCGCACCAGACGAAACGATTTCGCGGGTGAACAAATAGGCGGTGCCCATCAGCACGCCCACTTTCATGCCGCGTGCGGTCAGCGGCGCGGTCAGCGCGGCCAGCATGGCGCAGGACAGGGCGTCGTGAATGCCGCCGGCGAACAGCACGTGGATGGATTTGCTCTTGTTGGCGGGCACCTGCTCAAGCAGGGTTTCCACCATATGCTCCCACAGCACGAAGCTGGACAACGGGCCCACGTGGCCGCCGCATTCGCGGCCCTCGAACACGAAGCGCCGCGCGCCCTGTTGCAGATACATCTTCAGCAGCGCCGGCGCCGGCGCGTGGATGTAGGTGGTGATGCCGCGTTTTTCAAACTCCGCGGCCTGATCGGGGCGGCCGCCGGCGATCAGCGCAAACGGTGGCGGACACTTCCAGATTTCCGCGCATTGTTCATCGCGCAGCGTCTGCGGCACGAAACCCAGCATGCCCACGCCCCAGGGACGGTCACCGATGCTGACGCGTGTTTCGGCCAACAGCTTTGCGACTTGCGGGCCGCGCATCAGCGCCAACGCCAGGAATGGCAGGCCGCCGGCCTTGGCGACTTCGCCGGCGAATCCGGCGTGATCCGAAACGCGCGTCATCGGGCCCTGTGCGATGGGGAAGCGGGTGCGGTGTGAATCGGCCAGCGCGCCGCCCTCGTCGATGAAGCGTGATTGCGCGGCCAAATCCATTTGCCGCAGCGATTGACGCTTGACCGCCTGAATCAGTTTTCCGACATTTCCGTATTGGTCGCGGTAGGTCGCCGCCAGTCCAATTGATTGTCCGATCGGCAACAACTGCTGGTCGCTGCTCTGCCAGCCGATGCGGCCGTGCATCCGTTCGGCCCACTCCAGCGGTGTTGACTGTCCGCCTTCCAACGCGCGTGAATCATTTTCCGCGTCCGTCAGCACTTGCGCGCCGGGACGCGCATAGGCACGGCAAGGCGCGCCGTGAAATTCGCCGAACAAACGGCACTCGGCGCCATTGAGCCGCGCCAGCTCTTGTTGCAGCGTCACCGACAATGGCGACTCGGCCATCAGCAGCATGGCGTCGTCCAGCACCAGGCCGGCGGCGCCCGCCAGGCGACAGGCCGCCGCGCCACGCACCGCCGCGCCGCCTTGAACGTAAAGTGGCTTGTGTACCTGGCCACTGAGCTTCTGCAGCAGAATGAAGCTGCTGTCCTCCCCCACCCATCCGCCGGCCTCGTGGCCGCGCACCACCAGCGCGTCGCAATGCGACTGGATTTGCTCCAGGTCACTGGCGCTGCGGATTTCGGCGCAGCAGAAATGATGGCTGTGGACGCCACTGGCGTTGCGAATGCGACCGATTTCCGACGACGCGCCGGTCAGAATCACGGTGATGCTGCGCTCGCCGGCGCTGATCAGCAGCGATCGTGCCAGCGAGGCCTGACCGGCGGTGATGCGCAGGCCGATGCGGCCCTGGGCGGAGCGAAGCAGTCGCGCAAAATTGGTGCGCGCCTGTTCCGGATCGGTGACGAACTCCAGATCCAGAACGCCGATGCCGCCGGCGCGAGCGCTGGCCAGGGCGATTCCCGGATGCGGCAGGTCCGCGCCGGTGATGCCAAAAATCTCAAACGATGTTGGGGACAATGTTCAACTCCCTGTTCAAGCCGCGCCACTCTCCGGGTGCGCGGCGGCTTTTCCGGCTATTTTTTTGCGCCCTCCAGAAAGGGCACCTCCAGAACTTTTTCATGCACGATGGGGCCATGGCCGAAATACTGGTTCTCGCCAAAGCATTCGCCGTGGTCCGCGGTGATGATGAAATGCGTGTCCACCGGCGACTTTTCGATCAGGGCGCCGAGCACCCCGTCCACGTACTCCACCGTCTTGACCTGCTGCTGATGCAGCATGCGCATCTGTGATTCATCGAAGAATCGGTCATTGGTGGATTGCCCCATCTCATCGTCCATGCGCTTGAATACGCCGTGAACGCCGGAAATGTGCGGCAGCGAATCCGGCTTGAGCATGTAGGGGTAATGGGTCTCGCCCAGATTCAGGAAATAGAACTGCGGCTCGTCCTCATCGAACTCGACTTCCTCCACCATGCCGGCGAAGTCGTTGTGATCCGACATCAGCTGGTAGTCGTCAAAGTGTCGGTTGAGGTGGCAGGTGGGGTTCAGTACTGGCAGGGATACGCGCCCGCAAGTGCGGTAGCCGTGATCCTGCAACACCTTGGGCAGGGATAGTTGTGGCACGAAACTCTTGAAGCTCAGCCCCTGAATGCCCAGCCGGTCCACCCATTTGACGAAGTCCTGCTTGTAAACTTCGGACGCGAACACCCCCTGCGGACTGGTGTGCGGAATCATCCCCATCAGATAGGTGTAGTGCGAAGGGGAGGTCCAGGAGGCAAAGGCATAGCGGCGCTCACCGGCGCCGATGCGGTCCATGTTCGGGGTTTTCGCCATGGCGTAGCTGTCGAATCGGCAGCTATCCATGACAATGAAGATCAGGTTCTTGGCAGGCATCGTTGGCAGGCGCTTGGAAACATACGATTTATGTGGAAAGAGTATGGCATTGAATGGCCAATATGCCGCTCAAGACCAAAACGCGCTCAACCATCGGCTGGAAGAGCGCGCAATTTCCCGTATGTGTGAGCGTAACTTACATCCCATATTTCATCCAGCCGCTTATTTCGTCGAAAAGCACGTGCCGTAGCGGCGCGCGGTATGTGATTGCCAATCGTTGGCGCTGTTGGCTTGAAAGCTGGCTCGTGTTTCAGGTTGCGGTCGGCGCCGGTTCAAGCACGGTCAAATCCTGACACGAATCTGGCCGCTGTCGTGACCCTGTCATCGGCCATCTGGCGCCGCTGATCAGCTTCGACCAGGAGCGGCGGTGCGCTCGGCAAAGCGCGACATTGTAAAATCTGCGCGCCCGATGTCATTGGCGCGGCAGTGCCGCAGGCCGGGCGCGATGATCAGCCACATGCCGGTATAGCTCAGTTGGTAGAGCACCTGATTTGTAATCAGGGGGTCCCGAGTTCGAACCTTGGTGCCGGCACCACGACCTGTATCGGCGGGGACGGGCGCGCAAATCAAAAAAGCGGCGAGTCGCCCCGCCGCTTTGATAAAACATAAAATAACGCTACTTTCTTCGAGCTTTTTTGCGCAGCGAGGCCGGCTTGAATTCACTGTCCGCGTAGCTGATCTTGAAGTCGGAGATTTTGTCTTCGTTGGTCAGCGCGGTGACGAAGTAGCGCGTGCTCTGCAGGTCGTAGATGATTTCCGGCGAGCCGGTGACGGTGGGTACGAACGGTGCGGTGATCAGGTGCGCTTCCTGCACTTTCCACAGCTGTCCGCGACCGTCATAGCAATCCACGGCGGCAATCGACCAGCTGTCTTCATCGACATAGAACACGCGCTTGGCAAAGTTGTGGCGGGTGCCTTCACGCACGGTGGCCTCCACCACCCAGACGCGGTGCAGCTCGTAGCGCGTTTCGTCCTGCTTGACGTGAAACGGCGTGAGCAAATCCTTGTACTTCACCAGCGGTGAATTGATCTGATAGGCGTTGTACGGGATGTACATCTGCTTGCGCCCGATCAGCTTCCAGTTGTAACGATCCAGCGAGCCATTGAAGACGTCGATCTGATCGAAGTACTGCTCGTTGTCGGTGCCGACGGCGGGGTTGTCGTAGCCCACGTCCGGCGCGCGATTGGTGCGCTTCTGGCCCGGTGAATAAATCCAGGCGGCGCGACCCGAGCCGGCGTCCGGGCCGATCAGTTCGTGCGCCAGGGTCAGCTGTCCGGCCACGCGCGAGGGTGAGATGGTTTCCGACAGGTACATCAGCAGGTATTTGTTGTCGGCCGCCGGCGGGTCGGTGAAGTTGGCGTACTTGAACTTGACGTCCTCGGTCAGCTTGGTGATCTGGTAGCTGCCGTCGGGTTTGACGATGGCCTGATTGTTGTAGCGTCGCACGGCGTTGCCGCGATATTTCATGCGGTGATTCCAGATCACCTCGGCCCCATTGCCGGGAATCGGGAATGGAAAACCGATTTCCGCCCCTTCGACCAAGTCGGTGCCGGTCAGCGTTGCGGTGGTGGCGTTGTTGATGGTTGCCTGTTCCACTTCCTTGGGGAAGTAGCCGGTGCGAACGCTCTGGTAAAGCGGCATCTTGTAGCTGGGGTACTTGTTCAGCAGCGCCTTGTGACCTTCGGTCAGCTTGTCGGCGTACTCGGCCATGTTGGCCTTGGTGACGGTGGCGTAAGGTTCCAGATACTCCGGCTTGATCGCTTTTCTGAACTCGGCTTCCAGCTTGGCCACGTCGCTCTTGCGCAACTGTTCCAGAAATTCCGGCGTCCAGGTTTTCATGTCTTCCGGGAAGTTGGCCTCGCCGGTGTGTTCGGGGATGCTGCCATCGGCGTTGGCGGCCTTGACCGCACCGATCGGGGTCAGTTCCTTGCCGAGTTTGGCGGCCTCTTCGGCACTGACCTTGGCCCAGGACAGGGCTGGCGTCATCGCAATTGCGACGGCGATCATGCTGTGGGGTATGCGCATTCGCCTCATCTGTGTCTCCTCTTGGGGGCCGTTGCCGGCATCGGGGCGGAAAGTGCCCGGCCCGGAATCCTAATGCGCCGCGCTGCTTTGCAGGGTGGCTGTGAAGGTGAGGGGTCGTGTCACTGCCGTCAACCGCGTGCTGATTCGGCGTCGCTGCCAGCCAGGCGTTTGCGCTTGGAATCGCGGTATTGCACCGGCGTCATGCCCGACCAGCGTTTGAAGGCGCGATAAAAGGTGCTGGGTTCGGAGAACCCGGTGAGATAAACGATGTTGTCCACCGGCTCCTCGGTTCGCGCCAGCAGACGACGCGCCAGCGAATAACGAAAATCCGCCAGTAGCTGGCTGAAGCTGGTGCCGGATCGGGACAGCTCGAAACGCAGGCGGCGCGGGGCGATGTTCAGCTCCCTGGAAACCTCCTCCAGGTCACAGCGCTCCAGTTCCAGCCGTTGCGCGAATACGGCGCGAATGCGTTCGATCAAATCTTCCCGTTTCAGCGAGTTCAGACTTTTCTCGGCGTGCTCTTCGTGCAGTTGCAGCAAGTCCGGATTCCAGCGCGGCGAGCGGTAGCTCAGAATGCCGGGGTCAAACCAGATGCGGCTTTGCTGGTACTCGAAGCTCACCGGGCAGCCAAAGATGTCCTCGAATTCCTGCAAGGGACCGCGTCGGCTGCAACACAGCTCCACCCGCAACGGTTGTGTTTTGGACTCGGTTACCGATTGCGCAAACCGAATGATCTGGTAGGCGGTGAGAATTTCGGTGTGTCGCAGCTGCGGCGCTTCCATGGAAGTGCCCCTGACCGCAACGCGCACGCCTTCATCATCTTGTTCCAGCCGCATGCTCAAAGCGTCGCTCACCAGGCGCCGATACTTGAAGGTGCGTTGCAGGCCGTCGCCAAACGTAGGGCTGGAAAACATCAGGTACTCCATCACCTGACCGCGAAATACCGGCGCATGCGGGCACAGGTGCAATCCCACTTCCGGGTCATGCGTGACCGCCTCCACTGTTTCCCAGAAAAACGCCTGCAGCTGGTGCGGCGTGCGCATTTCGCGCAGCGGCAGGGCTTCGGCGTTGTATCCCAGCCGCGAATAGATGGCCTCCACGTCCAGGCCGGCCTTGACCATGGCTTCGTGGACGATTTGCAGGAGTTGTCCGGAGTCGCGCATAAGTATTGTTTGGCCTCTTGTTCGGGCGGCGACGCCGTGCCATTTTGCCCGAAAAGTGCGAGCAATAGGCCCTGACGCCGCACCGGCGCGGCGGGGGTGTCAATCTTGGTGATGGGGCGTAAAGTACCATCGGACGATGTCACCAACGATGTTGCCCATTCCGCGCCTGGCATGAGCCGGCCAGGGGCGGTTCCAATCAACAAGCGCTGGCCGGTGTCGGTGGCTCGCCGTTCGCCATCAACCCCGGCCGACAAGCGCGCCAACCCGGAAGCGCAAGGTGAACCAACAAACCGCTGCTGATGGTCCGGACGCAACCGCTGCGGCGTCCAGGCAATGGCGCGAGCTGGTTTCGAGTCTGTTCGATTTCCAGATGCGTGAGGTCGTTACCACCCAGATGCTGCCGTTGATTTATCAGGCGGCGGTTTACGCCATCGGCGCGGCGGTGGTATTGGCAATCGTGACGGCCTTTATCGACTCAGTGTGGATGGGGCTGGCCTGGTTGCTGTTCGGCCCGGTGTTGTTTCTCGCCATGGTGGTTGTGGTGCGCGTGTTTCTGGAGTTCGTGCTGGCTGTGTTTCGCATACTGATCTATATCGAAATTCTGGACCGTCGCACTTCCAGCATCCAGGAACACACCGGGGAAGTGGTGCAGGATCTGCCGCGCATCCAGTTCTGGAAGAGTTTTCGACGAAAGGATTAGGCTTGACCTGCAACCCGGCCCCAACCAGAGTCAGAACATGAGCCAAGCCGAGGAGAATCAACGGGTATCGGACGTCGAGCAGGACGCCGCCGAGCGGTCATCGTCGCTCCTGGGTTCGGTGAGATCCGGTGTTTGGAAGCTGGCCACCACGGCGCCACGCACGGCGTTGAAGATGGCGCGCAAGGGCGCAGAACATGCCGAGCGTGTGGCATTGCGCAACCTGCGTGAGCGGATGGATGCGCTGGACGACACGGCCTTTGACCGTCGGCCGCGGCAGCAGCATCAGCCGGCTTTCGACCGCCGTCCTGCGTCGCTGCACGACGCGCGCGGGCGCCAGGAGCATCCGCAGCAGATCATGGCGCAACTTCTGGAGGTTGCCGACGATCAGAGCCAGGCCGATGCGCAGAATCGGCTGGCCTTGCGGATCGTGCGTCAGCTGGTGCCGGATGAGGTGCGCATTCTGGCGGCCTTGTCCGACGGCCACCACTCCACGCTGCTGCATCTGGGCGCCGGCAAACGGGTTGGGCCCATTATCCAGCGCTGGGTGGAGAACATGAGCTCGGTGGGTCGCGAGTCGGGGGTCAGCTTGCCGGATCAGACGCAGGAATACGTGACGAATCTGCGCGCGCTCGGCTTGCTCGAAAGTGGCGAAGAAGACAAGAGCATGGATATGAAATACCAGTTGATGGAAGCCGATCCGCGCATTCGGCAGTCGAGCCTGGAGATCGAAAAGCTCGGATTGCGGCCACGCCTGGTGCGCCGAACGCTGCGCATGAGCGCCTATGGCAAGCAGTTCTGGGCGAGTTGTCAGCCCGATGCGCACGATGAGTAGCCGCATTTGAGAGTTGATCCGATGGTCGGCATCTTTCGGGCCTTGTCGGAGCAGCCCGGCGCTTGCCCGCCACCCTCGTTTTCCGAGCTGGACGAAGCCGACCTGGAAACCTTGAGGCAATCATTGCGCGCGGCGGCGCAGATGCAAAGCGCGGAACTGGATGAAGCCCTGACCAAGGCCCTGGATCATGTGCCGGCGCTGATGCGACGTCCGCTGCGAAAGATTCTGGGGCTTTGATATGCGCACGCTGGCGCGCAAAGCCGAGATCATCAAGCTGGCCCGTGTGCTGCGGGTGAAGCCCTCAGACTTGTCTTTTCTGTATGCCATGCAGGCACGGGATATTCGTGCGTTTCGCGAGGCTGCCAGCGCGCGCTTGTTTGACGCTGACGCGGCGCGACTCAAACGGGTGGCCACCGCCAGCAAGCTGCTGCCGGTGGCGCTGATCGCGCTGATTGGCGAGCACGTTTTTGGCCCGCTGTTATGCGCCCGCGTGGCCGGACTGATCGCGCCGGATCGCGCCGCCGAGGTTGCCCAGCGCATGCGCATCGGCTTCCTGGCGGACCTGACGCTGGAGATCGATCCACGGCAGGTGCGGGAGGTGCTCAAGCGCATTCCGGTGCCGCGTCTGGTGGATGTGGGCATGGAGTTGGCCAGGCGCGGTGAGTTCGTCACGCTGGCACGCTTCGTGGATTACGTCAGCGACGCGGCCATCAAGGCGGTGCTGGAAAAACTGGCGGATAACGGCGCGTTGTTGCAGATCGCCTTCTTCATGGAGGATCGCTCACGGCTGAATCAAATCGTCGGTTTCATTCCCGAGGCTCGGCTCAGGCAAATCATCCGGTTGTCCGCTGACGAGGGCGAAGGCCTGTGGGGTGAGGCGCTGGCCCTGATGGCTGACGTCAACCCCAGCTGGCGCAAAACACTGGCGGAAATGGCGGCTGAATTCGAGCCGGAAGTGCTGACCGCCATGGCGCGCCTGACCCAGTCGCAGAGGCTGTGGGGCGCGATGCTGCCCATCATTGCCGCAATGGACGAACCGCATCAGGAACGTTTATTGCAGTTGCCGGTGCTGGACGATGACGCGGTGCTCAGCGATATTCTGGAGGCCGCGCAAGCCGGTGAGCTGTGGGAGCAGTTGATGCCCATGCTGGCCTTGTTGCCCGAGCCGGTTCGGATTCGCCTGTCAAAACTGGCGGAGAAGCTCAATGACGCCGCGCTGGATCAGATTTTCGTCGTGGCGCGCCGCAATCAGGCCTGGGGCGGCTTGTTGCTATTGCTGATGCACTCCGGAAAGTCCATGCAGGATCGGGTGTCGCCCATGCTCACACAGCTCGCGGGTCCGGATGCCAAGGGCATTGCCAGCGCCGCTGACCGATTAGGAATTCGAAGTCACATGGAATCCGGTTGGGACGAGGTCATCAAGCCGTTCATGGGCTTGTTGAGCGACTGATCCGCGACTATTCGCTGGCCTGATGGAATCGTTTGGGATCGAATAGTTTGCTGGACAGTTTTTTGGGGGCGCTGACCTCACGCAGGCGCAAGGTGGCGGTTTGCGCGCCGCGCCGATTTTCCAGCTGACCGACGGCGAAATACCGAAAGTTGCCGACCTGACGCAGGCTGGATGATTGCGCCACATAACGTTTTGCCAGACCCTTTTTGTCGTGTAATTCCACCCGCAGGCTGGCGCAACTTTCATCGTCCAGAGCGACGATCATGCGCTCGTATTGACCGCCGGGAGTGGAAAAGCGCAACAGCTGGGTGGAACGGCCGTCGATCACTTTCCGGCCTTGCAGATTGATGGCCGCGCCGCCGACGGACTGGGTGATCAGGCGAAGGTCCGCATAGCTCAATCCGGTGCCGGCGATCTGCGCGCCTTCACCGCCGGCCTGAATGGCGCGCGTTTTTCCAAGCGCCGGCAGATAAACGTAAAAGCGGTCGCCCTGGTCGGTTTCGTTCAGCAGATAACGGGTGCCGGCCAAATCCTGCGGCGCGGTGAGCTGCATCATGACCCGCAACTGTTTTTTGTCGCGCCGCAGATAAAGCCGGCCCTGAACCGGCGGCAGGTTCTCCGCGCCATCCTTGGGCGAGATATGCAGCTGACCAATGCGCAGGCGATCCGGCGTGTTGTCGCGCATGCATTCGAGCCGTTCCACCACGCTGATTTCGGTATTGACCTGCATGCTGCCCAGACACAGCAGCGATACCGCAATCAACAGGCAGCGGAGCAATGGTTTCACAAGCTTGCGGCCAACCGGCTGCCCTGATTGATGGCGCGTTTGGCGTCGAGTTCGACCGCCTGGTCAGCGCCGCCAATCAAATGCACCTTGGCGCCGGCTGATTCCAGCGGCGCTTGCAGCTCGCGCAACGGCTCCTGGCCGGCACAGATCACGATGTGATCCACCTCGATCAGTTCCGCTTTTTCGCGTTTGCTCCCATAGCTCACCAACAAGCCACGGGCGTCGATCGCCTCATAATTCACGCCGCTGCGGGTTTGCACCTTCTTGGCCTGCAAGGCCGCGCGGTGGATCCAGCCGGTGGTCTTGCCCAATCCGGCGCCCGGCTTTCCGCGCTTGCGTTGCAACAGAAAAATCTCCCGGGGCGACGGCGTTGGCTCGGGGCGTGTGACGCCGCCGCGCACCTGTTCCGGATCAGCCACGCCCCATTCGCGATTCCAGGCCTTAACGTCCAGCGTGGGCGAGTGGCCTTCATGTGCCAGGTATTCGGCCACGTCAAAGCCGATGCCGCCGGCGCCGATCAGCGCCACTTTCTTGCCGACCTTTGCCTGTCCGGCCAACACGTCCACATAACTCAGCACCTTGCCGGCTTGCGTCTGTTCGGCAATTCCCGGCAGTTGCAGGGCGCGCGGCGTCACGCCGGTGGCCAGCACGATCTCATCGTAAGCGCCGTCCAGCAGCGCCTTTGCGTCAACCGGCGTGTCCAGGCGCAGATGCACGCCGGTTTGCGCGATCTTGCGGGTGAAATAACGCAGCGTTTCTGAAAACTCTTCCTTGCCGGGAATTTTCTTGGCCATGTTGAACTGGCCGCCAATCTGATCCGCGCTGTCGAACAGTGCGACCTCATGGCCGCGTTCGGCGGCGACCGTTGCCGCCGCCAACCCGGCCGGACCGGCCCCCACCACCGCGATGCGCTTGGGTTTGCGCGCCGGCAGGTATTCCAGCTCGGTTTCATGACAGGCACGCGGATTGACCAGGCAGGTGGCGGTCTTGAGTTTGAAGCTGTGATCCAGGCAGGCCTGGTTGCAGCCGATGCAGGTGTTGATGTCGTCAGCGCGATTTTCCGCGGCTTTTTTGACGAAGTCCGCGTCCGCCAGAAACGGCCGCGCCATGCTGATCATGTCGGCGTGACCGTCGGCCAGCACCTGTTCGCCCACTTCCGGTGTATTGATGCGGTTGGTGGTGCACAAGGGAATTTTCACCTCGCCCTTGAGCTTTTGCGTGATCCAGGTAAATCCGGCGCGCGGCACCGAGGTGGCGATGGTAGGCACGCGCGCTTCGTGCCAGCCGATGCCGGTATTGAGGATGGTGGCGCCGGCCTGTTCCACGCCCCTGGCCAGCATGCGGATTTCGTCCCAGGTCTGGCCGTCGGGAATCAGATCGAGCAGCGAGATGCGGTAGATGATGATGAAGTCCGGCCCCACCGCCTCACGGATGCGCGACACGATTTCGACCGGTAAGCGCATGCGGTTGGCGTAGTCGCCGCCCCATTCGTCATCGCGTTGATTGACGTGAGTGACCAGAAACTGGTTGATGAAATAACCTTCCGAGCCCATCACCTCCACGCCGTCATAACCGGCCTCGCGCGCCAGCCGCGCGCAACGCACGAAGGCGCGAATCTGTTCTTCCACGCCTTTGCTGCTCAAGGCGCGCGGTGCGAACGGAGAGATCGGACTCTTGACCCTGGACGCGCTCACCGCGAACGGGTGATAGCCATAACGGCCGGCGTGCAGAATCTGCAATGCAATCTTGCCGCCTTCATCGTGCACCGCGCCGGTGATCTGCCGATGGCTGCGCGCCGCCGCCTTGCTGCTCAGTGTGCCGGCAAACGGGCTGACCCAACCGGCCACATTGGGCGCGAATCCGCCGGTCACCATGATGCCGACATCGCCGCGCGCGCGTTCGGCAAAATAAGCCGCCAGGCGCGGAAAGTTTTTGCGCCGGTCTTCCAGTCCGGTGTGCATGGAGCCCATCAGCACGCGGTTCTTCAAGGTGGTGAAGCCCAGATCCAGCGGCGCAAGCAGATTGGGGTAGGGCTGGGACATCATTGGCTCCGGTGTTGAGTGGCGCGGTTGAGCCGAATGGCTGCTCCAGACCGCTGATGGGGACAGCGTCCAGTAGAATCGTGTTGTTGCAATGCAGCACTGGCAGCCTCGACAAATCCAACTGGCCAGTTAGCCATGTGATCCACCCGCGGCGCTGGCCATGCTGGAAATCAATTGCGCGAATGACATCAAAAACCCTCGCGTCCAATCTTCAATACAGAGAACGATCATGACTCAGAGTCTTCGTCGTGTCGCCATCATCGGTGGCGCCCGCATTCCCTTCGCCCGCTCCAATGGCGCCTACGCCGAGGCTTCGAACAAGGACATGCTGACCGCTGCCCTGCGCGGCGTGGTAGACAAGTATCAACTGCATGGCGAGGCCCTGGGTGAAGTCACTGCGGGGGCGGTGCTCAAGCATTCGCGCGACTTCAATCTGACGCGCGAATCGGTGTTGTCCGCCGGTCTGGCGCCGGAAACCCCGGCCAGCGACGTGCAGATGGCTTGCGGCACCGGCGTGCAGGCGGCGGTCAACATCGCCAACAAGATTGCGGTCGGCCAGATGGATGTCGGCATCGCCGGCGGCGTGGATACCGCCTCGGATGCGCCCATCGGGATCAATGAAAAGCTGCGCAAGATTCTTCTGGAGGCCAGTCGCGCCCGTTCCACCGGTCAGCGCCTCAAGGCGCTTTCAAAGTTTCGCCCCGGCATGCTGGCGCCGGCGGTTCCGGCGGTGACCGAGCCGCGCACCAAGATGAGCATGGGTCAGCACTGTGAGATGATGGCCAAGACTTGGAGCGTCACACGTCAGGAACAGGACGAACTGGCCCTGACGTCGCATCAGAAGGCGACCGTGGCCTATGACTCCGGCTTTTATGGTGACCTGATCGTTCCGTTTCGTGGCGTGGAGCGTGACGACAACATGCGTGCCGACACCAGCCTGGAAAAGCTCGGCAGTCTCAAGCCGGCCTTTGACCGCGCCAATGGTACGCTGACCGCCGGCAATTCCACGCCCTTGACCGATGGTGCGTCAGCGGTGCTGTTCGCCTCCGAGGAATGGGCCAAGGCGCGCGGCATCCAGCCGCAGGCCTACCTGACGCATGCGCAGAGCTCGGCGGTGGATTTCGCCACCGGCAAGGAGGGCTTGCTGATGGCGCCGACCTACGCCGTGCCGCAGATGCTGGCGCGCGCGGGCCTGAAATTGCAGGACTTCGACTTCTACGAAATTCATGAGGCATTCGCCGCGCAGGTCCTGTGCACGCTCAAGGCCTGGGAGGACGCGCAGTATTGCAAGCAGCGACTGGGTCTGGATTGCGCCCTGGGTGAGATCGATCGTTCACGCCTCAACATCAAGGGCGGCAGCGTCGCCATCGGGCACCCCTTCGCCGCCACCGGCGGTCGCGTCTTGGCCACACTGGCCAAAGTCATCGAAGAAAACAAGGGCGGTCGCGGCTTGGTGTCGGTGTGCGCCGCCGGTGGTTTGGGCATCGCCGCCATCGTCGAACGCTGACCCGACGACCAGGGCTCGGTTGGTGGACGCCGGTCGACCTCCTGCGTCCATGCGGTCTTGTCCTGCCGGAGCCGGGACAGCGGGCGTGCTGGTTGCAGCGCAAATCGGGGTAGACTTCGCGGCTGCTTTTTTGGGTTTGGATCGCCATGGCCGTCAATCTGCAAGCGCCGCAATCGTTGCTGCCGGTCAAGGGTGTGCGCCTGGCGGCGACGGCCTCTGGCATCAAGCAGCGGCAGCAGCCTGATCTTGCGCTGATGGTTTGCGCGCCGGGCACGCAGGTGGCCGGCGTGTTCACGCGCAACGCTTTTTGCGCGCCGCCGGTGCAATTGTGTCGGGAACGCCTGGCTGGTGATGAGGGGATTCGCGCCTTTTTGATCAACGCCGGCAACGCCAACGCCGCCACCGGGCAGGGCGGGCGGGCTGATGCCGAAGCCTTGTGCGCCGAAGTCGCGGCGCAGTTGGGCTGCGACCCACAGCAGGTGTTGCCGTTTTCCACCGGTGTGATCGGACAGCGCTTGCCGGTTTCCGGGATGCAGGCTGCGGTGCCCGCATTGCATGCCGCGCTCGACGCCAATCGCTGGCTGGATGCGGCGCAGGCCATCATGACCACGGATACGCTGCCAAAAGGCGCGAGCCGGAAAGTGAAACTGTCGCAGGCCGAGGTGACGGTCACCGGCATCGCCAAGGGCGTCGGCATGATTTGTCCGGACATGGCGACCCTGCTCGCCTTTGTCGCCACCGACGCGCCCTTGTCTGCTACCGCCACCGATGCCGCGCTGCGCTCGGCGGTGGGCGAATCCTTCAACTGCGTGACGGTGGATGGCGACACCTCCACCAACGATGCCTGCATGTTGATGGCAACAGGTGCTGCCGGCGGCGCGGTGATTGAGCCGGGCAGCGAGGATTACAATTTGCTGCTGCAAGCCGTCACCCAAGTGTGCGTGGAGCTTGCGCAGGCGGTGGTGCGTGACGGTGAAGGCGCCAGCAAGTTCATCACCCTGAAGGTGACCGGCGCCAGACACGAGGCCGACGCACGGCAAGTGGCGCAAGCTATCGCCCACTCGCCGCTGGTCAAGACCGCGATGTTCGCCAGCGACGCCAACTGGGGACGGCTAGTGATGGCGATCGGCAAATCCGGGGTCGAGAACCTGCAACAGGAAAACGTCAGCGTGTGGATGGACGCCGTCTGTCTGATTGATCACGGCCAGCCGCACGCCGATTATCGTGAAGCATTGGGCGCTGCGGTGGTGGCCAGGCCGGAGTTCGGTATTCGCGTGGATCTCGGGATGGGCAGCGCCGCGTGCCGGCTGTGGACCTGCGATCTGGGTTATGACTACGTGCGCATCAATGCCGAATATCGGACCTGAGCCACGCTGCCCGGCGTGAATCCGGCGCGCCCGCCCATCGCCGTCGCCTGTGGCGCATTGCGGCGTGCCGACGGCAAGTTGCTGTTGGCGCAGCGGCCGGTCGGAAAGATTGCCGCCGGCAAGTGGGAATTCCCCGGTGGCAAAATCGAGTCCGGGGAATCGTTGCAGTCCGCCTTGTGGCGGGAGCTGGAAGAAGAGCTGGGCATTCACCCCGGAACATCGCGGCCGCTGATTCGGTTCCGGCACGCCTATTCTGATCGAACCGTGGATCTTCAGACCTGTCTGGTGGAGGACTGGCGCGGCGAGATTCAGGCGCGGGAGTCGCAGTCCTTTGCCTGGGTCGATCCGCATCAGGAGACTGCGCTGGATGTGCTGCCGACCGTGGCGCCAATCCTGCACGCGCTGCGGTTGCCGGCGCATTACGTGTTCACGCCACCCGACGCGACACCGGCATCCATTGGCGGCGGCCTGGCCAGGTTGCCGCGCGCTTGCTTGTTGCGACTGCGGCTGCCGCAACTGGATGATGCGCGGTATCGCGCCTGCGCCGCGCAACTGGCCGTGCTGGCGCGCCCTCTGGGGATTGGCCTGATATTGGATCGAGACCCGCCGATGGTGCGGCAGGTGGGCGCCGCCGGCTTGCATCTGACGCAGCGGGCCTTGATGACGAAGTCTGAAGTGGGGCCGGACGTGGGCTTGCGCATTGCCTCCTGCCATGATGCGGCGTGCATCGCCGAGGCGCGTCGGCGCGGGCTTGACGCAGTGGTGGTTGGCGCCGTCAAGCCGACGGCAACCCATCCGGGTCGAGCGCCCTTGGGCTGGCGGGGTTTTTCGGAAATGACCCGGGATGCGACGGTGCCGGCTTATGCCATCGGCGGTCTCGGGCCGAACGATGCAAGTGCGAGTTTTAGCGCCGGCGCGCAGGGCGTCGCCGGAATTTCCGCCTACTGGAGTGAGCCGTCCTGAGGCGGGGTGTCGTCCTCGCTCTCCACCGCCGGCAAGCTGTATTTTTCCGACAGCCAACCACCCAGATCGAGCGTCTTGCATCGTGCACTGCAAAACGGGCGATGCGTATTGTCCGCAGCCAATGAGGCCTTGCCGCCGCACTGCGGACAGATTGCGATCCGGGTCATCGGCTCGACGTCCCTGGCGACGGCTTGATCACAGTGCACAGCATTGCAAGCCGAATGCAATATCCTGGTTGGTTTGCGCGCAACGCTGATTGACATCGGCCATCTTCATGAAGCGCAAGGTGAAGCGATGGGCGCCGGCGCTGATCTCAGGATAAACCTGCGTCTGCTGCGGGATGAAGACCCGCAACAGGTTGCAGGGGCCCTGTGGCGCATGCACATAGCTGCCGTTGCGGGCAACGGCCTGGCTCATCTGCGTGCTGCCGCGCAGCAGCCGCAAATACAGTTCCACGCCAGTCGCATAGGCCTGAATATCGGCAAACCAGCGGTCCATGTCCTCACGTACCACGGTCATGCCCTGGGACAGCCAGTGGTGATAGGCCGGCAAATCGAACCCGCAGGTGCCACCGGGGATGGTGCTACGATTCATGATGGCGATGAGAAACTCGTTGTCCCGCAGGGTGTTGGCGGAGAGTCGCTGCGCCAGCTGCTGCAATCCATCAACCACCGCGGTGATCTCGTCAAGCACTTGCCCAAGCCGCGACTGATCAATACCCGGTCGGTGACTGAGCCGTGTCAGCGTCGCGTGCTGATCCAGCAGTTCCTTGAGGATGTCCTTTTTCAGGTCCGAGCGGCCCAGCACGGTCAGCAGGTCCAGCAGCGCCGACAAACGCGCCCGCGCCCCGAACGGCGTTTCATCGGCCGCATGATGCGCATGCTGCAGAAACAGGAATTCCAGGCGCAAAAAGGTGCGCACACGCTCATTCAGCGGTTGTTCGAAGACTTGGGCTTCGAATCCCGAACTTTGACTCTGGCTCACGCCGCAGGGACAGAAAAACGAAAGCTCATTGTCGCTCACAGCGCCTCACGGTGGCAACGCGTTCAGTCGGTCCGTGCCGATGCACTGAAGCGTTGATGCAGGGCGTCGACCCTTGCCAGCGTTTGCTCCATGTCACCGTCGTTGACGATGACATCATCCGCCGCCTCGAGTCGGGCCGCGCGTGAGCTCTGGCTGGCCATCATTTGCCGCGCCAATGTTTCATCAATGCCGTCGCGTGATTGCAGGCGTTGCAATTGAACGGCTTCGGGGACGTCGACCAGCAGTATTCGATCAACCAGCTTGTCCAGGCCGGATTCGACCATGATGGCGGCAGACAGTACGCAATAAGCACTGTTTTGCGTGCTGATCCACGCAGATATGCGTTGTCGCATCGGTGGATGGGTGATCGCTTCGAGTTGTTTGAGGGCGTCGGGATCGGAAAATACGATGTGCCGTAATTTGCGGCGGTCCAGTGCGCCATCGGCGCTGATGACTTCGGGCCCGAATCGTTCAGCGATTCGCTCGAGTGCAGGGGTGCCCGGTTCAACCACCTCACGCGCCACATCGTCGGCCTCCAGCAGCGGAACCCCCAGGGCGATGAACCGGCTGGCCACCAGCGACTTGCCGCTGGCGATGCCTCCGGTCAGCCCGATCACCATGGCGCGCCGGCTCATGCCGGAATACCCAGCAATGGCAAGCGCTCGCCCCAGATCAGCGCGATCCAGCCGGCGCCCGCCAGATAAGGCCCGAACGGGATGCGAGAGCTGAGCTGCGCCTTGCCGCTGATCATCAGGACAATGCCAACGCTGGCGCCCACCACTGCCGACAGCAGAATGATTTGCGGCAAGGCGACCCAGCCGAGCCAGGCGCCCAGGGCTGCCAGCAACTTGAAGTCGCCATAGCCCATGCCTTCCTTGCCGGTGGCGAGCTTGAACCCCCAGTAAACGCTCCACAGGCTCAGGTAGCCGGCGGCGGCACCGATGATGGCGGACCTTGGATCGGTGAACCCATGGTTGCTCAGGCTGAACAACAGGCCCAGCCACAGCAAGGGCAAGGTAATGTTGTCTGGCAGATAGAGTGTTTTTAAATCAATAACGGTCAGCACGATCAGCGCCCACACCAGTATCAGGCTGGCGGCCAGTTCCATGCCGAAACCAAAGCGCCAGGCGCAAACGACGGACAGCAGGCCGGTGACCGCTTCGACCACCGGATATTGCACCGAGATCGCGGCCTGACAATTCGCGCAGCGCCCGCGCAACATCAGCCAGCCGATCACCGGCAGGTTGTGCCGGGCGGCGATGCGGGAGTGACAATGCGGGCAGGTGGATGGCGGGGAGGTCAGGGAAACGCGCGGGTTTTCATCAGCCTCAGGCACACCGAACTGCTCGCGGCAGGCGTCGCCGAACTCGCGTTCCATCATCATCGGCAGCCGGTGCGCCACCACGTTGAGAAAGCTGCCAACGCAAAGGCCCAACAGGGCCGCCGCCCCGGCCAGCACGCCGGGGTTACTCTGCAGGAGTTCGATCATTTCGTCAGATAGCGTACAGGATCAAATCGCCATGCCGAGCTTGAAGATGGGCAGATACATGGCGATCACCAGGCCGCCGACCAGAATGCCCAGAATGGACATGATGATGGGTTCCAGCAGCGTGGTGAGTGCATCCACCAGCGCGTCCACCTCGTCCTCGTAGAACTCGGCGACCTTGGCGCACATGGTGTCGAGTTGGCCGGACTCTTCACCGATGGCAACCATCTGGATCGCCATCGGCGGGAACAGGCTGGTCTGCTGCATGGCGAGCTGCAATTGCTGCCCGGTCGATACGTTTTCGCGCATCTGCAGAATGGCGTCCTGGAACACGATATTGCCGGAGGCGCTGGCAACCGAGCCCATCGCCTCCACCAGGGGCACCCCCGCCGCAAACATGGTGGAAAGCGTGCGGTGATAGCGTGCCACCGCTGACTTGTAGAGGATGTCGCCCACCACCGGCAGCCGCAGTGCGACGCGGTCAACCATCCGCTGCATGCGCGGTGAACGCTTCTTGGCATAGATGAACAGCACAATGGTGCCGAGCAGCACCGCGCCCATCAGCCACCACCATTGCTGTACGAACTCGGACATGGCGATAACCATCTGCGTAAAGGCCGGCAGGTCGGCGCCAAAACCCTCGAACAGCGCGGCGAACTGCGGCACCACGAAATACAGCATGATGCCGGTGACGATGAAGCCCACCACCACCACCGCACTGGGATAGATCATCGCCTTGCGCACCTTGCGCTTGATCTGTTCGGTTTTTTCCTTGTAGGTGGCGATTTTTTCCAGCAGTGTTTCCAGCGTGCCGGACCGCTCGCCGGCGGCCACCAGGTTGACGTAGAGGTTGTCGAAATGAACCGGGAAAACCGCCAGCGCTTCGGCAAAGGTGCGGCCGCTTTCGATATTGGCCTTGATCGCCAGCACCATCTCCGACATCTTCTTGTTGTTGTGGCCGCGACCGATGATTTCCAGTGCCTGCACCAACGGCACGCCGGCGGTCATCATGGTGGCCAGCTGGCGGCTGAAGACCGCAATGTCCTGCGCCTTGATGGACTTGCTGCCCAGGCCGAACAGCTCCAGTTTCTTGGCGACGCGGATGGGGTTGATGCCCTGGCGTCGCAGGCTGAGCCGTACCGCCGACTGGCTCGGGCCCATCATTTCACCCTTGATGCGTTTGCCGCCGCGGTCGGTGCCTTCCCAGACCCAGGTCGCTTCCTTGACCGACTTCACCGGCTTGATTGCGCTTGCTGCTCTGGCCATGGCCTGTTCTCCCGTTTCCGGTCGTGTGCGACCGGAATTGGCAATTCGATTAGTCCGTGATGGTAATACGGTTGGCTTCGGTCAAGTCGAGCACGCCGCTCTTGACTTTCAACAATGCTGACTGTCGCAGGTTTTTCACGCCCTCACGCTCGGCCTGTTCGGAGATGTCCAGCACGCTGCCGCCTTCCATGATGATGCGCCCCATGGCCTCGGAAAACGGCATCACTTCGTAGACGCCGGTGCGGCCACGGTAACCACGGTCGCAATCGTCGCAGCCCACGGCGCGGTAGATTTGAAACCCTGGATCATCGACCTCCTTGGCGGTGAAGCCTTCCTTGAGCAGCTCCGGGCGGGGAATGTCGGTGGGTTTCTTGCATTGGGGGCAGAGTTTGCGCGCCAGACGCTGGGCGATGATGAGCGTCAGCGTCGATGAAAGGTTGTAAGCGGGGACGCCCATGTTCATCAATCGGACGATGCTTTGCGGCGCGTCATTGGTATGAAGGGTGGACAAGACCAGATGGCCGGTCTGCGCCGCCTTGATGGCGATTTCCGCCGTTTCCAGGTCGCGAATCTCGCCCACCATGATGACGTCCGGGTCCTGGCGCAGGAAAGCACGCAACGCGGCGGCGAAGGTCAGGCCGATACGTGGGTTGACGTTGACCTGATTGACGCCGGGCAGGTTGATTTCCGCCGGATCCTCGGCGGTGGAGATATTGATGTTTTCCGTGTTGAGAATGGTCAGGCCGGTGTACAGCGACACGGTTTTGCCGGAGCCGGTGGGGCCGGTCACCAGAATCATGCCCTGCGGTTTTTCCAGCGCCTGCAGGTAGGCCTGCTTTTGGTTGTCCTCGTAGCCCAGCGCATCAATGCCCATCTGTGCCTGCGCCGGGTCGAGAATACGGGCGACGATTTTCTCCCCCCACAGCGTCGGGCAGGTGCTGACGCGGAAGTCGATGGACTTGCTGCGCGACAGCTGCAGTTTGATGCGGCCATCCTGTGGAATGCGCCGTTCCGCCAGGTCCAGCCGCGCCATCACCTTGACGCGGGCGGCGATGCGCACCGCGATATTGCGCGGCGGCGAGGAGATCACCTTGAGCTCGCCGTCCTTGCGATAACGGATACGGAAGCTTTTCTCGTAAGGTTCGATGTGAATGTCCGAACAACCCTGGTTGATGGCGTCCACCATCAGCCGGTTGACGAACTTGACGATGGGGGCGTCGTCGGCGTCGGACTTGGTGACATCGGCGCCGTGCGGCTCGGTGTCGGCGACTTCCAGTCCCACCAGGTCATCGTCGCCCAGGTTCAGGGAGGAGCCTTCCATGGACGAGGCGGTGGTTTCCACCAGCCGCGCCAGCTTGTCGCCCTCGGCAATGATGGGTTCCACCCGAAAGCCGGTGGCGAACTTGATTTCCTCCAGCGCGGCCAGCTGCGTGGGGTCGCAGATCGCCACGTAGAGCGTGCGGCCGCGTAGCATCAAGGGCAGCGCCTGACTCTGACGCAGCAGCTTGTCGTTCACCAGGCCGACGACTTCCGGATCCGGCGACCAGGCGTTCAAGTCAAACAAGGGCACGCCGAACTCATCGCTGGCCGCTTCGGCGATTTTGCGCGCAGGGATGCTCTTGCCCTCGATCATCACCATCACCAGGGACTGTCCCTGCCGCTGCGCTTTTTGCTGCAAATCCTTGGCCTGGGCTTCGGTCAGCAGACGGTCGGCGACCAGGCGGCGGGCGAGCCCGCTCAGGAAAACGGGTGGCGTGACGGTTGCGGCGGAAGTGACCATGGGCTGAAGTGTCCCAGAAATCCGCAAGTTATCGCTAGTGCTTGGCTCCATGAGCGGCGCTGGCCGGAGCGGATTTCAGCTCCAGAATCAGACCGTTGTCGGTGGCGATCCAGAGCCGACCGTCCGCGCCCTGGCGAAGCGCGCGGATGCGTCGCCCAAGTGATTCGAGGTGTCTTTTCTCTGCAAAAAATTGGCCTTCTCGCAGAATGACCCGACTCAGGTGCCGACCGCGCAGCGCGCCGACCAGTAGTGATCCGCGCCAAGCCGGAAATGCTGCGCCGTTGTAAAACACCAGCGCGGAAGTGGCGATGCTGGGGACGTAATAATGCAGTGGCTGTTCCATCCCATCTTGATGCGTGCCCTGGCCGATCCGGCCGCCGATGTATTCCTTGCCGTAGGTGATGACCGGCCAGCCGTAATTCCTGCCGGCCTGCAACCGATTGATTTCATCACCGCCGCGCGGCCCATGTTCCACCGACCATAAGTCACCGCGCGCAACGTCCAGCGCGAGTCCTTGCTGATTGCGGTGGCCGTAGCTGTAGATTTCCGGCAGCGCACCCTGTCGCCCGACAAAGGGGTTATCCGCCGGAATACTGCCGTCGTTGTTGATGCGCAGGGTTTTGCCGTGGTGAGTGGAAAGATTCTGTGCCTGATGGCGCTCGCCGCGGTCGCCCACGGTCAGGAATATCCGGCCCTGCGGATTCACAACGATGGCGCCGCCAAAGTGGTGGGTGTTGGTGCTCACCGCCTGTGTCAGCAGCAGCCGTTTGTGATCGCGCAACCGATTGCCATCGACACGTGCACGCATCAAGGCGGTGGTGTAGGCATCATCCACGCCGACCGCATAGCTCAGATAGACAATGCCGTTGCTGGCGAACCCCGGGTCGGGCACCACCATGTGCATGCCGCCCTGACCGACGTCCGCGACCGCGGGGGTTCCCGAAATCGACTGGCGTGCGCCGGTGTCGAGATTCAATCGCCAAAGCTGGCCGGACTTTTCCGTGACCAAGGCTTGCCTTGCGCTGATCAGCCCGATATCCCAGGGGTGCCGGAACTGATCGGAAACCAGCCTGAGTTTCAGTTCGGCATCGTCGCCGCCGGCTTGAAGGATTTTGGCGGTGCTCATCCCGGAACGCGGCCAGGGCGCGCTCATCAACCCGGCGGCAACACTGGCTGCCAGCAGAAGCAGCAGCACGCGCCGTGATTTGACGATGCGCATCAGGCCCGCGTCAGTTGGCGGCCAGAAAGTTCACGCTTGCCGCTATCACCGCCTGCGTCTGATCGCGGTGCGGCCAGTGGCCGCATTGCGCCAGCTTGAGCAATCGCGTGGCCGGGGTGCAGCGCTGAATTTCATCGATTTGCGCCATGCTGCCATACTGATCCTGTTCGCCCTGGATCACAAGAATCGGACAGCGGATTTGCGAGACCTCGTGCTGAATGTTCCAGCTTCGGAAGTCCGGGTTCAGCCAGGCATCGTTCCAGCCCCAAAACGCCGAGTCCGGATCGTCATGATATTTGGATAGGCCATCCCGGAGCTTGCCTTGCGTGTATTGGCTGCGCGCCACTTCAATACTGGAGATGCTGATGTCTTCCACGAAGATATGCGGGGCAAGAACGATCAGGCCTTTCGCGGTATTCGGCTGCATGGCGGCATTTAGAAGCGAAATACTGCCGCCGTCACTGTGGCCAAACAGGTAAATGGATTCGCGCACGGGGTCGATATTCAATGCCGTCAATATCTCGGGCAATACCTGCTGCGCCTGCTGATGCATGAAGTCGGGTTGCCAGCGCTGCTCTGGATTGCGTGCGGTGGAGCGCCCGTAACCGGGGCGCGAATAAACCAGCCCGCGGCACTGCGCGGCGTGGCACAGCTGATCGGGAAAGTCACGCCACATGGCAACCGAGCCCAGGCCTTCGTGGAGGAACACCAGAATCGGCGCATGGTGGCGGTCGGCGTTGATCAGGCGGTATTCGATACGAATGGCGCGACCCTGCATGCCGATGGGCAGAAAATGCGAACGCATCACGGCGGGCTGTTGCGCACCGCAATTGCCGGATTCACGGCCGATAGCTGGCGCCAGCGGCGGATAAGTGGGTCAGCGCCGCGGTCCCCGCCTGCAGCGCGCTGCGACGATGGTAAAAACTCAGCGCGCGTAATCCCCCCAGCTCCTCGCCGCCGCCGGCGCGTCCAGGACCGCCATGCAGCGAGCCCGGCATCACGTTGCCGTGGCCGGTGCGAGACTGACTGACTTCGGGTGTGACCGCGTGAACGCGGCCGTGGCAGTCCGCCAGTTCCAGCGCGCTTTGCGCGATAAAGGCGGGGTCCTCGGTATAAATCGAGACCACCAGCGAGCCATTGCCGCGGCGGATCAGTTCCAGTGCCTGGTCGGTGGACTGATAGGCGATGAGGGTCGCCACCGGGCCGAACACTTCGATTTCATGCACCAGGCTATTCGCCTCCGGCTTGCGGATGCCCAGCAGGTGCTGCCCGACGCAGGTCGCAATCCTGGGGTCGGCGTCCACCCAGTCCAGGCCGGCGCCGTCGAACAGCAGTTCGCAGTGCTTTGAAAGCCGCGCCAGACCTTCGTGGACGTGATGCTGCTGACTGCGGTTGACCACCGGGCCCATCATCACCGTCGGGTTTCTGGGGTTGCCCAGCTTTACCTTGGCCAGTGCCGTCGCCAGGGCCTCGGCGACGGTGTCGTAATCTTCCTCGCGCACGAAGATGCGTCGTGGCGCAGTGCAGCGTTGGCCGGCACGCACCGTGATCTCATCGCAAAGGTCGGTGATGAACTGCGAGAAAAAGTCGGAGTCCACGGCCACGCGTGCATCGAGCAGTACGCTGTTGATGCTATCGGTCTCCACGTTGGTGCGGATCGACTGATGGATCACCCGCTCGTGGCGTCGCAACATGGCGGCGGTTTGCGCAGCGCCGGTGAAAGACAGCAGGTCGTGACTGCTCAACGGTTCCAGCAGCTGCTCGCTGCTGCCGCAGATCAGCGACAAGGCGCCGGTGGGCAGCACCGCAGCACCCACGACGTCCGCCACCATTTGATGAGTGAGCCAGGCGGTTGCGGTGGCGGGCTTGCAAACCACCGGCACGCCAGACAACAGGGCGGGGCCGGCTTTTTCCCACAGACCCCAGGCCGGGAAGTTGAATGCGTTGATGCATAGGACGATGCCGCGGGTCGGCACCATCAGGTGCTGGCCGTGGAACTGGCCGTCCTTGTCCAGGGCGGTGGTTTCGCCGTCGATCAAATAACGGCGGTCGCCCAGTTGTTCACCGAGCCTTGCGTAGCTGCCGAGGGTGAAGATGGCGCCGTCCACGTCCGCCTTGATGTCGCGGGCGGTGGAGCCCGAGTTGGCGATGGAGATTTCCGCATAACGCTCCCGGTTGGCCTTGAGTACCTTGATCACGGCGCGCAAGCAGGCCGCACGCTCGGCGTAGCTCATGGCGCGCAGGGCGGCGCCGCCAACCCGCCGTGCGTATTCATAACTGGCGTCCAGGTCCAGGCCGGCGCTGGAGACGCGTACCAGTTCGGTGCCCAGGATCGGATCCCTCAAGATGGCGCCGCCACCACCGCCGGCAATCCATTTTCCGCTGACATGGTTCTTGAGCAGCTCGGTCATGGTCGGGTGGAATCAATCCTGGGGTGTGCAAGTATCGGTGGCCGTGGACGCAAAAGAAACGCCACCGCGCCCGGCACTGGTGCTCAAGCACCCATAGTGCACGATAGTACATGCCCTGCCTGAGCGTGCGTACGGCGGTGATTCCTGTCCCTCATGATCCGTTTCCGGAAAAAGCGATGACCGCATCGCCGCCACGCCGCAACCTGGCAGCGGAAATGCAGCAGGCATTGGGGCTTGGTGTGCGTGGCCTGCGCGCGCGACGTGGCATGACCCGAAAAATGCTGGCGCTCAATGCCGGGGTGTCGGAGCGACATTTGGCCAATCTGGAATCCGGAAGCGGCAATCCATCGCTGTTGGTGCTGCGGCAGATGGCGCGGGCGCTGGATGAGGCGAGGTTGTATTTGCGCAGCAACGAAGCCGAGCTCGGTGCCTGGTAAATCAGCACTTTCTTGCCGTCTGCCGCGGCATTGACGGCTTGCGGCAGAAGCCATGAAATTCGATAATTCCACACAGCGGGACGTAACCGGCCAACGCCCGCCATTGCTCCAAGCGCCGTTTCAATTCGAACCATGACCAGCAAATCGCGCACATACCGCGTCAGTTTTCACAATCAGGGGCGGGTTTACGAGGTGTACGCCCGGCAAGTGAGCCACGGCGGCATGCCCGGATTCGTGGAGGTGGAAAACCTGCTGTTCGGCGAGCGTAGTGAAGTGGTGGTTGATCCCTCCGAGGAAAAACTCAAGGCGGAGTTTGAAGGCGTTGCGCGCTTTTACATTCCGGTGCACGCAGTGATCAGGATTGATGAGGTGAAGACGGTTGGCGCGGCGCGCGTGCGCGAAGGCGGCGCGGACAAGGTCACGCCGATGCCGTTCATGAGCGGGACGGAACTGCCCAAGTAAGGCCAACAGACGCCGGCAACATGCGATTCGCAATTCTGGGAAGCGGCAGCGGCGGCAATGCCAGCGTTGTGGAGTCCAGCAATCATCGGGTGATGATCGATTGCGGTTTCGCGCTCAGCGACGTGTGCGCGCGCGCCAAACGGCTGGATATCGATCCAGCGACGCTGGACGCGATTTTGTTGACCCACGAACACGGCGATCACGCCAGTGGCGTCGGTCGGCTGGCGCGCAAATACGATATTCCGGTTTATTTGACGCCGGGAACCCGACGCGGTGCGCGCGACCTGCAGGGCGCACGCTTGCACACCTTCACCCCGCACGAGTCGTTTGCGATAGGCGACTTGCAGGTGCAGCCGTTTCCGGTGCCGCATGATGCGCGCGAACCCTGTCAGTTCGTGATCAAGCATCAAAAACAGCGCGTGGGCGTGCTGTCCGATCTGGGCAGCATAACCGTACACGTCAAAGCCACGCTGATGAATTGCGACGCACTGATGCTGGAGGCCAATCATGACCCGGAGATGCTGCGCAATGGCCCTTACCCGGCCAAGCTGAAAAAAAGGGTGGGCGGAAACTACGGGCATCTGTCCAATCAACAGGCCGCTTCGCTGCTTCGCGCCATACGAAGCGACGGCCTGCAAAAGCTGGTGCTGACGCACTTGTCGGAAAAAAACAATACTCCGCAACTGGCGCGAGCGGCGATTTGCGAAGTGCTGGAGGATGATCCCGCATGGTGCGTGTGCGCCAGCCAGAACGGGATGGAAGATTGGACGGTGCTTGATTAGCGAACCGAGTCCGCCTTGATGAAGGCCGGACGTTTGACGAGGCGATCAACATAAGCACGCAAGTGCGGCATGTCTTCGGCCATGCAGCCCAGGCGATGACTCATGGCGCAGGCGTGGCCCAGCATGATATCGACGGCGGAGAAATCACCGATCAGATATTCCTTGTCCGCCACTTGCTGATTGACCGGCGTCAGGGTTTTGGCCAGCAAACGCTGGGCCTGACCAAGCACGGCAGCGTCACGCCGATCTTCGGGCAACAAGATGGTTTGCACGACGATGGTGTTGATCGGCGGCATGACCATGCCTTCGCAGTAATGGAACCACTGCAGGTAGGCAGCAAATTCAGGCGCATCGACGGCAGGCTTGAGGCCGCCGTTTTTGTGGCGTTCCAGGATGTATTCAACAATCGCGCCGCTTTCGTAAATCATGACATCGCCGTCCTCCAGGACCGGAATGCGGCCCAACGGATGGCGCGCGCGATGCTCATCTGACTTCAAGGCGCTGGGATGGAAGGCCATCTTGTTGAGTTCGAATTCCAGCCCAAGCTCTTCCAGCAACCACAGAATCCGGACCGCCCGGGAGTTGGGCGCGAAGTGTAGTTTCAACATGAAGGCCTTCCTCTTTTTCGTGTTGTCGATGCATGAAGATGATGCACGTCATCAATCAGTACGCTTGAGCGATCCGCGCCTCAAGTGGCTGGAACCGGGTGCGGATGATCGATTTTTGCCGTATCCAGCAAGGCCAGTTCATCGCCCTGCGAATCGTAAAGCTCGATCCACTTGCTCACCCATTCCGGATCCTTGAAATCCGCCGGCTTGTGCCAGGGCAGCAGTCCGTGCAGCAATGTGGGTGCGGACCAGCACAAGATCTTCAAAGCCGCCAATTTTCCGCGCCAGCGCGACATGGGCTTGCCCTGGGCGCGATCAATTCTGCGCAAATGCAGATAGGCCTGTGCGGTTCTGCCCACCGCCTGGAATACGCAATAAAGCGTGGCGTAAACCCGGTACAAATAGCCGCGCACGCCCTGGCCGTACATGGACTGGTAAACCACGAACGCGGAGTTCTTGTGTTCCAGCTCTTCCACAAAATGCCACAGCACCAGCGCGCTGACCGCCGGGTCGGCATCCTTGAAGAACCAGCCGCGATGCTTGAACAACATGTGGCCGATCGCCAGGGCCATGGTTTCAAAGCCGGCGGCATAGGCCAGATGAAAGCGCTGATCGCGCTGTTCCTTGAACGCCTGGTAATCCGATTGCATCTTCTGCTCGTTTTCGCGCACGGCCGCATAGCCCTGGGCCAGCAGCAAGTCATTGAAGCGCCGGTGTTGGCGGTGATGATTGGCTTCCTGGCCGATATAGCCCTTGGCTTCCTGTTTGTGCTCGTCGGTGGGCAGTTGCGGGATTGCCGCGCGCACCGAATTCACCAGATAGGGTTCCAGGTAGGGCATGAGCAGGGAGGCGGCGTTCACCATCTGGCTCAATTCCGGCTTGGGCGGGTTCCACAGCGCTTTGATGTCGTCCGGGTATTCAAACCGGACCCGGCGCACCTTGATGGGGCTGGCTTTAAACATCTGACTCCTCCTGCCGCCCTTGTGGATGCTGCGGCTAAAATAATTAGAGTAAATACTCTAATGCGGTATGGGCGGCTTGTCAATCCGCGCAATCGATGCTAGGCCTCTTCGCTTCTTTGCGCAACGCGACTTGCTGCGGGGGCGGCCAGTGCCAGCCAAGGGTAAAATTACGCTTTGCCCGCCACTTGCCGTATCTGATGACCGACCGGATTCTTGCTTCGAGCCACTGCTGGTCGGACTATCGGCTTGAACGCCTCAGTGCACAGTTGCAATCACTGGGCGCGAATCAGCGGGTGCGCCGCGTTCGCAGCTTCTTCATGATTCAGGGCGACGCGCCGTTGGCGGCTCTGCGACAGCTGTTGGGACCTGGGCCAGACGAGCTCGCCGGCGAAGGCCAATGCGTTTATGTGGTGCCGCGTATTGGCACCGTGTCGCCCTGGAGCAGCAAGGCGACCGACATCGCGCGCGTTTGCGGATTGTCGGCGCTGCAGCGGCTTGAGCGCGGTCGCATGATCGAGCTGGAAGGCGCAAGCGAGCTGCGCGACGCTCACCTTTGCGCCCTGCACGATCCGATGATGGAAACCGTGCTGACGGCAGCGGCGCAGCTGACGCAGGTTTTCAGTAGCCAGCTGCCGCGCCCCTTGCGAAAAGTGCCGGTGCTCACCGAGGGCCGCGACGCCTTGTCGCGCGCCAATCGCCAATGGGGCCTGGCGCTGTCAGAGGCAGAGATCGACTACCTGGTGGCGCACGCGCAATCGGTGCGAAAAGATCCCACCGACGCCGAGCTGATGATGTTCGCGCAGGTCAATTCCGAGCATTGTCGCCACAAGATTTTCAATGCCGCGTTCACCGTGGACGGCGAGTCGCAAGATCAATCGCTGTTTCAGATGATTCAGGATTCCTACGCCGCCAGCCCGGACGGGGTTTTGTCCGCCTACAAGGACAACGCCGCGGTCATTGAAGGATCGACCGCGATGCGCTGGATGGTAGGCGCCGATGGCGTCTGGCATTCCAGTGAGGAAGCCGTCGATATTCTGATGAAGGTGGAAACGCACAACCACCCGACCGGCATTTCGCCGCATCCCGGCGCGGCCACCGGCGCCGGGGGTGAGATTCGCGACGAAGCGGCCACCGGCCGTGGCGGAAAACCCAAGGCCGGTCTTTGCGGATTCAGCGTGGCCAACCTGCGCATTCCGGCGCTGTCGCAGCCCTGGGAGTCCGACGCACCACGACCGCCCGGCATGGCCAGTGCGCTGGACATCATGCTCGAAGCCCCCATCGGCGCGGCGTCTTACAACAACGAGTTTGGGCGCCCCAACCTGAGCGGATATTTCCGCAGTTTTGAAATGCGCACCGCCGATGATCGCGAACGCGGCTATTTCAAACCCATCATGATTGCCGGCGGTTACGGCAATATGCGGCGTCCGCATGTTGAAAAGCGCGCGGTGGTTTCCGGTGCGCAGCTCATCGTGCTCGGCGGCCCGGCGATGTTGATTGGCCTGGGTGGCGGCGCCGCAAGTTCCATGGCCACCGGCAGCTCCAGCGCGGATCTGGATTTCGCCTCCGTGCAGCGCGCCAACCCCGAGTTGCAACGCCGTTGCCAGGAAGTGGTGGACGCCTGTTGGGCGATGGGCGATCAAAACCCCATCGTCTCGATTCACGATGTGGGCGCCGGCGGCCTGTCCAACGCCTTGCCAGAGCTGGTGGACGCCGATGGTCGCGGCGGCCACTTTCGTTTGCGCGATATTCAAAGCGCGGATCCGGCGCTGTCACCGATGGAAATCTGGTGCAACGAGTCGCAGGAGCGCTACGTGCTGGCGGTGGCCGAATCCGACCTGCCGCTGATGCAACGGCTGTGCGCGCGCGAACGTTGCCCGATGGCGGTGGTGGGTCAAGCCACTGCCGAGGCGCAGCTCATCGTCGAAGATCATGACGCCTCGCGTCCGGTCGACATGCCCATGTCGGTATTGCTGGGCAAGCCGCCACGCATGCAACGCCAGACACAGCGTGAAGCAAACGTTGGGCGGTCTGCTGCCGGTGGTGTCGAAACCTCGGCGCAGCTCAAGGCGCTCGCGCTGGATGTGCTGCGACACCCATCGGTGGGCAGCAAACAGTTTCTGATCACCATCGGTGATCGCACCGTTGGCGGTCTCAGCGTGCGCGATCAGATGGTGGGGCCGTGGCAGCTGCCGGTGGCCGATTGCGCGGTCACCGCCAGTGGATTCGAATCCACTGCCGGCGAGGCCATGAGCATGGGCGAGCGTCCGGTCATCGCTTTGCTCAATGCGCCGGCATCGGGTCGCATGGCGGTGGGGGAGGCCCTGACCAATCTGGCGGCCGCCGATGTGCCGGACCTGGAATCCGTGCGCTTGTCCGCCAACTGGATGGCGGCTTGCGGACAGGGCGATGAGGATGCGCGTTTATTCGATACCGTTCGCGCGGTGGGTTCGGAGCTTTGTCCTGCCTTGGGGATTGCGATTCCGGTGGGCAAGGACTCTCTGTCGATGAAATCGGTGTGGGAGACGGACGGCAAGACGCACACGCAAACCGCGCCGCTGTCGCTGATCGTCAGCGCTTTCGCGCCGGTCGCCGACGTTCGTCGCTCGCTGACGCCGCAACTGCGCGCCGAGCATGGCCGCAGCAAGATCGTCCTGCTGGATCTGGGTCAGGGTCAGAATCGCATGGGCGGCTCCATCGCCGCGCAGGTTCGCGATCAGCTTGGCGATGTGCCGCCCGATCTGGACGACCCCAATCAGTTCAAGGCTGCTTTTGCGCTGCTGCAGCAAACCAATCGCAAGGGCCAGCTCCTGGCTTACCACGACCGTTCCGACGGTGGTCTGTTCGCCGCATTGTGCGAGATGGCCTTTGCCGGTCGCTGCGGCCTGGACGTGAATCTGCCACATCAGAGTTTGGCGGACGCGCACGCGGCGCTGTTCTCGGAAGAGCTGGGCATGTTGTTGCAGCTTTCCGACGCTGACGCCGCCTCATTTTTGGAAGCGGCGCAAGCCAAAGGGCTGCACGCACAGGTGGTGGCGCAAGTGGCGAGCGACCAACAATTGCGCTTCTCTGCCGCCGGGGAAAGCTTGTTTTCCTTGTCCCGCGTCGAGGCGCAACAGTGCTGGTCGCAAGTCAGCTATCAAATGGCGAAGTTGCGCGATCATCCCGAATGCGCGGATCAGGAGTTCGAGTCGATCGCCGCCGAGGATGATCCGGGTTTGCGCGTCGAATTGAGTTTTGATCCTGCGCCGCTGGCCGCGCCAGCCATTGGCAAGTCGCCGCGTGTGGCGATTCTGCGGGAGCAGGGCGTTAACGGTCAGGCGGAGATGGCCTACGCCTTCGCCGCCGCCGGCTTTGAGGCCGTGGATGTGCATATGACCGACATCCTCAGCGGCAGAACCGATCTTTCCTCGTTCGCCGGTCTGGTCGCCTGCGGCGGGTTTTCCTACGGTGACGTGTTGGGCGCCGGCCAGGGTTGGGCCAGGAGCATCTTGTTCAATGAGCGGGCGCGTGAGGCGTTCGCAGCGTTCTTCGCGGACAGTGAACGGTTTGCCCTGGGCGTCTGCAACGGCTGTCAGATGCTCGCCACCCTGCGAGAGCTGATTCCGGGAACGGCGCATTGGCCGCGCTTTGTGCGCAATCACTCCGAGCAGTTTGAAGCGCGCTGGAGCATGGTGGAAATTGCGGACTCCAAGTCCATTTTCTTCCAGAACATGGCCGGTTCGCGCCTGCCGGTGGCGGTGGCGCACGGCGAGGGACGAATCGCTTTTGATCAGGCCAATGACCTGAGCGCCCTGGGCGATCAGCAACAACTGGCGCTGCGATTTATTGATGCCCGTAATCAGCCGGCGCAGGCCTATCCGGCGAATCCCAACGGTTCTCCCGATGGTCTGACCGGGGTTTGCAACACCGACGGCCGGGTCACCATTCTGATGCCGCACCCCGAACGCACCGTGCACGGCGTCACCGGCTCCTGGTGGCCGCGACACTGGGGTTCCAAAACCCCCTGGTTCCGCATGTTCGAAAACGCCAGGCGCTGGGTTGGCCGCTGATCAAAATCAGAGCAAGCGGCTACTCGTCGTCAAGGTCGTCAAAATCGTCGAAGTCGAATTCTTCCTGCGGCGGATTGCCGTCGTGTACCAGCGAAAGTCGCCGCTGCAGGTAGATGGTGCGCAGGAAGACATAGGGGTCGAGCTGCTGATCCAATAGCCCGTCGGCGTCCAGCAGTTCGGCGCGGGTGTCGATGGCGTTGACCACGCCCAGGCCAATGGCCACCTCGGAGTCCACATAGGCGGTGGGGCTGGTGAACGCATCGCCAACACTGCCGATCAGATCGCGATTACTGCTGGGCCCAAGCAGCGGCAGCATCAGGTACCAGCCTTCCCCCACGCCCCAACGGCCCAGCGTCTGACCCAGATCCTCGTCGTTTTTCTCCAGCCCCACCCAACTGGCGACATCGATGAACCCCAACAGGCCGGCGGTGGTATTGAGACCGAACCGTGCCAGATCGCGGCCGGACTGCTTGACCTTGCCCTGCAACAGCGCGTTGACGATGGTGGTGGGGTAGAACAGATTGTCCAGAAAGTTGGACACGCCGCGGCGCGCCTTGCCCGGCACCACCTTCACATAGCCGCTGGCGACCGGACGCAAGACATATTTGTCCGCCGTGCGGTTGAATTTGTAGATCCCGCGATTGACCGGCTCCAGCGGATCCGCCGGATCATCCGCCGGCGTGTGTGCGCAGGCCCCCAGCATCAGGCACACAAACAGACTCAAGCTCAAGCGAACCCCCGCCATGCATCCCTCCTCAAAGGCTGTTGAAAAACGATCTACGGTGCCGCCACGGCGTAGAAAGCGGCCTCCAAAAGGCGTATTTACCGACGGTGAACGTCGCTGTTTCGGCCATCTTTTACTTGCATTGCCAGCCTCGGTCAGGGTTTTCAACGGCCTGCCCAGCGGATGGATCAGACGCCTCTTGTTCGATGTTGAGCACCTGCTGTAGACCCAGAAACTCTAGCAGGCCGCGCGTTTGCGCGTTGGCGTTTTGAATCCGTAACCGATGTCCCTTGCTGCTGGCGCGGCGGCTCAATTCCAGCAACAGCGCCGCGCCGCCGCTGTCGATTCGCGTCACCGCGGACAGGTCAAGAAATTCCTGCGCGGCCAAATCGTCGGCCTGCGCCAAGCAGTCCGCAACCCGGGCGATGCTCAAGTCCCCAACGAGCCGGGGAGATTTCATCCCTCGCTGGCGTTTTCAGGCGGCTTCTTGAAGTAGGTGTTGCTTTCCAGTTGCTCGATCACCGAATCCAGCCCTTTGGATTTGATCTGCGCGTTGATCTGGCTGCGGAAGCTGGTGACCAGCGAGATGTTCTCCACGCTCAGGTCGTAAACCTTCCAGCCGTGGCCACGGTCGTGCAGCGAGAACGCCAGCGGGATGGCGGGCGCATCCTTGCGCAGCAGGTCAACGTTCACCGTCACCCGCTTGGCGTCGGGTGCGGCGCGCAGCGGTTTCCACTCGGTATTGACGCTGTCGTGATAATCCAGCATGGCGCGTGCATAAGTCTGCACCAGCGAACTCTTGAAGGCGTTCTCAAAGCGGTCCCGCTGTTCTTTGGTGGCTTTCTTCCAGTTGCGGCCGAGCACCAGACGGGCGATGGCCTTGGTGTCGAAGTGCGGCACCACCACCTCGTCCACCACCGAAAAGAACAGATCAAGGTCTTGCGCGTAGGCCTCATGGTTCTTGGCGATCAGGTCCTGGAACTGCGTGGTGGCGCCCTTGACCAGTTCATCCGGCGGCACGGCGGCATCGGTGTTTTCAGCGGCGGTGGCGCCCAGGCTCACCAGCAATCCAAGGCAGGCACCCAGCAGAAAGCGTTTCATCATTATTCTCCGTTAGCGGTATTGATATTAGACAGTGAATCGGCAAGTTGCGCGATGGCCGCGGCCAGCTGATCGTCGCCGCCGGACGCCTGGCCGGCCAGAAACTGGCCGATCAAATTTTCCAGCACCAGCGCGCTTTGCGTCAGTTGCATGCGGCTGCCGTGCTTCAGCGGCGCATCCGCGCCACCGGGTTCCAGGCCGATGTATTGCTCACCCAGCAAGCCGGCGGTGAGGATCTTGGCGTTGGAATCTTCGGGGATGTTGTCGTGCTGGCGCGACAGTTGCAGCGTCACCGCGGCATCGTAGGTGTAGGGGTCGATGGCGATGTTGCTTACCCGTCCGACCTTGACGCCGGACAGCGTCACCGCCGACCCCACCCGCAAGCCACCGATGTGCTCGAAGTCTGCGCGTACATCATAGGTTTCATCGCGACCGCCGACCGTGTCCAGGCTGGCAACGCGCAAGGTCAGCAGGAATACCGCCGCCACGCCCAGGCAGACGAAAAACCCAACCAGAATTTCTAGCGCTCTTGATTGCATGGCATGAACCTAGATGTTGGCGATGAATTCAGCATGAATCATGGGTCGGATCATCGGAACAACAGGGCCGTGAGAATGAAGTCCAGCCCCAGAATGCTCAGCGAAGAAATCACCACGGTGGAGGTGGTGGCGCGTGAAACGCCTTCGGCGCTTGGCGCCGCGTGATAGCCCTGATACAGCGCGATCCAGCTCACCGCAACGCCAAACACCAGGGACTTGAACAGGCCGTCGGCGATGTCACCGGGGCCGACGTTGGCGTGAATCTGCGACCAGTAGCTGCCGGTGTCAACGCCAAGCAGTTCCACGCCAACGGCGTGCCCGCCGGCGATGCCAATGGCCATCACCGCGAAGATGGAGGCGAGCAAGGGCATGGCGAGGATGGCGGCGACAAAGCGTGGCGCCACCACGCGTTTGACCGGATCCACCGCCATCATTTCCATCGCCGACATCTGATCGGTTGCCTGCATCAGGCCCAGCTCCGCCGCCAGTGCCGAGCCCGCGCGCCCGGCGAACAACAGCGCCGTCACCACCGGGCCCAGTTCGCGAATGATCACCAGCGCCACGAACACGCCCAGCGAAGTTTCGGCGCCAAAACTCACCAGGCTGCGGTAACCCTGCAAGGCCAACACCATGCCGACGAAGCTGCCGGAGATGACGATGATGAGCATGGACATCATGCCCACCGAATAAAGCTGTTGTATCAGCAAGCGCGGTCGCAGCAGTGCGAAGGGCAGGGCGCGCAGAATCTGCAACAGAAAGAACTGCGCGCGGCCAATGCCGCCAAAAAACCCGCGCAATACTGCCAATGCGCCGCTCAAGGCGATGTTCCGGTCAAGTCCTGGGCGTAGCTGCGCCCAGGATAGTGAAACGCCACCGGGCCATCCGGCCGACCTTGCAGGAATTGTTGCACCCAGGCGGCCTGGCTGCCTCGGATCTGCGCCGGTGTGCCTTGCGCCTGCACCTTGCCACCCGCGATCAGGTAGCCGTAATCGGCAATCGACAGCACCTCTTGCAGGTCGTGTGATACGACGATGGAGGTCAGGCCCAATGCGTCGTTGAGGCGACGGATCAGGCGCATCAGCACCCCCATGGAAATCGGGTCCTGGCCGGCGAAAGGTTCGTCGTACATCACCAGGTCCGGGTCCAGGGCGATGGCGCGCGCCAGTGCCACACGGCGCGTCATGCCGCCGGAAAGCTGTTGCGGGTAAAGCGCCTGCGCGCCGCGCAAACCCACGGCTTCGAGCTTCATCAGCACCATGTCGCGGACCATGGATTGCGGCAGCCGGGTTTGTTCGCGCAAGGCAAAGGCGACGTTTTCAAACACCGTCAGATCAGTGAGCAAGGCGCCGTTTTGAAACAACAGGCCCATGCGACGCCGCAGCCGATACAAGGCGGCGCGGCGCAGTGCGTGAACCTTGATGCCGTCAAATTCAATCGAGCCTTGTTGCGGCCGCCATTGTCCACCGATCAGCCGCAACAGCGTGGTCTTGCCGGTGCCGGACGGTCCCATGATGGCGGTGACCTTGCCCTGTGGGATGTCGATGTCCACGCCCTCATAGACAACGCGTTGGCCCTGTCTGAAATGCAGGTCGCGCGCCCGGACCAGCATGGTTGCGGATTCACTCATGACGGGAGGCGCGATACGCAGGGGGAAGAAGGGCGCTTAGCCAAAGCCGAATTGCGTCAACAGTCGGGCTTGCAATTGCTCGGCAATCTGGTCGAGGTCACTTGGACCGCCCAAATCCGAGATTTGCGTCATCCGTAATCCGGCGTAGCCGCAGGGATTGATGCGGGAGAAGGGTTCCAGGTCCATCGCCACATTCAGCGAAATGCCGTGATAGCTGCAACCCCGGCTGACCCGCAGGCCGAGCGAGGCGATCTTCTGCGTTTGCCCGTCGCGATCCACGTAGACCCCGGGGGCATCGGGCTTGGCGAAGGCGACGATCTGAAAATGCGCCAGCGTATCGATCAGCGACCGCTCCAGTGCGCGCACCAGATCACGCACGCCGATGGACAGACGTCGCAGATCCAATAAAGGGTAGACCACCAACTGACCGGGGCCGTGATAGGTCACCTGTCCGCCGCGACTGCTATGAACCACTGGAATCGACCCCGGATTCAGCAGGTGCTCGGCCTTGCCGGCCTGTCCCTGCGTGAATACCGGCGGGTGTTGCAGGAACCAGATTTCGTCCTGGCTGTCCGCGCTTCGCTGGGCGGTGAAGCGCCGCATGTTTTCGGCCGTCTGCTGATATTCGCAGAGGCCGAGGTGGCGAATCAGTGGCCTGTTTACTGGTCGATCCACATCCGAATCTGATCGGAGATTTTCTGCGTCAGGCCGCCTGCCGGCACGTCTTGCAGCGCCACCAGGTTCTCCTCCCGCAAGACCTTGCCATCCAGGGAAACGCGCACCTTGCCGACGGCCTGGCCCTTGTTGATGGGCGCGACGATGGGCGTGTTGATCTGCTGGCTGATCTTGAGGTTGTCTTTGGCGCCGCGCGGCAGGGTCAGCGCAATCTGCTGCAGCGTGCCGATGGGCAACTGGGTTTCCAGGCCCTTGTAGATCCGCTGTGTCGCAATGGGCTTTTCCGGCCCGAGCAAGTTGGCGGTGTCGAAGAAACGAAAGCCCCAGTTCATCAGCGCCAGGCTGTAACGGGCGCGTGCGCGGGTGCTCTTGGCGCCCATCACCGCGGCGATCAGACGACGGTCATCACGCTTGATGGACGACAGCAGGCAATAACCAGCGGCGCGTGTATGACCGGTCTTGATGCCGTCGGCGCCGGGGTCCATGTCCAGCAGAATATTGCGATTGCCCTGTTTGATGCCGTTGTAGGTCCAGTCGCGCACCGAATAGGTTTTGTAATCCTCCGGGAAATCGCGGATCAAGGCGCGTCCCATCAGCGCCACGTCGTGCGCGGTGGTGTAGTGCTCGGGGTGCGGCATGCCCGGCGCATTGGTGAAGTTGGAATTCTTCATGCCCAGACCAACGGCGTACTGGTTCATGAGTTCGGCGAACGCCGCTTCGCTGCCGGCCAGGTGTTCGGCCACCGCCACGCTGGCGTCGTTGCCGGACTGGATCACGATGCCGTTCATCAAATCGCCCAGCCGGACCCGGCTGCCCACGTCCAGAAACATGCGTGATTCGCTGGAGTCCTTGCCCTGGCGCCAGGCTTTTTCGCTGATCAGCACCTCATCGTCCGGGCTGGCGTGCCCCTTGCGGTATTCGTCGTAAACCACGTAGCTGAGCAACACCTTGGTGATGCTGGCCGGCTCCACGCGCAGGTCCGCATTGTGCTGCGCCAGAATGTCGCCGGTGGCGGCGTCCATCAGCACATAGGATTTGGCGTCGATCTGCGGCGGATCCGGAATCTTGGCGGCCCAGCCATGCATGGGCAGCAGCAGGGCGATCAGCGTGACGAAGGTTTTCATTGAAAATCGATGGTTGGGGTTTGATTACTGCACAACGGGAAAGGCCTGGTAGCCGGCTTGACGCACGCGTATGCGCATTTCTTCCAACTGCTGCCGGCGCGAAAACGGGCCGACCATGACCCGGTGAATGGGCTTGCCATTGTTGAGCCGGCCGGAGCGAATCAGAATTTCGCCAAAGCCGTTGCTGCGCAATTCCTCGCGCATGGCGACCGCGTTGATCGGGTCCGAATAGGCGGCAACCTGCAGCAAGCCGTCGCTGCGGGGTTTCGGCGCCTTGCGCTTGGCCAGCCGTGTTGGCGGCGGCAAATCCTGTCCGGGGGTGATGGCTTCCACCTCCACCATGCCGATGGTGTCGACCAGGTCCAGGCGAGTGGCGGCCAGGTAGGAAAGATCAATCACCCGGCCTTCGTGGAAGGGGCCGCGATCATTCACCCGTAGCACCACGTTCTTGCCGTTGGCCAGATTGGTGACGCGAACATAGGTCGGCAGGGGCAGGTGCTTGTGCGCGGCGGTGAAGTCGAACATGTCGTAGACCTCGCCGTTGGAGGTGCGGCGACCGTGAAATTTGGTGCCGTACCAGGACGCCAGCCCCACTTCGCGAAAACCATTGGCGGTCGGTAACACCTTGTACTGTTTACCCAGCACCTCATAGTGTGGATTGTTGCCACCCGGCGACTTCTGTTCGAACCGTGGTGTTGGCTCCACGCGCTGATGCAAGTCTTTCGGGATTTGATGTGGCGCTGGCGAGCCGTCCTTTTCGTGTCGTGGTGCCGGCCCAGGCCGGTAATACGGCTTTTCGGGACGCGGCGTGCTCTTCACGACCAGTCGCGGCTGACGCTTGCCGGGCGACTTGCTGGATTGAGTGCTGGGCGGTGGCGCTGGCGTGGTGGCCGGTGGGCTGGGTGGTGGCGGATGGCGTTGCGGCTGTGTTTGGCAGGCGCTGAGCCCCATCGCGATGAGCGCGCACCCGCAAAGTCGCCCAAGGCCGGTGTTCGTCATCACGATGCGGATGCCCGTTGTGCGGATTGCTTCTCGATTTCCTGCGCCAGCCGGGTCACGGTCATGGCATAGAGCACGCGCGGGTTGTAACTCATCACGGCATAAAAATTATGCAGGCCGATCCAGTATTCCTTGCCGCCGTCCACATCCAGCTCCACCAGGCCGGCGCGTAGATGACCGGGCAGTGATACCGCCGGTTTTACCCCCAGGGCGCGGAGCTGATCCACCGAATGCGTGGTGTTCTTCTTGTTTCGAGCCACCGAGGCCGCCACAGGCCGGCTCAGCGTGGCTCGGACTGCCAGCGGCTGGCCGCGAACCCAGGAACGCTTGCGGTCGTACTCCACCAGATAGCGCGCGATGCTGCCGATGGCGTCGGCGGCGGTCCAAAGGTCGCGGCGACCGTCGCCGTCATAATCCAGCGACAGGCGCCGATAGTTGCTGGGCATGAATTGCGCCCAGCCCATGGCGCCGGCGTATGAGCCTTTGAGCGTGGTGGGATCCAGGCCGAATTCTTTGCAGAACGCGAAAAAATTCACCAGTTCGCTGAAGAAGAAGCGTGATCGGCGTGGGTGGTCAAAGCCCTGCGTGGCCAGCGAATCCAGCACCCGGGCGTTGCCGGTAAAGCTGCCGTAATTGGTTTCCAGCCCCAAAACGCCGGCGATGACCGCCGCCGGGACCCCGTATTCGGCTTCGGCCTGCAACAACCAATGACGGTGTTGGCCGATGAAATCCGCGCCCAGGGAGATGCGTCGCGGATCGACGCGTTTGGCTGCGTATTGCGTCCAGTTTTCGGTTTTTTCCGCGGATTTTTGCTCGGCCTGGATCAGCGCCGGAATCCTTTTCGCCTGCGACAGGCTTTGTCTGACCCAATTCAGCTCGTGCTGGTTGAAGCCTTCTTGCTGCTGCAGGGTCTGCAACAGCAGCGGCAGTTTGGCGTGGGCTGCGTAATCCCCGGCATTGGCAATGCCGAAAGGGGTCAACAACACAATGGAAAGCAAAAGCCTCAGGGGCATTGGATATCAGCGGTGTCTATAAACGAGTAAGAATACCCAAGCCGTTCGCCGGGTTCATGCCGACAGCAGCTTTCGGTGGGTGTGGATGGACATCAAAATGCCAAAGCCGACCAACAGGCTGACCATGGAGGTGCCGCCAAAACTCACCAGCGGCAGCGGCACGCCCACCACCGGCAACAGGCCGATCACCATGCCTACGTTGATGAAGACGTAGACGAAGAAGGTCATGGCCAACGCGCCGGCCAGCAGGCGCTGGAAGGTGTCCTGCGCACGGGCCGCAATGTACAGGCCGCGCCCGACAATGGCCAGATACAACGCTAGCAGTCCGATGACGCCGACCAGTCCGAGTTCTTCGGCGCAGACCGCGAAGATGAAGTCCGTATGCGCTTCAGGCAGGAAATCCAGCTTGGCCTGCGTGCCTTCCAGCCAGCCTTTGCCGAACACGCCGCCGGAGCCGATGGCGATCTTGCTCTGGGCGATGTGATAACCCGCGCCCAGGGGATCGGATTCGGGGTCCAGCAGGGTCATGATGCGTTGGCGTTGATAGTCGTGCAGCCGCGCCCACAGAATCGGTGCCGCGGCGCCCACGGCGCCCAGACCCATCAAGATGAAGCGCCACGGCAATCCGCCCAGGTAGAGCGCAAAGCCGCCCGCCGCCAGTACCAGCATGGACGTGCCCAGGTCGGGCTGGATCATGATCAGACCGGTCGGCAGGCCAATCAGGACCAGCGATCCGGTGACCGTCAACAGGCGCGGCGGCAGGCTGAAACGATGCAGATAGGCCGCCACCATCATCGGTGCTGCGAGCTTGGCCAGCTCCGAGGGCTGGAATCGAACGACGCCCAAATCGAGCCAGCGCTGCGCGCCCTTGGCCGCATCACCCAGCGCCAGAGTCAGGATCAACAGCACCAGCGTCAGCCCGAAAAACCAGGGCGCGACCAGGCGATAAGTCTCCGGCGGCGCCTGCGCGACCAGGCCCATGATCACCAGTCCGATCGCCAGCCGCTCGGCCTGGCTGATGACCACCGACAGCGCGTGCCCCGAGGCCGAGTACTGTACGCCCAGGCCAAACAGGGCCAGCATCAGCAGCAAGAACAGCAATGGCGCGTCCAGATGCAGCCGGTCGGTCGGGCGGATGTTGGCCGCGGGCGTGGACGCCGAGGCTGATTCCCAAGGCGTCATGTCGGGCGGCTCCGGCGGGCCGGCGCGGGTGGTCTGGGCTGATCCGGCGGGGTGTAGAGCACCTCCCCCATCAGATATTGGTCGATCACCTGACGCGCGATGGGCGCGGCGTTGGAGCCACCACCGCCGGCGTGTTCGGCGATGACGGCCACGGCGATGCGCGGATCATCGGCGGGCGCGAAGGCCACGAACAGCGCGTGATCACGCAGGTGAAAGGGCGTATCTTCGAGCTTGCGCGCGCGCAACTCGTCCTGTGACATGGCCGCGACCTGCGCGGTGCCGGTTTTGCCGGCCGCGACATAGGGTGCATCCTTGAACGCCGCGCGCGCGGTGCCGCGTGCTGCGTGGGCCACATCCTCCATCGCGTCCACGACATACTCCCAGTCATCGATCCGAGCCTGGCTGATGGGTGGCAGCGGCTCCGGGTCGATGCGCCGCCGTTCGCCGGTTTCCGACGATTCCTGCGCCAACACCAGGTGCGGCTTGAATCCGCCGCCGCGCATCGCCAAACGGGCGGAAATCTGCGCCAGTTGCATCGGTGTGGTGGTGAACGCGCCCTGGCCGATGCCCACGATCAAGGTCTCGCCCGGATACCAGGGTTCACGGCGGTATTTTCGTTTCCACTCGCGCGAAGGCAGCAGGCCGGCCTTTTCGCGCGGCAAATCCACCTGCGTGCGTTGACCGAGCCCGAACTGGTCCAGGAAGCCGTGAATGCGATCGATGCCCAGCGCCTGCGCCAGCTGGTAAAAATAAATGTCGCAAGACTGCATCACGCCCGAGCGCATGTTCATCCAGCCATGGCCCTGTCGTTTCCAGCAGCGGTATTTGCGCTTGGAGCCGGGCAGGCGCATGGCGCCGTTGCAATACACGCCGTCGTCGGGTGTGGTCACCAGGCCTTCCAAACCGGCCAGCGCCATGAAAGGTTTGACGGTGGAGCCGGGCGGGTAAGTGCCCTGCAGGGCGCGGTTGTACAGCGGTCGCTTGGGATTGTTGAGCAGGGCGCGATAGGTCTTGGTATCGATGCCGTTGACGAACAGCTCCGGGTCATAGCCCGGCTTGGACACCAGCGCGATGACCTCGCCATTGCGCGGGTCGATTGCCACCACCGCGCCGTCCAGCTCGCCGAGTGCCCGGTGCGCCACCAGCTGCACTTCGGCGTCCAGCGTCAGAATCAGATTCTTGCCGCCTTTGCCCATCTGGAAATCCAGCTCGCGCAGTGGCCGACCGTAGGCATTGGCTTCCACGATCTTGGCGCCGGGCATGCCGCGCAGCGTTTCCTCGTGCGACTTCTCCACTCCGATCTTGCCGATCTGCGACAGGCCTCGATAGGCGGCGGCGTCGATCTCCTGCATCTCACGTTCGTTGATGCCGCCAACGTAACCGATGACGTGCGCGGCGGCTGCGCCCAGCGGATAACGCCGCGTCAGGCTGGCGGTGACGTCCACCCCTTTGAAATCAAAGCGATTGATCTGGAATCGCGCCACCTCTTCCATGCTCAGATTGTGCCCCAGCGGCACCGCCGCATAGCGCGGGGTTTTGGAAACGCGGTCGTGAAACCGCAGCATGTCCTCAATGTCCAGGTCCATCAGTGGGATCAGCCGCGTCATCAAGGCGTCCATGTCCTGCACCTGCTCGGGAACGACTTCCATCACGAAGGCGGGCGCGTTTTCCGCCAGCAGCACGCCGTTGCGGTCATACATCAGTCCACGCACCGGCGGCACCGAGGTGATGCGCATGCGGTTTTCGTTGGCGCGCGTCTGGTAGTACTCGTCCTGAAACACTTGCAGGCTGATCAGCCGCGTCAGCAGCACGGCGGTGAGCACGCCGCAGCCAATGGCGGCGACGATGCTGCGCGAGGCAAAGGTATGCCGTTCGCGCCGCAAATCCTTGATCTTGTCAATCAGTGCCATCGCGTGTGACCTACTCGGTTTCCTTGCGATGACAGGCGCGATCCAGCGCCGCGTAGGCCAACGGCCACAGCACCGTTGTGGTCAGCGCGGGCAACCAACGCAACCAGTCGTCGGCGTGGTGGCCGGTCCAGCGGTCAATCCAGGACATCAGCAGACAATAAGCCAGCCAACCCGGCGCCAGCGCGATGCTGGCCTGCCATAGGGGAAACAGAATGAAAACGCCGCGCAGCCGCGCGACCAGATAAACCAGCAACACCAGGCCGCTGGCGTGCTGACCCATCACCGAACTGAGCATGACATCCTGTGTCAGCCCCAGTACAAATGCACCACTCAGGGCCGGCACCCGCGGGTCGGCCAGCGCCCAGTAAACCACTACCAGGGGAAGAAACAGCGGTCGCGTCGAGGCAATGGCGTCGGGCAGCGCGATGAGCTGCAGGAACAGGGCGCCGATCAGGCTCAGCGCGAAGGCCGCGTGCGGCGGATTGCTCATCAGCGGCGGCCATCACTGCTTGGTACGCTGATCGCGTGCGCTGCGGCTTCGGTCGCCGCCGCTTCGGCCAGGCCGGCTTCATCGGCCGGGGTTTGTGCGCTCCACACCAACAGGACCTGGCGTCCGTGGCCCAGTTTGGCGGTTGGTTGGGCGATGGCCTCGATGAAATGTCCGGTCGGTGTTCGCCGAATCCCGGCCACCGTCGCCACCGGATAGCCGTTGGGGAATCGACCGCCGAGGCCGGAGGTGACGAACAGGTCGCCCTTCTTGATGTCCGCGTTTCCGGGCAGGTGGGGAATGCGCAGCGCGCGATGGCGGCCCTGCCCCAGCGCAATGGCCTGAAGGCCGGTGCGGCTCAGTTGCACCGGTACGCCGTGATCCGGGTCGCTGATCAGCAAGGCGGTCGCGGTTCCCGGATTGACATCAATCACCTGTCCCAACAGACCATGTGCATCCACCACCGCCTGACCGCGATGCACCTCATGACGGCGGCCTTTGTCGAGGCTGAGTTGTTGCCGATAGGGATCCTGGTTGGTCGAAAGAATCTCGCTCAACATGACACGGTCGCGCAGCGCCGGTACCGCGTTGAGCAGGCCGCGAACACGTCGATTCTCGGCTTCCAGCGCGTTGAGCTTGTTGAGTTGCGCTTCCAGCAGCATTTGCTTGCGGCGCAGTTCGCGATTCTCCCGCAACAGCGATTCACGCCACGCCAGGTGCTCCAGTAGCGCATCGAAGCGTGTCGGCAGTTGCGCCACCCACACCAGCGGCTGGGTGGCTTGCTGAATCCAGCCGCGCGCGGTATCCAGCCGATCATCCTGGGTATCGGCTGCCATCAGGCTGCCGCACACCATCAAAAAGACAAAGGCTTTCAGGCCCAGGCCAAGACCTTGCGCGGATCGGTTTTCTTCAACTCCGAGGGTGTTCAAATCTCACACCTTTGGAAATAAAGTTCAACAATTTATCTGCGGCGTAAGCATAAGCCGCCGCCACCATGGCAGCAAGGCCGGTCACGGCCGTGATGCTTATCTGAACGCCCGCCAAGGCAGTGCTCGATTTTTTGAAAAGAGCGAATAACGCACTGTTATCGCCTGCTTTATAACAGGCGCTATTCCATGCTGTAGAAGTCGCCTTGACGGTCCAGCATGTCCAGCACCATGCCGCCACCGCGGGCGACGCAGGTGAGCGGATCGTCGGCGATGATCACTGGCAGGCCGGTTTCTTCACTGAGGAGCTTGTCCAGGTCGCGCAACAGGGCGCCGCCGCCGGTGAGGACGATGCCGCGCTCAGCCACGTCCGACCCTAGTTCGGGCGGCGTGCGCTCCAGCGCCTGTTTCACCGCCTTGATGATGCCGGCCAGCGGTTCCTGCAGAGCGTCCAGAATCTCGTTGGAATTCATGGTGAAGTTGCGCGGCACACCGGCGGCCAGGTGGCGACCGACGACGTCGATCTCCTGCACCTCGTGGCCCGGAAACGCGGTGCCGATTTCCTGCTTGATGCGCTCGGCGGTGGCTTCGCCCACCAGCATGTTGTACTGCCGGCGGACATAGGAAACGATGGCTTCGTCGAATTTGTCACCGCCGATGCGCACGCTTTCGGCATAGACGATGCCGTTGAGCGAGATCACCGCCACCTCCGAGGTGCCGCCGCCGATGTCCACCACCATGGAACCGCGCGCATCGCCAATGGGAATGCCGGCGCCCATGGCCGCAGCCAGCGGCTCCTCGATCACCCACACCTTGCGCGCACCCGCGTTTTCCACCGACTCTCGAATCGCGCGCCGCTCCACCTGGGTGGAACCAAACGGCACGCACACCACCACGCGGGTGATCGGGCGCATCATGCGGCCTTGCTGCACCTTGCGGATGAAATGCTGCAGCATCTTCTCCGTCACGGTGTAATCGGCGATGACGCCATCGCGCAATGGGCGGATGGTGGAGATGTTGGTCGGCGTGCGGCCCAGCATCTTTTTGGCCTCGATGCCGACCGACTCAACCTTCTTGCTGCCGCGCACATCCGCGCGAATGGCAACCACCGAGGGCTCGTTGAGCACAATTCCTTCGTCGCGGACATAGACCAGGGTATTGGCGGTGCCCAGGTCGATCGACAAATCGTTTACAAACAGGCGGCGTACGGCGTCAAACATCGGTTGATCGACTCGCGAAATCAGGTGCGACAGATATTAAAGAACGCCTGCGCAGGGGGCAGGCGGCGGTCACAACCCGATCACAAGGGAGTAAGATTGTGAGCTGCCCAGTTTAAACGAAATTGTGCGGCGCACGCGCCCCTTGAAGGCCGCATCGCCCCCGCAACCAGCAAACCGCAATGAGCCTGACCCCCGAACAAGTCCAGCAGGTGGCGCATCTGGCCCGCCTTGCCCTCAAGCCCGAGCAATTGGAACCCTATGCGGGACAGCTCAGCCGCATCATGCAAATGATTGACGCGCTGGCGCAGGCGCCCACCGAAGGGGTCGAACCCATGGCCCATCCCTTGAAGATGGTGCAGCGTCTGCGGCCCGATGGCGTCACGGCGCACGAGTCACGCGATGCCCTGCAAGCCAGCGCCCCGGCGGTCAAAGACGGCCTGTTCACAGTTCCCAAAGTCATCGAATAAACGCGCGGCGCGGCCGCATGGGTGTTGACATGCCCTTGGGCCTTGCGCGTGATCTGAATCTGCCATGCACCAGCTTTCCATCAAACAATTGGCCAAGGGCCTGCGCGAGAAGCAGTTTTCCGCGCGCGAGCTTGCTGAGCATTTTCTGGCGCGCATCGAAAAGCATGACGCCAGGCTCAATAGCTTCATCACCGTCACCACCCAGCGCGCGCTGGATCAGGCCGATGCGGCGGATCGGGCGCTGGCCGATGGGAAGGCGGGGCCGCTGACCGGCATCCCGCTGGGGCAAAAGGACATCTTCTGCACCCAGGGCGTTCGCAGCAGTTGCGGCTCGCGCATGCTGGACAGTTTCATCTCACCTTATGACGCGCACGTGGTCAGCCAGCTGCACCAAAAAGCCGGCGCGGTGATGCTGGGCAAGTGTAATATGGACGAGTTCGCCATGGGCTCGTCCAACGAAACCAGTTGGTACGGTGCGGTGAAGAACCCCTGGGATGCGTCGCGCGTGCCGGGCGGATCCTCCGGCGGATCGGCGGCGGCGGTGGCCGCAGGCCTGGCGCCGGTTGCAACCGGGACCGACACCGGCGGTTCCATCCGTCAGCCCGCCGCATTGACCGGGCTCACCGGCATCAAGCCCACCTACGGACGCGTTTCCCGCTACGGCATGATCGCCTTTGCATCTTCCCTGGATCAGGGCGGCGTGCTGGCGCATTCGGCCGAGGATGCCGCCCTGGTGCTGGAAGCCATGTGCGGCTTTGATCCGCGCGACTCCACCAGCCTGGACCGTCCGGTGGAGAGCCTGACGCAAAACATCGAACAGGACATCGCCGGCCTGAAAATCGGCCTGCCGAAAGAATATTTCGCCGAAGGCCTGGCGCCGGATGTGCGTCAATGCGTGATGGACGCGGTCAAGCTGCTGGAGCAACAGGGCGCCAGCGTGCAGGAAATCTCGCTGCCCAACGCGCCCTTGTCGGTGCCGACTTACTACGTGGTGGCACCGGCCGAGGCCAGTTCCAATCTGTCGCGGTATGACGGCGTGCGTTACGGCTATCGTGCTGAAGGTGTCAGCAATCTGGAAGAGCTGTACAAGCGTTCGCGCGGCGAGGGTTTCGGGCCGGAAGTGCAACGCCGCATCATGATTGGCACTTATGTGTTGTCGCATGGCTACTACGACGCTTACTACCTGCGTGCGCAGCGTGTGCGCAATTTGATCGCGGAGGATTTCCGCCAGGCCTTTGAGCAGGTGGATTTGATTGTTGGCCCCACCACCACCGACGTTGCGTTTGCGCTGGGCGCGAAAACCGATGATCCGGTGGCCATGTATCTGAACGACATCTACACCATCGCCTGCAATCTGGCGGGCACGCCGGCGCTGAGCATTCCTTGCGGTTTCAGTCAGGGGCTGCCGGTGGGTCTGCAGCTGATGGGCAATCATTTTGATGAGGCGCGACTGCTCAATGTTGCGCATCGCTATCAACAGGAAACCGACTGGCATACACGGTTTCCCACCGCGTTCGAGTAATCAGCCATGGAATGGGAAGCCGTTATCGGGTTGGAAGTGCATTGCCAACTGCTGACCCAGTCAAAAATCTTTTCTGGCGCCGCCACCGCCTACGGCGCTGAGCCCAACACTCAGGCCGATGCGGTGACCCTGGGCCTGCCCGGCGTGCTGCCGGTGTTGAATGGTGATGCGCTGCAAATGGCGGTCAAGTTTGGCTTGTCGGTGGACGCGAAAATCGCCGAGCGCTGTGTGTTCGCGCGCAAGCATTATTTTTATCCGGACCTGCCCAAGGGCTATCAGATTTCGCAGTACGAACTGCCGATTGTTTACGACGGCCACCTGGATATCGAATGGGGTGATGGTCAGGAAAAACGCATCGGCATTACCCGCGCGCACATGGAAGAGGACGCCGGCAAGTCCCTGCACGAAGGCTTTGTGGGTGAAACCGGCATCGATCTGAATCGCGCCGGAACGCCGCTGATTGAAATAGTCTCCGAGCCGGATTTGCGCTCCGCCGCCGAAGCGGTGGCTTATCTAAAGAAGCTGCACCAGTTGGTGGTTTATCTGGGCATTAGCGACGGCAATATGCAGGAAGGCTCCTTCCGATGTGATGCCAATGTATCGGTGCGCCCCAAGGGATCAGACAAACTCGGCACCCGTACCGAAACCAAGAACGTGAATTCCTTCCGCTTTGTGGAAAAGGCGATTGAGTTTGAAATCGAGCGCCAGATTGACGTGCTCGAAGCCGGCGGCAGCATCGTGCAGGAAACGCGCCTGTTCAACCCGGACAGCGGCGAAACGCGTTCCATGCGCAGTAAGGAAGACGCCAACGACTATCGCTATTTCCCGGACCCGGATTTGTTGCCGGTGTTTGTCAGCGCCGAGGAGATCGCCGCCATTGCGAAACAAATGCCGGAGCTGCCGGAAGCCAAGAAGGCGCGCTTCGTCACGCAATACGGCTTGAGTCCATACGATGCCGGCGTGTTGACCGGCGAGCGTGAGCTAGCCGACTTTTATGAAACCGTGCTGAGCGAATCCGGCGCCGAGGCCAAGCTGTGCGCCAACTGGGTCATCACAGATTTGCTGGGCGGCTTGAACAAGCTGGAAAAAGGCATCAGCGAGTCGCCCGTCAGCGCGCCGATGTTGGCGCAGTTGTTGGCGCGCATCGCGGACAAAACCATTTCCGGCAAGATTGCCAAAGACGTGTTTGAGGCCATGTTGGCCGGCGAGGGCAGCGCAGACGAAATCATCAAGGCCAAGGGCCTGGTGCAGATCACGGACGAGTCCGCCATCGAACAAATCGTGGACCAGGTGATCGCCAACAATCCCAAGCAGTTGGAGCAGTTGCGCGGCGGCAAGGACAAGCTGTTTGGATTCTTTGTTGGCCAGGTGATGAAGGCCACGCAAGGTAAGGCCAACCCGGAAGTGGTCAACCGCCTGCTGAAAGCCAAACTCGCGGGCTGATGGATCAGTCGCTCACCGGCTTTGCGTTCGACAATCACGTAGCGCACGGCGCCATCGTGCATTTTCGGGCGGGCGAGATTTTGCGTCACCGCCATTACAGCGCGGATGTGGCGCACCTGCTGTCGGAGGCCATGGCCGTCATGCCCTTGCTGGCGACGCATCTTGGTTTCGGCGCTCGCATCAGTCTGCAATTCCAGGGCGAAGCGCGCTTGAAAATGTTGGTGGCGCAGGTGGATCAGGCGCTGAACGTTCGCGCCATGGCCAAGGCCGATGCCGAAGCGCAAGGCGGATTGGCGCAGCTGATGGGCCAAGGCATTCTGGCGCTCACCGTGTCCAGTGACGACGAGTCGCGGCCAGACACCCAAGCCATGATTCCACTGCAAGCCGAAACACTCAGCGGCGCGCTGCAAGATTATTTTGATCAGTCCGAACAGCTTCCCACCCTGATTCGCGTTGCAACTCAAGGCGATGCGTTGGCTGCGTTCATGTTGCAGCGCCTGCCGCTGGAGCACGCGCAAGGCGACCAGGATGATTGGGAACACCTGCGTACTTTGTCCTCAACGCTTAGCAGCCAGGAGTTGCTTCAAACCGATGCGCAAACCCTGCTGCGTCGGCTGTTCGCGGACGCGCCGCCGCTGCGCTTTTTTGAACCCCGCCCGGTGCAAAGTCAATGCCGTTGCGACCGTCAGGTCACCTCCGCCTTGCTGGTCTCCATGGGGCAGGAAGAAGTGAGCGATATTCTTGCCGAACAGGGACGGGTGGAACTGACCTGCGAGTTCTGCGGCGCCGTGCAGCAATTTTCGCCACAGGATATTACGGAACTGTTCGGCCAGGCCAATGACCAAGGGCAGGCGACGCGACACTAAGCGGCTTCCGGTTTACGGGGGCTAGCCGTTATCATGTGCGGCTGATTGGAATTACGGTGACATGATACCAATTACCTATTAGCTGCTGCCTCCTTCCTCTCGCTGCTTCGGCTTTCTTCCCCGCTTTCTCGGCAGTATCGAATGCCCCGTCTTTCGCTCCAGTTCTTCCAGCACGGTGCGCGGCATCAAGGGACGCCCGATGCTCTGTCCGCGCGTCAGCGCTTGCTCATAGTCCGGCTCCACCTCGAGTTCCAGATACGCCTGAGCGCTGTGTACGCGTTCCAGCAGCGGCGCTACGCTGACCAAGGCGTCATCCTTGCCGAGAATATGGGCGGGACTGCTGGACCACGGCCAGTCCCAGGGATGCGCGACCAATCCCGCTTTCACCGGATTCATCGCGATATATCGGGCGGCGGCCATCCAGTGCGCCTCATCCATAGCCACTGAGTTGAAGCGGCTCTGGAACAGATGCCCGGTCACTCGGAGGCGGGCATTGATGTAGGCACTGTAGCGCCGATGCGCCTCACCGACTGCACGAGCAAGACCATCTTCCGTGCTGGGCGCCATCGCCAAGTGGACGTGATTGGGCATGAGGCAGTATGACCATACCTCGACCCCAGCCCGCCGGCAGGATTCCGCCATCAAATCTCGGTAGAGGGCGTAGTCGTCCGCTTCGGAAAATATCTCCTGTCGTCGGTTCCCCCTTTGCGTAATGTGGTGGGGGGCACCAGGGACGACGATCCGGGCGATGCGTGCCATGGGGAGTTCGGGCCGGGGACATTTATTGTGCAAACAGTATCATGTCATCGTAATGCCGTAATGCGCCTAATACCTAGAAGGCGCCGGACGCTTTCGAGTCGACCATGACGACGGCTTCGCCATCAATGACAAGCGTTTCTTTGACCAGACAATCCGTCTTCAGGTGCACGCGCCGCTTTTCCGGCTGAATGTCCGTGATGGTAGCCCTTGCGAGAACGGTATCTCCAACTTTCACCGGTGCCTTGAAGTTCACGTTCTGGCTTAGATAGATGCAGCCGGGTCCGGGAAGTTTGGTGCCGAGCACCGTCGAAATGAAACCGGCCGAAAGCATGCCATGGGCGATGCGGTCCTTGAACATCGTCCGGCTGGCGAATTCCTGATTCAGGTGGACCGGGTTCGTGTCCCCGGAGACGCCGGCGAACAGGACGATGTCCGCATCGGTGATCGTTTTCGCATAAGAGGCCGACATGCCGACGGCAAGGTCCTCAAGGTAGTATCCGTGAAATGCATCCATATGCCGACTTCCTAGCGGGCCCTGCCAAGCAGGGCAGTTTATGGTGCGGCGCAATATATCAGAGGCCCCGGAGCCCGCCAAGGCAACCTCCATGCCCGTATCAGCCGGTCGCAGTTACGGTGACATGATACCAATTACCTATTAGCTGCTGCCTCCTTCCTCTCGCTGCTTCGGCTTTCTCCCCCGCTTTCTCGGCAGTATTGAATGCCCCGTCTTTCGCTCCAGTTCTTCCAACACGGTGCGCGGCATCAAGGGACGCCCGATGCGCTGTCCGCGCGTCAGCGCTTGCTCATAGTCCGGCTCCACCTCAAGTTCCAGATACGCCTGAGCACTGTGTACGCGTTCCAGCAGCGGCGCTACGCTGACCAAGGCGTCATCTTTGCCGAGTATATGGGCAGGACTGCTGGACCACGGCCAGTCCCAGGGATGCGCGACCAATCCCGCTTTCACCGGATTCATCGCGATATATCGGGCGGCGGCCATCCAGTGCGCCTCATCCATAGCCACTGAGTTGAAGCGGCTCTGGAACAGATGCCCGGTCACTCGGAGGCGGGCATTGATGTAGGCACTGTAGCGCCGATGCGCCTCACCGACCGCACGAGCAAGACCATCTTCCGTGCTGGGCACCATCGCCAAGTGGACGTGATTGGGCATGAGGCAGTATGACCATACCTCGACCCCTGCCCGCCGGCAGGATTCCGCCATCAAATCTCGGTAGAGGGCGTAGTCGTCCGCTTCGGAAAATATCTCCTGTCGTCGGTTCCCCCTTTGCGTAATGTGGTGGGGGGCACCAGGGATGACGATCCGGGCGATGCGTGCCATGGGGAGTTCGGGCCGGGGACATTTATTGGCAAACAGTATCATGTCACCGTAATAGTAATATCCGTAATATCCAGGCGCAAGTAGTGACGGCAAGAAAGCGCCTCGCCGGGTGCTGGCAACTTGATAAAATAGCGCCTTGAGTCCGCAATTCGCAGGTCATCTGGGCCGATTTTTCGCGATTCGGGGGGCAGGCAGGCCTGGAGCAGCGTTGCTGCGCGCCAAGGCGCAACGGTCTTCGACCCGATTCGGCGTTGGAATCATCCCGACCGGTCGAGCGCCTCCAGCGGCTTCCCGCGATTTGTCGGGTAGACGCTGATCGGTTCCGCCGCTCCTGCGGTTTGCGTGTTTGTTGCATGGCGCATCGACTCATGCCGGGCCTGCTGCGGCTCACGAACAAAATCAAATCTGACCAGGGCGACTGATTCGTCAATCGCACCGCGCCCGCGCTGCGCCGGGCGTTGACATCGAGTGCCGCCCAAGGCGGCAGACCCGGGCCTCGAGGCCTTGCATTCTTTTTTCTTCTGTCTGCTATTGGAGATGTTTTCGTGCCAAGAACACTGATTGCGTCCATCCTGCTTCTCTGCCTGCCTCAAGTGGCGCTGGCCAGCGCTGCCGAGGGCGCTGCGCCGGATCTGACTTCGAGCTGGGTGGGCATTTCGGCACTGGTGACTTTCGTAGTGGCCTATGTGCTGGTTGTGTTCGAAGAACGATTGCATCTGCGCAAGTCGATCCCGGTGCTGATCGCCGCAGCGGTGATCTGGACGCTGGTGGGCATTGCCTACGCCCAGATCGGGGAGACGCACGCGGTGAGCGACACCTTGCGCCACAGCTTGCTGGAATTCGCCGAGCTGTTCCTGTTCCTGCTGGTGGCGATGACCTTCATCAATACGCTGGACGATCGCGGCGTGTTCGAAGCCCTGCGTGGCGTGCTGGTAGCGCATGGTTTTTCCCTGCGGACGCTGTATTGGCTGACCGGCGTACTCGCTTTTTTCCTGTCGCCGATCGCGGACAACATGACCACCGCTCTGGTCATGGCCTCGGTCGTTGTGGCGGTAGGCGGCAAGGAGGCCAGGTTCGTGGGGGTGGCCTGCATCAACATCGTGGTCGCGGCCAACGCCGGCGGTGCCTGGAGTCCGTTTGGCGACATCACCACCTTGATGGTCTGGCAGAAAGGCATCTTCCCGGCGCATGAGTTTCTGGTGCTGTTCTTTCCGTCTCTGATCAGCTGGCTGGTGCCGGCCGCGATCATGTCGATGAGCATTCCCAATGCGCGCCCCGAACCGCTGGCGGAGCGCCCCCAGGTGCAGTTCGGTGGCTATGTGATCATCGCCCTGTTTCTCGGCACGATCGCGCTGACCGTGACCTTGCACACCTGGCTGCATCTGCCGCCAGTGCTCGGGATGATGGCGGGAATGGGGGTTCTGATGCTGGTCAGCTATGGTTTGAACCGAACCCCGCGCGGGCGTTCCTCGCGTCCGATTTCTCATCAAGGCATGGAGCAGGTCAGCCTCAGTGACGTGGCCGGCAGTGATCCACATCAAACGCCTACGACGCGGCTGAATACCTTCAATCAGATTGCCCGCTCCGAGTGGGATACCTTGCTGTTCTTCTACGGCATCATCATGTGCGTGGGCGGGCTGGGGACCATTGGCTATCTCGCCATGGGCTCAGATCTCATGTATGGCCAGCTCGGCCCGACCATCGCCAATGTCCTGGTGGGGGTGTTTTCCGCCGTCATCGACAACATCCCGGTGATGTTCGCCGTGCTCTCCATGCTGCCCGAGATGAGCGACGGCCAATGGCTGCTGGTGACGCTGACCGCGGGCATCGGTGGTTCCATGCTTTCCATCGGATCGGCCGCCGGTGTTGCGGTGATGGGCAGCGCGCGCGGGGTCTATACCTTCTTCGGACACCTGCGCTGGAGCTGGGCCATCGCGCTCGGTTACGCGGCTGGTATCGCGGCTCACTTCATGATCAACGCCCACTATTTTGAGCTGGCCGGCGGCAAATAGGAATTACGGTGACATGATACCAATTACCTATTAACTGCTGCCTCCTTCCTCTCGCTGCTTCGGCTTTCTCCCCCGCTTTCTCGGCAGTATCGAATGCCCCGTCTTTCGCTCCAGTTCTTCCAACACGGTGCGCGGCATCAAGGGACGCCCGATGCGCTGTCCGCGCGTCAGCGCTTGCTCATAGTCCGGCTCCACCTCGAGTTCCAGATACGCCTGAGCGCTGTGTACGCGTTCCAGCAGCGGCGCTACGCTGACCAAGGCGTCATCCTTGCCGAGAATATGGGCAGGACTGCTGGACCACGGCCAGTCCCAGGGATGCGCGACCAATCCCGCTTTCACCGGATTCATCGCCGGAGGCGGGCATTGATGTAGGCACTGTAGCGCCGATGCGCCTCACCGACCGCACGAGCAAGACCATCTTCCGTGCTGGGCACCATCACCAAGTGGACGTGATTGGGCATGAGGCAGTATGACCATACCTCGACCCCTGCCCGCCGGCAGGATTCCGCCATCAAATCTCGGTAGAGGGCGTAGTCGTCCGCTTCGGAAAATATCTCCTGTCGTCGGTTCCCCCTTTGCGTAATGTGGTGGGGGGGGCACCAGGGATGACGATCCGGGCGATGCGTGCCATGGGGAGTTCGGGCCGGGGACATTTATTGTGCAAACAGTATCATGTCACCGTAAATCCAAGGCGTCATCCTTGCCGAGAATATGGGCAGGACTGCTGGACCACGGCCAGTCCCAGGGATGCGCGACCAATCCCGCTTTCACCGGATTCATCGCGATATATCGGGCGGCGGCCATCCAGTGCGCCTCATCCATAGCCACTGAGTTGAAGCGGCTCTGAAACAGGTGACCGGTCACTCGGAGGCGGGCATTGATGTAGGCACTGTAGCGCCGATGCGTCTCACCGACCGCACGAGCAAGACCGTCTTCCGTGCTGGGCACCATCGCCAAGTGGACGTGATTGGGCATGAGGCAGTATGACCATACCTCGACCCCTGCCCGCCGGCAGGATTCCGCCATCAAATCTCGGTAGAGGGCGTAGTCGTCCGCTTCGGAAAATATCTCCTGTCGTCGGTTCCCCCTTTGCGTAATGTGGTGGGGGGCACCAGGGATGACGATCCGGGCGATGCGTGCCATGGGGAGTTCGGGTTGGGGACATTTATTGTGCAAACAGTATCATGTCACCGTAATACCATGTCACCGTAATACCCGAAGATCACGATTCGAGGCGAACCACCGGCCTCGCAGCGTTGATCAGCGAGAGACCGCCTGCGCGCAATGATACGAGCGCGGCACTACAGCGGGAAATTAGGCCGCATCCACGTCCAAAAAGCCCTCGGGCAGCCCCTCAGTCCATTCCTTGAGTTGATCGAGCACCCCGAGGGCAGTACGGCCAAAATCAGTGATTTCATAGTGGACAGATACCGGGGAGGTATCCAGCACCTTTCTGCTGATTAGGCCCTGTGCCTCCAACTGCCGCAGCCGTTCGGTAATCATTTTCTTGCTGGCGCCACCAATCATGCGCGACAGGTCATTGAAGCGCACTGGACCATCCTTTAGGTGATAGATGATGGACCCCGTCCATTTGCCGCCGAGCACGCGCATGCCGCGCTCGATGGCACAGGGTTCCATACAGGCCTGCAGCGCATGCCGCCGGCCCTGCGGATCGGTTTCAACGCTCGCTTTCATGGAGAACCTCGTCGGTCTGGCAAGTTAAATGCTAGCAGGTTACCAAAAATATACTGGTTGTTATTAGTAACCTGAGTTCGTATTGTTTCCGCCCATCAGCAGACGGTCAAACGACTTGGTCTGCCGCTTTTCCAAAACTGCGATACGAGGACTCTCATCATGAGCACGATTCTGATCATCAACGCACACCATGCCTATCCGTTTGCCGAAGGCCGTCTGAATAGAAGCCTCATACAGATGGCGGATGAAATCCTGAAGTCGAAAGGCCATGAAACCCGCGTGGTGAGGGTGGACGACGGCTACGACGTCGAACAGGAAATCGAAAACCACCAGTGGGCCGATGTCATTCTGCTGCAAACGCCGGTGAACTGGATGGGCGTGCCCTGGACCTTCAAAAAGTATATGGACGAGGTCTATACCGCCGGCATGGACGGTCGGCTGTGCGAGGGCGATGGCCGGCATAGCGACGCCCCGAAGAAAAACTATGGCGCAGGCGGCAGCCTGAGCGGCAAGCAATACATGCTGTCACTGACCTTTAACGCCCCCGAAGAATCTTTCAACGACCCACAGGAATACCTGTTTCAGGGCAAGTCCGTGGATGACCTGTTCTTCCCCATGCACATGAACTTCCGCTTCTTCGGCATGGAAGCCCTCCCCACTTTTGCCTGCTATGACGTGATGAAAGCTGCCGATGCAGAAGGTGACTTCAAGCGTTTCGAGGCCCATCTCAAGGAGCATTTCTGATGAACGTGAAAACCGTATTCGCAGTATTGGCTGGCTTGCTGATTTCATTGCCGGCGGTCGCAGAGGAATACCCCGCTGCCCACGTAGCATCACCGGATCGTTATGAAGTTCTGGAGGATAACGACGAAGTGCTGGTGCTGAAGATGCTGCTCAAGCCCGGCGAGTCCGATGCCATGCATAGGCACCTGAACGAAACCGTCTACTTCCAACAGGGCGGCAAGCTGACGATTCGCCTGGCCGATGGCAAGTCCATGGACGTTGAGGTGCCGGATGGCCATGTGATGTGGCATGAAGCCTGGACTCACCAGGTAACCAACAACGGCACTACGGACGTCGTTGCCATCATTGTTGAAGACAAGCCCTGATTAATATTTAAGGAGTGACCGATGTTTACCTACCACGATATCGAATCCGCACCTGAAGAATCCAAACCGTTGATCGAACAGTCGCAGAAGAACATGGGCATGTTGCCCAATCTGCACAAGGTACTGGCCGAGGCGCCGGCAACCTACGAGACCTACAACACGGCCTTTGGTCTGTTTATGAAGAACACGACCCTGTCACCGCTGGAGCAGCAGGTTGTCTTCATGACGGCTAATTTCGAGAACAACTGTCACTACTGCGTGCCCGGGCATACCTGGATGATGCATGCCGCCAAGATGCCAGAAGACGTGATCGAAGCGCTGCGTGAAGGCACGCCGATACCCGATGCCAAGCTGCAGGCGCTGCACGACTTTGCCAAAGACCTGCTTGATAAGCGCGGTCATATTGGTGACGAGAAACTGCAGGAATTTCTGGACGCAGGCTATACCAAACGCCAGGCACTGGAAGTGCTCACCGGGCTGGCTTCCAAGCTGATTTCAAACTTTACCAATGCGCTGGCGCATACCGAGCCCGATGCCGCTTTCCAGAAATATGCCTGGGTGCATCCCAAAGACCGCTAGCCCTATGGGGGTTCGCCCGGCTAACAGGCCATCGCCCAGCAAGATCGGCCAAGCGGAATATCAAATGTTGTTGACGCAGGTGCGGGAGATCATCGGAGGCATTGAGTCTGAGGCCCCGGAATGGACGGTGTAGATACCGCGCTTAATGCTCGGTTCGCTTCAAGTCGCGGTAGAAATTTTCATGAGGGCCCACCATTAGAAGTTTCAAGGTTCCCGGGTTAATCACGCGATAGGCCAGCAACGTCAGCCTGCCGTCGATCCTGAATTTGTAGACCTGAACGCCCGCCAGATCTCCAAGCTTGGTCTCACCGATACCCGGATTCGTGGCGACCTTACGAACGGCCTCATCGAGCACGGTTTTCTGTTGCGGGTGGAGCTTTTTGACCGTCCGTTGAAAAGTCGGCGTCACAAGAATGCGCATTAGCCGAACTGGTACTCACCAACTGCCTCTTCCTGGTCAGCGATCAAGATGTCCCGAATTACACTGAACGGAAGATCAGGATTCTCCGCCGCGGCTTTTCCAATCCTTGCCCAGTATTCGATTTGCTTGGGTACTGATCGATGCTCAATTTGACCACATTGTTTGGCGGTTTCAACCAGTGCATTGGGCAATTTAACGTTGACAGCCATGGTGGTAGGCCTTTTGACACGGAGGTTCCATTATAGATCTTCATGGCGCTTTTGGGTCCACCTGTTTCCCAAAGGGATCGTGACGATTCTCCACCAGCGTATGCGCCAGATTGAGCGTTTGCGTGGCGCCCTTTGATTTGGGGCGGCTCGCGGACATAAAAAAGGCCGGAGCAAGCTCCGGCCTTGGTGTCTGCAACGCGGGTTGATCATCCGTCTGATTTGGCGGCGGCTTTTTTCAGCTCTGCCTTGAGATCATTGGCGCGTTTGTTGATGTATTGATGAACCGCTTCCACATCGTCTTCGGACAGCACGTCCATCAGGTTGGGCATGCCCTTGTTGGTGTAGGCGCCGGCCAAGATGCCGTTGAACATTTTGTGCGTTTCTTCGGACATGTAGCGCAGGTCTGAAATCACGCTGCCGGCGATGGTGTTGGGGCCGTGACACATACCGCAGCGGTGGTTGTAGATTTGCCGGCCTTTGTCGATGGTTTCGGCATCGGCCGTCACTTGCTGCGGCTCGGGGAAGGGCAGTGGATCGTTTTCCGGTGGTGGCAGCGTTTCCTTGCCGCCCAGCTTGAAGGTGAGAATGCGGGCTTCGGATTGCACTTTGGCAGGGGAGGAAATGCCACCGAGCGCCAGCGGGAAGGCGCCGCCCCAACCGGCAGCGACGGTGACGTATTGTTCGCCATCAATCTCATAGCTGACGGGGCCAGCCATCACGCCGGTGTTGGCCGGTGTTTCCCAGAGTTTGTTGCCATCGACGTCGCTGTAGGCGACGAAACGGCCATCAGCCGTACCCTGGAACACCAGCCCGCCAGCGGTGCTGAGCGTGCCGCCATTCCAGAGTGTGACGTATGACTGGCGCCAGACTTCTTTTTGCTCGACCGGGTCCCAGGCAATCAAATGACCCTTGTGGGCCGCGGTGGCGCCGGCCATTTCTTCTGGATCTTCCGGCAGCGCGATGGGCGCGGAACCCATGTGCCAGGTGCCCTTGCCGGTGAACTCGGTGTCGCCGCCGGGTGCGAACAGGGCAATGGCTTCCTGCATGGGAATGTAGACCAGGCCGGTCTGCGGGCTGTAAGACATCGGCTGCCAGTTATGCGCGCCGATCGGGCCGGGTGACACCAGCTTGGGTTCTTCGCTCCAGTCGGCTTCCGGGTTTTCCACCGGGCGACCGGTTTCCATGTCCACATGCGTGGCCCAGTTGGCCGGTGCAAATTTTTCGGCCGACAGCAACTCGCCGGTTTCACGGTCCAGCACATAGAAGAAGCCGTTCTTCGGCGCCTGCATCAATACCTTGCGGGTTTTTCCGTCCAGTTCCAGGTTGGCCAGGATGATGTGCTGGGTCGCGGTGTAATCCCAGTGATCGCCGGGGGTGGTCTGATAGTGCCAGACGTACTCGCCGTCATCCGGGTTGAGCGCGACGATGGAGGAAACGAACAGGTTGTCGCCGCCTTCGGGGCTGCGTACCGAGCGGTTCCAGGCGGTGCCGTTGCCAACGCCGATGTAGAGCAGCTTGAGCTCGGGGTCGTAGGCCATGGCATCCCAGACCGTGCCGCCGCCGCCGAATTCCCACCACTTGTCGCCGCTCCAGGTTGGCAGTGCGATTTCCATGGCTTTGTTTTCCGGCGGGTTTTCCGGGTTGCCGGGCACGGTGTAGAAACGCCACAGCTGTTCGCCGCTGGCGGCGTCGTAGGCGGTGAGGTAACCGCGCACGCCGAATTCGGCGCCACCATTTCCGATCATCACCTTGCCGTCGATAATGCGCGGCGCGCCGGTCACGGTGTAGCTGCGGTCTTTGTCTTCCACCGTGTCGACTTCCCAGGCGACCTCGCCGGTCTTGGCGTCCAGCGCGAACAGGCGGCCGTCGTAGGCGCCCAGGTAGACCTTGCCCTTCCACACCGCAACGCCGCGATTGGCGACGTCACAGCAGCCGTGGCGGTCCATGTCGCGCGGAACCTTGGGGTCGAACTTCCACAGCTCTTCGCCGCTCACCGGGTCGAGTGCGGAAACAATGGAGAACGCGCCGGTCACATACATCACGCCATCGACCACGATGGGCGTGGCCTCGGTGGCGCGGTCCACGTCCAGGCGGTAATGCCAGGCCAGTCCCAGATCCCCCACGTTGTCGGCGTTCACCTTCTTCAGCGGGCTGAAGCGTTGTTCGTCGTAGGTGCGGCCGTGGCTCATCCAGTTGCCCGGTTCCTTGTCGGCATTGATGATGCGCGCGCCATCCACGTTCGCCACGCTGACCTCGCTTTTGGCTGACTCTGCGCTGGCCGCATCCGTGCCGGTGCCCTGCGGGCCGCAGGCCGCCAGGGCCAGAACGATGGGCGAAATCCAGAATGCCATTCGTTTCATCATGTGCTCCTCCGTCGTCATTGAGCCGGCTTGCCTGCCGGCTGCTCGTTTGATTCTTGCCTCAATTCCGGTCTCGGCATCCTTTGAGGCTTAGACCAGAGAGTCTAGCGGGTTTGATCGCGTTTGATCCCTACCCCGGGGGGTTGGCTCGCCGTGTCCTGCGCACGCCCGTCACTTCGCCGCTGACCATGGTCTGGGTATGCTATCGACACCTCAGTGAATGGCGAAAATCGCACCGGAGAAATCGATGTCCCTGCCTAGCCGAATGATTGATTACCAGCAAACCGGCACCGACCTGCAAGCCGAGTTCGTGGTGCCCGATGGTTCCGGCGCCAAGCGGCCGGGGGTGCTGGTGGCGCATCAATGGGGCGGGCGCGACGCCTTTGCCGGCGATCAGGCGCGGCGCATGGCGCAATGGGGTTATGCCGGCTTTGCGCTGGACATGTACGGCGCTGGCGTCATGGGCAATAGCGTGGAAGAAAACAGCGCGCTGATGGCGCCGTTCATGGCGGATCGTTCCCGGGTGGCGCGTCGCATGCAGGCGGCCCTGGACACGCTGCGCGACCAACCGGAGGTGGATGAAAACCGCATCGCCGCCATCGGTTTTTGTTTTGGTGGCCTGTGCGCGCTGGATCTGGCGCGCAGCGGCGCCGAGGTTCGTGCGGTTGCCAGTTTTCACGGCCTGCTCAAGCCGCCGGAAACGCGCGCCGGAAAAATCGGCGCAAAGGTGCTGGTGATGCATGGCTCGGATGATCCCTTGGCGCCGCTGGAAGATGTGTTCGCGCTCAGGGACGAGATGAGCGCCGCGCAGGCCGATTATCAAGTGATGATCTACGGCAATGCCAAGCACGCCTTTGCGGTGCCGGGGGCGAACAACCCGGGTATCGGCACCCTGCATAATGTGGATGCGGAACGCCGGTCCATGGCCTTGTTGCGCGCATTCCTGGCAGAAGCGCTGGCCTGATTCGGAGCCGGCGCTGCGTCCGAACCATGCACGCCGACGTAGAGCGGCGGCGTATTCGACAAAATTGGGGGGCTTGTTTGAACGTCATTGATTTGTGCGAACGCGGCGTGATTCCGGATGCGCTGGCGCGCATGGGCATGCGGCGCTTGATTGCGCGCCGCCTGGTGGATGAGGCCAATCGCCACGGCGAGGTTCGCTCGGCACGCTTCAACACTTTCCTGGAGGAGCTGAAGAGCAGCGCCATCGCGGTATTGACGCAGGCCGCCAATGAGCAGCACTACGAGGTGCCCGCCGAGTTTTTTCACGCCCACCTGGGGCCGATGCTGAAATATTCCTGCTGCCTGTACCGCAGCGGGCGAGAGCGTCTGGCCGAGGCCGAGCAGGCCATGATGGAGTGCTATGCCGAACGTGCGGGCCTGGCGGACGGACAGCGCATTCTGGACTTGGGTTGCGGCTGGGGGTCGTTTTCGCTGTGGGCGGCGGCGCGCTTTCCAAATGCCAAGGTGATGGGCTTGTCCAACTCCAACGGTCAGCGCGAGTTCATTGAAAAAACCGCCGCCGAGCGCGGCCTGCACAACCTGCAAATTCTCACCGGCAACGTGGTCGACTTTGAGTTTTCCCAGGCGGGCGTGGCGGCGGATTTTGATCGCATCGTGTCGATCGAAATGTTCGAGCACATGAAAAACTACGGCCTGCTATTGGCCAAGCTCGGCCGTTGGCTGCGCGCCGACGGCCGTCTGTTCGTACATGTTTTCGCGCACAAACTGCTGGCCTATCACTTTGAGGACAAGGAACAAAGTGACTGGATGACGCGTTACTTTTTCCAGGGCGGCACCATGCCCAGCGAGCACCTGTTCATGCATTTCCAGGACGATTTGAGAATCAATCGGCACTGGTGGGTGGACGGCAAACATTACCAGCGTACCGCCAACGACTGGTTGGCGAACATGGACGCGGCGCGTGATCGCATCATGCCGGTGTTCGGCGCCTGTTACGGCAAACAGGACGCGGCCATCTGGTTTCAACGCTGGCGCATGTTCTACATGGCGGTGGCGGAGCTGTTCGGCTACGCCGACGGCAACGAATGGGGCGTGGCGCATTATCTGTTCGAGCCGCGCCGGTAGCGTCATCCAGATGGTCAAGCCCGTCATTGCCGGTTTTGTATTGCTGAGCCTGTACGCTTGCGCCTGGCAAGGCGAAACCCGGCCGGCGGCATCCGATCACTTTGACGGCCAGCGCTTTTTCAATCCGGGCGCGCAATTCGACAAAGGCTTTTTTGATCTGGTCCGCTTCGCCTTCACCCGCCAGCCTGGCCAATGGAAGCGTGATCTGGAAATTGCGCCAGCGCATGCGCCGCCGCCTTTGATGGGCGACGGCGAACTGCGCGTGACCTTCATCAACCATGCAACGCTGCTGATTCAGGCGGACGGCATCAATGTGCTGACCGATCCGATCTGGTCGCTGCGCGCCAGTCCGTTTTCCTGGGCCGGCCCCAGGCGCTTCGTGCCGCCGGGGATCGCGTTTGAGGATTTGCCGGAGATTGACGTGGTGTTGATCAGTCACGATCACTACGACCATCTGGACCTGCCCACACTCAAGCGGCTGCACGCCGAGCACGATCCGCTGTTCGTGGTCGGCTTGCGGCAGGGCGATCTGTTGCGCGACCACGGCATCCAAAACATTCAGGAGCTGGATTGGTGGCAGCCGCTTGAGCTGGAGAACGGCTGTCAGCTCTGGGGCGCGCGCTCGCAGCATTGGACCGGTCGCGGATTGCACGGGCGCAATCGCAGTCTATGGCTCAGTTTTGTGCTGGAGACCAAAGGCGGGCCGGTGTATTTCGCCGGCGACACCGGCTATGCCGATCATTTCAAGCAAGCGCATCAACGTTTCGGCGCCATGCGGCTGGCGCTGTTGCCCATCGGCGCTTACCAGCCACGCTGGCTCACCGCGTTCCAGCACATGAGCCCGGATGAAGCGGTGCAGGCGCACCTGGATTTGAACGCTGCGCGCAGCCTGGGTATTCACTTCGGCACTTTCGAGCTGGCCGATGACGGACAATTTGAACCGCCACAAGCGCTGGCGCGAGCCGTCGCGCGCAACGGCATCGCGCCGGATCGATTTCATGCGCCTGAATTCGGCGGCGGCTACGATGTAAAGCCCTTGGAGGAGAACGCGGGGTGTTCCCAATGAAGAAATGGATGATGGCGGTGCTGCTGGGTTTGATCAGCTCCACGGCGGCGGCGGACGGTACCCACCGCTTTTACGGCTATGCCTATGACAAAGGAAGCGGCAACTACCTTTATACGGAAGTGCACGAACAAACCGTCACCGATGGCAAGTGGGTCAGCGGCAGCATCAAGTATTACGCGGCCGACGGCGCGCTGATGGGCGTCAAGCAAATGGATTTTTCGCAAGACCCCTATATCCCCATTTACGAGCTGAAGCTGGAATACGGCTATCGCGAGGCGATTACCGCCGTTGGCAAGAAAATAGACATGCGCAAGCAGAGCAAGGACAAAGGCGAGAAGGCCGATCAGGTCAAACGCAAGGATCCGATGGCCGCGGATTCGGGTTTTCACAATCTGTTGCGGGATCGCTTCGCCGACCTGATGGCGGGCAAGACGGTGGAATTTCGCTTTATCGCCGCCGGCAATCTGGACAGCTACCGTTTTCGCGCCAAGCGCATTGAGGACACCACGTTTGAAGGTCAGGATGCGGTACGTTTGCGCGCGGAGCCGGATTCGCTGCTGCGCTTCGTTGCGCCCGCGCTGACGCTGACCTATGAGCCGGAACAAAAACGGCTGCTGGAATATCAGGGCATTTCCAACGTGCACGATCCGGCCACCGGCAAGGCCTACAGCGATGTGCGCATCATTTATCCGAAAGAAGCGCCGGCGGATGCGCCCAAACCCTTGCCGCCGCTGGAGTAAGGACCGACAAGGTTTGAGCACCTCTCCCGAAACCACCGCGCGGCTGCTGATTTCTTGTCCGGATCGGCCTGGCATCGTGGCGGCGGTCACCAATTTTCTTTACCACCACGGTGCCAACGTCACCGAGCTGGATCAGCATTCCAGCGACCCGCAAAACGGGCGCTTTTTCCTGAGGTTGGAATTTCAAACGCCGGATCTGGATGTGTCGGGTCCGGCCCTGCAGCGTGCGTTTGCGGAGGTGGTGGCGGAGCGCTTCGGCATGGAATGGCGGATGTCCTTCGCGGCGCAAAAGCCGCGCATGGCGTTGTTGGTGTCCAAACATGATCATGCTTTGCTGGAAATTCTGTGGCGATGGTCGCGCCAGGAGTTGCGCGCGCACATTCCGCTGGTGATCTCCAATCACCCGGATTTGCAAGCCGCGGTCGAAAGCTTTGGCGTGCGCTTTGTGCACGTGCCGTTTGATGCGCAAAGCCAGGAAGCGGCGGAACAGAAAATGCTGGAGCTGCTTCAGGATCAGGTGGATATCGTGGTGCTGGCGCGCTTCATGCGCATCTTGTCGGCACAGTTTGTCAGCCACTTTCCACACCGCATCATCAATATCCACCATTCATTCTTGCCGGCATTTGCGGGCGCCGATCCCTACCGGCAGGCCTACGACAAGGGCGTCAAGGTGATTGGCGCGACCGCGCACTACGTCACCGCAGCGCTGGATGAAGGCCCCATCATCGAACAGGACGTGGCGCGGGTTTCGCATCGGCTGTCGGTTGCCGACCTGAAGATGCTGGGTCGCGAGCTGGAGCGGCAGGTATTGGCGCGCGCGGTGCAGTGGCAGTTGGAGGATCGCATCCTGCTGGACGGCAACAAGACGGTCGTTTTCAGCTAGTCCCACGGCCAAGTTCTGTCATTGCCCCGCCCGGCACTTTATAATTGGCCGTCATAAGCGAGGCGCTCGATAGGGAAACGTGAGCCCAGCGCCGCGCGCCAAGCGATCTGTTGACAGTTTTTTAGCCAGGGGGCGATTCGTAAAGATGAGCACGCAAAGCGCGGGCAGCGCAAATGGGCCCGGCGTGGACACCGGCCGACGCCGGATGTTGACGTGGGCAACCGCCGGTTTCGGCGCCGTAGGAGCCGGGGCGGTGGCCTGGCCATTTCTGGCTTCGCTGAAGCCGAGCGAACGCGCCAAGGCGCTGGGCGCGCCGGTGGAAGTGGACATTGGCAATCTGGAGGAGGGCCAGATGTTGCGCGTGGCCTGGCGCGGCAAGCCGGTATGGATTGTCAAGCGCACGCCGGAAATGGTGAGTTCGCTGTCCAAGGTCGCCGGAGAATTGCGCGACCCGGATTCGGCGGAGCCGCAACAGCCGGATTACATTTCCGGTGAGGCGCGCGCCATCAAGCCGGAAGTGCTGGTGATGATCGGCTCCTGCACCCATCTGGGGTGTTCGCCGACCTACAAGCCGGAGTTCCCGGCGCCGGAGATCGACGCCGGCTGGCAGGGCGGGTTCTATTGCCCTTGCCACGGCTCCAAGTTCGACCTGTCCGGCCGTGTCTACAAAGGCGTGCCGGCGCCCACCAACCTGGTGGTTCCACCGCATCGCTACGTTGCCGACAACAAGCTGGTGATCGGCGAAGACCCGATCGCCGCCTGATTCGCAGAGGCCAATAAACCATGCCGATTGTTCCCAATCCCTACAAGACGACCGGGCTTCTGGGCTGGATTGATGACCGCTTCCCGCTGACCAAGCTGTGGAAGGATCATCTGTCCGAGTACTACGCGCCCAAGAACTTCAACTTCTGGTACTACTTTGGATCGCTGGCGCTGCTGGTGCTGGTCAATCAGTTGCTGACCGGCATCTTCCTGACCATGCATTACAAGCCGAGCGCGGCCGAAGCCTTTGGTTCGGTGGAATACATCATGCGTGATGTGCCCTGGGGCAACATCATCAGATACATGCATTCCACCGGCGCCAGCGCCTTCTTTCTGGTGGTGTATCTGCATATGTATCGCGGTCTGTTGTACGGCTCGTACAAAAAGCCGCGCGAGCTGATCTGGATTTTCGGCTGCCTGATCTTCCTGTGCCTGATGGCGGAAGCCTTCTGCGGCTACGTGCTGCCCTGGGGGCAGATGAGCTATTGGGGTGCCCAGGTGATCATTTCCCTGTTCGGCGCCATTCCGGTGATCGGGCCGGATCTGGTGATCTGGATTCAGGGCGATTACATCCCGGCGGACGCCACCCTGAATCGTCTGTTCTCACTGCACGTGGTGGCCATTCCCTTTGTGCTGGTGGGGCTGGTGATTGCGCACCTGATTGCGCTGCATGAGGTGGGTTCCAACAACCCCGACGGTGTGGAAATCAAGAAGCACAAGGACGAAAGCGGCAAGCCGCTGGACGGCATCGGCTTTCACCCCTACTACACGGTGAAGGACATCGTCGGCGTATCGGTTTTCCTGATTATCTTCGTGGGCATCATCTGCTTTGCGCCGGACGGCGGCGGCTATCTGCTGGAGAAGCCCAACTTCCAGGAAGCCAATCCGCTGGTCACGCCCGAGCACATCACTCCGGCCTGGTATTTCGGCGCCTTCTACGCCATGTTGCGCGCGGTGCCGGACAAGCTCCTGGGCGTTGTGGTGATGGGCGCGGCGGTGATGATCTTCTTCGTGGTGCCGTGGCTGGACCGCAACCCGATCAAGTCGGTGCGTTACAAGGGCTGGCTGACCAAGACCGCGCTGGTGGTGTTCGGCGTCAACTTCGTCATCCTGAACTATCTGGGACTGCAGCCGGCGACCGAGCTGGGTACCGCCCTGTCACGCGCGGGCACGCTGATCTACTTCGGCTTCTTCTTCAGTCTGTTGTTCATTCATAAATTCGAATCGTCCAAACCGGTACCGGACAGGGTGACCTCATGATGCAGCGCGCGATCAATCTTTTTGTCGGTCTTGCGTTGATGCTGGGCGTGACCGCTCAGGCGTCCGCCGCCGGTGGCGGCGCGGTTCCGTTTCATTTCGATCCGGATCCGGGCAACAAGGCCTCGCTGCAACGCGGCGCACGCAACTACATGGCGTACTGCTCCGGTTGTCATTCCATGCAGTACCTGCGCTACAACCGCATTGCCAAGGATCTGGAAATTCCGGAAGAGATGCTGGTGGAAAATCTGATGATCACCACCGACAAGACCGGCGATACCATCCTTTCCGCCATGCCGGCCGCGCAGGCCGCCGAATGGTTTGGCCAGGCGCCGCCGGACCTGACGCTGGAAACGCGCGCGCGCGGACCGTCCTGGGTCTACAGCTATTTGAAAACCTTCTACCTGGACCCCTCACGTCCCTTGGGTGTCAACAACATGGTGCTGGCCGGTGCGTCCATGCCGCATGTGCTGTGGGAGCTGCAGGGTTGGCAGGTGCTGGATGACCATGCCGATGACGCCCATGGCGACGATCACGGCGGTGGCCACGGTGCCCATGCCGGTCCGCCGCTGAAAATCGTGCAGGAAGGCAGCATGACACCGGACGAATACGATGCCTTTGTCGGTGATCTGGTGAACTTCATGGCCTACGCCGCCGAGCCGGGCAAGGCCGATCGCATCGGTCTGGGCTTCAAGGCCATGGCCTATCTGTTCATCCTGCTGATGCTGGCTTACCTGCTGAAGCGCGAGTTCTGGAAGGACCTGCACTAGAAGCAGCAGACGTTAAGAAAGCCGGCCCAGGGTGGCCGGCTTTTTTGTGCGCGCCTATTGCCCTTAAACTGATTAGGCATCATTACATTCATTTTCCATGTCCCACAGCTCAAGACGCCCCTATTTAATCCGCGCCATTTATGAATGGGCCTGCGACAACGGTTTGACCCCGCACATTCTGGTGGCGGCGGACGCCGAAGGCGTATCGGTGCCGCCGCAGTACATCGAGGACAATCGCATTACGCTGAACATCGCGCCCATGGCGGTACAAAGCCTGAGCATGGAGTCGGATTTGATCTGGTTTGCAGCGCGCTTTTCGGGCAAGCGTTACGAGATTCAGGTGCCGATGCGCGCGGTGCTGGCCATTTTCGCGCGCGAAAATGGCGAAGGGATTGTGTTCGGAGAGGTGGAAGCGCCGGACGCCGAGCAAAAAACGTCGGACCCTTCCGAGGACAGCCCGCCGGAACGTCCACGGCCTGGCGGCAAGCCCAAGCTGCGTTTGGTGAAATAGACCTGCGTCCAGGGGTCGCTTACTGATCCGCACCCAAGGTGCGGATGTGGATCAACTGTCCGCAGTGTTTGCAATGCACCGCGTCCGGGTCGTGGCGTGCGAGGCCGCAATCAGGGCATTCATGATCGATCTTGTTGGGGCGGAAAATTGCCTGCATCAAGCGTAGAAACAGCGAAGCACCCACAATCATGATGATGATGGCGGTGAAACGACCGGCGCTGCCAACCATCACGATGTCGCCGAATCCGGTGGTGGTCAGTGTTGTGATGGTGAAATACAAGGCATCGACGTAATTCTCGATTTGTTCGTTGGTTCGCACCTGCAGGGCGTAAACGGCCGCGGCGACTACAAAAATGAACACCAGCAGGTTGGTGGCGCTGACAATCAGTTGTTCGTGGTTGGCGAACAGCCGGTAGTTGCGTCGCAGCGAAGCGATCATGTGATACGAGCGCAGCAGACGCAGCGCACGCAGCACGCGCAGAAAGACAAGATTCTCCGTCAGGCTGGGGGCGAACAGCGATGCGATGACAATCAGATCAACAATCATCAATGGCCTGGTGATGGCCGCGATCCGGTCCTTGGCCAGCCAGACGCTCAGCAGGCACTCGAGGCCGAGCACGGCGCCAATCACGTAATCGGCCATGATCAGGCCGGGGCCGTGCTCGACAAAGGTCGAAAACAGGAAGAACGCGATCAGCGCCAGGTCGAATCCCAGCTTGGCCCATCGCCAGCGTGTTGCCGCGGTACCGCCGCCATGGGCCAGCGTTTGCAGTCGATGACGAAGCTCGGACAGCACGGTGCTTGAGTTTTGCCAGGGCTAATGCCGCGGATGCAGGCGCTCGTCCAGTCCGTCGCAGAGGCAGTGCAGCAGCAGGATATGCACTTCCTGAATGCGCGCGGTGATCTGGCTGGCGGCGCGGATTTCCACGTCCGGATCACCCAGCGTCTTCGCCATGTTTCCGCCATCGCGGCCGGTGAGCGCGATCACGCTCATGCCCAGCCCCTGCGCCTTTTGCATGGCGCTGAGCACATTGGGCGAATTGCCGGAAGTGGAAATGGCGAGCAGACAGTCGCCGCGGCGGCCCAGCGCTTCGACCTGACGTTCGAACACGCGATCAAAGCCGTAGTCGTTGCCAATGGCGGTCAGCGCCGAGCTGTCGGTGGTCAGCGCCACGCCGGCGAGTCCGGGGCGCTCGCGTTCAAAGCGGCCGGATAGCTCGGCCGCGAAATGCTGTGCGTCGGCCGCCGAGCCACCGTTGCCGCAAACCAGAATCTTGCCGCCTTCACGAAGGCAGGCGGCGAGCAGGTCAATGGCCCGGATCAGCGAGTCGAGCTGGGTTTCCAGCGTGTGCTGCTTGGCGTCGACGCTGCGCTCGAAGTGTTCGCGGATGCGCTGTTCGATGTTCATGTGCGCAGTTTATCCGCAGTCGTCCGCATCAAAAGCGGCGCGCAGCCACTGGATTTGATTTTCGGCGTTGAGCGCCACGATGTCGAAGCGCAGCGGCCAGTCCGACCATTGCGGGTTTTGCGCCAACAACTGCTCGGTCGCCCGCAGGATGCGGTGCCGTTTTCGGCGGTCGACCGACGCCAGGCCATCGCCGAACCGCGGGTTGGAACGCTTGCGTACCTCGGCGATCACCAGGTTCTGACCGTGACGCATGATCAGGTCCAGTTCACCGCCGCGCGCACGAAAGTTGCGCTGTATCAGTATCAGGCCATGTTTTTTCAGGTGGGCGAGCGCCAGCGTTTCGGCGTCCGCCCCTTTCACGACAGCGGAATCAAACGCCCGTCGGCGATGCGCGCGCAGCCCAGGCGACGAACCACCAGCCCGTCTTGCCCCACGAGCAGTTGGCCGCTGGCGCCGTTGAGTTCGGCGCCGCCGCCGGACGACCAGTGTCGTGCCATGCGGTAGGCGTCGCCGCCCAGGGCGAACAGGCGTGGTTGCAGCGTCATCGCTTCGGGAAACAAAACGCTGGCTTGTTGGCGTGCTTGCGCCCAGCGGCCAGCGTTGTCGATCATCCACGGCATATCGCAAAAACGCAGGCCTTCGAGTTCGGGCGTTACGGTGCCGCTGTAGGCCACCGCCGTGGTGTAAACCGGCAAGCCACCGCCGCGGAAGAACGCCAGCTGTGGCAGCAGAATGCGCATGTCCTTGGGCTTGGCGGCGATGAACAGACTATCGGCGTCGCCGCGCGGACGCGGTTCAAACGCCACGTTCTTGCCGAGCGCGCGTTGCATGCCTTGATGGCGCGCGTGGCTGGCGTCCAGATTTAGCAGCGATTTGATGGGCGCGCCAAAATCCTGCGTGCCGGGCGCATAACGCGCGCTTTCCGCGAGTTGCCCGCCCATCACGCGCAGGCGTTCGGAAAAGGACAGCGACACCCGGTGACCCCAATCGGTGCTCGGCGTCAGAACCAGCGCTTGCTGACTGTTCTCCGCCGCTGCCCGTTCCGCGGCGGCGGCGGCTTCGTCTTCCGGCGCCAACCCGAGCTGCAGCATGCCCGCCGGTGCGCCGCTGTATTCCAGGTAGTTCAGCGCAATCACCGGCACCGGCGACGGACCGCGCTCGGCAATGGCGGCGACGGCGGGTTTCATCAGCGGGCCAATGACCATGCCGGCGCCTTCGGAGATCGCCCGATCAAAGGCAGCCAGGGCGTGGGATCGGGCGCTGGCGGTGTCGTAAATCTTGATCGGCGGTCGCGGCAGCGGCTGCGCCCAGTAGGCGTTCAGGAAGCCATCCCGAATGGCGATACCGGCACTTTTCAACGCGCCGCTGAGCGGTAACAGCAAGGCGTAACCGCCACCATGGCGAAAGTCAGGCGCGCCGCTGGAATGGCGCGTCCTGTCCTTGCCTTGCGCCCGCGCGGCGGACAGGTGACGGACGCCGGGATGGTTGCGAAAACGTTGTTGCCATTGACTGAGTAATTCGGGGCCGGCGCGGTTTTGCGCCAATAGCGCCAATTCCAGCCACCCTCGGGTGGTGTTGTCGAAGCGCTCCAGCCGCTCCAGGGTGCCGCGCGGCAGTTTCTTTTCGGTCAGGGACTGCCAGATCTTTTCCCGGTTCTTCGCCACCTGGCTGGGCGAAATATATTGTTCGCGCGCCACCAGGCTTGCGACGGCGCCGGGCACATCCTCCAGCGCAAGATAAGCGCGCGCGCGAAGTTGCTCGATTTTTGGGGCCAGCCTGGGAACGTGTTCGGAGTTCGGCGGCAGACTTTGCAATGTGCCCGCTGGCAGACCGCGCATCAAAGTGATTTCAGCGCGGACGATCTGCGCGCGCGCCAGGCCTTCGCCGTCCAATGCACGCGCGGGAATGCGCGAAAGATGCGCCTCGGCCACCGTGGCGTTACCGCGTAGCACAGCGGCCTCGGCGTCTCTCAGGCTTTTGAGCCCAGCGCTGGTGCTGGCCGCAGATACATTGACGACGAGCGATAGGCAGCCAGCGAGCCAGGTTGCTCGTCCAAAGTTTTTGTTCCACGACATCGCTAAAGTATCTCACGCACCGTTGCCGGGGGCTTTGCAGTGACAAGCAAATCGCCGTCATCGCCAGACGCAGCCGAAGCAATCTCCTGATCCGAGGAGATTGCCACACCGCTTCGCGGTTCGCGATGGCGGTAAAGTGCGCGCAGATGACGCTCGCCGATCAAACAGCAAACGCCTCGGAAGTTCGCCCCGGCCATCTGTACGTGGTGGCCACGCCCATCGGCAATCTGGGTGATCTGTCGCCGCGCGCCACACGGGTGCTTTCGCAGGTGGATCGCATCTGCGCCGAAGACACGCGCACCTCCACCGTGCTGCTGTCGCGCTTCGGAATTTCCCGGCCGCTGCAAGCCTTGCACGAACACAACGAATCCGCCGTGACCCAGAAGCTGATCGCCGATCTTCAGTCCGGCGCTTCGCTGGCGTTGATCAGCGACGCCGGCACGCCGCTGATTTCCGATCCGGGGTTTGTGTTGGTGCGCGCCGCAAGAGCCGCCGGCGTCCCCGTCATTGCCGTTCCCGGGCCCTGTGCTGCCATCGCTGCGCTGTCGATTGCCGGCATCGCCAGCGACAGCTTTCTGTTCCTCGGTTTTCTGCCCGCCAAAGCGGCGGCGCGCCGGCAAAGCCTGCAAGCACTTTCGGCCGAATCACGCACCATGTTGTTTTACGAATCCAGTCACCGGATTCAGCAAACATTGGCAGACATCGCCATCACCCTGGGTCAGCGGCGGCGCCTGTGTCTGGCGCGCGAGATCACCAAGCGATTCGAACAGAGCGTGACGCTGCCCGCCGAAGAAATGCACGCATGGCTGGAGGCGGACGCCAATCGCCTCAAGGGTGAGTTCGTGTTGGTGGTGGAGGGCGCTGCGCAACAGAGCCGCGATCAGGCCGACGGCGAGCGTCTGCTGCGCCTGTTGTTGAAAGAGCTGCCGCCCTCGCGCGCCGCGCGCGTGGCATCTGAGTTTACGGGCCAGAAGCGGCGCGAGCTGTTCGCCCTGGCGCTGGAATGCAACGGCGACACAGCAGATCAAAACGCGGAGGAGTAAACTGCCGCCTGGGAGTCGGCCGAACAATCGCTGCCGCCATCGGGGCGGGAGAGGAAAGTCCGGGCTCCATCGGGCAGGACGCCAGGTAACGCCTGGGGGGCGCGAGCCTACGGAAAGTGCCACAGAAAACGAACCGCCAATGACCGCTAAGGTACAGGTAAGGGTGAAAAGGTGCGGTAAGAGCGCACCGCGCAACGGGCAACCGTTGTGGCAGGGTAAACCCCGTCCGGAGCAAGGCCGAATAGGGAAGGGTGAATCGCAAGATTCGACGCGCGGCCCGCGCGCCTTCCGGGTAGGCCGCTTGAGCATTACGGTGACGTAGCGCCTAGAGGAATGATTGTTTCGGGGCCGCAAGGCCCTAGACAGAACCCGGCTTACAGGCCGGCTCCCAACTTCAAGCCGCGCCGTTCATCCCCGCAACGGCGCCGCTGAACCCCGCCGGTTCCCTCTGATCGCGCGGTCCAGTCCGTTGATCCTGGAGCGCGGGTTTTACGTCTTCATATTGGAGATGCTTGGCCTTGCAGTCACTTGCGGCTGCAGGAATCCAAGCAGCGATGAAGACGCGAATCCGACAAACAAATGGCAAACCGCCGGCGCTGGGTTTTACCGTGATCGAACTGATGGTCACCCTGGCGGTGGCGGCGATTCTGGCCAGCCTGGCGGCGCCCAGCATGCGCACGCTGATTGAGCGACGCCATCTGGAAGGTGCCGCACGCGAGGTGGTTGGCAACCTGGTGCTGGCGCGCTCGCAGGCGATCGAGAAGAATCGCCCGTCTTTCGTCAGCTTCAGCATTGCGGACGATGTTTGGTCTTACGGTCTGGACGATATCGCCGCCTGTGATCCGCTGGTGGCGGACGACTGCCAGCTGAACGGCAGTGAACGGGTGTATGACAGCCAGAAATGGCGTGACGTGAATCTCACCCACACGTTCGCGGCCGATGAGGTGAGTTTTGAGCCGCGTCGCGGCATGGTGTCTGATCCGGCAACCGTGCGCGTGGCGTCTCCTGCCGGCACGGTGGAAATTCAGCTCAGCCCTATCGGCTATGTGTCGGCCTGCGGCGTCGGTGCGGCGGTGGGCCGCTATGAGGTTTGCGCCTGATGAATCAACGTCAGAAAGGATTTGGCCTGGTGGAGCTGATGATTTCCATCACTCTGGGGCTGTTGTTGATGACCTCGGTGGTGAAGCTGTTGCAGGACTCGATGAAGAGCAATGGTGATCTGGCCGCCAGCAAGCGACTGGAAAACAACCTGCACGCCACCCTGGACCTGGTGGCGCGTGATCTGCGCAGAAGCGGCGCCATGGGTGACCCCATCCGTCAGCTTTGGGGGGTGAATAATCCCTTTGGTCGTGATCCGGTGTCCGCGGTCGACGGCGAAGCCGCCGCTTCCTGCCTTACTTTCAGTTATGACTTTGACGGTGACGGTGGCCTCGACGCCAACGCCCCGGAGGAGCGTTACGGATTTCGTCTGGCCAGCGGCGTGGTGCAGATGCGTGTTGCCGGCAACGGTTGCGACACTCAAGATGACGCATCCTGGCAGGATGTGACCACCTCCGGGGTGGTCAACGTGTCGCAACTGCAATTTGTCGTGAATACCAATACGGCTCGTGGCGTGACCCAGCAATCCGTGCAGATTCAGATCGCCGGCCATCTGGTGCGTGACCCCGAAATCACCCGCACGCTCAGCCGCCGCGTGCGTTTGCGCAACGATCTGCTGCTATGAATGCCGCGCTGAGCAAGCAGTTGCCTGGCCGCGACAATGATCTGCGCCGTCAGCGCGGCGCCGTCACCCTGGTGATGGCGCTGCTGATTCTGACGGTGCTGGCGATTCTGGTGCTGGCCAGCACACGGATGGTGCTGGTGCAGCACCGCATCTCCGCCAACAGCACCCGCGCCGACGCCGCCTTCGCCGCCGCCGAAGGCGGGGTGCAGAACGCGCTGTCCTATCTCAACGCCAACCGCAACGTGGTGGCCGATGTCGACCCCGGCGGCTGGCTGCACGCCGATACCGATCCGCGCTGGCAGGCCTGCGACCCCAACGACACGAACCTGCCCTGTGGCGACGGCACCAACAATCTCTACGATGGCAGCTGGTTCGCGCTCGGCCCGCTGAACAATCAATTGGCGCCGCCGGCGGCGCACAATGTTTCCAGCTGGCTGCTGAGCGATTCCATCGCCCGGCCGCAGCCGCAGATTCCCTACCTGGAATGCCTGCACCTGGGGCTGACCGCGCTGCTGGCGCCGGTGACGGTGCCGCTGGTGAATACGTTGAACGGAATCCTGGGCACTTTGCTCGGGCCTTTGTTGGGTCAGCCGGGGCTGGGGCTGCCAACCGAGCTGTGTCTGCCGATCAATTTTCAGCAGATGCCGCCGGCGCCGCTGCCGAGTCAGATCAACCCCTCCATCACCGTCGTCTCCTCCGCCACGCCCAATGGCGATATTGCCGGCGGCGCGGCGGCCATCCAGCAGGTGGTGGGCGCCACCAATCTGTTCGCCACCGTGCCGCCGGCGGTGCTGACGGTGGACGGGAGCGTCAACCTGCAAGGCGATATCCGCCTGTATGGCAATCCGCGGCCGCCGACCATCGACCCGGTGGATTTTTCGGTACTGAACCTGAACAACGTGATCGGCATCGACTTGACGGCGCTGCTCAACGCCCTGCTCGGCAGTACCGCCAGCGCCATCAGTGATCTGATCAACATCTCCCTTGATCCGTTGCTCAACACCACCACCGCCGAAGTGCTGAATTTCGACTGGAACGTCACCTTTCCGCTGACCATCTGGTCGGCCAATAACACGACCCTGGGTACCACGCGCGTCCGGGGCGGGCTGCTTGGCACCTCGATTCTCAGTGGTGCGCGAACCTGCGATCCGCGATTCGCCGGCCCGCCGGATTCGCCTTGCCTGCCCTTTTCGCAATCGCTGCTGGCGCTGACCTTGCTCGGCGTTCCGCTGGCGCCGCTGTTGCCGCTGGAGCTGCCGGACGTGCAGGATCCGGTGAATCTGCTGTCCGTGGTCGGCGGCCTGCTGGGGAATTCGGTGCCGCCATTTCCCGGGGACTTGTTCCAGATGACCTTTGGCTATCCCTCCGCCGACAGCGATATCGTGCAGGAAAAGGCAACTGTGGTCAGCGATTGCAGCGCGCTGGGTGATCCGGGTTTCTACTGGGTAACCGGCAACTGCGGTTTGTCCGGCACCGTGGGCACGGTGGATGATCCGATGGTGATCGTGGCCGCCGGCAACGTGTCCATGGCCGCCGGCACCGAATACAACGGTGCGCTGTATCTGCGCGGCAACGGCAACAAGAGCTTTTCCGGACCAAGTTCCGGCACCCGCCCGACCTTGCGCGGCGCGGTGATTTCGGAAGGCAATTTCAGCGGCGCGGACGATTTCAACCTGGTTTATGACGTCAATGTGTTGCGCGCCGCCGGCTTCCTGAATGGCGGTTTCGCGCCGGTGCCCGGCGGCTGGAACGACGCCCTGCTCGGACCATGAACCGCTTGCGGCCCCAAGGTGGTTTCGGCCTGATCGAGGTGCTGGTGACGCTGCTGATCGTCACCGGCGGGCTGCTGGCCTACGTTGGACTTCAACGCGGCGTGTTCCGCGAAGCCAATCTGGCCAGCGGGCGCGTGGCGGCGACCGAAACCGCCATGTCCAAGCTCGAAGATCTGCGCAGTTTCACCGCCCTGCAAACCACCGTCGGCGAGTTTGCCTTTGAAGACATCGCCGATGATGTTGGCGGCGCCATTGCCGCCGGCACCGCCACCATCGACAACGTCGAACTCACCACCGGCTGGACCGTGACCGATTACTGGTACACCGGCGTCAACGCCGCGCCCACTGATACCGCGCCCGCCGGCGATCCCATGCCCAGCTTCAAGCAGGTGGTGATCACCGTGTCATGGACCGATCAGAACGCGCAGGCGCAGACCCTGAGCCTGCGCAGCAACATCGCCGGCATCGACCCGCAGCTCACCGGCACCCTGTTCTACTGATGCGCGCCCCCGCCCACAATCCGGCAAGCGGTTTTACCCTGATCGAAGTCATGATTGTGGTGGTCATCGTCGGCATTCTGGCGAGCATTGCGCTGCCGTCGTTCATGGATCAGATGCGCAAAAGCCGGCGTACCGATGCCCTGCAATCCCTGCGCGCGCTACAGCTGGCGCAGGAGCGCTATCGCGGCAACAACCCCAGTTATGGAACGCTGGCGCAAATCAGCATCAGCGCAGATACACCCGGCGGACGTTACACCCTGGCGGTGAGCAATCCGACCGCCGTGGGCTACACCGCCACCGCCACCGCCAAAAGCGGGAGCTCGCAAACGGCGGACAAGGCGGCGGGCGTGAGTTGCGCAACACTCACCGTCAATCAGGACGCGCCGGTATTCAATCCGGCAGGACAGAGCGCTTGCTGGGGGCAGTAGGCCTGGCTGGCGTCGGCCTTGCTCGAATTCGCTGGGGGGACTGAGCGGCGTTGAGGCGCGCACTGCGTCATCGCTGACGACTCTGGCGACGGACTCGGGTTCGTCCATGTGGCGGTGATCTGCCGCCGTTCTCCGGCGCCCCGATCAGCGACGGCAAGCGGCGCTTGCCCGGTCGGAGTTGCGCGACCTCACTCGGCGCGACACCGGTGATTTTCCGCCGCCAGCGGGGCCGATCAGTTAAGCCTTTGTCTGGCGGATGTTTTTTCTGCGCGGGTGGCTTGCTGTGGGTCAAGGGGTGGGATATAGTGCAGAAACAACGCAGAATTGTGGGAGATAGTGGGTTTTCTGATGCGTTCATAGGGGCTGCATGTGTTTGCCGGGTCGCACCAACTGACGATCGACGACAAGGGTCGCTTGGCGATCCCGGCCCGCTATCGCCATTTGCTCGCCCAGCAGTGTCAGTCGCAGATGGTGATCACGCTCGGACCCAACCCCTGCCTGGAAATTTATCCGGCGCCGGAGTTTCAGCGGCTGGCGGAAGAAATTCAGGCGATGGAAGATCGCCAGACTGCGGAAACGCTCAAGAGCTGGTTCATCGGATTCGCCACGGATTCAGAGATCGACAAGTCCGGTCGTCTGTTGTTGCCGTCCCTGTTGCGCAAGCGCGTGGGGCTCAACGGGCAGGCGGTGTTGATGGGGCAGATCCGCCGCTTTGACGTCTGGGCGGAAGATTTGTGGAACGAACGTTTTGGTGACGGCCCGGACGGTCTGGCGGCGTCGCTGTCGGACGCGTTCCGCAGCCTGAAGCGGTGAGGCGCCATCATGCTGCCGCTTTCCATTCACAGCCGCCGCACTGACGTCGGTCAGCCTCGCGCCTTCATGCAAACCCACCAGCCGGTGATGTTGCAAGCCTGTCTGGACGGGCTTGCGCTGCGCGTTGGCGACATCGCCATCGATGCCACCTTCGGGCGCGGCGGTCACAGCGCGGCCTTGCTGAACGCTGTGGGCGAGCAGGGCTTTGTTCACGCCCTGGATCAAGACCCCGAGGCTTGTGGCGCGGCCTGGAAACGCTTTGGCGCGCGCAACAACTTCCGCATCCACGCCAGCAATTTTTCCGAGCTGCAACGGATCGCGGATGAGCAAGGGCTGAGCGGTCGCGTCAACGGCTTGCTGCTGGATCTGGGTGTTTCCAGTCCGCAGCTGGACGATGCCGCGCGCGGTTTTTCCTTCAGCCATGACGGCCCGCTGGATATGCGCATGAACCCCTCGGCAGGTGAATCCGCAGCGCAGTGGCTGGCGCGCGCGGCAGAAAAGGAAATTGCCGATGTTCTGTTTGCCTACGGCGATGAGCGTGCCAGCCGCCGCATCGCCAAACGCATTGTCGAATCGCGCGCGCAATCACCGCTGACGCGCACCGCGCAATTGGCGGCGCTGATCGCATCGGCGGTGCCGGGGCCGCGTCGCAAGATTCATCCCGCCACCCGCAGTTTTCAGGCCATTCGCATTCACATCAACGGCGAGATGGACGCGCTGCAAGCGGCGCTGGACGCCAGTGTTGCGGTACTGGCGCCCGGCGGGCGCCTGGCGGTGATCAGTTTTCACTCGCTGGAAGATCGCTGCGTCAAGCGCTTCATGCGTGATGCCGGGCCGCCGGTGAATGTGCCCAGCGCGGAGCTGGCGATGATGCAGCCGCCCAGGCCGCAACGCTGGTTCAAGCGGGCCGGACGGTTCTTCCCCGGCGATGCCGAAACCGCATCCAATCCGCGTGCGCGAAGCGCGGTGTTGCGCGTGGCCGAGCGCAGCGATGTGGAGGCCGGATCATGAATGGGCCGCAAGCCGTCGGCATCGGCAGAAGCTTTGTGTTGCCGCTGACACTGGCGGCGCTGGTGTTGCTGTCCGCCCTGGCGGTGGTGCGGGTCAAGCATGAGAACCGCAGCCTGCACAATCAGATCGAGTCCTTGCGACTGGAGCGCGAGCGGCTGCAAATGGAGTGGGCGCAACTGCAGCTGGAAGAAGCGGCGCTGGCGCATCACGGCCGTATTGAACGGCTGGCGCGCGAAGAGCTGCGCATGTCCGAACCGGCCGATTACGTGATCGTGCAGGAGGGCGCACAGTGAACCGCAAGAACAAGGTCACGCCGCAGGTCAAGGCGGTTCCGCAATGGCGTCGGCGGCTGGTGCTGCTGACCTTGGCGGTCGGCGCGGTGCTGGTGCTTGGCCGGTCTTTTCATCTGCAAGTCATCGAGCGCGACTTTCTGGCCAGCGAGGGTGAAAAGCGACAGATCCGCACCGTGACCCTGGCCGGGCATCGCGGCGCGATTCGTGATCGGCGCGGCGAGCCGCTGGCCTTGTCCGCGCCGGTGGATTCGATCTGGGCGGTGCCGTCGGCGCTGCTGGCAGCGCCGGATCACCTGAGCGCGGTGGCCAAGCTGCTGGAGCTGAAGCCGCCTGCGCTGACCCGTTATTTGCAGCAACGCGCGTCGCGCAAGTTTGTTTATCTGCACCGTCATCTGCCGCCGGCGCAGGCGCAGCGCGTACTGGAGGTGCGCGCTCCGGGTGTATTTGCGCAACGCGAATATCGGCGTTATTACCCGGCCGGTGAGGTCGCATCGCATCTGGTGGGTTTCACCAACGTGGACGGCCGCGGCCAGGAAGGCATGGAGGCCGCGTTTGACGAACAGCTGCGCGGCAAGGCCGGCTCTCGGCGGGTGTTGCGTGATGCACGCGGCCGCATCGTGGAGGACACCGAGGACGCCAAACCGGCTCAGGCCGGCGACGACCTGCGCCTGAGCATTGACCTGCGTCTGCAATATCTGGCCTATCGCGAGCTCAAGGCCGCGGTATCGGAAACCAAGGCCAAAGGTGGCCTGGTGGTGATCGCCGACAGCCGCAACGGTGAGGTGCTGGCCATCGCCAGTCAGCCGGGCTTCAATCCAAATAATCCCAAGAGCCGCACCTCCAATGGCTTGCGCAACCGGGCGATCGTGGATCGCTTCGAACCGGGTTCCACCATCAAGCCCTTGCTGGTGGCGCAGGCGCTGGACATCGGCGCCATCCGCGCCACTGATCATTTCGATACCACGCCGGGAACCATGAAGGTCGGTCGCCTGCTGGTGCGTGACGTGCATCCCAATGGCGATATCGACGTCGGGACCCTGTTGGCCAAGTCCAGCAATGTCGGCGCGGCGCAGATCGGCATCAAGATCGGCAAGCAGAAGATCTGGGAGGGCTATCAGAAGTTTGGACTGGGGGATTCGGTTTCCTCCGGCTTTCCCGGCGAATCCATGCCGCTGCTGCGTCCGCCGTCGGAATGGGGCGACATCGCCACCGCCACCGCGTCTTACGGCTACGGGTTGTCGCTCAACGCGCTGCATCTGGTGCGTGCCTATTCAGGGCTGGCCAACGACGGTCTGATGCCGCCGCTGCGGCTGGATTTCGCCAGCCTGGTGACGCCGCCGCAACGCGCCATTGCCGCCGACACCGCGCGCGAGGTTCGCGCAATGCTGGAGCGCGTGGTGACCAAGGACGGCACCGGCCGTCGTGCGGCGGTGCCGGGTTATCGCGTGGCCGGCAAGACCGGCACGGTGCGCAAGGTGGCCCAAACCGGCGGCTATGCCGCCAATCGGCACCAGGGCGTGTTCGTCGGCATGGTGCCGGCGGCGCGGCCGCGTCTGATCGGTCTGGTGATGCTGGACGAACCGCGCGCCAAGCATTATTACGGTGGCGTGGTGGCGGCGCCGGTGTTTTCCAAGGTGATGCAGGGCGCGCTGCGCCTGTTGCAGATTCCGCCGGATCGTTGCGTCAAGGCCTGTCTGCCGGCGGTGCCCAGCGTGCCGCTGTTGCCGGACGATGGCACACGGACCGCACAGTTGGGGGTCGGTCCGCAGACATGAATCCGCCGGCGACCAACATGCGCTTGGATGGTTTGCTGAAAGGCTATGCCGATGCGCCGCCGCTGCCGGTGTCGGGCATCAGCCTGGATTCGCGCGCCGTGCGTGCCGGCGATACCTTCTTTGCCTTGCGCGGCAGCCAGCAACACGGTCTGAAATATCTGCCGCAGGTGGAGGCAGCGGGCGCGTCGGCGGTGGTGTGGGAAAAGTCCGAGGACATTTCGGTTCCGCACGCCAGCGTGCCAGCGGTGGGGGTGGATCAGCTGTCCGCGCACCTGGGTGAGATCGCCGCGCGCTTCTACGGCCAGCCTTCCGAAGACCTGTTCGTGGCCGGCGTCACCGGAACCGACGGCAAGACATCCACCGCCCACCTGATCGCGCAATGGTTGCAATTGTGCGGCGTTTCCTGCGCGTACTTCGGCACCCTGGGTGTGGGGTCGGTGGGCGCATTGCAGGCCACGCAACACACCACTTCTGATGCCATCACGGTACAGAAATCGCTGGCGGAGGTGGTGCGCAGGGGCGTAAGCGCCTGCGCGATGGAAGTTTCCTCGCACGCGCTGGATCAGCACCGCGTTGGCGGCGTGCGGTTCGACGCCGTGGTGTTGACCAATGTGGGGCGCGATCATCTGGACTATCACGGCAGTCAGGCGGCCTACGCCGCCGCCAAGCGGCGCCTGTTCGAAGCGGCGGATCAGCGCGCCATGATCATCAACCGTGACGATGCGCAGGGTGCGCGCTGGATTGCCGAAGGTCCGGCCACGGCTGACCATCTGTCGTCACTGCTGGTTTACGGACTGGACGGCGACCGGCCGGCGGCTGGGCGTTATCTGCTCGGCCGTGGGCTGCATCTGGACGCGGACGGTTTGCGCCTTCACCTCGACAGCAGTTGGGGGGCGGCGGCGTTGCGGGCTGGATTGCTCGGCCGCTTCAACGCCTACAACCTGCTGGCTGCGCTTGCTGTGGTGCTGAATAACGGCGTCAGCTTGCAGGACGCGCTCGCGGTCAGCGCGCAATTGCGCACCGTGCCGGGACGGGCGGAAGCCTTCCGCGCCAAAGACGGTGGGCCGCTGGTGGTGGTGGACTACGCGCATACCCCGCAAGCCCTGCAACAGATTCTGCAAGCGATGAAGGCGCACGCCGCAGGCCGTTTGATCTGCGTCTTCGGCTGCGGCGGCGAACGCGATGCCGGCAAACGGCCGCTGATGGCCAGATCCGCCGCCGATGGCGCGGATGTGGTGATCGTCACCGACGACAATCCGCGCCGCGAGGATCCGGCCAAGATCGTCGAACAAATCGTTGCTGGCTTCACCCACCAGGATCGCTATCAGATCGAGCACGACCGGAAAGCCGCCATTGCTCAGGCGATTGATCAAGCCCATGCCGGTGACGTGGTGGTGATCGCCGGCAAGGGCCATGAAACCACGCAGGACATCGGCGGCCACAAGCATCGGTTTTCGGATCGTGCGTTGGTGGCGGCGCGGCTTGGTCTGGAGCTGGCCTCATGACGCAGATGGGACGCTTGTCCGAACTGGCCAACCGCCTGGGCGCAGCGCTGAGCGGAGATGATGCCGGCTATGCGCGCGTGGTCACCGACAGCCGCAACATCCAGCGCGGTGATTTGTTCGTCGCCCTGCGCGGGGAGCGCTTCGACGCGCACGATTTTTTGCCGCAAGCCGCCGATGCCGGCGCCGCCGGCGCGCTGGTGGAAAAACTGGTTGATATCAGCTTGCCGCAAATCCAGGTCGAAAACAGTTTGATCGGCTTGCAACGCGCGGCGCGAATGTGGCGTTCGCAATTCGACTATCCGGTGATTGGCGTCACCGGCAGCAACGGCAAGACCACCACCAAGCAATTGTTGGCGGCGGTGTGCGCGGCGCGTGGTCCGGTGTTCGCCACCCAGGGCAATCTCAACAATCACATCGGCGTGCCGCTGAGTCTGTTGCAGATGCGTTCCAGCCACCGAACGGCGGTGATCGAGATGGGCGCCAACCATGCCGGTGAGATCGCCCAGTTGGCGCAGCTGGCGCAGCCGGATATCGGCGTCGTGACCCAGGCGGGTGATGCCCATCTGGAAGGTTTTGGTTCGCGCGACGGCGTGGCCCAGGCCAAGGGCGAGCTGTTCGCCGCGCTGGTCGAGCAAGGCACGGCGGTGATCAACGCCGACGACAAATACGCGCCGCTGTGGAACAAGCTGGCCGCCGGGGCGCGTCAAGTTCACTTCGGGCTGAGTCCGGACGCGGAGGTTCGCGCGGCCGATGTGCGCTGTCAAAAATCCTGCAGCCACTTCGACCTCATTACGCCGCAAGGCAAGGCGCCGGTGCGTTTGCCGCTGCCGGGGCAGCACAATGTGATGAACGCCTTGGCGGCGGCGGCTTGTGGCGTCGCCCTGGAAATGTCGCCGCCACAGATCGCCAGCGGCCTGGCGCGGGCCGAAGCGGCCGGCGGTCGCACGGACTGGAAACAGACCGCCTCCGGCGCCTGGTTGATTGACGATACTTACAACGCCAACCCGGATTCGCTGCGCGCCGGCCTGGATTTGTTGGCCGCCTGTTCGGGGCAGCGCATCGCGGTGCTGGGTGATATGGCCGAGCTGGGTGATGACGCCGCAGCGCGTCATGCCGAATGTGGTCGTCATGCCGCGCAAAAAGCGGACCGGCTGATGGCGGTAGGCGCGTTCGCCAACGATTATCGGCGCGGATTCGGCGCCGCGGCGGAGGTGTTTGATTCACAGACGGCGCTGGTGCGGCGCTTGCGGTCAGAACTGGGGCCGACCACCACTTTGCTGGTCAAGGGTTCGCGCGCCGCCGCCATGGAAGGCGTGGTGGCCTTGTTGATGAACCCACCCACCGGAGGTGATTGCTGATGCTGTATCACCTCGCGCAATCGCTGGAAGCGCACGTCAGTGCGCTCAACCTGTTCAATTACCTGACCTTTCGCTCCATTCTGGGGGTGCTGACGGCGCTGATTTTTTCCTTCGTCTGCGGCCCGTTCATGATTCGCAAGCTGCACGACTTCAAGTTCGGCCAGGTGGTGCGCGAACTGGGTCCGGCGTCGCATCAGGCCAAGACCGGCACCCCTACCATGGGCGGGGTGATGATTCTGGCGGCGATCAGCATCGCCACCTTGCTGTGGTCGGACCTGAGCAATCGTTTCGTCTGGTTTGCGTTGTTGGTGACGCTGTCCTTCGGCGCGGTGGGCTTCGCCGATGACTTCATCAAGATCAAGCATCGTCGCAATCTGGGCCTCACCGCCAGGCAGAAGTATTTCTGGCTGTCGCTGGCGGGCTTCGGTATTTCGCTGGCCATTTACATGACCGCCAGGACCCCGGTCGAAACCAGCCTCATCCTGCCTTTCTTCAAGGATGTGGCCATCCCCATGGGCCTGTTCTTCGTGTTTTGGAGTTATCTGGTCATCGTCGGCACCAGCAACGCCGTCAATCTCACCGATGGTCTGGACGGCCTGGCCATCATGCCCACGGTCCTGGTGGCTTCGGCGCTGGCGGTGTTTGCCTATTGCACCGGCAATATCCGCATCGCCGAATACCTGGGCATTCCCTATATCGCCGGGGTTGGCGAGCTGGCCATTTTCTGTACCGCCATCGGCGGCGCCGGCCTGGGTTTTTTGTGGTTCAACGCCTATCCGGCGCAGGTGTTCATGGGCGACGTTGGCGCGCTGGCACTGGGCGCGGCGCTGGGCGTGGTATCCATCATCGTGCGCCAGGAGCTGGTGCTGGTGGTGATGGGCGGCGTGTTCGTTGCCGAGACCCTGTCGGTGATGTTGCAGGTGGCCTACTTCAAGTACAGCGGCGGCAAACGCATTTTCCGCATGGCGCCGCTGCACCATCACTACGAACTCAAGGGCTGGCCGGAGCCCAAGATCATCGTGCGATTCTGGATCATCACCTTGATTCTGGTGCTGATCGGCCTGTCCACCCTGAAGATCCGATGAACGGCGCGCCCCGATATTCCAGTCAGGACATGCTCATCGTCGGCCTGGGACTGAGCGGTCGCTCCGCCTTGCGTTATCTGCACGCGCAGGGCGCGCGACTGACGGTGACCGACTCGCGTCCGGCGCCCGACGACTTGCCAGAACTGCGCGCAAACTTTCCCGGCGTGGATTTCCGTTTTGGCGGTCTGGATGCGCCAGCGCCGCTCGGTCGATTCGCGGAGGCCGTGATCTCGCCCGGCGTGGACCTGCGCCAAGCCTTTGTGCAGCGTCTGGCGGCATCTTCGGTGCCGCTGATTGGCGATGTCGAACTGTTCGCCCGCGCGGTCAGTGCCGATGCCCGGGTGGTCGGTATCACCGGCACCAACGGCAAGAGCACCGTCACGACGCTGCTGGGGGAGATGGCAGGCGTGGCCGGCATCAAGGTTCGGGTGGGCGGCAACCTGGGCGCGCCGGCGCTGGACTTGCTGGATCAGGAAGCCGAGCTCTATGTGCTTGAGCTGTCCAGTTTTCAACTGGAAACCACGCAGGGTTTGCGTTTGGCCGCCGCCGCCTATCTCAACCTGTGTGACGATCATCTGGACCGTCACGGCAGCATGGCGGCCTACGGCGCCATCAAGTCACGCATTTTCGAACGCTGCGAGCGGGCGGTGGTGAACCGGCAGGACGCGGCGACATCGCTGGGCACGGGTCAGGCCGGTCGCGTTGTCCGTTTTGGGACCGATGCGCCGTCGCTGACTGACTACGGACTGATTGAATGCGAGGGACAGCGGTGGTTGGCGCAGGGCGAGCTGGGCTTGTTGCCGCAGTCGGACCTGAACATCGCCGGGCTGCACAATGCCGCCAATGCCCTGGCCGCATTGGCCCTGGCCGAGGCGATCGGGATTGCGCGCCCTGCGGCGCTACGTGCCTTGCGCGAATTCAAGGGTCTTGCGCACCGCTGCCAGGTACTTGCCGATAAGGGCGGCGTGCGCTGGATCAATGATTCCAAGGGCACCAATGTCGGCGCCACACTGGCGGCGCTGAACGGTTTGGAATCGCCCATCCTGTGGTTGGGCGGTGGCCTTGCCAAGGGTCAGGATTTCGCGCCATTGGCGCCGGCGCTGCGGTCCAGGTCAAGAGCCGCCCTGCTGTTTGGCCAGGACGCGGCTCAGATCGAGTCCGCCATCAACGGTTCGGTGCCGGTTTATCGGCATCAGGAAATGAGGCAGGCGCTGCGCCGTGCGCGTGACATGGCGCAGCCGGGCGATCAGGTTCTGCTGTCACCGGCTTGCGCCAGCATGGATCAGTTCCGCAACTACGCCGAACGCGGTGAGCGCTTTGCCCAATGGGTGGAGGCCGAGGCGTGAATCTGAGCATCCCCCGGTTCCCGTTTCCGATGCCGCGCGCCAGCCTGGGTCTGGACGCCCAACTTTGCGGCGCGGCCACGTTGTTGCTCGCCTGGGGACTGGTGATGGTGGCCTCGGCCTCGGTGGCGCAAGCCGAAAAAATGACCGGCGACGCGTTTTACTATTTCTATCGGCAAGTGATGTTCGTGGTGCTGGGCGGTGGCATCGCGCTGGCGGCATATTGCGTGCCGATGCACGTTTGGGAGCGCAAGAGCGGCTGGCTGGCTTTCGCCGGCATCGTGTTGCTGGCGCTGGTGCTGATTCCGGGCATTGGCGTCAAGGTCAATCACGCGCGCCGCTGGATTGATCTGGAATTATTCCGCTTGCAGGCTTCGGAGCCGGCGCGTCTGTTTCTGATCATGTACCTGGCCGGTTACATCGTGCGGCGTCAGGCGCGCCTGCAGTCCACGCTCGGCGGATTGCTGGTGCCATTTCTGCCCCTGCTGCTGGCCGGGGGCTTGCTGCTGCTGGAACCGGATTTCGGCGCCACCGTGATTTTGCTGGCGGTGGCCTTCCTGATGCTGTTTCTGGGCGGCGCACGCATGTTGTGGTTGATGGCGCTGGTGGTCATCGCCCTGTTCGCGCTGGGCCTGCTGGCGGTGGCCGAGAGTTATCGCGTACGCCGGCTGTTGAACTTCACCGACCCGTTCCAGGACATGGAAAACGGCGGTTGGCAGCTGGCCAATGCCCTGATCGCGGTTGGACGCGGTGAATGGACCGGCGTTGGTCTGGGCAACAGCGTGCAGAAGCTGTTGTATCTGCCGGAGATGCACACCGATTTCATCTTCGCCATTCTGGCCGAAGAATTCGGCTTGCTGGGCGTGTGTGCGGTATTGGTGCTGTTTGCGCTGCTGGTGTGGCGCGGCTTTGCCGTTGGCGCCGCCGCCGAGGCCATGGGAGAACGCTTCAAGGCCTATCTGGTTTATGGGCTCAGCACCTGGCTGGGGATGCAGGCGCTGATCAATATCGCCATCAATCTGGGCGCGCTGCCTACCAAAGGGCTGACGCTGCCCCTGATCAGCTACGGTGGTTCCTCGCTGATCACGGTGATGGTGATGCTGGCGTTGATACTGCGGGTGGATTACGAAAACCGCCTGACCGCGGCGCGCGCCGAGACACGCCAATGAACCAGGCGCCCATCCGCATTGTGGTGATGGCCGGTGGTACCGGCGGCCACGTCTACCCGGCACTGGCGGTGGCGCAGGCGTTGCGCGCCCGTGGTCATCAGGTGTCCTGGATGGGCGCGCCGGACTCGTTTGAATCGCGCACGGTGCCGGCGCAGGGCTTCGAGATCGACAGCATTCGCGTCAGCGGTCTGCGTGGCAAGGGCTGGCGCATGCTGTTGTCGGCGCCGTTCAAACTGCTGCGGGCCTTGGCCGATGCCTGGTTCATTCTGCGCCGCAAGCAACCGCAGGTGGTCCTGGGCATGGGCGGCTTTGCGGCCGGTCCTGGCGGGCTGGCGGCGTTTTTGTGTCGCACGCCGTTGGTGATTCACGAGCAGAACGCCGCGCCAGGGCTCACCAATCGCCTGTTGGCACGTCTGGCGCAGGTGGTGTTGCAGGCTTTTCCCGATACCTTTGCCAAAGGGCGGACGGTGGGGAACCCGGTGCGCGCCGGATTCGCCGAACTGGCGCCACCGCAACAGCGATTGCAGGCGCGATCGGACGAGCGACCGCATCTATTGGTGTTGGGCGGCAGTCAGGGTGCAAAGGCGCTGAATCAGAAATTGCCGCAAGCCTTGCAATTGATCGACGCCGATCAACGCCCGCTGATTCGACATCAGGCCGGGCGAACCATCGAGTTGGCGCAACAGGCCTACGCCGATGCCGGGCTTGATGCGCAGGTCGAGGCATTCATCGACGACATGCCCGCCGCCTTTGCCTGGGCGGATCTGGTGGTGTGTCGGGCCGGTGCATCCACCATCGCCGAGATCTGCGCATCCGGCGTGGCGTCCGTACTGGTGCCGTTTCCGTTTGCGGTGGACGATCACCAGACGCGCAACGCGCGGCAGCTGGTGGATGCCAAGGCCGCGCTGCTGATGCCGGAAGCCGATCTGAATCCGGCGCAACTGGCCAGCGCCCTGAGCGCGCTGCTGGCCGACCGTGCGCGCTTGATCGAGATGGCCAGCGCCGCCCGCGCGCAGGCCGACCCGGACACCGTGGATCGCATTGCCGATCATTGCATCGCCGCAGCCAGGGGGGCTTGCGCATGAGCGGCGTTGAGCTCAATCGTCAACCGATGCGTCGCGTGCGCCGTATTCACATGCTCGGTATCGGTGGCAGCGGCATGGCCGGCATCGCCGAGGTGTTGCTGAACCTGGGTTATGAAGTGTCCGGCAGCGATCTTCGCCAAAGCGCGGCGACGCAGCGCCTGCAAAAACTCGGCGCACAGATTTTTGTGGGCCACGACGTGGCCAATACCCAGGGCGCGGATGTGGTGGTCGCCTCCACTGCGGTGCCGGAAGACAATCCGGAAGTCGCGTTCGCCCGTGAACAGAGGATTCCGGTGGTGGGCCGCGCCGAAATGCTGGCGGAGCTGATGCGGTTTCGCTACGGCATCGCCATCGCCGGCACCCATGGCAAGACCTCCACCACCAGCCTGGTGGCGGCGGTGCTGGCCGAAGGCGGACTCGATCCCACCTTCATCGTCGGCGGGCTGGTGAAAAGCGCCGGCACCCATGCACGTCTGGGCGGTAGCCAATACCTGGTGGCCGAGGCGGACGAAAGCGACGCCTCTTTTCTGCATCTGGCGCCGATGATGGCGGCGATTACCAATATCGACGCCGACCACCTGGAAACCTACGGCGGTGACTTCCAGAAGTTGCGCGATACCTTCGTCGAATTCATTCAGCGCCTGCCGTTCTACGGCCTGGCGGTGTTGTGCATCGACGATGCCGAAGTCCGCGCCTTGATCCCCAGAATGGGGCGGCCAGTGCTGACCTACGGTCTGTCTGAGGATGCCGATGTACGCGCCGTGGACGTCAGGCCGGTGGCGCAAGGACATCAATTCACGGTGCGCTGGCGCGACGGCGAATCCTGCCCGGTGCGGCTGAACTTCCCCGGCTTGCACAATGTGCAGAACGCGCTGGCGGCGATCGCCATCGCCCGCGAACTGGCGGTAGCGCCAGCGGCCATCGGCAAGGCGCTGGCCGGCTTCGAGGGCATTTCCCGCCGCTGCGAATCGCACGGCGCGCTGCGGTTGCCGGACGCCAGGCTGTGGGTGGTGGACGATTATGGTCATCATCCGCGCGAGCTGTCGGCCACCTTTGCCGCCATGCGCGCCGCCCACCCGCAGCGCCGTTTGATGGTGGCCTTTCAGCCGCATCGGTTCACGCGAACGCGCGATCTGTTTGACGAGTTCTGTGAAGTCTTGTCGAGCGTGGACGTGCTGCTGCTGCTGGACGTTTACGCCGCCGGCGAGGCGCCCATCGCCGGCTACGACAGCAAGCATCTGGCGCGTGGCATTCGTGCGCGCGGGCGGGTGGAGCCGGTGTTGATTCCCAGGGTGACGGATTTGCCGGACAGCCTGCCGGACATCGCCCAGGACGGGGATCTGCTGTTGCTGATCGGCGCCGGTGATGTCGGTCGCGCCGCCGAGCTGCTGTTCCGCCAGTTCGGAGCCGAGGCATGAACGCCTGCGCGCAGCTCGATGACTCGGCGCGGTTGGCGGTGCGCGGCCGTCTGCTGCAAAACGAGCCCATGTCCGCCCATACCAGTTGGCGTGTGGGTGGGCCGGCGGCGCGTTATTTCGAGCCTGCGGACCGGAATGACCTGATCGCCTACCTGCGGACGATTCCGTCCACCGAGCCCTTGTTGTGGCTGGGCCTGGGCAGCAATCTGCTGGTGCGCGATGGCGGCTGGCCGGGCAGCGTCATCTGTCTGCACAGCGCCCTGCAGGGGCTGGCCATGGCCGGCGAACAGGAAATCTTTGCCGAGGCCGGGGTGCACTGCGCGCGACTGGCCAAGTTCGCGCGGAAAAACCGGCGCGCCGGCCTGGGCTTCATGGCCGGGATTCCCGGCACCGTCGGCGGCGCGCTGGCGATGAACGCCGGCGCCTGGGGAGCGGAAACCTGGCCGCAAGTGCAGTCGGTGGAGGTGATCTGGCGCGATGGCCGCAGCCAATGGCTGGAGCCCGGCGCCTTTACCTACAGCTACCGGCAGCTGAGTATGCCGTCACAGGTGGCGGGATTTCTCGGCGCGCGTTTCCGGGTGCTGGACGATGCCGATGGCGTGCACGCCAAACAGACCCGCCAGTGGCTGGATCGACGCAAGGCGACGCAACCGGTGGGGCGACCCAGCGCTGGCAGTACCTTCCGCAATCCGCCGGGCGACTTCGCGGCGCGACTGATCGACGCTGCCGGCCTCAAGGGCTTTGCCATCGGCGGCGCACGGGTGTCCGAGCTGCACGCCAATTTCATCATCACCTCCGAAGGCGCACGCGCGGCCGATGTCGAGCAACTGATCGAACACATCCGACGAGCCGTGCAGACGCAGACAAAGACTGACCTGATTCCGGAAGTGCGCATGGTGGGAGAAGCGGCATGAGCGCCACGCGCATGGACCCGGCGCGGTTGGGGCGCGTGGCGGTACTGGGCGGTGGCTGGTCCGCCGAACGCGAGATTTCGCTGTGGTCGGGCAAGGCCGTGCACGAGGCCTTGCTGAAAGCGGGGGTGGACGCGCATTTTGTGGATTTGTCCCCGCAAGTCCTGTTGCGACTCGGGGATCAAGGTTTTGACCGCGCCTTCAATGTCCTGCACGGCACCGGCGGTGAAGACGGCACCGTGCAAGCGATCCTGGATCTGATTGGCGTGCCTTGCACCGGCAGCGGGGTGTTGGCTTGCGCGCTGGCGATGGACAAGCTGCGCACCAAGCAGCTGTGGGGCGCCAACAAACTGCCAACGCCGGATTTTTTCGCCGTCGGAAAGGTCGACGACCTGCCGCTGGCGGCGCAAGCGCTGGGCTTTCCGTTCATCTTGAAGCCCACCGCCGAAGGCTCCAGTGTCGGCATCAGCAAGCTTGCGTCGCCCAGTGCGTTCGACGCGGCCTGGCACGAGGCGGCGGCGCCGGATGTCGCCGGGCATCCCACCCGCGCGGTGATGGCCGAGCGCTTCATCGACTCCGGCCCGCAGCGTCACGAATACAGTTGCGCGGTGCTGCACGGTCAGGCGCTGCCGCTGGTGCGCATCCAGCCCGACGGTGACTTCTACGACTACAAGGCCAAGTACCTGTCGGAGCAGACACGTTATGACTGCCCGGCGCCGCTCGACGCCGAGTTGGCGGCGCGATGTCAGGACTGGTGCGTGAAAGCCTTCGAGTCGGTCGGTGCGCAGACCTGGGGGCGGGTGGATTTCATGCTGGACCGGCAAGGCAACCCCTGGCTGATCGAAGTCAATCTGGTGCCGGGCATGACCACACATTCGCTGGTCCCGATGGCGGCCCGGGCCGCTGGTATTTCATTTGAAGATCTTTGTCTGCGGATTCTGTCCGCAACCGATTCAGAGGATGCACGATCATGAATCCAGATATTGTTCTGGCCAATGTCCCGCGGGCCGCGCGTCGAACCGTGGCCATCCCTTCGCCGCCGTTGCTGCCGGCGTTGGGCGTGTTGTTCGGTCTGCTGCTGCTGGCGCTGATGTGGCCGCGTGATCCGCTGCTCAACCGCCTGGAGCTGCACGGCAAGCTGGCCAACGTGGTGCCGGAAGCGGTTTATGCGGCCTTGCAGCCGCAGTTGCAATCCAGCTTTTTCGACGCCGACCTGGCCGCGATGAAAGCGGCGGTGGACGCGCTTCCCTGGGTGCAGAATTCGCGGATTTCGCGGGTCTGGCCGGGCGTGATCTCGGTGCGCATTTGGGAGCGTGAGGCCAGCGCACGCTGGAATGGGGAAGAACTGCTCGACCTGCAAGGGCAGATTTTCGCCCCCGCGCGGGAAACCATTCCGCAGGATTTGCCCGCGCTTTCCGGCCACCCCGGTCAGGAGGCGGAAGTGGCAGACGCTTATCAGCGGCTGTCGACGGCCCTGGCGGCGACGCCATTGGCGCTCAGCGGATTGTCATTGGACGCACGCGGTGAGTGGACGGCGCAAACCTATGCCGGTGTCGAGCTGCGGCTGGGCCAGGGCGCCCCGGATGAACACGTGGCGGTGCTGACCGGCTCCGCCTCGCGGGCCTTGAGCACGCGCTGGCGCGAAGTCGCTTACGTGGACCTGCGCTACACCAATGGGTTTTCGGTGGGCTGGAAAGATCAGGCGGCCGAGGAGCTGAGCCAGTGATGAGCAAACGGGACAGTCGCAACCTGCTGGTGGGTCTGGACATCGGCACCTCCAAAATTGTATGCGCCATCGGCGAGCCACAGGCCGGCGGCGGCCTGGACGTGGTGGGCGTTGGCGTGCAGGTGTCGCGCGGCATCAAGCGCGGCGTGGTGGTGAACATCGAAGCCACCATGCAATCCATTCGTCGCGCGGTCGAAGAAGCCGAATTGATGGCCGGCTGCCGCGCCGGATCGGCGGTGGTGGGGCTGTCGGGCAGTCACATCAAGAGTCACAATTCGGTGGGCGTGGTGCCGGTGAAATCGCGTGAGGTCTCCGAGCGCGACGTCGAAAACGTGGTGGAGGCCGGTCGCGCGATGGCGATCCCGGCGGATCAACGCGTGATCCATGTGGTGCCGCAGGAATTCGTGGTGGACGGTCAGGAAGGCATCCAGGAGCCGGTGGGCATGTTCGGTGTGCGTCTGGAAGCCAAGGTCCACATCGTCACCGGCTCGGTCAGCGCGGCACAGAACTTGCAAAAATGCGTGGAAGGTTGCGGCCTGCATGTGGACCGGCTGTGTCTTCAGAACCTGGCGTCCAGCTATGCGGTACTGGCGCCGGACGAGCGCGATCTGGGCATCTGCATGATCGACATCGGTGGTGGCACCAGCGACATCGCCGTATTCAAGGGCGGTGCGATTCGTCACACCGCAGTTCTCCCCATCGCCGGGGATCAGGTTACCAACGACATCAGCGTGGCCTTTCGCACGCCGATCCAATCGGCCGAAGAAATCAAGTTGAAGTATGGCTGCGCCCTGCCGCAGCTGGTGCAGCACCAGGGCCAGGACATCGAAGTGCCCAGCGTGGGGGAATCACCACCGCGGCACTTGTCGCGTCTGACGCTGGCCGAGGTGATTCAGCCGCGTTACCACGAGCTGTTCCGTTTCATCCGCAAGGAATTGCACCGTTCGGATTGGTATGACGGCATCGCCGGCGGCCTGGTGCTGACCGGCGGCGCGGCGCTGATCCCGGGCGTGGTGGAGCTGGCCGAGGAAGTTTTCGAGCTGCCGGTGCGCGTGGGCCTGCCGCAGGCAATTGCGGGAGCGCGCGATATCGACAAGAGCCCGGCCTTTGCCACCGCCGCCGGTTTGTTGACCTATGCCCAGCAAATGCAGCCGAAAACGTCCGAGCCGATTGGTGATCGTGCCAGTTACTGGTGGGGACGGCTCAACAGCTGGTTCAAGGGCAATCTGTAAACGGAATCGATGCGGACAGGAATTTTCAAAATAACTTGTGATGACTGTTGTTTTTTAGCTACAAATGCGTACACTTCAAAACAATCAAACTTTGATGTGAAAGTTGATTTCATATCACATTTTTCGGGCGGAACTCGGGGCAAGGGATCTACATGGACACTGTGGAGAAAGGTATGAATACGCGCACCAGCGAACTGTATGAAATTGTTGACGGACACCCCATGGACGCGGTCATTCGCGTCATCGGCGTGGGCGGTGGTGGCTGTAACTCGATCAACGAGATGGTCGCCGCCGAAATCGAAGGCGTGGAACTGATCGCCGCCAATACCGACCGCAAGCATCTTGAGCGCTGCAAGACCACCAATATCCTGCAATTGGGTCCGCGTCTGGCGCGGGGTCTGGGCGCAGGCTCTGATCCGGCGCGCGGTCGCGAATCCGCCGAAGAAAGCAAGGACATGGTGCGCGAGCTGATCGAGGGCACCGACCTGCTGTTCATCACCGCCGGCATGGGCGGCGGCACCGGCACCGGTGCGGCACCGGTCATTGCCGAGATCGCCAAGGAACAGGGCATTCTGACCGTGGCGGTGGTCACCAAGCCTTATGGTTTCGAACCGGCCAAGCGTTTTCAGGTGGCGGATCGCGGCATCGAGGAGCTGCGGCAATACGTGGACTCGCTGATTGTGATCCCCAACGAAAAGCTGCAGCTGGTATTGCCCGAAGACATGCCGGTGATGGAATGTCACCGCCGCGCCGACGAAGTGCTGAAGAATGCGGTGGAGGGTATTTCCGGCATCATCACCAACCCCGGTGAGATCAGCGTTGACTTTGCGGACGTTCGCACCGTCATGTCCAACCGCGGCATGGCGATGATGGGCATCGGCACCAGCAACGGCGAAAAACGCGCGCTGGAAGCAGTGGAAGGCGCACTGTCCTGCCCGCTGTTGGACGACCTGGAACTGCACGGTGCGCGCGGCATCCTGGTGACGCTGGCGCACAATGGCTCCTTGCGCCAGAAAGAACTCAAGCAGGTGATGGACCGCGTCACCGAAGTCGGCAATGAAGACGTGGACATGAAATTCGGCATCTCCATCAATGAAGCGATGGGCGAGGACCTGCGCGTCACCGTGGTGGCCACGGGCCTGGCGTCCAAGACCCAGGCGGTTGCCGGCGCCACCAACGCGCAGGGGCCGCAGAAAGTGGTGCCATTCGGTCCGCGTGTGGATCAGGTGATGACGCCCACGCTGTCCACCTCCAGCGAAGCCGGCGAGCTGGAAACCCCGCCGACGCGGCGTGTGGAGCGTGAGCAGCGCAAGGTCGCCGCCGCTGGCGGTGGTGGTGCCAATTGGCTGGATGACCTGGATCAGGACATGCTCAACATTCCAACATTTCTGCGTCAGCAGGCCGACTAGGCGAAGCCTGCGGCTGCGACCGGGTGTTTGGGGGTGCTGATCCACGTTCAGGTCGATGTCAGGCCTGACCGTGGATCATCACGTTTATGTCGCAAAAATCAGCCGCTTCCGCACCATTGTGGTGCTACAATCTCGAATCTTTTACCGCGCGGGGCTTGCGCCCCATGAAGACAAGGATTCGGGGCACATGGTGAGACAGCGCACGCTCAAGCAAGCCGTTCGCGTGGCCGGGATTGGTTTGCATTCGGGACAGCGTGTCTACATGTCTCTGCTGCCGGCGGGTCCGGACACCGGCGTTCTGTTTCGCCGGGTGGATTTGTCCCCGGCGGTGGAAGTGCCGGCCAAGGCGGAACTGGTGCAGGAAACCATGCTCTCCAGCTCGCTGGTGCAGGATGATGTGAAAGTCGGCACGGTCGAGCACCTGATGTCGGCCCTGGCCGGCCTGGGCGTCGACAACTGCGTGGTCGAGCTGTCCGCGGCCGAGGTGCCGATCATGGACGGCAGCGCCTCGCCCTTCGTTTATCTGATTCAGTCCGCCGGCATCAGCGAGCAGGACGCCTTGAAGCGGTTCATCCGCATCAAGCATCCGGTGCAGGTGCAGGACGGTGACAAGCTGGCGCGACTGGAGCCCTATGACGGCTTTCGCCTCAGTTTCGGCATCGAGTTCGCCCATCCGGTGCTCAAGGACGGCCGCCAAAGCAAGGTGGTGGAGTTCTCTTCAGCCAGTTACGTGCAGGAAGTGGCGCGTGCGCGCACCTTCGGCTTCATCGGCGAGCTGGATCAGCTGCGGCGTCACAATCTGGGCCTTGGCGCCAGTCTCGACAACGTGGTGGCGCTGGACGAATTCCGCGTGGTGAATCGCGATGGCCTGCGTTATGACGATGAGCTGGTGCGTCACAAGATTCTGGACGCGGTGGGGGATCTGTATCTGGTGGGCCACAGTCTGATTGGCGCCTATACCGCGCACAAGTCCGGACACGCCTTGAACAACAAGCTGTTACGGGCCTTGCTGGCGGATCAGAATAGCTGGGAGGAAGTCCAGTTCGCCGACGCCCAGGCACGTCCGCCCGTCAGCTTCGTTCGCGGCACCGCCAAGGCCGCCTGATCGCCGCTGGCTTGCGCCGGCTCGGCATGGCCGCTTAGACTTGCGCGCGCAGCGCTGGTCTTACTTTGATGTCGAGCTTGTTGACACAAAGCCCCAAGCGTTGGCGAAAAATAGCCAATAGTTCATTCTTGCGGTAGCGCAGCGGCACCACCGCCGAAGCGTTGTCGGCAAACAACACGATGGTGTCATCTCGGATGTTGACGACGCGAACCGACGCCGCCCAGGGCGTATCACTCCACTGCTGCATCTGCCGATTCAGATCGGCGATCTTCTCCGCCCGGCCGATGATTGTTGCAAGTCCGTCGCCGTGGCGGCTGAGTTGATTGAGCAGCGGGGCAGGTTCGGATGGCACAATTCTTGATGGTGGAAAACGATTGATATGGACATCATCCTAGTCAGTCGCCGCCATCAACGCACCTGGCGCATGCCATCGGGCCTGTGGCGCTGGCTGTTGATCGCACTGCCGACGGTGTTGTTCGGTGCCTTGTTGGTGGGCGCATTCAGCGCCGGATGGTGGGCGCGCGGCGGCAGCGTGGTGGTTCCGCCCTCGGTGCTGGAAACCTGGGCGCAGGAAAACCAGCTTCAACGCCAGGCGCTGTTGCAGGCGCGGCGCGAAGCCAATGAGAATACCCAGGCGCTGGCGCGGCGCATTTCCCTGTTACAGGCCCATGTGGTCCGTCTGGATGCCGCCGGTAGCCGCATGACGGAAATGGCCGGGCTGGATGCGGCCGAGTTCAATTTCGATCAGCCACCGCCGCTGGGTGGGCCGGACGACACGGGCGACAATGGTCAGGGGCTGGATCCGGTGATCCAGGCACTGGACCAGCTCAATGATCAGCTCGCCGCACGCGAACGACAGATGCGCGTGCTGGAAGACCTGTTGCTGGCCAACCGCCTGCAGCGCGAGATCAAACCTTCGGGCTGGCCGGTCGCCAACGGCTACATGTCCTCGGCTTTCGGCATGCGACGTGATCCGTTCACCGGTCGCCGCACCATGCACCACGGCGTGGACTTTGCCGGTCGCGCGGGTTCTGGAATTTACGCCGTCGCCGGCGGCGTGGTGACGCACGCCGGTACGCGTGGCGGTTACGGTCGCCTGGTGGAAATCAACCACGGTAACGGCTACATCACGCGCTATGGTCACAACCGCAAGGTCTTGGTCGAGGCGGGTGAACGGGTGGTCAAGGGCCAACGCATCAGCCTCATGGGCAGCAGCGGACGATCCACCGGGCCGCATGTGCACTTTGAGGTCTTGCTCAACGGCAAGAAGGTCAACCCCGCGCAGTACATCCGCGCCTCGCAATAAGCCACCAGCGACCGCATATCCGCCAAACGAGCCTCGATTGGCGCTTGAATCAGGCCGGAAAGCGCCCATCAAGGGCATAATGCGCGCCTTCGCTGTTGCTCGCCGCGCGGTCGGCGTTGCGCCCCTTTCCCGATCAAAATAATCTCATGCTGAATCACTGGCTGGCTCGTATTTTTGGGAGCCGGAACAATCGCATCGTCGGACGCCTGCACGGATTGGCCCATTCCGTTGGCGGTTTGGAAGAACGCTACGCCGCCATGAGCGATGCCGAGCTGGCTTCGCAGACCGAGGTGTTCCGCAAGCGCCTGAGCGAAGGCGCGAAGCTGGACCAGATTCAGGCCGAAGCCTTCGCCGTGGTGCGCGAAGCCGGCAAGCGCATGTTGAACATGCGTCATTTCGACGTGCAGCTGGTCGGCGGCGCAGTCCTGCATGAAGGCAAAATCGCGGAGATGCGCACCGGCGAAGGCAAGACCCTGGTCGCGACCCTGCCGGCTTACCTGAACGCGCTGGAAGGCAAGGGTGTCCACATCGTCACCGTCAACGACTATCTGGCGCGGCGCGACTCGGAGTGGATGGGCCGCATCTTCCGTTTTCTTGGGCTGACCGTTGGTGTCATCGCCTCGGGGCAGTCGCAGGCGGAAAAGCGCGAGGCCTACAACTGCGATATCACCTACGCCACCAACAACGAGCTGGGTTTTGACTACCTGCGCGACAACATGGCCTTCTCCATCGCCGACAAGGTCCAGCGCGGTCAGCACTACGCCGTGGTCGATGAAGTCGACTCGATTCTGATCGACGAGGCGCGCACGCCGTTGATCATCAGCGGGCCGACCGATGATGATCCGGCGCTTTACCTCAAGATCAATGCGCTGATCCCCAAGATGCAGCCGCAGGCGGACGCCGAAGCCGAAGGCGATTTTCTGGCCGAAGAAAAAGGACGCCAGGTTCACCTGTCAGAGGCGGGCCACGAAAAGGCCGAACAGCTGATGCAGGAGGCCGGATTATTGGGCGAGGACGACAGCCTCTATGATCCTTCCAACATCATCTTGGTGCACCATCTCAATGCCTTGCTGCGGGCGCATCATCTGTACCGCAACAACGTTGAATACATTGTGCGCGACGGTCAGATCGTGATCGTGGACGAATTCACCGGGCGCATGATGCCCGGGCGACGCTGGAGCGACGGCCTGCACCAGGCCATTGAAGCCAAGGAAGGCGTCAAGATCCAGCAGGAAAACCAGACCCTGGCGTCCATCACCTTCCAGAACTATTTCCGCCTCTACGACAAGCTGTCGGGCATGACCGGCACCGCGGATACCGAGGCCTTTGAGTTCCAGAATATCTACAACCTGGAAGTGGTGGTGATTCCCACCAACAAGCCAATGGTCCGCGACGACCGCGGTGATCAGGTGTTCATGACCGCGCCGGAGAAATTCGACGCGGTGATTGCTGACATCAAGGAAGCCAACGAAAAACAACAGCCGGTGCTGGTTGGCACCGCCAGTATCGAAACCTCCGAAGTGTTATCGGATCTGCTGAACAAAGCCAACATCAAGCACGAGGTGCTGAACGCCAAACAGCACGAACGCGAAGCCGACATCGTTGCGCAAGCCGGTCGTCCCGGCAGCGTCACCATCGCCACCAACATGGCCGGTCGTGGCACCGATATTGTGCTCGGGGGTTCGCTGGACGCCGAGCTGGCAAAGCTGGAAGCCGATGATGCGTCGGCCGCAGAATCAGCCCGCAAGGACTGGGAACAGCGGCATCAGCAAGTATTGAAATCAGGCGGATTGCTGGTCATCGGGTCCGAGCGCCACGAGTCGCGACGCATCGACAATCAGCTACGTGGCCGTTCCGGCCGGCAGGGCGACCCGGGCGCCACGCGGTTCTATCTGTCGCTGGACGATACCCTGATGCGTATCTTCACGCCGCCGCGCATGCGCGGCATGCTGCAAGGCTTGGGGATGGACAAAGGCGAGGCGATCGAACATCGCTGGGTGACACGCGCGATTGAAACCGCGCAGAAGAAAGTCGAACAACATAACTTTGATATTCGAAAGAACCTGCTCGATTACGATAATGTCGCCAACGATCAGCGCAAGGCGATTTACGAGCTGCGCGATGAATTGATGTCGGCCGAGCGTGTGACGCCGATTATTGAAGACATCCGCGGGGACGTCATCAATGCCGTGATCGACGCGCATATTCCGCCGCAATCGGTCGAGGACCTGTGGGACGTGGAGGGCCTGACCGAAGCCTTGCGCAAGGATTTTCATCTTGAGTTGCCCATCAAGACCTGGCTCGACCAAGAAGACGGCCTGGATGAAAAGGGTCTGCGGCAACGTATTTGCGACCAGCTTGCGCAAGCCTATACCGACAAGCGTGAAAAAGTTGGCGCGTCCGTCCTGGAGCATTTTGAGAAAGCCATCAGCCTGCAGGTTCTGGATAATTTCTGGCGTGAACACTTGGCCGCCGTTGATTATCTGCGGCAGGGCATCCATCTGCGGGGTTATGCGCAAAAAGACCCCAAGCAGGAATACAAGCGTGAAGCTTTCACCATGTTCAACGACATGCTGGCGCGCTTCAAGCACGAGGTCACCGCCATGCTGGCACGCGTCGAAGTGCGGACCGAGGAAGAAGTGGCGGCGATTGAAGAACAGCGTCGCAACCGGGAAAAAGCGCCCTTGGAGTTCCAGCACGCCGATGCTGCCGGCCCGCTGGCCAATCCGCAATCCGCCGAAGCGCCCGACGCGGCACAGCCCGCCGAGGACAGCGTTACGGGTGGAAGAAAGTTACACCCGCGTCAGGCGCCGCCACCGGCTGCCAAGCCGGAAACCTTTGTCCGTGAAGGCAAAAAAGTGGGGCGTAACGATCCCTGTCCCTGCGGTTCAGGTCAGAAATACAAGAACTGCCACGGCAAGCTGACGTAAATCAGTCGGCTTGTCGAGCTTGACGCCGTGCATTAAGGCCCCTTTCCCAGTGGGAAAGGAATGCATTTCTCAGTCTTTATTTGCGGCGATCCGCGAGTCGCACGTTGGTCCCGAGTAGGGCAGCGCCTCGGGAAAGACCTTGACCTGGGTGGTGTAGGTCTGGCGGCTGCCTTTTCGAAACCAGCCGCCGAAGGTGGCTTCGGCCAGGTAGGCGGTCCAGCCTTTTTCCGGCGTTTCGAGCTTTACGCGATAAACGCCGTCTTTATCCGCCTTGATGGTTTCGGAGGTCCATTCAGGGCCTAGCGTTTCCAGCCGGAAATCCCGCGCTTTGGGATTATGTGCGCGCCAAAGCTTCAGTTTTGCTGGCTTGACCGAGGTTTCAATCACGTAAGCACCATCTTCATCCGGCCGCCAGTGAATATCCGGCGGCTCGCGCCCGGCGACAATATCGTCAACCCAGTTTCCGGCTTGCTGGAATAAGCGGAAACGATCGGCAAACGCCCCTTGGCCGTGGTCGGTATTCAAGGTGTAGCGCAGCCGCTTGTTACCGGGTAGATCGTCGTAATAAAAGCGCGAAGAATCGCTGATAAAAAACTCATCGCCGGCGGAGTTCAATACGAATTTCGGCAGGCTGAGCTGCGTCCGGTATCGATAGGGGTCAATAATATCCAGCAATGCATCACCGCGTTCTGATTTCAGGCTGCAGGCGATGTCGTAGGCCGCGTAGTCCGTTAGCGCAGGCGCGTATTCCCCATAGCTGGAAAGGTGATGTTGCAGATGCGCCTCGATATTCAAAACATCAATCACCACCGGAATGATGCCGCGCACCCGATCATCCACCGCGCCGGTCAGCCACGCGGTCCAGCCACGCTTGGACGCGCCGATCAGCACAAAGTCCTCGATATCCGGTATTTCATCGCGCTGGCGTGAAAATTCCTGAATCGCGGTCATGGCCTGCGCGGTGGATTTCACCATGGCCTTGTGTGCCGGCCAGTCGGCAGCGTCGCCTTTGAGAAACCGCATGGCGGAGTAGGCGAGCAACTCGTCTTCCTTGCGCGGCTCGGTTTCGTCCGCGAAGGTCAGCTTCTGATTCGGCACCTGCTTGAGTTCGAATACGGGCCGACAGAAGTTACGTGCGATGGCGCCGGCGAAATCCGCCGGGTTCTTGCTCAGTTTGTCGCGATTGCTGCCGCCGCTGATAATCAGTACCGCGGTTGTCGAGCGGTCGGCGCTGGGGCCGCAGAAGATGGAACGCGGCTGCGCGCCCCTGAGTTCGTGCCACCAAAGGCTGCGATCCACCCGGCTGTCGTCCAGCCAAGTCTGTGATTGCAGACGCAGAAAATAATAACGTGCCAGCAGACCGGATTCTTCGTGGTGCAGAGACCACGCATAAGCCGGGTCCGGCCGTTGCACATAGGCGCGCAGGCTCTCATCGGTGGCAGCGGAAACCGGCAGCTGACAAAGCCACGCAACCACGGTGAGTACGGCGGCATTCCAGAACGTGCGCATGTCCACGTGCGCCTCTTCAGACAAGCCTGATTCAAAGCATAAATCAGGCTGATGTCAGGGCAACGACAAATCGACCGGCGGTGCTGATTCACGGCCGAAAACAAAAAAGCCGACGAACTCGCGGTTCGCCGGCTCGTTTCAATCCCGGCAGGGGCTCATAGCATTTCGATGCCCACCGCCACGGCCTCGCCGCCGCCGATGCACAAGGAAGCGATGCCGGTTTTTCCGCCGGTTTTTCGCAGCGCGCCGATCAGGGTCGCCAGAATGCGCGCGCCGCTGGCGCCAATGGGGTGACCCAGGGCGCAAGCGCCACCGTGAATATTGACCTTGTCGTGGCTCAGGCCGTGTTCCTTCATTGCCGCCATGGTCACCACCGCGAACGCTTCATTGATTTCCCACAAATCAACGTCGGCCGCGCGCCAGCTCAGTTTCTCGAGCAGGCTGGCAATGGCATAAACCGGGGCGATGGTGAATTCGGCCGGCAGACGTGCGTGCGTGCTATGACCCAGAATGCGCGCGATTGGCTGGATACCGCGCCGTTGTGCCTCAGCCGCGCTCATGACCACGACCGCCGCCGCGCCATCGGAAATCGAGCTGGCGTTGGCGGCGGTGATGGTTCCGTCCTTTTTGAACGCCGGTCGCAAACCCGGAATCTTGTCCGGGCGGCCCTTGGCGGGTTGTTCGTCATGACTGACGGTGACGGTCTCGCGCTTGCCGGCGATACTGACCGGCGCAATTTCGAATTCGAAACTCCCATCTTCGTTGGCGAGTTTGGCGCGCCGCAGGGACTCAATCGAATAGGCGTCCTGTTCCTGGCGAGAAAAGGCGTAGCGGTCAACGCAGCGCTCGGCGAACACGCCCATCGCCGTGCCGCGCTCATAAGCGTCTTCCAGGCCATCTTGCGCCATATGGTCATACATCATTGCATGGCCATAGCGATAGCCGCCGCGAGCCTTGGGCAGCAGATACGGCGCGTTGGTCATGGACTCCATGCCGCCGGCGACCATCACCTGATTGCTGCCGGCGCGAATCAGATCGTGCGCGAACATCACCGCTTTCAGGCCTGAACCGCACATCTTGTTGATGGTTGTCGCGCCCGCCGAGTCGGGCAGACCGGCGCCACGCGTGGCCTGCCTTGCCGGTGCCTGTCCTTGTCCGGCCGGCAGGCAGTTCCCCATGATGACTTCCTGTACATCATCGGGTTTCAATTGCGCACGTTCCACCGCCGCCTTGATCGCGGCGGCGCCCAGCTCGCCTGCGCTCAGCGGTGAGAATACCCCCTGCATTGCACCCATCGGCGTGCGGGCTACGGCGGCAATCACAATGTCCTGATCGTTCATCTCTGGCTCTATTCAAATCGTGGGGCCGATATTATCCCCTTAATGTTGGTATGGCATGAGCGCCGGGCGCCATTGGCTGGGTAGGCTGTCGCGGTAGATCAGTGCCTCTTCCATCGAGGGTTTGACGGACCGCATGCAAGCGACCAGAAGGAAGGCGCGAACCCACTGCCGTGAGCCGGTATTGCGCGCCGCCTGGGACGCTTGAGGCCTGCAGCGTCTCCGGCGGGCAGATGGTGGTTGTGCAATGGGCGCGATAAGCTTTGGCAATCATGAGTTCTTGCATTATCCATCCCGCATTCGATGGCCACGAGCAGCTTGCCTTTCACCGTGACGATGACAGCGGTTTGCGGGCTGTGGTGGCGGTTCACAACACAAGGCTTGGGCCTTCGCTCGGCGGATGCCGGGTGTATCCCTATGACAGCTTGTCAAGCGCCTTGGGCGATGTGTTGCGTCTGGCCAAGGGGATGACCTACAAGGCGGCGATGGCGGGGTTGGCGCAGGGCGGCGGCAAAAGCGTGATCATCGCTGACCCGCACACGCAAAAGACGCCGCAAATGATGCGGGCGATGGGGCGCTTCGTGGACACCCTGGGCGGGCGTTACATCATTGCCGAGGACTCCGGCACGAATGCGCAGGACATGCAACAGGTGGCGACGCAAACCGCGCATATCCGGGGCGTTTCATCCGCGTCATCGCAAGCCGACCCCGATTATCGGGACACTTCGGCCGCCACCGCCTGGGGGGTGTTTCTGGGGATGCGTGAGGCGGTGCGGCAGCGTCTGGGTCGTGACGACCTTGACGGCTCGCGTGTTGCCATCCAGGGCCTTGGCAAGGTGGGGGCGGTGCTCGCCGCGCACTTGCACGAAGCCGGGGCTCGGCTGTGGGTTTGCGATGCATTCGCGCCGGCCCTGGAATATTGCGCCGAGCGATTCGGCGCCGTTGCGGTCGACCCGGAGGAGATTTTCAGCCAGGACGTTGATGTTTTTTCGCCCTGTGCCCTGGGCGGGGTGCTGAACCCGCAACGCATCTCGGCGTTGAAGGCTTCGGTGGTTGCCGGCGCGGCCAACAACCAGTTGGCGACACCCGATTGCGCTGAATTGCTGCAGCAAAAAAACATCGCGTATGCACCGGATTACGTGATCAACGCCGGCGGCATCATCAATATTTCCTACGAGGGTCCGGCCTACCGTTGGGCGACGGTGGACCAGCACCTGCGGCGCATTCCCGAGTCGCTGACGCAGATATTCCAGCGGTCGGCATCACAGGGTCACACCACGGCTGCGGTGGCTGATCGAATGGCGCAAGCCATTTTCCGCGCCTGAATCGCCGCCCCCCGCACCGCCCGCCGGCCGCTTGAGACTGGTGCGCATGCCATTCGAACCGGGCCCTGCGCGCCCGGATCACGTCGCCGCAGCACAATCGGGCAAACTATTGGCAGTTCTGGTTTTCACGGGGTGTCGAACCGCTCATGTCACGTTGTCTGATTCACCTGTCAGCCCTGATGCTGTTGCTTGGCCTTTCGGGCTGCTCCGGGGTGCCGGCCGTTTCGGTGCCCGGTCCCACGCACTGGTTTGCGGACAAATCCATGCTGGAAGTGGCCGAGGTGGCACGCGGGGGGCAGTGTCGGGATGTGGTCAGTCAGGCCGCGATCATGATTTTGCCCAACCTGGCCACGACGCAGCGCTGGGCGGCCGAGCGCGGCATCACCATCAAGCGGGGCAAGAATCAGGATTTGCTGGATGCGCCTTACGCCGTGATTTTGCTGGGACACAAGCAAACCGGGGGTTACGGTGTGGCTGTCAGCCGGCAGGCGCAGTTGAAGAACGACGTGGTACAGCTCAACGCCACCTTCTTTGATCCTGCACCCGGCCGTTGGTCCGGATCGGATCCGACCAACCCCTGTGCCATCGTCAGTTTGCCGCCGCGGCAATACGCCGGCGCCGAGCTATACGACCAGTCGGGAACGCTCAGGGCCGCCAGCGCGCGGTAGGCGGCCCTCGGGCCTGGCGTAAGATGCGCCCACAACGATAAGTTCAATCTCGCGATCATGTTGCAATTCCTGCCCGCGCCCGTTCTGGGCACGATCATGCTGTTGATGCTGCTTCTCAATACCCTGTTTTGGGTGGTGCCGGTTTACACTTTGATTCTGCTGAAGCTGTTGACGCCATCGGCGTCGGCGCCGCGCCAATTTCTTTCCAGGGCGGTGGCCTGGAACGCTCAGCGCTGGGCGGTGATCAATGCCTGGGCGGCCAATACCCTGCTGGGCGTGGAGTGGGACATCCGCATCGACGCCGACTTGCGCAAGGATGGTCAGTATCTGGTGTGCTGCAACCATCAAACCTGGACCGACATTGTGGTGCTGATGCGCACTTTTGGCAGCCAGGCGCCTTTTTTCAAGTTTTTTCTGAAGCAGGAGCTGATCTGGGTGCCGTTGCTGGGGCTGGCCTGGTGGGGGCTGGATTATCCGTTCATGAAACGCTACACGCGCGATCAGATCGCCAAGCGGCCGGAGTTGGCCGGCAAGGATCTGGAAACCACGAAACGCGCTTGCGACCGCTTCAAGAATCAGCCGGTGATGATTCTCAATTTTCTGGAAGGCACGCGATTCACCGCCGAAAAGCACGCCCGTCAAAGCTCACCCTATGCGCATTTGCTGAAACCCAAATCAGGTGGTTTCGCATTCGCCATGGCGGCGATGGGCGAGCGCTTGAACTGCCTGCTGGACATCACCATCGTTTATCCGCAAGGCGCCAAGGGGCAGTGGGATTTTCTGGCCGGACGTGTCCGCAAGGTGATCGTGGACGTCAAGCAAGTCACCATTCCGGCCGAGCTGTTCGAGGGGCAGTATGACCGCGACCCTGCGTTTCGTGCCCAATTCCACCGCTGGGTTGGCCGACTGTGGTCGGAGAAAGATCAGAAGATCAAGGCGTTGCTGGCGCAGGCCAACGCCTAGCCCGCATGAATTATTCATAGCCGGGCCAGCGCTGCAAAACCAGCCGTGCTGCGGTCACTGCGTCAGCTCGGCCACCGCTTTGAGCATCAGGTGCAACAAATCGTCCATCAGTTCAGGTAAGTCGGCTCGGATGGCCTGGGCCATTTGTGGCCACGGTTTTGCGGCCTCGATCAAACGCTGTGGGTGACGGCTGCGCTGGGCGATGCGCTGAACGGCCCGATCAACGCCGCTGCTTTGGCCGAAGGATTGCAACAATGCATCGAACGCCGCCGCCTCGACGCCCGCTCTTGCTGCGGTTTCGAACGCTGCTTTGGCGTTGCCGATGGCCAGGCCACAACGCGCGGTAAACGCCGGCAGGCTTTCCTGGCTGAAGTGCGCCCAATCGGCGATCAGGGCGTAGTCTGCCGCCAGGTCCAGCACGATGCCGGCATAACGCCGATCACCATCGGCAAAGTGCGACCGCAGCGCTTGGGTGACGCGGTGCCGATCAGTCGCCGCATCCACTTGTCGGTGCAGGCGGATGCCCAGCGCGACCTCGGGCGAATAGGCGCGCAAGTCCCGCCCGCGCACCCAATCACCCAGGATCGCGCCGGCGAGCGAGGTGGCGCTGCGATCAGCCAGCCACAGATGTGCGAGGTAGTTCGTGTCCGTTTCCTTTTGGTGAAACCCACAGGGTAATGACCGCGCGAAACACCATTTGCCCGGCGGTGTCGAACACCTGCACCTGCAATGGCCAATCCAAGGCGTGCTCAGCCAACGCTGGCAGCGGCCCGGATTGGCAGCGGGCTCGCAGGTCGGTTTCCGCCTTTTTCAGGTATTCGACTGCCATGCCCCTGGGAATCCAGCGGTGGCTGCTGGGTGCGGTGACTTGGGCCGTCAACCCAGCCGCCACCTCCGCCAGATTGCACATGGCGATGGCGTGCACCGTGCCGAGATGATTGGTGACCCGGCGTCGCTTTTTCATCCGCACCTGGCAATGCCCAGGCGCCAGCGTGGTGATGTGTGGGCGGATACTGGAGAAATAGGGCACGCGCAGACATGCGGCCCGTGAGAAAACGCGAGCGCCCAACGGCAGCTGCGATAGCGCGTCCCATGCGCGCAGAACCGTGTTGGTCATGATCGCGTCCCCGAATCTGGCTTGGACGTCACACTAACAATTGTTGGTCGTGCGCTTCTTGGGCCGCGCGGTCGACCCTCAAGGGCGCGGCGGCCAAACGGCGGACAATCGCGCCGGACCGCGGCCCTGATCGATGGCCAGCACCATGGCGATGCACCCGCCGAATGACAGCAGGGCGGCGCAGGAAAATGCGGCGCCGAATCCGGCCCAGTCGCCGATGGTTCCGGCCGCAAAGGCCGCCACCCCGCCGGCAACCACCACGCCGCAGGCCATCAGGCTGTAATCGGTGCTGGCGTGATCGGTGGCCGAGGCGTCCATCATCAGGGTGAACAGCGCCACCGTGGCCGTGCCGCCCAGCAAATGCTCGGCGGTCGTGGCCGTTGCCAGCAGCCAGAACGACTCGGGAAATTGCGTGCACAACAGATACCCGAGCAAGCTGGTGGCTTGCAGCAATCCGCACAGCAGAATCGCTGGTCGACGCCCGAGTGAAAACGCCATCCAGCCGCCCAGGGCGGCACCGGCCAGGCCCATGACCGAACCGACGCTGCCCTTGATCAGTGCAATCTGTTCGGTGCCCCATCCAGCGTCCACCATGAACGGTGCGATCAGCGCCGCCGCCATGGCGTCGCCGAACTTGTAGCAGCACGCCAGGCCAACGAACATCAGCAATCCCGGGCTGCGGATGCGCTCGGTCCAGCCAACGTGTCGCGGCGATGGCTCGGGCCGGTTTGCGGCGTGCGTCGCCGGCAAGGACCAAACTGGAATGCAACTCAGCAGCAGTAGCGCCGCCATGGCGGCAAACATCACCGCCCATCCGCTGTTGGCGAACAGCCACAGCAGAAAACCACCCCCCAGCACCATGCCGATGCGGTATGCGCCCACCTGCACGCCATTGCCCAGGCCGCGTTCGCGCGCGCTGAGCAGGCGCACCGCAAGGCCGTCGGTGGCTACGTCCTGGGTGGCGGCAAACAGGTTGAACAACAGCAATGCGGCGAAGACCCACATCATGCCGCGATTCAGGTCCACCAGCATCAGCAGCAGCGCGCCGACGGTGGTGCTGATCTGCATGCTCAGAATCCAGGCCTTGCGAGAAGCGCTGCGGTCCACCGCTGGGGCAATCATGAATTTCAGCGCCCACGGCAGAAACAACAGGCCGGTGGCCCCGATGGCCTTCAGCGAATGCCCGGATTCGCGCATCAATACCGGCAAGGCCTGGGTGAAAAACCCGAAGGGGATTCCTTGGGCCAAATAAAGGCTGGCGAGCAGTCCGAGCTTATAGGCCGGGTTCAAGCCGACGGTGGCGCTCACTTGTTCTGGTTTTCCTCATCCATCCGCGAAAGACCGGCCGTAATCAGAAAGCGCATGGCATCTTCCATTTTCATGTTCACCGGGCTTAGATATTTTCGCGGCAACATCACGGTATAGCCGCCGATCTGATAACTCATCGGCAGATAGACCGCGACGCATTGCTCGGCGGAATCCACGTTCAAGACGGACAGGTCATCCAGGGTCACGAATCCCAGCATGCGAATCGGCAGGTTCGGTAGCTGAACCAGAACCACCTGATCCATCTTGCGCTGGTCGCTCTGCTTGGACAGAAAGCCGGTGAGATCGCGTACCGCGCTGTAGACCGTCTTGATCATCGGAACGCGTTCAAGCTGCTCCTCCAGCCATTGCACCAGTTGGCGGAAGAACACGGCCTGCATCATCAGGCCCACTCCGAAAATGAGCAGCAGCGAAACCAGCAGGCCCATGCCGGGACGGTACGCCCCGTTGGGAAGAATCACCTGGATGAAGCCGCCCAGAAAGGTTTCGGCTGCGCCGATCAGCCACAGCACCAGCGCAAGGGTGACGGTGATGGGCAACACGGCAATCAGTCCGGTCAAGAAGGTACGGGTGAGTTGCCCCACCGCTGGCCGCGCCCAATAGCCGCGTAACCATTGAAAGAATCCCTGTTTCACTATTGCATCCGTCTTGATTGCGCAACCGCCGAGCAAGGCATGGCCTGTTGGGCGAATTCTACGCCTGCCAAACGCATACCAACGGCGGTGGCGATGAGCCGGGTCGCTGCTCAGTGCATGGCCGCGATCCGCGACGCTGAGGGTGCGACGCCGCATCCAGTTCCAAGCAATCCGGGCAGTTCCTGTGCTGGTACCGCGCGCCCAAACAACCAGCCCTGGGCGATCTGGCAACCGTGTTGGCGCAGAAACGCCAGCTGCGCCTGGGTTTCCACGCCTTCGGCGACCACTTCCAGCTCCATCAGGTTGGAAATGGCGAGAATGGCCTGCGCCAGCGCCACACTGTGTTTGTCACCCGGCAATTCCTGCACGAAGCTGCGGTCGATCTTCAATTGATCCAGCGGTAAATGCTTGAGCGAGGCCAGGCAGGAGTAACCGGTGCCGAAGTCATCAATGGCGATGCGCGCGCCGAGCTGGCGGATCTGTTGCAGGGTGGCCACCGCCAGCGACTCGGTTTGCAGCGCGCTTTCGGTGATCTCCAGCTCAAGCCGGGCCGGATCGACGCCGAATGCGCCCAGTGCGGACGAGACGTCCAGTGACAAGGTGCCGCTCAGGATCTGTCGTGGCGAGACGTTCACCGCGATTCTGAGGGCGCCAAGGCCGGCTTGCTCCCAGCGTCTTAATTGCGCACAGGCCTGCCGCAGCACCCAACGTCCAATGTCCACAATCAAGCCGCTTTGCTCGGCTTGCGGAATCACGGCGCCGGCGTCGAGCAACCCGCGTTGCGGATGCTGCCACCGCAACAGCGCCTCGGCGGCAACCCACTGGCCGGTGCGAATATCAATCTGCGGTTGATAATGCAGCCGAAGTTCCCCGTTTTCCAGCGCCTGGCGGATGCGCTGGTCTTGCGCCATGTGACGTGCGGCGCGCTGGCTCATCTGCGGGTCGTAGAAGGCGTATCTGTTGCGACCATTGTTCTTGGCCGCGTACATGGCGGTGTCCGCGCATTGCAGCAACTGGTCCACGTTCTGACCATCTTCCGGGAAAATGGCGATGCCGATGCTCGCGCTGAGCTCAACGGTTTGTCCCGCGATATCAAACGGCGATGTCAGGATGCCCTGGATTTTCTCGGCGACCGTGATGACGCTGTGATTCTCATCAAAGCCTTCCATCAACACCACGAACTCGTCGCCACCCAGGCGCGCGGCGGTGTCATCGCCACGCAGGTTGTCCTGTAGCCGGCTTGCCGCTTCGCGCAGCACCAGGTCGCCGAAAGCATGGCCGTGGCTGTCGTTGATCCATTTGAAGTGATCAAGGTCGACAAACAGGACGGCAACGCGTCCGCCGCGTCGATCCACCCGGTGCAAGGCCTGCTGCAGGCGGTCCTGCATCAGCAGGCGGTTGGGCAGGTCGGTCAATGGATCGTGGTGCGCCATGCGATGCAGTGATTCCTGCGCGCGTCGCAATTCGGTGAAGTCAGAGACAATGCCAACCAGTTGCGCATCATCCTGTGGCACGGCCTGAACCCGGCTCAGGCTCAGGCGCGCGGCAAACAGCGCCCCGCTGGCTCGGCTGGCGCGGACCTCACCGTCCCAATGGCCTTGCGCCTGGATCGCTTCCCAGATCGCTGTGTAGGTCGCTTCGGGCAGCATTTTCCTGCTCAGAAACGGGAGCTGAGAACCCGCCCCGGTGGAATGATCGATCCCCGTCATCGCCGTAAATGCCGGGTTTACACTGATCAGCCGCCTTTGGCCATCCAGTATGAACAGCCCCTCCTGGGTTTCGTCGAACACCGTGGCGGCTTGACGCAAGCGCGATTCGACCAGGTGTCGCTCCGTGACATCCTGCGCGACACCGATCAGCCGCGGTTCGGCGTCGCTTTCATCTTCGAACGCGCGCATCACGATCTTGACCCAACGCACCGGCAAGTCGGCTGTCGGCTGTCGGAACTCGATGGATCGCGGATGATCCTGGGAGCGGGCGGACGCAAGAAAGGCACGCACTGCCTCGCGGTCATCTTCATGGACGCTGGCCAGCGCGGCCTCCAGCGCAATGGCTTGTGAGCGGCCTTGGCCTCCGAGCAGTTCGGTGGCGCGCCCAAAGGCGCGAAGCGTCCCGCGCGCCGGCAGAAATTCCCAACTGCCCATGGCCGCGGTTTCCAATGCCAGCCGTCCGCGTTGTTCGGACTCGGATAGCGCCATGTCTGTTTGTCGGCGTTCCAATGCCATTTGCAGCGTGGCGTGCAGGTCGCGCTCGCAGAACGGCTTGAGCACGTATCCGTATGGTTTGGTGGCTTTGGCGCGCTCCAGGGAAGCATCTTCGGAATATGCGGTCAGATATACCACGCGCAGGTGGCATTGGGCGTAAAGCAGCTCCGCAGTTTGGATGCCGTCGATATCCCCTTCAATATGAATATCCATCAGCACCAGGTCCGGGTGCGTTGCGACCGCTTTGGCGATGGCCTGCTTGCCGCAGGCGGCGCGCCCGACGACTTCATAACCGAGCTTGCTCAGGCGCTGTTGCAGATTCAGCGCAACCAGTCGCTCGTCCTCCACAATCAGGATGCGCTGCGAAGATGGTCCGGATTCAGTGCGCATCACACGGTGCCTTGTTCATCTGACGAAAACCGCAAGGTGAAACGGGTGGGGTTACGCCGTTGAATCTCCAGGTCGGCGTGCAGTTGCTCGGACAAAATGTGGATCAGTTGAACCCCCAGGCTTGTCAGCGCATCAAAATCAAGAGATTCGGGAATGCCAATGCCGTTGTCGGCGATGGACAAGATGAGCTTTCCGGGCTCGGGTGTTTTCAACTGCACGCGAACCCAGCCGCTGCGATGATCCGGAAATGCGTGCTTGAGCGCGTTTGTCACCAACTCATTGACAATCAGCCCACAGGGAATGGCGCGGTCAATGGGCATGCAGACGTGGTCGGCGTCTGATTCGATCAGCAAGTCACCGCGCCCATAGGACGATTGCAGGTGATGGGTCAGTCGATGCAGAAAATGTTCGAACTCGACCTCCGCGAAATCCTGTGACTGGTAAAGCGTCTGGTGAATCAACGCCATTGATTGAATCCGGTGCTGACTGTCGCGCAGGGCGCGTGCCGCGCCGGCGTCTTCGGTCAGGCCTGCCTGCATGTCAAGAAGGCTCTGAACGATCTGCAAGTTGTTTTTTACGCGGTGATGAATTTCGCCCAGCAGCAGCTCTTTTTCTCGCAGTGATTCCCTGATGGCTTGTTTGGTTCTTTCGAGCTGAAGCTTTTCGGCTTCCAGGTCTTCAAGAATGTTCTGGAAGGCTTTCTGCGTATCGCCCAGGCGATCTCGCTCCTCGGAAAAATCTTCCAGGATATTCAGGAGCGCGCGAACATAAGGCGCTGGCGCTGCGTCGTGGGGAAACACAGGTTGGGAGCGGGCGATGCTCATGCTGGCGGCTCGTTGATCCGTTGCCTTAGCTGCGCCAGCTCTTTCTTCAGCTCGATCATCTTGAGTTCCCGGCCGACGGTCAGCTTCTGGAAGCGCTCCAGATCCGCCAGCCGGTCCAGCTCGCGCGCCCGTTGTTCGGCCACTTCGGCCTCTGCGCGCTTTTGTGCGGTCACATCACGTGCCGCCGCGAATACGCCGATGACCCGACCGTCCGGGTCGCGGAAAACCGATGCGTTGTACATCACGTCCGTCAGGTGTCCGTCGTTATGGCGAATGGTCAAGGGGTAGTCGGTCACCGAGCCGGTGGAAAACACCTGCTGATAACCCGCGCGCGCCTTTTCAGGCTCCGTGAAGTAATCCGAAAAATCCGTGCCGATCAGTTTGTCGCGAGGAATCCCGGTCACCTTGACCAAGCCGGCGTTCACATCCGTGATCTTTCCCTCGGCGCTGATGGTGACCAGTGGATCGAGCGAAGCCTCGATCAGGGATCGTGCGTAGGAAGAGGCGCGAATCATCTCCTCGGCCCGCTTTCGTTCCGTAATATCTGCGATGGCGGCGATTGCGAAGTGGCCCTCGCTGGTTTGAATCGGATTCAGGCCGATTTCCACCGGAATCAGGCAGCCGTCTTTGCGGCGCCCCTTGAGATCGCGGCCTGCGCCCATCTGGCGCGGCCGGGGGTCGGTGAAGAATCCGTCACGCAGCCTGGGGTGGCCTGGCCGAACATTGTCCGGGACCAGCACGTCGACCATCTTTCCCAGCAGTTCCTCACGCGAATAACCGAACAGCTTTTCCACCAGCGCATTGGTCAGAACGATGACCCCGCTTTCGTCGATCATGATCATGGCGGTCGGCGCGGCTTCGACCACCGCGCGAAATTTTTCTTCCTGTCGCTTTCGGTCGGTGATGTCGCTAATGGCGGCCAGAACGAACTGGCCATCGTTGGTACAGATTGGATTGAGCCCGATTTCCACCGGAAACTCGCTACCGTCACGACGAACCGCGGACAAGTCTCTTCCCACCCCCATGAAGCGCGGCCTTTGCTCCTGCAGATAACCGACGCGAAGCGGCGGGTGCTTCATGCGCGCCGCCTTGGGCACCAGAACTTCAATCGTTTGTCCCAGCAGCTCGCCCGGCTTGTAGCCAAACAGTTTCTCGGCCGAGGGGTTTGCCAGCACGATCGCACCCGACTGGTCGATCAGAATCTTTGCGATCGGAGAGCCTTCAACAATTGCGCGTGAAACCTCTTCTGACAATTTGGGGAGCGTGGGGGCCATTGTGTTCAAGACCTGAGGGGGCTGGCGTGATGTGTGGCATGCGGACGCGGCTGCAGGTGTCCGCAGTCGATGCGACCATGCCATCACCGTATCCCGCCGGCCTGTGGCGCCGATGATCGGTCTGAAACAAGGGTTCAACGGCAGTCAACTCGCCCATGGCGGTGGCTGTCCGGCCGATCGTCGAGCATTCGGATAGAATCAGCGCCGTGTCGTGGTCGCTCAGCTGGATGGAATACTCCCTCCGAAGGCAGGGATCATTTCGATAGAATCGGCACAACGCAAAGGTCAGATGCCCGTATTGCGCTTGTAGCTCAGCTGGATAGAGTACTGCCCTCCGAAGGCAGGGGTCGCAGGTTCGAATCCTGCCAAGCGCGCCAAATCAACGGCTTACGTCTGTGTTGGCTGAGGCCGGCGGACGACAAGGCAAAAGAAAAACCATCATCAACGATTGCATCAGCGGCCACGGTTCAAGCGGTGTCACAAAGCTGCGCTATCGCCCTGTATTTCAGGGTTTGTGCAGCGCTTGGCCAAGGCAGATGGGGCACACGCTGCTCTGATCACAGTGGGAGGGTGGGAGCGACTGAAATTCAATCACCGCCGCTCAGACGTGCACGCAATTTGCGCCACCACCTGCCGGAACGGTGTCGCGGCGGACTGATGCGTGGCACATCGTCACCCGGAGCGATGCGCCAGAATCCGGTCGCTTCGGCCAGGCCTTTGAAATGAACCTTCTCGCCATGGCGATGAGAGGCATCGCGGCTGGACGCCGGCAGCAATTCATGACTGCGTTCGCTCAGCAGGATTTCCCCTTCGTCGGCATGGTCGCACAAGCGTGAGGCCAGGTTGACGGCGCGCCCGACGGCGACATATTCCATCGGTTGGGTGCCGACGATGCCCAGGCTGACGATGCCGCTGGCCATGCCGATTCCCAGCCCCAGCGGTTTTCCTTGCCACAGGGGTTCACAACGATCGCGCAGGTCCAGCGCCAGGTTGATGGCATGGGCGGCATGCTTCGGATCGGCCAGCGGAGCGCCGACCAGCAACAGCATGCCATCGCCGGCGTAATCCTTGATCGTGGCGCCATGCTGGCTGGCGATCTCGCCAACCAGCCGGTAGTAACGTTCCAGCAATTGCAGCACTTGGCTGGAATCCTGCGATTCGGCATAGGCGGAAAAACCTCGGATATCGCAGGACACTGCGGTTAGCTCCCGGCGGTCCTCATGAATGGTCAGATTCATGCCATGCTGACGCACCGCCGCGGCAACCTGAGGTGACAGGAATCGCGCCATAAACTGGCCCCGTCGGCCCAGTTGCAGGTGGTATTGCATCAGCGTGATGAGAAACACCATCTGACCGATGATGGCGCAATAAGGAGAAATCGGCGATGGTGTGAGGAAGGCCAATATCACCAGGGGAAGGGCCAGAGCCAGTCCGACCAATCGCAGGCGCTCGGGTGCATCGGGTTGCAAGGCCAGTGTGCGGATGATGACCAGATAAAGTCCGGCGATGCTGGCGCCAAAGGGCACCGCAAACAGGTGAAAGCGCCATTCCCGCAGCACGCTGGGGTCGTCCAGCACGTGAGTGAGGTATTCGGTACGCCATTCGGGCCAGATGAACTGGACCACGCCGAACATCACGATGAACAACTGGGCGGCGGTGAGGGCGCGATCACTGTGACGGTCTTCCACCGGCTCGGCGGCGGTGCGACGGATTCGTCGCAGCCACTCACCCGTGGCCAGCATCGACAAGCTGGCCGGCAGGGTGGCCCAGTCGGCCCATGCGGGCAGATCCTCGCCCGCGCGACCCGTGATGAAGTTGGCCTCGATGACCAGCGCGATCCCCAGCATGCCGAACATCAGCGCCAGCAGGTGGCTGGTGCTGGAACGCCAGTCAAGCGTCGACGTCGCCACCGCCATGGCCAGGGCCACGATGGCAATCAGGTTCCAGGCAAGATCGATCGGCATGGTCACCCCATCGCTTGGTCTACGCGCTGTTCATTGACAGTGCAGGCGGATGTAAAGGTACATTCACCGATCACATCACCGTTCCATTTTGCCTGCATCGCCTGTTTGATTCTCGGTGCGTATCAGCCGATGAAGCGGATCGGTTCAGGTCGGCAGCCGGTGGCGCACGACCTTGGGCAGGCGGTTTTGTCCAGGTGCCGCGGTACGGCATGAGTAAAGTGCGCTTCAGCCGGTGCGGCGGCGCTGAGTGGCGCTGCTCACTTCCACATGCTGTTTCTGGGCGGTGTGTATATTGCGTGCAATCGTCAACTATTTTGAATATCGGTGCCATTTTCTTGGTGCAGCAGAACAAATAACAAGGAAGGGGAAGCGTGCCTGATTTGGATTTGATCCTGGAAGATCTGGTCGTCAACTGGTGGCTGTATCTGCTCATGCCAACAATTGCCGCCGCAATCGGTTATGTCACGAAGTTGGTGGCCATCGAAATGATGTTTCGGCCGCTTAATTATGTTGGCATTCGGCCATTTGGCTGGCAGGGTGTGGTGCCCGCGCAGGCCAAGAAGATGGCCCAGACCGCTTGCGCCACGCTGACCAGTGATCTGATCAAACCGGAAGAGATGTTCAGCAGACTTGATCCGGTGAAGCTGGCCGCCGCGATTCAGGAACCGATGCTGGAGATGATCGACGAGCTGGTTCGCGAGGTTGCAGCGGCGTATGAGCCAGGCTTATGGGAATCTCTGCCCGAAATCGTGCGCAAGCAGATGATCAAAAGAGTGCAGGCTGCGGCGCCGGAGATCATCGCCGAGATGATGCAGGACATGCAGCGCAACCTGGACAAGATCTTCGACTTTGAAGCCATGGTGATCAGCGCGATGAGCGATGACCCCGAGCAGCTCAATCGCATGTTCCTGACGGCCGGCGCCAAGGAAATGGCCTTTATCCGCAATTCCGGCATCTATTTTGGGTTTGGCATTGGCGTGATACAAGCCGTGGTGTGGGCGCTGACCCACAACCCCTGGGTCATCCCGATCTTCGGTGGCTTGACCGGCTGGTTGTCCGACTGGCTGGCGCTCAAAATGATTTTCGAGCCACGCAAGCCTGGACGCCTGTTCGGCATCCTGCCCTGGCACGGTCTGTTCCTGAAACGCCGCGATGAGGTTGCCATCGACTACGGCACGCTGGTGGCCGATGAAGTCCTCACCCCCGCCAATATGATTCGCAGCATTCTGTCGGGGCCGTCTTCGGACCGTCTCTATGACCTGGTGCAAAAGCACGTGAAAAAGGCGGTGGATGAGCAGGCCGGTCTGGCCCGCCCTTTGATGGTGTACCGCATCGGCAGCCGCAACTATCAGGACATGAAAACCACCGCAGCTCGCCACATCATCGAACAGGCGCCGGATGCGCTCAAGCACGTGCAGGCCTACGCCTACGAGGCGATGGACCTGCGCAACACCTTGATCGAGAAATGCAAGCAGCTGTCCGACGAGGATTTCGAGAGCCTGCTGCGCCCGATCTTCAAAGCCGAGGAATGGAAGCTGATCGCTGCGGGTGCGGTTCTGGGCTTCATGGTGGGTGAGCTGCAGGTGCAGGTCATGATCCCGTTCATGACTGCGGTCGGACCCTGAGCCCGCTGGTGTCGCGGGTCACTCCGGGTCGAGTGCGCAAGGCCGCAATCATGCGCATTCTCGCTGCCTTGATGCTCGCACTTTCTTGCGCGCCTGCGTTGGCATGCCGCTGCAAAGCACTGCCGTTGGCTGACTACTACGCGCAGGCGCGGACGGTACAGATCGCAAAGCTGATCAGCAGCCGGGAGGTCGGCCTTGAGCGCATACTGAAATTTCGCCCGCTGACGTCCTTCAAGCCGCTTGAGGCGAGCCTTGATGCGGTCAAGGCCTATCGAACAGGGGGCTCGAGCGCGTCTTGTGGGGTGATTCCTCGGCCCGGTGCAACCTATGTCCTGTTCGCGCAAGCCCTGGCTGAAGTGGCCGGCCCGCCCCGAATCGACAGTTGCAGCGGCAGCCGGGTGATCTTCATGCCGGATGCCGGGGCCGGTCGCGATTTCCTTGACGTGCCCTTGCGCTTTGTTCCGCAGCAATTGCTCGCGCTGGCCGGCGTGGATGCCTTGAGGTCCATCCGGTGGCCCCGCCCGACCGATCCGGAAAACACCAGCCTGATCGGCTTGTTGGACTTGGCGAGGTTTGCGCACGCTGGGTCGGTCACGCTGTACGCCGAGCCGCATGCATCGGCCGCGCGCATCGCGACCATCGACGGCTGGGATCGGATCGTGTTTCGGCAGTCCGGTTACGAAGTGCAAGCTGCCGTGGTCTTTGCCGAAGTTGATGGCTGGTACCGTCTGCGTCTGGCGGATGGGCGCTACGGTTGGCTGGCGCCACAACAGGCCGGCACCTATTTTGCGTACGCGCAGTTGGTGCCGCGTCGGCTGAACTATCTGACGGCCGCTTGGAATGGACTGGTGTGGCCGCAGCCCGGCGCTGGTCTGCCGTTCAGGCACCAGCCCGGTGAACGAGCAGCAAGCCGCGCCCAGCACCCGGCTCGCGTGCTGAGCGCACGTCACATCGCGGACAGTCTTTGGTTCCAGGTGGAGATTCTGGACCGTGAGCCCTGCGGCAGCCGTCAGCCCAGGTCGGTGGGAACGGGCTGGATTCCCGCTTATGACGATGATGGCCAAGCAACGGCCTGGTATCACCCGCGCGGCTGCTGAGGCGGGTCGGCGCGGGTCTTGAAAATGCCAAGGCCCGGACTCACGAACTGAATCCGGGCCTTGATGGAAAAAGGTGGCGTTCCCACGGGGATTCGAACCCCGGTTGCCGCCGTGAAAGGGCAGTGTCCTAGGCCTCTAGACGATGGGAACGCGGATGAAACGAGTAAAACAATTCTTGGTGGAGCTAGCCGGGATCGAACCGGCGACCTCTTGCATGCCATGCAAGCGCTCTCCCAGCTGAGCTATAGCCCCTTGCGAGGCGGCGCAGTATATCCGTTTAGTTGCCCAAACCACAAGGTGAAATTTGGGCGCCCGGGCAATGCTTTGAAAAAACCGGGTTCCGTCATCAATCTGAAACCAGATCGTCATAGTCTGGCCGGCTTGTGGCGCGTCACGCGCAATGGGAGACGACATGTTGATTCGCAAGCTTTTTGTTTCAATTCTGATGGTTTCAGGTTCGTTGTTGTTGAGCGCCTGTGGCGACGGCGATGACGGGGCAACCGGACCGCAGGGTCCCGCCGGCCAACAAGGGCCGACCGGTGCCCAAGGCCCGACCGGCCCGCAGGGGCCAGCGGGGCCAACCGGTCCGAGCGGGCCGGCCGGTGGCGGCAATTCCGTTGTCGACCTGGTGCAGCTGGGCACGTACGTTGCCGGGATATTTGGCGAAAGTGCAGCGGAAATTCTGGCATTTGACCGCCAGAGCGGTCGCTTGTTCGTGGTCAACGCCAACGATGCGACGGTGGACGTGTTGAGTATTGCCGATCCGTCCTCGCCAACCAGAGTCGGCACCATTGTCGCCAGCGCTGAAGGGGCCGGCGCCAACAGCGTGGCCGCTGCCAACGGGATGGTGGCGGTGGCCATTGAGGCCGACCCCAAGACCGAGCCCGGCAAGGTGGTGTTCTACAACGCTTCGGATCTGATGAAGATCGGTGAGGTGGAGGTTGGCGCGCTGCCCGATATGCTGACCTTCACGCCCGATGGCAATACCGTGTTGGTGGCCAATGAGGGGGAGCCCAACGAAGCCGGCGACAGCGACGCCCAAGGTAATGTGCTGGCCGACGGCTACCTGATGGATCCGCAAGGTTCGATCAGCGTCATCGACGTCAGTGGCGGCGCCGCCAGCGCCACGGTCAGGACCGCTGATTTCAGCGCCTTCAACGGGATGGAGGCCGAGCTGCGGGCGGCGGGAGTTCGCATTTACGGTCCGGACGACGGCGACGCCGACGACCTGCCCGCCAGCGCGGCGCAGGACTTTGAACCCGAATACATCGCCGTGTCCGCCGATGGCGCGACCGCCTGGGCGACATTGCAGGAAGCCAATGCCTTCGCCGTGATCGACATCGCATCGGCCAGTGTCACCGACATTCTGCCGCTGGGTTACAAGAATCACGCGCTGATTGGCAACGAGCTGGACGCCAGTGATCGCGACGGCGTGTTGCTCGGCAACTGGCCGGTGTTTGGCATGTATCAGCCGGATACCATCGCCGCCTATGCGTTCAACGGCCGCACCTATTACGTGACCGCCAACGAGGGTGACGATCGCAACGATTTCATCCCGGGTGAGGAAACCGATCGCATTGCCGACCTGGCGCTGGATCCGAACGCCTTCCCCGACGCGGCAGCCTTGCAGGAGGAGACAGCGCTGGGGCGTTTGGCGGCCACCAAGTTCCTCGGCGACACGGATGCCGACGGTGATTTCGACGCGCTCTATGTGCTGGGCGGGCGTTCGTTTTCCATCTGGGCGGATGACGGCACCCAGGTGTTCGACAGCGGCTCACAGATCGAACGCATCACCGCGCAGCGTTACGGTGAGGATTTCAACAACGACAACGATGAAAACGACGGCCAGTCGCGCAGCGACGCCAAGGGGCCGGAGCCGGAAGCCGTGGCGGTGGCCACCCTTGGCGGACGCACTTATGCCTTCATCGGGCTGGAACGCATGGGCGGCATCATGGTTTACGACGTCACCAATCCACACAACGCCTTCTTCGTTCAGTACATCAACAACCGCGATCTTTCGGTCGAGCCGAGCCAGATCGATCCGGCTGCGGCGGGCGATCTGGGGCCGGAATCCATCGTCGTGATCGCCGCTGCGGACAGTCCCATCGGCGCACCGCTGTTGGCGGTGGGTAACGAGGTCAGCGGCACCACGACGCTGTATCGGGTCGACATCATCCCAACCGGTGCTTCATCCAACTGATTCGGTGCGTTCGGGGGTAGGCGGAGCACGTTCTCCGCTATCCCATCTGGATGAACGCTTGCTGGCCTGGGTGTCGCTGGGCGGCAATGCCATAGATCGCCGACAGGTTTTCCGCCGTCAGGACGTCGTGGCTTGGGCCGCAGAAAACGACGCGGCCGGCTTGCATCAGGCTGACCCGGTCCGCATAGCGCAAGGCGAAATTGGGGTCATGAACCACCACCAGCACGCCGGCGCCGTGTCGCGCGAGTTTCTTTAGCAGTCGCATGCAGGCGTGTTGGTGCCGGATGTCCAGACTCGCCAGCGGCTCGTCCAGCAACAGGAAGCGTGAACAGTCATCGGCGCGCGCCGAGATTTGCGCGATCACGCGCGCCAGTTGAACGCGCGCGCGTTCGCCGCCCGACAGCGTCGGATAGCGCCGTCGTGACTGCGTTCGCAGTCCGCACAGCCGCAGTGCCCTTTCGACCGCCCGTCGATTTTCCGCCGCCGGCGCGTCCTCCCAGGGCAGGCGACCCAGCGCCACCACCTGGCGGACGCTGAAGTCGAAGCGCAAGCCGCTGCTTTGCGGCAGTACCGCCCGCTGGCGCGCCAATGCGCCGGCGTCCCATGTCTGCAGCGGCTGATCAAGCAGGCGGATCTCGCCGGCATCGGGGCTCAACTCTCCGGCCAGGTTGCGCAACAGCAGACTCTTGCCGGCGCCATTGGGGCCGAGCACGGCGTGCAGCTCCCCGTTGCGAACGGTCAGGTCAACCGAATGCAGCAGCTCGCGCCGATGCGTCCCGTAGCTGAGTTGGCGCGCTTCAAGCATCACCAGGTCTCCATCCGCCCCCGGTATTTGACCAGCAAGGCCAGAAAGAATGGCCCGCCAACCAGTGCGGTAAGAATGCCGACCGGCAGTTCGACGGGCGCCATCAGGGTGCGCGCGAACAGGTCCGCCACGCACAGCAGCGCTGCGCCGCCCAAGGCCGAGGCCGGCAGCAACAGCCGATGGCCCGGCCCCGCGACCAAGCGAATCAGGTGCGGAACAATCAGGCCGATGAAACCCACGACGCCGGCCAGGGCAACGCAGCTGGCCACGGCCAGAACGATCAGCGTCAGGCTTCGGCGTTTGAGTCGCTCCACCGGAATGCCCAGGTGGCCGGCTTCGGCTTCTCCCAGCAACAGCGCGTCCAGATGTCGTGCCTGGCGGTTGATGAGCACCAAGGTGGTCAGCAGCAGCGGCGCGGCCAGCTTGAGTTCGATCCAGCCGGCTTTGCCGAGCGAGCCGAACAGCCAGTGGGTTGCAATTCGCAGGCCCGAATCACTGGCGATTTGCGAGAGCAATCCAATGCCGGCGCCGGCAATGGCGTTCAGCGCAAGACCCGCCAGCAACAGCGTTGCGACCTGCGTATGACCGTCGCGCTGAGCCAGTTTCAGTGCCAGCCACGCCGCGAGGCCGCCGCCAGCAAATGCGGCCAGCGGTGTGCTCAAGCCGCTGAACTGTGTATTCCATTGCGGCCAGAGCGTGGCACCCAGTACCAGATTGGCGACAGCCGCCAAGGAGGCGCCGCTGGCCACGCCCACCAGTCCCGGGTCGGCCAGCGGATTGCGAAAAATGCCTTGCATGGCCGCGCCCGACTGTGCCAGGGCGGCGCCGATCAACAAGGCCAGCAATACGCGCGGTGTGCGCAGTTCGGTGATGATGGTGGCATTGGCGCTCCCATCTTGCGGCAGGCTGCCGACGCCGATGCCGGCGCCGACAATTCGCACCACCTCACTGACGGGAATGACAACCGATCCCTGCGTCAGCGCAAAAACCGCGAACAGGGTCGTGAGCCAGCACAGGCCGACCAGCAGCCGGCGGCGTGCCGCCTCGTTATCCATGCGAGCCCAAGACATCCGCCCATTGTGCCGTCAATCCGGCACGGGCGGCGGGCCACGGCGCGGCTACTTGTTGAGAATGAGCTTGTCGTTGCGCGTCAGCCGCAAGCGGTATTCCTCGCCGCGGTGTTCAATGATCAGCTCGTTGCCGTGGGCGAACAGCTGATCCGAGTGCAGCCGCGTGCGGGAAGGAACTTGCGCGATGCGCGGGCGGGGGAGCTTCAAGGTGGTGGCAGTGGCCAGGTTCATCGTGGGTATCCGGGGAGGGTGTCCGCAAAGAATAATCATTCTCATTTGCAAATCAAGCCCTGCACGCATGTCCGCGCCGAAGGGTGGCGGGAAACAGATATAATTTCCGGCTCGGCGACGCGCGCGAAAGTGGCGGAATTGGTAGACGCGCTGGATTTAGGTTCCTGTGCCGCAAGGCGTGCGAGTTCGAGTCTCGCCTTTCGCACCAGCCGTCGTGCACGCAATGTTATGAGCATCTTCGCGCCTGTTCGCGCGATGGGTGCAATGCCCAAAACCATAAGAGATTGAACAGATGGACGTAGAGGTAACCAATCAGGACGGCCTGCGCCGTGACCTTCGCGTAACGATTCCCGCCGACCGCGTGAACCGTGCCTATGATGATCGGATCAAGTCCATCTCCAGGCGCGCGCGACTGCCCGGGTTCCGGCCCGGCAAGGCGCCGCTGAAAGTGATTCAGCAGCAATACGGGGCCTCGGCGCGGGTGGAAGTGGTCAGCGAGCTGGTGGAAAGCAGCTATCCGGAGGCGATCGAGAAAAGCGGTGTCAAGCCGGCCGGGCAGCCGAGTATTTCGGTGACCTCGGAGAAGCTTGGCGAATCGCTCGAGTACGTGGCGCAGATCGAAGTGATGCCGGAAATCGACATCCAGGGGCTGGACCAGCTCAGCGTGATCAGGCCGGTGGTGGAGGTGGTGGCGTCGGACATCGACCAGGTGCTGGAAAACCTGCGCAAGGAACGCCGAACCTTCGAAACCGTGGCGCGTGCGGCCCAGGATGGTGATCAGGTCAAGATCGATTTTGAAGGCAAGGTCGACGGCGAACCGTTTGAAGGTGGAAAAGGTGACGGCGTCGAACTGGTGTTGGGGGAGGGTCGCTTCCTGCCAGATCTCGAGCAGGCCCTGGTTGATCACAAAGCCGGCGACAGCTTCGAAGCGCCGGTCGACTTCCCTGAGGATTATCAGGCGCAGAATCTGCAAGGCAAGACGGCGCAGTTCACGCTGACCGTGCATGAGGTGCAGCAGGCCACGCTGCCGGCGGCGGACGACAAGGAACTGCTGGAAGCACAGAAAGTGGATTCGCTCGATGCGCTGCGTGAAAAAGTCAAAGGCGCGCTGGAAAACGAGCGTGACAAGGCCATCAAGAATCGATTGAAAGAACAGACGCTCGAACATCTGTTGGTCAGCAACCCGATCGATGTGCCCAAGGCGCTGACTGATCAGGAGATTGACCGCATGCGTCAGGAAGCTGCCGGGCGCATGAACATCAAGCTGGAGGACATTCCAGCCGAGCAGCGCGAACAGATGATGCCGCCGGCTCTGTTCGAGCCGGGTGCCAAAAAGCGCGTGACCCTGGGTTTGCTGATCAGCGATTACATTCGTCGCGAGCAAATCCAGCTGGATGAGGCCAGGGTGGAAGCCGCACTGGATCAGCTGGCCGGCGACTACGAGCAGCCGGAGCAGGTCAAGCAGTTTTATCGCGCCAAGCCGGAAATGATGCAGGGCCTGCACGCGATGGTGATGGAAGACCAGGTCGTGGACACCTTGCTGGCCGGTGGCAAGCAGGAAGATCAGCCGATGAGCCTGGATGAGCTGTTGTCGCCAAAGCCAGCCAAGCCGCCGGCAAACTGAGCTACAGTGCTGCCCGACACCCAATTAAAGCAAGAGGACGGCATGATTGATTTTCCCGCACGCGCTTCCACCCTTGTGCCCATGGTGGTGGAACAGACCGCCCGTGGTGAACGCGCGTTTGACATCTACTCACGGCTGCTCAAGGAGCGCGTGGTGTTCATCGTTGGTGGCATTGACGATTTCGTCGCCAATCTGGTGGTGGCGCAGTTACTGTTTCTGGAGTCGGAAAATCCGGACAAGGACATTCACCTGTACATCAACTCGCCCGGTGGGGTGATCACCTCGGGCTTGTCGATTTACGACACCATGAAGTTCATCAAGCCGGACGTGGCCACCATGTGCATCGGTCAGGCCTGCAGCATGGGGTCCTTCCTGCTGTCAGCGGGCACCAAGGGCAAACGCTATGCGCTGCCCAGCTCGCGCATCATGATTCACCAGCCCTCGGGCGGTGCGCAGGGGCAGGCCACGGACATTGAAATCCAGGCCAAGGAAATTCTCTATCTGCGCGAGCGCCTGAACAGCCTCTACGCCGATCACACCGGTCAGCCACTGGAGAAAATCTCCCAGGACGTGGAGCGCGACTTCTTCATGAACGCCGAGGCGGCCAAGGAATACGGCCTGATCGACGAGATTCTGACCGAGCGCAAACCGCCGGCGGCGAGCAGCTAGCGCCTGGTTGACGGGCGCCAAGCAGATCAGCGGCGGTTTGCGATTACATGACAGCGTGATATACAAGCGCATGGCAGAAACGCGGTACGGAGGGCGGCATCGATGAGCGCAGACTTGCGCGGTGGTTCCAACAACGGACGAGTGCTGTATTGCTCGTTTTGCGGCAAGAGTGAGCACGAAGTCAGAAAACTGATTGCCGGCCCCTCGGTCTATATCTGTGATGAATGCGTTGACCTGTGCAACGACATCATCCGCGAGGAAGTGCACGCCAAACCGCAGACCAAGGGCTTGCCCAAGCCGCAGGAAATCCGTGGCGTTCTGGACGAATACGTCATCGGTCAGGAGCAGGCCAAGAAAGTGCTGTCGGTGGCGGTGTACAACCACTACAAGCGGCTTTCGCTCAAGTCCAGCCAGGACGGCATCGAGCTGGCCAAGTCCAATATCCTGCTGATTGGCCCCACGGGTTCGGGCAAGACGCTGCTGGCCGAAACCCTGGCCCGCCTGCTGGATGTGCCGTTTGCCATCGCCGACGCCACCACGCTCACCGAAGCCGGTTATGTGGGCGAGGACGTTGAAAACATCATTCAGCGGCTGTTGCAGAAGTGCGAGTACGACGTCGACAAGGCCCAACGCGGCATTGTCTACATCGATGAAATCGACAAGATCGCACGTAAGTCGGAAAACCCGTCCATCACCCGCGATGTCTCCGGCGAAGGCGTGCAGCAGGCGCTGTTGAAGCTGGTCGAAGGCACCATCGCCCAGGTGCCGCCGCAGGGCGGACGCAAGCATCCGCAACAGGAGTTCCTGCAGGTCAATACCGCCGGCATTCTGTTCATTTGCGGCGGTGCGTTCGCCGGTTTGAACCGCGTGATTCAGGACCGCACGGAACGCAGCGGCATCGGTTTTTCGGCGGACGTCAAATCGCAGACCGATGCGCAGCAGATGAACCGCCTGTTCTCGCTGCTGGAGCCGGACGATCTGATTCGCTTCGGCCTGATCCCGGAATTCGTCGGCCGTCTGCCGGTGGCAGCGGTGCTCGAAGAGCTGGACGAGGAAGCGCTGATCTCCATCCTGCAGGAGCCGAAAAACGCCCTGGTCAAGCAGTACATCAAGCTGTTCCAGATGGAAGGGGTGCAACTGGAGTTTCGTGAGGATGCCCTGCACGCCATCGCCACCAAGGCCAAGGAGCGCAAGACCGGCGCGCGCGGCCTGCGCACCATTTTGGAAAACATTCTGCTGGACGTAATGTACGACCTGCCGTCGATGCAGAACGTCAGCAAGGTGGTGCTGGACGAGGCGGTGGTCAAAGGCGAATCCAAGCCCTTCATCGTTTACGAAGGGACCGACCGCGAGGCCCAATCCAGCGCCTGATCGCCCCGTGGCTTGATCGACGCGGGCTGATCGGCCGATTCGCCGCTTGAAAGCGGCGAATTTGGCCGCATCTGCAATAATCCGGGCGCGCCCTTGTGCGCGCACTTCCCGCGCTCCAATCAGGAATTCATCGTGGCTGAATCCATCGACCACCAGACTCCCGTCCTTCCGCTACGTGACGTGGTGGTCTTTCCGCATATGGCCATCCCCTTGTTCGTTGGCCGAGAAAAGTCCATCCGCGCGCTGTCGGCCGCCATGCAGGGTGACAAACGCATTCTTCTGGTCGCCCAGCGCACGGCGGAAACCGACGACCCGGGGCAGGCTGATGTGTACACCGTCGGCACCCTGGCCAGCATCCTGCAGATGCTCAAGTTGCCCGATGGTACGGTCAAGGTGCTGGTGGAAGGCCAGGAGCGCGCCAATATCGTGTCCTTGCAGGCCGATGGCGCTTACGTCACCGCCGTCTGTGCGCCCATCGGCGCCGATGAGCCGGGGCCGCAGGACAAGGAAGTCAGTGCGCTGCAGCGTTCCACGCTGAGCCAGTTCGAGCACTACGCCAAGCTCAACAAGAAAATCCCTTCGGAGCTGTTGCCGTCTCTCAGCAGCATGGATGACGCCGGCCGTCTGGCCGACACCATTGCCGCCCATTTGACGCTGAAGCTGGAAGAAAAACAGAAAATTCTGGAACTGCTCACCGCCGGAGAGCGACTGGAGGCGGTGTTCGCGCAGCTGGAAAACGAAATTGACGTCCTGCAGATCGAGAAAAAGATCCGCGGCCGCGTCAAATCGCAGATGGAGAAGAATCAGCGCGAGTACTACCTCAACGAGCAGATGAAGGCGATTCAGAAAGAGCTCGGCGAAGGTGATGAGGCGCCCAACGAACAGGAAGAATACGCGCGCAAGATCGAAAAGCTGGGCCTGTCCAAGGAGGCCAAGACCAAGGCCAGGGCGGAACTCAACAAACTCAAGATGATGCCGCCGATGTCCGCCGAGGCCACCGTGGTGCGCAATTATCTGGACTGGCTCACCGGCGTGCCGTGGAAGAAGGCCAGCAAGGTGCGCATCGATCTGGAAGCGGCGCAGAACAAGCTGGATGAGGATCACTACGGCCTTGAAAGAATCAAGGAGCGCATCGTCGAATATCTGGCGGTGCAGTCGCGCGTCAGGAAACTGAAAGGGCCGATTCTTTGCCTGGTCGGCCCCCCGGGCGTCGGCAAGACCTCGCTGGGCCGCTCCATCGCGGACGCGGTGAACCGAAAGTTCGTGCGCATGTCCTTGGGCGGCGTGCGCGACGAGGCGGAGATTCGCGGTCATCGGCGCACCTACATCGGCGCCATGCCGGGCAAGATCATCCAGAACATGTCCAAGGTGGGTGTGCGCAACCCGCTGTTCCTGCTCGATGAAATCGACAAGATGAGCATGGACTTTCGCGGTGATCCTTCCTCGGCCCTGCTCGAAGTGCTGGACCCCGAACAGAACGGCAGCTTCAACGATCACTATCTGGATGTTGACTTTGATCTGTCGGATGTGATGTTCGTGGCCACCGCCAACACCCTGAACATTCCGCCGCCGCTGCTGGATCGGATGGAAGTGATTCGGCTTCCCGGTTACACCGAGGAGGAAAAGCTCAACATCGCCACCCAGTATCTGGTGCCCAAGCAGCTCAAGCAGAACGGCGTCAAGGACGGTGAGCTGAACATCACCGACGACGGTATTCGCGGCATCGTGCGGCATTACACCCGTGAGGCCGGCGTGCGCAATCTGGAGCGCGAGATCAGCAAGATCGCGCGCAAGGCCATCAAGCAGATTCTGATCAAGCCTGATGAGGCGCCGCTGACGGTCAACGGCGAAAACCTCCACGACTATCTGGGCGTGCTCAAGTATCGCTATGGTCGTGCCGAAGATCGCAATCAGGTCGGCCAGGTCACCGGCCTGGCCTGGACCGAGGTCGGCGGTGAACTGCTGACCATCGAAGCCGCACTGGCGCCAGGCAAGGGCAAGCTGACGCAGACCGGATCGCTCGGCAATGTGATGCAGGAGTCCATTCAGGCGGCCTTGACCGTCGCGCGCGCGCGCTCGGCGACGCTGGGTATCGACGCCGAGTTCTATTCGAAGAACGATATTCATGTGCATGTCCCGGAAGGCGCAACGCCCAAGGACGGGCCTTCGGCGGGCATTGCCATGTGTACCGCGCTGGTTTCCAGCCTTACCGGCATTCCGGTTCGCGCCGATGTGGCGATGACCGGCGAAATCACCTTGCGCGGGGAAGTGCTGCCGATTGGCGGCTTGAAGGAAAAGCTGCTGGCCGCGCAACGCGGGGGCATCCAGACCGTGGTGATTCCGCACGAGAACGTCAAGGATCTGGCGGACGTGCCCGAATCCATTCAGTCGGCGCTGAAGATCGAACCCGTGCGATGGGTCGAGCAAGTCCTGCGCCATGCGCTGGAACGCGAACCCGAACCCAGGCCGGAAGAAAATCCGGCGGCGGCGTCGGCGCCAAACGAGGAGTCGGCGCGCGCGCACTAGGGCAGGCAGGAATCAGGCGAACTCGGTTCGCCAGCAAACAATCGCGCGAACTCGTGTTATGGTTCGCGCCGGTCAGCACTGACTCGGTGATCGAACGTGGCGTTCGGTGGCGGAGTGAGTCGCATATCAATTTCGTTTTCGGGAGACAAGCTGAATGAATAAAGGGGAGTTGCTGGACGCCGTTGCCGAGCAGTCAGGGCTATCCAAAGCCGACGTCAGTCGCGCGATGGACGCCGCGATCGACGTGATTGCCAAGGCGCTGAAGCAGAATGACAAGGTCAGCGTGGTCGGTTTTGGAGGCTTCCAGGTGCGTGAACGCCCCGAACGGATGGGCCGTAATCCCAAGACTGGAGAGCCCATGCCCATCGCCGCCAGCCGCTCTCCGACCTTCAAGGCTGGCAAGGCGTTCAAAGACGCGATAAACTAGCGCGCTTTCCGGGGCGCTGAAGCAGTTCACAGTCGTTTCCCTTTGGGTGCTTAGCTCAGTTGGTAGAGCGTCGCCCTTACAAGGCGAATGTCGGCGGTTCGAACCCGTCAGCACCCACCAGTTGTTTTTTGGAGCGGTAGTTCAGTTGGTTAGAATACCGGCCTGTCACGCCGGGGGTCGCGGGTTCGAGTCCCGTCCGCTCCGCCAACGCTGATCTCGCACGGGGCACCGCATAGGTGCCCTTTGCGTTAATGGCGGTAACACGTCAAACAACGGAAAAATTCATGCTGCAATCGATTCGCGACCGTTTAACTGGCCCTCTGGTTTGGTTTGTGGTGGGCCTGATCGTGATTCCATTCGCGTTCTGGGGGATCGAGTCCTTCCGCATGGACGGCGGTGACCCGACGGTGGCCAAGGTCGGCGGCGATGAGATCACGCAAAGTCAGTTGCGGCGCAACTACGAGCAGCGTTTTCAACAGTTGCAATCGCTGATGGGCGATAACTTCCGTCCCGAACTGTTCGACGAACGCCGCTTCCGTCAGACCGTGCTGAACGACATGTTGCAGGAAGCGGCTCTGCGCAAGTTCGCGCTGGAGCAGGGCTACCACACGGCCGACGCCGCGCTGTTTGATTACATCAGCCAGATTCCCGCCTTTCAGCTGGAAGGCCAATTCTCGGCCGATACCTATCGCGATGCGCTGGCGCGCCAAGGCATGCGCGCGGATCAGTTCGAAGCGCAACTGCGCGACGCCTTGGTGATCGACCAGCTACGCGGCTCGGTGCTGGAAACCGCTTTCGTCACTCAAACGCTGACCGCCGAGGCTTATCGCCTGCAGGAGCAAAAGCGTGAGGTCAAGGTGGTGGCGTTTGATCCGGATGATTTCCGGCAGGACATCGAAATCAGCGATGAACAAATTGCGGATCGCTATGAGAGCGAAAAATCACGCTGGACCGCACCCGAACGCATCAAGGTCAATTACGTTGAACTGGATGTGAATCAGCTGCCGGCGGCCGAAGCACCCGGAGATGATGTGCTGGAGCTGTTGTACGAAGCCGAAAAGAACGGGCGCTTCAGCACACCGGAGGAGCGCAAGGCGCGTCATATTCTGATCGGCTTCGGTGCGGACAAATCCGCTGCCCACGAAAAGGCTCAGGAACTGCGCAAGCAGTTGGATGACGGCGGTGATTTTGGCACCCTGGCCAAGGCCAATTCAGAAGATCCGGGCTCCAAGGATGCAGGCGGTGATCTGGGCTGGGTGCGACGCGGCACCATGGTGCCCAAGTTCGAAGACACGCTGTTCGACATGAAGGCGCAGCAGATCAGCGACCCGATCGAAACCGAGTTCGGCTGGCACATCATCGGCCTTGATGAAATCAAACCTGCCGCGCAGCGCAAATTCTCCGAAGAAGGCGTCAAGGCCGAGCTGCTGGCGCTGTATCAGGCGCGCGAGCGACAGGAGCACTTCTCCGAACTCAGTACGCAGCTCGAACAATTGGCGTTCGAAAAATCCACGCTGGCGCCGGTGGCCGAAGCGCTGCAGCTGGAATTGAAAACTTCCGATTGGTTCGGGCGCGCGGGCGGAGTGGGTATTGCCGCCGAGCCAACCGTCGCCCAGGCCGCATTTTCTCCGGAAGTGCTGGACAATGAACAAAACAGTCGGCCGCTGGGGCTGGCCGATGGTCGTTTGGTGGTCATTCACAAAGCAGATTACACGCCGTCACGGCAAAAGACGCTGGAAGAAGTCAGCGACGGCCTGCGCAAGGAACTGATCGATGAAGCCGCCGCCAAGCGCGCGCTGGCCGCGGCCGAAACCTTGCTGAGCGCGGTGGGCGGGGAGGTGGAAAAACTTGAGGAATTGGCCGGCGAACAGGGCGGCAAGCTGCGTTTTGAAGGCAAGCTCGGGCGTCGGGATGCAACCGTGGATGCCCAAGTGTTGCAGGCGGTGTTCGCGCTGCCGCATCCGCAGGACGCAAAGCCGCTGTTGAAAACACTGAGCCTGAACGACGGCCGCGCCAGCCTGATCGCTCTGACCGGTATCGAAACACCTACGGACGCGGAGGCTGCCGGTGCGGTAACGCACCGCAATCAATTGCGTGACGCGGTGGCGGGCGCTGAAATGGATGCCTATCGCGCCGCCATTGCTGATGAGGTGGAAGTGCGGGTGCTACAGTCCGCCAGCGCTGACGATCAAGTGACCGATCCCGAGTCGCTATAAAGCATACTTCCCGTCAGCGCCCGTAGCAGGGAGAACAGCATGAATCAGGCGGCGCAATCGGATCAGCCAGCAAAAAGTCGTCTGCCGGCGCTGCATTGGCAGATCGCCATCGCCCTGGCGTTGGCGCTGATCGCTGGCGCCGCGATCGGTCCTCAGGCGCAGTTTCTCGCCGTTTGCAGCTTCATCGGCACCCTGTTTCTGAACGCGCTGAAAATGCTGATCGTGCCGCTGATTCTGGCGTCCATCATCTCGGCGCTACTCGGGTTGAGTGATAGCAGCGCGCTGGGGCGCCTGGGCCTGAAAACCGCGACGTTCTTCGCTGGAACCACCGCGCTGTCCATTCTGACCGGACTGGTGTTGGTAAACCTGATCGCGCCCGGCATTGTGGACGGTGCGCCTGCGGGCGAGCGCCTGGGCTTGTCTGATGACACCGACAGCGTGATGGCACGGATTGAAGATCGCGGCGGCAGCGATATTGTGGCGGTCTTTCTGCGCATGGTGCCGCCCAATCTGGTGCAGGCCGCCGCCAATGGCGAGATGCTGGGCCTGATCTTTTTCGGCATTCTGTTTGGCTACTTCGCCTCGCGGCTGCCGAGCAAACAGGCGCAAACCCAACGAGAGTTCTGGAACAGCCTTTACGAGGTGATGATCCGCATCACCGGCTGGGTCATGGCTTTCGCCCCGCTGGGTGTGTTCGCACTGGTGGCAAAAACCATCGCATCAACCGGCTGGGATGCGGTGCAACCGCTGTTGGCCTTTTTCCTGGTGGTGGTGCTCGCCCTGCTGGTGCAAACGCTGTTGTGGTTGCCGCTGATTCTACGGCTGGTTGCGCGCGTTTCGCCGCTGCGGCATCTCAAGGTCACCGTGCCGGCTTTGCTGACTGCCTTTTCCACCAGTTCTTCAGCGGCCACATTGCCGGTCAGCTTCGGCTGCATGCGTGATGGCGCCGGGGTTTCCCCCGGCACCGCCGGTTTCGTGCTGCCGCTGGGCTGCACCGTCAACATGAACGGCACCGCCTTGTACGAGTGCGCGGCGGCCATGTTCATCGCCCAGGCCTACGGACTGGACCTGTCTTTTGTCAGCCAGCTGGTGATCGTGTCGCTGGCGCTGATCACCTCCATCGGCGTTGCCGGTATTCCGTCCGCCAGCCTTGTGGCCATCGCCGTGATTCTGTCGGCCATCGGCCTGCCGCTGGAAGGCGTCGGCCTGATTCTGGCGGTGGATCGTGTACTGGACATGGCGCGCACCGCCGTCAACGTGTTCGGTGACACGGTGGCCACCGTCACCATCGCCCGTTTGGAGGGCGAGGATGGAATTCTGGGGACGCGCGCGTAACGCCGGCTAGCACCACCTTTAGCCGTCCAGATCCATGCTCATGCCGACGACGTTGAATCCGCCGTCGACGTAGAGAATTTCGCCGGTGATGCCGGAGGCCAGGTCGGAGCTGAGGAAGGCTGCGGCATTGCCCACTTCCTCGATGCTGACGTTACGGTGCAGGGCGGACACTTTCTCGGCGCCGGCGAGCATTTTGCGAAAGCCGGAAATGCCGGCGGCGGCAAGGGTCTTGATCGGCCCGGCGGAGATGCCGTTGACGCGAATGCCCTCGACGCCGAGCTCGGCCGCCATGTAGCGGACGTTGGCTTCCAGGCTGGCCTTGGCCGGGCCCATGACGTTGTACATCGGCACCGCGCGCACCGCGCCCAGATAAGTCAGCGTCAGCAGCGAGGCGTTGCGGCCCTGCATCAGCGGCTTGGCTTTCTTGCCCAGCGCCGCAAAGCTGTAGGCGCTGATGTCGTGCGCGACCTGAAAGCCTTCACGCGTGACTGAATCCAGATAGGAGCCCGCAAGCTGATCACGCGGCGCAAAGCCGATGGAGTGAATCAGTACGTCCAGGCCGCCCCATTGGCTTTGCAGTTCCTGCATGACCTCGTCGATCTGCGCGTCTTCAGTGACGTCCAGCGGCAGCACGATGTTGGAGTCGCAGCTGGCGGCGAATTCACTGACCCGTTTCTGCAGACGCTCGCCCTGGTAGGTGAAGGCCAGCTCCGCGCCCTCGCGTCGGAACGCTTCGGCGATGCCGGTGGCGATGGAGCGGTCACTGGCCACCCCGGTGATCAAGGCTTTTTTGCCGGCTAGAAATCCCATACGCCCCCCTTGGCTGCGCGATCTACGACGGTAAGAAGTAAATTGGATAATTCGGATAAGTGAACGTCGGCACGTCCTTGGCACCGAAGTTCAGCAGCTTGACGCGTTGAATCACCTTGCGTTCCAGCTCCGGGTCGCCCAGTTCGCTGGAGACCAGCTGACAGTCGATGACCGAGCCGTTGCTGGCGATGGTGATCTTGACCACGATCTTGCCGCGCAGCCCTGGCGAATTACGCAAGGCGCGATTGAACAGGGCGTAGAAGGACGCCTTGTTGCGATCAAACACCAGCTGGATTTCTTCCAGTGTGCGACCGGATCCCTTGCTGCCGGGCTTGCCGCCTTGCGGCAATTCACGACCGAAGCCGACCGGGGAGTCCACTTTTGCGGTCTGTCGTTGACCAACACCAGCGCCCTGTTCGGTTCGCGGTGCGCTACCGACGGCGCCGATGCCACCGCTGCTGCCGGCCGCTGAGCGGGCCACGGTGGTGGCGCTGCCGGATCCGGAACGTGCGGTGATCACTTCGTTCGACAATGGCCGTTTGGCGTCCAGGCCGCTGAGTTTTTGGTCGCGTAGCGAGGCCAGTTGATCCGAAAAAGCGTTGATGCCGGACTGCTTGGCGACTTCTCGCGCCTTGGCCTCCAGTTCTGCCTTGGTCGGCTTGGGTGGCGGTTGCGGTTTGGGCTTGATGACCGGCTTTGGTTTCGGCTGGGGCTTGGGCGGTTCCGGCTTGGGTTTTGGCTTTTCCGGTTCCGGTTTCGGCTTTGGCGGTTCTGGCTCGGGCTTTTTCGGTTCGGGCTTCTTGGGTTCCGGTTTGGGTTTTTCCTGAATCAGTTCGATGGTGCGCTCGGCCGCCAGTTCATCGGCCGTTCGTTCCGGGACCAGGAATTCCACGAAAGGCATCAACAAGGCCACGATCAACGCCGGAACGGCAACCAGCAGTATCAGTCGGTTGAAACGCTCGTCGGCCTCGTCCTGCAAGGACCAGGTGTGCCATTTAATGGCCTGGGCATTCATGCCTCACCCCCGGCAGGCCGGTAAATGACGGCCAGCGAAACCTTGGCGAAGCGGGCGTCGGCGGCGGTGGCGATGATTTTCTTGATCAAGTGATAGGGCACTTGCTTGTCCGCCATCACGTTGACTTTGCCACGCGTCATTGCGCCTTCTTCTGCGCCCTCGATCGGCAGCAGTGCAACCCTGTTCAAGCGCTGCTTGAGCGCCGGAATGACCAGCTTTTCTTCTTGTTTCAGATCCTCGGCGCTGATGATTGATTCACCGTTGACCAGCACCTCGGTCTTGGTGACCATCACGACCACGCTGTCTTCGGCGCGTTCGCTGGAAACCGACTCGGGCAACACGATGGATTTGGGACTCGGCAGTACCTCAATGGTGGAAGAGTTCACCATCAGGAAGAACACCAGGATGGTGAAGATGTCCATCATCGAGGTGAGGTTGAGGCCGCTGGTGCCGCCCGCGCGTTTGTTGCGGCGCTCGATCCGCTGCGAACGTATGGTTTTGTGTCGAATCACGGCGTCACCGCTTCAAGCTTGGGCGCATCGCCGACCGAGATCACCGGAAACATGTCTTCCAGCCCCTCGATCTGATTGCCACCGGGCACGTAATGCACGGCGTCCATGACGGCAATCAGCAGGTCGTAAGGCGTGTCGGGTTCGAGAAGCAAGGTAATGCTCTCCTCGGACGGGATCTGTTGCTTGATCTGGGCCAGCAGCTCGCTCAAGGCTTTCAAATCGTGTGCTGCGTCGGCTTTCCGGGGGAAGTGGCGGATCGGGCCGCCCGAATCGGCCAGCATCAACCCGGACTCCCGCACTACCACCGTCAGACTCTTGGGCGGCTCCTGTTGGTCCTGCGGTTGATCTTTCTGCTCCGGCAGGTTCAGTTCCTTGATGGTGAGCTGGGTGAACACGGCAGTGATGAGCAGAAAAGGCACCAGGACCACCATCAGATTCATGAAGGCGGTCATGTTCATTTCCGCCTGCGTATTGTTGCGGCGGGTTCGTCGGCGTCGGCCGATCATACTGGCGCTCCGACTATTTCAGGCTAATGCTGTTGAGAAACTTCACCGCAGCCGTTTCAACGCTGTCGACCAGGCCGTTGGTCATCGACTGCAGCCATGAGTGCGCCAGCAGCAGCGGAATGGCCACCATCAAGCCGAAGGCGGTGGTGTTCATGGCCACGGAGATGGAGGCCGACAACAAATCCGCCTTTTCCGCCGGGTTGACGTTCGCCACCGCCTGGAAGCCACGAATCAGACCGATGATGGTGCCCAGCAGGCCCAGCAGGGTGGCGATGTTGGCGAAGGTGGCCAGATAGTGCGTGCGCCGCTCCAGCAGCGGCGTGACTTCCATCAGGCTTTCTTCCATGGCCATTTCCACTTCCGCCCGGGACGCGCCGCCATGGGCGCGTGAAATACCGTAACCCAGCACGCGACCGATGGCGGTGGTGGAGCCGCTGGCCATTTTTTCCGCCTGTTCGTGCTGGCCCTCATTCAGCAGCGGAAGAAGCTTGTTCCACAGCTTGCGGTTCTCCGAATTGGCGCGCCGCAGGTAGAACCAGCGTTCCAGCAGAATCGCCAGGCCAATGACCATGACGGTGAGGATGAAGTACATGAAAGTACCTCCCTGCTGAAAGAATTGGATGGCGGTGACCAGAAATTCCATGGTGTTCCTCGGTAAGACTTTTGGTTGAATCGAATAAGAAAGTGCCGCCGGTCAGCGCTTGGCGCCAGCCGGTTGCGGTTTGATCAGGCCCTCTCGCGCATCTTCCAAGGCGCTGTAGTATTCCAGACGACGCTGAAAAACATCGCGATCGATCGGACTCATGTCGACTTGCAGCAGACGAGCGGGCCGGTCCAGCTCCTGCTCGGCATAGGCGTTGCGCCAGGGGGTGATGTACAAGCCCACCGGCGACTCGCGTTCGCCAATGATGGTGGTGCCGATTTCGTCCGCGCTGGTGTCGGCACGGTCCTGTTCGAAGTTGACGGCCGGGCCGGGTTCGGCGTCGGGCGTTTGTGCCATCGCCAGTGGCATCAGGCCAAGGCACAAGGCCAATGCGGAAAACGGTCTCATTTGACGTCCACCTCCTGTTCGGCGGCTGCCTGTTGCGCCTGTGCCTGAGCGGCCTGGATTTGCGCCATCCACACGTGCACGCGCAAGTCGTCTTCACCGCCCAGATCGCGATAGCGCTGGTAGTGTTGCAAGGCCGCATCCGGCTGGCGCAGATACTGATCCAGCAGCATGCCCAGATTCAGATGCGCCGCCGAATAATCCGGCGCCGCAGCGATGGCGGCCTCATAGGCCTCGCGCGCCTGCGGATAGTTGCCGGACTCGCGATACACCACGCCCAACCAGTTGTGTGCCACGGCGTTTGATGCATTGATACGCACCGCCTGGCTCAGGGAGGCGGCGGCAGTGTTCCATTGTTTTTTCTGCGCGCGCACGATGCCCAGGTTGGTGTGCAGGCCCGAGTATTGGGGAAACTCATTGCTCAGCGCGACCAGGCGCTGCTCGGCCTCATCGTACTGACGGGTTTTCATCAGTTGCAGAACGCCGGCAAAGCGCTCGTCCAGGGTTTCGCCTTCCGGCACCGGTTCTGCGTCCGCGGCCACGGGGTCGGCGCTTTCCACCGCTGGTCGTTTGACCGCGCAGGCAGACAGAAACAGCGTGCCGCCCAGCGCCAGCCACCACAGCGTGCGCATTGGTCCGGAGCCGCTGTTATGCAACTCAGTCGAGCGATTCATAAATCAGATCCGCCTGTTCGCGTCGGCCATACTTGCCCGGCGCCATTTTGTTGAGTTCGTCATAACTGCGTTTGATCCAGGCGTCGAAACGGCCGCCGGAAATTCGCTTGAGGTTGGTCTCGTGCGTGTCGATGGCGTTTTCTTCAAACGGGTAGGCCTGCTCTTCCAGCAGCAGGCTGTACTGTTCCAGCTCCAGGTCGCCCAGCTTGGGACGCTCCGACCGCAGAATCGAGGTTCCGAAGTTTTGATAGAGCGTGCCCAGTTCGAAGGTAGCAGCGGTGGTGGTTTCGGCAAACCCATAGGCGGCGGCTTTGTTCAGGTCTGAAATCGCCGTTTCGACCGCTGCCTTTTTCTGCGGCAACGAGGCTTCGATGGGCAGACGCAAGGGGATGCGTTTGGCGCGCGCCGAGCTGATCCGGCCCAGATCCAGGCTGGCCTTGGCGGCCAGTGTCCGGGTCGCATCCGTGCGTTCACCGCCGGCGCTGGCGTCGGCGGCAACAATGTCACGCAGCCAGCGCTGTTTCAGGTTCAGGTCACCGCTGCGGCCGGCAAACTCCACCAGCCGGCTGCGTGCCTGCATGCTGCGGTCCAGCGGACGCGGATATTGGGTCACGTAGGCCTGATAGGCGGCCTGCGCCTGCGCCTGTTGTTCGGCGTCGTCGTACAAGGTCGCCGCCAACCAGGAAGCTTCTTGTCGGACTTCGCCGTCCTCACTGCCACGCGCGGCGATGCGGCTGAAGGCGGCGGCTGCTTTGATGGGCTTCTCATCCTTCTGGTAAGCCACGGCGAGTTTCTTGTCCACATCACCGGCCAGCTTGTGCTGCGGATTGCGGGTGCGGAAGCCTTCCAACACGACTGCGGCTTGCGACCAGTCTTCCAGCTCAATCAGGGCTGAAGCGGCGTCGTATTCGGCGTTGGCGCGAATCTTGGCGTTGGGTGTGACCGTGCCCAGACGCAGGAAGTTGTCGATGGCCTTGCGTTGATCGCCGGCGTCACGCGCGGCTTCGGCCTGCTTGTAAATGCTGGCGGCGAGCTGCTCGGAAATTTCAGCTTTTTTGGTGACATCGCCGCCGCTGAGCTGCAGTTCCTGCGAGAAGGCTTTTTCGGCTTCCGCGTAGTTTTGCATGGAGAACTGGGCGGCGCCCTTGATGCTCCAGGCGCTGCGCAATTGCGCGGCAGAGGCGGGCGGCTGCGAGGCGATGACGCGATCGGCGATTTCGATGGACTGCTCGGTCTGTTTCAGGGCGAACAAGTCTTCAGCCACTTCCACCAGAACCTGCAATCGCGCCGGGTGTTGCGGGAACTTGTCGGCCAGGCGGATGCCGATATCGACCGCCTGCTTCAAGGCAACTGTTCGTTCCTCCGGCGCCACTTCGCCGGCGTGACGCCGATACGCGGTGTAGGCGGCTTGCGCGGCTTCACCGGCCTTTTCGTGATCGGCGTATTCGTAGGCGGTGCGGGTGTATTGCTCGGCGGCTTCGAGCGTGCGCCCACCGTCAAGCAGGGTGTCTCCCAGCAGCAGATTGATTTCAGCGGCGCGCGCATCTTCCGGGTAAACCTCGATGATGCGCCCATACCAGCGCGCTGCGGCCAGATAGCTGGCCTTGCCGCGCGCTTTGTTTTTCTGCGCGATGGCGTGATTGTGCTTGGCCAGATCTTCCATGTGCGTGCGCAGCGCCGTCATCACTTCTTCGGTTGGCGCGCCGCCTTGCCAGTAGTCCGAATCCGGATCGTAGGCGGTGGCGTAGCGTTCTTTTTCCCGCACCACCAGATCGCGGAAGCCGCCCTTGGCGTGGGCGTCGATGATCTTGGTCTGGAATGCGGGCGCCAGGGCGTGAGTCGGGTAGCGCTGGGTGAAGCTGGCCAGTGATTTGGCGGCGTCGGTATAACGCTGCTTTTCAATCAGCATGTCGCCCAAGGCGGTGTAGATCAGCGGATAGAAGCGCGGATCGCCGTTGTTGTCGAAATGCTGATTGATCGCCGGGCCGCCGCCGAGCGTGGCGAAGGACAGCGATACCACGCGCAGCGAGTCCGCCACCAAATCGGTCTTGCCCTTTTCGACTGCCGCCAGAGCGCTTTCGGAGTCCAGCAATTCGCCTTCGGGCAGTTCACGATCCAGAACGGAGAAAAAAGTGTTGATCGCCGGGTGGAACTTGCCTTGCCGATATTGCGACCAGCCCTTCATGTACTCCGCTGGTTCATAGAACGGCGTCTTGCTCTGGTAGTCCATGACCTTGGCATAGGCGAGTTCGGCCTCGTCGTAGCGGTCGGCGCGATACAGCAGGTCGGCGCGACGAAAGTGCGCATCGCCGGCCAGCGCAGAATCTGGCCATTGCCGGGTGAGCTCGTTCAGGATCTTCATGGCTTCCTCGGTCTGGCCGAGGTTCTGACGCGCGCGCGCCAACTGATACATGACGCGATCATTGTTGCGATCACCGGGACGGTCGCGCAGCAACTCCTGATACAGGCGGATGGATTTTTTCAGCGATTTACCGCCGTCGTTGTTGCCGCCGGCCAGATCGTCCATCTGCACGTTGAGGTCGGCAAGACGACGCTTGGCCTCGGTCTTGGTTTCCTCGTCCGGGGCCAGGCGCAGCAGCTCCTGATAGTTGCGCGCGGCGCGTTGCGCGTCGGATTCCAGAGTCGCCGATTCCCGCACCTGAACGCCGCCGTCTTCGGGTGAAACCTTCTTGGTGACCGTTCGGATCGAAGGTGCCGCTTCACGCCCGCTGGGCTCGTTGCTGGCACAGCCGGCCACGGCGACGCCGCAGCTCAGGGCCAGAATCAAACGCGTGGCTGAATTCATTTGACGATCTCGTACTCGCCGCGACTTTCGGGAAGCGTTTCGCCTTTTTCAAACTTGTGCACGTCCACTTCGTCCTGATCCGGTTCGGGGACCTCGCGGTCGTACAGACGCGCCAGGGCGAAGCGGGTATCCACCAGATACTTGTCAATCTGTTTGCGCTGGGCGACGAGTTCGCCGCGCGCCATGTTCTTCAGCAGCTTGGCCTGTGCGGCGGCCAGCTTGGTGACTTTGTCCTGCATTGTCTCGGCCTGTTCATCCAGGCCCTGCAAGCTGTCGTAGGTGCCGCTCATATCGCCGCCGGGCAATCCACTGAATCTCAGCGCCGGGCGGATGGGTTGCTGTGGGCCGAGCTTGGCGCCGTAACGACCGGGAACCGCCAGGCGGTCTTCTGATCGAAGCGGAATCTTCACCTCGCTGCGCAGCGGCTGATAGTTGCGCTTGGCGCGATCAAACAGCACCCGTGGATCAACTGATTGCTGGCGTTGCCCGGCGTAGATCTTTTCCATCTGGGCAATGCGACCGCGCCAGTTCTTGACTCGGCGCAGCATGACGCGCGCGTCGCGATAGTTCTTCAGTGCTTCGGCGAAGCGATGCTCAGCCAGCAAGGACTGTAGATAATAGGTTTCCGGCGCAAACGGCAGGTCGCGCAACTCCCAGGTCCAGCCGCCCTCGTCGTCCGGGTCTTGCTGCACGATGGTTTCCACCATGCGCCCGCCCTCGACGGAACGGATGGCTGACTGTGTCCGATTGCGCGCCTGCTCCAGCTTCTTTGCTGCTTGTTCGTAATAGCGCACTGCCTGTTCGTGCGCCCCGAGCCGATCCAGTGCGTAGGGAATGGCGAGCCAGGCTTCCTGTACTGCGGGGTCTTGCGGGTCACGATCCATCAGGATCAGCCACACCGCCAGCGCGCGGCGGACCGCTTCTTCTTCATCCTTGGCCATGCGGGCACGGGGGAAGCTGCGAATGCCGAGGCGAGCGTAGGGGTCGTAGTGATAGCCGGGCCGCAGTTGACTCCCCAGGTTGGAAAGGCTTGCGGCCGGGCCGCGTTCGCCAATTTCCTCCGGCTTGAGTTCACGTAACTGGCGTTCACCAGCAGGTGCCAGTTCCGCCCAACCCAGGCCCAGCAAGGCGCGGTTGGCGGCCAGCCCCTGGCTGCGAACCCGTTCCAGCACCGGCTTGGCGGAGGCGCCCAATTTGTTTTGCAGGAAATGCCAGCCCAAGATCAGATTGGCGCGGTCGCGAACGCCGCGACCTTGCGCATCGGCGGCGGGAAAGCGACCAACACGATCAAGAATCGTGCGTCCCCGGTCCACTTGTCCGGCGTTGATCAGCGCGATGCCCAGGTTCAAACGCAAATAGCTCTGGCTGTCCTGGCTGGGGTCGGCGTCCTGCAACACGCTGACCGCTTCGCCATAGCGGCCCTGGGCCAGCAATACGCGAGCGTAGAGATCTTGCCACTCGTTCCGCAAACGCGTCGGCAATTTTTCGCGCGCGCGCAACAGGCTGGCACGGGCGCTGTCCAGATAACCGCGCTCATATTCGAATTCGGCCATGCGCAGGCGCGCCCGGCCGCCCAACAAGGGGTCGCTGGCCGCCGCGGCGACATTGCGATACAAGGCTTCGGCACGATCGCGCATGCCGAACGACAAATAGGCCTGTGCCAGCGCGGACCAGTATTTCGGAGACGCCTCAAACGACTGTGCGTCGCGGCCCTGTGCGCGCATCAGTTCGGTGACCGCGCTCAGGTGCTGGTGATCCAGGTTCAGGTAGTTGGCGTAACGCAGGTAGGGGTCTTCATCCGAGCCGGAGATGTAGCGCCCCGATGCCTGCGCCGACAGCGGCAGTGCGGCCATCACCGCAATGGCCAGCGTCTTGCGTTGCCAGTTCATTCGACCGGCCTCCATTCCTGCAGCAGCAAGGCCGGGCGCGCGCGCGACGGACCCTGCACGATCTGGATTTCCAGGTCGACGGCCTCCACGCCCTTGCGGAAGGTGAAAACGGCCTCGCCGGTGACGGGTTCGGCGCCCTGTTCATCGTTGATCATGCGCGCGGTGAACTGGGCACGCATGCGGTGGCCGCCGCGCGGCATGTTGACGCGCATCAGCTTCTGCACGGTGTCCGGGAACAGCAGTGCGCGTGCCTGCGACTCATCGTACTGATGAACGGCCGGCTGGGTGCCGTCAATCGCCACCCGGAAGTTCTGCAGCATCAATTCCGGAATATTGTTGGACACAAATACGGTGACGCGGCTGACCGGCGGGTACAGAACCTCGTCTTCGGACAGCAGGACACGCTGCCGAAACGCGGTGAAGTCCTCTTTCAGTGCCTGCAACTGCTGATCCAGGTGGACGCTGTCCTGACCCGGCACCTCAGCCGCCGACGCGGATACAGGCGTCAGGCAGAAGGCCAGCAGAGCCGCACAACACAAACGCATGGCCTTGCGGCCCGGGAACATGGGCATTGAGGGGAACAGCAGCGGGATAACAAGAATCAGTTTAGCAAATGCCTGTTCGGATGAGGGGCGGGGGACACGCCAAATGGTGGCCATTGGTGCGTTCGACGGTGGATCAGAGGGCGGCGGGTGGCTTGAAGTTGTCTTTCCAGCGCCGTAAAGCCGCAAATACCGCAGTGCGTTCATCCAGCGCCGCGCCGTTGAACGCGGTGGCCGCGCACTGCACATCGGCCTGGTCGGCGCGCAGAAAGGGGTTGATCGCGCGTTCCAGCCGCAAGTTGCTGGGCAGGCTCGGCTGATTCGCCGCACGCCATTGCTTGACCTGATCCACGTAGGCGCGCAGGTCCGTGTTTTGCGGCTCCACCGCCAGGGCGAAGGCCAGATTGGCCATGGTGTATTCATGGGTGCAATAGACTGCGGTCTCAGGCGGCAGGGCGGCCAGCCGGTCCAGCGATTTCAGCATTTGCGCCGGCGTGCCTTCAAACAAACGTCCGCAGCCAGCGGAGAACAGCGTGTCGCCACAGAACAGCAGATCAGGTTCGGTGTCCGTGGCCGGCGAAAAATAGGCGATGTGACCCAAGGTATGCCCCGGCACTTCCATCACCTGAAAAGTGCGTCCCAGCAATTCCACCTGATCGCCGTCCAGCAGCGGATGGGTCATCTGGCGAATCTTGTCGGCTTCGCCCTGGGGGCCAAACAGCGCAATGTCCGGTCGCCGCGCGGTCAGCGCCTTCAAACCGCCGATGTGATCCGGATGATGATGGGTGATCAGAATCGCGCTCAGCCGCAGGCCACGATCCGCCAGGGCCTGCTCGACCGGCGTTGCGTCGCCGGGGTCGACCACCACCGCCTGATCGCCGCGACACAGCAACCACAGATAGTTGTCCACAAAGGCGGGGATCGGCAGGATTTCCAGTTTTTCGGCAGCTTGATTCATGTCGACACAATCTCGCGGTTCGGTGGCGCTATGATGCACCCGTGAAGTTTGCAGGCCAAAATTGAAGATGAACCGCTGGCAGCTTGCCAGCGGCGGGCGCCCGCTGAATCGGCACCGTCTGGATACCTGGCTGCGCTCGCCGCGCGGTCAGCGCCTGTTGCGTCTGGAGCAAGAAGAGCTCGGTCGTCTCTTGCCCGAGGTGTTCGGGCGCCATGTATTGCAGGTTGGCTCCTGGGGTTATGACGGCCAGCTGTTGAGCGCCTGTCAAACCATTCATCAGGCGGTATTGGGTACGGTCCCGGATACGAGCGCGCAGGCGCTGACCGAGCTGGAGCGGCTGCCCATTCTCAGCAACAGTGTCGATGCCGTGGTGCTGCCGCACACCCTGGAGTTCAGCCGTTTTCCGCACCACTTGCTGCGGGAAGTCGACCGCATTCTCACCGACCGTGGGCACCTGTTCATTCTGGGTTTCAATCCGTTCGGCATTCTGCGTCTGCGCGAGCGCCTGTGGCTGCCCTATGCCGCCTTCCCATCCGGCGCGCAACTGTATCGCGTCAGCCGTTTGTGTGACTGGCTGGAATTGCTGGATTGCGAGGTCACCGAAGTTCGGCGTTTTGGCGCCAGCTTTCCCTGGCGCGGCACGCGGGCCGATGGCGATCGGCTCAGCATTGATGCTTTGCGCTGCGTGTTCGCCGAAGGCTATCTGATGGCGGCGCGCAAGCGCGTGCTGCCGATGAATTTCGTGGGCCGGGTCGAGCGCGCCAAGATCAGGCCCATGATCGGTGCGGCGGTGCCCAGCACGCGCAACTCCATCCGTTCGATCCGACCTCGCACATGAGTAACACCAGCACATGAAAAAAGTCACGGCCTATACCGACGGCGCTTGTCGCGGCAACCCAGGCCCCGGGGGGTGGGGGGTGCTGCTGTGCTGGAATGATCATCAGCGTGAGTTGTGCGGTGGCCAGGCGCAGACCACCAACAATCGCATGGAGCTGACCGCTGCCATTCAGGCGCTGCGCGCCCTGCGCCAGCCCTGTGACGTGGTGCTTTACACCGACTCGACCTACGTCAAGAACGGCATCACCCAATGGATGCCGAACTGGAAAGCGCGCAACTGGAAAACCGCGGCCGGCAAGCCGGTCAAGAACGTGGACTTGTGGCAACAGCTGGAAGCGGCCTGCGAGAAACATCAGATCGACTGGCGCTGGGTCAAGGGCCATGCCGGCGATGCCGGCAATGAAGCGGCGGATCGGCTGGCCAATCGTGGCATCGACACGCCCGAGCAGGCGGCGTGAGCCCACAAGGGAGGTGGCATTGATGCGACAAATCGTGCTGGATACGGAAACCACCGGCCTGGAAGTCAAGCAGGGCCACCGCATCATCGAAATCGGTTGCGTGGAGCTACTGCATCGTCGGCCCACGCAAAACGATTTCCATCGTTACATCAACCCGGAACGCACCATCGACCGCGGTGCTTCCGAGGTGCACGGCATCTACGACGAAGACCTGAAGGAGCAGCCGCGCTTTGCCGAGTTGGCCCCGGCGCTGTGGCAATACCTGGCGGGCGCCGAACTGGTCATTCACAACGCTGCATTCGACATCGGGTTTCTGGATGAGGAGTTTCGCCGCGCCGGTGTCGGCGAGCCATTGAGCCAGGCTTGCGAAGTGGTGGACACGGTTTCCATGGCGCGGCAACTGCATCCCGGGCAGAAAGCCAGTCTGGACGCGCTTTGCAAGCGCTACGGCGTGGACAATTCCAATCGCGAGCTGCACGGCGCCTTGTTGGACGCCAAGCTGCTGGCGGACGTTTATCTGGCCATGACCGGCGGGCAATCCGCGCTGTCGCTGGATATGCAGAATGACAGCGGTGGCAGTGATGGCGTGGGCTGGCTGTCGCAGTTTGGCCTGGAACAGCGGGCGCCCAAATTGATACGCGCCACCGATGAGGAGCTGGCGGCCCACCAGAGGCAGCTTGCGCGCATCGAGAAAAAGGCCGGTCGGCTGATCTGGCGCGGTGAGGCCGACTCGGCCTGAGTGTCGGTTACGGTTTGCTCGCCAAGGCGCTGATGACCTCGAAATAAGGTGGCCGCGTCTCGCGTGCGCCAACCTCGCATTGCAAGACATCGAAGCCGACCTGAGTCAGTTGCTGACGAAGCTGCGCAGGTTCGATGCCCAGGTTGACGTGATCGTAGGCGTGCATGGTTTCGGTGTGATCGTGGGCGTTGAGCGCGGCGATCACCAGCCGTCCGCCGGGACGCAGCACGCGAAAGCTTTCGCGCAACAGTTGTCGCGGCTGCCGGCTGTAGCTCAGGGCGTTGAGCGCGAAGACATGGTCATATTGGGCGTCGGCATCGGTCAGCGCGTGCATGTCCGCGCAGCGCAGTTCAATATGCGAAAAGCGGCTCAGGCGCTTGCGCGCCGCATCGATGACGGCGGCACTGATGTCGATGCAGGTCAGACGCCGGCTGCGCTCGGCGATCAGCTCGGCAAAGGCGCCGTCGCCCGAGGCCAGATCCAGGACCTGACCCAGTTCGGTCAGCGACATCAACGCACGCGCCGTTGTCTCCCAGGAGCGACCGGGCGAATAAGCCAATTCCATCCGCCCGGCCACCGACGCGGCCCAGCCACGCCCCTGGCTTCTGGCGCGGATCACTTCGGCGCCGCGTTCGCGATCAAGCCTGGATTGCGGGTCATCGATCTTGTTTCGCATCAAGGCCCACACTTGCGCGGCGATTCCGTTCTGCTCGACACGGTTCTGGTAGATGGCGGCGCCACCCAGGCGTTGATCGCTGATCAGACCGGCGCGCTTAAGGCGCGTGAGGTGAGTCGAAACGCGACTTTGCGCCAAGCCGGTGACCTGGGTGATTTCCGCCGCCGACAGCGCATGTGCCTCGAGCAAGCTCAGCAGGCGGAGTCGGCTGCCGTCAGCCAGCAGTCGCAGCAGCTCGGTGCCGTCGCGAATCGAAAGCGTTTCATTCATCAGGGCCTGTCAACACTACGCGGATCACTGCGGCGGTCGGCTGTTTGGGCCCAGCGCAAGAAAGGAGCGACGCGGTGAACTTGCTGTTCATGAGGGGTGACGACGCAGCGATGGAGCAAATACCGTCTTGTCCCGCAGCGCTGTAAAAACCTTCGGCCCCATTGGGGCCGAAGGTGGGTAAGTCAGGCGAAGGTTTGCTCGCCTATTTTGGTTTTGATTGCGCCGCCTTCTTGGCTTTGCTGGTGGCGCGGCTGGCGCGTGAGCTCGGGTTGGGCTTTGCGCTGACCGATTTCTTGACACGCGAGGCGGCCGAGCTTTTTGCGGCGTTGGCTTTCTTGGTGACCGTCTTTTTGGCGGCCGTTGCGGTGCTGGTCGCTTTGTTGGCGACGGTCTTGGTGGCTTTGCGTGCTTTGTTGACGTCGCTTTCAACGGTCTTGCGCGCGGTCTTGACGGCCTTTTCCACCTCTTTCTGCGCACTGCTGGCCGCCGCCCGCACATCCCGCATCGCCTTCTTGGCGGGCTGGGTCGCCTGGTCCAGCTGTTTGCTGGTGACCGTCTCGGCGTCCTCAATCAGGCGTGAGAGCTCGGCGCGGGTGTCGGCGACGATGGACATGGACTCTCTTGCGTGGGTCAGCACCCGATTGACCGTGTCCTGCATCAGGTCGATCTGTTTGGTCGCCACGTCTTTGATGCTGTCGCCCTTGCGAACGCCCTTGAGTGAGGAAACCGTACTCTTGTAATAGTCGTTGAGCGCCTTGAGTTCCTGCTCGGCCAGTTTCTGAATGCCTTGCAGAACGACTCGATTGGCATTTCCAGCCACATCAACCGAGTCGCGCCCGAGTTTTTCCAGCTTGCCACGAATCTGTTCGATTCTGTTCTTGGCTGCCATCTCGTCCCCCTGTAAGTCTTTATAAAAACAGGAAAAGCGAGTCTAGGCAGGGGCAACGTGGGTGTCAATCTGAGGTGGTGGGCGGCGGCTGAGCGTCACGCCGAATCGCAAGGCGGCTATGATTCGGTTCCGTAAGTTTTTTTGGTTGCGACCCTTGGGTGAAGTCGGCCCGGTGGTCTGCCGCCAGCAATTCATCATTTCGACCATAGAGGTGCGCAAGCGCGATGTTTCAAGGCAAGTCATTGAAAGTAGAGGTCAATCCGGACGATCAAATCGCTGTCCTGACGTTTGACCGTGAAGACGAGAGCATCAACAAGTTCGATCAGCGCACCGTGCAGGAGCTGAGACAGGCGGGTGAAGCGCTGGCCAAGGCGGATCAGATCAAGGGCTTGATCATCGGTTCGGCCAAGTCGGTTTTCATCGTTGGCGCCGACATCACCGAGTTCGGTGCGCTGTTTGAGCAGCCGGCCGAGGAAATCGCCGACTGGGCGTTTGAGGCCAACAAGGCGTTCAACGCCATTGAAGATCTGCCGTTTCCGTCGGTCACCGCGATCAACGGCGTGGCGCTGGGTGGCGGTTTCGAGATGTGTCTGGCCACCGACTACCGGGTGATGTCCACGCAGGCTCAGGTCGGTTTTCCGGAGGTCAAGCTCGGCATCATCCCCGGCTTTGGCGGCACCGTGCGCGCCAGCCGTCTGATCGGCTCGGACAACGCCGTGGACTGGATTGCCAAGGGGACGCCGCGCAAGCCGGCCGATGCGCTCAAGGTGCACGCGGTGGACGCGGTGGTGGAACCCGACAAGTTACAGGCGGCCGCCCGCGCCATGGTTCTGCAAGCCGCGCAAGGCAAATTCGACTGGAAGGCCCGCCGTGCGCAGAAGACCGGCCCCTTGCAGTTGGACACGATGGAAGCCGCCATGGCTTTTCAGACCGCCAAGGGCGCGGTCGCTGCGGCGGCCGGCAAACATTACCCGGCGCCCGTCGAAGCGGTGTCCGTGATTCAAAAAGGTGCAGCGAAAAGCCGCGACGATGCATTGCGCATCGAAGGTCAGGGCTTTGGCAAGCTGGCCAAGACCACCCAGGCTGACGCCCTGGTCGGCCTGTTCCTGAACGATCAGTTCCTGAAGAAGGTCGCCAAGGGGCACGCCAAGCAAGGCAAGCCGATCAAGCAGGCGGCGGTGCTGGGCGCCGGCATCATGGGCGGCGGCATTGCCTATGTGAGCGCCAATCGCGGCACCCCCATCATCATGAAGGACATCGCCGACGCACAGCTGGACCTGGGCATGTCCGAGGCCAACAAGCTGTTGGCCAAGCAGGTTGAACGCAAGAAAATGAAGCCGGAAAAAGCCGGCAAGGTTCTGGCGAGCATCCGTCCGACGCTGAACTACGCCGACTTTGACAACGTCGATGTGGTGGTCGAGGCGGTGGTGGAAAACCCCAAGATCAAGCAAAGCGTGCTGTCGGAAGTCGAAGGCCTGGTCAAACCCGGCACCATCATCGCCTCCAATACTTCGTCGATCTCCATTGATGAACTGGCTGCTTCGATGAAGGCGCCGGAAAACTTTCTCGGTATGCACTTCTTCAATCCGGTACACAAAATGCCGCTGGTGGAAGTGATTTACGGCGAAAAGACCTCGCAGCAAGCCATCTCCACCATCGCCAACTACGCCAGCACCATGGGCAAGACGCCCATCGTGGTGAAGAATTGTCCCGGCTTTCTGGTCAACCGCATTCTGTTCCCTTACTTCGCCGGCTGGGAGCTGGCGCTCAATGATGGCGCCGACTTTGTCAAGATGGACAAGGTGATGGAAGCCTTCGGCTGGCCCATGGGCCCGGCCTACCTGGAGGATGTGGTTGGCATCGACACCTCACATCACGTCGGGGATGTGCTGGCGGCCGGTTATCCGGATCGCATGGCGCGCACCCGTCGCACCGCCATCGACGTCATGTTCGAGGAGAAACGGTTTGGTCAGAAAAATGGCCTGGGTTTCTATCGCTACGAAACCGATCCCAAGGGGCGCCCGAAGAAGATCGCCGACCCCGGCACTTATGAGCTGATCAAGCCGCTGCAAGCCAACGGCACGCGTGATTTCTCAGACGAAGAAATCATCGAGCGCATGATGTTGCCGATGATCATCGAAACCGCGCGTTGCCTGGAGGACGGCATTGTCAAGACTCCAACCGAAGCCGACATGGGCCTGATTCTGGGTATCGGCTTTCCGCCGTTCCGCGGCGGCGCGCTGAAGTATTGCGACACCCTGGGCATGAAAAACGTGGTGGCGGCCTGCGCCAAGTACGCGACGCTGGGCAAGCTGTATGAGCCGACCGAACGCATGAAGCAAATGGCCGAAAACGGCGAAAAGTACTACGCCTGAACACGCCCCCAATTGGAGAATCAAAATGACTGATGCAGTAATCGTAGACGCCGTTCGCACCCCCATGGGTCGCTCCAAGGGCGGCGTGTTCCGCAATGTGCGCGCCGAGGTGCTGTCCGCCGAGCTGATCAAGGCCACCATGCAGCGCAACGCGGCGCTCAAGGCCGCCGAAGTGGATGACGTGATCTGGGGCTGTGTCCAGCAGACGCTGGAGCAGGGTTTCAATATCGCACGCAACGCCTTGCTGCTCGGCGGCCTGCCCAATACCGTGCCGGGGCAGACCATCAACCGCCTGTGCGGATCTTCCATGAGCGCCATTCACATTGCCGCCGCGCAGATTCAAGCCGGCGATGGCGACGCCTTCCTCTGCGGCGGCGTGGAACACATGGGCCACGTCCCGATGATGTTCGGCGTCGATGGCTCGCCCGAGCTTTCGCTCAACACCGCGCAGGCCTCGGCGATGATGGGCCTGACCGCGGAAATGCTGACCCAAACCCATCAGCTGGGGCGAGAAGAGCAGGATCAGTTCGCCCTGGCGTCGCATCAAAAAGCCCACAATGCGTACACCAATGGCGAATACCAGGCGCAGATCGTGCCCGTCGCCGGTCACGATGCCGACGGCGTTCCGGTGATGGTGGACTACGACGAGGTGGTGCGCCCCGAGGCCAATCTGGACGATCTGGGCAAGCTGCGTCCGGCGTTCAACCCAAAGGGTTCGGTCACCGCCGGCAACAGCTCGGCAATTTCAGACGGTGCTTCCTGCACGCTGGTGATGAGCGCCGAAAAAGCAAAAGCGCTGGGCCTGAAGCCGATGGCGCGCATCGTTGCCACCGCCGCCGCCGGCTGCAATCCCGCCATCATGGGCATCGGCCCGGTGCCGGCGACGCACAAGGCGCTGAAAAAAGCCGGTCTGAGTCTGGACAATATCGACTACTTCGAGCTCAACGAAGCCTTCGCCGCCCAGTCCTTGGCGGTGATGAAAGACCTGAAGCTGCTGGAGCGCCAGGACCGTGTCAACATCAAGGGCGGCGCCATTGCGCTGGGACACCCCTTGGGCTGTTCCGGCGCGCGCATCACCGGCGCACTGGCGCATGTGTTGAATGAGAAGGACGCGCAGTTCGGCGTCGCCACCATGTGCATCGGCATGGGGCAGGGCGTGGCCACGGTGCTGGAGCGGATGCACTAATTCAAAGCCGTTGTAACAAAAAAAGGAGCCGAGAGGCTCCTTTTTTTGTTACCTGCGAACACCAGCTTGCAAACGAACCCGATTCGACTTTGTGCTTGGCCCGGCGCCACGCGGGCGCGCGATGATCATGAAAGCGTCATTGCCGACGCAGTGAATCAATTTTCGCGTCATCCGTATCCGCCGCCGTTTGATCCGCAGGCCAGGAGACTGCCGCGTCGTTCTGCGGCGCGCAGTGACAAGAAAACAGTTCCGTCACTGCGAACCGAGTGAAGCAATCTCCGGGTGGTCGGAGGTCTGTTGTCGCTTTGCTTCTGGCGAGGGCGATGAAACAAGGTGGTTGCAAGGCACTTCGAGTAACAAAAAAGGCCCGGCAATGCCGGGCCTTTGAATGACGCTTGGTTTGACTTAGTTCTTGCCGAGTACGCGGAACTCAACGCGGCGGTTTTCTTCACGACCCGCCTCGGTCTCGTTGGTTTCGATCGGCTGTGATTCGCCATAACCCACCGGCCGCATGCGGTCACCGGTGATGCCGCGACCCATCAGGTAGCGTTTCACCGAGTTGGAACGGCGTTCCGACAGACCCAGGTTGTAGGCATCGGTACCGATCCAGTCGGTGTGACCGGAGACCTCGACCACCAGATCCGGGTAGAACGCCAGGGTGTCCGCGACGTCGTTGAGGATTAGCTCAGACGGCTTGGTCAGACGATCCGAGTCGAACTCGAACTTCACGCCACGCAGGATGAAGGTCTTGTCGATGGCGCAACCATTGGCGTCCACCGCCTCGCCCGGACGCGGCTTGCGGCAATCGCCTTCCAGCGCGCAACCGTTGGGCAGAACCTTCAGGCCCGGCGGGGTGTTGGGGCATTCATCCAGATAATCCGGAATGCCGTCGCCGTCCGAATCCAGCGGGCAGCCATCGGGGCCAACCGCGATGCCCGGCGGAGAGTCGGGGCACTTGTCGAGGTGATCCGGGATGCCATCGCCATCGCTGTCGGTCAGCGGGCAACCGCGCTCATCCACTGCCTGACCGCGCGGGGTTCCGGGGCATTGATCCAGATAATCGGGAACGCCGTCGCCGTCGGAATCCAGCGGGCAGCCACGCGCATCCACCTTCACGCCTTGCGGAGTGCCGGGGCATTGATCCAGATGATCGGGGACGCCGTCACCGTCGGAATCCAGTGGGCAGCCGCGCGAATCAACCGGGGTTCCCGGCGGGGTGTTCGGGCACTGATCCAGATAATCCGGCACGCCGTCCTGATCCAGATCGACCGGGCAGCCGTCGGAATAAACCTGCACGCCCTTGGGGGTGTCGGGGCATTTGTCGAGTGCGTTGGGAACGCCGTCGCCATCGTCGTCACCCGGCGGTTCGCCGAGCAGGAAGCGCAGGCCGACACCGCCGGTCCACACGTAGAAGGTGTCGTCCTGAATCGCACCTTCCTGGTCGACGTAGTCGTTGTTGTAGCGTGCTTCCACGCGCAATTCGACGCTCTTTGACAGGTTGATGAACAGGCCGCCACCGCCACCCAGCGTCGCGCCACTGATGCTTTCGCCGAGGAAGTCGATCGCGTGACCGGCACCATGCACCAGCAGGAACGGACGCACGGTCCAGTCTTCCGGCCCCAGCTCGGTAAACAGATTGACGCCGAAGGTGCCACGCTCATAGGTGTTCTGATCGGTGTTGAGCGCCGCCACGTCCAGCTCGCTGTAGCCCAGCTCGAGCTCGAAGCCGAAGTGCTCAGCGAAACGCCGACCCACGGAAATTTGCCCCAATGGGCCCGAATCTGCGTTTTCCTCGTCGGAAAACACCCCGCCGATCAACGGCGAGATATACCAGCGACCGTCGTAATCCTGCGCGGATCCGACCGTTGCTGTTGCCAGCAACGCAATCGCCGTGAGCCACTTGAAAACCTTCATGCCGATCATCTCCCCAAACGTAAGTACTGGAATTTGCCCCCCGGATTGCTGCTGATCCCCCCGGCGAGCGAGCTTTGAAACTTGAAGCTGGTCCAATCCGACAGTTGATTCAGTTTGCGAACCGGCCCATGGAATAGATTATGATTCGCCTTGGACGTGTCGTAAACTCCAATTTAGCAATTTTGTGCGATTTAATGTCGTCGGGACCGGACAAGGAGACACTGGTTATGAAGCAGATGAGATGGTTGGGGGTAGCGCTGTTTGCATGGGCGCTTGCCGGTTGTGGCGGCGGTGGCGGAGCGAACAGTCCCACCTTTGAAACGCAACTGCTGGGGGTAGAGGTCACTCCGCCCAGTGCAACGGTCGCCGTTGGACAGACGGTGACGTTTTCGGCGGTGGGAACCTTTACCACGCCAGAAGGCGGCACGACCACGCGCGTGATTCCGACTGACAGCGTGGCGCAATGGAGTTCTTCGAACACCGATATCGCGATTGTCGGGCCCGATGGCGTGGCCAGTGGTCGCGCTCAGGGTGCGACCACGATCACCGTGACGGTGAACAGCGACAGTGGCCCGCAAACCAATAGCGCTTCGCTGGTTGTGAACAATCCCGAGCTGATTGATGTGGTGATCGACGCCGATGCCAGCACCACCGTGGTGGAGTCTGGTCCCATCTCCGTTCCGCAGAACGGCGTGCGCCGCTTCCGTGCCCTGGGTATCTTCGAGGACAGCGTGACGCCGCGTGAGCTGGGCAATCGCGCAATCAGCTGGTCCATCACGCCGGACAACGTGCTGTCCGCCAACAACTTCAATGGCCCCACCTTCAGTGTGACGGCCGTGGGCGCGCCGCAGTCCTCCGCGGACGTTCGGGTGACGGCGACCGCCAACGACGGCGGCACCGTCAACAGCAGCCCGCTGACGGTCAACGTGGACGAAAGCACACTGCGCGGTCTGGTACGGATCGAGCAGGTTGCCCCCACCGATCCGCCCAACACCATCGCGGTGGATGCCTTCACGGAATATCGCGCCGTGGGCGAGTTCGGCAACCCGCAAGGTGGATCCGTCGAGGAAATCACCTTGGGTGACGAGCTGGTCAACTGGAACAGCAGCAATATTGCTGTTGCGACCGTCAACGCCGGCGGCTTCGTTGAGGGCCAGAGTGTTGGTACGACCACCATCACAGCGTCTTTGAAGGACACGGCCGGCGTCAACGGCGCAACCTCAGCCTCGGAAGGGCTGTCGGTCACCGATGCCATCTGCACTTCGCCGCTGTCCAACGTCAACAATGCGGCGGTCACGGTAAGTGATGAGCGCAACGGCTTGTGCGTGCTGTGTAGCACCGTCGATATCCTTCGGCCCCAACCGCTTCCGTTGGAGAACATCGTTGATGCCAACCCGCTGAACTTTGCCGAGATGATCGTGCCGGTCGGTCTGCTGGGTGGCTCGCTGTCGATCATCGTCAACGCCGGTGAAGTGGTTACGCCCAGCGGTGTGGCGGGCGACGACGTCGGCTTCGTCATTGCGCAGCCGTACGGGCGGTTGCTGGACTTGTCCTTGCTGCAGAACATCACCGTCTCCACGCTGCTCAATGGCGCGGAAGTGGAGTCCGGTTTGGGGGATCAAGGCGGGTTGCGTGTCTCCTTGCTGGGGGCCCCGGTACTGGAAAATCTGCTGGCCAACGGCGGAAGCCAGGAAGCCAACCTGAGTCTGGCCAGCTTCCGTGCGACGCAGCCCTTCAATGCGCTCAAGATCACGTTGAATTCCGGCGTGCTGACTGCACTTGAACGCATCGCCGTATTCCGCGCCTGCGCAGCCGCAGACCTGTCGCGCTGAACCGGGCGGCACGGCTGTAATCAAAAGCCCCGCTTCGGCGGGGCTTTTTTTGCTCTGCCCGAGGCGCGCGCAACTACAGCCGAGCGTGCCGCCGACGGTTGCTCACGACGAACCGACCCAGGCGCAATCGGGTAAGGGCGACCGCGCGTCGAGCCAACTGCCAAGTCATGGCTGGGAAGCGGGTCCAAGGCACCGCCGAGCGGGTCATGAGCCACGAAGCGCTTGTGGGTTGGGTGAGGCGGCACGGGTTCGGCGTTTGTGCCGCCAGGGTCTGGGTCATTGTCGCTGGGAGCGCTGATCTTGGGGGCGGACCAACGCTTTGTGAGGAACCGAAAGTCGGCAGAGGCCGTAGCCGCCACTGATGGCACAACAGCCGCAGCAACCCTGAAGCCTGACGCGTGTTTCGGCACGCCGGGTTTGCCCCGTCTGCCATGAACCGCCATGTCTCGCACCGCTCGGTGCTGATCCACATACCGGGTTGGAGCGGCGCTGCGGCAAGCTGATCACCGCTGTCCCCGTGTTCAGGGCTGCGCGCGAATATGCGGGTGCCTTGCCCTTCGGGGGGCATGGATGCGATCTGTGGCCGGCTTTGTTGCGGGTCGCCGCTTCCGGGCGACTCAGCGCAGCAGTGACAGAATCAGCAAGGGAACCGCGATCAGGCATCCAAGCGCGACCACGCTCATCATGCCGCCGAAGATCAGACTCGAGAACGTGGTCCAGGGTTCGCCGCCGATCAGGTCGTGCATCAGGACGATGAGACAGCTGATCAGAAAGCTCACTGCCAGCCACTGGCGCCCGGCCCAAGGTTGGCGGCGCTGGCGTTTGCCTGCCTGTGAGTTGCCCGTGCTGGCCATGTCTGGTTCCCGGCTGTCTTGCGGCCTGGGGTGCATTATGGGGCTGCGCTGACACCAACGCAAAAAAAAGCCCGGCATCGCCGGGCTTGTGAATCAACCGCGCTTTGGCGCGTTGTTATTGTTTCTCAATCACTTTGAACTCGACGCGGCGGTTTTCTTCGCGGCCTTGTTCAGAATCATTGGTTTCAATGGGTGCGGTCTCGCCATAACCCAATGGACGCAGGCGTTCGCCCTGGATGCCGCGTCCCACCAGATAGCGTTTGACCGCGTTCGAGCGGCGCTCGGACAGCCCCAGGTTGTAGGCATCGGTGCCGACGTTGTCGGTGTGTCCGGCCACTTCCACCGAGATCTTGGGATAGAACGCCAGGGTGTCGGCCACGTCATTGAGGATGTCCTTGGAAGGTTCGGTGAGCCGGTCCGAGTCAAACTCGAACTTGACCCCTTTCAGGATGAAGCGCTTATCCAGCGCGCAGCCGTTGTCGTCGACTGCTTCACCCGGACGCGGCGTGCGGCAGTCTCCTTCCAGGGCGCAACCGTCCGGCAGCACTTTCAGGCCGGCCGGCGTGTTGGGGCACTGGTCCAGATGATCCGGGACGCCGTCGCCATCGGTATCCAGCGGACAACCGTCTGATCCCACCGCAATGCCCTTGGGTGAGTTCGGGCATTTGTCCAGATGATCCGGAATGCCGTCGCCATCGGCATCGCTCAGCGGACAACCCTGTGCATCGACCGCGACGCCGGGCTTGGTGGCCGGGCATTGATCCAGATGATCGGGCACGCCATCACCGTCGGCATCCAGCGGACAGCCGCGTTGATCGACTTTCACACCCTGTGGGGTTCCCGGACATTGGTCCAGATGATCGGCCACACCGTCGCCGTCCGAATCCAGCGGGCAGCCATCGGCGTTGACCGGCGAGCCTTGCGGGGTGTTGGGACACTTGTCCAGGTAATCCGGCACGCCGTCCTGATCCAGATCCTGCGGACAGCCGTTGGCGTAGACGGTGACGCCGGCGGGGGTGTTGGGACACTCGTCGTTGATGTCCAGCACGCCGTCGCCGTCCGTATCCTTGCCCTCGGCGCCAAACGAATAACGCAGGCTGGCACCAATGGTCTGGCCTTCAAAATCACCATCACGGGTGGTGGTGATGCCCGAGTTTGCTTCGCGCGACACAAATTCGGGCGACTCGGCCGAGACAAAGCGGTAGTCAACCGACAGCGCCACTTGCGGGTTGAACCAGAACGCGATGCCGCCGCCGGCCTGAAACACCGTGGTGTCGTCATCTGAGGAGTCGCCAAAGCCATCCAGCTCGGTGTTCTGCAGGCCGATGCCACCGCCGAGGTAGGGCGAAATCGCGCCCAGGTCGATATCGAACCAGACATTGGCCATGGCGCGCATGGCGCGCAAGGTGGCGCCGTCTCCGCTAGCCACCGAGCTTGCGCCACCGATTGAGGTGACCACGGCCTCGATGTCGTTTTCCGAATAGGCGAAGCTCAATTCCGGCCGCAAGCCACCCTGAAAGCGATAGCCCAGACCGCCGCCGCCGCCGAAGCCATCATCCATGAAGATGGTCGATGCGCCGTCTGCGGACGAGCCGGGGACCGTTTCCAGGGTGCTGTTGTTGCCCAGTACGCAGAGACCCAACAGTTCCAGCTGTAGCCCCAACAGCCCAATGGGAAGAACACATTCGTTGGGTGTGCCGCTGCTGACCTCCGGAGCCACCACGCTGATGTCGCCTTCAGCGTCGTCAATGTCCGAATAAAAACCTTCCAGGTTGAAGTACCAGCCCGGTTCACCACCGGCGTTTGCGGCCGCTGGCGCCGCGAACACGGCCGCCATGCTTGCTGCACACAAAACCTTGCGGAGTTCACGCATGCTCATGAAACATTCTCCTTGAAGCCGAAATCGATCCCTACGGCGATAAAGTTTAACAGAAAATCACAATCGCACCGATGCGATTTTAAGCTGATTTTGGTTTCAGATCACACCGCCAGCCGAAAAAAATCACTGCCAGCCGGGCGGTCACGCCGCCAGCGCTTTCATGCATGATTCGCCGCCGGTGTGCGGTGCGTCCAGGCGCCCATGATCTGCTGAATATTTTGTGAACAACACAGGCCCGTCGTGAGCGCCTTGGTGGCGCATTCGGGCTAGGCTTGCGCCTCCCGGGTCGAGAGCGGATGAAATGAAACTGAGCAAGGCTTACGAGAATCGCGATTTTCTGCATAGCCGAGAGGCCCGCGCGATTCGCATTCAGTGCGAACAGCTGGAGCCGGAGCAACGTTTCGCGCAGCTTGGGGTGCGTCGCGCGGTGATTTTTTTCGGCTCCGCGCGCTTGGCGCAGGACACGCCGACCTGCCGTGACGCGGCGGCGCTGGGCGCGCTGTTTGCGGACTGGACGTGCAAAACCCACTCCAAGCCGGACCGGTTCTATCTGTGCACCGGCGGCGGGCCGGGCATCATGCAGGCGGTGCACGAAGGTTCGGCGCGCGTCGACCGCAGTCTGAACATCGGTCTGAACGTATCGCTGCCGGCCGAAGAGGTGCCCAATCCCTTTCTCGATCCTGATCGCGCGGTCGAATTTCACTACTTTTTCATGCGCAAGTTCTGGTTCATGAATCTGGCGCGTGCGGCGGTGATTTTCCCCGGTGGTTTCGGCACGCTCGACGAGCTGTTCGAGTTGCTGACCCTGACGCAGACCCGAAAGTCATCGCCAATGCCCATCGTGCTGTATGACCGTACGTTCTGGACCGACACCATCAACTTCGAATCGCTGGCCAGGCGCCAGCTCATCGGGCGGGGCGATACCCGCCTGTTTGAATATGCCGACACGCCCGGCCAGGCGTTTGAGCTGATTCGTGATCAGCTCCAGCCGCGCACTTCGCGCACTTAGGGCGCGCTCAGGTCGTCGTCGAAGTCCAGATCAAGGTCATCGTCCACCAGCCGCCGGAGTTCACGCATTTCCTTGATTTTTTCGACATCACGCCAGTCGCGACAGCGCTGGCCGGAGGCGGGTTGCTTTGGCTCGATGTGGCGGCCATCGTCATCATCGATGTTGTCCTCAAACGACAAATCATCATCAAAGTCATCGCCTGACTCAGAAGCGGGTTTGCCCTTTTTCTTGCGCGCCATGATCGCTTGTGTTCGACAACCGGAAGGGTCTCGGCGCGCTTTTTATCAGGCTTTTCGAAAATCTGGAAGCGCCTGCTGCGAGTGCTTGGATTGCCCGATTTCATCGAATCGTTGCGGTGGTTTCAAAATGCGGTCAAGCCGCGACGCCGTTCGCGACGAAAATCTACCGGATCATCCACATCCGCGAGCCGGCGCAACAGGGCAAGGCGATGTCCGGCGCCACGCAACGCGCGCTGGGTCTGCGCGCATTCGCGCCCTGAACTCCAGGCAATGTGGCGCAGGCCATTGCCCAGCCTGACGCGCGAACCGATCAGAACATAGCCGCCGTCCGACGCCGGCTGCAGAACCACATCGGCCGGCCCTTGCAGCACGTCAAAGGCGGCTGCCAGATCAGCCGCCGTTAGCTGCGGACAGTCGGTGCCGATCAACACCACGCGTTGCGCGCCATCGGCGAGTGCGGCGTCGATGGCGCGTGCCATGCGCCGCCCCAGATCCCCGGTCGCCTGAGCCTGACAGGCAATTTCGAACTGTTTGGTGCAGCGCGCGAAATAGGGATGACGTGTCAGCGGCGTGGCGATCAAGCGGGTTTGCGCGCGGGCGCAGGCGCTGGCCGTACGCAGTGTTTTCCAGCACAGGGCGGCTTGAATGCGCGCCGCCCGACGTGCGCCAAGGCGCCGAATCAGCCGGGTTTTGCAGCGTCCGGGCACCGGCGCACGGGCGAAAACCAGAATGCTTTCTTGAGGGGGCATTGCGCTGTTCAAACCTGGTGGCGTGGTCGTGGATTCCGGCGCTGATATAAACTAGGCGTCCTTCACGGGGCGGTAGCTCAGATGGGAGAGCGTCGCGTTCGCAATGCGAAGGTCGGGAGTTCGATCCTCCTCCGCTCCACCAAAACAATACAAGCCCGCCACCTGGCGGGTTTGTTTGTCTTTGCGTCTGTGATGGCGCGCGTCACCGGAAATGCTCATGAACGTCAGTCGGCAGACCTTTGATGAGGTCATGGTGCCCAATTATCAGCCTGCATCGATGATCCCGGTTCGTGGCCAGGGTTCACGTATCTGGGACCGGGATGGTCGCGAGTATCTGGATTTTGCCTGCGGCATCGCCGTCACCGGCCTGGGGCACGCGCATCCGGCGCTGTTGAAGGCGCTGAACGAACAGGCTGCACGGCTCTGGCATATCTCCAACATCATGACCAACGAGCCAGCGCTGAAGCTGGCGCGCAAGCTGACGCAGGTCAGTTTTGCCGAGCGCGTATTTTTCGCCAACAGCGGCGGCGAGGCCAACGAAGCCGCATTCAAGCTGGCGCGCAAGCACGCGTTCGCGGCCGGGCACTGCGAGAAAAACGAAATCATCGCCTTCGACAACGGGTTTCACGGTCGAACGCTGTTCACCGTCAGCGTCGGCGGTCAGCCCAAGTACACCGAAGGCTTCGGGCCGCTGCCGGCCGCCATTCGGCATCTGCCGTTCAACGACATCGGCGCGCTGCAAGCAGCCATATCCGACAAGACCTGCGCGGTGGTGTTGGAGCCGGTGCAGGGCGAGGGTGGCGTCATGCCGGCCCAGGCGGATTTTCTGCAATCTGCGCGCGCGCTGTGTGATCAGTACGGCGCCCTGTTGATTCTTGATGAAATTCAGACCGGAAACGGACGCACAGGCCGCTACTTCGCCTATCAGCAATTCGGCGTGACCCCGGATATTCTGACCACCGCCAAAGGGCTTGGCGGCGGCTTTCCGGTGTCAGCCATGTTGACGCGCGCCGACATCGCCAACAGCCTGGCGGTCGGAACCCACGGCACCACCTACGGCGGCAATCCGCTGGCTTGCGCGGTGGCACTGGCGGCGGTGGAAGAATGCGCCAGGCCCGAATTGCTGGCCAATGTCCAGCAACGCAGCCAGCAGCTGCGCGAAGGTCTGACGCGGATCGGACAAGCCTTTGGCATGTTCGATCAGGTGCGCGGCATGGGCTTGCTGCTCGGTGCGCCCTTGAACGCGCAATGGCAGGGACGCGCGCGCGACTTTCTCAACGCCGGACTGGAAGCTGGCATTTGGACGCTGGTTGCAGGCCCCGACGTGTTGCGTTTCGCGCCGCCGCTGAACATCAGCCAAGCGGACGTTGACGAAGGCCTTGGGCGGTTCGAGACAGCCTGTGCGGCCTTATCGCGCCGCTGATTCGGGGCGAATCTGCGGTGCGGTAGGCTTCAGCAAATCCCAGCAGCTTTGATGCAGCTTGGGCGTTGCCGCCAGGATGTGGCCGCTGCGCAGGATATCGTCACCGTCATAGATTTCCGACACGATGCCGCCGGCTTCCTGCACCAGCACGATGCCGGCGGCAATATCCCAGGGCTTGAGGTTGAGTTCCCAGAAGGCGTCCAGCCGGCCGGCGGCGACATAGGCCAGGTCCAACGCGGCGCTGCCGGCGCGACGGATGCCGGCGGTATGGCTGACCACGTTTTGCAGCATCGGCAAATAGGCGTCCAGGTTGACCGCGCGAATCGGGACGCCAGTGCCGATCAGCGCCTGATCCATGTCCTTGGCGCCGGATACACGGATGCGCCGATTGTTCAACGTGGCGCCGCCACCGCGCGAGGCCACGTAGAGGTCCTGGGTGCAAGGCGCGTAGATCACGCCGTGTTCCAGCCGACCGCGCACCTGGATGCCGATGGACACCGCAAAGTGCGGAAAACGGTGCAGGAAGTTGGTGGTGCCGTCGAGCGGATCGATGATCCAACGCACTTCGTTTTCGCCGGATTCGCCACCTTCCTCGGCCAGGATGGCGTGATCGGGGTAGTGGCGGTGGATCTGACGGACGATTTCCATCTCCGCGCCGCGATCAATCTGCGTCACAAAATCGTTGCGGCCCTTGCGCTCGATCTTGAGCTGGTCCACGCGCTCGACGTTACGCATGATGAAATTACCCGCGCTGCGTGCGGCGGATACGGCAATGTTGACCAAAGGGTGCACGGCGGGGCGGAAAATGAGGGTGCCCTTGCGGCACGGGTGAAAACGGAGGAAGCGACCTAGAATAACGTATGAACCAAAATCTCCACGCCATTGACAGCGCCACCGATGGGTCGCCGCTTAGCGGGGAAGCGCTGTTGGAGCGCGTTCGCGTTGTGCTTGTAGCGCCGCAACATCCGGGCAACATCGGTGCTGCAGCACGCGCCATGATGAATATGGGGCTGTCGCGGCTGACACTGGTGCGCCCCAAGCGTTTCCCCAGTCGGGAGGCGTTTTATCGCGCCAGCAGCGCAAAGTCTGTCGTGGAAAACGCGCAGGTGGTCGAGCGGCTCGAAGACGCGGTTGCCGATTGTGCCTGGGTGCTGGGCAGTTCTGCCCGCCCGCGGCATTTGGGCGACGAACCGCTGCATCCGGAACAGGCAGCAAGCGGATTGTTGGCGTCGGCTCGGACGGCGGCGTCAGTTGCGCTGGTGTTCGGTTGCGAAAGGACCGGTCTGACCAATGCCGAGCTCGACCAATGCCAGGCGCGCACCATCATCCCGGCCAACCCCGGGTACCCCTCGCTCAACGTGGCGGCGGCGGTGCAGATTTATTGTTACGCCTTGCGCATGGCGGCGGTGGCGCCCACGCCGGTGGCCGCCAAGCGCGAACACCCCTGGTACGCGCCGGCAAGCGCCAAGCAGCTGGCGGACTTGCATGCGCATCTGGAGCGTGTGCTGCGCTTGACCGGGTTTCTGGACCCGGAGAACCCCAGGCTGTTGATGCGACGCCTGAAGCAGTTGGTGTCGCGCGCGAACCCGGATCTGAATGAGGTCAACATCTTGCGCGGGATTCTCACATCGGTGGAGCGCACCAAGATTCGCACCAAGCGCCCAAAAACACCGTCAGCCAAAACAGGAGTGCCTTCGAAATGATTCTTCTCAGCCTGGCCCTGGTGCTCAACCTTGCATTGATTGCGGGCATGTTCTGGTGGATGCGACGTGATCGGGAGCAACTGGCCATTCTGGAGGCGCGCGTGACCGCGCTGTCGCAGGCGCCGGCCGTGCCAGACGAATTTCTGAAGCTGGCGGCAGGCAGTCAGTCGGCCGTCGTCATTCAAATCCTCAATCCGGTGGAGCTGGCCACCAACAAGCACTGGGCGGCGGGCGCGCTGAGTCAGGTGACACCGCGGCTGTTGCGGCGTATGGTTCATCAGCAGGCCAGCAAGATGATCTCCGCCGAATTGCCCAAGTTTGGCGTGGTGGCTGATGTGAGAGTCATTGATGCTTCTTGACGCTTTGAATATCTGTTTGTTGCTGATTGGTCTGGGCGGCACTGGCTGGATCGCCAACCAGCTACGGTCACAGCACACACGGGCGGTGCGTATCCGCCGCTTGTTGCTGCAGGCTCAATTGCAGCGCGAAGAAGCCGTGCGCATGCAGCAGATCGCCGAGCGGCTCATTGCGGCCCAGGGCAGGGCGGAAACGGTGGTGGCCGAAGGTGCGGAGCTGGTACGGGCGGTCCACAAGGGGCTGTCGCGGATTCCGTTTGAGGTGTTTGAGTCGATTCCGGTTACGCGCGAGACGACCAAAATGGTGCGCGCCACCCACGACCTGATTTCCGACGGCGTCTTCGAAAGCTTCGGCGCACTGAACAAGGGTTTCGGTCTGTGCCTGCGCGAGGCGATCAAGGTACATCAGGCGCAGGTGCGCCATCAGTTGAAGGACTTTGACCCGTGAAACGCCGAAGCGCCAATGCCGCGTGATGGGATCGAACTTTTTCAATCCGTTGATGGCCACAGCGCTAAACTAGACGCCTGACCGCTTTTTGAGTCGCAACATGTTGTCCCGCATCCAGGAAGATATCCGCAGCGTTTTCGCGCGTGATCCGGCCGCGCGTGGCGTTTGGGAGGTGCTCACCTGCTATCCGGGCCTGCACGCCTTGTGGGGGCACCGTGTTTCGCACTGGTTGTGGACCCATGGCCTGCGTTGGTTGGCACGGTTCAATTCTCATTTGATGCGATGGCTGACCGGGATCGAAATTCACCCCGGCGCCAGGATCGGGCGACGTTTTTTCATCGATCACGGCATGGGGGTGGTGATTGGCGAGACCGCCGAGATCGGCGACGACGTGACGCTGTACCACGGCGTCACGCTTGGCGGCGTGAGCTGGGACAAGGGCAAGCGTCATCCCACACTGGAAGACAATGTGGTGATCGGCGCCGGCGCCAAGGTGCTGGGCCCGTTCAAGGTGGGTGTCGGCGCGCGCGTGGGGTCCAACTCGGTGGTGGTCAAAGAGGTGCCGGCCGGTGCCACGGTGGTTGGCATTCCGGCGCGCATCGTTGCCGAATCACGGCAACCTTCCGCCGCGTTTGAAGCCGCCGCCAAGAAGCTGGGGTTTGATGCCTACGGCGTCACCAGAGACATGAGCGACCCGGTGGCCAATGCCTTTGCCGGCCTGGCCGAACACGTCGACAAGCTGGATGAACGGCTGGTGCAGGTCTGCCGGCTGTTGCATCAGATGGACTCGCGCATGCCGGAGCTGGAGCTGTCACGCTTCGAGTTGCCGGACTTCTGCAAGGACGCGCAGCCGTCGCTGGACTCGCTGGCTGCGGGGCAAGCGCGTCCGCCCGAAGACGAACAGCAGGACTAGGACGAACCGCCGGCCATGCTCGGCGAACGCGATTTCATGCCGGTTTACTTTGATCACAACGCCACCACGCACCTGGATCCGCAGGTGCTGGAAGCCATGCTGCCCTATCTGTCGGGTCCGTCCGCCAACGCCTCCAGCCTGCATCGCTTCGGCCGCATGGCGCGCGATGCGGTGGAACGCGCGCGCGCGCAGCTGGCGTGCGCGCTCGGCTGTGAGGCGGATGAAATCATCTGGACCTCCGGCGGCACCGAGGCGGACAATCTCGCCGTGAAAGGCGCGACGACGCCTGATGGGCGCGTGCTGTATGGCGCAACCGAACACCCGGCGGTGATGGAAGCGGCGGATTCCCTGGGCGCGGTGCGGGCGGCCTCCATTGCGGTGGACGCGCAAGGCGTGATCTGTCTGGCATCACTGCAACAAGAACTGGCCGCCGGTGCGCAGCTGATCTCGGTGATGTGCGCCAACAACGAAACCGGCGTGATTCAGGAGCTGGCGCCGATCGCCAAGCGCGCGCGCGCCGCCGGCGCTTTATTGCATGTGGATGCGGTGCAGGCCTTGGGCAAACTCCCGCTGTCATTGCAGGATATGGATTGCGACCTGCTGAGCGTCTCGGCGCACAAGATTTACGGCCCCAAGGGTTGTGGCGCCTTGGTGGTGCGGAATCACACCGACTTGAAAGCCATCATCCACGGTGGCGCACAGGAAGGCACCTTGCGCGGCGGAACGGAAAACGTCGCCGCCATCGTTGGCTTTGGTGAAGCCGCGCAGATCGCAGCACGCGAATTGGATTCTCGCGCCCATCATTGCCTGCAACTGCGTCAGCGCCTGGAACAGGGCTTGAAGCAAATGGATGGCGCTTTGATCTTCGGCGAAGCCAGCCCGCGGTTGCCGAATACGGTGCAGTTTGCGGTGCCGGGTTGGGAGGGCGAAGCGTTGCTGATGGCACTGGACCGCAAGGGTTTTGCGGTGTCGTCCGGGTCGGCCTGCGCCTCGGGTTCGGGCGAACCCAGCCATGTCTTGACCGCAATGGGATATGACCGCGATACCGCCAAAGGTGCGGTTCGCGTCAGCCTGGGCAAGGACAACCGCGCGCAACAGGTGGATGATTTTCTGGCGGCCTTGAGGGCGTTGCAGCCGTGATTTATCTGGACCACGCGGCGACCACGCCGCTGGCCGATTCAGTATTGCCGGCCATGCTGCCGTGGATGGGACAGGACGCCGGCTTTGCCAATCCGGCTTCGTCGCACGCACCGGGACGGGCGGCGCGCGCAGCCGTCGAGCGGGCGCGTCAGCAAGTCGCAAGTTTGATCGGCGCGCAGCCCGCGGAAATCATCTGGACCAGCGGCGCGACCGAATCCAACAATCTTGCGATCAAGGGGGCGCTGGAGTTTTCCGCCTTGAAGGATGCGCATGTGCTGAGTTCACGCACAGAGCACCGATGCGTGCTGGATACTTGCCGTTGGCTGGAAACGCGCGGCACCCGGGTCAGCTATCTCAAGCCGAACGCGGACGGGCGTATCACGGTCGAACAGGTGATGGCCGCGCTGCGACCGGAAACGGCGCTGGTTTCGCTGATGTGGGTCAACAACGAAACCGGCGCCATGAATGACATTGCCGCCATCGCGCCGGTCTTGCGTGAACGCGGCATTGCGTTGCATGTGGATGCGGCGCAGGCGGTGGGCAAGATCGAGGTGGGCCTGTCACAGATTCCGATTGATCTGCTGTCCATTTCCGCGCACAAGCTCGGCGGCCCCAAGGGTGTTGGCGCGCTGTTCGTGCGCAAGAAACCGCGCGCGCGGCTGGCGCCGCAAATGCACGGTGGCGGGCATGAATGGGGCATGCGCTCCGGTACTTTGGCGACTCATCAGATTGTGGGTCTGGGCGCGGCCTGTGATCGCTTGCACGGCAGAGTCGCCAGCCTCGCGCAAGCGCTTTCGGCCTTGCGCGAGCGTATGTACAAAGCCTTGGGCGAGTTGCCAGACGTTCACCGCAACGGTGCGCAAACGCACGTCGCACCGCACATTTTGAACCTGAGCTTTGAAGGCGTGGACGGCGAATCCCTGCGCGCTGGCTTGTGCGATCTGGCGGTGTCCAGCGGTTCGGCCTGTTCCTCCGCCACGGCTGAGCCGTCGTATGTATTGCGCGCTTTGGGTCGGTCAGATGCCCTGGCGGATGCATCCTTGCGCTTTTCGTTTGGGGAAAACACCAGCGAGGCCGATATTGATCAGGCGGCACAGCGGGTTTTCGAAGAGGTCCGTTTTTTGCGTGCCATTGCTCAGGGCAAAGCGTCGGTTTCGCCCGGCGCATTGAGCAATGTCCTGGACTACCCGGCGCCGGTTTGGCGGCGCTTCCGAAATCCGGACCGTATTGGTGCCATCGAATCATCAATGGTGGGTCGCATTTGCGCGACGGTGGATGATTTCAGCGGTCATGGCCAGCTCAGCATTGAGCTGGTATCGGTGCAGGGGCAGGTTCAGTCGGCCGTCTTTTCCGCGCTGGGATGTCCCACCACCATCGCTGTCGGCCAATGGATTTGCGAACAAATAGCTTGGCAGCCCACGTCAGTGCTGTCTCAAATCAAGGCCCAGGCGATTGCCAAAGCGCTTGAAATTGGCGAGTCGCGCCTCCAATGTGCACTCATGGGCGAAGATGTGGTCAAACGCCTGAATGAACAATTGAGGGAATCATGAGTTTGCAATTGACCGAGTCAGCGGCACAACGCATCCAGTTTCAGCTTGCGCAGCGCGGCAAGGGCCTGGGCTTGCGTGTGGGGGTCAAGAAGTCCGGCTGTTCCGGCTGGGCCTACACCATGGACTATGCCGACGAAGTGCGGCCGGACGATCAGACTTTTGAATCCAACGGCGCGACGCTGGTGGTGGATCGAACCCATTTGCCGCAGCTGGACGGCCTGACGCTTGACTGGCAAAAGCAGGGATTGAACCAGTCGTTCAAATTCCTCAATCCGAATGCCACGGCTGAATGTGGATGCGGCGAGAGTTTCGCGGTTTAGCCCGCTTCGGCGAGAAATTCAGCTGGCCGGATGATGCGAAACGCCGCCTTCGCACCTAAGGCCAGCAAATCGTCGTCACCGGTCACCAAGAAATCCGCTTTGGCTGTGTGGGCGAGATCAAGAAATTTCTGATCTTTAGGGTCGCGACAAATCAGTTTGGTTTGTCCGCGAACTTCGACCAGTTCCACATGGGGCAGGTAGTCGCCCAAAAGGTCGATGACTTCCGCCTCGGCGAGTTTAAATTTGCGATAGCGCAAGACGGCCTGCAATTCCGCAATGGTTTGGCTCGAACCAAGCGCGGTGCATTGTTGTAGCCAGGCGCGACGCAGCCAATGAGAAAGATGCCCGTCAAATACCAGGGCTGAAACCAGCACATTGGTGTCAAACACGACGCGCGGGTTCTTCATTCCTGATTGCGCGCCCACTCCACTGCATCGTCAATGTCTTTTTCCGTAATGCCGAGCTTGGCGATTTTTTCCCGGACCTCATCCGCGCGGCTGCGCCGAAACGGCTTGAGCACAATGCGTCCGCGTTCGGCGGAGACTTCGAAGTACTCCGTATCCGGAAACTGGCTGATGACCGCCTTGGGCAGCGTCAGTTGGTTCTTGCTGGTGAGTTTGGAAAGCACGACGCTCTCCTTGAAGTAAGAATGTAAGGAAATCTTACACCCTTTCCAAAGCTTGTGAACAGCGCCTCCAATTCATCGTTTCCTTAAAATAAGCTCATGCAGCCCTATCTCAATCTGATGCGCCAGGTGCTGGATCACGGCGCCCCAAAGTCCGACCGCACCGGCACCGGCACCCGCTCCATCTTTGGCCATCAGATGCGCTTTGATCTGGCCCAGGGTTTTCCGTTGCTGACCACCAAGAAGCTGCATCTGAAGTCCATCATCGTCGAGCTGTTGTGGTTTCTGCGCGGCGAGACCAACATCGCCTGGCTGAAGCAAAACGGGGTTTCGATCTGGGACGAATGGGCGGACGCAAACGGCGAGCTGGGTCCGGTGTACGGCAAGCAGTGGCGATCCTGGCCCGCTGCGGACGGCCGTCACATCGACCAACTGCAATTGTTGCTGGAACAGATTCGCGGCAACCCGGATTCGCGCCGCCTGATCGTTTCGGCCTGGAACGTGGGCGAGCTGGACGCAATGGCGCTGGCGCCCTGTCACGCGCTGTTTCAGTTCTATGTTGCTCAGGGCAAGCTGTCCTGTCAGCTGTATCAGCGCAGCGCGGATATTTTCCTCGGCGTGCCGTTCAATGTCGCCAGTTATGCGCTGTTGACGATGATGGTGGCGCAGGTCTGCGAGCTGGACTTGGGGGATTTCGTCTGGACCGGCGGCGATTGCCATTTGTACGAAAACCATCTGGAGCAGGCGCAGCTACAATTGCAGCGAACACCCCGGGCGCTGCCCAAAATGGCGCTGAATCCTGCGGTGACTGATTTGTTCTCGTTCCAATACGAGGACTTCGCGCTCACCGATTACGAACCGCATCCGCATATCAAAGCACCGGTTGCGGTATGAACGCGGATCAGCTTGGGCAGGATGATTGCGCCGAGCTGTGGCTGATTGCGGCGATGGATCGGCGCGGCCTGATCGGGCGTGACGGGGACTTGCCTTGGCGTTTGCCCAATGACTTGCGTCATTTCAAACAGTTGACCCTGGGCAAGATCGTGCTGATGGGGCGTCGCACCTGGGATTCGCTGGGACGGCCCTTGCCCGGGCGTGAGAACTGGGTCTTGAGCCGCGACAACGGACTGCTGGCGCCCGGCGCACGAGTGTTCCCTGATCTGGTGCCTGCGCTAAAAGAGGCGGCAGACAAGACGGTGATGGTGATTGGCGGCGCTGAGCTCTACCGCCAGTGTCTGCCGATGGCCAAGGGCCTGTTGCTGACCGAGGTGCATGCCGAACTCGACGGCGATGTATTTTTTCCGCCCTTTGATCGCCAAGGCTTTCGTGAATTGGCGCGCGAAGTACATCCGGCGGACGAAAAACACGCTTACGCCTACGACTTTGTGCGGCTGGCCCGTCGATGAGGCGCCTGCTGTTTGCCGGCTTGATGCTGCTGTGCTGCACTTCTGGTTTGGCGCAATCGCCGACCATCGTCGAAATCGCCTTCGAGGGCAATGAAGTGACGCAGCCGCGCACCATGTTGCGCGAAATGACGGTGAAGGTCGGCGATGCGGCGAACCCTGAAGCCATTGAGCGCAGCCGTCAGGCGGTGCTGGATCTGGGTTTGTTCCAGCAAGCGGGCGCGCGCACAGAGCCCGCGCCGGGCGGCGTTCGGCTGATCGTCACCGTGCGCGAAAAGTGGTACATCCTGCCCATTCCGCGCATTGAAGCCGACTCGGACGAGGATTTCGGCTATGGCGCGCAACTGCGCTGGAGCAACCTCTGGGGACTGAATCACAGTCTGCGGGTGGTGGGCATTTATCGCACCTATGAAGAAGAAGATCGCGACAGCGCCACCAGTTTCATGTTGCGCTACGGCATTCCGTTCGTCGGCGACAGCCGCAATTCTTTGTCATTCAACGCCCAACACACCGAACAAAGCTCGATCGAGCGTGAAACGCGATTGCCTTACAACGAAACCTTCAATTCCGCCGGCGTTTTCACCTCCCGCCACCTGGGCTCCGGCCCGCCGAGTCAGGGCTGGCGGGTCGGTGGCGGCCTGCTGTGGCAGGATCAGGATGTGGACCGGCCGGACGCGCCGGCGGCATTCGGCACCGCCGTTGGCCCCAGCGCCTCGCTTTCCTACCGGGACGTGCGGTTCCATGTTTTCAGCGAAGACGGGTTTTCCGCCGGACTGGGCGTGAGCGGTGCGGTGGATGGCCTGGCTTCGGACTACGAATTCTGGTCCTATAGCGCCGCAATGCGCCGGCAATGGGCGGTCGGTGAAAAGGACCATCAAACCTTGGGGCTGATCGCAGAAATTGTGGGCTATCACGCCGGGCCGTCATCGCGTGATCCAGAAGCCGCAAGCCTGGGTGGTTCGAGTCGCGTGCGCGGCTATGAACAGGAATTCCAGGAAGGCGATTTTTCCTGGTATCTGGGCGCTGAGTTTCTGCGGCCGCTGGGGCCAAAATGGTTGCGCGGCCTGGCCGTGCTGGAAGTCGGCAGCGCGTACGAGGATCTCAAACGCACTCAGGGTCGACCGGTTCTGGTGTCGGCCGGCCTGGGCCTTCGGGTGCGCTTTACCCTGTTCGTCAACGTTGAACTGGAGATGGGTCTGGCCTGGCCGCTGACTGAAACCCGGGACGGCATGCAGTTCTTCGCCGGTGGCGTTTGAGGCCGGTCATGCGGGCCTGCTATAAGGACGCTCCCCAAGCGGTCGGAGCGGCACATGAGCGATCTGAAAGCCCTGTTTGATCAGGCCAAGAAAAACGTCGAAAAGCTGACGCATCGCCCCAGCAATGATCAACTGCTGGCCTTGTATTCGCTGTTCAAGCAAGCCACTGATGGCGATGTGCACGGCAAACGACCGGGGATGCTGGACATGGTGGGGCGCGCCAAGTACGACGCCTGGACCCAGCGCGAGGGGACGCCCAAGGAGCAGGCGATGCAGGACTACGTGGCGCTGGTGCAGCAACTCATCGATGCCGATGGCGACTAGTTATTGAGCTTAATCCGCCAGTTTTCCCGCCCAACCCCGCGCGAACTGTCTGGCCACGCGGCCCGAGCGTGAGGCGCGATTCAACGCCCAGCGCAAGGCCAGCTTCTCGGTCTCTGCGTCAAGCTGGTTGACGCCCAAGCGCCTCAGATGCAGGCGTACTGCGTCCAGGTACTGGTTCTGGGTGAAGGGCTGAAAGCTCAGCCACAGGCCGAAGCGCTCGGACAGCGAGATTTTTTCTTCGGTCGCTTCACCCGGATGCAACTCCTCGCCTTCCCAGTGGAATTGCTGGTTCTCGTGCTGAAATTCGGGCATCAGGTGACGCCGGTTGGAAGTGGCGTAGATCAAGAGATTCTCCGGCGGCTCCTCAACGCCTCCGTCGAGCGCGGTCTTGAGCGAGGTCAGCGCCGGATCGTTGGCGCCCACGCTGAAATCGTCCACGTACAACAGGAATCGCTCCGCGCGTTGGCGCAAGGGGGCAACGATCTCGGGTAGCTCGGTCAGGTCATGCGGCGGCACCTCGATCAGGCGCAATCCCTGATCGCCGAAGCGCGTCAGCATCGCCTTCACCAGCGATGACTTTCCGGTACCGCGCGCGCCCGTCAGCAAAGCATGATTGGCGGGGCGCCCTTGAACGAACTGCTGCGTGTTTTGCGTCAATGCCTGTTTCTGGCGATCGATGCCGAGCAGGTCGTCCAACTCAACGGTTTGCGGGAATTCAACTGCTTGCAGCTGCTGCTGCCGCCAGCGATAAGCCAGCGGTCCGATGCTCAGCTTGGGCTTGCTCAAGATCTGACTCAAGCCAGTTTCTTGTGCCGTGCGCGGCGATTCACGCCCGGTTCGGCGCCCACGCGGCGACGGAAGTCGTCTTCGTATTCGCGGTAGTTGCCCTCCATGAAGACGATTTCGCCGGAGTCCTCGAACGCCAGGATGTGGGTGGCGATGCGGTCCAGGAACCAGCGATCATGCGAGATCACCATGGCGCAGCCGGCGAAGTCGAGCAGGGCGTTTTCCAGCGCGCGCAGGGTTTCCACGTCCAGATCGTTGGTCGGTTCGTCCAGCAACAGCAGATTGCCACCGGACAGCAGCAGTTTGGCCAGATGTACGCGGTTGCGCTCACCGCCGGACAAATCCTTCACGCGTTTTTGCTGCGACTCGCCCTTGAAGTTGAAGCGGCCGATGTAGGCACGGCTGGGCATCTCGAAGGAGCCGGCGCGGATGATGTCATTGCCGCCGGAAATCTCCTCGAACACGCTCTTGTCGCCGTCCAGGCTGTCGCGGCTTTGATCCACATAGGCCAACTGTACGGTCTCGCCAATGCGGATTTCGCCCGCGTCCGGCTGCTCCTGACCGGTCAGCATGCGGAACAGGGTGGTTTTGCCGCGGCCGTTGGCGCCGATGATGCCAACGATGGCGCCACGCGGCACCGAAAAGCTCAGGTCCTGATACAGCCAGCGATCATCGTATTGCTTGCCCACGCCCTGCACTTCGATCACCAGATCGCCCAGGCGCGGGCCGGGCGGGATATAGATCTCGCGGGTCTCGGCGCGCTTCTGGAACTCCTGCGACGCCAATTCCTCATAGGCCTTGACGCGCGCCTTGGACTTGGTCTGGCGACCCTTGGGGTTTTTGCGCACCCATTCCAGCTCTTCCTTCATTGCCTTGGTGTGGGCGTCCTCGGTTTTCTGTTCCTGCTCCAGACGTTTTTCCTTCTGCTCCAGCCAGGTCGAATAATTGCCCTGCCAGGGGATGCCGTGACCGCGATCCAGCTCCAGAATCCAGCCGGCGACGTTGTCCAGGAAATAGCGATCATGGGTGACCGCGATGATGGTGCCGGGGAAGTCCTTGAGGAATTTTTCCAGCCAGGCGACGGATTCGGCGTCCAGGTGGTTGGTCGGTTCGTCCAGCAGCAGCATGTCCGGTTTGGACAACAGCAGCCGGCACAGTGCGACGCGCCGGCGTTCGCCGCCGGAAAGGCGGGAAACGTCGGCATCCCAGGGCGGCAGATTCAGCGCTTCGGCCGCCTTGTCCAGAATCACATCCGTGTTTTCCGCATCGGCGGCGGCGATTTGGGCTTCGAGCTGCGCCTGCTTTTCCGCCAGCTTGTCGAAGTCTGCGCCATCCTCGGCGTAGGCGGCGTACACCGCCTCCAGCTCGGACTTGAGCGCCATGATTTCTTCCAGCGCCTCTTCCACATTGCCGCGCACATCCTTGTTCGGATCCAGCTGTGGTTCCTGCGGCAGATAACCCATCTTGAGACCGGGTTGCGGTCTTGCTTCGCCGTGAAATTCGCTATCCACGCCGGCCATGATGCGCAGCAAGGTGGATTTGCCGGCGCCGTTGTAGCCCAGCACGCCAATCTTGGCGCCGGGAAAGAAAGACAGGGAGATGTCGCGCAGAATCTGCTTGCGGGGCGGGACGGTTTTGCCCACCTTGTTCATGGTGTAGACGTACTGAGCCATCGTTTCGTTTCGCCAGCCGAGCTTGGAAAGGGCGCAGATTGTAGCGCCCGCGTGCAGCAGTCCATAATTGCGATTCGCTTGGCGCCGGAGGCCCCATGCGCCACCTGAGCCTGTTGCTGCTGATGCTTGCCACGCTGCCGGCGGCGGCGGATGTGTATCGCTGCATGGTGGACGGCAAAACGGTTTTTACCGACCGGCCTTGCGACTCGCAGGCCGCGCCGCATGCCTTGCAGCCCAGCACCGTGGTTGCGCCGGACAACAACAAGGGCCTGGCCAAACAGCACGATCAACGCTTGCAAGAGCAACTCAAGGCGCGCGACCAAGCGGATCGTGAATGGCTGGAACAACACCGGGCGGACAAAGTCGAGGCGCAGCGTTTGCGAAAAGCGCTGGTGGAGGATCGCGTCATCAGCGGCATGACGCCGCAGCAGGTGCGACGCGTGCTGGGCTATCCGGAACAGGTGCGCCGCAGCACCAACAACAAAGGTGTGGTGACGGAGCGGTGGACCTATCGCAATGGCAAATCCAAGCGCCACATCAGGTTCGCCGACGGCGTGGTGATTCGGGCTGGCGGTCGAACCCGGTAGCACCGAACAGGCCGGCCCCTTGAAAAACGGCACGCCGCCACCAAGCTGGGAGCATTGACTGACGCCTTGGATTCACCATGCCGCTTTACGAATATCACTGCACCGCCTGCGACGTCGTTTCCGAAATCAGCCACCGGATTTCCGCGCCGCCCGCCACCGATTGCCCGCAATGCGGTGAGGCCAAGCTGGTCAAGCAGATTTCCGCCGCCGGCTTTCGGCTCAAGGGCGATGGCTGGTATGAAACCGACTTCAAGTCCGGCAACAAGCGCAATCTGGCCGGCGATGGTGGCGACGGCAAGCCCCAATCCAAATCAGACGGCAGCGCAAGCGCCAAGGCCGATGGCAGCGCCGGCGACAAGTCGCAAAGCAAACCGGCGCCCCCCAAGCCCGCCGTGAGCAAGCCATCGGGGGCCTCCAGCGCGACGTAACTGGAACCATCAGCGGCATGGTCGCTGCACCCGGACAGGCGCACGCGCTTACAATGTGCGACTTTTCCTGATTCCAAGCGTAATTACATGATGCGCTCTCATTACTGCGGCGAGGTCACCGAAGACCTCACCGGCGGCGAAGTCACCGTTTGCGGCTGGGTCCATCGGCGGCGCGATCACGGCGGCGTGATTTTCATTGATTTGCGGGACCGGCAAGGCATTCTGCAATGCGTGTTCGACCCGGATACGCAGGACGCCTTTGAACTGGCGGACCGCTTCCGTTCCGAGTACGTGGTGCGCATTGTCGGCAAGGTGCGTCCGCGCCCTGCGGGCACGGAAAACCCCAACATGCGCACCGGCAAGATCGAGGTGCTGGCCAAATCCGCCGAGCTGCTGAACAAGGCCGAAACGCCGCCGTTTCATCTGGACGATGACAACGTGGGTGAGGACACGCGGCTGCGTTATCGCTATGTCGATCTGCGCCGGCCGGAACTGCAGGCCAACATGCGCTTGCGCCACCGGGTGATCAGTCAGATTCGTCAATACATGGACGAACAGGGCTTTCTGGACGTTGAAACGCCCATTCTCACCAAAGCCACGCCGGAGGGCGCACGTGATTATCTGGTGCCTTCACGCACTCATCCGGGCCGCTTCTTCGCCTTGCCGCAATCGCCGCAGATCTTCAAGCAGCTGCTGATGATGGGCGGGCTGGACCGCTACTACCAGATCGCGCGTTGCTTTCGCGATGAGGATTTGCGCGCCGACCGGCAACCCGAGTTCACCCAGCTGGATGTGGAGACTTCCTTTTTGGCGATGTCCGACATCATGGACCTCACCGAAGGGCTGCTGAAAAGTCTGTTCCAGCGTGTTCTCGGCGTGGACCTGGGCACGCTGCCGCATCTGAGTTATGCCGAAGCCATGCAGCGCTATGGTTCGGACAAGCCGGACCTGCGCGTGCCGCTTCAGCTGTTGGAGATCAAGGATCTGGTGGCGGACTCGGCGTTCAAGGTGTTTGCCAATCCGGCCAGGGATCCGGCCTGTCGCGTGGCGGTGCTGTGCGTGCCCGGCGGCGGCGAGAAACTTTCGCGCTCGCAGATCGACGGCTACACCAAGTTCGTTGCTCAGTACGGCGCCCGCGGACTGGCCTGGATTCGCGTCAACGACGTCAGCGCCGGGCGCGAGGGGCTGCAATCGCCCATCGTCAAGAATCTGTCGGACGACGCCCTGAGCGGCATTCTGCAACGCACCGGCGCCAAAAATGGCGATCTGTTGTTCTTTGGCGCCGACAAGTTCAACGTGGTTTGTGATGCGCTGGGCGCCTTGCGCTTGCGTGTGGCTGAGGACCTGGACCTGATCCAAGAAGGCTGGAAAGCGCTGTGGGTGGTGGACTGGCCGATGTTTGAATACGACGACAAGGAAGGCCGCTGGATTTCTCCGCACCATCCGTTCACCGCGCCGAAACAGTTTGACGCCGAGGCGATCCGCGCCAATCCGGGCGAAATCGTTTCGCAGGGCTATGACGTGGTCTTGAACGGTGTCGAGCTGGGCGGCGGATCGGTGCGTATTCATCAGCAAGATGTGCAGCAGGCGGTGTTTGATCTGCTGGGGATCGGCGCCGATGAGCAGCGCGAGAAGTTCGGGTTTCTGCTGGACGCCTTGTCTTACGGCGCACCGCCGCACGGTGGCATCGCACTGGGCATTGATCGGCTGATCATGCTGATGGCCGGCGCTTCCTCGATTCGCGAAGTGATCGCTTTCCCCAAGACGCAAACGGCGGCGGACCCGATGACCGATGCGCCCGGGGTGGTGGACACCAAGAACTTGCGCGAGTTGTCGATTCGCGCCATTGCGCCCAAAAACGAACCAAGTTCTGAGGCCTAGGGTCTGAGCACGAACAACACGGTGATCGCTGGATGGAACAATTGATGCGAATGATGCGAAAAAGTCGGATTTTGTGGGTATTGACGCTGGGCCTTGGCCTGAGCGCTTGCGGTGGAATCGGTGATGGAACGCGCCCAACGGGGATTCGCATCGTTCCGTTCAATGCCGATCTGGAAGCGACCGAGACCACCATCTACACCTGCGTGCGCAGCGCGCTGGTATTGGTTGCCGAGTTTTCTGACGGCTCGCTGGGGGATTTCACCAGTCGCGCGGTGTGGTCCAGCGACGACCCCGGCATCGTTCGCGTCAGCAATTTCGATGAGCCAGTTGAAGGGACCGAAGATCAGTTCTTTGGCTTTGGTTCGCTGACGCCGGTGAGCGTGGGGACCACCATGATCCGCGCCGACTACTTCGGCTTGACCGCTGCCTTCCCGGTGACGGTGGAAGCGGCGACTGACTTTCGCGTCGAACCCGCCAGCGTCACCCTGGCGCCGCGCTCCATACAAAGTTTCGTTGTCACCGCCAATCTGGGTGGCGTTGAAACCGATATTTCCAACGTCATCCGGTTCTCCCTGGCCCAGGAAAATGATGACGTCGTCACGCTGGATGACACCGGCTTCGCCATCGCCAATGCGGTTGGCGGGCCGCTGGATGTGAACCTGCAGTTCAATGCCCCTTGCGACGTGCAATTGCAAGCCTCGCTGGAGGTGGCGGAAATCCAGGAAGTCGAGATCAGTTACGAAGAAGGATTCGGTGAGGAGCTGATTATCGGCACCTCGCAGAAAATCCACGCCCTGGGCCGGTTCGCCAACGGCGCCACCCTGAATCTGGACGGCCAGGTGGTGTTCAACGTCGACGATGGCGACGACGACACCTCCAATGATCCGGTCAGCTTTTCCATTCTGTCCGCGTTTCAGCCGCTGGCAAATGCCGATAACCTGGGGACGGCGCAGGTGTCGGCGACCTTTGGCGCAATCCCCGAATTTGGCGATGAACCCGCGGTTGAAGGCGTGACCAGCAATACGCTGCCGATCACGGTGGTGGATGCCACGCTCATCGACTTTGAGATCGCGCCCCTGAATCCGACCGTGGCACCGCTGGACGCCTTGCAGTTCACGGCCCTGGGCAGCTTCGACACCGGCGTCACCCAAAGCATCACCAACAGCCTGCTGTGGAGCGTGAACGACCCGGAGGTCGCCACCATCGGCAACGGGGTTGGCGCCGTCTCCGGCCAATTCCAGTCACAGGTGGATCAGGAGGATGTACTGACGGTAACCGCCAGCGCCGCCATCAATGATGTGGAGATCTCGCGCGCAACCACCGTCACCGTTTCCGACGATCCGCCAGCCAACGAGGGCGAAGAAAACGAGCCTGACCCGGCTAGCTGATTCTGCGTGCGGTCAGCTTGCCGCGCGCCAGTTGCAACTCGAACGCGGCTTGCTCGGCCAGATCCTCGGGGCTGTGCAGCACCTGATCGCCCTGACGGGCGATGGCGTAGCCTCGCGCCAGAACCGCTGTCGGGTTAATTGCCGTCAGCAGCGCCGCGCGACGATCCAGTGCGTGGCGGCGCGCGTCCAGACCTTGCCTTAGCGCCTGTTGCAATCGCGCGGACAAGGCTTTGCGCCGCGCCACCGCCAACGTCAGCCGGTTTTGCGGCGCCTGAGACAACAGCCGCTGACTCAAGGCATTCAAGGTCAGGCGCCGCTGTTGCAGGCCGCCGGTCCAGGCTTGCGCGAGATCGCCCTCGGCCCGGTCCACATCCTGCATCTTTTGACGCAGCACGCCGGAAGGATGCAGCCGCCTCAGCCGGCCGAGCAGGCCGTCCAGCGACTGCGCGCGCACCGCGCGGTGTTCGGTTGCCAATCGACGCAGCGCGTTTTGCGCCAGTTGCACCCGGTGTTGCAGTTGCGCGGCGTCCGGGCTGACCAGCTCGGCGGCGGCGGTTGGGGTGGGTGCGCGGACATCGGCGGCGAAATCGGCGATGCTGAAGTCGGTTTCGTGTCCCACGCCGCAGATCACCGGAACCGCGCAAGCGCGCACCGCACGGGCGACGGCTTCCTGGTTGAACGCGCACAAGTCCTCCAGCGACCCGCCACCGCGCACCAACAGAATCACATCCACCGGCGCTTGATCCGGTAGTGTTTGCAAGGCCTTGACGATGGCGAGCGCGGCCGCCTCGCCTTGAACCGGCACCGGAAGGAAACTGACCTGGGCCAGCGCGAAGCGTCGCCGCAAGGCGGTCAACACATCTTGTGCGGCGGCGCCGGTGGCCGAGGTGATCAAACCGATATTGCGCGGCATGCTCGGTGGGCGGCGCTTGTGCGCCGGATCGAACAGGCCCTCGGCGCTCAGGCGTTGTTTCAAGGCCTCGAATTCGCGCAACAAGGCGCCCTGGCCCGCCGGTTCCAGGTGCTCGCAAATCATCTGCAACTCGCCGCGCGCGGCGTAGAGGTCCACGCGACCGGCCACCATCACCGCGTCACCGTTTTGCGGTCGGACGCGGGCGCGAAAGTTGGCATTGCGGAACATGGCGCAGCGCAACTGCGCGCGCGCATCCTTGAGCGTGAAATACCAATGTCCGGACGCCGGCTTGCTGAAGTTCGAGATTTCGCCTTCCACCCAGATGCGCGGCAGGCTTTGTCCCAGCAGATCACGCAGCAGGCCGACCAGTTCGGACACCTGATAAACGTTGCGGTCGGAGGTTTCACCGGGTTGCCCGGCGCCAGATTCGGCTGTCATTCGCCTATACTACCGCGCCGTTCCAGGGCCACTGAGAATGCGTATTGAGCGTGAAGCGCTGACCTTTGACGACGTCCTGCTGCAACCGGCGTATTCGGACGTGTTGCCGCGGCAGGCCGATTTGACCACCGCGCTGACGCGGCAGATTCGACTCAACATTCCGCTGCTGTCCGCGGCCATGGACACGGTGACCGAATCGCGCCTGGCCATCGCGCTGAGCCAGGAAGGCGGCCTGGGCATCATTCACAAAAACCTGACTGCGGCACGCCAGGCGGCCGAAGTGCGGGCGGTGAAGAAGTATGAAAGCGGGGTGATTACCGACCCGATCACCGTTGCGCCGCACATGAGCATCGGCGAGGTGCTGGAGTTGACCCGCGCCAATCGCATTTCCGGCGTTCCGGTGGTGGACGGCAGCCAGTTGGTGGGCATTGTCACCAGCCGCGATCTGCGCTTTGAAACCCGTTTTGATGAGCCGGTGAGCCTGGTGATGACACCCAAGGACCGGCTGGTGACGGTGCCCGAAGGCGCCTCGCGCGATGAGGTGATCGGCAAGTTGCACCAACACCGTATCGAGAAAGTGCTGGTGGTCAACGGCGACTTTCAACTGTGCGGCATGATCACGGTCAAGGATATTCAGAAGTCCTCGGATTTTCCGCTGGCCTGCAAGGATGAACGCGGGCAATTGCGCGTTGGCGCGGCCGTTGGGACCGGCGCGGATACCGAAGAGCGGGTTGAAGCGCTGGTCAATGCGGGCGTCGACGTGGTGGTGGTGGACACCGCCCACGGCCACAGCAAGGGCGTGATCGATCGGGTCGCGGCGATCAAGCGCAGTTATCCGGATTTGCAGGTCATTGGCGGCAACATCGCCACTGGTGAAGCGGCGCTTGCCCTGGTGGAAGCCGGTGCCGATGCGGTCAAGGTCGGGATTGGACCGGGGTCGATTTGCACCACGCGCGTGGTTGCCGGCGTCGGCGTGCCACAAATCAGCGCGGTGATGTCGGTGGCCGAGGCCTTGAAATCGTCTGGCGTGTCGCTGATTTCAGACGGGGGTATCCGTTACTCGGGTGATTTCGCCAAGGCCATTGCCGCCGGCGCGCATTGCGTGATGGTGGGTTCCATGCTGGCCGGAACCGAAGAGGCGCCGGGCGAGGTGGAGCTGTATCAGGGCCGTTCCTACAAATCCTATCGCGGCATGGGTTCCATGGGCGCGATGAGCGGCGCACAGGGTTCGGCGGATCGCTATTTCCAGGACACCACGGCGGAGGTGGAAAAGCTGGTGCCGGAAGGCATTGAAGGCCGCGTTCCGTACAAGGGTCCAATGGCGGCCATCGTGCATCAGATGATTGGCGGCCTGCGCGCCAGCATGGGCTATACCGGTTGCGGAAACATCGGCGACCTGCGCACCAGGGCACGGTTCGTGAAAATCACTTCGGCCGGCATGCGCGAAAGCCATGTGCACGACGTGAGCATTACCAAGGAAGCGCCGAATTATCGGGTGGAATAGTGGTGCGGCGCATCATGGTGCGCTGATCGCCCTTGCAACGGCGGGAAAAAGTCCATCCGCAGCAGACCGCCGCGGCGCTGCGCGCCTGGCAGTGACAAGGTTTAACCGTCATTGCCAGGCGTAGCCGAAGCAATCTCCTGTCTTGGAGGGATCGCCGCAGCCCTCCGGGCTTCGCGATGACAGCTTCAGTATTGATACGCGACCGGCTTGCTCAGCTTTCGTAGTGCATCCCCTTCCAGGCAAAGGTCGTCGGATTCGGCGGCGCTGACTTGCAGCACGGTCGAGGCGACAAAACCGCCGCCCGGCAGACTGACGGCGTCCACCACTTCGCCAACCGACGAACCGTCACCACCAGCGTTCTTTATCGCGCTTGCCGGCATCGGCGCCTCGCCGTCACCACGGACAAAAAACATGCGCCGTTTGAGCTTGCCCAGATAGTGCAGGCGCGCAATCACTTCCTGGCCGGTATAGCAGCCCTTGTCGAAGCTGATGCCGTCCAGTGCGTCCAGATTCGCCATCTGTGCGACGAAGTGATCCTGGGTGGATGGCCATACGATGGGAACGCCAGCGCAGATGTCGGTGTAGCGCCAGGCCCAATCACCGGGGGGCAGGTCTTGGGCTTGCGCGTCAAGGATGAGGTAGCGCGCCTGCGCGCCCGGCATCCGCAGCACAGTTTGATGTTGCGAACGCTCGACGCTCCACGGACGATCCGGAGCCGCCGCATGAATGGAGTCAGGCAGCGCGCCGAAACATGCCTGTATCGGGTTGCGGTCGGCCGCTAAAGTCACCGCCGCGCGCAACACAAACATGCGCAGACGTTTTTCGATGCTTGCGGCCAGTTCGGTCGGCAGTATGAGCCGATAGCCTTGCTCATCGGCCAGCACCAGCATCACCGCCAGCATGCGGCCCTTGGGACTGTTGTAGCTGCTGATCTGCGCGGTCCGAGGGTTCAGTTTGCCGATGTCGTTGCTGAGCTGGCCTTGCAGAAACGCTGCGGCGTCTTCGCCAGACACCTTGAGTGCGCACAGCTGTTGCAGCTGCACCGCAGTCCTGGGCAGAAAAATCGGATCAAACAGGGGGGCGGTGGCGCTCATCGGTGCGATCAACAGACGGTCATTTCTGGAATTTTGTCACACTAGTAAGACGATTCAGTCTTTGTCACTCCATCCTCTGCAGGCATGAAACCAACAGACGATAAGGCCGTGCGCCGCTTCGATCCGTCACAAAACGCAGCCACCAAGCTCAAAGACCTGCCGCCGACACCGGCGGCGCCGGTCGGCGGGGCAGCATCAGGACCGGTGAAAGACGGGATCGAGGAAATCGGTGGCCGCCGCAACGGCCTGGATCCCACGCGTTACGGGGATTGGGAAAAGGACGGGCGCTGCATCGATTTCTGATGGTTTCAGGGGAAGCGTCGAATCGCGTGTGATTGGCGCATAATCAATTTCGGGAATAAGATTTCGGGGCTGGGTTCACGTCCCGCGTTGACTGGGGAGTCGGAATGAGCAACACCAAGGCGCCGGAAAACAACCGGCCACTATCGCCCTTCATGATCGGGCCTTACTACCGACCGCAGCTCACCTCCATGCTGTCGATCACGCATCGCGCGACCGGCATGGTCTTGAGTGCGGGCACGCTGTTGCTGGCGTGCTGGCTGATTGCGCTGGCCAGCGGTCCCGAAGCCTATCGCTATTTTTCATACAACATGCAGGCCTGGTACGGCCAGATTCTGCTGTTCGGCTGGAGCTGGGCGTTTCTGTATCACCTGTGCAACGGCATCCGCCATCTGTTCTGGGACATCGGCTGGGGGCTGGAGGTGGAAACCTCCTACAAGTCCGGCTACGCGGTGGTGGGTGCCTCGCTGGTGCTGACGGTCGCGGTGTGGATTCTGGCCTGCGTCAACTAGGGAGAACATCATGAGTTTACGTTCGCCATTGAGCCAGGCGCGCGGCCTGGGCTCGGCCAAGGACGGCACCCATCATTTCTGGGTGCAACGGGTATCGGCGGTGGCGCTGATCCCGCTGTCGCTGTGGTTCGTTTTCAGCGTGGCGCAGCTCGCCGGCGCGGACTACGAGGCGGTGAAGTGGTGGGTGAGCTATCCGGCGGTGGCGGTGATGCTGGTGTTGTTCATCTCCGCTGCGATGTATCACTCCATGCTCGGCGTGCAAGTGGTGATCGAGGATTACATCGGCGGCGAAGGCATGAAGCTGGCGCTGCTGCTGCTGTCCAAGTTCTTCCACTTTGCCGTGGCCGCCGCTTCCATCTTCGCGGTACTCAAGGTCGCGCTGACCTGATTACCGCCGGGAATCAAAAATGACTGCTTACAAGATCATTCATCACGAATACGACGTGGTCGTGGTCGGCGCCGGTGGCGCCGGGCTGCGTGCCACGCTGGGGCTGGCCGAATCCGGCCTGAAAACCGCCAACATCACCAAGGTGTTTCCCACCCGCTCGCACACGGTGGCGGCGCAGGGTGGCATTTCCGGGGCGCTGGCCAACATGGGCCGCGACGATTGGCGCTGGCACTTTTTCGACACCGTGAAAGGTTCGGACTGGCTGGGCGATCAGGACGCTATCCAGTACATGACGCGCGAGGCCATCCCCTCCATCATTGAGCTGGAACACTACGGCGTGCCGTTTTCGCGCACCCCGGAAGGCAAGATTTATCAGCGCCCCTTCGGCGGCATGACCACCGAATTCGGCGAAGGCCCACCGGCACAACGCACCTGCGCGGCGGCGGATCGCACCGGCCACGCTATGTTGCACACGCTTTATCAGCAGAGCCTGAAGTGCAAGGCGCAGTTCTTCATCGAATACTTCGCGCTGGATTTGTTGATGGACGAGGACGGCGCCTGTTGCGGCGTCATGGCCTGGGATTTGTCCACCGGTGAGCTGCACCGTTTCCGTGCGCAGATGGTGATTCTGGCCACCGGCGGCTACGGTCGTGCTTATTTCTCGGCCACCTCCGCGCACACCTGTACCGGCGATGGCAATGCCATGGTGCTGCGTGCCGGCTTGCCGCTGCAGGACATGGAATTCGTGCAATTCCACCCCACCGGCATCTACGGCTCCGGTTGCTTGATTACCGAGGGCGCGCGCGGTGAGGGCGGTTATCTCACCAACAAGGACGGCGAGCGCTTCATGGAACGCTATGCGCCCAGCGTCAAGGATCTGGCACCGCGCGACATGGTGAGCCGTTCCATGGCCACCGAGATTCGCGACGGTCGCGGCGTCGGCGCCGAGGCCGATCACATCCACCTGCATCTGGAACATCTGGGGCCGGAGGTGCTGGCCGCACGTCTGCCGGGGATTTCCGAAAGCGCCAAGATTTTCGCCGGCGTGGACGTCACCAAGGAACCGATTCCGGTGGTGCCCACGGTGCACTACAACATGGGCGGCATCCCGACGCTGTTCAGCGGTGAGGTGGTCACGCTCAAGGACGGCAATCCGGACGCGGTGGTGCCGGGCCTGATGGCGGCGGGCGAGGCGGCCTGCGTGTCGGTTCATGGTGCCAACCGTCTGGGTTCCAACTCGTTGCTGGATCTGGTGGTGTTCGGTCGCGCGGCGGCGATTCAGGCGGCCAAACTGGTCAAGGCCGGCACGCCGCACAAGAAGATTTCCAACGCCTCCGAAGACGCCTGCCTGTCGCGCCTGGACGCGCTGCGCAACAGCAAGGGCAAGACACCGACCGCGAGCTTGCGTCTGGACATGCAGAAGGCCATGCAGCAGCACTGCGCGGTGTTCCGCGACGAGGCGCTGATGCAGGAAGGTATCGGCAAGATCAACAAGATCGTCGACGGTTTCAACAACGACATCGCGGTCGCGGATCGCTCCATGGTGTGGAACTCGGATCTGGTGGAAACCCTGGAGCTGGACAATCTGCTGGGTCAGGCGCTGGTGACCATCGTCTGCGCGGAGAATCGCAAGGAATCACGCGGCGCGCACGCGCGTGACGATTTGCAGGATCGCGATGACCAAAACTGGATGAAGCACACCCTGGCCTGGCGTCAAGCCGACACCGAGGTGAAGATCGACTATCGCCCGGTCCACATGCAGACACTGGACTCGGACGTGGAAGTGATCCCGCCCAAGAAACGGGTTTATTGATCGACACGGCGTAAGGCGGGCAGCGCCCGCCGCGCAGGTTTGAAACAAGGAAACGGTGGCTTTTTCCGGCCACCCACCCCAAGGAAGAAGCGAAATGGCTCAATTCACGCTCCCCAAGAACTCAAGCATCAACAAGAGCGCCGGCAAGCAGTATCCGGCGCCGGCTGGCGCCAGCAACGTCAAGACGTTCAAGGTTTATCGCTACGATCCGGACAGCGGCGAGAATCCGCGCGTCGACAGCTACGAGGTCGACATGGACGACTGCGGCCCGATGGTGCTGGACGCGCTGATCAAGATCAAGAACGAGGTCGACGCCACCTTGACCTTCCGCCGCTCCTGCCGCGAAGGCATCTGCGGTTCCTGCGCCATGAACATCGACGGCACCAACACCCTGGCCTGCATCAAGGGCTGTGACGAGGTAAAAGGCGAGGTCAAGATCTACCCCTTGCCGCACATGCCGGTGGTCAAGGATCTGGTGCCGGACATGACGCACTTCTATGCGCAGCTGGCCTCGGTCGAACCGTGGATGAAAACCGATTCTCCCGCACCGACCCGCGAACGCCTGCAAAGCGAGGAAGATCGCGCCAAGCTGGACGGCCTGTACGAGTGCATTCTCTGCGCCTGCTGCTCCACCAGCTGTCCCAGCTACTGGTGGAATGGCGAACGCTATCTGGGACCGGCGATTCTGTTGCAGTCCTACCGCTGGCTGGCCGACTCGCGCGACGAAGCCACCGGCGAGCGCCTGGATCAGCTGGAAGATCCGTTCAAGCTGTATCGCTGCCACACCATCATGAACTGCTCCAAGACCTGCCCCAAGGGCCTGAATCCGGCCAAGGCGATTGCCGAAACCAAGAAAATGCTGGTGGAACGGCGCATCTGAGCACACCTGTCTGCGCAACGGCTCCTTCGGGAGCCGTTTTCATTTTTGGGCACTTGTCGGTGCATGAGCACCGGTTATCGCCGGTAACGCCGCATCATCATCCGGCTGCGACATGATTCAGCTGCCAGTTGGTGGCAGCGAGCGTCTCCTTGGGAGGGTGAGCGGTCCGCCGTAGGCAAGACCGACTTTCACCGAGACCACCATGAGCGCTCTACGCCTGAGCACGATCCTGTGCGGCCTGCTGTTGTGTCAACAAGTGATCGCCATGCCGGCGCCAGCCGGTACATTGAACCTGAGTACCGAGCTGACGCAGATCGGCCGCGGCGCTGCATCCGTCGCCGATTTTTCCTTGTTTGCGCCGTTGGCGCTGCGCATGGATACGCAAGTGCGCGACAGCCTGATTCGCAATGTGATCGTCGAGCAGGGCCTGACCTACCTGGGTACGCCCTACCGTTTCGGTGGAACGTCCAGGCGTGGTGTGGACTGTTCGGCGCTGGTGCAAAACGCCTATGAAAGCGCCGGAATCCCCCTGCCCAGAACCACCACCTGGCAAGTGCGTGCGGGCGCCTCCGTCACGCCTCGGGCGGCGCGGGTGGGCGATCTGATGTTCTATCGCTGGAAGAAGGACAGTCTGCACATCGCCCTGAATCTGGGCGACGGCAAGATCCTCCACGCCTCTCCCAGCCGCGGCAAGGTGATCATCAGTCAGCTGAACCGTGCCTGGAATTCACGCCTGGTCGCGGTGCGTCGCGTTCTGTGACGGGTTGCCGCTGATCCGGTGAGACAGACGTTCTGATCGGCATGATGAACGCCTGAACGGGTTTTCTCGCGCGGGTTTGGCGGATAATCGCAGCGTCTTGCTCGGGGCGCTGTGGTGGGGCTTTGCGTAATCTTTGTGATGGCGGCAATGGTGCTGGCGGCGATGCTGGTCGAACCGATCAGCGCGCGTCTGCGTTTGCCGTTCAGCGCGCTGTTGGTATTGATCGGCTTCGCCGCCTCTGAGCTGATTACCGGCCTGGGGTTTGATACCGGTCTGCGGCATGAAGATTTCGTGGCGCTGGTGTTGCACGTACTGGTGCCGATGCTGGTGTTCGAGTCGGCGTTTCATATGTCGCTGCGCGGCCTGTTGAAAAACCTGCTGCCGGTCTTGCTGCTGGCCGTGCCCTTCATGCTGTTGGCGGCGGCGCTGACGGGCGTGACCCTTTATTGGGGGATCAACCATCCGGGCTTTCCGTTGATGGCTGCGCTGCTGACCGGCACGATTCTGTCGGCGACCGACCCGGTGGCGGTGGTGGCGCTGTTTCAGAAGCTGCACGCGCCGCAACGGCTGAGCGTGTTGCTGGAAGGCGAGAGCCTGTTCAACGACGCCACTGCGGTGGTGGTTTTCGGTTTGCTGGTGGGCCTGATGCTGCACCCATCGACTTCGCTGTCCGCATCACAGGTCGCACTGGATTTTTCGCGGCATTTTGTCGGCGGTGTGGTGTTCGGCCTGGCGCTTGGCTTGATCGCCGGTTGGCTTTATTCGCGATCGGCGCGGCTGGAGTGGATCAGCATTATTGCGCTGTTGTTGCCGCCCCTGGCTTACGTGCTGGCCGAACAGCAGTTGCATGTTTCGGGCATTGTCACGGTTCTCTGCGCCGGACTGATGTTGGGCGAGGCGCATCGCCAGAGCCGGGCGGACGCCTTTGTTTCAAATCTTTGGCAGGTGATTGCCTATGCGGCCAATGCCATCGTGTTTCTGCTGGTGGGGGTGACGATGACGGTTGGCATGTTCACTTCGCACTGGCTGGCGATGCTGATCGGCATCGGTGCGGCGACGCTGGCGCGTCTGCTCAACGTCTATGTCCTGCTGCGCTTGTGTCTGAAGTTGCCGGGACAGGCGCCGCTGGGACGCGGTTACCCGGCGGTGTTGCAGTGGGGCGGGTTGCGCGGTGCTGTCGCCCTGGCGCTGGCGCTTTCCCTGCCCACCGAGATCCAGGGCTGGTACAGCATCCAGTCCATCGTCTACGGCGTGGTGGTGTTCACCTTGTTCGTGCAAGCGCCGCTGATGGCGCCATTGGTGCGAAAGGCCGTGGCTTCGGCGCCTTCGGCGGACGCTGGTTAGCTGCTGTCATGCGAATCGCGCAGCCAGACGGTACGTGACTTCCCGTCCTGCTGCGGTCGCTCATCGATCTCGAAGGCCTTGATCGCTTTCACCAGTTCCGCCAATTTCTTGTAACCCCAGTTGCGCGGGTCGAAGTCCGGCGCCTGGTTGGCGATGTGTGATCCCACCGCGCCCAGTTGCGCCCAGCCGTCCTCATCGGACGCGGCGTCCACGGCGTTGCGCACCAGGCTGAGCAGACGCTTGTCGCTGCGCAGACTCTTGGCGCTCTTGCGTCGCGCCGGCTTGTCGGCTTCGGCGGCTTCTTCGCGCAGCACGTCCACGTAGATGAATTTGTCGCAGGCGGAGACGAAGGCCTGCGGGGTCTTGCGTTCGCCGAAGCCGTACACCGTCAGACCGGCTTCGCGCACGCGGGCGGCCAGGCGGGTGAAGTCGCTGTCGCTGGACACGATGCAGAAGCCGTCGAAGCGCTCGGTGTAGAGCAGGTCCATGGCGTCGATGATCATGGCGCTGTCGGTGGCGTTCTTGCCGACGGTGTAGCGGAATTGCTGGATGGGTTGAATCGCATGCTCGGCCAGCACCTGCTTCCAGCCGCGCAGATTGGGCAGGGTCCAGTCGCCATAAATGCGCTTGACGCTGGCGACGCCGTACTTGGCGATCTCCGCCAGCAGCGCTTCGGTCAGGCCGGATTGGGCGTTGTCGGCGTCGATCAACACCGCGAGTTTGGCTTGGTTCATGTCGGGGCGGGTTATGCTTGGCCGCTCATCCTTGGTGTGGCGCATCCGCATGTCAAACGCTGAACGGTCAGAAGCCCGCATCCGCTGGCTGCTAAGGCGTGGCATGAAGGAGTTGGACGTGATGTTGGGGCGTTATCACCAGCATCGCTATGCCAATGCGCCGCCCGCCGAACGGGCCGCATTCCTGCGGTTGGTGACCGAGATCGAAGATCCGGAAATCTGGGCCTGGGCCATGCACCGCGCCGAGCCGCCGGCCGAATTTGCTGATGTCATCGAGCAGCTTCGTATCCACTATTGAGCTGCGTCTGCGGCCGTCGGCGCGCGCGCACCGCTTGCTGTTCTGGCTGCATGGCATTCCCCTGGCGCTGTTGCCTGTGGCGGTGCCATCGGGTTTGTGGATGCTGTTGCCGGTGGTGAGCATCGGCGCGTCGTGGTGGTGGCTCAGGCGACATCCGGCTTTCGGCCATGGGCCTGACTCCATCCGTCGCCTCGTCTGGCACGCCGACGGAAACTGGAAAATCCGCACCGCCAGTGGAACCGAATCCGCCGCGGCGCTGTTGCCCAGCAGTTATCTTCATGACGCCGTTTTGATTCTGAACTTCAAACAGGACGACGGGCGCAGGCGCACGCGCATCGTGCTGGGCGACGAAGCCGAAGCGGCGCTGATTCAACGCTTGCGTGCGCGCCTGTCGGTCAGCCGGCCCGCTGCGTCCGGCAGCACCCGTTGACGCCGCAACCGTTTCGTTTTCGTCTGGCGTATCGGCCGCCGTTTCATTGGTCGGCGCTGCGCGATTTTTTCGCATTACGCGGCGCCAGTGGCGTGGAGACGGTGGTGGATGGTGTGTACTGGCGTTGCCTGCGCGCCGGATCACATCAGGGCTGGATCACGCTGGAGGACGAGGCGTCTTCATCCAGCATCATGGTGCGCGCCGCACCAGATTTGTTTTCGGTCAAGGCCGAGTTGCAGCAGGGTTTGCGCCGGATGCTGGATCTGGATGCGGATATCCGGGCCATTGAATCTTTGCTCCAAGCCGATGCGCGTCTGTCGCCGATGTTGGCGCAGTATCCGGGCCTGCGGGTGCCGGGCGCCTGGGACGGTTACGAGGTGGCGGTGCGCGCCATCGTCGGCCAGCAGGTATCGGTCAAGGGCGCGACGACGGTTTTTTCCCGGCTCGCGGAACAGTTTGGCGAACCGCTGCAAACGCCCATTACCCAACTCAATCGACTGCCGCCGCTCTGTGAACGCGTGGCGGGGGCTTCTCTGGAGTCGGTCATTGGCTGCGGCATGAACCGCGCGCGGGCGCAGGCCCTGCTGGACTTATCGAACGCGGTTGCGCGGGGTTGGTTGCGCTTGCAAGCCGGGCAGGAGGTGGCAGCGGTTTGCAAGCAGTTGAAATCCATTCGCGGCATCGGCGACTGGACCGCGCAATACATCGCCATGCGTGTTTTGCGAGATGCGGATGCTTTCCCAGCATCTGATCTGGGCTTGATGAAAGCGATCGGTGTTCAGCGGCCACGTGAACTGTTAAACATCGCCGAGGCATGGCGCCCCTATCGTGCCTATGCGGCGATTCACCTTTGGCGCAGCCCTGGAGCGGGCGGCTAAAAGATCGACATCGACAATCCCGCCGCCAGGGTTTGTCCCATTTCGTGTGCCTTGGCCAAAGCGGTCTCATCCAGCTCGCCAACCGCGATCAGCGGTTCGGCGACCCGGTTCCATCCGTAGCCCAGCGCGATGCGTTCCAGCGCGGTGACCGCGCCGGTGCCGTCATTGCCTGCGCTGACGAACATGGCCCAGGGCAGGCCCACGGTCTTGCCTTCGGCCGGATAATAGGTGCGGTCCAGAAAATCCTTTACCGCGCCGGAGAGGTAGCCAAAGTTTTCCGGCGTGCCGATGAGCAATCCCCCGGCCCACAGCAAGTCCTCGATATCGGCTTCCAGCGCCGGCTTGACGCGCAACTCCACCTCATCGGCGAATTCACGCGCGCCGGCTTGCACGGCTTCACAAAGCCGCCTGGTCTTGCCGCTTTGCGAGGTGTAGATCAGCAACAGATGTTTCATGTCCGCATTCTGGCAGGTCAGCGCGCCTCTGGCACCGTTTCCTTAAACTGCACCCTCGGCCCTCATTCGATGTCACTATGGCTTCCCCCGACACCGCCGCGCTTGACGCTGCCCTTGAATCATATGTCGACCCGCTGATTGGCTGCGGGTTGATCTCCGCCGGTTGCGTCAAACAGGCGGCGCTGAACAATGGCCGCGCAAGCTTGCAGTTGGAATTGGGGTTCCCGGCGGCGGGTTATCGCGCAACTCTGATCCAGGCGCTGCAAGCGCATTTGCGATCCGAGCTGAAGCTGGAATCTGATATCGAGCTGAGCTGGTGTGTGCAATCGCAGGCGGTGCAGGAAAAGCTGAAGCCGATCCCGCAAGTGCGCAATATCATCGCCGTGGCTTCCGGCAAGGGCGGGGTGGGCAAGTCCACGGTTTCCGCCAATCTGGCCTTGGCCTTGCAGGCCGAAGGCGCGCGTGTTGGCGTACTGGACGCGGATATCTACGGCCCCAGCCAACCGCGCATGCTGGGCAGCAGCGCCAAGCCGACCTCGCCCGATGGCAGCAACATGCATCCCATTCAAACCCTGGGCTTGCAGGCCATGAGCATCGGCTTTCTGATCTCTGAAGAGCAGCCCATGATCTGGCGCGGGCCAATGGTGACCCAGGCGCTGATGCAGCTGATCAATGAGACGCGCTGGAAGGACCTGGACTATTTGATCATCGACCTGCCACCCGGCACCGGCGATACCCAGCTCACACTGTCGCAACGCATTCCGGTATCTGGCGCGGTGATTGTCACCACGCCGCAGGACATCGCCTTGCTGGACGCGCGAAAGGGCCTGGAAATGTTTCGCAAGGTTTCCGTGCCGGTGTTGGGTGTGGTGGAAAACATGAGCCTGTTTCATTGCCCGCATTGCGGGGAAACCACCGAGATCTTCGGTGCTGGCGGTGGACAAAACATGGCCCAGCAATACGACGTGGAGCTGCTGGGGCAGATTCCACTGGATGCGCAAATCCGCCTGCAGGCGGATTCGGGCAAGCCCAGCGTGGCGGCGGACCCCGAGTCACCCGTGTCGCTCATCTATCGCGATATCGCGCGCAAGGCGGCGGCGCGTCTGGCCTACGGCGACGATGAGCAGGCATTTCCGGAAATCACCATTTCCGACGATTAATCCGACGCGCCGGGCAAAGACGCTCCAGACATGTCGCGCGGTTGGATTCTGCTGATCCTCGCCAGTTGCGCCCTCGGCGCCTGGAACTGGTGGCAGGGCCGCGCGCTGCCGTTGCCCGCCGGCGTGGAATACGCGCCGGACGCGCCACGGCAGACGCCGCTGAGTGGCAAAGCATCCCCCATCGTATTCGGCGGCTACCAGCTACAGCCGCGCGCAAACTTTCAAATGACGGCGCGATTGCTGCGTCGTGAGCGCTACCATCTGGGACGAGAAGCGCGGATCGCGCCGCTGGATTTCGCGCTCGGTTGGGGGCCGATGTCGGACAGCGCCTTGCTGGATCGGGTGCAGCTGCGGCAGTCTGGTCGTTTCTACCACGTGGCCTGGGCCGACGCCGCGCTGTCGGCGGACCGCATTCTCCGAAATTCGGCGAATGTGCATATGATTCCGGCGGACGCGACGGTGGCCCGGGCGCTGAACAGGATGCGCCCGGGGCATATTCTCCGGCTGGACGGTCTGTTGGTGGATGTGCAGGGCAAGGATGGTTGGGAATGGCGGACCTCGCTACGGCGTGACGACAGCGGTGACGGCGCCTGCGAATTATTCTGGGTGCGTCTGGCGCACGTCATCAAATAACGAACAAACGAATGAGTATCAAATCAGACCAATGGATTCGACGCATGGCCGCGCAGGGCATGATCGAACCCTTTGAGGCGGGGCAGGTGCGCACCAATGGTGATCAACGCATCGTCAGCTACGGCGTCTCCAGCTACGGCTATGACGTGCGCTGCGCCAACGAATTCAAGATATTCACCAACATCAATTCGGCGGTGGTGGACCCCAAGGCTTTTTCCGAAGACAGCTTTGTGAATGTGACCGGAGACGTGTGCATCATTCCGCCCAACTCCTTTGCGCTGGCGCGCACGGTGGAGTTCTTCCGCATTCCCCGTGAAGTTCTCACCATTTGCCTGGGCAAGAGCACCTACGCCCGTTGCGGCATCATCGTCAACGTCACGCCACTGGAACCGGAATGGGAGGGCCACGTCACACTGGAATTTTCCAATACCACGCCGCTGCCCGCCAAGGTTTACGCCAATGAAGGTGTGGCGCAAATGCTGTTTCTGGAGTCCGATGAAGTTTGTGAAACCTCGTACAAGGATCGCGGCGGCAAGTATCAGGGGCAGCGTGGGGTGACCTTGCCCAAGACCTGATTCGATGCACGGGACTTGCTGACATCCGCTGCCAAACAAGACGACATTGAGCAAAAAGCCTTATATCACCAAGCGCGGGTATCAAGACCTGCGCGCCGAATATGATGCGCTGTGGAATCAACGCCGGCCGCAGGTGGTCAAGGCTTTGTCCGCCGCCGCCGCCGAAGGTGACCGCTCGGAGAATGCCGAATATCAGTATCGCAAGAAGGAATTGCGAGAAATCGATCGTCGCGTGCGTTACCTGCAGCGGCGCTTGCCAGCGCTTGAAGTGGTTTCCCAAAAGCCGGCCGACCCCGGGAAGGTGTTTTTCGGTGCACGGGTCACGCTGGCGAACCCGGCCAGGCAACAACGTTGTTACCGAATCGTCGGTTCTGATGAAACCGATTCTGCCGAAGAAAACATCAGCGTGGATTCGCCGGTGGCCAGAGCGCTGCTGGGACGCAAAGTGGGCGACTGCGTCACGGTGGTCCTGCCTCAGACCGAGGTCGAGTATGAAGTGCTGAGCATCGTTTATTCTTAACGATGCATCCATTTCAGCGCGCTCAAACCTGCTGTCATTCGCGCTATGTACAAGCCGCTTCGTCGCGGTTAGTCTGAGTTCTTCAAGCGTGTAATCTCAGCAGAGGAGAATCCAAAACATGGTGCTCCGTGCCCTGGTGCCGATGAGTTTGTTGGTGGCGATGCTTGTGCCGCAAACCGGTTTGGCGCAAGACAAAATCGGAAGTGCGATCCAGAAGACCCAAGGCGCCAGCAGGGCGGCAGCGGCTTCTCAGGGGCGGATTGATCGCTTGGATGATCAAATCCGTCAGATGCTGGAGCGGTATCGCGCGGCGAGCTGGGAAGCGCAGCAATTGACGGTGTATGCCGAGCAGCTTGAAGAACTGACGCAATCCCAGGAAGGCGAGAAACAGTCGTTGCGTCGTCAGCTGGATGCCTTGAGTCAGGTGGAGCAGGAATTGCTGCCGCTGATGCTGCGCATGATCGAAGGGCTGGAAGCCTTTGTTGACATCGACATGCCGTTCCTGCAATCCGAGCGCAAGGAGCGGCTGGACAACCTCAAGCGCTTGATGGCCGATTCCGAAGCGCTGAATTCGGAAAAGTTTCGTCGCATTCTGGAGGCCTATCAGATCGAGTCCGATTATGGACGCAGCCTGGGCAGCGAACGCGGCGAGGTGCAGGGGCGCGCGGTCGACATTCTGCGGGTGGGACGTGTGGCGATGTATTACCTGACGCTGGATGGCCGCGAGGCCGGCCATTGGAATGCAGGAGAAAAGGCGTGGAAACGCCTGCCTTCGGCCTATACGCGCGAAGTGCGGCGCGGTCTGCGCATCGCACGCGAGACCACGGCGCCGGGCCTGCTTGAATTGCCGGTCGCGGCTGCGGAGCCGGCGTCATGAGGCGGCTGTTGATGAGCGGGTTGACGGCGCTTGCCATCATCATCGCGCCGTCGGTATCGGCAGACGACCCCATGGACGATCTGCTCAGGCAGATTCAGGAAAGTTCGCGTGCCTCGGCCAAGTTGAACAAGGAACGCGAGCAGCGCTTTTTGCGCAACAAGGGGGAGCAGGCCCGGTTGCTGGCAAAGGCGCAGAAGGATTTGGCCGCCGCCAAAGCGCGCGTCGGCCGAATCCGGGCCAAGTTCGAGGCCGGGCAAAAGGAGATCGCCACGCTCAAGCAGCAGTTGCAGACCCAGCTTGGCGACACCGGGCAGATGCAGGCCGCCGCCCGGCAGCTGGCGGGTGATTTTCGTGCGCAAGCGGCGGATTCGATCATCACCGCGCAGTTTCCGGATCGGCTGAATTTTCTGACGCAATTCTCCCGCAGCCAGGAAATTCCGCCGCTGGAGGATCTGGAGCATTTCTGGTTTCTGTTGGCGCAGGAAATGGCACAGACCGGGAAAAGCGCAAAGTTTGAAGCAGACATCGTCGACGCCAAGGGCGGGGCGGTCTCCACCCAAGTGGTTCGGATTGGCCCGTTCACGGCGATGGCCGATGGGCTTTATCTGGTGCCGCAAGCTGATTCGGCGCGGTTGGCCGCCTTGCCTCGGCAGCCGGCGCGCAAGGCGGATCTGGCCCGGGATTTCGCAGCGCTGGAAGATGGTGTCGGCCCGGTCCTGATCGACCCTTCCCGCGGCGGCTTGCTACGCATCGAGGGCGACAAGCCCAACCTGCTGGAGCGCGTTCAGCAGGGCGGGCTGGTCGGTTATCTGATCATTCTGATCGGCGCCGTCGGCCTGCTGATTGCCTTTGTGCAGTTCGTTTACCTGGCGCGGGTACGCTCACGCGTACGGCGCCAGCTGTCGCGGCTGGATGAGCCATCCCAGGACAATCCGCTGGGCCGTCTGCTGAGTTCACTCGAAGAGGAAGCAGACACCACCGACCCGGAACTGCTGGAGCTGCACCTGTCTGAGCGCGTGCTCAGAGAAACGCCGCGGCTGGAGCGTTTCCAATCACTGATTCGGCTGTTCGCGGCGGTGGCGCCGCTGATGGGGCTGCTGGGCACGGTGACCGGCATGATCGTGACCTTCCAGGCCATTACCGCGTTCGGCACAGGTGATCCGCGGCTGATGGCCGACGGTATTTCGCAAGCTCTGGTAACCACCGTGCTGGGGCTGACGGCGGCCATTCCGCTGCTGTTCGCCAACTCCTGGTTGGTGGCGCGTTCGCGCAAGCTGATTCAGACGCTGGATGAGCAAAGTGCACGCCTTCTGGCGGCGCGCATGGACGGCAGCGGTGTCTGAGCTTCTCGGCGACGTGTTGTTGCAACCGTTTCGTTCGGTTGAGGCTTTTCTGGACGCCGGCGGCGTGGTGCTGTGGGGTATTTTCAGCGTCGGCATCGTGTTGTGGACCTTGATCCTTGAGCGCTTTTGGTACTACTGGCGGCTGTATCCGCGCGCTCGGCGCCAATGGCAGGACGAATGGGCCTTGCGACCGGAGCGCCGGTCCTGGGCGGCGCGGCGCGTGCGTACCGCGATTCTGGGCGAGGCGGAGCTGGAGCTTTCATCCACGCTGCCCATCATCGGCAATCTGATCGCGATCTGCCCGCTGCTGGGCTTGATGGGCACGGTCACCGGCATGATCCAGGTGTTCGACGTCATGGCGCTGATGGGAACCTCGGATGCGCGTGCGATGGCCTCGGGCGTATCCAAGGCCACGGTGCCGACCATGGCCGGCATGGTCGTCGGCCTGTCCGGGCTGTTTTTTCAGCATCGTTTCCAGTCGCGGGTGCGAATTGAAACCGAACAGCTTTCCGATCAGTTGGCCTATCGCTGATGAAACTCAGACGACACGACAAAATCAGCGAGGAAAGCGGCATTGATCTCACGCCCATGCTGGACGTGATTTTCATCATGCTGATCTTTTTCATCGTCACCACCAGCTTTGTGCGTGAATCCGGCATTCAGGTGAACCGGCCCAGCGCGGAGACTGCCAAGCGTGAAGATCGCGCCAATATCCTGGTCGCCATCTCGCCGCAGGGCGAGGTGTGGATCGACAAGCAGCGCGTGGACATCCGCGCCTTGCGAACGGTGATCCAGAAATTGCACGCCGAGAATCCGCAGGCAGCGGTGGTGATTCAGGCGGATACCGATGCTCGGGCCGGTCTGATGGTGGAGGCCATGGATCAGGCGCGTCTGGCCGGCGTGGAGAACGTCTCCATCGCCGCCACGCCGCAATAAGGAAGGGGCGCAAGGGTGCGCTGGATTGGCCTACCGCCGCTGGCCTTGCTGGTGGTTGCCGCCCTGTTTTTATTGATGCACTGGATGATTCGGCCGCCCGGCGGCATTGACGATCAGATCAGACGACAGCTCGATGGCATCGAATTGACCAAGCCGCCGCCGCCGGAAGAACCAACACCGGAGCCGACCGAATTGCTGGCCGATTCTCCGCCGCCACCACCGGCGGCGCCGCCGGCCTTGGGACGTCCCGACCTTCCGGCGCTGGATGTGCCGACGCTGGCGGTCGAGCCGCTGGAGGTTGGCGATATCGCCGTGCCGGTGGCATTGGGGGTGACCGGCCTGAGTCTGGGAAAGACCGGAATCTTTGGCGGTTTTGCCGGCACTGGCGGCAGTGGAACGGGTTCGGGGTCGGGTAGTGGCAGCGGCGGTGGCTGGGTTGGCAAGCCGTTGGTGCCCTTGTCGACCGCGCGCCCGCAGTTGCCCGAGTGGGCGTGCGAGCAAAAGATTCACGGCTGGGTAGAAGCCATTTTCACGGTGATGCCCAACGGCAAGGTGCAGAACGTGCGCATCGTCGATGCCGATCCGCGTGGGGTCTATGAAGCCGCCGCCATCGAATCCATCGGCAACTGGATATATGCCGCCAGCAAGCGCGCACGCGAAGTCAAACAGAAAGTGGAAATGGACCCCGCCGAATGTGCTTACAACTGGCAATGAGATTGGCGCGCAACCTTGTTGGTACCGGCGTCGCCTGTCTGGCGATCATGTGCTGGAGTTCGGTGCAGGCGCAGCAATATCGTAGCCAGGTGCGCGAGGTGCAGACCCCGGCGTCGGCGCAAAAAAAAGACCCGGCGACGCTGTTGAAATCCGTGACCGACCCTTATGCCAAGGCTTTGTTGCTGCGTGAGCTGGCGGCGCAGGCGGCCTCGCAAAAAGATTACAAGAAGGCCGCGCGATTACTGGAGCAGGCGCTGTCGCAGAAAGCGCTGTCCGGGCCGGCCGAAGCGGCCATGCGACGCGATCTGGCGGCGTTGACGGTGTCCTCCGGCGATCTGAAGAAGGCCATTCCAGAGCTGGAAAGGCAGGTGCGGGCGGGCAATGCCATTCCGCAAACCATGGCGGCGCTGGGCGCTGCGTACATCGAGCAAAAGCGGTTTGCTGAGGCCATTGGCTTGTTGCAAAAGGCGATCAAGGCGCAACCCAATGCGGATATTGGCTGGCAGCGCGCGCTGGTTGCGGCTTACATGGGCGCCGGTCGTCACCGTGCCGCCGCCGTATTGCTGGAAAAACTGATTCGGCGTGATCCGGGTCAGAAAGACGATTGGCTGCGCTTGTCCGCGCTTTATCTGAAGGCCAAGGACCGGTCACGCGCGCAGGCGATCATGGAAGTGGCCAACCGTCTTGGTCATCTGCAGACCAAGGAGGACCGGCTGCGGCTGGTGACCCTGACCGGGCAGATTGGGGCGCCGTTCGAGGCTGGCTCGTTGTTGCAGGCCTGGATAGGCGACAAGGCGCTGCCCAGCGACAGCCGCACGCGCCAACTGCTGGTTTCGCTGTGGGTGGCCGCGCGCGAAAACGGTCTGGCCCTGAGCGCGCTCCAGGGTTTGATTGCCACGCATCCCAGCAAGGCCCGTTACGAGCAGTTGGCGCAATTGCACCTGGACCGTGAGGAATACGCGCTGGCGGCGCGTGCCTTGGAACAGGCAATGGCGCGTGGCGGTGCCGACGGTGCCTTGTTGCTGAGCCTGGGCCTGGCCAAGTATCAACAGGCGGATATCGACGGCGCCATCTCCGCGTTTGAGCGCGCCGGCAACTACGCGGCGCAGAAAGCGTTGGCCAGCGACTGGCTGGCCTACCTGGAATCGGGCCGCGCGCGCGAACTGGCCATGGTGGCGGCCGCCGAGGCCCGTGCCAGGCAACGTGAAGACGCCATCCTGAGCGAACGGATGTTGGGTCAGAGTTTCTCCATTCCCGCGTCGGCGAGCGGATCATCAGGCGGCGGCTTTGCCGGGACGACGGCAGGCAATGCCGGCGGCGGCGGACTGACGCCGGTTGGCGCTTTGCGCGATGGGTCAGCCGATGGTGCCATCCCCGCGTGGACTGGCGGCATCACCGCAGCCAGTCGGCCGGCGGATTATCGTCCGGGGAAGCAGTTGGTGGATCCTTACGCCAGCGACAAGCCGCTGTTCGTGATCGATGCCAGCAATGCGGAGAAATATCGGGCGCGCCTGAGCAAGGGGCATCGTGCGCTGCTGCGGCAGAAAAAAGGCTATCGCATGCCGGTGTATCCCACGCGCCGCAGCGTGTCGTTTCCTGGAGCCATCTACAACGCCACGCAAAAGAACCACAAACGCGCGCGTCTGTCGGGGGCGGATACGCTGGAGGATGCGCGCCTGGGCTTTCCGTTTCCGCAGCCACAATCCGGCGTGGAAGTGATGTGGAACCACCGCGTGCGCTATCGCGGAGACACGGTGCAGGCGGCAAGCCAGCAGATCGTGGTGGGCGCCAACGGCAAACAGGTCGCCAGGTTCAAGCGCATCGAGCGAGCCTATTTCCGCTACGGCAATATCCAGGACCCGGCTGACATCGGGACGCAAAACATTCTGCTGTACTACCTGCTGCAGTTTTCAGGCCCGAGTCTCAACAACTTCCTGGCGCTGTTGCATGAGACGGCCAACGCGGAAAAGGACAAACGCGCGATCTGGGTGGCGCCGCCGGGCATTGGCCGATTGTTCCGCGTGCCGCCGGTGGGATACGACCAGCTGTTCCCGGGCACCGACGGGATCTACTTCATCGACATGATCGACATGTACAACGGCCCGTTCGATCGTTACGTGTGGAAGCTGGTGGGCCGCACCGAACTGTATGTGCCCTACAACGGCTACCGGCTGTCCGACGGCAGTTTCAACTACGAGGATTTGCTGACGCCCGGGTTTCTCAATCCGGATGCGACCCGTTATGAACTGCATCGGGTGTGGGTGGTGGAAGCCACCGAGCGGGGTGGCAAGCGGCACAGTTTCGGCTTGCGCACCTTTTATGTCGACGAGGACAGCTGGAACGTCGTGATGGTGGAAAACCATGATCGCAAAGGCGCCTTGTGGCGTTTTCAGGAAGGCCACCTGGTGGCGCTATACGACGTGCAAGCCGCCAACAGCTTTCCCATCGTCACCTATGACTTGAAGGACGGGCGCTATCTGGCAACCCGCCTGACCGCCGAGGAGCGGCCGATGCGTTACGACATCAAGATGACCAAGTCCGATTTTCTGCCGGCGGAGGTGAAGGCCAAATACACCCGTTGAGGCAAGACTGGTATGCCTGCAACAGATCGCTGCCCAGGCAAATGAATCGCACTTGCAGGTCAGGCTGTTTGGACAAGACATCAGCCACGGTCCGCACGGCGATGTTCGTGGCCTGGTCGATGGGGTAGCCATAAATGCCGCAGCTGATGGCAGGCAAGGCGATGCGGCGCAGTCGATGCTCGACCGCCAGCGTCAGGCTGTTGCGATAACAGTTGGCCAGCTGTTCGGCCTCGCCCTGTCCGCCACCCTGCCATACCGGGCCAACGGTGTGGATGATCCACGGTGTCGGCAGATTGAAGCCCGGCGTCAGGCGCGCCTGGCCGGTCGGGCAGCCGCCCACCGTTCGGCAATAGGCCAACAACTCTGGCCCCGCCGCGGCGTGTATGGCGCCGTCAACGCCGCCGCCGCCCAGCAGGCTGGAATTGGCGGCGTTGACGATGGCGTCCGCCCGGCAGCGCGTGATATCGCCCTGTTGAACCGCAAGGCGGTCGTTCCAGCCATCCATTGATGGTGTCTCCAGTGGCTAAGCTAAGATGCCATTCCAGCGCTGGCACGCATGGGCAAGGCGTCAAAACATATACCAGGAAACAAGGGATACCGTGACCAAACAGGGCGATGATCGACGGCGACCCGGAATGGGCAACCTGAAGACAAGACCATTGGAGCGCAACATCGCCCTGACCAGGCTGGGCCTGGGCGCGGGCGCCAAGATCGCCGCGCATTCGGTGGCGAATCTGTTTCGCGGTGAGGCTTCCCGCAGCCAGGCCGACAGCGAGTTTTACGCACGTCAGGCGCAGGTGCTTGCCGACGAGCTGGGGCAACTCAAGGGCAGCGTCATGAAAGCCGGGCAGATGCTGTCGCTATACGGGCAGTATTTCTTGCCGCCGGAAGCGGTGAGTGTCTTGTCACAGCTGCAGGACGATACGCCCGCCGTGCATTGGCGCGTGGTGGCGCCGGTATTAGAGCGCGCCATCGGTCGCAAACGGCTTGCGGAGCTGGAGGTCGAGCAGACGCCCATCGCCGCCGCTTCGCTTGGACAGGCGCATCGGGCCAGGCGTCGCAGCGACGGTCAGGAACTGGTGGTCAAGATCCAGTATCCGGGTGTGGCGGATGCGATCGAAAGCGACGTTCGCACCCTGTCACGTCTGATCACAATGAGCCGCATGGCGCCCAGCGGCCTGGACCTGAATCCGATCTTTTCCGAGCTGCGCGAAATGCTGCACCGCGAGGTGGATTACGCGGCCGAGCGACGCTTCACCGAAGAATTCGGCAAGCGCCTGGCGGACGATGAGCGCTTTGCCGTCCCCAAGGTGTTTGGCGAATACAGCAGTGATCAGGTACTGACCACCAGCTACGAGTCCGGTGTGAGCGTGCGTGACGAAGCCATCGAGCAAGTGCCGCAAGCGCGGCGTGATCGCATGGGGCTGGCCTTTGTCGAGCTGTTCTTGACCGAGTTGTTCGACTGGAACATGGTGCAAACCGACCCGCACTTCGGCAACTACCGGTTCCGGCTTTCGGATGACGGCAAGGACCGCATTGTGTTGCTGGATTTTGGTGCCACGCGCATTTTCGGTCGCGGCTTCGTGGACAACTATCGTCAGATCGTGCGTGGCGCCATGCGCCGTGAGCACGCGCTGATCATCGACGGCGCTTGCGCCATCCATCTGATGGATCACCGTTTTCCTGACGGCGTGTTGAAAGCCTTCTGCCAGATGTGCGAATTGATCACCGAGCCGTTCGCCGATCCCGAGGAAGGGCGGGTGCCGGCAGCTCTGCTCAATCACGCCCACGCCTATCGCTGGGGGGAAAGCGATCTGCCGATGCGCGCTGGTCAGCTGGCGGCGAAGAACGCCTTCTCGAAGTATTTCCGGGTTCCGCCACGGGAAATCGTATTCCTGCATCGGCGTCTGGCGGGCGTGTTCATCATGCTGGCCAAGCTGCAGTCAGAAGTTCGCGCGCGCGAGCTGATTCTGGATGTGATTTGAACGAAATCCAGGCTGATCGTTGATCCGCCCATTCCCCGACGGTCCGGATCGCAGGCGCAACCACCAAGCTCGGGCTGTTTGCACCGCGATGCCACGGCATACTTTGGCTTTGACGCGCAAGTGCGCGCCGCCAAGCCCGGTGAGGCCGAAGCTGCCGAAATCCGGCAGCGCGTATATTGAGCGCACCGGCTGTCGGCTGGTTCCTGGTGTATCCGAGCCTGCCTGCTCATCGGGGCCGACCTCGCCGGCACTTCCCGCGCGACATTGCGCCCACCTCACCCCTGGACGAAACCGCGTCATGCAAAGTCACAATCAAGAAAAGCCGCCCAATCTGTTACAAGTGATCGGCAGTGTCCTGGCCTCGTTTTTCGGCGTCCAGAACGCTGAAAACCGCAAGCGTGATTTCACTCGCGGCAAGGCCAGCCAGTTCATCATTGTTGGCATCGTCATGACGCTGGCGTTTGTTCTGTCGCTGTGGTTGCTGGTGAAACTGGTATTGCGTCAGGCCGGGGTTTGATGCGCCTGTCGTCATGATCGAATTCAGCGGCGCGAGTCTGCGACGCGGCGCAAAACTGTTGTTCGAGGACGCCACTTTCCAGATCCATGCGGGCTGGCGTGTGGGGCTGACCGGGCGCAACGGCACTGGCAAGAGCAGCTTGCTGGCCGCCTTGCGCGGCACCCTGGCGACGGATTGCGGAGACATCCGCATTGCCGGCAATCCCAGCATCGCTTGGGTCGATCAGGAAACGCCGGCCCTGCCGCTATCGGCGCTGGCTTTTGTGTGCCAGGGTGATGCAGAGCTGACGCGGCTTGAAGCCGCGCTGGAAACCGCCCAGAACGAGCAGGACGGCGTGCGGATCGGTCACCTGCACATGCAGATTCAGGCCATCGATGGTTACGCCGCATCGGCGCGTGCCGCCCGATTGCTGGATGGCCTGGGATTCGCCGCCGATGAAGTGACGCAGCCGGTGGCCAGCTTTTCCGGCGGTTGGCGCATGCGGCTGAATATCGCGCGCGCGCTGATGTGTCGTTCCGAGCTGTTGCTGTTGGACGAGCCCACCAACCATCTGGATCTGGACGCCCTGTTCTGGTTGCAGGACTGGTTGCGAAGCTACGCCGGCACACTGGTGCTGATCTCGCATGATCGGGCGTTTCTGGACGCGGTATGCACCCAGATCCTGCATATCGAACAGTCGGGGGTACGGGTTTACCAGGGCAACTACAGTCAGTTCGAGCGACAGCGCGCCGAACGCATTCAGCTGGAGCAGATCGCCTACCAGAAGCAGCAACGACAGCGCGCGCATCTGCAGGCGTTTGTGGACCGGTTTCGCGCCAAGGCCACCAAGGCGCGTCAGGCACAGAGTCGCATCAAGGCCCTGCAACGCATGCAGCTGGTGGCCGCCGCCTACGCCGATACGCCGTTTGATTTTGCATTCGCGACGCCACAGCGCCTGCCGTCACCCATGCTGCGTCTTGAAAAAGCCGTGCTGGGTTACGGCCAGAAGGCGGTGGTGCGCGGCGTCAATGCCTTGATCGCACCGGGGGCGCGCATCGGCCTGTTGGGCCCCAACGGTGCGGGTAAATCCACTTTGATTCGCAGCATCGCCGGTGAGCTGCCGCTGCTTTCGGGCGACCAGCGCAAAGATCCCGGCGTGCGCATCGGGTATTTTGCGCAGCATCAGTTGGAGCAGCTGGACGAACAGGCCTCCCCGCTACTGCACCTCAAACGAATGGATGGTCAGGCGCGTGAGCAATCGCTGCGTGATTTTCTGGGCGGTTTTGATTTTCATGGCGACCACGCGCTGGCCCCGGTTTCCAGCTTTTCCGGCGGCGAGCGCGCACGTTTGGCCTTGGCGCTGATCGTTTATCGCGCGCCCAGTCTGTTGCTGCTGGACGAGCCCACCAATCATCTGGACCTGGACATGCGGCACGCACTGGAATCCGCGCTCACCTTGTTCAGCGGCGCCATGATTCTGGTTTCTCATGATCGTCACCTGCTGTCCGCCTGCTGCGACACCTTCTGGCTGATTGATGACGGCCAATGCCAAGTGTTCGAAGGCGATCTGGACGACTACGCCGCCAGCGTGTCGCAAACCCGGTCAGGCCCGGGTGACACGGCCAGGGCTTCGCAAACAACGGTGACCGTTCCACGCGGAAAACAACAAAAAACCCTGCGCGATCAACTTCGCAAACAGGAAACGCGCATGCAGGGATTACAGAAAAAACTGTCCGCGCTCGACGACGCCCTGGCCGACCCCGCGCTTTACGAACGGGATGACGCGGCCGAAGAAACCGCCAAGCTGGCCGGACAGCAGCAGGCCTTGAGGGCTGAGCTGGAAGCCGTTGAGCTGCAATGGATGGAGGTGGCAGAGCGCCTGGAGACGCTGAACTAGACGCTTTCGAACACCAGATCCGGATGCGTTAACTTGCCCAGCTTGAGCCGCGCTGCGTCCTGCACGTAATCATTGAGCAAGGCCCATGGCGCGCGATCACCCTGTCGTGGCAAGACATCGGCGCCGCGTGCCACATAACCGGATTGCAGGCTGCCCATGACGGTTTCGTCCAATTGTTTTGCCGTTCCAGGTTTGGGGACCACAATCTGCGTGCCGGTCTTGTCCATGTGACGGATGATGCGGCAGAAGTGCTCGCAAACGATATCGGCCTTCAAGGTCCAGGAGGCGTTGGTGTAGCCGGTAATGGCCAGCGCGTTGGGCACACCTTCCAACAACATGCCCTTGTAAACCATGCGGTCCTTGAGCTGGACGGTCTCACCGTCCACACACATTTGAGCGCCGCCCATGAGCTGCAATTGCAGGCCGGTGGCGGTGACGATGATGTCCGCGTCCATGTGTTCGCCGGTGTCTAGCTCAATGCCGGTTTGGTCGAAGCGCTGGATGGTACTGGTGAGGATTTGTGCATCCCCGCGCCGCAGGGCCTTGAACAGATCGCCGTCGGGCACCACGCACAGTCGCTGATCCCAGGGGTCGTAGTTCGGCGAAAAGTGGCGCCAGTCCACCTTGCCGCGCAGCTGTTTTCTGGTCAGGGTACGCAACAAGCGCCGCACCGCCGCAGGGCGTTTCCTGGAGGTCAGGTACAGCGTGCGTTGCAGCGCCACGTTGCGCGCCCGGGTTGCAGCGTAGACCGCCTTGATCGGCAACACCTTGGACAGCGCGTGCCACAGCGGGTCGATCGCCGGAACCGACAGCACATAGGTGGGCGTTCGCTGCAACATGGCGACCTTGGCGCCCAGCTTCGCCAGCGAGGGCACCAGCGTGATGGCGGTCGCGCCGCTGCCGATGACCACCACCTTTTTGTCCTTCACCTGCAGATCTTGCGGCCAGTGCTGCGGGTGAATGATCTGACCCTTGAAATTCTCGCTGCCGGGAAAGTCCGGCGTGTAGCCCTGATCGTAGTTGTAGTAGCCGGTGGCGGCGATGACGAATTGCGCGGTCCAGCGTTCTTCGCTGCCATCGGCCTCGTTTTGCGTCGTCACGGTCCATCGGGCTTCGTCTGACGACCAGTCCGCACGCACCACCTTGCGGCCGAAGTGGATGTTTTCGGTGACCTTGAATGCTTCTGCGGTTTCACGCACGTAGTTGCGAATCGAATCCCCGTCCGCCAGCACCTTGGAGGCCCGCCAGGGTCGGAAGCTGTAGCCGAAGGTGGTCATGTCCGAGTCGGAGCGGATGCCGGGGTAGCGGAACAAGTCCCAGGTGCCGCCGATGGCCTGACGGCGCTCCAGGACCGCGTAGCTCTTCTTGTTCTTGAACTTTCGCGTGATGTGACAGGCGGCGCCGATGCCGGAAAGGCCGGCACCCAGAATCAGGATGTCGAAGTGATGATGGCTCATCGGTGATTGCTCCAGAGCTTGGCGCCTTGGTGGCGCAGGCCATGCGGTTTGAATTGTGACATTCTCCAATGTCATATTCGGATTGCGGAATGGCCGAACGCCATTTTGCGGTGGCGCGGCGGACAATCCCTTTTCTGAACAGCGCGTTCGGGAGCCGTGATAGGGTCGGCTTCTGGCGACGGATGGCGTCAATCATGTCGAATCTCTCGATGACCGAACGTGCGGTGGTGTGGACCACGTGACAATTGCAACGCCGGGTGCCGTAACGCCGATGTCGCGCATCGGCCTTGCGGCTTTGCAGGCGCTGTTTCGCGCTGCTGGCTTGACGGTCTCCCAGCTTGCCGAAAACGCCGCCATTCCCGGCAGTTTCTGGGGCGCGCCGGAGGCGGGGTTGATTGGCCATCGGCTATATGTGCGAGCGGATACGCCGGTGCATTCAGCGCTGCACGAGGCCTGCCATTACCTTTGCCTGGACGAAACAAGACGGCCCAGCCTGCATACCGACGCCGGTAGCAGTGACGTGGAAGAAAACGCCGTGTGTTATCTGCAATGCCTGCTGGCCGAGCAGCTTGCTGGTTATTCCATGGCGCAGTGTTTTGCGGACATGGACGCCTGGGGATATAACTTCGTGCTCGGTAGCGCGCGGGCCTGGTTCAATAATGACAGCGAGGATGCGCGCGATTATTTGAGGCGACTGGTGTTGCCTCGCCTAAGGCGTTCCGGGATTCGTATCGAGCTACCGCCCGTGGAAAGTGCCACTCAAGCCTTGGCTTGATTGGCGACCGCTTCCGCCGCCTTGCGGGCCGCTTCGGCGTCGCCCAGATAGGCGTGGCTGATGACGTTCAGTTCCGCGTCCAGCTCAAATTGCAAGGGAATGCCGGTAGGAATATTCAGCTCGACAATTTCCTGCTCGGAAATATTATTCAGATACTTATACAAGGCGCGCAGCGAATTTCCGTGCGCGGTCACCAGCACGGTCAATCCTTGCTTGAGCTGTGGCGCGATGCGGTCGTGCCAATAAGGCAATACACGGTCCAGCGTGGTCTTGAGCGACTCGGTGCCCGGTAGCACGCGTGCGTCCAGGTTGGAATAACGCGCGTCCTGACGCGGGTGGCCGGGGTCGTCGCTGGCCATTTCCGGTGGTGGAATATCGTAGGAGCGACGCCAGACTTTCACCTGCGCTTCGCCGTGCTTGGCGGTGGTTTCGGCCTTGTCCAGGCCTTGCAGCGCGCCGTAATGCCGCTCGTTCAAGCGCCAGCTTTTTTCCACGCCCAGCCACATCTGATCCAGTTCTTCCAGGGCGAGATCCAGCGTGCGATTGGCGCGCCGCAATACCGAGCTGTGCGCGGCGTCAAAGCGCAGACCTTGCTCGCGCATCAGTGCGCCAGCCTGGCTCGCTTCGGCGCGGCCCCTATCGGTCAGGTCCACGTCCACCCAGCCGGTGAAGCGGTTTTCAAGATTCCACTGGCTCTGGCCGTGACGTAGGAGAACAAGCGTGGGCATGAGGCATTAACTCTGATTGAGGTATTTGTTTTTGACGCGCACATAATGCGCGGCGGAATAACGCAGATTTTCCAGTTCGGACGCGGTCAGCGCTCTCGCCGGCTTGGCCGGCGAACCGCGATGCAGCCAGCCGCTGCGCAAGGTTTTTGCCGGCGAAACCAGGCTGCCGGCGGCGACGAAAACATCGTCTTCGATCACGGCGCCGTCCAGCACGATGGCGCCCATGCCGATCAGGACCCGGTTGCCGATGCGGCAGGCGTGCAGGATGGCGCCGTGACCGACGGTGACATCGTCGCCGATCAGCAGCGGCGATCCGCCGGGTGAATAGGGCCCGTCGTGGGTGACATGCAGCACGGCGTTGTCCTGAATATTGCTGCGTGCGCCGATGCGGATGTGATGCACATCGCCACGCACGGCGGCGAACGGCCAGATCGAGCTGTCCTGACCGATCTGTACGTCGCCGATGACGCGCGCGGCTTCATCCACGTAGACGCCCTGCGCGAGCTGCGGGCGGATGCCGTCATAGGGGCGCAGCATCAGGGCTGCAGGGGAACGGTTTCAATGCCGCCGGTGGGTGCGTTGCTGTCCACATAGCGTTGATCCGACCAGCGCGTGACGAAGTCGGCAACGTGCTGGATCACGTCGGTCTGGCCGCGCAGCGGGCGCGACAGCGAGGCCACCATGCGCCCATGACCCATCTTGGGGTAGATCACGGTTTCCACCGGGCCGCCGGCCTTGGACACGGCAGCGGCGAGGTTGCGGGTATTTTTCACCCACACGGTGTCGTCATCTTCGCCGTGCATCAGCAGCATGGGCGGGTTGTCGCCTTCGGCGAACAGGACGGGCTGGGAGTATTCGAAGTTTTCCGGCGGCCCGAAGATGTCGCGCAGCGTGGGGTCGGTAATCGGCAGGAAGTCGTAGGGTCCGGCCAGGCCGATCATGCCGCGCAACATGCTGCGTGAGCCCCCGACTTTCTCCAGATAGATTTCACGCACCGACAACAAGGCGGCGATGTGCGCGCCGGCCGAATGGCCCATGACGAATATCTTTTGTGGATTGCCGCCGTATTGCTGCACGTTGCCGTTCAGCCATTTCACCGCCCGCGCGCCGTCTTCGACGAAGGCCGGGAAGCGTACCTTGGGATACAGCCGATAGTCGGCGATGGCGGCAACGAAACCGCGTGATGCCAGCGCTTCGCCGACGAACTTGTATTCGTCCTTGGAGCCCGACGACCAGCGCCCGCCGTAGAAAAACAGCACCACCGGCGCGTTTTGCAGGCCGTTGGGCGTATAGATATCCATTCGCAGGTCCTGGCCCGGCGAATAGATGACGTTGGTGGCGGTCTTGTAACCGCTTTCCGGGGTCAGATTGTTCAGCACCTGGGTGCCGGAACATCCGGCCAGCAAGACGGCTGAAATCAGAAAAACAAGAATGGATCGCACGAAATCTTCCTCGTCTGCGGATGTCGCAAATGGTCGCTCTTGACCCGCATGGGACCATGAACCGGGCGCAATGTTACCGCAGCGCCCGGCTGTTACGCGGTCCTGGGATCAGGCAAACGCTGAAGTATTGGCCGACCTGATGCTGCCAACACTTTGGCGTCTCCCCAGTTAGACTGCCGGCTGAAGCCAAATCCAGGAGGCCTGTTGATGGAAACCTATTTGATGCTGGCCGCGCTTGCGGCTGTCATTATTTATGCGGTGATCATCTATAACGGCCTGGTTTCGCTCAAGCACGGCGTCAGCAAGGCCTGGAGCAATATCGACGTCCTGCTGCGTCAGCGGCACGACGAGTTGCCCAAGCTGATCGAGTCCTGCAAGCAATACATGCAGTTTGAACGCCACACGCTGGAGCAGGTGATGCACGCGCGCACCGGCGCCGACCAGGCGCGCAAGCGTGGTGACGTCAAAGGCGTTGGCGCGGCTGAATCCGTGATCCGTGCGGGTCTGGGCAATATCCAGGCGACGGTGGAAGCCTATCCGGAACTCAAGGCGAACCAGTCCATCCAGACCCTGCTGGGGCGCGTGTCGAGCCTGGAAAACGGCATCGCGGACCGGCGCGAGTTCTATAACGAGAGCGTCAACCTCAACAATGTGCGCATCGAACAGTTTCCGGACGTCATCATCGCCCGCATGTTCAAGTTTGGCGCCGCGCAGCTGCTGGAATTTGACCAGGCCAGCCTCAAAGACGTGGATTTCAAGGCGGCGTTTGGATCCTGAAGGCTGGGGCGCCCGACCGGATGCCCAGGTAGTCCCGAGATGAACGATTCCATCCAAAGCCGGCCGCATCCCTGGTTCGAGCCCTTCCACGCCTGGGTGACGCAGGCGACGCCAGAGACGTTTTGGTTTGGTTTGATCGTGGCCGGTGTCAGCGCCGTTGGTCTGGTGGTGATCGGCTTTGCCCGCTTGCGCCGCGCAAGACTGATGGAGGATACCCCGCGGTCACGAATTCGATCCGCCGCGCAGGGCTATGTGGAATTGGGTGGACGCGCGGGTTTGTTGCCGGGGCCGGAGATCGTCTCGCCGCTGACACGTCAACGCTGCTGTTGGTGGGATTATCGCGTTGAGTTGCGTCGCCGGACTTTCAGCAACGGCAAGTACCGCGACGTCTGGCAAACGGTGGAGGCGCAAACCTCCGCTGAGCTGTTTCTGCTTGATGACGGCACCGGCCGATGCATTGTCGATCCCGGCGGCGCCAAAGTCTGGCCCAGCCTGCGGCGGCAATGGCGCGGCGGCACGCGGGTCCCGCAACGGGTGCCGAAAAAATCGCAATGGATCTCTTTTGGTTCCTACCGTTACACCGAGCGGCTGATTCGGCTGGACGATCCGCTCTATGCCATCGGTGCGTTCAGAACCGAGCAAGCGGTTGCCGGCCCTGGTGAGGCGGAAGCGTTCCGTGCCCGTCTGGTCGAACTCAAGAAGGATCAGGCCGGCCTGTTGGCGCGCTTTGATGCGAATCAGGACGGGCTGATTGATGCGGCGGAGTGGGAAACAGCGCGTCGCCAGGTGCGCGCCGAGGCGATGCAAACGCAGGTGGAGCCGGCGGTGGCCCCGGATCTGAATGTCCTGTCCAGGCCCGCCGACCGCAGGCCGTTTATCCTGTCCACCCAGCCCGAATCGGTACTCAGCCGTCGCTTCCGTTGGCAAGGATGGGGCGGCATCGTCGCCGGCATCACCAGCGGCGCGCTGACGGTTTACGCCGCCATCGTTCGCGGTGTGCTGACTTGAAATCCCCGCCACGCACGCCAGTGTGTGTTGACCCTCTCGCTCAAGCCTTGCCAATGACTCATCCGCTCCAGCAACCACCCCAGCTCAATCAACTGCCTGATTTCGAGCGCATCGCACCCGAACATGCCGCCGAAGCGCTGGATCGGGTGCTGACGGAGAACCGTCACCGACTCGAGGACTTGTTGGGCAATCAGGCATCACCAGGCTGGCAAGGGCTGGTCGAACCGATGGAACAGATGAGTGAGGCCCTGTCCTGGGTGTGGGGGCCGGTGTCACATCTGTTCATGGTCAACTCCACCGACGCATGGCGCGCGGCCTATAACCAGGGCCTTCCCAAGGTCACGGAGTACCACCTGGAACTGTCGCAGTCCGAGGCGCTGTTTGAGGCTTATCAGCGACTGGCGGCGTCAGCCGAATTCGGCACGCTGTCACCAACACGGCAGAAGGTGGTGACGGACGCGATTCGGGATTTCAAGCTTTCCGGCGTGGGCCTCAAGGCCGAGGCCAAGCAGCGTTTCAAGGAAATTTCGCTGCGCTTGTCGGAATTGCAGACCAAGTTTGAAGAACAGCTGATGGACGCCACTCAGGCCTGGTCCCTGCACATCACCGATCAAGCCCGATTGGCCGGCATGTCGGCGGCGGCACTGGAGCAAGCCGCGGCCAAGGCGGCTGCCAAGAAACTGGACGGTTGGCTGTTGACGCTGGACTACCCCAGTTTCGATGCGGTGATCAGCCATGCCGATGACAGGACGCTGCGCGAACAGCTCTACACCGCCTTTGCCACACGCGCTTCGGATCAAGGGCCGCATGCCGGCCGGTTTGATAACAGCGCCTTGATGGATGAGATTCTGGCGCTGCGCGCCGAGCAGGCGGGGTTGCTGGGCTTTGGAAATTTTGCCGAGCTTTCCGTGGCCACCAAGATGGCGGATACGCCGGACCAGGTGGAAGCTTTCCTGCTGGATCTGGCGCAACGCGCGCGAACCGCGGCGCAGGCCGAGTTGCAGGCGCTGGGCGATTTGGCGCGCGCCATGGACGGGCTGGAAGAATTGCAGTCCTGGGATCTGGCCTACTACAGCGAAAAGCTCAGGCAACAGTCGCTGGGCTTGAACGAGGAAGCGTTGCGTCCCTATTTTCCGCTGCCGGCGGTGCTGCAAGGCTTGTTCGACCTGATCCATCAGCTCTACGGGTATCGGGTGGAAGCCTGTGAGGGGCACCCGGTGTGGCATCCGGATGTGAAGCTGTATGCGCTGATGCAAGACGACGGCACGGTCATCGGTCGTTTTTATCTGGACCCTTATGCACGCGATCAGAAGCGCAGCGGCGCCTGGATGGATGAATGTCTGGGGCGTCGCCAAACCGAAGCCGGAACGCAGTTGCCGGTGGCCTACCTGGTGTGCAATTTCCGGCCACCCTTGAAATCCGACGCCGGCGAACAACCCGGTCTGCTCACCCATGATGAGGTCGTCACCCTGTTTCACGAATTCGGTCACGGCCTGCACCATTTGCTGACGCAGGTGGAGGCGTCGGCGCTGGCAGGCATTCGTGGCGTGGAATGGGATGCGGTGGAACTGCCGAGCCAGTTCATGGAGAACTGGTGCTACCAGCCTGCGCTGTTGAAGTCATTTGCCCGACACTGGCAAAGCGGTGAGGCGCTGCCGGACGCACAGATTGAAAAACTACGCACAAGTCGCGTGTTTCAGGCCGGCATGGCGACCTTGCGGCAGATCGAATTCGCGCTGTTCGATCTGCGCCTGCATCGTGACTTTGACGCGGGGCAGGGCGCGCGTGTGATGCAGACACTGGAGCAGGTGCGTGATGAGGTGGCGGTGATGCGCCCGCCGGCGTTCAATCGTTTTCCCTGCAGTTTTTCGCATATTTTCGCCGGCGGTTATTCGGCCGGTTACTACAGCTACAAATGGGCCGAGGTTCTGTCCGCCGACGCCTTCGCCGCCTTCGACGAAGCCGGATTGAGCGCCGAGGCCATGCGCGAGACGGGACGCCGATTTCTGGATACCCTGTTGTCGCGCGGTGGATCGCGCACGGCGGCGCAGTTGTTCCGCGATTTTCGCGGTCGCGATCCCAGCCTGGAGCCGCTGTTGCGTCAGGATGGGCTGATCAGCGCGACTTGAGGCCAGGCCCGAACAAGCGAAGGAGAAATCGATGGCGGAAGTCTGTTTGATCGTTGGCGCCGGACCGGGCATTGGTCGCGCCTGTGCCTTGGCCTTTGCCAACCAGGGTTATGACATCGCGTTGGCGGCGCGGCACCCGCAAAAACTCAAGTCCATCGCCAGCGAAGTCAAGCTGGGTGAGCGCGCCGCCGAGGTTTATCAGGCCGACGCCGGCAACGAGGCTTCGCTGATTCAGCTGGTGTCCGAGGTTCGCGCCAGGCAGGGCGACCCGGCGGTGCTGATTTTCAATGCCGCCGACGCGGAAATGGCAAGGCCGACGCAGATTCCGCCGTCGCGCTTGCTGGAGGAGTTTCGCGCCAACGTGGTGGGCGCGCTGGTGCTGGCCGAGCAGGTCGCACCGGGCATGCGCGCGGTCGGCAAGGGCACCATTCTGATCACCGGCGGCGGTTTTGCCCAGGAACCCTCCACCGACTATGCCTCGCTGTCGCTGTGCAAGGCGGCCTTGCGCAATCTCACCTACACGCTGGCGCAGGAGCTGGGTCACGATGGCATTCACGTCGCCACCGTGACCGTGCACGGTCTGGTGCAAACCGGCACGCATTACGATCCGGACGTCATCGCCCAGACTTACCTGCGCTTGCACAAGCAGACCAAGGGCCATTTCGAAACCGAGGCGGTTTACAAGTAATGGGCGCTGAATGCGTCTAGCGCCGGATCAATTGGCCGACGCCTTGCGGCAATCGCTGCTGCCGATTTACCTGGTGGCCGGCGAGGAGGCACAGCTGGTGGACGAATGTCTGGATCAGCTGCGGCAAGCAGCGCGCGAACAGGGTTTTGTCGAACGCCAGGTGCTGGACGTTGAGCGCGGCTTCGACTGGAGCCTGCTGAGCGGCGCGATGCAGGCGATGTCGCTGTTCGCCTCGCGCAAGCTGGTGGAAGTGCGCATGCCCGGTGGCGCGCCCGGCAAGGAAGGCGGCAGACTGCTGACCGAGTTGGCACAGGCGCCGAGTCCGGATGTGCTGTTGTTGGTGATCTGTGGCGAGCTGGACTATCGCCAGCAGCAATCGGCCTGGTACGGCGCACTGGAATCCGCCGGCGCGGCGGTTTACGCACGCGCCATTTCGGAAGCCCAGTGGCCGCGCTGGTTGCAGCAGCGGCTGATGGCTCAAGGCCTGGAGGTGGATCAGGACGCACTCGACCTGCTGGCGCAGCGTACCGCCGGCAATGCCATGGCGGCGACGCAGGACATCGCCAAGCTGAAGCTGTTGTTTGCCGGTGAGGCGATTGGCGTGGAGCAAATGCGCGCTTCGGTGGCCGACAGCGCCCGCTTTGATGTATTCGACATGACCGACAAAATGCTGCAAGGCGATACCGTCGGCGCCCTGCGCTGCCTGCAGGTGATCCGTGCCGAGGGCGTGGAGCCGGTGGAATTGCTGGGCGCCATCAGCTGGACGCTGCGCCAGCTTGCCAAGGCCCTGGACGCCTTTGCACGCAGCGGCGATCCACAATCCGCCTGCTCCGCCGCGCGGATTCCGCGCTTTCGCAACCGCACGTTCAGCAGCGCCCTGCCGCGCATGCGTTCGACGCAGGCTTATGGCTGGTTGCGTCAATGCGCGCAGATCGATCGCTTGTCCAAATCAACTGGCGGCAAGGAGCAGGCCTGGGAAGAGTTGCTAACATTGACTGCCGCGGTCGCCGGTCACCGCGTCTTGCGGCCCACGACCACCTCTATTGCACGATGAACTCCAGCGCCGCCAGTCAACAGATTTCCCAGGACGAGATTACCGCCTACATGGACCGGCGTGGCGCGCGCGCGCGCCAGGCGAGCCAGGCGCTGGCGTGTGCATCGACCGGGGTGAAAAACGCCTGTCTGTTCGCCCTGGCCGAGGCCATCTTGTCGGAAACAGAGTCACTGCTGGCCGCCAACGCCGAAGATCTGCGCGCCGGCCAAAAGGCGAACCTGGAGCCGGCGCTTCTGGATCGGCTGGAACTGAATCAGGACCGCATCGAGGCCATGGCCGACGGCGTGCGTCAGGTCGCCAACCTGCCCGATCCGGTGGGTGAAATCCAAGGCATGCGTCCGCGGCCTTCCGGCATTCAGGTGGGACGCATGCGGGTGCCCCTGGGCGTGGTCGGAATCATTTACGAGTCACGCCCCAACGTCACCGCGGATGCCGCCAGCCTGTGTCTGAAGTCCGGCAATGCCGCCATCCTGCGTGGCGGGTCCGAAGCGCTGAAATCGAATCTGGCCATCGCCGCCTGCATCGAGCGCGCCTTGCGCAGCGCCGGCCTGCCGACCGACGCGGTGCAGGTGCTGGACATCACCGATCGCCGCACCGTCGGCGCACTGGTGGCGATGCCCGAACACGTGGACGTGATCATCCCGCGCGGCGGCAAGGGGCTGGTGTCTGCGGTCAGTCAGGCGGCCAGCGTACCGGTGATCAAGCATCTGGACGGTGTCTGTCATGTGTACATCGACGCCGATGCGGATGCCGAAAAAGCCATTGCCATCGCGGTCAACGCCAAGACCCAGCGCTACGGCACCTGCAACACCATGGAAACCCTGCTGGTGGACGCCGCCGTCGCCGAGGCCCTGTTGCCGCAACTGGCGCAAATTTACACCGAGGCCGGCGTGGCGTTGCGCGGCTGCGCGCAGGTTGCAAGCATTCTGGACAACATCCAGCCGGCGACCGAAGAGGACTGGCATGCCGAGTACCTGGCGCCCATTCTTGCCGTGCGGGTGGTCCAGGACCTGGATGAAGCCATGCGCCATATCCGCCAATACGGCTCCGGGCACACCGACAGCATCGTCACCGAGAATTTTTCCAGGGCGAACCGCTTCCTGCGGGAAGTGGATTCCAGCTCGGTGATGGTCAACGCATCCACCCGGTTCGCCGACGGTTACGAATACGGTCTGGGCGCGGAGATTGGCATCAGCACCGACAAGTTTCACGCCCGTGGCCCGGTGGGGCTGGAAGGGCTGACTTCACAGAAATGGGTGGTGCTGGGTGACGGAAATATCCGTTGACCGCGCCTGTTCGTGAGCGCTGACATCCGTCGGTCGAAACTCAGCATCGGCGTTTTCGGCGGCACGTTCGCGCCCATTCACAACGGCCATCTGCGACTGGCGATCGAATTGCGCGAACGCCTTGAACTGGACAGCGTGCGCCTGATTCCAAGCGGCACCCCGCCGCATCGCGCGGCGCCGCGAATCTCGCCGCAGAAGCGGCTGCAATGGGTGCGCCTGGCGGTGGGCAATGAAACGGGCCTGGTGGTGGATGATCGCGAGGTCCGCCGCGATGGTCCGTCCTACACCCATGACACGCTGGCCGAGCTGCGCGCCGAATTTCCCGATGCCAGCATCGTCCTGCTGCTGGGTGACGACGCTGCCAATCATTTTCACGAGTGGGTTCGCTGGAAAGACATCATCAAACTGGCGCATCTGGTGTTCGTCGAACGGCCCTATGAACCGCCGGCACCGGCACCGGAACTCTTGGCGCAGCTGCGCGGACGGCGCGTGTTCGACATCGAAGCCTTGCACGCCGAACCGGCCGGGTGTTACATGACCGCCAGCGTGCCGCCGCTGGCCATTTCTTCGACCCGCGTGCGCGGCTTGCTCAAAGCCGGGCGCTCCGTATTGGGGTTGATGCCCGACGCGGTTTTTTCTTCTTTTTCCCACGAGGATGTTCACCTGTTGACCGATGACGAAGACCCAGTCCGTGATTGATGTGGCGCTGCAGGCGCTGGATGACCTAAAAGCCAAGGACGTCACCGTGTTGGACGTCAAGGGGCTGACCACCATTACCGACCGCATGGTGATCTGCTCCGGCAGTTCCAGTCGGCATGTCAAGGCGCTGGCGCAAAACGTGATCGAGAAATCCAAGGAAGCCGGTCATTCGCCGATGGGCGTTGAAGGTCTGGAAGAGGCCGAGTGGGTGCTGGTGGACCTCAACGAAGCCGTGATTCACATCATGCAAATGCAGACCCGCGCGTTCTATCAGCTGGAAAAACTATGGGATATGCAGGCACCGGCACCGCCGGCCCATACCCGAATCTGAACGCGTGCGCATTCATCTGCTCGCCGTCGGCACCCGCATGCCGCGCTGGGTGGAGGACGGCTTCGCGCACTATCAACGCCGCCTGCCGCCGGAACTGAAACTCGAGCTGGGGGAAATCCGGCTGGCGACGCGCGGCAGGAATGCGGATACCCGCCGCGCGCGTGAACAGGAAGGTGAAAAGCTGTTGGCACGCGCGCCTCGGCACGCCACCCTGATCGCGCTGGACGAGAACGGCCAAGGCTGGGATAGCGCCGGCCTGTCCAGGCGCCTGTCCGAATGGATGGCCAGCGGCCAGGATCTGGCGCTGATGGTCGGTGGGCCCGACGGTCATTCGCCCGCCGTCAAACAGGCCGCGCAGCAGCAATGGTCACTATCGCCACTGACGCTGCCGCACGCCCTAGTGCGAGTGATGGTGGCCGAGCAGATTTATCGCGCCTGGAGCTTGCTGAGCAATCATCCCTACCATCGAGCCTGACGCAAAGGTTTTCCCGCTGTTACGCGCACAGTAAAACCGAGCCAGCTGTGCGAGGTTGAGACGCGACTGTCGCGTCGAGGCCCGCGCCCTTGTGAATTATTCGGGTTGGGCGTAACGCAGATAGCGGCGAGCAGGATGCAGCGCCGGGGAATGCTGCGTTTCCGAGAGCAGAGGCGCAACCGCTCGGGCGGCATTGGAAGGGACGCATTCGATACGGCAAGTAAACTCGACTGTTTCTTGCTCCTCCATTGGTCGATCAGAACCATGAAAACCCCACGCGGCCTGCAGCCGTTGATTGAAGAAGGCGTGATTGACCGGGTGGTACGCTCGCTCAAGAGCGGGAAGGAAGCTTCCGTCTATCTGGTGGAAAGCGGATCAACCGTCCGCTGTGCCAAGGTCTACAAGCAAGCGCACCAACGGGGATTCCAGAAGCTGGCGCAATACCAGGAGGGCAGAAAAGCGCGGCGCAGCCGCGACCAGCGTGCCGGGGGACGTGGCCATTACGGTCGAAAGCAAAGCGAAGAGGCCTGGAAGAATGCTGAAGTCGACGCCCTCTATCGATTGGCGGGCGCCGGGGTGCGCGTGCCGGCGCCCGCCGGCTACTTCAGCGGCGTGTTGCTCATGGATCTGATCGTTGATGATGAGGGACTGCCCGCGCCCCGGCTCAACGAAGTGACGCTCAGTGAAGCGCTGGCGGTCGAATATCACGGCCACATGATGCGCGAGATCGTGCGCATGCTTTGCGCGGGCCTGATCCATGGCGACCTCTCGGAATTCAACGTCCTGTTGGCCGCTGACGGCCCGGTCATCATTGATCTGCCGCAGGCTGTGGAGGCCGCCAGCAACAACAATGCGTTTGCCATGCTGGCGCGTGATGTCGAAAACGTCACCGTCTACTTCGGCCGCTTTGCGCCAGCCCTCAGGGACAGCCGGTTTGCGCTGGAAATCTGGCACCTCTATCAGCATGCCCTGCTGCGGCCCGATACCGAATTGACGGGCCAATTCGAATCCGATGAACCCGGCGCAGATGTCGAAGCCGTGATGGCGCAGATCCAGGAGGCGCGTCGGGAGGCCGAGATTCGTCAGGCCGGCCGCGAGGCGGCTGCTGAACGCGACGACTAGCCCGAATAATTCACGAGGGTTGCGGATGATGGCGTAGGCCGCAGTGCGATTTGGCGCCGGGTTGGAAGAAAAAGCGTAGTTTTACTACGGTTTTTCTGAAACCCAAGCCAAGCGCGCGAGGGCAAGCCAGCGCCGCAATAGCTCGCGGTGGTTGGTGACAAAATGTCACCAGCATTTTTGAGCAAAATCTTGCAATAAAGCACTTGTTTTCTGCCACATCAAAGCGCCACCGCGTGCGCCCTTGTGAATTATTCGGGCTAGCGTACCCACGCGGCGTCGATGGCCTCGAATGAAGACTCGGAACCAAACGTCGGCTAGCTCTGATTGAGGGTGCGCACCTCGCGTTGCGGGAAAGGGGTCTTGATCGCCTTGTATGTGATGCTCCCGAGTCCGTTTGAGGAACGAGCTCGAGATGCCTTTTGGTTCTTGAATCAGTACGTTGTTGCCGTCACTGGCCTCCGGCCTTGCTCAGATCCGTTCGCCCCGCTGGATCGATTCGCGCACTGCGCCAGGCGACTTTCCGAACCAGCGCTGGCAAGAACGATTGAGCGCGCTCTGGTTGCCGTAGCCCAGCAGGCCGACGATTTGTGACAGTCGCATCTCGGATTGCGACAGGTGTTCGATGGCGAGCTTTCGGCGTTCGGCATCCACGATGTCCGATGCACTGACCGATTCGCCGACCAGCATGCGTCCGATCCGAAAGGCGCCATCGACAAGAGCTGGGACTACATGCCCGGCGGTACGGTGACCGCCGACATCCGGGCGGCCGTTGCCGAGAAGCTCTCCGCGAGGCCCTACGACGTTGCGTCGCCCTTGATCGCGGCCATGAATCGCGAGGCGGTGGAAAACGGCCTCTTCGCCGCGTGGCGGACCAAGCCGGATGGTGACTGGCCGCTGGTCCGAATCCCGGATGAGGACGCCAAGGCGATCAGCGCTCAGTCCACCGTTGGCCAGCTCTCGGCCGAGACCATGCGGAAGCAGGATCGGGAACCCCCAGAGCTGACGGATGAAGAGTACGCGGCTGCTCAGGATGTGATTGACCGACGCACCGGGAAAGTGAAGGATGGCCCGCGCTCGATGATCTATATTCACGAGGCAGCCGACGGCGAGACCGGCTACGTCCTCGTTGTGAAGGCAACGGTCAGTGGCGAGGGCACGTGGGTCACCAGCTACCGTCGCCTGAGCCGCCGGGCGGCCTATCGAGATCGAGAGATTCGCCGTCTTCTTGAAAGGGGTGGAGCTGGATGATGGGGCCTCCCAGTCCGGTCCAACCGGAAACCCCACATGGCGCTCCCGCAGTTGCCTGCGGTGCTACGGCCGGGAGAATTTCACCGTGTCGCATCCAGCTCCGACGTCAGTGTAGACCATGCGCATAGACCTGCAAGTCGACTCCGCCAAGGCCGAGGCGCTCCTCAAGCGTCTGGAACAGGCCGGCATCAATCCGCTCCCGGTCATGCTGCAGATCGGCGAGCACCTGGTAGAGACCACCAAGGAGCGGTTCCGCAGCAGTCGGGCACCGGATGGCTCTCCCTGGGCGCCCAACAAGCTGACCACCATCCAGCAGTTTGGCGCCCGTAAAGGCGCTTTCGGGACCACGCGGCGCGGTGCGCCGATTCCCTGGGGTGATATCCCGGCCCGTCCGTTTCTCGGAATCAGCGATGAGGATCGCACCGAGATCGAGTTGCTTCTGTTCGAGTTCCTGGAGGATCAAACCGGCTCTTGAGGACTCTTCAATTCCCGGTTTATCCCATTCCATGTGTCGGGATGCACATATCCGGGCTGGCCGACTAATGGTGGCCAGGGACGGAATCGAACCGCCGACACGAGGATTTTCAATCCTCTGCTCTACCGACTGAGCTACCTGGCCGCAAGCTTTTTCAGCGGCGAGTTAAGTCCTGCAGCCGCAAGCAAGTCGCGCATTAAAGCGGCGAGCGCTGCCGGTGTCAAGATTCCAGCGCGTTTTTTGGCGGGGTATAGCCTGTTTGCGCCAGCTCTCCGCCGCCGAAGAAATATTTTTCCATCTCTTCGGCGAGGAATTTGCGCGCGGAGGCGTCCGCCAGTGAGAGTTGATATTCGTTGATCAGGCGGGTTTGGTGCATCAGCCATTCCTGCCAGGCCTGCTTGGAAACGTTGTCGAATACACGTTGCCCGATCTCGCCGGGGTAGGGTGGCCGGCTCAGCCCTTCGGCTTCACGGTCTAGCTTGATGCAGTGAACGGTTCGTGACATGGGTAGATCTCTTCGAACAAGCGCGACACCGGTTTGGGCAGCGCGGGCCATTTCGGATGGGAGATGTTAAACCAGCGGTGGTTTGCCGGTTCGCGCAGGCCGGTTTGAGGTTTCACGCCAATGCGGATGGGCCTCAGCTCCAACTCAAAGTGGGTAAAGGCATGTTGTATCGGTGCAAGTGCTTCGGATGCCGTTGCCAGATATCCCAATCGCTGCAGTTCTGCTTGCCAGTGTTGATCGGATGGCGTGGTTGGCGGGCTCCACAAGCCGCCCCAGATGCCGGCGGGTGGGCGCCGTTCCAGCAACAAGCCCTGACCTTCGGCTTCCAGCAGTAGTAGCCATTGCTTGCGCAGGGGTCTGTGTCTTTTGGGTTTTGGCGTTGGCAGCTGGCGCACGAGGCCTTGTTGGTGGGCGACACAGTCACTACTGACCGGGCATTGATCGCATTCTGGTTTTCTTGGTGTGCAAATCAGATTGCCCAAATCCATGATGGCCTGGCTGTAGTCGGCCAGTCGTTGGTGCGGCAATGATTGTTCGGCCTGTGCCCAAAGCCGGGTTTGAACGGCTGATTTTCCCGGCCAGCCTTCGATGCCGCGGTGGCGGGCCAGGGTGCGACGGACGTTACCGTCGAGAATGGCGAAGCGTTGTCCGAAGGCTTGAGAGAGGATGGCGCCGGCGGTGGACCGGCCGATGCCCGGCAGGGCGGACACCGCATCGAAGTCACGCGGGAATGCGCCCTCATGCTGTTCCATAATCTGTTTGGCGGTCCGATGCAGGTTGCGTGCGCGGGCGTAATAGCCCAGCCCGGCCCAATACTGCATGACCTCGTCAACCTCGGCTGCGGCCAGAGGTTCGATGTCCGGAAACCGGCCGACAAACCGTTCGAAATAGGGGACGACCGCCGCAACCTGGGTCTGTTGCAGCATGATTTCCGACAGCCACACGCGATAGGCGGTTCGCGGATGTTGCCAGGGAAGGTTCTGGCGGCCATGCTGGTCGAACCAGGCCAGCAGGCGGCTTGCAAAGCGCTTGCGGGGCATGCCTTCCGAAGGACTTATTCGGAGCTGCCGGTGTTGCCGGTTTCCTCGGGCGGTTCGGCTTCAGCGGGGGGTGCCTTGGGTGTCTTGGCGCCGAACAGTTTTTGCAGGCCGCGACCGATTTCCTTGTTGAGCTTCTCCTTGGCCTTTTGCTTGAGTTCTGTTTCGCTGACGGCCTGGCCGCTTTCACCGCCCAGAACCTTGTCCGCCACCCGGCCTCTGAGTTCGTCTCCGGCTTTTTGCTGCAGCGCGGTTTTCAGATCGAGCTTGTATTTCGGCGCGGTCAAACTGCCGGTGAGCTGGATGGGAATAGTCAATCCAGCCAGCTCCTCTAGCGCTTTGCCGCCCTGTCCCTCGGCGGTGCCCACCACGGTGGGCTGAGCCAGGTAGTTCAGGGTTTCCTTAAACAGGTCAATCTCGCCATTGCCGACCACGCGAAACAGCGGGCTGCGCGCATCCAGTTGATTCGATTTCAAGATGCCGTTGACCACGCGCGCGGCGAAGTTGATTTGCGCAAAATCAGTTTCTGGCGGTTCCGGGCTGGCCTGGTATTGCTGACCCTTGAACAGGGCTTCGCCGCGCCGCAATATCTCACCCAGATTGAAGCCCTTGATCGCCCCGTTTTTGAACGACAGCGACAAATCCCCGTTCAAGGCCTGTCGCACATCGCCGACCGTATTGCCGGCACTGGTCAGGTTGACATTGATGTCGCCCAATCCGGTGACAAAATCCTTGCCGACGAACTGTTGCAATACCGGACCCAGCGTCACGGTCTGAATCCGCGTATTGAGCGCATAGCTGGGTTTGGCGCCGGCGCCGATCTTGGTGGAGGTGGCGAGCTTGCCGCCGTATGCATTCAGGTCCAGGCTGACTTGCTTGGGGGCGCCTTTGGGACCGTCAATTTTGACGCGCACGTCTTTCATCGTTGCGCCCTTGAGCTTGAGCTTGGCCACGTCCAGCGTGCCGCTGGCATTGATGCTTTCCAGCGCCTTGACCGGAATCTCCGTGCTGTTGATGTCGCTGTCGCCGGATTTCTTGGTGCCGTCTGGCTTCGGCTTCGCCGCCGGCTTGGCGGTCCCCGGCGGCATGTAGCGATCGGCATCAATCTCGTTCACCTTGAGCGCGAACTCCAGCGCCTGACTTGCAAAGTCACGAACGCCGATATAGCCGCTGGCCTGTGTTTGATCCAGCGTCAGCGCCACTTGATCCAGTCGCGCGCTGCTGAAGCTGCCGCTGTAATTGGCGGACAGGCTGGCGGTTTTCAGCGCGCCCGGATCTGTGGTTTCCAGTTTCTGATCCAGCTTGGCGAGTAGTTCGCGCAGGTTGAACGGTTCGATCTGGATGGGGCCGGACAGCTTCGGCGAGTCGCCATTGATGCCCTGGCCTTTGATGTCCGTGCGGATGTTCAGACCGGCGGCCTGGATGTGGGCGTTGGAAAAATGCATGGTGCCCTGCGCCTGATCGAATACCAGCGCGCCGGTGAGATTGACCGCTTGCTTGCCGCCGGGAATAGACGCACCTTCCGCCATCGCCTTGAGGTCCAGGCCGGAAACGCTAAAGCGTTGATCCTGGAGCGCCGCTTCCACTTTGGCGGCTAAATCGAGCTGCGCGGAAATCTCATCGAGCTTGGATTGCAGCTGCAACTTGAGATTTTCAACGCTGATAATTTGCGCATCCATGTCCGGCGTCACGGTGGCCGACAGCGTCAAATCCGCATCGAGTTTCTGCGCTTGGGAAACGGCGGTGAGCGAGGTTTTCACATCCAGCGGTTTTCCGGGTTTGAAGGCGCCGGTTTCCAGGGCAAAGTCTTGCAGCAGAACGTCCTGGCCAGCCTGTGCGTCGCGATAGCTGACGGCGGAGTCTCGAATATCGATGCCGGCGAAATCGATGCTGTTGAGATCAAGGCCTTCGCCCTCGGCTTGTGGCGCCTCCGGCGCTTTTTCTTCGCCCTCGGCCGGAACCAGGTCGTCCCAGTTGGATTTGCCTGCGGCGTCTTTGGCCAGGTCAAGCCGAAGCCCGCCCAGTTTGAGTGTGCTGATCTTGAACTGTTTATCGAACAACAACGGGAACAGCTCCACGCCAACCGCCGCCTCCCTGGCCGCCGCCATGGGGGTGTCACCAAAACCTTGGGCATTGCTCAGGGAGACATCGGAAATGCGTACCCGCAACCACGGAAAGACCGAAAGGGAGATGTCGCCCAGCGCCAGATCACGTCCGGTCTGTTCTTTTACTGCCTTGGAGATCTGCCCGCGGAAATCGTTGGGGTCGACCACCATGGGAATGATGATGGCGGCGGCGACGATCAGTGCGATCAGCGTGCCGAAAATCGCCAGGACGACTTTAATTGCTTTGCTCATGAGAAACTCACTCGAGGTTTGGCGCTGCGAATCGCGACAGTGTAACCAAGCATTCTGAACGCTCGGAGAACAATCGCTCTACCCACGTCGCCAGGCATGAAAACGTTGTAGCCAACGCAAGGCACGCTCGGGTTTGTGGGCCTGTTTCCATTGCCCGGCGGCGAATTTATTGGCCTCGGCCAGCGTCGGATAGATGTGGATCGTGCCCAGGATTTTGTTGAGGCCGATGCCATGACGCATGGCCAGCACGTATTCGGCAATCAGATCGGCGGCGTGCTCGCCGGCGATGGTGACCCCCAGGATCCGATCCTTGCCCGGCGCGGTCAGCACCTTGACCAAGCCGTGCGCCTCACCGTCAGCGATGGCTCGATCCAGATCGTCAATGCCGTAGGTGGTGACTTCATAGTCAATGTTCTGTTCCTTGGCCTCGGTTTCATTGAGGCCCACGCGGGCGATTTCGGGCTCGGTGAAGGTGGCCCAGGGAATGACGGAATCATCCACCTTGAACGGGCCGCCACGAAACGCCAGCAGTGGCGCGAACAGACTGTTCACCGCCGCATACCAGGCCATGTGGGAGGCGGTATGTGTGAATTGGTAAGGACCGGCAACGTCGCCGCAGGCGTAGATATTGGGGAAGTTGGTTTGCAGAAAGGGATTGACCTCCACCGTCTTTTCGACCCGAACGCCCAGTTCCTGCAAGCCGCAGGTATCCAGTCGCGCCGCGCGGCCCACCGCCACCAGAATCTGATCGAAGGCGATGGCGATTTCGCCGTCCTCTGAGTCGCAAACCAGAAACTTGCCGGATTCGTTTTCAATCACCGCCTTGGCGCGGGTGTTGAGGCGCACGTCGATGCCTTCGGCGGCGAAGCGTTCGGCCAGCAGCGTCGAAAATTCCGGGTCTTCCTTGATCAACAGGCGCGGCAGCATTTCCACCTGGCTGACGTTGGCGCCCAGGCGGGAAAAGGCCTGAGCCAGTTCGCTGCCGATGGGGCCGCCGCCCAGCACCACCAGTTTTTTTGGCAGCTCTTTCAGGTTCCAGAGATTGTCGGAGGTCAAATAGCCAGCCTCGGCCAATCCGGGGATTGGCGGCACAAAGGGGGCTGCGCCGGTGGCGATGATGATGTTCTTGGCGCTGAGCTTTTGTTCGCCAACCTCAACTGTCCAGGGGTCGATCAGACGCGCTTTCCCTTTGATGCATTCCACCCCCAGCTCGGTGTAGCGTTCAACTGAATCATGCGGCTCAATCGCCTTGACCACGTCCCGCACGCGTTTCATCACCGCCGCAAAGTTGACGCGCGGCATTTCGGTTTCCACGCCGAATTCGCGAGCGCGGTCAATATGGGTCACCAGCTTGGCGGAGCGCAACAGCGCTTTGGACGGCACGCAACCGGTGTTGAGACAGTCGCCGCCCATGCGATCGCGTTCGATCAAAGTGACTTTGGCCTTGACCGCCGCCGCAATATAGGCGCTCACAAGGCCCGCGCTGCCGGCGCCAATGACAATCAGGTTGCGGTCAAAACGGCGCGGCTTCTTGAAGCCGGCGTAAACCCGTTGCGCACGCACGCGATTGACGATGGCGCGCGCGATGTAAGGGAAGATGCCCAACAGCACGAATGCGCCGATCAGGCTGGGCGAGGCGATGCCCTTGAACGATGTGAGCTGACCCAGCTCGGTACCCGCGTTCACATACACCACCGTGCCCGGAAACATGCCGAGCTGGCTCACCCAATAAAAGGTCCAGGTTCGGATCCTGGTAAGGCCCATCACCAGGTTCACCAGGAAAAACGGGAAGGCGGGAATCAGGCGCAAGGTGAACAGATAAAACCCGCCGTCACGCTCAAAGCCGGTGTTGATGCCTTTGAGTGCCTGCCCGTAGCGATTCTGGATGGCGTCCCGCAACACCACGCGCGCCGCCAGAAAGGCCAGGGTGGCGCCGATGGTGGAGGCGAATGAGATCAACAGCAGCCCAAGGCCAAGGCCGAAGATCGCGCCCCCGATCAGCGTCAGCACCGCCGCGCCGGGCAGGGAGACGGCGGTAATGACCACGTAACTGACGAAGAACAAGGCCGCCGCCAACAGCGGATGCGCCTCACGGTAGTCCAGCACCGCCTGTCGTTGCGACTGGAAATACTCAATGGAGACGTACTGACCCAGGTCGAACATGAAAAACGCCGCGATGGCGGCGGCGAGAATCAGAACGATGAGGCCGCGTGCGAGCGTCATTGGCGTAATCCCGAATCGGTGAGGCGCGATTATGCGCGCCGGTGCGGGGAATTGAACGCCGCCAGCCTTGGCAATGCCGGTTTATCCGTTCGCGCGCTGCGGCGGGCGGGACGAAACCCTTTGGCGCACGATGTCTTCGACACTTCTGCGCAAGCCACGACGCCACGCTGCGCTGAGTACGCCGCAGATCACGGAGCCAAGCAGCGGCAAGGCCGACTCGAACTCGATCTGATAGCTCAACTGGGTGCCGCCGGGGACGCTCGCAAGTTCGATGCGCGCCTGATGTTTGCGCATCAGGCGGCTGTTGAGAATCTCATACTCGATCAGCCAATGCGGCTGGTGGGTCCGGATGCGTTCGCGGAATCTTAGCCAGGCGACCCGAATTTCACGAATCGCACCCTCGCCGTCGGGCCAGGCCGGGTCGCCTCCGGTTTTCAACAAGCGCGCTCGACCGTTCCAGCTCAGCGCCAGCTTGCGGTGATTGGAAAACCAGCCAAACACTTGTTCGCGCGGCGCGGCGTAAAACTGCTCAAAGTGCAAGTGTTGACGGGCCATTGCGTCCTCCTCATCCGCGGCGGTCCACCGTCATGACGGTAGTGGATCGCCGCTGGAAACCTCCTGTTCGCTGCGTCGGCGTGGTTTGTAACGCAAGCTTAGCGTGTGAATTTGTTCACGTCCCTGGGCGCGGTCAGCATAGTGGAACTTCAGGCTGTGATACACCGTTGGAAATGCAATTTCGTCCCAGGGGATGTCTTGCTCATGCACCAGGCAGGTTTCGCTGCTCTCCGGTGTCGGACCATGGTGCAGATCCGGCATGCGTGCGCGGTGGATCACGTAGACCTGTGACACATAGGGGACATCGATGATCGCCAGCAGTTCGCCCACTTCGACCCTGGCTTGCGATTCCTCCAGGGTCTCGCGTGCGGCGCCCTCTGCAGTGGTTTCTCCCAGCTCCAGGAATCCGGCCGGCACCGTCCACAGGCCGAAGCGCGGCTCAATGTTGCGCCGGCAAATCAAGATGCGGCCGTCTGCTGTTTCCGGCACGCAACCAACGATCACGCGCGGGTTGAAATACTGGATGTGACCGCAGTCCGTGCACACGTGGCGCGGCAGGTTGTCGCCGTCGGGAATGCGGTGCTCAACCGTGCTGCCGCAGATGTTGCAGTACTTCACGTCGTTCATGCTGGACCTTGGTGATTTTGTACGGTGGGCCGAGGGTTGCACCCACAAAGTTCGTGGCGTTGTGTGCCCAAGCTTAAGGAAACGCTGAAGTGTTCGCACCGTGGCGCAAGCATGAAGACATCGGCTTGATCGGCCAAAGCCCGGTGATTGTGCGCCCTGCGGCGGCGGCCTGCATGGCCGAATGCACTGGACGGCGCCGCAGGCATCAGGATTTCTCGAACACGTAGCGGCCCGGGGCATCGCCCAGCGGTGGGTGCTGTTTGCTGCCCGCTGTTCGGGGCGCAAGCCGCAGAGGGCCGGCTCGTTGCTGCGTCCATGCCAGACAATGTTCCCACCAGCTGCCTTGGCAATGCGTGGCGCGATCCAGCCAGGCTTCAGGCGTTTCCGGTTTTTCGCGATGGGTCCAGTAGCCGGCCTTGCTGTTTCCCGGCGGGCACACCAGGGTTTGGATGTGGCCGCTGTTGCCGAGCACGAACTGACAGCGCGCGCCCAGCAATTGGGCCGAACGATAGACCACCGGCCATGCGCAAAGATGATCGGTACGCGCGCCGATGACATAGCTGTCGACGCCCAGGTCAGCGATGTCGGCGATGGCTCGGCCTCTGACCTTCAACTTGCCCGGCTCCAGCAGCGGGTTTTGTTTGACCATCTCACTGAAATCCTCGTTGTACCGCGCCGTCATGCCAGTGGCATCGGCGTTCCAGTACAACACGTCAAACGCGCTGGGCTTTTCACCCATGAGATAGTTGTTCACCCAGTAGGGCCAGATCAGATCGTTGGGACGCAACATGGCGAAGGTCTGCGTCAACTCTCTGGCGCTGAGTCGTTTGCGGCCCTTGCCGCGCATGCGGCTCGCGGTTGCCGGTGCTGACTTTTGCAATGACTCGCCGGCGAACGCGCCAAGTGTGGAACCCTGCATCATGGCCTGTAAGTCCAGCGGTGCAACCACGAGCATCAGGCTGTTCACCTTGTGCTGCGCAGCGGCCTTGTAATAGGCCACCAACGACACGGCCAAGGGAGCGGCGGCGCAAACCGCCCATAGATTGACATCGTTGGTTCCGGAAATTTGTCGCGCGACTTCAATGGCGCTGTCCATCGAGTCCCGATAGTCGCCCAGCCCCCAATAGTCGTGTTGCGGTTGCGGATTGCGCCAAACGATGGTGTAGAGCGTCAGGCCGTTGCCAATGAAGTATTCGAACAGGCTGCGCCCCGGCGCCAGATCGAGCACGTAGTATTTGTTCACGATCGACGGCACCACAACAATCGGTCGCTGGTGGACTTTTGCGGTCTGCGCGCTGTACTGGATCAGCTCGAACATTTCATTGCGAAACACCACCTTGCCCGGTGTGGCGGCCAGGTTTCGGCCGACTTCGAATGCGCTGTCATCGGTTTGTGCCGGTAGCGGGCGGCGTTTGGCAATGTCGTTGGCGAGATTTCCGAGGCCGCGCAGCACGCTCATGCCTTTGGTCTGCGCCGCCCGGCGCAGCGCCACCGGGTTGCTCAGCAAGAAGTTGGTGGGCGCAAGTGCGTCGGCGATCTGCTGCATCAGAAATTCGGCCCGCTCGGCCTGTCGACCTTCCAGCTCGGCATGTCTGGCCAGCGTGATCATCGACTGGTTCAAGGCCAGATAGCTTGTTTTCAAGCCCGCGAACAGCGGGTTCGTGCGCCAGGCGTCGTCACTGAAGCGGCGGTCTCCGGGTGCCGGCTCCAGGCTTGAGCGCCCGGTCAGTCCTTTGAACACCTCATCCCTGAAATCCCTGGCCGCCACGGCCAGGGCACCGGGATGGCGGGACAAGCTGTCCGCGAGCTCCTTGCCGGTGTCCAGCAGATCGCCCGGCCTGAAGTCATTGAGCGGGTTCTGTGCCGACATATTCTCCATCGCCTGCTGCACGGTTTCGGAGAAATGGCTGTGTGCGGTCCCGTCGACCGCATTGGCTTTGATGGATTTTGCGTTTGGTGTCGTCATCTTCATTGTCTGCCCGCCAACCCGGGCGTCGTGAAAAACATCGCAACGGCCGTTGTCGCGGCCGGTCAGGATGCCGTGCCTTGTTTGCGGTCACCGCAGGTTCAGGCGGCGTCATCATGCCCGGTCCGCATGAACGTGAGGTTGGGAAATGCCTTGGCGCCGGACGCTCCGGGGGTATTCCCAAAGGTCGCGGGTAGCAAGCGCCAACCCTGGGCGGTGACTTTCGGCGGTGCTTGTGCGCGCTGCCGAACAAAGCGCTTGGCCTGCATGCGGATGCCGTACTATCAAGCACCTGCCCGAATTGGACCGATTCATGGAAATTTCAAGTAATAGCCCGTTGCGCATCCCGCCAGCTGACTATTGCCATCCGGGGAGCGAGCGATGGTTCACCCTGACTGAAGGGGTGGATGAAGGCAAGACGCTGTTTTACTACGACCACCTGACCCATCCTGATCGGACGCCGGTGGGCACCGTGCTGTTCGTGCACGGCAATCCTGAGTCCAGCTATACCTATCGGCATATCCGTGACGGCCTGGTGACGTCCGGTCAGTCGTTGCGCTTGATCGCTCTGGATCACATCGGTTTTGGCTTGTCCGATCAGGCAGATTTCGAAATGGTGGATATGCACCATGCGGTCAACCTGTTGCAACTGGTGCGGTTTCTGGATTTACGGAACCTGTGCCTGGTGATTCACGACTGGGGCGGGCCCATCGGTGCCGGCGCCTTGATTCAGGAGCCGGAACGGGTCAGCAGTTTGTTGCTGATGAATACCACGGTATTCCCCATGCCGACCGATGGGTTCACCTACCGAAACTTCCCGTTCTCCTGGTTGCCCTGGTACCAGACGCCGAATCTGATTCCAGACGCGCTATGGGGTGGCGTTGCGGCGGCGGTGGTATCACACGCGCAGCCGCAGAGTGGGCCGCGATTCGTGGCCAACGCCGGCAAATGGCTAACCCGCCACGCGCTGAACAAGATTGCCGATGATCGACCCGAATATGTCTGGTCGCAAATGTTGCGTAGCCGCGCCAATGCGCGCAGCTCCAAGCGCAATGTGCGGCAAACACCTTATTGGGGGCACGGCTACAACTACCTGGACCGTCGCCACGGGTTGCAGGACAACCATGCCTTTTATGCGCGCATGCAAGCGGATATTCCCAGGCTTTGGGGGCCGTCCGGACAGAATATTCCAGTGACCGGATTTTTCGGGCAGTGGGATGCCTGCGGCAAGGATTCGGTGATCGCGCAATGGGAGGAGGCCTTGCCGCAGATCAGGCCCCATACCCGGGTTTTTCCGCGCATTGGACATTTCATAGAAGAGTACAAGGGCTCGGAAATGGCACAGGAGATCCTGCGCATGATGCAAAGCGCATAACGGGCGGTGCATTGATATCGCGAAGCGAAGCTGAAGCAATCCCCAAGGGCTCGGGGATCGCCGCGTCCTTCGGACTCGCGATGTCACAGAACATGTCATTGCCAGCCGCAGGCGAAGCAATCTCCTGTTGCAGACGGTACGCTGCGGTTCGGCGGGTCTGGCGATGACATCCGCCCAGCTGCCGCCGCTGGCAGACACCCCGGTTTCCGGGCGGGCCTTCGCGCAAATCCTTTTTCTGGATGCGCTGCTGTACCTCAGCCTGTTCTGGCGCGACTATGACCGGCCGGGACAAATGCTGATTGCGCATTACATCAGTTTTGTCGCCATTACTGATTTGGGCGCATTGTTTCTGCCGCAAGCGCGTCGCGGCTGGTTTAATTTGTTTCGCATCACCAGCGGTATTTCTCTGCTGGTGGTTGTTATTGCGCTGGCCGCCAAAGGGCTGGACGGTGAGGCGCTGTGGCTGAGCCTGCTAAGGGTGTTGCTTTGCGTGCTGCGAATCGCCCACGGTGGCGTGATGTTGAGGCGTGCGGGGCCCGGCTGGCGGGAACTGCGGCAGTTTTCCGACTATGTCGCCTCGTTCTACCAGCGCGGGAATGCCTCGGAACGGCTTGGTTGTTGGTACCTGCTGGTGGGTGCGGGCCTGCTGTATTTTCCGCATGTTGCCTACTGGACCCACTTCAACGCTGGCCAGGATCGGCTCAATGATGTGCTGACCGGCCTGCAAGCGCAGGCCGGACTCAATTTTTGCGTCAAGCTGTTTGTTTTCGAGGTTCTGGTCTTGTCCGGTGGCGCGAAACTGGCAATGCGCGCCACCATTGCTTTTCTCTTTGTGGTCCAGTGGCCGTGGATGCCGGCAATGTTTTTTCACGCGCCAATTCCGCTGATGCACGCCGTTGTCGAGTTGTATGAATTGAGCCTGGTCATCGTTGGGTTCAAATACTGGCGCACGCCAAATCCGGTGCCGACTTGATGTGCGTCCATGGCCAATGCGGGCCACCGCCGACGGGCAAGGCAAGTCCGCACACGAGGTTTGCCTTGCCAGATTCGCCTTTTGGTTTGAATTCCACGCCGGCCTAGAATGAGCCTTCGTTCTGTCGTGCCGTTGAAAAGGGGAGGGGTTGGCATGAAAACCGTCATTCAAGTCATTGCGCTGAGTTTGCTGGTTGGCGCTGCCGCGTTCGCGCAGGCGCCGCAATCGTCGGCATCCGAGTTGTCCACATCCGAGCTGGTGCGGTGTGCGCAACAGGTTGAAATCCTGCGCCGCGAAGCGCCACCCATGGGGCAGCGCTATCGGCAACTGGACGCCCGGCGCAACTTCATCAACCAGCGCACCGCCGCTTTGCGCGCCGAAGCTTCCAGCGGTGCCGGCAGCGATTTGGACGCGCATCTCGATTTCGAGCAACGCAACCTGCAGCATCGCCAACAAACCATTGCGTTCAACGCCGAGCTGGCCGCCTATGTGCAGGAGGTGCGGCGCATCGAAGGCATCAAGCGCGAATATGATCGCGTTTGTGCCGGCAGGCCGTATCGGCGGTCTGCGTTTCAAGCCCTGCCGCCCCACCTTCAGGCGGCAATGCGGGCCGGTCTGTCGGATATTCGCGTGCCTTACGTGGACGCCGGCGCCGGACCCTAGGCCACTTCCACACGCATCGGCGGCAGGCCGTCGATCCGGGCCTGCATGACATCGCCACGCACCACCGCGCCCACGCCTTCGGGCGTTCCGGTCATCAACAGGTCTCCGGCTTGCAAGGCCTCGAAGCGCGAAAGCGCTGCGATGCACTCGCCGACATTCCAGATCATGCTGGAGACGTTGGAGGATTGTCTGACGGTGCCGTTCACGTTCAGCGTGATACTGGCCTGATGAATTTTGCCCAGCTGAGCGGCGCGGACCAGCGCGCCGACCGGCGCCGAGCCGCTGAAGGCCTTGGCGAACTCCCAGGGGTGGCTCTTTTGCCGCGCTTGCTGTTGCAGGTCGCGGCGCGTCATGTCCAGTCCAACCGCGTAGCCGAAAACCAGGCCAGGCGCTTGTTCGGGCGATAGGTCCCGGCCGCCCTGGCCGATGGCCGCCACCAACTCGACCTCGTGATGAAAATCCCGTGTCTGTGGGGGGTAGGCAATCTGCGCATCGCGTGATGCATCCACCACCGCGCTGGCCGGTTTCATGAAAAAGAACGGCGGCTCGCGGTCGCAAAGGCCCATCTCGCGTGCATGGGCGGCGTAGTTTCTGCCCACGCAGAACACGCGGTTGACCGGGAACCGCGCGGACTCGCCGGCAACGCCGAGGGTGATTTGCGGTGGGGCTGGAATGAGCAAGTGCATGACCGATAGGGCTTGTGAGCCGGCCTGAGAGCGCCAGCATCGCCAATGCAAGACCACACACGCAAGTAGTCGTGCTGGCCCGTGGCCGGCGTGCGGGTGTTGGAGCCGGCGCAATTGAATGCCGCGCCATTGTGCGGCAAAACGTCGGTGGACGCTGACGCGGCGGGACGCAAGCGGTTCATGGCCGCGCCCGTGGCTCGCGGAAAAATCTACAATGCGCGCAATCGCCAAGGCTGCGGGTTTCAGGCGCCGGACAAGACAGTCTGCCATCGCAGCGCCGCGCATCGTGTAAACAGCTCCTGATTCCCTGCTCATGTCCAAACCCGCGCCCATCGTCGAGCTGACCCGCCGCGAAACCTTCGCCGCCGCACACCGCCTGTGGGCGCCAGACCTGTCGGCGGAGGAAAACTGGGATCTGTACGGCCCTTGCACGCATCGATACGGCCACGGGCACAACTATGTTCTCGAGGTGACGCTGCGCGGCCCGGTGGATGCCCGCACCGGCCTGCTGATGAACCTGAGTCAGGTCAGCAGGCTCATGGATGATCTGATTCTCAGCGATGTGGATCACCGCCATTTGAACCATGATTCCAAGCTGCTTGAGGGGCTGAACCCCACTGCGGAAAATCTGGCGGTGGTGTTTTGGGAGGTGCTGCAACAACACTTTGGCGCGTTGTTGCATGAAATCTGTCTGCGGGAGACCGACAAGAATAGCGTGCGCTACCGTGGTGAGCGCACCTGAGGCCATTCTCGGTGGCCGGAAAATCAGCGATAATGCGTGGTTTCGGCCGTGCCTTGCGGAATTGGGCGGTACAAATACGAGGAGCGTTGGGAAATGAGCCAACTCACAGCATCGTCATCGGTTGTCATCGTCGGCGCAGGTCAGGCCGCTGGAGAAACCGCCTCTGAACTGCGCAAGCTCGGTTACGAGGGGCGTATCCGTATTTTCGGGGAGGAAGCGCAACCGCCTTACAAGCGCCCGCCGCTGTCCAAGGCCTATCTGGCCGGGGCCGTGCAGGACGAGGCCTTGTTCGTCATGCGCGGACCGCAGATGGAAAAGTTCAACATCGAGTTCGTCGGCAACGCCAGGGTCAGCGCCATTGATCGTGCCGCCAAGACCATCAGCCTGGAAAATGGCGCCAGCGAGTCTTACGACAAGCTGGTATTGGCCACCGGCGGACGCGCGCGCCTGCTGCCGATTGAAAATGCGGATGCGCCCAATGTTTTTCCGCTGCGCACCATCGCCGACGTGCAAGCCATTCGCCCACATTGTGTCGAAGGCAAGCGCCTGGTCATTGTCGGCGGCGGCTTCATCGGCCTGGAAGTAGCGGCAATCGCGCTCAAACTGGGCCTGAAAGTCACCGTGCTGGAAGGCTTGCCGCGCGTGCTGGCGCGCGTCACCGTGCCGCAGATGTCCAGTTTTTTTGAACGTGTTCATCGCCAAGCCGGGGTGGATCTGCGAACCGGTGCGCAGGTTTCGGCGTTCGAGGGGAACCCGGTCACCGCCGTCACCCTGGCCGACGGCAGCCGCATCGAGGCGGATTTCATCGTGCTCGGCATCGGTCTCACCGCCAATGTCGAGCTGGCGCAGGCATGCGGCCTGGACGTGGACAACGGCATCGTCGTGGATGAGTTCACCCGTACTTCCGACCCGGATATTCATGCGGCCGGTGATTGCACCAATCATCCGAGTGAGTTTCTGGGCAAACGTGTTCGCTTGGAATCCGTACAGAACGCCATGGAGCAGGGCCGTGCGGTGGCGCGAAACCTGATGGGGCGGGATGCGCCCTACAAAACCGTGCCCTGGTTCTGGTCCGACCAATACGATCTGAAGCTGCAGATGGTTGGCGTATCCGGCGAGCACGATGACATGGTCATTCGCGGCAATCCGGAGGCCGAACGCAGCTTCGCCGTGTTCTACCTCAAGCAGGGTCGTTTGATTGCCGCAGATGCAGTCAGCCGACCACAAGAGTTCATGTTCGCCAAGAAACTGGTGAGCCAGGGCAGCGTTGTGGACCCGGCCAGGTTGGCAGACGAATCCCTGTCCATGAAAGAAATCGCGAGCCTCTAACAGCCATGCCCAAGGTCAAATTTATCCAGCACGACGGTTCGGAACAGGTGATTGATGCCCAGGTGGGGCAGTCCGTGATGGAGGCTGCCACCAGCAACTTCGTCGACGGCATCGTCGGTGATTGTGGTGGTTGTTGTTCCTGCGCCACTTGTCATGTCTATGTCGAACCCGAATGGTTCGACCGCCTGGACCCACGTGATGAGATGGAAGACGACATGCTCGAAGGCGCGCTGGACCCGCAGGACAACAGCCGTCTTAGTTGTCAGATCAAGCTCAGCGAGGCGCTGGACGGCATCACCGTTCGCGTGCCGGAAAGCCAGTACTGAGCGTGCGGTGTTGCCGGGGGGATGGGGCGGGCGGATGGCCGCCGCCACTGACCGCCGCCTCACGTGCCCGGTTCGGGCTGGATTGACGCGCTTCAAGGGGGCGATGGCGGTGAATCGCGCAGCACCGGCACCGCCACGGCCGGAACTGCCGGCGGTTGGTCGGCGCGCATCAAGATCGCGATCAGGGCATCGGGTTGCCCGCCGTACAAACGGCCTGATGCCATGCAACGAATTCTGATCGCATCGCTGTTGGCCTTGTTGACGCTGTTGGCGGCTTGCCAGTCGCCGCGATCCGGAACCACTACGGCCCGAACCGAGTCGATCGATCCATTCGAAAAATATGCGGATGTCAAAGGCCGGCAATATGCATTGGACGCCTCGCGCTCCAGTGTGCGGGCGCATGTGTTCCGTAGCGGCCGGCTGGCCAAGCTGGGACACAATCACATCATCAGCATGCCGGAGCTGGAAGGCCGGTTACTAATCCGGGAACGGTCTCCGCCCGATCTGGATTTTGATCTGCGTGTCAGGCTGGATCGGCTAAAAGTGGATGATCCGCGCTGGATCGATCAACTGGGCGGCAGCTTCGCCAGTGAGCGATCCGAGTCCGCAGTCGCGGGTACGCGAAAAAACATGTTGGGCGAAAAGGTGTTGAACGCGGCGCGTTATCCAACCTTGCATCTCAGCGCGTTAGGCATTCGTGGCGGATGGCCGCTGCTGATCATCGACACCGCGATCCGCATGCACGGCAAGCGCGTGGAGACGCCGGTGGTGGCGAGCGTGTTCGAGGAAGACGGCGGCGCAATTCGTGTTCGTGGAAATCTGCTGCTGAAGCAATCAGATTTTGGGATCGAGCCGTTCAGCGCACTGGCCGGTGCATTGGCGGTGCAGGATGAAATCGTGATTGTTTTTGATCTTCTGGGTAGACAAGTTCCGCAGCCCTGATTCCACATAAAGAAAGGCCCCGCATAAGCGGGGCCTATTCCGGCGAATCTAGGGGATCAATCTTCGCCGGCAGCAAAACCGAGCAGGTGTAGCAGACTGGTGAACAGGTTGTAGATGGACACGTAAAGGGTCACCGTTGCCAGGATGTAATTGGTCTCTCCGCCGTTGACGATGTCGCCGGTCTGATACAGGATCAGGCCGCACATCAGCAGCGCAAACATGCCGGAGATGGCCAGCGCCAGCGGCTGGAAGTAGTAGCCGAACAAGGAAGCCACCAGCACGCCGATGCTGAGCACGAAGGCCAGCAGAATGCCGCCAAACAGGAAGCCGCGCATGAAGCTGAAATCACGCTTGGTCTGCACCGCGTAGGCGGAAAGTCCGATGAAGATCGCGCCGGTCAGGCCAAAGGCCATCATGATCAGCTGTGAGCCGTTGGCAAAGCCCTTCAGGTACATGTTGAGTACCGGGCCGAGGCCGAATCCGAGCAGGCCGGTCACGGCGAATACGACGTAGATGCCGTTGGCGGAGTTGGCGGTGCGTGGAATCACGAACCACAGCAAACCCAGCGCCACCAGCGAGCAGATCAGACTCAGGCCGTAGGGCGCGTTGATGGCCATGGACACGCCGGCCATCGCGGCGCTGAACAGCAGTGTGACCGACAGCAGCATGTAGGTGTTTCGCAAAACCTTGTTGGTTTCCAGTACCGATGCCTGCGCTCCGTAGGCGGGCGCCGTTGCCACTGGACGAGGATTGGCGTTGTTCATTTTGAGCAATACCCTGATGAGAGAAGTGGGAGTCTAACAACGCTGCTTTGACGCTGCGAGCGCGGCCTGAGTTCCCGTAACTGAAATCGGGTTCATGTTTGACGCCGAATCATGCAAAGGCCAATGCCGGTTTGCGAGTTACGAGAAAAATATATCTGAAGTCAAATAGTTATGAATGGCCGCTGCTTAGAACGGCCACCAGGACTTGGTGGGCGTGTAGTGCAGGTAGCCGACGCTGGCGCCTGCCCGCCAGCCCAGGCCGGTGCGGATTGGCGCAAGTGTGACCGGTTCACTCCTCTGGTAGTTGACCCCTGCGCCAGCCACGAAATAGAGACTGCCGTCCACACCCGGAAAGCGTTTGTAGAGCTGATCGGTGGTTTGCAGGCCGTAAACCAGGGTCAGAACGCGCGCGGCGTTACCGCCGAAGTCCCAGCCGATGGAGGGGCCTTTCCAGTGAACGGTGACCGCATCGCCACCCTTGTATTGCAGCGTGCCCTGACCGTAACGCAGGCCGAACGCAAATGCGCCGCCGGCTTCCTCGCCCACGATATAGGCGTTGGGCTGGCCCTGTTCGGCAAACACTTTTTCGATGATCCTGGCCAGCCCTTCGGCGGTTTCGCCAAAGAAATTATTGGCGGCCTTGGCGATTTCTTCAGCGGTGTACGGCTCCTGACTGACCGGATATTGTTCTTCCTGCTCGTCTTGTGCCTGTACAAGTCCGAACGGCAGCAGGCCGCAACTCAGGACAAACGCAAGGATGGATTGACGCATTGGATGACTCCGGTTTCTGGACGGCCTAATCTGACCCAGCTCACTTGCTGCGAGCTGAACGCGATCAAGCATAACCGCTGATGCTGCGCCGATGCTGCGTGGGCTGCTAGGCTTGCGCGCCATGGCGCATTCAAAATGGAATCTCACCCTGGTTGGCGGCTTCGTCCTTGCGGCCATCATCAGCCTGGTTGTCACGCTGGCGCTGCTGGCCGGCAAGACCGGCGCCACGGATCGTTACTACACGGTCTACGCCAATGTGGCGGGCCTCAAGTTCGGCTCACCGGTGGTATTCGAAGGCTATCCGGTGGGGCAGGTGGAAGCTATCATTCCGCAACAGGAGCCGGACCGCACGGTTTTCCGTGTCGAGCTGTCCATCACACGTGGCTGGCGCATCCCCGATGACAGCATCGCCAGGCCGGTGTCGCCAGGTGTATTGGCGCCGCAAACCATCAGCATCGCCGCCGGCAACAGCAATGCCTCACTCAAGCCGGGCGACATGATTCAACCCGCGGGTGGGGTGGATATTCTGTCCAGCATTTCTTCGGCTGCGGGGAATTTTGATGAACTCACCGATACCGGGCTGTTGCCGCTACTGGAAAATCTCAATCGTCAGGTGACGCTGTTTGGCCGGATTCTGGAAAACAATGTGGAGCCGATGACACGCGACATGCAGATCATCGTCGGCGCCACCGCCGAGCATTGGCCCAGCATCGCCGCGCAAACCAATCGCGCCACCGCCAGCCTGGCGGCCGCGGGCGAGCGGATTGATCTGTTCATGTCGCCGGCACGCATCGGCGCGGTGGATCGCATGATCGGCAATGTGGATCGCACCGCCGGCAGTCTGCGCAGTGCCGCCGAGGAGCTGGACACGGTGATGAAGGCCGGCAGCGATGATCTGCTGGTGGGTTTGCAGGATTTCCGCTACAGCATGGAAAGCCTGGCGCGCTATACCGATCCGGTGGGTCAGAGCGTGGAAGCCGGCGCGCGCAACTTTCAGGATTTCTCGCGCCAGCTGCGTCAGAACCCGAGTTTGCTGTTGCGTCCGCCGGCGCGTGATGAGTCCGAAGCGCCCATGCCGGTGCTGGAGTCGCGCCGATGATGTCCCGGCCTCGTTTGTTGGTGACGGTAAGCTTTGCCGCGATGCTGGGCGGCTGCGCCAACGCCCCCTTGCCGCCACCGGATCGCTTTCATCGGCTGGACGCGCCGGCCATCAACCATCAGCCGCAAAAACTGCCCCTGCTGTCGATCTACCCCTATGAGGTGCAGGGCATCTACGCAGAGCGTCCGTTGATTTATCGCAATGGCGATGCGCAGCGCGTGTTACGCCAGTACCGCTATGAATTCTGGGCCGAGCCGGTGGAGCAGTCCCTGCAAGACGCCCTGGTGCGCGACCTGCGCAAGGTGGCGGGCGACGAATGGGTCTTCACCCGCAGCGCACGTGTTTCTGCAGAAATCATCCTGCGACCGCGATTGCTGCGCCTGGAGCATGTGGTCGGCGAGCAGGAACAGGAACGGGCGGAGTTATCGCTACGCTTTTCCGCGTTTGAGGACAGTCGCGCACCGCTGTTCGTTTTGGATGTGGAACGCAGTCAGACGCTCGACGGCAAAGGCCCGGATGCCTTCGTCGCCGCAGTGGCACAGATGGCCACCGAAGCGCATGCGGAATTGGTTCAGCGGCTTATTGAGGAGAAGTAAGCCCGCTATCCGGGGACGGAACGACCGCAAGTTTGAACGAACTGGTGTTTCCTGTCATTGCGAATCGAAGATGAAGCAACCCCCTCGGTTTAGGAGATCGCCACGCCCTTTCGGGCTCGCGATGACAGCACGGCAGGGATAGGCTGCGCGCTGATGAATCCGATTGCTTATCGACCAACGATGCCGCGGCCAATCACCTCTTTCATGATTTCCGAAGCACCGCCGTAGATGCGTAGAAGGCGCGCATCGGTCCAGTAACGTGAGATCGGGAACTCGGTGGTGTAGCCGTAGCCGCCGAACAGTTGCAGGCAGGCGTCGGTGACCCGGCCCACCATCTCCGAGCAGGACAGCTTGATCATGGCGGCGGTGTCCACGTCCAGCTTCTGCTCGGCATACAGCCGCATGCCCTTTTCGACGAAGGCACGGTGCAGCTCGATTTCAGTCTTCACCTTGGCTAACTCGAAGCGGGTGTTCTGGAACTTGGCCAGCGGCTGGCCAAAGGCCTTGCGCTCGGTGGTGTAGTCGATGGTGCGTTGCAGCGCGCCCTCGGCATGCCCCAGCGCGGTGATGCCGACCATCAGGCGCTCGCGCGGCAGTTCGTCCACCAGATGACCGAATCCGCCGCCGATGTTGCCCAGCACCGCTTGCTTGGGCACGCGCACGTTGTCGAAGAACAGCTCCGAGGTGTCCGAGCTGTGGTGGCCGATCTTGCCCAGATTGCGACCGCGCTGAAAGCCCGGCAGATCGGTGTCGACGGTGAACAGCGTGGTGCCGCGCGCGCCCAGTTTGGGGTCGGTCTTGGTGGCGGTCACCACCACGCCGGCGTTCTGGCCATTGGTGATGAAGGTCTTGGCGCCGCTGATGAGATAGTCATCGCCGTCGGCCACCGCTGCTGTCTTTATCCCCTGAAGGTCGGAGCCGCAGCCCGGTTCGGTCATGGCGATGGCGCCGATGCACTCGCCGCTGGCCAGACGCGGGAGGTATTTCTTCTTCTGTTCCTCACTGCCCAGGTGCAGGATGTAGGGCGCAACGATGTCGGAGTGCACCGACATGCTGGACGCCAGAGCCATGAATCCCATGCGCGCAAATTCTTCCAACACCGCCGCGCAGAACGCCAGCGGCGCGCCGGGGCCGCCGTATTGTTCCGGCAGATCCACGCATAACAGACCCTGTTCGCCCATCTTGCGATAGACCTCCGGCGGCACCCGTCCGGCCTGTTCCCAGGATTCATAATGGGGCTGGATTTCGTCGATCAAAAAGCGCCGCACATGGTTGCCGAACAGCTCCAGTTCGCTTTGAAGGTCGTCTTGAAGGTTGCCCACGCTCACCTCCGGTGAGTTCTAGTCAGAAGCATCCAACCTTAGACAAGCGGTGGCTGACCTGGCGCTGGCCTTTTGGCCGGGTATTCGCACAAGTCATTGAGCGGACAGCGCTCGCAGTCTGGTTTGCGCGCCTTGCAGATGTAGCGTCCGTGCAAGATCAGCCAGTGGTGGGCGTCGCGCTTGAATGCTGCTGGCGTGTGTCGCAGCAGGCGCTTTTCCACTTCCAGTACGGTCTTTCCAGGTGCAAGGCGGGTGCGGTTGGCGACGCGAAAAATATGCGTGTCCACCGCAATCGTGGGCTCACCGAAAGCGGTATTGAGCACCACATTGGCGGTTTTGCGCCCAACGCCGGGCAGTTTTTCCAACGCCTCACGGGTTCGTGGCACCTCGCCATCGTGCTGTTCCAGCAGCATGCGACACAGGGCGATCACGTTCCTGGCCTTGGTATTGAACAGGCCGATGGTCTTGATGTGTTCGCGTAGTTGTTGTTCGCCCAGATCGAAAATCGCTTGCGGCGTATTGGCTTGCGCAAACAGTTTGGCGGTGGCCTTGTTGACCGACACATCCGTGGCCTGGGCGGACAGGGCCACCGCCACCAGCAGTTCGAACGGCGAATCGAAGTTCAGCTCGGTGGTCGGTGCCGGGTTGCCCGCCCGCAAACGCTCGAAGATGGCCGTTCTCTTGGCTGCATTCATGCGGCTTCGGCGCGCGCTTGCGGTGCGGCCTGGAGCGCCGGTTTCGGTTGCATGCGCTGGTCAATCCAGTTCTTGAGCGCAATCAACAAACCCAGGCCAATGAACGCACCGGGCGGCAACACCGCCAGCAGCATGCCGTCAAAGTCGTCCACCAGCGTGATGGTCAGCGCCTTGCCCCAGTCACCGAACAGCAGATGGGCCTGATCGAACAGCGTGCCTTGCGCCAACAGCTCGCGCATGGCGCCCAGACAGACCAGTGCTGCACCAAAACCTGTGCCCATCATCAGTCCGTCCCAGGCGGCGTGATGCACCGCGTTCTTGGACGCAAAGGCTTCAGCCCTTCCCAGAATCACGCAATTGGTGGTGATGATGGGAATGAAGATGCCCAGAATCAGATGCAGCTCGTGCCAGAAGGCGTTCATCAGCAGCTCGATGGTGGTGACCGAGGCGGCGATAATCATCACGAAAATCGGAATGCGGAATTCGGCCTGCAGCTGCTTGCGCACCAAAGACACCAGCACGTTGCTGGTCAACAGCACCAGCATGGTCGCCAGACCCAGCGTCAGGCCGTTGATCAGGTTATTGCTCACCGCCAGCAGGGGACATAAGCCCAGCAGTTGAACCAGGCCCGGATTGTTCTTCCACAGTCCTTCGTGAGCGATCTTGGCGTACATGGCGTTAAGCGTTATCAGGCGACTTGGCAAACAGTTTGGCCTGATGATTGTGAAAATAGTCGAGGCTGTCGCGCACTTGATGTACCACCGCGCGCGGGGTGATGGTGGCGCCGGCGAACTGATCAAACACGCCGCCGTCTTTGCGCACCGCCCAGTCTGCTACGGGCGGGTGGCCGAGGGCGCGACCATTGAAGCTCGAAATCCAGTCGCTACGACGCAGATCGATTTTATCGCCAAGCCCCGGGGTTTCGCGGTGGGTCAGAACCCGCACGCCGGTGATCGTTCCGTTGGCGCGAATGCCGATCAGCAGGCGAATATCCCCGCCGTAGCCCGCGGGCGTGATGGTGTCGATCAACACCGCGGCCGCTTCGTCGCCCAGAAACGCGCGGTAGGCGGTGGTGGTTTTTCCGGGCTGAAGATCAGGCACGGCGATGGGGTCCAGACTGGGATCGTTGTCATATTCAACCGTCGTCAGCAGCTCGCCGAGCTGTTCCTGCAAGGCTTTGCGCTGGTTGTCGGCAATGCGATCGCGCGTGCCCAGATAAGCGCCGGACAACAGGCCGCCGCCGAGCACCGCGAACAGGCCCAGCAGCGCCGCCCCACGCAACATCGACGACAGGGTGGACTTCATGGCGGATCCGGCCGGCGTCCGTGGCCGTAGACGCGCGGCTGGGTGTATTCGTCAATGGTCGGCGCGCAGAGGTTCATCAACAGCACCGCAAAGGCCAGGCCATCCGGATAACCGCCCCAGGTTCGGATGATCCAGGTGATGGCGCCAACGCCAAAACCGAACAGCAAACGCCCTCGCGGCGTGGTGCAGGCGGACACCGGATCGGTGGCGATGAAGAAGGCCCCCAGCATGGTGGCGCCCGCGAACAGATGAAACATTGGTGAAGCGAAGCGATCCGGGTTGCTGGCCCAGAACAGGGTGGAGAACAGGCCCATTCCCAGCATCAGACCCAAGGGAATCTGCCAGCCAATGCGTCGTCGCCACAACAGGAACACACCGCCGGCGAAATAAGCCAGCGCCACCCATTCGGTTCCGATGCCGGCCAGCTTGCCCATCACCGCATCGCCCTTGATTTCCGGAACCGTTCGTTGCAGGGACAGCTCGGTGCGCAAGTGATCCAGCGCGGTGGCGCCGCTGATCTGGTCAGGCGCTACCGATGCGGCGCTACCAAACACAGCTTGCCATTGGCTCGCCCAGCTCAGGTCCATGCCCATCTCCGGCCATGTGCTCATGGGTAGCGGGAAGGAAATCAACAGCGCGACGTAGCCCACCATGGCCGGATTGAACGGATTCAGCCCGAGTCCGCCGTAAACCTGTTTGCCCAGAAAAATGGCGAAACCCGCACCGGTGATCGCAATCCACCACGGCGCCAGTGGCGGCAGCGACAAGGCCAACAAGGCGCCGGTCAGCACCGCGCTGAAATCGCCCAGGCTTGGGCGCATGGCCAGGCCGCGCAGCCGCAGGCTCAGGGCTTCAAAGGCGAGGCAGCCGCCAATGCACAACAGCAGATTGATCAACACGCCGGGGCCGAACAGAGCGACGTAAACCGCAGTACCTGGAATCAGCGCCAGCAGCACGTCCCGCATCAGTTTGGGGACGCTGTTGTTCACCGGCAGAAAGGGCGCGCTTTGCATCAGCTGGACTGGTTTTCCGAGCCTTGCTTGGCTTGCGCGCGCGCCAGCGCGGCGGCGACCGGGTCGGCCTCGGCCTGCTGTTTTTTGGCCGCCGCCTGCATCGCCAGCTTCTTGCGGCGGCGGGCTTCCTCGCGCGCCTGTTTCTCCGCTTGCAAGCGAAGCTGACGCGCTTCGTGACGCTGGCGTGCGAATTCGGACTTGCTGCGTTCTGTGGCCTGCGCGCGCAGTTCCGACTTGGCGTTGCGGTAGTACTGCACCAGCGGAATGTGGCTGGGGCAGACCTGCGCACAGCAGCCGCATTCGATGCAATCGAACAAGTTGTAGGCTTCGGCGCGTTCGAAATTGCGTGATCGCGCATGCCAATAAAGCTGTTGCGGCAACAGGCGCGCTGGACAGACTTGCGCGCATTCACCGCAGCGGATGCAGGCGCGCGCGGGCTCGTTTGGTTTGGTGGGGCGCACCAGCACGCAGTTGCTGGCCTTGATGATGGGAACCTGCGCGTGGCTGACCTTGAAACCCATCATCGGCCCGCCCATGATGAGGTCGGCGGCGGTGTCCTTGATGCCGCCGGCTTGCGCAATCAAGGACGCGAACGGTGTGCCCAGTCGCACCTCGAAGGTTTGTGGCGCGCTGATGCCTTCGCCGGCCACCGTGACCAGACGCGAGATCAGCGGACGCGCGAGGGCGATGGCGTCCCAAACCGCCGCGGCGGTTGCGACGTTGAAGGAAACGATGCCGATATCCAGCGGCAAGCCTTCGCTGGGCACCTCGCTGCCGGTCAGTGTCTGAATCAGCTGATTGGAACCGCCTTGCGGATATCGCGTGGGCACCGCGATCACACGCGCCGGAATTTGAAGCATTTGCGCCGCGGTTCGCAGCGCGGAAATGGCCTCGGTCTTGTTGTCCTCCACCCCGATCAGACAGTGTTCGGCACCGCTGGCCTGCAACAAAATCTGCGCCCCACGCAACACGTCCTCGGCGCGGGTTTGCATCAGCACGTCATCGCAACGGATATAGGGTTCGCATTCGGCGCCGTTGAGAACCAGCGTATGGATGGGCGCCTGACCACGCAGTTTGAAAAAGCTGGGAAACACCGCGCCGCCCAGTCCGGCGATGCCCGCCAATTGCAGCCGTTGCACAATCGTCTCGGCGGACAGATTCTGAAACGCTGTGGTGGCCGGCCATTCCGGATTTGCCAGTGCTTCATCCTGACCGTCGGTTTGGATCACGATGCATTCGGCGGTCAGCCCCGATGGATGCGCTACCGGTCGCGGTTCGATGGCGCTGACGGTGCCGGAGCTGGGGGCGTGCAGCGGGAGCGATAAGGCCCCTTGCGCGCCGGCGATGGTTTGGCCGCGCAGCACGCGATCACCCGGTTTCACCAAAGGCAGGGACGGCGCGCCGCTGTGCTGACTCAAGGGCAGAATCAGTTCGTCCGGAATATCCGCAACCTGAAACGCCTGCTGGCCCGGCGGCTTGTGATCCTCCAATTTCAAGCCGCCGAAAAAGCGCTGTCGCCTGGTGGCGGTGCTCATGTGGCGGTACTCGTCAGGCCCGCATCCGGTGCCGGCCATTTCCAGCTGTTGGTGGATTGCGGCGCCGCTTCCATGACAATGCAATCCACCGGGCAGGGCGGCAGACACAGTTCACAGCCGGTGCATTCGGCCGCGATCACCGTATGCATCAGCTTGTTGGCGCCGACAATGGCGTCCACCGGACAGGCCTGAATGCACAGCGTGCAGCCGATGCACCACTGTTCTTCGATGCGTGCCAGCATCGGCTCGGCCTGTGCCTCGCCGTTTTCCGGATTCAGCGGTTTGGGATCGCGCCCCAGCAGCTCGGCCAGTTTGAGAATGCCGTCCTCACCGCCGGGCGGGCATTGGTTGATGTCCGCCTCGCCCTCGGCGATGGCCGTGGCATAAGGGCGACAGCCGGGAAAACCGCATTGTCCGCACTGTGTCTGCGGCAGGATGTGATCGATCTTCTCGACCAGCGGATCGCCTTCCACGTGATAACGCAGCGCCGCGAAACCCAGCACCGCGCCGATAGCGACCGCAATCGCGGCCATGATCAAAATGGCGGACAACATGTCTCAGCCCCGCCCTTTCCAAAAGCCCCTCTCCCTCTGCGCCCCTCTCCCTCTGGGAGAGGTTGAGAAGGCGAAGCCTTCGAGGGGGTGAGGGAGGGATGCGAGGCAGGCGAGTCGACGAGGAATCATGTCGACACCAAGCCCGAAAAGCCCATAAAGGCCATCGATGTGATTGCGATGCGAGCCCGGAGCAGGGGCCCCGCTTGCGGGGATGCGAGGTAGGCGAGTCGGCGCGGAATCATGTCGACACCAAGCCCGAGAAGCCCATAAAAGCCATCGACATGATTCCGGCAGTCATCAGTGCAATCGGTGCGCCCTTGAACACCGCTGGTATCTCGCTCACTTCCAGCCGCTCGCGAATCCCGGCAAACAGCAGCAACACCAGGGAAAATCCGAGTCCGGCGCCAAAGCCGGTCAGCGCCGCGTCCATGAAGGAGCGTGAATCACGCACATTGATCAGCGCCACGCCCAGCACAATGCAGTTGGTGGTGATCAAGGGCAGGTAAATGCCCAGCACTTGATACAAAAGCGGACTGTTCTTGCGGATCGCCAGTTCCACAAACTGCACCACGCCGGCGATGGCCAGAATGAAAGTGATGGTGCGCAGATATTCCAGGCCAAACGGCGCCAGCAACCACAGATTGATCAGATAGGTGACGATGGCGGTCAGCGTCAATACAAAGGTGGTCGCCAGGGCCAGGCCAAAGGAGGTGGAAACGCGTTTGGAGGTGCCCAGAAACGGGCACAGGCCCAGAAACTGGACCAGCACGAAGTTATGCACCAACACGGCGCCGATCAAGATCAGAAAGTAGTCAGTCATCCCCGATACCGGTGGGGGGCGAAACGCGGCCGCGCATCATGCGCGCCGTGTCGCGGCTCCGCAAGGCGGAAGGCGGCTTCGATATAAGCTGCCAACGGAAGGGAATAATTCAACGTGGCTTATTTGACCGCCATTCCCGGCTTGGCGCCGGAATCGGGCGACAGCAAAAACGGTCCGCTCTCATCATCCGATGCGGCCAGCACCATGCCCTCGCTGAGGCCGAATTTCATCCTGCGCGGTTTCAGGTTGGCCACACACAGCGTCAGCCGATCGACCAGATCTTCGGGTTTGTATGCGGATTTGATGCCGGCGAAAACCTGCTTGCTGCCCAGCGGGCCAAGATCCAGTTGCAGCCGCAACAGTTTCTTTGCACCTTCCACATGCTCGGCCGAGGCGATGCGTGCCACCCGCAGATCCAGCTTGCCGAAGTCGGAAATATCAATGGGTGGTGCGGCCTCGACCGTCGGTTCTTCTTCGGTGGGCGCCAGCTCCTCGATTTCCTGGTTCTGCATCGCCTTGACTGCCTTTTCCTCAATGCGCGTCAGCAGCGGTTCGTAGGGCTTGATGCTGTGGTCCAGCAAGGGCGTTTGCGCATCGGCCCAGCTCAGCGCGTTGAGGTTGAGCCATTTCTTGACGCGGGCGCTGAGCTGCGGCATCAGTGGCTTCAGATAAATGCTGAGCTGGCGGAACAGGTTGATGAAGGTGGTGCAGATGGCGTGCAACCGTTGTTGCTGGTCGGCCTCCTTGGCCAGCTTCCACGGCGCCAGTTTCTGAATCTCGGCGTTGGCATCGTCGGCCATCATCATGATTTCGCGCACGGCCTGGGCGTATTCGCCGGCCTCGAACATCTCGGCAAGCCGCTCGGACTCTTCGGCAAAGTCTTTGAACAGCTCATCGTCGTGCATGGCGCTGGCCAGGCGGCCGCCGAAATTCTTCTGGATGAAGCCGGCGCAACGGCTGGCCAGGTTGACGTATTTGCCGACCAGGTCGCTGTTGATGCGGGCCTGGAAATCGTTCAGGTCCAGATCCAGATCATCCACGCCACCACCGAGCTTGGCCGCAAAGTAGTAACGCAGACACTCCGGCGGCAGGTGCGCCAGATAGGTGCGCGCGCGGATGAAGGTGCCGCGGCTCTTGCTCATCTTGGCGCCGTTGACGGTGAGGTAACCGTTGACGTGCAGGCGCGTGGGCTGGCGGTGATCCGAGCCTTTCAGCATCGCCGGCCAGAACAGGCCGTGGAAGTTGATGATGTCCTTGCCGATGAAATGGTGTAACTCACCGTCCGCGCTGCTGCCCCAGAACGCATCGAACAACTCGGGACGCCCCAGCGCCTCGCAATGCGCCCTGAAGCTGGCCATGTAGCCGATGGGCGCGTCCAGCCAGACGTAGAAATACTTGCCGGGCGCATCCGGAATCGGGAAGCCGAAGTAGGGCGCATCGCGGGAGATGTCCCAGTCGCGCAGGCCGGCGTCGAACCATTCGCGCAGTTTGGCGACCACCGCCGGGTGGGCGGTGTCCGACGCCAGCCATTGGCCGAGGAAATCGCGGAACTGATCCAGCTGGAAGAAATAGTGCTCGGAGTCGCGCATCACCGGCTCGGCGCCGGACACCACGGAAACCGGGTTCTTCAGGTCGGTAGGCGCATAAGCCGCGCCGCAGTTCTCACAGTTGTCGCCGTATTGGTCGGCCGCGCCGCAGCGAGGGCATTCCCCCTTGATGTAGCGGTCCGGCAGAAACATCTGTTTGGCCGGATCGTAAAGCTGCTGAATGCTGCGCCGTGCGATGTGTCCGTTTTCGTTCAGGCGTTTGTAAATCAGCTCGGATAAGGCGCGGTTTTCCTCCGAATGGGTGGAATGGTAGTGATCAAAGCGCACACCAAAGTCATGAAAATCAGCCTCATGCGCCGTTTTGATGTTGGCGATGAAATCTTCCGGGCTGGTGCCTTCGGATTCCGCCGCCAGCATGATGGGGGTGCCGTGGGCATCGTCGGCGCAGACGTAGTGCACCTCGTGACCGCGCATGCGCTGGAACCGCACCCAGATATCGGCCTGGACGTAGCCCACCAGGTGCCCAAGGTGAATCGGGCCGTTGGCATAGGGCAGGGCGTTGGTGACCAGAATCTTGCGGGCCATGGATCGTCTTTGTTCACTGCGAAAAAGACCATCAAGTATGCCATGAGCTCAGTGGTCGCCGCCGCGCCAAGGGTTGGCCGCAAACCGGTTCGCGGTCGGCGCACGGCGGCGGTTTTGCAACGGCTTCTGACTGGGCTAAGCTGAACGTCGTGCAACCGGCTTGGGTGCGCGTCCGGCAGGGGGAGACTGATCTATGACGCAGCGTTTTGGCTTGTCGATTCCAGGTGCAAGCACTGCCGGCGGGGCGATTGAGGTTCAAGCGCCGTTTGATCTGAGTCCGATTGGCGAGGTGGAAACTGCGGATGAAGCCGGTGTCGAACAGGCCTTGAACAATGCCTACGGCTTGTTTCGGGACCGTTCGCAATGGCTGAGCCTGGCCAGGCGCATCGAGATTCTGGAAAAAGCCGCTTTGATCATGGCCGAGCGTGCCGACGTGTTGGCCATCGAAGCGGCGCGCGAAGGTGGCAAGCCGCTGCCGGATTCGCAGGTGGAAGTGGCGCGCGCCATCGACTCGGTGAAGATCTGCGTGGAGCATCTGCGCACTGACGCCGGTGAAGTGATCCCCATGTCGGTGAACGCCTCCAGCGCCAACCGCATGGCCTTCACCCAGCTGGAGCCGATCGGCGTGGTGGTGGCGGTGTCGGCCTTCAATCACCCGCTGAACCTGATCGCGCATCAGGTCGGGCCGGCGGTGGCCTGCGGCTGTCCGGTGCTGGTCAAACCGGCCAGGACCACGCCGCTGTCCTGTTTCCGCTTCGTCGAGATTCTGCGCGAAGCGGGCCTGCCGGAGGCCTGGTGTCAGGTGGTGATTCCGGCCGACAACAAGCTCTCGACCCGCATGGTCACCGACTCGCGCGTGGCCTTCTTCAGCTTCATCGGCAGCGCGCGGGTGGGCTGGATGCTGCGCTCGCAGCTGGCGCCGGGTGCGCGCTGCGCGCTGGAACACGGCGGCGTGGCGCCGGTGATCGCCGCAGCGGATCTGGATATGGACCAGGCGGTGCCGATTCTGAGCAAGGGCGGCTTCTATCACGCCGGGCAAGTCTGCGTGTCGGTGCAGCGCATCTTTGCCGAACGCGCCATCGCCGGTGAACTGGCCGAACGCATCGCGGCGTCGGCCAAAACACTGAATGTGGGCGACCCGACGCTGGCCGAGACCGAGGTCGGTCCGCTGATCACGCCGGCGGAAGTCAAACGCGTCGATGAATGGGTTCGGGAAGCCCAAGTTGGCGGCGCAAAGTTATTGTCCGGCGGCAAACCGATTTCGGAAACCTGCTATTCGCCCACCGTGTTATTTGATCCGCCGGCGGACGCCAAGGTCTCCACTCAGGAAGTGTTCGGGCCGGCGGTCTGCGTCTATCCGGTGGACGGCGTGGACGAAGGCATCGCCCGCGCCAACAGCCTGCCGGTGGCCTTTCAGGCGGCGGTGATGACGCAGTCCATCGACACCGCCCTGCGCTGCTATCAGGGCCTGGACGCGGCGGCGGTGATGGTCAACGACCACACCGCCTTCCGGGTGGACTGGATGCCCTTCGCCGGCCTCAAGAGTTCCGGTCACGGCGTCGGCGGCGTGCCCTACACCATGCACGAGATGCAGGTGCGAAAGATGATGGTTCTGCGTTCGGGAGAAATCCGGCGCTGAGACTTTGATCATGCGCGCAATGCGCACCCCAACGGGAGAAGAAGGATGAGCGAGGAGTTAGCACCGGGCGAGGTCAAGGCCTCTGATCTGTTCGTCAAATGTCTGGAGGCCGAAGGGGTGGAATACATCTTCGGCGTGCCCGGCGAGGAAAACGCCGACACCATGATTTCCCTGATGGATTCGGACATCGAATTCGTGCTGTGCCGGCACGAACAGGGCGCCGCCTTCATGGCCGATGTCTACGGGCGGCTGACCGGCAAGGCGGGCGTCTGTCTGGCCACCCTGGGGCCGGGCGCCACCAATCTGGTGACCGGACTGGCGGATTCCAACATGGATCGTGCGCCCAGCGTGGCCATCATCGGTCAGGCCTCCACCAGCCGGCTGCACAAGGAAAGCCATCAGAACATGGACTCCATCGCCATGATGCGGCCGATTTCCAAATGGGCGCATTCCATCGTGGACGCATCCACCATCCCCGAGGTGGTGCGTAAGGCTTTCAAGGTTGCGGAGGCTGAAAAGCCGGGCGTGACGGTGATCGAACTGCCCGAGGACGTGGCCGAACGCGGTGTCAATGGCCACCCCATGGAAGTCAAAAAGACACGCCGGCCGGCGGCCGACCACAAGGCCATCAAACAGGCGGTGGAACTGATTCTGGAGGCCCAGAATCCGATGATTCTGGCCGGCAATGGCTCCTTGAGAAAACGTGCCGCGCAGCAGTTGCGCCGGATGGCGGAAATGGCCGGCATGCCGGTGTTCAACACCTTCATGGGCAAGGGTGCGCTGAGCTGTGATGATCCGCACAATCTGTTCACCATCGGCTTGCAGGCCAAGGACTACGGCAACCGCGCCATGGAAGCGGCGGACGTGGTGGTGGTCATCGGCTACGACCTGGTGGAATACGCGCCCAGCTTCTGGAACGCGGGTGAGAACAAGAAGATCATCCACATCGACTTTGAACCAGCGGAGGTGGATCACCACTACACCGTGGCGGTGGACGTGGTCGGTGATGTCGCCGACGCCCTTTGGCAGATCAACGAGATGCTGGAGAAGGAACACGCCGACCGGCTGCCGCTGATGGAGATCGAAAAGTGGCAACCGCTGCGCAAGCAGATCCAGGACGATCACGCCTGCGAAAAGGACGACCACGCCATGCCGGCCAAGCCGCAGAAAATTCTGTGGGACGTGCGTCAGCACATGGGTGCGGCGGACATTCTGCTGTCCGACGTGGGCGCGCACAAGATGTGGATCTCGCGCTACTACAACGGCGAGGATCCCAACACCGTGCTGATTTCCAACGGTTTCTGTTCGATGGGCTTTGCGCTGCCCGGCGCCATCGGCGCCAAGCTGGCGCTGCCGGACCGCAAGATTCTGGCCATCTGTGGCGACGCCGGTTTTCTGATGAACGTGCAGGACATCGAAACCGCCGTCAGGCTCAAGCTCAACGTCGTCATCATGGTGTGGGTGGACGGTGAGTACGGCCTCATCAAGTGGAAGCAGCAGAACAGCTTCGGCAAGCACTCCGAGCTGGACTTCACCAATCCGGACTTCGAGAAGCTGGCCGAGGCTTTCCACTGCTGGGGCAAGGAAATCAAGGACGTGGCCGAGCTGCCCGGCGCGCTGGCCGAGGCGCACAGCCAGGAAGGTCCGGCCATCATCGCGGTGCCCGTGGACTATGCGGAAAACCTCAAGCTCACCAAGAAGATGGGCGAAATCGTGATGCACGTGTAGGACCGGCTGCGCCCCCCTACGTTTTCGGGTAGGGCAATACGCCCCTCGGTATGACTAAGATTGTGTTGGCCCGGGCATCGGTCCCGGGCCATTTTTTTCACCGCGTTTGGAGGAAACAAAAATGAAACTGCTGAATTCGCTGAGCCCCAACCCGCGCCTGGTGCGCATGTTCATGATGGAAAAAGGCATCGAGATCCCCACCGAGGAAATCGACCTGCTGGGCATGGAAAACCGTCAGCCGGCTTACCTTGAAAAAAATCCGAGCGGGACGCTGCCAGCGTTGGAACTGGATGATGGAACCGTGATCGGCGAAACGGTCGCCATCTGCGAATATCTCGAAGAGCTCAACCCGACGCCGGCCTTGATCGGCAGCAACGCCGCCGAACGCGCCCAGGCCCGCAGTTGGCAGCGGCGTGTGGAGCTGTATGTCACCGAAAACGCGGCCAACGGCTTCCGGTACGCCGAAGGCATGCAGCTGTTCGAAAACCGCATGCGCTGTCTGCCCGAAGCCGCTGCCGGGCTCAAGGCCAAGGCGCAGGACGGTTTGAAGATGATTGACGCGCAGTTGGCCGGCAAAGAATTCCTGTGCGGTGACCGCCTGACGCTGGCGGATATCATTTTGTATTGCGGGATCGATTTTACCGCCAGTGTCGGCCAGCCGCGCGATCCGGCGCTGAAGAATGTCAACGCCTGGTTTGAGCGCATGGATGCGCGTCCCAGCGCCGCGGCGACCTTGCAACCGAACTGGCAGGAGCTGGGCATGCGCGTATAAGCGCGACCGAAGCTTCGCCTGATGCAGAGACCCCGGATTTCCGGGGTCTTTTTTTTGGGATATTGCCGCGCGTTGTATGCTGTTCTTCATGCGCGAACGCGGTGTCAAATCCCTGCTGCTGATTCTGGCGCTGGTCTTCGGCCAGAGCCTGGCGCTGGTTCACGCCTATGAACATCCCGTACTGGAAGCGCAAATCGAGTGTGATTCGCCGCTTCACGTTCAGGGATTGGATACGGCGGCGCTGTCGCCAGGCGTCCCCGCCTGCGTCGAGCAGTACCCATGGCTGGCCGCTGTTCGGCTGCCAGCGACGCGCGCGCGCTACGCGGTCGGTTGCAGCGACCGCATCCGCGGCCCGCCCAACAACGGCGTTTGACTCCATCAATCGATACCGACAAAGGCGCGCGCCCTTGTCGGCCTGTCAAACCTGTTGTGAGGTACATCCGTGTTTCATTCAAAATTGTTGTGCGCCATCGCCTTGAGTGCGGGCGCGGTCGGCCAGGTCGTGGCCGACGAGCCAATCGAGTTTGCCGCCGCTGAGTCCGGCGCCATTGACACCATCATTGTCGAGGCCGACCCCTTTGGTCGCAGCGCCGATGAAATGTTGCAGCCGGTCGATGTCATCAGCGGCGATGAGCTGGACCAGAAGCGCCGTGGCAGCATCGGTGAGGTGCTGGAAAACGAGCCCGGCATCTCCACCAGCGACTTTGGTCCGGCGGTTGGGCGGCCCATCATTCGCGGTCAAAGCGGCGGTCGGGTTTCGGTGCTGTACAACGGCGTGGGCGCCATGGACGTGTCGGTCTTGTCCAGTGACCACGCCGTGACCATCGATCCGGCGCATGCCGAGGTGGTGGAAATCATCAAGGGCCCGGCGGCGCTGCTTTACGGTAGCGGTGCGAGCGCCGGTGTTGTCAATCTGGTGGATGACCGCATGGCGCGCGAGCTGATCGACGGCGCGCGGGTCGAGGGTGAGGTTTCCTACGGCGACAATGCCGACGAGCTCGGCTCGCACGCGCACCTGCGTTACGGCGTCGGCAAATTTGTATTCGGCGCTGACTACGCAGGACGCAATGCCGATGATTTCGAGATCCCTGGCGCGGCAGAGACCGAACACGCCCATGAGGAGCATGAGCACGAAGAAGAGGGACACGAAGAAGAAGGGCATGAGCAAGCCAGCGGCGTGCTGGAAAACAGTGACTTGCGCACCGAAAGCTATGGCGTCAACGCCGCCTGGATTGGTGAACACAGCACCCTGAACGCTGCGCTGACCATGTACGACAGCAACTACGGTGTCCCCGGTCATGCGCATGGGCACGAGGAAGAAGAGGGCGAACACGAAGGAGAGGAGCACGAGGAGGAAGCGCACGAGCACGGCGAAGCGGGCGGCGTTCGCATCGACATGGAACAGACTCGCCTGGACCTGCGTGGTCAATGGCTGACGCCGTTTTCCGGATTCGAAAAGGCCGAAGTCCGCCTGGGCGTCAATGATTACGAGCATGTGGAGATCGAACCTTCCGGCGAGCCCGGCACCGTGTTCGAGAATGACGAGCTGGAAACGCGCGTCGAGCTGGTGCACGAACCCATCGCTGCCTGGCGCGGTGTGCTGGGGACGCAAATCATCAGCCGCGACTTTTCCGCAGTGGGTGAGGAGGCGTTCGTGCCGCCGGTTGAAACGCTCTCAGCTGGACTGTTTCTGGTTGAGGAGCGGCCCATGTCCTGGGGTCGGCTGGAAGCCGGCCTGCGCGTGGAACAAGTGGATCACCAGCCGGATAACGGCGGCGTGGACGCCGATTTCACTCCCATCAGCGCATCGGCCGGCGTGATTGTCGATCTGGGTGAGCTGCACCACTTGCGCTTCAATTTCACCCGCGCGCAACGCGCGCCCAACGCCGAAGAGCTGTACGCCGACGGTCCGCATCTGGCGACCAGCACCTTTGAGCGCGGCAACCTGGAGCTGGACGAGGAAACCGCCAACAACATCGAGATCGGGGTGGATCGGCACGGTCCGCGCTGGCGCTGGTCGGCCAATGTCTACTTCAACCGCATCGATGATTTCGTGTTCCTGCAAAACGCCGATGAAAACCTGGACGGCATGGCTGACCGGGTGGACGAAGAGGGCGAGCTGTTGCTGGAGGAATCAGAGGAAGCCCTGTTTCTGGTGGATGCGACGCAGGCCGACGCTGAGTTCTACGGCTTCGAGCTGGAAACCGTCTATCGTTTGCTGGACGGCCCGGTAAAGCTCGACGGTCGCCTGTTCGCCGACTCGGTTCGTGGCGAGCTGGTGGACGGCGGCAATCTGCCGCGCATCACCCCGGCTCGGTTTGGCGGCGGGCTTGATGTGGCCATTGGCGCCGTCTCCGGCGCCATCAGCCTGACGCGGGTCCAGCAGCAGGATCGCTTGGCGCAACTGGAAACCGAAACCGAAGGGTTCGAGTTGCTGTCGGCCTATCTGTCGTGGCAGCCGCAGCTGGCGAATCAATGGGATACGCGCTTTTTCCTTCAGGGACGCAATCTGCTGGACGAGGAGGCACGCCGCCATAGCTCCTTCGTCAAGGACATCGCCCCGTTGCCGGGCGTCAGCGTGATTGCCGGGGTGAAGCTTTCGTTTGGCTGACCTGGGGTTCGGCCCAGGTGCTGGACACGACCCCTCTGCCGATGGCAGAGGGGTTGCCGAGGCATCAGCAGCACCGAGCGGTCGACAATCAACGCGGTGGTGAGCGCAAAGCGGTCATCGGCGTCGCTTGAGTTCATAGAGCCGCTCCAGTGCCTGGCGTGGACTCAGCGCGTCGGGGTCCAGTTCGTCCAGCAGTTTCAATGCCTCGGATTCGGGGGCGTCAAACAGCGTCAGTTGTGATTTTTCCGCGGTGGACTGGACCGGTGCGGGCGCTTGTTCCAGTTCCTGCAGGTAATGCCGTGCGGTTTGAATGACTTGATCGGGAACGCCGGCCAGCGAAGCGACTTGCAAGCCATAGCTGCGGTTGGCGGGGCCGGGTTTGACGCTGTGCAGGAATACCAGTTTCTCTCCGCTTTCGGAGTCGTACTCGGCGGCGTCCAGATGTACGTTAGCGACGCCGGAAACCTGCTCATGCAAGGCGGTCAGTTCAAAGTAGTGGGTGGCAAACAGGGTCCAGGCGCGGCAATGCGTGGCCAGATATTCGGCGCTGGCGCGCGCCAGCGACAGGCCGTCGTAGGTGGAGGTGCCGCGACCGATTTCGTCCATCAACACCAGGCTTTGATCGGTGGCGTGATGCAGGATGTTGGCGGTTTCGCTCATTTCCACCATGAAGGTGGATTGGCCGCTGGCCAGATCGTCGCTGCTGCCGATGCGGGTGAAGATGCGGTCAATCGGCCCGATGCGAGCGCTTTGCGCGGGCACGAATGAGCCACAATGCGCCAGCAATACGATCAGCGCCGTCTGCCGCATGAAGGTGGACTTCCCACCCATGTTGGGGCCGGTGATGACCAGCAGGCGGGTGTCTTCGTCCAGCTGCAGATCGTTGGGCACGAACGGCTGATCGAGCTGCTGTTCCACCACCAGATGACGGCCGGCGGTGATGCTGATGCCGGCCTGATCGCTCAATTCCGGGCGGTTCAGATTCAGCCGCTGCGCCTGTTCGGCAAAATTGGCCAGCACATCCAGCTGCGCGACGGCGCGCGCGCTGATCTGCAAGGCAGACAGCGATTCGCACAGCGTTTGCAACAGTTGTTCGTACAGCTGTTTTTCCCGTGCCAGCGCCCGATCCCTGGCGGACAGAACCTGATCTTCAAAGCGCTTCAATTCTTCGGTGATGTAGCGCTCGCTATGGGTCAGGGTTTGCCGGCGCGTGTATTGCGCCGGCACCTTGTCCGCGTGCACTTTGCCGGCTTCCAGGTAGTAGCCGTGCACACGGTTGTAGCCGATCTTCAGCGTTTCAATGCCGCTTCTGGCGCGTTCGCGCTGCTCCAGATCCAGCAAAAAGGCGTCGGCGTTTTCGCTCAGGCCGCGCAGCTCATCCAGTGTGGCGTCAAAGCCGGGTTTGAACACGCCGCCGTCGCGCGCCATCGCCGGTTGTTTGTCACTGAGAGCGGTTTCCAGCAGTTCCTGTGGCCCCGGATGTGGCCCCAATTCGGATCGCAGCCGTCGAACTTCGGCGCAGGCCATTGCGCTGATGCAGGTGTCCAGCTGCGGCAACTGGCTCAAACTGTCACGCAGGCCCAAGAGATCGCGCGGGCGCGCAGAACCCAGAGCCACGCGTGACAGGATGCGTTCCATGTCCGCCACATCGCGCAAGCCGGCACGCAGGGTTTCATCCGCACCGCTGTCGATCAGCTCGGCAATGGCGTCATAACGCGCGTTGAGCTGACCCTGATCCCGCAGCGGTCGCAGCAACCAGCGGCTGAGGCACCGGCTGCCCATGGGGGTGATGCATTGATCCACGCAGTGCAGCAGGGTGTGTTCGTGCGCGCCCGAAAGGGTGCGGTCGATTTCCAGATTGCGCCGTGTGGCCGGGTCCAGCAACAGGGCCTCGTCAGACGACTCCACGCGCAGCCCGTTGAGATGAGCCAGCGAGGTCTTTTGCGTTTCCTGCACGTATTGCAGCAGCGCGCCGGCGGCGCCGATGGCCAGCGGCAGTTCCTCGCAGCCAAAACCGCGCAGATCACGGGTTGAAAATTGTTCCGTCAACAGTCGGTAAGCCGAGCCGGTTTCAAAATGCCAGGGCGGACGGGGGTTGATGTCGAAGCCGGCGTCGGGCGCGGACAGGCCATCGGCCAGCAACAGCTCGGACGGACGCAGGCGATGCAGCTCGGCCACGCACTGGCTGGCGTTATCGACCTCGTTGACGCCGAAGTAGGCGCTGGAGAGTTCCAGCCAGGCCAGCCCCCAGCGTTCGCCTTTTTGGCAAATGGCGACCAACAGATTCTGCTGGCGCGGATCGAGCAAGACCTCGTCGGTCGCGGTCCCGGGCGTGATGATGCGCACCACTTCGCGGCGCACCGGCCCTTTCTCCGCGCCCACTTCCCCCACCTGCTCGGCGATGGCGACGGACTCTCCCAGCTTCAGCAAGCGCGCCAGGTACTGGTCCACCGAATGATGCGGCACCCCTGCCATCAGCACCGGCGCGCCGGCGGACTCGCCGCGGGTGGTCAGAGTGATGTTGAGCAGCGCGGCGGCGCGGCGTGCGTCTTCGTAGAACAGTTCGTAGAAGTCGCCCATCCGAAACAGCAACAGCATATCGGGATGCTGCGCCTTGATGGACAGATATTGCTGCATCAAGGGCGTGTGGCCTGCACTCTTTGCCATTCGCGGGATGGGCGGCGGACGGAACCAGACATTTTAGCGGCAGTGGAGGCTGTGCTTTTGGGGTGCCGCGACGCATAATCCGTGGGCAGCGTCGTGAGCGGGGGCGGGCATGAGCCAATCAATGCAGGACGCTTTGTTGGCGCGCATTGCCGAGGATGCGCGCGCGTTGCTTGATGGCGCGGCGCCGCAGGGTTTTGCCGACTGGGTCAAGCGCTATTTCCGCGCCGCGGCAATGGACACGCTGAATGAGCGTGAGCCGGGCGAGCTGGCCAGGGTGGCGGTAACGCATTTCCAGTTCGCTTGCAGCCGGCGACCGGCGCAGGTGCTGATCCGCCTCACCAGGCCGACGCCGGATCAACGCCTTGCCCGCATTCAGGTCTGCGCCGACGACATGCCGTTTCTGGTCGACACCCTGGTGATGGCGGTGCGCGACGCCGGCTCGGCGGTCGACTGGAGTGTGCATCCGGTGTTTCGTCTGCAACGGCGCGCCGACGGCCAGCTCGATGATCTGCGCCAGACCGACGGCGACGTCGCCGAGTCCTGGGTCCATCTGGAATGCGAGGCCCTGCACGAAGCCGGCGCGTACGCGGCGCTGCAAGCATCGATTCTGGAACGGCTGGCGGATTTGCGTTTGGCGGTGACCGACTATCCGACCATGCGCGCGCGCCTGCGCTCGGCCATCCGCCGCATGAGTCCGCCGCCGGCCAGCGCTGATGCGGACGAGGCGCGCGAGTCCTGCGCGTTTCTGGAGTGGCTGGACGATGGCCATTTCACCTTCCTGGCCTGCGCCGAAACGGTGCTGAAAAGCGGCGCCGACGGCAAGGCGGAATTTCGTCCGATTCCGGAATCCGGCCTCGGCCTGGCGCGCGAGGGCGCGCATTTCGCCGACATGGAGACCTTGATCGCGCCGCGTCAGGAGCTGAACAAATATGCCGATTCGCCGCGCATCATCGTCCTCACCAAGGCGGCGCAGCGGTCCAAGCTGCACCATCCGGACTACGTGGATCAGGTGTCGGTCAAGCTGTTCAACGACGAGGGCCGCATCGGCGGCACGCTGCGATTCATCGGCCTGTTTTCTGCCGACGCCTACGTGGAGCGGCCGTGGGAGATTCCGCTGATTCGTCGCAAGGTGGATTGGGTGATGCGGCGTTTCAATCTGCGTTCAGGCTCGCACAGCGCCAAGCAGCTGCGGCAGATCCTGCACGACCTGCCGCGCGACGAGCTGTTCCAGGCCGACGAGCGCGCGATCTTTGACGCTTGCGCCGGCATCCGCGCGCTGCGTGACCGTCATCCGTTGCGCCTGTTTCTGCGGCGTGACCGCTATGGCCGATTTTTCTCCGCCATGGTCTACCTGCCGCGCGAACGCTTTTCCCGTGATTTGCGTGACCGGCTGGCGCAGCACCTGCAAGCCGCCTGCGGCGGATACGATGCCGACCGCGCGGTGGATTTTCTGCGCGGCGGCCTGGCGCGGGTACACATCACGGTGCGTACCGAGCCGGGGGCGGTTCTGTCCACCCGGCCCGAGGAGATCGAAAAGTCGCTGATCGAAATCGCCCGGCCGTGGCGCGAACGCCTGTTGACGGCGCTGGCGTCGTCGTTCCCGGAGGACGCCGAGCGCCTGGCCAGCCGCTATGGCGATGCGATTCCCAGCGACTACGCCGAGCGCGTCGGCGTTGAAGAAGCCGCGCTGGATGTGATCGAGCTGGAGAAACTGTCCGCCGAGCATCCCCTGATTCCGCGTTTGCATCTGCATGGCGGGGCGTCCTGCCGGCTCAAGCTGTTCGCCTTCGCGCAGCCACGGCCGCTGGCCGAAGTATTGCCCCTGTTTGAAAGCTTTGGCTTGCGCGCCATTCGTCAGGAGCTGGAGCGGGTCTGTCCAGGGCCGACCCGCGACGTCGACGGCGAATTGCGCTGGATTCAGGATTTTGCAATGGACTCGCCAACGCTGGATGTGGCCGCCGACCGCGCGGATTTCGAAGCCGCCTTCGTCGATGTGCTGGAAGGGCGCGCCGAGGCCGATTCGCTCAACGCGCTGGTGTTGAGCGCCGGATTGAACGCACGTCGCGTCAGCCTGTTGCGGATGCTGTGCGCCTATGCCGCCCAGGTGGGGCTGCCCTACGGTCGCGAGGGTTTGAAAAAACGCGTCAGCGCCCATCCACTGGCCGCGCGCTGCCTGGTGCAAGGCTTTGAGGCGCGCTTCGATCCGGCGATCCACCCCGATCAGCGCAGCGATCGAGAGACTGAAGCGCAAGCGGCGCTGGAGGCCGCCATCGACGCGGTTCAGGGGCTGGATGCGGACCGTATTCTGCGCTTGCTGGCCAGCATCGTCCGCGCTGGGCTGCGGACCAATTTCTATCAGCCCGATGATCAGGGTCGGCCCAAGGCCTGGATCAGCCTGAAACTGGACTCGGCAGGAATTGCCGAACTGCCGCGGCCACGGCCGGTATTTGAAACCTGGGTGTATTCGCCGCAGATCGAGGGCGTGCATCTGCGTGGTGGCCGGATCGCGCGCGGGGGGCTGCGCTGGTCGGATCGCAACGAGGATTTCCGAACCGAGATTCTGGGCCTGATGAAAGCCCAGCAGGTGAAAAACGCCGTCATCGTGCCGGCCGGCGCCAAGGGCGGCTTCGTGGTTCGGCAACCCAGCGCTGATCGGGCCGAGTTGCAGCAGCAGGGCGTGGACTGCTATCGCAGTTTCATTCGCGGCCTGCTCGACATCACCGATAACCGGGTGGGCGATGCAATCGTTCCGCCGCCGGCGGTGGTCCGACACGACGGCGACGATCCCTACCTGGTGGTGGCGGCCGACAAGGGCACGGCGCGCTTTTCGGATATCGCCAACGCCGTCAGCCAGGACTATGGATTCTGGCTGGGTGACGCCTTCGCCTCCGGTGGGTCGGCCGGCTACGATCACAAGCAGATGGGCATCACCGCGCGCGGCGCCTGGGAAAGTGTCAAACGCCACTTTCTGGAGCTGGGTGTGGATACGCAATGCGAACCGTTCACGGTGGTCGGGATCGGTGATATGTCGGGCGATGTGTTCGGAAACGGAATGCTGCTGTCGCCGCATATCCGCCTGCTGGCGGCCTTCGACCATCGCCATATCTTTGTCGACCCGACGCCCGACGCCGCCAGGGGATTTGCCGAGCGCCAACGTTTGTTCGCCTTGTCGCGCTCTTGCTGGGCGGACTACGACGCTGCGCTGATTTCCGAAGGTGGCGGGGTTTACGCGCGTGGCAGTAAATGGATCGAGCTGTCCGCAGCCGCAAGCCGTGCGCTGGGTGTGGAAGCCCGCCCGCTGCGACCCAATGAGGTCATTCAGGCCATTCTTCGGGCACCGGCGGATCTGTTGTGGAACGGTGGCGTCGGCACCTACGTCAAAGCCACCAGTGAGTCCAGTGAACAGGCGCAGGATCGGGCCAATGATGCGCTGCGCGTCAACGCCAGCGAGCTTCGCGTCCGGGTGATCGGCGAGGGCGGCAATCTGGGCCTGACCCAGGCCGCCAGGGTCGAGTTCGCCGCTGCGGGTGGGCGCATCAATACCGACGCCATCGACAACTCCGGCGGCGTACACTCCTCGGACCGCGAGGTCAACATCAAGATTCCGCTGAATCAGCTGATGGCCGAAGGCGCCTTGAGTCGAGCTGAGCGCGACGCGCTGCTGATCTCGATGACCGACGAGGTCGCACAAGCGGTGCTGGAGGACAACGCCCAGCAATCGGCCTGCGTCAGCCTGATGGCCTTGGACGCCGGCCGTTGGGTGGACGAACACCTCGGCCTGATGCATGCGCTGGAGCGCGAAGGGGAGCTGGATCGTGCGCTGGAAGGCTTGCCCAGCGACGATCAGGTACAGCAACGGCGCGCCAAGGGCGGCGGCCTGTTGCGGCCCGAGCTGTCGGTACTCGCCGCCTACGCCAAGAACGCCCTGTTCGGCGTTGCGCTGGAATCCGGTCTGGCGGCGGACCGCTTCTTTGCCGAGCGGCTGCTGCGTTATTTTCCGGCACCGATGACCGCACGCTTCGCCGCCTCCATCGCCGCGCATCGTCTGGGGCCGGAGATCGTTGCCACGTCCTGCGCCAACCAGGTGGTCAATCGCATGGGCGCCGGCTTCGTACAACAGATGGCGCTTGATCAGTCGCTGGCGCCGGCGGTAGTCCTCAAGGCCTTCTTTGCGGCGCAAGCGGTGATGGACGCCGACGCCTGCTGGCAGGCGGTGGAAGCGATGCAGGGGCGCTGTCCGATGGCGGCACTGTACCGCTGCAAATGGCTGTTGCGCGACGGTTTGGCGCAAATCAGCGCTGCGCTCAGTACGCGGCTGGGCGAACAAGGCATCGGCCGCTGTGTGGCGCACTATTCACCCTTGATGGCGGCGTTCGTCGAATCGCTGCCAGACGGTCTGCCTCCGGCCTACCGACAGCGCTACGACCAACAGCTGGAAGCCCTGGCGGCGGAATCGCTTCCAGATCATCTTGCCCACCTGGGCGCGCGCATGCAGCTATTGGGTTGCTTGCCGGACATCGCCGACCTCGCCGAGGCCGGCGGCGTTTGGCTGGACGGTGCGCTGTGGGTCTATTTCGAGTTGGGACAATGTTTGCGCATGCCCTGGCTGCAGGCGGCGATTGCGCGGCTGCCCGCGGACAATCGCTGGCGGGTGCTTGCGCGTGCGCGCTTGCGTCAGGACCTGGGGCGTTTGCATCGGCAAATCGCGGCGCGGGTGCTCAAGGCTGCGGACACATCGCCGGAACAGCGTCTGAGCCGTTGGAAATCGACTGTCGAGGACCGCCTGACACGCAGTCGAACGTGCCTCAGTGAACTTCAGGCGGCCGACGCCTGCGACTTTGCCGGCATGAGCGTGGCGCTGCGCGCGCTGGAGGATTTGGCTCGATCATAGTGGGCATCGGTTGACCGCAGCGGTATTCTTGTTGGCTTTGTGGTTTTTGGAATCCCTGATGCAGCTCTACAACACCCTGAGCGGAAACAAGGAGGCATTTGTCCCGCTCGATCCGGATCGGGTCACGATGTACGTTTGCGGCCCCACGGTCTACAGCCATGCCCACATCGGCAATGCGCGGCCGGCGGTGGTGTTTGATGTACTGGCGCGCGTGTTGCGGCGCAAATATCCGGCGGTGAGCTACGTCCGCAACATCACGGATATTGACGACAAGATCAACGCCGCCGCGGCCAAGGAAGGGGTGGATATCCGCGTGATTAGTGATCGCTACGCGGCGATCTACGTGGAAGACATGGCCGCGCTGGGCGTGTTGCCGCCGGACCACGCACCGCGCGTGACCGAGCACTTGCCGCAGATCATCAGCATGATCCAGACGCTGATCGACGCCGGTCACGCTTACGCGGCGGAAGGCCACGTGCTGTTTCATACGCTCAGCTTTGACGATTACGGCGCGCTGTCCGGGCGCGATGAGCAATCGCTGATGGCGGGCGCGCGGATTGAAGTTGCGCCTTACAAGAAACACGCCGGGGATTTTGTGTTGTGGAAGCCCTCAAGCGACGATCAGCCGGGCTGGGATTCGCCCTGGGGGCGCGGCCGGCCGGGCTGGCATATCGAATGCTCGGCCATGGCCGAGACGCTGCTGGGTGAAACCATCGACATCCACGGCGGCGGTCACGACCTGATTTTTCCGCATCACGAAAATGAGATCGCCCAGTCCACCTGCGCCCACGGCGGTAAAACCTTCGCGCGCTACTGGCTGCACAACGGTTTTCTCAACGTGGATCAGCAAAAGATGTCCAAGTCCGTCGGCAACGTCTTGCTGGTGCATGAGCTGCTGAAATCCATTCCCGGCGAAGTGATTCGCCTGGTGCTGCTGACCGGCCATTACCGCCAACCCATCGACTGGAACGATGAGGTGGTGGCCGAAGCACGCAAGAAGCTGGATCGGCTTTACGGCGCGCTGCGCGAGCTGGATGACGTGAACGCCGAAGCCGGTGTCGGCGCCACCGAAAAATTCCTCGGCGCGCTGGAAGATGATTTGAACACACCCATGGCGCTGGCCGAGCTGTTCGAGCTGGCGCGCGCCGCCAATCGCGCCACGGATGCAGCCGAACGCGCCCGTTTGAAAGCGCAGATGCTGGACGCGGGCGCGCTGCTCGGGCTGCTGCAACAAACACCGCAGCAATGGTTTGGCGGTGATGCCGAGGCTGCAGACGACGGGGAGATTGAAGCGCTATTGCAACAGCGCGCGCAGGCTCGGGCCGAAAAACGCTGGGCGGATTCGGACCGCATTCGTGACGAACTCAAGGCGCGCGGCGTTATTGTTGAAGATTCCAAAGACGGGCAACGCTGGCGTCGCGCTTGAATGCTGCTTGCATTGGTGGCCCTTTTCGAACGATCCACCCCAAGCATTTTCGCCGTCATTGCGAATCGAAGATGAAGCAATCTCCAGACCGGGAGGAGATCGCCGCGCCGTTTCACGGCTCGCGATGACCAGTCAAGCTGGTGGCCGAGCAGCGTCAGCCTGATATCTGAGAATGCCGCGGGCAACTCAGCAAATGATCGTTCACCACGCCCACCGCTTGCAAATAGGCGTAAATGATCGTGCTGCCCACAAACTTGAATCCGCGCTTTTTTAAATCCTTGCTGATCTGATCTGACAAGGGCGTCTTTGCCGGCACCTGCTTGAGCGTTTCGAAGCGATTCACAATCGGCTGACCGTTCGTGAAACTCCAAAGATAAGCGTCAAAGCTGCCAAATTCTTCTTGCACCTTCAAAAAAGCCTGGGCGTTGGTTTTGGCGGAATAGACCTTGAGCCGATTGCGCACGATGCCCGGATCTTCCAGCAGGCGGGCGAGCTTTTTCTCGGTAAATCGCGCCACCTTGGCCGGATCGAAATTGGCAAAGGCTTTGCGGTAATTGTCGCGCTTGGCCAGGATGGTGGCCCAGGACAGGCCCGCCTGTGCCCCCTCCAGAATCAGGAACTCGAACAGAACCCGGTCATCGTGTTGGGGGGTGCCCCATTCGGTGTCGTGATATTCGATATACGCATCTGAGCCCAGGCACCAGGGGCAACGGTTTTCAGTGTTCACTAATTTTCCTCCCCTCACCCTAGCCCTCTCCCCTCCCCGAGGGGAGAGGGAAGGAACTGCGGACCCAAGTGATGCTCGGTTTCATAAGGGTTTGTTCCCTCTCCCCTTTGAGGGGTGAGGGTTGGGGTGAGGGGTCAATAGCGCCAAGCGAATCACTTCCAGCACGGCATCCGTTTCCAACAACAGCTGGTCATTCCAGAATCGCATCACCCGATAACCCTCCCGCTCCAGCGCCTGGGTTCTTTGCTCGTCGGTCGCCATCTGAGTCGCATGTTGACCGCCGTCGAGTTCGACGATCAGTTTGCGATCCGGGTAGGCAAAGTCAGCGATGTAAGGGCCAAGCGGAATTTGGCGGCGAAACTTGAAACCTTCAAGCTGCCGATTGCGAAGCCGTGACCAGAGGCGTTTTTCGGCTTCGGTTTGTGATTGGCGCAGACCGCGCGCGCGTTGTGTCAACGGGGTTCGGTGGCGCGTCATTAGGCAGCTCCCCTCAGCGGGGGAGTATCTAGAAACATTATCTGACTCCCGAACGCCGAAATGAGCCCTCTCCCCTTCAAGGGGAGAGGGTTGGGTGAGGGGTGGGTTCCTAGCCAAACCGCAACCTTTGCCCAAGCCGCTGCGGCAACACCTTCTCCCCGTCCCATGCCAGTTGCCCGTTGACCCAGGTGGCGCTGATTTTCGCTGGTAGCGTGATACCGGCCAGCGGCGTCCAGCCGCATTTGTACAGTACGTCTTCATCGCGGACCTGGGTTTGTGCCTGATCGTCGACCAGCACCAGATCCGCGAAGTAGCCTTCGCGCAGGTATCCGCGTTCCTGCACGCCGAACAAATCCGCGGGGGCATGACAGACCTTGCGAACCAGGGTGTGAAGGTCCAGCTCACCTTGATCGACCAGGGCAAAACCCATCAGCAGGGCGTGTTGTACCAATGGCAAACCAGCAGGCGCGCTGACGTAGGGCTGCTGTTTTTCTTCCAGCGTGTGCGGCGCATGGTCGGTGGCGACCACGTCAATCCGATCCTCCGCCACCGCCTTGACCAGCGCGGCGCGATCTTCCGCCGTCTTGATGGCCGGGTTGCATTTGATGCGATTGCCACGCGTTGGGTAGTGGCTCTCGTCGAAAAACAGGTGATGCACGCAGGCTTCCACCGTGATGCGTTTGTCCTTCAACGGGCCGGCCTGGAAGAAGCCCAGCTCGCGTGCGGTGGTCAGGTGCAACACGTGCAGGCGGGTGCCGTGTTTCTTGGCCAGACCCGTCGCCAGTTCGGTCGACTGATAACAGGCTTCGGCGGAGCGGATGCGCGGGTGTTCGGTCACCGGAACTGCATCGCCCCAGCGTTCGCGCGCTTTTTCTTCGTTGCGCAGAATCATGGGGGTGTCTTCGCAGTGGGTGACCACCATCAAGCGGCTGCTGCGGAAAATGCCGTCCAGGGTCTTGGGGTCGTCCACCAGCATGTTGCCGGTGGATGCGCCCATGAATACCTTCACCGCGCAAGCCTCGTCCGGCTGCAAGGCGGAGACCTCGTCCAGGTTGTCATTGGCGCCGCCAAAATAGAACGCGTAATTGCCGTGGCAGCGCCCTTCAGCCATGGCGTATTTCTGCGCCAGCCGCTGGCGCGTGGTGATGGAGGGCTTGTTGTTCGGCATGTCCATGAAGGAGGTGATGCCGCCGGCCACTGCCGCCGCGGATTCGGTGCTGAAATCGCCCTTGTAGGTGGTGCCCGGCTCACGAAAGTGCACCTGGTCGTCAATCATGCCGGGCATCAGCAACTTGCCGCCGGCATCGAACACGGTGGCGTTCTCCGGCGCCTGGATGCTGCTGCCGAGCTTTTCGATGCGTTCGCCGGCGATCAACACATCACCTTCGACGGTTTGGCCTTCGTTGACGATGCGCGCGTTTGCGATCAGTAATTTCGACACGGTGCTCTCTGGTTCGAAAAGTCGATCAGAGTTTAGCGCCGCAGGCGGCCGGGGGAGCCAGCTTCAATTCAGATCGCCAGCCAGCGCCTGAAGTACCGCCATCGCCGCCAGACCGGCGGTTTCGGTCCGGAACAGTCGCGGGCCCATGCGCGCGGCCTTGCAGCCGGCGTTGATCGCGGTGCGGATTTCGCTTTCGCTGAAGCCGCCTTCAGGGCCAATGAGCAGGTCGATGGGCGCGGTCGCGCCGGCGAAATTGGCAATCGGCTGACCCTGATCCGGGTCCAGAATCAAGCGCGTGCCAGCGGCGGGCGAATCCAGCCAGTCGCTCAGAGTCTGGATGGGGCCGAGTGCCGGAATGCGCGTTCGGCCGCATTGCTCGCAAGCAGCGGTCATCACCGCTTGCCAGTGCGTGCGCTTTTTTTCCCAGCGCGCCGCGTTCATGGACACATTGCAGAATTGACTTAGCACCGGAACCACTTGCGTGGCGCCGATCTCCGCCGCTTTCTGCACCGTCCAGTCCATGCGCTCGCCTTTGGAAACCGCTTGCACCAGCCGCAGATCGAGCGGTGATTCGCGCGAGACCTCGTCGAATTCCAGCACTTCGATCTGCGCCTCGCGCTTGCCAAGCTCAGTGATGCGCGCTTGATATTCGCCACCTCGACCGTTGAAAACGGTGATCGAAGCGCCTGCTTTGAGCCGAAGCACCTGGATGAGGTGCCGAAAAGCGCCCGGCGGCAAGCTCAGTTTTTCGCCGCGCTGCAAGGGAAGATCGACGTGGACGCGGTGCAGCGTCATTCGCGCGTCGCCAGCTCAATGCCTTCGGCGGCCACCGCCATCATCAGCTCGATCTCATCCGGCGTGATCACGTAAGGCGGCATGAAATAAACCACATTGCCCAAGGGGCGCAGCAACACACCGCGCGATAGCGCATGGCGGTAAACCCGCAGCCCGCGGCGCTCGGTGGCCGGATAGCTGCGCCTGCGATCACCGCCGGGCGTCATCTCCGCCGCCATCACCATGCCGGTCTGACGCACCTCCGCCACGTTGGGCATGGCCGCCAGCGTTTTGCCGCCTTCGGCCATCAGCGCGGCGGTTTTCGAATTGCGCGCCATCCAGTCGTCTTGCTCGAACACGTCCAGCGTCGCCAGCGCGGTGCGACACAACAGCGGATTGCCGGTGTAGGAATGCGAATGCAGAAAGGCTTTTCCGTCGCGGTAGTCGGCATAAAAGGCTTGGTAAATCTCATTGCCGGTCAGCACCGCGGCCAGTGGCAGGGTGCCGGCGGTGAGGCCTTTGGACAGGCAGATGAAGTCGGGCGAAATGCCCGCCTGTTCGCAGGCGAACAGGGTGCCGGTGCGGCCAAATCCGGTGGCGATTTCATCGGTGATCAGATGCACGCCGTGGCGATCACAAGCCTCGCGCAACAGCGACAGATAAACCGGATGATGCATGCGCATGCCGCCGGCGCATTGCAGCAGCGGTTCCAGAATCACCGCACAAACCTCAGATGCGTGCTGTTCCAATGCCGCTTCCATCTGCGTAAAACACTTGCGTGCGTGATCTTCCCAGCTGTCACCGTCTGCGCGGTCATAGGCGTCGGGTGACTGCACGTAGATGGGCTGCATCAGCAGCGGCGCGTAGGTGTCGCGATACAGGCCGGTATCGCCCACCGCCAGCGCGCCCAGGGTTTCGCCGTGATAGCCGTTGGTCAGTGCGATGTAGCGGGTGCGTTCGGGCTGACCTTGATTGCGCCAGTAGTGAAAGCTGAGCTTGAGCGCCACTTCCACCGCCGTGGAGCCGTTGTCCGCCAGATAGCAGCGCGTCAGGCCCGGCGGTACGATGCTGGAAAGCCGCTCCGCCAACTCCACCGCCGGCGCGTGGGTGAAACCGGCGAAAATCACGTGATCCAGCTCCTCCAGCTGATCCTTGATTGCCTGACGAATATGCGGATGGCGGTGGCCGAAAATATTGGTCCACCAGGAGCTGACCGCGTCCAGATAGCGCTTGCCGTCAAAGTCCTCCAGCCACACGCCTTCGGCATGACGGATGGGAATCAGCGGAATCTGCGCATCCGCGCCACCTTCGTGATCCCGCATCTGCGTGCAGGGATGCCACAGCGCGTTGAGGCTGCGCTGACGCCAGTTCTGGTTTTCGCTCACAGTGATTTGATCAGTACCGTTGAATTGCGCTGGAAGTTGTAGATTCTTTGACGGGCCATCGGCAAGGCGTCCAGCGAGGCTTTTTCAAAGCCGTGTTCGATGAACCAGTGTGGTGTGTGCGTGGTCAGCGTGAACAATCGACGCAGACCCTGCTGCCGCGCGCGCGCCTCGGCGCGTTGCAGCAGCGCGCCGGCGCGGCCGGATTTGCGATAGTCGGGGTGGACCGCGACGCAGGCCAGTTCCGCCATGGCGTTTTCCGCGAACGGAAACAGCGCGCAGCAGGCGATCACCAGGCCGTCGCGCAGCATCACGTCGAAATTGCCGATTTCCAGCTCCAGTTGCTCGCGCGAGCGCGGCACCAGTACGCCGCTTTGTTCCAGCGGCTCGATCAGGGCCAGAATGCCGCCGACGTCTTCGATGCCGGCCTGATGCACCGCCTCGTAATGCGCGTCGGCGTAAATCATCAGGCCGCGACCGTCGCGGGTGAACAGCTCCCGCAACAGAACCCCCTGGGTTTGCGCCGCCACCAGGTGCACACGTCGCACGCCGCCGTTGACGGCCGCCAGCGCCGCACGCAGATAACGCCGATCCTGCGTGTCAAGCGTGGTCTTTTTCGCCAGCAGCGTTTGAGCCGCTTGCGTCGAAAGCTGCCCGGCATCGCCGGCGTCCTGCGCCAGATGCCATTCACGCGGATTCGAGGCGCTGACGAAAATCAGCTTGTCCGCGTCCAGGGCGATGGCGACGGCGGTCGCCAGCTCGGACGCGCGCAAATTGAAAATCTCGCCGGTTCTGGCATAGGCCAAGGGCGAAATCAGCGCGATGCGCTCATCACCCAGTGCTTTTCGAATGCTGTCCGCATCCACGCTGCGTACCTCGCCGGTGTGCTGATAGTCAACACCGTCGCGTACCCCGACAGGGCGCGCGGTAATCCAGTTGCCGCCGGCCACCTGAATGCGCGCACCGCTCATGGGCGTGTTGGCGAGCGAAGTGGAAAGCCTGGCTTCGATTTCCAGCCGCAAGGCGCCGGCGGCCTGTTTGCTGCATTCCAGCGCGGCGGCATCGGTGATGCGATATTCGCCGGCATATTGCGGCGCAAGACCCGCAGCCGCCATTTGCGATTCAATCTGCGGACGCGCGCCGTGCACCAGCACCAGTTGCATACCCAGGCTATGCAACAGGGCAAGGTCGTAAATCAGCGCGTTGAAATCCTCGCGCTGTGCGATCTCGCCGCCAAACGCCACCACGCACACCGCGCCCCGATGCCGATGGACATAGGGCGCGGCGGAACGAAGCGCGGTAACGAAATCGCGGGAGTTCATTTGGATGGCGGGCTTGAAACTCTGCTGTCAGCATTCACCGCCGTTTGGCTGAGCAAGGGAAAGCGCTCTGGATGGTCGATGGACTCGACCGAGATGTCGATGTCCAAATCAGGCCAGTACAGATGATTCTGACTGGGCCACTCCACGTTACAAAGCTGCGCGATGCTGGCTTGCTTGAACCATGGAAACATGGCGAATGGCAGAAATTTCTCAACATCATTCAGCAGCATCCAAAAGCCGTGAACCGACACATTGGTGACCTCAACTCCCGAAGTGGGTGTTCCAAGCGCGGCGGATTTGCTGTTCATGTTTTTCAACCAGACCTTTAGGGCGTTTTAACAATTAGTTCGTCGTGTCGTTGCTGCCTGTTTTTCAGCCAGGCAAGGCGCGAATGACGCGGTTTGCTCATTGCAAATAAGGAAAGAGCAACGCCGAATGGCGGAAAAACAGGCAGCAACCCGAAGGGGCCGGCCCGTTTGGGCCCATCGCTGCGTCTATCGTCTCTCATGTACATCAAGTACACCTCGCTCCTCTTTCCTTGCGCTGAGCCCAAACGGACTCGGCCGCCGCGATGAACTAATTGTTAACACGCCCTAGCCAATTTCAATTGTTGGCGAGAGATGCCGCTATTTGTTGCCAGCTCCACGTTTGGCTGCAATCAGAATTTCGCTTCCCCGCCCGCGCATTGGACATGAACGTGAGGACGTGGTTCTTCTCTTGAGAAGAAGTAAAAGCGAAACGGACCCTCACGAAATACTGTGGGACTCATGAATGAATGCTAACGCCATTATGCCGTTGCGTCTTGGCCGGAATGACTCGACCTCACCGTATAATCGACCGCATGTGGAAAAGCGTGTCTTACTCTGAATTGAGCGATCTGTTGCGGCGACTGGGTCATTCGGATTCCGCCGCCGGATTCCATGGCGTCCTGTGCGGTTGTTTGTGCGTCACGCCGGGCGATGACTTGTCGCTGCGCGCCCTGCTGGACGCCGATGCGCAGGACATCCAGGTGGATGCCGAGGCCGAGGATGTATTTGATCGGCTGCGCGAATCCAGCCGCGCGAGTTTGTTGTCGCCGAACATGGATTTCGCGCCCATGTTGCCGGACGATGATTGGTCACTGGCGGATCGGGCGCAGGCGCTGGCGTCCTGGTGCGGCGGCTTTCTGTTCGGCCTGGCGAGTCAGCACAGCCTGGATCTGGAAAAGAGCTCGGACGAGGCGCGCGAGCTGATTCAGGATCTGGGCAAGTTCACCCAGGCCGGCAGCGCCATCGGCGCCGACGACGAGATGGAGGAAACGGCGCTGGCGGAGCTGATCGAATACGTTCGGGTGGGTGCGCAGCTGCTGTTCATGGAGTTTCATCCGCGTGGTTCGGGTGCCGAACCAAAGCCGCGACAGGTTCACTAAATGCCATTGACCGCAGCCGAGCGACGCGAGTTTGCCGCGCGACGAAAACAGTTCGGTAAGCGCATCGGACGCCACGGCATCGCCATCATCCCGGCCGCCAGCGAAGTGATTCGCGCGCGCGACACCCACTATCGGTTTCGCCAGCACAGCGACTTTCAGTACCTGAGCGGCTTTGGCGAACCCGACGCGATTGCGGTCATCGCGCCCGGACGCAAGGACGGCGCTTTCGTGCTGTTCGTGCGGCCACGGGACAAACAGCGCGAGATCTGGGATGGGCGTCGCGCCGGCCCGGAAGGGGCAGTGGCCGATTACGGCGCGGATCAGGCGTTCGCGCTTTCCGATTTTGACGGCAAGCTGGCCGAGCTGCTGGCGGGGCGCCAAGCCGTGCATTACGAACTGGGCGAGTTTCCGCATCTGGATCAGCCCATTGCGGCCAACTTGCGACGCTTGCGGGAAATCTCCCGGCGCGGCGCCAGCGTGCCGGACCGGATCGTTTCGCTTAGCGCCAGCCTGCATGAGATGCGCCTGATCAAGCGACCGGCGGAAATCCGTTTGCTGAAAAAAGCCGCAACGGTTTCTGCTCAGGCGCATCTGCGCGCCATGCGCGCCACCCAGCCTGGCAAGCAGGAATGGCAGATTGCCGCAGAGATCCATTCCGAGTTTGAAGCCGCCGACATGCAACCGGGGTACGGCTCCATCGTCGCCGGCGGTGAAAACGCCTGCATCCTGCACTACGTGGAAAACAGTGCGCCGTTGCGCGACGGTGATTTGCTGCTCATCGACGCCGGCGGCGAGTATCGCGGTTACACGGCGGACATCACCCGCACCTTTCCCGTCAACGGCAGATTCAGCGCGGCGCAGCAAGCGGTTTACGAGATTGTGCTCGAAGCACAGCTCGCCGCCATCGAAGCAATGCGACCGGGCGTTTCATCCGCCACGCCGCACGACGTCGCCAGCAAGGTGCTGACGCAGGGCATGGTGGACTTGAAACTGCTGCGGGGTGATCCGAAAGAGCTGATGGCCAGGGGCGAGCAGCGCCAGTTTTTCATGCACGGCACCGGCCATTGGCTGGGTATGGACGTGCACGACGTGGGGAGCTATCGCACCGATGGCAAGCCGCGTGCCTTTGAACCGGGTATGGTGATGACCGTGGAACCGGGCTTGTACATTGCACCCGATAGCAAGGGCGTGCCGGCCCGCTTTCGCGGCATTGGTGTGCGGATCGAGGACGATGTGCTGATCACCGCCAAGAGCTGCGAAGTGTTGACCGGTGCGGTGCCGAAAACGCCGTCCGATGTCGAGCGGCTGATGGCTGGCGCCGGTTAGCCACGAAATGATCATGGACGTGCCCGCCGAAGCAGACATTGCCATCGTCGGTGGTGGCCTGGTTGGAAGCAGTCTGGCGCTGATGCTGGCTGCGCAAGGGCGTCAGGTGGCCTTGGTGGAAGCGCGTGCGCCGGGGTTTGGCGATGCGCAATGGGATGAGCGCTGTATTGCCTTGAATGCGGCGTCGAGAATCATCTTTGAACGAATGGGGCTTTGGGCGGATTTGCAGGGCGACGCGGAGCCGCTGCTTTCCACCCACATTTCAGAACGTGGTCGCTTTGGTCAGACCCGCTTTGACGCGCGCGAGCTGAATTTGCCGGCGCTGGGTTACAACACGCCGATGCGCGCCATCAATCATCTGCTGTGGAAGCAGGCGAGTCAGAATCAAGGGATTGCGCTGATTTGCCCGGCGCAACTGGTGCAGCTGGATCTGGGCTCGGACTGCATCACGCTGAGGCTGCAATGCGATGGCGGCGATGTACGGCAGATCAAGGCCAAGCTGGTGGTTGCCGCCGACGGCGCCAATTCCAGGGTGCGCGCCTTGTTGGGTGTGCCAACGCAAACGCGCGACTACCGGCAAACTGCGGTCGTCACCGCCGTGGAAACCGCGCGCGCCCATCAAGGGCTTGCCTACGAGCGTTTTCTGCCCACCGGCCCGCTGGCATTGGTGCCCAAGCCCAGCGCGGCGCCTGCCGGCGCCTGTTCGCTGATCTGGACGGTGCCGAGTTCGGATTCTGCACGCTGTCTGGCGTTGTCGGATGCCGATTTTCTGGCTGAATCTCAGCGCCAGTTCGGCGAGCGGCTGGGTCGATTCCAACGGCTCGGTCGCCGACAGGGGTTTCCGCTGCATCGGCTGGTGGCCGAGTCCATCACCGCGCCGCGGGTGGCGCTTGCCGGCAACGCCGCGCAAAGCCTGCATCCGGTGGCCGCGCAGGGGTTCAATCTGGGATTGCGCGACGCCGCCGCATTGGCCCGGGTCATCTGCGGCGCCGATGATCCCGGCGCGCCTGCGGTTGTCGAGCAATACCGCCAGGTACGGCAGCCAGACCGCCAGCGCGTTGCAGGATTCACCGATCAGCTGGTGGGGCTGTTTTCCAACCGCATTCCCGGGCTGCGCGGGCTGCGTCATCTCGGATTGTTGGCGCTGGACCTGGATTCGCCCCTGCGCGATGCGGTTCTGCGGCAGAATCTGGGGATGGACGGAATCACCGCCACTGCCGACTGACGCCCCCCATGAGTGATGCATTCGATGTTGCGGTCGTCGGCGCCGGGGTTGTCGGCCTGGCGGCGGCCGTTGGTCTGCGTGAAGCCGGCTTCAGCGTTTGCCTGATCGAGCGCGCCAAGGCGTTGCCGGGCTACGATGCCAACGCCTACGACCCGCGCGTGTACGCCATCGCACCGTCGGCTGCCCGGTTTCTGCAAACGCTGAAGGTCTGGGATGAGATTGCCGCCACCCGCGCCTGCGCCTGTCACGCCATGCAGGTGTGGAGCCGCAATCCTGCGCAGGGCCTGAACTTTACTTCTGATGCGCTTGACCAATCGCCGCTGAACTGGATTGTCGAGCATCGCCTGCTGGTGCATGCCTTGTCGCGGCACCTGAACGGCGTCGAGCAGCGGTTCGGCCACAGCGTGGAGGCGCTGTCCTTGTCCGACGAAGGCGCAAGCCTGAAGCTGAGCGATCATCAAACGGTTAACGCCGAGCTGATCGTTTGCGCCCAGGGCGGGGATGCCAGCCTGCGTGAAATGGCCGGTCTGGATGTGGTGGGCTGGGAATACGGCCAGACGGCGGTGGTTTGCCATCTGCATACGCAACAACCGCACGACGGCAAGGCACTGCAACGGTTTGTCGATGGCTCAGTGCTGGCCTTTCTGCCGCTGGCGGATGGTCGTCGATCCATCGTCTGGTCGCTGCCCGATGCCGAAGCGCAAGGCATCAAGGCCTTGAGTGACCAGGCTTTCCTGCTGCGGCTGCGCGTGGCGATTCAGGATCAGCTCGGCGAACTGTCGAGTCCGACCCGGCGGCTCAGCTTTGCCTTGCGTCTGCAACACGCGCCGCGCTACGTCACCGACCGCTTCGCCCTGATTGGCGACAGCGCACACGTGGTGCATCCGCTGGCCGGGCAGGGCTTGAATCTGGGGCTGGCCGATGCTCAGTGTCTGATCAATCAAGTCGCTCTGGCGCGCAGCATGATGCGGCAATGGTGGGCGGTTCGCACATTGTCCCGGTTCGAGCGAACTCGACGGGCAGCCAACCTGGAAATGGCTGCCGTCACCGATTTGCTCGGCCGTACATTTGCATCCGACCACGGCGTTGTTCGCAACGCGGCGCGACTGGGGATGTACTTCGCAGGCCAATCCTCACCACTCAAGCGCAGCTTGCAGCGTGCTGCGCAATATCGGAACTGACTCGAGTGACTGTCGGCGGCAATCGCAGAATTTTCGTTCAGATCGCGAGTTATCGTGACCCCGAATGCCAATGGACCGTGAAGGACTTGTTCGAGAAAGCGGCGGACCCGGATCGAATTTCGGTGGGTATCTGCTGGCAGTTTGTTCCGAACGAGGATCAAAGGTGTTTCCAGCAAGTTACCCGGCCGGACCAGGTTCGCATCAAGCGATATCACGCCAAGAGCAGTCTCGGGGTTTGCTGGGCCCGCCATCATGCGCAACGCTTGTTCGCCGGAGAAGAGTACACGCTGCAGATTGATAGCCATATGCGCTTTGTCCCCGGGTGGGATGAGCTGATGATCGAGCAGCTCAAGAGCTGCGATTCCGATCGATCCATCCTTTCGAGTTCGCCCGCCGCCTACACGCCTCCGAACGAACTTTCCCCGAATCCGCTGCCGACGGTTCGACGCGCGCAGTTTTTCAACCGCTGGGGCGAGATGAGATTTAGGGGCATGATGCTGAATCGAGTTCCGGACCGGCCCTTGAGCGCGGCCTTCATCGCGGCGGGTTACATGTTCTCCTCCTCATCGGTCATCCGGGAGGTTCCCTACGACCCCTATATGGCGTTCAATCAGGAGGAGGCTAGTTTGGCCGCTCGCTATTTCACAAGCGGGTGGGACATGTTCAGCCCGGACAGGCAGCTGATCTACCACTACTATCGCGACCCAGAATCATCAAGGGCCGAGGGTCGCAGGCCATTGTTTGGCGAGGACAAGGCAAAGGCCATTCTCAACAAAATCGGCTTGCTGAGGTTTCATCACCTGATGGGGCACCGGGAAACGCGCGACTCGGAAGTATTGATTGATCTTCGGAAATATGGACTCGGGACGCGCAGGACGCTGGATGAATATATCGAATACTGTGGCGTTGATTATCGAAACCTGAAGGTCGACGAACACAAGGCATTGCGGTGCGGATTTGTCGGCGATATTTCCAGATGGCTTGACCGTGTCTATATCCCTGAGCTCGACGGCCCCGAAGCGCCGGATCCGGTGTCTGTCAACCAATTGATGACGCCGGCACCAAGACGCAAGAGCGTCAAGCGTGATTCGAAAGTTCATTCATCGGGTGGAAAATACACCGAAGTCGGCAGCTTTCTGCCACTATTCGAACTGAGAGATGACACGGATCGGCAGCGGTATCTCCACCTCTACGGCGGAAAACCGACGCAGCTTTATTTCCTTCCCGCCAGCGAAGATCTGCTGACCGACTTCTTCTCGAAACTGGACGAGAGCAATCGCCTTTCCGCTCCACTTGAGCTCTATCATGTCTTTGTCGTGCCATGTTCGGTTGCTCTGGCAGCCAGGCTGAGACGCAAGATCGGCACCAAGCATCGGTTGTGGGCGGACCCCCAGGGGCGCCTGATCCGACAGATCGGTGGATCGACGGATCAGGTCAACGGCATCGCCCTCAGTCCGGCACTCCAAGTGCGCGGCTACTTCGCAGGGGCCACGCCAGGCCAGCTGATAAGAAGGATGCGGGCGGCGCAAGAGGCGCAAGTCGCACGCTCAGTCCCGCCACCAATCGGAATGCATGCTCCGGTGCTCGTCGTCAAGGATGTGCTCGGTGAAGCGCTCTGTCATGAGCTGATCGAGTATTGGGCAGCCAACGAACGCCATCAGGGAGGCGTGGGCGCCGGAGAAAAAGCCGGCGTTCGAATGTCCTCCAAGGTTCGAACCGATTGTTTTATCAAGGCTCCCGAGCTCCATGCGCGATTGGATGAGCGCTTGAGCCGGACATTGTTTCCGGAGATCGAAAAAATATTTGGTCTCAACGTCACCCGGCGCGAAGACTACAAGGTCGGCTGTTACTCGGCCGATGATGCCGGTTTCTTTTCGATGCACCGGGATAACTACGAATTTGCAGTGAGTTATCGCCGATTCGCGATGACGCTTGTCCTCAGCGACAAATACGAAGGCGGGGAGCTTCGGTTTCCGGAATATTCTGATGCCGGGTACGCGCTGGGCGCAGATCACGCCATCGTGTTTCCCTGCGCCCTGGTTCACCAGGTGACGCCGGTGACGGTCGGGTCCAGGTTCGTGCTGGTCTCATTTTTCTATGGCGAGCCTGAGGCACGGCATCGCGATGAAATCAGAAAATCCCTTACGGGTACATTGCCGGAGTCGCGTGAGTGGGCAGTGGGGAATGATCTTGGTCGTTCTCGTGGAGAAAAGCTTTCGAGGTTTGACAACCTGCCGCGCGACACCTGGCAGCAGGTGTACTCGGCCGCGCATAACAAAACGACGCACTTGCTGCAGGCACGCTACGGCCCCATGATTCTGTTGAAAAACGATACCCGAGTTTGCAGGGAGATTGAGCAAAAGGGTGTGTGGTGCCAATTTCAGCTTGATCTGCTGTCAAGGTTCTTGACCTCTGGCGCGGTGGCGGTGGACGGGGGCGCGTATGTTGGCAACCACACTCTGTTCTTTGCCAGGTCGGTCGGCCCGGCGGGACACGTCCATGCGTTCGAACCACAGCGGGTGGTTCACCAACTGCTCAACGGTAACGTAGCGCTGAATGGATTGACGAATGTGACCTGCTATCGTGCGGCGTTGTCAGATTCCAGCAAGGACGTGGATTTCCCGGTCCCGGACTATGTGACCCCGAACAATTACGGAGCGTACGGGTTCGGGTTGCGAGCGCCTGGCCAGGAGCGGGTAAGGGCCGAGACTTTGGATGGCCTCAAGCTCCAACGATGCGATTTGATCAAACTGGATGTTCAGGGGAGCGAGCTTTCCGCGCTTCAGGGGGCGTTCGAGACCATCGAATCCAACAGGCCCGTGCTGTATGTGGAGAACGATCAGCCTGATCGAGAACAGAACTTGCTGAACTACCTGAAGGGTAGGCTGCGGTATCAGCCGTATCGACATGCGTTCAACTTGCTGTGCCTTCCCATTGAAGCAAGGCAGGAAGCGGCTACTGAGCTCGAGCAGGCATAAACCGACCCGTGCCTGTTGCGGCGAGCGCGCCACTGAGCGCCTGCGGGATCGATTTTTGGGCAAGAAAGCACGCCGCTCCGCCAGCGGTACTCAATTGCCCGAATGTCTGTTTGCACAATTGGTCTATTTCTGGCAGAAAACGCACACAGGCCGTCCAGAAAATCGCCTTGATGGTGATGGATCGTGCTGATTTCGTGTATTCTTTGCGCACCGCGAATTAATAACGAGGCATCTCATGTTGGGGAAAACACTGTTTGGGATCGTTCTGGGGGCCGCATTGGTCAGTACTGCATCAGCGGAGGCGGATATCCGCACCCTGCGTCCGTACGTCCAGTTGGGGCCTCAATTTGTCATGACCGATGACAACAACCGCTTCGCCGATGATGGCGTGGGTGGCTTTTTTGGTATTGGTGTGCCGATCAACCAGTACATGGGGCTTGAGTTCAACGGCTTTTTCGGCAGCATGGACGGCGATCAGGGCGGCCCGGATTGGGAAGAGTCCGGTGGCGAGATCGGCGGCCTGTTGACCTATCCGGCCGGTGGCGGCTGGGTGCCATATATCGGTGGCTCGGTTGGCGTCGTCACCAATGAGCTTGACCCGGGTGATGCCGACAGCACCGATCCCTTCGGTACCGTTGGCGCTGGCTTGTTCAAGTACTTCAAGGCGGGCGGTAAGGATCTCGCACTGCGTTTGGATGCGCGTTACCGGCACGTGAACCTCAATAGCAAGCTGGGTTTCGATGATCCTGATGAGGGTGTGATTCGACTGGGTCTGGTGATTCCGTTCGGCGAGCCCCTGTTCCCGCCGGATGACGGCTCCGTCGAGGTCGTCGACTCCGATGGCGACGGTGTCCCGGATGATCGTGACCAATGTCCGGGAACGCCCGAAGGCGTGGCTGTGGATGCCAGCGGTTGTCCGCTGGATGAGGATGGTGACGGTGTTCCGGACTATCTCGACAAATGCCCCGGTACGCCCAAGGGCGTGAAGGTTGATGAGAACGGCTGCGCCATTGCAGGTCAGTCCCTGGTTCTGAACAACGTTTACTTTGCCTACGACTCCGACAAGCTGACGGCGCAGGCTGTGAAGACCCTGGACAAGGCAAGCGCGGGCTTGGCCAAGAACCCCCAGATTCGGATTCGCCTGGAAGGGCACGCGGACTCCACGGGGACCGATGGATATAACCTCGGTTTGTCTGAGCGCCGTGCCAACACGGTTCGCAAGTACCTGGTGTCCAAGGGGCTCGAGGCTTCGCGTCTGAGTGTGCAGGCCTATGGTGAAAGCCGCCCGCAAGCCAGCAACGACACCGACGAGGGTCGTGCGAAGAATCGTCGTGTTGAACTGAAAATCGCGGAGTAGTCTTTCCGCCTGGAAAGATTCGAAGCGTTGAAGCGCTGAGGCCCGGACCGAAAGGTCCGGGCCTTTGTTTTTGTGGCGAACTTGTGACGAAATGTATGCAAAAATACATTCGAGTTCCGTATACTCGCGCCCATGAAGCCGCTCGCTCTGGTGTCGAGACGTTGGCCACGGGGGCTGGCGCCGCGCCAGGCCGGGCTCGCCGCTTGATCTTCACGCAGGCGCCCCCATCGTTCCCGGATTGCGGCGCCTGCAAGTTTGCAGGCAGACGATTCACACCTTCCAGGAGACAGTCACTGATGATTCGCCCGAAAGCAGCGCAGCGCCACCAGCAGGGCGGGTTGCCATGGACGTCGCTAATTCGCATGACGCTGTTTGCCGCATGCGCCTGGCTGGGTGGCGTCAACGGCCTTGCCGCCGCCGATGAGGCGCAGACCAGGCCCGAAGATGCGGCATACGTGCCGGAGGAAGGCGAAAACGCTGACGCGGCCGAAGACTCGGAGCCGCTGGCGACTGACGCATCCGCAGCCGACCCTGACGAGGGCCAGGATGCGCTGGTGGAGCTGATCATTGATGAAAAGCGTCAGGAATCACTGAGCTACAGCGAGGCACTGGCGATCGTATGGAAGGGCAATCCACAGGTCAGGCAAGCAGAGCTGGGTTTGCGCGCCAGCGGCTACGAAGTATCAGGGAGCCGAACCGGTTACTTCCCCTTCGTCGCTGTTCAGCAGGAACAAAATGAAGACGGCGACAGCTCTGGCCTGGTGCGAATCGTTCAACCGCTTTGGAACGGGGGCTTGACGAGCGCGCAAGTCGACACGGCAAAAGCAGGGCAAATGGCGGCGCAGGCCCAGCTGAATCAGATTCGCCTGGATCTCGGCTTGCGCACCAACGAGGCGTACTTCAACCTGGTTGCGGCCGAAGAACTCGGCAAACAGTGGAACGATTACGTTCTGGAGCTTGAACGTCTGCTGGGAATCATTCAGCGAAGGGCGGATGAGGGCGTGGCGCCGCGTGCGGATGTAGAAACGGTGAGGACCCGTTTGAGTCAGGCCAGAGCGGGTCGCGAAGCGAATCGAGCAGTGCTGGAGTCAGCGCGTGCGCAACTGGCGACATTGTTGAACACGCCGCCGGGCGAAGTCGCATGGCCGGCTGATCGCCATCTTCTCACCAAGGACGAGGCGGTCGGCGCCGGCACCGTTGGCATCGAGGCACACCCGGCGCGGCAACTGGCGCTGGCCGAGGTCAAGCGACAGGAAGCGACCGCGCGCGCGAGCAAGGCACAGATCTGGCCGCAGTTGAATGCCGAATATCGCAAGGCCCTGGAGGATTTTTCCACCGATTCGGGGAACGACGATACCGCATTGCTGACGTTCAACTACCAGACCGACAGTGGCCTGCGTGGCTATCGCCAATACCAGGCGGAAGCTGAACGGGCAAACTCGGCAAAAGCAAGTTTCGAGGCGGCGGCTCGCGATGTCGAGGCGCAGATTCGCACGGCGCGGGCCGAGCGCGCGGTCGCTTTGATCCAGCAAACGGTGCAGGATGACGCCGTTCGCTCCTCCCGGCTGCTGGTCGAGAGCTTCTTGCGCCAGTTCGACGTCGGACGAAAGACCTGGCTGGAAGTGCTCAACACGCTTCGTGAGTACAATGAAACAGTGCTGCAATCGGTATCCGTTCGACGCAACTTGTGGGAGTCCAACGGTCGGCTGGGGCTGCAGGCACTGTACTGGCGCAGGTTGAGTGACGCCGCGCCCAATATCGAGGCCTATTCGGCCCGCTGAGTGGTTTGAATGATTGGAACTAACGCGAAGGACATCGCTTTTGGCGAGGATGTTGCCGTCAAAGCGATTTGCGATATGGCGGTTCGCCGCGGATTGCATGCCTCCAGGATCGAGGCTGAACAGGCGTGGCGAGATGTCAAGGCGCCCTCGGAGCCGGAAAGGCTGGCTGCTGCATGGCGGTGGCTGTTTGACGGCCACACCCTGGATGCCATGCCGCTATCGATGGCGCAGCCTTCGGAGCTGCCGGCATGGGTGATGGCAGACGGCGCAATCGGCGTTGTCAAGAAGTTGGCAACGGATGATCGGCCCGCCGAAGTAGAGTGGTTCGGGCGCGCACCGGAGGACCAGAGTCGGCTGCCGCGTGACCTGTGGGTGCCCATCTCACGGGGCGTCGCCGACGAAGGCCGGGTGTTGCCGGAGAAAAAGCGCGGCCCAGCGAGCGCGGCCATTTTCGCGGCGATGAAGAATCACATGCCGCTGTTCCGGCGCGTTGGCATCGTCACCGTCTTCATCAACATGATTGCGATCGTCGCGGCTATTTTCGCCATGCAGGTATACGACCGCGTCATTCCCAATTTCGCTTACGCCACGCTGTTCGTGCTGGCCAGCGGCGTCGCCGTTGCCTACCTGTTTGACCTGCTGTTCAAGGTCATTCGCCTCAAGTTGCTCGAAGGCTCGGCGCGGCGGCTCGACGAAGCATTGTCGCTGTACATTTTCGAGAAAGTGATGGCGCTCAAGCTCGACCGAAGGCCCTCTCGCGTCGGTTCGCTGGTTGCCCAGATTCGCGATTACGAATCGATCAAGGCCTTCTTCACCTCGTCCACGCTGTTCGCCTTGGCGGACATGCCCTTCATTGTCCTGTTCATCGTCGTCATCTACATGATCGGCGGTCCGGTGGCCTATGTCCTGATGGCCTTCGTGCCGCTCACCATTCTCACCGGCCTGATCGTCTACAAACCCATTTCCCGGCTGCAGCGCGACAACAACGAAGAGATCATCAAGCGCCAGGGCGTACTGTTCGAGGCAGTCGCCGGCTCGGAGACGATCAAGAGCCAGGGAGGCGAGCCGAATTTCGGCAATCAGTGGTTGCGCAGCACGCGTGTATGTGGCGCGCGTGGCGAGTCGCTCAAGACCGTCTCATCCTACGCCCAGTTTGCCACGCAATTGATGCAGCAATTGTCCTTTGTCGGCGTCCTGATTGTTGGCGTACACGTGATCGAGGCCGGGAATCTGACCACCGGCGGGCTGATTGCCTGCTCGATTCTGTCCGGACGGACGCTGGCGACCATCTCCAATATCACCCAGTTGCTGTTGCAATGGCATAACGCGCGCTACGCGCTGGACGTTCTCAATCAATTGTTGAGCGTGCCCAGCGATGAAAGTCCGCAGCGGCAGGCCAACACCCATGCCGCACCGCTGGACCTGAGCATCAAAGAACTGAAATACGCCTATGAGGGCGCCAAGGTCGCCCAATTGGTCGTGCCCAATCTCGAGATCAAGGCTGGCGAACGGATTGCCATCCTGGGGCGCAACGGTGGTGGCAAGACCACGCTGGTCAAGCTGTTGGCCGGACTTGCGACCCCGTCTGGTGGTGAGGTGAGAATCGCCGGTCTGGACATGCAGATGTGCCGCATGAGCTGGCTTCGCGAAGTCATCGGCTACCTGCCGCAGGACGTGCGGCTGTTTTCCGGCACCCTGGACGACAACCTCACCATGGGCCTGAGCCGGCCGGACGAGGGCCGCATCATGAAGGCGCTGGAGGCCAGCGGCCTTGCGGCTGCGGTCAAGAAGCATCCGCTGGGTTTGCAGTTGCCGATCCGTGAGGGTGGCTTTGGGCTGTCCGGTGGTCAGCGGCAGCTCGTCGGCCTGACGCGTCTGCTGCTGCAGAATCCGCGTATCTGGATTCTGGATGAGCCCTCTGCCAGCCTCGACAGTGAGGCGGAAGAGCGCCTGATGAACCTGGTTCGGTCACTGCCCAAGGATCGCACCCTGATTTTCACCACGCACCGACCCAACTGGATCAGTCTGGCGGATCGCGTGCTAGTGATCGAGGACGGCCTGGTGAAGCTGGATGCGCCGGCCTCCAAGGTTCGCGCGATGCAGAAGCCGCGCCCGGCGACCGGCGCAGGCGCTTCTGGGGCGGACCCGGGTGTATCGGTCAATACCGGCGTCGCCGATGGAGCGCGAACGTGAGCGACGACGATATCCTCACGCAGCGACTGTTCGCGCGGACTGACGCCTTGCGGATTGGCGCTGCAAGCAAGCAGATTCTGGTCATTGTCCTGCTTATCACCACCGCTGTGGCCTGGGCCAACTGGGCGGTGCTCGACGAGCAGATTCGCGCCCCGGGCAAGGTGATCGTCTCCAGCCGCTCGCAGGTCGTGCAGTCCGTTGATGGCGGGGTGCTGAAGAAATTGCACGTCAGAGAAGGTGACACGGTGTCGCAAGGTGATCTGATCGCCGAGCTGGATCCGGTGCGATTCCAGGCCAGCAACGATGAGATCGTCGCGCGGGTCATCGGGTTGAAGGCCAACATTCAGCGGCTGGAAGCCGAGCTCAACCGGACCACGTTGAAGTTTTCGGCGGATGTGCGCAAATATCCTGACATCGTCAAATCCCAGCAGCGCCTGCACTGGCGTCGCGCGGAACGCATGCAAGAAGAAATTTCCGCAATCGAGCGCTCGCTGGCCCTTGCCCAGGAGGAATTGCGATCCCTGGAACGGTTGCAGCAGACGGGTGACGCAGCGCTCACCGAAGTGTTGCAGGCGCGCCGTCAGGTCAACGAATTGCGTGGTCAGCGGGACAACACCAGAAACGCCGGGCGCCAGGAAGCGCAAACCGAGCTCGCCGCGAGCCGTAGCGACCTCGAAGAGGCCCAACAGCAGCTCGCCCAGCGTCGAGAAGCGCTGGAGGCCACAAAGATTCACGCTCCCATGTCTGGGGTCGTCAAGAACGTGCGCATCACCACCATCGGCGGCGTCCTGCGCGCTGGCGACGAGCTGCTGCAAATTGTGCCGTCGGACGACCCAATGATCATCGAGGTCAAGGTGGTGTCAAAGGATGTCGCCTTCGTGCGGCTGGGGCTCAAGGCCAATGTCAAGCTGGACGCCTACGACTACACCGTCTACGGCTCCATGAAGGGCCACGTGACATACATCAGCCCCGACACCTTTGTCGACCCGGAAGCCACACGCGATGAGGAACCCACCTACCGCGTGCACATCCAGATCGATGAGATGCCGGAAGATCAGAAAAAGCCCATCGAAGTGATTCCGGGCATGGTCGCCACGGCTGAAATCATCACCGGCGAGCGCACGGTGGCACAATATCTGCTTAAACCTTTGCGACGGGTGGGCAGCGAAGCGCTGGTGGAGCGCTAGCTGATCACTGGTCCGCGCATATCGTTATTGTGTCATCGAGATGAGGTAAGCTGGAGAAAATTTGGCAAACGGGCATTTGCAGCCGCGCGCTACTGCCTTATACTGCCGCGCCTTCAGTGCGGGCGTGGCGAAGGCAGAACGGGAAAACGGTGCATCCTCGGGGTGTCTAATGTGAACTGGTTCACAAATAATTTTTCCAAATCACTGTAGCTTTCACGCGAATGTGCTTGTAATGCTTGAAACTGTTTGATAGATTTTTGGTGCGGGTGCGAGTCCGGAGTAGTTCGGCTCAGCCTGATTTGGTAGTATGCTGAGCTGGTACTGGCAGTATCCAGTCGGAATTGTTAAATCCTAAGGGGATCAAAATGGCAAAGGAAGTAAGTGGACGCGGTGTTGTGGTGGAAGGCGTCGAGGCGACCGGTCTTGACGAACTTCTGAAGAAGAAGCTGGCTGAAGTCGCGGAAGACGCGGCGGCCGCTGAAGAGGTTGCGGCGGAAGAAGTTGCTGCTGAAGAAGTGGTGGCCGAAGACGTTGCTGAAGAAGCCTTTGTGGAAGGCGCGGAAGCCGAAGTGGCTGCGGCCGGTGTTGCGGCGGCGGACTATGCGACTGCGTCTTACAGCCTGCTGGGCGCCGAAGCAGCCGGACCGGCTGGCTGGGGCGCGGCCCCGTGGCTGATTGGTGGCGCGGCCGTGGTTGGCGGCGTGGCCATTGCGGCGGCGTCTGACGATGACAGCAACAACGAAACCATCGTCATTGACAATGATGGCGACGGCAACATCAACGACCCCGATCCCAACGTCAACAACGCCCCGGTGATCACCGTTGAGCAAGGTTCGACCCCCAGCATTGCTGAGGGCAACACCGTCGTGTCCGGCGTCACCGTGGCGGACCCCGAAGGCGATCCCGTCACCACCACCCTGAGCGGTGCTGATGCGGCCCTGTTCTCGCTGGTCAACGGCGCGCTGGTGTTCAACACCGCGCCGGACCATGAAACTCCGGCGTCCGCCAACGGCGACAACGTCTACGAAGTCACCATTGAAGCCAATGATGGCGAGCTGACCACCACCCAGGGCGTGACCGTGACCGTCACCAACGTGTCGGGCATCCCGGGCGAAGAAGACCCGAACGATCCGGGCAGCGCCGGCGCCGACACCTTCCAGCTGACCGACAACATCCAGCCGGACAACGTGGACCTGCAAGGCGGCGACGACACCTTCAACGCCTCCGTGGGCGACCTCAACGATCAGGACCAGCTGGACGGCGGTGACGGCAACGACGTCCTCAACGTCGTCATGAGCGGTGGTGAGGATGAAAAGCCCACCATCACTAGCGTTGAAACCATCAACGTCGAATCCATCGGCGGCGTGGCCAACAACCTCAACCTGGACAACGTCAACGGCACCACCACCATCAACGTGGTCGACCAGGGTGACAACAGCGCCGACCTCAACGTCAACGCGCTGGTCAACGACAGCACCCGCGTCAACCTCACCGGTGATCAAACCATCACCCTGTCGGTGCGCAACTCCGACGGTGACAACGCCGTTGATACCGGCGTGGATGCCTTTACGGGCACCCTGGCGCTGGGCAACAGCATCGAGACCGTGGGCATTGAAGCCAACGGCGACTCCACGTTTGATCTGGTGGACAACGGCGGCGACCTGGATCAGGTCAATGTCACCGGCGGTGCAAACGTGGACATCACCACCTTTGCCAGCACCACCTACGATCTGAGCGCGGCCACCGGCGACAACAGCCTGACCTTTGCCAACCCTGGCAAGGACGCGGTCACCGTCCTGTTTGGCAGTGGCGATGACATCGGCATCTTCGGCACCACCCTGGAACTCAAGGGTACCCCGCCGGACGTGTTTGACGGCGGCGCCGGTCTGGACATCTTCCATGCTGACGTGGCCAACGTCGACGTGGAGCCGGTCATCAGCAACACCGAAGTGATCTCCCTGTCCTTCCTGGAAGGTCAGAACGGCAACTTTGACGCCAGCCTGGTCACCAACAGCCCGGACGGACAGATTTATCGCATTCGTGAATCGGCTGGCTACGTCAACGTCAACGACATCACCGACGGCGCCAACATTGAAATCGTTGAAGACATTCTCAACGGCGGCCTGGGTGCCACCTTTGATTTTGTCAGCGGCTCCAACGCCACCACCACCATCAGTCTGGTGACCGAATCCAACGAAGATCCGGACATCAGCATCACCGGTGACGTGGAAGTCAACGACGTGCAGAACCTCACCGTGGCCGTGAACGGCCAGGGCGAAGTCGTGATTGACGGTTCGATTGCGCTGGACGACGGTGAGACCACCGTTCTGACCGTCAGCACCGACTCTGAAGACGACGACGACATCGACAACGACGGCGACCTGCTGATCACCGGCGACAACGAAGGTGAAGGCGGCGTGGGCATCACCCAGGCGGCGGCGCTGGAAGAGCTGAACATCTTTGCGGTCAACGGCAACATTCGCATCACCGATGACGAAGCCGGCATTGACGGTGAATCTGACACCGGCAACACCGTGATTGCTGAAGCCGGATCGCTGGAACGCATCAACCTGGTGGCCGACAACGCTCTGCTGTCGCTGGGTGACATTGGCGACGGCGAAGGTGAAGGCAGCGGCAATGATAGCGCGGCGTTCAACCTGGACAGCGTCAACATCACCGGCCTCAACCGTGGCCTGTTCAACCTGGACGACATCTTCGCCGGGGACCTGGATAGCCGCGAAGCGGAAGCCGGGGACGATGAGTTCGGTGAGGTAGATACCGAGAGCCAGGAATCGCTGGATGCTGCTGCGGCGACCGGCGTGCGCTTCGACTGTTTTGATCTGAACAACGTCTTTTTCACTGACGAAGGCGCGTTCATTGAGGAATTCACCGTCACCACGGCGGAGCGTTCCGAAACCAGCCCCAACTTCTTCCAGGATGGCGAAGCCGGCCCGGACGAGGATGACAACAACGAGCAGGGCGTCAACGAGATTGACGACATTGTCGCCAGCGTTATTGAAGATCTGGAAGTCAACGCGGCGCTGGACGGCGGTGTCGAGATCCGTGATTTCTACACCTCGCTGGATAACGTCACCGTGTTTGGCGCCGGCGATGTGGAGCTGGAAAACAATGACAGTGAGGGGCCTGCTGGCTGGTTGCACGTGCTGCCTGACGAAGTCACGGATACCGATTTCGAAGACGATGACGACTCTGGTTTTGGTCACACGGCGATTTATAACCGTAACCTGGCCCACTACTACCTGAGCGAGCTCAACGCCACCGCGCAAACGGGTGAGATTGAAGTCGACTTCCGTATTTTCACCGGTCTGGACGCCGAAGTCAGTGAGAATCAGGGCTTCGACAACGTCAACTGGGTGGACGCCAATGTATTCCTGGGCGATCAGGACACCAAGGAAGACGGCGTGCGCTTTGACATGTACGGCACGCTGGATGATGGCTTTGGTTTCGGAGGTGAAGGCTTCAAGAGCTTTGGCAACGCCAGCGTAAATGTGGTGGCCGGCGGTGGTGATCACCTGGCAGCCGGCGGTGAAGGTGATCCGCTGCTGGGTCTGCGACTGGACAGCTTCGGCTACGGCATCATCACCGGTACCGGCAACGACAGCATCAGCACCGGTGGCGGCATGACCTCGGCCTACGGCGGTTTTGGCGACGACATCATCAGCCTGGGTGCGGGCAGCGATACCGCCCGTGGCGGCTTCGGTCAGGACACCATTGATCTGGGTGGCGACGGCAGCGGCGACGGCGCGGCGGACGTGGTGCAATTGGTCGGTGGGTTCTTTGTGGATGGTGAGGACTTTACCGTTAACAGCGATACCGGCGAATCGCTCGGTGTGGACTACGACCGCATCCTGCAGTTTGAAGCTGGTTCAGGTTCGGACGTGGCCGAACTGTGGAACTTCGGTCTGGACGGTTTCAACGGAGCCCCCGACGTTGCCTTCGACGGCATCGTCGCAATCCGCCAGGAAAACATTGGTGATCAGGATTCGGTGATTGATCTGCTGCCGGATTTTGTCGATACCGGATTCTCCGAGATTGTCGAATTCATCGGCCTGAATCTGAATCTGGATCTGAAGACCACGTTCAACAATGAAATCATCGAACTGGACTTCTCACAGAACTTTGTCGGCGATGTGGTGCTGGATGCCGGCATCGTTGATAACGACTACGCCGGTTTCTTCGCCATCGCTTACGATGCCGAGGGCGATGATGCGGCGCTGTTCCTGATCGACAGCCTGACGCCGACCAACCCGGAAAACGTCTTCGAGCTGAATGAAGATGACGTGGAACTGGTTGCCATCTTCGAAGGTGTGGCGGAAGGTGAATTCCAGACCGGTGACCTGGTGTTTGATCAGGCAACCTATCCGTTTTTCGCTGCGTAAGGAATAGAAACACCGGACGAATCCAATTTCGTCCGAGTACAGCAACAACACTCAAGCCGGTCCGCAAGGGCCGGCTTTTTTTATGGGCGGCGATCTCCAAGCCTGGTGTAGGGCGGCCCGTGGCCGCCGACATCTTGTTCGGATCCGGACCAAAGCCGTCGGCCTAAAGGGCAACCTAGGAAAAGCGAGGCCACAATAGGTTGCCCTTCAGGGCGACAGCCAAGCTTGGGTTCCCGGCGGAAACGGCGGGCACGGCCCGCCCTACGCCTCAATCAAGCGTGACGGCGCCAAGGGCCGTTCCGCACCCTCAGCGTGCCGGCGTGGGCATTGTGCTTCACCGGTGACGACAACTCACACGCCAACATGGTGAGTTCATCGGATTTCTGCGAATTTTCAAATAAATTCATAAATTGCCCCGGCTTTTGTGACGCAGGTCACACCAGGTTCAAGAAATACGTGCTATCTTTGGAACCGTTCTGACACGTGGGGCCGAGCTGCGTTTGCACGTCGTTCGGGCTCAGGTAAAATCACCGGCCCCGGAATGGTACCGGGGCTGAATTCAACAACACTTTTGCAGCATCGGGATCTATACAGGGAGATTGGCATGGCGAAGGATCTGGAACAACGCCCGACGGTTGAGCAGGCAGAGGCATTGGGTGTTCAATTGCCGGAAACCGTGGTGGCGGAGCTCAGTGAAGAAGAGCGCCGTCGGCTCAAGGAACTCCGTGAGCAAGCCGAGCGTGCGCTGACGGAAGATCCCGCGGTTGAGGAAGTTGCCGAGCTTTCCGACGCTGAACCGGTCTCCGAGGCTCAGGCCCCCGGTGCCTTCACTGAAGGTGCGGAAATCGATGTCGCGTCCTCCGGCGCCATCGCGTCGGATGCCGCCGGTGCCGCGGCTGCCAGTTCCGGCGTCAGCCTGTGGACGGTTGCTGGCGGCGTGGCCGTCGCCGGCGGTGTGGCCGCTGCCCTGGGTGGTGGTTCCGGTGGTGGCAACAACAATCCGGCGGACGATCTCGACGACGGCGATGGTTCCAGTTCGCCCACGCCCAACCCCGGCGAGCCCAACATCGTCGGCCTGATTTCCACCAAAAACGGGTTGCTGGACGCCCTGACCGGCAACATCGGCCCTTCCGATCTTGCAAATCTGATTGACGCAGAACTCCTGCTGGATCTGCTGACGCCGGACGATGTCACGGTACTGGCGGATGTGCTCGTGAGCCTGGGCACTCCGGCCAGCATGGATGACCTGGCCAGTGAACTGATTCAGGACACGCCGGCCGAGGATATCGCGGGTCTGATCGACGACAGCGCCTTCGAAGGCCTGATCAATGGGCTCGGCCTAAATATCGCGGGCGATCTGCTACTGGATATTGATCTGGGAGATTTGCTGCGCGATCTGGCTGGTCTGCTGAACCCGTCCGATCTGCTCAATCTGCTGGACCTCAACCAGTTGGGCAACAACGTCTCCAATCTTTCCGAGGAGCTGATGCTGGACGCCGGCTTCCAGATCGACGTCGGTGGCACGCTGATTGACATCGGCATCCAGCTTGAAGAACCGGAAGAACCCGATCCGGACGAATCTCCCGATCAGGCCCCGGACCAAGCGCCAGACCAGGCTCCGGATCAGGCCCCCGACCAGGCGCCGGATCAGGCCCCCGACCAGGCGCCGGATCAAGCCCCCGACCAGGCGCCGGACCAGGCCCCCGATCAAGCGCCAGATCAAGCCCCGGATCAGGCGCCGGATCAAGCCCCCGATCAGGCCCCCGATCAAGCGCCAGATCAGGCCCCCGATCAGGCGCCGGACCCCGCGCCGGACTCACCGCCAAAAGACGGTGACACCTTCCTGCTGACCAACAACATCCAGCCCGACAACTTGACGGGAACGTCCGGGGGCGACACCTTCAAGGCGTCTGTTGGAGATTTGAACAGCCAGGATCAGCTGTTTGGCATGGGTGGCTATGACTGCCTGGTGGCGAGCATTGCCGCACAAAACCCTGCCCCGAATTTCTTCACGGACAGCGTGGAGGAATTCAACATTCAGGCGCTGCAAGGCAGCGGTTCGCCCGTCACCTTGAGCCTGTTGAATACCAATGGTGTCGAGGTGGTCAATGTCATCGACAATGGCGATAACAGTGCCGCGCTGGATGTGATCGGCATTGAGAACCTTCAGACCCGCATCAATGTGGAAGGCGATCAGAATCTGAGGCTGTCCGTTCGCAATTCGGATGGCGTGGATGCGGTCGATGTGGGTGTGGATGATTTCAACGCCGGTGAAAGCGGCCCAACGCCGGACCTGATTCTGGGTAACGCCATCGAGCAGCTTCAGATTGAAGCAAGCGGTGAGGACTCAACGTTCGGATTGAAAGACGAAGGCGGCAATCTGCAAAAAGTGACGGTGACCGGCGATGCTGATACCAACATCACCACTTATGCCAGCACCATCTATGACTACAGCGGCTCTACCGGGGACAACACCCTGATTTTCGCCAACCCGGCCAAGGACGCTGCAGAAGTCCTGTTCGGGTCAGGCGATGATCTGGTGGACTTCGGCGAGTTCCTCGAAGAGCGTGGAACGCCGGCTGACAAGGTCGACGGTGGCCAGGGCAACGACGTATTCAAGGCTGACATCGCCAATCAGGTGGACGTGCGACCGGAGATTTCCAATACGGAAACCATCTCGCTGTCATTCCTGACTGGGACCGGCGGTCTGTTTGATGCCAGAGATGTCACCAACAGCCCGGATGGCCAGATTTACGAGATTCGTGACTCCATTGGTGAGGTCAACGTCAACGATATTTCGCCGGGTGCGAATATCAACATCGTTGGTAATGTCATCAACGGCTTTGAAGGTTCTACCTTCGATTTCGATTCAGGCTCCGCGGCCACCACTCGGATCAGTTTCATCACCGAATCCGAAGAGGCGGTTGATATCACGCATACCGGTGATGTCGAGGTCAACGATGTGGCCGACTTGACCGTCCTGGTCGATGGCCAGGGCGAGGTGGTGATTGATGGCTCCATTGCACTGGACGACGGTGTCACCACCGCGTTGACCATTGGCACCACCGAAGAGGATGACGACGACATCGACAACGATGGCGATCTGACGGTGCATGGCGACAACGAACCCGGCGGCGTCGGGATTACCCAGTCCACCGCTTTGGAGTCGCTGACCATCAATGCCGTAAACGGCAATATTTTCATCGCCGATAGCGGCACCCTGCCGGGCGTCGCAGATGGTGGATTTTTGATTGACGACGCGACCTCGTTGACGAATATCGACTTTCTGGCTCAAAACGCCACATTGGCGGTCGGAAATATCGGCAATGTGGGCCCCGGCGCCAGCCCCGCATTTTCACTGGATGAAGTGAATATTGCCGGCGTCGATCGTGGCCAGTTCAATCTCGACAACATCAACGCCGGTGTCCTGGCGTCCACGTCGGTGGGTAAGTTCCGTACCGTTGAACACGTCGAGAACGGTGCAGGCATCGAGGAGTTCAATGTCAGCACTGCGGAGCGTTCCGAGACCAGCGCCAATTTCATTGAGTCCAGCACTCCGTTCGGTTTCAATCAGATTGACGATCTGATTGCGACTCGCGTGGAAGACATGGAGCTCCACGTCAGCGACGATGGCCGTTTGATGTTTGGTGATGTGTACGCATCATTGGACAACGTGACCATTACCGGTGAAGGTCGCCTGGATCTGTACAACAACAACAGTGACGATGCGCTGCGGATTCTGAATCGGCCACGCGCCGATGAGCCCGGCGAAGCCAAGCGTGGGAACCTTCCCATCTACAACGACACCGTGGCCGCGTTCTACGTCAGCGATGTGAATGCGAAAAATCATTCGGGGCCAATCGAGATTGATTTCCGAACCTTCAACGGTGCGGATGGCTTCGACGGTGAGGCCAGTGAGAATGGTGGGTTCGACAACGTCGATTTTGTCGATGCGTCGATCACACTGGGTGACCAGGACACGGTTGACAATGGCATCCGGTTCGACAGCTATGGCTTCTTCCCGGGCCAGGGGCTGTTCAACGGCCAGGCCAACGTCACCATTGTCGCCGGAGACGGCGATCACCTGGCCGACGCAGATGCCGACGACAACTTCGAAGGCAGCGAAAACGGTGGCGTGACCGATCTCAACGGTCAGCCTCTGTATGGCCTCAATCTGGATTCCGGGTACGGCATCATCGCCGGCTTTGGCAATGACGAAGTCACAACGGGGATCGGCAGCAGCTCGATCTTCGGCGGCGTGGGTGATGACACCATCGACGCTGGCGCTGGTAGCGACATCGTGCGCGGCGGCTTTGGTCAGGATTCCATCAACCTGGGCACCACCAGCCCGGGAGACGGTGCTGCCGACATCGTACAGTTGGTTGGTGGATACATTGCCTACCAGCTCCCGCCGGACGGGGATGACGACGGCTTCCGTGAAGAGAACACCGACACCGCCGAATCCATGGGTGTGGACTATGATCGCATTGTCGGCTTCGAGGCCGGTTCAGGCGATGATGTAGCGCAGCTATGGAACTTTGCGTTGGATAGCTTCTCTGGCGGCGGCACCCTGCCGTTCACCTTTGATGGTCTGGTTGCCGTACGACAAGAGGCCGTGGCGGATCAAAGTTCGTTCATCGATCTGTTCCCGGATTTTGTCGATTTCGGGCAATCACAGATCGTGGAGTTCGTTGGTATTGATCTGAATCTGGATCTGAAGAGCACGACCAACAATGAGCTGATCGAGTTGAGCTTCCAGCAACAGTTCGTGGGCGACCTGCAGGTGGATGCGGCCCTGATGGCGAATGATTTCGCCGGCTTTTTCGCCATTGCTTATGACGCTGAGGGTGACGATGCGGCGTTGTTCCTGATCGACAGCTTGAGTCCGGGGAACTTTGGAGACGACCTCTACATGCTGACGCCGGATGACGTGCAGCTGGTCGCGGTGTTCGAAGGCGTGGCCGAAGGTGAGTTCCAGACGGGTGACTTTACGTTCAATCAGGCGCCGGTCATCGACCTGACCTGATCGGTCGCTGGCAATCCGTCCATTGACGTCAAGCGGCTGGCCCATCACGGGTCAGCCGTTTTTGGCGTTGATGGTTGTGGAGGCTGATTCGCGAGCGACCCTTGCGTCGGGCGGACCATGTCCGCCGGGGTAGGGTTGGGAAAATGAACCTCGGGTGGCGGGCGCGGCCCGCCCTACATCGGACGGAACCAACGTGGCTTCGTAACGCCGCCGTAGGGCGGACCATGTCCGCCGGGTTGGTTTGGGAAAATGAGCCGCGGGTGGCGGGCGCGGCCCGCCCTACATCGGACGGAACCAACGTGGCTTCGTAACGCCGCCGTAGGGCGGACCATGTCCGCCGGGTTGGTTTGGGAAAATGAACCTCGGGTGGCGGGCGCGGCCCGCCCTGCATCGGACGGAACCAACGTGGCTTCGTAACGCCGCCGTAGGGCGGACCATGTCCGCCGGGTTGGTTTGGGAAAATGAACCTCGGGTGGCGGGCGCGGCCCGCCCTGCATCGGACGGAACCAACGTGGCTTCGTAACGCCGCCGTAGGGCGGACCATGTCCGCCGGGTTGGTTGGGAAAATGAACCTCGGGTGGCGGGCGCGGCCCGCCCTGCATCGGACGGAACCAACGTGGCTTCGTAACGCCGCCGTAGGGCGGACCATGTCCGCCGGGTTGGTTTGGGAAAATGAGCCGCGGGTGGCGGGCGCGGCCCGCCCTACATCGGACGGAACCAACGTGGCTTCGTAACGCCGCTGTAGGGCGGACCATGTCCGCCGGGGTTGGTTGGGAAAATGAACCGCGGGTGGCGGTTCCGGCCTCAAGCCCTGGGTTCTGCGCTTGCCTTGGCCTTGGCAAGTTTGGCGGGATCCGGCACCAGCCGGGCATTGAAGGCAATCGAGATGCGGGTTTCGTCCTTCTCATTGGGGTAGACCCAGTGCACCAGAAAAGACGGAAACAACACCAGCAAGCCCTCTTTTGGCTCTACCCGAAACTTTGATGCGCCGATCACGCGCCGGTCACGATCGTTTAGTGTCAGCGCGCCTCTCGGATCCAGAAACTCGATCATGCCACTTCGGCCGTTCTGTTTTTGCGGGACTTTGACGTAGTACACACCCGACCACAGATATGCTGGGTGGTCATGTGGCGTGTTGAAAGCGCCGCCGTCGTTCACGTTGACCCACCCTTCGGCATGAATCTGCAAACCTTCACCCCTGAGGCTGGGCGCCATTTTGTTGGTCGCCATCGCCGAGCATCTGAGCAAGTGCTGGCCCAGTTCACGAATCGAGGCTTCCTCCCGCTTGAAAAAGTCCCGCTCTGAGTGCCAGCCATGTTGATTGCTGCGCACGATTCCAGACTCTGTTGCCTGCATTGCGTCTATATCTTTTATCAATCTCCGATTCAGTGAATCTGCGCCTTTGATTTCAAATGCGAATAGCGGAGTACTGAACAACTCGCGGGACTTGATGAAGGCGGGTTCTGACACGTTACATGGACCAATGGCGAAACGGATCACGAATGATGCCGCAAACGGGCGATACCTGGGTAGCATGGCCACGTTGAATCATGGTCAACCATATGCCGGCGTTGACCCAAAAAAACGCCGATCAAGCGACGCTAGTCAATCACATGCGTGTAAAATGCACGCTTGCGCGGCGCGCACCTGTTCATAGGCACGCGCTTTTTTTTTGGGAAAATTCAGGAACTTTGAATGAATCAGCAAGCGACTGCGGTAAAAATCAACGGCAAGGAATATCCCCTGGCTGACCTCTCCGAAGAGGCAAGGGCGCAACTGGTCAATCTGCGCAACGCAGATGCGGAAATTGCGCAACTGAAGAATCGCCTGCAGATGGCGCAAACGGCAAAGCAGGTATACGCCGCGGCCCTGCAGAAGTCGCTGCCAGCGGATTGAGGCAGCTGAACCCGCCGTTGCCAAGTTCGGGTCGTGGCGTAGCGGTCAGCCACGTTGTGGCATGACTTGTTGATTCGGAAACAGGCTGATGAATGACTGGACCTCGGGTTATGTGACGGGTGTCGATTACACCTTTGGGTATTATCCGGAACTGAATCCCCACAGAGCACGATTCGCGCTGCTCTGTTCGGGCATCCAACCGCCCAGGGTTAATCGGGCCTGTGAACTGGGATTCGGTCAAGGTGTTTGTGTCAATCTTCACGCTTCTGCATCCAGAACGCAGTGGGTCGGCACCGACTTCAACCCCGCCCAGGCGCTGTTCGCGCAGGACTTGGCGCGTGCTTCGGGAGCCGATGTCCGATTGCATGACCAGTCATTCGAACAGTTCTGTGCGCGTGAAGACCTTCCACCATTCGACTATATCGCACTACATGGGATCTGGTCGTGGATTTCGCAGGACAATCGAAAACGCATTATCGACCTTGTCAATCGCAAACTCGATGTTGGCGGCGTTCTGTACGTGAGCTATAACGCAATGCCCGGTTGGGCTGCCCCCGGACCCATCCAGCATTTGATGTCGCAGCATGCGGACAAGATGTCCGCAACGGGTTCTGGCCTTCTCAGCCAAGTGGATCAGGCCATTGCGTTTCTGGAGCGGCTCTTGCAGACGAATCCGGCGTATCTGCGGTCTGTCCCCGGATTGGAAAAACGTGTCGCCAAGATCAAGGAGCACAACCGCAATTACGTGGCGCACGAATACTTCAATCAAGAATGGGCGCCAATGTACTTTGCAGACATGGCCGGCGAACTCAGTGCGGCGAAACTCAGCTTTGCCTGCTCGGCCCATTACACCGATCTGGTCCCGGCGGTCAACCTGAGTGCCGAACATCAGAAGCTGCTTGCAGATATTTCGGACCCGGAATTCCGGGAGACGGTTCGCGATTACATGACGAATACGCAGTTTCGTCGTGACTTTTGGATCAAGGGAGCCCGCCGCCTGAGCGCAGCAGAACAGTTGCGAATGATCAAGGCCACGTCAGTCATTTTGGTAACACCCTCCGCCGATGTGAAATTCAAGATCGTCGGCGCATTGGGTGAAGTCGGCATGAACGAGAAAATGCACGCCGGGGTGATCGAGCAACTGGCAGATCACCAGCCAAGGTCGATTGGTGAGCTGGAAAAACGATTGAGCGGATCGATGAGTTTCCCGCAAGTGCTTCGAGCCTTGCTGCTGCTGATCGCAAAGAACGATGTTGCGCTTGTGCAAGGCGACGCCGAGCAGAGTGACAGCCTGTCTTCATCGCGGCGGTTGAACAAGTATCTGCTCCAACGCACAAGAGACAGTAGCGAAATATCGTACCTGGCCAGTCCGGTTACCGGCGGCGGGGTCCATGTTTCCTATGTACATCAGCTGTTTCTGTTGTCCCTGATGGATGGCCGCGAAGGGCCGGACGAATTGGCCTCCACCGCGTGGCGTTTGATGCAGGCTGCCGGCAGAAAGGTGAACAAGGATGGCAAACCCATGGAAACACCGGAGGACAATCTGAAGGAGCTTGGCACAATGGCAAAGCAATTCCTGAACAAGCGTCTGCCGGGCCTTCGCTCGCTGGGTATTGCGTAGCGCGATGCCTGGGGTGATGCTCAACAGCCGGATCAGAGCCGGCATCGCGGTGACGTTTGTAGTGTTGCTATGTTGTGGGCCTGTTGCGGCAGCGGGATCCGCGCCCACGATGGACCCACAACCGCCGATGGATATTCTGACGGTTGAGCAGTTGCATAACCGGATCAAAGTTCCGTCCAGCAATGCATATCCGGTGCGGCAGCCAATTCGCAGAATCGACCGAACACTCCAGGCCGTTGCCGAAGCTGCGTCAAGCGTTGCTGCTTATCGATCAAAAAGTCGGCAAACCAGCGCCAATACTGAATCGCCTCAGTACGATGATCAGGGGCGCGTGCAGGTGACGCTTCACTTTGATTCGGGCTTTGACGGCCCCAGGGTCATAACGGCCAGCGGCGGGCTGGTGGAAGTCTATCTTCCCGAACGCGGCAGGGCGCTGGCCTGGGTTCACCCTTCTGAACTGACTCGGTTGTCCCTGGCCGATGGCATTGTTTTCGTCGGCATGCCGACCTATGGTCACTCCAATGCTGGAAGCGTGGAGGCGCAAGACCAGGAGCCGCTGCAAATCCCGCAATTGCGGGCCCAGGGTGCAGACGGGTCAGGGGTTCGTATCGGCGTTATTTCCGATGGTGTTGAAAGCCTGTTTCAAGCGCAAGCAAGCGGGGACCTTCCCGCGAACCTTGTAGTGTTGCAGGGGTGTCGAAGCGGCGATACTTCTGACGGAATTTGTGACGAAGGGACGGCAATGCTGGAAATCCTGCATGACATCGCCCCGCAAGCGACACTGGGGTTTTGCGGAGGCAGCAGTCAAACCGACAGCGCACCGAGCAGTTTGGCATTCATTGATTGCGGTCGGCGGTTGCTTGGTCCTGAGTTCGGCGCCGACATTATCCTGGACGATATCAGTTTCTTTTCCGAGCCCATGATGGAAGATGGCTTGGTGGCGAGCTTTGTTCAGAGTGTTGCCGACTCCGGCACTCCATGGGTGACTTCTGCGGGAAATAATGGCGGCATAGAACGACGCCAGTTTTATTCGGCCGTGTACCAGCCGCTCATCAACAACTGTCCGGTGGGGCAAAGCTGTGCGTTTCAGGTCGGGACAAAGCTCTACGACTCGTTCAACGATTTCGGCGCGACCGCGGGTGGCGACAGCGACACCGCCAATGCAATGACGGTGGAGCCCAACAGCACTATCCGTGTGGTATTGCAGTGGAATGATCCCTATTCGAATGCGACAAACGACTACGATTTGTTTCTGTTTGATCGTCGAACGAACGAGCTGCTGGCGTCCAGTACGGCAACCCAGCAAGGCAGTCCCGCAGTACCCCCGGTTGAATCGTTGATTTACGCCAATACCGGAACGGTCGCAGAGTCGGTTGACCTCATGGTGGCAAGGGCCCCCGGATCTTCCACCCGAAGAATCAGCATCCTGGGATGCTTTTTGGCAACCGCTGACTGTAATCTGACCTACGCTAACAGCAGCGGGCAGATTTTTGGCCATGCTGGCGTTCCCGGTGCAATCACGGTTGGGGCATTGACCAGAAACAGGAGCGGAACGGTTCTGCTCGAGGGCTTCAGTTCTCAAGGCCCGGTTGAGATTTTCGTGCCGGCATTCGAACGGCGAACGAAGCCAGACTTCGCAGCGTTCAATCGGGTGAATGTGTCTGGCGCAGGCGGATTTCCCAAGGAGTTCGTTGGAACGTCGGCATCTGCACCCTACATCGCGGGGATTCTTGCCTTGATGGCGAGCATCGCAGACGGCGATATCACCACTGCGCTAAAACAAAGCGCTGTTGATCTGGGCGATGCTGGCCGGGACAACGTATTCGGCTACGGTTTGCCGGATGCCGTCGCCGCCGCGGCGCTGGCGGCCAACCTGCCGGTCGATTCGCCCGGCAGCGGAAATATTGATCCAGGCGGTGGTTCGACGGATTCATCCGGACAGAGTGAGGCCAGCGCAATGACAGCGCCGCTATTGCTGGTTTTTGTGGGTTTGATATTGATCCGGAATGACCTGAGACGAGCTCAGAGAAACGGCCAAGCTTGGTAAGCGAGGTCGGCGGGCGCGGCCCGCCCTGCATTTGACGGAACCAACACGGCTTCGGAACGCCGCCGTAGGGCGGCCCGTGTCGACCGGGGCTGGGTTGGGAAGATAAACCTCGGGTGGCGGGCACGGCCCGCCCTACATTTGACGGCACCAACACACCTTCGGAACGCTGCCGTAGGGCGGACCATGTCCGCCGGGGTTGGTTTGGGAAGATAAACCTCGGGTGGCGGGCACGGCTCGCCCTACATTTGACGGAGCCGACACGGCTTCGGAACGCCGCCGTGGGGCGGCCCATGTCCGCCGGGGTTGGTTTGGGAAGATAAACCTCGGGTGGCGGGCACGGCCCGCCCTGCATTTGACGGAGCCGACACGTCTTCGGAACGCTGCCGTAGGGCGGACCATGTCCGCCGGGGTTGGTTTGGGAAGATAAACCTCGGGTGGCGGGCACGGCCCGCCCTACATTCGACGGAACCGACACGGCTTCGGAACGCCGCCGAGATCCGCAGGAAACGAAGCTTGAGCGCCCCGGTAAAAAAAACCGAAACGCCCCCACAAAAAAGGGCGGCCGCAGCCGCCCTTTTTCTTCTCAAACGAGCTTAGGTCAATACGAAATCGGTTTCGTCCAGAAACGTACCCGCTACCACCGTGACGTTGGCCATCAGATAGCCGAAATCGTTGGGGTCGGTCTGGCCGAACTCAGTGTCAGGTGTGAGGTCGATGCGGATGTCATAGTTATCGTTGCCGTTGTCCACGATGAGGAAACCATCTTCCAGATTGCGCTCCGAATTCTCTAAATAATTCAGCCCATCCAGCAGCTCGTCAATGTCGAACAGGTCTACCGAGCCCGACAGGTTGCCGCCGGCATCGAAGTTGACGATGGTATCGAAACCGTTCTGGGCCTCGGGATCAGTTCCACCATCGTTGTAGAAGATGGTGTCCTTGCCGTCGCCCGGATCAATGGTGTCATCGCCCTTGTCACCGTAGATCATATCCGCGCCGCGTTCGCCGGAAATGTTGTCATCGTCCTTGCCGCCGTGGATGAGATCCGCGCCACGCCCGCCAAAGATGATGTCTGTGCCCTGGTTGCCGTTGATGGTGTCGGCGCCGCGACCGCCATGGAGTTCATCATCGCCTGCACCGCCGAAAAGGGTGTCTGCGCCCCGGTTGCCGAAAACGATGTCATCGCCGTCACCGCCGGTGAACATGTCTGCGCCCTGGCCGAACTTGAGATAGCTGAAGTCGTAGGTTTCCCCCGAGATGTTGACGGTGTCGTCGCCACCGCTGGTTCCGTAAGCGGTTACGTCAACATCGCCCTGGGTCAGAAGATCGCCATCACTGAGTGTGTAGTCGATGGCGTCCGTGTCAGCGGTACTGTCACCACTGCCCAGCCCGGTGTCCTTGAACTGGACGACGACCGTATTGGTCATGTCGGTGACGCTATCCACAAGGCTAGTCCCGCCACCCGGGGCGGCCGCCGTGACGTCCAGCGGGTCATTCTCCGGGTCGGTGTCGTTGTGCAGGAACCACTGATTGGGTGCGGTCACATTGGCGCCGTCCGAAACGATCCACCGGTCGGTTTCCGCGGTGGGTGCATCATTGGCGCCATTGATGAAAATCCGCAGCCGACCGTTGTCGGTCGCCCCCTGCGGGTCCTTGACCTGGTAATTGAACTCGTCGAATACCTGCTCACCGTCCTTGAGCGCCTCGGTGGCGGGTGCGTCGTCATCCAGGGTGTAGGTGTAGGTGCCGTCGTCATTGATGACGATGGAGCCGTAGGTGCCCGTGACCGACATGCCCACGTCAGCGCTGGAACCATCCACCTTGCTGACTTCCAGCGTGGTGTCGTCGACATCGGTGTCGTTGTTCAGCACATTGCCCATGGCGGTGTCGTCGCCCAGGACATTGTTGTTCTGCCCGCCGGCTTCGGTGACTTCGTCGAGCGTGCCGCCCTTGTTGTTGTCGTTGTTGGCGACCGGGTCGTCATTGGCGCCGTTGATGGTGATGGTGAGCTGGCCATCATCGGTATCGCTACCATTGGTGGCGGTGTAGGTGAAGGTATCGGTGAGATCGTCGCCGACGTTGAGCGCCTCCACCGTGGCGTTGTCGTTGTCGACCTTGTATTGGTAGCTGCCGTCGGAATTCAGAAACAGGCTGCCGTATGTGCCAACTGTTTCCCCGTCCACGGTTCCCGCCGTGTTCGGGCCGCCTTCCGGCCCCTCCTGAACGGCACTGACGCCGGTCACGTTCATGTCGTTGTCCAGCACGTTTCCGGTGGGGTCCTCACCGGCGGTGCCGTTGTTCTTGCCGCCAGCTTCGGTGGCGTCGTCGGTGTCGTCCACCGCGACCGGCGGATTGACCTGTACATCTGCATCCACCGCAACGTAATTGTCGCCGTCTGTGTAGAAGTGGTAGCTGCGACCATCATCGCCTTGCTGAACGATTCCGGTTTTTGTGAAGTCGGCGATGAACAGTTTGTCACTCTCGTCACCGGTGACATACAAAGGGCCGTCAAACGTGAACGCATTGAGGTCGTTGACGAACGAAGCGACGTTGGCGGACGTGAGTGTCACCTCGCTGGCGCCCTTGCCCTCCATATGAATGACTTCGATGCTCAGCGCGGCGTTGGGATCGAGCGCGGAAAAGTCTGCGCTATGGCCGTTCATCACCAGGCGGTCGGCGCCGTTACCACCAAAGTAGGCGAGGCTGTTTCCGACAAAATCGTCCGGATCGTAGATCAGGCGGTCATCGCCCTGGCCACCGTTGTACGAATCCACGCCAGCCCCACCGTTCAAACGATCGTTGCCGCCGCCCCCGAGCAGGGTATCGTCACCGCCCTTGCCGTTAATCTTGTCGTTGCCCCCGGTCCCGCTCAGGGTGTTGTTGCCGCCGTCGCCGTTGATGGTCGCCATCTTCTTCTCCTTGGGTGGTGTTTGGCAGGCTTGGGTCCAATGCTCCCGGCCCAGTTCGCCTGATCAGCGGTCAGGAACCTGCTAGCCAAACCATAATGAAACCTTGAAATACCTTATCGCATGATCCATGTCAATTTCGTGGCGAAAATCATGGAAAAACTGTGACGTCGGTCACAAAAAAGAGAACCAAACCATCTGCACCTGGCAGCGTTTACGCGCAAGTGGACCGGGCGCAGCATGCGTCACGGGTCAGTCGTCAGCACGTTCCAAAAAAGAGCCGAGTGGCCGTTGCGCGGCTTGATCCGAATTTGGGTACGATGACGCTACGGATGATCACGATTTCCTTAGGGGGGGCTAAAACGATGCGCATTTTTTCAATTCTTGCGGCAACTTTTTGTACGCTGTTCTGGGGTATTCCGGTTTTTTCGGCTGACAGCGGTGCGCCAATGGTCACGGTCGGGCGGGTTGGTCTGATCGGCGGAAGCTACGATATTGACATCTCTGCCCGGGCGACCGATGGCGTGTCTGGAGCGCCACTGGCGGCCGTTGCCGAAGATGACAGCTCTGGGACCTATGGTGCCCACACTGGCCTCTATGTGGGTGTCGATGACCTGTTCTTCGATGTAGCTCTTGAGCTGCTGACAGGGCTGGAATCACTGGGCGACGACCTGGACCGGACGGACGTGCTGGCAACTGTGGGTTACTTTGTCGGTCAGAATGTGTCGGTTTTTGCCGGCTACCGAAAAGGTTTTCAGGGTGACGGTTTTTTCGACGATGAGGCGCTGGATGAAAGCGGCTTCTATGCCGGGATCGGCGTGCGCGGCTTTTCGGTCGGCGACATCAATATGTTCGCGTCCGCCGCCTACAACTTTTCTTCGGTGGAGGGCGGCTCGCTGAACGAAAGCACGGACATCGACTATGACGGCGTGAGTCTGAAGCTGGGTGGCGCGCACTCCAAATGGCCGTCGCATTCAGTTCAGCTTCGCTATCAACGCTTTGACGGTGATGACAGCGTCAGCGAGGACCTGAATCTGGACGGCACGCCGGACCGCATTGATGCCGAACTGACCGAAACCTATCTTCAGCTTCTCTATTCCTACGCGATCCCGTTTTGAGTTCGCTGCTGCCCGTACGGTGATTGGCACGCGGTTCGCGTCGGCGGCATGACAGCACAGGAAATCGAGGTCACGGTTGCCCGGTCGGGCAACCGTATTTTTTGTGGCGCGACGCATCAGGGCTGTGTCCGCGACCATAACGAGGACGCTTTTGGCATCAGGGCCGCCGTCGGCCTGGCGCTGGTATCGGATGGGGTCGGAGGGTTGAAGCGGGGAGAGGTCGCTAGCCGCGCGGTTGTCGATGCCTTGCTGAACCATGACGGCAAGGATGTATTGAGCTGCGTGAAGTCGGTTCATCAGCAACTGGTGACGGAAGGTTCCAAGCAGGTTCGCATGGGCGCGACTGTGGTCGCGGCGCTGTTTTCTGAAAATCACGTGCAGTTGACCTGGACTGGCGACAGTCGCGCCTATTTGTGGCGCGGCGGCACACTCACGCAACTGACGCACGATCACAGCTACGTGCAAAAGCTGCTGGACATGAAGGTGATTACGCCCGAAGAGGCGTTAACCCATCCCAACCGCAACGTCATCACCAGTGCGATTGGCATCGTCGGTGAGGAAGAACTGGAGATTGAGCAGACTGCGTTTGACTGGCAGCCGGGTGATCGGCTGATGATGTGTTCGGATGGGCTTTATGGTTATTTGCCGCAGGCGGTGATCGAGGAAACGATGCGCAAGACGCATCATGTGGAAGCGACGACCGAAATTCTGCTGGCGCGCACTCTCAGGGAAACTGAAGCCGGCGACAACGTCACCGTCATTTGCGTCGGCGAGGCCTGAGGTGAACGCGTTCCGGCGATGGTGCTTTCATAGGGTGGCCGACGCGGACCGGTGGCGGCCACAGGCCGCCCTACATCAGAGGTCCACCGCAAACGGCTTTGGTAGGGCGGGCCGTGTCCGCCGTTTCCGGTTCGGGACCGGCGATCTGTTTCGGACGGTCGTTTTCGTTTCATTTCCCCTCTTGGGGTGGCGGCCACGGGCCGCCCTACGTCGGAGGTCCACCGCGGACGGCTTTGGTAGGGCGGGCCGTGCCCGCCGTCGTCCCGCGTGGGTTCTCGCCAGCCGTGCCCGGGCGCTGCGCCATGCTTGAAATCGGCGACGAACTCGGCAAGTACAAGATCATCCGCCGCCTTGGCAAGGGCGGCATGGCGGAGGTGTTCGAGGCCGAGGACATCAATTTCGGCCGTCGCGTGGCGCTCAAGGTGCTGCCGCCGTCCTACGCCACGCAGGATGACGCCGTCGAGCGTTTTCACCGCGAGGTCCGTGAGGCCGCCAAACTGGATCATCGCGGCATCGTCACCGTTTACGACGGCGGCGAGGACAAGGGGCTGCTGTATTTCGCCATGCGTTTGTTGCGCAAAGGCGATCTGGGGGACCGCATCGAACGTGGCATGTCGCCGCTGGAATCGCTGGCGATCTTGCGTGAAATCACGGATGCGCTCGGGCACGCTCACGGCAATGGCCTGGTGCACCGGGACTTGAAGCCCGCAAACATCCTGTTTGATGACGGTGGTCACCCCGTCATCACGGACTTCGGTATCGCCAAGGCGGCGGTGAGTTCCAAGATCACCCGCACCGGCACGCTGGTCGGCACGCCGCGCTACATGAGTCCGGAGCAGTTCAAAGGTGGAGAGCTGGACAAGCGTTCCGACTTCTACAGCCTGGGCGCCATTCTGTTCGAGATGCTGTCCGGTATTCCGCCCTACGATTCGGATCAGCTCTGGGTGTTGATGAACAAGCACATCAACGAGCCGATTCCGACCTTGCCCGGCGTACTGACTGAATTTCAGTCGCTGGTCGAGGGCCTGATGGCCAAGAGCCCTGATGATCGGCCACAAGATGCGGCCGAGATGATGGCGTTGATTGACGAGTATCTGAGAAAGCCGTCTCTTCGAGACCCCAATCTGCCGGCGCGTTTTGCCGACCCGGGCGCCGGTGAAGCTGAATTTGATGCCTTGCGCCAAACCTCTCCCAGTGGTGTCGGGCGGTTGGTGGACAGCGTCCTGCGGCGCGCCAAACCGCCTACCGAAGGCAGTCAATCCAGCACCGGTAGTCATCCAACCATTCCGGGCGCGGGCTCTGCCGATGAGACCGTAAAAACTGGCAGTGGCGCCTTGTCTGACAGTATTCGCAAAGCGGAGGAGGAGCTTCGACGACTGCAGGAGGAAACCGAGCGTCGGCTCAAGGAAGTGCAGGAGGCCCGACAGGAGGAAGCGGAGCGCGCCAAACGCGAAGCAGAAGCGGCTGCCCGCAAGGCGGAAGAGGAACGCAAGCAGCGGCAAGCCCAAGAGGAGGCGCGCCGTCGTCAGGCGGAAGAAGCGGAGCGTAAGCGCAAGGCGGAGGCGGAGGCACGCAAAAACGCCGAGGCAGAGCGCCTTCGTCGAGAAAAAGAAGAAGCTGAACGCAAGGCCGAGGCGGTGCGCAAGCGCAAGGCGGCCGAAGCGCTACGGCGACAACAGCAAGAGGAAGCGGCCCGCAAAGCCGAAGCCGAGCGGATCCGCAAGGAGGAAGAAGAAAAAGCACGTCAGGAGGCTGAAGAACGCAAACGCAGAGAGGCGGACGAGGCCAGGCAGCGGGCGCAAGAGGCGCGTGAAAAGGCAGAGGCGGCGGAACGCGCGCGCAAACAGCAGGAGGAAAAACAACGGCAGGCACGTGAGGCGCGGCGCAAGCAAGAAGCTGAAGAAGCCGCAAGACAGGCCGAAGCCGAGCGGCGCAGGCGTGAGATGGAAGAAGCAGAACGTCGCGCGCTGAAAGAAAAGCGCAAGCGTGAAGAAGAGGCGCGCCAACAAAAGCTGGCCAAACAGGCCGCGCAAAAAGCTGCCAGGGAACAACAGAAACAACAGCAGGCTGAAGAAAAACGCCGCAGGGCGGAAGCTGCCTTGCGCGCCAAACAAGAGCAAAAGGCGCGCAAGGCAACCGAGCAGGCCGAACAGGCCGCGATCAGGCAGCGCAACGCTGGCTTGTCACGCGCAGCCGCGCCGTCGTCTCAGCAGGGGCAGCGAAAGCTGACGGTCATTGCTGCCATCGCCTTGGGTCTTGCGGTGCTGATCGGTCTGGCCGTGCTTATCTTTGGAGGCGATTCGGACACTGAATCGCCGATCGTTCACGAGCCGGCGCCGCCTGATTTGGAGCCTGCCCCGAAACCGGAGCCTGAACCAGAAACCAAGCCGCTACCCAAGCCCGAACCGAAGCCTGCTCCGAAGCCGCTACCCAAGCCCGAATCGAAGCCTGCTCCGAAGCCGGCACCCAAACCATCACCAGCGCCCAAGCCAGAACCGATACCGAAGCCAGAACCGATACCGAAGCCAGAACCGATACCGAAGCCTGAGCCGAAACCAGCGCCGAAACCCGTTCCCAAGCCGGCTCCGCCCCCTGATCCAGACAAACCGCTTGCTCGGCCGGACCCGGGACGCGCATATGTGCCGGATGAGGATGAGGCGCCGACCGTGATTTACATTCCGCCGAGCAAGCCTCAAACCCCGCCGGAGACAAGCCAGCCCGAGCCAAAGCCTACTCAGGTCAACCCCGGTGAAGCGCGGCGACGAGAGGAGGAAAAAGAGCGCAAGCGCAAGGAAGCACTGGATCGGGCGCGTAGCGGAGGGGGATTCTAGGTCCGCGACCGGAGATCAACGGACCTGCCGGCATGTCGTGGTGAAGTCTGCCAAGTGCCAAGTGGGATCAATCACCCGCCCACTATCGTGAGCCCAAGGGAGGTGGTGGTCTGCTTCCCATCATGAGATGGCCTGGTCCGTGACTCGCAATGGCCGGTTGCGTGATGGATTCGCGCGGGTCGAAGTTACCTTGGTACGCAGGCATCGGTGCGGATCGTTTCGAAAAAGCGCGATGCACGTATCATCGCCAAGCGCTAAAGTAGCCACTTGGGGATGGGGCAATCCGGATGTCAACGAATCAAAGCGAACGTGTTGCGGTGCTGTTTGCCGATCTGGTCGGCAGCGTCAACCTGTATCGCCGCCTGGGCAATGATGCGGCACACGGCATGATCGCCGAATCGCTCGACGAAATGACACAGATCGTACAAGAGCACCGGGGCACGGTGATCAAGACGATTGGTGACTGCGTCATGGCCAGCTTGCCGACCGCTGATCTCGCCGCAGCCAGCTCGATTGAAATTCATCGCATGGCGCGGTCGCTGAGCAGCAAGCATTCGGTTGCGCTGCGTTTCCGGATCGGCTTTTGCTTCGGGCCGGTGATTGAGCGCGATGCCGATCTGTTTGGAGACGCCGTCAACATTGCCGCACGCCTGTCGGCCATTTCCAGGCGTGATCAGATCCTAACGACGGCGGACGTCGCCACGCTGTTTTCCAGCACTTACCGCAGTATGGCCAAGGAATACGACCACGCCGACATCAAGGGCGTTGATCAGACCGTGACGGTGGTCAAGCTGGATTGGGAGACAGTGGGCGTCACTGAGGTGTTCGGCCTTGGCCCTGCACCCACCGAGGCGCCAGAAGAGCAGGCGCCGGTGCTGGAACTGAGCGTTGGAGGTGAAACTCTGCAACTTACCCCTGATGACTTGCCGATCACGGTTGGCCGCGAGGACGGTTGCGTGCTGGTGGTGCGCAGTGCCCGCGCCTCACGTCAGCACGCGCAGATTGACTTCCATCGTGGCAAGTTTGTCTGGGTCGATGACAGCTCCAACGGCAGCTATTTGCGCCAGGGCAGCTCGGATATCGCGTCGCTGTTTTTCCGACGCGAAACCTTCCCACTGGTGGGCGAGGGCTGGATCAGCCTGGGCGTCGACGACCTGGACAGCAACGCCGTACATTATCGGGTGGAAGGCAGCTGAGCGCATCAATTTGACCGGTCAGGCAGCGCGAGTATGCTGTTGGGATCGGCTTGGCTGTGAACAGGCCCTAATCGAGTGGCATGCTGATTCCTGGGTTGGGATCTACAAAGCACGCGACAAACTGGTAAGGGCCAAGAACGAATCCAATCCTTGATTCGTGGTATTGCCCTGACGCCGTCTGCAGTGTCAGCTTCTGTTGGCTCTGAACCCGCGAGCCATCGCCATTGTGCCCAAGAGCAATAGCCACCAGGCGCTTGGTGCGCCACCGCCACCATTGTTGCCGCCGCCGTTGCCGGCACGATCAAAGATTCCGCCCATCACCAGTGTGCCGCCAATCTTGGCGTCCGCCGTTGCATCCGGATCGAACGGGCCGCCGTCTTCGATCGTCATCTCCAGGGTGCGGCCCAAGATGGAGATGCCGTTCTTGGCGATGATGAACGAACTGGAATTCGCCAGCTGGCCGGTGACTTCCGCGCAGTTCTGACCGTTGTTGTCGCAGATGAATGCGGTTTCCACATTCGTATCCGGTGGTAAGCCGATGGTGAACCGAATGGTATTTCCGGTGGGAAATCCGTCGGCCAGAAACAGAATCGGATCCACCGGATCATTCAGATCCGGCGGATTGGCGAACGGCTGTATGAACTGGGCGGAGATATTGCCCTGATTGACTGCGATGTCGAAGTCCTGTCCGTCGTCGTTGCTGATGGTCAGCATCTGAACCGGCGGCGCGGGCGCATCACTGGCGGCAATGATGATGGTGCTGGTTGCCGGGGCGACCACATTGCCGTTGTCGGACAGCACTGCGGCAGACGCCAGAATGTCTTCCGCAGGTTCTTCTTCGCTATCGTCGATGATGTCAATTGAAACGGTCTTACTTGTTTCTCCGGAGAGAAAGGCCAGGTCGAACGGGCCGGCGGAAAAGTCGGCACCCGGTGTCGCCTGATCTGACGACAGTGTCACACGAACATCCACATTGGTTTGCGTATTGCCGGCTCGGTTCACCTCCAGGCTTACGGACGTTCCTTCGGTTGCCGAGACGCTGCTTTGGCCAAAACTGATGAGTGCGATGTCGTTGTTCACCGGCTCGGACACGTTGATTTCCGCCGCGCGGCTGACGATGTTGAAATCGCTGTCGGTTACGGTAAGACGGGCAAAGTATTGACCGGCCTGCGTATAGGTGTGGTTGAAGCTGGTGGGCGGATTTCCTTGGCCGGATTCATTCGGGCTGTCGTCACCAAAGCTGAATGTCCAGCTGGAAAGTGGCCCGTCGCCGTCAACGCCGCTGGTATCAAAGTCAACGTTGAGCGGTGCCTCACCGGAGTCCGGGTTGGCGAAAATGGACACCACCGGATTGAAGCCGCTGACAAACGATCCGCTCTCGATGAAGACGGCGGAATCCAGCAAGGTATCACTGGTGTCGGCAATGGCCAGCTTCATGGTGTTGGTCTGATTCGGCGTCACATCCGCAACACAGGTCAGCACGCGCGTGAAACCGTCGAGTTCGACGCCGCTGGGGCCTACGGGATTGTTGACGTAAAGGTTGCTGTTGACCTGATTGTTAATGGTATTGACTGAAACGGGATTAGGTGGGTCATCATCAACCAGGGCGCAGTTTTGCCCGTTTACGAAAAAGCCGAACACGTCGTTGAAACTGGAGTCGACAAACTCCAGATACTCTTCGGAGCCAAACACATACCTGAAGGTGACCACGTCCTGGTCCGGAACAAAATCAAACTCCAGCACTGCTGCGTCGTTTGTCGTATCGTCGATCAGGTCGCTGAGGTCTGAATCTCCGGGTTCGTCAAATGAGGTCGTGGTTTCATCCGAGCTGTTTGGGCCGCCAAGAGACGCGATATTTCCGGTAGACAGAACGATTCCGTCATCCAGATTGATCGCGCTGCCGTTGAAAAACAGCCCGCCGGCCGAGCTGCTGCCCGTGAACTGGGCGTTGGAAACCGAAATCCCGCCACCAGCGATTTCGTTTGCCATCGTCTGCGCGTCTGCGCTTTGGGTGCTGAGCTGCGCCACCGAGGATGTGGACCATCCGATTGCGGCCAGCGTCAGCCCCAAGCCGATGATTCGATTTGCCTTCGCCATTTGGTGTTCCCCCGTCTCGAGACCGGCTTTAGATGCCAGCACATCCTGTTTCGATGCACGTTAGACCTTTGATCTGCATGTTGCAAATCATGGCTCCAACGTCAATCAGGGCGCCTCTGGTGTCGCTGCCAATGGCGGGAAGCGACCTCCTGATGGCCAGCAAATCACTTCGTCATTTCATTTCTGGGGATGACGGTGTATCCGTCATTGCCAACGCAAGTGAAGCAATCCCCTAGGCCGCGAGGAGATCACTTCGTCGCTTTGCTCCTGGTGATGACCCGAATTGGAGTCACAATATCTAAGGCGCGCAGGTTAGCGGATTGGGCGTTGCATCCACCACAAGGAATCGCGGTGCTTGTGATAGGCGGATCTGATCGCCGTCCTTGGTCACAACAAGGAATTGGCCAGAGCCCAGAACGCAGATTCCCGTTTCTTCCGGCTTGTCACAATTGCGACCGTCACTGTCCACGGTGATGCTACCGTCAAATACGCCGGCAATCAGGCCTCCTTCGGCAACGCGAGCGTCAGTTAGCTCGGATCGGATGACCGGATCGGCGGCGCAGGCCTTGTCACAAATCACCGCCGTGTAGTCGGTGCCACGAATCCCGATGGTGGCAACCGGCGTTTTCAGGCTGTACTGATCCCGATTGAGTTTGCCGATCAAGCCGGTCACCGCACGCAAACCGCCTTTGAGCAACCGGAACGTGGCCTTGGACTCGGACGATGCGCGTCCGGTCTTCGTAACCACAATTTTGGACGCCGTCGTCTTTTTATCCGTCGGCGCGGCTTTGTTTTTCGCGTCCGTTTCTTGCTCCTTGTCAGCCTTGAAGGCGTAACTTTCGATTTGCAAGCGGCTGTTGGGTCGGATCAGGGTGAAACTGCCATCCGAGTAACGCAAGTTCAGATAGCTGTTGGGGCCGGTGGACAGCACTTCCTGCGGAAATACCGTGTCACCTTTCTTCAAATCACGGATTTCCGCGGCTGGCGTGGTTGCCGTCGCGGTGCCGGTCAGAAGATTGATATCAGCCGCAGGATTTGCGCCCCAAACCAGCGTCGGGATGAACGAACTCAGGAGCAGCAGGCCGATGTTCAGTTTCATGAGTGTCCCCTATTGGCAGGTTTGGGTGACGACCGCATCTGCACTCTTGCGATCAATCAGGGGATCGCCGGTCCGTCCCGGGAGCCCGGGGAGGTCTTGAAAGACCGAAGCCTGAATTGCCTGAAGCTCTTCAGGTGCTACCGCCGGAGCAGGGGTTGGCGTGGGCGTCGGGGTGGGCGTTGGCGTCGGGGTGGGCGTAGGCGTCGGAGTCGGAGCAGGGGTTGGCGTGGGCGTCGGGGTGGGCGTTGGCGTTGGCGTCGGGGCGGGCGCCGGAGTCGGGGTTGGCGTCGGGGCAGGGGTTGGCGTCGGGGCAGGGGTTGGCGCAGGAGTCGGGGTTGGCGGTGGTGATGGCGCCGGTGAAACGATCTCCGGAAAGTTCGGATTGCAAACGATGGGGAACAGATTGCAGATGGGAGGCAACGGAGGTCCCGGCGGTGCAGCTTGCGTCCCGTTCAGAAAAACAACTTGCCCGCCCGGATTACTGACGATCTGGTCGTAGGTTTGGTCGGTATCGATGTTGCTGATGTCGCCCGACAGAAACACGAATGCGGAGTCGGGCTTGTCGGTGATCATTCCCAAAGCGCTATTGGGATCGCCGACGAAAATGTCACCACTGAACCCGTTGCCGCCAAACACGTAGGTGGTGTTGTCGAACTTGTTGAGGTGAGCCTGCTGTGAGTACACCACGTCCGTTGGCCCGATGCCGGCTGGTGGTGCGTTCGCATCAATCAAATATAGGTCAGCAGTGTCTGTAAACGGCCGGAAGTGAACCAGCAGATCGGCTTGGGTCTGAACAAATTCATCAATCACGAATGGTCCGACGAAATCGGGAAGTATCAGCGAGTCAGACTGCACAAATAACCAGTCGCCGGCAAAGCTGATGCCGGGATCGCCGTCTGTCACATTGAAGGTGCCGATATTGATGTCGGGCGCGATAAAAGCCGCATTCGGCCCGGGGTTGCCGCCTTGGCCGGCGTCCGGAATCAGGGCGGCAATTTCGGCGTTGCTGCCGGAGCGCGCCGCATCCGGCTGATCGGGCGGATCATCCAGCGAGCCGATGTCGTTGGCAAATGGAGCATTGAGCAGGTCCAGGTCGCCTTGGCCAATCAAGTTTCCTTCGCCGATTTCAATGGCGATGCTGTCCGCCATGTTGATGGACACGCCGGCATTCAGAAGCAGGGCATCCGCGAAAATTTCTGCGGTATTGGTGGTGATGTTTTTGCCCGCCGAAATGGACAGTGGCCCGTCCGTCCCAATGAAGCTGCCAAACCCGAAACTCGTCGCGGTCGCGCTGAAGTCGTTTCCGGCTGACAGCGTTGTTGAACTTGTGCTGTTGTTGACAATGAAAAACGAACCCATGCCATCGTCGGTAATGTCCTTGCCTGCGGTAATCGTGGTCGCCCCATCGCTGTTGATGCTTGATGAACTTTCCAGCACAACATCATTCCCGGCATTCATGTTGAGCGACTGGGCCGTGAGGCCGGTGCCGAAAATGGAGGAATTTACGAGCGTGATATCGCTGGCTGCGTCAATGTCCACGTCGCCAGCCGCAAACAGTCCAACTTCCTGAAACATTGGCGCCATGAGGACCACGTGTCCACCCGCATCTATATCCACGTCCTCGCCAACAACAACCTGGGCAAGGGAAACGTTGCCGTCGGCGTTGATCAGCAAATCCTCAACGATCCCGAACTCGATATCACCTTCACCAGGCACAAATCCAAACCTTGATAAGCTGACATCACCGCCGGCGCGAATGTCGAAGTTGCCGCCAATTTCGGCGATATTCTGCATGTTGAACAACACGTTGCTGGATGCATCCGTGCCTGCGAAGGCGAACAGATCGCCATCCAGTGCGAGGTCAATTGCGTCGTTTTGGGCTGCTGGCGTCAGAATGCTGCCGGTGGCGCCACGAGGGAAAAGGTTGACGTCGGCAGGGAACGGGGCTGCGGCGCCATTGCCTGCACCCGTCGTGACGCCCAGAAACAGCGAGCCGCCATTGCCGCCATTGCGCCCGTCAAGAAGAAACGGGTTGTTGTCGGTCTCTTCGGTGACAACGCCGATTTCAATTTTTGAGCCAGCGCCGCTGCCGACGGTGATGGCGACGTTCGTGCCGGCCTTGAGCTGTGTTTCCAGGGCGGCGGTGGTGATGCAATCCGTCAAAGCCCCGCAGTTGTTTTCGATATTAAACGTCGGCGGGTCAATCAACAGTTGCCCGCCGCTACCAGCCATCAGCTCCCCGCCCAGCGACACAGATGAGAAGCCGGAGACTTCGATAAACCCGCCACCATCCATCGATGAATTGCCGCCCCGGACATCGATGGTCGAACCGTCCGCGACATTCAGAAATTCGCTCGCAACGGCCCGCGCCTCGCCGCCGTGGCCGGCGCCGTCGCCCGTCGCCAGCATGCTGGAGCCGCTGCTGAGCTCGATGTCCTGATCGGATTGGACGATCACGGTGCCGCCGTCCCCGCCATTGGTGCCGGAGGCGTCCAGCATGCCGGAGTGGATCACATCGCCGCCGTTGCCGGTGAGATAGATCTCGCCGTCGACTTCTTCGATGCCGCGCGCCTGAATCAGCCCTTCCTGATTGACCGCGCGGGTGGCCAGCGCATGGCCGAGTTGGGCGTCCAGCATCACGCGGCCGCCGTCGGCCATGATTTCACCCAGATTCTCGATGCCGGCGTTTTCGGTGGTGGCGGATGCGGAGATGTCGTAGCTGATCAGACCGCTGCCATCCAGATCCAGCGTCAGAGCACTGGCGCTGGCCAGCAGCACGTCGCCGTTCTCGGCATTGATGGTGCCGCTGTTTTCAACCGTTTCCGCGCTCAGAATCGCGAAACCGCCGTCGGCGTTGATGCTGCCGGCGTTGCTGACGGTGCCGTCGCCGCCATCGGTAAAGCGAAAGTTGCCGGACAGAAAGTCCTGATCGCTGATGTTGAGGGTGGTGGCGACCAGCCCGGCCACATCCACCTGCGCGCTCTGACCAAACAGCATGCCGGCGGGATTGACGAGGAATACGCGACCGTCGGCGGAAAGCTCACCAAAGATGCTGGAGGGGTTGGCGCCGGTGACCCGGTTGAGCGCGATGCTGTCCGCACCGGGTTGATGGAAGCGAACCGATTCACCCTCGGCAATGGAAAAGTCCTGCCAGTTGATGGTGGTGCGCTCGGTTTGCTGGTTGATGACGGTGGTGTTGGCATCCGGCGTGCTGATGCTGGCATCGCCACCCGCCACGTCTCCACCGGTGGGGCCGGCCAGCGCCGTGCCGGGCGCCAATAACGCCAGAATCGCGCGGCGAAGGGGGGTGAGTTCAAATTTTTGCGTTGGCATGGCGATCCCCTAGAAACGAACCGACAGTGAACCGAAGAAGCGGTAGTCATCCTGTCCGTCTGATGCTTGATGATTGTCGGTGGGCACGGCGCCATCCAGCTTGAAGCTCCACTGCCGCCAGCGCAGTTCGGTGCCCAGACCCACGCTGGTCAGGCTTTCCTCCTCTGATACGCCGGGGTCTGCGTCGACTCTCATAATGCGGCCGTGGTCGGCAAAGACACTGACAAAGGTCGTCACCTGCTGAATGATGAAGGGCCGACGCAGGGTCAGCGAGGTGAAATAGCCTTTGTCACCGCGAATGTCCGACGGCGGATAGGCGCGCACGCTGCCGGGGCCGCCGACGGAAAATTGCTGCGTATCCACCAGGGGATCCGGGCTCCAGGCGCCGGACAGCTGAATCAGTGCCTGGAGCTTTTGCGGCAAGGGTTGCTGGTGCAGCAGCCCCATTTGAATGCGGAAGCGCTGATCATCGTCGCTGCCATTGATGTTGAGTTCGTCGCTGGTGGCTTTGTCAAAGTTGCTGGAAAGTTCCAGATTGAGCTGAGATTGCGAAAAGTTGGGTCAGCGGTGCACGACGCTGCCGCCCACTTCCAGCAACAGCAAATCGGTTTCGCGTGGCAGGGTGGTGCCGAACAGGTCGGAATCGGCGTCGGTGTGGCTGACGGCGGTGTAGGCGTCGATGCGCGACTGTCGTCCACGCAGGACAGGGTGCCCCAATTTCATGCGTATCTGGCTGTTCTTGCCTTCGATGCCGTCGAACACGTCTTCGTCAACCTCGAAATCCGCGTGCCCGTAGGACAGCGCCAGCCGGCTGCCCATGGTGTTGATCGGAACGCTGTACTCGGCAAAGGCGTACTTGAGCAGCGCTTTGTCGGACACCAGCAGCATGTAGCTGAACTGATCCGCCAAGGTCAGCGGATTGTTGACCGCGCCGTTGATGCTGGCGCGGAATTCGCCGGTACTTTCGCGGCCGTAGTTGTCCACCGTGGTTTGAAACTCGAACGGATCTTCGGTGACTTCCACCACGATGTCGCTGGTGCCGAATTGCGCACCTGGTTTGAGCACCGCGCGTGAACTCAGGCCCGGCAGTTCATTGAGCACGTACAAGTCCTGTTCCAGGGTGGTGCCTTCGTATACCGCCTCGGGTTGAATATCGGCCAGATGCGCGGCCAGAAATTTTTCCCGGTAGCGCTGTTGTCCTTGCACCGCAACGCTGCTGACCAGACCCTCGATCACCTCCAGCTTGACCACGCCGCTGCCAACCTTTTGCGCCGGCACCTTGACCGAGGCCAGTGTGTAGCCGGCGTCAACGTAATGCGCGGTCACCGCATCGGCCGCTTCGTAGATGCCCAGAATGTCGAGCGGCTTGCCCACGAAGGCGCGCACCACGGCGTTGAGTTCGTCGTTGCTGTAGCGCGTGTTGCCGGACCATTCAAAGCCTGACACCGTGATCGTGACCGCGCCGTCTGCCGCCGCCGGCGGGCTTGCGGCTTCGGTTGGTTGCTGATCGATTTCAGCCGTGGCCGGCTTTTCGAGCGCGGCCGGTGGTTTGAGCGTATCGCCAACCTGTCCGGGCGTTGGCACGCTCTGTTGCGCCAGCAGGGTTGCGCTTGCGCTGAACAAAACTGCGCCCGACGCATGCTTCCAATTCAGGTGCCTCAACATTTTTTCCCCCGAACCGGCTTTGATGGTGCCGGCTTGATGGACGCAGAATATCCCGACTGACGGTGGATCGCACCTAAGAATCGGCCGTTTCCAGGCCAAGCGCCAACGAATGTTTTCGCACTTTGGGACAATAGCCAGCAACTCCTGCCTTTTTCGACATTTTCTCCCCCAATGCTCAAGCGCACCGCACTGTACGAACAACACAAGAAACTGGACGCGCGTCTGGTGGATTTTGCCGGCTGGGAAATGCCGATCCAGTATCAATCGCAGCTCGACGAGCACTACGCGGTGCGCCGGTCGGCCGGCATGTTTGACGTGGCCCACATGCAGGCGGTCGATATTTCCGGTGATGGCGCCACGGCGCTTCTTCAGCGCCTGCTGGCCAATGATGTGGCCAAGCTGAAAAACGTCGGCAAGGCGCTCTACAGCTGCATGCTCAACGAACACGGCGGGGTGCAGGATGATCTGATCGTCTACCGGACGGCCGAGCAGGCGTTCCGCATCGTGGTCAACGCCGGAACCGCAGACAAGGATGTGGCCTGGTTCGACCAACACGCAACTGCCTTTGCCGTATCCGTTCAACGGCGGACGGACCTGAGCATTCTGGCGGTGCAGGGGCCGCAGGCACGCCAAGTGACCGTGCCGTTGTTGCCGGACGGGCTGGCCGATGCGGCGGCGGCGCTCAAGCCGTTTTCGGCGTGCTGGGAAGCTGACTGTTTTGCCGGCCGCACCGGCTACACCGGAGAGGACGGCTTTGAACTGATGCTGCCGCACGAGGCCGTGGTTTCGATCTGGCAGCGTTTGCTGGCGGCGGGCGTTGCGCCTTGCGGCCTGGGTGCGCGCGACACGCTGCGACTGGAAGCCGGCATGAACCTCTACGGGCAGGACATGGACGAAACCGTCACCCCCCTGGAAAGCGGCCTGGCCTGGACCGTCGCCTGGACAGAAGGTCGCGATTTTATCGGCCGCACGGTGCTGGAAAAGCAAAAAGCAACGGATCATCAGCGGCTGATTGGCCTGGTGCTGGAAGATCGCGGCGTGCTGCGCGGACACATGAAATTGCGTTTCGAAAACGGCGCCCAGGGCGAGATCACCAGCGGCGGATTCGCCCCCACGATGAAGCGTTCCATCGCTCTGGCGCGGGTGGACGCAAACGCCGAAGGGCGCTGCGAGGTGGAGATTCGTGGCAAATGGCTGGCCGCCAAGGTGGTGAAACCGCCATTCGTGCGCCAGGGTGAGGTGCTGGTTTAGCGGCATCATTATTTGTACAATCATGCGTACAAAATGAAGCGTGCCAATGGACGCCATCAACTACAGCTATACGCGGCAGAGTTTCGCCAAGGTCATGGACCGGGTGAATGAAGATCGCGCGCCGGTGCTGATCACGCGCCAGAAAGGAGAGCCTGTGGTGATGATGTCCTTGCGGGAATTCAATGCCTTGCGGGAGACATCCCATCTTTTGCGCAGTCCGCGTAACGCCCAACGTCTGAGTGCCGCGGTCGAGCAGATCGGCAGCAGCCGAGGGTGCCGGCGCAATTTGCTGTCTGATGCCGATTGAGTTTGCGGACGAGGCTTGGCAAGACGATCTCTATTGGCAAAAGAATGATCGAGCGATCCTTCGGCGGATCAATCACTTGCTGCGCGAAGTTGAGTGTTCGCCTTTCTCGGGCATTGGAAAACCCGAGCCGCTCAAGCACCATTTAGGCGGTTATTGGTCACGTCGCATCGACGATACTCATCGCCACGTCTACCGTTTCCAGGATCAAGCTGTGTCTGTCGCACAGTGTCGCTATCACTACTAAGCAAAACCTCATGAGCAACACACCCGAGCAACTCAAATACGCCAAGTCGCACGAATGGGTGCGCGTGGAAGACGATGGCACCGTGACCATCGGCATCACCGATCATGCGCAAAACGCGTTGGGTGATCTGGTTTTCGTCGAACAGCCGGAAGCCGGGCGCAGCCTCACCGCAGAAGAGCCCTGCGCGGTGGTGGAATCGGTGAAGGCAGCCTCGGACGTTTATGCGCCGGTTGCCGGCGAAGTGTTGGCCATCAACGAAAAGCTGGCAGATGCGCCCGAACTGGTCAATCAGGACCCCTATGGCCAGGGGTGGCTGTGGAAAATGCGCTTGGCCAATGTCGCCGAGCTTGAAACCCTGCTTGATGCGTCCGACTACCAGACCAGCCTGGCGAACGCTTGAGCCGGAATGAGGTTTTCGGCCAGGCGCTAAAATATCTGGCTGGCAGATGATCTTCATCTGCTTCTGATTCACTTTGTAAAGAGCTCTTTCATTGCCTTTCATTCCCCACACCGACGCCGACACCCGACAAATGCTGGGTGCCATCGGCGCGCCGGATATCGAATGCCTGTTTGACGAAATCCCTGCTTCCTTGCGTTGCGGCGCCCTGGAAGCCGTACCGCCAGGGCTGCCGGAGATGGACATCGCCCGATTGATGTCCGCCCGCGCGGCACAGGATGCAGGTCTGATCAATTTCTGCGGCGCTGGCGCCTACGAGCACCACATTCCCGCAGCGGTTTGGGAAATCACCACTCGCGGCGAGTTCTATTCGGCTTACACGCCGTATCAGGCCGAAGCCAGCCAGGGTGGTCTGCAATTGCTGTATGAGTTTCAGACCATGATGGCCAGCCTGACCGGGCTGGACGTTTCCAACGCCTCGCTCTACGACGGCGCCAGCGCTTTGGCCGAGGCGGTGTTGATGGCCGCCCGAACCCTGCCGAAGAACGATTCCGGCGTGGTCCTGCTGCCCAGGGCCATCCATCCGTTTTACGCCGAGGTGGTTCAAAGCTGCACCGCGGCGCAGGGATTTCGTTGCCTGTCGGTGGATTTCGACCCCGAAACCGGACAAACGCCGTTGGCGGCGTATCAGCGTTACGCGGATCAGAATCCGGTAGCCGTTGTCATCGGTCAGCCCAACTTCTTCGGCGTGCTCGAGGAGGTGGATGCGGTGACCAATTGGGCGCAGCAGATCGGCGCGCGCGCCATCGGGGTGGTCAACCCCACCTCATTGGCGGTCCTCAAGCCGCCCGGTCAATGGGGTGACAACGGCGCGGATCTGGCCTGCGGCGAAGGGCAGCCGCTGGGGGCGCCGCTTTCCGGTGGCGGTCCGTATTTTGGGTTCATGACCTGCAAGAAATCGCTGGTGCGACAAATGCCGGGAAGAATCGCCGGCCGCACGGTTGACCTGGACGGCAAGCCGGGATTTGCATTGACCCTGCAGGCGCGCGAGCAACACATTCGTCGCGCCAAGGCGACTTCCAACATTTGCACCAATCAGGGTTTGTTGGTGACGGCGGCCACTATTTATATGTCTATTGTCGGCGCCAAGGGTTTGTCGGCGGTGGCACAGGCTTGCATGAACAATACCGCGCGCCTGCTTCAGGCGCTGAGTGCCATCGATGGCGTGGAGCCTGTTTTCTCCGGCCCGATCTTCCACGAGTCCGTTATTCGTCTGCCGCAGCCGGTCCAACCGGTATTGGAACGCCTGGCGCAGGAAGGCTTGCTCGGCGGTTTTGATTTGTCACGTCATTTTCCGGCGCTGGGCAATGCCATGCTGGTTTGTGCGACCGAAACACGCACGCCGGCGGACATTGATCACTATTCACGAACACTCAGCCGAATCATCTCGGCATAAAGGAGGATTCTCATGGCAAAAATCACACTGCGTGGTTCCCCTTTTCAAACCAACGGCGATGTTCCGGCGCCCGGGGTCCAGGCGCCTGGATTTCGGCTGACCACCAAGGATCTGGCGGATGTGTCCTTGCACGATTACGCCGGAAAGAAAAAAGTGTTGAACATCTTTCCCTCCATCGACACGCCGGTGTGCGCCACTTCGGTTCGCACCTTCAATCAGCACGCCGCGGCGCAAGACAATGCGGTGGTTCTGTGCATATCCGCTGATCTGCCTTTCGCGCAAGCGCGTTTCTGCTCGGCGGAAAACATCAGCAACGTGGTGACCTTGTCCATGATGCGGGACCGCCACTTTTCCAAGGATTATGGGGTGGAGGTCGAAAACGGCCCCTTGGCCGGCTTGTCCGCACGCGCCATCGTGGTACTCGACGAAGACAACAAGGTGGTGCATTCGGAGCTGGTCGAGGAAATCGGCAACGAGCCGAATTATGAAGCGGCGCTAAACGCACTGAAATAGCATCATCATTATTTGGGCACTGGTTTGCGTCATGCCCGCGCAGGCGGGCATCCAGTGCTCGCGCCAACAAGCAAAGGTGCGACTGGATTCCCGCTTTCGCGGGTATGACAAATGCCTTAAACAGCCGTTTCCTGAAAACCCAAGCATTATTCAATGTCCGAAACTCTGATATTTGAACAGTCCTCTGCCGGTCGTGCTGCCAGTGCGCAATCGCCGACGGTCGAGATGGACTTGAGCTCGATTCCGGCCGCACTGCGCCGCAGCGATACGCCGCGGCTGCCGGAGGTTTCAGAAATGCAGGCGGTGCGGCATTACACCCGACTGTCGCGATTGAATTTCAGCATCGACACCCATTTTTATCCGCTGGGTTCATGCACCATGAAATACAACCCGCGCGCCTGCAATCAACTGGCGATGTTGCCGGGCTTTCTGCAACATCATCCGCTGACGCCGGAATCCCATTCCCAAGGCTTGTTGAGCTGTTTGTTCGAGCTGCAGCAGATGCTGGAAGCGGTGACCGGCATGGCACAGGTTTCACTCACGCCGATGGCGGGTGCACAGGGTGAATTCGCCGGTGTTGCCATGATTCGGGCCTATCATCAGTCGCGTGGAGATACGGCGCGCAATGAGATATTGGTGCCCGACGCTGCGCACGGCACCAACCCGGCAACCGCGACCATGCTGGGGTACAAGGCACGCGAGATTCCCACTGATGCGGACGGCGATGTTGATGTCGAAAAGCTAAAGGCCGCATTGGGGCCGCAAACCGCCGGTATCATGCTGACCAATCCCAGCACACTGGGGGTTTTTGAACGCCGCATTGGAGAGATTTCCGCCCTGGTACACGAAGCCGGTGGCTTGCTGTATTACGACGGCGCCAATCTCAACGCCATTCTGGGCAAGGTGCGCCCGGGCGATATGGGTTTTGATGTGATTCACATGAATCTGCACAAGACCTTTTCCACGCCGCATGGCGGCGGCGGGCCGGGTGCGGGCGCCGTGGGTGTCTCGGAACGGCTGAAGCCGTTTCTGCCGATTCCGCTGGTGGGAAGAAACGGGGAAGGGCAGTATCGCTGGCTGGACGAAACCGATCTGCCGCAATCCATTGGTCGTTTGTCGACGTTTCAGGGCAATACGGGGGTATTGCTGCGCGCCTATATCTACGCGCGCATGCTGGGGCGTGAAGGCATGCATCGGGTTGCTGAATTCGCCACGCTGAATGCGAATTATCTCGCCGTCAAATTGCAGGCGGCCGGCTATGAACTGGCGTTTCCCAAGCGTCGCGCGAGTCACGAGTTCATCGTGACGCTGAAAAATCAAAAGGCGGAGCTGAATCTGACGGCAACCGACGTTGCCAAGCGCCTGTTGGATTTCGGTTTTCACGCGCCCACGGTCTATTTCCCCTTGTTGGTGCCGGAGTGCCTGCTGATCGAGCCGACGGAAACCGAAGACAAGGAAACGCTGGACACCTTTGTCGCGGCGATGATTTCAATTTTCGAGGAAGCACGAACGGATATCGAAAAGCTCAAAGGTGCACCCTGGACCTTGCCGGTGCGTCGTCTGGACGACATTCGTGCGGCACGCCAGCTTGATCTCACCTGGCAGCCAGATGCGGCGTGATCCGCAGAGCAGAAAAATTGTCATTGCGAACGCAGTGAAGCAATCTCCTCAGATTCGGAGATCGCCGAGCACTACGGGCTCGCGATGACGGCAAATCGAAAATCTCCGCTGAATTTTGGGCGCGAAAAGCTCGCGCCCGCGCTGTCCGCACTGTTCATGGCGTTCAACATGTCTATGATCATGTTTCTGATTGTGACCTGGTTGAGTCTGCGCTCGCAGTGGCACGTTGACATCTGGTTGCACGCTTGGCTGATTGCTTTCTGCGCGGCCTTCCCCTTAATCCTGATTCTGGCGCCCATTGGCCGGTGGGTTGTTAGCCGCTTGGTGTGGCAACCAGATTCCTTACACTGAGATTGTTAATGAGTGCGCTCATCTGTGGTTCTTTTGCTTACGACAGCATCATGGTCTTCCCCGGTTATTTCAAGAATGAAATATTGCCGGACAAGGTCCATATTTTGAATGTTGCGTTCCTGGTGCCGGAGTTGCGCAAGGAGTTTGGCGGCTGTGCCGGCAATATCGCTTATAACCTGCACTTGTTGGGTGGCGATGCCAAGCCCATGGGCGCGGTTGGCAAAGACTTTGATAGTTATCGCAGCTGGATGAATCAAACCGGCGTTGATCAAAGCCATTTGAAAGTGATCGACGACGCCTGGACCGCGCAGGCTTACATCACCACGGACCTGGACGATAATCAGATCACCGCTTTTCACCCGGGTGCGATGAATCATTCACATGAGCAGGACATCGCCACGGATGAGGTGAAAGTCGGTACGGTTTCCCCCGACGGCCGTGACGGAATGTTATTGCATGCGCGTCAGTTTGCCGAAGCCGACATTCCTTTTCTGTTCGACCCCGGACAGGGCCTGCCAATGTTCAGCGGCGAGGAGTTGATCGATTTCATCGACAAGGCCACTTATGTGGCGGTGAACGATTACGAAGCGGAAATGACCATGGAACGCACTGGTCTGAGCCTGGAGCAGATCGCGTCGCGCGTCGACGCTTTGATCGTAACCCGGGGTGGGAAAGGTTCGCAGATATTTGCGGGCGGGAAAACTTACGAAATTCCCTGCGCCAAGGCCGAGTCCCTGGCCGACCCCACTGGCTGCGGCGATGCCTACCGCGGCGGCTTGTTGTTTGGTCTGCTCGGGCAAATGGACTGGGAAACCACTGGCCGCATCGCCAGCTTGATGGGTGCAATCAAGATCGAACGACTGGGGCCGCAGAACCACAAGCTCACGCCCGAATCATTTGCCGCGCGTTTCAAGGACGAATTTGGCTACACCTTCGCGTGACGCCAATCGGCAATGAAAGATCAGGCATGATGGCCGGATCACATTTGATTTAAGCAAGATCATGCTGGTCCATCCCGACTTTGATCCGGTGGCGCTGCAGCTGGGTCCGGTGAGTATTCACTGGTATGGCCTGATGTATCTCATCGGTTTCTACGGCTGCTGGTGGCTGGCGGTGCGACGTGGCAAATCGCCACAATTCGGCTACCGCGCCAACGACGTTTCCGATCTTTTGTTTTTCGTCGCCCTGGGTGTGATTCTGGGCGGTCGTATCGGCTACACCCTGTTCTACAACCTGCCGGCGTTTCTGGCGGATCCAATGGAAATCGTCCGCATCTGGAAGGGCGGAATGTCCTTCCACGGCGGTTTGCTGGGCGTTGCCGTAGCCATGATCGCCTACGCGCGCATGCATCAGCGAACACTGTTCAACGTCACCGACCTGGTTTCCACCGTGGTGCCATTCGGGCTGTTGACCGGGCGCATCGGCAACTTCATCAACGCCGAGCTGTGGGGCGGACCGTCGAACCTGCCATGGGCCATGGTGTTTCCGACAGACCCTGACGGCATCCCGCGCCACCCCAGCATGCTTTACGAGGCGGCTCTGGAAGGCGCGGTGTTGCTGGCGGTTCTGTGGTGGTTCGGCCGTCGACCGCGCCCTCCGGGCGCCGTCACCGGCGTTTTTCTGGTGGGTTATGGCCTGTTTCGATCCTCGGTCGAGTTCGTCCGCGTGCCAGACGCGCATATCGGGTATCTCGCCGGCGGATGGCTGACCATGGGGCAACTGCTGTGTGTGCCGATGTTGCTGGGCGGCGCTCTGCTGTTGTGGTGGGCGTATCGCCATGATCCTGATGCGCAAACGCGCAAGGGCGGGTGAGATGGGTGCCGCATCCGTCGCGGCGCCGCAAGCTCAGAATGACGCGAAACTGTGAATCAGGTCACAAGAAAATACTGAATCGGTTGATTTCGAGTCTATTTTTTTGATCTGCGTTGACTGCGTGATTGAACGACGATAGGGTTTCAACGGGTCACTAAAAATGTCCGCGAGGGGTCTGCGGCTCGGTATTTTTCGCCGACAGAATCAGTATCTTGCAAACGGGGGCGGGGATGCGGAATGTGATGTTGATGTCAGTCTTGTTGCTGGCGGCTATGGTGGCGAATGCGGATTCAGATTCGCCAGCACAAAATATGGATGTGGAAGCCGTGATGTCGGTATTGAAGCCGACCACGGCCTCATCTTCTCAAGCGTCGGATGAATCGCTTGAATCAAACGCAGGGGCTGTTGGGCCGGCCAACGCCAGGCAGCCGGACGAAGCTTCCCGTTCATCCAGACGCAGCGACTGGGATGACGATGATGGGGATGAGGGAGACGACGAATGAAGCGCCTTGATCTCAAATCGTTGAGCCTCACCTTGACCGTGATCGGCGGGCTTGCGATGGCCCTGAACCCCACCGGCGCCAGGGCACAAACCACTTTCTCTTCCCAAGGCACGGAATTCTGGTTGGGTGTTACGCCCGTAGGGGCATTGGAAGGCCTTGGCGCCCCTGGATTATCGATTGCCGGGGACGTGGCGACCAGCGGATTGGTGGAAATTCCGGGTCTGGGCTTCAGTCAAGCGTTTTCAGTGACGCCCGGCGCCGTGACGTCGGTCGCCTTGCCGTCGGGCGCGCTGGTGTTTCAAAATGAGACCGTTGAGGATCTGGGCATCCATGTCACCTCTGATGACCCGATCAGTGTCTACGTCGATGTCTTTTTCCCCCAAGGAACGGATTCTTATCTGGGGTTGCCGGTAAACACCCTGGATACCGATTACCTGGTGCTGGCTTACAACGCGCGAACCTCTCAGGGCCAGTTTGGTGTACCGGATACAACGCCACTCTTTAACTTTGCCAGCCAATATCTGCTGATCGCAACGCAGGACGACACAACGGTCAATGTGACGCCCGGCGCCGGCGATATCGACTGTCCGGCGATGAGCGTCACGCTGAACGCGGGACAAACCTGGCGTCATCGTTCGGGTTGTGATCGCGATAATGGCGATGATCTGAAAGATACGGATGTTACCGGGACGCGCATCGCCTCGGACAAGCCCGTCGCCGTCATCGCGGGGAGCGAAGTCACCCAGATTCCGAGCCGGGACTTTATAGCGGCCAATCAGATATTTGAACAAATCACGCCGCTTTCCACCTGGGGCACGAGTTTTCTGACCGCGCCTTTTGCGAATCGTGAAAGCGATCTGTTTCGAATCCTGGCCGCGGTTGACGGTACAGAGGTGCGCATTGACGGCGCGCTGGTTGCCACATTGAATGCGGGCGAGTTTCACGAGCAGCAGCTGGTCAACGCGGCCTTCATCGAAACCACTGAGCCGGCCGCGGTGGCGCAGTACTCCAACAGCGCCACGTTCGATAACCCGGATGGCTCAGGTTGCGCCCCGGGGTTGCCGCCAAGCGATGGAAGCCCCAACGAGACCTGCGCGGATTCCTCGCAGATGCTGGTTCCACCGTTGGAGCAGTATCTTTCCAGTTATACCTTTGCGCCGGGCAGCGAGGACGACGGTTTCGTGGAAAATTTTTTCAACCTCACGGTACCAAGCTCCGCCGTAGGTAACGTATTGCTGGATGGCGTCCCCATCTCCGCGAGTGAGTTTTCGGCCATCGGCACGACCGGTTTTTCCTTTGCTCAGGTGGCGGTTGGTCAGGGCAGCCATACCGTGAACGGGCCGGAACCATTTGGAATTTTCCTTTACGGCTACGGCGTGTTTGACAACTACAGCCACACTGGTGGTTTCGCGCTGGAGCGTATCAACGATCCTGATCCTCCGGATGAGGGTGGTGATCCTTGTGAGGATGCGGAGCCGACATCCGGCTGTCTGGTCAACGGTCAGCCCGATCAGTTGTGTGAAGGCAGTTTTCTCAATGACATTATTGCCGGTACCAGTGGCAATGATGTGATTCTTGCCAAAGGCGGGCCAGACATCGTATTTGCCGGCGACGGCAATGATCTGGTGTGTGGCGGACCCGGCAAGGACCTGATTTGGCTTGGAAACGGTGATGACACCGCCAATGGTGGCCCTGGAGGTGATTACCTTTACGGGGAGGCTGGCGATGATCTGCTGATTGACGACAGCGGTGTATTCAGTGAATCCGGATTCCCGTTCGGCTCCTTCCTGCTGGGCGACTTTGATTACCTCTACGGCGGTAATTATGAGAATGATCGCTGCCTGGGGGACCTGTTTGATCTCTACCTGTCCTGTGAGCAGACCGAGAATCCCGCTTATCTGAACTTTGGGGTCGCTTCGCCACCGAGTTCGAGCTTCAACGGTTTCAACGGGTTTGGTTCGTTCAGTCGCTGAGATTTCTTGAGGCATCGGCAAACCGGCGGATTGCGCAGTGCGTGATCCGCCGGTTTTGCTTTGCAGTCGCAAAGCCGTTGGTCGAACACCGGTGGCGCCGGGTCCGTTTGCCGCACTGCGGCATCAACCATTAAACTGTTGTGCTGTTCTCGGCCCGGCGGGCCGTTTCATTTCTTTTCGAAAACGCACCACAGGTAAACCAACATGGCGGTAGAACGCACCCTTTCCATCATCAAGCCAGACGCGGTTGGCAAGAATGCCATCGGTCAAATCTATGCGCGATTCGAGCAGGCGGGCCTCAAGCCGGTGGCCGCGCGCATGCAGCATCTGACGCAGTCCGAAGCGGAAGGGTTTTACGCAGTGCATCGCGAGCGTCCATTTTTTGGCGATCTGGTTTCCTTCATGACCAGCGGTCCGGTGATGATTCAGGTGCTGGAAGGCGAGGACGCAGTGGCCAAGCACCGTGACATCATGGGCGCGACCAACCCCAAGGAAGCCGCCAGCGGAACCATTCGCGCGGATTTCGCCGAGTCGATTGATGAAAACGCGGTCCACGGCTCGGACAGCCTGGAGAACGCGGCGATTGAAATCAGCTATTTCTTCCGCGCCACAGAACTTTGCCCGCGTACGCGCTGAGCAAAATGGCGGCGGATGAACATGAACGGGGTGAATACTGCCGGTCAGGAACCTGAACACCAAGCTCCAGGCACGGCGGCGTCGGTCAATCTGTTCGGCCTGGATCGTCTGGCCTTGCGCGATCTGTTTTCCGCGCAGGGCGAGGCGCCGTATCGGGCCGACCAGATCATGCAGTGGATTTATCGCCGCGGGGTTGATGACTTCGAGGCGATGAGCAATCTGGGCAAGGCCTTGCGGACGCGCTTGCGGCAACAGTTCGTGATCCAGACGCCGCAGCTGATCACCGAGCAGGTTTCCGCCGATGGCACCCGCAAATGGGTGCTGCGCGTGGGCGGCGGTCAGGCGATTGAAACCGTGTTCATCCCGGAAGCGGATCGCGGCACCTTGTGTATTTCCTCGCAGGTCGGTTGCGCGATGGACTGCGCCTTCTGTTCCACGGCACAGCAAGGGCTGAATCGCAACATGAGTACGGCCGAAATCATCGCCCAGCTCTGGTTCGCCGCCAAAACCCTCGGCGGTGATTTTCAGAACGAACGCGTGATTTCCAACGTGGTCTTTATGGGCATGGGCGAGCCTCTGGCCAATTACAACGCGGTACTGCCCGCGATTCGCATCATGCAGGACGACTTCGGTTTCGGTCTGTCCAAGCGGCGCGTCACCGTGTCCACTTCCGGACTGATTCCGTTCATTGATCGGTTGCGCACCGACACGGATACCGCGCTGGCGGTTTCACTGCACGCGCCCAACGACGGCTTGCGTGACGAGTTGGTGCCCATCAATCGCAAATATCCGATTGCCGAGCTGATGGCGGCCTGTAGACGCTACACCACGGGCCGGGATCGCAAGACTCACATTGTCTATGAATACGTCATGCTGGACGGCGTCAATGACTCTGTTGCTGAAGCGCGCCAGCTCGCAGCGCTGCTCGGCGGTATGGCGGCCAAGGTGAATCTGATTCCCTTCAACCCCTTCCCGGACACCCGCTTCAAACGATCCTCACCCGAGGCCATTGAACGTTTCGCCGACGTGTTGCGCAAGAAGCGGATTCTGGTGACCACGCGGCGTACGCGGGGGGACGATATTGATGCCGCGTGCGGGCAGTTGGTTGGCAAAGTTGCTTCTCGCCAGAAACGGCGTCTGTCCGAGATTCCGGTGAGGGTGCAGTGAACGCCCACACGCCATGCCGACTCGCCTTGCTCGCATCCCCGCAAGCGGGGCCCCTGCTCGGTGGCTCGCGGCATACATGCGAGCAACTGGTGGGCAAGGTGGCATCGCGCCAAAAGCGGCGTTTGTCTGACATTCCGGTGAAGCTGCAATGAAACCGCAGGCCATGCCGACTCGCTGTTCCTTGCATCCCCACTATCGTGGGGCCCCTGCTGCGGGCTTGCGGCATACCTGCGGGCAACTGGTGGGCAAGCCTGCTTCGCACCAGAAAATGCGCTTGTCCGATATTCCGGTGAAGCTCCAATGACTCCGCAACCGTTGTGCTCCTTCTCCCCCAAGGGGGAGAAGGTTGGGATGAGGGGGTTGCGACCGTTCGGGCACACTCGCCCTTTACCCCCTCACCCCAGCCCTCTCCCACAAGGGGGAGAGGGAGTGATCGCACTGTGAATAGCGTACTCCGGTTTGTCATTGCATCGGCCTGCCTGGTGGCAGCCAGTGGCTGCGTTACCACCAACGCTGACGGTGTGGTGCTACCCCAAAAAGAACCCGATCTGGAAGAGGCGGCGCGCCTGAATACGCAACTGGGCGTGGATTACATGCGGCGCGGCCAAAATGGCGCCGCCCTGGAGAAACTCAAACGGGCGTTGGACCAGGACGAACAATACGCGCCCGCCCATACGGCAATCGCCCTGATCTACGCCGATCGCGGGGAGCATCGGGCGGCGGAGAAACATTATCGACGCGCATTAAGCTTGCGCCCGGATGATCCGGCGGTGCGCAACAACTTCGGTGCTTTCCTGTGTGAGCGCGGAAAACACGAGGCAGCGGATCGCAATTTTCTGGAGGCAGCGCGCAATCCGCGGTATCAGGAGCCGGCCAAAGCCTGGTTGAACGCCGGTGTTTGCGCGCGCCGCGTGCCAGATCTGAAAAAGGCGGAACGCTATTTTCGTCAGGCATTGAAGATCGTGCCCCAGTCTCCCGACGCGCTCGGCCAGATGGCTTGGGTATCCTTGCAACAACAGGACTACCTCAGTGCGCGCGCCTTCCTGCAGCGGTATCAACAGGTCGCGCGGATGACGCCGGAAACCCTGTTGGTGGGTTATCAGACCGAAACCGCCCTGGGTGACGCGCGCGCCGCCTTTGCCTATGCAGACCGCTTGCGGCGGGATTTCCCGGACTCAAAAGAGCGCAAGCAACTTTCCCAATCATCATCATCATGAATTCAGAATCACAGCCGTTTCAGGACGCCGGTGCAGCTGCTTACGGTGGCCCCGGACAAATGCTGCAGCAGGCGCGGCAGCAGGCCAATGTGTCGCGCGAGCAGCTATCCAGCCTCACCCGTATTCCGGTGCCTACCTTGGAAGCACTGGAGAACGAAGACTTTGGCGCCCTGCTGGAGCCGGTGTATGTGCGCGGCTACTACCGAAAGTGCGCCAAGGTCCTGGAGTTGGACGAACAGCCGTTTGTGGACGCCTATGAAGCCATCGCCGGACCGATGCAGGTACAGGCGCCGAGCAAGCTGCGGTTGGCGTCTGATGGCGATTTCCGCGCCATGCCGCGGGTGTCCGCACGCTTTGCCATCATCGTGCCGGTGGTTGCGGTGATCCTCAGTGTGCTGATCTGGCTGGCGAGCGGGCCGTCTTCGGATCAGGATGAACCGTCGCTGGCGTCAACCGAAGATTTCAGCCTCAGCCAGCTCGAAGCCGGAGCCGAGGCCGAGCCTGCCGCCGTGGAAGTGACCGAAACACCGGCGGCGAATGCGGCAACTGCAACCGAGCAGGTCGTTCCGGTGGGCGAGCCCGAGGTCACCGCCGCAGAGGTGCCGGCCGACACCAGCCCCGAGCTGCGCTTGCAGTTCGATGCCATTTCCTGGGCGCGGGTGGAGGACAGCACTGGACGTTCCTTGCTGTCGGGTGTGATTTCCGCCGGGGAGAACAAGACGCTGGAAGGTACGCCGCCGTATTCGGTGTTCCTGGGCAACGCGCCGGGCGTCAAGGTTCGCTATCAAGGGCGGCTGCTGGATCTGAAGCCGTTTACGCGCGGAAATTCCACCGCCCGTTTCAGCGTTCCCATCAACGGCTGATTGCCGCGTCGTGAAGCCACAGCACCAGATCCAGCGGCGGCGCTCGCGACCGATTCAGGTCGGCAAGTTCACCGTGGGCGGCGATGCGCCGATCTCGGTGCAGACCATGACCAACACCGACACCGAGGACGTGGCGGCGACGATTGACCAAGTGCGCGCGGCGGTCAAGGCGGGCGCCGACATGGTGCGCATTTCGGTGCCCACCATCGCCGCGTCCGAGGCTTTTGGCCGGATCAAGCAGGCGGTGCCGGAAGTACCTTTGATTGCGGACGTGCATTTCAATTACCGCTGCGCGCTGAAAGCCGCGGAAATGGGCGCCGACTGCCTGCGCATCAATCCGGGCAATATCGGTGGCGACCGCAAGGTATCGGAGGTGGTGGCTTGCGCCAATCATCACGGCGTGCCGATTCGCATCGGCGTCAATGCCGGCTCGCTGGAGGCGGACCTGCAGGAAAAGTATGGTGAGCCCAATGCCGATGCGCTGGTGGATTCGGCCTTGCGGCATATCGAAATTCTCAAGCGACACAACTTCGAGAACTTCAAGGTCTCGCTCAAGGCCAGCGAGGTGTTCATGACGGTGGCGGCTTATCGCAAGCTGGCGACCCTGATCGATCAGCCCCTGCATCTGGGCATTACCGAGGCCGGCGGACAGCGCGCCGGTGCGGTGAAGTCTTCCATCGGTCTGGGTATGTTGCTGGCCGACGGCATCGGCGACACCATCCGCGTGTCGCTGGCGGCCGATCCGGTGGAAGAGGTGAAAGTGGGCTGGGATATTTTGAAGTCCCTGCATCTGCGTTCGCGCGGGGTCAATCTGGTGGCCTGCCCCAGCTGTTCGCGCCAGAACTTTGACGTCATCAAGGTGGTGAACGAGCTCGAGTCACGCCTGGAAGATGTGGATCAGGCTATCGATCTGGCGGTGATCGGCTGCGTGGTCAACGGACCCGGTGAGTCGCGCGAGGCCGCCATCGGCGTTGCTGGCGGCTATCCCAATTCCATTTACGTGGACGGAAAAATCCAGCACAAGGCGCACAACGATCAACTGGTGGATACGCTGGAGACGCTGATTCGGCAACGCCTGAACGCCCGGGAGACGCTGTCGTGAATTGCCGTTTCTGGAAACTGGAAACTGGAAACTGGAAACGGCTGTGAAGATTCAATCCATTCGCGGATTCAACGATATCCTGCCGCAGGACGCCGCCCCCTGGCAGCGCCTGCACGACGCCGCGCGCGCGCTGTTCGAGCGTTACGCCTATCAGGAAATTCGCATTCCGCTGGTGGAGTCCATCGCCCTGTTCAAGCGCGCGGTGGGCGAGGTGACGGATGTTGTGGAGAAGGAAATGTACGCCTTCGAGGATCGTGGTGGGGAGTCCATCGCGCTGCGACCTGAATTCACCGCCGGCGTGGTTCGCGCCGGGATTCAGCACGGCCTGTTCCACAATCAGCAGCAACGCGTGTGGTGCACCGGACCGGTGTTTCGCTATGAACGGCCGCAGGCCGGGCGTTACCGGCAGTTTCATCAGCTCAACGTCGAGGCCTACGGCATCCCCGGGCCGGATGTGGATGTGGAGCTGATCGCCATGTCCGCGCGGCTGTGGCGCGAACTCGGCTTTGAGAACCTGCGGCTGGAAATCAATTCGCTGGGCGGCCCGCAAACGCGCGCGCGCTATCGCGACGCCTTGATCGCGTTTCTGCAGCAGCATGAGGCGGACCTGGACGAAGATGCCAGAAATCGCATGCACAGCAACCCCCTGCGGGTGCTGGATTCCAAGGTGCCGACCACTCAGGCGATTGTGAAGGACGCACCCAGTATCGTGGATTTTCTGGATGAGGAATCGGCAACGCATCTACAAGGCCTGCGCGACGGGCTGAACGCCCTGGGTATCGAGCATCAGCTCAATCCGCGACTGGTCCGCGGCCTGGATTACTACACCCGCGGCGTATTCGAATGGATCACCGAGGATCTGGGCGCGCAGGGCACCATTTGCGCGGGCGGTCGCTACGATCTGCTGGTGGAACAGTTGGGCGGCAAGCCAACGCCGGCGGTGGGGTGGGCGGCCGGGGTCGAGCGTCTGATTCTGTTGATGCAGAAGAAAGCAGATGCACCGTCGGCATCGGCAGATATTTACGTCTGCGGATTCGGTGACCGTGGTGGCCCCGAATCCACCAGGGTGGCCGAGATGTTGCGGGATGCCTTGCCGCCGTCTCTGCGCATCGCCGCCAACGTCGGTGGCGGCAAACCGGCGGCGCAACTCAAGCGCGCGGATCGCTCCGGCGCGGCGCTGGCGCTGGTGATCGGTGATGCCGAAGCCGACAGCGGCGGCGTTCAAGTAAAATTCATGCGTCAAGACCGTCCGCAGACGGAAATTCCACAGATCGAGCTCGCCAGCACCATTGCCGCGCTCGATCTTTTCGGCCGGTAATTGAAAAACACCGGCGCTTAAAACCAAGAGCGAACCGCACGTGGCATTAAGTGTTGATGACGAAGATCAAGTAGAAGCCCTCAAACAGTGGTGGCGCGAGAACCGCGTGGCGCTGATTGGTGGCCTGACCATTGGCGTTGGCGCCATCGGCGGTTGGGAAGGCTGGAACAGCTGGCGCGATGGGCGCGCCATGGCCGCTTCGCAGATGTACCAGGAGCTGACGCAGGCCCAGGACAGCGGCAAGTCACAGGCCGTGGAGGAGATCGCCGACAAGCTCGCCAGCGACTATTCGGCTTCGCCTTATGCCAGCGGCGCGCGGCTGCGGCAGGCGCAAATGGCGGCAAATCAGCATCGTTATGACGAAGCCATCGGCCATCTGCAATGGGTGATCGACAACAGCAAGGATCGCGGCTTGCGTCAGCTTGCCGGCCTGCGGATGGCGCGTCTGCTGCACGCGCAGGAAAAATCCGATCAGGCGCTGGCCTTGCTGGACCAGAATCCGGGACATTTTCTGCCGCTGTATCTCGAACTGCGCGGCGATATCCTGTTGGCCACGGGCGCGCGCGAGTCGGCCCGAACCGCCTACGCCGAAGCATTGGCGGAAACCGGGATGCAGGCCGCCAATCGCAGCCTGCTGGAATACAAGCTGGCAGACCTGGCTGAGGGCACCAACTCATGAGTCACGTTCTGAAGTGCGGCGTCGCCGCATTGGCGCTGATCACCCTTGCGGCGTGCTCGGGCAAGGCCAAGGTGCGCGAACCGGCGGCGCTGGTCAAGATCGAACAGCCGCAAGTGGAAACCTATCGCGCCTGGAGCGCAGGGACCGCCGGCGGTTCGGATGGCCTGGCCACCGGCTTGCAACTTTTTCTGGGTGAAGGCGCAATTTACGCCGCCGAAACCGACGGGCGGGTGTTCGCGTTCGAGCGCGACAGCGGCAAGCGGATCTGGCAACAGGACACCGAGTCGCGATTGATCGGCGGCCCCAGTGTGTTCGGCGACCTGGTGCTGCTGGGTTCGCGTGATGCCGAGGTTGTCGCCCTGCAACGGGCCGATGGCGTCGAGCGCTGGCGGCGCAGCATTTCCAGTGAAGTGCTTGGCGCACCGGTTGGCGCCGGCGATCTGATTGTGGCGCGGGCGGTGGACGGTCGCGTGTTCGGCATGGCCGCTTCCAGCGGTGATGCCTTGTGGACGTTTGACCGTTTGGTGCCCAACCTGGTGCTGCGCGGCCTGTCCACGCCGCTGATCACTGGCAACAGCGTGGTCGTGGGCATGGAGAACGGACGCGTCGCGGCCTTGAATCTGAGCGACGGCGTCGCCCTGTGGGAGCAACCGGTGACTTTGCCCAGCGGCCGAACCGAGTTGGAGCGCCTGGTGGATATCGACGCCGACCTGATCGACGGTCCGCGCTGTATTTACGCCGCCAGCTTTGGTGGTGAAGTCGCCTGTCTGGATCGCAACAGCGGACAGATCATCTGGCGCCGCGAAATCAAGACCTACAGCGGCATGGTGTTGCACGGTGACAAGCTGGTGGTCACGGACGAAGACGGCGTGGTTTGGGGCCTGGATGCCGACAGCGGCGCGGCCGCGTGGAAACAGGAATCCATGAAGTACCGCAAGCTGTCCGCGCCGGCTGCGTTCGGGGCGCACCTGGTGGTGGGTGATTTCAAGGGTTATCTGCACTGGATTGCCGCTGATGACGGGCGCCTGATCGGGCGTTCGCGCGCCGGTTCGGACCCGATCGTCAAGGCGCCGCTGGCCGGGGAGGAACTGCTCTACGTGCTCAACGTGGAAGGAAAAGTCACCGCGCTCGGCATCGAAGCTGAATAGGGCCTGAGGAATGCAGGCTGGCTTGCCGGTTCTGGCATTGGTGGGCCGGCCCAACGTCGGCAAGTCGACGTTGTTCAATCGGCTCACCGGCACCCGTGATGCACTGGTGGCGGATCTTCCGGGGCTGACGCGTGACCGCCACTACGGTTTCGGCGAACTCGATGGGCGCCGGTTCGTGGTGGTTGACACCGGCGGCCTGATGCCCGAATCGGACGACCCGCTGGCGGCACTGGCCGAATCACAGGCGCGGATTGCGCTTGAGGAGTGTGATCACATCCTGTTTCTGACCGACGCCCGCGCCGGGCGCACCGGCAGTGATGAGGCGATCGCGCGCATGCTGCGCCGGCTGGATCGCCCGTTGAGCCTGTTGGTCAACAAATCCGAAGGTCTGGATCGCGCCCTGGCCACAGCGGAGTTTCATCGTCTGGGCCTGGGCGAGCCGCGTCCGATGTCCGCAGCCCACGGTGATGGCGTGCCGGTGCTGATTCAAAGCCTGCTGGGGAGCTTGCCCGCAGAGGATCAAGCCGAACCTGCCGATGACGATGAAGCGCTGCGTATCGCCATCATCGGGCGGCCCAATGTTGGCAAATCCACCCTGGTCAATCGGCTGATCGGCGAGGAGCGGGTGTTGGCGGCGGATCGGCCCGGCACCACGCGTGACGCCATCCGCGTGCCGTTCGAGTACGAGGGTCAACCTTGTGTGCTGATCGATACCGCCGGTGTTCGACGTCGCGCCCGCGTGCAAGAGCTGGTGGAGAAATTTTCCATCATCAAGACCCTGCAGGCGATTGAGCAGGCGCACGTGGTGATTGCGATGGTGGATGCACAAAATGACATTGGCGAGCAGGACGCACGCCTGTTGGGGCTGGTGGCGGGACGCGGCCGCGCCATGGTGTTGGCGGTCAACAAATGGGATGGCCTTGGCCGTGATCGCCGCGAGCAGGTGCGTTATCAGGTGAACCTGAAAATGCCCTATCTGGATTACGTGCCGCTGCACTTCATTTCCGCGCGTCACGGCTCTGGCCTGGGCGAGTTGATGCAGGACATGCGCGCCGCCCAGCAAAGCGCCATGGTGGATATGCCCACGCCGGAGCTGACGCGGATTCTGGAACGCGCGGTGACGCGTCATCAGCCGCCGGCGGTGCTGGGGCGCCGCATCAAACTGCGCTATGCCCACCAGATTGGAAGCAATCCGCCCAGCGTCATGATTCACGGCAATCAAACCGACAAGCTTCCGGTTGCCTACCATCGCTATCTGGCCAACGCTTTTCGCAAGGCCTTCAAACTGGTCGGTGTACCGCTGGTACTGCGCTTCAAATCCAGCGAAAACCCGTTCAAGGGTCGCAAGAACGAGCTCAGCGAGCGACAACAAAAAAGGCGCCAGCGCCTGATCCGCCGCAGCCGGCGTTAGTCGGACATTTTGGGATAGCGCCAATTGCCGGGCGTGGGAACGCTCGCCGCTGAAGCGGGTCACCCGAAACGCAGCCACGGTGCGCATGCGGATGGCCGACCAGCAAGGTCTGTGACCTTGCAGGCAATCCTGTGGTGGCTATTGCTGCGGGCGCGCGGGTTACCAGCTTCGCGAAAGGCCAACAACCATCACCACGGTGGCGTATCGGTTGGTGCTTTGCGTGCCCAGATTCAAGCCTGGGTTGCTGTAGTGGCTGTCTTGCCGAAGCTGGTATTCCAGCACCAGATCAAATGCCCATTGGTTGGACCAGCGTCTCTGGAAACCGCCCATGACGCCCAGCTTCTGGTAAACGTTGAGCGACGGGCTGGCGGAGGATTTTCTGATCGGGTCACTCATGCCCAGCAGGCCGCCACGAACGCTGGTGTTCGCATCACGTTCGTAGGTGACACCCAGGGCATAGACATGTTGATCGCGCCAGTTCAGCGGCGTCACCGCGTCCAGTACCGGTTCTGCGCCCGCGGTGTTGGGCATGGTCGCGCGCAAGCGGGTATTGCTCAGCGCGGCCGAATAATTCACCCAATTGTATTCAGCAACCACAATCCATTCGGGGCGCAAGCGCCAGGCCACACCCAGGTCCCAGGTTTGCGGTAATGCCAGACCATCGAGTCGCGCGCGCGCATATTTGACCCGGCCCAACCCTGCGCCTTCCAGATTCAGGGTGGTGGTGCCGCCGGACAGGCGCAGCTGGTTTTGGCTGGTGTAGCTCAGTGCCAGCGTCCAATCCGGCGTTGCCTGATACTGGACACCAACAATGGCGCCCAGCGAAACGCCCTCGCCGCCATCGAATCGTGCGCCGATGACGGGGTTGTCCGGATCGGAAAAATCAGAGGTATTGGGTAGTTGTTGCTGTCGGCCCTGCGACAGGCCAATGCCCAGACTCAGGCCCAGGCTGAGATTGTCCCGTGCCTTCCAGCCCAGTCCCGCCACCAGCTTGTTGTAGGCGATATTCGCCGAAATCTCGTCTCGGGTCCCCACGCGCGTGTGCAGCTGGTCATGGCCGATGCCAAAGCCGCCCTGCACGTAAAGTCCGATGGCGGCGACCGTATCCGGAAGGTGCGTCAACCGCGTGGCTGCGCTGGCGCCAAAGATGGCGCCGTAGGGGTCGCTCAGACCTTCATCGTTTCCAAGCTCGTCCTGATAGGACGCCGCCGGCGCGCCGTAAAGGAAAACAAAGCCGCTGGCGTGCTTGTTGTCGATCTGAGTCAGTCCGGCCGGGTTGTTATTCACGGCATGTGAATCCCGTGCCAGGGCGATATCGGCACCGGCCATGCCATATTGTTCCTGGCCATAGGCATTGAGCAACAAGCCGCGCCCTGCCGATGCCGGTTCGGTCGCCAGCACCAGCAATGGCGCGAGCAGAAAAAGCGTACGGTAGTAGGCTGGTGTGCGGCAGTTCATTTGTGAAATGTTGATGGCGAATCCTGATTGTTGGTATATCAATACTAAATCATGGTATCACCCTGAGGTGGCCGGGCCGCCAGCCGCCGTCAGCGGCGCGATGATGCGATCAGACCCGTGAAGCTGAGCGAGCAACACCTCAGCACCGACCATTGCGGGCTGTTGGCGCGGCTGTCGCAATCAGACAAGCTGCTGATCATTCAGGATCTGGATGGCGTTTGCATGGGGCTGGTGCGTGACCCGGTGAACAGAAGCATCGATCCGGCATATCTGCGCGCAGCGTCTGCGTTCGGCGATCAGTTTTTTGTGCTGACCAACGGCGAGCATGAAGGCAAGCGCGGGGTGAACCGCATTGTCGAGGCGGCGCTTGGCGCGCCCGAACAGGTCGCCGCCCAGCGAATGTATCTACCGGGCCTGGCGGCCGGCGGGGTGCAATGGCAGGACCGGGACGGCGTCGTTTCCCACCCCGGCGTGACGGACGCCGAAATCGAATTCCTGCGACAGCGGCCTGCGGCGGCGGCGGCGTTCTTGACCCGCACCCTGCAACGGGCACCGTTTGGCTTCTCATCGCCGGAGATCGAAAAACTGGTGGAGACCTGCGTGCTGGATAACCTCGTCTCGCCGACTTTGAACCTGAACCAGTGTCATCAGCGATTGCAGAATCGCCCCGAGCGGTTTCGAGCCTTGCAGCTGGCCGTGCACCAATTCATGCGCGAACAGATCCATGAAGCCGAAAAACGCGACCTGGGTGCTTCGTTCTTTGTGCATCTGGCGCCCAATCTTGGGCAAGCCGCCGGCGGTGAGGAGCGGCTGCTGCTTTGTGACGGCGCGTCTTGCGGCACGCATGATTTCCAACTCATGCTGGGTGGCGGCGTCAAACAGGCCGGAGTTGCCGTGTTGCTCAACGAATATTTTTACCGGCGCTGCGGAGAATATCCACTTGGCGAAGGTTTTTGTGCGCGGCATGCGCCAGCGGATTTGGCTGACCTGCTTGCGTTGATTCGATCCCGGTTCGATGCCGGACAGATGCCACGAATCATCGGTGTCGGTGACACCGTCACGTCCGCGCCCGACCCCTTGGCCACGGATTCGAGTCAACGCTTGCGTGGCGGCAGCGATCGCGGATTTCTCACGCTGATCCAGGAGATCGGCCGGGTCTTCGATACCGACAATGCGGTGCTGTTGGTGGATAGCAGTCATGGTGAACTGAAGCGGCCGGGCCTTGCCGATGCCCAGGCCATTAGCGACGCAGCCGATCCGCTCAGGCTCAACTTCGCGTTTCCCGGCGGACATTCGCAATACGTCGATTTTTTTGTCCGTCTGTCGCCGCTGGTGGCGAACAGGTTCTAGACTAGGGTCATTGGTGCCAGGCAGGCGGTGAGAAACGTGAGCCCAGCAAGCGTGAACACAAGGGTTGTCGGCGGCGGAAGCAAGAAGGTGCTGTATACCCTGGATACCGTGCGCCGCATCGGCGTGCTGAACAGCGGCAAGGCGCTGCGCTCGAAAAATGCATGCAAGGCATGCGGACTGGGCATGGGCGGACAATTGGGCGGAATGACCAACGAAGCCGGCGAGTTCCCCTCGGTTTGCAACAAGAGCATTCAAGCGCAATCCACCGACATTCAGCCGGCGATTCCAGCGCAGGTCTTTGAGCACTCGATCGAGCATCTGGCGGCACTGAGCCCGCACAAGCTCGAGCATCTGGGGCGGCTGGATACGCCGCTTTACCGGGCCGAATCGGAAAATCATTTGCGACCGGTTGCCTGGGATTGGGCCATCAAGCACGCCGCCGAACGTTTTGCCGCCTGTGCGCCGCGCAACAGTTTCTTTTATTCGTCCGGGCGCGCCTCCAACGAGGCCGGTTTTGTGTTGCAGTTACTGGCCCGTTTATACGGGACGAATAATGTCAGCAACTGCTCGTTCTATTGTCATGAAGCCACCGGCGTTGCGCTGGGCAACACCATCGGTACGGGCACGGCAACGGTGGAATTGCAGGACCTGGACGGCTGTGATCTGGTATTTCTGATCGGCGCCAATCCGGCGTCCAACCACCCGCGACTGTTGCACAAGTTGCGCAGCTGCCGGGCGCGCGGCGGTCAGGTGATTGTGATCAACCCCGCCCGCGAGGCCGGCCTGGTACGTTTCGCCGTACCCAAGAGCGCGCGCTCGATGCTCAAGGGTGGCGACTGGATCGCCTCTGAATATCTACAGCCGAACGTCGGCAGCGATATTGCGCTGTTCAAGGCACTGGCCAAGTCGATCCTGGAGATGGGCGCCGAAGACACCGGGTTCATCCAGGCGCACACCCAGGGGTTTGCACAATGGCGCGCAGACATCGATGCCTGTGACTGGGATGAACTATCCGGCGCCTGCGGCCTGGATCGCGCGCAGATCGATCGCGTGGCCAGGATGTACGCCGGCAGTCGAAACGCGGTATTCGCCTGGGGCATGGGGATGACCCATCACCTGCACGGCGTGGACAATATCGAGGCCATTGCCGCGCTGGCGTTACTGCGCGGCATGGTCGGAAGGCGTTTTGCCGGGTTGTTGCCGCTGCGTGGTCACAGCAATGTTCAAGGCATCGGCACCATCGGCGTCAAACCGGTGCTGTCGGCCGATGTATTCGCCAATATCGAAAATGAATTCGGCATCAAACTGCCCAAGGCCCGCGGTTTGCACACCCTGGCGGCGCTGGAAAAAGCACATGCCGGAAAAATGGGCGCGGCGTTGATGATGGGCGGCAATCTGTTCGCGGCCACGCCTGACCGTGAGTGGACCATGCAAGCCTTTGATCGCATTGGCTTCAAGCTCTATCTCACCACCACGCTCAACAGCGGTCATGTCAACGGTCAGGGCGGCGGTGAGACGCTGATTCTGCCGGTGGCGGCCCGCGATGAAGAACCGCAGCCGACAACGCAGGAGTCCATGTTCAACTACGTGCGCATGAGTGACGGCGGCATTGTGCGCCTGAAGAACGTGCGGTCGGAAACGCATGTGCTGGCGGATCTGGCCGGCCATTTATTGCCCGATTCGCCGATTGATTTTCAGGCCTTCCAGCAGTTCCAGAAGGTGCGGCAGGCCATCGCCCGCACCGTGCCGGGCATGCAGGATTTGACCGACATCGACGTTGCGCGCCGCGAATTCACGGTTCGCGGTCGCATTCTGCACAAACCTGAGTTTCACACCGCCAGCGGCCGTGCGCAGTTTGTCATCTGCGCCGTCCCTTCATCGAGAAGTGATGAGGCCTATCCGTTCACACTGATGAGTCTGCGCAGCGAAGGTCAGTTCAACTCCATCATTTACGAGGAAAAAGACAGCTATCGTGGCGTTGAGCATCGTTGGACCGTACTGATGAATCCGGCGGACCTGGCGGTGATGTCATTGCAAGAGGGCGACCGGGTGGACCTGGAGTCCGCCTGGGGGCGCATGAGTGGCGTCAGTGTCAAGGCTTTTGATCTCCCCCAGGGGAATCTGGCGGTGTATTACCCCGAAGCCAACCGGCTGACCGCGCGCAGCACCGATCCACGCAGTCATACGCCGAACTTCAAATCGGTGGCGGTTCGGGTTGTTGCCAGGCTGGCAAAGCAATCCCCTGCGTCGAAGTAGACCGCTGCGGCCCTTCGGCCTTGGCGATGACACCGGACGGCGCTAAACATTGAACCGGAAGTGCATCACGTCACCTTCCTGCACCACGTAATCCTTGCCTTCCAGCCGCCAGCGGCCGGCTTCCTTGGCGCCGGCTTCGCCCTGGTGTTCGACGTAGTCGTCGTAGCCGATGACTTCGGCGCGAATGAAGCCTTTTTCGAAGTCGGTATGAATCACGCCGGCCGCCTGCGGCGCGGTGGCGCCGACCTTGACGGTCCAGGCGCGCACTTCCTGCGGGCCGGCGGTGAAATAGGTTTGCAACCCCAGCAGGCCGTAAGCAGCGCGGATCACGCGATGCAGGCCGGGTTCTTGCAGACCCAGATCGGACAGGAACGCGGCCTTGTCGTCGTCGTCCAATTGCGCGATTTCCGCCTCGATCGCCGCGCACACCGGCACCACTTCCGCGCCTTCCTGTTTGGCGTGCTCACGCAGTGCATCCAGCTGCGCATTGCCTTCCAGCAAAGCGGATTCATCTACGTTGGCGATGTACAGCGCCGGCTTGGCGGTGATCAGTTGCAGGTCGCGCAACAACAGGCGTTCTTCGGGCGTCAGCGTCATGGCGCGCACCGCCTTGCCCTGATCCAGATGTTCTTGTACGCGGGCATAGAGTTGTTTGCGGGCCAGCGCGTCCTTGTCGCCGGACTTGGACGCCTTGCCGGCGCGCTCCAGTGCGCGCGTCACGGTGTCCAGGTCCGCCAGGCCCAGCTCGGTGTGGATGATGTCCACATCGCGTACCGGGTCCACGCTGTTGGCGACGTGGACGATGTCGTCGTCATGAAAACAGCGGGTGACGTGGGCAATGGCGTCGGTTTCACGAATGTGGGCCAGGAATTGATTGCCCAGGCCCTCGCCCTGACTGGCGCCGGCGACCAGGCCGGCGATATCAACAAACTCCACCGTGGCCGGCAGCAGCTTCTGTGGTTGGGCAATCTGTTCCAGCGCCGTCAGTCGGCTGTCTGGCACCGCCACCACCCCGACGTTGGGATCGATGGTGCAAAACGGATAGTTTTCGGCTGCAATCTGCGCCTTGGTCAGCGCATTGAACAGGGTTGATTTGCCGACGTTGGGTAGGCCGACGATACCGCACTTGATTCCCATTGACTTTAAGAACCTGGATTTACTATTTGTTTGTAAAAAGAATCAGCCTTAGCGAGCCTGGAGGTCACTCGGCACCGAACCGATCAGCAGCGCTGCGTGTCTGATTCAGGCGATGTAATCTCGCGCTCCCTGGCGCAGCCGCATCGGCCACCGGATTCAACAGGAGAACGCAGTTGAAGTTGTTACGCATTATCGCGGTTTTTGGTCTGACGCTGATATCCGGCGCGGCGCTGGCCCAGCCGGTGTACTGGTTGTCGCTGACCGGAGAGCACAACGGTCAGGCGCTCACCGGACCGCGAACCATGATTGGCGCGCATCACCGGCACAGCGTCAACCTGGGGCCACCGGGAAACGGCAAGGTGTTGATCAAGGCGGTGGTCAAGGCGATTCCGGTGGAAGCCGATGCGGTAGCGCTGGAAATGATTTTGAACGAGCCGAGTCAGTCCGGCGCCGGTCGCCTGGAAACCGCTGCCACCGTGGTGCACTTGAGCGAGCTGACCGATCTGCGGCTGGACAAGGAAGAGCGCAAGATGTCGCTGCGGGTGTTGCTGGAACTGGCAGAAGGTGAGGCCTTGCCGCCACCGCAATATCGCAACCACGGCGAAGAGGTGGAGCCGCCCGGCATTCAGACGCAAGCGATTACGGACTTTTAGGCTTTGCTCGTGGGCGCCGAATGCAGGCCCTGCACCGCCTTGTCCCAACTCTGATCGACCCATATCGATAGCGCGTCAATGGCCTGCGCCAGGCCGTGACGAATCAGCGTCTCGTCCTTTTTTGCGGGACGCGCCAGCACGTAGGACAAGACCAGATTCTTGTCGCCCGGGTGGCCGATGCCGATGCGCAGGCGGCGATAAGCCTCGCCCTGCGATTTGTGGATGTCACGCAGGCCGTTGTGACCGCCGTGACCGCCACCACGCTTGAGTCGCAGGGTGCCGGTGGGCAGATCCAGTTCATCGTGGACGATCAACAGCTGGTCCGGTTTCAGCTTGAAATAGCTCGCCAGCGCGGCCACCGATTGCCCGCTGCGGTTCATGAAGGTCTGCGGTTTCAGCAGGAAAATTTCGCGTCCCTGCCAGCGCAGCTTGGTCCATTCACCAAAAAACTTGCGATCCGCGCGCAAGCTGACGCCCAGTTTGTCCGCCAATGCATCGACCAGCCAGAAACCGACATTGTGTCGCGTGTGCGCGTAATCCGGGCCGGGATTGCCGAGTCCGATGATGGCCAGCGGCTTGTCTGCGTCAGACATGGCTCAAGCCTCAACGTTCCCCAAAAAATGCCCGGCCACGAACGTCTCGAGGCCGGGCAGCCGATGTTTGGAGCCTGCCAAGGCAACGAATGTCGTTGTCCCGGCAGGCCCGGTTCGTTCTAGGCTTCGTCGCTGGCGCCGTCTTCGGCCGAATCGCCGGCTTCGTCGGCATCGGCATCGGCGCCGCGCGCCGCGCGCGGCAGATGGATGGCGACCACCGCCGCATCGTTGTCGTGCTTGAGCTCGATCAGGCTGACGCCTTCGGGAATCGACAATTGCGACAGGTGGATGGATTCGCCCACCTGCATCTGCGTGACATCCACTTCAATGAACTGTGGCAGGTGCTTGGGCAGGCACTCGACTTCCACGTCGTTCATCAAGTGCTCCAGCATGCCGCCGCCGGTCTTGACGCCGGGCGCGATGTCCTCGCCCTTGAAGTGCAGGGGAATGCGCATGCGCAGCGCGACGTCGGACTGAACCCGTTGCAAGTCCACATGCAGCACCTGCTCGCGTACCGGGTGACGGTGCAGATCCTTGAGCACTACATCCTGACTGGACTCACCCACCTTCAGCGTCAGCACGTTGGAATAAAACGCCTCATGCTTCAGGTTCTTCCACAGCTCGTTGTGGTCCAGAGTGATCATCTCCGGGTCTTTTTTTGCGCCGTAGACAATCGCCGGCACCTTGCCCGCATGGCGCAGACGGCGGCTCGCACCCGTTCCTTGCACCGTGCGCGGCTCCGCCATCACCACGAATTCCTGTTTCATCAAAAATCTCCAAAAAAATCAAAGGTTCGCACGACCGCAGCCCGCGACCAGGCGCAATCGAGCCGAACAGTCTAGCGGATCAGCGCGTGCAGCGGGGTGGCCGCTGCGCGCCGGCCGGCCATTGGCCTGCGCTGCGTTACAATTGCGTGCTCGTTTAACGCCCCTTCATCGCCAATCTTCATTATCCAGGCCCGCCGTGAACGCCCCGCTCAAAATCGATCAATTCAGTTTGCTGGAAGACGCCGAGTGCGATGATCGCATCGCCGCCGCCAAGGCGGTGTTGGGTGATCGTCTGCTGATTCTGGGACATCACTACCAACGTGACGAGGTCTTCCGCCACGCGGACTTTTCCGGGGACTCGCTCAAGCTTTCGCAGCAGGCGGCGCAGTCGCAGGCCGAGTTCATCGTGTTCTGCGGCGTGCATTTCATGGCCGAGGTGGCGGACATTCTGACCCACGGTCAGCGCGCGGTGGTTCTCCCGGATCTGGCGGCCGGCTGTTCCATGGCGGACATGGCCAACCTGATCAAGGTGCGTCGCTGCTGGCAGGAACTGGCGCAGGTGCTGGACCCGGATGAGAACGTCACGCCGGTGACCTACATCAACTCCGCCGCTGATCTGAAGGGTTTTTGCGGCGAGCATGGCGGCATTGTCTGCACCAGCTCCAACGCCCGCGCGGTGCTGGAATGGAGCTTCGCGCGACGTGAAAAAGTGCTGTTCTTCCCGGATCAGCATCTGGGACGCAACACCGCGCATCGCATGGGCATCGCCCTGGATGAAATGGTGATCTGGGATTTCACCAAGCCGTGCGGCGGACTGACCGCCGAACAAATCCGCAAGGCGAAAATGATCTTGTGGAAGGGGTTTTGCTCGGTCCACCAGATGTTTCAGCCGGCGCACATCGACCGTTTCCGCGCCGAGCACCCGGATGGAAAGGTGATCTCTCATCCGGAAAATGCCTTCGAGGTCTGCGAAAAATCCGACGTGGTGGGCTCCACCGAGAGCATTCTGCGCACCGTGCGCGCCTCCGCGCCGGGCACCCAGTGGCTGGTCGGCACCGAACTGAATCTGGTCAACCGTCTGGCCGATGAGATGCGCGCCAGGGACGTGCACGTGCAGTTCATGAGTCCCACTATTTGCATGTGCTCCACCATGTTCCGTACCGATCCGCAACATCTGGCCTGGTGTCTGGAGAATCTGCTGGCGGGCGAGGTGGTGAATCAGATTCGGGTCCCGGAAAAAGTCGCCGAGCCGGCGCGCAAAGCGCTGGACTTGATGCTGGAAGTGGTTGATTAGGAATCGCGCGACGGTTCCTGATCAAACATCCCTCGCCTTGGCGACGGGTCTTCTTCCTCTCTCTTTTGAAACAAACCGTTCAGTCAAATATGTGGAATAACGCGCCCAGCCTCCAACAGTGCGACCCTGAGTTGTTCGCTGCCATTACCGCCGAAAACGCGCGTCAGGAAGCGCATATCGAGCTCATCGCCTCGGAAAACTATTGCAGTCCGGCGGTGATGCAGGCGCAAGGTTCGGCGCTCACGAACAAGTACGCCGAAGGTTATCCGGGCAAGCGTTATTACGGCGGTTGCGAGCATGTGGACGTGGCCGAGCAACTGGCGATTGATCGGGTCAAGCGCCTGTTCGACTGCGATTACGCCAATGTGCAGCCGCATTCGGGCGCGCAGGCCAACGCCGCGGTGTTTCTGGCGCTGGTCAAGCCGGGTGACACGGTGATGGGCATGAACCTGGCCCAGGGTGGGCATTTGACCCACGGCCATCCCGCCAATTTTTCCGGACGCCAATACCACGTGGTGCCCTACGGTTTGAATGCTGAAACCGGGGTGATCGATTACGACGAGATGGAGCGGGTCGCCACCGAGCACAAGCCCAAGTTGCTGATCGGCGGTTTTTCCGCCTATTCGCGCGTCAAGGACTGGGCGCGCATGCGGCAGATCGCCGACAAGGTCGGTGCCTGGTTCTGGGTGGACATGGCGCACGTGGCCGGACTGATCGCGGCCGGCGAATACCCCAGCCCATTACCGCATGCGCATGTGGTGACCAGCACCACGCATAAGACCTTGCGTGGCCCCAGAGGCGGCATTGTTCTGTCCAAGGGGCAGGGCGAGGACTTTCACAAGAAATTCAACTCGGCGGTGTTTCCCGGAATTCAGGGCGGGCCGCTGATGCATGTGATCGCCGCCAAGGCGGTGGCTTTTGGCGAGGCGCTGGCGCCGGAATTCAAAACCTATCAACACCAGGTGGTGCGCAACGCACAAGCGATGGCATCGGTGTTCGTGCAGCGCGGATACAAGGTGGTTTCCGGCGGCACCGACAACCATTTGTTCCTGCTGGACCTGATCGATCAGGGCATCACCGGCAAGGATGCCGAGGCGGCGCTGGGGCAGGCCAACATCACCGTGAACAAGAATTCGGTGCCCAACGATCCCAGGTCGCCCTTCGTCACCTCCGGTTTGCGCCTGGGTTCTCCGGCGGCCACCACCCGTGGTTTCGGCGAAAGCCAGATGCAGCAGATCGCCGGCTGGATGTGCGACGTGCTGGATGCGCAGGCGCAAGAACAGGAATTGGCCCCCGTCCTTGCCACGGTACGAACGCAAGTTGAAGCACTGTGTGCGCGTTTTCCGGTTTACGGCGCCTCTGGGCGCACTGCATGAACCGGATCGGCGCCGGGCAGTAGATTTTCGTGCAGTGTCCCTTCTGCCGAGCGCCTGAAACACGCGTCATCGATTCGCGCCTGGCCGAGGACGGCACGCAGGTGCGTCGTCGTCGCGAGTGCTCGGCCTGCAATGGCCGTTTCACTACCTTCGAGCGTGCCGAGCTGAGCATGCCGCAGGTGCTCAAGCGCAGCGGTGATCCCGAACCCTTTGACGAACACAAACTGCGACGCGGCATGGAACATGCGTTGTACAAGCGCGCGGTGTCGCCCGAGGCGGTGGATCAGGCGATGGCGGCGGTGATGCGCCGGTTGCGCGAAAGTGGCGAGCGCGAAGTCCATTCGCAACGCGTCGGCGAACTGGTGATGGAACAACTGCACGATCTGGATCAGGTGGCCTACGTGCGTTTCGCCTCGATTTATCGCGCCTTTGCCGACGTCAATGCCTTTCGCGACGAAATCGAGCGCATGGAGAACCTGCCCAGCGCTGCACTGCGTCGTTCTCAGCTTTCGCTGATCGAAAACGAGGTGACGCCGCCACGCGCCGCGCGCCGCCCGCGCTCGGGCAAATGACGCCGCTGATGCAATGAATCACTCTGCGTTGATGGCGCGTGCGCTGCAGCTTGCCGCCAAAGGAAGCAACACCAGTTTTCCCAATCCGCGTGTCGGCTGCGTGATTGCCAAAAACGGCGAGGTGTTGGCCGAAGGCTGGCATGTGCGCGCCGGCGAGTCGCACGCCGAAGTTCTCGCCCTGCAGCAAGCGGGAGATAAAACCAAGGGTGCTGATGTCTACGTCACGCTCGAGCCGTGCAGTCATTTCGGGCGCACGCCGCCTTGCGCCGATGCCTTGATCGCTGCCGGCGTTGCGCGCGTATGGGTGGCGATGCGCGACCCGAATCCGCAGGTCGCCGGCGCCGGGATTGCGCGCTTGCGAGCCGCCGGCATTGCCGTTGAAGTGGGACTGCTGCAAGCGCAGGCGGCAGCCCTGAATCGCGGATTCGTGTCGCGCATGCGGCGGCGCCGACCCTTTGTCAGCGTCAAACTTGGCGCCAGTCTGGATGGCCGAACGGCGATGGCCAGCGGCGAGTCGCAATGGATCACCAGCCAGCCGTCGCGCGCCGATGTGCACCGCCGACGCGCGTCTGCCGGCGCAGTCCTGACCAGCGCCAAAACGGTGATGGATGACGATCCGCAATTGACGGTGCGCTTGCCGGATGTGGTGTGCGAACGACAACCCGATCGCATCGTGCTGGATCGTGCCGCCAGACTCGGCGCCGATGCCGCGGTATGGAAACAAGGCGCGCGCCGGTTTTGGGTCACCGCCCAGGCGGGCGATGCGTTTGTTGGCGTCACGCGGCTGGCGGCGGAGGCTGCCGAACAGGGCTTTGACCTTGAAAACGTTCTGCGTCAGTTGGCGGATCAGCAGATCAATGAGGTGATGGTGGAGGCGGGCGCGGGACTCAGCGGGGCTTTTGTCCAGGCCGGTCTGGCGGATGAGGTTCTGATCTATATGGCGCCCTGTCTGCTGGGGCATGAGGCGCAAGCCATGGCCTTGTTGCCGGGGCTGGAACACCTGAGGCAGCGTGTTGAACTGGTGTTCTCAGATATTCGACAGTTGGGTCCGGATTTGCGCATTCTCGCCACTCCGAAAATTTCAACAGTGGACTGAACGTGTTTACCGGCATTATTGAAGCTTGCGGCAGCATCGCAAAGGTTGTGTCCAAGGGGGGCGACAAGCAGCTTTGGATCCGCGCCCCCGACGGCTATCTTCAGACCAGCGCCCTGGGCGACAGCATCGCCGTCAACGGCGTTTGTCTGACCGCGACCGCATTTGAGGGCGCAGGCTTTGCCGCGGATGTGTCGATTGAAACCTTGCAGGCGACCACCGCTGATGGCTGGCGCGCGGGCGATGCGGTGAATCTGGAAAAAGCGCTGACCTTGTCCAGGGCCCTGGGTGGGCATCTGGTGTCAGGGCATGTGGACGGCCTGGCGATCTTGCGCGAGATGTCCGAGGACGCGCGCAGTCGTCGACTGCAGTTCGAGGCGCCGCCAGCGCTTGCGCGTTACATCGCGGTGAAGGGGTCGGTGACGCTGGACGGCATCAGCTTGACCGTCAATGAAGTCAGTGGCGCGCGGTTTGGCGTTAACATCGTCCCTCACACGCTTGAAAATACCAACCTGGGTCAGTTGCGGCCGGGTGGGCAGGTCAATCTGGAAGTCGATCAGGTGGCGCGCTACCTGGAGCGATTGTTGACGGAGCAAAACAAGATATGAGCAAGACCGTTCCCATCCGGAACGACCACAGTCAGATGGATTCGATTGAAGACATCGTTGCGGACATCAAGGCCGGAAAGATCGTCGTCATCATGGACGACGAGGCGCGCGAAAACGAAGGCGATCTGATCATGGCGGCGGAGAAGGTCACGCCCGAAGCGATCGCCTTTTTCGTGCGCTACACCAGCGGCATCATCTGCGCACCCATGAGCAAAGAGCGGGTCGATGAGCTGCGGTTGCCGCAAATGGTGGCGGACAACACCGAGCAGCATCGCACCGCCTTCACCGTGTCCGTGGATTACAAGCACGGCACCACCACCGGCATTTCGGCGCTGGATCGGGCCAAGACCATCAAGGCGCTGACTGATCCCAATAGCAAGCCGGACGATTTTTCGCGACCGGGTCACATCTTTCCCTTGCGCGCGGCGGAGGGTGGTGTGTTGGTGCGCGCCGGTCATACCGAGGCCTCGGTGGATCTGGTGCGGCTGGCGGGGCTTTCCTCGCAAGCCGCCATCATCTGCGAGATCGTCAATGACGACGGCGGCATGTGTCGTGGCGATGATCTGGTTCGTTTCGCGCGTGCACACGGGCTCAAGGTCGGCACCATCGCTGATCTGATCCGCTACCGCTATGCCAACGAGCACAGCATTGAATGCATCGGCAGCCAGGAAGTGGAAACCGAATTCGGTCCTTTCAAGCTGGCGGTTTATGAAGACCGCATTGATCGCACCGTGCATCTGGCCATGATCCGCGGTGATATTCAGCAGCAGGACGCCGCCCTGGTGCGGGTGCACATCCGCAATACACCGCAGGACGTGCTGGGCATCCACAACCCGCATTTCGGCTGGCCGCTGCGCAGCGCCATCAAACGCATTGCCGATGAGGGTTCGGGCGTGCTGGTGTTGTTGCGCAAGCCAGAGTCGCCGCGCGATCTGGCGCAGAAGATTCTGTCCCTGGATGAACCGCAAACCGAGGAGGAACGCGACGATCATTCCGTGCTGCGCACTTATGGTGTCGGCGCGCAGATTCTGGCGGACCTGGGTGTGAGCAAGATGCGCGTGCTGTCCGCGCCCAAGCGCATGCAGGGCATTAGTGGCTTCGGGCTGGAAATCGTCGAATATGTGCATTGTGATTAGGGTTTGCGATGTCTGACGCCAAAACCGGCTTTGCCGCGCCGGCGCCGGCGCGTCCGGGCGAGTTCGGCGCCACCAATGTGGCGATTCTGGCCACGCGCTGGAACGTGGAAGTGGTCGATGCGCTGATTGCTGGCGCCAAGCGCGAACTCGGCGCCTGGGGCTTGAACGATGATCAATCCGCAGTCGTTCGGGCGCCCGGTGCGTTTGAGTTGCCACTGGCCGCGCAGGCTTTGCTTGCCTCTTCGCGCTTTGACGCCGTCATCGCCCTGGGGGCGGTGATCCGTGGTGATACGCCACATTTTGATTATGTTTGCAATGAATGCGCCCGCGGGGTGCTGGAGGTGCAACTCAAATACAGCAAGCCGGTGGCTTTTGGCGTGCTGACGGTGAACACGCCCGAGCAGGCTTATGCTCGATGTGGCGATGGTCCGGACAACAAAGGCGCCGAAGCCGCAGCGGCCGCCCTGGACATGCTGCGTCTGATCCAGTCCCATCGCGCCGCGTGAACGGCGTACCATCACAAAGCCGCCGAGGTCTGGCGCGTCGGCTCACGGTTCAGGCGCTTTATCAGTGGCTGGTCAATGAAACCAAACCCGAAACCCTGTTGCGCCAGTTTCGTGACCAGGAAGCCGGCCTGGGGCGCGCCGACCCAAAGTATTTCGACGCCCTGCTGTGCGGCGCCGTTGCGCAGGCGCCAACGCTGACGCAACGCATCAGCCCGCATCTGGACCGGCCGCTGGATCAGCTGGACCCGGTGGAGCACGCCATTCTGCTGCTGGGCGCCTATGAAATGGCACAGTGTCCGGACGTGCCGTGGAAAGTGGTGGTGAATGAATCCGTGAATCTGGCCAAGCTGTTTGGCGCCGAAGACGGATACAAATTCATCAACGGCGTGCTGGACAAGCTGGCGCATGAGATGCGCGCGCTGGAGATTTCCATCCAGTGAGCGACGCCGCCGAGTTCAGCCTGATCGAACAGCATTTCTCGGGCTGGCCGCCGGCGTTGCAGGACACCCGCCTGGGCGTGGGTGACGACGCTGCGATTGTGGCGGTGCCCAGCGGATACGAAATGGCGGTCACCACCGACAGCCTGCACAGCGGCATTCATTTTCCGGAGGATGTCGCCGCCTTCGATCTGGGCTGGAAAGCGTTGGCGGTGAACCTGTCGGATCTCGCCGCCATGGGTGCGCAGCCGCGCTGGTTCACCGCGGCCGTCAGCCTGCCGCAGGCCGATGCGGATTGCATGGGCGAGTTCGCCGCCGGCATGCAAGCGCTGGCGCTGGAGCAGGGCGTGCAACTGATTGGTGGCGACACCTGTTGCGGTCCGAAGTCGGCGACGGTCACCGCCATGGGCCTGTTGCCGGCCGGAAGCGGCATGCGGCGCTCCGGCGCAAGGGTGGGGGACCTGGTCGCGGTCACCGGAACGCTGGGCGATGCCGCCCTCGGCCTGGAACTGTGGATTGATGAATCTTCGCCGGAACACACCCGCAACGCGATGGCGGTGGACGCACTTTTTACGCGCCTGAACCAGCCCTCGCCGCGCTGTGCCGCCGGCATGGCCTTGCGTGATCTGGCCAGCGCCGCGATCGACCTGTCGGACGGCATCGCCGCCGACATCGGCCACATCGCCAGGGCCAGTGGTGTGGGTGCGCAAATCAGAACCGCCGACTTGCCATCCTCGGACGCGTTTCTGCGCTTGGCGCCGGCAGCGCGACGCGCCCGGCTGCAAGCCTGCGGCGGTGACGATTACGAGTTGTGCGTCTGTTTGGCGCCGGCGGATCTGGAGGAAGCGCGTTCGCGTCTGGACCGGCTGGCGCTGGACTTGCAGGTGGTGGGCAGCATCGTCCCCAACCCCGGGGTTCGGGTACTGGATCTGGCCGGCAATCCGCTGTCGTTTGAAAAAGCCGGCTATCAACATTTCTCATGAAGCCTGTATCCAACAAGGCCAGCCGGCCACCCGCGCGTCTGATCATGAGCACGCCCGAGCACTGTCTGGCCTTTGGTTTGGGCAGCGGTCTGGCGCCGGTGGCGCCGGGAACCGTGGGCAGCCTGCTTGGTGTTCCGGTTTGGCTGATGTTGTGCTGGATGCCGTTGGAATGGCACCTGGGCGCGGTCGCGCTGCTGGTCGTTCTGGGTGTCTGGATCTGTGGTGAGAGCGCCAGAATGCTCGGGGTAGGGGATGATCCGGGTATCGTTCTGGATGAGATTGCCGGTTTTCAGATCGCGGCCTTGCCCTTGTTGCCCGCGCTGGCCATCTCAGGCCTGCCGCTGTGGCTGGGCCTGCTGTTGGCCTTTGTCCTGTTTCGTGTTTTTGATATCGCCAAGCCGTGGCCGATTTCCTGGTTTGATCGCAACCTGCACGGCGGCTTGGGTATCATGTTGGACGACCTGCTGGCCGGCCTGTTCGCGGCGTCGGCGCTGTGGGGCAGCGTTCACGTTTTCAATTCATTGAGCTGAATCAAATGGATAACTTGAAGTCCTTGCTGGACAAAAACAAGGAATGGGCGGCCCGTGTCGTTCGGGACGATCCCGAGTTCTTTGAGCGTCTGGTCAAGCAACAAACACCGGATTGTCTGTGGATTGGCTGTTCGGACTCGCGCGTGCCGGCCAACCAGATTGTGGATCTTCAACCTGGGCAGATGTTTGTGCACCGCAACGTCGCCAATGTGGTGACGCATTCGGACGTGAACTGCCAGTCTGTCATTCAGTACGCGGTGCAAGCACTGCAAGTCCGACACATCATCGTGGTGGGTCACTACGGCTGTGGCGGCGTCAAGGCGGCGCTTGAACGCGGCAGCGTCTCCGGCGTGGCGGACTGCTGGTTGGGGCATGTGCGAGATGTCATCGCTCAGCACAAGGATGTGTTGGCGGGCGAGGACAAGCCCTGGCGCAAACACGCAATGTTGTGTGAGCTCAATGTCCTGGAGCAGGCTTTGAATGTATGCACTTCGCCGGTGGTGACCGAGGCCTGGGCCAGCGGCAAAGCCTTGAGCGTGCATGGATGGATTTACGGTCTGCGCGACGGGCGGCTGCGTCATCTGGATTTCGCCATCGATCAGCCGCAAGACCCAGATGTGGTCCGTGAACGGGCGCTCAAGCTGATCATGCAGGCGCGGCGCGATCACGACGCCAGCAGCGGTACATCCGGCTGATCCATGGGTGCGGTCGGCTGCTTGGGTAACGGTTCGGATCGCCGCTTGGGATAAAATAGGCAGTCTTTCGCCCGCGTTCTGACGCGGCGGCTCTTTGATTACTGGGAACGGATGAACGAGATGGAAGTTGAACGCGACGTAATGGAATACGACGTCGTCATCGTCGGCGCTGGGCCGTCGGGACTTTCGGCGGCTTGCCGACTCAAGCAGATCGCCGCGGACAAGGGTGGCGAGATCAACGTCTGCGTGGTCGAGAAGGGCTCTGAGGTTGGTGCGCACATCCTGTCGGGGGCGGTGTTGGAGCCGCGCGCACTGAACGAACTGTTCCCGGACTGGAAGAAACAAGGCGCGCCCTTGGAAACGCCAGTCAAGCGCGATGACATCTACTTTTTCACCAGCGCCACCAGCGCGATCAAGATGCCCAACCTGTTTGTGCCCAAGACCATGCACAACGAGGGCAACTACATCATCTCGCTGGGCAACCTGTGCCGCTGGTTGGGGGAGCAGGCGGAAAGCCTGGGTGTGGAGATTTATCCCGGCTTTGCCGCTCAGGAAGTGATTGTCGAAGATGAGGTGGTGCGCGGCGTCACCATCGGCGACATGGGCGTGGGCCTTGATGGCCAGCCCAAGGATGATTTCACCCCGGGCATGGAGCTGCGCGCCAAGTACACCTTTTTCGCGGAAGGCTGTCGCGGTCACCTGGGCAAGCGATTGCTTGAGAAATTCGCCTTGAACAAGGACGCCGACCCCGCGCACTACGGCATCGGCATCAAGGAAATCTGGACGGTGGATCCGGCAAAGCACGAAGCCGGACTGGTGGTGCACGGCGCCGGTTGGCCGCTGGACCTGATCGGCACCAGCGCGCTGGGTGGTTCCTTCTGCTATCACCTGGGTGAGAACACCGTGGTGGTCGGCTTGATTGTGGATCTGTCTTACTCCAACCCCTATCTGTCACCGTTCGACGAATTCCAGCGCTTCAAGCAGCACCCCAAAATCCGCCAGTATCTGGAAGGTGGGACGCGGGTCAGCTACGGCGCGCGCGCCTTGAACAAAGGCGGCCTTTATTCTCTGCCCAAGAGCGTGTTTCCCGGCGGCGCCCTGATCGGTTGCGACCTGGGCACCATGAACTACGCCAAGATCAAGGGCAGCCATACGGCCATGAAGTCGGGCATGCTCGCGGCAGAAGCCGCCGCCGAAGCGCTGTTGGGTGGTGCCGAGGGTGGCGACGAGCTGAGCGCCTATCCGGAAAAGTTCAAGGCCAGCTGGCTGCACGAGGAGTTGTACAAGTCACGCAACTTCGGTGTGTTCCTGCACAAGTTCGGCGCCCTGATCGGTGGTGCCATCAACTACGTTGAACAGAACTGGTTCGGCGGCAAGCTGCCGCTGACGGTGCACGATCTGAAACTGGATCATCAATCACTCAAGCCGGCGGCGGATGCGCAGAAGATCGACTACCCCAAGCCCGACGGCAAACTCAGTTTCGACAAGCTTTCCTCGGTGTTTCTGTCCAGCACCAACCATGAAGAAGATCAGCCGGTGCACCTGCGCCTGGCCGACGCTTCGATCCCCATCGGCAAGAATCTGCCGATGTATGACGAACCGGCGCAACGCTACTGTCCGGCCGGTGTTTATGAGGTGCTGGGCGAAGGGGAAGATCGCAAGTTTCAAATCAATGCGCAGAACTGCGTACACTGTAAGACCTGCGACATCAAGGATCCGGCGCAAAACATTACCTGGGTTGCCCCGGAAGGTTCGGGTGGACCGAACTACGCAAATATGTGACGCACCTGTAGGCCGGCGCCGGTTTTGAGCCGGCGCCGGTCCAGCGTCATCAGGGACATTTTCAAGAACGAGAGGCCAATATGAAAGCACTGGTGGGCGTCAAGCGCGCCGTGGATTACAACGTCCGCATCCAAGTCAAACCGGACGGATCCGGCGTCGTCACCGACGGCGTCAAGCACTCCATGAACCCCTTTGATGAAATCGCCATGGAAGAGGCGGTTCGTCTGCGCGAGAAAGGCGTGGTGACGGAAATCGTCGCCGTGACCGTTGGCGGTCAGAAGTGCGAGGAAACCCTGCGCACCGCCCTGGCTTTCGGCGCTGATCGCGCGGTTCATGTCAACGAGGATGGTGAAATTCAGCCGCTGACCGCCGCCAAGGCGTTGTCGGCGGTGTTCAAGAACGAGCAAGCCAAGCTGTTCCTGTGCGGCAAGCAGGCTATTGATGACGACGCCAACCAGACCGGCCAGATGATTGCCGCGCTGTTGGAAGTGCCGCAGGCGACGTTCGCTTCGGAGGTGGTGATCGAAGGCGAAAAAGCCACCGTCACCCGTGAAGTGGATGCTGGCCTGGAGACACTGGAAGTGGATCTGCCCGCAGTGATCACCGTCGATCTGCGCTTGAACGAGCCGCGTTATCTGAAGCTGCCGGACATCATGAAGGCCAAGAAGAAGCCGATCGACAAGACCAGCCTGGAACAACTGGGCGTCACCGCCGGTGCCGGGCTCAAGGCCACCAAGACCGCGCCGCCGCAGCAGCGCTCCAAGGGCATCGTCGTCAAGACCGTGGATGAGTTGATTGAAGCCCTGAAAGGCAAGGGCCTGGTCTGAGCCGCTGCGTCGTGATCGATGTGAGCGTGCTCGCATCTTCCCGCCAAATTAAGGAATACGAAATCTCATGAGTAAAGTTCTCGTCATTGCTGAACACGCCGAAGGCCAGCTCAACGTCTCAGTCGCCAAAACGGTTGCCGCCGCCACTGCCATCGGCGGTGAAGTCGAAATCGCGGTGCTGGCCACAAACGGCGCTGAAGTCGCTGCCCAGGCCGCGCAAATCAGCGGCGTCAGCAAGGTGTTGACGGTGGATAATGCCGCCAATGAAAACCCGCTGGCCGCCGTGTTCGCGCCGCAGATTGCCGAGCTGGCCGCCGGTTACAGTCACGTGCTGTTTCCGGGCGGCACCTTCGGCAAGGATCTGGCGCCGCGCGTTGCCGCCAAGCTGGACGTGCAACAAGTCAGCGACGTCATGGCCGTTCACGGCCCGACCACCTTTGACCGCCCGGTGTATGCCGGCAACGCCATCGTCACCGTTGAAGCGCCGGCCGAGCCCTGCGTGGTGGCAACCGTGCGCCTGGCTTCTTTCCAGGCCGCCGCCGGTGGCGGCAGCGCCGCCATTGAAGCCGCCAGCGTTGCGGCCGAGTTGCCCAGCCATACCCGCTACGTGAAGCTGGAAGCGCAGAAATCGGAACGGCCCGATCTGCAATCCGCCGCGCGTGTAGTGTCTGGCGGTCGCGCGCTGGGGTCGAGCGAAAACTTCAAGGTCATCTACGACTTTGCCGACAAGATCGGCGCCGGCGTTGGCGCCAGCCGTGCGGCGGTCGATTCGGGTTACGTGCCCAATGACATGCAGGTGGGCCAGACCGGCAAGATCATCGCGCCCGAGCTGTATTTCGCGGTGGGCATCTCCGGCGCCATTCAGCATTTGGCCGGCATCAAGGACGCACGCACCATCGTCGCCATCAACAAGGACGAAGAAGCGCCGATCTTTGAAGTCGCGGATTTCGGGATCGTCGGCGATCTGTTCAAGATCGTGCCGGAGTTGACCGAGAAGCTGTAAGACGCAAAGCAGTACCCAGGCGGCGGCTGTCGATTTCTGCGACAGCCGCCGTTTTGCGTTGTGGCACAGTTATGGCTTGTGTCGGTGCATACCCTTGGCAACGAACCAGCAATAACAAGACGGAGGTCAGATGTCGCTGCGCAATCAGGTTCAGTTGATCGCCTATCCCAATCGCATGGGTTCGAATCTTTCGGACCTGTATGAAGTCATCGATCAGTATTTCTCCAAGGCCATTGGTGGCGTCCATATCCTGCCGCTATACCCGTCCAATGCGGATGGCGGGTTTTCACCGCTGACGCATATGGAGGTCGATCCCAGCTTCGGCAGTTGGGAGGATGTGGAGCGCATTGCGTCCAAATACGATCTCTGCCTGGATCTGACGCTGAACCATATCTCCGACGAATCCGAGCAGTTCAAGGATTATTTGCAGCACGGCGGCAAGAGCGAGCACGCCGAATTGTTCGTCGACGTTGATCAGCTGGGCGAATTCACGCCGGATGATCTGGCCAGGATTCACATCCGCAAGGAGAAAGAGCCGTTTCGGGAAGTCACATTCGCCGACGGTTCCAAGGGGCGTGTCTGGTGCACGTTCACCGAGCGGCAGATCGATCTGAATTACAACTCGGATCGCTCCTACGCGCTGATGGAGGAGTACATCCGTTTTCTGTCGGCGCGCGGCGTAAAGCTGTTTCGTCTTGACGCCTTTGGTTATACCACCAAACGGGTCGGGACCAGCTGTTTTCTGGTCGAGCCGGACGTTTACGAAATTCTGGACTGGTCGCAACGCATCGCCCACGAATGCGGCGCCGAGGTATTGCCGGAGGTGCATGATCACTCCAGTTATCAATACGCCATCGCTCAGCGCGGTATGCGGCCTTATGGCTTTGCCTTGCCGCCGTTGGTTCTGTATTCGCTGCTGGACGCCAACAGTGTTTATCTCAAGAACTGGCTGCGCATGTGTCCACGCAATCAGGTCACGGTGCTGGATACGCACGACGGCATTTGTATTCCGGACGTCGAAGGCGTGCTCCCGCGCGAGCAGATTCAGGCGATGGTAGATAACGTTGCCGAGCGCAGCGCCGACCCCATCCTGCGTCGTTCGGCGGCCAACGTGCACAGCGTCGGTGCGATCTATCAGCTCACCTGTACGTTTTACGACGCGCTCAAGCGCAATGACGATGCTTATATCGCCGCGCGCGCGATTCAGTTTTTTTCGCCTGGCATTCCGCAGGTTTATTACGTGGGATTATTGGCGGGGCAGAACAATCATTACTTGATGGAAAGTACCGGCCAGTCGCGCGACATCAATCGGCATTTCTATTCCAAGGAAGAAATTGCCGAAGCCGTCAAGCAGCCGGTGGTGCGTCGCCTGATCAAGCTGATGGAATTCCGCTCCAATTATCCGGCCTTCAAGGGCGCGTTCGAGCTGATGTATTCCAATGAAAAAAGCGTGGCGATCCGTTGGCGACTTGGCGAACACTGCTGCGAGCTGTTCGCGGATCTGATTTTCAAAAAATCAAAAATCCGTTATTTCGAAACCAAGACCCGTCGCTGGTTGACGATGAGTTGCTGATCGTGGCGTGGGTCGGCAGCCCGCCGGGCGATGATCAGGCTTGCAAGCATCACCCGGGCCGCAAGGGCGAGGCGCGGTCGCAGTCCAATGCAGGGTGGTGTGCCTTGACCGCGTTGCGCATTACTTGAATGCGGAAAAATCCGGTTTGCGTTTTTCGATGAAGGCGGTGATGGCCTGCTTGGCTTCGCCCTGGTGAAGCAGCTCAAGCAAACGTTCGATCTCATGCGACATCACCTCGTTGACTTTCTCATCCTGCCAGCGTTGCATGAGCAGCTTGGTGGTACGTAGCGCATTCGGGGCTTTTGCCGCCAGTTTTGCGGCTTGCGCCTGCGCGTGTTGTTCCACCGCATCAGAATCCATGACCGCGGTGACCAACTGGCACTCGCGGGCGGTCTGGGCGTCAAAGGGATCGCCGAAAAACAACAGCTCCGCCGCCTTCTGGTGGCCCATGATCTGCGGCATCACATAGGTTGAAGCGAATTCCGGACAGATGCCCAGATTCACGAACGGCAGGATGAAGCGCGAATCCTCGCTGGCGTAAACCAGATCGCAATGCGGCAACAGGGTCACACCGACACCAGCGGTGACGCCGTTGATGGCGGCGATCAAGGCCTTCGGAAAATTTCTCACCGCACGCATCATGCGCAAAGGGGGGATGTCCTGGGTGTTTTCTTTTGACATGCCCAGAAAGCTGGGCATGTCGTTGCCACCGCAGAATGCGCCCGGACTGCCGCAGATGACGGCGACCCGCACTTCCGGATCCTCGGCAGCGGACAGCAAGATCGCTTCCAGTGCATCGTACATCTGGGTGCTGAGCGCGTTTTTCTTTTCCGGCCGATTCAGGCGGATCGTTAAAACACCGTTTTCCAGCGATTGCAGAACGCTTTGCGTATCCATGGTGCTTTCCTGGCTGTGTTCGAGGCGGTGCCGCCCGGTCAGAAATGATCGGCCTGATCGTTGCTCTGGGTGTCGGTTTGACTGCGCGCGGCAATCCAGTCGCCGGTAATCATCTGGCTGTAGGCCATGCCGGGGCCAACCATGGGGTAGACCGAGGCCATCGGGTCAATGATGACTTCCAGAAATGCAGGACCGTCAAAGGCGATGAACTCCTGAATGACGCGGTCCAGCGCCTGTTTGTCTTCGACACGGCGGGCGAATGCGTAACCGTCGGCCTCAGCGGCCTTGATGAAATCCTTGCGGTGCAGGGATTTGTCCGAGCCCGAGAAGCGTGAGGCGAAAAACAGACGCTGCCACTGCTTGACCATGCCGTCGCCGTAGTTGTTGAGCACCACAACTTTCACCGGCAGACCGTAGGTGGTCACGGTTTCCAGTTCGCCCAGATTCATGCGGATGCTGGCGTCGCCGTCGATGTCGATGACCACGTGATCGGGTTTGGCGAAGGCGGCGCCGATGGCGGCGGGCAGGCCAAAGCCCATGGTGCCCATGGACCCGGAAGTGAGCCACAAGCGTGGCGATTTGAAATCAAAATATTGCGCCGCCCACATCTGGTGCTGACCCACGCCGGTGGCGACCACCGCCTCACCTTTGGTGACTTTGTTGATGGCCTCGATCACCGCATGCGGCTGAATGGCGGCCGACTCGCGGTCGTAGTTCATCGCATGTTTTTGCTTCAGCGCGGCGATATGTTGATGCCAATCCGCATAGTCGGGCATGAAACCCCGCTGCTGCGCATAGCTGCGCAAGGCGTCCAGCGCCTGCGGCAGCTCGCCCACATGATGAAAGTCGCAGGCCTTGACCTTGTTGATCTCGGCGGCGTCGATATCCAGATGCGCAACGTGCCTGGCATTGCCCGCAAAACGTTCCGGCACCGCAGCCACGCGGTCATCAAAGCGCGCGCCGACCGCAATCAGAAAGTCGCAATCGTCGGTGGCGTAGTTGGCAAACGCGGTGCCGTGCATGCCCAGCATTTGCAGCGACAGGGGCTTGCTGGTGTCCACCGCGCCAATGCCCATCAGCGTGGTGGTGACCGGGATGCCGAAGGCTTCGGAGAATTTGCGCAAGGGTCCGCTGGCCTGACCGTTGATGACGCCGCCACCGGCGTAGATCAAGGGGCGCTTGGACTGCTGAAGCATTCCGAAAAACTTGGCCGCGGCGGTTTCGTCCAGCCGGTTCCTGCGCACCGTGTTCAAACGCGCGCGATAGCCGGGAATCGGCAGCTCGCCCTGACCCTGAAACGGGCCGGACCAGTTCTGCACGTCCTTGGGAATGTCGATCACCACCGGGCCGGGACGTCCGCTGCGCGCAATATGGAAGGCGGTACGCATGGTGGCTTCCAGCTGTTCCGGGTCGGTGACCAGAAACACATGTTTGGCGGCGGGCCCCATGATGGAGCTGACCGGCGCTTCCTGGAACCCGTCAGAGCCGATGGCCGGGGTTGGCACCTGTCCGCAGATGACCACGATGGGAATCGAATCCGCCATGCAATCACGCACCGGCGTCACGGTATTGGTGGCGCCGGGTCCGGAGGTCACCAGACACACGCCGACCTTGCCCGAAGCGCGCGCATAGCCGGCGGCCATGAAGCCGGCGGCCTGTTCGTTGGCCGGCACGATCAGCGGCATGGGATCTTCACCGCGATCATTCTGATGTTCCTGGTTGTAGCGGAACACGGCATCATAGGTGGGCAGAATGGCGCCGCCGGAATAGCCGAAAATCACCTGCGTACCTTCATCGGCCAGCACCTGGACGACGACCTCCGATCCGGTCATCGATTGTCCGGAAAGGGGGTGGTTCAGGGGCTTGAGTACGGCGTTCATCAGTGATTCGACCTTGGGAATGTGAGCGGCTGGGAAAAACACAAACGCGCCTTATAACACATGCCATAAGGTATCCTGATTGGCCGCAGGTACAGGCAATCGAGCGTTCGCATGATGCACGGCTATTGCCCGCCACGCAAAACGCGGCTAAGGTGCGCGCCCCTATGCGACATATCATCGCCATTTTGCTGCAAAACGAAGCCGGTGCGCTGGCCCGCGTGGCCGGAATGTTTTCCGCGCGCGGCTATAACATCGACGCCTTGTCGGTCGCGCCCACGCACGATCCGGCGGTTTCGCGCCTGACCCTGATTACGCAGGGTTCGGACGGCGTGATTCATCAAATCATCCAGCAGACCCGCAAGATGGTGGATGTGGTGGATATACAAGATCTATCGGCCAGCGATCATCTGGAGTGCGAGCTGTTGATGATCAAGCTGGAAGTGCGCAACGGCGCCGCGCGTCAAGTGGTGGAGTGTGCACGCCGCCATCGCGCCGTGATTCTGGACGAGACCGACCACACGCGCATGGTGCAGTTGGCGGGAACCGGGCCGGAAATTGATGCGTTCGTTGCCGAAGTGGGGCGAATTGCGCCGATTCTGGAGTTGGTCCGCAGCGGCGTGGCGGCGATGCAGCGCGGTCATGAATTGCTGAGTCTGACGCAGGACGCGTCAGCGGTCTGAAGGTCGCGCGAAGGGTTCGCGACAGGATTTTGAATATCTGCGGCCGCTGTCAGGTCGCCATCAAGGGAGTTTGAGCTGTGAGCATCAAGGTTTATTACGACAAGGACGCGGATCTTTCCATCATTCAATCCAAGAAAGTGGTCATTCTTGGTTACGGTTCACAGGGCCATGCCCACGCGCTGAACCTGAAGGATTCGGGCGTTGACGTCACCGTGGCCTTGCGCAAGTCCTCCGGCTCCTGGAGCAAGGCCGAGAACGCCGGCCTCAAGGTCGCCGAGATTGGCGAGGCGGTGAAGAGCGCCGACCTGATCATGATTCTGGCGCCGGATCAGGACCAGCGTGCGATTTATGAAGCGTCGGTTGCGCCCAATATCAAACAGGGCGCGACGCTGGCCTTCGCACATGGTTTCAATATCCATTTTGGTCTGATCGAGCCGCGTGCGGATCTGGACGTGATCATGGTGGCGCCCAAAGGCCCCGGTCACACGGTTCGCAGCACCTACACCCAGGGTGGCGGCGTTCCCAGCCTGATCGCCGTGCATCAGGACGCCAGCGGCAGCGCCAAGCAGATCGCGCTGTCCTACGCCTCGGCCAACGGCGGCGGTCGCGCCGGCATCATCGAAACCAATTTCCGCGAAGAAACCGAGACGGACCTGTTCGGTGAACAGGCGGTGCTCTGCGGCGGCGCCACCGCCCTGGTGCAAGCCGGTTTCGAAACCCTGGTGGAAGCCGGATACGAGCCGGAAATGGCCTACTTCGAGTGCCTGCACGAGCTCAAGCTGATTGTCGACCTGATGTACGAGGGCGGCATGGCCAACATGCGCTACTCCATCTCCAACACGGCCGAATACGGCGATTACACGCGCGGCCCGCGGGTGGTGACCGAAGAAACCAAGAAGGAGATGAAGCGCATCCTGCACGAGATTCAAACCGGCCAGTTCGCGCGCGAATTCGTGCTGGAGAATCAGGCCGGCGCACCGACGCTCAAAGCGCGTCGACGCATCGGTGCTGAGCATCAGATCGAGGAAGTCGGCGGTCGCTTGCGCGCCATGATGCCGTGGATCGCCAAGAACAAGCTGGTGGACAAGTCGAAAAACTAAAGCAGTTTCCAGTTTCCAGTTTCCAGTTTCCAGTTTCCAGTTTCCAGGAGACGGTAGTGCTTGATTCAGGGGCGCGGGAAGCGGGACACTGATCGCAATGCCATGGGATCCGTCACTGCGAGGCGAAGCCGAAGCAGTCTCCAAAGCCTTGGAGGTGGCCGTGTCCCGCGCAATCGCGATGACCGTGAACTGATTTGATGACTGAGCCTGAAGCCAAGCCGCGACGGCGCGGTATCTATCTGCTGCCGAACCTGTTCACCACGGTGACCTTGTTCGGCGGTTTCTACGCCATCGTGATGGCGATGTCGGGCCGTTTCAATCAAGCCGCCATCGGCGTGTTGGCGGCCATGGTGGCCGACGGACTGGATGGGCGCATTGCACGGCTCACCAACACGCAAAGCGACTTCGGCAAGGAATATGATTCGCTGTGCGACATGGTGGCCTTTGGCGTTGCCGCCAGCCTGGTGATCTTCAGTTTCAGCCTGCATCACCTGTCGGGCTATGGCTGGCTGGGCGGTAAACTGGGATGGGTGCTGGCGTTCACCTATACCGCTTGCGCGGCCCTGCGTCTGGCGCGCTTCAATGTCCTGACCGCCATTGCTGGCGGCGACAAGGATTTTTTCGGCTTGCCAAGCCCGGCCGCCGCCGGACTGGTGGTGTTCTTCGTGTGGTTTGCGCACAGCGTGGAACTCAATGGCGAGCAAATGCTGATTCCGGCCAGCCTGGTCACGCTCGGCGCGGGGCTGCTGATGGTCAGCAGTGTGCGCTACAACAGCTTCAAGAAAGTCGATCTCGCCGGCCGCATGCGGTTTCTGCCGTTTGCCGCGGTCGTCGGCATGTTGACCCTGGTGATGGTCAATCCGCCGATGATTCTGTTTGTGATGTTTCTGGGTTATGCCCTGTCCGGGCCGATACTGATGCTGTGGAAGCGCGTTCGCCCCGGAACCTGACCCGTTTGACCCCGATGCCAGGCTGGTAAAGCCAAACATGCGCCGTTATGATGCGTGCATGAGCAGCGTCTACCCATTACTGAATCAATCGCTCCGCACGCTTGCCGTGCGCCGCGCGCTGCCCGCTCTGCTACGACTGCCGTAAGGCAGATCAATATGCCGTGCCACACGGGGCCAAAGCCGTGAAGCAGACTAGAATCGAACCCACCGGGGATGAAAAGCTTCCCCAACGCCGGTCCGCCCGGCAAAGATCGACCAGGACAATCGACTTGTCCCAAGGAGCACCGCCATGGCCATGTTGAAAAACCCAGCCAGCAAATACCGCCCGTTCCGTTTCGGTCCGGAATCGTTTTCCGAGCGAACCTGGCCGGACCGGAAAATCACCCGGCCGCCCATCTGGTGCAGCGTGGACCTGCGCGACGGCAATCAGGCGCTGATCGAGCCGATGGATCGCGCGCGCAAGCTGCGCATGTTCGAGATGCTGTGCCGCATCGGCTTCAAGGAGATCGAGGTTGGGTTTCCTTCCGCTTCGCAGACCGACTTTGATTTCGTCCGCTGTCTGATCGAAGAACAGCGCATTCCCGACGATGTCACCATCCAGGTGCTGACCCAGGCGCGCGAGCCGCTGATCGAACGCACCTTCGAGGCCCTGCGCGGCGCGCGGCGCGCCATCGTTCACTATTACAACGCGGTGGCACCGGTGATGCGGCGCGTGGTGTTCAATATGAGCCAGGCCGAGGTCATCGCCGATCTGGCGGTCAAGCACGCGCAGGTGGTGCAACAGCTTGCGGCGGCGCAGCCGGACACCGAATGGGTATTTCAATACTCGCCGGAAATGTTCTCCGGCGCGGAGCTGGAGTTTTCGCGCGACATCGTCGATGCCGTGACCGAGGTCTGGCAGCCGACGGCGGCGCGGCCCTGCATCATCAACTTGCCGAGCACGGTGGAGCACATCACCCCGAATGTGTTCGCGGACATGATCGAATGGACCCACCGTCGCATCGCCCGGCGTGAGGGCGTGGTGCTGTCGGTGCATCCGCACAACGACCGCGGCACCGGCACCGCCGCCGCTGAACTGGCGATGATGGCCGGCGTCGACCGGGTGGAAGGTTGCTTGTTTGGCAACGGCGAGCGCACCGGCAACGTGGATGTGGTGAACCTGGCGCTCAACATGTATTCGCAGGGCCTGCATCCGGGCCTGGATTTTTCCGATATCGATGAGGTGCGGCGCGCGGTCGAATACTGCAATCAATTGCCGGTGCACCCGCGTCACCCCTATGTGGGCGACCTGGTATTCACCTCCTTCTCCGGTTCGCACCAGGACGCCATCAAAAAAGCCTTCCACGCGCGCAAGGAAGACGATATTTGGGAAATGCCTTATCTGCCCATCGATCCGATGGATCTGGGCCGTTCCTATGAGGCGGTGATTCGGGTCAATTCACAATCCGGCAAGGGTGGTATCACCTATTTGCTGGAAAACGAATACGGCCTGGATTTGCCGCGACGTTTGCAGATTGAATTCAGTCGCGTGGTGCAGGAAGTGACCGACACCACCGGCAAGGAGGTCACCGCGCCCGAAATCTGGAATATTTTTCAGGACGAATATCTGGGCGCCACATCGCCCTTGTCCTACGTCGCCCACTTTCTGGTGGAAGATTCCACTCGCGACGAAGTGGAGCTGAACACCGAAGTCATGTACCAGGGTGCCAAACACAAACTGCAGGGACGCGGCAACGGTCCGATCGATGCATTCGTGCACGCCGTTTCCAAGCTGATTGGCGAGGAATTCTCGGTAGTGGATTATCACGAGCATTCGCTGTCCAAGGGTGCGGACGCGCGCGCGGCCACATATATCGAACTCAAGACACAGGATGCGCCCAGAATCTTCGGCGTCGGCCTGGATTCCAATATCGTCACCGCCTCGCTGAAAGCGATTTTGTCGGCGCTGAACCGTTGTTTGAAGCAGCGTGCAGAGGCCGCACCGTCCCACGAACGTGCCGTGGCCTAAGCCGGAAAACCCGCCGCCGGAGGCCTGCGCTTCCGGTGGCGGTGCGCTTGATTGGAATTTGCAGACCGAGCGCTTGCAACTGCGCCCGGTCGGCGAGGACGAGGTCGATGTATTGCATGCGCTGTGGACCGCGCCTGCGGTGCGGCGCCATCTCTGGGAGGATCGTATCCTGCGGCGCGAACAGACCCGTGATCTGGTGATGCAGAGCGCGTTCCTGTTCCAGGAACAGCAGGTCGGCCTGTGGCTGGCGCGAGACCGACAGGATGAACAACTGGTCGGCGTTGGCGGCTACTGGATGTTTCGTGCGCACCATGAAACCGAATTGCTGGCGGCGGTGGCCGAGTCACATTGGTATCGCGGATACGGGCGCGAACTTTCCGCCGGCGTGATTCGTTACGGATTCGAGCGGCTTGGATTCGAGCAGATTCGCGCCAGCGCCGATGCGGATAATCAGGCCTCACTGGCGCTACTCGAATCGCTTGGTTTCATCGCCGCTGCGGCGTCGCAAGCCGATGGACGGCTTCGAAAGTTTCACCTGCCCAAAGGGGTTTATCTGGGTCCGCAACAATATCCGGCTTGAGCGGCGGGCCGGTGCCGCCGTGCTATCGTCTGCCATTTGTTGCTACGCCCCGTCGAATCGCATGGCTTTTGATCGTCGCGACCACGTGCTCGGACTGCTCGGGATCGAGCGTTGGCGGCTGCGCGAATCCGGTGATCCGTCTGCCTCGGAAGCGCCTGTAGAGCAAGCCAGCATGCCTCGCAAAAAAAACATCGAGACAACAAGCGTTCCCGCGCCTGAGGCCTCGGTGGCGACCGTGGAGCTGCCAAAGAACTGGTCTGGATTGCGCGCCATGGTCAAGGACTGCCAGCAATGCAAGCTGTGTCAGGCGCGCACCAATACGGTGTTTGGCGTTGGCCCCGAGAATGCGCCGCTGATGGTGGTGGGCGAAGGGCCGGGCGCGGATGAGGACGCGCGTGGCGAGCCCTTTGTTGGCCGCGCCGGAAAGCTGCTGGATCAAATGCTCAAGGCGATCAGCCGGTCGCGGGCGGACAATACCTTCATCGCCAACGTGGTCAAATGTCGCCCGCCCGGCAACCGTGATCCGGAGGCGGATGAGGTCAGCGCCTGCCGACGCTATCTGGATCGTCAGATCGAGTTGCTGCAACCGCGCCTGATCGTCGCTCTGGGGCGGGTGGCGGCGCAGCGCCTGCTGGCCAGCAATGAGCCCTTATCCAAAATGCGCGGGCCCATTCACGAATACGGCGAAACCAGGACGCCGGTATTCGTCAGCTACCATCCGGCCTATCTGCTGCGCAGCCCACGCGAAAAAGCCAAGAGCTGGCAGGATCTGAAGAAAATCGCCCAGTTTCTGGAGTCACAAGCGTGAGCGCGCTGGCTTCGCATTTCTGGGAAGTGCAGCAAATGCAGGAAGCGGACTTGAACGAAGTGTTGACGGTGGAAGCGCGCGCCTACGCCTTTCCCTGGACGCAGGGCATTTTCCGTGATTGTCTGCAGGCCGGCTATCGCGGCTGGGTGCTTCGCGGACTGGACGGCATGATCAGCGCCTACGCCATGATCAGCATGGCGGTGGGTGAGGCGCATGTGTTGAACCTGTGTGTGGATCCGGACCGTCGCCGGCAGGGCATGGCGCGGCTGCTGTTGCAGCACATACTGCAGGTCGCGCGCAGCGAGAATATTTGCGTGGTGATACTGGAAGTGCGCCGATCCAACCGCGCCGCGATCAAGCTCTACCAAGGCTTCGGCTTTCGCAATATCGGCACCCGCAAGGATTATTACCCGGCGGCGGAAGGCCGTGAAGATGCATTTGTGCTGGCGCTGGACCTAGTCTGATGAACGCTCAGCAATGGTCCTGGGCCATTTATGACTGGGCCAATTCGGCATTCGCGACCACCGTGCTGGTCGGACTGTTTCCGGTGTTGTTCAACAGTTATTACGCCGCCGGCGTGGACGGCGCGCAGGTCACCTTCTACCTGGGTGTTTTTGGCAATTCGCTGTCCGCGCTGATCGTGATGTTATTGGCGCCGACGCTGGGCGTGATCGCGGACCGGCGCGGGCTGAAAAAACATTTTCTGGCCGCGTTTACCTTGCTGGGGATTTGCGCAACCGCAGGTCTGTTCTGGATCGATGAGGGGAATTGGTCCGGCGCCATCGCTTTGTATGCGCTGGCGGCGGTCGGATTTTTCGGCAGTCTGGGTTTTTATGACGCCTTGTTGGTCGACGTTGCCGCCTCCGGACAGCGGGATCGGATTTCGGCCATCGGTTACAGCCTGGGTTATCTCGGCGGTGGCCTGTTGTTTTTGCTGAACGTGGCCATGGTGTTGAAGCCGGAGGCTTTTGGGATCGCGGACAAGGCCACCGCCGCGAAAATGGCATTTCTTTGCGTGGCGATCTGGTGGGCGTTGTTTTCGCTGCCGCTGTTTCTGCGCGTTCGCGCGGCACCGGCGCAAAGTCAGCAAAGCATGGGCTGGCGCGAGTTGGGCGTGACGCTCAAGCGCATTCTGAAAATGAAGCCGGTGCTGATGTTTCTGTTGGCTTACTGGCTGTATATCGACGCCGTCGGCACGGTGGCGCAGATGGCGGCTGATTTCGGCATGAAGCTGGGCTTTGCTTCGGATTCCCTGATCAAAGCGATCTTGATCGTGCAATTCGTCAGCTTTCCGGCGGCGATTGCTTTTGGTTATTTCGGCCAGCGCTTTGGCGCACGTCGCGGAATTTACCTGGGGCTGTCGGTTTACGTCGCCGTGACCTGCTTTGCCTGGTTCATGCAGACCGAGCGTGATTTTTATCTGATGGCGGCAGCCGTGGGTCTGGTGCAGGGCGGTGTTCAAAGCCTGTCCCGCAGTTATTTCTCCAGCCTGATTCCGGCGGACGCCTCGGGACAGTTTTTCGGCTTTTACAACATGCTGGGCAAGTTCGCCGCGGTGCTGGGGCCGGCCGTGGTGGGCATTACCGCGGCGCTCACCGGCGATGCGAGAATGGCGTTGTTCATGCTGATTTTCTTCTTTATCGCCGGCGGCTTTTTGTTGTCGCGGGTGGATGATCGGCAGATTGTCAGTAGTTAGCCGTCGGCGACAAAATTCTTGGCGATGCGCGGCGTAATGGTTCGGTAAAACGCCTGGATTTTTTCCAGATCAGCGGCGTAGTCGCCGCTGGGGTGAATCACCGGGCCGATGCCGACCAGCTTGCGTCGATAATCGAAAAACGCGCAGGCGATGGGCACCTCCGCGCCCAGCGCAATCTGGTAGAAGCCGCGTTTCCAAATGGGTGCCGGCCCGCGCGTGCCCTCGGGCGAAATGCCGATCAGAAAATGCTCGCGCTGCCCGCATTGGCGCACGGCTTCGGCGACGAATCCGCCGGGCGCGCTGCGATCAATCGCAATGGCGCCGAACCAGCGCAGGATGGCGCCAAACGGCGGCTTGAACGCGCTGTGTTTGACCAGCATGCCAAAATCCACTTGCGCCGCCAGCGTGGTGCTGATGGCGAAGATACCGTCCCAGTTGGAGGTGTGTGGTCCACCGATAATGACCATCTTGGCGGTGTTGGGCAATCCGTTCAGATCGAACCGCCATCCAAAAAACCTGAGCAGGTGCCGGGCGAAAAAGGCCAGCAGAGGACGCGGTCTGAGCGGAATTCGGTCGCCGAGTGTCGGCATGATTTCTTGGTTATCGGGCGGAGCGGGCCCCCAGTTGGCGAATGGCGCCAGCAAGCTGTTGCTCAAGCTTGGCATCCGGGTGCTGTAGATAGCGTAGCCGCAGATAGGCATCCAGCGCGACCTGCATGGTGATGGCCAGATCCGGACGCGCATCGCAAACGCGTTCGGCGAAGTCGCGCGGGCCTTCCTCCGGATGCTGGATCATGCCCAGACGACGCAGCCGTTTGCCCAGCTTTTTCCATAACACCAAGGCCGGATCACGCAGCGGCGGCGGCGCGCTGCGTCGCAGGCTGACAATGCCCACCAGGGCCAGCACCGCGGTGACGCCAACGGTGAGCGCCAGCACCATGTTGCGGATTTCATCGAGCCCGAAGCGACGCAGAAACTGACGCTGAAGCTCCGGGCCGTATCCGAGAAACCATCCATTCCATTGCGCATTGATCCAGTCCCAGCGCGCTTCCCATTGCAGGCGCCAGTTGCCGCGTTGGGCCAGAAAGTCGGGCAAGCCCTCCGCCGCACTCAGCGCGTTGTCAATGCCCCGCTCGATGCGCTCGGGCGAGACTGCGGCGGTGGGGTCAACGCGTACCCAGCCGCGCCCCTTGAGCCAGACTTCGGTCCAGGCGTGGGCATCGGCCTGACGCACCACCAGATAGTCACCCAACCGGTTGCGCTGGCCACCCTGATAACCGGTGACGATGCGCGCCGGAATCCCGGCCGCCCGCATCAGCACGGCAAAGGCGCTGGCGTAGTGTTCGCAGAATCCGGAACGGGTTTCGAACAAGAACTCATCCACCGAATGGCGCCCCAGGCCGGGCGGCCGCAGGGTGTAGTAAAACGCCTGCTCACGAAACATCCGCAACACTGCGGCGACCAGATCCGGATCGCGCGGATGTTGTTGTCGCAGACGCTCGGCCAGCGCCCGCGTGCGCGGATTGAAACCACGTGGCAGACGCCGTGCGCTACGAGATTCAAACGCGGTGAGTTGCCGATTGAGCTGATATTGGGTGTAGGAGATGGCGCGATAGCGCAGGCGTTCTCGAATCGGCTTGGGTGATACCAATTGAAAATCGGCGCTGAGCCGGCGCTCCTGGTCCACTGAAAGCGGCGAGGGCAGATCCAGGGCCAGCAACCAGTGACGGCGCATGGGTTCCAGCGTGAGTTCATAGCTCACCGCGCCGCCAACTTTGCTGATTCGCTTGGGGTCAGCCTCCTGCGTGCTTTGAACGCCGGGTTTCCAGCTGCGTCCGTCGAACACCCAGAAGATCGGTCCGCGCCAGTAGAGCTGTTGCGGCGGTGGAATCTGGCCATCGAACTCGACGCGAAACGCCACCGCGTCGGACTGGATCAGGTTGCTGATTTCGCCGGGCGTCATCGAGTCCGAGAGGCCGGTCTGCGCCGCGCCCGAGTCCGACGGCAGCCCCCAAAGCGGTCCCGGGACGCGCGGAAACAGGACGAACAGCAAGGCCGCCACCGGAGCGGCGTGCAATAACATGCGTCCGGCGTTGCCGAGCAGGCCACGAATCGGCAAGGCGCGACCCGGGTGGTGCACGTCAATCAGGACCGTGGTGATGGCCAGCATGCAGACCAGCAGGTAGGCGGCGGTCCAGATTTCCTGGGAGAACAGAAAATGGGTGACGAGCAGGAAATACATCAAGAACACCACCACCATCACATCGCGTCGCGCGCGCATTTCCAGCAGTTTCAGGCTCAGCATGATGACCAGCAGCGCCACGCCGGGCTGCTGGCCGTTGATGCGGCCGTAGCTGAGGAAAATGCCGACGCCGGCGCCGATGGTGAGCGCCGCCTTGAGCAGCCCCGGCGGAAACGGCCATTGTCGCAGGGCGATGGCGACACGGCACAACACAATCGCAACCACACTGGCCGATGCCCAAAGCGGTAGCCGGGTCAGATGCGGGGCAATCACCAGACTCATCACCGCCAACAAGCGAAACAGGGTGGTGCGCGGCAGATAATCGACGACGCTGCTCACAGCCCGTAGAGTGCCAGCGCACGCAGACAGGCGTCGCGATGGGGGGCGCCGCGTGCGGGTGCCAGCGTCTCATCCGGCAATCGCAGGCCGTAGTGCTGGCCGCTCGTATCGGCCTCGGCTTCCAACACCCAACGCGTGAGTTGGGACAGTCGCGCCTCCGGCTGTAGATGGGGCAGTGTGTTCCAATCCAGCCAAAGCTGCATGCCCGTGGTTTCGTTGAACTGTTTGACCATCAGGGTTTGCGACTTTGGCCAGCTTTTCCAGTGAATCAGGCGCGTGGAATCACCGCGTTGATAGCCACGCAAACCGGCGAACTCATCTTGACCACCGATCTTCCCGCTGCGTTCGCCGCCCTGGTGATGATGCTCGGGTGGCGTCAGCCGCGCCGGCCCCGGGGCCGGATACACCAGCGCGGCCTGGTCGAGCTCGAACAGTGACCAGGCGTGAAACAAGCCCAACGGAAATTCGGTGGATATGCTGACCACCGAAGATTTCAGCCAGCCGCGTTGATCGGCCAGCAAGGGCAGCAACATGGCGGTCTGAGCCTTGGCCGGCACATCGTCATGTGTCGGCTCGGTATCGGTGCCGGCCCAATGCAGTGCCACGCTGTAGCGCGGACGCGCTGATGGGTTGCTGAGCAGAACCTCGAAGTGGGCGGTTTCGTTCCTGAATACCGGCGCCACCGCGCCCGCCCGCAACTGCAGATGCGCCAGATTGGCGTGCGTGTGATGCATGCAGACCAGCGCCAGCGCGGCGAGGAAAAAACACAGCACGAACGCCATGCTGTTGGAGTAATTCATCGCCCCCAGCAGCATGACGATGCACATCAGCGCAAAGCCGTAACCAAAGCGGGTGGGAACGATATAGATTTTCTGCCGGCCGATGGAGATGGGCCCGGGTTGGCGCTTGACGCGGCGCAGCACCCATTCGTCGATACGGTGTTGCGACCAGGCCAGCGGATGGCGCCAGGGGTTGGGGCGCGACTGCTGAAGGTCGCGATGTCGGCGGCTCAGGTCCAGACCGGCCGAGACGCTACGCACGATCAGCGTCTCAGGGAATGGCGACCGAGGCCAGAATTTCCTCGGCCGTCGGCGCGCCGGCGTCGTGCCCGGTGGCGGCGTGCAAACGATGATTGACCACCGCGGGGAAAACCGCTTGCACGTCTTCGGGAATCACGCCGCTGCGTCCATCAATCAGCGCATGGGCCTGCGCGGCGCGGCGCAAGGCCAGTCCCGCACGCGGTGACAGTCCCTGCGAAAGGCCGGGGTGTTCGCGGGTGGCGCGCACCAGCGCCATCAAATAGCTGATCAGCGCCGGTGCGGTACGCAAACCGCGAACCTGGCGCTGCAACTCCAATAGCTGTGCGGGTTGCATCGCCGCATCCACATTGGCCAGCAGGTCGCGCCGATCCTGCTCCATCATCAAGGCGCGTTCGGCCGCTGCGGGCGGATAACCCAGCGACAGGCGCATGAGAAAGCGGTCCAGCTGTGATTCGGGCAAGGCAAAGGTGCCGATCTGATGTGCCGGATTCTGCGTGGCCACCACGAAAAAGGGATCCGGCAGGGGGCGTGTCTGGCCGTCGGCGGAGACCTGGCGTTCTTCCATCGCCTCCAGCAGTGCGGATTGGGTTTTGGGGCTGGCGCGATTGACTTCATCGGCCAGCATCAATTGGGTAAAGATCGGGCCGGGATGAAAGCCGAAGGTGCCCTGGTTCTGCTCGAAAATCGACACGCCCAGAATATCCGCCGGCAACAGGTCGCTGGTGAACTGGACGCGGGCGAAGTCCAGTCCCAGCACGCGACCGATGGCCAGCGCCAGAGTTGTCTTGCCAACGCCGGGGATGTCTTCGATCAGCAGGTGGCCGCGCGCCAGCAGACAGCTCAGCGCCAGGCGGATTTGTTCTGGCTTGCCCAGAACGATCTGGTTGAGGGCGCTGAGCGCCGCGTTGAGCGTCGCGCTCATGTGGCCTGGATTTCCGTCTATGCGTGTTCAGCCAGTTTAACCAAGCGATCCGGGCGCGGGTCGTGACCCTGTGGCCGTTCGGGCGCCCGTGGCTGACGCTGGTCGGGTTTGTCGCAAGCATCAGCTCGCCGGACACCGCGCACCAAGAACGCATGTCCTCGGAAGGATCGTCGCGCCGCCGGCTTGCCGACGCAGCGCCGCATCGGTCAGCATAGGGGTTGACCAGACAAGATACCTTCGGGGAGGCCACGTTGGACCGGATTGCAAGACAAGCGTCGCAGGCCATGCGTCACGCCAATGACTACCACACCTGGCGTGACGCGGCCTTGATGCTGGAGCGGCGTCTGGGCCTGGATGACTGGAAGCAGGTCGAAACCTCGGCGCACTACGACTGGCGTCTGATTCGCTCGCGCGTGCGGCAGATTCGCCAGTTTCGACAAGACGGTGCGGCGGCCAAGCTGCTGCATCACCTGCGTCAGGGCTTGCACTGGAATCTGGGCAATATCGGCAACGCCGCGATCTACGAAGCGCCATTGGTCGGCACCAAGGCGCTGATTCACGAGTACGTGGACGAGGTCTGCGCGGCGCTGCAGGACTTGGCGGACTGTGACGAAGATCAGCTTGGCCACAGTCAGAAACTGAAATTCTTCAGGGAAGTCGGGCTCGCCTATGGCCGCTCGGCACTGATGCTTTCCGGCGGTGCCACCTTGGGCCTGTTTCACGTGGGCGTGGTCAAGGCCCTGTATCGTGAAGATGTTCTGCCGCAGGTGCTGTCGGGTTCCAGCGCCGGCTCGGTGGTGGCCTCAACCGTCGGCACCCGTTCACCCGACAATCTGGAGTCGCTGCTGGACCCGGAAAACGCCTATTACAAATTCTGGCGCATTCTGTCGATGCGCCAGATGTTGCGGCGCCGCTCCATCATGGATCAGAGTCAATTGCGGCGGGCGATCAGCAAGAACGTGCCGGACCTGACCTTCGAACAGGCTTACCGCATGTCCGGTCGCATCATCAACATCACGGTGTCGGCCGCCGGACAGAATCAGCCGCCGCGCTTGCTCAATCATCTCACCTTCCCGTATCTGTATCTGCGCGAGGCGGTGTTGGCCAGTTGCGCCGTGCCGGTGGTCTTTCCGCCGGTGATGCTGATGTCGGAAAACGAGCAGCGGGAGCGCGTTCCGTACATGCCGCTGCTGCGCTGGAGCGATGGCTCGCTGCAATCGGATCTGCCGATGCTGAGACTGCGGCGTCTGTACAACGTCAATCATTTCGTGGTGAGCCAAACCAATCCGCATGTCCTGCCGTTTTTCGCGCGGCGCGAACCCGGCAGTCGGGGGCTGGCGCACGGTGCGCGCAACTACGCTTACGGAACCGTGCGTTCACAGGCCAGCGGTCTGATCAAATTGGCGCGCTCGGCCATGCCCGGCGGCGGCGTCGGCTCCAAGCTGGACTTTGCCACCGGTATCCTGGACCAGGATTATCGTGGCAACGTCAACATCTATCCGGAAGTGAGTCTGTGGCGTTATTCCAACGTTACCGCCAACGCCCGCATGGCGGACGTCAAACGTTTCATGCTGGAAGGCGAACGCGCCGCCTGGCCGCGGATAGAAGTGATCCGTATCCAGACCGCCATCGCCCGCAAGCTGGAAAGCTGTCGGCATGAGCTGGAAGCCAGCCTGCCGGGTCGCACCGTGTATGAGTCGCCGATCAAGAAACCCACGCTGAAAGTGGTGCGTTAGCGGCGCGGCCTTGAGTTCACGCGATAACGCATCGCCTACGACGAAGCTGCAATTCGAGTTCGGTGCGATGTCCACCTGGCCGGCTGGGGGCGCGTGCCCCGGAACACGGTGACCCTTGCGAGCCACCGTGGCGGACAGGTCGCCGGTGCGTGTCGGGTGACCCGCGCTATTGCTTGGCGATATTCAGGATCCGGCTCTGGGTGAACTCATACAGACCGTCCTCGGAGAACTCGACCCCGAGTCCGGACTGTTTGGCGCCGCCGAAGGGGTATGCCGGTCCGATATCCAGATGCTTGTTGACCCAGACCGTACCCGAGTCGATGCGGGCGGCGACTTGCGCGGCGCGTTCGGTGTTGCTGCTCCACACCGAGCCGCCAAGCCCGTAGGGGGTGGCGTTGACCTGGGCAATGACGTCTTCCACATCACTGAACTTGATGATGGGCAGAATCGGGCCGAACTGTTCTTCGTCCACCAGTTTGGTGCCGGCGGCGGCGTCGCGTACCAGGGTTGGGCGAATGAAGTAGCCGCCGTCGTCGCTGATCTGGCCACCGGCGACCACCTTGCCGCCTTGCTTGGCTTCTTCCACCAGCGCCTTGACTTTCTCGAACTGCATCTTGTTCTGCACCGGCCCGTGCGTGGTGCCTTCTTCCAGGCCGTTGCCAACCACCGCGGCATCGGCCAGATTGATCAGCTCCTGGAGCACGTCTTCATAGATCTTTTCGTGCACGTACAGGCGTTTTACCGCAATGCAGACCTGCCCGCTGTTGGCGAATGCGGTGGCAAAGATCATGGGCGCGACGGTTTTGGGATCGGCATCGTCGAGAACGATGGCGCCGTCGTTGCCGCCCAGTTCCAGGGTCACGCGCTTGACCGTGGCCGCAGCTGCGGCCATCACCTTCTTGCCGGTGGCGGTGGACCCGGTGAAGGAGACCTTGTTGACGTCCGGATGCGAGGTCAACTGTGCGCCCAGATCGTTCTGGTCGGTAATCACATTGAACACCCCGGCCGGCAGGTGTTCGGTGGCGATTTCGCCGAGCAGCAGCGTGGTCAGTGGAGTGGTGGGGGCCGGTTTTGCGACCATGGTGTTGCCGGTGATCAGCCCCTGCGCCAATTTGCAGCTGACCATCAGGAGCGGGAAGTTCCAGGGAACAATGGATGCCACCACGCCCAAGGGCGTGAAGTGCTGTTCGACACGTTGGGTTTTGTTGTCCTCCAGCACTTTGGGCTTGAGCTCCATGCTGGCGAAGTGCTGAATGAAAGCGGCCGAGCCCAGCACTTCCTCGGTTGCCGCCGACAGCGGTTTGCCTTGCTCCTGCGTCAGCAATTTGGCGATTTCATCCGCGCGTTGCTGGATGCCGCTTGCAAGGTTGCGCAAAGCAGAGGCGCGTTCGGCCACCGTCAGCGCTGACCACGCGGGAAAGGCTTTGCGTGCCGCGGCTACCGCAGCATCGAGCTGGTCGGCCGACGCACGCGGGCATTGCGTGAAGGCCTTTCCAGTGGCCGGGTTGATGACATCCATGAGCGCTGCGCCCGGCTGGGCGGTGCCGCCAATCGTCAGGTGGAAGGTTTGCATGACTAGGGTTCCTCGGATGAATTGGGTGGAAGCGCGCAGCCGGTGCGAGACGCTCACATGCGACAGCATAATTGGTGGGTGGCTGCCTGACCAATTCGACCACAGGCCGTCATCGCGCGTTGCTCCCGAAACCTTGCTTGCACGCAACCGGCACATGCCTGGGGTGACGGCGATGCGGTGCCGGGTTCATCAAAGCAACTTGATGTTTTCGATCTGAGTCCGCAGCGTGCCGTGCTCCTGCTGCTGTTTTTCATGCAAGGTTCTGGCTTGTGCCTGCACGTGCGGCGGCGCTTTGCCGAAGTTCGGGTTTTCCACTCGCGCCTTGGTTTTGGCCATGTCGCTTTCCAGCTTGTTCATCCGCTTGCTCAAGCGCGCCAACTCGGCATCCTTGTCGATCAGGCCGGCCATGGGGACCAATAGCTGCATATCACCCAACAAGGCAGCGGCGGATTGCGGCGCGGTCTCGGCGTCCTTCAAAATCCTGGGCGCTTCGACTTTGGCCAGAAAACAAATGCTTTGCTGCAGACGCTGCAACAGCGCCTGGTCTTCGGCACCTGGGCCTTGAATCAGCAGCGGTAGCGTTTTGGCGGGCGATAAATCCATCTCACCGCGAATCTGCCGCACGCCCAGAATCAGGGCCTTGAGCCATTCGATTTCGCGCTCGGCGTCTTCATCAATCTTGCTGTCGTCGGCCTGCGGATAGGCCTGGGTCATGATGGTGTCGCCATTGACGCCGGCCAGCGGCGCAATACGTTGCCAGACTTCTTCGGTGACGAAGGGCATGATGGGGTGCAACAGGCGCAGCGCGGTTTCCAGGACGCGGATCAGGGTGCGTCGCGTGCCGCGCTGTTGTGCCGGCGTGCCGATCTGCAGTGCCGGCTTGGACAGCTCCAGATACCAGTCGCAGTATTCGTTCCAGATGAACTGGTAAAGCGCCTGCGCCAGCAGATCAAAGCGATAGCCGGCGAAGTGTTCCTCGGCTTCTTTTTCCAGCCTTTGCAGGCGCGAGATGATCCAGCGGTCCGCGCTCGACAGCGTGACCTCGTCGCCCCCGGACGCGCCGCAATCCTGCTGCTCGCAATTCATCAGCACATAGCGCGCGGCGTTCCAGATCTTGTTGCAGAAGTTGCGATATCCGGCGGCGCGGCTGGCGTCAAAACGGATGTCGCGGCCGTTGGTGGCCAGCGCGGCAAAGGTGAAGCGCAGCGCGTCCACGCCAACCGCCTCAATCCCGTTCGGATAATCCTTGCGGGTTTTTTTCTCGATCTTGGGCGCCGCCTTGGGGTTCATCAGCCCGGTGGTGCGCTTGGCGATGAGATCATCCAGGCTGATGCCGTCCACCACATCCAGCGGATCCAGCACATTGCCCTTGGACTTGGACATCTTGTTGCCTTCGGGGTCGCGCACCAGGCCGGTGATGTAAACCTCCTTGAACGGCGGCGCGCCGTCCATGAAATACAGGCCCATCATCACCATGCGGGCGACCCAGAAGAAGATGATGTCAAAGCCGGTGACCAGTACGCTGGTGGGATAAAACTGCCGTAGCGCCTGGCTGTCCTGCGGCCATTCCAGCGTTGCCATCGGCCAGATGTCGGAGGAAAACCAGGTGTCGAACACGTCCTCGTCCTGGCGCAGCGGTGTGTCCGCGCTGATGCCGTGCTTTTCACGAACCTCGGCTTCATTGCGCCCGACAAAAACATTGCCGTCGTTGTCATACCAGGCCGGAATGCGGTGTCCCCACCACAGTTGGCGGCTGATGCACCAGTCCTGAATATTTCGCAGCCAATGGAAGTAGGTGTTGGACCAGTTTTCCGGAACGAACTGGACCAGCCCCTTCTCAACCGCATCGATAGCCGGATCGGTGATGGCCGCTTTGCCGCCGGGGCCGGGCTGGCCGTCGTGGCGGTTTTCACGGGTGAGATCGACGAACCACTGATCGGTCAGGTAAGGCTCCACCACCACGCCGCTGCGGTCGCCGCGCGGTACTTTCAGTTTGTGATCTTCAATCTTTTCCAGCAGGCCGAGGGCGTCCAGATCCGCGACCACTTGTTTGCGCGCCTCAAAGCGGTCCATGCCCTGATAGCTGGCCGGCGCCTGATCATTGATTTTGGCTTCCGGCGTCAGGATGTTAATCATCTCCAGGCCATGGCGTTGGCCGACGGCGTAGTCGTTGAAGTCGTGCGCTGGCGTGATCTTGACGCAACCGGTGCCGAACGCACGTTCCACGAACTCATCCGCCAGGATCGGAATTTCGCGCTCCGCCAGCGGCAGGCGGATGCTCTTGCCGATCAGGTGCTGATAGCGCTCGTCGTCCGGATGCACCGCCACCGCGGTGTCGCCCAGCATGGTTTCGGGTCGCGTGGTGGCGACCACCAGGTGCCCGGAGCCGTCGGACAGCGGATAACGGAAATGCCACAGCTTGCCGTTTTCTTCTTCAGAAACGACTTCCAGATCAGAAATGGCTGTGAGCAGCACCGGGTCCCAGTTCACCAATCTTTTGCCGCGATAAATCAGCCCCTGTTCGTGCAGCCGCACGAAGTGTTCCACCACCGCCGTGGAATACGACGGGTCCATGGTGAAGGCGTTGCGGCTCCAGTCCACCGAGGAGCCCATGCGGCGGATCTGCGCCTCGATGGTGCCGCCGGAGTAGCGCTTCCAGTCCCACACCTTGTCAATAAATTTTTCCCGGCCCAGCTCGGCGCGCGATGGCTCGCCCGCCAGCTTGAGATTGCGTTCCACCACCATCTGCGTGGCGATGCCGGCGTGATCGGTGCCCGGCTGCCACAGGCAGCGACGACCGCGCATGCGCTGGTAGCGGATCAAGGCGTCCATCACCGTGTGCTGGAAGGCGTGGCCCATGTGCAGGGTGCCGGTGACGTTCGGCGGCGGGATGACGATCGAGTAGGGCTCGCCATCGCCGCTGGGCGCGTAATGGCCGGACTGTTCCCAGAACTCACGCCAACTGCTTTCAATACGCTGCGGGTCGTAGCTCTTTTCCATTTCCTGGGGCGCGGGCGAATTCATTAGGGGCTATGCAGGGCTGACATTAAAGATTGTGTGTGTTGAGTTGGTAACCGCGCTCGCGGTAGAACCTGTAACGTTCGCGCGCTTGTCGCCGCAGCGGTTCCGTGCCGGGGACGATTTCCAGCACCCGATCAAAACTGCTGAACCACTTGGGCAGTTCGCCGTCAAGGTGCAGCAGAATCTCCTGATACTCACCGGGCGGCTGGGCGCTGCCGATCAATACTGCGGGCAGGGGACTGGCCAGCGCCTCACCATCCCAGTGTTCATGGGCGATGAAGCTGCCTTGACGAAAGCTCCACAGGGTATCGTTGATCATGGCGCGACGATCCGTGTCCGCGCTGTGCAGGTACACCCGATGTCCGCCGGCGGCGGCCTTGTCGCACAGTTTGCAGGCGGTGAGGATGGAATCGTCCTGGGCGGATTCGGGCAGGATGTAGAAATCGATCCGCGTCATGCGCCGATCATCCGGTGCCCGCCCGGCTCAGTGCTGCTCATGTTTGCGCGCGACGTGATTCAGCAAATACTGAACCAGCAGCGGCACCGGACGTCCGGTGGCCTTCTTGCCGCTCCAGGCGGTGCCGGCGATGTCCAGGTGCGCCCATTTCATCTTGCGCGTGAACTTGTGCAGAAACGCCGCCGCCACCGAGGCGCCGGCGCCATCACCCTTGGTGGCGATGTTGGCGATATCCGCCACCGGGCTGTTGATGCGCTCCTCGTATTCCGGCCACAGCGGCAATTCCCACACTCGGTCACCGACCTGTTCGCCGGCGTGGCTCAGCGCGCGCACCAGCGGCGAATGATTGCCGAACACGCCGCTGGGGAAATTGCCCAGAGCGACGATGCAGGCGCCGGTGAGTGTGGCCATGTCAATGCAGATCTCCGGATCGTAATTCTGCTCGGCATAGCTCAGTGCGTCGCACAGAATGAGCCGACCCTCGGCGTCGGTGTTCAGCACTTCAATGGTGATGCCGGCCATGCTGGTGACCACATCGCCGGGTTTGTTGGCGTCGCCATCGGGCAGGTTCTCGCTGGCGGGGACGATGCCGACCAGGTTCATGGGCAGGTCCAGTTCGGCCGCCGCCTTCATGACCCCGAATACCGATGCGCCGCCGCACATGTCGAACTTCATCTCATCCATCTTGGCGCTGGGTTTGATGCTGATGCCACCGGCGTCAAACGTCAGGCCCTTGCCCACCAGCACCACCGGCTTTTCATCCTGCGCGCCTTTGAAGTGCTCCATCACGATCAGCTTGGCCGGCTGGCGGCTGCCGCGCGACACCGACAGCAAGGCGCCCATGCCCAGCGCCTGCATGTCCGCCTCTTCCAGAATCTTGACCTTGAGACCGCATTCGGTTTCCAGTTTCCCGGCGGTTTGCGCCAAATGGGTGGGTGTGCACAAATTGCCGGGTAGATTGGCCAGGTCCTTGGTCAGCGCCTGTCCCTTGGCGATGGCCAGACCTTCCACCAGGCCGCGTTCGCCGGACGGCAGATCCGAACGGCGTGGCACGTCAAAGGTCAGCCGCTCCAGCTTCTTCTGCGGCAGCTCTTGCTTGGCCTTGCTGCCGCGGCATTCGTCAAAGCGATAAGACACCGCCTCGGTTGCCAGCACCGCCTGCTGGACGCGCCAGTGAAAATCACGATTTTTGACTTCAAGGTGAGTGAGGTAACTCACCGCATCAATCGAGCCGGTGGCGCGCAGGGCTTTGGCGCTTTCACTCACCGCACGGCGCATGGCGCGATCATCAAAACCGCGTTCCCGGCCCAGGCCGATCAGCAGCACACGGTCGGAGAACGTGCCCGGAACATTGTGCAGCAACAAGGACTGACCGAGCTTGCCGTCCATGTCGCCACGACGCATGACGCTGGCGATGGCGCCGCCGGAGGCGTCGTCGATGATCGTGGCCGACTCGCTCAAGGTGCGGCGTTCAAAAATGCCGACGATGACGCAGGCCACGCGCTGTTTTTCCGGGCTGCCACTTTTTACAAAATACTCCACGAATCACTCCTGCCGGTGTGCCGGTTCTGCTCCGGCTTACCGAATCTATTGGCGTAAACGGAGCCAGGACACGGCTTGGAAAATTGAGAATGCAAGCCACATTCGACGCAACTCCTGATTTTACCGCCGAATGTTTGAAAATTCTTCCGCCACGGCTGGCCGCGCAAAGCGCGCTGGCGTTTACACTTGAGCGATGCACGACTGATCCTTGGAGCGCCCGGCGCCGATGATGTTACCCAATACCCTGGACCGATACCTGCTGCGGGACGTGGCGGCGGCGGCCGTGGCGGTGACGGCGGTGTTGTTGGCCATCATGCTTTCGGCCCGTTTCGCGCGCTTTCTGGGTGCGGTTGCAACCGGAGAACTGCCAAGGGAATTGTTGGCGCAGGTGGTGGCGCTTTCCAGTCTCCAGTATCTGGTGCTGTTGGTGCCGGCGGGAGTCTTGCTGGCGGTGATGCTGACCCTGGGGCGCTTGTACAAGGACAATGAAATCGCCGCCATGATGGGTTGCGGCGTCGGCTTGATGCGGCTCTACCGACCCTGCATTGCCTTGGCCCTGATTGCCGGATTGCTGACCGCCTGGCTGTCGCTGGACGCCGGTCCCTGGGCCGGTCGACAGGCGGACTACATTTTCAAGAGCTCCCGCAATCAGGTGCGTTACAGCCCGTTCGAGCCGGGCCGCTTCAAGTCGATTGGCGATGGTCAGGCGGTGTTCTACACCGCGCAGATGGATGCCCGCGGCGAACAACTCACCACCGTGTTTTCGCGCATCCGCGAAGCCGACGGTGACAGCATCGTCATCGCCAGCGAGGGGCGGCAGACGCTGGATGAGGTGACCGGCGAACGGCGCGTGCTGCTTTACGGCGGCTGGCGTATTCAGGGTGAGATTGGACGCGCGGATTACGATTTGATGCGCTTTGATGAATTCGAGACCCGCATCACGCCACCGGAATTCGTCTACATGGGCGGCAAGCGCAAACTGGCGCAGACGCAGACCCTGGTCGGATCGCCCGACATCGAGGATCAGGCGGAGCTGGCCTGGCGCATTTCCGCGCCGCTGTCGGTTTTCATTCTGGGGCTGTTGGCGGTGCCGCTGTCTTATATCAAGCCGCGGCAGGGGCGTTACGCCAAGCTGGTGTTCGGTATTGGCCTGTATCTGGTTTATTCCAATTTGCTGAGCCTGGGTCAGGCCTGGATGATCAAGGGCATCGTGCCGCCGGCCGTGGGGCTTTGGTGGGTGCACGCCCTTTTTGCCGGCATGGCCTTGTTGCTGATCGGCAAGCGGCTCAACTGGTTTGCGCGATGAGTTTGCTCGACCGCTACATCGTGCGCGCCATTCTGGGACTGACCGGCATCGTCGGTCTGGGGTTGATCACGATTTACAGTTTCATCAGCTTTGTGGCGGAGCTGGACCGTAGCGCCAACGATCAGCTGGGGCTGGATGTCATCGCCCTGTATACCGCCTTTCTCGCGCCGACGGGGCTGTATCTGTTGCTGCCGCTGATCGCCATGCTGGGTACCTTGCTGGGGGTCGGCCAACTGGCTTCGCAAAGCGAGCTGACGGCGATGCGCGCCGCCGGCTATTCCAACCTGCGCATCGGTCGCGCCGCCTTGATTGGCGGTGCCTTGCTCGGTTTGCTGGGCGTGGTGATGGGGGAAACCCTGGTGCCCATGGGCGAGCGGGCCGCCGGCAATATCAAAGCCCAGGCGCATCACGGCGTGGATGCCGGCGCCACGCTGAAGCCGGTCTGGCTGCGTGATGGGGATACGTTTTTCCATATTCGCCGCCTGATTGCCGAGGACCGTTTCGCCGATGCCGACGTTTACGTCCTGGGGGAGGACATGCGGCTGGAGTCCGTTATGCGCGTGGATTCCGCGCACTACCAGGGTGATCACTGGCAGTTCAATGGCATCACGAGCACGGCGTTTGATTTTCGCGGTGCGCAGGTACGTGAGGACGCGAGCCTACAGTGGACCGGCAGTCTGTCGCCGGATGTGTTGCGCTTGTTCGTGCTCGAAGCCGACACCGTGTCCGCGCGCGGTCTGTTGCGTCTGGTGGGTTATCTGCAAGCCAACGGCCTGGATGCATCCGAGCAGCGTCTGGAGTTATGGCGCAAGCTGGTGTCGCCGTTTACCGTGATGACCATGGTCTTGTTCGCGGTTCCGTTCGTGTTCGGCCCCAACCGCAGTGGCGGCGCCGGTCAGCGCCTGTTGATCGGCGTGCTGGTGGGCGTGAGCTTTCATCTGCTGAACGAGGTGTCCGCCAGTTTTGGCGCGCTCTACCGTTGGCCGGCGCCGGTTTCGGCCGGACTGCCAACGCTGGCCTTATTGCTAATTGGATTGTTGCGCCTGGCGCGCGCCAGATAGCATCAAGTGCTCGGTACCGGAGGAAATCACCGGCGATTGGTCAGCGCGCTCCCATGGCAGTTGAGGCCACCAAGCCTTGACCGGTCCGGATGCCAAAGCTGGTTCCAGCATTTCTCCGGGCTTTGGAATCACAACCGCAACCTGCTGTGCCTGTGCCTCGGCCAGCAGCCGCTCCACCGGCTCGGTCCAACCGTGAAACGACAGATTGAAAAGACCCCAATGGACCGGCAGCAGGAGTTTGCCACCGACCAGCTGATGCGCGCGAACCGCCTGTTCGGGGCCCAGGTGCACGTCGCGCCAGTAGCGGTTGTAGGCGCCGGTTTCAATCAAGGTGAGGTCGAAGGGGCCAAGCCGCTCGCCAATATCAGTCAAGGCATCGAATAGCGCCGTGTCGCCGCTGTAATACACCCGGTGTTTGGGGCCGGCAATGCTCCAACCGGCCCATAGCGTGGGGCCGCCGTTTTGATCGCCGCCATCAAAGCCGCGTCCGGAGAAGTGTCGCGCCGGCGTTGCGGTCAACTCCAGATCGCCGATGCGGTACGACGCCCACCAATCCAGTTCCGTGATGTGTGCGTTGTCCATGCCCCAGGCCTGCAAATGGGCGCCAACGCCCAGCGGCACCACCCACGGAATTTGCTTCTCCAGAAGAGCGAGGACCGTTTGATGATCCAGATGATCATAGTGATCATGGGAAATGAGGACGGCGTCGATGCGCGGCAGTTCCTCCAGCGCCAGTGGCGATTCGTACCAGCGCGTGGGGCCAAGCCAAGAGATGGGCGACGGGCGTTCGCCCCAGATTGGATCGATCAAAACGCGATAACCGTCGATTTCCACAATCAGGTTGGAGTGTCCGAGCCAGGTGACGCGTAATCCGCTGTCCGGAGCAAGGTCGAAGTCTTGCCTGCTGCGTTTCAAAACGGCAATCGGTGCCTCCGGCCTTGAATGCGGAGACATTTGGGTCAAGCTCGCTTTCAGCAAGGTCCAGGTGGAGGCGGATTCGGCCGGCCGCTGGTTGAGAAAACCACCGTCCTGCCATTGCGGCGAGGCTTGCATGCGGCTCAGGCGCTCGCCTTCGGCGGGTTCGCCCAAAGCCGTGCAGGCAAGCATCAAGGTACTGAGGCTCGACACCAGCAATGTGCGCACAAGCATCTGCTTCAGGCGACCGGGTCGGACGCTTCCACGCCCTTGGGGAGTACCACCACTTCGGTTGCGCTGAACCGATCACAGGGCGCGCGCTTGCGTGCGTCCGTCAGTATGCTGAGCAGGCCGATTCCACTGGCCAGAATCGCCCCCAGGTGGATTTCAAAAGCGTTGGGGTGGTCCGAATAAATGGGCAGCAGCAGAACCAGAGGGGTGAGCAGGACGCCCCAGGAAATCATCATCACGGCGTAGCGCAAACCGGCGATGGGCCAGCGGATGGCGGCGCCGTCCTGGCGCCGCAAATGCAGGCGCCAGGCACGCATGCCCAGGGTCTGTCCGCCGTGGGTCCAGAACCAGCCGAAAAAGAAAAACCCCACCAAAAAGTAAAACGCCTGCAGGGCACCCCAGTCGCGACTCAAGCCGAGCAGTTGATCGCGGATCAACACGTCCGCCAAGGCGGCAATCATCCAGAGTGCCAGCAGCAAAAGACCGTCATACAGCGCAGCCACTAATCGTCGCCACAACGGCGCGGGCAAAACCAGTGTGTTCATCTTTGGACGGCTAACGCCTCGAATCGGCAAGGTGTGATTGGTCGGACACTCGCCTGATGGGGTCTGATCTGGCTGGCGAGCCGGGCTAGGCAACCGCTATCCTAACGCCAATGCCCCCGTAGCTCAGCTGGATAGAGCATTCGCCTCCTAAGCGAAGGGTCGGACGTTCGAATCGTCTCGGGGGTGCCAATTTCAAACGGTGCAGCGCCGGCTTGTTGCATCAATTGCCACGGTGTGGTCCAGCAGGCACGGCCCCTGCGGCAGCAGTGATTCCCGCTCAGGTGCTGGTGCCTGATTGCTTTTTGGTCAATGGCGATGGTGTCTGCGCACCGTCCGGCCGAGTCCTGCCGAGGCGGGGAATGCGTCTTTTGCCGCCTTTCACAGAGTTGCAACAAATGCCTGCGATGATGCAGGGGTTTCGGGGATGTTTGGAAAAACAATAGATTGATCGCGGGTCGTAAGCATGCATGCCGTAACCCTTCGATGAAGCTTGTTGCCTCCTGTGGCGGGGTCAGCGGCGTTGCAATGCCGCTGGATTGCTCGAACACCGTATTGGCCGCTCAGTAGTCAAACCATTAAGGACAGAATCGATGAGGGACAATCGACCGACTCGCGCCGGCGTCTGGAGAGCCGCGTACTCGGCTTTTTTCGCGATGTGGCTGGCGCTGCTGTGGGTGATGCCTGGCCAGGCTGTGGCGCAGGCAGGCCAGTCAGCCGCCGAAGCCGGAGGCGGGCGTGTTTCCGGATTGAAACCGCCGCCAAGGCGCCCTGCGCCTGCTCAGGCGGAAAGTGTTGACGCCGCCGCCGAAACGGCGCCTCGGTCCGAGCATGCGGTGGGTTCGGTGCTGGAAAAAATGCGTGCCGAACGCAAGGCCGCCGCTGCCCGCATGAAAGCGCGCGAACAGGCGTTCCTCGGCAGGCTCGAGGACGCCAGAAAGCGCCTTGCCGATGCCCAGGCACGCTTGCAGCAGCAGCAGGCCCAGGGCGAAGCGCTGGAGGCCAGCTTCGACGCCTACAAGAATGAGCTGAATTACAAGGCGCAGCTGCTCAACAACAAGATCGGCGCGCTGAAGGAATTGTTCGGCGTTTTCCAGCAAAACGCCTCGGATCTGATCGGTGCGTTCAATGGCTCGCCCACCAGTATCGAGTATCCCGACCGCGACAAGTGGCTGGAGGGCTTTGCCAACCGCATGAAGAATGCCTCTGAAGTGTCTTCGGTCAAGGACATCAAGGACCTGTGGTACGAGCTGATGCGGGAAATTTCGGCCCGCAATGAAATCGTCAGGCTGCGGGCGCCGGTACTCGATGCAGACGGTGAGTCGACCGAACGAACGCTGGTGCGTGTTGGCGCGTTCAACGTGATCACCGCTGATCCCGAACCTGCCTACCTGGCGTGGAACGCCGGCAAACAGCAGCCCGCCGAACTGCGCCGCCAGCCAACCGGCCCCTATCTCGGCGAAATAGACGCCTACATGGACAGTAACGACGGCCTGAGTCTGGTCAGCATCGACCCCACCGGCGGCGCGCTGCTGTCGGTGTTGATCGACAAGCCCACCGCGTCCGAACGACTGGATCATGGCGGACTGGTGGGCTACATGATTCTGGGCCTGGGGGTGGTTGCGCTGATCCTGGCGGTACTCAAGCTGATCGATATCGGCCAGATCAGCTTGCGCGTGCGCGCGCAGCAGAGCCATTTGGATGATCCGCGTGACGACAATCCGCTTGGGCGGCTGATTCTGATCGCCCAGGGCAGCCGCAACGTCGACTCCGAGACGCTGGAAATGCGCCTGCATGACCGTGAGTCCAAGGAAACCACGCGCATCCACCGGATGACGGTTTTCCTGGCCATCATCGCCGCGGTGGCGCCATTGATGGGTCTGTTGGGCACGGTGGTCGGCATGATCAACACCTTTCAGGCGATCACGCTGTACGGCACCGGTGATCCGCAGACCATGGCCGGTGGTATTTCTCAAGCCCTGATCACCACGGTGCTCGGCCTGATTGTGGCGGTGCCGGCGGTACTGCTGCATGCCATGGTCAGCGCGCGCGGCAAGGCGCTGGTCAATGTACTCAAGCGGCATAACGCGGCATTGACCGGCGAAATGCTGGAAGAACAAACCCAAATCCACCAGAAACGCATTGCGGTATCTGGTTCGGGTGCGGCGCAGCCGGCGGTTTAGCCAGCGCTGCGCAACGATGATCAGGCACAGGTGAAAGACCATGAGTGAAAGCTTCAGCGAAAGCGCAAAAGACTTCGGCGACGGCGGCGCGGATGAGTCCGCGATCGACCTCACGCCCATGCTGGACGTGGTGTTCATCATGCTGATCTTTTTCATCGTCACCGCCACTTTCGTGAAGGAGGCGGGCATCGATGTCGAGCGGCCGCTGGCCACCACCGCCGAACGACAGGACCTGGCCAGCATCCTGATCGCGATCACCCAAACCGACGAGATCTGGATTGACGGTGGCCGCATCGACGAGCGCGATCTGGCCACCACCATCAAACGCCTGCATGCGGAAAACCCGCAAGGCTCGGTGGTGATTCAGGCCGATCAGGTGTCCACCCACAAGAAACTCAAGGTGGTGATGGACGCAGTACAAAAAGCCGGTGTCAGCCAGGTGGCTGTCGCCGCCGACGATGAATAGTTGCAGTTGAACCGAACCGAACACTGACAAGTGGAGAATCAAGCAATGCCCTTCAAATCGTTGAGCGCTGTATTGCTCACCGCCCTCATCGCCCTGCCGGCGCACAGCCAATCGGTAGATCAGTTGGTTCACGAAGGCCAGGCCTGGCTGGTGGCGCAGCAGAACGCGCAGAAGCGGATTGACGCCATTGATGAGCAGGTGACCGACACCGAGTCCGAATATCGGCGCTTGTTGCGTCAGATTGAAGGTCTGCAAGCCTACAACCGCCAGCTGCGGACCCAGATCAAGGCACAGGAAACGGAAATCGCCCGCACCGACCAGTCCATCTCCAAGGCCGCCGAAGTGGACCGCCAGTTGTTGCCGCTGCTCAACAACATGGTGGACACCTACGCCAGCCTGGTGGAAGTCAGCCCGCCGTTTCTGCCGGTGGAGCGCGCTGACCGCGTCAACTTCCTGCGGGATACGGTGGATCGCGCCGACGTCTCCGCGGCCGAAAAATTCCGTCAGGTGCTGGACGCCTACATGACCGAGCTGGCCTATGGCAACACCATTGAGGCCTATGAAGACACGATTCAGACCGCCGACGGCGAGCGTGAAGTCAGCGTGCTGCGTCTGGGCCGTATCGGTCTGTTTTATCAGACGGCGGACCGGGTTCACACCGGCCGCTGGAATCACCAGGCCGGAAGCTGGGAAGACCTGGGCGCCGAATACCGCAACGGTATCTACCAGGCGCTGCGGATCGCCAACAAGCTGACCGCACCGTCACTGCTGAGTCTGCCGTTGCCGGCACCGCGTGCCAGCGGTGAACAGTCGGCCGATCCGGGTGGCCAGGAATTGGCCCTGGGCGGAGGTGCCCGATGAAACAGCTTGGAAAAGCCATCATTCTGAGCATCGGCAGCCTCTGCGCCGGTCTGGCGGTCAGCGCAGACAGCGAAGAAGCGCTGCTGGAGCAGGTGCGCACCGGGCAGATCGGCAATCGCGCCGCGCAGGCGCAGATGCTTGCGCAATTTCGTGCATCGGGGGATCAGGCGCGTCTCATGGCGCAAGCGCGCGCCAAGCGAGATACCTTGCAGCGCACCAGTGAAACGCTGGAAAAAACGGCGCGCAACAACAAGATCGCCTACGACGCCAAGCTGCTGGAATTGCGTGAAGCCATGGGCCCCAATGCGGCCCTGTTCGGCAGCCTGCAACAGATTGCAACCGAACTGACCGGCATTTTCCGCAACTCGCCCACCTCGCTTGATTATCCGGCGCGCGAAACCTGGCTCGCCGAATTTGGCCAGCGCATGGAAAAAAGCACCCAGATCTTCACCATCGAGGAACTGGAGAAACTGTGGTTCCTGCTGCAACAGGAAATCACCGCTTCGGGCCAGGTGGTCAAAGTCGATGGTGAGGTGATTGGCGAAACCGGCGACCGTGAACAGCGGCAGATCGTTCGGGTTGGCAAGTTCGTACTGGTTTCCGCCGAGCCCGAACCGGTGTACATGAGCTGGGAGCCGGAAAGTCAGCGCGCCTCGGTACTCAAGCGGCAGCCCGAAGGCGAGTATGTTGGCCACATCAAGGGTTTCGTCAGTAACAACAGCGGCGTAGAAGCCATCGGCATTGACCCCACCGCCGGCGCCTTGATGAGCCGTCTGGTAGACGCGCCGTCCTTGTCGGATCGCATTGGCCAGGGCGGCACCATCGGCTATCTGATTCTGGCGCTGGGTGCGGTGGGTGTCGGCCTGGCGATTTTCAAGCTGTTCAGCATCATGATTCTGAGCGGCAAGGTTGATGCGCAAAAGCGCAATCTGACCAAGCCCAGCAGCGATAACCCGCTGGGTCGCATGCTCAGAATCTACGAAGACAACAAGGACGTGGACACCGAAACGCTGGAGGTTCGTCTGGGTGAGGCCATTCTCGAGGAACGGCCCAAGGTGGATCGCTTCGTGGGCTTGATCAAGGTGATTGCGACCGTTGCCCCGCTGATGGGCCTGATGGGGACCGTCATCGGCATGATCGCAACCTTCCAGGCCATCACCCTGTTTGGCACCGGTGACCCCAAGACCATGGCCGGCGGCATCTCGCAAGCGCTGGTCACCACCGTGCTCGGCCTGACGGTCGCCATTCCAACGGTGTTGCTGCACGCCATTGTCAGCTCGCGGGCCGCTGCGGTCGTCAATACGCTCAAGCATCAGACGGCCGGTTTGATCTCCGAGCGCATGGAAGCGCGCGCCGCTGGACAATAAGGCGGAACGGTCATGGAGCAGATTCAGTTTCTGATCGCCGATATCGGCTTTCAGGTCAGTAACTTCCTCCTTCTCGGGGGAGACGTGCTGGGCCTGATCGCCATCGCCATTTTTGTCATGTGGGCGCTGATCATCGAGCGTGCGGTGTATTACCACCGCAAGTTCCCGGTCAGTTCCAGGACGGTTTGCGAGATCTGGAATCAAAGGGCGGATCACCATACCTGGCAGGCACACCAGATTCGCAGGGCATTGCTGGCGGGTGTGCGGCAGCAGGCGCGCGCCAATATTGGGACCGTCAAGACGGTGGTGGCGATCTGTCCCTTGCTGGGGCTGCTCGGCACCGTCACCGGCATGATTGCGGTATTCGATGTCATGGCCAGCGCCGGCATGGGCAATCCGCGCCTGATGGCCGACGGGGTCGCCAAGGCGACGGTGCCGACCATGGCCGGCATGGTGGGCGCATTATCCGGTGTGTTCGCGATCTACTGGCTGGATTGGCAGGCGCGCTGGCGCATGACCCATCTGGCGGATCAGCTCGTCACCGAGCATCAGCACGACTAAGTAAACAGCTTGTTCGCGCTTTGAATTCAGGAATCAAGCGTCATGAGAGATTTCATCAACGAAGACGATACGCAAGGCGAGGCGGCGGGAATCGACCTCACTCCGATGTTGGACGTGGTCTTCATCATGTTGATCTTTTTTATCGTCACGGCCTCGTTCGTCAAGGAGGCGGGCTTTGATGTCAACCGGCCGCCGCAGAGCCAGTCCAAGCCCAAGGATGACGAGGTGAGGAACATCCTGGTCAACGTCAGCAACGACGGTCAGCTGTTCATCAATCGCCGGCCGGTGGACGCCGGCGCGCTGACCGCGAACATCAAGCGTTTGCATGCGGAAAATCCCGAGGGTTCGGTGGTGATTCAGGCCGAGGACGACTCACAGAATGAACGCCTGATCACGGTGATGGACGCCGCCCGCAAGGCCGGCGTCTACAACGTTTCCATCGCATCAAACTAGGTGAGGTCGGCGCTATGAGTGCAATTACCCAGGTCACACAATCCGGCGGTGCCCGGGACCTGATTCGACCCCTGGTGGGTGCGGTCTTGGGCCTGATCATCACCTTTGTGTTGTATTGGCTGATGTCTGCGCTGGTCGCGGCGGGCAAGAACGCGATGACCGATGCGCCCAAAGGCCGCATCGTCGACTTCGTGCGTGTGCCCAATCCGCCGCAGCTGCGCACCGAACAGCCCAAGCCGAAGAAGCCGCCGAAGCCGGAGGTGGCGCCGGAAACGCCACAGATGGACAACCAGGTGGTCAAGCCCACGGGTGATACCGTGAACATCGGCTCGCTGGCGGTGGACAGTGATCTGGCGGTGGATACCAGCGCCGGTCTGTCAGCGTCCGACGGCGAATACCTGCCCATCGTCAAGGTGGCGCCGGTGTATCCAAGCCGCGCGCAGTCACGCGGCATTGAAGGCTGGGTGTTGCTGCGCTTTACCGTGAACGAAACCGGCGCGGTGGTCGATCCGGTGGTGGTCGAAGCTCAGCCCGAGGGTTTTTTTGAAAAGGCGGCCACCAAGGCGGCGCTGCGCTTCAAGTACAAGCCGCGCGTGATCGATGGCAAGCCGCAAATCGTGCGCGGGGTGGAGCATTTGATCACCTTTGAAATCGACAAGGGGAGGGGTGGCCGATGATCGGGCTTCGTCAATGTGTCAGCTTGCTGATCGCCGCCATCTTTGCGATCAGCGCCACCGCGAGCCTGGCCCAGGATTCAAAAAAGCCGGGCAAGCCCAAGACCAGGGTCACGGAAAAACTCTCACCCAAGGTCTATGAGCAGATCGTCGCCGCGCAAAGCGCGCTTGAAGCCAGGGACTACAAGGCGGCTGAGTCCATCATGAATGGCCTCAAGGCGACTTCGGACACGCTCAATAACTACGAAAAGGCCCAGATGCATAACTTTCTGGCCGCCATTCATTATGAGCAGGGCAATACTCAGGCCACGATCAAGGATTATCAGGCGATTCTGGCCCTGGAGGGCGTGCCCGAGCAGATCAGGAACAATTCTCTGTTCCGGCTGGCGCAGCTGTATTTTGTTTCCGAGCAGTACGCCAAGTCCATTCAGCTGCTCGATGACTGGATGAATCAGGTGGCAAGCGTGCGGCCAGAGGCTTACATGCTCAAGGCCCAGGCCTTTTATCAGCAGGGCAAATATCAGCAAGCCGAAGCCCCGATCATCCTGGCCCTGCGTGAGGCGCGCCGTCGTCAGCAGGCACCATCGGAAAACTGGTTGGCCTTGCTGCGCGCCGTGTACTACGAAAAAGGTGAATATTCCAAGGCGGCCAAGGTTCTCGAAAGCCTGATCAAGTCCGCACCCAAGCCCAGCTATTACACGCAGCTCGCCGGCATGTACGGCCTGATGAAGCAGCAGAAAAAACAGCTCTACGTCATGCACGCGGCCAAAGCTGCCGGCATGCTGGAAAATGAGTCCGATATTCTGAATATGGCGCGGTTGTACATGGCCGAAGATGCGCCGTTTCCGGCCATTGAATTGATTCAGGAAGGCTTTGACGCGGGAACGGTGCAGGAAAATGCGTCAAATCTGCAATTGCTGGCGCAAGCCATGTCCCTGGCGCGTGAAACCGAAGCCCAGATTCCGGTTCTGGAAAAAGCCGCCGCCATGTCCAATGACGCGCAGCAGTTCATGTATCTTGGTCAAGCCCAACTCGCCTTGTACCAGTGGCAGGATGCCGCCAGCTCCCTGGAGCGCGCACTGGCGATGGGCGGCCTGGATCGACAGGGTGGTATTTACATGCAGATTGGAACGGCCTACTACAACCTCAAGCGCTATGGGCCGGCCTTGCAGGCGTTCAAGAACGCCGGCCGTTTCGCGGCGTTCAAAAAGCAGTCTTCGCAATGGGTAAAGTTCGTGCAGATGGAAATCCAACGCCAGAAGGTGGTGTCCGGGGTCTAGTTGTGTAAACCCACCACGTTGTTCAGTGGGACGACCAGACGCTGGTGAGCTATGCTCACTACTGTGGTCGCAATGGGGACAGGAGTTGCCGGCAAGGTCGAACCAGGCCCGATCAGGGCCCGTGGCGCGAACCCGCGCCGCCAGAATGGGGCGCGAGGAGCGAACGGCGGAGATTCTCGCCGTCGCCCGCGAACATTTCTGCGCCCAGGGTTATCAGGGCGCGGCGGTTTCGGAGATCGCCAAACAGTCCGGCGTTTCCGAGGCCACCGTTTTCAAGTATTTCCCGAGCAAGCTGGAACTGCTGAATCGGGTGGTCGAACACTGGTACGGCGAATTGTTCGGCGACTACACAGCGGACTTGGCGATGATCGGCGGCGCGCGCAACCGCTTGCGCTATCTGACCTGGCGACACCTGAAAACCATTCAGCAATGGCCGCACATGTGTCGCCTGATATTTACCGAACTGCGCGCGCAACCCGGATATGCCAAATCGCCCTTGCATGTGATGAACTCGCGATATACCGGGTTGTTTCTGGAGGTATTGTCCGAAGGGGTCGAGGCGGGTGAGTTTCGCGCTGACGTGCCCAGGGAATTGATCAGGGATCTGGTTTATGGAGGCATTGAGCACCACAGCTGGGGCGTGGTGTACGGTCGCGCCACAATGGACGCCGAATCCATTGCTGATCAACTCACCGAGCTGGTTTGCCAGGGGATTAGCACCGAGCAGGCCCAGGCGCAGAATGCGCCGACGCAACAACTGCCTGAACTCGTGCGGCGTCTGGAATCGGTGGTGGCAAGGCTCAAGGACAGGATCTGAGCGCGCCCGCCGGACCCGACCGGTTCCGGCGGGCGCTGCGCGGCACGGATGCCGTGACGTCGGTTTGACATGTGGCGAGCAAGACGCATTCCATGCGCAATGGCCGATGGCTGGAATGTTCAGGAAATGCCTCGTGACTTGCCAGGGAAGGCGTCGGGATGTGTCTAGGCCTTTTGTTTCTTGACCTTATTAGTGAGTCAAACTTATTATGGGATTTGCTTCAGCGTTTGGAGACGGAATGAATCCATCCAAGAAACCCGACTGGCAGGCGTTGCGCAAACAGGCGGCACGCTGGCCGTTTTCCTGCGTGTTGGTTGCCAACCGCGGAGAGATCGCGGTACGCGTACTGCGCACGGTGCAAGGCCTGGGGCTGAAGGGCGTGGTGGTTTATCACGCCGCCGATGCCACCACGCTGGCGGTGACGATGGCCGACGAGGCGATCGAACTACACGGTGAGACGCCGGTTGGTGCTTATCTGGATGCCGAACAGATCATCCGTGCGGCGCAATCGTGTGCTGCTGGGGCCATCCATCCAGGTTACGGTTTCTTGTCGGAGAACAAGGCGTTCTGTGAAGCCGTGGAGGCTGCGGGTATTTGCTTTGTCGGCCCCAGGCCCGAACAGATCGATTTGATGGGTGACAAGGTGCGGGCGCGAAACTTTGTCGAGAAACGCCGTTTCCCGGTCGCGCCCAGCGCCATCGAGGATGATGATCCAGACAGTTTCGTGCAGCGCGCCCGCGCGGTTGGCACGCCGCTGTTGATCAAGCCCAGCGCCGGCGGCGGCGGCAAAGGCATGCGCATTGTTCGCGATCTTTCCGATCTTGAGGCGGAGGTTGCGCGTGGTCGCTCGGAAGGTCAGCGCTATTTTGGCGACGGTCGGTTGTATGTGGAGCGTTATATCGAAAACCCGCGGCACATCGAAGTGCAGATTCTGGGTGACGGCCAGGGCGGCGTGGTGCATGTTTTCGAGCGCGAATGTTCCGTTCAGCGCCGGTTCCAGAAAATTGTGGAGGAAACACCGTCACCGGCGCTGAGCCCGGCGCTGCGCGAGGAAATTTGCCAAACCGCCGCCGGGATCGCGCGCGCCATCGATTATCGCGGCGCCGGAACGGTGGAGTTTATTTTCGGGCCGCAGGGCGAATTCTATTTTCTGGAGATGAATACCCGCCTGCAGGTGGAGCATCCGGTCACCGAGCAAATCACCGGCATCGATCTGGTACTGCAGCAACTACGCATCGCCGCCGGTGAAAAACTGGGGTTCGGCCAGGATCAGATCACGGCCCGCGGTCACGCCATCGAATACCGCATCTACGCCGAGGACGCGGCCGCCGGCTATACGCCCACGACCGGGCCGGTTCTGTTCTTGCAGGCGCCCACCGGCGAGGGGGTTCGTTGGGATAGTGGCGTCGTGCAGGGTGGTGAGGTGACCTCGGCGTTTGATCCCATGATCGCCAAGCTCATCGTCCACGCAGCGGATCGCACCCAGGCATCGCGCGCGGTGAAGCGGCGCTGCGCGATACGGTGCTGCTGGGCTGCAAGACCAATGCGGCTTTCTTGCGGCGGCTGAACGCGCACCCGGCGTTCGTCGCGGGTGAGGTTCACACCGGTTTTCTGGACGCCAATCCGCAGATTGCGGCGGAACCCGAATTGTCGGATCAAACCATTCAGTCCTTGCTGGCTTGTGCCTGTGCAACGACGCGGCCGATGCGGGACGTGGCTGACGCGGTGCCTGACCTGCATGCGGCCATGGGTTCCTGGAGGAATTAGCGGTGCACCATGCTTTCAAATTGGGCGATGCGGTCCACAATGTGGAGCTGTCACGATCCTGCAATGGGTATCGCCTGCATTTGGGTGAACGGGCGATTGATTTTGATCTGGTGGAACGCGAGGATGGCCACGCCACCTTGAACATCGCCGGCCGCCAGCTGGAAGTGGTGCTGGCAACGCGGGGCGACGATGTTTTCGTGCATCTGGATGGCCAAACCTACCAGCTCGGCTATCAGCATCCGCTGGACCGGCTGGCAGCCGAACTGGCCGGCGGTAGCCAGGATCAGATTCTGGCGCCGATGCCGGGCAGCATCATCAGCGTGGCGGTGCGGGTCGGTGACACCGTCGAGACCGGCCAGACGCTGCTGGTCATGGAAAGCATGAAGATGGAAACCACCATTTCCGCACCGCGCGAGGCGGTGATTGCGCAAGTGATGTTTGAGCCGGGGCAGAGTTTTGACCGCGACGCCGTGTTGCTGAGCATGGCGCCGTTGGAGAAGAGTGAATGAGACGTATCGAATCCCGGCTCAATACGCATTCGGCGGAATTTCGAGCCAACTTCGCGCACAACCAGAAGCTGGCCGCGGCGTTTCGTGAAAAGGAGCGAGCGGTGCGCCAGGATCGGCCGCAACGGGACGTGGATCGCATCCGCAAGCAGCAAAAGCTGATGGTGCGCGAGCGTCTGGATCTGTTGCTGGACCCGGGCACGCCCTTTATGGAACTTTCCTCGCTGGCGGCCAATGACGCCTACGATGGTGAAGTTCCGGGTGCGGCATGCGTGACCGGCATTGGCGTGGTCTCGGGTCGCGAATGCGTCATTCATGCCGGAGATCCAAGCGTAAAGGGTGGTGCCTGGTATCCGCTCACCATCAAACGTATTGTGCGCGCCCTGGATATCGCCATTGAAAACCGATTGCCGGTGGTTCACTTGTGCGATTCTGCCGGCGGCTTTCTTCCGTTGCAGGCTGATTTGTTCGCCGATCGTTATTTCGCCGGGCGCATTTTTCGCAACCAGTGCATTCTGTCGAAAATGGGTGTGCAGCAAGTGTCGGTGGTTTTGGGACACTGTACCGCTGGCGGCGCCTATGTTCCGGCGTTGTCGGATTACAACGTCATCGTGCGTGGTACCGGCGCCATTTTTCTGGCCGGTCCGCCACTGGTCAAAGCCGCCACTGGTGAAATCAATACCGTTGACGAGCTGGGCGGTTGTGATATGCACACCACGGTTTCCGGCACCGCGGATTATCCGGCGGGCAGCGAGGAGGAGGCCATCGCCATCGCACGCGATATCGTGGCCCAATTCAAAACCCCGCAAAAAGCCGATATCAGCCGACAGTCCCCCGAAGCGCCGTATTACGATCCCACCGAGCTTTACGGCATTTTGCCGCAGGACATCAAAGCGCAATTCGACATGCACGAGGTGATCGCACGTCTGAGCGACGGCTCGCGCTTTCACGAATATCAACCCGGTTACGGCAAGACGCTGGTATGCGGCTATGCCCACCTGTGGGGCTACAAGATCGGCATTCTTGCCAATAATGGCGTGTTATTCAACGACTCCAGTCTCAAGGGCGCGCACTTCATCGAGCTTTGCAATCAGAACCGCACGCCGATTCTGTTTCTGCAGAACATCACCGGCTTCATGGTGGGCCGTGAATATGAGCGGCGTGGCATCACCAAGGACGGCGCCAAGATGATCATGGCGGTGTCTTGCTCGGAAGTGCCCAAGTTCACGGTCATGTGTCATGGCTCCTTTGGCGCTGGAAATTACGGCATGTCCGGCCGTGCGTTCGACTCGCGCTTTCTGTTCTCCTGGCCGCAGTCACAAGTGTCGGTGATGGGCGCAGAACAGGCGGCCAATACGCTGGCGGATGTGAAAATTCGTCAACTGGCCCGCCAGGGCAAGGAACTCGACGAGCAGCAAATCGCGGAAATCCGCGAGCCGGTACTGGCGGACTTCAGGCGCAAGCAAAGCGCCTACTGGTCCACCAGTGAAATCTGGGATGACGGCATGCTCGATCCGGTGGATACCCGCAATGCGCTGGGGGTTTGCCTGTCTGCGGCGCTGAATGCGCCGATCAAGGACCCCAGCTACGGCATCTTCAGAATGTGAGCAGCGGTTCGCGGCGCCGGTTGGCGCCGAATCGGTTCGCCTGGATCATCCGGTCGGCAACAAGGGGATGCCCGAAAGCCAGGGGTGCGCCCACATCAGGAAGGCGGCAAAGAACAGGCCCGCGCCCACGAATGCGCAGGTCTTGACCATGCCCACCGGCTGTGGCTTGTTCCAGGCCCCGTCGCGGCGATTGATGACGATGACTTCCAGCACCGCCCAGGCCAGCAGGCCGGTGAACAGGATCAGGGACCGCAATTCCCCATTGGACAGCAGGTGCGCCACCGCCCACAGCTTGACGCTGGTGAGCTGTGGGTGGCGAATGAGCTGCTTGATGTCCGTGGGTGCGCGAGCGCTGACGAACAGGATGGCGGCGATCGGCATCAGCGCCATGGTCAGATGACGCATGCCGGCCGGCGGGTTCCAGACCGCGCTTGGCGGCATGGATTTCCAGCCCATCACCATCAACGCCAGCGCCAGTACCAGCACCACTGAGAACAAGCCCTTGTAAGGCATTTCGCCCAACTTGCCGATCAAGGCCGCGCGCTGATTCGGCGCCAGCGCAATGAACAAATGGGTGGCGGACCACAGGATCAATCCAAGGACGAGCAGCAGCATGTTTGGCTCCGAGATGGCGTTGCTGGTCAAGGATAACGCCTGAGTTGTGTATTGGGTGATTCGAGCCGTGGCTCACAACAGATGCAGGGCCGCCCATTGATTCGGCCGGCAGCCATCATGTTCGGATGGCGTGTTGCCGGCGTGCCTGGCGCGCCGGCATGCGCATGCCGTGGTCGCGGGCCGGTGGCACGAGCCAGCCGGTATAGTGAGGCTGAGCAAACGCCAGCCGGCCATAATCGCACTTTGGCGAAAATCCTGGGGCAGATGAGAAGTTACGCGCAGGCAGAAGAAGAAACGAACGGCGACAAGGGCAACGCACAGCGCCCCAAGGCGCGCGGCGACTGGACCGTCATCGCCGATCTGTTGCCGTGGCTCAAACCCTACGTCGGTCGTATCGCGCTGGCGCTGAGTCTGATTCTGGCGGCCAAGCTGGCGAATCTTTATGTGCCCATCGCGCTCAAGCAGATTGTGGACGGGCTGAATGTGGAGCCGAGTCTGTTGGTGCTGCCCGCCGGTTTATTGCTGGCCTATGGCGCCTCGCGCATCGGCGTGACCCTGTTTACCGAGTTACGTCAGGTGGTGTTTGCGCGCGTGACTGCGCGCGCGACGCGTGAGATCACGCTGCGGGTGTTTCGCCATCTGTTGAGTCTGAGCTTGAGCTTCCATTTGTCGCGGCGCACCGGCGGCGTGGCGCGCGACATCGAACGCGGCGGCAGCGCCATCTCCAGCCTGTTGGACTGGACGCTTTATTCCATTTTCCCCACGCTGATCGAAGTGCTGATGGTCACCGCGATTCTGGTGTGGGCCTATGACTGGGGCTTCGCCTTCATCACCCTGGCCACGCTGCTGGGCTACGGCGCCTGGACCTTTGCCGTCACCGAATGGCGCACGCGCTTTTATCGCGCGTCGGTGGAGGCCAACACCAAGGCCAATGAGCGGGCGGTGGATTCGCTGCTCAACTACGAGACGGTCAAGTACTTCAACAACGAGTCGCACGAATCCGAGCACTTTGATCACAACCTCTGTCACGTGGAGGACGCCCAGGTCAAGGCCACCAAATCGCTTGCCGTATTGAATCTTGGACAAACCGTGGTGGTGGCCATCGGCGTGACCGCCATGATGTGGCGCGCCTCGGCGGGTGTGGTGGCGGGCGAGCTGACGGTGGGTGATCTGGTGCTGGTCAACGCCTATTTGTTGCAGTTGTCCGCGCCCTTGTTCCTGCTCGGCATGGTGTATCGCGAGATCAAACAGGCGCTGACCAATCTGGAGCGCCTGTTTGATCTGCTGGAGGAAAAACAGGATGTGCGCGATGCGCAAAACGCCTTGCAACTGAAGGTGGACAAGCCCAGCGTGCAGTTTGAGAACGTGGAATTTTCCTACGATGCGCGGCGGCAGATTTTGCATCGGGTGAATTTTGAGATTCCGCCCGGCGGCACCGTGGCGGTGGTGGGGCATTCGGGATCGGGCAAGTCCACGCTGGCGCGGCTTTTGTATCGCTTCTACGATATTTCCGCCGGCACCATCGGTATCGACGGTCAGGACATCCGCAGCCTGAGCCAATCTTCCTTGCGCAGCGCCATCGGCATCGTGCCGCAGGACACCGTGCTGTTTAACGACAGCATTTATTACAACATCGGCTACGGTCGCCCGGACGCCAGCCGCGAAGATGTGGAAAACGCCGCGCGTGCGGCGCACATTCATGACTTCATCGTCAAGCTGCCGGACGGCTATGACACCGCAGTCGGTGAGCGCGGCCTGAAACTGTCGGGCGGTGAAAAACAACGGGTGGCCATTGCCCGCGCCTTGCTCAAGAACCCGGCGGTGCTGATTTTTGACGAAGCCACCTCCGCGCTGGATTCAAAATCCGAAAAAGCGATTCAGGCGGAACTGGACCGCATACAGGTGGGGCGCACCACCCTGGTCATTGCCCACCGCCTGTCCACGGTGATGCACGCCGATCAGATTCTGGTGATGGACGCCGGACGCATCGTCGAACAGGGTACGCATCAGGCGCTGCTGCTGAGACAAGGTTCGTATGCGCAGATGTGGCAGTTGCAACAGCGCGAGCAACATCAGCGGCGGACCGGCCCCGCAACCGGGTGAGGCGGCGGTTGTGGGCTAATCCAGCCGCTTTTTGACGCGTGACACCGCGACGCTGAGAAACACAACCACGAATACGCACAACACCGCCAGCGGTTGCCACAATTCGACCAGGCCGGCGTCACGCAGCATGATGCCGCGCATCAGGCGCAGGAAATGGGTCAGGGGCAGGCACTCGGCAATCCATTGCGCCATCGGCGGCATGCCGGCGTAGGGAAACATGAAGCCGGACAGCAGGATCTGCGGCAGAAAGGTAAAGAAGGTCATCTGCATGGCCTGAAACTGATTGCTGGCCATGGTGGACAGCAACACGCCCAGGCAAAGGCTTGCGAGAATGAATATCAGCGCCGCCAGGTAAAGCTCGAACATCGAGCCGCGCACCGGCACGGCGAACAACAAATGCCCCACCAGCAACACCACCGTGACCTGAATCAGGCCGATGCCGACAAAGGGCAGCACCTTGCCCAGCGTCAACTCCCAGGGGGACACCGGCGTTGCGATCAGCATTTCCATATTGCCGCGCTCGCGTTCACGCACCAGCGCCACGGCGGTGAACAAGACCATGGTCATGGTCAGGATCACGCCAATCAGGCCCGGTACCGTGTTCAGGGGCGCCTTGCGTTCCGGGTTGTAGAAGCTCACGGTCTGCACCGGCGCAACACGCTGGGTCCAGCCATTCATGCCGTAAACCGGATAGCTGGCGAGCTGGCGCGCCGCCGACTGGATCACTTGGTCCGAGCCGTCCACCAGAATCTGGAAAGCGGGACGATCACGCCGCGCCAGACGGCTGCTCAGGTCGCCGGGGATGATGACCGCAACGTTGATTTTTCCGCGACGCATCAGTTCGGCGGCTGCCTGCGCATCGCGCAGCTGATGGCCGAAATCGAGCACCCCGGTGGCGCCCAGGCCGGCAATCAACTCACGTGATTCCACGGTTCCTGCGTGATCCACCACCGCCGCGTCCAGGTTGCGCACATCCATGTTGATGGCGAAGCCGAACAGGATCAGTTCCATGATGGGAATGCCGACGATCATGCCGAAGGTGAGCCGGTCGCGCCGCATCTGTCGCAGCTCTTTTTTCATGATCGACAGCAGCCGCCGCCAGCTCATTGCGACCGTCCGTTCCGCGCCGCGTTGACGGCGGCCACGAACACATCTTCCAGGTTGGGCGCCACCGGCTGCAACTGCGCGTCGATGCCGGCCGTATTCAGGGTTTGCCGCAGTTGCTCGGATGTCGTGGCGCCGGTGGCCAGCAGGATTCGCAGGCTGGAACCAATCTGTGCCGCGGCAATGACGCCGGGTCGTCGTTCCAGTAGCTGACGCGCCTTGCGCAAGTCACTGCAGTGCGCCAGCAGCGTCTCGCCGGGCAGGGCCTGAATCAGCGCTCGCGGCGCGCCGTCGGCGACGATGCGTCCGTGATCCAGAATCGCCAGGCGCGTGCAACGCTCGGCCTCGTCCATGTAATGGGTGGAGACCAGAATGGTCGTCCCCTGCGCCGCCAGATCGAACAGTGCGTCCCAGAAATCACGCCGCGATTGTGGATCCACCGCGCTGGTGGGTTCGTCCAGAAACAACAGATCGGGACCATGCAGGGTGGCACCGGCCAGGGCCAGGCGCTGCTTCTGTCCGCCGCTGAGCGTGCCGGCGAGCTGATGCTGGATCGATGCCAGGCGGTAGTGGCGCAGCCACTCGTCTACCCGGCCCCGGGATGCACGGGACGGCAGCGAGTGAATGGCGCTGAGAAATTCCAGGTTCTCGCGCGACGTGAGATCTTCGTACAGCGAAAATTTCTGCGTCATGTAACCGATGCGATGCTTGAGCTGCTCGGCTTGCTCGGGAATGCGCAAGCCCAGCACCCGCATCTCACCATCGCTGGGCAGCAGCAGGCCGCAGAGCATGCGGATGGTGGTGGATTTTCCCGAGCCATTGGGGCCCAGAAAGCCGTAGACCTCGCCACGGCGCACGCTCAGATCGAGCTGATCCACCGCCAGCACTTCGCCAAAGCGGCGACTCAGGCCGCGCGCGTGGATGGTGATGTCGCCGTGGTTATCCGCCATCGCTGGCGATCCAGGCGCGTACCGGCAATCCGGCGGGCAGCTGATCCAACCGCTCGCCAGACAACTGCAGCTCGGCGCGATAAACCATGCGGCTGGCGTCATCGCCGGTGAGGGCGAAGTAGGGGGTGAAGCTGGGTTCGCTGCTGATTTGCCGCACTGTTGCGGCAAACGGCTGTTGCACGCCTTCAATCGCAACCTGCATCGCCTGGCCAGGCGCAATGCCGGCGCGTTGCGATGCGGGGACGAATACACGTGCATAGGGGGCATCGCCGACCAACAAGTCCGCCAGGCTCGCGCCGAGCCGAACCTGATCGCCGGGTTGGAACGGCAGCGCATCAACCACGCCGTCGCGCGGTGCGCGAACCTGCAGTCTGGCCTCGGACAAGCGCAGTGCCTGCAGCTGTGTTTCGGCCGCGTCCACCGCCGCCGCCGCCTGTTCGATTTGCTCGATGCGCGTGCCCCGTGTCAGTTCCCGCAGATTGGCCTCGGCGGTGCGCACATTGGCGCGCGCCTGATCGCGTGCGGCGGTCGCGCGGTCAAGGTCGGCCACGGACACCAGCTTGCGTTGCCGTAATCCGCCGATGCGCTCCAACGCCAACTGCGCATCACGCATGGACGCGCGCGCACTGGCCAACCGGCCGCGCGCAGCGTCGATGGCTTCGGGCCGGGCGCCGTTGGATCGCTCGGACAGAATGGCCTGCTGGCGTGCCAGTTCCGCGCGGGCCTGCGCCACACGGGCCTGCATGCGTCGCTGATCCAGCTCCAGCAACAGCGTGCCTGCCCGAACGCGGTCGCCTTCGGCCACATGCCATTGCGTGACCGGCTCGGATACTTCGGCCAGCACACTGACCCGGTCCCATTCCAGGCTGCCGAGCAGGGGCGGCGTGGCGCGATCACAGGCAGTGACCAACGCCAATGCAATGCCGATCCAGCACAAACGAGCAAACCGCTTCATGAACGCCCCTGGTTTGGAGTCTGAAACCGATTGTGGCGCATTTGCTGGCATCTGCTCCAAAGCGTGCGGTGTGTGGCATTGAAATGCGTAAACTGTCGCCATGAACGCAGACGCCAGCAAAACCCAGCCAACGCCGATTCTTCCGTCCCCCGTCGAGGCGGTGGTTCGGTTTCGCAAGATCGAAATCAGTCGCCGCAGCCGCGTGATCAACTGGTTGTTGCGAATTTTCCTCAAGCCCTGGATGGGGCGCCTGATTCGCGGGTCGAACGAAAAAATCGCCAAGGCGCAATTGCGGTTGAGCGGCATGCGATGCCCCCGGCAATACGGCATGCAGCTGCAGTACAGCGTCATCGGCGATATTCCAGGGCACGTGATTGGAGATCTGTCGCAGACCGACAAGCCGCTCATTGTCTGGCTGCACGGCGGCGCTTTCGTGCTGCCCGCAGCGCCCAACGCGCACCTGGAAATGGTCTGTGAGTTGGCCTCTGAACTGGGGGCGGTGGCCTTCGTGCCGGACTATCGGCTGGCGCCGCATCACCGCTTTCCCGCCGGCCTGGACGATTGTGAGCGCGCCTATGGCCTGATGCTGGATCTGGGTTTCGACCCTGGGCGCATCGTCATCGGCGGTGATTCGGCGGGCGGCAATCTGACCCTTGGCGTTTTGCAGCGCATTCGCAAGAACGGCTGGCCCATGCCCAGCTGCGCGCTGCCGGTTTCACCGGCGACCGAAATGGGGCGAATGCATGGGCCACCGTCGCGCTCGGGTCTGTCGCGCCAGGACCCGATTCTGCCGATGGCCGCCTTGCAACGCGTCCTGGAAATGTACTGTGGCGATTGGGATGCGTCGGATCCCGAGTTGTCACCGCTGCATGCCGACTGCGATGGTTTCCCGCCGATGTATCTGCTGGCGACGAACAACGAGGTGTTGATGGATGACAGCGTCTTGTTTGCCCGACGGGCGCACGCCGCCGGCGTGGACGTTCGCTGCGAGGTGTGGCCGACCCTGCCGCACGCCTTTCCGCTGTTCGGCCTGTTTTATGCCGAAGCCAGGGTGGCGCGGCAGGAGATGCTGCGGTTCATGCGGCAGCAATTGAATCAGGGCTGAGCAGGCGCCGTTATTTTTCGAACACCATCGCCGTCTGCCGCGACAGCGCGGCGGCGCGTCCGGCCGGATTCCACAGCACCGCGTCCTGTGCGTAGTAACCGTCGCGGCCGGCGAAGATGTTCATGTCCATGCGCCAGAAGGCGTCCGGGTCAAAGCTGAAATCATGATCCAGCAGCTCCAGCATCCAGATCAGTGAAGCGCCTTGCGCCCACCGGTTCAGGGCCGACAGCGCCGGTGTCGGTGGCACGTCGGCAAAGGCAATGACATGGGATTCGCTCAGCGGTTCATGATCGACGGATCGCAACCAGATCGAAGTCCTGGGCTCGCTCAGGCCGCTGCCGGGAATACAGCCCGGAACCCAGCGTTGCTCGAAATGTGCCTGGAACGGGAAGTGGCCCACCGGGTCGGTCGGCCAGGCTTGTGATGCGCCCGGGTCCGCGCTGACCTGCGGCGCGCTGCGATCAAAACGCAGGGCCGACTCGCGTGCCGCGCCGAACACCACCGTCAGCAGGCAGAGCGTGAGTTGGTCTTGCATCAGGCGAACTTCGATATGCGAAACCGATTTTCCGGTGCGCAGTTTGTTGGCGTAGACCTGAATCTGCTGGCCGGGGATGACCGGCCCGACGAATGTGGTCTGCACGCTGCGCAAGGGAATGTCGGCCGATACCCGCTTGCGCGCTGCCGCCACCGCGATGGCGGTTTGCATGCCGCCAAAGGTCGTGCGACCAACCGCCCAATCCTCCGGCACGCGCATGGACCAGCCGTCGCCATGCGGGATCAGGTTTTGCAATGTCTCTTGAAATGTCATGAATCAACGGGATTGATGTTTGATCCGCCATCCAGCAGCGGCGGAATTTCTTCAAGCAGGCAGTCGCGCAATACCGCAACGCGCTTGGGCACGAAACGGGCGCTAGGGTAAACCAAATGCAGCGGCGCACCGACGGCGCGGTATTGCGGCAGAACCCGTTGCCATTGCGCGTGCGGAATCTGCGGGCAGGCGAACAGCGGCATCAAACCGCAGCCCAAACCCAGGGTGACCGCGCTGCGAAGGAATTCATAGCCATCGGCGTTGATGGCGCCGCGCACACGCAAGGTCTGTTCGCCGTCGGGGCCGCTCAGTCGCCAATCGGCGTAATCTTCGCGGCTGCGAAAGCGCAGGCACTCATGCTGTTGCAAGTCCCGCAGGCTTTGCGGAACGCCGTACCGCCTCAGGTAGCTGGGTGCGGCAAAGATGCCGGCGCTCAGCCGTCCCAGGGGGCGCGCAATCAGACTGCTGTCCTGCAAGGCGCCGGCGCGCAGCGCCAAATCCACGTTTTCATGCACCAAGTCGACGTGACGCGGGGTGATGATCACGTCCAGCTGAATGTGCGCAAAGCGTTCGCGGAATTTTGCAAGCGCCGGCGCCAGCAGCCAGGTGCCGATGTCGTGCACGGTGGTGATGCGCACGGTGCCGCTGGCGGTGTCCTGCAATTGCTGGGCGGCGGCACTGGCCTCATCCAGTCCGGCCAGCGCGCGTGCGGCGCGATCATAAAACAGGCGTCCGGCCTCGGTCAGATGCAGTTTGCGGGTGGTGCGCTGCAACAGGCGGACGCCGAGGTCGGTTTCCAGGCTTGATACCGCGCGGCTGATGGAGGACTTGGGCTGGCCCCTGAGTCTTCCGGCGGCGGTGAAGCTGCCGCTATCGACCACCTGTACAAAGCTTGCGACCTTGTTCAAATCCATGTGGGCTCAATTGTTGTCAAAAACGCAACAGATCATTTCATTTTCTCATTCTAGTCACAATGGAGCAACGCTATTAATCTGCGCCCGTCACCCGAATCACACAGGAGTCAAGCCAACATGAGCACCAACATCCCATCCAATGCCGCACTGGATCAAACCGCCTTGTCGCAACTGTTCGAACAGGCCAGAACGCATAGCCACTGGCGCGATGCGCCGGTCAGCGACGATCAGCTCGCCGCGCTGTATGACTTGATGAAATGGGCGCCCACCAGCGCCAATTGCAGCCCGGCGCGCATCGTGTTCGTGAAAAGCGGCGAAGCCAAGGCGCGACTGATTGAATGCCTGGCGCCGGGGAATGTTGAGAAAACCCGTGCGGCGCCGGTGACCGCCATCGTCGCCCACGACATGGCGTTCTACGAGAAACTACCGGAACTGTTTCCCTTCACCGATGCCCGGTCCTGGTTTGTCGGCAACGATGAGATGATCGAATCCACCGCGTTTCGCAACGGCTCCATGCAGGGCGCTTATCTGATTCTGGCGGCGCGTGCGCTGGGTCTGGATACCGGGCCGATGTCCGGTTTCGACAACGCAAAAGTGGACGACGCCTTTTTTCCCAACAGCAGCATCCGGTCGAATTTTCTGCTGAATCTGGGCCATGGCGATGCCACGCAACTTCATTCGCGTGCGCCGCGCCTGAGCTTCGAACAAGCGGCCCGGATCTTGTGAAGGAGCAGCCATCATGAATTCCCATCTCACAGTGTCGCGTGAGGTAGAGCAAGTGGTGCAGGGACGGCCGACCTCCGACGGTGACGGCGTCAAGCTCACCCGCGTGTTGACGCAAGACCTGCAACAGCGGCTGGATCCGTTTCTGATGATGGATGTGTTTTATACCGATCAGGCGGCGGATTATGTCGGCGGTTTCCCGGATCATCCGCACCGCGGGTTTGAAACCATCACCTACATGCTGGACGGCCGCATGCGCCACCGTGACTCCGGCGGTGGCCATGGCCTGTTACAGCCCGGCGGCGTGCAATGGATGAACGCCGGTCGCGGCGTGATCCATTCGGAAATGCCGGAGCAGGCGGAGGGTCTCATGCGCGGTTTTCAGCTGTGGCTCAATCTGCCGGCGAAACACAAGATGAGCCCGCCCTGGTATCGCGACCTTTCCCCAACGGAACTGTGCCCGCTGGCGCTGGCCGATGGTGTAACAGGGAAACTCATCGCTGGCTCGATTGGGGCGGTGAACGGCCCCATCTCACGCCCAATCACCGAGCCCATTCTTGCCGACCTTCGCTTCTCGCAAGCCGCCGACCTATCGCTGCCGGTGCCACCGGGTCATCACGCGTTTATGTATGTGTACGAGGGGCAGCTCAGCGTGGGCGAACAATCGTCAGTGGTGGACGCCTGGAACATGGCGATTCTCAATGATGACCATCAAGCGCCGGGTTTGCGATTGCGCAGCCCGGGTCCGGCGGCGGCATTGTTGGTCGCCGGCCGGCCCCTGAATGAACCCATCGTTCAGCACGGCCCGTTTGTGATGAACTCACTCGATCAGATTCGGCGGGCGCTCAGCGATTACCAGCGCGGCACGCTGGTGCAATAAAAAGCCCCGCGACGATGGCGTCGCGGGGCTTTGCTAAGGAAACGCTGATTAATCGTAGCGAGCGAAGGCAGGTCGGGTTGCGCCGGAGCGCAGTAGATTGATCAGTGTTTCCCTAAGCGCTGCGGGACTATTGCACGACTGCGGTATTCGAACAGTTGCTGCTGCCCTGTTCGCAGACCTGGTAGGTCAGCGTGCCGCTACCGCTGGCGTATTGCGAGTAACTGCCATCATTGCTGGTGGTGGTGATGCGCGAGCCGTTGCGATAGATGTCCACACTACCACCGCTGGCCCCGCTCCAGCTCAGGTTCACCCGCCGCCAGAACCAGACGCGAGAGGAAGAAGCGCTGAGCGAGATTTCAGCCGGCGGCGGCGCGGTGACGGTTACGCTCTTGGTGATGGAGTCGCTGTCGCCCTCATCGTCGGTCACCGTCAGGGTGACGTTGTAGGTGCCCGCGCTTGCGTATTCGTGCGAGGGATTGGTTTGAGAGGAAGTGCCACCGTCCCCAAAGCTCCAGCTGCGTGAGGCGATGCTGCTGTCGCCATCGGGGTCGGAACTGTTGTCATTGAAGCTGACGCTGAGCTCGTCGACCGAGAAGCCGAAATCAGCGCTGGGCGGATTGTTGGCGGCGGGTTCGGTAACGGTGACCGATTGGCTGGATTGAGCGGTCGCGCCGTCGTCATCCGTGACCGTCAGTGTGACGTTGTAGTTTCCGCCTGAGGCGTAGCTGTGGGACGGGTTCTGAGCGGTGGATGTCGCGCCGTCGCCAAAGTCCCAGCTCCAGGAAACCACGTTGCCGTCGGCGTCGCTGCTGCTGTCGGTGAAGCTCGCCGTCAGTTCGTTGACGTTGACATTGAAGCTGGCGCTCGGCGGGTTATTCGCCGCCGGTGCGGTAAGTGTCACTTGTTGTGAGACATTGCCGGTCTCGCCCTGATCATCGGTGACCGTCAGCGTGACGGTGTAACTGCCGGCGACGGCATAGCTGTGCGTCGGGTTTTGCTGCGAGGAGCTGCCGCCGTCACCAAAGTCCCAGCTCCAGCTGTCGATGCTGCCGTCGTCGGTGCTGGTGTCGGTGAAACTGGCGACCAGATCATTCGTGGTCACGTTGAACCCGGCGTTTGGCGCCTCGTTGGATGGCGGGGTGCTGTCCACGGCATCCAGCGCTGCGCGCGCGTCCACGATGCCGCTGCCACAACCGCCCGAGCAGCTACCAGGGAAGGGTCGCGCCGTGTCCTTGAGAATGCTTTCCACTTCCCCCGGCGTGATGCCGGGGTCGGCTTCGTAGAGCAGGGCTGCAATACCCGCCACGTGTGGCGTCGCCATGCTGGTACCACTGTACAGGGCATAGCTTTCCGAGCCGGGGCCTTGCGAGCCGCGATTCAAGGTCGAGGCAATGCGGCTGCCTGGCGCGGTCACGTCCACCGCTGAGCCGTAGTTAGAGAAGCTGGACTTGTTACCGTTTTGGTCATTGGCCGCCACTGTGATGACGTTCTCGCAGTTGGCGGGACGAAAGTTATTGGCATTGGCGCCGCTGTTGCCGGCGGCCACCACCACGGTGGCGCCGTTGGCGACGGCCTGATCGATGGCATTTTGATAGGTGCTGCCGCAGGAACCGCCGCCGCCCAGGCTCATGTTGATGACATCCGCCGGGTTGGGGTTGCCGGGTACGCCGGCAACGCTGCCACCCGATGACCAGACGATGGCGTCCGCGATGTCAGACAAGTAACCGCCGCAGCGACCCAGTACGCGAACCACCAGAACACGACCGTCGTGCGCAACGCCGGCCACGCCGCGATTGTTGTTGGTCAACGCCGCCACCGTGCCGGCGACATGGGTGCCGTGCCAGCTGCTGTTGGAACTTTCGCAGCTTGAACTTGAGTTCCAGTCGCCCGGGTCGCTGGGGTCGTTGTCGCGGCCGTCGCCATCTCGTGAAACAAAGGTGTCGCTGATGAAGTCGTAGCCGGCGATCATGTTGCCGTCCAGGTCACTGTGGTTGGTGATGCCCGTGTCCAGAACGGCCACCACCGTGCCGTGACCGGTGTGCGTGTCCCAGGCCTGGTCAGCGTTGATCCCGACGTTGTTGTCGTAGTAATGCCACTGATAGCCGCTGTAGTAGGTGTCGTTGGGGTCGAAGGTGTGCTGCATCAGCGCATCGACCTCCACCGATTCGACGTTCGGGTTGTTTTTCAGGCGCTGGATTGCGCGCTGAAGTGCCTGGCCGCGCAATGCGCGACGCGCGCGAAATACTTGAAAACGCTTCAGGGCCATCGATCGGCGGAAGCTGAGTTGCTCACCGGCGGAAAGTGACAGCAGCTGCTCCACCAGGCGGCTGTTCTGGTTTGTCACCGCATCCTTGTATTTGACGATCAGCCGCGTCGGTTCCTGATTCAGACTTTGTGCATGGGCACCATGACTGCAGGCTGCGATCATCATCGTCAACAAGGTGCGGAACAACAGGGATTTGGGTTTCATCAAGCGACCTTTGGGTTTTGAGGGGAGGGCTGGCCGTCACCGGAAGTGGTCACAAACTGGGGAAGGCCTCTCCCTGGTTTTCGAAGCTGAATTGTTCATGAACAAAGTTACGCGCCTGAGGTGCTCAGGGCAACATCAAAAGGCTCCCGTACATCCTTGGTTTTCGGGCCGTATATCGGTGATGACCGAATCAGGTTGCGGTTCGGGATGATCGCTTTGCGCCGCGAAAACGGCGCGCTGGACTACAATTTCGCTCCGCAAAGGTCGGCCGAACGCCGGGTGTGATGAGCCGAGAGCTGACATGGATTCTATAAATGATTGTTTGACAAGGCAGTTTGGTTCTGCGTTTGTCACAGACGCGGATCGCCTGCTGCCCTATGAGGAACCCGAGCGTGGAACGCCCGGGCGCGCAAGCGGCGCTGTTGTTGCGCGAACCGAAGATCAGGTTCAGCAGCTGTTGCAGTTTGCCAACCGGCAGGGCCTGGGTGTGGTGATCAGCGCCGGTCGCACCGGACTGGTGGAAGCGCAATGCCCGCGCGATGAGATGGTGCTGAGCCTTGAGCGGCTGAATCGGCCGTTGGCATTTCATCCGCCGCAAGGCGAGCCGCTGATCTTCGAGTCGGGTCAACATCTTGAACAGTGCGCCGAGCGACTGTTCGCGCAATGGGAAGCATCCGCACGAGCCGACTGGCGCTTGGCACGCCTGGAGGTCGAGGCCGGCATGAGCATTGACGCCGTCAACGCCTTGCTCGAACCCATTGGTCTGATGTTTCCCATGGCATTGGGCTCGAGTGCCGCCGCCACTGTGGGCGCCTGCGTGGCCAATGCTTCGGCCGGCGCCAACGCCGTTTGCTACGGCACGGCGGCGCAGATGGTGCATTCGGTGGATGGATTCTGGGCGAACGCGGAACCAGCGCATTGCGCTGCCCGACCCCGGCCCGACGTCATGGCCGGCGCTCCGCTGATTGACTCCACCCGGATTCAGCCGGCAAACGGCCTGATCGCGACGCAGGGCATTTTCGGCGTCATCACCCGCCTGTGCCTGAAACTGGCACCGATTCCAAAGTCGCGTGAGGCGGCGCTGATTCCGGTGAAGGACATGCCGGCGGCCATGGCCATTTTTTCCGCATTGACGTCGGTCTTTGGGAACGACGTGGAAGAATTCGAGTTCATTTCCGCATCCTGTATAGACGCGTTGCACCAGGCGTACGGTCATCCGCCGCGCTTGCCGTTCGATGCGCCGGTTGATGCGCCTTATTTCATCCTCATGCAGCTCAAATCGGTGCATGAGGATGATGAGTTGGCGTCGCGGCTATATGAATTTTTGTCGGCAGACGCCGGCATTGCTGACGAGCACATCGGCTACGCACCGCTCACGGCGCTGAAACAGATTCGCCACGGCATTACCGAGGCCAGCAATATCCGCATGCGTCAGTTGGGCGGCGGGCGGCTGAGCTTTGATACCGCGACCGCCGTTGATCGCTTTGGAGACTACCTGCAGGCGGTGGGTGAGGCGGTTCAATCGCTGTCGCCGGAGTTGCAACTGCTGGCCTTTGGTCACGCCGGCGTCGGCGGCGCGCATTTGCACGTGCTGGGCAGCCGAGCGCAGCCGGTGTCGGATTTCAAAGCGCGCTTGATCGAACAAGTGTTTGACATCACCGAATCCTTCGGCGGCACGTTCAGCGCCGAGCACGGCGTGGGGCCCAAATGGGCGAAGGCGTTTCTGGCGCGCCGTTCATCAAGGCGCATCGAGCAACTGATTCAGGCCAAGCTCAGGCACGACCCCAATCTGGTGTTGCAGCGGCGCAGCTTCGGCCTGGCCAGGGCCATCGGCGAACGTCGGCGCGGGTCTTGAGCGCGGTTGCACTGCTGATTGTCTGTCCGCTGCTGGGGATGATGGCGGCGCGCTGGCATTGGCTGCCGCCGGGTTCGCAAGCCACCATCAACGCCTGGGTATTGCGTATTGCCCTGCCGGCCCTGGTGTTGTCGCAAATTCCTCGTATCGCGCTGGATACCAGCATGCTGGCGCCGGCGCTCGCACCCTGGGTGGTGATGATCGGCGCCCTGCTGTTGATTCCCTTGGTGGGCGCCATTCTGAAGTGGGATCGGCGCACCATCGGCGCAATCACACTGACTTGCGGCCTGGGGAACACGGCCTTTGTCGGCCTGCCGCTGCTGTCTGCCTTGGTGGGGCCGCAGGCCATCCCTGCGGCGGTGATGGCGGATCAACTGGGCAGCTTTCTGGCATTTTGCACCATCGGCCTGTTGGTCGCGGCATTTTACGCGGGTGCTCGACTCCGGCCCGGAGACATTTTTTGGCGCATCGTCAAATTCCCGCCGTTCGCGGCCTTGGTCGTCGCCTTGCTGGTGCGCCCCTTGGGCGGTTGGCCGACATGGGCCAGCAGTGCGATGGAGGGGTTGGCACAAACCCTGACGCCGCTGGCCTTGTTTGCGGTGGGCATGCAGTTTCGCCTTGGCGCGCTTGGTGATCATCTGGCGCCGCTGGCGGTCGCCATTGCCTGGAAACTGCTGCTGGCGCCCTTGATCTTCCTTGGACTGGCCTGGTCACAGGGCTGGAATGGCTTGCCGATGCAGATCGGCGTGCTGCAGGCCGGCATGGGACCGATGATCACCGCCGGCATCCTGGCGCAGGACCACCACCTCAATCCGGCCTTGGCGAATCTGGTGGTGACGATCGGGGTGACGTTATCCTTTGTGTCCGTGCCGCTGTGGTGGTGGATGTTGAACTGAACCGCGGGCCGCAGCGATCCGCAGGAGAGTCGCTTGAAGTCAGCCCTGGTCACAACAATTTGCGCCGTGATGGTCGCCGCCGGCGGCAATCAGGGGCAGCCATTGGCTTGCGTCTCCACCCAGGCTTATGCCGGCCGCAAACGCCCCGCACTTTGGTTGCGTCTTGTCGTCGGGCGCATGGGGTGGCGGGGTGACGCTGAAACGCTACGATCTCAGCCGCGTGTCAAGATCGGCCGGTTTGCATCGGCTGCCGAACGCAGATTCTTGGAATCCATTGAGCGCGCATCGTGCCGCTCGTCCTTGCCCCCGACCGAGGAATCAAGCTCATGTTGCGTATCCTTCTTGTGTTGACCGCGCTTTGTTTGTCCGCCTGTGCCGGGCCGACCAAAGCGCCCCCAAAGCCCTTGCAGCCCGAATTCATCGTTCCGCCCGGGGCGGAGTTCGTGTCCGGCATGTTCGGATATTCGCAGGCGGCGCGCGTTGGCCCCTGGCTGATGGTTTCGGCGCAAGTCGGCTTCGATACGGAAAAGCGCGGCTTTCCGGCCGATTTTGAACAGCAGGTGCATGCCGCCTTCCGGAATCTGCAAACGGTGCTGGAGGCCGCCGGCGCGGAGCTGGACGATGTGGTGGAGCTCACCAGCTACCAGCTGGACATGAAGCGCTTCAATGATGTGGTGGACATCAAGACCGAATATTTTGGCGAACACCGGCCGGCCTGGAGCGCGATTGGTGTCGAAGCCTTGCCGCTTCCGCAATTGCAGTTCCAGATCAAAGCCACCGCGTGGGCGCCAAATGCGGATATCGGCGCAGCCGCCACCGACGCATCTGTGGTGCCACCATCGGCTGACGGTGGTCCCAGCGCCCAAAGCAAGAAACCATTCCGGTTCCGACCCGGTTACTGAGTGCCGCCGTGAGCAATTATTACGAATCAGCAGATCTAAAAAAGTTTGGCGACATCGGGCGCCACAATCCACAGGCCGCGCAGCGGTTTTTCGACTACTACTCGCAAATCACCGGCCAGGACGGCGCGCTCAGCAAAAGGGAGAAAGCGTTGATCGCGCTGGCGGTGGCGCATGCACAAAAGTGTCCCTACTGCATTGATGCCTACACCACCGGTAGTCTGGAAGCCGGCGCCAGCCCGGATCAGATGATGGAAGCGGTTCACGTGGCCGCGGCGATGCAGGCCGGCATCACCCTGGTGCATTCGGTGCAAATGCAGAACAAGCTCGACCAGCTGGTTTTATGAACGCATGCATTCACCGGCATTGAACTCCGGCGACGGTATTGCGGTCTGCTCGGCACATCAAAACCTTTTTCGGAATCAAACATGAACAACCCAGCGGAAGCACGAATCAAGGAATCGGTCAAGGATTATTACGGTCGGGTGCTGAGTTCCTCGGGTGACTTGAAAACCTCAGCCTGTTGCCTGGCAGAAAGTCTGCCGCCGCATGTTCGGCAAGCGCTCAGGGACGTTCATCCCGAAGTGCTTGCGCGCTTCTACGGCTGCGGCTCGCCCATTCCGCCCTACCTGAGCGGGATGACGGTGCTGGACTTGGGCAGCGGTTCGGGCCGCGACTGTTACGTGCTGTCAAAGCTGGTGGGGCCAAAAGGTCGCGTGATCGGCATTGATATGACGGATGAACAGTTATCGGTTGCGCGCGAACAGCTGGACTGGCATGCACAGCGCTACGGTTATGCCAACGTGGAATTTCGCACCGGTTATATTGAGGATTTGGCCGCCGCTGGTATAGAGGACAACAGTATTGATCTGGTGATCTCCAACTGCGTGTTGAATTTGTCTCCCAACAAGGCGCAGTGTTTTTCCGAGATCTTTCGCGTATTGAAGCCCGGCGGCGAGCTCTATTTTTCTGACGTGTTCGCGGACCGGCGCATTCCAGCATCCATCGCCACCGATCCGGTCATGCTTGGTGAATGTCTGGGCGGCGCCCTGTATCTGGAGGATTTCCGCCGTGAATTGAACAAGGTGGGTTGCGCCGATGCCCGTGTGGTCTCCTCATCGGCTCTGGAGATCACCAATCCAGACGTTGCGCGGATGGCTGGGAATATTCGGTTTTATTCCAATACCGTGCGCGCCTTCAAACTGGAACTGGAGGATCGCTGCGAGGATTTCGGCCAGGTCGCAACTTATCTTGGGCAGGAAGAAAATAATCCGCACGCTTTCATATTGGATGACCACCATCGTCTGGAAACCGGGCGACCGATGCTGGTATGCGGCAATACCGCGGACATGTTGAGAAAAACCCGTTACGCGGCATTATTCAACGTAACCGGCGATCAGTCCGTGCATTACGGCTTGTTCGATTGCGCGCCCGCTTCGGGTGCGGTGAACAGTTCACAAAGCGCCGGCGGCGCTTGTTGTTAGATGTCACCGGACGGGATGACCAGTATTGCGCCTCGGTCGCAGCGTTTCGGCTGCCTGCTGAGTCAGCACAAGGTTGACTTGTCGGTCAGAAGTATCGAAACCCTGCAAGTGAATCTGACCAGGACTTGCAATCAGGCTTGTCGCCACTGCCACGTTGACGCATCGCCATCGCGCACGGAAAGCTTGTCGGCGGCCGGGGTGCAGGCCTGTCTGAAAATCCTGGCTGATCACCCGCTGATCCGGATATTGGACCTCACCGGCGGGGCGCCAGAGTTGCATCCGCAATTCGAACAGATGGTGATCCAGGCACGCCGGCTCGGAAAGAAGGTGATGGTCAGACACAATTTGACCGTCCAGTTTGATGGGCATCCGCAGTCCGGTGAGGACAAGTCTCATCTGCCGGATTTTTTCGCCGCGCACGACGTGGAGGTGGTGTCATCGCTGCCCTATTACAAGGAGTATTTCACCGATGCCCAGCGTGGCAAGGGCGTATTCGGAAAAAGCATCGACGCCATACGTCGTCTCAACGAGCGGGGTTATGGGGTCGAAGGCAGCGGTCTTGTTCTGAATCTGGTCTATAACCCGGTTGGGCCGTATCTACCCGCCGCGCAGGCGAGTCTGGAAGCCGATTACAAGCGCGAACTGCACGCCAGGTTCGGGCTTTGTTTCAACGGCCTGTTCACCATCACCAACATGCCGATCCATCGATTCGCACTGCATCTGCGTAAATCGGGCCAATTCGATGATTACATGGAAAAGCTGGCCGGCGCATTCAATCCGGCGGCTGCGGTCAATGTGATGTGTCGTGACATGATTAGCGTCAGTCACGATGGACTGATTTACGACTGTGACTTCAATCAGATGCTGGAGATGCCAGCGAAGCGTCCGGGCGGCGGTCAAATGAATATATTTGAGTTTGACTACGATCAGTTAACAAAACGATCCATCCAGCTTGACGATCATTGCCTGGGCTGTACGGCGGGCGGTGGCAGCTCATGCGGTGGCGCCACCGCATGATTTGATTTGCATGCAATGACGACATGTCTTGTAGACAAGAGGGGAACATGAATTTTTACGATCAATTTGTACTGCCCTTGTGCATTGACGCCTGTTGCGGCTTGCCCGCGATTCAGGGACAACGCGCAAAACTCCTGCCCAAAGCGCACGGGAAGGTGCTGGAGATCGGTATTGGAACGGGTCGCAATCTGCCGTTTTACGATCCTTCCAGGCTTGAATCTTTGCAGGGTCTTGACCCCGCCGATCAAATGAACCCCAAAGCGGTCCAGCGCGCCAAAAAAGCTGGCATTCAGGTGAACCTGCTGAAGCTGTCGGCGGAGGAGATTCCCGCCGAGGACGCCAGCTTTGATACCGTGGTTTGTACCTTCACGCTGTGCACCATCCCTGATCCGGTAAAGGCGCTTTGGGAGATGCGGCGCGTATTGAAACCCGATGGCGAATTATTGTTTTGCGAGCACGGCCGTGCGCCCGACGCCAATATTCAGCGTTGGCAGGATCGGATTACGCCTTATTGGAAACCCCTGGGTGGCGGCTGTCATCTGAACCGGTCCGTCCCCAAGATGCTGGCGGACGGCGGATTCAAAACGCCGGAGATTGAATCCAGATATTTAAAGGGACCCAAGCCCTGGACCTGGGTCACACGTGGCGTTGCTGTGGCGGCGTAGGGAATGCCGATCTAATCGTAGCGAGCGAAGGCAGGTCGGGTTACGCCGGAGCGCAGGTGAGCCGAGAACGAAGCACGGCTTCGCAGTTCGGCGAACGCAGTGTATTGAAATACATGAGGGTGAGTGGCTGGTTCGGGCGAAGCATAGCTTCGCCAAGCCCGAACCAGCACCGCCGAAACCCGAGATGCCGAGCGCAGTAGATTAATCGGTACTTCGCTAAGCGGGGCCGCGTTCGAGGAGTTGCTGCACTGCGCCTTCCATCTTGGTCAGGCCGGCGGCGCGTCCGAGTTTCATCGCATCTTCGTGGCTGGCATTTTGTAACCAGGCGGCGCGCAAGGCCAGCAAGGCGCCGACGCGATTACTGCTGGCGCAATGAATCAGCGTTGCTTCGCCATTGGTGGCGGCGATGGCGGCGTCGAGTTCTTTGGCCCGTTCCAGGGTTAGGTCGCCGGGGCCGGCGATCGGCACGACTTGATGCTTCATGTCCAGTTTTTTCGCCTCTGCCGCCTCATCATAGCCGTGATCTTCGGCCGGCGGTCGCAAGTCGATCACATGACGCACACCGGCTTGCTGTACCTGCGCCAACTGCTCGGCGGAGGGCTGTCCGGCGGTCACCCATTCGGCGGTCGGTCGGCCGTGATTGGGAAGCGAAAGCGAATCAAGTGACATGTGAGGCTCCTTTGATGGTTGTGGTGATCGGGAGATGAAGGTGGATATGGCAGCATCAGACGACGGGCCGATCCGGTTTTCTAAAAGGCTGCGTCAGCAAGCGAAGCAGTCCGCTTTCCGCAGGGTTGCGAAATACGGTCTGGCCGATCTTCATATGCAGATGGCCCTCCAGCGGTTGCGCGGTATAGGTTCCAAACAGGCGATCCCACCATGACAGACAAAAGCCAAAATTGGAATGGTGTTCCCTGGGGTCAATCGAGTGATGGACCCGGTGCATGTCAGGTGTTACCAGGACCGCTCGCAAGGCCCGATCCAAGGCTTGAGGCATGCGCACATTGCCGTGATTTAACAGCGAGGTCGCGTTCAACACGATTTCAAAGATCAGAACCGCCAGCGCTGGCGCGCCCAGCGCCGTAATGGCCAGCGCTTTCCACAGCATGGAAATCAGGATCTCGGCCGGGTGAAAGCGCAGGCCGGTGCTGACGTCAAAGTCCACATCGCTGTGATGCATGCGATGCAGTGGCCATAGTGGCCGGAAATGATGGAGAAAGCGGTGCTGGAAATAGATCGCTATATCCAGAGCGAGGAGGCTGACAAGCAGACCAAGCCAGGTTGGCAAGGCGATCCAATTGAATAACCCGAGTCTGGATGATTCGGCCCACAAGGCAATGCCGACTGCGGCGGCCGGAAACAGCAGCCGCAACAGCAGGCTATCCACCAGGACGATGCCCAGGTTGGCCGGCCAGCGCTGGAGCCGTGAGCGTAGCGGGGTGCGTTTGGGGGCCAAAAATTCCCATGCCAGCATGCCAAGAAGCGCTGTGGTGAACGCAATGAGCCGTATGGTGGGTTCGGACATGGACGATTGAGATCAGCTATCGCAAGGCGGTGGAGAATCAATTGGACCAAACGCAGTGAAATTTAACACACGCCCCGGGGTATACCGAAACCTCGGTTCTCGATGTCGGGAGCTGACCATCAGATTAGTGTGAACAGGCCCTGATGAACCGCCGCAGCCTTGAATACGTTGTCGCTCTGCGCGAGGCCGGTTCACTACGGTTTTTCTGAAACCCGAGCCAGGCGTGCGAGGTTAGACGCGACTGTAGCGTCGAGGCCAGCGCCGCAATAGTTCGCGATGGCAGGGGGGCAAAACGTCACCGGTGAATCTGAACCAGAATATTGCAGAAGAGCACTTGTTTTTGGCGTCGCCGAGGCGCCACCGCCAGCGCCCTTGTGAATTATTCGGGCTAACTGCCGGCGCCAGAGTGAACGTTGCGCGCTAAGCTGGCGCTTTGATCGGTGATCAAAGATGCTCCGTTCGTTTGTCGAACTCTGCTGGAAGTCGCGTCGATTTGGCGCGCTGCTGATGCTACTGGCGGTACCGCTCGGCCTGGAAGCGCGAGCGCAACCGCAACTATTGCTCGCCGCCGCCGCCAATCTAAAGCCGGTGATGGAGGTGCTGGTCGCCGAGTTTAACGCCAAGCAACCCAACGGACTGGCGCGCGCCAGCTATGCGGCCTCCGGCAAGCTCAGCACGCAAATTAGGGAAGGTGCGCCATTTGATCTGTTTCTCGCTGCGGACATGACCTATCCGCAGTCCTTGGTTGATGAGGGGTACGCGATTGGTCCGGTACAAGGCTACGCTCGCGGGCGCCTGGTGATCTGGAGCCGGCAAGCGGATACGGCAACGCTGACAATGAACGAACTGTCTGCAGCGACAGGGCGCATCGCGATCGCAAATCCCCGTCACGCCCCCTATGGTCAGCGAACCAAGCAAGCCTTGAATCAGAGCGGGATATGGCAAGCTTTGCAATCGCGCCTGGTGGTCGGCGAAAACGTTGCGCAGGCGGCGCAATACGTTCAATCCGGTAACGCCAACATCGGCATCATTGCCCTGTCGCAGGCGATGTTGCCCTTGTTGCGCAGGCAGGGCCATTACAGCCTGGTGCCGCAGGAACTGTACGCGCCCCTGGATCAGGGAATGGTGATCTTGCGCCGCACAAGGGCATTGGCGTCAGCGCGAAAATTCCAGGCTTGGGTGCGCTCGCCGAGAGGCCAGAACCTGCTGCAAAAATACGGCTTCGAGACTGTGCCAGCGCAGTTGCAGTAGCATCGGACGTCATGAAACATCCAAGGGAGGGGGAGATGCGTTTTGGCCGCCAGCTGTTGATGTTGGCCTGCCTGTGCCTGATGAGTCCCTGGCTTAACGCCAGTCAATGCCGTGGTGAGGGCGTTGAGCTTCAGGTATTGGGTTCGAGTGGGCCGGAGTTGGCTGGCAACCGCGCCTCGACCTCCTATCTGCTTCGGCATGACGGCGATCCGCGCGTCCTGGTGGACATCGGCGGCGGCGCTGCGCTGCGTTTTGGCGAGTCCGGGGCGCGCGTTTCGGATCTGGAGCTGATCCTGCTCACCCATCTGCACGTGGACCATAGCGGCGACCTGCCCGCGCTGGTGAAAGCCTCGTATTTTCAAAAACGCAAACGTGATCTGCCGGTGTTGGGTCCGGACGCGGGTGGACCGTTTCCGTCGACCGTGAATTTTCTCGAGCGGTTATTCGCAGCCAATGGCGCGTTTGCCTATCTCAACGATTATCTGGCCTCAGACAAAAAAGCAAAGACGAGAAATTATCAACTCAGGCCGCAAAACGTTCGAACCGAAGAAGGTGAGATGCAGCTGGTTTACGACAAGCGTCGTGTCCAGGTTTGGGGCAGCTCGGTCAGCCACGGCATTGTGCCCGCCGTTGCGTGGCGGGTTGATATCGGCGGCGTCCACGTGGCCTTCGGCGGCGACACCGCCGCCAAGGGAAATAACCTGGAAATATTGGCGCGCAATGCCCACATGCTGGTGACGCACAACGCCGTGCCAGAAGGAGTAAGCGGGGTGGCGCGCACTTTGCACATGCCGCCATCGCGCATTGGCGAAATTGCGGCGGCGGCCAAGGTGGATCAGCTGGTGTTGGCGCACCGCATGACAAGGGCCCTGGGCAAGGAAGCTCAAACCCAGGCGGCGATCCGCAAAGCCTTCAGTGGTCCGATCCTGTTCGGCGAGGACCTGGCCTGTTATCCGGTGTTGCCGCCACCTGCATCTGCGGCGGGCGCTTCTGCGGCCACTCCATGAGTTTGAGTGCTGCCGATCTGCTGGCCCTGTGGCTCAGCGTCAAGCTGGCTGCCGTGGTCACTGCCTTGCTGCTGCTGCTGTGCGTTCCATTGGCGTGGTGGCTGGCCAAGGGCCGGAATCGTGGCAGGAATATCGTCGCCAGTTTGGTGAGTCTCCCCTTGGTATTGCCGCCCACCGTGCTCGGTTTTTACTTGCTGATCGCCTTGGGGCCGCATTCCCCCGTCGGTCAATTGACTCAAGACCTTGGGATCGGATTATTGGCGTTCAGCTTCGAGGGGCTTGTCATCGCCTCGATGATTTACTCGCTGCCATTTGTGGTGCAGCCCTTGCAAGTTGCGTTTTCATCCATCGACCGTTTGCCTTTGGAGGTGGCGGCAACCCTGCGTGCCGGGCCGGTTGATCGCTTTTTCTCAATCATTTTGCCGCAGGCGGCGCCCGGTGTACTGACGGCGGCGGTATTGGGTTTTGTTCACACGCTGGGTGAGTTCGGCGTGGTGCTGATGATAGGCGGAAATATTCCGGGAGAAACCCGCGTGGTCAGCGTGCAGATTTATGATCATGTGGAAGCGTTTGATTATGCGCAGGCGCATGGGCTTGCGGCCTTGTTATTGCTCATCTGCTTTTTCTCGTTGCTGCTCATCCATAGCCTGAACCCGCGCGCGCGGAGTTTTTGATGGATCAGCGGATCAGGGCGCACTGGCAGCTCAAGCGGCAAGGGTTCGAACTCGACGTCAACCTCGAATTACCAGGCGCCGGCGTCACCGGGTTATATGGCCCCTCTGGCTCCGGGAAAACCACTTGTTTGCGGGCTTTTGCCGGACTGGAGCGGATCGAGGGCGGTTATTTATCCGTGAATCAAACCGTGTGGCAGGACGCTGATGCCGGCCGTTTCGTCAAGCCGCAGCGTCGCGGCCTTGCTTATGTTCCGCAAGAGCCCAGTTTGTTTGCACATATGAACGTGCGGGCAAATCTTGAATATGGATGGCGTCGCGCCAAACGGCCGGACGCGGTGAACTACGATGAAATCATCGGCTTGCTGGGCCTGGAGAGTTTTCTGGAGCGCCGCCCCGAGCAGCTTTCCGGAGGTGAGAAGCAACGTGTGGCGATTGCCAGAGCCTTGTTGTCCGGCCCCGAACTATTGCTGTTCGATGAGCCGCTTTCGGCGCTGGACGCGGCGCGAAAATCCGAGTTTTTGCCTTACCTGGATAAATTGCACGACACATTATCGGTGCCGACAATTTACGTCAGCCATTCGATTGAAGAAATGCGCCGGATTGCCGATTATCTTGTCCTGATCCGAGACGGACGCGTACAGGCGCAGGGTCCGATTCAAGACATTCTGCCCCGGCTTGATCTGGCGGCCAGTTTCTCCAGGGATCCGTCGGTGGTTTTTGAATCAAGAATCATGGCGCACGATGCCTCGGATTATCTCACGCAGCTGAGTTTCTCCGGTGGCATCCTGTGGGTGCCGATGCGCGCCGAAGCGGTGGGTCGAAGCTTGCGCTGCGAAATCCATGCCCGCGATGTGAGTCTGAGCCTGGAGCAGCCACAGGCCAGCAGTGTCTTGAACCGCGTGCCGGTCAAGGTGGTGGGTATTGGCGCAACCGAGCCGGCCGGTCAGATGTTGGTGCGACTCGACGCGGGCGGCACGGCGCTATTGTCACGCGTGACGCAACGTTCCTGCAGAAGTTTGAACCTGAGACCGGGCCTGGAACTGTGGGCGCAAATCAAGGCGGCGGCGCTGATCGACTGACCCGGATCTGCCACCGGGGTCGCCGTTGCGCCGTGATGCCGCCTGATTCGGCGCCGGGGAGCCAGCCGCCTTGCCAAATGCCGCCGCCGGCGCATGCCGGTTCATCGGTTGGACTCGGCCGGGCAAGTGTTGTCCGACCCGGATTGATCATGACTGGCCTATTGCAGTTGCAGGGCAATGCTTTGTACCGACGTCGAATCCGCCGCGCCGATGGGGCCGGTGCCAATACGGGCGGTGCTTGCGCTGCCCAAGTCGACGGAAAACAGGCTTGCGCGATCTTCACCAGCGATCACCGCGCTCATCAAGGCCAGACCGGTGCCGCTGCCGGCGATGTCCAGACTGATGGGTTGATTGGTGTCGAGTTCGGCGTCCACAAAGCCGATGGGCGTGAGCAGGCCGGTGGCGGCGTTCTGCATCGCCAGGCGCGGCCGATTGGCGGCGTCGATCACGAATAACGTCGTTTGCGTGGCGCCCGGCACGCTGTTGGCGTAGGCGGCGGCGCTCAGTGCTGGCGCGACGCGCGACAGGTCGCCGTCCAGCAGCGTATCGCCGGCCGCAGTGAGGACGGTGACGCCGTCCAGATCCAGCACGGTTTCCACCGCCGAACGCAGGTTTTGTCCGCTGTCGCTGATGATGCGCAAGCGGTCGGCGCGTGGGTTGAAGTCGATGGCGAAGGCGCTGCCGTCGAGGCCGCCGAAACCTTCGACCGATCCGGCCGGCGGCATCAATTCAGCCACCGCCGTGGCGCTGCCGTCTTCGGCCAGAGTGTAGAGGCGTGCGTTGCTGGAAAGCGCATAGAGCTGGGCGTCCGCCGGACGGTAATCGATGCTGAGCAGGGTTTCGCCGTCGCCCAGGCCAGTGATGGCGGTTTCGGTGATGGCGTCCGGGGCGTTGCGCGCGAATTGCAGCAGGGTGCCGTCCGCGCGCAAGCCGATGAGCAGGCTGTCATCGGCGGGAGCGTCCATCGCCGGGACGGCGGTCAGGGCGCGCAAGGCGCCGCTACCGTCGCCAATGGCGCCGATCAGGCTCAGTGCCTGGCTTGCGTCCAGGTTGACCGCATACAGGTTGCTGACGCCGTCTACCGTCACGGCAGCGACTGCGGTGTTGGCGGCGATGATTTCCAGGCCGCTGAAACTGCCGATCACACCGTCCAGGCCCAGCGGCGCCAGATCAATCACCCCGCCGTCGTTGGGCGGCAGGATTTGTACCAGCCGTTGTCCGACCAAATCCAGCCCGAACAAGTCAGTGCCGATATCGTCATCACTGACGAAGTTGTTGCTGTAAGCCACCGATGAGATGGAAAAGTCGTCCGCGTAGCCGGTGCGGCCATCGGTGAAGGTGTTGCCGAAATCCGGATTGCCGACGCGCAGGCTCTGGCCGGTGGAGCCACCGTCAAGCCCATCAGACACGATGCGCAAGGCCACCGGCCCGGTCGGGTTGAAATCCACTCCGAAACGCGTGCCCTGCAGGCCGTTGTAACGTGTCGGCTCGCCGGTGTTGTCCGATGCATCCGCTGCCAGATTGGCCGCCAACTGCGCCTCGGCAGTCTGTGGATCAACCGTGTACAGGCGTTCGGCGTCAGTCAGCAAATAAAGCGTTCCGCTGGACGGGCGCAAATCGATGCCCAGAATAGTTTCACCATCGCCCAGTCCGCTGATGTTGCCGACGGTGGTCACCGCACTTGGGTCCGCGCGATCAATTTGCAACAGATCGCCGTCAGCGTTGACGCCGAACAGCGAAGCCGCCGGCGGCGCTTGTTGCGACACCACACCGACCAGCGCCGCGCCAGCCACACGACTATTGGCGATGCTGCCGTTTGTGGGCGTGGCCGCACCGCTGGCCAGATCGACATCCAGCAGAACCGATGCGTCATCGCCATCGATCTGCGCCGCCAACAAGGCGGAAGAGGCGCCGGCGATGAGTTCCATGCCGTTGGTGGCGGAGACATCAAGGCCCAGATTGCCGACTGCCGTGCTGATGCCGCAATTGGGGTTGTCCGCGTCCGGCGTCTCACCGCAGGCGCCGGTTCCGGACGGATCGGCGCCGATCAGCACCAATTGGTCGCTCAGCGTGTTGACGGCGAACAAGGCGGTGTTCGCCGCGCCATCAAAGCTGTTGCTGTAAGCCGCGGCGCTGGCACCGGCCACAGCGCCGGATAGTGTGCTGTCGACCACCGTTGCGCCATCATCCACGTTCGCGCGCAGATTCTGGCCGCTGTCGGAAACGATGCGCAGGCGATCCGCCACCGGGTTGAAGTCCACGCCAAAGCGGTTGCCGTTGAGCGTTTCGCTCAGCGTTTGCGCATTGCTGGCGGCGCCGCTGCTGGTATCCAGCGTGTAGACGCGGCTGGCGTCGGTGACGATCAGCACATCGCCGTTGGCCGGCCGCAGGTCCATGCCCACCACGTTTTCCGTGCCGATGCCGCTGATGCTTTGCTGGGTGCATAGCTTGCCGGGCGCGGCGCTGTTGAAGCTCACCACGGCGCCGTCGGCATTCACGCCAATCAGCTCGCCCTGCGCTTGATTCGGCGCGATGTCCGCGGGCGCCATCGCCAGGCTCAGGACAATTTCAAATTCATCCGTGCCGATTTCGCCGATCGCGGTGGCAGCGCCGGTTTGCAGATTGACGCGGTGCAGGGTGGATCGGTCGTCGGCGTCGCTTAAGGCGACAAAGCCCTGATCACTGCCATCGGCGCCGGTGAAGATCTCGAAGCCGTTGACCAGCTGCGCGTCAATGCCCAGCGGCCCCACATTTGAAAGCAGACCGTCGTTGGGCGCGCCGCTGCTCAGGAGCTGATCGTTTCCCGTGTCCAGGTAATAAGTCGTTGTGCGGCAGGTGGCGCTGAAGTTGTCGGAATAAGCCACCGCGGTGACATTGAAGGCGAACGGGTTGCCCAGACGCAGGCTGCCGTCGGTCACGGTGGCGCCGTTATCCACGTTGATACGCAGATTTTGCGCGTTGTTGGAAACCACGCGCATGCGATCCGGCACCGGATTGAAATCAATGCCGAAACGGAAACCGTTGAGGCCGGAAAACGGATTGCTGTTATCTGAGGCATCCGCGCTCAGGCTGGCGACCACCACGCCGGCGGCGGTTTCCGGGTCCAGCACCACCACACGGCCAAGACTGGTGAGGCCGTAGATGCGGCCGTCGCTGGGGCGGATATCAATCCCCAATACCGCTTCATTGGCGTCGAGCCCGGTGATGAACTGGCTGCGCAAGACGCGACCCGGATCATCGCGGTCGAAACTGATCAGCCGATTCAAATTGGTGAGCGCAAAGGTGTCACCTTGCAAGGCGCCGGGAAACACCGGGCCGCCACCGCCGCAAGCGCTCAGCACGCTGACCAGGCCGATGAGCGAAAGCCATTTCAGGCGCAGGGTGTTGGTGCGCATCCTTGATCTCCTTGTTGATGCGGGAAGCGGCATCGGCCAAGTGGTGCCGCGCAAACAGCGCCCGCTCCCCGGGGTTTTTCTCTGACGATGGTTCAGCCTTGTGAGCTTACGCCAAGCCCGACCGTAATCAAACCGGCATTTCGGCGTTCTCACAGGCTTGTGGCGCGCAAGCGTTCCAGCAGTCGTTGATGAATGTTGCCGAAATCGCCGTTGCTCATGATCAGCACCGCGTCTCCAGCCTGGACATGGGCGATGATGGCATCAATCGTCGCCGCCACGGATGGGCGCAGCTGAAGCTTTTCCCCCAAACCCGCCAATGCGGCGTTGGCGTCCCAGGCCAGGTCGGGGCGGGCGTAAACAAAAGCCAGATCAGCGCCTTTCAAGCTGTCGGCCAGCTCATGACTCATGCTGCCCAGGCGCATGGTGTTGGAACGCGGCTCCAGCACCGCCAGCACCCGACCCTTGGCCCGTTCTCTCAGGGCTTTGATGCTGGCGCGCACGGCGGTGGGGTGATGGGCAAAGTCGTCAAACACCCGCACGCCGCCTTCTTCGCCTCGCGGTTCCAGGCGCCGTCGCACATTTTGGAACTGACTCAGCGCCGCCGCGCTTTGTTGGGCCGACACGCCCAGTTCAGCCGCCGCCGCCATCGCCGCCAGTGCGTTGGACCGATTGTGCGCGCCCATCAAATCGGTTCGCACGTCAATGGGAGGTTGACCGTCTGGCTGCAATTGGAAGCCTTGCTCGGTGGCCTGGGCGGACCAGCCGTCTTCGGCATTGAATCGCGTCACGGGTGTCCAGCAACCCTGCGCCAGCACGCGCGGCAGGTTTTGATCCAGGCCGTTGACGATCAGCCGTCCGCTGGCCGGGACGGTGCGGATCAGATGATGAAACTGGCGTTCAATGGCGGCCAGGTCATCGAAGATGTCGGCGTGATCGAACTCCAGATTGTTCAAGATCACCGTGCGCGGGCGGTAGTGAATGAACTTGCTGCGCTTGTCGAAAAAAGCGGTGTCGTATTCGTCGGCCTCAATCACGAAGGCCTCGCCGGTGCCCAGGCGCGCGGAGACGCCGAAATTCAAGGGCGCGCCGCCGATCAGGAATCCCGGTTCCAGTCCGGCGTCCTGCAGAATCCACGCCAGCAGCGATGCAGTCGTGGTCTTGCCGTGAGTTCCGGCGACTGCCAGCACGTGACGCTGGAGCAAGACGTTTTCCGCCAGCCATTGCGGGCCGGAGGTATAGGGCAGGCCGTGGTCCAGCACGTATTCCATCGCCGGATTGCCGCGCGTGACGACGTTGCCGACGATCACCAGATCGGGCGCCGGGTCGAGCTGGGACGGATCAAAGCCGCGCGTCACCGCAATGCCCAACTGTTCCAGCTGGGTGGACATCGGCGGCCAGGCGTTGGCATCCGCGCCGGTGACGCGGTGACCGGCCTCACGCGCAATGGCGGCAATGCCGCCCATGAAGGTGCCGCAAATGCCCAGGATGTGAACGTGCATTGAGTGTTGAGGTGGTTCAGCCCGTGCCCAGCAATACCCCGGCCAGCGAGCCGAAGAACACCACGAACATCAAGGTGCTGATCGCCACCACCAGCGCCAGCAGCGCGCCGATCCACAGATTCACATTGGCCGCGTGCCGATAAATATGCGCGGTGACGGCGAAGTTCCACACATTGAGAATGTTCATGATGAACGACGGCCCCGCCGGCAGCTGCACCGGATTGTTTTGCGCCGCCAGCTCCGGATTTTCCGCCAGCCGCGAAAATTCCGGCGCGATTTGCGCAAACGGCGGAATCAGCAACAGGGTCAGCGTGCCGGTGCAGGCCAGCAGGCTGTGCCAGGTTTGCATGAAGCGCCCATCCAGCTGACGCGCGCGCAGAATCAGCCGTGTGGCGATGGCGACACCGCCAATCATCGCCGCAGCCATCGCCACCGCCAGCCCCGGTGGCAGGACCATGGCGAACACCGCGTAATTGGCCAGCACCCCGAACGGCAAAAGGAACCGGGTCAACAGCGGGTCAAACGGAAAATCCTGCGGTCCTGCGCGGAACAGCAGGATGTGCAGGGTCAGTCGCAAGGCGTTGCCAATCATGCGTGTGGGCGGAAATCCGTGAATGGGTATTGTAGGGCCTGTTAACCGTCCTTCGCCGAATGTCTATCTCCTCCGAGTCCAATACGTCGACGCAACCCATCCTCATCAGCACTCCGAGCCAGTTGCAGGCCTGCGTGGCGCAATTGCTGGGCGGCGAATTCGTCGCGGTGGATACCGAGTTCGTGCGCGAGCAGACCTATTTCCCGCAGCTGTGTCTGATTCAACTCGGAGACGCTGAGCGTCAGTACTGCGTGGATGCGCTGGCGGTTACGGACTTGAACCCGCTGTCGGCGCTGTTGGACTCGCCAGGCCTGATCAAGCTGTTTCACGCCGCCTCGCAGGATCTGGAAATCTTCGTGCGCTTGTTCGGGCGTTGTCCCAAGCCGCTGTTCGATACGCAGACCGCCGCCGCCATGTTGGGCCTGGGCGATCAGCTCGGTTACGCCGGGCTGGTGGAAAAGCTTTGCGGCGTGAAGCTGGATAAATCGCTATCTCGCACCAATTGGGCCCGGCGGCCACTATCGGCGCCGGAGCTGGCCTACGCTGCGGCGGATGTCGATTATCTGGCGAGGATGTATCCGCAGTTGCGTCAGCGTCTGCATGACAAAGGGCGGTTGCCCTGGCTCGAACAGGAAGGGCAGCGACAGGCCGTGGCGGAACGCTACCAGGCGCATCCCGAACAGGAATGGAAGCGGCTCAAAGGCCTGGCGAAGCTGGACGCGCTGGCGCAACACACGGCGGCGGCGCTGGCCACCTGGCGCGAACGCCGGGCGATGGCATCTGATCGGCCGCGCAAATGGATTCTGGCCGATGATGTGCTCTATCGCCTGGCCGAGCGCAGGCCGCGGGACATGGCGCAGTTGCAAGCGCTGACGCTGCTGCCGCCGGCTACGTTGCACAAGCATGGCGAGGCATTGCTGGCGCTGATCAATCAGGTTGATGCGTCGGCGGCGCGGCAGCCTTTGCTCGGCGAGCGTCTGCCGGAGGCAGAACACAAAGCCTGCTTCAAGCGTCTGAGTCAGGGCTTGCGTGAGATCGCTGGCCGCCTGCAAGTTCCGTCTGCTCTGCTGGCCAATCGTGCCGACCTGGAACGACTGGCGACCCAGGGCGCGGCAGCGGATATTCCGCTGCTCAGCGGCTGGCGCGCCGAAGTGGCCGGTCGCGCGCTGCTCGCCGAGCGCTGATCGTCAGCCTTAGTTCAGAACGCTCTGGATGCGATTGAAGATCTCATCAAGATCGCCGATGCCTTCGACCATCACCAGCTTGTCCTGCTGGTCGTAATAATCCAGCAGCGGCTTGGTTTCGGCGTTATAAACCTCGATGCGATGACGGATCACTTCTTCCTTGTCGTCCTGCCGGCCTTCCTTTTCCGCCCGTTCCAGCAGGCGCCGTACGATTTCATGGTCGTGCACGTGCAGGTGCACCGCTTTCTCGATCGCCGGCTGGCCTAGATCCTTGAGCAAGCCGTCCAGCACTTCGGCCTGCGCCTTGTTACGCGGAAAGCCGTCGAGAATGTAGCCCTTGGCGGCGTCGGCTTGCGTCAGGCGCTCCTTGACGATGCCGATGACGATTTCGTCCGCCACCAGTTCGCCGGCGTCCATGGCGGCCTTGGCTTTCTGGCCCAGCTCGGTACCGGCCTTGACCGCAGCACGCAGCGCATCACCGGTGGACACCTTGGGGATGCCATAGCGTTGCACCAACTTCTCTCCCTGCGTGCCTTTGCCCGAGCCGGGTGCGCCAAGCAATATGATTCTCATGTTCTGGATCTATCCTGTCTCATTAAAACGGCGGCAACGGCGCTGCTCAACGGCCGGCCGCTGCGCCCAAAAGGACGGCAGACGGTAACGGCGAGCCGCGTCGGCGTCAACGCAGGGCAGAACGTACACTGATCACATCGTTTCAAAGGAATAGCCAACCGTGGCGCGCAACGCACTCTACGCACAATCCGGCGGCGTGACCGCCGTGATCAACGCTTCGGCCCAGGGGGTGATTGAGCGCGCACGTGGCTATCCACAACGGATCGGCAAGCTGTTGGCCGGGCGCGACGGCATTGTTGGTGTGCTGGCGGAGGATCTGATCGACACCAGCCTGGAGCCGGCGAAGAACATCGCCGCGCTGGGACGAATGCCGGGCGGGGCGTTCGGCTCCTGTCGTCACAAGCTCGGCTCGGTGGATGACAACCCGGCCGAATACGAGCGCCTCATTCAAGTGTTCAAGGCGCATGACATCGGCTACTTCTTCTACAACGGCGGCGGCGACTCGGCGGATACCTGCCTCAAGGTTGCGCAGATGGCGCAACGGATGAACTACCCGATTCAGGCCATTCATATCCCCAAGACCATGGACAACGATCTACCGCACACCGATTGCTGTCCGGGTTTCGGCTCGGTGGCCAAATACACCGCCGTGTCCATTCGGGAGGCGGGGATGGATCTGGCCAGCATGGCGCGCAGCTCCACCAAGGTTTTCATTCTGGAAGTGATGGGGCGTCATGCCGGGTGGACCGCCGCCGCCGGCGGTTTGGCGGCAGACGCAGCCGGCGACGCGCCGCAAGTGATCCTGTTTCCGGAAGTCGTCTACGACCAGGCGCGGTTCCTTGCAGCGGTCGATCGCAGCGTGCGTGACTACGGTTATTGCGCCATTGTGGCCAGTGAGGGGCTGCGCAACGCCAACGGCAAATTCGTTTCCGAGGTGGGTAGCACCGATGCCTTCGGTCATCGGCAGTTGGGCGGCCTGGCGCCGCTGCTGGCGCAGACCATCAAGAACGAGCTGGGCTACAAATATCACTACGCGGTGGCCGATTATCTGATGCGCGCCGCGCGTCACCTGGCGTCCAAAACCGATCTGGAGCAGGCCTATGCGGTGGGATCGGCTGCAGTCGAGCGCGCGCTGGCCGGGGAATCCGGCGTGATGGTGACCATTGATCGCCAACGCGATGAACCTTATCAGTGGCGCGTCGGATCGGTCGCTTTGGAGCAGGTCGCCAACGTGGAAAAAAAGATGCCGCCATCGTTTATCGATGACAGCGGCTTTCACATCACCCCGGCTTGTCGCCGCTATCTGGCGCCCTTGATCGCCGGCGAGGATCCGCCGCCGTTTCGCAACGGCATGCCGGACTATGTGCGCTTGCAAAACACCCCGGTGGTGCGGCGTTTGCCGCCTTACCCCTGAGGCGATGCCTTGAAGCGATGCGCGATCGATTAGCGTTTCAGTAGATACTGCTCGATCTGTGTGCTTGCAGGACGGGCGCCGTTGCGAAAGTTTTTCCGTCATTGCGCGTCGAAGACGAAGCAATCTCCTGCCGGGCAGGGGATCACGTCGTCACGATGTTCCTCGTGATGACGGCAACAATTTTCGGATTCCATACCCACTGTGATGATGACGTTTCCCGCCTGGTGGGCGACTGCGTCGACAGGCAGCAGGATGAACAAGCGGCCGGCCCTGTTAGAATTTGCGCCGCTTTGCGCCAAAAAAGGCGCTGCTCAGTGGGGGAGCACGGTCCGCCAAAGAGACATCGCTGGCTGTCACCCCCTTTTATATCAATAGCTTGGGGATAGAGAAATGCTCTTGGAGTATGGTCTTTGGTTGGCGCTGGCCTGTGCACTGGCCGCCATTGTTTACGGTGTTGTGGTTGCGAAGTGGATTGTCGGCATGCCGGCTGGCACGGACGCAATGCAGAAAATCGCGGCCGCCGTGCAGGAAGGCGCCAGTGCTTATCTGCGTCGTCAATACACCACCATTGCAATTGTCGGTGCGGTGTTGTTCGTCGTCATCGGCATCGTTCCGCAGTTGGGGTGGGCGACGGCGGTTGGTTTCGCCATCGGCGCGGTGTTGTCCGGCCTGGCTGGATTTATCGGCATGTTCGTGTCGGTGCGCGCCAACGTTCGAACCGCGCAGGCGGCCACGGTGAGCCTGAATGAAGCCCTGAACGTGAGCTTCAAGGGCGGCGCCATCACCGGCATGCTGGTGGTCGGCCTGGGCTTGCTGGGCGTTGCTGGCTACTTCATGGTGGTGATGCAGGGCGAGCCCAGCGCCGAAACCCTGAACGCCGCGCTCAAGCCGATGATCGGCCTGGCCTTCGGCTCCTCGCTGATTTCCATCTTCGCGCGGCTGGGCGGCGGCATCTTCACCAAGGGTGCGGACGTCGGCGCCGACATCGTCGGCAAGGTCGAGGCCGGGATTCCGGAAGATGATCCGCGTAACCCGGCGGTGATTGCGGATAACGTGGGTGACAATGTCGGTGACTGCGCCGGCATGGCTGCCGACCTGTTCGAAACCTACGCCGTGACCGTGATCGCCTGTATGTTGATTGCGGGCATTTCTTTCGCCACCTACGGCTGGGCCGGCGCCATCTATCCGCTGGTACTGGGTGCGGTGAGCATCATTGCCTCCATCGTTGGCACCTTTTTCGTCAAGGTGAACGAGGGCGGCAAAATCATGAACGCGCTGTACAAAGGCCTGGCCATTTCTGGTGCGCTGGCGGCGGTGGGTTTCTATTTCGTCACATCCTCAATGTTCGAAGCCAGTATTGGCATGCCGTTGTTCTACTGCGCTTTGGTGGGCTTGGTATTGACCGCCGCCATGGTGGTCATCACCGAGTACTACACCTCCACCGAATACAGCCCGGTCAAGGACGTGGCCAAGGCTTCAGAAACCGGCGACGGCACCAATGTGATTGCCGGTCTGGCGGTTTCCATGAAATCGACCGCGGCGCCGGTCATCGTGGTGGTTGCGGCCATTTATGGTTGCTACGAAATGGCGGGTCTTTATGGTCTGGCCATCGCCGCCACCTCCATGTTGTCGATGGCGGGCATGATCGTGGCGCTGGACGCCTACGGTCCGATCACCGATAACGCCGGCGGTATTGCCGAAATGTCCGGCATGGACGCGTCGATCCGCGAAACCACCGACGCCTTGGACGCAGTGGGCAACACCACCAAGGCCGTGACCAAGGGCTACGCCATCGGCTCGGCCGGTCTGGCGGCGCTGGTGCTGTTTGCCGATTACGCGCACAAGCTGCAGGAAACCGGCACCGACGCCAACTTCTCGATCGACAATCCTGCCGTGGTGGTTGGCTTGCTGATCGGCGGCATGATTCCGTATCTGTTTGGCGCCCTGGCGATGCAGGCCGTGGGTCGTGCGGCGGGTTCGGTGGTTGAGGAAGTGCGCCGCCAGTTCCGCGAAATCAAGGGCATCATGGAAGGCACCACCAAGCCTGAATACGACAAGGCGGTGGATTTGCTGACCAAGGCGGCGATTCGCGAGATGATCGTTCCCTCCATGCTGCCGTTGGGCATTCCGATTCTGGTGGGCCTGATTCTGGGGCCGGCAGCGCTCGGCGGCTTGCTGATGGGCACCATCGTCACCGGCCTGTTCGTGGCGATTTCCATGTGCACCGGCGGCGGCGCCTGGGACAACGCCAAGAAATACATCGAGGAAGGCAATCATGGCGGCAAGGGCTCGGAGGCGCACAAGGCTTCGGTGACCGGCGATACCGTCGGCGATCCCTACAAGGACACCGCCGGCCCGGCCGTCAACCCGCTGATCAAGGTGACCAATATCGTCGCCTTGCTGTTGGTGCCGCTGCTGTAAGGCGCTGACGAATGATCGGAAAAGGCCCCGTTCGCGGGGCCTTTTTTTGATCCCGTCAGACTTTTGACCAAGGCTATACTCCCACCCCGCATATACGGATCACCCCTTTTCATGTCTCTAAAACAGGTTCCCAGCGGCAATCAGGTGCCGGATGACGTCAACGTCGTCATCGAAATTCCCATGAACAGCGAGCCGGTGAAATACGAGGTCGACAAGGTCTCTGGCGCGATTTTCGTGGACCGGCTGCTGACCACGCCGATGCGCTACCCCTGCAACTACGGTTACGTGCCGCATACGCTTTGTGGTGATGGCGACCCCATCGATGCGCTGGTGATGATGTCGATGCAGCTCACGCCCGGCTGTATCATCAACTGTCGCCCCATCGGCATGCTGGAAATGGAGGACGAGAGCGGCACCGACGAAAAGCTGGTGGTGGTGCCGTCTGATCACGTCAGCCCGCTGTATTCGCAGGTCCACAGCGTTCGCGAGCTGCCCGCGCCGGCGCGCGATCAGATCAGCCATTTCTTCGATCACTACAAGGACCTTGAATCCGACAAGTGGGTGAAAATCAAGGGCTGGCACGGCCCGCAGGATGCAAGACAGGCGATTCTGGACAGCATTCAGCGCTACGGTGATGCACCGGTTCCGCCCAATTTCTGAGCGTTGTTCCGTGCGCCGGAATCCGCGCTGCGCCCAACCCAAAACGAGCAAAAAGCAAGGAGAACGAGATGGAAGTTGCCCTCAGCCCGCTGGAATTTTTTCGTCGCGCACGCAAGCTCTACCCTGAAAAGGAAGCGGTTGCCGACGGTGATCAGCGCTGGACCTATTCCGAGTTCGGCGCCCGTTGTGATCGTTGGTCGGCGGCGCTGAGCAAACTGGGCGTGGGCCAGGGTGATCGGGTCGGTACCATCGCGCCGAATACGCACGAACACCTGGAACAGTTCTACGGCATCACCCAGTTGGGCGGCGTGATCGTTCCCATGAACTACCGTTTGACCGCCGATGATTTTGTCTATCTGGCCAATCACAGTGGATCCAAGGTGCTGTGCGTGCACCCGGATTACTTTGATGCGGTAGACAGCGTGCGCGATCAGATCGAGTCGGTCGAGCATTTCGTCGCGCTGGGCGGGGAAAAGCAAGGTTGGTTGAGTTACGAAAGCTTGCTTGCGCAGGCCGGTGAGGCGTTTCCAAGGCCGGAGATCGCCGAAGGCGACTTGCTGGCCATCAACTACACCAGCGGCACCACTTCCAAACCCAAGGGGGTGATGATCACGCATCGCAACGCCTGGGCGAACGCGGTGGGCACCCTGGTGCACTGGCACATGACACCGGCGGATCGTTACCTGTGGACCTTGCCGATGTTTCACGCCAACGGCTGGACTTTCACCTGGATCATCACCGGCGTTGGTGCAACGCACATCTGTCTGCCAAAGGTGGAGCCGCTGCTGATCTACGAGGCGATCAACCGCGAACGGATTACCCATCTGTGCGCCGCGCCGACGGTGTTGATCGCCATCGCCAACGGCCCGGAAGTGGAACGCAAGGTGGTGCGCCGTGGCGTCAAGGTTCTGACCGCCGGTGCGCCACCGGCTGCCGCCACTATCGAACGCATGGAAGGCGAGCTGGGTTGGGAGATCACCCAGGTTTACGGCCTCACCGAAACCGCGCCGTTCATCTCCATCTGCGAACCGCGCGCCGCGCACGCTGATCTGTCTCTGCAACAACGGGCGCAGATCAAAGCCAGACAGGGCGTGGAACTCATTACTTCCGGCGAGCTGAGCGTGGTGGACGATGATCTCAATCCGGTGCCCTGGGATGGACAGACGCTGGGCGAAATCGTTGCCCGTGGCAACGTCGTCATGAAAGGTTATTACAACGATCCCGAAGCCACCGCCAAAGCCTTCGCGGGCGGCGTTTTCCATTCCGGAGACGCCGCAGTCGTGCACCCCGATGGTTATATCGAAATCCGCGATCGCTTCAAGGACGTGATCATCTCCGGTGGGGAAAATATTTCCTCCATCGAAGTCGAAGGCGCATTGCTGCGTCACGAGGCGATTCTGGAGGTTGCGGTGGTCGGCATGCCGCACGAAAAATGGGGCGAGTCACCCAATGCTTTCGTCGTATTGCATCCGGGAAAGCAAGCCAGCGCCGAAGACTTGCGCGGCTTCGCACGCGAAAACCTGGCCCATTTCAAAGTGCCCACGGCGTTTCATTTCGTGGACGAATTGCCCAAGACCGCCACCGGAAAAATCCAGAAATACGTCTTGCGCGGCCAGCGCGCGGGAATCAGCACACAATAGGCTGCTCAGCAGAACGCTCAGCGTGGGTTCAACGCGCGGCTGACTGCCGCGCGCAGGGCCGGGATCACCTCGGTTTCAAACCAGGGCCGTTTTTTGAGCCACAGCGTATTTCTGGGGCTGGGATGGGGTAGCGGGAAATAGCCCTGCGCAAGATGCGTCTGGTAGTCCTTGACCACCTCGGTCAGTGAACGCTTGCCGGTATCAAGATAATGGCTTTGCGCATACTGGCCAATCAGCAAGGTCAGTCGGATATTGGGCAGCTGCTGCTTGATTTTCTCATGCCAGGTTGGCGCGCACTCCGGGCGCGGTGGTAAATCGCCGCCGCGACCTTTTCCGGGGTAACAGAAACCCATCGGCATGATGGCGACCTGATCGCGGTCATAGAACCGCTCCGGGCTTATTTGCAACCATTGCCGCAGACGCTTTCCGCTGGCATCGTCCCATGGGACGCCCGAGGCATGAACTTTGGTGCCCGGCGCTTGACCAATCACCAGCAGGCCCGCGGCATGGCCAATACGAAGCACCGGCCGTGGGCCCAGCGGCAAATGTTTCTCGCACAGCCGGCAAGCTTGCACTTCTGCGATCAGACTTTGTAGATGCGTGGTGCGATGTGTTGAACTCATTGCTCGGTTTTGCGACGTGGCCGGCTTGCGATGCCAATCCGCACCGCTGATGCCTTCAGGGCGATACTGATTCTGGCACTTTTGCCGATGCTGGGCGCATGCGCGCAGCTGGCGTATTACGCCCAGCTTGCGCAAGGGCAGGTGCAAGTATTGGCCAAGCGTGAGTCGATCGACAAAATCATCGGTGATGAGTCGCGCGATGCAAAGTTGCGAGAGCGCCTGAGAATGGTGAAGCTCGCGCGCCGTTTTGCGGTGGATCAGCTCGCGCTTCCAGATAATCAAAGCTACAGCCAATTCACCGCGCTGGACCGTCCCTATGTTTTGTGGAATGTGCTGGCGACGCCGGAGTTGTCGCTGAAGGCGGTGGAATCCTGTTTTCCGATTGCCGGATGTTTGGCGTATCGCGGTTATTACCAGAAGCAGGATGCCCTCAAGCAGGTTGTCGCGCTGCGCGATCAGGGTTATGACGCGGACTGGGTCGGAGTGCCGGCATATTCAACCCTGGGCTGGTTTGATGATCCACTGCTCAGCAGCATGATGCATTGGGGTGATGATGCGCTGATCGCTACCCTGTTTCACGAATTGGCGCATCAGCAGCTGTTCGTGAGGAACGATACTGCCTTCAATGAATCTTTCGCCAGCTTTGTCGAACAGGAAGGCTTGCGACAGTTTCTGGCGGCGCAGGGGCGCTCCGACGCCGCTGCTCGTCTGCGCCGAAAACAGCGTCGGCAATTCGCGGCGCTGGTTCTGGATGCGCGTCATCGCTTGTCCGAAGGGTTGGACAACCCACAGATGAGCAAGGCGGAGAAACGCGACTTCAAACAGGAAGTCTTCCGGCAGCTTCGGGGCGATTATCTGCGGTGGCGTGATCAGCAATGGAACGGCAGCACCCGCTACGACTTCTGGTTCGAACGGCCACTGAACAATGCCCGCCTGTTGCCGTTCGAGTTGTACGATGGCTGGGTCGAGTCGTTCGAACGATTATTTCAGGATAGCGGCCATCAATGGCCACGGTTTCATGCGGCGGCCAAAGCGCTGGGCAAGCGCTCTCCACAGCAGCGGACGCAAGCCTTGCGCCGGCTGAAGCAATCTGCCGCGTCTGCCCGGATCAAACCGCAGTAATACGTCGTTGCCGCGAAAACCCGAATCCGCAGCGGAAACCAATGTTGTGCGAACACCGGCCAGCCACCTTCGAAGGCACGGCGAGTATTCGTCGGCAAAGGTGGCGGCGGATCACATCGGCGCTTTCAAGGCTTGCAGACGCGCGAACAGTCCTTCGGCTTGGATATATCCACGGAACAAACTGCCGTCGGGGTAGATAATCAAGGGGGTCTCGTTCAATCCCGCGTCGCCGGCCACTTCCCAATGGGTTTGCACCGGGTCGTCACAGCTTTGGGCGTCCGCCTTGATCTTGCCTTTGCGCATGAGTTGATCAATGGCCTTGCCGGGATCATCCGAGCACCAGGCTTGCTGTGCCTTGATGAAACTTTCCGATCCGGGGCCGCTTCGCGGGTAGGCGATGTAACGCAGCTCGATGCCGCGTTCGTTCATTTCCGGAATTTCTTGATGCAGGCGCCGGCAATAATGACAGTCGATATCGACGATGACATACACCACGTGTTTCACCTGGCCGTCTTCGGGCGCGAAGCCAATGGCGGTGTCACTGAGTTTCTGCATTGCCTCCAGGCGCATCTTGCGGCGCCGCACTTGGCTGATGCGCTCACCACTGCGCAGGTCCACCAGGTCGCCAATGATCAGAAAATTGCCGTCATCGGAAACGTAACCGTAATGGTGGCCACGGCGCACCTCGTACAGGCCGGGCGCCGGACTTGGCTGAATGTTCTGTTTTGGAATTTCCGGCAAGCGCTCGGCCAGGGTCTGGCGCAGCTTTTCCAGATCCTTGTCGGTTTCGGATGCGGTTGCCGGGGTGCACAGGGCAGCCAGCGCCAGGGCCAGAGCCAGGCGCATTGATGCCGTCCGTGGCAACACGGGTTCGCCGCTCAACCGGGAAGGGCGCTGTGCTCAACCAACAGTTGCAGCAGTTGATCCGGCGGGTGATAGCCGGGAACGAGCTCGCCGTCCTGCAACAGAATCGCCGGTGTTCCCCGCAGACCCAGGGCTCTGGCCAATCGCAGATGATCCATCACCGGGGTTTGGCAGGATTTTTCACCTTTGTAGTCGCCGGTGGTCTTGGCCTGGGTCATCGCGGCACGCTGATCCTCGGCGCACCAGACGCGTTCGGCTTTGTGGTACGACGGGGTATTGGGCCCGGAGCGTGGAAAGAAGACGTAGCGCACCGCGATGTCCCTGTTGTTGTACTCGGCGATTTGTTGATGCAGCTTGCGGCAGTAACCGCAATCGATGTCGGTGAACACGGTGACGCTGAACTGCGCTTCGTTGTTGGGCGCGAATTCAATGACTTGATCATCTTCAATGCCTTTGATCAGGTCGGCGCGCACCGTGCGGCGCCGATCCTCGGTCAGTCCGCGTTTGCTGATCAGGTCATTCATGTCGCCCTGGATCAGATAACGCCCGTCGGCTGAGACGTAGCCGAAACTCATCCCGGACTGGACTTCAAACAGCCCGTCGATCGGTGTGGGGCGCACGGCGTCCAGCTTGGTCCCCGGCAGGCGTTCTGCCAGGGCAATGCGCAGGCTCTGCAGGTCGTTGGGGTCAGCCGTCACGATTTCGACCGGCGGCGGGGTTTGGTTTTCCGCCTGCGATTCGCCCGGATAGGGCGGGGCGCATGCAACCATGGCCGTGGCGATCAGGGAAAGGGCAAGCAAGCGCATGTAAGAGAACCTTTGAAGGCGAAACCGTGGATTCTACCGACCGCGGATGCAGGCCGTGGTTCAAGCACGGGGGTGGTGCTGGGCGTGCAGGGCGCGCAGCCGAACCCGCGTAACGTGTGTATAGATTTGCGTGGTTGACAGGTCGCTGTGTCCCAGCAGGCTTTGCACCACGCGCAAGTCAGCGCCGTGATCCAACAGGTGCGTGGCGAAGGCATGACGCAAGACGTGCGGCGAAATATCCTGCTGGATCCCGGCGGCACGCGCATGGCGGCGGATATTGAGCCAGAAATTCTGCCGCGTCATGGGGCCGCCGCGGCGCGAGACGAACACCGCTTCGCTGGTGCGTCCGCCGACCAACAGCGGGCGCGAGTGTTCAAGGTAGCGGCGGATCATGTCCTGCGCCGGTTCGCCCATCGGCACCAGGCGTTCCTTGTCGCCCTTGCCGATGAGCTGCACCAGACCGCGTTCCAGGTCGAGTTGATGGCGTTGCAGCTGAACCAGCTCGCTGACGCGCAAGCCGCTGGCGTAAAGCAGTTCCAGCATGCCGGCATCGCGAAGCCCCAGCGGCGTTTTTTGATCGGGAGCGGCCAGCAAGGCGTCCACTTGTTCTGCCGGTAGCGTCTTGGGCAGGCCACGCGGCAATCGCGGACTGCTGATGCGTGCGGTCGGGTCGTCCTCACGATAGCCGTCGCGCACCAGAAAGCGATACTGGCGGCGCAGACTGGCGAGCAATCGCGCTTGGGATCGCGCGCCGAAGGGCCTGGCATCGTCCGCATCTGCGGCGCGACCGCGATAAGCCAGATATTGCTGAATGTCGATTGCACTGGCGTCTGCCAGCGCGATGTCTTGCGGCCCGAGCCAACGGCTGAACAGCCTCAAGTCAGAGCGATACGCTGCCAGGGTGTTCTTTGACAGCCCACGCTCCAGCCACAGTGCATCCAGCATGCGCTCGATGCTTGCGGCATCCTCCTGGCTGGCCGCCGGCGCCAACTCGCTTGCAGGGGAATTGCTGGCCTGACTCATAATGTTCGGGATGGCGCCGCAATGGACTGAGACAAATTACACCTGATCGACGATGCAGCAGACATGCGCAATTTTGAGTGAGGCCGGACATTGAGCCGAAACACGCCTCGCCAACGCTACGAGGCCGATTTGCAGCGGGCAGGCTTTGTTGCCGATGCTTCGCAATCGGCTGCGGTCGACGCACTTGAGCGAATTTACCAGCAGTTGCTCGCAAAACCGCCCAAGAAGCGCTTTGCGCGCAAGCGGCTGGTTTATCCGCCGGTAAAGGGGCTATATCTTTGGGGCGGTGTAGGTCGCGGCAAGACCCACATCATGGACGCGTTTTACGAGGCACTGCCGGACGGTCGAAAGCTGCGCACGCATTTTCATCGTTTCATGCTGGAGGTGCACGAGCGCCGAGGCGCCTATCCGGATGAGACTGATCCCTTGAAGCTGGTGGCGGCTGACATTTCGACCGAGATCCGTGTGTTGTGCTTTGACGAGTTCTACGTCTCGGACATTGCCGATGCCATGATTCTGGGGCGCTTGTTCGAGGCGCTGTTCGCGGAAGGTCTGACCCTGATTGCCACCAGCAACTGCGCGCCGGATCAGCTCTACCGCGATGGCTTGCAGCGACAGAATTTCCTGCCGGCCATTGAGCGGCTAAAGCAAAACCTCAGCGTAATCAACGTCGACGGCGGAACGGACTATCGCCTTCGCGCCCTGACGCGCGCCGAGCTTTACCACCACCCAAGCGACGCCGAGGCGATGGAAAAGCTGGAGGTTGCATTTGCGGACATTGCGCCGGAGGCCGGGCACCACGATGTAGCGCTGACGATCAATCACCGCAAGATGCACTGCCTGCGCCTGGCCGACGGCGTGGCCTGGTTCGATTTCCGCGAATTGTGTGAAACCCCGCGTTCGGCGGCAGACTACATTGAGCTGGCGCGCGAACATCAGACCGTGCTGGTATCCGGCATCCCGCAACTGACGCGCGAAAAAGAAGATCCGGCGCGTCGGTTCATCAATCTGGTGGACGAATTCTACGATCGCGGCGTCAACCTGTTGTTGACCGCTGCGGTGCCGCAACAGGACTTGTACGCCGGTTCACGGCTGACGTTTGAGTTTCGGCGCACGCTGTCTCGCCTGCAGGAAATGCAGTCGCACGAATACCTGGCCAAGCCTCACCGCCCGTGATTGCATTGTGCGTCGCCGCGTGCCAGCGCCGACTCCCGCACCCGCGCTTCGCGACACCGTGTCGTCGGCGCACGCTTGCTCGTTTACAGGAAATGCAGTCGCACGAATACCTGGCCAAGCCTCACCGCCCGTGATTGCATTGTGCGTCGCCGCGTGCCAGCGCCGACTCCCGCACCCGCGCTTCGCGACACCGTGTCGTCGGCGCACGCTTGCTCGTTTACAGGAAATGCAGTCGCACGAATACCTGGCCAAGCCTCACCGCCCGTGATTGCATTGTGCGTCGCCGCGTGCCAGCGCCGACTCCCGCACCCGCGCTTCGCGACACCGTGTCGTCGGCGCACGCTTGCTCGTTTACAGGAAATGCAGTCGCAGGAGTACCTGGCCAAGCCTCATCGCCCGTGACTGCGTTGCGCGTCGGCGCGTGCCAGCGCCGACTCCCGCACCCGCGCTTCGCGACACCGTGTCGTCGGCGCACGCTTGCTCGTTTACAGGAGATTCAGTCGCAGGAGTACCTGGCCAAGCCTCATCGCCCGTGACTGCGTTGCGCGTCGGCGCGTGCCAGCGCCGACTCCCGCACCCGCGCTTCGTGGCGACAAAGAACTCGTCATTGCGAATCGAAGATGAAGCAATCTCCTCAACATCTGCGTTCGCCACAGCCTGTTGGGCGGGCCGCGTCCGCCACCCGAGGTTTGTTTCCCCAACCGAATACGGCGGGCCGCGCCCGCCACCTGGATCAGAATTTCCCGCAAAACAAGGCTATATCGCGCAATTTTTCAAGTGGAATCTGACTAGAGTGTCATATCCGAATTGCGCTAAATTTGGCATAGTTGGCACTGTAGACCATACAAACGCGGCGTTCGGGGGATCAAAATGCGTTCTGGAATTATTTTTGCGCTGTTTTCGGCGTTGTTGCTGGTGGGTTGTCAAAACGGCGGCAATGGCCAAACGTCTGCGCCGCCGGGATCACAGAATCCGGGTGATTCGGGCCTGGACCCCATCACCAGTCCGCCGCGTCTGGGTGATGTCACCGTGCTTGGAACCAATGTGGTGGCTGGCAGCGACGCCAATGCCGCGCGCATTGACGCCGGGCAACGCCAGGGCCAGTTCTCTGTATTCTCGAACGTTTCTGGCAATGATCCCTATCTCGCCAGCTTGTTTCTGAGCCTGGATGATTTGACCGACCCGGGCGATCTGGAGCTATACACGCGGACTTGCACTTCCAGCGTTCAAAGCAGCGAATGTGGCGCGCAGGCGGCGTTGGCTTGTGCATTTTTCACCACGCCGGCCATGCAATGTGGCTCAGGTGTTTCGGCCTCCTCGGCGGCTCGTGCCAAGGTTGGCACCGTCATTGATCTTTCCGCATTCATCGATGCGCAGGGCGGCACGCCGGTCACCGGATTTCTGATTTATCAGGTGTGTTCACTTGATGATTCGGAGGATTGCGATGAAGTCGCGCGCCCGATTCTGCTCACCCAGCCGGGTGACGATGGCATCACTGACGCAGATAGCGACGGCGATGGCATTGGCGATTCCATCGACAACTGCCCCACGGTTGCCAATCCTGATCAGACCGACACCGACGGCGACGGCTTTGGCGACTTCTGTGATTCGGTCGACAACAGCGCCGACGCAGACAACGACGGCGTGCCCAATGCGCTGGACAATTGCCCGGCCAACCCCAATCCGACTCAGGCCGATAGCGATGGTGACGGCATCGGCGACGCCTGTGATCTGCCGGACGGCGACGGTGATGGCGTGCCGGAAGGCTCCGACAACTGCCCGTCGGTTCCCAACCCCGAGCAGCAGGATTCAGACGGTGACGGTGTGGGGGACGCCTGCGAACCCTCCGGCGCGCCGGACGGCGACGGTGACGGCGTGCCCGACGCCATCGACAACTGCCGCTTTATCTTCAACCCGAATCAGGCGGATTCGGACGGTGATGGTATTGGCGATGTTTGCGATCCCACCCCCAGCTCAGATGTGGATGGAGACGGTGTCCCGAATGAGGGCGACAACTGCCCCAGCGTTGCTAACGCGGATCAGCTGGACGGAGACGGAGATGGTCGCGGCAACGTTTGTGACAACTGTCCCAGCAACTTCAACCCCAACCAGCTGGATGCGGACGGAGATGGCGTTGGCAATGCTTGCGACGCAACCCCCGCGCCGGATACTGATGGCGACGGGGTGCCCAACTTCCAGGACAATTGCCCCAACACGCCGAATCCGAACCAGCTGGATACCGATGGCGATGGCATTGGCGATGCCTGTGAAGGCAACACCGTGATCGATTCCGACGGCGACGGCATTTCAGATGCCACCGACAACTGCCCGAATACACCAAATCCGGGACAGGCGGATTCGGATGGTGACGGGATCGGCGACGCTTGTGACGTCATGAACCCGAATGATGGTGACGGTGATGGCGTGCCCGACGGAATCGATAACTGTCCGGCGGTGCCTAACGCGGATCAGCTGGATACCGATGGCGATGGCATCGGTGATGCCTGCGAGCGGCAGAACACGCTGTTGTGTGGCACCAGCGGCGGCGCCGCCGACGTGGCGTTGATCATCGACCGATCAGGCAGCACCAGCGGTACGCCCTTGCAGCAGTTCAAGAGCGCGGCCAATCGACTGCTGGGCTTTCTTGGAAGCGGTAATCGTTCGGCGCTGATCAGCTTCTCCTCTGGCGCTACATTGGACAAGACGCTGAACAACGATCACGCCAGCACCGCTTCGGCAATCAATGCACTGAGTTCCGGTGGTGGAACCAACTCCACACCGGCATTTGAGGCGGCGACGCAGCTGTTGCTGGATAACGCAACTCCGGGCGTTCGCCAGGTCATCGTATTCCTGACCGATGGTGATTCCAACGCCGATGCCGCGTCCACGGCCGCAAAGGCCGCGGGTATTGAGGTGTTTGCGATTGGCTTCAATATCAGCACCAGTCAGGAGCAAACCATCCGCATGCAGGTCAGCCCGCCGCCGGATGATCACTTCTTCAGCACCACGGACGAGCAAAGCCTCAACAATGCATTCGACGCCATCGGCGGGTCATTGAGTTCCCCGTTGATCGCATTCAGCCGCGGAATCGGATTGCGCGGTACCGGTTTGCTGTCCTTGAACGGAAGCGGCCTCCTGGAAATTGCACGCCGTGACTTCCTGATCAATGATCAAAACCCGGACAACAATATTCCGGGCGGCTCCGTGCGTACGATTCCGGTGGATTTGCCATTGGGGCCGCTTACGGTGACCTTGGGTGTAATCAACGCCTCCGCAACAGGCGGGGTCGATGACGCAACAGGCACGATTTCCGCGACGGGGCAGGCGTCGCTGGCTTCGATTGACATCGCATTCGATGGTGGGGCGGTGTTGTCGATCGGCGCGGTTGACGCCCGTGCGGATACCATTGCGAATAACGATGTTGGATTTCTTGCGCAAGGAGATATCGGGACCGACGTTGCCGAACTTCGCCTGACGCCGGGATCGGTTCCCATCGAGCTGTTGCCGAATACACCGATCACCATTCCCGGTGTTGCGGAGGTGGTGATTGAGGAACGTATTCCGGTCGCCGGAGATAATTTTGCCGGGATTACCGTTAACGGTGTGCGAGTAACGCTCTTGCTCGGCAACCTTGGAGAACTGATTATCGGCCAGGCCGCCAGCGGAATCGCCTGCGCGGCAGATTCGCCGTTTGATGATCTGCCCGTCCCTCCGGGTACGCCGCCCGACGACCCGCCGGATACCGATCCGCCACCTCCCCCCCCCCCGGGTTGATTCTGACGGCGACGGTGTACCTGATGCGTCGGACAACTGCCCGAACGACGCCAATCCGGGGCAGATCGATAGCGATGGGGACGGCATCGGCGACGCCTGTGAAGGCGCTCCGCAGCCGACTGACTCGGACGGCGACGGCGTGCCCGATGCGACTGACAACTGCCCCAATGTCTCCAACCCCAGTCAGGTGGATTCAGATGGTGATGGAGTTGGCGATGCCTGTGATTCCGCGCCGCCAGCGGATACGGATGGCGACGGCGTGCCCGATGCGACTGACAACTGCCCCAATGTCTCCAACCCCAGTCAAGCGGATTCCGACGGTGATGGAGTTGGCGATGCTTGTGATTCCGCGCCGCCAGCGGATACGGATGGCGACGGCGTGCCCGACACATCTGACAACTGCCCGAATGTTTCGAACCCGGGCCAGGCCGATAGCGACGGTGACGGCGTCGGCGACGCCTGCCAGGTTAGTGGCACCCAAACCCCGGTCGGTGCAATCCGCGCCGGCAACGCCGACGGCAGCATTCCTGCCTGGACGCCGGAGGGTCAGCGTGGCGCGCCATCCGGGGTTTATCCCAACAACCCCGCCATTGATGGAGAAGCGCCGCTATTCACCATTACCGCTTCCAATATGTCCACCTATGCGGACAAGCTGACGGAAGGACACAAGGCCTTGTTGCAGGCATATCCTTCCACTTACGAGATGCGGGTTTATCCCTCACATCGTCGGGCAACGTTTCCGCAGTTCATTTTGAACGAAACGCAGGCCAATGCAGGGCGCGCATCGCTGGCCGGGGATGATGAGCCCTCCGGCGCGTTTTCAGGCTTTCCATTCCCCAATCCCAGCAACGGCGCGCAGATTATTTGGAATCATCGGGTTAAGTATCGAGGCGATGAGGTCGCGCGTCAGTTCAGTGAAGCGATTGTCGAATCAGATGGTTCTTTCGCACTGAGAAGCGTGCTGCAGGAACTGAGATCTGAATACGCGACCTCAGGCAATAACCCGCCGGTAGAACTCAGAGATGGCGCCCAACTCTGGCAAATGATCAATGAAGTGCTTGCTCCCCCTCAGAACGCCGGGCAGGCGTTTCTGATCCACGAATTTGCAGGGACTTCCACCGCCAGAAGTGCATGGATTTACAGCCCTGCTCTGCGTCGAGTCAGACGAACACCGAGTTATTCCCATGATGATCCGGCAGAAGGGACTGATGGCCGGCAGCGTGTCGACCAACTGGACATGTTCAGCGGTGCGCTGGATCGGTTTGATTGGACGTTGGTTGGCAAGCGGGAAATTTACGTGCCTTACAACGCAAATGGTCTGGGGGGTAGTTCCAGAACGGTCGCGGATCTTGTCGGCACCAAGCATCTCAATCAACAACTCGCGCGCTACGAGTTGCACAGGGTTTGGGTTGTTGACGCTCACGTGAAAGCCGGCGTTTCTCATTTCTTCCCGCGAAAGCGTTACTACATCGATGAAGATACCTGGAACGTTGTTGCGGTGGATAACTACAACACGGCAAACGCACTCGCAAACTTTCAGGAAGGCCACTTGGTGACCTATTACAACCTCTTACTGCACGCAACGCAGCCGGAAGTGATTTACGATTTGTCAGCTGGGCGTTATTTCATGACTGCAACGGCAACCGCTGATGACCAGCCCTATGACGGGACAGTGACATTTGATGAGGATCACTTCACGCCAAGCAGATTAGGGAGAAGGTAGGCTGAGTCCAAACGCAATTACATTCAGTTATCCGTAGCAATCGGCAGTTCAACTGTGCTTCATAGTCTTTCGATGCCCACGGCGTCGTTGCCGTTTCGTGATTGGTACGGGTCACCATTAGCGGCGCGTTGGGCGCGCCCGAATGATTGCGATATGCTGTAGGACATGATCGACCCGACTCTACTCGCGAAAATCAACGAACTCAGCCAAGCTGAGCGGTTGGAACTCATCGGCGTCGTCTGGGATTCCTTGTCGCACGCCGATCTTCCCATTACTGACGCTGAGAAGCAGATGCTGGACGCTCGGTTGACGGATGCGGACGCTTACCCTGATGCTGAGTCCCCATTGTCGGAGGTCGTCTCGCGCCTCGAGCGCCAGGACCATTGAGTTTCAATGTCCGCGTCCGCCGAGCGGCCGAAGCGGATATCCGGGAAGCCGAGGGCTGGTACAACGAGCAACGTCACGGCTTGGGCGCCGAGTTTCGAGCCGAGGTGTTTTCGATACTTCACCGGCTTGAACAAACGCCGTTCATTTACGTCCAGGCATATCGAAACGTCCGGCGGGCGCCGGTGCACCGCTTCCCTTATCTCGTCTGGTATCGCATCCGCGGCAATTCCATCCAAGTACTCGGCTGCTCACATAGCCGTCAGCATCACGCTGCAATGTTCCAAAGGTTTCAGTAGGGTACGCCCGATCAGTTGTTGCAGCGGACGTTTTATCCGTCAGCCGTTTATGCGATCGCCAGTGCCGGCGCCGCCTCAAACGGAGCTGAGTAGGGGGTGGGGATCTCGGGCTTCAGGCGCCGATTCCGGTTTGTTTATCCCGGTTGGATAATCGAATCTTGGAATAGACGCATTCGCCAGTCCCGCGCTGAAACGCGCTGTTGGCGATGAGCCAGACGGCAACCACCCGCTCGGGAACCTCATCGCCAATGGCGGCGCGATAGTCATCGGCAACCGGGCGTGATTCGTCCAGCCATTGGCCCAGTTCCTGGGTGCCGCTGCGAATGACCCAATGGGTTTCGCGCTGATCCCACCACGGCAGGGGGCATTGAAAGATGGTGCCCACCGGCAGCGAGACGCTCCACATATAGGTCAGGTCCAGGCCGTTGTCGAATTCGATGGCGATGGACAGATAGTCGTGCGTCGGCTGGGTGTGCTCGGCGATTTTCGACGGCAACTGTTTGACCAGCCAGGACCATTCCAGACGGGTGCTGTCGTCAATGGCGATGTCCACCGGGTATTGGGCGATGCCGACGTCGGCGTGGGTGTTGCAGCAGATTTGTCCGTCTTTGGATTCGCCATCGTCGGTGCCCGGTTGATAGATTTCAGCCTCGCCAATACGCCAGAAATACTTCCAGCCCTGCGGTGGCGTTTTGGGTTGCTGCAATCGTTCCAAAGCTTGCGCAAATACATCAGGCGCCATGTCGGCGGCGGCTTTCAATCCGGCTTCGGTGGCGTTTTCTTTCCAACGCAGAATCAGCACTTCCAGTTCGCCAGACAGTTTGGGCTTGGGTTGATCGGGGTCTGCCGCGCCGGACTGATCCAGAAAATCTCCTGGGAAACGGGCCAGCAGCTTCAGTAATCCGCTTTGTTGCGCGGTAAAGGTCGAGCGGTTCGAGGGGACGCGTGCCAGGCCTTCGTCACCGACCCGGTACCACAGCGCGGATTGCGCGTGCAGTCCAACATCCAGCCGTTCAGACAGTCGAATCGATCCGCCGCAAATCAGACTGAAGCTTTCCCCCGTTTTCAGTTCAATGCCGCTATCCATCCAGTCTTGGGCGTTGGCCGGGATGCGCATCCATTGATGGCCGGCCAGATGATCACTCAGCGCTGGCACGAGCTGTTCCACCTGTTGTCGCAAACAGGGTTCGTTTTTCAGCAGTTTTTCGCCCCGCAGGCGGCGTGCGAGGCGGCTGGACAGGAATCGCAGCGTGGTTGGCAGCTCAGCGGGCGCGTTACGAATGGGCATGGAGGGAAACCGGACTCGCGCCAGGTGAGCGCAGGCTAAGATTAGCGCAGATGCTCAAATCAGCCGCGGTGATCGGCTCTTGTTTACGCCATGAAATCCATGATGCCGGTGATTGCGGTCTTTATTGGCCTGCTCGCCTTGATGACGTTTTTCTTTGACGGTGTGATCAAACGCCGTCATGAGCCCAATCGCACCCTGGTGGTCGGCACCGATGGTCCCGCCCGTGTCAGTCTCACGCGGAATGTGGCTGGCCGTTATGTGGCGCCCGGTCGTATCAATGAGGTATCGGTGAACCTGCTGGTGGATACCGGCGCGGATAGCGTTGCGGTGCCGGAGCACATTGCGCGGCGTGCCAATCTGACCCGTGGCGCGCGGGTGATGGTCGCGACGGCCGGCGGGCGTTCAAGCGGTTATCAAACGCGGATTGACCAGGTGACGCTGGGCGGTATTCAGATGCGCAACGTGCCGGCGCTGGTTGTGCCGGACATGGGCGGCGACGCGGTGTTGCTGGGCATGAGCTTTCTGCGCCATGTTGATTTCAGCCAGCAGGGTGATGAGCTCATCATCGAGCGGCGGAAGTGAGGGGCGCGTCGCACTATAACCCCCCCCCCTCACCCAATCCTCTCCCTCAAGGGGGAGAGGGCTTTCAGGTATTAGGCCTCGGCGGCCTCAATCGCTTTGCGCAGCTTCTTCATGGCGGCGGATTCGATCTGACGAATGCGTTCGGCGGAGACGCCGTACTCGTCGCCCAGTTGTTGCAGGCCGGCTTTTTCACCATCAGCCAGCCAGCGACGCATCAGGATGTCGCGCGCACGATCATCCAGGGTGGCAAGCGCGCCGCGCATGGCGTTTTCGCGTCGCTCTTCCCAACCGGCATTTTCGATGGCTTCGAAGCTGCCGTCTTCGGTGGCCAGATAGTCCTCCGGCGCATAGGTTTCGGATTCATCGTCCGGCGAGGCGGCGAAGGAAACGTCCTGACCGCTGAGGCGGGCCTCCATCTGCATCACATCTGCCGGCGAAACATTCAAATCTTCGGCAACCGCTTCGACTTCGGCCTGATTCATCCAACCCAGGCGTTTCTTTTGCGAACGCAGGTTGAAGAACAGCTTGCGTTGCGCCTTGGTGGTGGCGATCTTGACGATGCGCCAGTTGCGCAGCACGAATTCGTGAATTTCCGCCTTGATCCAGTGCACCGCGAACGAAATCAGGCGAACGCCAACCTCCGGGTCGAAGCGCTTCACCGCCTTCATCAGGCCGACGTTGCCTTCCTGAATCAAGTCCGCCAGCTGCAGGCCGTAACCCATGTAACCGCGGGCGATGTGCACCACGAAACGCAGATTGGAAAGTACCAGCGTTTGGGCGGCGTCCAGATCACCGTCCTGGCGCAGCATGCGGCCCAGCCGGGCTTCCTCTTCGGGTTCCATGACCGGAATCTGCCCGACCGACTGGATATAGGCGTCCAGGCTTCCAGCCAAGGGCACCAGCGTGGTACCCGGACGAAGACTTAACGCAGTGGATGTTGACATTTCATGCCCCCTGAATCGATTGTTGCTGATTTTAGCAGTCGCGGGCTTAGAGTGCTAAGGCGCAAGAAAGTTTCCTGATCTGGCGAGTCAGCTCGCGATCGCTGCTGATTGGCCAGGACCCTGATGAGCAAGAAGCCATTTCCTTGAAAAAGCGCGCACTCGGCACTGGGGATCGGCGTTAAACTTCGAAAACGGCCTGGCCACCGCCTCTGCGTCAGGTTTTTCCGCCGCTTCCCGTTTTCTGCGCCATGAATCACGCCTCCGATTACCCCGACCTCAGTGCGCCGTCTGCCCGCTTGATGCTGTCTGAGGCGCGTGCGCCATTTGAGTTCGTCCGTTTCCTGATGCGGGCGTCTCGCCAAAAGGATTTGCCGCCCGGCGATGGCCACGCGGTCATGCTGATTCCCGGCTTTGGCGTCAGTGACGTGGCGCTCAAACCGCTGGCCAGGGCGATTGACCGTTTGGGCTATGCCACTTACGGCTGGGGGGAAGGCGTGAACCTGGGGATGCGACGGGAGATTCGACATAACCTGGTTATCCGGTTGCGTGCGCTGAACGAACGGCACGCCAGTGCCGTGAGTCTGATCGGCTGGAGCTTGGGCGGCGTGTTCGCGCGTGAAATGGCGCGCGCCAATCCGCAACTGGTGCGGCGTGTGATCAGCCTGGGCAGTCCCATCAACGGGCACCCGGCGGCCAACAACATGATGCCGCTGTTCCGGCTGGCCAACCGCGGCAAACCGGTGAACGAGGACCTGGAAGGGTTCAATCGGCGCAAGATCGCACCGCCGGTGCCGTGTACGGCAATTTATTCAAGGACGGATGGCGTCGTCGCCTGGCAAGCCTGTCTGGAGGAGCCGGCGGAGAATACGGAGAATCTGCAGGTCAGCGCCAGCCACTTTGCGCTGCCGTTCAATCTGGATGCGCTGGCTTGTATTGCCCAGCGGCTTGCGATTCCCGAACCGCAGGCCGATCAATCAGGCTCCAGTGCGAAACAACCCGTAAGCAAAACAGGCCCAGCCGACCAGAAATAGCAGGCCGCCGATTGGGGTTATTGCACCCAGCACGCGAACGCCACTGAGGCAGAGTGCATACAAGCTGCCACTGAACAACAGGATGCCGACGATGAAGCAAATCGCGGAAGCATCCAGTGCGGTCGTTTTCATCTGGCGTGCGAACAGACCCAACAGAATCAGCGCCAGCGCGTGGTAGAACTGATACTCCACCGCCGTTTTCCACACCTCCAGCATGGCCGGCTCCAGGCGCGATTTGAGCGCATGCGCACCAAAAGCGCCCAGCGCTACGGCAAGCCCGGAAAACAGCGCGCCGATCAAAGCAGCGTGGCCGCTCATGAGGAGGACACCACGCGAAAGCCGATGCCGGCTTTCTGCAAACGCTTGATCAGGCGGTTCCCCATGGCCTCGGCAGGCGTGATGCAACCGGCTTTCTTCGGCAGCCGGTCCTTGCTCATGCAAAGTGCGGATTCGGCCAGCATCTTGGCGGTTTCGTCATAGCCGGGGTCGCCGCCGGTAACCTCGGTGATCACCGATTTGCTGCCGCCCTGACCGATGAATTGCACCCGAAACCAGGCTTGTTCGCGGGCTTTTGCGTCCGGGCCCTGGCCGGGTTGGCGCAGCTTCAGCAACAGTCGACGCGTGGGCGCGATCTGACTGCCCAGCGCGACCAGTCCGGCGCCGGATATCAGCGTCAACAGATTTTTGAACGACTTGATGCGGATGTAGTGCGCATAGGCAAAGCTCGGGCCATAACGCGTGTTGGCGGCGGCCGAGCGACGCACGACCTGTGGGTCAATCGACGGAAACGGCAACGTCCAGCCGTTGATCTGGCGACGATAACCGATGCGGGGCCGCATGCCGCCAATGCTGCGATCAGCGGGGAACGGGTTTTTGCTTCGGCGTTGCCGCGCAACCATGGTTGCACTGCGCAGGCGTGAAAAAGCATTCACCGCCGAATGCCAGGTGCCACCGGAAAGCTGACCGCCGGCGCTGACAAATCCCTCAACGCGTAGCGCGGTGTCTTCGGGTAATTGCTGGACGGTAAACCACACCCCAAGATCGTGCGGGATGGAGTCAAAACCGCAGCAATGGACAATGCGCGCGCCTGAAGCCAGCGCCGTTGCATGGCAGCTGAGCCAGGTCTGATCCACGAATTCAGGTTCGCCGGTCAGATCAATGTAGTCGGTGCCTTGTTCGGCGCAGACCCTGACCAGCGCTTCGCCGTAGCGCAGATACGGCCCTACCGAGCTGATCACAAGACGGGTTTTGCCGGCCAGGTCGCGCAATGAGGCAGGGTCATTCGAGTCGGCTTGCAGCAGATCCAGCTCGGTCAGCGCCGGATCGATTTCCAGCAAGCCGGCTTTCACGCGCTGTAGCTTTTCCGGATTGCGACCGGCCAGCGCCCAGCGCAGCCCCGTCGTCTTCTGCCGGGCCAGATACTCGGCGGTGAGCTGGCCGGTGAATCCGGTCGCACCCATCAGAACGATGTCATACGACTTTTTGCTGGGCATGGGCGGTCAATCGCAACAAATCAGGCGCGATCATAGCCGAGCGCGTCCGGGTGCGACGTCGAGCCGGCGCCTCCCACCTCTACGGGTAGGCGAGCCGACGAACGGTGCTGTCATCTTCTTGACAATGTTGCGCTGCAACAATACCATTGAAACATGCGTTGTTGCACTGCAACACGCGAGTGGGATCTGATGTCAAATCGTAAATACAAGGAGCGCGGGATGAGTGTTGAAAGCATTGTTGATGATGTAAAGGGTCGTGTTGAGCCGATCGTGAACAAAGGACAGGAAGTGGCCAAGCTTTCCCTGGAGACTTTCAAGGAAGCCAATCAGGTCGTGGTCGACGGTGTTCAGGAACTGGTCAAGGTTCAGGTTGAAGCCGGCAAGGATCTGGTGAGCGAAGTTCAGTCCAGCTTCGACAAGGCGCGTATCGATGGCGTCAAGGCGGTGGCTTCGGCGCCGGTGGAGTATCTGCCGGAAAGCCGTGACCGCATCGCTGACGCGTTCCGTTCTTCACGTGACCTGGTCAATGGCAAGAGCGACGAGTTCGTGAAAATTGTCAAGAAAGGTTACGAAGGCGTGTCCGCCAAGATCAATGGCGAAGAGGTCAAGCCGAAGAAACCGGCACGCAAGACCGCTGCCAAGAAACCTGCCGCCAAGAAAGCGGCACCGGCTGCTGCGGCGGCTGAATAAGCCGAACCAGGCGGGACCAAAAAAGCGGAGCTTCGGCTCCGCTTTTTTGTTGACGGTTTGGGCTCAGGGCTTGGGTTTTTGAGCGGGCCGCTTGGTCGTCTTGGGTTTGGGCCGCGGGCGCGTCGTTTTCTTGGGTGGCGGCGACTTCTTGGGTGGCGGCGACGCTGCCTCTTCCTCCATCAGGTTGATCCGGCTCTTGATCTTTTGCCAGGCGCCGGTCTTCTTCAGGGTGTCGATATTCTCCTTGACGAAGTCCGTGGGATTGAAACCTTCGTTGACCTGCTCCACCTTGTCGCGCAGGAAATGAATCAAGTCATCCTGCAGCCCGCCCACATCCGGTAGTCCGAGGAATCGTCGCAACTCTTCAGGCTTGACGTCGATTTCAATCTTGATCTGCATGGTCCCCTCCGGGTCATCGTTGTTGCAAGCTTAGCTGATGGATGAACTCGCGCAATCCTATTTCATCAAGCGTTGGCGCACGTCTTCGTAGCGCTGGGCGGTGTGTTGTGCAACGGCTTCCGGCAGTTGTGGGCCTGGCGCCTGTTTGTTCCAGTCCAGTGTTTCCAGGTAGTCACGGACAATTTGCTTATCAAAGCTCGGCGGGCTGATGCCGGGCCGCCACTGATCGCGTTCCCAAAAGCGTGAGGAATCCGGCGTCAACACCTCATCGATGAGGTGAAGCTGACCGTCATCGTCCAGACCGAATTCAAATTTGGTGTCCGCAATCATGATGCCGCGCTCAGCGGCGTATTCGCTGGCCTCTTGGTAAATGCCAAGGGTGAGCGCTCGCAAGCGATTCGCCAATTTCGTTCCCAGGCGATTTTCTACTTCCGCAAAGCTGATGTTTTCGTCGTGCTCACCCACCGGCGCCTTGTCCGCTGGCGTGAAGATGGGCTGTGGAAGCTGGTCGGCAAGCTGCAAGCCCGGCGGCAGGGCGATGCCGCAGACCGCCTGTTGCCGCTGATAATCCTTCCAACCGCTGCCGATGAGATAACCGCGCGCCACGCACTCCACCGGCAGCGCCTTGAGCTTCTTGACCACAACGGCGCGACCACGGCATTGGGCTTGTTCGTCCGCACGCAAGACATCATCCAGCGTGGGCGACGCCACCATCTGGTTGGGCAACAGCCTCCCGAAGCGGCGCATCCAGAATTCAGTCAGGGTGGTCAGCACCCGGCCTTTGCCGGGAATCGGCGTGGGCAGGATGACGTCAAATGCGGACAGTCGATCACTGGTGACGATCAACAGGTGGGCGTCACCGACGGCGTAAATGTCGCGTACCTTGCCCCGGTGGACGAGCGGAAGGCTTTTGAGCTTGGATTCAAACAACGCGTTCAAGGTCGGCGGCGGCTCGAGCAGGAGGGAGTCGAACCATCATAGCGGGCCAGGGACTGGCGTTGCCGAATCCGTAAACTTGGAGACGTTCACGAATCGATGGAAGCGACGAATATGAAGCTGATGGTGGTGGGTGGCGGCGGCCGCGAGCACGCGCTGGCGTGGAAACTGGCGCAGTCGAACCGTGTGACGCGGATTCTGGTGGCGCCGGGCAATGCGGGAACCGCGACCGAAGCCAAGTGCGAGAATCGCGCGGTGGGCGCCGAGGACGTCAACGGGTTGCTGCAACTTGCGCAAGACGAAGCTGTGGATTTTACCGTCGTCGGGCCCGAGGTTCCGCTTTCTCTGGGCATTGTGGATCGCTTTGAAGCGGCCGGTTTGCGCATCTTCGGCCCGTGCCAGGCGGCGGCGCAACTGGAAAGCTCCAAGGCCTTCGCCAAGGAGTTTCTGGCGCGACACCGGATTCCGACCGCGGCCTACGCGGTGTTCGAGTCCGTCGAGCCCGCCCTGGAATACATTCGCCAACAGGGCGCGCCCATTGTTGTAAAGGCCGATGGCCTGGCGGCAGGCAAGGGCGTTGTGGTGGCAACGAGCCTGGACGAAGCCGAAGCCGCGGTCCGCGCGATGCTGTCCGGCGACATGCTGGGCAAGGCCGGCGCGCGCGTGGTGATTGAGGAGTTTCTGGCCGGCGAGGAGGCCAGTTTCATGCTGGTGGCCTCGGGCACGCAGTATCAGGCGATGGCGACTTCGCAGGATCACAAGCGCATTTTCGACGCTGATCGCGGCCCCAACACCGGCGGCATGGGCGCCTATTCGCCGGCACCGGTGATTGACGAGGCCGCCCATCAACGGATTTGCACCGAGGTGATCGAACCCACCCTGGCGGGCTTGCAGGCCGATGGTGTTGGTTTCGTCGGCTTCGTCTACGCCGGCCTGATGGTCGCGCCGGACGGCGCGGTGAAGGTTCTTGAATTCAACGTGCGCATGGGTGACCCCGAGACCCAGCCCATCCTGTTTCGCCTGCAATCCGATCTGCTGGACGTGCTGGAGGCGGCGGTGGACGGTGATCTGACTCAGGCGCAAATGCGCTGGGATTCGCGCCCCAGCGTCGGCGTGGTGATGGCGGCGCAGGGTTATCCCGGAAAAGTGCGCAGCGCAGACGCCATTGATGGACTGGACCGTGTGCCCTCAAGCAGCAAGGTGTTTCACGCCGGCACCAAGCATCAGGACGGCCAGATTGTGACCAGTGGCGGCCGCGTGCTGTGCGTGGTGTCCGCGGGTGAAAGCGTGGCCGACGCGCAGCGGTCAGCCTACGACGCCGTCAGCGCGATCCATTGGGAAGGTGAGCAACATCGGAGTGACATTGCCTGGCGAGCGATTGAGCGCGAGCGGGCAGATCAGTAGCGGCACTTCACCTGCGTACAAAAGGCACACAACGTGATGCGATGGGCTGAATGAAGCCGATCTCTTGGCGTCCTGAGAAGAACGCCTTGTTCAAGGTCGAGAGAGGATTTCATTCGAAGACGTGGTCTTTCATATGATGGCCGGAGATATCCTCGACACCATTGATCACCCCAATCAGGCGCGTTATCCCGGCCAGAAAATTCACGTGCTTGCGGTTGAAGATTACGTTTATCTCGTCCCGTTTGTTGAATCTGATGATGAGGTCTTCCTGAAGACCATCATTCCTGGCCGAAAGGCAAACAAGCATTACCGGGTTGGCAAGAAATGAGCGAACTGGATCAAGAAGAGCTGGAAATCCTTCAAGCTTTTGAGTCGGGCAAAGCCAAGCGTGCCAAAGCTGCGGCCCAAACGCAGCGGCGTCATCAGGAATACGCCGATGCGATGTTTCGAAAGGATGCGCGAATCAACATTCGATTGCCTTCCAAGGATCTTCGCGGCCTGCAGAAGAAGGCGCTGGCAGAAGGCATCCCGTACCAGACGCTGGTCGCCAGCGTCTTGCACAAGTACGTGGAAGGTCGGCTACGCGAAAGCGACGGCTGATTGCACAGCCGCCGCAGAGTAAACCTGACGATCAGCGCTATGCCACCGCAAGGTGCGGATCCACAAAGGCCGCCAGCTGTTGCTTGGCCATGGCGCCAACCTGGGTGGCGGCGGCTTCTCCGTTCTTGAACAGAATCATGGTGGGGATGCCGCGAATGCCGAATTTGGGTGGCGTCTGCGGGTTCTCGTCCACGTTGAGTTTTACCACTTTCAGCTTGCCGACATTTTCGTCCGCGATCTGCTCCAGAATCGGCGCCACCATGCGGCAGGGGCCGCACCATTCGGCCCAGAAATCCACCAGAACCGGGACGTCGGATTTAAGAACGTCTTCCTCAAAGGAAGCGTCGGAAACTGCGGAAACGTTTTCGCTCATGTTGTGCCTCAAAAAATGGGTCGACAGGTGTGGCGCGTGGCGCCTGCCCTGTAAATGGTGACGTGGCCTCAGAACTCAAGCCGGAAGAAAATCGCACGTGTTCCGGCCGGGGCGCGTATGATGGCGCAGATCTCGGGCAGAGATGCTGGCTGGCTGGATGTGGCGCAGCAGCACGCGTGATACTGCCAACTGTGGCTATTTGAGCCGATCCGCTGTTCCCTTGCAAGCCGACTGAAGCGGCCGCCCTAGATGCAACCTGATCATTTATCCGATACTTCTTTTGCCTCGCTGAATCTTCATTCGGCGCTCTATCACGGCCTGCAACAGCAGGGCTTTGACCACTGCACACCGATTCAGGCGCAAACCTTGCCGCTGGCCCTGGAGGGCAAGGATCTGGCCGGACAGGCACAGACCGGAACCGGCAAGACCGCCGCTTTCCTGTTGGCCACCATGCATCATCTGCTGTCGACGCCGGCGCAGGGGCCAGACGGTCAGCCGCGCGCCTTCATCCTGGCGCCGACGCGCGAATTGGCGGTACAGATTCACAACGATGCCATGGCATTGTCGGGTGAAACCGGCCTGCGCTTCGCGGTGTGTTTCGGCGGCACGGGATACGAATCGCAGCGTCAGGCCATCGCCGAGGGTGTGGATATTCTGATCGGCACGCCCGGACGCCTGATCGACTATTTCAAGCAAGGCATCTACAACCTCAAACACATCGAGGTGCTGGTGCTGGATGAAGCCGATCGCATGTTCGATCTGGGCTTTATCGCTGACATCCGTTATCTGTTGCGGCGCATGCCCAAGCCGGACAAGCGGCGCAATTACCTGTTCTCGGCGACGTTGTCGCACCGCGTGCTGGAACTGGCGTTCGAGCACATGAACGACCCGGAGAAAATCAGCATCGAGCCCGAGCAGGTGACTGCGGATCGGGTGCGCCAGTCCCTGTTGCATGTGAGCAATGCCGAGAAACTTCCCGTGCTGGTCGGTTTGCTGCGTCATCACGACCCCTTCCGCACCCTGATTTTCGTCAATACCAAACGTGGTGCGGAACAGGTGCAGCGCACGCTGTGCGCCAACGGTTTCGAGGCGCGCACCATTTCCGGCGACGTGCCGCAGAACAAGCGCCTGCGATTGCTGGAGTCATTCAAGGACGGCGAATTGCCGGTCCTGGTGGCGACCGATGTGGCGGCGCGCGGGCTGCATATTCCGTCGGTTTCGCACGTGGTGAACTTTGACTTGCCGCAGGATCCGGAGGATTACGTGCACCGCATCGGTCGCACCGCGCGCGCCGGCGAGGCCGGTGATGCCATCTCGCTTTGTTGCGAAACCTGGGTTTATTCGCTGCCGGACATCGAAAAATACATTGGCATGCGCTTGCCCACCGAGCATTTTCCGGCCGAATGGATGCCGGATGATTTCAAGCAGCCCAAACCGGCACCGCGACGTCACGCGCCCAGTCGCCGTGGCGGCGGCAATCGTCCGCGCCGGCGGTGATTCTGCCGGACTGGCCGCGTCCCCAGTCCATTCGTGCATGCGTGACGCATGCCGATGAATTCAATGAGCTGAAGCAGCCGTTTGGTTTCAACCTGGGGCTGAATTGCGGTGATGACGAATCGCGCGTGCGCCGTCGACGCAGGCAACTTGCCGATCATTTGCGCCTGAGCGCATCGCCGGCCTGGCTTGACCAGCGGCACGGGACGACGGTGGCGTATGCCCCCGAGGCAGCCGCGGTGCGCGCGGCCGACGCCAGTTGGTCGGATCAGGCCGGCATCGCCTGCGTGGTGTTGACGGCGGATTGTCTGCCCATCCTGATCTGTGATGATCGGTCCAGCGTGGTTGCTGCGGTTCATGCGGGCTGGCGCGGCCTGGCGGCGGGTATCGTCGAAGCCACGGTTGCCGCACTGCCGGTGGCGGCGCATCGGCTCAGCGCCTGGATCGGCCCGGCGATCGGGCCGGACGCGTTCGAGGTTGGCGCCGAGGTTCGTGACGCTTTTGTCTCGGCAGACGCCGGCAGTGCCGATGCGTTTGTCCCCGGTCAGCGTTGCGGCCATTGGCAAGCCGACCTGTTCGTACTGGCGCAACGACGCCTGCGCAGTGCCGGTCTCGAGGCAGTGCACGGCGGCAACCACTGCACCCATTCAGATCCACGCTTGTTTTCCTATCGCCGGAATCGGAATTGTGGCCGTTTCGCCAGCCTGATCTGGCGCTGTGCCGATTAACCAACGATGACAAGCGCCGCATGCTTTACGCTGGCTTGCTTGCGGGCGCCGGTAGACTCGGCCACCCGGTCGGCAGGCAGGGCAGCAGATCGTCACAATTCCTGAGCGACCGCGATATTCAAGCGGTCGTTCAAAGCCGCAAAATCACAAGTTGGGAGGAGAGCCATCATGAAAACGGCAAGCGGAGCCGCCTTGCTGACGGGCGCGGTCATGCTCACGGCGGCATTGGGCAATGCACGGGGCGAATCGGCTGCGCCGGCGCCGGTGCGCGACGCCGAGATCATGCCGCTGGCGGCCAGCGGTTTGCTGCTGGACATCGTCAACACCGGCAAGCACCTGATCGCGGTGGGAGATCGCGGAAACATCGTCGTTTCCAATGACGGTGTCGGCTGGGCGCAAGTGCCGGCGCCAATCCGTTCGGCGCTGACCGCAGTGACCTTTGCCGATGCCGACCACGGTTGGGCTGTGGGCCATGATGCGGTGATCCTGCATACCCAGGATGCCGGCCGCAGCTGGACCATGCAGCATTTTGCCCCGGAGCTGGAACAGCCGATTCTGGACGTATATTTTCTGAATCGCCAACGCGGATATGCGGTTGGCGCCTACGGCCTGTTTCTGCAAACCACCGACGGTGGACAATCCTGGGAAGAGGTCGAAGCGCCGGCGATCCGTGATGATGAATATCACTTCAACGCACTGCTGCAACTGGGCGATGGCAGCTTTTTCGTCGTCGGCGAGATCGGCATGATGGGCTGGTCGGCCGACGGTGGCGAATGGATGCGGCTGCAAGCGCCATACGAAGGCACCTTGTTCGGCGCGGTCGCGCGCGGCCGGCGGGGCGCAATCATCTACGGCTTGCGCGGCAACGTCTATCTGACCGATGACGTCAACAGCGGTGAATGGACCAAGATTGAAACCAATTCGGTGCAGTCCATGTACGGCGGAACGATTCTGCCCAACGGCAATCCGGCCATGGTCGGGTTGAACGGCAGCGTGATGGTGTTGCGGCCGGACGGTAGCGTGCAGCTGGACAAGGTGGAGTCCATCGCCGGCACCCTGGGTTCGGGCACGCTGGCCAATGCCGTGCCCTGGGAGGACGGACTGATCGCCGTCGGCGAGCTGGGCGTCAGCAGCGTTCAGCTCGACCGTTAAACCGAATATCACAGTGGGTGGGGGGAGCACATGAGCGAAAAAGACGCAGGCCACGACGCAGGCGAATATTCCGGCAAGGCACTGAGCACCGCACACCGGGTGCTGTCCGCCATCGAGCCGCTGATCTACGCCCGGCGCAAGCTGACCATGGGCATTGTGCTGGCGATCACCGCCGTTTTGTTCTGGCAGATGACCCTGATCAAGCGCGATGCGGGCTTTGACAAGTCCATCCCGCTCGAACACGAGTACATGCAGGTGCTCAAGCAATACATGAGCGACTTCGGCGGCGCCAATACGGTTTTGGTCGCCATCATCCAGAAGGATGGCAAGGGCGAGATCTATCAGGAGCGCTTCCTGCAACAGCTCAAGGACGCCACCGATGAGATGTTCTTCCTCGAAGGCGTGGATCGCTCACGCGTGTCGTCGCTGTTCACGCCGGATGTGCGTTTCATCGAAGTGGTCGAAGGCGGCTTCAAGGGCGGCAACGTGATTCCGGCGGCCTATGCGCCGACGCCCGAGATGTTCGCGATGGTCAAGGGCAACGTCAGCAAAGGCAATCACGTGGGTCGCTACACCACCACCGACCAGACCGGCGCCATGATTTTCTCCGAATTGTTGGAGATCGACGCGGTCACCGGCGAAAAGCTGGACTACGAACGAATCGCCTTTGATCTGGAAGACAAGCTGCGCGGACGCTTCACCCAGCCGACCAAGCGGGTCTATACGCTCAAGCAAGACAAGACCGTCACGCTGCAAAATGGGGACGAGGTCACTATTGAAGCCGGCACCCACGTGGCCGACGGCTTCACCGCGCTGGGCTGGAAACAGCGTTTCCACACCTTCGAAATGCCCTACAAGCTGCCTGACGGGGCGGTGGAAAACATCCCGGTCAGCGGCAACGAAGTCAACATCGAAACGGCGGAGAATCCGCAATACAACCCGGATGCCGAAGTTCACATCATCGGCTTCGCCAAGGTGGTGGGTGACGTGATCGACGCCACCATGGAAGTGGTGCTGTTCTTCTTTCTCACCCTGGCGATGACGCTGGTCCTGCTGTGGCTGTACCTGGGCAGTTTCCGTCTGGCCCTGCTGCCGCTGGTGTGTTCGGTGACCGCGGTGATCTGGGAATTCGGCTTGCTGCGCGCCTTCGGCTATGGCCTGGACCCGTTCGCGATTCTGGTGCCCTTCCTGATACTGGCGGTATCGGTGTCGCACGGGGTGCAGTACGTCAACGCCTGGGTGGGCGAGATCGCGGAAAACGGCCGCAACAGTTTTGACGCCTCGCTGTTCACCTGGCGACGGCTGGCGATCTACGGCACCTTCGCCATCTTCACCGACGTTGCCGGCTTCGCCACCATTTACCTGATCCCGATCGACATCATTCGTGAGATGGCCATCAACGCCATGTTCGGCATGACCGCCATCATCATCACCAACAAGATCATGATGCCGATCTGGCTCACCTGGGTGAAGATCCCCGACATCAAGGCCTTTGTTGAAAAACAGCACAGGCGCGACTCCATCTTCGACGGCCTTTGGAAGCTGATCAGCAACATGGTGCGGCCGGTGCCAGCCGCTATCGCCATCATGACCGGCGCGGCACTGTTCGGCTGGTCGCTTTGGCAGGGGCAGGGCTTGCAGATCGGTGACAGTCAGGCCGGCGTGCCCGAGCTGTTACCGGATTCGCGTTACAACAACGATACCGCCGCGGTGGTGGAGAACTTCGCCATTGGCACGGATATCTTCAAGGTGGTGGCGGAAACCGACCCTGAATCCTGCATCAAGTACGAGGTGATGGATCAGATTGACCGCTACACCTGGCACATGGATAACACCCAAGGCGTGCAGTCCACGCTGTCGCTGCCGCAGGTTGCCAAGACCGTCAACTCGGCATTTTCCGAGGCCAACCCACGGTTCAAGGTGTTGCCGCGCAACCAGTACACCATGGTGCAGGCCATCACGCCGGTGCCGACGTCCTCGGGCTTGTTGACGCCCAACTGTTCGGCCATGGCGGTGTTCGTGTTCATGAAGGATCACCGTGCGGTGACCATCGAGCGCGTGGTTGATGCGACCCAGCAATTCAACAGCGACAACGCAGCCGAGTTCTACGCCGTGCATCCTGACGTCGACGCCGAATACTGCGCGCAAAAGAACGGCGCGCGGCGTGACGTCGGTCGCGCCAAGGTGCGCATGCAAAAGCTCACCGACAAGATCAAGAAAAACAATCCGGGCATCGGCTTTACCGAGCTGGACGAACATCCGCAGCTCATTGCAGCCAAGGAAGACATCAACAAGACACAGCAACAGCTCGCCACCTTCGACAAGCAATGTCCGGTTAACTTTGCGCTGGCCACCGCCAACGTTGGCGTGATGGCGGCGACCAATGAAGAAGTGCATCGCCTGGAGAAACTGGCGCTGCTCTACGTCTACATCGCCATCGTCATCATGGTGTACATCTCCTTCTTTGAGATCGCCAGTCTGCTGTCAATTCTGCTGCCGCTGTCGCTGGTGTCGTTCATGGCCTACGCCGTGATGGCGATTGCGGGTATCGGCATGAAGGTGGCCACGCTGCCGGTGGTTTCCCTGGCCGTTGGCATTGGTGTGGACTACGGCATCTATGTCTACGCGACCTACGCCGATGCCATCGCCAGCGGATTCCGAAAACAGGAGGCCTACCTGAAAACCCTGAAGATGACCGGAAAGGCGGTGGTGTTCACCGGCGTCACCCTTGGTGTTGGGGTCGCCACCTGGCTGTGGTCCGGTTTGCAGTTCCAGCGAGACATGGGCCTGATGCTGGTGTTCATGTTCACCGCCAACATGTTCGGCGCCATTCTGATTCTGCCCGCCATCGCTTCCTTCTTCCTAAAGGAGCAGCCGCTGCCGGAAGGTCAGACGCCGGTGTTCAAGCCGCGTCACTGATCAGGCCGTTTGAACGGCGCTCAGAAAAGCAAACTCATGATTGGGTTACTATGCCCCAAAAGTTTTGGGGCATAGTGAGCCATGAGTATTTCCGCAACGGTTGACAAGGTTGGACGTATTGTCTTGCCGAGTGAGGTACGCAAGCGGCTGCATTTGACACCGGGTTCGAGGCTGAGACTGGAAGTGGTTGCGGAGCGAATTGAGCTCACGCCGGAATCCGAACCGGCGCCCCGGCTGGTGCGTAAGGGGAAGCGGCTGTTGCTGCCAGCGACCGGAGAGGCATTTGATGCGGCAGCCGCCACACGTGCGGAACGAGAACGGCAGGCCGGAGAAAAGAAGCTGAAGTGACCGCGCTGCTGGACACGTCTGTCATTCTGGCGTCGTTGGATCCTGACGAGTCATCACACGAGCACTGTGATCGACTCATCTCCGGAGGCGGTCATTGGATTAACGTCCATGCCCTGTCCGAATCCTTTTCGATTCTGACTGGCGGTCGAATGAAAAGACGCGTCAAAGCAGCCGTCGCTACACGGTTGCTGAAGGAAAGCGTATTGCCGTTTGTGCGGACACTCACACTGAATGAAAAAGAGATCATGTCTGCGCTTGCCGATAGTGAGATACGCGGCGTTCGAGGAGGCGCGGTATACGACTACCTTCATTTGATTGCGGCGCGAAAGGCGAACGTCGACCGCCTGATTACACTCGATAGCCGCAACTTCCTTGCACTCTGCAAGCCAGGTGACCCTGAAATCGTGACGGTGTGAGCTTCGCTAATTGATGTCGGAGTAGCCTTCTGAAGGGACTGAGAACGTCACGCCGTCATGTAAACGCAGGGCGGTGAGTTCGCCGCCCCAGACGCAGCCGGTATCCAGACCGTGAACGCGGTATTCGGGCCAGTGGATTTTGCCGAGGGTGGACCAGTGTCCGAACACGATGTTTTCGTCACCGCTCTTCCGATCCGGCACGGCGAACCAGGGCATCAGCGATGCTGGCTGCGCACCCGGCTTGCCCTTGCTGTGCATGTCCAGGCTGCCATCCGGCCGGCAATAGCGCAGGCGGGTGAAGCTGTTGACGATCATTCGCAGGCGCTCAATCCCGCGCAGGCGATCTGACCACAAAGCGGGCTTGTCGCCATACATCTCAGACAGAAAGCGCGAGCGTCGACGGTCGGAGCCGTCGGACTGACGCAGGGCAGCGCTGACCTCAGCCGCGTATTGCAGCGCCTGCTCACCGCTCCATTGCGGCGCCAGGCCGGCGTGGACCATGAGCGTTCCACTGCGCGATTCGCGATACGCCAACGGCTGTTCGGCCAGCCAGTCGGTGAGGCTGTCGCGGTCAGGGGCGGCAAGAATCGACGTCAGCGTATCGCGTCGTCCGGGCTTGCCGCCGGCGGCCACCGCCAGCAGATGCAAGTCGTGATTGCCCAGCACCGTCACCGCCGAATTCCCCAGGCTGCGCACAAAGCGCAAAACCTGCAGCGACTTTGGACCACGGTTGATCAGATCACCGCAGAACAGCAGGCGATCCGTGCCGGGTGAAAAGCCGATTCGCTTGAGCAGCGCTTCAAGCTCGTCAAAACAGCCCTGTACGTCTCCGATTGCGTAGGTGGGCATCCATGGACAGCCAATGTGGGTTCACCCCGTTTATACATGAGACAGCCCGCCATCCCTGCGCGGCATTTGCCGGCGGCGGTTGCGGGGTCAGGCGTCATGCTGCCCGGTGGTCGGCTGGATGGCGTGGTTTGATCATCTCCGGGACGTGGCAGACACGGCGCTTTCCACCTGGTACAGACGCCAATCGGTTTCCACGCCGTCTGGCCAGGGCAGGGGCTTGAGCCATTCCGGCACGTTGCCGTTGGCGACGCGCTGCGCCAGTGAGGGATCGGGTTCGGTCTTGAGTTGGTGCTGAATCCGGGTGCAGCCCAACACGTATTTCACCCCGCGTCGCTGGATGATCTCGGGCGCCGTGGCGTCGTCGGTGTCGAGCCAGGCGCGGAAGTTGTCGAGCATGCCTTGCACGTTGTGGTGATACGGGCCGGCGATGCTGTGATGATGGCTGCGATACAGCAGTTCCGGGCCGCTGAACAGCGGCGCCAGCACCGTTGCCGGCGGCAATTGATTCAAGGCATCGGCGACGGTCGCCAGCGAGCAGCTTTTTCCCGACGGTTTGGCATCGCCTTGCAGCACGGTGGCGCCCACCGCCGCCAGCAGCAGGATCGGCCCCAGCAAGGTCAGCAGCAGCGCCGACAGCTGATCGCGCATCGGCAGATGCGGCGGAACGCGATCGGCAAAGGCGGGCAGGCGGCTGGCGCCGACGCCAAAGGCCAGCGCGGCGATCAAGGCGCCTGCCGCGCCCATTCGCAAATGCCATCCCGCAAGGCCGGCATAGGCCAGTGCCGACAGCGCCAGCGCCAGCATCCACAGGCTGCGCTCACGCCAGGCGACGAAGCCGAGCAGGGCGCCGGCGATGGCCGGCATGGCCATGAAGCCGATCCAGCGCGATGGCCGATCCGCCGATTCCAGCTCCTTGACCTGATCCCAGAACAAGGGGTGCAGCTCCGCCGGCAACAGGCTGGCCGGCCCGCTGGCGGCGTTGGGCACGGCCAGCATCCAGCAGATGGCCGCCATCAGCGCGGCGATGGCGATGACGCCAAGCTTGAACGGCACAGCGCGCCGCACGCGGCTCAGAACATCCACCAGCCCCAGCAACAGCGCGCCCAGCAGCGCGAACAGCAGCCAGCTGAAACTCACATGATCCAGCGCCCAGGCGCTGAACGTCGGCGGTGGCGGATCGACGCCCCATGCCGCCAGCAGCGTCAGCAACAGCCCCAGGCCAATCGGCCATACCGGCGCCGACTGCGCGTATTCCAGCCGCATGGCGGCGCCGACGCCGGCCAGCGTCACCGTCAACGGCATGGTTTCCGGCGAGGTCCACAGCGCCAGCCCCAACAGCGTTCCGCCAAACAACTGCGTGGTGATGCTGGCCGATGCCGGCGCTCGCAACAGCATCAGCGCGGCCAGCGCCAGCGGCACCAACATGAAAACGTGATGGGTGATCTGATCCAGCCGCCCGTAGGCGTGCAGCGGCAGGCTGCACGCCAGCATCAGGCCGGTGACCGCCGCCGCGCGCACCGATCCGATGCGGGCGATGGTCCAGGCCACCAGCGCCGCCAGCGTCAGCATGGACAACAGCGTCAATCCCGATCCGGCCCATTTCAGCGCGCTGGCCTGATCGACGCCCGCCAGCCGCAGCGGCCGGTGCAACTGCCAGACGCTCCAGGAATGCGTCGCCGACCAGTGCAGCCAGTTGCCATCGGGCGCGTTGTCGCGTTGCACCAGACTGAAGCCGCCGTCCGGCGCACGATCCTGCAACAACACCAGCTTGTAATAGCTGTCCGGGTTGGGGAATTCGGCGTTCTGCCAGTCCGCGTGTACGGAAATGCCGGAACGCAGCAGGGCGATGCACATCACCAGCAGCGCAAAGCCGATGGCGAATGCCGGTTTGAGTTTATTGTTTTCGGGCACGGGAAAATGCAGGCGAGTGAAGGCGATAGCCACAAAAATACCCGTCATACCCGCGCAAGCGGGTATCCAGTGTTCTTGGGGCCGCGCTCTCCGCTCTGGATACCCGCATTCGCGGGTATGACGATTTGGGAGGTGATTTCGAGTCGCGAATCGAGGCGCAGTACTTCGACGCAAACCAAACAAATACTTGCAGCATTATCGGAACAAGGTTCCGGACAGCAGTGCGCGGTCGCGGGAATGACGATTTGTGTTTGATTTCGAGTGGTAAATCGAGCTGTGGTAGATCGGCGCAAAGGTAACAAATACTTGCGCCTCTACAGGAAAAACGTGCCGGAAAGCAGTGCGCGTTCGTGGGAATGACGAACCCTGGCCGAGCGCCGCGATCGGTTGGCGTACGTTCTTCGGCCCAGAACCGCCGCCCAAGCCACTGCGGGCCGATGGCAGTACTGAGCCGCTCATTTGCTGTGGCATAGTCCGCCGCATGACGCAGATCAATCAATTCACGCGCTTTTGCCTGGTGGGCGGCAGCGGCTTCGTGATCGACGCGCTGCTGTTTTTCACGCTGGTGCATGGGGCGCAAACGCCTTGGCTGAGCGCGCGAATTCTGGCCTTCGTCGGCGCCGTGGCGGTCACCTGGGCCGGCAACCGGCGTTTTACCTTTGCATCGCAAGCCGGGCCGGCGGCGGAAAGCGCGCGTTATCTGCTGACGCAGAGCGGCGGCTGCGGGGTGAACTATCTGAGCTTCGTGATCGCGGTGCAGCTGCTCGGCAGCGGCGGTTTTCTCATCCTGCCTTATCTGCTGGGCACCGCCGCCGGCCTGTCGTTCAACTACGCGCTGTCCCGCGCCTGGGTGTTTCGTCCCGCATGACCATGAATATGAGCACCAGCCTGCCGGCGCGCGTGGCGGTATTGATCCCCTGCCACAACGAGGCCGCCGCCATCGCACAGGTGGTGAGCGATTTCAGATCCGCCCTGCCGCACGCGCAGATCTACGTCTACGACAACAACTCCAGCGACGACACCATGGCGCGCGCGGAGCAGGCGGGCGCCATCGTGCGCTCGGAAAGTCATCAGGGCAAGGGCCACGTGGTGCGGCGCATGTTCGCCGACGTGCAGGCCGACTGTTATCTGCTGGTGGACGGTGACGCCACCTATCACGCCGCCAGCGCGCCGGACATGATCCGCCTGATGCAACAGCAGCAGCTGGATCTGGTCAACGGCCGGCGCGTCTCCACCGAGGCCGAGGCTTACCGCGCCGGCCATGTGTTCGGCAACAAACTCTTTTCCAGCCTGATCGGCCATCTGTTCGGGCACGATATTCAGGACGTGCTGTCCGGCTACAAGGTCATGTCGCGGCGCTTCGTCAAATCCTTCCCGGTGCGTTCCGGCGGCTTCGAGGTGGAAACCGAACTGGCGGTGCACGCCATGAGTCTGGGCGTGGCGCTGCGCGAGGTGGACACGCCCTATCACGCGCGTCCCGCCGGCAGCCAGAGCAAACTCAGAGCGATTCCCGACGGCCTGCGGATTCTTCGCGTCATCGCCAGCCTGTTCAAGGAAGAACGACCGCGGCTGTTCTTTGGCGCCGCCGCCGGCATTCTGGCCGCGCTGTCCATCCTGCTGGCGCTGCCGCTGCTGGGCGAATACCTGCGCAGCGGCCTGGTGCCGCGCTTGCCCACCGCCGTGCTGTGTACCGGCATCATGATCTCCGCCCTGCTCAGCGGCGCCATCGGCGTGATTCTGGATTCGGTCAAACGCGGACAGCGGGAGATCAAGCGGTTGCTCTATTTGCAGCTGAACTGAGCGCCCGGTCGAACATGTCTGCGCAAGTCAGAACGCCATCCCGGGGTGGCGCCGTTGATCTTCGAGCGGCGGCCGTCTGCCTGACGCTGATCGCGGCCTCATTTCTGCCGGTGATCTTGTTCGGCGAGGTGGACGGACGCGATCTGGGCGCACTGTTGCTGAACTATGTGAGTGTCGCGTTTGCGGCCTGTACGGTGGTGTTGGGCGTGACGCTGGTCAGCGGCGTTCTGGTGCTTGGCATTCGCAGCCGCTTCAGCGCCTCGCCGCTGGGCTATCTGCGTGCGCGCCTCCAGGGCATCTGGGCCGCATCACGCGGCTTCTCATTCGTCTGGCCTTTTCCGGTGCTGATGCTGCTGTTGACCAGCTACAACAGCTTCAAGCAAAGCGTGCTGCCGCTGGCGGGCTTTGAATTCGATCCCGTGCTGGCACAGATCGATCGCTTCATGTTCGGCGGCAATGATCCGGGCCTGTGGCTGGTTCGCTTTTTCGACTCGGCGACGCTGAGCGCGGCGGTGGATGGTGTGTATCACGCCTGGTTTCTGCCCATGGTGATCGGCGTCGGCGTGGCGGCGCTGCTGCGCGATCCCATCCTGCGGGCGCGCTATATGTTCAGCTATGTGGGCGTCTGGGTGGTGTTGGGGCAGTTCTTCGCTTATCTGCTGCCGGCCGCCGGACCTTGTTATTACACCGCATTGGTCGGACCCGACGCGGGCTTCGAGGCGCTGATGGCGCAGCTGCAACAGCACAATGCGCTGCTGGCGCCGGAGGCACAGATTCACGCGCTACGCTATCAGGCCGGCCTGCTGAAGGCCTTGAACGCTGAGGGTTTGCAAATGGGCGGCGGTATCTCGGCCATTCCTTCGGTTCACAATGCGCTGGCGGTGCTGTTCGCCATCGGCGGCTGGCGGCTGAACAAGTTCGTTGGCGCCGGCCTGTGGGCTTACGCCTTCTTGATCTGGATCGGCTCTTTTTATCTGGGCTGGCACTACGCCATCGACGGAATCGCAGGTGGCTTGGGCGCGGTCGCGCTGTGGTTTGCTTCCGGCTGGCTGTTTCGCGCACCCGCCAGGGTTTCTCAAGCGCAGGCGGCGCGCGGCGGCAGCTTGGGCGCAAAGCCGGGCTGTGTCGAACCGCTCGCATGAGCCTTGCGGCGGTATACAAAGGCTTCGTCCGCAACCACGAAAACCGGCGCAACAAGCGCCTGATGACCGCTCGCGGCCGGCGTTGCTACCGCCTGTCCGGGTTCGGAGAAACGGCTTTTTCAAACACCGATAAGCGGTATAAATCAATGGCTTGGAATGCTTTGACCTTTTTTCGCCCAGTGCGCATCATGAACTCGCTGGCCACATCAGGCCCAGTTCAATTAAACCAGGAGCTTTAACCATGTTGAATCTGATTTCTTCTTATCTTCCCAAGCAGCAGGAAGGCGCCAGCGCGGTCGAGTACGGCCTGATTCTGGGTCTGATTGCGGTGGCCATCATCACCGCGCTGCTGGCCATTGGCAACGATCTGGGTGGCCTGTTCAATGCCGCCAGCGACGAGCTTGGCAACGCGCAACCCTAGTAAACCGGAAGCATATTGATGAATCGGATTCGCGGGGCGGCTCAGTGCAACAGCGCCTTGTTGCAGGTTCAGGCATGGAGCGGGCGCACCGCTCCATGGCTGAACCCCAGGGCGGTGCGCCGCGCCGCTCCGCGATCCGTATCCTTGTCGTTTCATCTGTGTACCGTATGACCCCGAAATCTGAAAGGGAGCGCCACCGAACATGATCAGCAGCAACGGTTTGAAAGTCTTGGGCGTGGTGGTAGCCGTGCTGGCTGTCGGCGCAGGCGTGGTGGCCTATCAAGTGAAGAAAATCGAAGACGCCAACCGCCAGCAGGCGCAGGCGCCTTCGCTGCGAGTCGAGGCCGAACCGGAAGTGCCCAAGCTGTTGGCGGTGGTGGCCGCCAAGCCGCTGGGCGCCTACCGAAAAATCACCAAGGACGATGTGCAGCTGGTGGAAGTCACCATCGCGCCCAAGTCCTATTACACGAATATTGATGAGGTGATCGGCAAGGAGCCGCTCACCGATATCGACGTTGGCGCCCCCATCACGGAGCGCTATTTCGGCCAGGGCAATGTGCTGGCCAAGGCCATTCCGCCCGGTCATCAGGCCATCTCGGTGACGGTGAGTGATGTCATCGGCGTCGGCGGCTTCGTGCGGCCGGGCGACATCGTCGATGTGCTGCTCTACCTGCGCGGCGGCGGCGATGTGGAACGGGTGCAGGCGCGGGTGCTGCTGCGCGATACCCGGGTGCTGGCCTATGAAGAGTTGCTGGTCGAACGCCCTGAAGGTTTGAAGGACGAAGAGCAGACCAAGAAACGCAGCAGTTCTCGCCGTCAACGCACCGCGGTGCTGGCGGTGCCGCAGGATCTCACCACGCGCCTGATGCTGGGCGCCAACATGGGTGAGCTGCGGCTGGCCTTGCACGGCGTGATTCCGGAAGGCACGCAGGTGGTGGAACTGCCGCCGGCCTTGCAGACCGAGGGCGGCCTGCCGGTGGACGAGAAGGTCGCCAAGGCTGAAGCGGCGAAGAAGGTGCCGGACAAGGTGATCACCGCCAGGCAATTGGCGCGCCTGCCGGCCTCACGGAAAAAGCCCGCCAAGCCCAAGGTTTATGTCTACCGCGGTTCGGACGTGCAGGCCGTCAGCCCCTGAACGCCAACACCTGAGCCGACTTACCCGGGTGCCGAGTTGAGTGTCGGCTCAGTACCTCCTCCCAACGAATTTTGCCGGATACGCACATGAGCCAGATCTGGAGCAGACCCAAAACCCTTTCAACCGCGCTGTTGGCCGCCGCGACGCTGTGCCTGAGCGCCATCGCCGCGCCGGAGTCATCGGATTCGCCCGCCTCCGTGCAACCCATGATGGAAGTGGAGCTGGGCATGCAGAAGTTGATTCACCAACGCGAAGGCGTGCAGCGCGTGGCGGTGGGTGATCCCAGCATCGCCGACGTCAACGTCATCAATCATCGCGCCCTGTTGGTGACCGGCAAGAAGGTGGGCCTGACCAGCCTGATGGTGTGGCCGCGCACCTCCGCCGTTCCGAGGCAGTACCGGGTGCGGGTGGGCGGTGTAAAGGATCCGGAAGCCCTGAGCGAGAAGGATCCGGAACTGGCGGACGCCAAGATCGCTCGTGGCGGCAGCCTGCAGGGGCAGTTGCCGAACCTGCTGGCGCATCGGCGCGCCAAGGTCGCCGCCACGCCGCTGGAGGAAGGCGTCAGCGACAGCAGCCAGGTGCAAGGCGACATGCAGGTGCTGACCGAAATCAAGATCGCCGAAGTCAGCCGCACCACCTTGCAGGCCTATGGCGCGCAGTACTTCAAGAACGTGGCCAACACCACCGCCGGCATCGCACCGCCCGGCACGCTGACTTCCATCGAAGGCGGCGACGGCGGCGGGTTCACGCTCAACAGCCAGTCCGGTTTCCTGCCAGTGGCCGAGGCCTTCAACCTGGTGTTTGGCGACGCCACGCGCGGCTTTCTGGGTGTGCTGAGCGTGTTGGAACGCAAGGGGCTGGCGCGGGTGCTGGCCGAACCCAGCCTGACCGCGATGAGCGGGCAGACCGCCTCCTTCCTCGCCGGCGGCGAATTCCCGGTGCCGGTGAATCAGGGTCAGAACGGTTCCATCTCGGTTGAATACAAGGAATTCGGCGTGCGGCTGGCGCTCACTCCCACGGTGTTGTCGCCGGATCGCATCGCACTCAAGGTGGCGCCGGAGGTGAGCGATCTGGACTTCAACGCCGGTATTCAGATCGGCGGCGTGGCGGTGCCAGCGCTGACCGTGCGCCGCACCGATACCGCCATCGAGCTGGGCAACGGCGAGAGCTTCGTCATCTCCGGACTGGTCAGCAACAACGTCATCGCCAACGTCGACAAGGTGCCGTGGCTGGGCGATATCCCCATTCTGGGCGCCTTCTTCAAGTCGGCTTCCAATCAGCGCACCGAGAAGGAGCTGATCATGGTGGTGACGCCGCATCTGGTGCGACCGCTGGCGCGCGAGGCACAACTGCCGGCGCTGCCGGGCAGCAAGTACGACGACTACCGCCCCGGCTTCGGCGCGCTGCTGGCGGAGGAAACCGGCGAATTCGACACGCAGGCCTTCGGCTTCAGCCGCTGAGCGCGGTGCCGTCTCAAACCCCGCAAGCGGGCACAATAAAGCCACAAGGTGGCCGCCAGCGGCGGTCGGATCGGCACACTTCTCGGGAGATTTCGTGAAATCGCAGGCCCTGGTCATCACCGACGATCCGGTCTACATCGACTGGTTGCACAACGCCGCACCGGGCACCGACTTCTCACGCGTGTCATCGGTGGACGCCGACCGCATCGAGGAACTGGCCAGCGGCGCCGGCAAGGTGCCGCTGATTCTGCTGCAGTTCGACGCCGGCAACGCCGTCGAGCGCGCCGCACTGCTGGAAAAGATCGCGCAACGGATGCCGGAGGTGGCGCTGGCGGCGATTGCCGAAAGCGAAGATCCGGACCTGATGCTCAGCGCCATGCGCGCCGGCGCGCGCGATTATCTGGTGCTGAGCCGCGATCAGGAAAAGGCCACCGCGCTGATCGGCAAGCTGATGCGTCACAGCCTGCATACCGGCCCGGCGGCCAACCGCGACGGCAAGATTCTGGCCGTCATCGGACCCTACCCGGACGACGGCATCTCCTTTCTGGGCGAGCATCTGGCGCTGGCCTGCGCCGAACGGGTCGGCGGCGGTGGCCGTTCGCTGCTGCTGGATCTGGCCGCGCCCTCCGGCGCCGGCGCCATCTTTCTGGATCTGAAACAGAGCTATGGCGTGCTGGACGCGCTGCAGGACGTGCATCGGTTTGATGCCACCCTGATCGAAACCACCTTCGCCCGTCACGATAGCGGCCTGCACGTGCTGAGCCTGCCGGAGGAACTGGTGGGCCGTCCGCAACTGGACGCCGGCGATCTGCAAATGTTGCTGGAAGGCGTGCGCGGGCACTTTGCCTGCACCGTCATCACCGCCGACGGTCACATGAGCCTGCCGGCGGTCAAGGCGCTGCTCGGCAGCGCCGACCGTTCGATCCTGCTGAGCAATCAGTCCATCCTGCGTTCGCGCCATTGCAAGCATCTGGTGCAGGCGCTGCGGGCGGAAAACGCGGAGCTGGAGCGGCTGTCGCTGGTGGTGGACAACTATCAGAAGCGCGTGGGGCTGGAGCCGGAAAATCTGGCTGAACTGTTTGAACTGCCGCTGTTGAGCGCCATTCATGCGCAGACCGGACATCGTATCCAGGCCATGAACACCGGCAAGCCGATCTTCAGCGTCGCGCCCAAGGATCCGTATTGCGAGGAAGTGCGCAGGCTGGCCGCCGCCATGTTGGGCGAGCCGGTCAAACCGGCGCCTGAAGCGCGCGCCGGCGGCTTGATCGGCAGGTTGTTCTCCGGCTCATGAGTCCCGATCCCATCACCCGATTCCGCCTGTCGGACAAGTATCAGGAGCTCAAGCGCACCCTGCACAAGAGCCTGATCGCCTATATCGACGAGCGCAATCTGGACATCGACGGCTGGGACGCGGCGCGGCTGGAGCGCTTCGTGCTGGAGCAGGTGCGTCAGTACGTGGTGCAGCAACGCTTGCCGGTCAACGCCCGCGAGACCGAGACCCTGGCGCGCGACGCGCGCGACGAGCTGATGGGCTTCGGCCCGATTCAGGGTCTGGTGGAAGACGATTCGGTGGACGACATCGTCGTCAACGGGCCGGGCAAGGTGTTCATCGAACGCGAAGGGCGGCTGTCCAGCGCGCCGCTGCGTTTCGTCGACGACAACCACGTCATCCGCGTGATTCAGCGCATTCTGGCGCCCATCGGCCGGCGCGTGGACGAATCCGCGCCGATGGTGGACGCACGGCTGCCGGACGGTTCGCGCGTCAACGCCATCATCCCGCCAATTGCGCTGGACGGGCCCTGCCTGTCGATTCGAAAATTCCGCAAGCAGGCGCTGACCGCCGACGATCTGGTGCGCAGTGGCAGCGCCTCGCAGGCGGCGCTGGATTATCTGCAGAAGCGGGTGGACCAACGCGCCAACCTGATCGTGATCGGCGGCACCGGCTCGGGCAAGACCACTTTCCTGAACCTGTTGTCGCAGTGGATTCCGGCGGCCGAGCGCGTGGTCACCATCGAAGACGCCGCCGAGCTGCGGCTGAATCATGAACACGTGGTGCGGCTGGAAACCCGTCCGCCCAATCTGGAAGGTCAGCGCGCGGTGACCGCGCGTGATCTGGTGCGCAACGCCCTGCGCATGCGGCCGGATCGCATCGTGGTGGGCGAGGTGCGCGGCGATGAAGTGTTGGACATGCTGCAAGCCATGAACACCGGCCACGATGGCTCCATGACCACGCTGCACGCCAACACCCCAAAAGACGCGGTGCACCGGCTGGAACTGCTGGCCGCCTTCGCCGGATTTTCCGGCAACGAGGCCACGTTTCGCGGTCAGGTGCTGGCCGCGATCCACCTGATCGTGCACGTCGCGCGCCTGCCGTCGGGCGAGCGTCGCCTGATGTCGGTGGCCGAACTCACGGGGCAAGATGAACAGGGGATCATCATGCGCGACCTGTTCCGCTACGACCTGGAACGGCGTCAGCATCTGGACCTCAGACCTGCCGTGAGCGACGCATGATCTTTTTCGACGATTCCAAATCCGGCTGCCGAGGGATATTCCCGCTCCAGCACGAATCCAACCCGCCCCTGCTGTCATTCCCGCGAACGCGGGAATCCAGAGAATGTAGGGCGGCCCGTGGCCGCCGAGAACCAGCCGGGTACGACGGCGGTATTTTCGAACGGTCGGAATGGGAGGCGCTGCGCGCATGATCGTCTCGGCCGTCATATTCCTGCTGGCGCTGGTGATGGCGGGTCTTGCCATCTGGCTGTTCATTTACGCCGATTCGCGCGAGCGACACGATCAACTGCAACTGCGTCTGCGCGCGGGCGAACAGGCCGGCGCCACGCCGCACGTGTCGATGGAAGCACGGCTGCGCAACCCGGTGTTGCGCGCCGCCTGCAAGCTGATCTGGCGCACCGGGGTGGAAGTGGAGCCGCCCACGGTGGCCAAGATTCTGATGGTGCTGGCGGCCATCGTGCCGCTGGCGATTCTGCTGTTCGGCTGGTTCGGTGGCGGCATCATCGTCAGCCTGTTGCTGGCTTTCGGCTACGGCATTCTGCGCAATCGCGCCGCCCGTCGGCGGCGCCAGATCGTGAGCCAGATGCCGGGCTTTCTGGAAGCGGCGATGCGGGTGCAACAGGCCGGCAATACGCTGGAGGAGTCCATCGCCAGCGCGGCGGAGGAGAGCGAAGCGCCGCTGCGGCCGCTGTTCGAATCGGTGGGGCGTCAGGTGCGTCTGGGCGCGCCGCTGGATCAGGTGCTGGTGGACGCGGCTGAAATGCACGGCGTGCGCGACCTGCGCGTGATGGCGCTGGCGGCGGCCATCAACCGTCGCTACGGCGGCTCGTTGCGCAACGTGTTTCGCAGCCTGATCGCCGCCATCCGCCAGCGCGACAGCGCCGCGCGTGAACTGCGTGCGCTGACCGCCGAAACGCGCTTTTCGGCGCTGGTGCTGGCCGTCATCCCGGCGGCTTTGACCACCTATATCTACATCCAGAATCAGACCTACTACGCACAGATGTGGGAGTCCACCGGCGGCCGCATCACCCTGATCGCGGCGGTGGCGCTGCAAGTCATCGGCGTGGTGGTGATCTACCGCATGATGCGCGCCACCGAAGGAGACGAGGCATGAGTGCGTCGCTGTTCGGCCTGCTGGTGGCCGCCGCTGCGGTGTTGCTGGGCGGCGCGGTGCTGGCGGCGATCTATCTGGTTCACAGCTCACGCGCATCCGCCAAATTGCAAAGGCGGCTGTCGCCGGAAAGCGCCATCGCCAACGACTTCGAGCAGGCCGGCGGTGCGCCGGTGCTGCAAACCCTGGCGCGCGGTGGCAAGACCATTGAAGGCCTGGTCGATACCGACAACGAAAGCACCCGGCTGCTGGTGCAGGCCGGCTGGCGTGCGCAGCGTCACCGGCTGATCTATTACGCGGCGCTGCTGCTGACGCCGCTGGGCCTGGCCGCGCTGGCGATTCCGCTGTGGCTGTTCGGGCCGGCCAAGCTCAGCACGCCGCCGATGATTCTGCTGACGGTGCTGGCCGGGCTGATGCTGGGCGCGCTGTTGCCACGCATGATGCTGCGCAGCGTCGCCGAAGGGCGCCGGCGCCGCATCAAGGGCGAGGTGCCGCTGTTCATCCACCTGCTGGTGCTGTTGTTCGAAGCCGGGCTGTCCACCCGTCAGGCGCTGGCCAGCATGGTGCGCGACGGCGGCGGCGTGCTGCCGGAGCTGGGCCAGGAATTCCAGATCGCGCTGCGTCAGCTGGAAGCCGGCGGCGAGACCGACGAGGTGTTGAAGAACCTGTCGGCGGCGATGGACGTGGAAGATCTGTCCGCCACCCTGGCGCTGCTGCGGCAGGTGGACCGTTACGGCGGCGAGGTGCGTGATCCGCTGCTGGAAACGCTGAAGGTGATCGAGGAACGCCGCAGCCTGGACATGCGCGAGAAAGTGAACCTTTTGTCCGGCCGCATGACCGTTGTCATGGTCGGATTCTTCTTCCCCGCACTGCTGATTTTCATCGCCGGCCCCGCCTTTCTGGCCATCATCGTGGCGCTGCGGGGCGTCGCCGAATGATTGCCCGTCTGAGCCTGATCGCGTTCGCGCTGAGCATGGCCAGCGGTTGCGCGGTGGACGCGCAACGTCGCATCAGCAGCCAGACCGAACAGCTGATCGATGGCGGCAGCACGCCGGCGCAGCCGCAGAGCGTTCACAGCGACCTGATTCGCGGCATGCTGGCGCGGGATCAGAACTACGCCGCGTTGGCGCACGTGCAGGCGCAGCAAGGCAAAACCGGCGACAGCGACGAACTGCGTCTGCTGGAAGCCGAGGCGCGGCGCAAGCTGGGCCAGTCCAAACAGGCCTGGCTGCTGTACCGCGAGCTGCTGCAATCGCCCTACGATGCCGAGGCCTATCACGGCCTGGGACTGATCGCCGTCGGGCCGGAGCTGGACAGCGGCATCCGCTATCTGCGCGAGGCCACGCGGCGCAAGCCCACCCACGCGGTGATGCGCAGCGACCTGGGTTTCGCGCTGATGCAGGCCGGTGATTACGACGCCGCCATGCTGGAGCTGTCCACCGCTGTCGAGCTGGACGTCAGTGGCGGCGCCCGCGCGCGCAACAATCTGATCCTGCTGATGCTGGTGCAGGACAAGGAAAAAGACGCCGTTCGTCTGGCGGCGCGAGCGGGGCTTGACGAAACCGCATTGAATGGCCTGCGCGCCAAGGCCGAGCAGATGCAGGCCCGGCGGCGCCGCGCCGAGCCGGCCGAAGAATCCACCGACGCTTCCGAATCAGACGCGTCCACGCCGCCACCGGCGTCGTGATCATCAGGAGTTGAACATGTTCAAGACAAGCCATTTTCTTGCCGCTGTACTGATCTCATCCAGCGGCGTGGTGCAGGCCGCGGACGCCGCCGAAGACAAGGTCGGCGACCAGACCCGGCAATGGACCGAATTGCAGGTCTCGGGCAGCGCCGCCTCGCCGGTGCAACGGCCGCTGGCCGGCGACATCGCCGAGCGCGTGTTCCAGCGCTACGCCGACAGCTACAGTCACCCGATTCCGGAGCAGCTTGATCGCGAGGGTTTTGTGTCCGAGGGTGGCGATTGATCAAGCCCGGCAGTAAACCGCCGTGTGCTTGGTGCTTGATAGCTGAGCCGCCTGTCAGGCGATGGGCGGCAATGTTGGCGGAACAAGCGGCGTCGAATTCCCTTTTTAATTCCGTAATCTAGAGGCATGAAAACAAGCCTCCACCGACCCCAAAAAACGAGCCCTGGCGGCGATGGCCGTCGTCGCCAGGGCGGCGCATACGCGGTGGAATACGCTTTTATATTTCCAGTGTTTTTCCTGCTGTTTTACGCAACTCTGGCCTACGGCATGATTTTCACCATGCGTCTGGGCTTGCAGCACGCCGCCGAAGAAGGCGCACGGGCAGCTCTGCGGTTTCCGGACGTTCTTCCGGGGCAGAATCAACTGGTCTTGCGCTCCGAAGAGGCGGCACGGGTGGCGCAGTTTCGCGCCAGTTGGCTGGACGGACTCTCGCAGCCGGATGTGGACGCGCAGATCTGTCAGATTGGTGCTGCCGGTGATGCCTGTGCCGAGGGCGGGGCAACCGGTCCGCTTGATGTGGGCGATTGCGGCGAGCTATTGGATGAAAGCTGCCAGGTGGTGGTGACTGTCACCTACAACTACGCGCAAAACCCTGTTTTCCCGTCTTTACCGGGCTTTGGATTGCTGTTTCCGGACAATCTTCAAGGACGCGCGCGCGCTTTGCTGGACGGAAGGGCACTTAACCTGTGAGCGGCTTGAATCAAAGCCGGCAGGCCGGGGTGGCGGCGATTGAGTTCGCCTTTGTGTTTCCGGTGATATTTTTGATTCTGTACGCCTTTGTGACGTTTGGATCAGCGCTGTTCACGCAACTGGCGGTTTCGCGGGCGGTGCAGGATGGCGCGCGGGCGGTGGCATTTCTGCCGCCGAATCCGGGGCCGAACCCCACCGACTATGCGCCGATCACGGATGAGGTGATCGAGTCCCTGGCAGGAGCCGCGGTTGCGCCGCTGACGTCCAACGACACTATCGAAAATCGGCGCGCCTGGCTGGAGATCAATGTGCGTAATCGTATTACCGTGATTGAAGAGCCTTGCAATGAAGAGGCCGGGGCCGGCACCTGTGTGGTGGTCAGTCTGAGCTTTCCATATGGCGATGGGGACGGAACACGCATTTTTCCGTCCATTGATTTGCCGCTGATTGGCGGCACCGAGTCGTGGATGCCCGATGCGCTGTCGTCGCGGGCGAGCATCCGGCTCTAACGGAGTTCTTCAAATGAGATCGCCTCCTTCGCCGCCGTCGGGACTGTCTCGGCAAACCGGCTCGGTCCTGGTCAATGCCGCCGTGGGCCTGCTGGCCATGATCGTCTTGCTGTCTGTGATCGATCTTGGCTTTGCCTATTTTTACAAGCGCGAGTACCAGAAAACGGCTGATCTGGCCGCGTTGGCCGGTGCACAGCAATTGCGCTCCGGATGCGCTGCGGCATTGGCTGCCGCAACAGAAAACGCGGACAGCAACCAGGGCGGCATTGACGCCACCACCACCCCGGCCTGCGGGACTTGGGACCCGGCGCTGGACGACCGCTTTGTACCAGCAACCGACAATGCCAATGCAGTACAGACGGTGGTTTTGGGCGCCGCACCACGCTTTCTGCCGTTTCTGGGTGAACAGAATCTCAGCGCCACCGCCGTCGCCACCGTGGGTGATCCGGTGGCTGCATTTTCGGTTGGCACCCGTACCGGTCGTGTCGACGGTGGCGTTCTGGGCGAGGTGCTGGCAGTCCCCGGACTGAACTTGGATGGCACCACGCTGCTCGCCTACGACGGGTTGGCCAACGTCAACATCACGCCCGGCGGCTTGTTGGAAGAACTGGGCATTCCGGTGACTGCCGGCATCGGCGTGGGGGGATTCAACGCGCTGCTGGCGGCCGAAGAAGTCACCCTGGGCGAGCTGCTGGATGCCACGGCAACCGTGGCGGGGCAAAGCGGCCTGTTGAGCGTCAACGCGGACCTGGTCAACGCGCTTGAGCTGGCGGTCGGTCTGAGCGATCTGGAGGTGCGGCTGGGATCAGATGCCGACAATTCTGGATTATTCGCCGAAATCATCGCGCCGGATGAAGAGCTCAGCTCAGGGTTGCAGACCCAGGTAAGTGCATTGCAAATCGTCAATGCCGCCATCGGCGTGGCGACCAGCGAGCATGCCATTGACGTGCCCCATCTGTCGCTCAACCTGCTGGGCTTGGCCAGTGTGGAAACGCAGGTGGCTCTGATTGAACCGCCGTCCATCGCTATCGGTGGCCTGGGCGCCAACGCCATTTGCGATGCGGATGAAGATTGCCCACAGGCTTACTCCGCGCAAGTGCGGGCTTTTGTTCACGTCAAAACCGAAAGCGGTTTGCTGGGTGCCTTGCTGTCGCCCCTGCTCAAACTGGACCTGCCCATCGTGCTGGATGTCACCACCGCCCAGGGTGAGCTGCAGGAGCTGTGTACGACCGATCTTGAGGACGACGGTGATCAACGCGCCGCGATCGACGTCAACGCCTCCGTTCTGAGAGTCTGTGTGGGTGAAATTGATGAAGCCGATCTGTTCTCGCGCAGCGATGCCTGCGACGCCAGCCTGCAGTCGATGGAACTGCTGAACGTCGCCGGCCTGATTACCTTGCCCAACAACAGTTTGCAGATTGATGGCTTGGAATCGAACGCCGAGGTGATTCTGGCCGAAGGTGAAACCGACACCGTCGGCAACAACCTGGAAATCGGCAGTACGGTGAGCAATCTGGTCAGCGAGCTGAGCGATCTGCTGTTTGGTGGTGCGCCGCCAGAAGAGCCACTCACGCCGGCCGAGATTGAAGATCTGGCGAATCAGATTTTTAACGACACCGCCAGCACCTGCACCGACGATACCCGTGCCTGTCGGGCTGATCGAATCGACGTCGCCATGGATCAAATCATGGACGCGGGTGCCAACAGCGGGTTGATCACCGGGCTGCTTAGCGGCGTAATCAATTTACTCGGAAACCTGCTTGCCGGCAACGGATGCACTTCCAGCGGCTTGCTGGGTTTAGGTCCGGGATCAAACGCGGGTTGTGTTGCATTGATTCAGGATGCGCTGGAACAACAGAGCCAGGGCACGGGTGGCGGGTTGGTATCCAACGCGCTGGCCGTGCTGGTCGGCACCCTGCAACCCATTCTGGATGCATTGGGCAGTTCGGTACTGAGGCCATTGTTGGAAGGATTGGTCGGCCTGACGTTGGGCGAAACCGATGTCGAGTTGCAGTCATTGAACTGCGGCGGCAATGCGCGTCTGGTGGAGTAACCGGGACGCTTTGCCAACTGACTTCCCCAGGCCGGGATGATGTCCGGATGCTTGCGCGGCTTTACGCGAAGACCTGTGTATGCGTTGATCGATGGCGTCCAGCAGCGTCAGCCGGACATCCGCTTTGTGGTTCTGAACGCGTAGCTGCTGCCTGAACCAGCTTTCTCCCCAGCCCATGCATGCCCTGTTCAATGACGGCCGCATGCTCGACAGGGCGTGTTGACCTTTCCTATGCTCTTTGTGGAGCGTCGGAAAAGGAATCAGGACATGAGCGATTGGAAGCCGGGCGACATGCCGGCGCAGAGTGGCAAGACGATCATCGTCACCGGGGGCAACAGTGGCCTGGGGTTTGAATCGGTCAAGGCACTTGCCGGCAAGGGGGCAACGGTCATTCTCGCCGCGCGCAATGCCGCCAAGGCCGAGGCGGCCAAGGAAGCCATCGATGCGGAGGCGCCGAGCGGGACCGTGGTGGTCATGCCCCTGGATTTGTCCAGTTTTGCCTCGATTCGTGCATTCGCCAGCGCGTTCGACGAGCGCTTTGATCGCCTGGATGTGCTGATGAACAACGCCGGCGTGATGGCGATTGCCAGCAACAGCACCCAAGACGGTTTCGAGATGCAGATTGGCACCAATCATTTCGGCCACTTTCTGCTGACCGGGCTGCTGCTGCAAAAGCTCCTGAATACGCCTTCCAGCCGCGTCGTGGCACTGACCAGCATCGCCGCCAACTACGCGCGCATGAGGGTTGATGACCTGAACTTCGAAAGGCGCGCGTACGGTCGCTGGGGCGTCTACAACCAGACCAAGCTGGCCAATATGTTGTTCGTCCGCGAGCTTGATCGCCGCCTGAAGAAACTCGGAGACAGCCACACCATTGCGGTCGCCGCACACCCCGGACTGAGCGCGACCAATCTGCAACAGGGGCCGGCCGACGGTGCAGGCGCCTTCGGCCGGTTGCTGCCGGGATTGCTGCATCAGTTCTGTCAGCCGCAGGCGCAGGGCGCCCACCCGCAGTTGCGTGCCGCGACCGAACCCGGTCTGGTCGGTGACGAGCTGTTCGGTCCTCGCGACCGCATGAACATGAAAGGCCCTGCCGTCAAGCTGGATTACCCGCGAACCGGCCGTGATATGGGCAAGGCCGCCCAGCTGTGGACAAAGTCGGTCGAGCTGACGGGTGAGGACTTCGGCGGAATCTGAGAGCCAAGGCGCCATCAGGTCGGGCGCGAGTTCAGTGACGCCTGCGCATGCCGGCGTCAAGTCGTTTTCGCCAGTGATTCAGAGACTGCCCAGGATGGTCGTGCAGCCTGATTCGGGCGCGGTGACCGTGGTCCATGCGGGCGCCGATTCCATGGCGCGCTCGCTCGGCGATCCCCGGAGGGAGAAGTCCGCAAATAAAAACCTGTGCTCAAAGCACTGAATGGTATTTGACGCTTGTTGGTGGATTGCCCAAGCTTTGGGCGCCTGCTCGGGTGTTGCCGAGCAGCCACAAGGGAGGGTCAAGCGATGGTCGCCAAAAACCTCATCTTCTGCTTTGACGGCACCAATAATCATCCACGCGACGCCAAGCAGGAACGCGAGTGGTTTGGCTTGGGCGATATCGAAGACAACGGCATCACCAATATCCTCAAGCTGCACGTCCTGTTCGGCGGCAATCTCAGCAACGACGCCAGCACCGCCAAGCAGCACAGCCATTATTATTCCGGCGTTGGCACCTACGGCAACAGGATTCAGCAACTGTTCAATGCCGCCTTCGCGCCGAGGAATCTGGACGTGGGCGACATCATCAAGCGCGCCGGCAAGGATTTGCGAAATCTCTACGAGGTTGGCGATCAGGTCTTTGTGTTCGGTTTCAGCCGTGGCGCCGCCATCGCGCGCCGCTTTGCCGCGGTGATCGACGATTATCTGCCGGAGGGCGCCGACGCGGCCGGGGTGGTGCGTTTCATGGGGGTATTCGATACCGTGGCCTCCATCGGTTTTCCCAATCTGGATGACGAGACGCGGCCGGTATCCGATGTCGTTTTTGAAGACGGCAATGTCTCCCGCCACGTGGCGGAGGCGCTGCACCTATTGGCGCTGGACGACAAGCGCACCGCCTTTTTCCCCACGCTGATGAACCGCGACGAGCGCGTCAGCGAAGTGTGGTTTCCCGGCGCACATTCGGACGTCGGTGGTGGGTTCTGGTACGACGGGCTTTCCGATATTGCGCTGCAATACCTGATCGACGAGCTTGCAAGCCGCAAGCTCAAACTCAAAGTGCTGGATTCAAAGAAGGTGAAATACGAGCAGCTGGTTGCGCCCAATGGCGATTATCGGATTGATCGGGACGACGTCTTCCTCAAACCCAACCACAAGGGCAAGCTGCACCAGCAGGATCGCTGGTGGCCAATCGCCAAAACCACGCTCAGCAGCCGCCGCCTTCGGGTGAACGAAAATGACCGGCCCGTGGACGGCGCCTGCCCGACCGTGCATCACAGCGTCATCGACCGGATCAGGGATATCGTCGAATACCGTCCCAAAGCGATGAAAGGCGCCCCGCACCAGGTATTGCTCAAGGACGGAAGCTTCAAGCCGCACCAGGGCGTCATCGACCATATCGCCTGAGGTCGCCCGGCAGTGTGTTGCTGACGCGCAGATGCGCTGGGCGTCGTGCGCGTCCACGCTGAGCGTGGCGCCGGGTTGGCGGCACCTTGCAGGCCATTGCGGATGAGTCAGGCGGTTCGGTGCGTACTCGGCTGTCGCAGAATGCGGTCGGCCTGAAGCGGGTATCCGCGCGCAAGGCTCTGAAGATTCGTGAAGTCTGTTGCGGGCAAACCGCCACCTGATTCGCCATTCATGAGGTCAGTTGTCTCGTTGTTGACTAGAATCGGTTCATGGAGTCCATTTAATGCAGTTGTCCCGGCCGATCAAGCAATCGCGCACCGCGCCGGTGCTGATGCGAGCGAGTCAGCTGCTGAGCGTGTTGACGACACTGACCGGCAATCCACGTCGGGCGGCGGTGGCGGTGGGGGTGATCGCTTCGCTGGTATTGCTGGGGGTGGCCGGCCGCGCGCTGTGGCGCGCGGGGGATTTGCAGGATCAGTTCAATCACGGCCACGCCTTGCAAGTGGCGAGCGCACAGATCGCGCCCTTGCTCGAAGCCGAGGATGAGGCGGTCTTGAGTCAGCGGGTTGAAGGGCTGGTGCGCAGTGCGGAGCTGGGTCTGAGTTTTGTTTCCATCCGTGATCCTGTGGGCGCCATTCTGGCGGTGGATGGGCGTTATGAAGCCTTGACCACGCCGTTTCTGTCCGCCGCCGCGCGTCAACGTCTGCGCGACTGGCTGTATCGCTGGACCAGCGACTACGGGTCGGTCGATCTGCGTCACGAGGGTCAGGTGGTGGGCAAGATGGAATACGCCTATGCCTCCTCGCTGGCCAAGGATGTGCGCGATCAGGCGGTGTGGGAATTGCGTGTGGCCGGTTGGGCCGGGCTGTTGCTGGCCTTGCCCAGCGCGCTGGCCCTGGGCCTGGTGCTGTTTCGTGAGATTGCGTCTCCGGCTGGTGGCGGCGCACCCGTTTCACGTCTGTTTCCGGATATTCCGGAGGATGATGAAGCGCTGGATGCCACCCCGGTGGCGCCGGTGGCCACCACGCTGGACGGATCATTGGGCGACCGCTTCGACGCCCTGGGCCGCGCGATATTGACGGTGGACCGCGACGCCCGCGTCAGCAACATCAATCACAGCGCGGCCCTGTTGACCGGCTGGGATGTGGACGAGGCGCAAGGCCGGCTGGTTTATTCGGTGTTTCATCCCCTGGATGAAAATCACGCGCCGCTGGTGACACCAGCGGAGAGCTGTCTGCGTGAACGCAATGAGTACGCGCCCAAGGAATTATTGCTGCGCGCGCGTGACGGTCAGATCCGTCATATCGAGGTGATGGCGGTGCTGCTGGCCGATGAGGCGGACGGTGCGCCGGCTGGCGCGGCGATGATGTTTCACGACATCAGCGAGCGTCACTCGCGCTTCGAGGAGCTGGGCCGTCAGGCGCGCTTGTCGCAGGGGGTGATCGATCATCTGGTGGAAGGCGTGCTCACCACCGACCCTGCCGGCGTCATCCGTTTCGCCAACGCCCGTGCGCTGCGCATGTTCGGTTACACCCAGGACGAACTGGTGGGCGCCACCGCCACGCGGCTGATGCCGGTGCCGTTCATGAATTCACCCAATGTGCGTCTGGCCGACTACGCCGGTAATCGCGGTCGCGCGCGCCTGCCACGCATCATCGGCTGGCGCAAGGACGCAACCACCTTCCCGATCGAGCTGCTGGTGCAACCGATGACGGTGGACGAATCCGCCGGCCTGGTGTTGATGGTGCGCGACATCAGCGACCGCATGCGCAGCGAAAACCTGGCCCAGCGCCTGGGCCGATTGCTGGATGCGGCGGCGGAGGAGGTTTATATCTTCGATGCGCATTCGCTGTACTTCGTCGATGTGAATCAGGGCGCGCGCAAGAATCTGGGCTTTCCGGCGGCGGATCTGTTGCGCATGACGCCGCTGACCATCTCCGCCGATCTGGAGCCCGATGTATTCCAGAACTATTTGACGCGCCTGCGCGGCGGCGGCGATGAACACATCAGCTATCGCTGTCATCACGTGCGCGCCGATGGCAGTCAGTATCCGGTGGAGGTGCGCCTGAATTTTTCGCGGGAGGAAGAGCCGCCGGTGTTCATGGCCATCGCGGTGGACATTACCGAGCAGGAACAGACCGAGGACCACCTGCGTCATCTGGCGCAGCACGATTCGCTCACCGGCCTGCCGAATCGCGTGGTGTTGATCGACCGTCTGCGGCAGGCTTGCCTGCACGCCAGCCGCACCAACCGTCAGCTGGGTGTGTTCTTTGTGGATCTGGACCGTTTCAAGGCCATCAATGACGAGCACGGGCACGAGGTGGGGGATATCGTGCTGGAGCTGGTGGCCAAGCGCTTGACCGACTTGCTGCGTGAAAGCGATACCGTGGCGCGCCTGGGCGGCGATGAATTCGTGGTGATCGCGCAAGGTTTGCGCGGCACCGATGATGCCAAGGGCGTGGCGCACAAGATCATCGAATCGCTCAGCGAGCGCATGCAAGTGCCGGGACAGGAAATATTCGTCACCCCCAGCGTCGGCGCCACGCTTTATCCGGTGGACGAGGCCGATGCCGAGGGCCTGTTGCGGCACGCGGACGCGGCGATGTATCAGGCCAAGCAGTCCGGTCGCGGTCGCATGCAGATTTACGACATCGAACTGCCGCCGGAGAAACGCCGTCGCCTGGAGCTGGAGCGGGGCATTCACGCCGCGCTGGCCTTGGAACAGCTGCACCCCGAGGTCACGCCGGTGGCCCGGTTCGGCAATGGCGACTATGCCGGCCTGCGCGTGGATTACGTCTGGCAGCACCCAAGACACGGTCGCGTCAGCTCGGCGGATGTGGCGCCGGCGGCGCTGCGCGCCGGCATGCAGGCGCAGATCGAGCTGTGGTTGTTGCGCATTGCCTGCATGCTCAAGCGCCCGCAAACCGGCCGCGATGAACCGGCGCCGATGATGGTGAACCTGTCTGGCTGGCAGTTGCGTGATGCCGATTTCGCCGCGCATGTGTTCGAGCTGATGGAGCGCTTTGAAGTGCCACCGCGCTGGCTGATGTTCGTGCTGACGTTGGACGGTCTGCGTGAGGCGGCGGATGCGCCCGGTCCGGTATTGCAACGCTTGTTGGATCGTGGCGTGCGTCTGGCCTTGCGCGGATCGCCCGAGCAGGTGTTCCAGCCGCTGAATCAGGACGATGGTTTGCGGCCGGAGCTGGTCATTCTCGAGGGCGCGGACATCGCCAGCGTGCCGGAGGATGCATCGGCCACCGAGCGCGTTCGCATGGCGCTGCTGACCGCCACCGGCCTTGGTATCGCTTGTCTGGCCGACGGCGTTGCACGCGATGACGCGCTCAACTGGTTCAGCGGTCAGGGCTGTCGCGCCTGGAGCGGTCCGCAATACGCCAGCGCCATGCGTCTGGACCAATGGCAGGCGTGGACGCCCGGCGCCTATGCGCGCGTCTGAACGGTTGTCACGCGCTCGCCGTAACGGTTGGAAAGCGCCGCAAACTCGGCGGGGGTGATCCGTTCCGGGCGTTTTCTGGCGTCGATGCCCAGGGCGTGGAAGTCATCGGCGTCCAGCTTGCCGCGCAGCGTATTGGCCAGAGTCTTGCGTCGCTGACCGAAGGCGGCGGCAACCACGGTATTGAAGTCAGCCCAGTGACGGATGGGAAAAGGGGGGGGGATTGGTTCCAGCCGCACGATGGCCGAATCCACCTTCGGCGGCGGATTGAACGCACCGGGCGGCACCTTGAACAGGGGTGTGACCTTTGCGCGCGCCGCAAGGCTGACGCTGAGCCGGCCATAGGCGGCATCGCCGGCACCCGCGGCCATGCGGTCCACCACTTCCTTTTGCAACATGAACAACATGTCGTCAATGCCGTCCGCATGATTCAAAAGATGAAACAACAGCGGGGTGGAGATGTTGTAGGGCAGGTTGCCCAGCAAGCGGATTTTCCGGTCGGCTTTGGTGAGCGCGCCGAAATCGAACTTGAGCGCATCGGCCTGAATGATTTCCAGCCCAGGATGTTGATTGCAGGCCTGCCGCAGCAGCGGAATCACGTCCCGATCCAGCTCGATCACACGCAGATGAGAGATCTGGCGCAGCAAGGGCGCGGTCAATGCGCCGCGACCCGGACCGATTTCGACGATGTGATCATCGGTCCGTGGATTCAGGGCGCGCAGAATGCGCTCGACCACGTTCTGGTCGTGCAGGAAATGCTGGCCGAACCGTTTTTTCGGCCGTGCGCCCTCGGCCCTGTTCACACCAGCGCGCGCTGCGCCAGTTCAATCGCCAGTTGGCAGGCGTTGCGCAAGGAGCCTTCGTCGCCTTCACCGCTTGCCGCCAAATCCAGCGCGGTGCCGTGATCAACCGAAGTGCGGATGATGGGCAGACCCAGCGTCAGGTTGACGGCCTCGCCAAAGCCGGCGTGTTTCAACACCGGCAAGCCCTGATCGTGATACAGCGCCAGCACCGCGTCGGTTTGTTGCAACTGACCCTGGGTGAACACGGTATCCGCCGCCACCGGCCCGGTGAGTTTCAACCCTTGCCGTTTCAAGCGCCGAATCACCGGTGCGATCACGTCCACCTCTTCGCGCCCCAGATGGCCGGATTCGCCGGCGTGCGGATTCAGGCCGCACACGCGGATGCGCGGCTTGGCGATGTGAAACAGCGCGCGCAGGTCGCCGTCCAACAAGCGCAGAATGCGGGTCAGGGATTGACGAGTGATGGCGTCGGGCACCTCGCGTAGCGGCAGATGGGTGGTGGCCAAGGCTACGCGCAGGTCGCCGGCGACCAGCATCATCAGCGGTGCGTCAGCGCCGGTGCGTTCGGCCAGAAATTCGGTGTGGCCGCTAAAGGCGATACCCGCATCGCTGATCACGCTTTTCTGCACCGGGCCGGTGACCATGGCATCGGCCTGTCCGGCCAGGCAACTGTCGGCCGCCATCCGCAGACATTGCAGCACGTATTCGGCGTTCTTCGGATTCAGGCGGCCCGGTCTTTCGGTGCGCGCCAACGGCACCGGAAGAAATTTCATTTGACCGGCCACGTTGAATTTGGGCCGTTCATCCAGGTCCAGGAGAACCAGTTTCAGGTCAAGGCCGAGTGCCTCGGCGCGACGTTGCAGCAGGTCGGGGTCCGCCACCGCCACCAGCTCGGCGCGCGGCGGCTTCTGCGCCAGCTTGATCAGCAGGTCAGGGCCAATGCCGGCGGGTTCGCCGGGCGTGATCAGCAGGCGTGCGGCCGGCTTTCTCGTCCGCGACGCCCTTTGTGGTTTGGTTTCAGGACGGGTCTTTCGGATCATCGCCAGGCAGACGGTATTCGATATAGGCCTCATCGCGCAGGCGCCGCAACCAGGTGTCGTATTCCTCGGCGGCCTTGCGGCGGTGAATGGCGGCGCGCGCCTGCCCACGGCGTGCTTCCTCGGTGACGTCGCGGGTGCGGCGGTCCAGCACTTCGACGATATGCCAGCCGAACTGGGTGCGGAAAGGGTCGCTGAGCTGTCCCTTGTCCAGCGTGGTGACCGCTTCCTTGAACTCTGGCGCATAAACCTCGGGCGATTGCCAGCCCAGGTCACCGTCGGCGTTCTTGGAACCCGGATCATCGGAGAACTTGCCAGCCAACTCGGCAAAGTCTTCTCCCTGGCTGATCCGCTCGTGAAGATCACGGATCTGGGCGCGGCTTTGTTCCTCGGTTCGCAGGGTGTTGCTCTGGAGCAGAATGTGCCGCGCCCTGACTTCTTCCAGCATCTGCGCCGGTTCGTCACCGCGTTTGGCGGCCAGCTTGATCAGGTGAAATCCGCCGGCGGCCTCCAGCACCGGGCTGACTTCGCCGGTTTTCATCTGCACCACTTGTTTGGCGAACAGGGTCGGCAGGTCGTCCAGTTTGCGCCAGTCCAGATCGCCACCCTGAAGTGCCTGTTGGCCATCAGAATGGGCGATGGCGATGCCGCTGAAGTCTTCACCATCGGCGATTTTCCGCGCCAGTTCCTCAATTTCGCCACGCGCTTGCCCACGCTCGTCGGGGGTGGCGCCGTCGGGAATGTTGACCAGGATGTGCAGCAGGCGATATTCGCCGTCGTCCTGGCTGACGCGGTTGGCCAGAAACAGATCGATGTCCTGATCGGTCACCAGCACGCGCGAATCGACTTCGCGCTGGCGCAGGCGATTGACGGTGACCTCGTCACGCACCTGCTCGCGCAAGGCCAGATAGTCCATGCCGCCACGCCGCAGCTCGTTGGCGAACTCGGTCAAGGTCAGGTTGCTGCGCTGCGCCAGGCCGGTCATCACCTCATTGAGCTCGCGGTCATCAATGCGAATGCCCGCTTGTTGGGCGCGCTGGGTTTGCACCCGCACCAATATCAGTCGCTCCAGCACCTGCGCACGCAAGCTGTCCTCCGGTGGTGTGGGGATGTTGCGGGACTTGATCTGCTGGCGGGTGCTTTCCAGGGCTTGATCAAGGTCGCTCTGCAGCACCACGCCTTCGTTGACGACCGCGATGATGCGATCAAGCACCGCCGCCTGGGCGTTGATGGAAAACCAGCTCAGGCAAAAAGCAAATACGAGTAAAAATTTATTAAACAAAGGCTTGGATGACATCTTTGACATTAATGGTTAACCTGGCGCGATCCTCATCGCGCGACGCGATCGCAAAGCCTAGCACGGCCAAGCGGCGGCCACGGCCAGCACGGTCAATAACTCAGACGCTCACCTTCGCCCAGCGTTTCGCCCGGCAGCAGGCCTTGCGCGCTGGCGCCGATCTTGGTGAGCCCCTTGAGCTCCAGTTGCAAATAGAAACCGCTGTCGAAGTTGCCATCGGTATCGGCGATGAAACGACGATAGGAGCCGCGCACCGCCCAGCAGCAGGTGCTGTACTCCACACCGGCCAGAGTTTCCAGGCTGGTGTCCTGCAGAATCGAATAACGACTGCGTCCGGCAAGGTGCCAGTTGCCGAAAATCTGGGTGGAAAAACTGAGGTCGGTTTGTTCCAGCAGATTGCGGCGGTAACGGTAGGCCAGCGCCGCGCCGTTGCCGCTGTCGGGGTTCAGATAACGCAGGACCACCTGGCTGCGTTCGAACTGGTCTTCCTTGGGCGACCATTGTGCGGATACCAGGCTGCTGAGGTGTTGCGAGAAGCGGTATTCCAGCTCGCTGATGAACTCGGTGGCGCCGCGTTCGGGCGGCGGAAAACCGGCGATGTCCACGCTTGGCGCGACAAAGCGGTAAAGCTGTCCGATGGAGGCGCGCCAACGGGTCAGGCCGGTGACGGGGTCGAGTTCGCGCAGGGTCATGGCGCCGGCCACATGACGGGCGTCGGCAATGCGATCTTCGCCGGAAAAGCGGTTGCGCGCGAACAGTTGAACGAAATCGAAGTCGGGTTCGCCGGTATCGAACAGCGGAATGTCGTCTTGCGATTCATGCGGAACGTAGAGCATGAAAGCGCGTGGTTCGAGCAGTTGTAATCGGCCAGCGTGGCTGAGGCGCTCGAAGCGCAGTCCGCCTTCAGCGCTCATCACGGGCAAGGTGCGCGATGGGCTTTTTGATTGTCCCGCAGGGGTGCTTTCCAGCTCGTAAGTGGTGTAGTGCAGATCGGCCTGGCTGTTGAAGTACCAAGCCGATTCGTCGCGCGCATAACGCAGGTAGGGCAGCAGGTTCAGGCGCGTGCCTTCGACCGAATCATCACGCGCGAAGTTGACGAACTCGGCATCCACGCCGGCACGTGTTCGCCAGAAGCTGTTCTTTGTCAGTGCGTTGAGGCGGATTTGCGGCAGTCGCTTGTAGGGGTCATCCACGGCCTGCAGGTTGGAGGCGATGGGCTGGAAGTTCTGCAACAGGCCACGGATGGCATAGCCACCGGGAACCTGGTAGATCAAACGCGCGGACTGTTCCAGATGGGTGATGGATGCGCTCTGAAAGCTGCCGCCCAGATCTTCGAAATAGCTGCGATCCGAGGTTTGCGCATACTTGGTCTGGTAGGCCAGCCGGTGATTGATCAAGCCGTGGTTGTCGAAGCGGAACAGCGAGCGATCCTCACCGAGATCGCTGTCGTCCAGATATTCGTAACGTGCCTGGCCTTCGCCGGATGCCAGCAGATAGCGCGCGTCCAGGTTGGACTGCAAGCCGCGTTGGGTCATCAGCCGTGGCGTAAAGGTGGCGTCGTAGTTGGGGCCCAGGTTGAGGTAAATCGGCCAGCGCATGTCAAAGCCGGTGTCGCTGGACTGGCCCAGGGTGGGATAGAGCACGCCGGTGCGCCGTTGATCGTTGATGGGGAATTGCAGATAGGGCAGGTACAGGATCGGCACGCCCAGAAAGCGCAGGCGCGCGTGTCTTGCCGACCCCAAACCCTCGGCGTAGTCGAGCTTGATGCGACCGGATTCGATATACCAGGCGTCGGATTGCGGCGCGCAGGTGGTGTAGGCGCTTTGGCGCAAATGCGCAACGCCGTCGGTGCGCAGGCGGATTTGCCCGGAACGGCCGCGCGCGCCCTGTTCCGGCAAGGCGAATTCGGTGTCGTTGAACTGCCCGGATTCCCGGTCCAGATCAAACACCGCGCTCTGGCTTTGAATCACCATGGCGCGATTGCGGAAGATGGAGCGACCGCCGATTTTCACCTGCCGCTGGTTGTCGTCATAGCTCAGCGCCTCGGCGGAGAATGATTTGTCGCCCTGCTGTAGTTGCACCATGCCGGCCAGGTTGGACAGACCATCGCTTTCCAGCAGCACCTCATCGGCGGTGAGCACCAGCTTGTCATCATCGCTCAGGCGCGGCACTTGCGCGGCCAGTGGCAATTGCGGACACACTCCGCCTTCGGCCCATGCCGACGGAGCGGCCCCGGCGCTGGCGATCAACAGGATCAACAACAGACGAAAAGAAAATCGCGGGCGCACAGGCGGGTTGGAATTGGGCCGGACAAACAATGGGACGCGCAAGTATCGGATTTTGCGACCGCCCTAGGCAATCGGGTTACCCTCGCGCTCCGTTTTCGTTTGGTTCGCAGATGAGTGATTCCGCAGACCCGCGCGCCATCCAGGCTCGACAATGGGCGCAGGACCGGCTGGGCCTTGAGGCAGCCGATTTTGCGCCAGCATCGGCCGATGCCAGTTTCCGGCGCTATTTCCGGATCCAAGCGGATGGGCAAAGCTGGATCCTGATGGACGCGCCGCCGCAGCAGGAAGACAGCCGCCCCTTCGTGCGCATTGCGCAGCTAATGCAAGGCGCGGGTCTGAATGTGCCGCGGGTACTGCATCAGGATTTGCAACGGGGTTTTTTGCTACTGAGCGATCTGGGCAAGCAGACCTATCTGAATGTTCTGAAACCTGAGAATGCGGACCAACTGTTCTCCGATGCCATCGATGCCCTGATTCGCTGGCAGTGCGCTTCAGTGCCCGGCGTGTTGCCCGAATATGATCGTGCGCTGTTGCAGCGCGAGCTGAGTCTGTTCCCGGACTGGTTCGTGCAACAGCATTTGCAGACCGAGTTCACCGCCGCCCAGGAGGCCGACTGGCGCGCGGTTTGTGATTTGCTGCTGGATCGCGCGCTGCAACAGCCAAAGGTGTTCGTGCATCGTGATTTCATGCCGCGCAATCTGATGCGCTCGGAACCTAATCCCGGGGTGCTGGATTTTCAGGACGCGGTCTACGGTCCCATCAGTTACGACCCGGTGTGCCTGTTCAAAGATGCTTTTGTCAGTTGGCCGGAAGCAGATGTAATGGCCTGGCGAAAAATTTATACCGACCGCGCGCGCAAGGCCGGTCTGCCGATTGCCGATGACGCGCAGTTTGCGCAGGATTTTGACTGGATGGGCGTGCAGCGGCATCTCAAGGTTCTGGGCATTTTCGCGCGCATCCGTTATCGCGACGGCAAGCCGCATTATCTGCAGGACGCGCCGCGATTTCTGCGTTACGTCCGCGCAGTGGCGCAGCGCGATGCGCCACTTTTGCCCCTGTTGCGGTTGTTCGATCAATTGGGGTTGCAGGCATGAAAGCCATGTTGCTGGCCGCGGGTCGTGGTCAACGCCTGCGCCCGTTGACCGATGATCGACCCAAGCCGCTGGTGCCGCTTTGTGGCAGAGCCTTGATCGAATACCCCTTGCAGCGCCTGGCGCAAGCCGGCGTGTCTGAGGTGGTGATCAACCTGGGTTATCGCGGTGAGCAGATTCGCCAGCATCTGGGCGATCGATTCGCGGACCTGCGTATTCGCTACTCGGAAGAAGGCGATCCGCCGCTGGAAACCGGCGGCGGCATTTTTCGTGCCTTGCCGCTGTTGGGCGATGCGCCGTTCCTGTTGCTGAACGCAGACGTGTATTGCGATTTGGATTTACAAGGTCTGACGGCGCTGGGCGATGCCTGGCCGCAAGCGGATCTGGCGCACCTGGTGCTGGTTCCGGTTCCCGCATTTCAGACCGTAGGCGACTTTGCGTTTCAGGACGGGCGCATCATCGACGGCGCGACACCCAGTCACACCTACTCCGGCATGGCCGTGTTATCGCCCAGTTTGTTCGCCGGCTCCCGGCCGGGCCGCTATCCGCTGGCGCCGCTGTTGCGACAGGCGGCGGCGCAACAGCGATTGTCAGCGCGCTGTTTTGACGGCCTGTGGTCGGATGTGGGCACCCCGCAGCGGCTGGCGGATCTGGAAGCTGTGCTGAGCGGGCGGCAGGGTGGCGTATGTTGATTCGCCTGACGCAGGTTGATTTTCACATCGGCAGCACCGCGCTGCTGGACCAGGCCAGTCTGACGCTGGATGCGGGTGAACGCGTCGCCATTCTGGGTCGCAACGGCGCCGGCAAGTCGACCCTGCTGCGGCTGCTGGAAGGCGGCATCGAGCCCGAAGATGGAGAAGTGCTGCGTCAGCCGGGGCTGCGGGTGGCGCGTCTGGATCAGGAAGTGCCGCGTGTGGCGCCCACAAGCCGGGTTCGGGATGTGGTGCGTCTGGGTCTGGGCGCAGCGGCGGCGGCGCTGCAAGCCTATGAAGCGGCGTCGGTGAATGATGCGCACAAGGTCGAACAGTTGGGTCGATTACAGGCCGAGGTGGAGCGGCTGGGCGCCTGGGATGTGGAAGACCGCGTTGCGCAAACGCTGGCGCATTTTTCGCTGGACGGCGATGCGGATTTTTCCAAGCTTTCCGGCGGTCTCAAGCGCCGCGTTCTGCTGGCGCAGGCCTGGGTGCGATCGCCGCAGTTGTTGTTGCTGGACGAGCCGACCAACCATCTGGATATCGAGGCGATTCGGTGGCTGGAAACCTTTCTCAAGAACTACGATGGCGGGTTGTTGTTCGTCACCCACGACCGCACTTTTCTGCGCAATCTGGCCACCCGCATCATCGAGCTGGATCGCGGCGCCGTAACCAGTTGGCCCGGCGACTATCAGAATTTTCTGCGACGGCGACAGGAGCGTGATCACGCCGAGGCGCAGGACAAGGCGCGTTTCGGCAAGCTGTTGGCGCAAGAGGAAGTCTGGATCCGTCAGGGTATTCAAGCGCGCCGCACGCGCAACGAGGGCCGGGTGCGGCGGCTGATGCAATTGCGCGAACAGGCGCAGGCGCAACGCGCGCAACCGGGGCACGCCAAACTGCAGATCGCCGAGGCGCAACGTTCCGGCAAGCTGGTGTGCGAGGCGCAAGGTCTGAGCTACGCCATCGGCGGCAAAACGCTGGTGCGCAACTTTGACCTGACCCTGCTGCGTGGCGAGAAGCTGGGGCTGATCGGCGCCAACGGCGTTGGCAAGACCACCCTCATCCGCCTGCTGTTGGGTGAACTGTCGCCCGACGCTGGCGAACTGCGTCTGGGTACGCAGTTACAGGTCGCCTATTTCGATCAACTGCGTGCGGCGCTGGACGAAGATCAGCCAGTGTTTGAAGTGTTGGGCGAGGGCAAGGATTACCTGGACGTCGGTGGCGCGCGAAAGCACGTCATGGGTTATCTGCAGGACTTCCTGTTCACGCCCGACCGCGCCCGCAGTCCGGTGCGCATGCTTTCTGGCGGCGAGCGCAATCGCCTGCTGTTGGCGCGGCTGTTCGCGCGCGCCTCCAATTTGCTGGTGCTGGATGAGCCCACCAATGATCTGGATCTGGAGACGCTCGAGCTGCTGGAGGAGCGCTTGCTGGATTACGCCGGCACCGTGTTGCTGGTTTCGCATGATCGCGCCTTTCTCGATCAGGTGGTGACGCGCTCGCTGGTATTCGAGGGTGACGGGAAAATCAGCGAGGTGATTGGCGGCTATTCGGACTGGCTGGCACAGCGCGGCGAGCCGGTGTCAACGCCGAAAGTCGAGCCCAAAGCCAGACCCGCGTCCGTCTTACGACCGCCCTCGGGATTGTCAACCAAGGCGCGTCGTGAGCTGGAGCGGCTGCCGCAGAAGATCGAAAAGCTGGAAGCGCAACAGGCCCGGCTGGGCGAAGAGCTGGCGGCGCAATATCTCGGCGATGCGGCGGCGGCGGAAAAAACCCAGCGAAAAATGGACGAATTGACGCAGCAGCTGGACGCTGCCTACCGTCGCTGGGAGGAACTGGAAGGGCAAGATCAAAGTCTGTGATGGGACTTTGAAATGGAATAAACGACATGCAGCGTAGAACCGCATTGAAGCTCATGGGCGGCATCGCCGCCAGCGCAACGGCGATCACCATCCCGACCTTGTTCGCCGAACAGACCACGCCCTTGAAGAAAGACAAAACCGAATGGAAAAAGCGACTGGAGCCACAGGCCTACGCCATCCTGTTCGAGGAAGCCACCGAGCGCCCGTTCAGCAGCCCGCTGAATGAGGAAAAACGCGTTGGCACGTTTGTTTGCGCGGCCTGCGGATCGCCGTTGTTTCAGTCGAAGACGAAATACGATTCGGGCACCGGTTGGCCCAGCTTCTGGGAACCAATTGCCGGCAGTTTGGGAACCAGGAAGGACTACAAGCTGATCTTGCCGCGCACCGAATATCATTGTGCGCGCTGCGGTGGCCATCAAGGTCACGTTTTCAACGACGGCCCCAAGCCCACCGGCTTGCGCTATTGCAACAACGGTCTGGCACTGAACTTTGTGCCCGAGGGTGAGCCGCTGCCGGAGCTGGTGAAGTGAGCCCGCTCCGCGTCTTTCTGCTGGTCATCGCCAGCCTATTCTCAAGCCAGCTTTGGGCCGCGGAGCCGCAACGCGCCATTTTCGCCACTGGCTGTTTCTGGTGCACCGAATCCGACTTTGAAAAACTGCCCGGCGTGATCGAGGCGGTTTCCGGATTCACCGGCGGTGCGGTGGAAAAGCCCAGCTACAAACAAGTGGTGCGCGGGAACACCGGCCACACTGAAGCGGTGGAGCTGACATATCACCCGGATCAAATCAGCTACCGGGAATTGGCGGAACATTTTTGGCGCACCCATGATCCGCTGGATAATCAAGGTCAATTCTGCGACCGTGGTGCTTCCTATCGGCCCGGCCTGTTTTATCTCAATGAAGAACAGAAAAAAATCGGCGAACAAACCCGTGACGAAGCTGCGAAAGTGTTGAAAGCTGACATCAAAACCGAAATCACCGCCGCCGGCGCCTTCTGGCCAGCGGAGGATTATCACCAGGATTATTACAAGACGAATGCTTTGAAGTATCGTTACTATCGCTTCGGATGCGGGCGCGACAAACGTATTTCCGAACTTTGGGGTAAGGCTGACAAATAAGCGCCTTTGCAACTGACCGCGATAAGCGCCGCCTCCCGCACCCGCCGCTTCGCGGGCACCGTGTCGGCGGCGCACCGCAATGGATGTGGGCAAGATAAACGGATCTCAGAGCTATGGGGTAAGCCCGAAAAATGAGCCGCATTGCACTTGCCACGATAAACGCCGCTCCCGCACCCGCTCGTCGCGACACGGTGTCGGTTTTCCGTCATTGCGAGTCGAAGACGAAGCAATCTCCTTAAGCGGAGGAGATCGCCACAGCCCTTGGGAGCTTCGCGATGATCGTAGTTCAATGTAGTGCGGGCCATGCCGGCTACCAAGGTTGATATGCCCCACGGGTCACTTCGCAGGCACCGTGTCGCTCGCGCATGGCAATGACTGCAGGCGCGAAGATTCGCCTAGTCGTTTTTTGGTGCCCGCTTTTTACCGGTGATCATGGCGCGCGCCAGATTCTCACGGTGGGCCAGGCTGGACGCCATGACACCTGCAATGTGAACCAATACAAGGGTCAAGCTCAGATTGGCAAAGAGTTCGTGTAGTTCGTACCAGACCCCTTCGTCATGATCACTGTGCTCATCGGAGCGGGCCAGCGTTTCGGATGTGTTTGACTGGGCGGTATCGGCAGCCACCGGTCCCTTGCCCATTTCGCCATAGTGGAGCAGACCGCTGGCGCCGGTCAGCGTGAGGCTGGTCAGAAGCAGAATGACCATCCAGCTGCCCGCCGCGTTATGGCCAAGGCAGCGGGGCGCGGTACCCCGCAACAGACCCCCAATGTAGGTGAATGCGGCTTTCGGTGGTTTGATGAAATTGATAAACCGGGCGTGATGACTGCCTATCAGACCCCAGACGAGTCGCAGCCCAACGAGCATCAAAATTCCATAACCTGACCATACATGAAGCCACTCGATTTCTTCAGCCGTGAGATAGGCGATGACAAAAAGCCCCGCCAGACTCCAGTGAAAGCATCGAATGAACAGGTCCCAGACTTTGATGTTTTCAGTACGCATATCACCTCCGGCGGACAAGCCATGGGTGACGATGATTGGGAGCAGCTCGACCTGGTTCATCGGGCAATCAACGGATATCGGGCATATGTCCTAGAGAAACGCTGCGGTATTCTCGTCGGCAGCTTGCTGGTGCAATCCTTGAAAAGTCGGCCGTTTTGGGCGCGATGTAGGTGTTGTTACGCACTTTTTCGGAATCACCAAAGCGCGTTGGCTCTGCCTTGTCCTGCGTCAACTCCGGAAACACCCTGACGGTGCGAATATTGCAGCGATTCCTCAAGCTGATTCTTATGAGAGAAAGCATTGTTCTGCTTTTTTCCACCGGTGTGGTGATTGCCAGCGCGACGGATTTGTTGAGCGATCTCAGGCACGGCGCACCGCTTTCGCATTTGGCGCAGGAGGGCGCGTTGATGGGTTTGGCCGCACTGCTCGCTGTCCATCTGGTGCTCGAGATTCGACGACGCGGTCGCCAGATTCGGCGCTTGACCGATGAGATGCGTCGGGCGACACAGTTGGCCCGCAAGCGCGACGTGGCGGTGAATGATGCCCGGCAGCGGCTGGCCGATGCGGTCAATCGCCAGTTCGCGGAGTGGGCGATGAGTCCCAGCGAGCAGGAGGTCGGCTGGTTGTTGCTTAAGGGACTCAGCATCCGGGAAATCGCCTCGCTCAGGCAAACGCAGGAAAAGACCGTACGTCAGCAGGCCAGCGCGATCTACCGCAAGGCCGAACTTCCGGGCCGCCATGCCTTTGCGGCGTGGTTTCTGGAGGATCTGCTTTGAATATCAACCCGGCCCGTTTCGGCTTCGTGACAAACTGGTGGGATGCGCGTCTTTTCCCACACTTGCTCCAACACTGAAATCCTCTGCGCGCTGGGCTGCGCGGAAATGATTGTCGGGATTGATACCGACTCTGACTTTCCGCCCGATGTTGTGGCGCCCTTGCCCAAGCTGGGTCGCGATCTGGACCTGGACGTGGAAGCCGCGCTGGCACTGAATCCGGATCTGGTGCTGACATCGCTCACCGTGCCCGGTCACGAGCGTATTGTGGAGGCTTTTCAAAAGGCCGGCGTGCGTACCCTTGTTTGCGATCCCGTCAGTCTGGAAGACGTTTTTGCCGATATCCAGAACATCGCCAATGCGGTTGGCGTTGCGGATCGCGGCACGGCCCTGACGGAAAAAATGCGGTCGCAAATGCCGGTGGTGACGCCCAAGGCGGAGCGGCCAAGGGTGTTGCTGGAATGGTGGCCCAAGCCGGTGATCGCACCGGCGCGGCAATCCTGGGCCACCGATTTGATTCATCGGGCCGGAGGTCGGAATCCTTGGGCGGATGAGGATGCCAAAAGCGTGACGCTGACCGACGAACAGATCTTCGCCCAGCCGCCGGACTGTGTGGTGATGTCCTGGTGTGGGGTGAAGGCGGAGAATTATCGGCCGGAGATCGTTTCGCGTCGCGAGGCTTGGTCAGAAATTCCCGCGGTAAGCAACCAGCGCATCATTCCGGTCACCGAAGCCTATCTTGGGCGACCGGGGCCACGCCTGGTTGAAGGCTACAGGGCGCTGCGCGCCGCGCTGGAGACCTGAATCAGCCTTCAGGCCAGCGCATCAACGTACGGCTTCATCACCCGCTCAACGCGGCACAGGCGTGCGTAGTGCCACAGTTTTTGCTTGTCCACGTCGCGCTCGGAGAAGGCGGCGCGCAGGGCGTCCACGGCAATGTGGGGGCCGATTTTGTTTCTGAACTTGAACAAGTCCGTGAGCGTTTTTTCCAGCGAATAAATGCGCACGCTTACGCCTTCAATGATGTGTTCTTCCACGCCATCAGTGAACGCCTCTCCACCCAGACGCGCGACGCGCACTTCGGGGTAGTCCAGCCGCGGACGTGCAGCGCGTCGTTCAATGGCGATGAACACCTCGTGTTCGGGCCGCTCCCCCAGGCCGTGAAAGGCGAGCGCCGATTGCAGGCAGATCACGCCATTGGGCACCGCGCGCCCGGCAACGGCCAATGCCAGGTCCGGGTTGACCGGTTTGTCGGACAACACGTAACTGCCACGTCCCACCTTCTTGATCACGCCCTTGTCGCAGGCGCGGCGCAGGTACTCGGCCTGAATGCCTTCGGCGGCCAAATCCTTGGGACGGAGCACGCCGAACTTGCCGGCAAGCTCAACAATCCGATCAGATTTGCTGACCTCGTCCATTGATCTGTGTGTGAGGCACTGCACTTTTAAAGAAGTGCAAATACTTCAGCACAAGTTTGAAATTGTTGCAAGACAAACCCACAAACAATTAATTCTCAAGGAAGTTTTGCCAAGAGTTCAGTTTCCGCTTGAACTGTCGCGCGTTTCTCACAGCTTTGCGCGGCGAGGGCTTGATCGCGCCGATTTCGCCCCAAGCTCAGTGGGATTGGCCATCGGCGACCGTCTGCGTCTTGTTCGTGACCGTCGGTCAGCCACCGTCAAACGAGCCGGTGACAGGCAGTGCTTTGCTCTAAACTTTCGCCTCTTTGTTCAAGGGCAAGGCCGACTGCGTGTCTGCCTTCGCCCCAAATTGGATCCGTCCGAACGCTGATATGAAATTATCCGAAAGCATCAATCTTGAAAATGCTGACCATTCAAACCAGACCTTGATTGATTCGGCTGCGTACGCCGGCGCGGTGGAACACGCCGGCGAGACGGTGCCTTTCGAGGACGAGTTGCGCAAGCGCGAACTCGAGGATGAAGCTGCCGCCGATCAGGTCAGCGCCGAGCAGCTGGAAGTCGCCGATAGCGGCGAACCGGTCAGCGATGCCGGCCATGCCGACACCGGCGGTGTGTTGCGTCCGCCGGAGCCGCCCACCGCCAGCCAGCCCGTGGTCGTCACCGGCACCGAGCAGGACGGCGGTTTGCCGGACTGGCTGGTGACCGGCGGCATTGTCGTTGGCGGTGGTGTGGCCATTGCCGCCTTGGGTGGTGGCGGCGGCGGCGGTGGTGGCGGCGGCAACAACGATCAGAATTTGTTTTCGCCCACGTTTACCAGTGACGAGGCGGTATCGGTTGCCGAAGGCGAAGCGCTGGCGCAGACCGTGACCGCCACCGATCTGGATGAGGGCAGTAGCGTCAGCTTCAGTATCAGCGGTGGTTCGGATCAGGACCTGTTCTCGATTGATTCAAACTCCGGGGCGCTTCGCTTTCTCAGCGCGCCGGATTTCGAGGCGCCGGCCGACGCCAATACCGACAATGATTATCAGGTGACGGTCACTGCCAGCGATGGTGAGAACGAAACTGATCAGGCCATTCGCGTATCGGTGACCAACGTTGCCGAAGACGGCGTCAACGACGCACCGTCGATCACCAGCAATGGCGGTGGCGCCAGCGCCGGCGTCGACTTTGAAGAAAACGGCGATGGCCTGGTGACCACCGTCACCGCCGAAGATCTGGATGCCGATCCCGCGCCGGTGCTGAGCTTCAGCCTGGGGGACTTCGACGATGCGGATTTGTTCAGCATCGACGCCGTGAGCGGCGAGCTGAGCTTTGTGACGCCGCCGGATTTCGAGAACCCCACCGATCAGGGCGGCGACGGTGACTACGAAGTGACGGTGATTGTCGACGACGGCCTGGGTGGCAGCGATCAGCAGCGCATCACCGTGACGGTGACCGACACCAACGAAGCGCCCAATATCAACAGCGACGGTGGCGGCGACAATGCGGTGCTGAATTTCATCGAGAATTCCACTGCGGATGTGACCACCGTTGCCGCCACCGATCCGGAAAGCGACAACGTGACGTATTCGATTGTGGATGGCGCCGATGGCGCCTTGTTCAGCATCGATGAAAACAGCGGCGTGTTGCGGTTTCTGAGCGCGCCGGATTTTGACAGTCCGCAGGATCAGGACGGCGACAACAATTATCAGGTCACCGTGCGCGCCGATGATCGGACCGACGCCAGCGGTCTGTTTGATACGCAGAACATTGTGGTGTCGGTGTCGCAGTCCAGCAACAACGCGCCGCCACTGACGGTCAAGGATGACTATCAGACCGATGAGGATGTCGAACTGACGGTGGACGCTGTCAACGGGGTGCTGGCCAATGACAGCGATCCCGATGGAAACATCGTCAACGTCGAGTTGTTGAATCCGGCGGCCAACGGTGCGGTGGTGCTGGCAGCCGACGGCAGCTTTACTTATACCCCGGACGCTGACTTCAGCGGCACCGACAGCTTTGTCTATCGCGTCACCGATGACGACGGCAGCGTGGCGGTCGGCACCGCGAGCATTACCGTTGGCGCCAACAACGATGCGCCGGTCATTGAGGCGCAAAGCTTCACCATCGCCGAGAACAGCGGCAATGCAACCCTGGTGGGTGTGGTGGCGGCCAGCGATGTCGAAGGCGATGATCTGAGTTTCGCCATCACCGCCGGCAATGATGGCGGCGCGTTCCAAATTGACCCCGACAGCGGCGCCATCACGGTGGCGGATCAGGCGGCGCTGGATTTCGAGACCACCCCCAGTTTCTCCCTCACGGTGCAGGTCGATGACGGCGAACGCAACGCCGAGGCGCAGATCACCTTGGATTTGAGTGATGTCAACGAAGCGCCCAGCGCCGCGGATCAGCAGTTCGACATCGTGGAAAACAGCGCCGTGGATACGGTGGTCGGCACGGTCCTGGCGCAGGACCCGGAAACCGATGCACTGAGTTTCAGCATCGATGGCGGCAACCAGGCCGGCGCGTTCCAGATTGATCCGGACAGCGGTGAAATCAGCGTGGCCGATGCCGCGCCGCTGGATTTTGAAACCACCACCAGTTTTGTGCTGACCGTTGGCGTGAGCGATGGCGAGTTTTCTGACAGCGTGCAGATCACCATCGATGTGACCAACGATCCCGGCGATGATCCCATGGCCAGCAGCGCCGGTGCCGGTGCAGTGATTCTGGATCTGGAGAATGCAAGCGCTGGGGATCAGGCCTTGATCGAGCTACTGGACCTGCTGGCTTACGAGCCGCAGGACGGGCCGCTGTATCTGATCGGTGATGCCGGGGATGTGCTGGAGCTGGGTGAGGGTATCCACGACAGCGGGTCGGATGTGGCCGAGAGTGGCTACCTTTTCGACGTCTATGACGCGGGCGATTCCGGCTTGCAGCTGCTGGTGGATCAGGATTTCGTAATCGGCTAGGGCGGGGGCTCAGCGGCCGCCTGATTCGCGCATAATCAGGCCAGGTTCGATTGGGCGCAGGCGCGTGACGGAAATCATCCCACTGGCGATCGTGTCGATGATCGCGTTTGGTCTGGGGCTGGCGTTTCTCACCGCTGACCATGCCTCGCCGACCTCGCGCGCGCTGGCGGTGTCGATGATGGCTGCGGGCGCCAGCTTTGTGCTGGACGAGCTGGTGGTCGGTTATGCCATCGTCGCGCCGCAGCACGCCCGCTGGCTGGCGATTCCCGATGGCATCGCCATGGGCGCCATGCTGGAGTGGCTGATTCGGGTGCGCCGAACCGTGCCGGCGGCGCCGGGCGTGAATACGCTGTTTGGAGATCGGGTGATTCGCAGCGGGCAGTTGGCCAGTGTCATCTTCGCCGCCGTGGTGTTCGCCGCCCCCGAATTGCGGGTCGAATACTTTTATCGTCCGGGGCCCAGTTTGGCGATTTTCGCCCACTGGCAATTCTGGATCTTCTTTGTTCCCATGGGTTATGCGGCCTTCGCCGGGTTCGTCGGCTGCTTGCTGTTTCTGAGCCGTCGACCGGAGAAAGCCGAAGCGGCGCGGGTGGCGGCGGTCTACGCGGCGGTGCCGATGATGATGCTGGGGTTTCAGCTGCCCGCGGACTGGGGCGCGTTCAGCATCGCCATCGGTGAAACGGTGATGTTGGCCGGCGCGATTCGCTATCACTTGTTGCAGGGGCAGCGCGGCGCATTCCTGGCGCGATTCCTGTCCCCGGAAGTGGCACGCATGGTCAATGAGCGCGGCATTGCCAGCACCATGCAGGAAGATCATCTGGAAATTTCCACCCTGTGCTGTGATCTGCGCGGCTTCACCGCCTACGCCCAGGCCAATGATTCGCGTCAGGTCCTGCACGTACTGCGGAATTACTATGATGCCGTCGGGCAGGAGGTGGCCCAGGCTGGCGCAACGATCAAGGACTACGCCGGGGATGGCATTCTGATTCTGATTGGCGCGCCCATTGCCAATCCTGATCACGCTGCGCAGGCGCTGGAACTGGCGCAGAACATCCGCGACCGTTGCGTGCGCGAATTGCCGAACTGGAGCGGACCGGAGAAGACCTTGGGGATCGGGCTTGGCGTGGCCAGCGGTCCGGTGACCGTCGGCGTGATCGGCGCCTCGCTGGTGTTGGAATATACGGCGGTCGGTCCGGCGGTCAATCTGGCCTCACGCCTGTGTGAGCAAGCCGACAACGGCGAAATTCTGGTGGACGAACGTACCCGCCAGCTGACCGATCAAACACCATCACGCAGCCGCCTCACCGCGCGCGCGCCGATGCAGCTCAAGGGTCTTGCCGACCCGGTCCCGATGTATGCTTTGTCCGCCTCCTGATCGCGCCAGACGAGACCTCCCACGGCATGTTTATTGAGACCATTCCGCTGGCGTGGACGCCATTCATGCTGGTGGCAGTGGTCGGTATGGGGATGGCGATCGCTTTCGTCAGCGCCGACTATCGCTCGCCGACCAGTCGCGCCATCGGTATCGCCCTGGCCGCGATTTCGCTGTCGGTCGGTTTCAGTCTGCCGTCCATGGGCGAGGCCGGCTCGATGCCCGACTGGTGGCGCTGGCTGGCGCTGTCCGACGGGGTTGCCATCATGGCCATTCTGGAGTGGGTGCGTCGCGTTCGGCGCACCATTGATGCCGAACACCTTCATTTCGGCGTCACCGAAATTCTGTTGCGCCTGGCGCAGCTTTCCACGTTTGTCTACATCGGCGCGGGTATTTACGCGCCGCAACTGCGTCGCGACGAATTTCTCGGCGCGTTCGAAAATGCCTGGGTCATGTTGCAGCCCGGGTTTTGGTTGTTCGCCGGGCCAATGTTGTTTTCCTGTTTCGCCGGCGGAACGGTGACCTTGTTTTTGCTGTTGGGGCGGCCGGATCGCTCCGAGCGTATTCGCATCTGGGCCATGATTCTCACGGTGCCGTTGCTGATTGCCGGCATGGTCCTGCCCTTGAGCTGGAGCGCCCTGGTGATGATGGTCGGCTTGATGATTTTTCTCATCGGCACCGTGCATTATCTGGTGCTGCAGGGGCAGCGCGGGCAGTTTCTGGCGCGCTTTCTGTCACCGCAGGTCGATCGGCTGGTCCGCGAGCGCGGCTTGCGTCACGCGGTTCAGCACCGACAGATGGAAATCACCGTGGTGTGTTGTGACCTGCGTGGGTTCACCGCGTTCGCGCAGGCGCATCCGTCGTCGACCGTGATCCAGACCTTGCGCGAGTATTACAACGTGGTGGGGTGCGTCGTTGCCAACTATGGCGGCACCATCAAGGATTACGCCGGCGACGGCATTTTGATTCTGGTGGGTGCGCCGCTGGAAATCAAAGCGCATGCGCGGTGCGGGTTGGAGATGGCGCGGGGCATTCGCCTTGACGCCGGACAGATGACGCGGCGCTGGAGCAGCAATGCTTATCCGCTGGGGATCGGCATTGGCGTGGCCAGCGGCACGGTAACGGTGGGCATTATTGGATCAGCCTCGCGTTGGGAATACACCGCGGTTGGCTCCACCGTCAACCTGGCGTCGCGCTTGTGCGAGGCTGCGGCGGCGGATCAGATTCTGATCGACGAGCAATGCGCCCGCCTGGCCGGCGACTATGGCTTGCAAACCGAAAAGCTGCGCAGCGTGAAAGGCTTTTCCGATCCCATCCAGACCTATCAGGTGCCGATTTGAGCAGGCTCGGCAAAGCGGCCACGCTCGGCATGCGCCCATGACACGGCGTGGTGACCGCGCGCCTGTGCGTTCAGGCTGCCGTGGCTGGCGGCGTCGTTCAGCGCTTGCCTGACGCTGACCTGATTCCGCTCGCCGCCCGCAGTTGATTGCGGTCCTATACTTGCCGATATGGAATTACCGGTTATCCAACGCATCGGCAAAGTGATTCGCACGCAGCGCGTGGCGCGCGAGTTCGGCATGGACGCGCTGGAAAGGCTGCTGCTGAATTACCTGCCGGAGCAGCATATCGAGCGGGTCCGGCAGGCTTACGAATTCGCCGACGAACACCACCGGGGGCAGAGCCGCAAAACCGGCGAGCCTTATATTTATCACCCGATGGCGGTGGCGCGCATTCTGGCCGAGATGCGCATGGATCACACCACGCTGATTGCCGCCATCCTGCACGACGTGATTGAAGACACCGCCGTGGCCAAGGACCAGGTGGCGGAGCGCTTCGGTCAGGATGTGGCCGATCTGGTGGACGGCGTCAGCAAGATTGAAAAGATCGAAGGCATGACGCGCGCCGAACGGCAAGCCGAGAGCTTTCGCAAATTGCTGCTGGCGATGACGCAGGACTTGCGGGTGATTCTGATCAAGTTCGCGGATCGTTGGCACAACCTGCGCACCCTCAAGGGCAAGGGGACGGACGCGCGCCGGCGCATCGCCCAGGAAACCCTGGAAATCTATGCGCCCATCGCGCAGCGGCTGGGGATTCACTCCTTGCGGGTGGAGCTGGAAGACCTGGCTTTCGAGCACCTCTACCCGCGCCGTTTTGATGCCTTGCGCAAGGCCATCAACAGCCAGTTGGGTGACGTCAAGAACCTGATCAAGGATGTCGAAGGCGGCCTGTCCAAGCACCTGCGCGAAGAAGGCATTGGCGCCACCGTGGTGGGGCGCGAAAAAAACATCTACAGCGTCTATCAAAAAATGCGGCGCAAAAAGATGCGCTTGCTGAACGTGACGGACCTGATCGGTTTTCGCGTGGTGGTGTCCAAGGTGGACGATTGCTATCGCGCACTGGGGGTGGTGCATCACGTCTACAAACCCTTGCCGGGTTCGTTCGACGATTACATCGCCAACCCCAAGGCCAATGGCTATCAAAGCCTGCATACCTCCTGCGTTGCGCCCGGCGGCAACAAGGTAGAGGTGCAGATTCGCACGCGGGAAATGCACCATATCGCAGAGTCCGGTATTGCCGCGCATTGGCAATACAAGCAGGGTGCGCGTGACGCGCAGTCGGCGCCGCAAACAAGGGCGCGTGAATGGTTGCACAGCCTGTTCGACACGCTGGGCAGCGACAGCTGGAGCGAGTTCGTCGACGGCGTTCGCGTCGACCTGTTCCCCGACGAGGTCTATGTGTTCACCCCCAAGGGCGATATTCGCCGCCTGCCCAAAGGGGCAACGCCGGTGGATTTTGCCTACTCGGTCCACTCGGAGCTGGGTGATCGCTGTGTGGCGGCACGCATCGACGGCAGCCTGGAGCCTTTGAACTCACCCTTGCGCTCGGGGCAGACGGTGGAAGTCATCACCGCCCGGCACGCGCGACCCAACGCCGCCTGGCTGAATTTCGTCAAGACCGCCAAGGCGCGCAGTCACATCCGCAATTTCCTCAAGCAACTGCGCGAGGACGAGGCGGTGCGGCTGGGCCGTCGTCTGCTGGAAATAGCCTTGCGCGAACTCAAGGTTCCGCTGTCGCGCTTGCGCGGGGAACTGGCGGACAGCGTTTTGCAGTCCTTTGGTTTCGACGATATTGAAGAACTGTATGCCGCCATCGGTACCGGTTCACGTCTGGCGCCATTGGTCGCACGCCATTTTCTGCCGCAGCCCAGCGCCGACCAGCAACGCACGCCGCTGTCGGGCGCGGCGCTGGCGATTGAAGGCACCGAAGGTCTGGTGGTGGATTACGCACGCTGCTGCTATCCGCTGCCGGGCGACGAGATTCGCGGCTATGTCAGCGTCGGCCGCGGAATCGTGATTCATCGCCTGGATTGCGGCCACGCGCGCGCCGGTCCGAAGGATTGGGTGCCGCTGGTGTGGGCAGACAAGGTGCAAGGCGACTTCCTGACCGAACTCAGTCTCAAGGGGCAGGATCGTCGCGGCATGCTGGCGCGGCTGACGGCGGAGATTTCCAGTGCCGACTCCAGCATCGAAAACGTCAAGATGCCGGATCGTACCGGAGGTGACACCTTCGAAATGAGCTTCACCATCACCGCCCAGAACCGTAAGCATCTGGCGCAGGTTCTGCGGCGCCTGCGGCGTGTGGAAGGGGTGGAAAGGGTGGCGCGCCGATAGACATAGGCGCAGTCAATCGGGACGGTGGGGAAGTTTCATCACGCCGCGCCTGGGTCCGCGATACGCTATGGCCACCTCGAACCCAACGGAGCTGAACATGCCCAAGGCAAAGCCGGCCAAGGCGCCAGGCACACCACAAATCGACATCGGCATCGACAAAACCGAACGCAAGAAAATCGCGGACGGTTTGTCCCGACTGCTGGCCGACGAATACACGCTCTACCTCAAGACCCATAACTTCCACTGGAACGTGACCGGGCCGATGTTCAACACCTTGCATCTGATGTTCGAGCAGCACTACACCGAGGCGGCGACCGCAGTTGACCTGATCGCCGAACGCATTCGCGCGCTGGGCTTTGCGGCGCCGGGGACGTACAAGGATTACGCGCGGCTGTCGTCGATTCCGGAAACCGCCGGCGTGCCGGAGGCGATGAAAATGGTGGACTTGCTGGTCAAGGGGCATGAAGCCTGTGCGAAAACCGCGCGCTCGGTTTTCCCTGTCGCCGACGTGGCCGACGATGAAGCCACCGCCGATCTGTTGACGCAGCGCCTGCAGGTGCATGAGAAAACCGCGTGGATGCTGCGCGCCCTGATGGAGTAGACCCGACTGATGACCGCGCCGCTGCTCGCCGTTCGACATCTCAGAATTCACTTTCCGCAACGCGGCCTGTTCGGCCTGGCGCGCAAGCCGCCGATCCGAGCGGTGGATGGCGTGGGCTTCAATCTCAACGAGGCGGAGGCGCTGGGCATCGTTGGCGAATCCGGTTGCGGCAAATCCACGCTGGCGCGCGCGCTGGTCGGTTTGCAGAATGTCACCGGCGGCAGCATCAGTTATCAGGGACAAAACCTGACGATGAACACGCCCAGGCAGTGGCGCGGTTTGCGGCGCGAGATTCAGATGGTGTTTCAGGACCCGTTGGCCAGTCTTGACCCGCGCATGAGCATCGGCCGTTGCATCGCCGAGCCGCTGGAGTTTCTGTGCCCGGAATTGGGCGCCGGCGAACGTTCCGCCCGCGTGCTGGAAGTCATGGACCGGGTGGGTTTGTCGCGCGCCCTGATCCATCGCTATCCGCATGAATTTTCTGGCGGTCAGTGCCAGCGGGTCGGGATTGCACGCGCATTGGTGGTTCGCCCCAGAATTCTGGTTTGTGACGAGCCGGTTTCGGCGCTGGATGTTTCGGTTCAGGCGCAGATCTTGAATCTGCTGTCGGACCTGCGGCGTGAACAGAAATTATCGATGCTGTTCATCGCCCATGATCTTGCGGTGGTGCGTCACCTGTGTCAGCGCGTGATGGTGATGTATCTGGGCAAGGTGATGGAATATGGCCAGGGCGATGCCCTGTTTCGCAAGCCGGCCCATCCGTATACGCGCGCGTTGCTGGGTTCGCTGCCGGCGCCGGATCTGGCGCAGCTCGGCTTGCAACGTGAACTGTTGGGCGGTGAGTTGCCCAGCCCGGCGAATCCTCCGCAAGGCTGTGTGTTCGTGACGCGGTGTCCGATTGCCGACTCCGTCTGTGGCCTGAATCCGCCGGTGCTGGCGCGCGCCGTCCACGGTGGCCACTCGGCCTGTCATTTCACGACTTCGAACTGGGCGGCGGTTTGATCAACGTCCGCAGGCCGGGCGTTTGCCGGCGGCACGCGCGCTGTCGTACAGAGGCATCGCCACTTTCAGTCGCGCATTCAGGTTGCTGATGCGGGTGGCGTCGGACGGGTGGGTGGACATCATTTCCGGCGGCTTTTTGCCGCCGCTGGCCTTGGCCATGTTTTTCCATAGCTGGATCGCCTGACGCGGATCGAACCCGGCCATCGCCATCAGGTCCAGTCCCAGAAGGTCGGCCTCGGTTTCGTGGGCGCGCGAATAGGGCAGCAACAGGAATGCGTTGGCTGCGGCGCCGACCAACTGGCCGTCAATGCCGGTCACGGCTTGCACCACGGCGCTGCCAACGCCGCCGGCAACCTGGCTGGAATAGCGTTCGGCCGAGTGACCGGCGAGCACGTGGGAGATTTCATGCCCGACCACCGCCGCCAGCTGATCCTGGGTTTTCGCCACTTTCAACAAGCCGGTGAACACGCCCATCTTGCCGCCCGGCATGGCGAAAGCATTGGCGTCCTTGCTGGCGAAAACCGTCATCTCCCAGCTTGACGGCACGCGCAGCTTGCCTTTGGCCTTCAGTCGGGGCACTTCGCGGGTGATGGCGGTGGAGATACACCGGACGTAGTTGTTGACGGTGGCGTTGGTGGACAGCGGCAACTTTTGCTGCATTTGCTTGTACTGGCTGACACCGGCCTTGCTGACTTCAGCGTCGGAAACCAGCACCAACTGCTTTCTGCCGAGCGGGGAAGTGGCGCAGGCCACCAGCGTGATCAGTACAAAACCAATGAGCGCGGTGCGCATGGTGAAACTCCAGAGAATCGCAGGTAAGGTGATCTTAACCAATGATGTTTGAATGCAGGCTGAGCCTGGAGGTCGCCAAGGATGAAGTGGATGATTGCCCTGAGTCTGGTGCTTGGCGTCAACGGATGGGCGCAAGCAGAACCCGCGCCGCCGGAATCGCCGGAGGATCTCTGGCTCCAGGCGCCGAATCCGGCGCTGGACCCGGCGCAAGTGGTTCGCATCCAGCTGAACGCCCTGCGCCAAGGTGACGATGAAGGCTTGGCGGTGGTGTATCGCTTTGCCTCACCGGGCAATCGCAAGCAGACCGGCCCGCTGGCGCGTTTTTCCGCCATGCTCCGCAACAGCTATCCGCAACTGATCGGGCACGAATCGGTTGAGCTGGCGCCCACGCTGATCGATGGCGCGCGCGCGATCCAGGCGGTGGAGGTTCTCGGTCAGGACGAGCAGACGCACCGCTACGTTTTTTTGCTGCGACGGCAGAAGCAGGTGCCGTTTGAAAATTGCTGGATGACGGACTCGGTGGTGGTGCCGGAACGTGAGGCTTTGCCCGTGCCCGACGTTTAGGGAAACACTGATTAATCTACTGCGCTCGGCATCTCGAGTTTCGGCGGTGCTGGTTCGGGCTTGGCGAAGCTGTGCTTCGCCCGAACCAGCCACTCACCCTCATGTATTTCAATACATTGCGTTCGCCGAACTGCGAAGCTGTGCTTCGTTCTCGGCTCACCTGTGCTCCGGCGCAACCCGAGATGCCTTCGCTCGCTACGATTAATCAGCGTTTGATTAGGTTCTCAAGGCTCCAATCGGCTGATGGTCCACCCGCCATCGCCGGGTAGATACAAGAGCCGGTCGTGCAGGCGGCCGGCGCGACCCTGCCAGAACTCATAGCGTGTCGGCATCAATTGATAGCCGCCCCAGTTCGGCGGGCAAGGCACGGGTTTTTCGCCCAGTTCCCGGTCCAGCGCGTCCCGACGCGTTTCCAGTGCTTGGCGCCCGGAAACGGTTTGTGACTGCCGCGAAATGGCGGCGCTGAGCTGCGAGATTCGTGGTCGCTTGCCGAAGTATTCGATGGAGCGCTCGCGCGCAAGCGGATTCACCGTGCCTTGCACGCGCACCTGGCGCTCCAGCTGGTCCCACCAGAACACCACGGCGGCGTGACCGTGACTGGCCAGTTGTTGTCCTTTGCGGCTGTCGTAGTTGGTGAAAAAGCTCAGTCCTTCATCGACAAAGCCCTTGAACAGGACGATGCGCGCATCCGGCCGGCCGTCTGCGTCGATCGTGGCCAGGTTCATGGCGCTTGGTTCGATCATGTTGGCGGCACGCGCGTCTTCCAGCCAGGCGAGCAGTTGGGATCGCGGATTGGGGAGGGCATCGCGTTCCAGCAATTGGCGCGTTGCTGATTCGTGGTTCATTGATGAATATCCGATAAAGTTCGGCAGGTTTTGCATCTGCCATCAAGGAGTCTGACATGAATTCATTTCGCGCCCTGCGCGTCCACCAGGTGGAAAAATCGACCGAAGCTCGGTTGGAAAACATTGATCTGGAGCAACTCACCGCCGGCGACGTGGTGGTGCGTGTGGCCTACTCCTGCCTGAATTACAAGGACGCGCTGGCGGTGACCGGCAGCAGTCGCATCATGCGTCAGATGCCGCGCGTGGCGGGGATCGATTTCTCCGGCCGGGTGGTGGAAGCGGGCAATAGCGGATTGAAAGCCGGCGATGCGGTACTGGTTACCGGCTGTAATATCGGCGAACTGCTGGACGGCGGTCTCGCTGAATATGCGCGGGTGCCGTCAGAAGCGGTGGTGCCGCTGCCAGAAGGGCTGAGCCTGTTCGAGGCCATGGCCTTGGGGACGGCCGGCTTTACCGCCGGCTTGGCTTTGCGCCGCATGCTGGAAAATCATCAGGCGCCGGACATGGGTTCGATCGCCATCACCGGCCCCACCGGCGGCGTCGGTGCGGTGGCCATCACCTTGTTCAAGCGTGCGGGATTTCACGTGACCGCCGTCACCGGCAAGAAGGCCGACTGTGAGGATTACCTCAAGTCCCTGGGCGCCGACGAGGTGATCGACCGCAATGAAATCGATCCGGGCAAGAAACCGATGGAGCGCGCCTTGTGGGGCGGCGCGGTCGACAATCTGGGCGGTGAGACGCTGACCTGGCTGACGCGCACGGTCAAGCCCTGGGGCAATATCGGCAGCGTCGGTTTGGCGCAGGACTTCGCCCTCAATACCACGGTCATGCCCTTCATCCTGCGCGGCGTATCCCTGCTGGGCATTTATTCGGTGGAAATGCCGCGTCCCTGGCGGCTGGAAATCTGGGACAAGCTGGCCGCTGACTGGAAGCCGGATGGCCTGGACGGGCAGATTGCAACCCGCACCATTTCCCTGGACGAAGTGCCCCAGGTTTGCGCATCCATGATCGCGGCGCGGACCAAGGGTCGGACCGTGGTGCGCATTGGCGGTGAGCAGGTCTGACCCGGACGCCGCTGCCAGCGCGCCAGCCCGCACTGTCCTGCCAGCCGTTGCTGCAAAGCGGCTGGCAACCCAAGCTTGCCGGCTTTACAGTTGATTTCCACGCCAGCGGGGCGCAAGCATGGCAGAAGATCCTCAGGTCATCCGACTCACTGATGTCGCCAAGGGGCTGCTGGCGACCATTCCGGACAGCCTGGCGGTACCCAAGGGCGTTTTCAACCTGCTGCGCACGCACGGCGATCAAACCCGATCCATCGGCAGCGTGCTTGAACGGCATGCACGGCGGTCGCCGCAGCGTCAGGCGTTGTTGTTCGAAGATCGCAGTTGGACCTACGCCGAGTTCAACGCCTGGGCGAACCGGATTGCACATGTGTTTCGCGATCATGGCGTTGGGTCGGGTGACTCGGTGGCGATTCTGATGGAGAATCGCCCGGAAGTGCTGGCCTGCGTGGCTGCCTGCGTCAAGCTGGGCGCCGTGGCCGGCATGCTGAATCACAATCAACGCGAAGAGGTGCTGAGTCATAGCATCCAGCTCACCAAGGCGCGTTTGCTGGTGGTGGGCCAAGAGTGCGTGGCGGCGCTCAAGTCCACCAAGCGCACGCCGCACAAGCGGCGCAAATCCAAATTGAATGCGGACCTGCTGTGGGATGGCGCTGGTGATGCGCCCTTCGGCTACGGCAATCTGCGCGCCCAGGCCGCCCGCGCTTCACAGCAGAACCTGCGTCAAACGCGGCAGGTCAGGGCCAGTCAGCCAGCGTTCTATATCTTCACTTCCGGAACCACCGGCATGCCCAAGGCTTCCGTCATGAGTCACCTGCGCTGGTTGCGCGGGATGGCCGGCATGGGTCAGGCCGCGCTGCGATTGCGCGCCAGCGATGTGTTCTATTGCAGCCTGCCGCTGTATCACAACAACGCCTTGACGGTGTCCTGGGGCGCGGTGCTGGGCGCCGGTGCAACGCTGGCCTTGGGGCGCAAGTTCAGCGCTTCGCGCTTCTGGGATGAAATCCGTGGCTATGGCGCGACGTCCTTTTGTTACATCGGCGAGCTGTGCCGCTACCTGCTGAATCAGCCGCCGAGCCACAAGGATCGCGATCATCGGGTACGGGTGATGGTGGGCAACGGCTTGCGCCCGGAAATCTGGGATGCGTTTCAGGAGCGCTTTGGCATTTCCCGCATCGCCGAGTTCTACGGCGCCAGCGAATCCAACGCCGCCTTCGTCAACGGCCTGGGCTTGAAGAAAACCGCCGGCTTCTGTCCGATGAGCTTCGCAATCGTCGAGTTCGATGCAGACAATGAAACGCCGCTGCGTGACGCCAGGGGATTCATGCGCAAGGTGGGCAAGGGCGGCGTGGGCCTGCTGATTACCCGGGTCAATGACCGAACCCCGTTCGACGGCTATACCGACGCCGAGGCCAGCGCCAAAAAACTGTTTCACAACGTGTTCAAAGCCGGCGACTGCTGGTTCAACAGCGGCGATCTGGTGCGTGATCAGGGCTTTCGTCACATCGCCTTCGTCGACCGGGTGGGCGACACCTTCCGCTGGAAAGGTGAAAACGTCGCCACCACCCAAGTTGAGGCGGCGCTCAACGCGCACCCCAAAGTCGAGCAAGCGGTCGTCTACGGCGTACAGCTGCCCGGAACCGATGGCCGCGCCGGTATGGCCTCACTGAGTTGGGCTGAGCAAAGCGTGGATGGAAAAGCGCTTGCGGATTTTCTGCAAAACCGCTTGCCGGCTTATGCGGTGCCATTGTTCCTGCGCTTGCGCGAGGAGCAGGAAGTCACCGGCACCTTCAAGTTCAAGAAAACCGATCTCAAAAAAGCCGGCTTTGACCCGGCGCAAATCAGCGAACCGCTCTACGCCTTGCTGGACAAAAAACGGGGTTATCAGCCCTTGGATCAAGCGCTGTTCGAGCGGATTTGCAGCGGCGAAGTTCGGATATAGATCCACATTGACATCGCCGCCGCGCGGTCTGACGCCCTGGCCAAAGCCCTGCGAGACGGGTGCGTGAGAGGCTGCGATCTGGACAAGTTCGCCGCCGGAGCGGCTCGCCGATGAACGTTGGAATCAAGATTGAGCGCAGCATCGAATTGCCCGTGCCGGTTGCGCAGTCGCGCCAGCTCATCCAGGACTACCAGGTCACATTCCGGCGCTTTCCCAAGCTGCGCAAGCTGACGCGGCTGGGCGAGCATCAATACCGCTGGGACATGTCCACCATCGGTTCGCGCATGGCGCGCATCGCCCATGATGTCAGCTATGGTGCGCATTATCAGGTGGATGCCCACGCCGGCGAGCTGGTCTGGTCGCCGCTGTCAGGCGTCGGCAACGCCAGCATCAAAGGTCGCATGCGCGTCACGCCCTCGACGCAGGGCAGTCGGCTGAGCCTTGCCGTTTCCGGCCAGCTTTACGAGGTGCCGATACCCTTGATGTATCGCGTGATCGCGCCATCGTTCATCGAAGGCAAGTTCACCGCCATGGTGGACGGTTTTCTGCAAAACAGTTGTCACGCCGCGCGCACGCTGCCGGCCAGCGCCGACTGATTCATGCGCTTGACACGCCGCTTGATGGGGCAGGGACTCAAAGCGTTGCGTATCCTCGCTGAAACCGAGACCGTGGATCGCGCGGGGCTGCGCAAGCCGGCCGAACGCGCCTTGTATCACGCCAGCCGCGCCGGATTCGGAACCGTGGCCGCCACCGGTCGTGCCCTGCGCGCGAGCAAGAAGCTGATGCGTCCGAACCGTTTGCCCAATGCCACGGGCTTGGATCTGTTTGACCTGCGGCCGACCGAAGAACAGCAAATGCTGCAACAGGCCTGCCGCGATTTCGCGCTGGAAATCTTGCGCCCGGCCGCGCCGGACGCCGATACGCGGTCGGCCGCTTCGCAGGCCATGATCGATCAGGCACACGAGCTGGGGTTGCAGGAAATGGTGATTCCACAACGCCTGGGCGGCGCGGGTGAGGCGCGGACCGCGGTCACGCAACTGTTGATCACCGAGGCGCTGGCACAGGGCGATCCGGGTCTGGCCTGGGCCTGTCTGTCGTCGGTGGCGGTCAGCCGCGCCCTGGTGTTGTGGGGTGATGCGGATCAGCAATCACAATGCCTGCCATCGCTGCTCGCTGGCGAGACCCAGGCCAGCCTGGCGATTCTGGAACCGGGCGCGCTGTTTGATCCTTTCCATTTGCGAACCCGCGCGCATCGCAATGACGATGGCTTTGTGCTCAGTGGAGAGAAATCCCTGGTCGCGGGCGCGCAGGCGGCGGACCTGCTGATCATCGCCGCGCATCTGGAAGGCAAGGGGCCGGCGCTTTTTCTGCTGCGCGCGGATACGGCTGGCATTGCCCTGGAGCCGCAGCCGTCGATGGGCATGCGCGCTGCGGCGCCGGCCAGGCTGTTGTTGAATCAGCTCCGATTGCCGGCGTCGGCGTTGCTGGGCGACGCCTCGGCGGCGCAATACCGCCAATGCGTTGCGCTGAGCCGTCTGGCCTGGTGCGGCATCGCCATCGGTTGTGGGCAGGCAGTGCTGGACCTGGTGAGCGAATATGTCAATCAGCGCACCGCGTTTGGCGAACCCATCAGCCATCGCCAGGCGGTGGCCTTTGCGGTGGCGGACATGGCGCTGGAACTGCAAGGCATGCGTCTGGCCAGTTGGCGCGCCGCCGCGCTGGCTGACGGTGATGCCTCGTTTGCGGCGCAGGCGGCGCTGGCGCATCGCCTGTGCGCGGAAAAAGCGGTCATGATTGGGAATCAGGGTGTTCAACTGTTGGGCGGCCATGGTTTCACCAGGGAATTCCCGGTCGAGCGCTGGTATCGCGATCTGCGCGCCATCGGTCTCATGGCCGGCGGCCTGTTGGTGTGAGGCCGGCATGATTCAACTGGAAATTTCGCGCCGATTCTCACCGCTGATCGAGCAGGCGCATCAGGTTGCTACGCAACTGTTTCGGCCCATCTCCCGCAAGTATGATCGGCAAGAGCACGAATACCCCAAAGAGCTGAACATGCTCGCCGCCTTGCTGGACGGCATGCGCGCGGCCGGCGGCCACGACGGCGCTGGCGCGGCGGCGGCGCGAGGCGACGATGCGCACGCCCAGCGCAATCGCAACGGCTCGAACATGTCCACTTGCCTGGGTGTGATGGCGCTGAGTTGGGGTGATGTCGGCCTGCTGTTGTCCATGCCGCGTCAGGGCCTGGGCAATGCCGCTATCGCCAGTGTCGCCAATGAGCAACAACGCAGGCGCTTTGACGGCCGATGGGCGGCGATGGCGATTACCGAGCCACATTGCGGATCCGATTCGGCGGCCATCCGCACCACCGCCGAGCTGGACGGTGATGACTACGTCCTCAACGGCGAAAAAATTTATGTCACCGCCGGTGAGCGTGCCGATCTGCTGGTGGTGTGGGCCACGCTGGACAAAAAGCTGGGGCGCGCCGCCATCAAGAGCTTTGTGGTGGAAAAGAACACGCCGGGCTTGGAGCTGGTGCGTCTGGAACACAAGCTGGGCATTCGTGCATCAGACACCGCCGCTTTCATATTGAAAGACTGCCGGGTGCCCAGACAGAATCTGCTGGGCGACCCGGAGATTAACGTTGAGAAAGGTTTTGCCGGCGTCATGCAAACCTTCGATAACACCCGTCCGCTGGTGGCCAGCATGGCGGTAGGGTTGACGCGCGCCTGTCTGGATCAAACCAGAAAAGTGCTGGACAATGCCGGCGTCATGATTGACGAAGAACGCCCGGTGCTGACGCAATCGGCCGCCGCTGCCGCTTATCTGCAAATGGAAGCCGAATACGAATCCGCCCGACTGTTGACCCTGCAAGCGGCCTGGATGGCCGACAATCGCATGCCCAACTCGCTGCAAGCCAGTATGGCCAAGGCCAAGGCCGGGCGTACCTGCGTCGAGGTTTCCCAGGGTTGTATCCAGCTGTGCGGCAGTCTGGCCTACGTTGAAGGCGAGGCGGACATCGGCCTGCTGGAAAAATGGGCGCGCGACGCCAAGATTCTGGATATTTTCGAAGGCACGCAACAGATCCAGTTACTGATCGTGGCGCGCCGCCTGCTGCAAAAAACTTCCGCTGAACTGAAATAAGAAATGAAATACGAAATCCTGATGGACGAGCGCGTCGGGCTGGACGTGGACACCGCGTTTGCAACCCTGGCCGATCACGACCAGCTCGGTGATGTGCTGGGCGGTCCGGTCAAACGCGTGCGTGAGGGCCAGGGCGACGTCAATGGCGTCGGCTCGGTGCGAAAAATCGGCTTTTGGCCGATTGATTTTGATGAAACCGTGACTGAGTTCGTCCCTTGCGAAAAAATCGCCTACCGAATTACTCGCGGTTCGCCGCTGAAGAACCACCACGGCGAGATTGATTTCGCGGCCGATGGTGACGGCTGTCGTATCCGCTGGCGAATTGGCTACGAAATGCCGCCCGTGGCCGGCCATGTTGTCAAACTGGCTTTGCGGCGCCTGATCACGCGTGGACTGCGAAAGCTGGAGCCTTGAAGGTCTCAAGGTTCGCGCGCCACCGCCCAGGCTGAGACGCGTGCAGCACCGGCTTTTTTCACCGCGATGGCGAGCGTTTCCAGAGTGGCGCCGGTGGTCATCACATCGTCGAGCAGGGCGATGTGTAACCCCTTGACACAGCGGTCCACCAAGAAGGCGTTTCTGACATTTCGTTTTCGGGCTGCGGCATCTTGTTGGTCCACTTGTGCGGCGGTTTGCAGTACCCGGCGCGCGGCCGTGCTGTCGATGGCAAGGCCGCTTCGACGTTTGATCGCTTTGGCGATTTCCGCCGACTGGTTGAATCCACGACGCATCAAACGCCAGCGATGCAAGGGGACCGGAACGATCAGGTCCGGCGGCGGCTGATCCGATTGCCGCAAGCGGCTGTACATCAACTCGCCCAGAAAACGCGCCTGCTGCAGCTGACCGCGATACTTCAGCGCGGTGATGGCACCGCGGATGGGTGGTGCGTAAACCAGCGGCGCCCAGGCCGCATCAAAACGGCGCGGCCGCTTGTTGCACTGGCCGCAAAGCGTGGCCTTGGGCGAAGGCAGCGCGCATCCGGGACAGGCGTGCTGATTCCATGGCATGCGGGCCAAACAGTCATCGCAAACGCCGTGCGCCGCGTCGGTGTGGCGGGCGCAGAAGCGGCATGAGGGCGGTGCAATCAGACGCAGAAAAGGCCGGGTCAAGTTGTCAACTAATGAAGGCACGTATACTTGACAACACTTGTTCTGGCGAACGGGTGCGTCCGTCGCCGCAAAAAAACCGGGGGTACACGCCTTGTCTTTGATTCGTCACGATTGGACCTTAGCCGAAGTAGAAGCGCTTTATGCGCTGCCGTTCATGGATTTGCTGTTCCAGGCGCAGGCAGTACATCGCCAGCATCATGATCAGAATGAGGTGCAGTTATCCACCTTGCTGTCGATCAAGACCGGCGCTTGTCCGGAAGACTGCGCCTATTGCCCGCAGTCGGTGCGCTACGACACCGGCCTCAAGAAAGAACCGCTGATGGCGGTGGAGGAAGTGGTGAGCGCCGCGCGCGAGGCCAAGGCCAACGGCGCCACGCGTTTCTGCATGGGTGCGGCATGGCGTTCGCCCAAGGATCGTGATCTGGATGCGGTGGAAACCATGGTGCGTGAGGTCAAGGCCTTGGGGCTGGAGACCTGCCTGACGCTGGGCATGCTCAAGCAGCAACAGGCCGAGCGCCTGGCCGACGCGGGCCTGGATTACTACAACCACAATCTGGACACCTCGCCCGAGTATTACAAGAAAATCATCACCACCCGAACCTATGAGGATCGGCTGGATACGCTCGAGCAGGTGCGAAATGCGGGCGTCAAGGTCTGCTGCGGCGGGATTGTCGGTATGGGCGAGGGCCAAGCCGATCGTGCCGAGCTGTTGCGTCAGCTCGCCAATCTGCCGGCGCATCCGGAAAGCGTGCCGATCAACAATCTGGTGCAGGTGCAGGGCACGCCGCTGACCGGCGGTGAGGCCATCGACGGCCTTGATTTCGTGCGCACCATCGCCGTGGCGCGGATTCTGATGCCCGAGTCCATGGTGCGTTTGTCCGCCGGTCGCACCGAAATGAGTTCAGAGCTTCAGGCCTGGTGCTTTTTCGCCGGCGCCAATTCCATTTTCTACGGTGAAAAGCTGTTGACCACGGAGAACCCGCAGAACGCCAGGGATCGCGCACTGATGACGCAGCTGGGCATGCGGCCGCAATCGGCGCCCAGTGTGCAGGCCGAATTGGGTGCGGTAACGGCGCCGGCATCGGTGGCCAACGAGGCGGCATCGGCTTGTTGAATCCGGCGGACAGTGTGAATGTGGCCGCTGATCCGGTGACCGGCGGCGCATCGCTCAGCGCCCTGAGCGCGCGCATGGAAGAGGCTCTGGCGCAACGCCGGGCGCTGCATCGCTATCGGCGGCGCAAGCAGATTGACGGCGCGCACGCGGTGGAAATGCAGGTGGATGGCCGGCCATGCATCAACTTCTGTTCCAACGACTATCTGGGCCTGGCGGCTGATCCGCGCCCGGCCGAGGCCGCCGCAAAGGCCATGTCCCGGTGCGGCGTAGGCAGCGGTGCGTCCGCATTGATTTCGGGTTACAACGCCGAACATCAGGCGCTGGAGGAGGCGCTGGCGTCGTTCCTCGGCTGCGAGCGCGTGTTGCTGTTTTCGTCTGGCTGGGCGGCCAATCTGGGCGTATTGCGCGCCCTGCTCAAGCGCGGCGACCGGCTGTTGGCGGACGAGTTGAATCACGCCTCGCTGATTGATGGCGGGCGCCTGTCCGGCGCTGATTATCATCGCATCCAGCATGCCGACGTCGGTGAATATTCAGCAGCGATGCCGGCATCTGCGGACGAGGGCGTGACGCTGGTCGCCACCGATGCGGTGTTCAGTATGGACGGCGATTTTGCTCCTTTGGCCGAGCTGTCGGCCCTGTGTCGATCCAACGGCGCCAGCCTGATGATTGATGACGCGCACGGTTTCGGCATGATTGGTGAAACAGGCCGTGGCTCGATGGAACGCTTTGGTGTCCAGCCGGATGTGTATGTCGCCACGCTCGGCAAGGCATTGGGTTGTGCCGGCGCTTTCGTTGCCGGCTCGGCGCGCCTGATCGAATATCTGATTCAGGCGGCGCGCCCCTGGATTTTTTCCACCGCACCGCCACCGGCGATTGCGGCGGCGGCGCGGCGGGCGCTGGAAATCCTGCGGGCCGAGCCGCAACGACGTGCGCGTTTGCAACACAACGTGCGTCGCTTTGGTGAAGGCGCGGCGCAGCTCGGTTTGCCGCTGAAAGCTTCGGCAACCGCCATCCAGCCCTTGATGGTGGGTGATGACGCCGCAGTGATGCGTTTGTCCGAAAAGCTGATGGCCCAGGGTTACTGGGTCGCGGGTATTCGGCCGCCAACGGTGCCCGCCGGGACCGCCAGGTTGCGGATCACGCTGTCGGCGGCGCATACGGACGCGCAGATCGATGGCTTGCTGCAGGCGCTGTCGGATCAGCTTCAGGTCGCGGTGTGAGTCGGACGCTGTTCGTCACCGGAACGGACACCGAGGTTGGAAAAACCCAGTTCAGCGTTGGCTTGATCAGCGCCGCGCGTCGCCGGGGTGTTTCCATCGCGGGTTTCAAACCCGTGGCTTCGGGTTGCCGCAATACCAAAGCGGGTTTGCGCAATGCGGACGCGCTGGCGCTGAAAAATGCCGCGCAAAGCAAGCATGCTTACGAGGCCATCAACCCCTATGCCTTCGCCCCGCCCATTGCGCCGCACCTGGCCGCCAGGGCGGTAGGGGCGTCCATTCGCGGCGCGCGACTCGACGCCGCATTTCGACGCCTGGCGGCCGATCATGACTGGGTGTTGGTCGAGGGCGCGGGCGGCTGGCAGGTGCCGCTGAACCGCAAATCCACGTTTGCCGACTGGGTCAGTGGCCATCAATGGCCGGTGCTGTTGGTGGTGAGTCTGCGCCTGGGCTGCATCAACCATGGATTGCTGTCGGCCGAGGCCATCGCCGCGCGTACCCCGTTGTTGGGCTGGGTTGCCAATCCCTGGAACAGTGATCAGAGTGCGCATTTGCAAGCGCAACTGGTGGATGATTTGCGCGCCCGCATCAGCGCACCCTTGCTGGGCGTGCTGCCAACGCCGGCGCCGCCAAGCGCAAATGCCTTTGATCAGATGTGGGCGCGGCTGAATTCACAGACGCCGGAATAAAGTGCTCCGTTACACTTTTTGACTTTATTTCAGTCACTTGTCTGCGCTTTTCCATGATGTGAATGAGCTTGATTTCTTTGCGTCTGAAGTGCCCGATCCACTACAATCGACCAGCTAAACACATCGTCTTTACACCCGGCCAGCCTTGGATCAGCGCCCGCCACGAAATACCCGATTTGTGATCGGACCCAATGCCTCGCTGAGCGCGCCGGGGGCGTGGGCGTTCATGGGTGGTGTGTCGGTGGTGGCGTTGAGTATCGCGGCGTGGTTCGCGGCGCAGGGCTATTGGGTGATTCTTCCATTCGCCGGACTGGAGCTGAGCGCCTTGGGCGCGGCGCTGTGGGTGACACAGTCGCGCAACCGCTACCGCGAGGTGGTGCACTTCGGCGATGATCACATTCGGATAGAATTCGGCCTGGCCGGAAGGGACTGCAAGGTCAAGAGTTCAATGCCGCGCGCCTGGACACGCTGCCTGCTCGAGTCTGGCAGCCACCGCAACGCACCGAACCGGCTGCTGCTGAGCTGTTCCGGACAGCAGCTTGAAATTGGATCGTGTCTGACCGACGAAGAGCGTCAGGCATTGGCGGGTCGGATGCGGGAGCTGTTGGCGATGCGCTGGGATACGCAGACCGAAAACTCAGCAGCGGCCGCTTTGGATGCACACAACTAATCGGGATTTTTGGGAGTACAGCAAGATGGCGAATTGGGCGAAGCGCTTTTGTGGGGGATCGGCGGTGGCAGCGCTATTGCTGAGCGGTGCGGCGCAGGCCTACACCGGCGAGCGTTACAACCTGCCGGTGGGCGTGACCGACATCAGCGCCGAAGTGTTTGATCTGCACATGCTGATCTTCTGGATCTGCGTGGTGATCGCCATCGTCGTGTTCGGCGCGATGTTTTATTCCATCTTCGCGCACCGCAAGTCGGTGCATCCCAAGCCGGCCGATTTCCATGAATCGGTGACCGTGGAAATCATCTGGACGGCGATTCCGTTCGTGATTCTGATCGGGATGGCGATTCCGGCCGCCGGCACGCTGATCAAGATGGAAGACACCAGCGGCGCGGACCTGACGGTTAAAGTCACCGGCTACCAGTGGAAGTGGGAATACGAATACATCGGTGAGGATGTCAGCTTCTTCTCCAGCTTGTCCGAGGATTCCAACCGCGCGCGTCAAGTTGGCTCGGGGATCGATCCAAATACCGTGCCGAACTACCTGGTGGACGTGGACAAGCCGCTGGTGCTGCCGGTGGGCAGCAAGGTTCGATTTCTGATTACCGCCAACGACGTGATTCACGCCTGGTGGGTGCCGGAGCTGGCGGTCAAGAAAGACGCCATCCCCGGCTATGTGAACGAGATCTGGACCAACATCAACGAGCCGGGCACTTATCGCGGTGTCTGCGCAGAACTGTGTGGACGTGATCACGGCTTTATGCCGATCGTGGTGGAAGCCTTGCCGCAAGATGAGTTCGACGCCTGGCTGGCCGAGCAGAAAGGCGGTGAAACGCTGGCAGTGGCCGCCGCCGAAACCGTCGTCAGTGATGCAGCGCCGGCGCCTGTGCAAGCTGCACCCGAACCCGCCCCGGTCGCGGTGGAAGTCGCCGCCGCTGACGCCGCACCGGCGGCCGCGTCAACAGACGATTTGATGGAAGCCGGGGAAAAGGCTTACGGAAAGCATTGCGTGGCCTGCCATCAGGCCGGCGGCGCCGGAATTCCGCCCAACTTCCCCTCGCTGATCGGCAGCGCGGTGGTGACCGGCCCGGCGGCGGCGCAGATCGAGCAGGTGCTCAAGGGGAAAGGCTTGATGCCGCCGTTCCCGCATCTTTCGGATGAGGACATCGCGGCCATCGTCACCTACACCCGCAATTCCTGGGGGAATGACAGCGGTGCGGTGGATGCGGCGGCGGTTGCCGCGGCTCGCTAGGGCGCTCATCAAGCGCATCTGACGGGCGCATCTGAGACAGATTTGAATCGACGGAGCCGTCAACGGCTCAAACAGGGAAAGAAAATGGCGACGCAGGAACATACCCACGACGATCACGAACACCACGGTCCGGATAAAGGGCTCATGCGGTGGATCAAGACCACCAATCACAAGGATCTGGGCACGCTGTATCTGATTTTCTCGTTCAGCATGTTCTTTGTCGGTGGCCTGATGTCGCTGGTCATCCGCGCCGAGCTGTTCCATCCGGGCATGCAGTTCGTCGATCCGGAATTCTTCAACCAGATGACCACCATGCACGCGCTGGTGATGATCTTCGGCGGCGTCATGCCCGGCTTCGTCGGCCTCGCCAACTGGATGGTGCCGATGATGATCGGCTGTTCCGACCTGGCCTTGCCGCGCGTCAACAACTGGGGGTTCTGGATTCTGCCGTTTGCCTTTGGCTTGTTGCTTTCCACCCTGTTCATGGACGGCGGCGCCCCCGCCGGCGGCTGGACCATGTATCCGCCGCTGGTGTTGCAGACCGGCGAAGGCTTTCCCTATCTGATCTTCGCGGTTCACATCCTGGGCATCTCATCCATCACCGGCGCCATCAACGTGGTGGTGACGATTCTGAACATGCGCGCGCCGGGCATGACCTTGCTGAAAATGCCGTTGTTCGTCTGGACCTGGCTGATTACCGCCTATCTGCTGATCGCGGTGATGCCGGTGCTGGCCGGCGCGGTCACCATGCTGCTGACCGACAAGTACTTCGGCACCAGCTTCTTCAACGCCGCCGGCGGTGGCGATCCGGTGATGTTCCAGCACATCTTCTGGTTCTTCGGCCATCCCGAGGTTTACATCCTGATTCTGCCGGCCTTTGGCGTGGTCAGCTCCATCATCCCCACCTTCGCGCGCAAGACGCTGTTCGGCTATGACTCCATGGTCTATGCCACCGCGTCCATCGCCTTTTTGAGCTTCATCGTGTGGGCGCACCACATGTTCACCGTCGGCATGCCGCTGGCGGGCGAGCTGTTCTTCATGTTCGCCACCATGCTCATCGCGGTGCCAACCGGCGTCAAAGTGTTCAACTGGGTCGCCACCATGTGGAAAGGCTCCATGACCTTTGAAACGCCGATGCTGTTCGCGGTGGGTTTCGTGTTCCTGTTCTCCATTGGCGGCTTCTCCGGCCTGATGCTCGCCATCGCGCCGGTGGATTTCCAGTATCACGACACCTATTTCGTGGTCGCCCACTTCCACTATGTGCTGGTGCCAGGCGCGGTGTTCGCCATCATTGCCGGCGTCTACTACTGGATTCCGAAGTGGACCGGCGTGATGTACAACGAATTCTGGGGCAAGACGCACTTCTGGCTGTCCGCCATTTTCATCAACGTCACCTTCTTCCCGCAGCACTTCCTGGGGCTGGCGGGCATGCAGCGACGGGTGCCGGATTACGCGGTGCAGTTCACGGACTTCAACGTCTGGTCCACGGTTGGCGCATTCGGATTCTTTCTGGCGCAGTTCATCTTCATCGCCAACATGATCAAGTGCATGGCCAAGGTCGGCGAGCCGGCGACCGCGCGGGTTTGGGAAGGCGCGCATGGTCTGGAATGGACGGTGCCCTCACCGGCGCCGTATCACACCTTTGAAGATCCGCCGCAAGTGGCGGATGAGGAAATCACCGCAGTTCACGGCCCCGAAGGCCACGCGGTGGTACCGGACTAGCTCGTCGGGCGCCTTGCATCGATGACTCAACCGCCACTGACTGAGGCCGCACGAAAGGCGCGCGCTCGCCGCAACATCTGGTTGGCGCTGGCGCACGTCTTGTTGGTGGTCGTCATTCTGGCGGCCTTCGTCTACGTCCAGAGTCAGAAATGAGCCAGGCCCGGCAAAAGCAATCGCGTCGCCATGTTCGGCAGCTGCTGGTGGCGGTGGTGGCGATGTTCGGTTTCGGTTACGCCATGGTGCCGCTGTACGACATGCTTTGTGACGTCATCGGCCTCAACGGCAAGGTCAAGCTGGAAGCGGCATCCTCGCTGCCAAGCACGGTGGATACGGACCGAACCGTCAAGGTGCTGTTGGTGACCACCGTCAACGGCGGGCGCGACTGGGAGTTTCGACCCGAGCAGGCCACGCTGGACGTGCATCCGGGCGAACTCAGAACCGTGAACTTTATCGCCACCAATACGCAGACGCACCAGGTGGTGGCACAGGCAGTGCCGAACATCGCGCCGACCGAAGCGGCACGACATCTGCGCAAGACCGAATGCTTCTGTTTCGAAAATCAGCCGTTCGAGGCCGGCGAGCGAAAACAGATGCCGGTTCGTTTCGTGCTGGACCCGGAGCTGCCGGCAACCGTTGATACGGTCACGCTCTCCTATACCTTATTCGACATCACCGAAACCGCGGCACAGACCGCGGCCGTTTCAGACCAGCCCAGCTGAATCACAGGGAAATCAAGATGGCATCGCACGCAAGCAACTCCAACCGTTATTTCGTCCCGGACCCAAGCGCCTGGCCGTTCATGCTCACCGCCGGTCTGGCGCTGACCATCATCGGCGTCGCCAGCTTTCTGGAAGACAAGAACATCGGGCCGATTCCGCTTTATGCGGGCGCGGCACTGTCCATCTACATCATTTTCCGCTGGATTCGCGGCGTTGCCCTGGAGAGCGAGGCCGGCGTTTACAACCAGAAGGTGGACATGACCTTCCGCATGGGCATGGCCTGGTTTATCTTCTCGGAAGTCATGTTCTTTGGCGCTTTTTTCGGCGCCCTGTATTACGCGCGCGACCTGTCCGTGCCGTGGTTGGCGGGTGAGGGCACCAAAATCGCCACGCACCTGACGCATTGGGTCAACTTTGAAGCGGTATGGCCCACCAACGGCCCCGCCGACCTGGGTGGTGACTTTTCCACCATCGGGGCATGGGGCGTGCCGTTCCTGAATACGGTGATTCTGATCACCAGTGGATTCACGCTGGAAATGGCGCATCACGCACTCAAGCATGACAAGCGCCTGACCACCATCATCTGGATGTGGGTCACCGTCGCGCTGGGCGCTGCCTTCCTCTACTTCCAGGCCGAGGAATACATTCATGCCTATCGGGACCTGAACCTCACCCTGGAATCCGGTATTTACGGCTCCACCTTCTTCATGTTGACCGGCTTCCACGGCATGCACGTGACGCTGGGAACCTTGATGCTGCTGATCATCACTATCCGTTTGATGGTGGGACACTTCAACTCAGAGCGGCACTTCGGTTTCGAAGGCGTGGGCTGGTACTGGCACTTTGTGGACGTGGTGTGGATTGGCTTGTTTATATTTGTCTACGTTTTTTAAGAGGACGGAGACGCGAAATAAGGCCCGGCAACGGGCCTTATTCTTGTGGGCTTTGCGGGGCTGGCTCAAAGACTCCATGCGGTTCGATCCAACCCATGAAGAAAGCAATGACCAGAATCACCAGTAACAAGGCTTGTAAACCCACGCGCCATGACAGCGCCCACAGGGCGCGCTTGCTGCTGCCGGGATCTTTGACCACGAAGTACCCGCCGAACAGCAGCGCGGCGACGATGGCGATCAGAAACAAGACGATCAACAGGTTCATGAGTGGCGTCGATGAAAACAAGTATGGAATTGGGCTGCTGTTGATCGGTGCGCATCAACAGGGCCGTGTCGGGCTGCACAAAGCTTAGCCGATGCAACTGAGTCTCGGACCTTACCGGCTGCAAGCACACCCTGTGATTTTCACGGTTGCGCTGGCCTTGTTCGGGCTGATGATGAGTCTGGGTTTCTGGCAGATTGACCGCGGCAACTACAAACGCCAACTTGCATCTTCGATGTTGCAATCGCAGATGGATCAGGCGCAATCTCTGCGTTTGGATACCGAACCGCCACACGGGGCTCATACGCCGCGCGTAAAGCTGCAGGGCGACCTGGCGGTGGACCGCCTCCTGTTGCTGGACGGTCAGAGCCATCAACGGGTGCCGGGTTACCACATCTGGACGCCGGTGCGTCTGGATGCAGGCTGGGTGATCGTCAATCAGGGATGGGTGGCGCAAGGCGCCAGTCGCGACATCCTGCCGGAGCTGGAAATTGACGCCGGGCAGACAGTTTTCGAGGGTTTTTGGCGTCCCTTGCCGAAAGCGGGCTTGAGATTGGGTGATAATGACTGCCAGGCGGGGCAATGGCCGCGTGTGGTTCAGTATCCCAATCGTGCCGAGCTTGCGTGCCTGCTGGGCGGCCCGGTCGCCAATGGCGTGGTGTTGCTGGCCCCTTCGGCGCCTGGCAATTATCCGCGTCAGTGGACAGCGCCACAGGCCATCCCGCCACAACGCCATTATGGTTATGCCGTGCAATGGTTCGCCTTGTCCGCAACCCTTGTATTTCTGCTCATCAAATTCAGCCTCAAGCGAACGTCCAACGATTCACCTTCATGAGCACTCTTGCACCATCCACCATTCGCGGTCGCTTGCAATTCATTCTGCTGGCGACGCTGTTCGTCGGCCCGTTTCTGGCGTCCTACATTTTCTATTTCTATTTTCCGCAGTCACGGCCTGAAGGACGTACCAATTACGGCGAGCTGATCCTTCCGGTTCAGGAAGCTTTTGCGCTTGAACTGAAGGACGCAAACGGCCAGGCGCAGAGCGAGCGCCTGTTCACGCGTCGCTGGACCTTGCTGACGGTCGCTGATGCGAGATGTGACGAAGATTGTGAGAATCACCTGCTGATGAGCCGTCAGGTGCGTCTGGCGCTGAACGAAAAGCGCGTGCGAGTGCAGCGTGCGCTGTTGCTGCTGGACGGCGACAACCTCGAAGCGATCTCGGAGCGACTGTCCGAAGCACATCCGCAATTGTCCATTGTCGCCCTGGAGTCCGGCGCATTGCCCGAGCCCTTGAAGTCGCTGACGCAGACGGACAGTCTGGCATTCTTCATCGACCCACACGGTAACTGGGTGATGCGTTACCCGGTCGGGCGGGAACGCCAATCAGACTTCAAGGGCATGCAGAAAGACATCAAGAAGCTGCTGCGTCTGTCGCAGATTGGATAGGCATGAGCGGATATCAAAAACTCAGTTTGCTGACCCTTTTTTGGTGTTTCTGCGTGGTGGTGATTGGCGCCTATGTGCGCCTGTCCGACGCTGGCCTCGGCTGTCCGGACTGGCCGGGTTGCTACGGCCATTTAACGGTGCCGCAAGCGCAGGCAGACGTGCTCACGGCCCAGCAACGCTTTCCCGAGCGACCGGTTGAGGCGCACAAGGCCTGGAAGGAAATGGTGCATCGCTACCTGGCCGGAGGCCTGGGCCTGTTGATTTTGGCGCTCTCCATTCTGGGTTTCCGGCAACCGTCTCCACGTCCGCCACGCTGGCTGTTGTTGGGTTTGCCGGCCCTGGTGGTGTTCCAGGCCATCCTTGGCATGTGGACGGTAACCTGGCAGTTGAAACCGGCGGTGGTGACGGCGCATCTACTCGGCGGAATGGCGACGCTGGCTTTGCTCGCTTTGCTGAACCTGCGACTGTGGCTGCGTCGAATCCAACCGCCGCGGCTGCTGTCTGCGGCAAGGCGCTGTCGAATGCTGGCGATGTTGGCCTTGTGTGTCTTGATCGCGCAGATATTTCTGGGTGGTTGGACCAGCACCAATTATGCAGCGCTGGCCTGTCCGGATCTGCCGACTTGTCAGGGACAGTGGGTGCCGGAAACCGATTTTTCCGAAGCGTTCACGCTCTGGCGTGGTCTGGGCATCAATTATGAATTTGGCGTGCTGGACAATCGTGCACGGGTGACCATTCACTGGATGCATCGTCTGGGGGCGGTTGTGGTCAGTGCAATGATGATTTTGCTCGGCCTGGTGCTGTTGCGCAGTTCGCGAAATCTGCTTCGGGTCTGTGGCGCATTGGTGTTGGGTGCATTGGCGATGCAGATCAGCATCGGTCTGCTGGTGGTTTATCTGCAACTGCCGCTGCTGTTGGCTGCGGCGCATAATGCGGGAGCGGCGATGCTGTTGCTGGCGGTGATTGCCGCCAATGTTGCCATCACACACCAGCCCCTGCGAGCGGCGGCATGAGTAGCACGCCGGCAGATTTGAACAAAGTGACGTCGCGCGGGCGTCTGCACGAGTACTACGAGCTGTGCAAGCCACGCGTGGTGATGCTGATCGTGTTTACCGCCATCGTCGGCATGTTCCTGGCGGTACCGCATCTGCCGCCTTTGGCGGCGCTGCTGTGGGGAACATTGGGCATTGGCCTGCAAGCCGCCAGCGCGGCGGCGATCAATCAGATCATTGATCGCAATGTGGACCGCCGCATGGCACGGACCTGTGGCCGACCATTGGTGACCGGCGCCTTGAGCATGACCGAGTCCATCGCTTTCGCAACGGTATTGGGGCTCATTGGCTTCGGCGTGTTGTGGTTTTTGGTCAATCCGCTCAGCGCGGTGCTGACCCAATTGACGCTGGTGGGCTATGCCGGCATCTATACCCTGTACCTGAAGCGCGCGACCCCGCAAAACATCGTCATTGGTGGTGCCGCCGGGGCGGCGCCGCCGCTATTGGGCTGGGTCGCCGTCACCGGCGAGTTGCACGCTCACGCCTTGATTCTGTTCTTGATCATCTTCATCTGGACGCCACCGCATTTCTGGGCGCTGGCCATCGAACGCCGCGAGGAATACGCCAAGGCGGACATCCCCATGCTGCCGGTGACGCACGGGATCGAGTTCACCAAAACACAGGTGTTGCTGTATACCATTCTGCTGGTGGTGGTGACGGTACTGCCGTTTGCGACCGGCATGAGCGGGTGGCTGTATTTGCTGGGCGCGATGCTGCTGGGTGGGCAATTCATGAATTACGCGATCCGCATGAAGTGGTGGCCAAAGCCGGGCCTGCCGATGCGAACCTTCGGGTATTCGATTATTTACCTGATGGCCATTTTCAGCCTGTTGTTGATTGATCATTACCTCGGCGCGGTTGTCGAGGCCTGGTTACTGGAAACCCCGGCTCCGTCCTAGCTAGTTCACCCTTTGCACATTCAGTTCACCGGTCAGCTGTTTCAGGTAATCCTGGGCATCCACCTTGATGTCGTCGATCTTGCGGGTGAGCAGTGACTGGACACGGTCGTTGGCATGGTCACGGACTTGGTTCACGTCGCCCAGTGCGATGATCTCGCCGCGGTCCAGCACGCAGATGCGGTCGGCGATCTTGAACGCGCTTTCCAGCTCGTGGGTGACCACCACCACGCTCATGCCGCTGGCATCCCGCAGTTTGAGAATCAGCGCGTCCAAGGCCGCCGCCACCACCGGATCAAGGCCGGCGCTGGGTTCATCCAGAAACAGCAAGGCGGGATCCATGATGATGGCGCGCGCCAAGGCCGCGCGCTTGATCATGCCGCCCGACAGTTCGGCCGGCATCAGCTTTTCGCAGCCGGGCAGATTCACGAAGTCCAGCTTGAGGCGCATCATGATGTTCATGGTGGATTCGGCCAGGCGCGTGTGTTCGCGCAGCGGCAGCAGCACGTTTTCGCCCACGCTCATGGAGGAGAACAGGGCCCCGGACTGGAAGGCAACGCCAATCTGACGGCGCAATCGCAGCCATTGGCTTTCGGAGGCTTGCGCGATGTCCTGTCCCATCAATTTCACGCTGCCCGACACGGGCGGGTACAGGCCCAGCAGGTGACGCAACAGCGTGCTTTTGCCGGACCCGGACCCGCCCATGATGACCATGATCTCGCCGGCCTGAACGTCCAGATTGATGTTTTTGAGCACGGTCTTGTCGCCAAAGGCGGCGACGAGATTGCTGACTTCGATGGGCGCGTGGGTCATGGCCTTATTTCACCATCATCGCGAGTCCGCAGGACGCGACGATCTCCTCGGTCTGAGGGGATTTTCGCCTTCGGTTCGCAAAGACGCATTGACCGTCATCGCGAACCGCGTAGCGGTGTGGCGATCTCCTTCCTGCGATGAGATTGCGTCATCTTTGCTTCCCAAGGACATGCCCTCAAAGCCGCGTTGCCAGAAAACCCAGAATCATGTCCGCCACGATGATGGCGGAAATCGCATGCACCACCGAGCGCGTCGTCACCCGGCCAATGCCTTCGGCGCCGCCAGTGACGCCCAGGCCGTTGATCACGCCCACCAGCGTGATCAGCAGTGCGAACAGCGCGCTTTTGCCAACACCGTGCAGGATATCGCCCATATCACAGGCCTGACGCAGGTCGTTCAGATAGGCGCTGAAGGAAACACCGAGTTCGGCGACGATGTAAATCCCCGCGCCCAGCAGGGCCACGCAGTCGGCGAACCAGGTCAGGCAGGGCAGCATGATCAGCATCGCCAGCAACGGTGGCGCCACCAGATAACGCACCGGGTTGATGCCCATGACGGTTAGCGCGCTGACTTCCTCGTTGATCTGCATGGTGCCCAGCCGCGCGGCGAGGGCCGAGCCGGAACGGCCGGCCACCAGAATGCCGGTGATCAGCGGCGCGAACTCGCGCGTGATCGACAGCGCCACGCCAAAGGTGACCTTGGATTCGGCGCCGAATAGGGACAGGCTGTAAATGCCCTGAATCGCCAGCATCATGCCGATGGCGAAGGACAGCACGAACACGATGGGCAGCGCGCCCAGGCCCATTTCCATCGCCTGCTTGGCGACTTCTGAAATGCGCACGGGCTGTTGTCGCCAACGGCCGGTGAGCGTCCACGCCAGGCTTTCCAGCAACAGCATGGTGGCCATGCCCATCTCGGCGATGCCGGCCAGGGTTCGATGACCGACCGAATCAACGAATCGCTTCATGCCGAAGCGTCAGCCTGAATGCGGAAAATCTCCTCGCCGCGACACATGCGCAATACGCGCATGATGGGCTCATTGACGCCGCCCAGGCGCATTTCCACGTTCTTGCGAGCCGCCGCTTGCTGCACTTCGATCAGGCTGGCGACCGCCGATGAGTCAATGCGGGTGACGGCTTGCAGGTCGATAAGCAGCGTCTGATCGGCGGCGATGGCTTTCAGCAGCGCCTTGCGGATGGCTGGCGAGCGGTCCACGTCGAAATCCCCCTGCAAGCGGGCGATCAACTCACCGTCTTGTTGCCGTAGCTCAATGCTCACTGGTTTGCGCCACTTTCACCGATCTGGTTCGGCAGCGGCGGACGTTTGATGTCGTCGGGAAGTTGCCATTCGCTGAGGTCATAGCCAGCCTGACGCATGGCGACGGCGAGCTTTTCCACCTGCCGATCATTGCCGCGCGTGGGCAACATGCTGCCGGGGCGCGAGACCAGCGCGCCGATGCGTTCCAGAAAGCGCGCCCGATCACTGATGGCATTGCCGCTGGCCGGACGCGAACGCGACCATTTCTGCGCCAGCAGAAAATCCTGAGAACTCATCACCATGGCGCCGCCGCCATCGACGATGTAGCAGACGATGTCACCCTGACGCACCACCCGCGCGTGTTTGGTCACCGCCTCGAACAGATTGCCGTTTTGCGACATGCGTCATTGTGCCATTGGCGCCGCGATCAAACACCGTGATACTGGCGATACCAGGCGACGAATCGCGCCAGACCGTCGGCCAGCGGGGTGGACGGCGCAAAGCCGGTGGCCTGTTGCAGTGAATCCACGTCGGCATAGGTTGCGGGCACATCCCCGGGCTGCATCGGCAGCGCTATTTTTGTCGCTTTGGCGCCGAGTGCGGATTCGAGCGTGGCGATGAAATCACCCAGGCCCACCGGGCTGTGATTGCCGATGTTGTAAATGCGATACGGTGCCTTGCTGCTGTCGGGGCGCGGCGCCATCGGATCCCACTGCGGATCGGGCTGGGCGGACGTTTCCAGCAGCGACAGGATGGCGTGAATCACATCGTCGACATAGGTGAAATCGCGCTGCATTCGGCCTTCGTCGTAAACCTCGATGGGCTCGCCGGCGAGGATGGCGCGGGTGAACTTGTAATACGCCATGTCCGGCCGTCCCCAAGGCCCGTAGACGGTGAAAAAGCGCAGGCCGGTGCAGGGCAAGCCGTAGAGATGGGCATAGCTGTGCGCCATCAGCTCATTGGCCTTCTTGCTGGCGGCGTAGAGCGAAACCGGGTGATCGACGTTGTCATTCACCGACCAGGGCAGCCTTGCGTTGGCGCCATAGACCGAGGATGAAGACGCGAACAGCAGGTGATCGACATCGCCGTGTCGACAGCCTTCCAACACGTGCGCAAAGCCGCTCAGGTTGCTGTCCACGTAGGCCAGCGGATCGTTTAGCGAATGTCGCACGCCGGCCTGCGCGCCGATGTGCGCCACTGCGGAAAACGGCTCCTGGGCAAACAGTTGCTGCATTCGCGCGCGGTCCGCCAGATCGAGCTTGCGGAACTCGAAGCCGCTTTGCGGGTTCAATAAGGACAGGCGCGCCTGCTTCAGTGCCGGGTCGTAATAGGCGTTGAGGTTGTCGATCCCCAGCACCGGATGGCCGCGTTTGAGCAGCGCCTGCGTCAGGTGAAAGCCGATGAATCCGGCCGCGCCGGTGACCAGAATGCGCTTGGAGGCTTTTTTCATGTTCGCATTATCCCATTCGGCCGCCGGTCGGGTCCGTGAAATAATGATGTGATCGAAATTTTGGATTTCCGACTGCGACGTGAGTTTCTTGATTGCCACCTTGTGTGCCCTGGCCAGCGGCCCGTTGCTGTACGCGGTCGCCCGTCGCCGCCCGGATTTGCTGGCCTTTCTGGATGGCTTCGTGGTGGTCAGCATCGCCGGCCTGGTATTGCTGGAAGTGGTGCCGGGCGCGTTCGGCGAAGGCGGCGCCTGGAGCATCGCCTTTTTGCTGCTGGGCGCGCTCGGCCCCAACGCGGTGGAGCATCTGCTGGAGCGGGCGCGCCGTGAAACTCACATGACGGTGTTGGTGCTCGCCGTCGGTGGGCTGATTCTGCACAGTCTGGGCGATGGCGCGGCGCTGACACCGCATCACGGCGATCATCATCACGGTCTGGCCATTGCCATCGCGGTCCACAGCGTGCCGGTGGGCTTGGCAGTGTGGTGGCTGTTGCGGTCCAGCTTTGGCGCGCTGTTGCCAGGCTTGGCGCTGTTGGCGATGGGCGCGGCCACCGTGCTCGGCTATCGCTACGGCATCGAACTGAGCCAGATTCTGGGGCAACAGGCCTGGGCCTGGTTCCAGGCGCTGGTGGCCGGCTCGATTCTGCACGTGGTGTTTGGCCGTCCGCATCTGGAGTCCGCGTCCGATGAAACAGAGCAGCGGCCCGGATTCGAGGGGCTGGGCAATCTTTGTGCGCTGTTGGCTTTGCTCGCTTTCCACACGCTGGACCCGCACGCCGAGTGGATTCATGGTTTTGGCGAGCGTTTTCTGGATTTGTCGCTGCAAAGCGCGCCGGCCTTGCTGGCCGCGTATCTGATCGGTGGCTTTGTCGGCACGCAGTTGCCCGACGCCTGGTTGAACTGGTTGCGTCGCGGCGGCAACGGTGCCCAGGCGCTGCGCGGCACCGCAATGGGCCTGCCGCTGCCGATCTGCTCCTGTGGCGTATTGCCGGTTTACCGCAGTCTGATGATGCGCGGCGCGCCCACTGCCGCAGCCATCGCCTTTTTGATCGCGACGCCGGAAGTTGGGCTAACGGCGCTATTTGTTTCACTGCCGCTGTTGGGCTGGGAGATGACCGCCATTCGTGTCGGCGCGGCGGCGCTGTTGGCGATGATGGTTGCCTGGACCTTGGCGCGTTTTCTGCCAAGCCCGATTCAGGCGCAGGCGGCGTCGGTGAAAAGCTGTTGCACCAGCGAACAAGCACAGACCAACAAGCCCTGGCATCGAATCCGGTCTGCATTGCGCGTCGGCGGCGTGGAGCTGGTGGACGGCACCATGGCCTGGATCCTGATTGGCGTGGCGGTGGCGGCCCTGGTCGCGCCGGGGGTGCAGGCCTTGCCATGGAATCAATGGCCGGATGGCCTGGAGCTGCTGATTTTCGCCGCTTTGGGTTTGCCGCTGTATGTCTGTGCGGCGGGCGCGACACCGTTTGTGGCGGTGTTGCTGGCGGGCGGGGTGTCGCCCGGCGCCGCCCTGGCTTTTCTGCTGACCGGGCCGGCGACCAACGTGGCTACATTCGGCGTATTGCGTGCCATTCACGGCAGCCGCTTTGCCGTGGCATTTGCCGTCTTCACTGCGCTGGGCGCGATCGGTTTGGGATTCGCTGTCAACGCGTTTGTCCCCAGCGCTGACATTGCCCACGCTGCGCATCAGCACCGTTCGGGCGGCGTCCTGCAATGGAGCAGCCTGATGGTGTTGGCGATCCTGTTTGCCGGCTCGCTGTTACGGCGTGGTGGCCGACGCCTGGTCGGCGGCCTGTTTGAAAGCGCGCCGCATGATCATAGTCAACCGACGTCTCAAGCCCCGGCCTAAACCGAATGCAGCACGAAGCGCGCGGGGGACTGTCAATGCCGGAGCCGAAGCTGACCCAGAGCTGGAGCGATGTCGCGCCCGGCAAGACGATGGCGATGCGGTTCCGGTCGTCGTGGACATATTCCATGCTCACGCTGTATTCAGCTTCTCCCAACGCCGGCCGGGGGGGCGGTAGGCATCGGTGACCGTCTTGGTTGTAAATGCCGCCGCCGCTCACGCTATTGATCACCGCATGATAGCTGTCGCTGAAGCTGTCGGTGTCGTGCACGGCTTGCGTCAAACGCCCTGCGGCGTCGTAGCCGTATTCCCAGTCGGCGCCGTCTCCGTTCCAGTCGGTGATGCGGCCGGCGTTCGCTTCAAATGGCTTAAAGGGTAAAGCGTCAACGTAATTCAAGACGCAACCGGTGCAGCGCCTTTTGCGCTTCAGCCCGTTGTTTAGCGCAAGTCCCGTCGGGCATGGAGTCTCCAGAACGAAAAAAACCGCCGGAAAGGCGGGTTCAGGGGATAGAGCGCGGGTACAGAAATCTTGACAAAATGTCATGTATTTTGTACACGTTCATTGATGCAAACCCTAATCTTCATGGGCACCAGCCGCGACGACATGCGGGACTTTCCAGCAGATGCTCGCCGCGAAATGGGCCGTCAGTTACTCCGCGTTCAGTTCGGTGCTGACCCTGAGAACTGGAAGCCGATGAAGACGGTTGGCAAGGGTGTGCGTGAAGTTCGGATCAGTGTCAATGGTCAGTTCCGCGTGTTTTACGTCGCGAACATTGGTAACGCTGTCTACGTACTGCACGCTTTCCAGAAAAAGGGGCAGAAGACCAGCCCGAAGGAAATTGCCTTGGGTCGGCAGCGATTCAGGCAGATCGGAGAATGAAATGAGCGACAAGATGACAGTGAGCTGCGGCAACGTGTTTGAAGATTTAGGCTTTCCGCCCGATGAAGCAGCCGCCATGCTGGCGCGTGAAACGCTGATCATTGCACTTGAAAAAGAGCTGCGGCGGCGCGGTTTGAAACAGCAGGCGCTGGCTGATGAGCTGGGCGTGCCACGCACGCGCATTTCAGAAGTGCTGAACCACAAGACCGACCGCTTCAGTGCGGACAAACTAGTCAGCCTCTTGCACCGCGCAGGCAAACGTGTGGAAATCCGCGTGAGCTAAGCCAATAGTGTAATGACCCAGCGTTTTCTGCGCAGGTCATGCTGCTAATTTGAATGTTAGTGCGGGTGTTTTCATCTTCAGTGCTTGGTGAGGTCTTCTATGGTTATAGAAGCCGTTCCAGCCGGTGATGCGGTCAAAGTGTTCGTCAAATAGTGCAATTAGTAAAGCGTCACGGTAAATCCCGTTGGGCCAGATCGTGCTGTAGCTGATCCGCGAGGCATCGTCGATGGCGACATGCACGTATTCCCAGCCGGCACCGATCGAGTCCTTGCGCCGCTCATTGGTCACGCGGTGGCCCGGCTTGTTGAAACGCGCGAGCTTCTTGATGTCCAGATGGATCATCTCGCCTGCACGCTCGCGGGTGTAGCGCGTGATCTCAGGCGCAGGCTCCAGCGCCGACAGGCGGTTGATCCCAGCCTGCTTGGCAATGCGTCCAACGGTGCTGACCGATACGCCCAGTTCCAGGCTGATCCAGCGATATGTGCGTCGTTGTCGGCGCAAGTCAACGACCTGCTTGCGCAGCGCCTCCGAGGTTGTCTTCGGATGAGTGTGCGGTCGTGACGGGCGATCCTCCAAGCCCGCGTCGCCTTCCTCACGATGGCGAGCGAGCCATTTGTAGGCTGGGCGTGGACTCACGCCCTCAGCCTGGGCAGCTTCGGTCACGCGCAGGCCATCGCGGTCAACACGCTGGACCAGCAGGGCGCGACTATGCGGTGTCAATCGGGCATTCTTGTGGCTGTTCACTCGGGCTTCTCCTGAAGGTGGATTGGTTCGCACCTCCAATCTTCTTGAGTTGCCCCGAGTGAACAACCTATTTAGAGATCACACCTAGGGCGTTAGCGTAATCTCCACTGGACCGGCAGATTAATCGGCTCGCTGAGCCCCGTGACGCCTGGATCGTTTGGAAATGCGCGCCGGGCGGTGACGGTTGTCGGTGTTACGGAATCCACGCAAGCGTTTGAGGTGCGAACCGACAGCCTTGAAATCTCAACCGCTGGTTCATCAGCCGCTACGTAGTATGTGCTTTCGTCAGAATGCCGCGAATACACGATCCCGTTGGCAAAGTTGGTCTCCATATCGATCACATAAGCCTGACCCTGGCATCCGGGTTGCGTAAATTGCTCACCGCATGCCCCGAAGCCATCGAAATCTTGATTAAAGGCGAGTAGGTAGCCGGTCGAAGACAACAGTGTGTGGACTCCTGAAAAGCTGGAGCAATGGGTATTGAAGTTCCCACTCCCTAGGTACGCCCCGATAGGCGCACCGCTGGCGTCATATAGCCATGGCGAGCCAAAGCCGGAGCCACCGCCCGGTGCAGGCAGCTCGAGTGCAGAAATACGTGTGTCGTGGCCGGCAACATCGGCTTGTATCTGCCCGATCGCGCTGTCATTGGCGTTAATGCCGGACTCCAACGCCTCGAAATTTTCGTTGACCTCTGATGCCTTCGCCACTTGCCCACTGGAAAACTGATTCGGGACATCAACCGCACTAGCGGTCGAAATCATCGCGGCAAGACAGGCGGCACCGCTAAATCGTTTGCTTAGTTCCATATTGTTGAGTCCCATTGTCCGTTGTCCCAAGTGAGGTCATCCACTGTCGGTGGTGGTGGTGGTGGTGGTGGTGGTGGTGGTGGTGGTGATGTTGTGTCGCCACCTGTGCCCGCGCCATCACCAGAGCCAGAAGATCCGCCGCCGCATGCGGAAAGCGCCAATGCGCCGCAAAGCAGCAAAACCAGGCACGGTGCCCTGCTAGATCGAACACCTGAATCCGGTTTGACGTTGAAGGGCATGGCGAGTCGCGTCTGAAAATGGCGCATTTAGGCTGACGCCTTTGTGACTACTTGCAGCAAATCTTCAGATGAAAGGCAGGCTTTAGCGCGACCAGCGAAACCGGTATTACGTTATTACGGTTATTACGGTGACATGATACTGTTTGCACAATAAATGTCCCCAACCCGAACTCCCCATGGCACGCATCGCCCGGATCGTCATCCCTGGTGCCCCCCACCACATTACGCAAAGGGGGAACCGACGACAGGAGATATTTTCCGAAGCGGACGACTACGCCCTCTACCGAGATTTGATGGCGGAATCCTGCCGGCGGGCAGGGGTCGAGGTATGGTCATACTGCCTCATGCCCAATCACGTCCACTTGGCGATGGTGCCCAGCACGGAAGACGGTCTTGCTCGTGCGGTCGGTGAGACGCATCGGCGCTACAGTGCCTACATCAATGCCCGCCTCCGAGTGACCGGTCACCTGTTTCAGAGCCGCTTCAACTCAGTGGCTATGGATGAGGCGCACTGGATGGCCGCCGCCCGATATATCGCGATGAATCCGGTGAAAGCGGGATTGGTCGCGCATCCCTGGGACTGGCCGTGGTCCAGCAGTCCTGCCCATATTCTCGGCAAGGATGACGCCTTGGTCAGCGTAGCGCCGCTGCTGGAACGCGTACACAGCGCTCAGGCGTATCTGGAACTCGAGGTGGAGCCGGACTATGAGCAAGCGCTGACGCGCGGACAGCGCATCGGGCGTCCCTTGATGCCGCGCACCGTGTTGGAAGAACTGGAGCGAAAGACGGGGCATTCAATACTGCCGAGAAAGCGGGGGAGAAAGCCGAAGCAGCGAGAGGAAGGAGGCAGCAGCTAATAGGTAATTGGTATCATGTCACCGTAATCCAATGGTAATCCAATGGAGCAGTCTGATGGTGTTGGCGATCCTGTTTGCCGGCTCGCTGTTACGGCGTGGTGGCCGACGCCTGGTCGGCGGCCTGTTTGAAAGCGCGCCGCATGATCACGGACACCAAGCGTCGCAGGCGCCGGCATAAGCGTTTTCCCTAGAACCGATAATTGATGCCGACGCGCAACACCGGCCAGAAGCGGTAGTCGTCGGCCTTGTCTTCCAGATCCTGGCGTTCGCGTTCCAGCTCATTTTGAAAGGCAATGGCGCGCGGGTCGGCGCTGTTGACGTCAAAGCCCTCCGGCCCCGCCGGTGAACAGCCCGGATCCAGGGTTGCGTCGCAGGCGATGCCGCTGGCACGGACGCTCACCTCTGGGGACTGGGTAAACATCACGCCCAAATCTGCGCTTAAGCCCCAACCGCGAGTGTTGTTGGTGCCGCCCCAGCCGATGCCCAGATACGGCGCGGCACCGCCCAGATCGACGTCGCTGTCCAGGTTCAGGTCCGCGCGAAATACACGGCCGCCGATTTCGTAGTCATCCTGGCCGTTGGCTTCCAGGTCGATATCCGGCGCCGAGGTATACAAGCCGGCGGTGATGCGAAACGCCCCGGCGTTGGGTTTGAGGTCCAACACCAAACGGGCGCTGGAAAAGCGTACCGTGGCGTCGTAATCAATGCCTTCCTGGGTGCTGGAAAACTCCGGCCGGCCAAAGCTGCCGCCCAGCCGCAGGTCGACATAGGGCGTGACCGGTAGCGCCATGTCGATGCTGGCGCCATCGGTGCCGATGTTGCTGCCGACGGTGACGCTGGCGCGCTCGGTCTGTGCGTTTGCCGCGGCCGCAGAAAGTGCCAACGCGCTCAGTGCAAGCCATTTGTTTTTCATTATCTGGGTGTCTCCATTGCCTTTGCGTTGGCACTATTTTGACAGTCTTTGTGCTGCGCGATGTGCAGTGCCAGCTCCAGCGCCTGTTCGTAATTCAGACGCGGATCGACCCGTGAGCGATAGGCGCGACTCAAGTCGGCCTCACTCAAGTCTCGCGCGCCGCCCACGCATTCGGTGACGTTTTCACCCGTCAACTCCAGATGCACGCCGCCGAGGATCGAACCACATTGCGCGTGAATGGCAAAGGCCTGCGTCAACTCCTGCTGGATGTCGTCGAAGCGGCGCGTCTTGAGGCCGGAGGCGGTGGATTGCGTATTGCCGTGCATGGGGTCGCAAATCCACAGCACCTGATGTCCGGCGCGCTGTACCGCTTCGATCAAGGGCGGCAGTTTTTCCGCGATTTGCGGCGCGCCCATGCGATGAATCAGGCTCAGACGCCCCGGTTCCTGAGTGGGGTTGAGCTGTTCGCATAGGCCCAGCAGCCAGTCCTTGTTCATCGCGGGCCCGATCTTGACCCCCATCGGATTGCGGATGCCGCGGCAATATTCAAGGTGCGCACCGTCCAGTGCCGCGGTGCGCATGCCAATCCAGGGATAATGCGCGGACAGGTTGTACCAGCCCTGCTTGCGCGGAACGGTTCGCGTCTGTGCCTGTTCAGCGTGCAACAACAGCGCTTCGTGGCCGGTGAAGAAATCGACCCGGCTCAGCTCATGCAGCTCGCCGCCGGCCAGGGTTTCCATGAATCGCAGCGAGTCGCCAATGGCGTCGACACGTGCCTGATATTCCGCCGCCAGCTTTGCGTGCTCCACCCAGGCCAGATCCCAGTACTCCGGATGATGCAGGTCCGCGAATCCACCATCGACCAGGCCACGAACAAAGTTGATGGTCATGGCCGAACGCACATGGCCTTCGATCAATCGGCGCGGATCGGGTCGGCGTGCGTTCTCGGTAAATTGCGGGGCGTTCACCAGGTCGCCGCGATAAGACGGCAGGCTGACGCCGTCGCGGGTTTCCATATCCGCCGAGCGCGGTTTGGCGTACTGGCCGGCGAAGCGGCCAATGCGGGTCACCGGTTTGCCCAAGCCGTGCACCAGCACCAGCGACATCTGCAACAGCACCTTGAGCCGATTGGCGATGATATCGGGCTGGCAATCGGCAAAGGATTCGGCGCAGTCGCCGCCCTGCAGCACAAATCGCTTTGCCTGTTGCGCTTCGGCCAATTGCTGGCGCAGGTTGTCGATCTCAAATGAAGTGACCAGCGGCGGAAGCCGGGACAATTCGGTCAGCGCTTGTTGCAGTGCTTGTGAATCCGGGTAGTTCGGCTGTTGCACCGCCGGCCGCTGCGTCCACGAATCGAGCTGCCAATCCTGCGGGGTCTGATGCATGTCCACGACGGGCCTGAGTGTGCCTGCGAGTATACGCGCCGGTCGTTGGTTTTTCGGTGCAAAACGCCTTGAAAACCTTGCGGGGCACCCTAGATTTCAGGCATGCGGGAATGGTCCCGAACAACACCCAAGGAGGTTTGTCATGAACGTATTGCGATATCAGCAACCCTGGTCCTTGCAACAGGATTTCATGAATGAAGTTGGCCGGTTTTTCGACCGCGTGGGCGCCAGTTCCAACGACGCATCCAGCGGCGCTACCGCAGATTGGACGCCGTCGGTGGACATTGCCGAGTATCCGGATCGCTTTGTTCTTTTTGCCGATGTCCCCGGCGTTGATCCAGCCAGCATTGAGGTGACGCTGGACAAAGGTGTGCTGACGCTGACCGGTTCGCGGGAAAAAGCGGTTGAGGGTGAAGGTGTCGAGCGTCGCCGCCTTGAACGGGCGCAAGGGCGTTTCCACCGTCGTTTCTCGCTGCCGGACACTGTGGATGCGGAAACCGTTTCCGCCAGTGGCAAGAACGGCGTGCTGGAGATTTCCATTCCCAAGCGCGCCGCTTCTCAACCAAGGCGGATTACCGTCAATGCCTGACGCCGTGCTGGTCTAAGCTGTGAGCCAAGGGGCGCTTCCGGCGCCCCTTTTTTGAGGCTCAGCTCCACTGATTGGACCCAAACATGGAATACAAGGATTACTACCAGGCGCTTGGCGTACCGCGGTCGGCCTCGGCGGATGAAATTCGCAAGGCCTACCGCAAGCTGGCCAAGGAATATCACCCCGACCGCAACAAGGCCGCCGGCGCCGAAGACCGTTTCAAGACCATCAACGAGGCCAATGAGGTCTTGTCTGACCCGGAGAAGCGCCGTCAGTACGATGCCTTGGGCGCCAACTGGAAATCGGGCGCGCAATTCCGACCGCCGCCCGGTTGGGAAGGTAACTTCGGCGGTGCACGCGGCGGTGCTGGCGGCGCGGGGTTTTCCGACTTCTTTTCCACCCTGTTCGGCGGCGGTGCGGGTGCCGATTTCGGTGGTTTTGGTGGTGCGCCGGGACAGGGCTTTCATCAGCCGCAGCCCAGTCGTGCGCGGATTCAGATCAGCCTGGAAGACTCCTTCAATGGCGCCAACCGGCAAATCAGCCTCAGCAACGGTCGCAGTCTGAACGTGCGCATCCCCAAGGGCGTGACCGAAGGTCAGACCATCCGACTCAGCGGTCAGGGCGCCGGCGGCGGCGACTTGCTGCTGGAGATCGGCTTCGCGGCGCATCCAATGTTCAAGATCAACGGCCGCGATATCGAGTCAAGTGTGGCGGTTGCGCCCTGGGAAGCGGCCTTGGGCGCAACGGTTGCGGTTCCCACGCTGGGCGGGACGGTTGAGCTCAAGTTGCCCGCCGGGACGCAGAGCGGGCGCAAACTGCGACTCAAGGGGCGTGGATTGCCGGGCGGCACCGTCGGCGACCACACCGTGGCGATTCAGGTTCACGTCCCGCCGGCGAATACCCAGGCGCAGCAGGCAGCCTACCAAGCCTTTGCGGCGCAATTCCCTGATTTTCAACCAAGGCGGGGGTGAGCAGACGCCGCCGGGCTGGTCCCGTATAATTTCGTCCCCGAAATCACTTCCAAACGGATGAGCCCCAAGCTGTATTTGCTGACCTACGGCTGCCAGATGAACGAGTACGACTCGTCGAAAATGGTAGACGTGCTGGCCAAGTCTCATGGCTATGAGCGCACCCAGAATCCGCAGGAAGCGGATTTGCTGCTGCTCAACACCTGCTCCATCCGCGAGAAGGCGCAGGAGAAGGTATTTTCCGAGCTGGGCCGTTGGAAGGACTGGAAACAAGCCGATGCCAGCCGGCGCATTGGCGTCGGCGGTTGCGTGGCGTCGCAGGAAGGCGAGGCCATTGCCAAGCGTGCGCCGATGGTCGATATGGTGTTTGGACCACAGACGCTGCATCGCCTGCCCAAGTTGCTGGACCGAAGCCGTGATGGCGCCGGTGCGCAGGTGGACGTGAGTTTCCCGGAGATCGAGAAGTTTGACCGCCTGCCGGCGCCGCGCGCCGAAGGGCCGGCCGCCTTTGTGTCCATCATGGAAGGCTGCTCCAAATACTGCAGTTTTTGCGTGGTGCCTTACACACGCGGCACCGAAATCAGCCGTCCGCTGGACGATGTGCTGACCGAAGTGGCGATGCTGGCCGGTCAGGGCGTGCGGGAAGTCACCTTGCTGGGGCAGAACGTCAACGCCTATCGCGGGGCGATGGGGCAGACGAGCGAAACCTGTGATCTGGCCTTGTTGATCAACTACGTGGCGCGCATTCCGGGGGTCGAGCGCATCCGCTACACCACCTCCCATCCGGCGGAATTCACCGACGCGCTGATCGAGTCATTCGCAGAAGAACCCAAGCTGGCCAGCTATCTGCACCTGCCGGTGCAATCGGGTTCCAATCGCATTCTGGGCATGATGAAGCGCGGCTATGACCGCGATGAATATCTGGCCAAGGTGGAACGCATTCGCGCGGCGCGGCCGAATATTTCCTTGTCGTCGGATTTCATCGTCGGTTTTCCATCGGAAAGCGATGATGATTTCACCGCGACGATGGATTTGATTGCCGAAGCCCGCTTCGACTGCGCTTTCAGCTTTGTTTACAGCGCGCGGCCTGGAACGCCGGCGTCGAATCTGCGCGACAGCATTTCTGCTGAAGAAAAGCAGCAACGGCTGAAGATTCTGCAAAACCGCATTCGCGGCCTGGATGATGATTTCAAGCAGGCCATGGTTGGCAGCGTGCAACGGGTGCTGGTGGAGCGGCCATCGCGCAAGAATCCGGCGCAGATGGCCGGCCGCAGTTCCACCAATCGCTGGGTGAATTTTGACGCGCCGGCCGATCTCATCGGCCAGCTGGTAGACGTACATGTTGAAGAAGCGCTGCCCAATTCCTTGCGCGGGCGCCTGTTGACGGTGCCGGACTCGGGCGCTGGCGTCGCCTGATTTGCCACCCCCGAAAGCGCCGGTGAACCAGACGCCCATGGCCCAAGCGGCCCGAGAACTCAGCCTGGAGATTCAAGGACAGTCCGAGCTGGCCAATCTGGCCGGACCGTTTGATGCGCATCTGCGGCAGATTGAAATGCGCCTGGGCGTGGAAATTCGCAATCGTGGCAATCGATTTCGTTTGCTGGGTTCTGAGGCGGCCACCGCCCACGCTGAAGCCGTTCTGAGGGACCTGCTGGTCCTGGCCAGAACCAGCGCGGTGAGCGCAGAAGATGTGCATCTGGCGCTGGCCGAAGAAAGCGGACCGCGCCAGCCGAAGCTGGATCGCGCCTTGGATGATGATGCGCAGGAAGTGATCATTCGCACGCGTCGTGGTGTGGTGCGCGGTCGTGGCGCGCATCAAAAACGCTACCTGCGCGATATTGCCAGCCACGATCTGGCGTTTGGCGTGGGGCCCGCCGGCACCGGCAAGACCTATCTGGCGGTGGCCAGTGCGGTTCAGGCGCTGGAGCAGGATCGGGTGCGACGCATCGTGCTGACCCGACCGGCGGTGGAAGCTGGCGAAAAGCTCGGCTTCCTGCCGGGCGACATGACGCAGAAAGTCGATCCCTATCTACGCCCGCTGTACGACGCCTTGTACGAGATGCTGGGCTTTGAGCGCATCGCACGGCTGGTGGAGCGTTCGGTGATTGAAGTGGCGCCGCTGGCGTTCATGCGCGGCCGTACACTCAACGAATCCTTCGTGATTCTGGACGAAGCGCAGAACACCACCATCGAGCAGATGAAGATGTTTCTGACGCGCATCGGCTTCGGTTCGGCGGCGGTGGTGACCGGCGATGTCACCCAGATCGACTTGCCGCGCAACGAGAAAAGCGGGCTCAAGCACGCCATTACTGTGTTGGGCGATGTCAGCGACGTCAGCTTTACCCATTTCACCAAGAAGGATGTCGTGCGGCATCCGCTGGTACAGAAAATCGTGCACGCCTATGAGCTGCACGAACAGGGGCAATGAGAGAAATACAAGTTCAGCGTCGTGTTTCGTCGCGGGGTCTGCCCAGCGCCGCCAGCTTGCGCGCCTGGGCGGAACGGGCGCTGGGCGCGGTGGCCGGTGATTTGAGCATCCGCATCGTCGATGAGGGCGAAAGCCGCGACCTCAATCGCCGCTATCGGGGCAAGGACAAATCCACCAACGTGCTGTCCTTCAACTACGACAGCGAAACCCTGGATGTGCCGGTTCTGGGCGATCTGGTGATCTGCGCGCCGGTGGTGGCGCGCGAAGCTGTCGAGCAAGACAAGACGGTCCGTGCGCACTGGGCACACATGGTGGTGCATGGCTGTCTGCACCTTCTGGGGTACGATCACGAAAACGAGCGCGATGCGCAGGAAATGGAACGCCGGGAACGGCAGATACTTGCGGGGCTCGGATTCCCGGACCCTTACCAGCCGGGGACGGGTGAGTGAACGCAGATAGCCAATGGCGTCAGAATCAGCAAATGGCCGGCTGGTGGCGCCGGGTGACGCAAAAGCTCGCCGGACCGCCGCGTGACCGGCGTGAGCTGCTGGCGGTGTTGCATCAGGCGCGTTCAGAGAATCTGATCGACGCCGAAGCCCTGGCCATGTTCGAGGGCATTCTCGAAACCGAGGAAACCCAGGTGCGCGACATCATGATTCCGCGCGGCCAGATGGTCATCGTCGAAGCCGCCCGGCAGCTGGATGCACTGACCGAGATCGTGGTGGATTCGGGGCATTCGCGCTTTCCCGTCATTGGCGATTCGCGTGACGAGGTGATCGGCATTTTGCTGGCCAAGGACTTGCTGCGCCTGCAACACCGGCCAGAAGCCAGTTTCGAGCTCAGCCGCTGGTTGCGTCCGGTGCAATTCGTGCCCGAATCCAAGCGTGTCAATATCCTGCTGAAGGACTTCAAGCGCACCCGCAGCCACATGGCCATGGTGGTGGATGAATACGGCGGTGTGGCGGGGCTGGTCACCATTGAAGACGTGCTGGAACAAATTGTCGGCGAGATCGACGACGAGCACGACGAGGCCGAAGGCGCACACATTCTCAAGCAGGATGAGCGCCGTTTTCTGGTGGCCGCATTGACCCCGTTGGAGGAATTCAATCAATACTTCGGCGTGGACATCTCCACCGAGGAGTTCGATACCATCGGCGGCTTCGTCGCCCATGGTTTCGGTCACATGCCCAAGCGTGGTGAAAGCTTCAAGTTCGAAAAATTCAATTTCATCGTTCAGCGCGCGGATAACCGGCGGGTGCATGCCTTGCAGGTCACCATCTCTCCAGCTTAGAGCCAGCAACGCAACCAGCGTCGTCATGCCACCGGCCGCAGGCAGGCACTGATGCGCGTCATTGGCTTGGTTTTGGTCCTTGCGTTGATGCCGGCGGCGCTTGCGCAAAGCCAGGATGCACCGCCCCAAGCCAGCCTGTTGACCTTTGCCCCCGGCCAGATCTACTGGCAACGTTTTGGCCACAACGCCCTGCTGTTGCGCTATGCCAATGGCGGAACACAGGTGTTCAACTATGGCGTCTTTGACTTCCAGCAGGAAAATTTCCTGCTGAATTTCGCTCGCGGCCGCATGCGCTATGAGTTGGCGATCGAACCGCTACAGGCCAACCTGGCGGCTTATGCGGCCGAAGGACGTTGGGTTTGGGAGCAAAGGTTGGCGCTCAGTCTCCAGCAGCGGCGCCAGTTGCAGGAATATCTGCTGTGGAATGCGCTGCCGGAGAATGCGCCCTACGCCTACGATTATTTTCGCGCCAACTGTTCCACCCGGGTGCGCGACGCGCTGGATCAGGTGCTGGGCGGGGCGCTGCGCGCGCAGTTGGAAAACCGCATGTCCGATCTGAGTTATCGGCAGGATGTGCGTGGCGCCATGGCCCCGCTGCCAGCGTTGCAATGGGGCATGGACTGGCTCATCGGTCCCGCCGGGGACCAGCCGCTGAATCTGTGGCAAAAAGCCTACCTGCCGCTGGAGTTGATGGAAGCGGTTCGCGCTGTGCAGCGGCTGGAGACCGACGGTCGATTGGCGCCACTGGTGCTGGCCGAAGGGTGGTTGTACCGCGCCGGTGAAGCGCCGGGCATTGCCACCGCCGGCCGGCTTGCCGAGGGCCAAAGCCCGTTTTTTTTCCTGAGCGGCACCGGGTTGGGGCTGCTGCTGGCCGGATTGGCCTTGGGCGCGCCGCGCGCGCGCTTGGCGCGCATCGGCTTTTCGATGGTCGCCGGCATCCTGAGCTTGCTCACGGCGATCGCCGGGGGGCTGATTGTGGCGGCCTGGCTGTGGAGCGATCACTGGATCATCGCCGACAATTTCAATGCCCTGCTGGCCACGCCCTTGTCGCTGCTGCTGCTGCCCGGCCTCAGGGACGTGGCGGTGGCACGGCGACCGGGCGCGGTGCGGCTGGCTGCGCTGATCCTGGCGATGGCGGCGCTCGGCGCGTCGGCGAGCCTGTCCGGCATCAGCGCGCAACAAAGCGCCAACTGGGTGGCATTGTGGTTGCCGGTGCATTTTTCCATCGCCCTGGCCTTGTACTGGCTGAGCCGGCGCCCGCGGCCGGTTGCCGCCAATGCCGCCGCAATTCGCCCCTGATCTCGTACAGCCGGCGGCAAGCTTGGGCCGAATAGAGTGCGTGCCGAGCTTGCATCGATCAACCAACGGAGAACCAGGATGAACAAAACCTTGATTGCGGCCGCCGTGGCTGCGGCGGTATCGGCACCGGCCATGGCCACGCCGACCAGTCATATTGACGGCTACTTTTTGTCCAGCGGGGTGGAGTTTGAGTTCGACAGCCTCGGCGGTGTCGATTTTGATGACGACGGCGATGGTTTTGGCGTCAAGGGCGCGCTTGCGCTGAGTCAGGACTTTTACCTCACCGGCGAATATCAATCCGCCGAGTTTGACGACACCGAGTTTGAATTCGATCAATTCCGCGCGGGCGGCGCCATCGGCCCCGGCGCGGGTGACGCCGACGGCTTTTTCGGCGCGGTGGAATACGTCAACATCGACTTTGACGACACCAGCCCGGACGGCGAGCAAAGCGGTATTGCCGGTCACATCGGCCTGGCCATCAAGCCCGCGCCGGCCATCAAGCTCTACGCAAAGGGTGGCTACGTGAAACTGGACGATCTGGATGGACCGGAGTTTCTGGTAGGCGCAAACTTCGACTTCGCGCCCAACCTGGGCGTGTTCCTCGACTACCGCATCACCCAGTTTGAAGACGAGGTGGAAGACGAGATCACGCTGGACGATTTTCGTGTGGGTGTGCTGTTCCGTTTTTGACGCCGTCCCAGTTCAGGCTTGATTCACTGACGCCGCGCATACTGGGCATCGGATTTCGAGCCAACAGATATTTTCCAAAAGGAGTAGATACAGATGAAAAAGACCATTCTTTCGGCGGCGATCGCCGCATTGACCCTCAGCGCCGGAACCGCCAGCGCGCTGGATTTGAAACTGGGCGGCGGCGTCAAGGTGGACGCCAAGCCTGAAATCAATGCCGACGTCGAAGCCAAGGCTGGTGATGCCGAGCTGAAAACCGGCGCCAGCGCCAAAGGCGGCGACGGCCTCAAGGCCGACGCCAATGTGGATGCAAAAGTCGGCGGTGCGGCCCAGGCCAATGTCGAGGCTGGCGCCAAGACACCATCGTTGATTGAAGGTACCAAGAATATCGGCGGCAAGCTGGTTGGCGGAACCAAGGCGGCGGCTTCGGCCACCAAGGACGCGGCGGTGACGGCGGGCGCCAAGACCAAGGCCGGGGCAAAAGTCGCTGCGGATAAAACAAAGGCTGGCGCCAAGGCGGTTGGCGGTGCGGTCAAGGCAACTGGCAAGGCCGCTGCCGGCGCCGGAGCGGCAACGGTTGAAGCCATGCCCAAGGCCTCGGTCAAGGTGGACGCGGACGTCAGCGTGGAGTAATCACGGCGCACCCGCCGGGTGCGCAATCCGGGTAGACCGAATCCCCGCCGCGTGCGGGGATTTTGTTTTGTTCATTACACTGCGCGGCCCATGGACGCCAAGCCAAACGATTCCTCCACCGCTGATGCGCAAAGCGGACTCATCGCCACCGTTGGCGCATTCATCATCTGGGGACTGTTCCCCCTGTATTGGCGTTTCCTGGAAGCGGTGCCGGCGGTGCAGATCATCGCCCACCGCATTGCCTGGTGCGCGGTGTTCGTGGTCGCCTTGCTGTTGCTGCGGCGCGGTACCGGCTGGATCGGGCGTCTGCTGAAGCGGCGGCGGCTGCTGGCGGTGTTGGCGCTCAGCTCTCTGTTGATTTCCTTCAACTGGGGCCTGTTTATCTGGGCGGTGAATCACGGTCATGTGGTGGATATCAGCCTGGGTTATTTCATCAACCCCTTGATCAACGTGGTGTTGGGGGTGCTGGTGCTGGGCGAGCGAGTCAATCGTCGCCAGGGCCTGGCGGTCGCCGTCGCCGCCAGTGGGGTGGCGTTTCTCACCTGGAAGGCCGGTGGTTTGCCGTGGATCGCGCTATCGCTGGCGTTCTCGTTCGCCACCTACGGGCTGTTGCGCAAGCTGGCCGACGTCGACCCCATCGAAGGACTGGCGGTCGAGGCCGGTTACTGGTTCGTGCCGGTGCTGATCTTTCTGATCTGGCTCGAATCCAGCGGTCAGGGCGTGTTTGGTCACGCCAGCGCCGCGCAGGATCAGCTGTTGGCGCTGGGCGGCTTCATCACTGCGATTCCCTTGATTCTGTTCGCCTATGGCGCGCGCCGCGTCAACTACATCACGGTTGGGTTCATCCAGTATCTGGGCCCGACCCTGCACCTGCTGATCGGCGTTTTCCTGTTCGGCGAGGCTTTCGGTTGGGATCGTGCGGTCGGTTTCATGCTGATCTGGTCGGCCTTGGTGATCTACGCCGGGGATGGCATTTGGCGGCTGCGTTTGCGTGGTCACGGTTGAATCAGGCCGCGCGAGCTTGCATGCTCAGGGCAGACTCGAATTCGCGCACGCTGATGCTCACCGCCAATCGCAAACCCTTTGCCCGCCTCAGCAAGGAACCGCCGACCCTGCCGGTGGGTACGCAACCCAGACAGACGGTGGAACTGGATTGCGGCACCATCAGCTACTTGCGCTACGGCAGCGGATCGCCGCTGTTGCTGGTGCACGGCATTCCCACATCCTGTCGGTTGTGGGAGCCCTTGCTGGGCATCCTCGGCGCGCATTACGAATGCTTTGTGCCAGACCTCAACGGTCTGGGACGTAGCGCGCCGAAGCCGAACGCCGACCTTTCCAGTCCCGGTCAGGCGCAAATGCTGAATCAGTTTCTGGACGCGATGGGCGTGGATCAATGTTTCGCCGTGTTTCACGATCAGGGCGGTTCTCACGGCATGCAGTTTTTGAAAGCGCACGGCGATCGCGTCAAAGCGGTGATGTTCACCAATGTGGTGTGTTACGACAACTGGCCGGTGCCGGCGATTGCCCTGACCGCGTGGTTGGGGCGACGCGGCTGGATTCCGCGCCTGGCGAAGCTGCGCTTGTTGCAGGCGGTATTGCGGTTTCACACCCTGCCGCAGACCGTGTTTCGCGGTGACTTTCCCGAAGATTTGCGCAATGACTGGTATTGGGCGCTGGATTACGGCGGCGAACCGCTGGACCACTGGGTTGCTTATGTGATCTCGCAGTCCGCGCAATGGACGCAGGACGCCATCCCTACGCTGCGTGAATGGAACAAGCCGGCCAAGGTGTTGTGGGCGGCGCAGGATCAATATCTGCCGGTGTCCTGGGGGCACAAGCTGGCCAGCGACATTCCAGGCGCGGCGGACGATCCCAGTTTATTGCCGTTCGCCGGTCATTTCTGGCAGGCGGAGGTGCCCATCAGCGGCGCGCAGGCCATCGTTGCCTTTTTTGAGAACGTGCAAAAATCAGAGGCGGCGCTGGTCGCAGAGGAAGAGTCAGCGAACGAGACTTAGTCTAATAGCGCCTGGGCGTGATGCCGCAGGTGACCCGCCACGAAACTTTGAATAAAGAAATAGCCGTGATCGTATCCCGCGTGGCGGCGCAGGCTGAGCGATTGATTGGATTCCTTGCTGGCGGCGAGCAGTGCCTCGGGCCGTAGCTGACTGTCCAGGAACTGATCGGCCTCACCCTGATCCACCAGAATGTGCGAGGGGTGGGCCTGCTTGCGCATCAGCATGCTGGCGTCCCATTCCTCCCAGCGCTGCAGATCCGGCCCCAGATAATTGCCGAAGGCCTTTTGCCCCCAGGGCACATCAGACGGGTGGCTCACGGGCGCGAACGCGGACACGGATTGCCATCGATCCGGGTTGCGCAGCGCGGTGACCAGCGCGCCGTGACCGCCCATGGAATGCCCGAAAATGCCGCGCCGCTCCGGGTTTGCGGGGAAATGTTCCTCAATCAACGCCGGCAATTCGCGATTGACGTAGCTGCCCATGCGATAGCCGCTGGACCAGGGCGAACGCGTCGCGTCCAGATAAAAGCCCGCGCCCACGCCAAAATCCCAATGGTCCGCATCCCCGGGATAATTCAAGCCGCGCGGACTGGTGTCGCAGCTCACCAGAATCAGCCCCAGTTCCGCGGCCACGCGCTGGGCGCCGGCCTTGATGACAAAGGTGTCCTCCGAACAAGTCAGGCCGGCCAGATAGTAAAGCGCCGGGCGGGTGGATCGCCTGGCTTGTGGCGGCAGGAAAACGGCAAAATTCATCGCCGTTCCGGTTTCTTCCGAGGCGTGGCTGTAATAGCCCTGAACGCCGCCGAAGCAGGTGTGTTCGCTGCGCTTTTCAATACTCATCGCGTCCCCTGATTAATGCCTTCGCACCAAGCTTAGCCCGCGACATAAAGCGCGGCTAATCCTCCACGTCGCCACTGCCGGCGCGTTTGGACTGGAAGCGCAACAGGCGGCCAAACAGGCGATCCGGGTCCACTTCCAGCGTTTCGAAGGACGAGGCAATGGGCGTGAGCATGTCCACCATGCCCACACGGGTCAGCTCATAGGCCTCGTGGAAGCGGTTGGCGTCAAAACCCAGCTCCACGGCGTGGTCGCGGGACTTCTTGACGTGGCTGGCCTCATCGTGGCGGATATGCCGCAACAGCCGGGCAAAACCGGACATGTTGCGCGCCTTGGACGAACCCAGGATCGCGCTGATGGAAATACAGACGCCCGAATCCAGGCCGGTGATGCGCGCGAAGTGCGTCGCCAGATCGCGGCTGCCCACGCGCATGAACAGGCGCCGTGTGCGGCGGCGGATGGCGCCGACATCTTCCGGCGTCGGGTAACAGGCCCGTGCCTGATGGATCAGCCAGTTATGGACGCGCTCTTCGGACTCGATTTCGCGCAGCGCGGTCTGTTCATGCGCGGCGCGTTCCGCGTCCAGCCGGCCGCATTCGTGATGAAAAATATTGATGGCCGATTCTTCGGCGCACACCAGCACTGCCATGATTCTGGCCGCCGCCAGCAGCGAGGCGTCATCGTTGCCGCTCAGGTGCGCGTCACGGGTGGCTTCAAGGTCGGCGTAATCGGCCATGATGGCGGCCGCGCGCTTGCGTGATTCGGCGTCCCAGGTCAGGGATTGCAGAATGCTGACCGGCGAGTCGTCCGGCGCGTCGGGTTGCGGGTGGGCAAAGCAGAACGGGGTGATGTCCTGACTTTGTTTCAGCGCGTCCGGCAGGTGATCGAAGTCCGTGCGTTCGTCCAGATGCTCGGCCTGGATAGCTTCCAATTGTTCGGCAAACGAGGCCTCAAAGTCGTCACTCACGCGCATCCCGCCGCTGGTCGCCCATGCTTGGATAAAGCGGGCGACCATAGCATGCGTCATCCATCGCCGATACCACAGGCATTGTTCACCATCGCCACCATGCGCATCATCTCGGCTTCGACGCGTTGGCGGATTTGTTCCATCTGCGCCTCATCGGCGTCGCGCGGCACCCGGATCGGGTCGCTGTAGGCGTAGTGCAAGTCGTTGAACGGCCACGGCACGATCATGCGGTCCCAGGAATTGAGAACCTTGCGCCGGCGCGCCTGATAACTCATGGCGATGATGGGCGCGCCGGTCAAGCGCGCGGTGGTGATGACCCCGGGCTGCACCTTGTAACAGGGGCCGCGCGGGCCATCCGGCGTGATGCCGATGTCATTGCCCTGCTTGGCGACGCGCAGAATCTGGCGCAAGGCGGCGCTGCCGCCACGGCTGGAAGAGCCACGAATGCATTGCACGCCCAGGTTTTGCATCGCCGCCGCCGCCAGCGACCCGTCTCTGGAGGCGCTGGCCAGCGGGGAAAAGGACTTGTCGCGACGTCGGTGCGCCAGATAGCCGAATGCGCCCAGGATGTTGCGGTTGTGCCAGGAAACCAGGATGCAGGGCTGGTCGGAGGCGATGTGTTGCTTGATGGTCGCCAGATTGTGATAGCGCTTGCGGCTGGTGAAGAAGATGAAGCGCATGATCAGCGCCAGCAGAAAGCCGGCGATGCGGGTCTTGAGCGGAAATGGCTTGCTGCGTTCGGTCACGGATTGGACGCATTCAACAGATGGAGGGTTCGGGTCAAAGCCCCACGGTTGGCGGCCGCGGCGGTGTCGGCCGCTTGTGCAAGCTGGGTACGACGCTGCGCATTTTGCAACAAGTCCGCCACCGCAAGTCGCAGCGATGCCCGGTCCTGAATTTCAATGGCGGCGCCGGCTTCGAGCAGCAGGTCGCGCGCGTGCTGAAAGTTGTGCATGTGTGGGCCGAACAGCACCGGCTTGCCCAGCGCCACCGGTTCCATCACATTGTGTCCGCCCACCGGCACCAGGCTGCCGCCGACGAAGGCGAGATCGGCGGCGTTCAGATACATCCACATTTCGCCCAGGCTGTCGCCCAGCAACACCTGAAGATCACCGGGCAGCGCCGCAAGGGTCTGGAGGTGACTGCGCCGCGCTTGCCTCATGCGCGCGTTCTTGAGCAGCCGATCCACCGCATCAAAGCGCTGCGGGTGACGCGGCACCAGAATCAACAGCGCATCGGGTGTGGATTGCAGAAGCTGCTGATGAACCGCCAAGGCGGCCTGTTCCTCGCCGTCATGCGTGCTCACCGCCGCCCACACTGGCCGTGCATCACCGACCGCTTGACGCAGATGCTGTCCGCTCTTGATTTGCTCGGGTGGCGGCGTGATATCGAACTTGAGATTGCCGACGTTTTCGACCCGCGGCGCACCCAGCCGGCGAAAACGATCCGCGTCCGCCTGGCTTTGCGCCGCCACCAGATCCACATTGCCCAACACGCCGGCGGTAAAGCGGCTCAAGCGTGAATAGCCGCTAAACGAGCGCGGCGACAGCCGTGCGTTGACAATGCTTAGATGGAGATGCCGATGGCGCAGCGCCGCGAACAGATTGGGCCACAGCTCGGTTTCCATCACCACCACCTGCGCCGGCCGCACCCGATTCAGAAAGCGCGCCACCGCATCGGGCAGGTCGTATGGCAGATAGCTGTGATGAACGCGCGCGCCAAAGGCGGCAATGACCCGTTCGCTGCCGGTGGGCGTTCCGGTGGTGAACCAGATGCAGCCATCACCATGGATTTTGAGCAGAGCTTCGACCATGGGCACCGCGGTGAGTGTCTCGCCGACGGAAACCGCGTGCACCCACACGGCGATGGGTTGATCGCTGCGACGCACCCATCCGAAGCGCTCCGGCAACCGTTGCCGATAGGCCGCGATGGCGCGCGAACGCCACAGCATGCGCGTCAGAATCAGCGGAATCAGCAAGTAGTGCAGCAGGGTGTAAAGCGGTCTCATGCGCGTGCGTTGACAGCCGGTGAGGCGGACGTTGATGCTTCGGGAGCGCGCAAATTGTGGCGCGCCCGGGGGCAAAACGCGCAAACTCGCGCCGCAATGAACCATCCACAAGCCCCTCCGACGAGCGCTGAGACCGCGCGCTTGCCGTTTCGCTGGTCCTTTCTCGGCCCCCGTTACTGGCTGAGCTGGATCATGCTTGCGCTACTCAGGTTGTTGATTTTACTGCCAATATCCTGGCAACTGTGGTTCGGGCGCCGGCTTGGATACGTGGCCGGACAGGTCGCCCGTGGCCGCCGTCGGGTGGTGCGCATCAATCTGCAGATGTGTTTCCCGGAACATTCCCAGGCCGAGCGCGAGCGGCTGGTCAATGCGCATTTCGAAGCCATCGGCGCAGGATTATTTGAGACGCTGCTGGCCTGGTTTGCCTCCGACCAACGGCTCCTGTCCCGGTTTGAGGTTGAAGGGCTGGAGCATTTGCAGGCGGCGCAGGACAGCGGCCAGGGCTTTCTGTTGCTCACTGGGCACTTCACCACGCTGGAGATCGGCGCGCGCATTCTTTGCGCACAGGTGCGCATGCCCTTCCACGCCATGTATCGGCCTTACAACAACGCCTTGTTCAACTATTTCATGCACCACTGGCGTGAACGGCAATCACGCTTGCCGCCGCTTCCACGCGGCGACCTGCGTCGCTCGGTGCGCGCGCTGCGCCAAGGTCGGGCGATCTGGTACGCCCCGGATCAGACCCTGGATCGGCGTCTGTCGACCTTCGTGCCGTTTTTCGGGGTCCAGACCATGACTCTGACCGCCACCGCGCGCTTGGCGCGCATGGGGCGCGCGCGCGTGTTGCCATTTTTTACCGAGCGAACCGAACGCGGCTGGCGGTTGCGGTTTTACCCGATGATGGAAAATTTCCCCGGCGAGGATGAGGCGCAGGACGCCGAGCGCGTCAATCAGGTGCTGGAAAGCGGAATTCGGCAGGCCTTACCAGACTATTTCTGGATTCACCGCAGGTTCAAACGGCGCCCTGAAGGTGAGTCAGCGGTCTACTGAGGGATTCCCGGTGCTGCTAAACTCGCCGCCCCTGGCGTTTCCTACTTTTTGAGGTTTTTGCGTGAATCGAACCGTTTTTTCTGGCGCGGCGGCGGCTTTGTTGTGGGTGATGGCGCAATCGGCGGTGGCCGCATCGGCCGCCAGTCAGGCGCAGAAGCTGATCAACGGTGGTCAGCTGGATGCCGCTTTGGCGGTATTGGACAAGCAATTGGCGAGCGCGCCGCAGGATGCGGAGTCGCGTTTTCTGCGCGGCCTGGTGCTGGCGCGGCTGGATCGCAACGAGCAGGCCATCAAGACCTTTGCCGATATCACACGCGATTTTCCGCAATTGCCGGAGCCCTACAACAACCTGGCGGTGATCTACGCCAAGCAGGGCGAATACGAAAAAGCGCGTGACGCACTGGAAGCGGCTTTGGCGACGCATCCCAGCTATGCCACCGCCCATGAGAACCTGGGCGACATCTACTCCGCCCTGGCGGGCGCCGCCTATAACCGTGCGCTGTCGCTGGATCAGAGCAATCAGGCGGTTCGCAACAAGATGGCGCTGATCAATCAGCTGAACCGGACGCAGCAATCGCCGGTCCAGGTGGCCAGCGCGCCGCCGACGCCTGCCCCGACTCAGCCGGCGCCTGCGGCAGACGTCACGCCCACCCCCGAGCCCGTTGCCGCGCCCCAACCGGCGCCGCCGCCGGTGATTGCGGCGGCACCGCCAGCGTCCGAAGAACCCGCGCCGCCGCCGGAGGCCAAACAAGTCGAGCCGGACATCAACAACGCGGTTCAGGCCTGGGCCAAGGCCTGGTCAGCACAGGATGTGGATGCCTATCTGGCCAGTTACGCGCCAGCATTTCAGCCCGAAGGCGGCGTCTCGCGCGGCGCCTGGGAAGCACAGCGTCGTGAGCGCCTGAAACGGCCATCCTTCATTCGAGTGAGCGTTGGTCGCGCCGAAGTGAGCATCGCCGATGACGGCACCGCCAGCGCCCGTTTCCTCCAGGGCTATGAGTCAGACAGCTACGCGGACGAGGTGACCAAGATTCTGGAAATGCGCAACGTCGACGGCTGGAAGATCACGCGGGAATATTCGCGCTGATTTTGCCCGGCAATGCTGCTCAGTTTCAGGCGCCTGGCAACGGTTTTATCGCTTGCCATCAGCGCCAGCGTCCAGGCGGGGCCGATCGCACCGCTGAAGTATCCCGAGCCGGAAGTGCTGCCCGAGCGGAGCCTGCTGTCGGCCATGGATCGCATCCGCGATGGCGAGTTGCGTGGCGCGATCACGGATCTGGAAGACCTGCTGCGCGAGAAGCCGAACTTTCGCGCCGCGCAGCTGATTTACGCCGACCTGCTGGCGGCACGGTCTGGCCATGGCCTGGGGCTGTTTGATCGGCGGCACCCCGAAGTCGAGGCGCTGCTGGAGGAAACACGCAGCCGTCTGAACGCTGAGCAATTCGCGCCCAAACCGGGCACGGTTCCGTCGGCGGTACTGGAGCTGGCGTCGGAATATCCCTATCTGGTGTTGGTTGATCTGTCTGGAAACCGGCTGCACCTGATGCGCAATGTCGACGGCCAGTTGCGACATATCGGCAGCCGCTACGCGGGCATCGGTCGGGCCGGGTTCGGCAAGCAAATCGAAGGTGATTTGCGAACCCCGGTCGGCGTGTATCACATCACCGGCTGGAAGGCGGATGAAAGCCTGCCGGAGCTGTACGGTGCCGGCGCCTTGCCATTGGATTATCCCAATCTGTGGGACCGGCATTTGCAGAAAACCGGATACGGCATCTGGGTGCACGGCGTGCCGCGCGATACCTTCGCCCGTCCGCCGCGTTCCAGCGAAGGCTGCGTGACTTTGGCCAATGACGATCTGCTATGGCTGCGGCCGTTCGTTTATCGCAGTCAGACGCCGGTGGTGTTGTCGGCCGATCTGGAGTGGATTCCGCGGCAGACCGCCAGGCAACGGCGCGACCAGTTCTTGCAGCGCTTTGACGCCTGGCGGCAGCACTGGATCGACCTGGATACCGAGGGTTATCTGCGAATCTACGCCGATGAGTTTCAAATTCCAGGCATGGATCGGCAGGCCTTTGCCGAGTATCGGCGCGAAGTGGATCGCGGCAAGACCTTTGTGGAGATGAAGGTGCGCGACCTGAGCTTGTTCAATTACCCCGGTGAGGACATGCTGGTGGCCAAGTTCACGCTCGATTACCGGACGGACCATTACCAAACCAGCAGCCGGCGTGAACAATACTGGCGCCGTGATGCCCAAGGCGACTGGAAAATCATCCGCGAGGAAGACCGATGAATTCATTCCGACGCTTTCTGAACTTGAGCTGGCTCTGCCTCGCGCTGGTGGCTTGTGGCGGCGGCGGTGGCCCGGTGCGGGAACATTCGTCGTCTGACCACCCGCATTCGGGCGATGGCCGCGCTGACAGCGGGGCGATTGGTCTTGATGTGGATGAGCGCATCGCGCGCACGCGAAGCCAATGCATCGCGCTGGGCAACGAACCGCGCCCGGTGAATTTCACCAATGACATCTATCAGCCCGCCTGCCTGTTCGGGGAGCGGCTGCCGGACTGGGAAGACAGCAATGGCACCAGCCGCGAGGCCTGCCTGTTCGAACCGCCGAGCGATACGCACCCTGGCAAGTTGCCGCTGGTGATCTGGTTGCATCCCAGCCTGGCGGGGCCTGACCTGAGTCTGGCCGCAACCAATGTTCGTTCCCAGATCGGGACGGCTAACTTGAGTGGTGATCCGCAAAAGCCCGGCTTTCTACTACTGGCGCCGCTGGGGCGGGTGATCGAAAAGTTTTATTCCTTCCCGGAAGATGCCTTTGCCGTCGGCTGGGACAACTGGTATCGGCAACTGTTGCCGGACGGCGGTAGCCGCCAGCTCAACGGGCGCAGCTTTGCGCAGAACGTGGATGCGGCGGCCATCGATCATTATCTGGATGAAGTGATCTCGCGTGGCCGGGTGGACGAGCGGCGCATCTATGTCATGGGCTGGTCCAACGGCGGCGCCATGGGAATTCTGTATGCGCTGAACCGGCGCAACATCGCGGCGGCGGCGGTGTACTCGGCGCCAAACCCCTTCAACGCTTTCAATGATCCCTGTGCTCAGGCGCCGGTGATCGGATCACCCGCCAACGATACGGAACTGGAGGTGTTCAACGCCGGCGTGCCGATCTTCCATGTTCAAAATGCCTGCGACTACGCCGGTATTTGTCCCAACGGCGTGTTCTTGCAGCAAACGCTGGCGCAGAACGGCGTTACCCAGCTTCAGAATCAGATTCTCAACACTTTGCTGGGGCCGGCCGAGGAATGCCGCGCACTGTGCGGAACCGATCCGCGCGCCGACTACGCGGGCCTGGATGATCCGCTGGGTTATCTGAACCTTGGCGGCTACAGTCTGGGTGTTGCCAATCACAACACCTGGCCGTTGAGATGGACCGACGAAATGTTCGCCTTTTTGCGTGAACAGTCGCACTGAGCACGGGTCGACGAATTCGCGGCAGCAGACGCTCGGCGACGGCCTGCTGGCGCTGGGAGAGGATCCGCGCCGCGCATCGGACCTGTTGTGCTATCTGCGCGAGCTGCAGCGCTGGAATCGAAGCTACAACCTCACCGCCATCCGTGATCCGCGGCAAATGGTGACGCGGCATTTGCTGGATTCGGTTGCGGTACTGCCGGCGATGGCGAAGTGGACGCTCGATCCAGCGCAAGCCTTGCGGGTGATTGATGTGGGTTCGGGGGCTGGCCTGCCCGGCGTGCCCCTGGCGCTGCTGCGCCCCAACTGGCGAATTTGCGTGTTGGACAGCAACGGCAAGAAGGCGCGATTTCTGCGCCATGTGCAGCGCGTGCTGGCCCTGGAGAATCTGGATGTGGTGCATCAGCGGGTGGAACAATACACCTCGTCGGCGCGCTTTGATCTGATCATCAGCCGCGCGTTTTCGGCGCTGGATGCGTTTGTTTCCAGCACCCAACATTTGCGTGCGCCGGCCGGCCGATGGTTGGCAATGAAGGGGCGCGTGGATCAAAATGAGCTGGACAAACTTCCACTTGGGACGCGAATCAGCGATATTGCCGCGCTTGACGTCCCCGGGCTGGCCGAATCGCGACATCTGATCGCCATCCGCGCAGCTGCCGCCGATTCCGATTCCTGAGCTTTCATGAGCCACATCATCGCCGTTGCCAACCAGAAAGGCGGGGTGGGTAAGACCACCACCGCGGTCAATCTGGCTGCCTCGCTCGGCGCCATGCAGCGTCGCGTGCTGCTGGTGGATCTGGACGCCCAGGGCAACGCCACCATGGGTCTGGGCGTGGACAAGGATGCGCTCACCATCAGCGTGCGCGATGTTCTGCTGGAACACGCTCCGCCGGTGGACGCGGTGGTGAAGCTGGCGGTCGATGGTGTGAGCCTGCTGCCGGCCAACAGCGACATGACCGAGGCGGAAATTCGTCTGCGCGACATGGCCGCCGGTGATTTTGCCCTGCGTTCGGCGCTCGGCAGTCTGGGCGATGCGTTCGACGTCGTGTTGCTGGATTGTCCGCCGGCGCTGTCCAAGCTCACCGTCAACGCGCTGGTGGCCGCCCACGGCGTGCTGATCCCCATGCAGTGCGAGTATTACGCCCTGGAAGGCCTGAGCGCCTTGCTGGATACGGTGGACAAGATCAAACGGGTGGTGAATCCGGAGCTGGAGATCGAGGGTTTGCTGCGCACCATGTTCGATCCGCGCAACAACCTGGCCAACGATGTGTCGGCTCAGTTGTCGCAACATTTCCCGGACAAGCTGTATCGGACCATCATTCCGCGCAATGTGCGTCTGGCCGAAGCGCCCAGTCATGGCACGCCGGTGATGCTTTACGACCGTCAATCCACCGGCGCCAAAGCCTATCTGGCGCTGGCCGGCGAATTCTTGCGCCGTCGCGACGGCGGCCAGATGCGCCTGCAGGCATGAAGAATCAGTTTCCGGTTTCCAGTTGCCAGTTGCCAGAGATGGGTCGTGCAGCGGTTTCTGGAAGCCGGGAACTGGAAACTGGAAACTGCTTCTGAATGGCAAACAAGAAAAGAGGATTGGGGCGCGGGCTGGACGCGCTGCTGAGCAACCCCGCGGTTGCTGAAGCCGCTGCGCCGGGCGAGGCCCTGCGCGAGTTGTCGCTGGACGAGTTGACGCCCGGATCGCATCAACCGCGGCGGCACTTTGATGAAACCGCGCTTGATGAGCTGGCCGCCTCCATCAAGCAGCAAGGCGTGGTGCAGCCCATCATCGTGCGTCCGACGGCCGATCAGCGCTATGAGATCGTCGCCGGTGAACGACGTTGGCGCGCGGCCAGGCGCGCGGGCTTGCAAAGCATTCCGGCGGTGGTGCGCAAGATGGACGCGCGCGGCGCCATGGCGGTGGGCCTGGTGGAGAACATGCAGCGCGCGGACTTGAATCCGCTGGAAGAATCGCTGGCGCTGCACAAGCTGATTTGTGAATGTGGCCTGACGCATGAGGCTGCCGCCGAAGCCGTAGGCCGCTCACGCGCGGCGGTCAGCAATCTGTTGCGGCTCACCGACCTGAGCGAGCCGGTACAGAAGCTGCTGCGCGAGGATCGCATCAGTCTTGGCCACGCCAAGGTCTTGTTGGGGCAGGCTGCTGATCGACAACTGCATCTGGCGACGCTGGTGGCCGAACGCGATCTGTCGGTTCGCGCGCTGGAATCGCTGATTCAACAGTCTGTGGAAAAGGCACCGCCACCGGCGCCTGAGGCCGAAGACCCGTTGGCGCAGGAGCTGGCGCAGCGCATCGGCCTGCCCATCCGGCTGCAACGAAACGCACGCGGCAAGGGCAAGCTGGTGATTTCCATTCAAAATGATGAAGATTTGCGCAAATTGATGCGCGTTTGGTCCTGAGGTCGGCTCGGAATGGGACGCATCCGTACGATGAAACAAGGGGTTTCATGTTGCGTCGCGACATTCGCGTTGACCGCGCCCCGTTCGTTTTTGTAGACTCCGCGCCGCGCAAGAGGACTACACAGCGGTTTCGCCGCGTCATTGGCGCAAGGCGGAGCTGAAATGGAACGGGTTCAACTGCGTGGAGTGCGACTGGCCTTGGCATTGATTTGCTGTCAGGCCGCCATCACGGTCCTGGCGACACTGATTGCCTGGATCGTTGCGCACAGCACCGCCGGACTGGCGGCGCTGTACGGGGGGATGGTCGCAATCGTGCCCACGGCCTATTTCGCCTTTCGCGTATACCTGCGACGTAATAGCGATGCCCCGCGCGATGTGGTGGGATCGTTTTACCGGGGAGAGATTGGAAAATTTGCTTTGACCGCGCTGTTGTTCGCACTGGGCGTGCAATGGTTTGCGGAACAGTTTCTGGCGCTGATATGCGCCTACATGGCATGTCTTGCGGCTTACCCGGCCGTGGCGGCATTTTTCAGCGTCGAATAGCGGCTGACACATTTTTCGGATTCAAATATGGCGGCAGAAGAAGGTCACGGAACCGGCGAGTACGTCCTCCACCACTTGACCAACCTCAAGCTGGACCTGAGCACGATGAGCATCGACTCCCACGCCACGGGATTCTGGGTGCTGCATCTGGATTCGGTCGTGTTTTCGGTGGGGTTGGGATTACTGTTTCTGTTTTTCTTCCGCAAGGCTGCGGCGAGCGCCACCACCGGGGTGCCCTCGGGCTTGCAGAACTTTGTCGAGATGATGGTCGATTTTGTCGACGCCCAGGTCAAGGAAATCTTCCCCAATGCGGATCGCCTGGTCGCGCCGCTGGCGCTGACCATCTTCGTCTGGGTCTTCCTGATGAATTTCATGGACTTGATCCCGGTCGACCTGCTGCCCACCAGCGCCGCCGCCATCGGCATTCCGTATTTGAAGGTGGTGCCGAGCACGGACGTGAATATCACCGCAGGCCTGGCGCTGGGCGTGTTCGTTCTGATCTTTGCCTACAACTTCCGTTACAAAGGTGTGGGCGGCTTCCTCAAGGAAGTGTTCACCCATCCTTTCGGTCCCTGGCTGGCGCCGGTCAATCTGGTGCTGCGTATTGTTGAAGAAGTGGCGCGGCCGGTCTCGCTGGCGCTGCGACTGTTCGGCAACCTGTTCGCCGGCGAGCTGATCTTCATTCTGATTGCACTGCTGATGGCGCAGGCCTTCAACGGTTTATTGGGCGCGGTACTGGCCGGCATGGGCGTGGCCCTGCACTGGGCCTGGGCCGTGTTCCACATCCTGGTGATCACCCTGCAGGCGTTCGTCTTCATGGTGTTGACCATTGTGTATCTCGGCGCATCGGCCGAGTCGCACGCTGACCACTGATTTCTTTCACACAGCCGTCGTAACCCTCGTAGGAGATTTTTCAAATGGACGTGATTCTTAGCAATACCGCACTCGCTGTTGGACTGATTCTGGGTCTGGGCGGCGCTGGCACCGCCATCGGCTTTGGCCTGTTGGGCGGCAAGCTGTTGGAAGGTGTTGCCCGTCAGCCGGAAATGGCTGGCATGTTGACTGGCCGCATGTTCCTGGTCGCCGGCCTGCTGGACGCCGTGACCTTCGTCGGCATCGGCATCGGCATGTACTTCGTGTTCGCCAACCCCTTTGTTGGTCAGCTGGCTGCCGCGGTCGGCGGCTGATTGCCGAACCGTCACAAGTATCGATGGAATCCGGGCGCTGCCCGGATTCTTCAACCGTGACAGCTACGGGATGAGACAATGAATCTCAATGCAACACTGCTGTTCCAGATGGTGGCTTTCGGGCTGTTCGTCTGGTTCACCATGAAGTATGTGTTTCCGCCGATCACCACGGCAATGCGTGAGCGTCAGAACAAGATTGCCGACGGTCTGGCCGCCGCAGAGAAAGGCGCCAAGAGTCTGGAAGACGCCGCCGCCAAGAGCGATGATGCGATCAAGCAAGCACGCAGTCAGGCGCAGGACATTCTGGCCGCCGCCAACAAGCAGGCTTCGCAGATGGTCGAACAGGCCAAGCAGACCGCCAAGGATGAGGCGGACCGCATCGTCAACGCGGCGCAGGAAGAAGTGGGCCGTGAAGTCACCCGTGCCCGTGAGGAGCTGCGCAAGTCGGTTGGCGCGCTGGCGGTGAGCGGCGCCGAAAAGATTCTGGGCCGCGAGATTGACGCATCGGCGCACGCCGAAGTGCTCGATCAATTGGCGACGCAGGTCTGATCCGGCCATGGCTGATCTGAGCACCATTGCAAGGCCCTATGCCAAGGCCGCGTTCGAACTGGCCAGGCAACAGAATCGCCTGTCCGAGTGGGGTGATGCGCTGGCGGTGATGGCCGAAGGCATGAGTGATTCGCAAATTGCCGGCCTGCTGGCCCATCCAGCGCTGACCAAGGCGGATTTGGCGGATGTCCTGCTCAAGGCCTTTGGCGACAAGCTGGATGCCGAGGCGCAGAACCTGCTGCGTTTGCTGATCGAGAATCGGCGCCTGTCGGCGATCGGTTTCATCGCCCAGCGTTATGCCGAACTGCGCGCCGAAGCCGAGTCGCAAGTGGCGGTGGAAATCACTTCCGCCGCCGACGTGCCGGACGCCCAGCGCCAGAAATTGACCGATGCCGTGCGCAAGCGCCTGGATCGAAACGTCGTCGTGCAATGGCGGACCGATGCCTCGCTGGTCGGCGGCGCGGTGATTCGCGCGGGCGACCTGGTGATTGATGGCTCGGTGCGTGGCGAACTGCAAAAGATGCAAAGCGCCATGGCGGCGTAGCGCGGGCCATGCTCGCGGGAAACTCTTAATTTCACTCATTGGCGGGGCGCACCCGCCCGACGAGAACAAAGCATGCAATTGAATCCTTCTGAAATCAGCGATCTGATCAAAGCACGTATCAGCAACTTTGATTCGACCGCCGAAGCGCGCAACACCGGCACCATCGTCTCGCTGCAAGACGGCATCGTGCGTATTCACGGCCTGTCGGACGCGCTGCAAGGTGAAATGCTCGAGTTTCCGGGCGACACCTTCGGCCTGGCGCTGAACCTGGAGCGCGACTCGGTGGGCGCGGTGATTTTGGGTGACTACAAGCATTTGTCGGAAGGCGCCACGGTGAAAACCACCGGCCGCATTCTGGAAGTGCCGGTCGGCCCCGGCCTGCTGGGCCGCGTGGTCGACGCGCTGGGCCGGCCGATTGACGGCAAGGGCCCGATCGATGCGGCCGAATCCAGCCCGATTGAGAAAGTGGCGCCGGGCGTGATCACCCGTCAGTCCGTGAGCCAGCCGGTGCAAACCGGCTACAAGGCCATCGACTCCATGGTGCCGATTGGTCGCGGTCAGCGTGAGCTGATCATTGGTGACCGTCAGACCGGCAAGACCGCGCTGGCGGTGGACACCATCATCAATCAGAAGGGCACCGGCGTTAAGTGTATTTACGTCGCCATCGGCCAGAAGAACAGCTCCATCGCCAACGTGGTGCGCAAGCTGGAAGAGTACGGCGCCATGGATCACACCGTGGTGGTGGCTGCCGCCGCCGCTGATTCCCCGGCCATGCAGTACATCGCGCCGTATTCGGGTTGCTCGATGGGCGAGTACTTCCGTGATCGCGGTGAAGACGCGCTGATCATTTATGACGATTTGTCCAAGCAGGCGGTCGCCTATCGTCAGGTGTCCTTGCTGCTGCGTCGTCCGCCGGGCCGTGAAGCCTTCCCGGGTGACGTGTTTTATCTCCACTCCCGTTTGCTGGAGCGCGCCGCGCGTGTCAACGCGGACTACGTGGAAAAATTCACCAACGGTGAAGTCAAAGGCCAGACCGGCTCGCTGACCGCGCTGCCGATCATCGAAACCCAGGCCGGTGACGTGTCCGCCTTCGTGCCGACCAACGTGATTTCCATCACCGATGGTCAGATCTTCCTGGAAACCGACCTGTTCAACGCCGGTATCCGTCCGGCCATGAACGCCGGCATCTCGGTGTCGCGTGTGGGTGGTGCGGCACAGACCAAGGTCATCAAGAAGCTTGGCGGCGGTGTGCGTCTGGCTTTGGCGCAGTATCGCGAACTCGCGGCCTTCGCCCAGTTCGCTTCTGACCTGGACGCCGCAACCCGCGCCCAGCTCGAACGCGGTCAGCGCGTGACCGAGCTGATGAAGCAGAAGCAGTACAAGCCGCTTTCGGTAGCGCAGATGGCGGCCTCGCTGTACGCGGTGGAAAAGGGCTACATCGATCAGGTGGACGTGGCCAAGGTGCTGTCATGGGAAGAAGGTCTGCATCAGTTCCTGGGCAATGAGCACAAGGATTTGATGGACAAGCTCGAAGGCGGCGACTGGAACGATGAGCTGGACTCCGGGCTCAAGTCGGCCATGGACGCCTACATGCAACGCGCTGCGGTCTAGTCAATGAAGATGCGCTCAGGCTCCAGCCAGGGGCTGCTCACTTCGGGCATCCCCGCGTCTGGAAACTGGAAACTGGAAACCGGAAACTAATCAATGGCTGGCGCAAAAGAAATCCGCAGCAAGATCAAGAGCGTAAAGAATACGCAGAAGATCACGCGCGCCATGGAAAAAGTGGCGATGTCGAAAATGCGCAAGGCGCAGGAACGCATGGCCATGGCGCGTCCGTATTCGGAAAAGATCCGTCGCACGCTGGGGCATCTGGCACAGGCGAATCTGGAATACAAACATCCGTTCACGGTCGAGCGCGAAGCCAAGCGCGTCGCCTTCCTGATCGTGTCCACGGATCGCGGCCTGTGCGGCGGTCTGAACATGAATACCTTCCGCACCTGCGTGCGTGCGATGTCGGAGTGGAAGGAGAAGGGCGTTGAGGCCGACGTTGCCCTGATTGGCAACAAGGCGGTTTCCTTTTTCAAGCGCGTGGGTGGCAAGGTGCTGGCGACCACCACCCAGCTGGGTGACAAGCCACAACTCGAACAGCTGCTGGGTGTGATCAATTCACTGTCCGACGCTTATCGCGCTGGAGAGGTGGATCGGGTTTATCTGGTGTCTTCCGAATTCGTGAACACCATGACCCAGAAGCCGGAAGTGCGGCAGATTCTGCCGATCGAGCCGGTCGCCAACGATGACCTGCTGTCGCACTGGGATTACATCTACGAACCCAGCAGCGAAGAGCTGATGGACACCGTGTTGCAGCGCTACGTGGAGTCGCAGGTGTATCAGGCGGTGATTGAAAACGCCGCTTGCGAGCAGTCCGCACGCATGGTGGCGATGAAGGCCGCGACCGACAACGCCGGCAAGATCATCAGCGGACTGGAGCTGGCCTACAACAAGGCGCGCCAGGCCAACATCACCAAGGAACTGGCGGAAATCGTCGGCGGCGCGGCCGCTGTCGAATAATCGCATTTTACTGGCCAAGCAGGCCGCATTACCCAAATTCAATCGCAAGGCAAGACGAATGAGCACTGGCAAAATCGTTCAAATCATCGGCGCCGTTGTTGACGTGGAATTCCCGCGCGACAGCATCCCCAAGGTTTATGACGCGCTGACGGTGGATGGCACCGACCTGACCCTGGAAGTTCAGCAGCAGTTGGGCGACGGCACCGTTCGCGCCATCGCGCTGGGTTCATCCGAAGGCCTCAAGCGCGGTCTGGTGGCGCAGAACACCGGCGCGCCGATTTCCGTGCCGGTGGGTCAGGCGACCCTGGGCCGCATCATGAACGTGCTGGGCGAGCCGATCGACGAAGTCGGCGATGTGAAGTCGGAAGAAAAATGGCCGATTCACCGCGCGCCGCCCAGCTATGAAGATCAGGCCGGCTCCACGGATTTGCTGGAAACCGGCATCAAGGTCATCGACTTGCTGTGTCCCTTCGCCAAGGGCGGCAAGGTCGGTCTGTTCGGCGGCGCCGGCGTCGGCAAGACCGTCAACATGATGGAACTGATCAACAACATCGCCAAGGCGCACTCGGGTCTGTCGGTGTTCGCTGGCGTCGGTGAGCGTACCCGTGAAGGTAATGACTTCTACCACGAGATGATCGAGTCCGGCGTGGTCAACGCCGAGAATTTCACCGAGTCCAAAGTGGCGATGGTCTACGGCCAGATGAACGAGCCGCCCGGCAACCGTCTGCGCGTGGCGCTGACCGGTCTGACCATGGCCGAATACTTCCGTGATGAAGGCCGTGACGTGTTGTTGTTCGTGGACAACATCTACCGTTACACCCTGGCCGGCACCGAGGTGTCCGCGCTGCTCGGCCGTATGCCGTCGGCGGTGGGCTATCAGCCGACCCTGGCTGAGGAAATGGGTGTGTTGCAGGAGCGCATCACCTCCACCAAGAACGGATCGATCACCTCCATCCAAGCGGTGTACGTGCCGGCGGATGACTTGACCGACCCGTCTCCGGCCACCACCTTCGCGCACCTGGACGCCACCGTGGTGCTGTCGCGTGACATCGCCTCTCTGGGCATTTATCCGGCGGTGGATCCGCTGGATTCGACCTCGCGTCAGCTCGACCCCAACGTCGTCGGCGACGAGCACTACAGCACCGCGCGTGACGTACAGGGCGTGTTGCAGCGCTACAAGGAATTGCGTGACATCATCGCCATTCTGGGCATGGATGAGCTGTCTGAAGAAGACAAACAGGTCGTGGCGCGTGCGCGCAAGATTCAGCGCTTCCTGTCACAACCGTTCCACGTGGCGGAAATTTTCACCGGCTCGCCCGGCAAGTACGTTTCGCTGAAGGAAACCATTCGCGGCTTCCGCGGTATCGTGGACGGTGAGTACGACGACCTGCCGGAACAGGCCTTCTACATGGTCGGCACCATCGAAGAAGCGGTGGAAAAAGCCAAATCGCTTGAGAACGCCTGATTTTAGCGTCCACCCATTGGATTTAAGCAGGACTGCACATGGCCAATCTACACGTTGACATCGTCAGCGCCGAAGGCGATATCCATCACGGTGAAGCGCAGATGGTGTTCGCGCCGGCCACCCAGGGCGAAGTCGGCATCGCGCCGCGTCACGCGCCCTTGTTGACTACGCTCAAGCCGGGCACGGTGCGGGTACAGACCGAAGGTGGCGAAGAACTGGCGTTCTTCGTCGGCGGCGGCATTCTGGAAGTGCAACCGCATCTGGTGACGGTGTTGGCCGATACCGCCCTGCGCGGTGAAGATGCCGACGAAGCCGCGGTGCAAAAAGCCAAGCAGGACGCCGAGGAAAAACTCGCCGGCGCCTCCGAGGAAACCGACATCGCCAAGGCGCAGGCTGAAGTGGTGGAGGCCGCTGCCCGCCTGGAATTCGTCAAGAAACTCAAGAATCCAACGCGCTGAGCCCAGGCTGTCGCAAGGCGCCCGATGGCGGCGTCGATGATGAATTTACGCCGTCAGTGGGTCTTTCCGGCCTTGCACACACGGCTGGCGCTTGGCACTCAGATGCATTGGTTCGGGGCTAGCGGATTGGTGGCCGCGCGGGCGAGCAGGTCGCGTTGTTTGCAACCGCCGCGTTTCGACGCGCATTCGGCCTTGCGCAATATCCGCTCAAGGCGGATCAGGCGCTGCCTGCGGGATCGACAGACCAACGCTGCGTCGCTGGCACTTGTGCCGGCCGCTGCTGCGCGCTTGTCCGCAACAAGCTCCGTTCAACCGCGCCGCCTTCGGCGCGGCGGTTGACCTGCGGCGAGTTCAATCACCGATACGGGATGGCGCCGCCGCAGCGGCCGGACCTGCCGGGCCTGACTTAAACTGTCGCGCCATCCCGCCAGCAGAAGCCATTGATGACCCAGAATCGCGCCGAAGCCCCTGCGCTGCACGCCATTGTTCTTGCCGCCGGCCAGGGAACACGCATGAAAAGTGCGCTGCCCAAGGTCTTGCATCCCCTGGCGGGACGCCCCTTGTTGGCGCACGTGCTGGACGGCCTGGGCGAACTGGCGCCGGCGGCGATTCATATCGTCCACGGACACGGCGGCGAGCAAGTGCGTGCCTGGCTGCAAGCGGAGCAGCCCAAGGCTGACATTCAATGGGCGCAACAAACGGAACAGAAGGGCACCGCACACGCGGTATCGCAAGCCGTACCCGGGATTCCGGATGCAGCGGTGGTGCTGATCGGCTACGGCGATGTGCCGTTGACGCCGGTGGAAGACCTCAAGGCGCTGGCCGCCACCGGCAAGGACGCCCTGGCCATTCTGACCGCACAGGTCGATCAAGCGCACGGCTATGGTCGTATTGTGCGGGGGGAGGACGGCACGGTGGTGGCCATCGTCGAAGAAAACGACGCCAGCGATGAGCAGCGCCGCATCACCGAGATCAATACCGGCTTGATGGCGATGCCGGCGTCGCGGCTCAAGGCCTGGCTGGACCGCATCGGCAATGACAACGCCAAAGGCGAGTACTACCTGACCGACGTGGTGGCGCTGGCGGTGAGCGATGGCGTGATGGTGCGCGCGGTCAAGGCGCAGGACGCCGCGCGGGTCGAAGGCGTCAATGACAAGCGACAACTGGCCCGCGCCGAGCGCCTGTATCAGCGCTGGTGTGCCGACCGGCTGATGCAGGACGGTGTTGGCTTTGCCGATCCGGACCGCTTTGATTGTCGCGGCCGGCTGCAATGTGGTTCGGATGTGCGCATTGATGTGGGGGTGATCGTCGAAGGCGACGTGGTGCTGGGCGACGGTGTCAGCGTCGGCCCTCACACGGTGCTGAAAAACGCGCATGTTGCGTCGGGGACGCAGATCGAAAGTCACTGCGTGATTGAAGGCGCCCGCATCGGCCGCGATTGTCGATTGGGGCCATTTGCCCGTATTCGACCCGATTCGGAACTGGCGGACGAGGCGCGTGTCGGCAATTTCGTCGAGCTGAAGAAAACCCGCCTGGGCGCCGGCAGCAAAGCCAATCATCTGGCCTACCTGGGCGATGCGCAGGTGGGCGCCGGGGTGAATATCGGCGCTGGTGTCATCACCTGCAACTATGACGGTGCCAACAAGTTTCCGACCCAGATTGGCGACGGTGCTTTCATCGGCACCGACACCCAGCTCATCGCGCCGCTCAAGATTGGCCCCGGCGCCTACATCGCCGCCGGCTCCACCATCGCCAGCGATGCCCCAGCCGACAGTCTGACGATTTGTCGCGCGCGTGGGCAGAAATCCTACCCGGGCTGGAAACGGCCGCAAAAGCGCAGGGGCTGAGCGGGTTCGCTGCCGTTATCGGCGCGCGTTCCAGCAGTGCGGCACATCCGGCATCAGCGCCTGGAGCCGGCTGATTGCGGCAGCGCGCCGAATCGGCCATGATTGGGAAATAAGAGGCTTTACTCTAAAGTCTGTTGCAGCAACGCTTCGGGAGGAGAAATGAGCAGCTTGACGCCGACTCAGAAACAAATCATGGGCCACGCATTCCTGGTGATGTTCGTGGGCTTGTTCGCCGGTCTTGGCCTGGCCGCCAGCCTGGTGGATGGCTTCGAGTTCATTCCCGGCATCATTACCGAATTCTCCATTCCCGGTGATGCGGGCGCCTGGGCGCGGGCACACGCCGGCGGACTGCTCAACGGCATCATGATGATTGCGGTGGCGTTGACCATCACCGGCCTGGGCTGCGATGAAAAGATGACCGCGCGGTTGAAGTGGATGTTGATCGGCACCGGCTGGGCCAACACCATCTTCTACTATGGCGCGCTGTTCGCCCCCAACCGTGCGCTCACCTTTGCCGACAACAAATGGGGCGAGTCCAACCTGGCCTCGATAATCGGCTTGCTGCCGGCGTTGATCTTCGCCTTCGTCATGATGTATGTGGCGCTGATCATGGCGCGGCAGGCGTTTTCCAGCGATCACTGAACCGATTCAGATCGGCGGGCGTATCAACGTCCGCTGCGGCTTGTGGCATATGAATCGGGATCACGGCGCTGGAATGTTGTTGAAGCAGTTTTCGCGCGCCCTGATCGCCATTCAGCGCTGCCAGGTGTTTGAAATAAGCTGAGGGGAACAGACAGGGCGGTCCACGCCGCTCGCCGTAGTCCGCGGCGATGATCATTTGCGGCTGCGTGTGATGCGCGGCAATGAGTTTTTGATAATCCGTGCCGGTGATTCCAATCTGATCAGCCAGGGCGATGATGGCGGCGGGTGGGCTGTTTTTCGCTGCTATCAGCGCGGTAAACGCAGCGGCGATGGAGCGGCCCATGCCTTTTGCCCATTCGGGGTGATGCAGGCGGTGCAAGGGCAGGTCGCGGATGCAGTTTTCGACCGCATCCCGATGGGCTCCGGTGATGACCCAAACCGGAACCCCGGCTTGCAAGCCTTGCGTTGCTGAACGACGCAACATCGGCGTGCCGTTGACGGGCGCAACCTGTTTGATGCTGCCGAACCGCTCGGATGCGCCTGCGGCCAGCAGGATGATGTGAACCTGATCCGCGTTGCTTTGATTCTGCAAAACCCGAGGTCAGGTTTTCAGCTGATCGCCAATCGGCAGCTTGCGGATGCGCTTGCCGGTGGCCTGAAAGATGGCGTTGGCCAGCGCGGGGCCGATGACCGGAACACCCGGTTCGCCGACGCCGGTGGGCGGCGCCTGCGACGGCATGATGTGAACATCGATCTGTGGCATTTCCGAGATGCGCAGCATGCGGTAATCGTGAAAATTGCTTTGCTGCACCACGCCGTCTTCCAGCGTCAGCGACTGATGCAGCACCGCCGACAGGCCAAAGCCGATGCCGCCTTCCATTTGCGCGCGCACCACGTCCGGATTGATCGCCAGCCCGCAGTCCACGGCGCAGACGACGCGATCCACGTTGAGATCGCCGTTTTCTGCAATGCTGACTTCGGCCACCTGCGCCACATAGCTGTTGAAGGATTTCACCACCGCCACGCCGCGGCCACGCCGCGACTTGTCGCTGGCCGCTGCCAACGGTTGGCCCCATCCGGCCTTTTCCGCCACCAGACGCAATACGCCGGCCTCGCGCGATGTGGCGTCCAGATGCTTGAGGCGGAAGGCCACCGGGTCCTGTTCGGCGGCATGCGCCAGTTCGTCCATCATGCATTCGGTGGCGTAGCCGGTATGCGTATGCCCCACCGAACGCCACCACAACACCGGCACGCCCACCGCAGGCGTGTGCAGGTCAATCTGTTGATGCTTGACCGCATAGGCGCCGCCGGCACCTTCGACCGAGGTGTGATCCACGCCCTGGCTGGCGAACGGGGTCCCGGCGGTGACCGACTGCCCAACGATGCGTTGCGACCAGGCCAGCAGCCGTCCGTCCCTGTCCAGCCCGGCCTTGAGCCGATGCAGATACAGGGGCCGGTAATAACCGCCGCGTGTATCTTCCTGGCGCATCCACACCAGTTTGATCGGGCCGTGGTGGCCTTTTTCACGCGCCGCCTTGGCGATGGAAATCGCTTCCAGCAGGTAATCCGCTTTCTTGCTGGCGCGACGACCAAAGCTGCCGCCGGCGAACAGGGTATTGATGGTGATCTGATCCGGCCTGACGCCCAGCGCGTCGGCGATTCTGTTCTGATCCAGGCTGTGGCCTTGTTCACCGTTCCAGATTTCGCAGCCCTGGTCCTTCATCTGCACCACGCAGTTGAGCGGCTCCATGCAGGCGTGCGCCAGATAAGGGAACGCGTATTGCGCCTCAACCAGCGTGTCGGATTCTGAGATCCCTTGGTTGATGTCGCCGGATTCACGGTAGGCCGCGCCCGGCTGATCGGCCAACTCGCCATAAAGCTTGAACAGCTCGGCACTGTCGGCGTGGCTGGCATCGGTCTGATCCCATTCGATGTTCAGGGCATCGCGGCCTTGTTGGGCAATCCAGGTGTTTCTGGACAGCACCGCAACGCCGCCGAAGTAACCGTCGCCACCTTCGTAAGCCAAAATCTCGGTGACGCCCTTGATCGCGCGCGCCTTGCTGTCATCGACCGATTTGAGCTTTGCGCCGAAGCGCGGCGGATGCGCCACCACCGCCACCAGCATGTCCGGCAGCTGGATGTCCTGGGTGAACACCGCCTCGCCATTGACCTTGCTGGCGCTGTCTTTGCGCGGCAGCTTGTTGTGGCCAATGAGCGTGAAATCCCCGGGCGATTTCAACGCTGGCTTTTCTGGCACCGATTGTTGTGCCGCCAATTCGGCCAGCGCGCCGAATGCCGCTTGGTGTTTGCCGTCAGCGGTAGAAACAAGGCCTTTGCTGACGCGAATTTGATCCGCCGCGACACCCCATTTCTCGGAAGCCGCAGACACCAGCATGGCGCGTGCCGCAGCCCCAGCCGTTCGCATTTGCAGATGCGCTTCAGCCATCGCCGTGCTGCCGCCGGTGAGCTGCGCGTTCATGAGGGTATTGGCGTAGCGGATGTCGGCCGGCGCGGCGACCACCTTCACTTTTGACCAGTCCGCGTCCAGTTCCTCGGCGATCAATGTCGCCAAGCCGGTGAAGGTTCCCTGGCCCATCTCCAGATGTTTGGCCACCACCGTCACCACATTATCACCGCCGATGCGGACAAAGGCGTTGGGTTCGAATACGGAGGTCTGAGTAGCGGACTCGGCCGCGGCCAGCGCTGGCCCAAAGCGGATGCCCAAGGCGAACCCGCCTGCGCCTTGCAGAAATTCGCGCCGATTCAGTTTGAACGGCGCCGCCAGCGTCTTCGGGGAAACGGGCGCCTGTTTCATCATTCGCATGACCATCCCCTTCCTTAAAGCGCACTGGCCGCGCTGTGGATGGCGGCGCGGATCCGCACATAGGTCGCGCAGCGACAAACATTGCCGTTCATGGCGGCGTCGATGTCCGCATCGGTGGGCTTGGTGTTTTGTTTGAGCAAGGACACGGCGGACATGATTTGACCGGATTGGCAGTAGCCGCATTGCACCACGTCGTGCGCACGCCAGGCGTCTTGCACCGCTTTGCCGACGGGATCCTGGTCCACCGTTTCGATGGTCTGTAATTGCTTGCCTGCGGCGGCCGCAACCGGCGTGACGCAAGCGCGAATGGCCTGGCCGTCCAGATGCAAGGTACAGGCGCCGCACTGCGCCATGCCACAACCGTACTTGGTGCCGGTCAAGCCGGCTTCGTCGCGCACAAACCACAACAAGGGCATGGCGGGGTCGCCGTCAAAGCGCCTGATTTCGCCATTGAGTTTGAATTCCAGCATCGGTCGATTCTCTACCTGCCTGTCTGATACACGGATGATAACGCCGGAATTTGGCAGCCACGGATCACAAGCCCCGTAGAATGCGCGCAGGATCAGAAATCGATTTGGAAAATGTGTGGAATCGTAGGCGCGCTGGCGCGACGGGATGTCACCGAAATCTTGCTGGAGGGGCTCAAGCGCCTGGAGTACCGCGGTTATGACTCCGCTGGCGTCGCCCTGCTGGATCGGCAAGGTCGGCTGGAGCGACGACGGGCTGAAGGCAAGGTGCGCCTGCTGGCCGAGGAAATCGTGCGCCATCCGCTGTCGGGCGGCTGCGGCGTGGCGCATACCCGTTGGGCGACCCACGGCGTGCCCTCAGAACGCAACGCCCATCCGCATTTTTCCGATGATCGCATCGCTCTGGTGCACAACGGCATCATTGAAAATCACGACGCGCTGCGGCAGGAGCTGAAAGCCAAGGGTTATCAGTTCAGCTCGGAAACCGATACCGAGGTGGTGGCGCATCTGTTTTGCGAGCAGGTGAAATCCGGGCTCGACCTGCTGCCCGCCTTGCAACAGACCATCAGCCGGCTGCACGGCGCTTTCGCCCTGGTGGCGATGGATCGGCAAAACCCGGATCGGCTGGTGTGCGCGCGCGCCGGTTGTCCGGTGGTGATCGGCGAGGCGGAAGACGGCTTGTTCGTCGCATCCGACGTGCAGGCCCTGCTACCGCAAACCCGCCGTTTCCGTTTTCTTGAGGAAGGCGATGTGGCGGAGATCACGCATTCGGGAATTCGGGTGCTGGACGCAAAGGGGGGGGCGGTTGAACGTGTGCTGCGCGAGTCGGAGTTGTCGGCCGATGCCATCGAGCTGGGTGAATACCAGCACTACATGCAGAAGGAAATCTTCGAGCAACCACGCGCCCTGGGCGATACGCTTAGCGAACGCATTGCCGCCAATCGCGTACTGGAGGCCGCGCTGGGACCCAATGCGGCGCAAATTCTGCCGCAGGTGAAACAGGTGCAAATCGTCGCCTGCGGCACCAGTTATCACGCCGGTCTGATCGCGCGTTATTACATCGAACAGGGCGCGTTGATGCCCTGCAATGTGGAAGTGGCGAGCGAGTTTCGATATCGCAACCCGGTGGTGCAGCCGGGCACGCTGCTGATTGCCATTTCACAATCCGGAGAAACGGCGGACACGCTGGCGGCGCTGCGTTACGGCAAAAAGCTCGGTTATGTCGCCACCGCCGCGATCTGCAACGTGCCGGAATCGTCCCTGGTGCGGGAAGCGGATTTATCGCTGATGACCCGTGCCGGTCCGGAAATCGGCGTCGCCTCCACCAAGGCCTTCACCACCCAACTGGCGGCCCTGGGGTTGTTGGGCATTGCGCTGGCGCGTCACAACGGCATGACGCGCGCCAAGGAGCAGATGTTTGTGCGTCAACTGGCGCATGTGCCGGAAATGGTGGAACACACGCTGCAACTGGAGCCGCAAATCAAGCAGTGGGCGATGCAATTCGCGGACAAACATCACGCCCTGTTTCTGGGCCGCGGGCCGACCTTTCCCGTCGCCATGGAAGGCGCGCTCAAGCTCAAGGAAATTTCCTATATCCACGCCGAAGCCTATGCCGCCGGCGAGCTGAAACACGGCCCTTTGGCCCTTGTGGATGACGACATGCCGGTGGTGGCCGTTGCGCCCAATAATCGGCTGCTGGAAAAGCTCAAGTCCAACTTGGAGGAAGTCCGCGCCCGTGGCGGACGGCTTTATGTGTTTGCCGATCCCAACAGCGGCTTTGAAAGTGGCGACGGCATCAGCGTGATGCAAATGCCGGAACACATCGAGCCTCTGCAAGCGCCGCTGGTTTACACCATCCCGCTGCAAATGCTGTCCTACCACGTCGCCTTGTTGAAAGGCACGGACGTGGACCAGCCGAGAAACCTGGCCAAGTCCGTCACGGTGGAATAATCAGCAGCCGCGCGCAACACCGGCGATCTCCTGGTTTTCCTCGCAAACCTCGATCACGATTTTTTCCCGCGCGCGGCCTGAGCGGCTGCGGTCATAAGCACCTTGTGCATCGGCCAGTGGAAAGCGGCTGTCGATGATCGGTTTGAGTTGCCCCTGTTCCACCATGCGGGCGAGTGTTTGCAAATCTTGGGTATTGGAACGCACCCAGACGAATTGCGCGTCAACGCGGCGGTTGAGGAGCACGCCCATCACGGCACCGGGGTATCCGCCGGTGGAAACGAAGCGACCGCCGGGCTTGAGCAGCGATCTGCACTTTGCCGGCGTCTCAAAAGAGGTCACGTCGAAAACAATGTCGTATTGATGGGGCAGCTGATGGATGTCCACCTGCGTGTAATCCACCACCTGATCCGCGCCCAGCGCCGTCACCAGCGCTGCATTGCGGGCGCTGCAAACCGCCGTGACCTCGCATTCCAGGGCATGCGCGATCTGTACCGCGAAGGTGCCCACGCCGCCGGAAGCGCCGATGATCAACACTTGCGATCCCTTGCCGGCGCCGCCCTTGTCGACCAAACCTTGCAAGGCCGTCAGCGCCGCCAGCGGCATGGACGCGGCTTCACCAAATGACAGGCCCGGCGGCATTTTGGCGATGCGACCACGCGCGATTCTGGCGTATTGCGCCAGCGAAGCGGTACGCAGATACATGTCCATGCCGTACACCGCATCACCAACGGAAAACTCTGTGACCCGGCTGCCGGCGGCAACCACGACGCCGGCCAGGTCATCGCCGAAAACAGGCGGCATGGCCCTGGTCGGCAGCGGGCTGGTGATCGCCGCGAGGCTGGCGTTGAGTTTCCAGTCCTTGGGGTTGACTGACGCTGCATGCACCTTGACCAGCACATCGTCAGGCGTCAGCTTTGGAAGCGGTTTGTCAGCCAGCCCAAGGCGAGGCCGCAGCCCGAGCCCCTGGGGGACAACCGCCGTCATGGTGCTGGACAGATTCTGCATGGTTTTCAAACTATCACAGTTGGACGCCAAACAGCGCTGTCCGGGCCATTGAATCAATGCGAGTTCCGGCCCCGGATCGCGGCGGCCTTGCATTCGCCGGGCGAACACCCGGTGGCGCGCAAGCGCATGATTGACCCTGCGCCGATGGCAGACCACCGATGGCGGCATGTGGGACACTTTGAACCACCCGAATCAAGCAAATACCATTTTATGTGGCGCCCGATGATGTTCACGATTTTGTTTCTCTTGCTGCTGTTGATTGGCGCCTCCGTGATCGGGAGCTGGTGGATCGAGCGCCGCTATCCGCCCATCGGCGACTTCGTGGAAGTTCAGGGGCTGAGGCTCCACTATGTGCGGCAGGGGGCGCCGGATGCACCCACGCTGTTGCTGGTGCACGGCGCCAACTCCAATCTGCGGGATTTTGCTTCGAGCATCCTGCCCACCTTGGCGCGCGATCATCAGGTGATCGCTTTCGACCGCCCGGGATACGGATACAGCCAGCGTCCCCCCGGCGAGTGGCTCGATCCCGGCAAGGTCGCGCGCCTGCTGCTGGATGCCTGCGAACAGTTGGGTATTCAACGGCCGGTCGTGCTGGGCCATTCCTGGGCGGGCTCGGTTGTGATGTCGGCGCTGGTGAACATGCCGCAACGTGTGTCCGGTGGCGTATTGCTGGCCGGCGTCGCCGGACATTGGGCCGGCTCCAATGGCTGGACTTATGACGTGGGCGATCTGCCCTTGCTGGGGCGCTTTTTCGCCTGGACCACGGTGTTTCCGCTTGGCCAGTTCATGCTCGACGGCGCGGTCGTCAAAGTGGTTGCGCCGAACCCGGTTCCGGAAAACTACGCAAAGAACATCGGCGTGCCCCTGGCCTTGCGGCCACGCAGCTTCATCAACAACGTGCAGGACATGACACGCTTGAGTCAATACATGCAGAGCCTGAGTCCACGCTACGACCGGATCAGCTCGCCGTTGTTGATGATTCACGGCGCGGCGGATCAGCTGGTGCCGTTCTGGAATCATGGACGACGGGTGCTGCCGGTCGTTCCACAGGCTCAGGTGGTACGGATCGCCGGTGCCGGTCACGCCCCGCATCACACCCATTCGGATCAGGTGGTGTCTGCGCTGAGCCGTTTCGCAAGGTGATCGGCCCCGGGCTGGGGCCATGCAAAAGGCGAATCGATCAGCGCCGGCTCACACCGCGGCGCAAACGTTCGGGTCAGCTCATCAAATCCGCCAACGCCGCGTTGAAGGTCGCGCTGGGCCGCATCACGGTTTCCATCTTGACCGGATCCGGATGGTAATAACCGCCGATGTCGACCGACTGGCCCTGGCATTCGAGCAGTTCCTTGACGATGGTTTCCTGCTGTTCGCCAAGTGTTTTGGCGAACATTGCGAATCGGTCCTTCAATTCCGGCGCTTCATCCTGTTCGGCCAGCGCCTGCGCCCAGTACAACGCCAGATAAAACTGACTGCCGCGGTTGTCGAGCTCGCCGGTCTTGCGCGACGGGCTCTTGTTGTTGTCCAGCAGGGTTTCGGTGGCCTTGTCCAGCGCCCGACCGATGACGCCGATGGTGGCGTCGTCACGTTTGCGGCCCAGGTCATCCAGGCAGGCGGCCAGCGCCAGAAATTCGCCCAGTGAATCCCAGCGCAGGTGATTTTCTTCCAGCAGCTGCTTGACGTGCTTGGGCGCCGAACCGCCGGCGCCGGTTTCATACAGCCCGCCGCCGGCCATCAGCGGCACGATCGACAGCATCTTGGCGCTGGTGCCCAGTTCCAGAATCGGAAACAGGTCGGTCAGATAATCGCGCAGGATGTTGCCGGTGACCGAGATGGTGTCCATGCCGCGCATGCAGCGTTCCAGCGTGTGCCGCATGGCTCGAACCTGCGACAGGATCTGAATGTCCAGCCCTTCGGTGTCGTGATCCTTGAGGTAAGTCTTGACCTTCTTGATCAGCTCGTTTTCATGCGGGCGATAAGGGTCCAGCCAAAACACCGCCTGCATGCCGGAGGCACGGGCGCGGGTGACGGCCAGCTTCACCCAATCGCGGATCGGCCCGTCCTTGACCTGGCACATGCGCCAGATGTCGCCCACCTCCACGTTTTGCACCATCAGCACTTCGTCGGTGTCGTTGTCAACGATGCGCGCCTCGCCGGCAATCGGCACCTCGAAGGTCTTGTCGTGTGAGCCGTATTCCTCCGCCTTTTGCGCCATCAGGCCGACATTGGGGACGGTGCCCATGGTTCTGGGGTCAAAGGCACCGTTGGTCTTGCAGAAGTTGATGATTTCCTGATAGATGCGGGCGAAAGTGCTTTCGGGGATCACCGCCTTGGTGTCCTGCGGGCGACCGTCGGCACCCCACATTTTGCCGCCGATGCGAATCATGGCCGGCATCGAGGCGTCCACGATCACATCGTTGGGCGCGTGAAAATTGGAAATGCCGCGCGCCGAATCCACCATCGCCAGCGACGGGCGATGCTCGTGGCAGGCGTGCATGTCGGCATTGATCTCCTCGCGCAGCGAGCTGGGCAGCGATGCCATCTTGGATTCCAGGTCCACCAGACCGTTGTTGACGTTGACGCCGAGCTCGTCAAACAGCTTGCCGTGCTTGGCGAAGGCTTCCTTGTAAAAAATCTTCACCGCGTGACCGAACACGATGGGGTGGGAGACCTTCATCATGGTGGCCTTGACGTGCAGCGAGAACATCATCCCGGTCTTGTGCGCGTCCTGCATCTGTTCTTCATAGAACTCGCACAGCGCCTTTTTGCTCATGAACATGCTGTCGATGACTTCGCCATCCTCTAGCGCGACCTCGGGCTTCATGATCCGCACCTCGCCGTCTGCGCCGACGATGTCCATGCGCACCTTGCGCGGACGGTCCAGCGTCATCGACTTTTCGCCGTGATAGAAGTCGCCGTGACGCATATGCGCCACGTGGGTGCGCGAGGCCATGCTCCATTCGCCCATCGAATGCGGATGTTTGCGCGCAAATTCCTTTACGGCCGTGGGCGCGCGGCGATCCGAGTTGCCCTGGCGCAGAACCGGGTTTACGGCGCTGCCCAGCACTTTGGCATAGCGATCATGGATTGCTTTTTGTTCGTCGGTTTCCGGGTCAGAAGGGTAGTCCGGCACCGCGTAGCCCTGGTTTTGCAGCTCGCCAACGGCGCTGACCAGCTGCTGCACCGCCGCGCTGATATTGGGCAGCTTGATGATGTTGGTGTCGGGGTTTTGGGTCATCTCACCCAGCACCGCCAGATTGTCCGGAATCCGCTGTCCTTCTTCCAGATATTCGGGGAAGGCCGCAAGGATGCGTGCCGCCACGGAGATGTCGCTGGTCTCGACTTCAATGCCGGCGGCGCCGGTAAAGGCACGGATCACCGGCAGAAAGGCGCTGGTTGCCAGCAGCGGCGCTTCATCGGTCAGCGTGTAGGTCAGGGTAGGGCGAGAAGTGGTCACTCCTGGTCTCCGGTGAGTTACTGAATTGATGGGCCTACTTTAAACGCCCGCAGGTTCTGGGTCAGGTTGTTCCAGCAGAATCAATGGCCAGTCGAACGGCCGCCGGCACCGAATGCGCCTAACCCGGGGTGGCATGCCCGGAACCCGGATGCGATGACGGCATCCATTCGCGGCATGCGTGCAATCCCAGGGACCGCACATCCGGGCGAAGGCGGGAGCGTCGTCGTGATGCCCCGGCACGGTCGGCAGCCCCTGCGTTCACGCCTCCGGCGGCGCCAACCGGGCGGGCGGGATTACATCGCCGCCGGCAAGAACAAATAGAGGCCGATCAAGGTCGCGCAAACCCCGAATACCCAAACCTCCATCGCGCCGCGCAGGACCAGCGGTGCGTTATGGATTTCCATGAAGTGCATGATCACCAGCCGCACCTTGAAAAAGGCGATGACCATCAGGGCGATGGAATTGTACTGGGCGGCATTTTCACCGCTGAAGCCGTGATCCGTGCCCAGCCACCAGGAGAGGATGGTGGCCAGTGTCAGAACGACCCAGACCGCGCTTGGAAAGGTGAATATCAGTGCCTTCATGCCCGTCACTGAAACATGTAGAGCAGGGGAAACAGCACGATCCACAGCAGGTCGACCATGTGCCAGAAACTGGCGCCACCTTCGAGCATCATCATGTTCCTGTCGTCGAAGTTGCCGCGCCTTGAGATTGAAATCAGAAATGCCAGCACGCCCAGCCCGATCAGCAAATGCAACAGGTGGATGCCGGTGAAGACGTAGTAGTACATGAAGAAGTCGTTGGTGGTCAGCGTAATGCCGGCGCTGATCTTCTCGCCCCACTCGAAGTATTTGACCACCACGAAACCCAGACCACAGAGCCATGCTGCGCTGAACAGTCGGGTTGCGATGTGCGTCATCCGTTTGCGGGCCGCGTTCACCGCCATGATGACGAACCAGGAGCTGGCCAGCAGCAGCAGTGTATTCAGCGCGCCAAAATGCTGGTTCAGGTGCGTGCGCGACTCCAGAAACAGCGCCGGATCCTGCGCCCGGTAAAAGATGAACGTCATGAAAAACAGGGCGAAAATCGTCATGTCGCCCAAAATGAAAATCCAAACGCCGGGTTCGCCCGGCAGGTGCCGGGGCTTGCCGGAACGGGCTTCTTGCATGACCGTTGACATCAATGACTCCTCGGCGCGGATCTGGCCTGTTGGCGCTGTCTGGCTGGGCGCGAGCCACGCATACTGTACGACTCTGCCGCGAATGCCAACTGCCCTCTCGGGCAGGGCAATGTGAATCGGCCTGCGGTTCGGTGGCTGCTGCTCAGCCCGGGTCAGACGCCGAATCAGCGCTCGGCGGATGCGCGCTGAGCATCACCCGACACCCGCGCCCGGGGGTGGTCCAACCGCCAGCACATCGCAGTTGATCCGGCCGAGTACACGCTCGGCGGTGCTGCCGATGAGCATGCGGTCCATGCCACGGCGATGCATGGTGCCCAGAACCAGCAGTTCCACGCCGTGCTCTTCAACGGCTTCCACGATTTTATCGACCGGGTTGCCGTAGCCCAGCTTGATGTCCTGATCGCCGATGTCTGCCGAGGCGGCGAGCTTCTCCATCTGGCTGCGATGCAACAGGCGAATGTCTTCGTAGAGTTCGGAAAGCGAGGCGCCGGAAACCGGAATCGGGTAGTGGCCGGCGGTCAACAGTGGCGGCAGACCGGAAAAAACCGAGAACAATTGCAGGCCGCTGTCGCACAGCCGCGCCGTTGCCTGTGCGACCTGGATCAAGTGCGTGTTCAGGACACCGGCGCCGTGCTGGTCGTGCATGGGATCCACACAGGCCATGATTTTTTTCGGTAGCCGGGGTCTGGACTTGCCGGCAAGCCAGATGGGAACCGGCGAGCGACGCAGCAGTTCCCAGTCGGTGGGGGTGTAGAACATCCGATGCAGTCGGCTGGGTGGGTCCATGTCCTTGATGATCAGGTCGAATCCGCCATCGATGACATTTTTCAGAATCGCCTCGCTGGCTGCCTGTTCCCATTGCACCAATGCGTCCGCCGGGATGCCTTCGTTCTGTGACACCGAGCGTCGCAGATCTTCCAGGCAGCCTTCGGCCTGCGCCGCCATTTGCTGTTCGATCATCAAGGATTGCGGCGGATTCATCAGGCCCATTACGCCCAGCCGTGGGTGTTGATCGAACAAACCGATGGTCAGTTTTGCGCCGCCGCGTTTGCACAGGGCGCTGGCCTGGGTCAGGCCCGGTCCGTGGAACAGGTTGGCGTCGGTTACCACCAGGACTTTGTTGAGTTCGAACATCGAAGGCTCCGGGTCGGTTTTCCCCATGGTCCCTTGCGCCCTGTTGCTCAGCGTTGACGCAAGTCAATGTTCGGGTGCACCGTAGCGGCAAGACTTTCACGGTCACCACATTTCGGGATGATCCGTGAATCAACCAGTCGAGTCTCCTCCCATTCCCAGCACCACGCCGTCTTATCAGGACGACGTTGTGCTGGGATTTTCTATCATGACCGTGGTCTGGGGCGTGGTGGCGATGTTGGTGGGCGTATGGATTGCCGCCGAGCTGATGTGGCCGGCGCTGAACTTCGACCTTGCCTGGATCAGTTTTGGTCGCTTGCGTCCCTTGCACACCAACGCCGCGATCTTTGCGTTCGGCGGTTCGGCCCTGTTCGCCACCAGTTATTGGGTGGTGCAACGCACCTGCCGGGCGCCATTATTCGCACCGGCATTGGCCCGGTTTACGTTCTGGGGGTGGCAGGCGGTGATCGTGGCCGCCGCCATTACCCTGCCATTGGGTATCACGCAGTCCAAGGAATACGCCGAGCTGGAATGGCCGATTGATATTCTCATTGCCGTGGTATGGGTGGCTTACGCGATCGTTTTCTTCGGAACCATCGCCAAGCGCACCGTCAGTCATATTTATGTGGCCAACTGGTTCTACGGCTCGTTTATTCTGGCGGTCGCGCTGCTGCACATTGTTAATAGTGCCGCCATTCCATTTTCAATGACGCAGTCGTATAGCGCTTATGCAGGCGCGGTAGACGCCATGGTGCAATGGTGGTATGGGCATAACGCGGTTGGATTTTTCCTGACCGCAGGCTTTCTGGGCATGATGTATTACTTCGTGCCCAAACAGGCGGGAAGGCCGATCTACTCTTACCGGTTATCCATTGTCCATTTCTGGGCCTTGATCAGTATTTACATGTGGGCGGGGCCGCACCACCTGCATTACACCTCGGTTCCCGATTGGGTTCAAAGCCTGGGCATGGTGTTTTCACTGATCCTGTTGGCGCCCAGCTGGGGCGGCATGATCAACGGTGTGATGACCTTGTCCGGCGCCTGGCACAAGTTGCGTGAAGACCCGATTCTCAAGTTCCTGATCGTCTCTCTGTCTTTTTACGGCATGAGCACCTTTGAAGGGCCGATGATGTCGATCAAGACCGTCAACGCCTTGAGCCATTACACCGACTGGACCATCGGTCATGTGCATAGCGGAGCGCTGGGCTGGGTCGCGATGATCAGTCTGGGGTCCATTTACATGCTGATTCCCAGACTGACCAACAAGCCGCAAATGCACAGCATTGCCGCGATCAACCTGCATTTTTGGCTGGCCACCATCGGCACCGTGTTGTACATCGCCTCGATGTGGATCGCCGGCGTCATGCAGGGTTTGATGTGGCGCGCCACCGAGGCCGACGGCACATTGACCTACAGCTTTGTTGAATCGCTCAAGGCCACCTATCCCTATTACGCCCTGCGTTTCGCCGGAGGGCTGATTTACTTCATCGGCATGTTGGTGATGGCCTGGAATGTGTGGAAAACCATCCGCGGGTCACGGCAACAATCCGAACCAGCGCCCCGCGCCGCGGCGACCGGGAGCGCCTCATGAAACACGAGTTTATCGAGCAGCATGTGGGCTGGATGGCGGTGGCCATTTTTCTGGCCATCGTCATTGGTGGGATGGTGGAGATCATTCCGCTGATGAATCAGCGTGCCGCCGCACAGCCGGCCGAGGGTTTGAAACTCCGCTCGCCGTTGGAGGTTGCCGGGCGGGAGGTGTATCTGCGCGAAGGTTGCTATAACTGCCATTCGCAACAGGTCCGATACCTGGCCGAGGAAGTTCTGCGTTATGGACCGCCGGCGCAGATGGGGGAGTTTGTCTACGACCATCCCTTCCAGTGGGGTTCCAAGCGCACGGGCCCGGACTTGTCGCGGGTCGGTGGGCGCTACAGTGATGAATGGCATCGCATTCATCTCATCAGCCCACGTGCCGTGGTGCCTGAATCGAATATGCCCGGTTATCCCTGGCTCGAACATCAGCAATTCAAGAAAGGCGAGGTCAGCGCAATGATGCGCGCGCTGTCCCGGGTCGGTGTTCCTTTCTCTGAATCCGATATTTCCGGCGCCGAGGAGCAAATGCAAGGCAAGAGCAGGCTTGATGCGCTCATCAGCTACTTGCAGTCGCTGAAAGTTCCAGAAGCGACAAAAAATCAAGCGCGGATCAGTTCAACCGAGGAACTTGCATCATGATCAGCGGAATTTTCACCGTCGCCGCCCTGAGCGGTTTTCTGGCGGTGGTGGTCTGGGTGATATTTTCGGGTCGGGAAAAATTTGATCGGGCGGCACGCACACCGCTGGACGATGACAACGACCAGACCCCGCATCGGAACCCCGAATCATGAGTGCTTTGTGGAGTATTTTCGTCATCGTTCTGACGGTACTGAGTATTGTCGGCTGCCTGTGGCTGCTGATCTGGCAAAGCCGAGGTCATACCGGCCCGCAAACCACGCACGTCTGGGACGATGATTTGACCGAATACAACAATCCGCTTCCCAGGTGGTGGTTGAATCTTTTTGTGATCACCATCGTTTTCAGTGTTGTTTATCTGCTGCTGTTCCCCGGTCTGGGTGGCATCGCCGGCCAGCTGGGTTGGACATCCAAAGCCGAGATGCAGGCGCGTCTTGATCAACTCACCGAGCAGCGACAAGCACGGTTTGCAAAACTTGCGGACAAGCCGCTGCCAGCGCTGGTGCACGATGAGGTCGCATTATCCCTGGGCCGTTCGGTTTATGTTGCCAACTGTGCCGGTTGTCATGGCGTGGATGCGACCGGGGCGATTGGTTTTCCCAATCTGCGGGACCAGGACTGGCTGTATGGCGGCGAGCCACAGACCGTGCTGGCGAGTATTGTCAACGGGCGTAACGGTCAAATGCCGGGGCTTGAGGCGGCGCTTTCTGAGGACCAGATTCAGGCGCTGGTCGATTTTCTGCCGCATTGGTCGGATACAAAGCTGGACGATGCTGTTCGTGAAGCCGGCATGGCGGCCTACGCTGGAATCTGTGCCGCTTGTCACGGCCCGGATGGAAAAGGTAATACGGCGCTGGGTGCACCCAACCTCAGGGATGAGATCTGGCTGTGGGGCGCACGTCCTGAGCAACTGCGTCAGACCATTGTCGCGGGTCGCAACAACAGCATGCCGCCGCACCGCGACCTGCTCTCGCCGCAGGAAGCGCGCGTGGTGGCGGCCTACGTTTTATCCCTGTCCGCGACGGATGCGATGGCGCATCAGCCTGCTCTGGACACCGAAGAGATTGTCGCCAAACGATAATCGGTTTGACGTAAATCAACGGAAAGTTCGCCGGTTGCAGGCAGTATGCGATCTCTACTTGTTTTCAGGCGGAGGCATGATGGCATCACCCTCAAAGCAGCCGGCAGCTGATGCGTCGGCAGCAAAGCGGCCGCCGGAGCTGAGCTGCGATGCGTCGGATGCGTTGAACGCAAGCCAAATACTGGCCGTTTCGGCGCGCAAAGGCTTGGGCGCGCGACCGCGTTTGCGACTGCTGGCTGGGGTGCTCTGGTCGGGGTTTATCGGAGCCAGCCTGGCATTACTGGTTCTGCTGATCGTGCCCGACCAATGGTTGATGGCGCCGGTTGGATTCGGTCGCTTGGCGGTGAGTTTTTGCGCGCTGTGGTTATTGGCGTTGGTTCCGGCATTGAGTGCGGCGCTGTTGAGCGGTCCGCGTGGAATCGACGATGCCCGCTGAACCACCGCCGCCAGCGGCAGAGGCGCAAACCCTGCTGTACCAAAAAGGCGCGCGCATCCAGCCGCGCAGAGCCAGGGGCCGGTTTCAGAAGTTTCGCAATCTGGCCATGCTGGTCTTGTTGGGTGCGTATTACCTGACCCCGTGGTTGCAGTGGGGCGACCGTCCCCTGGTGTGGTTTGACCTTCCAGAGCGGCGTTTTTATCTGGCCTGGCTGACGCTTGCACCACAGGATCTGTTTCTGCTTTCGCTGCTACTGTTCGTTGCCGCCTTCACTTTGTTTTTCTTTACTTCCCTGGGCGGCCGGTTGTGGTGTGGTTATGCCTGTCCGCAAACCGTATGGACCGAGGCCTTTGTGTGGATTGAGCACCTTGTCGAAGGCGATCGGCATGCGCGTATCAAGCTTGATGACGCACCATGGAACGCAAGGAAGGTCATGCGCCGGGGCGGTAAACATCTCGCGTGGCTTGTGTTCGCCGGGTTCACTGGTATTACCTTCGTCGCGTATTTCATTCCGGCACGGCAACTGTTTCCCGCCTTCGCCACATTTGACGTTTCAGGCTGGCCGCTGTTCTGGAGCTTGTTCTACGGGTTTGCGACCTGGGGCAACGCCGGCTTCATGCGCGAGCAGGTGTGCAAATACATGTGCCCCTACGCACGCTTTCAATCGGCCATGTTCGACAAGGACACGCTGATCATTGCCTACGATCAGGCCCGTGGAGAGCCCAGAAAATCTGATGCCCGGCAGCGTGGCGTGTCCGCAGGAGATTGTATCGATTGTTCGCTGTGCGTCCAGGTTTGTCCGGTTGGCATTGATATTCGCAAGGGACTGCAATACGAGTGTATTGCATGCGCATCCTGCGTGGATGTCTGCAACAGCGTGATGGATTCGGTCGGCAAGCCGCGCGGTCTGGTGCGTTATTCAACGTCGCGGCGCGAATCAGGGCAAGCGTCCCGGTTTCTTCGCCCGCGTGCGATTGCCTACGGCCTGGTGTGGCTGATCGCCTGCGCGGCATTGGCGACCATGGTGTTAACTCACTCTCCGCTGCGCCTTGATGTTCTGCGCGACCGACACGCACTGGTGCGCGAACGCGCGGACGGTTCGCTGGAAAACTTGTACCAGTTCAAAATAACCAATGCGGACAATCGCGTCCGACGTTTTGAGATTCAGGCACGCTTTGACGACGGCAGCGTCTTGCTGCCACGGCCTGCACGGATCACGGTTCCCGCCGGAGAAACCGTGGCAGCGCTTGTTACCTTAAGCAGTTCCAGCGTCGCAACGAACCGTTTGAGCGCCACGCCAGTGCGCAATATTCGCGTGAGAATCAGTGCTGTGGATGACGCTCGGCTCAGGGCCGAACGCCAAGCACGATTCGTGACCGCCAGACTGCGATGATTCGAGCCATGGAGGGTCGCGATGACAATGGATGAACTAAGCCGCTTTCTGGCCTGGAATACGCTGATTCATTTTGCCCTGTTATTGACCTGGGCTGCGTGTTTCATCTTCGCGCACGATTGGATGCTGCGTATGCACCAGCGTTATTTCCAGTTGAGCAGCGTGCGGTTTGACGAGCTGCATTATGTCGCAATGGGGTTTTACAAGATCATGATCCTGGTGTTCGTATTTGTGCCTTATCTGCTTGTGCGGCTTGTTTTGAGTTAAGGAGACACGCAAGTATTCATATCAAACGCACGGTTCGCGCTCAGCTATCCTGCCAGACGAAACGAAGATCCTTGTGCGTGCCCTGTTGCACGTCGACTTCCTTTTCCTGCAAGTCGCCCTTGTCGGGTACCGCGCGAACACGATAATGCCCGGAGGGAATATCCGCGAGCAGAAAAGGCCCTTGTGTGGTGACATGCAAGAGCGCGGTGCCGTCATCGTTCAGAATTTCAACGCTCACATGTGAGGTGTATTGATAGCGCTGGCGATCTTGAACCAGAAATTCCAGGGCCAGTGGGTAGTTTCCACGATCGGCCTTCATCAGTGCAGCCTCGGTCTTGCCGATTCCGCCGGTCTTGTAACGGATGTTTTCCGATTCGAATATCGGCGGTTGTTTCCAGATCATCGCCGCATCTTGGGTTGGCGCCGGACAAAAGCACGGCCCGGTCTGCACGCCGGAAACATCCGGACCCGCGATGCCGGCCAAAGGAAGGGCCAGTGCGAACAGGGCGGACCTGCCAAGACGGTGATGTTGTTGGTTGGCCATGATGTTCTCCTTGGGTATCGCTGGTTTTTGGCAGGGTCAGTGTGGTCGGCCTGGGTCAGGCGCGTGTTGATTCATGTCAAAGCCGGGTTGTTTGGCGCGCGGCTTGATCCATGTCAGTGCGCCGCAGCCGGGGCGTGCGTCAGATTGCTCTGAAATTGATTCAGGACAAACAACGCATGAACAAGGCAGCTGCCCGGACCAAGGGTTTTTCGCTCGAGTATTGGCTGGTGTTGATGATTCCGCTGTTCACGGTCATCGCGGGCGCGGTGACGATCTGGATTGCCAGCCATCATGGATATACCGCCTTGGGCAGGAGCGTTCAGGTCGTGAGCGGCTGACATGCGCAGTGGCCTGGTCGCCGCGTCCGGCGCGCCCGAAGCTGACAACGGGCAACCGCTATTGGTCGCCCTGGACGGGGTTCACTGCGCCGGCTGTGTTCAACGGCTTCATCGCGCCTTGCCCGCCGAAGTCGTGTCCTGTGAAGTGGACCTGGCAACCAAGATTGCCACCATGACCCTGGATTCCAGACGCACTTCCATCAAGGCCATCCTTGGCGGCTTGAAACGCAGCGGCTTTGCGCCGCGCCTGATATCGGGCGCGGCGCTATCCGACGCAGACACGCTCCAGCGGCGACGGCGAGCGGTGGGGCGTATTGGCCTGGCGCTGATCTGCGCGATGCAGGTCATGATGCTGGCCTGGCCGGATTATTTTTCCAGCGTCCCCGATACACAGGTCGCCGAGTTGATGCGCTGGGGTCAGTTCCTGATCGCTACGCCCGCCGTGTTCATCGCTGGTTGGCCTTTCCTGTCTGCTGCGGCGTCGGCGTTGTCGGCACGAACGCTGACCATGGACGTGCCGGTTGCCGCGTCGATCACCATTGCCTATTCGGTTTCGGTGGTGCGCGTTATCCAAGGGCAGGGGCTGCTTTATTTTGATGCGGCCACCATGTTTGTGGCCTTGCTGTTGTTGGGCAGGTACCTGGAATCCGGCACACGGGCCAAGGCCAGTGCGCGCATCAAGGCCCTGCTCGGCGCTCAGGTCAGTCAGGCGTTGCAGGTCACGCCACACGGATTGCAGTCGGTTGCCGTGTCCGCGCTGCGTGAGAATGATTTGATTCAGGTGCCATCGGGTGAGGCATTGGCGGTCGACGGGCGGCTCGAATCCGACGCTGATCTGGATGAGTCGCTGCTGACCGGCGAATCCAGGCCCATGGCAAGGCGCAGCGGCGCGTTGGCCTATGCGGGCAGCCTGAATCTTTCGCCAACGGCGCTGCGGTTGCGGGTGACGGCCTGCGGTGATCGCACCCGCTTGGCCGGATTGTTGCGACTCCTGCAACGCGCCGCAGCGCGCAAGCCGACGGTGCAACGGATTGCGGACCGGGTCGCCGCTCACTTCACGCTGGCGGTACTCCTATTGGCGACGGCGGGTGCGATTTACGGGCTGCGTCAAGGGACTGACGTTGCGTTGGTGGTGGTGATCAGCGTGCTGATTGCCAGCTGTCCCTGTGCCTTGTCGCTGGCGGTTCCGGCGGTTCTGGCGTCCGCAAGTTCCAGGCTGGCCAGCCAGGGCGTGCTGTTGACAAGGGTTGATCGGCTGCTTCGGTTGCGTGATGTGGACACGGTGATATTCGACAAGACCGGAACCTTGACGCATGCCAGACTGGAGCAACGCGCGCTGCATCTGCTGGGCGCCAAGGGGCGTGAGCAGGTGATGCGCATCGCGGCCGCGCTCGAGGCGGGCTTGCCGCATCCCATTGCGCGGGCGCTGTCCACCGGGGCGCACCACGGGTTGGCGCAGAACCTGAAGGTGAGACCTGGCCACGGCGTATCCGGAACCGTTGATGGACAGGCGTATTGGATCGGTCCGGCGCCGTCACCGGGTCACACCGACGATGCGCTGACCTGGGTTCGTCTTCAAAGCGATGACGGGCCGTTGGCCGATTTCGGCCTGGCGCCGACATTGCGCGACGAGGCGGCGCAGGTGGTCGGCAAGCTCAAATCCGCCGGAATCGAGGTTGAACTCTTGTCAGGCGATGCGCTGGCGGCAAGCCGGCAGATTGCGGACCAGTTGGGAATCAAGCGTTTGGCGGCACGGCAAACGCCCGAGCAGAAGTTGTTCCGGCTCCGTCAATTGCAGCAAGCCGGTCGCGTGGTGCTGGCAATCGGGGATGGACTCAACGATGCGCCGCTGCTGGCGGCGGCGGATGTATCGGCCGCCATGCCGGCGGGTTCGGCGGCCACCCAGGCAGGTGCCGATCTGATTTTCCTCAATGACCGGCTGGACGGACTTCTTCTTGCGAGCAAAGTTGCCGATGCCGCACATCGCCGCATGTGGCAGAACATGACCTGGGCCATCGCCTACAACCTGTCGGTGTTGCCGCTGGCTTTCACCGCCAACCTGTTGCCGTGGATGGCGGCTGCGGGAATGTCCTTGTCGTCCTTGTTGGTGGTATCCAACGCGCTGCGGATGCCAAAGGCAACCTGAATCCATGGAAAGCCTGTTCTTGTTGATTCCCTTGGGTCTGATGCTGGTTCTGGCTGCCGGCTGGACATTTTTTCGGGCGGCCAGCAGCGGGCAGTTTGACGCCCTGAATGAGCAGCAAGGCCGCATGCCCGACGATGAAGCCCAGCAAGGCGCTGATCTCGAATGCAAACCTCCGTTCATGCGCTGACCGCAAGCGCTTTTTTCACCTTGGGGATGGGTGCCAGCGCGCACTGCGCCTTGATGTGTGGCGCGTTGCATCTGCACCAAAATGCCGGGCGCGTCTGGCTCAAATCGCTTGGCCGGGTGTTCGGTTACGGTTTGCTGGGGGCGGTCGCCGGCGGCGCTGGCGGGGTATTGTTGCAAGTCTCGGCAGAGGCGGCGTGGGCGAGCGGCTTACGCCTGCTGGCGCTGCCATCGCTGATTGCCATCGCGGTGTTTTCCACGGCCGGGCGCGGTCGGCATCGCACTTGCGGTGTTCGAAAAGCAAAATGGAAGCGTTCGTTTCTGGCCGGGTTGGGCATGGGGCTGTTGCCCTGTCCGTTGCTCTACGCCACCGCGTTTTATGCGGTATTGACCGGCTCGGCATTATCTGGCCTCGTGTTATTGATGGCCTTTGGCCTGGGCACCATCCCGGCGGTCCAGCTCAGCGCCTGGTCCTGGGCGCGCTTGGCCGGCAGCTCGGTTGTCCATTTGCGTTTCGCAGCTTTGGGACTCAGTGGTGCCGTCTTTCTGGTGGTGTCGATGCGGCAATTCGGCGGCCTCGATGAGATTTTGTGTTTGAACTGATTTACGTCAAGGCGCCCAGATGCGGCAGGCGTAATGATGCGGGCCAAGTCCCAGGTTCAGCCTTCAATGGAATTGCTCACCAACACGTCCTCGGCATCTGATTCTCCGGCGCGGCAGCGGCTGTCCATGGGGCAGCGTTTACAGCACGCCATTGATCGCGGGTATCGAGAGCTCATCGATGAGCTCGACAGCGCGCAGGTCATGAAGAATCTGTGCGTCAGGGTGTCGCAGGCAACCGGTGCGGTACTGGTTTGTCTGGTGCATGTGCGTGACGACGGCGCGTTTCACGTCGAGGCTGCATCCGCTGAAAATGCCTTGTGGGCGGAGCTTGGCCGTATCCCCGAGCGCGCCGACGGCACCATCGCCGGCAACGGCCCGTCCGCCCGCGCCCTGCAGCGGCAAGCCCCTGCGGTGCTGTCGGTGGACGATGATGGATTCATTCCCTGGCGCGACGCGGCGCGACGTGAGCGGGTAGAAAGCGCCTGCGCCTACCCGCTGCGGGTGGAGAGCCAGGATTGGACCCTGGTGCTCTATCTGGGTGGCCAGGGGGCGCGTTCGTCGGAAGATCGAAGCTTGAGCGACCAGCGCGCCCTGGCTCTGGAATGCGAGCGCTTGCTGGAAGCCATGAGCGTGCAACATCGGCGGCGCCTGCTTTACGCGGCGCTGATGGGCTGCGGCAATGCCGCATTCATCGCCGATACCGATGGCAAGATCGAGTGGGCCAATGCTGCGTTCACCAGGGTCACGGGCTACTCGGCTGAGGAAGTGCAAGGGAAGAATCCGCGCATTCTCAGTTCTGGCCGGAATGGCGTGCGTTATTACCGCGAATTGTGGAACACCATTCGCACCGGAAAGGTCTGGCATGGAGAGACGGTCGATCAGGATCGCCATGGCAAACGTTTCACCGTTGCGCAAACCATCAGCCCGTTTGGGGTGGGAGATCGTGTCACGCATTATCTGGCGATCTACGAAGAGATCAGTCGCCAAAAGCGCGAACAGGACCGCCGGCGGATATTGAACCCGATCGATCCGCTCAGCCGGATGTGGCATGTGGCCGCGCTGGAGCACGCAATCGATGCAGCGCTGGGCCACAAACAGCCGGTGCGTATTGCGCTGTTGACGCTGAGTGATGTGGCCAGGCTGGGGGCGGCGGATTCGGCGCCCATGATCAGCTTTGGCGAGCAGGTCCGGGCAAGGATTCTGGATTGCGCAGATGCTCAGCGGGTTGCTGAGCTATCCGACTGGGAGTATGTGCTGTGGCTGCCCGACGATGAGATTGCGGCCGCAAAACTGCTGGCGGCCCTGCACCGGTCCCTGCTTGAGCCATATCCCTTGATCGGTGCCGTGCCTGGGCTTGTCCTGCAAGTCGGACAGGCGCAGTCGCCACAGGACGGTGAGTCATTCAACGCGCTTCGGCTCAAGGCGGACCGCAGAGTAGGCGTCGAGCCATTGATGCCCGCACGGCGCCATATCCACCGCTAGCCGTTGAGCCTTCAAGGAGAAGACCCATGAAATTGCCCCAATCCATCGTCGCCGTGGTGAGTCAGCAGATGCAACAAAGCGCGGCATCCCGGCGCAGCATCGAGCTGGCGCGGCGCAGCAAGGCCAGGCTGTTCTTGTGCATGCCGGCATACGATCCGAACATCGACGCCACCGCCGAGATGGTCGACGCCTCGGTGTCCCGGCGAGCCAGGCAGGATTATCTGGAGGAGCGGATGCAATGGTTGGGCGCCTGGGCCGCGGAGCTGGTTCGCCAAGGGATCGATGCAAATTGCGAAGTCTTTTGGGCGCGATCTGCCGACGATGCGGTGCTGAGCACGGTGCTCGAACAAGCGCCGGATCTGGTCATTGCGGACCTGGATCGGGAATCGTTTTTCAAGCGATGGTCGGTGGTTCGCCCGGCGACGCTGCGTCTTGCCCGGTGGTGTCCGGCGCCGCTGATGCTGGTTCAGGAGTCATCCACGATCTTGCCGGCGAAAATCTGCGCGGCATTGGATCCTGCACATGCGCATGCGCCAACGGCGGGTCTGGATGAGCGGGTGCTGGATGCAACATGGTCGGTGGCCATGGCGGCGGATGCTTCAATGGAACTGGTTCACGTATTTGCATACGCCAGTTCGCAGCAATCATCGAACGGTCGGCTTCACAACCAGATCGAAGAAATGCGTGCCGATGACGAATCGAAACTGCAAGCCTTGGCCGATCGATACTCGGTGCCGGAGGATCGGCTGTTTTTGCGCGATGGCCCGGTTGTCAAAGCGCTCTATCAGCATGTGGTCGAGCATGAAGTCGATCTGATCGCGCTGGGCAGCGAATATCGCAATCGCATTGATCGTCTGTTGCTGGGCAGCACCACTGAAAGTTTCCTCACCCAGGCGCCTTGCGACCTCCTGATCGTGCGGCCGCGCGGATTTGAAGCCTTGCTGGCCAAACACAAAGGTCTTGGCGCCGGGTCCACGCAAGCCGCCAGAGCCGCTTGAGTGGAACGCTGAACCGGTTCAGGCCGCTGCCGCCAACGCTGGCGCCAGGTCCACGTTGCGTGCGGTGTTGGCCAGACCTGCCTTGTTCAACAGCCGGATCTTCTTGTCCTGCGCACGCAGCCAGCCACGGCTTTGGAACCGCTTGAGTACCCGGCAAACGGTTTCGGTGGCCAGCCGCAGATAACTGCCGACTTCACGCCGGGTCATCGGCAGGCGCAGCAGGTCATCGTGGCCGATGCGCGCATCCAGATAAAGCAGAAATGCAGCCACGCGTTCATCGGCCGTATATTCACCGGACAGCGCCAGCGCGTCTCGCAGCTCCTGTTGCGTGCGTTGCAACAATTCGACCACGAATCCGGGGTCGTCCTGCATCTGCTTGTTCATGTCAGTCAGGGCAACGGCGCAGACTTGTGACGGCGTCACCGCCGCCGCTGCATTGGCGCGACCGGGGCTGCAAAGCGCTTCCAGACCAACGATGTCTCCGGGAAAGTGAAAGCCACGAATGCGCTCATTGCCGTCGGCATCCAGTTGATAGGATTTGATGCACCCGGCACGAACCGAATACAGCGCCGTCAAGCTTTGTCCGGGGCGCAGCAGCGGCGAGCCCTCCGGCATCAGCGCGGGCAGCAGTTGAACACGTTCGCACCAGCTCCGGGCACAGGATTGCCGCCGGGCCAGACAGGTCTGAACCGGGCAGTTGGCGCATTGGGGGCGACTTCTCGGCGCCGGGGTAATGTCGAAAGCCATGATGGACTCCTGAAAACGATGCCGACGCCAAGCATCGCGCCATGTCCATGCCGGGACCATTCGCGGTTGTCCGATGCCGGCACTGCGGGAATCACGTATAGCGCCTTGCGCAAGTCGCGTGAGTGCGGTGGATCATGTTCGCTGCGGCGCGGCGATCCGCCTTGGCGCAAGATCGAGCGCCGCCGAACATCGGCTCAGGCCGACTCACACGGCGCCAGATAAACACTGAGTTTCTTCCTCGCCCGGGACAGAAATTCGCGCGTTGCGCCGGCGGTTCTGCCAAGTGCTTTTGCAATATCGGATGACTTCATGCCATCCACTGCGGCCCAGAAAATGGCCTGGCCGGCCTCTGGAAAATCCTCGGCAAAGCGCGACAAGCCATCGCGAACGCAATCCTGATAATCGAACTTCGCACCTGGGTCGTGAATCAGGCAGCTTGGTGGTTCGGTCAAGTCGTCAACAGAATCGGTATGAATGGGGTGGCGCGACTGTCGATGATGGTCGATCCACGCTGAACGCGCGACAGTCCAAATCCAGGCCGCTGGCCGACCATTGGGTTCAAAGCTGTCGGCTTTTCGAATTAAACGCAGAAAGGCTTCCTGCACCAGGTCTTCGCTGTCGTGCGCCGGCGTTCCTTTGCGTCGCAAATAGGCGGTGAAGCGGTGCGCATAGCGGGTGTACAGAATACGCAGCGCGGCATTGCGTGTTGCGCGGTCACCAGTCAAGTCCATGATCAACGCGTCTTCGTCGGCGTTCATGGCGCCCCGCCTTGGTCGACAAAGCGCAACTCGACGTCAACGCCGGGCCGAATCTGTGAAGCCGCTCGAGCGTGCTCCAATGCCTGGCGAATCGCATCACACGCCGCCGTGGTCATGCAGCGAAGTCGGATAAGGCGGACAGGCGCATCGCCTGCGCGCGCCAGAACAATGATGCCTTTTTGCCCGTGGATCAGACGTTCAATCCTTTCCGTCTTGCGCTTTGGCACATTGATTCTCGTCGTTGCGCGCGCGTCCGATTCGGTTTCCATCCGGGTCCCTGCGGGGCGATCCATCAAGGCATCCGCGCCACCGGCAAAGGGCGCGCTTTGTAGTGAGGGTTGCTCCAGTGCCTCGGCTGCCACCGCTTGTTTTGGTTTCGCCAGAGGCATTTTTTTCGTGGCGTGCGATTCGAGTTGGCGTTTGGCGATTAATCTCCGCTCTTGAGCCTTTGCGATCTCTTTTTCTTCGTCGACCGGATCCGGTGGTGCCGCGATCATTTCGGGCGCTTGCTCAACCGAAGCCGCTGGCAACGGAGCGGATGCTGGCTTGTGTGATGCCGGCGGTGCGATTTCCTCTGTCGCGGCCGGCACCGGCAAGCGCAAATCCTCAAATCGCTCCGCGGGCTGCTGGCGATAAACCTGAATCGACAAGCCAACGCCCAGCAGCAAGACGGCAGCGGCGGCCATCGGCCTGAGTCCGGAAAACGACCGGCGACGCGCAGGGATTTCCCGGTCCACCCTGCGCAACAAACGTTGAAAAGCCAGCTCGTCCATTTTCCCGGCCTCGATCTTTTGGGCTGCTCGATTGACGGCGATGGATTGCCTGCCTTGATCATCGCTGGCGGCATCGGGCGCCGCCAGCGATTCAAGCCATTGATCGACTTCATCCTGGCTCAATGCCGAACCACTCCGCTGACCGTCTGCGACATGGTTTGTGCGCGTCGCGCCAGTTGCAGGAACTCGCGTTGATCCTCCGAGACCTCGCCCGTAATCGCGAACGACTCGGCGCGGGCAATCAGGCTGGCGAAGTTGGCCTTGCCTTTGTGATCGGAGTCGCCAAGTAACAGCCCCAACTCGGCCACCGATGCTGCCCATTGCAGATTGGCGCTGGCAGTTTCGATGGTTCTGGCGCGGGTGTTCATCACCCAGTCAAATTCCGTCGCGGCGTCGCTGTCGGGCTGCTTGTAGCGCAGCTTGACGTAGCCCAATTCCATCGCAGTCGATCCACCGTGCCCGGGCTGCGCGTAGCGGCGTTCAATGTCCAGCGCCTTTTCAATTCCCGTGGGAATGATTTCGTACAGCGCCACCACCGTGTGACCGGCGCCCACATCGCCGCTGTCTTTCTTGTCGTCACGAAAATCCTCAGCCGCCATCACCCGGTTTTCATAACCGATGAGGCGATATTGCGCCACCGCCGCGGGATTGAATTCGACCTGGACCTTGACGTCCTTGGCCACCGTATACAGCGTGGACAACAGCTTGGCGCCCAGCACGCGCTGCGCCTCACGCGCCGAGTCAATGTAATGATGCGTGCCGTTTCCGTGGCCGGCCAGTTGCTGCATCTTGGCGTCCTGATAATTCCCCGTGCCGAATCCCATCACGGTCAGGAAAACGCCGTGTTCACGCTCTTTTTCAATCATGCGTACCAGCTCGCCGTTGCTGCTGGCGCCGACGTTGAAGTCGCCGTCCGTGCCGATGATGACGCGGTTGTTGGCGTTGGCGGCGAACTGTTGTCGCGCAACCTGGTAGGCCAGTTGAATGCCGGCGCCGCCGGCGGTGGAGCCGCCGGCCGACAGCCGTGACAGCGCACCCAGAATCTGTCCCTTGTTGGCGCCCGAGGTGCTGGGTAATACCAGACCCGCGCTGCCGGCATAGGTGACGATGGCGACACGGTCCTGCGGTCCCAATTGATTGACCAGATGGCCAAAGCTCTGAATCAGCAAGGGCAGCTTGTCATGACTGGACATCGAGCCTGAGGTGTCCAGCAGAAACACCAGCCGGTTGGGCGCGCGCGCGTCCGCGCGGATGTCATGCGCCTTGACGCCAATCATCGCCAGCCGATGATCCGGGTTCCACGGCGCGACGGCGTAGTCCGAGGTCACGGAGATCGGGTGGTCCGCCTCGGGCGAAGGAAAGTCGTAGTCGAAATAGTTGACGAGCTCTTCAATGCGAATGGCGTCTGGCGGCGGTAGTCGACCGTTATTGATGAAGCGCCGCATATTGGAATAGCTGGCCGTATCCACGTCCAGTCCGAAGGTGGAAAGCGGTGACAAGGCGGTGGACAGAAAACGGTTCTCCGCGATGGCCGCGTATCCCTCACGATCCACCGGTGGCGGCGAGGGGTACATCGGCGGCACGGGTATGGGGCCGGGCGCAATCGCCTCTGATGCCATCAAGGCATGGCGCTTGCTCATGGGACGCGCCGCCTGCGCGAATCGGGCGCGATCCGCCTCCGTTTTTTCCGCAAGCCGTTGTTCGACGCGAATCCGTCGCGTTTGCTCAGGCTCGGGAATCGTTTTCTTCGGCTCCGATTGGCCGCCCAACACCTCATTGATGGGATGCGGATTATCCGCCTTTGCCTGGCTGGCGGCGGGATGGGCGGATTGTCCCGGTGACTCAGGCGGCGTGGAACAGGCGGAAAGCACCAAGATCAGCGCAACGGCCAAGGAATACTTCATCGTAGAACTCCGGAAATGATTGGGTATCTCCGGTTAACGATGATTTTTTCAAATTGTCAGGCTGCGGCGAAAATTATTTTTTTCAGATGCCAAGCCAAGCTAGTGACTTCAGCGTCTCCCTAGGGGCGAAGCTCTGCAATATCGTGCGCGACAACCGCCATCCCCGTAAGCAATACCGCAAGCGCGGCGACAACAATCCAAACCATCATTCTTTCTCCAGCTCCTTGAAGCGTTGGATGGCGGCGCGATTCACCCAAATGACAATCGCCGTTGCGGTTAACACGCCAAGGAATCCGCATACCATAAGCACCGCCGACGCGCTTTGGTAGTTCTGCGCCAGTCAAGCGACTGGGGATACATCGATTACCGTGAATACGCCAAAGGCCACTTTAAGCCATGCAAGTTCTTCCTTGATTCGATCACTTTTCGACATCTGTTGAGTTTATCAGTCCCTTTCATTGAGCAAACTTCGCCATGCTAAGCCTGCTGATTCTGTTTCTGGCCATCGCCATCCTGTTCTCCTTCCTGTGTTCGATGTGGGAGGCGGTGTTGCTGTCGGTGACGCCGGCCTACGCACAACTACAAATGCAGAAAGGCTCGCCGCTCGGCGCGCAATTGGACGCGTTCAAAACCAATGTCGATCGGCCGCTGGCGGCGATTCTGACCCTGAACACCATCGCTCACACCGTGGGCGCCATCGGCGTTGGCAATCAGGCGGCAACCATCTGGGGGGAGGCCAATCCGCTTATCACCCAGTTGCTGATTCCGGCGGGCATGACGCTGGCCATTCTGGTGCTTTCCGAGATCATTCCCAAGACCCTGGGCGCCCTGTACTGGGAGCGCCTGGTGCCGTTTACCGTGACCGCGCTGCGTTTGCTGGTGATCGCGCTGTCGCCGCTGGTTTGGCTCAGCGAGCGTCTGACCGGCCTGCTCAAACGTGACACCACCGGCAGCATTTTTTCGCGTCATGACTTTGTCACCATGGCGCAAATCGGTGCGGACCAGGGCGTGATCGATCAGCAGGAGTCGCGCGTCATCGGCAACCTGTTGCGGCTGCGCAACGTGCGTACCCGTGATGCGATGACACCGCGCACCGTCGTGGTGGCGGCCAGAGCCGACACCCCCATTGGCCAATTTCGCGTCCAGCATCCCGATGCCAGGTTCTCGCGCATTCCCATTTACGACGGGAGTCTGGAGAACGTCGTCGGTTACGTGTTGCGAACCTCGATCCTGAGCGCCTTGCTGGACGGTCGCGGTGATGAGCCGCTGCGCAATCTTTCACGTGACATCCAAACCTTCAGCCAGGATACGCCGCTGCCGGAGCTGTTCGAATCCTTGCTCGAGGCGCGCGAACATATCGCCGTGGTTTTTGATGAATTCGGCGGCATGGCCGGCGTCATCACCACCGAGGACGTCATCGAAACCATGCTCGGACTGGAAATCGTGGATGAAACCGACTCCACCGTGGACCTCCAGGCCCTGGCGCGTCAGATGTGGGAACGCCGCGCGCGCGGCATGGGTCTTTCGAGCTGAGCCAAGCCCTCATGCCCGCCAACTACTGGGGCAAAGCACACCCGCCGTCGGGTTCGGCGGCCGAATTTCACGTCCTTGAATACCACTGCCTGGACGTCGCCGCAGTCGGGGTGGAATATCTGCGGCGCGCGCCGAGGCTGGTTGCCTTTCTTGCGGCGCAGCTCGACCTGGGCAGGCCCGATTTGCTCGAATCCTGGTTGGCCTTGTGGCTTGCGCTGCATGATCTGGGCAGGCTTTCGGAGGCTACGAACAGCAACCATTTTTCACGATATGCGGTAGCTAACCTATGATCCACCACGCTCCGGGCATACATCGTAAATTGGGTGATCAATAAGGGCCCAGATTGTTGTGTGAGAACGCAAACGGGGATGCGTTCCCCGCACCTGCGGGGATGAACCGAACTTTTCAGGTTGCTGTCATTCGGACGGCATGCCGTTATCAACGTCCTGCGCCGCGACGGCGCCCTCCGGAAGCTGAGTTGTCCGTCCCGGCGGGTTGAGGCAGCGGGGGGTTACATTGCGCTGAATCAGGCAGGGTCGGACGAACTTTGCTCGTCATCGGGCAATTTGAAGCCGGCCACGGACTCGCGCAATTTTTCCGATAGGTCATTGAGTTCACTCACCGCCTGGGCGGTGCGATCCGCCGATTTCGCGGTCTGCAGGCCAATCTCGCGGATGCCTTGCATCCGTCCGGCGATCTTGGTGGCCTGGCCGGCTTCGTTGCGCGTTTTGGCGGAGATTTGCTGAATCACTTCGGACAGCTCGGTGGACGAGGACTCGATGCGGGTCAGCGCTTGTCCGGCTTCTTCGGCGCTGCTGGCGCCGGCAACCACGTTGGCGGTGGAACGCTCCATGGAAACGATGGCTTCGTTGGTGTCGGCCTGAATGGTTTTGACCAGGGTTTCGATCTGTCGGGTGGCGGTGCCGGCGCGCTCGGCCAGTCGTTGCACTTCATCGGCCACGACCGCGAAGCCGCGCCCGGACTCGCCGGCCATGGCGGCCTGGATCGAAGCGTTCAGCGCCAGGGTGTTGGTTTGTTCTGCGATGTCGTTGATGAATTCGATGATGTTGCCGATTTCCTGTGAGGATTCGCCCAGGCGTTTGATGCGCTTGGCGGTGTCCTGAATCTGTTCGCGCAAGGCGGTCATGCCGGCGATGGTGCGCCCCACGGTCGTCACGCCCTGGCGGGCGATATCAACCGACTCCCCGGCCTGATGTGACAACGCTTCGGCGCTGCCTGCCACTTCGTTGAGCGATTCGGCGCTTGCGGTGATGCGCGTGGCGATTTTGACGGTTTCGCCGGCTTGGGTTTCCGAGGCCTGTCGCATGGATTCGGCAATTGCACGGGTGGCTCCGGCGGCGGCGGCGATGTCCGACGAGGTGCGGTTGATGGTGCCGACCAGTGAGCGCAGGGTTGCAACCGTGTAATTGATGGAGTCGCCGATGGCGCCGGTGAAGTCCTCGGTGACCGAAGCGGTCACCGTCAGATCCCCATCGGCCAGCGTGGCGATTTCATCCAGCAGGGAGAGAATGGCGGCCTGTTGGCGGGCATCGCGTTCTTCGGCCACGCGAATGCGGCGGCGCGCGGTGATCACGATGAGTACCACGTAGGCCAACAGGCTGAGCACCGCAATGCCCAGCGCCGGCAAAGCCACCAGTTCCAGCGTCCGTTGCGGGCCGCCGGTGCCGGCCAGACGCTGCTCCAGCACGACGGCGGCGGCGGCAAGCGTTTTGCCGTCGTCGGGCAATGCGGCGGCGGCGATCTGCATTTCATTGAGTTCGGCGCCAACGCCCTTGAGTTGCGCCGAGGCGCTAGCAAGCCGGTCCACCTGCGCGTTGGGTGCGCGCAACACCCGGCCGGCTACCGCGTGGCTGTTCAGGCGGGCGTGCTGGCTGACGAAGCGATCCGCGACCTTGGTGAGCTGGCCCGCCAACGCACTGGCGCCGTGCCCGTGGCGCAGCACGCGATAGCTCAAGCTGCGCAACTGCTGTGCCCGGGCCAGTTGTTGGCCGGCGCGTGCCAGGGCTTTGGCGTCACCGCTGTCGGCCAGCACCTGGATGGTGTCGGTGTAGACGGTGATCAGGGCTTGCGCGGAATGATCGGTTTGCGTCAGGGCGGAGCGGGCATTGCTGATCGCAGATTCGTATTTGAGCACACGGTCGATGGAGGTGCGCAGGCTCGCCCATGCATCCTCGGCGGCGCTGACTTGCCGGTTCACGCTGGCGGGCATGGGCGGAATTTCAGCGGCGGGGTCGCCTTGACGCAGCACGCCGATGGAATTCTCCAGCCTGGCCATTTGATGGGCGACGGTTGCGAAATCCGGTGGCAGACCGCGGCCCACGTCATCACCGATGCGGCTGGTTTCCAGCGCATGCTGCTGCAACTGGCGCACGGTGCCGGCCCAGCCCTGGTCACGTTGGCGCAGCGTCTGGTTGTAGTAGAGCGCGCCAACGCCAACCAGCAGGCCAATGATCGCCAGCACCAGCAGCACGTTCCCACCGCGAAAACCGCGACCACCTGATGATTCCGCCATCACCTTTGTTGCTGCTCCCTGAGCTGATCGGCCGGCACTATTTCTCCAGCACGTCCTTGACCTTGGCCAGAAACTCCGCCGCTTCCACCGGCTTGGTCACGTAGGCGCGTGCGCCCTGACGCATGGCCCACAGGCGGTCGGTTTGCTGATTCTTGCTGCTGACGACGATGATGGGAATATCGGCGGTCTTGGGGTCCTTGCTCAGCTTGCGTGTGGCCTGAAAGCCGTTGACCTTGGGCATGACCACGTCCATCACGATGCATTCGGGCATTTCCAGCGGCACCCGTTCCAGCGCTTCGGCGCCGTCGCTGGCTTCCACCACGCTGTGCCCCGCGTTGGTAAGAATCTTGCTCAACTGGAGGATGTCGGTGGGAGAGTCATCGACAATCATTACGCGCGCCATTACTCCTCCGTTCAAGGAGCCGCTGATTGATTTGCACCGTCAGCACGGTGCCGGCTTTGGCGCAGGGCAGGGCGGAGCGAATGCGCGTTGGTGATCCCAAACCAATGAGTGACAACGCCGCACCGCGCCAGAGCCGGCCCGTTCCATGCGGATTGCGCCGCAGAACAGGCCATGCGGCGTTGCTCGTCGTTCATTTGGTTCACCAAACTTTTCTCCTGGCGCCTTGTCTGGCCTGTTTTCTGACAGCAACCTGACGGCGCGAATCAATCAGCGTCTCCTCAAGCGCTGTCGTCACCAACGAACTATACACGCTGGGCGGGTTGCCGGAACTCATTGGCATTGGCGGTCAAATACCGCGGCACCGCGATGCCAGGTGCGCATCACCTGTCCCTGGAATGCACGCCCGAGGAAGGGGGTATTGCGGCCTGCGCTGCGCAGGTCGGCGGCGTTCAGGGTCCACTGTCGATCTGGCGCCACCAGCATCAGGTTCGCCGGTTCGCCGACGCCGATGCCGCCACCTTGGCTTTGCAGGATTCGCGACGGCCCCAGACTCAGCCGTTCGGCGGCCTGCAAGGGCGTCAGCACGCCGGCATGCACCAGCGCCAGGCACAGCGGCACCAGGGTCTCGATGGCGGAGATGCCGGGTTCGGTGAGCGGAAAGGGGTTGATCTTGGCGTCGGCCTCGTGCGGCTGGTGGTCTGAACACAGCGCGCACAGCACGCCGCGGGCCAGCGCATCGCGCAGGGCGTCGCGATCTTCGGCGGTGCGCAGCGGCGGCAACACGTGACACTGGGCGTTGAAGCCTTCCACGTCCTCGGCGGTCAGAAACAGTTGATGGGCGGCAACGTCGGCGCTGATGGGCAGGCCGCGCTGTTGCGCGGTTTCCACCATCGCCGCGCCGCGCGCGGTGGAGAGCCGGCCAAAGTGAACCGCAGCGCCGGTGTCTTCGACCAGGGAAATCCAGAATCGAATGGCGGACACTTCGGCCGCCACCGGAATCGGCGCCAGGCCCAGACGTGTTGCCACCGGCCCTTCGTGTGCGCACCCTTGATTCGCCAGCGCCGGATTCTGTGCAAACACATGCACCGGCAGATTCAGGCCCTGTGCGTATTCCAGCGCACGGCGCCCCATCAGTGAGTCGCGCAAGGCCGACGCGGCGTTGCCCACACCCACGCAGCCGGCGTGTTTGAGCGCGCTCATTTCCGCCAGTGCATCACCGGCCAGGTCTTCGGTCAGCGCGCCGATCATGAACACATCCAGTCCGCCGACGCGTTCGGCCATGCGCGAAATCCGGTCCACCACCGCCGGCGTTGCAATCGGCGGGTCGGTGTCCGGCGCAATGGCCACGGCCGTCACGCCAGCGGCTTGCGCGGCGCCGGTTTCCGATGCAAAGCTGGCCTTGTGCGACTGCCCCGGCTCGCGGAATCTTGCGGCCAGATCGATGGCGCCGGGCATCAGCCACTGACCTTGCGCGTCGATGCATTGGTCAAAGCGCGCCGTCGGCGGCTCGGTGCCGATGTACGCAACGCGGCCGTCGCGCAAGCCGACGCAGCCGGTTTGATCCAGGCCGCTGGCCGGGTCCAGAATCCGCGCGCCGCAGATCAGTTGGCTTGGTGGTGAGGCGTTGGTGTTCATGTGTCAGCGCGCCGCAGAATGCGATCCATCACCGCCATGCGAATGGCGATGCCGTGGTTGACCTGATCCAGAATCAGCGAGCGTTCGTCGTAGGCCAGATCCCCGGCGATTTCCACCCCGCGATTGATGGGTCCCGGGTGCATGATCACCGCATCGCTTTGCAGCAGCGACAGACGCTGGCGCGTGAGGCCGAAGTCACGATGAAATTCGCCCAGCGATGGCAGGAAGGCGCCCAGCATGCGCTCGGTCTGCAGGCGCAGCAGAATCACCACATCCGCGCCTTCCAGACCGGGTTCGAGCTGGTGGAACACCCGCGCGCCCAGGGCCTGGATTCCCGCCGGCATCAGGGTGGGCGGGGCGATGACGCGAATGTCCCTGCAACCCATGGCGGCCAGGCCGTGAATATCCGAGCGCGCCACACGCGAATGCAGGATGTCGCCGACGATGGCCACGCGCAAGCCGGCAAAGCGTGCATCGTCATCGCCGCACTTGCGGCGGCGGATGGTAAACAAGTCCAGCAAGCCTTGCGTGGGGTGGGCGTGACGACCGTCGCCGGCGTTGAGAATCGCCACCCCCGGCGCGGCGTGTTCGGCGAAAAAGTGGGCGGCGCCGCTGGCGTCGTGACGCACCACGAACATGTCCGCCTGCATCGCTTCCATGGTTTTCATGGTGTCCAGCAGGGTTTCGCCCTTGGAGGTGCTGGAGGCAGACACCTGCAGATTGATGACGTCCGCGGACAGGCGTTTGGCGGCCAGCTCGAACGTGGTACGGGTGCGCGTGGAGGGTTCGAAGAACAGATTCACCACCGTGCGGCCGCGCAGGTTGTCCAGTTTCTTGCGCGCGCCGGTGCTGGTCTGCGCCAGTTCGGCGGCGCGATTGCAAAGGTCGACAATGATCTGCCGTGGCAAGTTCTCCATCGTCAACAAGTGCCGCAGGCGGCCGTGTTCGTCGAGTTGGAGACAGGGCTTCATGTTTTTGCTTGGTGGCCGGATTCCGGTAATTGTCGCTTGCACCATGGTCACGGTTCAAACGCTGGCGCAGCATGGCGCCGGGCATGTTGTTCAAGCGTCGGCGGACATATCCAGCCATTGCTGCAGAATCACGCGCGCGGCCTGGCTGTCGCGGTCCCCTTTGCGCACGCGACGGCTCATGCGACCGCTGGCGCGCGCATCGCGCAGCACATCGTCGGCCGCACGCGAGCTGAAGCGCTCATCGGCCAGGTGTACCGGCAGCTTGCTGCGGGTTTCCAGACCATCGGCGAAGGCCCGCGCCTGCGTCGCCATTTCCTGATCCGAGCCGTCGTCGTTCAAGGGCAGGCCAACGATGAGCGCGTTGGGGCGCCACTCGCGCAGCAGGTTTTCCAGACCGTGCCAGTCCGCGCCGGACGGCGCATCGATGGTTTTCAGGGCGCGCGCGGCGCCGGTGATGTCGTCACCGACCGCCACGCCGATGCGTCGCAGGCCGTAGTCAAAGGCGAGATAAATCGGCAAGAGTTTGCAAACCTAGGCGTTGGCCGGCTGTTGAAAAAACGTAGTGAGTGCAGCGGGCCTGAACACCGCGCCGCGCGGCTGGAAGAAGTGATCGAAGCCCTGTTTGGCAGCGCTTTGGGCGGCAGTTTATGTTGAAACCAGTGCGCATTCCGAGCACCGGCTGCATTCAAATTCCGCAAGCGCAGTCGTTTTTCAACAGCGCCCTAGGCGCGACCGACGCTGCCGGACAGGTGCATCACGTCCAGCCCGAGCAATCTTGTTGCCGCCTGCCAGCGATTGGGCGGTGGCTCGGCGAACAATACACGGGCGCTTGCCGGCGTGTTGAGCCAGGCGTTTTGCAGGATTTCGGCTTCCAGCTGGCCTGCGCCCCAGCCGGCATAGCCCAGCGTGACGAAGAACTGCTTGGGGCCTTTGCCCTCGGAAATGGCGTTGAGGATGTCGCGCGAGGTGGTGATGAACAGGTCATCGGCCACCGTCATGCAGGATTCCCAGCCGCCGGGCTTGCCATGCACCACGAACCCGCGTTCGGTCTGTACCGGTCCACCCCAGAACACCACATGCTCGGTATCTGCCAGCGTGTCCACGGCCAAGCCGAGCTGTTCCATCATGGTGCTCAACTTCAGCTCGGTCGGCCGGTTGACCACCAGTCCGATGGCGCCTTCTTCGTTGTGCTCGCACAGCAGCGAAACCGTCTGACGGAAGTTGTCGTCCTGCAGGCTGGGCATGGCGATGAGGAACTGGTTTTTCATCCAGCCCAGTTCTTCCACCTCCGGAGCGGGTTGGTGATCCAGCGACCGCAAGTGGCTCTCGGCGGCGTCCAGGTCACCATCGGCGCTTTCCAATGCGCGTCGGCAGGCCGCCAGACCCGCGCCGGTTCTTTGCTGCAATTGACGGACAAGCGTGGCGGGGACATGGCGCATGCCGGGCAGTATCCGGTCGTGATCCGTCACTGGCAAGGGCGCTGGCCTCAGGGGTCCATCGCGCGCGGCGGCAGGTGCGCCAACACGCGTTGCGCAACCCATCCGCCGGCCAGGCCGAACACGAATGCCGCGCACAACAACAGCGGCAGCAGTCGCCCCAGACCGGGGTGTGGAATGAACAGCGTCCAGGCCGCCACGAATTGTCCGCTCATATGCGCACAGGCGCTGAGTACGCCCAGGCCCACGGCGCTGATGCGGGGTGCTTGTCCGGTCGGGTTGAGTTGGTTGGCCAGAGCCAGTATCGCCAGGCTCGACAGCGCGCCGCTGAGCGACAACCAGAACGTCGGTGACATGAAACTGCCGATGATCAGGCTGCCCACCAGCACCCGCATCAGCGAGACCGCGGCCGCCATGCCAAACGAGTAGCGCAACAACACGATCAGTGTCACCACGTTCGCCAGTCCGGGTTTGACGCCGGGCACCGGGCTGGGGAAGGTCGCTTCCAGTACGTGGATGGCGATGGCCAGCGCCGCGAACGCGGCGATCAGCCGGTCTTCGCGCGCCGCGCGCATTTCAGTGGGCGAGCGCATCCAGATCTCCCTGGGCCTGGCCGCTCAAGCGCAGGCTGATGCCATTGGGCAGGCAGGCGGCGGCATCGCCGCGGTGTTGCAGCCAGCCGTTGCGAACGCAGACCTGGTTGCGGCAGGGGCTTTGCAGGAATCGCGCGCGACCCTGTTCGATGCGAATGTGCGAAACGCCCCGTCTGCCTTCAATGCGCAGCTCCGCATCCTGATCCAGTCGATGGCGCTGGAGCTGGGCGCGACCCTGGCTGATCTCCAACCACTGCGCTGGCTGCGGCGGTGACCAGAACATCGCGAACGAGGCGCCAATGCCGGCCGCACACAAGGCGATCACCGCCATGTCATAGCGCGTCACGGAACGGCTTTGAAATGTTCGCCCGGCGCCAGCTCAATGCGATCCGCCAGCGCGGGGGTCATGAAAATCTCGCCGTTTGCGTCGACCACCATCACCGCGTCGAGCGCCATTTGCCGGGCCAGCACCGGCCACTGATCACCGGCCACGAACAGCGCTGTGCTGGCGGCGTCGGCGGTGGCGGCGTCGGCGTGAATCACGCTGACGGACTGCGCGCCGCTGGCCGGAAAACCCGTGCGTGGGTCCAGGATGTGATGAAAGCGTTGATCCTCGTGCATGAAGCTGCGTTCGTAATCGCCGCTGGTGATCACCGCTTCCAGTCCACGGGTTTGCAGGGCCGCCAGTATCGGGTTGTCGGTCTGGTCGGCACGCGGATGGCGAATGCCGATTTTCCAGGCGCGATCACCACGCCGACCCGAGGCCAGCAGGTTGCCGCCGGCATTGATGATGTGATGTTCAAAGCCGGCTTGTCGGAGCTGTTTTGAGAGCCGGTCGATGGCATGTCCCTTGGCGATGCCGCCCAGGTCCCACAGGATGCCCGGCGCCGGGCCATAAGCTTCGCCGCTGACGTACGCAGGGGCTTGTGACAGTGATTCAAGCTTGGCCTGGATGGCGTCGGCGTGCGGCGGTGTCTGGCGGAAATGTTCCACCTCATCAAACCCCCACAGTGATACCAGCGCGCCGACGCGTGGATCAAACAGGCCGCCGCTTTGCTGTTGCAGCGCCCATGATTTTTCCATCAGCGGTATTAACGGCGCCGGTACCTGCGCCGCCTCACCAAGGCTCAGGCTGCGGTTGAACTGCGCCAGTTCACCGTCGCCGCGCACCGACCACCGCCGTTCGAAGGCGCTCAGCATTTCCAGCGCCTGATCCATGGCCGCCTGCGCCGCCGGGCGCTGTTCGGGCGACTCCAGATACAGGCCCACGTGGACTAGCGTGCCCAGCGCGAACAGGTCACGCGTCACCAGCCGGTCATCCGCCGGCGTGGTCTGCGGCTGGCGAAACGCCAACCAGGCGAGCGCGACCACCAGCAGCAGCCCAGGCAATACTTGCCGCCACAGCGGACGGGTTTGACGCGGCGGCAGGTTCATGTGCTTGTGTTCTGATCCAGTCTGGCGGCGATGGCGTCCATCAGGCGGCCGCCGATGTCGGTGCCGTAGGCGGCGTCGATTTCACGCGCGCAGGTGGGGGAGGTGACATTGATTTCCGTCAGCCGGTCGCCGATCACGTCCAGGCCGACGAACATCAGGCCACGCCGCCGTAGTTCCGGCCCCACCGCCTGCGCGATCCGGCGGTCATCGTCGGACAGCGGCTGTGGCCGTCCGTGGCCGCCGGCGGCCAGATTACCGCGTGTTTCCCCTTTGGCGGGGATGCGCGCCAGGGCATATTCCACCGGCGCGCCATCAATCATCAGAATGCGCTTGTCGCCGTCCACAATCTGCGGCAGGTAGGCTTGCGCGACGATGGTTTTCTGGCCCTGGTCGCTGAGTTGTTCGATCACCGCGCCCAGGTTGCGGCCGTCCGGCCCCACCCGGAACACCCCCGCGCCGCCCATGCCGTCCAGCGGCTTGTAGATCACGTCGCCGTGCTCGACGTGGAATGCGCGCAGGGTCGGCAGGTCGCGCGAAAACAGCGTTGGCGGCGCCAGCGCCGCGAACCAGGCGGTGAACAGTTTTTCGTTGCAGTCGCGCAGGCTTTGCGGTTTGTTGACCACCAGAACGCCTTCGGCTTCGGCCCGCTCCAGAATGTAGGTGGCGGTGATGTACTGCATGTCGAACGGCGGGTCCTTGCGCATCAACAAGGCATCGCATTGCGACAGCGGCAGGCTTTGCGCATCGCCGGTCCATTCAAACCAGCGCTGGTTGTCGTCGGTGACACGCAGCGGTCGCAGGCGCCCGAAGGCCTTGCCGTCGCGCACCGACAGATCGCCCAGCTGCAGATACTGGAGTTGCCAGCCGCGCGCCTGCGCCGCCAGCATCAGCGCCAGCGTGGTGTCCTTGTAGGGCTTGATGGTGTGGATGGGGTCCATCACCACCGCGAGGGTTTTGCTGTTCATGGCCCGCATTCTAGGGTCGACAGATGGATTGACGGCTTTATAGGGTAAACCCTTGGGGGTATCCGGATTGGCGCACGCGCGCCGCCCATCTCCGCATAATAGATGCCGCACATTTTGATGCGAATTATGGAGAGAGACCCAAATGACTGGTTACGAAGCTGTTTTGTATTTTGCCTTGTGGACGGTGGTGATGTTGCTGATGTATGTGAGTCACCGCATCCCGCTGGCTCTGGCAGGCAAGAAGCCGGCCAATTACTGGACCCGTGGCAATCAAACCGACGATCCCGCCATCTTCGTCCGCGCCAGTCACGCGCATGCCAATTGCCTGGAAACGTTTCCCTTGTTCGCCGCGGTGGTGATCATTGCCGGGCTGATGAATCAATCTGCGGTGGTCGATGGCCTGGCGGCTTACGTGGTCTATGCCCGCGTTGCGCAGGGTGTGGTGCATCTGATTGGCACTTCATTCGCGCTGGTGTTGACGCGCGCCACCTTCTTCTTGATTCAGGTGGTGCTGATCGTCTACATGGCCTTGCAGCTGATTGGCGTGGCGTAGCCTGATCGGGCAATCCAGGTGTCCCGGGCCGCGCGCGGCCCGGGACCGGTCTGGCGTTCAAGCCGCGGCAGCCTCGGTTTGCGAGGAGATGGCGGCGATTTCCCGGGCGGCGGCCAACAGCGCCAGCCGGGCGACCACGCCGTAGGCGTAAAAGCGGTTGGTCTGTTCATCCGGGCCGCGGTCAAAATCCGGGTGATTGCAGCATTCATCGAACGGCAGCGGCTTGAAGCTCATGCCGGGGGCGTTGAGGTTTTCCTGATTGCCGCGCTTTTCGTTCACGCGATAAAAGCCGCCGACCACGAAGCGGTCGATCATGTAAACCACCGGCTCGGCGGTGTGTTTATCCGGCCCCCAGGTCTCGGCGGTATAGACGCCTTCCTGAATGATGGCGCCGGTCACGTCACGCCCTTCCTTGGCCGATGACATATGTGTCCGCGCCTTGCGGTTCATCTCGCGCACATCGTCCGCGGACTTGGCGGTCATCACCCCCATGCCATAGGTGCCGGCATCGGCCTTGATGATGACGAAGGGTTCATGATCGATGCCGTATTGCTGGTACTTTTCGGCGATGTCCTCCAGCAGCAGTTCGACGTTGTTGATCAGGCATTCCTCGCCTTCGCGGCGCTTGAAATTGATCTGCCCGCAATTACGGAACAAGGGGTCGATCCACCACGGGTCGATTGCCACCAGCTTGGCGAACTCGGCCGCCACGTCACGGTAGTAGCCAAAGTGCTGGCTCTTGAGCCGCTCGTGCCATCCGGCCTCGGCTGGCGGGGTCACCGCCTGATCCAGGTCGTGCAGGACCGCCGGCACGCCGCCGGAGAGGTCGTTGTTGAGCAACACCGCGCAGGGATCCAAATCACCCACGCGGATGCGATTGCCCTGGCGCCGTACCGGCTCCAGCGTCAGCTCGCGTCCGGAAATCTCCAGCTTCAGCGTGGTGGCTTCGTCGATTTCCGGGTTCAGCGAGCCGATGCGCAGACGAAAGCCGGCCGCTTTCATCAACTCCGCCAGGGTGGCCACGTTTTCCAGATAAAAACGGTTGCGGGTGTGGTTTTCCGGAATCAGCGCCACGCTCTTGGCGGCGGGGCAGACGCGATCGATGGCCGACTGCAAGGCTTGCACGCAGACGGCGTTGAACGCCGGGTTCAGATTGTTGAACCCGCCGGGGAACAGGTTGGTGTCCACCGGCGCCAGCTTGAAGCCGGCGTTGCGCAGATCCGAGGAGCAATAGAACGGCGGCGGCGTCAATTGCCACTGCCATCGAAACCAGGCTTCGATTTCGGTGGATCGCTCCAGCAGTTGGGTTTCAAACTGAACCACCGGCGCGTTGTTGGTACCGCTCAGAGAAGGTGTGGGCGCGTTCATGCACAGTCCCGGACGAATTGCATGGACCCTAGCGTAGCCGATTCGCAACCGGCCGTCGGCGTGGGCGTAGGCGCGCAACGGCGACTGTGCTAAAACGCATCTGCGATGAATCAGGCAGCCTGAGCGATCAACCCGGCCGATGTGGGGCGCTGACACCCGCGACCGGCCATGAAGGAGCAGCGGTGTCCAAATCGACCAAGGTGATGGTGATCGACGACAGCCAGACGATCCGGCGCACGGCGGAGTCGCTGCTTTCACGCGAGGGTTTTTCCGTCATCACCGCGCAGGACGGCTTTGAAGCGCTGTCGAAAATCGCCGATCACCAGCCCGATGTGATTTTCATCGACATCATGATGCCGCGGCTGGACGGCTACCAGGCCTGCGCGCTGATCAAGAGCAATCCAAAACTGGCGGACACGCCGGTGGTGATGCTTTCCTCCAAGGACGGGCTGTTTGATCGTGCGCGCGGGCGCATCGTCGGCTCTGATCAATACCTGACCAAGCCGTTTACGCGCGACGAGCTGGTCGGAGCGGTTCACGCGCACCTGCGTAAATGAAACCAGGCCACTATCCGGGGATACGGTTCGCGTGAGCAGCCTGCGCAACCTTGCTGATCGCCCCTTCGAGCTGCTGTTGCAGCTGGATCAGCAATTGCGCGGCGCACGCCTGGATACCGCCGCCGAAGCATCGGACCTGTGGTCCGGGCTGGCATTTCGCCTCGGCCCGCATTGGCTGGTTGCGCCCAAAGACGATGTGCGTGAGGTGATTCCGCCGCCGCGCCTGAGCCGTGTGCCCAATGCGCGCCCATGGCTGGCGGGAGTGGCCAATGTGCGCGGAAACCTGCTGACCCTGGTGCACGCGGCGCAGTTGCTGGGCCTGGAAGGCGGCAATGAGAGTCGCGCCCGGCGGGTGCTGGTGTTGAACGCCGAGCGCGTTGGCGCCGGGTTCGTGGTGGAGGAGGTGGCGGGGTATCGCCAGTTCGCCGCCGAAGATCAGCGGCCGGTGGATCGCCTGCAGGTGGATCCGAGTGTGAAGCACTTCTTGTTGGGCGGCTTTGTACGCGATGGCCGCGCATGGCCCGTGTTCAGTTTGCATCGCCTGTCGCAAAGCGAGGCGCTGCGCAGCGCCGGGCGATAGGGTGGGCAGCGATCAAACCACGCCGCGATTCGGCGCATTGTCCGCCCAGGGGCTGTTGTGGACGCGCAAGGAGATCGATCACAACCTGTCGCGCAGCGCGCAGTTGATCGAGCAATACAGCGAATCGTCGGCCGATGCCAGCGGCCTGCAACAGGCGGGGGGCTTGATTCAGGAAGTACGCGGGGCGGCCTTGCTGATCCGTTGCTACGGCCTGGCCATGCTGGCCACCGAGATGAAACTGGCGCTGGAATGTCTCGCCGACGGGGATGTGCTGGAAGCCGAGGCGCTGTGTTCGGCCTTGTTGTCCGCGACCTTGCAGGCCTCGGATTATCTGGATGTCCTGGCGCACGGCCAGGTGGATTGTCCGCTGGCGATGCAGCCGTTGATCAACGAGCTGCGTCTGGCGCGCGATCAGCAGGTGCTGACGGAATCGGACGTGTTTGTGTCACACGCCTTGATGAGCGGCTTGCGGTTGCCGGCCTCCCGGCAGGCGGGCGACGGTGCCCAGGCCCAGGCCCAACGGCTGATGCCGGTTTATCTGGCGGCGCTGGGCTGCTGGTTGCGCGGGCAGGAGGCGGAAAAGAATCTGATGCGGGTCGGCAAGGTTGCGCAGCGGCTGGCGCAACAGGCGCTGGATTGCGGCATCTTTGAGCTGTGGCACGTGGTCGCGGCCTGTGTCGAATCCCTGCTCGCGCAGCGCATGAATGATTCGCTGGCGCTGCGGCGGCTGATGGCCGGTACCAGTCATCAGATCCGCATTCTGGCCGGTGGCGGTGAGCAGCAGGCCTTGGCGGAAATTGGCGACCGTCCCTTGCGACTGCTTTACTTCATCGGTCGAACCAGGGCGAGCGGACCACGCGCCCGGCATTTGCGTCAGGCCTTGCAGCTGGACGCGATGCTGCCGTCGACCGAGTTCGTGCAAACCCTGCGTGGCGGCTTGCGCGGTCCCAATACCGGCTTGCTGGAAAAGCTGGTGGAGGAAATCCGCAACGAGCTGGCCGAGGTCAAGGACGCGGTCGATCTGGCCCTGCGGGCGGAGTCCGGGCAAGCCATGGACTTCTCCGACACCCTGGCACGGTTCAAGCAGTTGGCGGACACCCTCTTCACCCTGGGCCTGGACGCCGAGCACGAGGCGCTCAATGAGCCCTTGCAGACCCTGCGCCAGGCCGGCGGCGAAAAGCAGGTGGACGAGGCCACCTGGATGGCCTTTGCCACCAGCTTGCTCAACGTGGAGCTGTCGCTGGATGAGGCGCTTTACCGGCAGTTGATGCGGGCGGCGCCGGATGCGGATCGCGGCGCAGGCAGCGCGGCGCAAAACGAGCTGCGGCAAGGTACGGCGGCGGTCTTTCGTGAATCATTGATCAACCTGGCGCGCGTCAAAATCTGCACCGACAGCTTCATCCGCACCCAGGACGCCAGCGGTTTGCAGGAAGCGGCGCGCTTGCTGGATGAGGTGGCGGCCGGTTTTCGCATCATCGGCGCGGATCGTGCGGATCAACTGGTGCTGCGGGTGCAGGCTTACTTGCAATCGACCGCCTTTGCGCGGACCTGTGCCGACCCCGGCGCTGCGGATCGCTTTGCCGACAGTGTCGCCTGCATCGAGTATCTGCTGGAAAACTGCCGTGACGGCTTGAACCAGGAAGCAGCGCGTTTGCTGGACCGTTTGAGTGTCTGTGTGGATGAGATGTCGCCGCCCGGCGATGTGGTCGTACCTGTTGAGGCGTCGGCCGATGCGCCAGCATCCGAAGCGGAGTCCGAAGTGGCCGCGGTCGCGGCGCCTGAATCCACGGTCGAAGCGGATCAGGCCCCCGAAACCGTGGATGCGCAGATTCGCGACGTATTCCTGGAGGAAGCCGACCAGGTGCTCGCCCGGCTCAATGGCGCGCTGCCGGGCTGGATGCGCGATGCAGGTAATCAGAGCCATTTGGGTGACGTGCGCCGCGCTTTCCACATCTTGAAGGGCAGCGGTCGCATGGTTGGCGCCCAGCAGATCGGCGACTTCGCCTGGGCCATCGAAAAGCTGCTCAACCGTTGTCTGGAAGGCACGACCCAGGTTTCGCCGGCGGTGGTGGACCTGGTGCGCGAAGGGATCGCCTTGATGCCGCGACTGTTGTCGGATTATCGCTATGGTTCGGACCAACCCAACGCCGGGGCGCAGGCCTTGGCGGTTCGCGCCGCCGAAATCGCCAAGGGCGGGGGTGACGCCGAACAGCCCGGTCTGGTCGACGTGTTTCGCGGTGACGCGCTGGATCGTCTGGCCTGGCTCAAATCCTGGGTGGCCGAGCAGGACGCATCGGCCGATTTGATTCCGGTTGAGGACGCGGTGTTGCGCGCGTTTCATACTTTGCGCGGCGCTGCTTTTTCCGTGGGCGCGCAAGCGGTCGGCGAATTGGCCGGTGGTCTGGAACGAGAACTGGGGCGCCAGGCCGCAGATGATGGCGGCGTGTCGCCGGCGTTGCTGCAATTGACCGATGAATCGCTGGACGCGCTCAAGGGCTGGGTGGAAGCCGTTGCCCGGGCCGGCGCCGCAACCCCAGCCGTTGCGCCCTGGTTGGCGCGTCTTGCCGCGTTTTCTACGCCGCCGGCCGAAGACGAGGATGCGCAGCAGGCCGAAACCATCGCGTTGAGTACCCGGGCGTTGGATTTGCTGCAGGAATTCGACAGTGGCCTGCGGGCCTGGGCGCGGTGGCCGCAGGCGCGCTTTCATGCACTCAAGCTGAAATCGCTGATGCACAATTTGCGCGACGCAGCGGAGGATGCCGAACAACAAGCATTGGCGGCTGTGGCGGATCGCATGCATCAACGCATGGGTGAGTTCGCTGGCGGTCCGGTTCCGGACTCTGCTTTCTTCGACGGTCTTGCAGCGGTGACTGAGGGGCTGAATCAGCTGCTGGATCAGTTGCATCAGGGTCAGTCGCTCGACGGTACGGCACTGCTTGCCCAAATCAACGCCCTGCAAGCGCAAAGCCAGACGCCCGCCGAACAGCAACCGCCGCAAGATACAGAAGCCTTGCGTCAGGCATTCTTGCAACAGGCGCCGGCGTTGCTGCACGGTGTTGAAGCGTCCATCGCCGAGCTGCTGAAAAGCCCGCAGGATCAGACCGCGCTGGACGCGCTGGGTGCCGCCTTGCACGCCTTGCGTGCGGCGGCGCGCAAGGCGAATCAGGACGCGGTGAGCAGCGTGACCCAACGCCTGGAGATGGTGGTGTCGGCGTTTGTCGGCACCGGCGCAATCGACGTTAATCTGTTCCGTGCGCGCGCGCAGGCTGGGTCGCATGCCCTGGTGAGGCTGCTTGCGCAGCTGCAGGCGGGGGATGTGCCAGACGCACGCGAAGCGCTGGCACAAATTGATCGGGCGCGTGCATTCCGGCCGGAGGTATCCGAGCCGCAAGCTGAAGCGAGTCATGCCGCGCCGCAAACACCGGCCGAGGCAGCCGTGTTGCAGCAGGTTGCCGAGGACATCGTTCAGGAAACGGAAACGGTGGACACGCCCGCCGAGTCCGAGCCCGTCTCGCGGGTTCCGGTAGCGAGCGAATCGGCGTCACGCGAGGGTGCGCCGGCGGCGCCGATGGCGGATTCGGATCTGGCCGGAATCTTCGCGCCCGAAGCCGCGGAGCTGCTCGAGGCGCTGCAACAGCATTTCTCGGACTGGGCGCAGGATCCCGGCGCCCAAGCACCGCAAGCGCAGATGCAGCGCGCCTTGCACACCTTCAAGGGGGGCGCACGCATGGCCGGCCTGCATCGGATGGGGTCGGCCGCGCACCACATGGAAACCCGGATTGCGCGTCTGGCGCAATCCGGGCAGGCGCCCGACGCGGGGGCCTTGCAGGAATTGCGGCAGTCGCTGGAACAGCTGTTCGAAATGCTGGATCAGCTCGAGCGCGGGCAATTGCAATCATTGCTGCAGGCCGAAGAATCCGAGCCTGAAGACCTCACCCCGGTTACGGCGCCAAGTTCGCAAGCGCCGCCGCCAGAACCCGAAGCCGCGCCGCTCGCCGGCGGCCGCACGCAATGGGACCGGCAGCTGTTCTGGCATCCGGAGGCCGAAACCCAGGGCGGCGTGGCGCGCCTGGAGCAGGCGCGTGTGCCGGTGGAACGTCTGGATGCCATGCTCAACCGGGTGGGTGAAATTTCCATCTTCCGTTCGCGCATGGAGGAGGGTCATGCGTCCATGGTCGGTTCGTTGCACGAGCTGGAGCAGACCATCTCCCGGGTGCGCGAGCAGTTGCGCATGATGGATATCGAAACCGAAGCGCAAATCGCCGCGCGCGGTTTTTCCGGCGCCGGTGCCGAGCAGCCAGCGGGCGACCGTTACGAGCAGCAGTTCGACCCCTTGGAGATGGACCGCTATTCACGCATGCAGGAGCTGTCGCGGGCGCTGGCGGAGTCGGTCAACGACTTGCTGGCCTTGCACGCCGGCATGCAGGTGACCAACGCCCAGACCGAGTCGCTGTTGCAGCAACAGGGTCGCGTCGGCAACGAGGTGCAGCAGTGGCTGATGGATTCGCTGATGGTGCCGTTCTCGCGCCAGGTTCAAAGGCTGGAACGCGTCATCCGCCAGACTGCCGAACAAAATGGCAAGCAGGCACGGGCCGAATTTGTCGGCGTGGAGAGCGAGCTGGATCGCATGGTGTTGGAACGCATGACCGCACCGCTGGAGCACTTGCTGCGTAACGCGGTGGTGCACGGCATTGAAGATGCGCAACAGCGTTTGGCGGCCGGCAAGGGCGCCGAAGGGCTGGTGCGCGTGGAACTGCATCGAGAAGGTTCGCAGTTGATCATCCAGGTGCGCGACGATGGCCGCGGGTTTGATTACCAAGCCATTCGGCAACGTGCCATCGAGCGCGGGCTGTTGCGCGCTGAGGCCGATGTCGACGAAAGCGATTTGGCGCGGCTGGTGTTTTCACCGGGGTTCACCACCGCCGGCGAGCTGACCCAGGACGCCGGTCGCGGTGTGGGCCTGGACGTGGTGGAAAGCGAGGTGCGGCAGCTGGGCGGCACCATCGGCGTGCAGTCCGGCAAGGGTGGGGGCAGTCAGTTCACGGTGCGGCTGCCGCTGGCGCTGTCGATTTCGCAGGCGCTGCTGGTGGAGGCGGGCGAAGAGTCCTTTGCGCTGCCACTGGCGGCGGTGGAAGGCGTTGTCCGCATCCCGCGGGCGCAGATTGCCCGGCATCTGGAGCCGGACGATGAAGGGCTGCCCTACGGTGAGCACCGTTACCAGGTTCGGTATCTGAGCGATCTGGTCGGACGGCCCGGCGTCGGCGATACCCCGACACGCAATCTGCCGGCGATTCTGGTGCGCCTGGACGAAGCCGAGGCCGGCGTTCAGCGCGGCGTGGCGGTGGTGGTGGATCACATGATCGGCAATCGCGAAATCGTATCCAAGGCCGTGGGGCCGATTCTGGGCTCGATCTCCGGAATTTCCGGCGCCACCATTCTGGCCGACGGGCGGGTGGTGCTGATGCTGGACATCCCCGCATTGGTGCGCGCGTGGCGGCGACACGGCCCGGATGATGGACATCCGGCCGCATCAAGGCCAGCGGACGTGCGCGATCTGGTGATGGTGGTGGACGACTCCATCACCATGCGGCGCGTCGCCGAGCGTTTGCTGACGCGCAACGGTTACCGGGTGATCACCGCCCGCGACGGCCTGGACGCCATGGCGCAGTTGCAGTCCGAGTCGCCTGCCGCGGTGTTGCTGGATATCGAAATGCCGCGCGCCGATGGCTTTGAAGTGGCTGCATTTGTTCGCAACACCGAGGCGATCGCGCAAGTACCGATCATCATGATCAGCTCACGCTCCGGGGACAAGCATCGCGCCCAGGCCAAGACCCTGGGGGTGAACCGTTACATGGTCAAGCCGTATCAGGAAGACGCGCTGTTGGCGTGCTTGCGTGAATTGATCCAGACCCCGGTGGCGGTGTGAGTCAGGCCCTGTATTCGATTCTCATCCCCTTGCGCGAAGATGCGCTGATTCTGCCCAACTCGGCCGTGTCCGAGGTCACGGTGCAGGAAACGCTGGAGCCGCCGGACGAGGGTTCGCCGCCGTGGATGATGGGTTGGTATGCGCTGGCCGAGCGCCGCGTTCCGGTGATTGCGTTCGAGGCGCTCAACGGCGCCAAGCCGCCGGCACTGGGGCGCCGCACGCGTCTGACCATCATCAATTCCTTCGGCACGCGCATTCATGGCAGCCAGTTCGCGCTGCTGACACCCGGACATCCGCAGCTGATTTCGCTCACCCCGGAAGTCGTTCGCGCCGCCGCGCTGAGGCCCACGGATCGGGCGGAACTGTTGCTGTCGCGCCTGCGAGTCGGCGATCGGCAAGCCGCGATTCCGGACCTGGAGGCCATCGAAGGTGCTTTGGCGGCGTCGCTGCCGGTCGTCTGAGTCGAGCAGGGCGCTTGGGCTGACAATCAGCGCATGACTTACAATTCCGCCTTGCTCCAGCTTTAAGCGACTAGAAACACCATGACCTTTGTCGTTACCGAACAATGCATCAAGTGCAAGCACACCGACTGCGTGGAAGTCTGCCCGGTCGATTGTTTTCACGAAGGACCGAATTTTCTCGTTATTGATCCGGAAGAGTGTATCGACTGCACCCTTTGTGAGCCGGAGTGCCCGGTGGACGCCATCTACGCCGAAGATGATCTGCCCGAAGATCAGGCCGAGTTCATCGAGCTCAACGCCGAGCTGTCGCGCAGCTGGCCGGTACTCACCGAGAAAAAAGACAGCCCGCCGGATGCCGCGCAGTGGGAAGGCAAGCCCGGCAAGCGGGCGATGCTGGAGCGCTGACTCCTTGATCTGAGCTCATGCCTGACGGCGACGCGGATTCGGCAGGCGGATGGGTACTGACTGCCAGCGATGCGCTGGCGCGTGAGCTGCGCGAGCGAGTCAATGCACAAAACGCACTGAACGCGGTTGGCGTTTGGGAGGCGCCGCGCATTCAGAGCTTGAGCCGCTGGTGTATCGAACAGTGGTCGGCCAGCTGGCCCAAGGAGCAGCTGCTCGGCGCCACCCAGGAGTGGTTGTTGTGGCAACAGGCCATTGAGCGTCAAGGGCCGGCGCTGTTGGCGCCGCAATCGGCGGCGCGGCAGGCCCGGGCCGCCGATCAACTGTTGCGCCGTTATTGTGTGGATGGGCGATGGTCGGCATGGGCGCCCGAGCATCAGGCGTTTCGTCGCTGGCAGCAGGTGGTGGCGGCTCGATGCCAGGCCATGGATTGGCTCACATCGGCGGACATCGCCGCGCGGGTCGCCGAACTGATCGACAACGGCCGGATCGGCCTGCCCGCCAGTGTCGAGTTGCGCGGCTTCGTCAACCCGCCAGAGCCGGCCGAACAGCGGGTGCTGGAAGCCTTGCGAGCAAAAGGCGTTGCGCTGCGTGTGGCCGCGCCCGAGGCGATCAAGCCGCACCAGGCCTTCCACCGATTCGCCGATGATCGCCAGATGCTGCGTTTTGTGGCGCAACGCCTGCGCCAGCTGTTGCCGTCCGCCGATGACGGGCAGGCGCCAAGGATTCTCATCGTGCTGCCGGAGGTTGAATCCCGGCGCCAGGCCCTGGAGGTGACCTTGCGTCGGCTGGTGGCGCCGTGGATGGCCGATGGCGAACGCACCGCGCCGTGGCGCTGGTTGCAGGGTGAGTCGCTCAGCGAGCAGCCGCAAGTGGATCTGATGCTGGATCTGTTGCAGCTGCAGGCCGAGGGCAACCCGCCGGATCGAATCAGCCGACTGCTGTTGTCGGCTCAGCTGTGGGACGCGGGGCAACGACAGCAAACCGCGACGCTCGACGCCTGGCTGCGCCGGCAAGGACCGCCGAGAATTCGCCTGTCGGCCTTGTGCGAGCGGCTCAGCGGCGTGGCCAGAACCAGGTTGTCGGCGCTGCTGGATCAGATCAAACAGGCGCCGCGCCGCGCCTTGCCCAGCGCCTGGGCCGGGCATTTCTCCCGGCGTTTGTCGGCGCTGCAATGGCCGGCGGCGCCGCGCCTGGATTCGGTGGCGTATCAGGCCACCAGCGGCGCGCGTGAGTTGCTGGATCGTTTGGCGACGGTGGATGCGCAACTGGGTGAAGTGCCGCCGCAAACGGCGCTTTCGGTGTTGCGCGAACTGGCCACTAGTGTGCCGTTTGCGGCGCGCGCCGATCATCTTCAGCCGGTGCGCATCGCCAGTCTGGAGGAAGCGGCCAGTCTCAGCGCGGACGTGTTGTTGTTGCTGGATGCCGGCGCGGTGCAGCTGTTGCCGCCGGCGCGTCCCAACCCCTGGGTGCCGCTGGATGTGTTGCGCGGCGCCGGCGTGCCACAAGCCAGTCCGGCGTCCTGGTTGCAGCGCCGACAGCGCCAGGTCGATGCACTGCTGAATCACTGCGCCCCACAGGTGGAACTTTGTTATGCGCAAGTTGACGCCCAGGGCGCACAGGTTCTGCCTTCCCCCTTGTTGGGCGATGCCGCGCAATGGCAGGCCTGCAGCGTTGCTGATCGCATTGGCGCACTGGAACAGGCCCTGCAGGACGAACACAGTATTTGCGAGCCGCCGGACGACGATCCGGTGCCGGCGGTGACGCAGGCGGAAAAAGACCAATTGCGCGCCGGCAGCAGTCTGTACAAGGCCTGGTTCGAAGCGCCGTTTTTCGCTTTTGCGCAAACCCGTCTGGGCATTCGACCCTTGGCGGAGCCGGCACGCGGGATCAGCGCGGTGTTGCAAGGGCAGTTGTTGCACGATGTGTTGTACGATTTTTGGGGGCAGGTGCCGGACCGCGCCGCGCTGCAGGCGATGCATGCGTCGCAGCGCGCTGCGGTGCTTGAACCCTTGATCGACAAGCGGCTGCGGCAATATTTGCCGGTGCCTGATTACGGTGACGTCGCGGTGCAACTGGAGCGCCTGCGGTTGCGGCGCATGATCACGCAATGGCTGGCGCACGAAACCGAGCGCGTGGATGCCTTTGTGGTGCATGCGCGCGAATGTCAGGCGCATCCGGTGGTGGCGGGCCTGTCGCTGTCCTTGCGCCTGGATCGGGTGGATCGGGTGGATACGCCGGTGGGGACACGCTGGTTGGTGTTGGATTACAAGACCGGGTCGCAGGTGCAACCCGGCGGTTGGCGTGCGGACAGGTTGAGCGAGCCACAGTTGCCGCTTTACGCCAGCCACGCGGTGCCAAGCATGGCCGACATTGCGCGCGTGGACGGCATTGGTTTCGCCCACCTCAAGGAAGGCCATCCATGCCTGTCCACCCAGACCAACTGGCGGCCCAAGCTGTGCCAGGAACGCCTCGCCGATCAACCCGAAGAATGGGCGCGTGATGTGGCGCAGTGGCAGGCGGCAATCGAGCACGCCACGGTGCAGTTTCTGGCCGGATTCGCGCCGGCGCCGCAAACCGTCAGCTTGATGAGTCCGAATGCGCCGCTGATGTCCCTGATCAATGCGCCGCTGACCGAAGAATGAGCCAGCCACCGGATCTTGAGCAACGCGTCCAGGCGCTGGCGCTGGAACATCACGCGCTGGTGATGGCGCCGGCCGGGTCGGGCAAGACCGGACTTCTGGTGCAACGCATGTTGCGCGCTCTGGCGGTGGTGGAACAGCCCGAGCAAGTCATCGCCATCACCTTTACGCGCAAGGCGGCGGCGGAAATTCGCGGACGGATTCTGGATGCGCTGCAAGACGCGCAGGCCGGTTTGCCATCCGCAACCGCTCACGAGGCCGCCATGCGTGAAGCGGCGCTGGCGGTACTGGCGCGTGATCAGCAACAGGGTTGGCAGTTGCAGGCGCAATCCTGGCGCCTGTGTGCGCTGACCATCGACGCCTATTGCGCGCAGCTCGCGGCGCAAGCGCCGGTGCTTTCCGGCCTGGGCGGAAGCCTGGGCACCAGCGATGATGCGTGGCCGATGTACGAGCGCGCGATTCTGCGTCTGTTCGAAGAACTCGAGGACGCCAGTCTGATGCCTGCGGATCGGCAGGCCTTGAGCCGCATCCTGCGCCTGTATGGCAATCGGTTTGACCGCTTGATGGAGCCGCTGTCGGCCTTGCTGGCGCGCCGCGATCAATGGTTGCTGGACTCGGCGCAAACCGATCCGCAAGCCTGGGCGCAGCAGGACGCACAGGTGTTGCAAAGTCTTTTGAGCAGCGCTTGCGAACGATTCAGCCGCAGTCTGGACGCCGATCAAAAAACTCGCCTGATTGCCTGTGTTCGGGCAGGCTCGGCACAGTCTGAGGTTCTGGCCTGGGCCGCGGAACTGGAAGATTGGCCAAGCGATCGCGCGGCCCTTCTGCAACAGCTTTGCGGTCTGTTGTTGACTGTAAAAGGCGAGATTCGCAAGAAGGTGGACAAACGTCAGGGTTTTGTCGCCAAGGCGGATTACACGCGCCAGTTTCAAGCCTTGCTGGGCGAGCTGGGTGGCGATGACACGTTGCGCCAGGCGGCGGTTGAGTTGATGCACATTCCGTTGCCGCCACTGCCCGCCGAGGTGCAGGATTTGCGGCTGGCGTGGTTGCGGGTGTTGCGACGCCTGGTGGCGCATCTGCGGGTGGTGTTCGCGGAGCAGCAACAGACCGATTTTCCAGAGCTGGCGCTGGCGGCCTTGCAGGCCGTGCGTCCCGGTCCGGAGGAGGTGGGTGAGGCGCTTTTGCGTTCGGATGCGCGGCTGCGCCATCTGTTGGTGGACGAGATGCAGGACACCAGCGCCGTGCAGCTGCGGCTGATCGAGGCATTGACTGCCGAGTGGCGCGTTGGTGATGGTCGCTCGCTGTTTCTGGTGGGCGACCCGCAGCAGTCGATCTATGCCTTTCGCAATGCCCAGGTGCGGCTGTTTCTGGACTTGTGGCATCGCGGGCAGTTGGGCGCGCTTGCACTCAAACGGCTGCGCTTATCCGCCAACTTTCGTAGTGAGCCGGCCGTGGTGGATTGGTTCAACAAGGCCTTTTCGACCGTGTTTGACACACGCCCGGATGTGGCGCGCGGCGCGGTGGCGTTTTCCGCCAGTCAAGCCATGCGCGCGCGCGGCGCGGACAGTGGCGTTCGCGTGATGGCGTTTCATCAACAAGCCGATGAGGCCCAGACCATTGCCGCTCAGGCCGCCGAACTGGCGCGGTCCGAGCAAAGCGTGGCCGTGCTGGCGCGCAGCCGTTCGCGTCTGGAACCCATTGTTCGCGCCTTGCGCGCCCGGGGTCTGACGCCCAGTTGTCAGGATCTGGACCCATTGGCGGCCTTGCCGGAGGTGCGGGATGTCATCGCCCTGGCGCGCGCCCTGTGGCATCCGCAGGATCACCTGTCCTGGGCAGTACTGTTACGTGCGCCCTTCGTCGGCCTGTCCTGGAAGCAGATGGTGGACTTATCCCTGGGTCGTCAGCAGTTGGACTGGCGCCAGCGCATCGAACAGGCACTGGGAGAGACTGATCGTCTGGATCAAGACGCTCGCCAGCGCTTGTCACGGCTGATGCAAGCCCTGCGAGCGAGCGAGTCGGACGCACAGCTATGCGCGGTGCTTGCCGATCAATGCGAAGCGGTTTGGCGCGCCCTGGACGGGCCGTTGGCTTGCAGCCTGGCGGCACTGGAAGATGTGGAGCAGGCATTGCTGTGCCTGCGTGAGGAAACCCGCGGCGGCAGCATCCGTGATCTGGGTGGTCTTCAACGCCGCCTGGCGCGGCTCTACGCCGCGCCGCGCGCCGGGCAGGTGCAGCTGATGACGGTGCACAAGGCCAAGGGTCTGGAGTTCGATCATGTGTTCATCGCAGCCGCCAACGCCAAGTCACGCAGTGGGGACCGACCCGCGATCGAACTGCTGGAATTAGCGCAGGGTCGCTTGTTGTTGCCGAAGCCGGACGAGGCATGGTCCAGGGATCACCCGGCCGTGGCGTCGTACGAATTCGTTCACGATTTGAGCAAGGCCGCCGCCAACAATGAGGTGCGCCGTTTGCTTTACGTGGCGGTGACGCGCGCCAGATGCAGCGCCGCAATCAGTCTGGTCACCAGCCTGGACGACGCGTCTGAGCCGCAGTTTGAAAGCGGCAGCTTTGCCCATGCGCTTGCCAGTTTGATCAAAGCTCCGGTCATTCAGGCCCTGCAAACGGCGCCAGAGCCGAAAATTGCCATGCCCGGTGAGCAGCCGCCGAGCGCGCCGCGGCTGCCTTTGGGGGCGACCTTGCCGCGTGACAAGGGGCTGTATCGTCCACGGCAGACGCGGTTGTTCCGGCCCAGCGAATCTGTACTGCTGATGCAGGAGGAGCCTGAGCCGCGGCGTGATGAAGGTGATTTGTACGCGCAGCTGGTCGGCACGCTGTATCACGAGGCGATGCAACGCATCAGCGAGGAGGGCATGACGCGTTGGGCCGACGCCGGGCGTTCAAGACGCGCCGCCATGGCCGCCGGCCTGCGACGTCGCGCCATGCCGGAGCCGCTGGTGATGCCGGCGGTGGATCGCGTTCTGCAATTGCTGGAACGCACCTTGGCCCGCGACACCGGAAGGTGGCTGGTCTCACCCAAACCCTGGGCACGATCCGAATACGCCTTGTCCGCATTTGCCGATGGACGCTGGACCTCGGCGGTGATCGACCGTTGCTTTGAAGATGAGGCCGGCCAGCTGTGGGTGATTGATTACAAGACCGCCGCCTACCCGGTTGCGCTGGATCAACGGGCGACGTATTTGGAAAACGGCACGCAAAAGTACCGGCAACAGTTGCTGGTGTACCGGAATCTGATGCTGCGCTTGCGGCCCCACGCCCAAGTCACCGCCGCGATCTATTTTGCCGAGTGTGACCGGCTGATCAGGATTGCTGAATGACCGGTGCGCGCGAATGATCGTTGACAGCTCGCCGAGCTTGACGTAAGTTCATTACGCATCTGACAATCATTCTCATTAGCAATTATGAAAAAGGGACTTCAACTTTCTCGGCTGGGGCTGTTCGCCATCGGCGCCAGCCTGGCGGCCTGTGGCGGGGGTGGTAACGGCAACGGGGGCGCCAGTGGCGGAGTCAACGTCGTCACCGACATCACCACCACGCAATTCAATGACATGCGCGGCATTGGCTACGCGTCCAACGGCAAGATCTATACCTCCGGTGCCAGCAACGGCGGTGGTGATCAACAGATCGTTGTTGCCCGTTTCAACTTCGACGGCACGCCCGACCAGAGTTTCGGCACCGGCGGATTCGCCACGGTGAATCTCGCGGTTGCCGATTCGAACGCCTCCGGCAACGAAAATTCTTTCGCCGTGGTGGAGTTGGCCGACGGTGACGTGATGGTGGTGGCGCACGTGGAGGACGGCAACGGTGGCGCGCTGATCACCGCCGAGGACAACGCGCAGGTTTCCGCCCCGCGGCCCGACGGTCAAAACGTCGTTTTGCTGCGCTTCAACAGCGACGGGACCCAGGACACCAGCTTTGGTACCAACGGCGTGGCGGAAGTGGTTTTCGGGTGGCCCGATGCGGCCAACGGCGCGTGGCCGGTGCCGAGCTATAACAGCATCAGTGGCTTTGATGGAGACGGGTTTGCGAAGGACACGGCTTACGATCTGCAACTGGATCGCAGCGGTGGTGCCGAGCGGGTGGTGGTGTTTGGTTACGGGCCGGCGCCACAGGCATCGGGGCGCTTTGATCGGGATCGCTATGTGGCGCGCCTCAACGCCGCAAGCGGCGCGGTTGACGGCGCATTCAACGGCGGGCAGGCCTTCAGCTACAACTCGCCGGGCAATGGCACCGACAATCAGCGTCGCGGCGTCGTTCTGCCGGACGGCAAGATCCTGGCCACCGGGTACACCAATTTCGGTGGCGATGATCGCCACCATGTGATCCTGATTCAGCTCACTGCCGACGGCACCCTGGACAGCGGTTTTACCGGCATTGGTGACGATATTGCCCCGGCGCAAAATGGAATCGCGGTGTTCAATCCGTTCCAGGTGGACGGCGGATTTGCCGAAGCCTACGCCGCCCAGCCGCAAAGTGATGGCTCGATCGTAACCACCGGCTATGGTCGCGCCACCCTGCCGGGAACGCCGTCGACCCTGGGCTTCGTCGAGTCCGATGCGCAGGACCTGGTCAGCTTTCGCGTCGGCAACGGAGTGCTGGACAGCAGTTGGGGTGTGAATGGCAATCAGGCGATCCAGAGCGAAGGCCAGGGCCGCTCCAGCACCGAAGAACGCGGTCGCGACATGGTGGTGTTGAATGATGATCGCAGCGTCCACGTCGGCCGCTTCGGCGGTGATGCGGCGATCTACGTGTTCACTGCGGACGGCCAATTGGACACGCGTGTCAGTGACGACGGCATCATCGAACTGCCGAATGCCACCGTCACCCAGCAGTTCTTCGCCGCTGCCCTGTCGCCCGATGGTCAGCGCATCGCGGTTTCCACCAGCAGCGACGACAACGGTGCGCGGCTGGTGGTGCTGGAAGTCGACTGATTCCTGGCCAACAAGAAAACGAGCGGCGTCGACAAATGACGCCGCTTTTTTTGTGCCCGGCGGATGCAGATTCACCTGGATTGCGGGATGATTCGGCCCGACTTTCATTTCTCAGGTGATCAATATGCGGTCAGCGTGCCGGGCGACTCTGGTTCTGTTTCTGCTGGTTCTGACGGGTAATGTGGCTGCGCAATCCATGCCGGTGCAAGTGCTGCGCATGCAGGGGATCGTCGAACGGCTGGGCGCCAATGCCGCGCTGGGCCTGAGTCCGAACACGCCGTTGTATGCCGATGACGCCGTGCGCACCCGCAGCGATGCGCGTCTGCAGTTGGGCTTGCCCTCCGGCGCACAGATTGATTTGGGCGGCGCCAGCGAACTGTTGTTTCACAGCGCCGAACTGATTGCGGGCAAACCCGATTATGTTTTGCGTACGCGGCTGAACAAGGGCATCGCGCGCGTGCGCGGGACCGCGCCGAATCAGGGGCCGGCGCCGGATTTGCGGGTCACCACCGGCAATCTGCGTCTGCGCGTGCGCGATGCCGACGTCTGGTTGCGGACCGACGCGCAAGTCGACCTGGTGTGTCTGATTCGCGGTCAGGTGAAAGCGCAACTGGGTGTTCAGAACCGTCTGGTTTTGATCGAAAAACCGGGCGACTGCCTGCGACTGGAGCGCGCCAGCGGTGCGCATGAGATTGCAGCATTGCCAAGCTCGGCCTTGAAGGCGCGTCTGGCGATGGTGGATATGAACGCGCCTTTGCCACAGCTGGCGGCCCGGTCCGAACCCGATTTGCTGAAGCTGGGATTGGTTCCAAGCGCGCGCGTGCCGGTCACAGCGCAGTCGCAAGTCACGGACGCCGTGCTCGCCCCGCTGGCGGCGGACGGGGTGGGGGTGAATCGAAAACCGGTGCCGGTTTCCATTGCGCCGCCTGCAGCCAGGCCCGTGGCGAAACGCAAAACGTATCGCGTATTGGCGTCGCGCCCGGCCGGGTCGGTCGCGCCTGCGGCGGTGCGCACCGCGCCGTTGGCGCGCAGCACACCAGTCTCCAGACCCGTCGAACTGCCGCCGCCGTCGGTGGTGTTCACCCCGCGTGCCGAAGCGGTGTCCGACGCCGCGCCCGAGGCTGTCGACGCCGTGGTGGATCATTCGGTCCGAATCGTGCAGGGAGAAGCCGTTCCATCAGCGCATGCGCAAAGCCGGGGTTGGACGCTGGTGGTTGTCTCGCTGGATGAAAGGGCGGCCGCGCAACGTTATCGCGAACGCTTGCTGACGCAAGGTTTCGCCGCACAGGTATACGAGGCCACGGTGCAGGGGCGTCGGGTATACCGCGTGGGCATCGGGGTGCACGACACCGCCTCAGTCGCACGCGGCAAGATTTCCGACATCACTGATCAAGCCCCAGAACTGGAGCCTTGGCCGGCGCAGATCTGAGGCGGGCATCTGCTATCGCAGGCTGATCACCGGCCACTGTCGCCGTTCGGCCAGCTGTTTGAGTTTTTCGTCCGGGTCGACCGCCACCGGCGCATCCGCCATTTCCAGCAACGGCAGGTCGTTGTGCGAGTCGCTGTAGCAGCTGATGTGGGAAACCGGCGGATGCCGCTCAAGCCAGGCGGACAGATTGGCCACCTTGCCGTCCTGAAAATTGGGCGTGCCGCTGAGGCGGCCGGTGTAGCGGCCATCGATCATTTCTGGCTGGGTCGCAATCAGGTTCTCCACCCCCAGCAGTTCGGCGATAGGACCGGTGATGAAGGCATTGGTGGCGGTGGTGATCAGAATCGTATCGCCGCGCATGCGGTGCTGCGTCAACAAACCGCCGGCGCGGGGCGCGATGATGGGTTTGATGACGGTTCGCACGAATGCCTCGCGCCATTGATGGAGCGTGGACGGCGGGTGTTGCGTCAATGGCTTGAGGCTGAATTCGGCAAAGGCGTGAATATCTAGCGTGCCAGCGACATAGGCTGCGTAAAAACGGCGGTTTTCGCGTTCGTAATGCTCGGCGTCCACCAGGCCCTGATCCACCAGGAAGCGGCCCCAGAGGTAGTCGCTGTCGCCTGCCAGCAGCGTGTTGTCCAGATCAAAAACGGCAAGTCGCACGGTGGTTTCGGGCATCAGTTTGAGAAATCGGGCGCGCAGTTTGCCGCTTCCGGCTGGCTTGTGGAAGAATTCCGGGCAGTTCTTTGATTTGTCAGGCCCGTGATTGACTCAGACGGATTCCGCCCCAATGTCGGCATTATTGTCGTTAACGCCCCGGGCCAGGTGCTCTGGGCCAAGCGCATTGGTCAGCAGGCCTGGCAGTTTCCGCAGGGCGGCATCCAGCGTGGGGAAACGCCGGAGCAGGCCATGTGGCGGGAGTTGAACGAAGAGCTTGGCCTTTTTCCGGACGATGTTCATATTCTGGGCTGTACCTCGGGCTGGCTGCGTTATCGCTTGCCGAATCGTTACATCCGCCGCGCACGGCGAGGGCGAACCTGCATCGGCCAGAAGCAGAAATGGTTTGTGCTGCGTCTGCGTGGCACCGAATGCCGGGTGCGCTTCGATCTGGGTGACAAGCCGGAGTTCGACGGTTGGCGCTGGGTGGACTGGTGGCATCCCTTGAACGAAGTGGTGGAGTTCAAGAAGGATGTCTATCGGGCGGCGCTAAGCGAATTGCAGCCGCTGATCGATCGTGTCGCTCAAGTTCTGCCGGGGGCGAAAATCGGCGGCAGCGCCGCAAGCCGATGACCGTTTGCGAACCGGGCCGGCGGCGGTCCCGGGGCGTGTGAGTGGTTGCCGAATCGTATTGCCGTTTGTAATTATAAATGCTAATCATTATCATTAGCCGACACATATGGGTTACGTGTAGTACCATTCAACGGTTAGGGAGTGATTGAATGATTCATTTTTTCAAAATGAGTGCCATTTTGGCCGTGGCACTTGCCGCCATCGCTTGTGGTGGCGGTGGCGGTGGCGCGCGGTCCGAAGTCGAGGTGCGTGCGGCAGTTGCTGAAACGGTAGCGAACATTGCCGAAGCCGCGTATGCAGATTCGGTGGCGGATGCCCAGTCCTTGGGCAGCGCACTGCAAGCGCTGATTGCCAACCCGAGCGACGCGAGTCTCAACGCGGCCAGACAGGCCTGGCTGGCCGCGCGCCCGCGCTATTTGCAAACCGAGGTATTTCGCTTTTACGACGGCCCGATCGATAACCCCGCCAACGGGCCAGAGGGTCTAATCAACGCTTGGCCGCTGGATGAGTTCTATATCGATTACGTGGCCGGCGATGAGGATGCCGGCATCGTCAACGATCCGGCTCAGCCCATCAACAAGGCTGCCCTGGAAGGGCTGAACGAAGCCGGTGGCGAGAAAAATATTGCCACCGGGTATCACGCGCTGGAGTTTCTGCTGTGGGGGCAGGATCTGGATGACAACGGACCGGGTGCGCGTCCCTTTACGGACTACCTGGTCGGAAGTGGGCGCGCCAATGCGGATCGTCGTGGTCAATATTTGACAACGGTCAACGACCTGCTGATCGACAATCTGCGGCAGGTTGCGGACGAGTGGGACGGCGCCCAGGCCGGTAACTTCCGCACCCAGTTTCTGGCCGACCCGGATCAAGCGTTGCAGAACACACTGGTCGGCATGTATTTCCTGGCCGTATTCGAAACCGGTGGTGAGCGCCTGCGGCCAGCGCTCGAATTGGGTCAGGAGGAAGAACATTCCTGTTTTTCCGACAATACCAACGTCGATCATCTGGAAGACATACGCGGCATCAAGAATTTGTACGACGGACGCTATACGCGCCGTGACGGTTCTGTGGTGAGCGGCGCCGGTATCCGCGATGCGGTCGCGTTCCGCGACCAGGCGCAGGCAGACGCTTTAGGCAACGCCATTGACGCGGCCCTGGCCGCCGCTGAAGCTTTGCAGCCCACGTTCGACCGGGAAATTGTCAGCGTGGCCGGCCGTGCGCGGATAAACGCGCTGATCGACGCGCTCGAAGCGGTGGGAACCGCCATGGAGCCGGTTTTTGTCAGCTTTGGGTTTTCGGTTCCCACATCCGAATAGCGGCTGATGCGGATCGGGATGGTCATTGCAATGGCGACGCTGCTCGGTGCCTGCGGCGGCGGCTCGTCCGGGGCGGGGCGCGATCCCGATTCTCAGTTTCCAGGCGGGGCGGGTGCCACCGCCACGCTCATCATGGGTGGGCCCAATGCGTTCGGTTTCCCCGCTCCGGCGCTAAGCTCCGAAGAGGTTAATGCCTTTCAGGTTGGTAATGCCTTGTTTCGTGCGAGCTGGGTTGCCGCTGGCAACAGCACGACCGCGCGGGATGGTTTGGGTCCCTTGTTCAATGCGCGTTCTTGTTCCGCCTGTCATTTGCGCGACGGGCGCGGCGCGGCCGACCCACAGCAGGCAGCAGGTTTGTTGATTCGATTGCCAGCCAAACCGGCGCATCCGGGCGTGGTTGATGTCAACTATGGCGGGCAGGTTCAGGACGTGGCTTTGCCCGGTGTCTTGAGAGAATCAAGTGTGCGTGTGGAATACACCGAGCAGGCTGGCGTCTACCCGGACGGGACGGTGTATTCGCTGCGGCGTCCGACATTTACGCTGGACGGGTTGCGCAACGGCCCGCTGGATGATGCTGTCACCGCCGCTCCGCGCTCGGCACCTCAGGTGTTTGGAATGGGACTGCTGGAGGCGATCCCGGAATCCCGTCTGCGTGCCCTGGCTGACCCTGACGACAGCGACGGTGACGGTGTTTCGGGGCGGGTCAACACGCTTTCCGGTCAGCGTGTCGGTCGGTTCGGTTGGAAAGCCGAACAGCCGGATGTTCTTGCACAAACCGCTGGCGCCTTCGCCGGTGATCTGGGCATCACCTCCAGCTTGCTCCCGGATGAGAACTGTACGCCGGTGCAGGCCGATTGCGCTGCCTTGCCCAATGGCGGGACGCCAGAGATTGACGATGTCTTGCTTGGGCGTGTCGAATTTTATATTCAGACGCTGGCGGTCCCGGCCCGGCGCGATTTCGGCGAACAGGCCGTGATCGACGGCGAACGGCTATTTTCGCAAGCCGGTTGCGACAGCTGTCACGTGCCGAGCCATCAAACTGGGGTGGGTGCCGCCGCCGCGCTGAGCCATCAGAAAATCTTCCCCTACACGGATCTTCTGTTGCACGATATGGGCAGTGACCTGGCAGAGGACTCCCAGATTGGTTCAGCCCAGGGTTCGGAGTGGCGTACGCCGCCGTTGTGGGGGTTGGGGTTGGCCGCCGAGGTGGCCGGTCAACCGGTACACTTTATGCACGACGGTCGCGCCCGGTCATTGGAAGAGGCCATTCTCTGGCACGGCGGCGAGGCGGAAGCCTCGCGTGAATCATTCAAAAGTTTCAGCGCCCAGCAAAGAGCGCAGTTGTTGCAGTTTCTGGAGTCACTGTAGTGACTTGCCGGACACTTACTTACCCTCAATCCCTTCGCTTTCGGGGCCAAGCTTGTTAAGAAGTCAACCGTGAAATCGAATATCAAAGGGCTGCGCGCCACCAATGGCGCCGGTACGCGCTTGACTGAGCTGCACGGGCTGCTGGGTGAGCGGCTGATCGTTGACAGCAGCGATGCGGCTTTCCGTGCAGGCCTGTGGGTGCCGCGTGCCCTGACCGGCGAAGCCTGCGCGGCTTGGTAAATCTATCTACGAGGAAAAAAATGCGCCATCAACACCTTGCGCACATCGCGCTGTTGTCTCTGGGTTTGAGTCTTGCCGCCTGTGGTGGTGGTGGGGGGGGCAACAATGGTGGCGACAGCGACCCAATGGTGGATGACCAGGCCCGTCGCGCGGTTCTCAGCGATCTGGGCAATCACATCATCCTGCCCACGCTGCGCGATCTCGACACGGCCATGGCGCAATTGGCTACACGGGTATCTGACTTGGCCGGCGCACCGGCAGACAGCGCGGCGCGGGCGGCTGCGCAACAGGCCTGGCGTGCGGCGATGATTCCAGCGCAACGGGCCGAAGTTTTGCAGATTGGTCCCGGTGCGCGTTCCAGCGAGCCAGGCGGGATGGATCTGCGCGATCAGATTTACGCCTACCCTTTGCTCAACCAATGCCGAATTCACCGTGCGGCTTATGCTTCGGAAGGCGTAGACGCCAACTCACCGATCGATGGCACCGGTCTGGGCGCATTGGAATATCTGCTGTTTGAGGACGTGGACAACTCCAGCTGCCCGCCGGATCAGGGGGTGGATGCCAGCGCTTTGCGTGCCGCGCATGCATCGCGGGTTGCCGATCGGGCGGCGGCGGTGGCGGCGCAATTGCGCGATGAGTGGGAGCCAAGTGGTGACAACTTCCTGGCCGAGTTCGCCAATGCAGGCAACGGCGGCATGACCTATGACAGCCCGCAGGACGCACTGGATGCGGTCTCGGTCGCAATCTTTTATGCGGAAAAAGAGGGCAAGGACCGCAAGTTGGCCGGCCCGACCGGAATCGGTGGCACCGGCATTCCGCCCTGCACCACGGTGAGCTGCCCGGAGCGGGTGGAATCGCGGTTTGCCGGCGGCTCGGGGGATCACATCGAGAACAACCTGCGGGCCTTGCGCGATGTGTTTTCCGGCGGCGCCTCCGGCATGGGCTTGAATGATTTGCTGCGCGGTGTGGGTCGCGAAGACCTGGCGACCCGCATCATCGCCGAGATCGACGCGGCGCTGGCGACAGAAGCCCAGATCAGTGACTTTGAGGCTGAGATCACGGGCATCACCGACCGCACCGCCTGTGTCAATGCCAGTGCCAATCGAACGGGTGAACCCGCGGTTTGCAGATTCCACGGCTTGGTCGATCGCAGCACCGACACGCTGCGCGCTGAGGTCACTTCCGTATTGAATCTTCGGATACCGCTCAATGCCGCTGGCGACAACGACTAGGGGTTGGCGGCGCAAGCTCTGCGCACGGATTCGGGATTACCGGGCGCCGCGCGACATCGCGGCGCTGGCGGCGTTTCGCATTCTGTTCGGCGCGCTGATGTGCGCTGGTGCGCTGCGTTTCATGGCGCTGGGCTGGATCGAACGGCTCTACGTCACACCTGAGTTTCATTTCAAGTACTGGGGTTTTTCCTGGGTTCAGGTGCCGGACCAGAGCGGCCTTTATCTGCTGTTTGGCGGTATCGCCTGTGCGGCGTTTCTGGTCGCCATCGGCGCGTTCTATCGGCTGTCCATCATCGCCTTCTGGTGCCTGTTCACCTATGCCGAGTTGATGGATGTCACCACTTATCTGAATCACTACTACTTCGTCAGCCTGCTGGCGCTGATTCTGTGCTTCCTGTCGCCGCATCGCGCCTGGTCGGTGGACGCCTGGCGAAGGCCGAAGTTGCGATCTGACACCTTGCCCGCCTGGCAAGGCTGGTGGCTGCGTTTTCAGGTCGGCTTGCTTTATTTCTACGCCGGTCTGGCCAAGCTGGAATGGGACTGGATGTTGCACGCCCAGCCCCTGAACATCTGGCTGCCGTCGCATGCCGGCCTGCCTTTGCTGGGGCCGTTTCTGGGGCAAACCTGGGTGCATTTCGCCTTCTCCTGGTTTGCGTTCCTGTTCGACACCTTCATTATCGCCTTCATGCTGTGGCGGCTGACACGCCCGTATGCGTTCGCGGTCATCGTGGTGTTTCACTTGTTCACGCATCTGTTTTTCAACATCGGTTTATTCCCATTCATCATGGTCTTGTCGGTGTTGATCTTCTTTGAGCCGGATTGGCCGCGTCGTTTGTTTCGCGTTACCGGCCTGGGCTTCACGCGACCGTGGCCGGCGGCCGTTGCGCGCAACACCGACGGCAGGGCACTGCCCTTGCCGCCGCTGGCCCGGGTGTTCACGATCTGTGTTCTCGCCTTCTGTGCGGTGCAATTCCTGCTGCCCTTGAGGCATTGGCTCTATCCCGGAACGGTGCTTTGGAACGAGCAGGGCATGCGCTATTCCTGGAAGGTGATGCTGCGCGAAAAATCAGGTGCGCTGGATTATCGCGTGGTGGACAACAACGGCCTGACGCACCTTGTCAGTCCGCATGCCTATCTCACCACCGAGCAATATCGCGAAATGTCATCGCAGCCGGACATGATTCTGCGGCTGGCGCACCATGTTCGCGATGATTTCCAGGCCAAAGGCCTGGGGCCGGTGCAGGTGTATGCGGATTCGCTTGTGTCCCTCAACGGTCGCCCGGCGCAGCGCATGATTGATCCGCGCGTTGATCTGGCGCAGGTCGAGGACGGCCTGGGCCGCGCAAACTGGATTCTGCCGGCGCCGACCTCCGATCCGCCGCGTCTGCGGCGGCTTACTCTTGCCAATCGATCCGAATAGACATGAATCGAGTCTTTCTGGCGCCACTGTTGTGCGCCCTGGTTTTACCCGCCCACGCTGTGGCTGAACAACAGGATCAGGCTGCGGTCAGTGATCCGCTGGAAATGCAAACCATCACCATCGTTGGCGGCGCGCCGAATATCCCCAGCATCGGTGGGTCAGCCTTTGCCATTGACGAGTTGGAGCTGGAGCGCTTTGGCTATGACGATATCAACCGTGTGCTGAATCAGGTGCCCGGGATTTACATCCGCGAGGAGGATGGACTGGGCTTGCGTCCGAACATCGGCTTGCGCGGCGGATCCTCAGATCGCAGTCAGAAAGTGACTTTGCTGGAAGACGGTGTGTTGTTCGGGCCGGCGCCCTATTCGGCACCGGCGGCTTATTACTTCCCCTTGACTGCGCGCATGACCGGGGTGGAGGTTTTCAAAGGGCCGTCTGCCATCTCGCAAGGGCCGCAAACCATTGGCGGGGCGGTGAATTTGCTGTCGGCACCGGTCCCTTCGCAACAACAGGGTTTTTTCGAGGCCAGTGGCGGCAGTGATGGCTACCGTCGTGTGCATGGCCGTGTCGGCGGTCCGCTGGGCGATTCGGGTTGGCTGGCCGAAGGCATTCACGCCGGCCACGACGGATTCAAGAATCTGGACGGCGGCGACGACACCGGCTTTGTCAAAAACGAGCTGATGCTCAAGGGCCGTCGGCTGCTGGGTGCTGGCATCCTGGAACTGCGCGTGGCCTACGCCGACGAGGTTTCGCAGGAAACCTATCTGGGCTTGACCGAAGCTGATTTCCGCGCCGATCCCCATCGGCGATATCTGGCCAGCAAGCTGGATCGCTTCGAATGGGACTGGAACAGCGTGCGTGCCGACTGGCAGCAGGACTGGCTCGGCGGCGAACTCATCGCCAGCGCCTACAACCATCGGTTCTCGCGCGCCTGGCGCAAGTTCAACAACTTTTCCGGTATCGACGTGCGCGAGGTGTTGGAAAACCCGGAAACGCCGGCCAACCGGATTTTCTTCGGCGTGCTGACCGGCGCCGAGGACAGCAACCTCACCTTCGACGGTGACGATTTGCTGATCGGCACCAATGATCGCGACTTTCGCTCATCCGGCTTGCAGGGCAAGCTGAACTGGCGGCTGTCCGGGCGTGGGGATCATGAGCTGGAAGTGGGTGCGCGACTGCATGGTGATCGCGTCGAGCGCGTGCATGATGAGTTTGCCTTTGAGGTGGTGGATGCGCAGCTGATCGAGTCCAGCCGTGGTCGTGCCATCACCACCGACAACACCGGCCGCTCCGTCGCTGTTGCCGCCTGGGTGCGGGATCAATGGATGCTTGGCTCCTGGACCCTGACGCCCGGCGTTCGGGTGGAACGGGTGGATGCCGAGTTCACCGACCGTCTGGCCAGCCGTGCCAGCGACAACGCCTACACCGTCGTCCTGCCCGGGTTCGGGGTGCACTATGCGTTGCGGCCAAACCTGCAATTGATTGCCGGCATCCACGAAGGTTTTTCTCCCGCCACGGTTGGCCCCAGCCAGTCCCTGGACCCTGAAGAAGCGCTCAATTACGAGGCCGGCGGACGAACGCAAACCGCCTTTGGTGATTTTGAGTTGATCGGCTTTTTCAACGATTACAGCAACCTGACGGCAATCTGTACGTTCTCCGTGGGCTGCTCGGATCTGGATACCCAGACCAACGCCGGCGCGGTGGAGGTCTATGGCTTCGAGTTCGCGTTCAAGCATCGTCTGAAGCTGGGTGATGCCATGGGCTTTCCCGTGGCCTTGAGCTATACGCAGACTCAGAGCGAATTTCAGACAGCCTTCACCGCCTCCGACCGTCAGCTGGGCGCGGTCGAGCCGGGGTTCGAGTTGCCGTACCTGCCGGAGCATCGCGCCAACGCGCGGATCGGTTGGGACATGGCCAACTGGTCGGCCGGCTTGTCCGTCAGCTACCAATCGCGCATGCGTGACAGCGCCGGGGAGGGTCCCATCCCGAATGGCACCGGCAGTGATTCTTTCACCGTGCTGGACCTGTCCGGACGCTGGGATTTCAACGCCCATTTCAGCGTGATGGCGCGCGCGGACAATCTGCTGGATCGCGAATACATCGTCTCGCGGCGACCGTTCGGCGCGCGACCGGGCAAGCCACAAAGCTTCCAGCTGGGATTGCGTTACGCCTTCTAAGACCATCCATCGGTCGGGCCGCGCCACCGGCAGAATTGTTATTGACAATCGTTCTTATTTAACTTTACGATTCTGGCCATGTACATTTGTATCTGCAAGGCTGTCAGTGACAAACGCATTCGCCGTGCGGTGGCCAACGGCGCCTGCACGGTGCGTGACCTGGCGCGTGAGACCGGCCTTGGCAGTGGCTGCGGCAAATGCGTTCCTGCCGCGCGTGAGGTGCTGGCGGCGTCCTTGAATGACGGCGCGCCCATTCCGCTGTCGCAGCTGTCGGTTGCCGGCGCTGCGGTCAGTGCTTAGATGCGTCTGAGAATCGCACGCAAAATGATTTAAACCTCCTTGAATATCAAGGAGTTAACCTCGACAGTGGGAGTCACTGGCGGTATAATTCGCGGCCTTCATCCATAGTCGCGGAGAACGAACATGCGCGGTGATCCCAAAGTGATCGAGCACCTGAACCTGGCGCTTCGAAATGAGCTGACCTCGGTCAACCAGTATTTCCTGCACGCGCGGATGCTGAACAACTGGGGCATGCGCAGCCTGGGCAAGCACGAGTACGAAGAATCCATTGACGAGATGAAGCACGCCGACAAGCTCATCGAACGGATTCTGTTTCTGGAAGGCCTGCCCAACCTGCAGGATCTGGACAAGCTTTATATCGGGGAGGACGTAAAGGAGATCCTGGAATGCGACCTCAAGCGTGAGCTAGCCGCGCACCCCATGTACAAGGACGCCATCGCCTATTGCGAACAGGTGCGTGATTACGTGACCCGCGAGTTACTGGTGGAAATCCAGGAGAGCGAGGAAGAGCACATCGACTGGATTGAGGAGCAGCTTGGCCTGATCGAGCGCATGGGCCTGCAGAACTATGTGCAGACCGCCACCGGTGAGTTGCAGGGCGAGGCTTGATCAGCTCGCCTTGGCGGTCTCCAGCGGGTCGCACGGCGTGATTTCGCCGGTCGCCAGCTCGTCGACGATGCGCGACATCGGCAGTGTAAGCACCGGGTAGTCGTCGAGCGCGGCGAACGCCACGTACTGCGGGTCTGGATAGACATTCCACACCCGCAGCCAGCGTGTGTATGCGCGTTTCTTGTCCAGAATCGAGAAGTAGGCACCGGGGCGCATGATTTGGCACAAGGCATCACACTCGTCAGCGCTGATGCGCCGGTAGCTATCCGGTGGCGGTGCCGCTGCTGCGTCAGCACCGCTGCTTTTTTTCCCGACGCGCCGTGCCGCAGTGGCAAGCTGTTCGGCATCGACGAAGTGCCCGGATCCGGCACCGTTGTGTCGTGAGTAGCTCTGATCCAGCGTTTCGGCAACTTCGGCGATTCTGGATTCGCGCATGCCCGCCTGACGCAACAGGTGTTTGACGCGGGCCAGGGTTTTTTCCCAGTCATGGTCTGGCGGTGCCCGTTCGGCGCGATCCAGCCGTTGCAGCAGTTGATCCAGGGCGTCCACCACTTCACTCCACTGCGCCGAAGCCGGGCCATACTTGAGCAGATTCATGCGCAGCACCGGCGCCAAAGCCAGTAACAAGGCGGACTCGGTGGAGGCCGGAATCTGTCGTGACGCCACGGACTGCGACAACACCTCGGCCACGCGTCGGCGCACGCGTTCGACCGTGGCGCTGCGGCGGGCACTGGTCAGTGCCCGATAGTGATCCAGAAAGCGAGCCAGGTCTGCGCGCTTGAGGCCGGATTGCGCGTCGCCAGCGGTGGTCGACAACAGTCGATCGATCTGGTTGGCAATATCCTGCAACTTTGAGGTCACTGATCCCGCATGACTGCCGGATTTGAGGCGTGCTTCCACCAGCACCGCAGCGGCCTCGTCAATCAGCGCGCGTGCCGGGTGATCCGCGGTTTGGAAAAATCGGTCGTCCGCCATTGCCACTCTGGCGAGCGGATTGCGCAAATGCTCGACCGCCAGCTGAAACAGCTGACTATTGGTGGATTCGGGAATCAAATCCTGCAGCAACTGATCGACGAGCGACAGCCGATCGATCGGCAAGGCCTGATGTGAGTGCTGCGGGGTGTAGCGATCCGCCCAGTAGCGCGCCAGCCGATGCGGTGCGCTCATCAGCATTTTCTTGATCGTTTCCAGCTCTGCTGGATTCACCGATTCGCCAGCCAGGCGGGCTTTGGCGCGGCGTTCGCGCTCGGCGACGGTCCTGGGTTGCGGGGCCGCGATTTGATGATCGTTCAGCACCCGAATCGCCAGCGCGTAGACATCGCCCATGCGCGCGACCGCGATGCGTTCGAACAGTTTGTACAGAATCAGCCGAATGCGAAGATCAATCTGAATCGCGCGCTGGCAACTTTGAAACGCCTGTCCCAGATGCTGTGGTGACAAGGCTTGTTTGGATACTTTGGGCGGCAGGTTCAGCAGCCGCTGGCCGATGTCCCACAACAAGTGCTTGTACATCGATTCGGCGCGAGCGCTGACGCTGCCCAGAGCGATTTTCTCTTCCAGCTGATCCTCGGATTGCAGGCTCAGATCGACATCATCAACGCTTTGCTGCAACTTGAGCGGACGCGGGTCCGCTTCAAAGCCCAGCAACCAGGCCTGCTCGAAGGACTCGGTCATCTTCGCCCGGTTCAGGCGCAGGTGACGCATGGCGTCGAAATAGGCGCGCCGGTCCCGGTCCGTGCTGGGGCCTTCGGACATTTCAAACAGGGCATCGTCCGCCTCGTCGAACATCGCCTGCAACTGCTCCATCACCAGCGGCGTGGTGCTGGCGCGCAGGGCGAGCACACAAGCCGGCAAATCCTTCGAAGGATGTTGATTGCCGGCCAGCCGGCCGGTGCCCGGAAAGGCGACGACTTTTTTGTCCCGGCTCATGATCCCCCCGATCTTTCCCCACGGACGCTAGTTTTGAACAGCCATCATTGCGCGATCAAGCACTGAAAATGGTTTCCCCACAGCGCGATGACTTGCCGAATCTGACAAACAGCTTTAACTAGAGGCTATCATCGAATCGAGCGATTAAAAAGGTTTGACGATCACCAGAATCACCGCGCCGAACAACACCAGCACCGGCGCTTCGTTGGCCCAGCGCCAGAACCGGTCCGAATGCGGATTGGCGCGCATCGCAAAGCTGCGCATTTGCAGCTTCAGCCAGCCGTGAAAGGCGGAAAGCGCCACCACCAGGGCCAGTTTTGCGTGCAGCCAGCCCATTTGCAGAAAGCCAGGGTTGAGCCACAACAAAGCGATGCCGAATGCCCAGGTCAGCAGCATGCCGATGCTCATGATGCCGTACAGGCGCTTCTCCATCAGGCAGAAACGCTGGTGCTCGGCATCGCCTTGCGCTTGCAGGTGGTAGATGAACAGGCGCGGCAGATAGAACAGTCCGGCGAACCAGGTCACCATGAAGATGACGTGCAGGGCTTTGATCCAGAGATACATGTGTAGCGGGGTCAGGGACGTGACCGAATTTTGCCTGAGCCGGCAGGCGTCCTATCATGCGCGCCCTTTGAGCTGACGGACCGCGAATCATGATCAAGGTCGGCATTGTTGGTGGCACCGGCTATACCGGCGTCGAATTACTGCGCTTGCTTTCAACGCACGATGAGGTTTCGGTGGAGGTGTTGACCTCCAGGCAAGAGGCTGGTCGTCGCGCGGATGCGCTATTTCCGCAGCTTCGTGGATTGACCAATGCGGTATTCGAGCCGCCCGAAGGCAGTCGGCTGGCTGCGTGTGACGCGGTATTTTTCGCCACCCCGCACGGCACCGCCATGCAGATGGCGCCGGCGCTGATCGAGAAAGGCGTGCGCGTGATTGATCTGTCGGCTGATTTTCGGCTGCGTGATCGAGCGCAGTTTCAGCGCTGGTACAAGCACAGCCACACCGCCTTTGATCTGCTGCAGGAAGCGGTTTACGGCTTGCCGGAATGGAATCGGATGGACGTTTCCAAAGCGCGTCTGGTGGCCTGCCCCGGCTGTTATCCGACCTCGGTCCAGCTCGGCCTGATGCCCTTGCTGGAGGCGGGCGTGATTGAAACCAGCGGCATCATCGCGGACTGCAAATCCGGCGTCACCGGCGCCGGACGCGAGCTCAAGCTGGGTTCGATGTTTTGCGAGGTGACGGACTCGTTCAAGGCCTACGGTGTCGCCGGCCATCGGCACCTGCCGGAAATCGAGCAGGGTTTGAGCGACATTGCAGAAGCGCCGGTGTCGCTCAACTTCGTGCCGCACCTGTTGCCGTTGGCGCGCGGCATTCATTCGACGATTTATGCGCAGTTGAAGGACGATGCGGCGGACTTGCAGCACCTGTTTGAAGCGCGCTACAGCGGCGAGCCTTTCATCGACATCATGCCGCCGGGTTCGCACCCGGAAACGCGATCCGTGCGCGGCAGCAATCTGTGCCGGATCGCGGTGCATCGGGCGCCGGATCGCAAGACCGCGATTGTTCTGGTGGTGATCGACAATCTGGTCAAGGGCGCCTCGGGGCAGGCCGTGCAGTGCTTCAACCTGATGTTCAACCGGCCGGAGGAATTGGGTCTGGTGGGCACGCCGTTAGCGCCCTGATCGCGCTGCTCGATGTCAAACACCCCGCGCATCGTTGTTCAAGGCAAGCGCAGCCGCCTGCGTTTTGTCCTGGTCGTGATTCTTGTTGCTACCTGCGCGGCCGGGGTTTATGCGTTTTATCAGCAAGTACGTCAAGCGACCGCACGCGAGTTTCAGGTCGCCAAAGGGGAGTTGGAACATTTGCGCGCCGAACAGCGCCGCTTGTCCAGAGAGCTGGGCGACGCAAAGGATCAGGCCAAGGACTTGCGCGCGGAAATTGCCTTTCTTAAACAGGGAAAGCAGATCAATCAACAGGCCTGTGCCGCCGTGGAGCAGTCGCTGCCATCCTTGCAAGCCGAAAACGCCAAACTGCGCGAGCAGGTGGCGTTCTACCGCAACGTGGTTTCGCCGCCGTCCGGTGAATCCGGCATTCGAATTCGTCAGTTGCGGCTTTCCGCCACCCAAGACCCCAGGCGTTGGCGCTTTGACCTGTTACTGACGCGCAGCAGCACGCAGGGCAAGCGCGCCGACGGCGTGATCGAGCTGGAAGTCAAAGGGCATGCGGACGGCAAGTTTCGGCGTCTGACCCAGAAGACGATTTTCGAACCGGACACGCCGCCGCTGGTCTATTCGATTCGCAACAAGGAAGAGCTGGGCGGCGAGCTGCAACTTCCCGACGGATTCCAGCCGGATTTGTTGACTGTTACGCTTATTCCCAAGGCCGGCGTGCGCACCGTGGCCGAATTCGACTGGGACCGCCTGCTGGCGGTCGGAGAAAACGCATCATGAAATTACTGGGTGGTCACGACGAAAAACCGGCAAAGCCGGCCGCACGCGGTGGCTCGTCTTCGGTGGATACGCTGATTGGCAGTCAGACCGAAATCCGCGGCGACGTGGTTTTTGCCGGCGGCTTGCACGTTGACGGCCACATCAAGGGCCGCGTGATGGCCGAAGCCGAAGTGGACGCCTTTTTGTCGATTTCCGAAAGCGGCCATATTGAAGGCGACATCAGCGTCCCCAAGGTAACGGTGAACGGTCAGATCAAGGGCAATCTGCACGCCGCGGGCAAGGTCACCTTGGCGCCCAAGGCACGCATCACCGGTAATGTCTATTACAAGGTGCTGGAAATGCAGCCCGGCGCCCAGGTCAATGGCCAACTGCTGCACGAGTCCGCCACCGAGGCGCCCCCGGCACTGGCCGATCAATCGCAACCCGGCGGCGCCAACGTGGTCGAAGTGGGCGAAGCGCGCCGCAATCAGCTCATCACTTGAGGTCTGTTGATATGGATATGCAAATCAGCGAAGAAACCGAACTCGAATTCACCGACGCAGCGGCCATCAAGGTCAGAACGCTGCTGCAGGAAGAAACCGACCCGGATCAGGTCCTGCGGGTGTTCATCACCGGCGGCGGCTGCTCGGGTTTTCAGTACGGTTTTCGCTTCGACAAGGCCGCCGAAGAAGATGACGCGCTGGTGGAAAATCAGGGCGTTCGACTGGTGATCGACCCGATGAGCATGCAATACCTCACCGGCGCGGAGATCGACTACAAGGAATCCGTCGAAGGCGCGCAGTTCGTCATTCGCAACCCCAACGCCAGCACCACCTGCGGCTGCGGTTCCTCGTTCTCCGTTTGACGCGATCAGGCCTTGACGACGCCGTCGGCCTGCGCATCGGCGTGATAGCTGGAACGCACCATGGGGCCGCTGGCTACGTGCGCAAAGCCCATTTTCTCGCCGGTCACGCGTAGCTGTTCAAACTCATCGGGGTGCACAAAGCGCGATACCGGCAGGTGATTGCGTGAGGGTTGCAGATACTGACCCAGGGTCAGCATGTCCACCTGGTGCGCGCGCAAATCCAGCATCACCTGCTCGATTTCGGGCATCTGTTCCCCCAGTCCCAGCATCAGGCCGGACTTGGTGGGTACCTCAGGGTGCAAGGCCTTGAAGCGTTCCAGCAAATCCAGCGACCATTCGTAGTCCGAGCCGGGCCGCGCTTGTCGATAAAGTCGCGGCACGGTTTCCAGGTTGTGATTGAACACATCCGGCGGCTGATGGCGGAAAATTTCCAGCGCCGGATCCATGCGCCCGCGAAAGTCCGGCACCAATACTTCGATCTTCAGGCTCGGCGAGGCGATGCGCGCCTGGCGGATGCAGTCGGTGAAATGCGCCGCGCCACCGTCTTTGAGATCGTCCCGGTCCACGCTGGTGATCACCACGTAACGCAATCCCATGGCCGCGATGGTTTGCGCCAGCTTGCGCGGTTCATCCGTATCCAGCGGTTTCGGGCGACCGTGCGCGACATCGCAAAACGGGCAGCGCCGGGTGCAGATATCGCCCATGATCATGAAGGTGGCGGTGCCCTTGCCAAAGCATTCGGACAGGTTCGGGCAGCTGGCCTCCTCGCACACCGTGTGCAGCCCCTGTTCTCTGAGAACCGATTTGATGCGACCCACTTCCGCCGCGTTTCCGGCGCGTGCGCGAATCCAATTGGGCTTGCGTGGCAGATGCTGGGTGGGTTCCACCTTCACCGGAATGCGCGCCATCTTGTCTGCGCCGCGCAACTTGACGCCGGCAATCAGCGGTTTTGGTTTGGCCTGCGACGTGACGCTCATGAAAACCCGGGTGCGGAAGAATCAGGCGCTGATTTTATCAAGCTGTGGCTGTGTGGTATCCGCTTGGGGCGATGTGCGCGCCGCTGCTTTGTTGCACTCCATGCCCAGCGCGTTCACAACACTTGCGCGGGCGGTTTTGGCCACGGATTCCCGGGTTGCTCCTTCGGTTCGGATCGGCTCGCAGAAAATGATTTCCACTTGCAGTTCCTCATGGCGCAGCAAACGACGCACGTGGGCGAGGAAATGATCATCGTCGATAAACGGTGCCGGCTGGCTGCCGTCGGCGGTCGGCGGATAGCGAATCGCAATCGGCTGTACCGGCTGCGCCGATTCCACTGCGGCGGCAAACATGCGCGCGTGAAATGTGCGCACGCCGCGACCGTCGGTGGTGGTGCCTTCGGGGAACAGTACCGCCGACCCGCCTTGCCTTAGGTGTTTGACCAGCGCATCGGTCAGTGGACGGGTGCCGCCTTTGCCGCGATGCAGGTAAAAGGTGCCGGCGGCGGTGGCCAGCCAGCCCGCAACCGGCCATTGCGCCACATCGGCCTTGGAGATGAAGCGGGTGCCGACTTGCGCGCCAATGACCGGGATATCCAGCCAGGAAATGTGATTGGCGACCATCAGGCGGGCACCTTCAATGGGCTGACCCCGCACGGTGACGCGCAGTTGCAGAACGTCCAGCAGGCCGCCGAACCAGACGCTGCTGAGCGCTTCGGGCGACTGACGCGGATTCAGTTTGATCCGCATCGCCAGCAGCAAGCCGTAGACGATGTGCGCGCCCAGGCGCAGCGTACGCAGCGCCTTGCGCCAGCCTGTCAGGCTTTGATGTGAAGCGACGGCCTTGTGGTTTCGAGTATCAGGCGTGACCGGCAATGGCAGGCTCGGAAGCGGACGTGCGTCCCATAAAGTGCCGAGCATAACGCGGATTCAGATCGCTGACGTTGAGCAGCATGAACACGTCCGCGCAGTTGAATGCGCGATCCCAATAGGGCTCGCCACAGGCTTTGGCGCCCAGGCTGACGTAGGCCTTCAACAGCGGCGGCATCTTCACCTTTTGCGCTGGGCGCGCGTCCGCGGCCGGCAGCGGATACAGCGGTTGCACATGCTGATAGCTCGGCGCCAGATAACGCCGGCGGATCTGTTCCAGAATGGCATGTGCCTGGGCGCCGCCATCCTCCAGTCCGATACTGGCGCAGCCGAACAGATAATCATAGCCTTCGGCAGTGATGTAGGCCGCAATGCCTTGCCAGAGGGTGGCGATGACCGCGCCACTGCGATAGTCCGAATCAACGCAAGTGCGGCCGATCTCCATCACCCGGCCCGGAAGGCTGTCGACCATCGCCAGGTCGAATTCGCCTGCGGAGTAAAAGCCGCCGGCGCATCGGGCGTTGCGGTCGGTCAGGATGCGGGTGCAGGCGATGATGCGACCATTGCGTGTGTCGCGCACCAGCAGGTGTTTGCACCAGGGATCGAATCGGTCCTGATCCAGGCCGGCTTCGCCGCCTTTGATGCTGGCGCCGAGTTCGTCGGCAAAGATGCGATAACGCAAGCCCTGGGATTCACGCACTTCGGCATCGGTTTGCGCGAAGCAGACGTCAAAGCGCGGGGTTTGAGCGGTGGTTGCGGATACTTCCAGTACGCAGGACATACTTGATGGCGCCAATTTCATTGGACGCACTGTATGTCTCTGGTGTTGAATTGGTATGAAGGATCAATGACGAATACATGACGGTCTGCCCGGCGTGGATCGCGTGCGACGCTACCGCCAAGCGTGGTCGTGGTCAGTGTCCCGGATGCGCGCGACCGGGCGCTTTGAGGCGCAGCACCGCGAACGGCGCCTTGGCGCGAATGTGGTCATCGCTGCGTCCCAGGACCTGATGCAGGGCCGAAGCGGTGACATACAGATCACCGTCCGGGCCAAAACTCAGGCCGTTGGGCCACCGCAGTTGCGTGGCGTCCTGAATCAGCGTTTCCAGCGCGCGGTCGGATGACAGCATGGTGATCGCGCTGTGTTCGAAATCGGTCAGATAGATGCGCCCCTGGTCGTCGGTGCTGATGCCGGCTGACATCGTCTTGGCGGCATAGCTTTGCACCCGTCCGGCCAGCGCGGTGGCTTGCATGGACGGGTCGAGCAGGTCTGACAGTCGCAATCGGTAGAGCTGAAGATTGGTGGGCGGCGCCAAGTAGAGCCATTGGCCATCGCGGTCCAGGGCGATGGAGCCCACCCCGGGACGGATACTGAACAGACCAAACAATTCCATGCGCCGACGCTGCACCACCGGGGTGAACTTCTCGGCGCCGAGCGCCGGGTGATTTTCCAGCACGCGTCGTGCGGTTTGCCCCAGGACGTCGTACACAATCAGCGCCGGCCGCTGGCGCAGAATGCTGGCGTCGGCAATGATCACGTGCAGGCCATCGGCGCTGACCTGCAGGTCATTCAGGTGCGAACCGCGCGGCGCAATATTCGGCCCGAATTCGAAAGCATGAACCTGCAAGCCGCTGTTCAGATCAAAAGCCAGCAAGCGCGGTGGATACCAGCCGTGCTTGCCGGTATCCAGTGTCCACAGCCGGTTTTGCCGATCGATACGAATCCCCAGCACCTGCCGAAAGCAATTCGGCTCGACGTTGCAATCCAGAAAGCTTTGGTCCGGGAAGGGGGTGGGGTGGCCGTCAACGATTTCCACCACCGCCATCTCGGGTCGCGCCCACGGATGCAGACTGACGAATACACGTCCGTGGCTGGAAACGGCGATATTTCCGGGCGGATCATCCAGTTCCGTCACGATCTCCAATGCGCTGGCGTGCAGCCGCGCCGCCGTGCTGCGATCAGGAAAATCCGCGCCGCCGCCATAACGGTATTTCACCAACCCAGCTGCTAGCGCCAGCGCTACGGCAACCAACAGCAGCAGTTTGAGCAGCCGCCGCATGGTCGCGGTTTACGGCGCGTCAGTTGCTATGCGACCGATCCGGTTCACCAACAAACAGAACAGGTCCGCAGTTTTTTCCGCGTCATAAATCGCCGAATGCGCCTGATTGGCGTCATAGCCCAGATCTGCGACCTGCAGCGCCTTGGCCAGCACGGTTTGGCCCAGGGCGGCGCCGGCCAGCGTGACCGTGTCGAAACAGGAAAAGGGGTGAAACGGGCTGCGCTTGATGTTGTGGCGCGCAATCGCCGCGTTGATGAAGCCCAGATCGAAATGCGCGTTGTGGCCCACCAGAATCGCACGCGTGCAGCCTTGTTCGGATACCGCGCGCCGGATGGGCTTGAACACGTGCGCCAGCGCCTCGGGTTCGGGTTTGGCCAGGCGCAGCGGATTGTCCAGACGGATGCCGTTGACCTCCATCGAGGCCTTTTCGATGTTGGCGCCCTCAAACGGCTCTACGTGCGCAAACACGGTTTCGCGGCGTTGTAGCTGGCCGTCGGCGTCAACCCCCAGAATCACCGCCGCCACCTCCAACAAGGCATCGGTCTGATCGTTGAAGCCCCCGGTCTCCACATCCACCACCACCGGCAGGAATCCGCGAAAGCGCTGGCCGACGCGCGGCTCATTGTTTGTTTCTTGCATGGGCCGCGCACTATAGCCGATGACCCTGGGCCACCCCCACCGAACAGCCTGTCAGACCGATTCAGACCTATAATTCGCGGCCCATCGCATGCAAGAAGCAAGATGAGCAAACCCCGCAAAGTGGCGCTGGCCTATTCCGGCGGCCTGGACACCTCGGTCATTCTCAAATGGCTGCAAGATACTTATGACTGCGAGGTGGTGACCTTTACCGCCGACGTTGGTCAGGGCGAAGAGCTGGAGCCTGTACGGCCCAAGGCGCAGGCGCTGGGCGTGAAGGAAATCTTCATCGACGATCTGCGCGAAGAATTCGTGCGCGACTTCGTGTTTCCGATGTTTCGCGCCAACGCCATCTACGAGGGCGAGTATCTGCTGGGAACCAGCATCGCGCGACCATTGATCGCCAAGCGTCAGGTGGAGATCGCGCGCCAGACCGGCTGCGATGCGCTGGCGCACGGCGCCACCGGCAAGGGCAACGATCAGGTGCGATTCGAGCTGGGCGCCTACGCGCTGTGGCCGGAGGTGAAGATCATCGCCCCCTGGCGCGAATGGGATCTGAACTCGCGTGAAAAGCTGCTCGCCTACGCCGAGAAGCACGGCATTCCCATCGCCAAGAATCCGGGCGGCGGCAGTCCTTACTCCATGGACGCCAACGCCCTGCACATCAGCTACGAAGGCGGCGGTCTGGAAGATCCCTGGTGGACACCGCCGGACGATATCTGGCGCATGACGGTCAATCCGGAAGATGCGCCGGACGAGGCCGAGGTCATCACCATCGGCTTCGAACGCGGTGATGCGGTGTCGGTCAACGGCGAAAAGCTCAGCCCCTTCGGCGTGCTGGACCGCTTGAACGCGCTGGCCGGCAAACACGGCATCGGCCGGCTCGATATCGTCGAGAACCGCTATGTCGGTATGAAGTCGCGCGGCTGTTACGAAACCCCCGGCGGCACCTTGCTGCTCAAGGCACACCGCGCCATCGAGTCGATCACTCTGGATCGCGAGGAGGCGCACCTGAAAGACGAGATCATGCCGCGCTACGCCAAGCTGATCTACAACGGCTACTGGTTCTCCGCCGAGCGTCAGGCGCTGCAGGCGCTGATCGATGAGACACAGAAAAACGTCAGCGGCGAGGTCAAGCTCAAGCTCTACAAGGGCGGGGTCTACAACGCCGGACGGCGTTCTGACCGCTCACTGTTCGACGAAAATCTGTCTACTTTCGAGGACGACAGAGGCGCTTACGATCAGAAAGACGCCGAGGGCTTCATCCGACTCAACGCCCTGCGTCTGCGAACCAGCGCCAAACGGCATTCGGGCTGAGCGCGGCTCGAAAGCAGCGCCGGCTCCCGCACCCATTCGTATCCGCGCTGCGGATACGAAGCACCGTGTCGCCGGCGCCTTTCTCGTGACGACCGAGGCGCTTACGATCAAAAGGACGCCGAAGGCTTCATTCGACTCAATGCACTGCGCTTGAGAACCAACGCCAAGCGTCATTCGGGCTGAGCGCGGCTCGAAAGCAGCGCCGGCTCCCGCACCCATTCGTATCCGCGCTGCGGATACGAAGCACCGTGTCGCCGGCGCCTTTCTCGTGACGACCGAGGCGCTTACGATCAAAAGGACGCTGAAGGCTTCATCCGACTCAACGCCCTGCGCTTGAGAACCAGCGCCAAGCGTCATTCGGGCTGAGCGCGGCTCGAAAGCGGCGCCGGCTCCCGCACCCGTTCGTATCCGCGCTGCGGATACGAAGCACCGTGTCGCCGGCGCCTTTCTCGTGACGATAGAGGCGCTTACGATCAAAAAGACGCCGAAGGCTTCATCCGACTCAATGCACTGCGCTTGAGAACCAGCGCCAAGCGTCATTCGGGCTGAGTGCGGCTCGAAAGCAGCGCCGAGTTGTCGGCGCCGTTCTCGGACGACCGTGGCAGTGGCGCATCGCAAGCAATGTTCTCGAACCGTCAAAACCTGCCTTGGCGGCGGTGGCGACGGCCCTGTGCAAATTGCCGGTCGCGTGATTTGCGCATGAGCAGCCGTTGACATCAGCCAATGGCGCCTTGATCTCTGCCGTGGTCGCCTGCGTTCGGCGGACTTACAATAGCCGTTCGCTTTGAGCCGAGTCGTTGCCATGACGGATGCTTCCGCCATTCAGAATATTCACGCCAACGGGCTGGATTTCGCCTATTTGCAGGCCGGCGATCCGGCTGCGCCGCTGGTGCTTTGCATGCATGGGTTTCCCGATACCGCCTGGAGCTTCGTGCCGGTGTTGTCGCGCCTTTCGCAGGCGGGGTTTTACGCCGTGGCGCCCTTCATGCGCGGTTACGCGCCCAGCGGTCTGGCGCCGGACGGTGACTATTCCATGCTGGCCCTGGGGCGCGACGTGCTGGCGCTGATCGAACATTTTGATCGTGAGCAGGCCTTCGTGGTCGGTCATGATTGGGGCGCGCTGGCCACCTATGTTGCGGCCAGTTTGCGACCGGATCGGATATCGCGCATCGTCACTGCGGCGGTGCCGCACATGCGCCGGTTCCTGCTGCGGCCATCCAAGGCACAGCTCAAGCGTTCGCATTACATCTACAAGTTTCAGACCCCCGCATGGCCCGAGCGCACCCTGCCCAAGGATGATTTCGCGTGGATTGAGAACCTGATCCGCGACTGGTCCCCAGGCTGGGCGTTCAGTGCGGCTGATTTGGCGCCACTCAAGTCCGGATTCGCCGAACCGGCAAGGCTGCGCGCCGCATTGGCCTATTACCGTGCGTTGCCGCGTCTGGCGACACCGGGTATCTGGGGGGCGGCGATGAAGCCGGTACCGGTGCCCGCGCGCATCATCTACGGCACGAATGACGGCTGCATCGGTCCGGAAATGTTCGACCGACAGGAAAAGCACTTTCCAAACGGACTGGACCTGTGCTGCTTCGACGGCGCCGGGCATTTCATGCAATGCGAGCGACCGGATGCGTTTGCCGACGCGGTGATTGCGCACCTGCGGCCATCCACCGGTGAGTCGGACGGTGATCAGGTGAGCGTGGCTTAAGGGGCAGGGCGGACCGTGCCCGCCTTCGGGGATTTGTTCTCAATCAATGGCGGCGACCGTGGGCCACCCCGCATCTACTTTGCAAGGATGGGCCAGCGGTGCATGAGGCAACCTGCCCGAATCCAGGAGATCGCCACACCGCTTCGCGGTTCACGATGACGGTGATTGCGTCATTGCGAATCAACGATGAAGCAATCTCCTTGGGGTCGATTGCGCTATCACGATGTCGGTCGTGATAACGCGTACTGCGCCGCGACGTCAGATCATTTAGGCGCCATCCGGATTGCGCCGTCCAGGCGGATGGTTTCGCCGTTGAGCATGGGGTTTTGCACGATCTGATCCACCAGCAGCGCGAACTCATCGGGCCGGCCCAGGCGTGCGGGGAAGGGCACGCTACGACCCAGTGACTCACGCGCGGCTTCCGGCAACGAGACCATCATCGGTGTTTCAAACAGGCCCGGGGCAATGGTGACCACGCGAATGCCCCAGCGCGCGAACTCGCGTGCAATTGGCAGAGTCATGCCAACCACGCCGGCTTTGGAGGCGGCGTAAGCGGGTTGTCCGATCTGGCCGTCAAACGCCGCCACGCTGGCGGTATTGATCACCACGCCGCGTTCGCCTCCATCATTGGCGTCCTGTTTGCTCATGGCGTCGGCGGCCAGGCGCAGCACGTTGAAGCTGCCGATCAGATTGATGTTGACGATGCGCGCGAAATTGGCCAGCGGTTGCGGGCCCTCTTTGGTGAGCACTTTCTGTGGCGTGCCAATGCCGGCGCAGTTGACCACGCCATGGATGGCGCCAAAGCTTTGCACCGCCAGGTCCACTGCGGCTTGTGCGTCCGATTCGCTGGCGACATCGGCGCGCGAGAATCGGACGCAATGGCCCAATTCGGCCGCCAATGCATTTCCACGCGCATCATTCAGGTCCGCGATGATGACATTGGCGCCAACGCCCGCCAGGCGACGCACGGCGGCTTCACCCAAGCCGGATGCGCCACCGGTGACCAGAAAAGTACTCCCTTCGATCTTCATAGTGTTGTCTTGCCTTGGTGTTGGATTTATTCCACCGTGATGGAAATCTTCTGCGACATCAGCGGTGGGTTGAAGGACTGATGCTTCCAGTCCGCCAGGATGAGCTGAATCTTGTGTTTGCCGGGCGAGAGTTCGACCTCGGTTTGCGTCTGGCCGCCGCCAAAGTGGACCACCTGCTCGGATGCCGGCAAGGGCTGGCTGAGGTTGACCTGCGGGTCGTCGATCAGCAGATGATGGTGGCCGGTGTTGTCGTTCTGCACGCCGGCCGGGGCCACACCCATGCCGTGAAGGCCGAACACGATTTTCACCGGACTGCTGACGGTGGCGCCGGCTTTGGGCTCGATGATGTACACCTTGGCGCCTTCGGGCGCGGCGGTTGGCAGGTTGAGGGTTTGCGCCATCTTGCCCTGCGCCTGTTTGCTGGCGGCCTTCTTGATGGCTTCCATGGCATCGTTGCCCTGCGCTTGCACGCTCAGGCCGAGTAAGCCGATGGCGATGATGGGCACCCAAGGGGCGCGTCGAATTGGGAACATGCTTGACTCCTGGGGCGCAGCTGATCGGGATCGCATCATATCGTGATCGGTGCCGGTGATCGGCCAGGCCAATGGCTTGTCTTGCGAGCGGTTATACTCTGCGCCCTTTCGAGCGCCGGGTTGGACAATGCGGCGGCTCAAAACAACCGCCGCAGGCGTTCAAAAAGCCTGTGATCACAGCACGACGCGCAACAATGGCGCGACGGTCCAATGACCCCGATCAGCGCGCCGGGCGCGGCTGTTTCGATGCAAATGCTGGCGGATCATCACGACGAAGGAAGTACGATGAAACGAATTTATGCAGGTAATCTGCCGTTGGACACGACCGAAAAGGAACTCACGGAGTTGTTTTCCGAGCACGGGCGCGTCCGTTCGATCAAGCTGCCGATGGATGTGTTCAGCGGCAAGTGTCGTGGCTTTGGCTTCATCGAGATGGAAGGACACCACGCACGTGCTGCCATCGCCGCACTCAACGGCAAGGATTTTCGTGGTCAGCCCTTGCGCGTGAATGAGGAGCGCCCGCAGAACGGGCGGGGTCGCGGCGGCGGTCGTCGTCACTGAGAAAACTTCGTAAAACGACCGCGCTCGGCAGCTTGCGCGTATGCGATGCTCGGAATGTTCATTTATTCCCGCATAAACTCCGCTTCCTGCGCGCCTCTGTGCACGATCTGCCTTCGCGCGCTACGTTTTTCGAGGCTTTCTCAAGTCTGATTGGCGCTGATTTCGCGCACGCCGTGGGCTGATCCCAGAATCAGTACATCGGCCGGACGCTGCGCGAACAATCCGACCGTCACCACGCCCGGAATCAGACTGAGTTCGCGCTCGGTGGCGCGCGGATCGCTCAGATTCAGTCCGGAGACGTCCAGAATCTGGTGCCCGTTGTCAGTGACAAAGCCCTGCCGCCAACGCGCTTGAGCGCCCATTGATTCAAGCTTGCCACCGATCATCTGGCGCGCCATGGCGATGACTTCGATCGGCAGCGGGAAGGCGCCGAGTTGTTGCACGAACTTGGATTCGTCGGCGATGCAGACGAACTGATCCGAAGCCGCGGCCACGATTTTTTCCCGTGTCAGTGCGCCGCCGCCGCCCTTGATGAGTTCGAGCGCAGGGTTGGCCTCGTCAGCGCCGTCGATATAAACGGACAGGCGGCCGGCACCGTCCAGATCCACAACCGGGATGCCGACGGCCTTCAGGCGCGCCGTACTGGCTTCGGATGAGGACACCGCAGCCTTGATCTGATGTCGCTGATCCGCCAAGGCGTCAATCAGCAGGTTGACGGTGGAGCCGGTGCCGACACCCAGCACGCTGTCCGGCACCAGGTATTTCAATGCGGCGCGGGCGGCCTTGGCTTTGGCCTGATTCTGTGTCATTAGCTTGGCGGGTCGAGATTTTGAGCGGCGCCATGGTGGCGCGCGCGCCGGTCCAATTCAAGTTGCATGCGCGTTTGCTCGATCAAGTCGGTCGGGGCCCGAACAAGGCCGTGCCGACGCGAATCAGATTGGCGCCATGGGCAATCGCCACTTCCAGGTCCGCAGACATGCCGGCGGAAACCGTATCCATTGGCAGCCCTTGCGCTCGGCATTGCGCAAACAGTTGGTGCAATGCCTGAAACGGTGCGGGGTCGGGTGGATCACTCGGCGCTGGAATCGTCATCAATCCGCGCAGCTTCAGGTTCGGCAGCTCGGCAACGGCCTTGCACAGCGCAAGGCATTGATCCGGCGCACAGCCGGACTTGCTCGACTCGGCCGAAATGTTGACTTGAACGCACACATTCAAGGCCGGCAGATCAGGGTCGCGCTGGGCGGACAGGCGCTCGGCGATGCGCAGCCGATCCACGCTGTGAACCCAGGAGAAATGATTCGCCACCGAGCGCGTCTTGTTCGATTGCAGGGCGCCGATGAAGTGCCAGTTCAGTGCCAGGTCGGCCAAGGTCTGTTGTTTGCTCAGCGCCTCCGGCAGCAGGTTTTCGCCAAAATCGAGTTGCCCAAACTCAGCCAGTGCGCGCATGCGTTCGGCGTTCTGTCGCTTGGAGACGGCGAGCAGCGAAATTTGCCGCGCATCGCGCCCGCTGGCGGCGCAGGCGCGTTCGATTCTGGAGTGAATCAGCCGCAAATGGGATGCTGGCTCGGGCAAGGTGTTTTCGGGGCGGTTGCTTGGTATGGGGAGAATCGATACTGTCCGTTGAAAACACAAGGCCCAAAGGCCCCGATCATGGATATTGCCCAGCTTCTCACCTTCGCGGTCAAGAACGGCGCATCGGACTTGCACATCTCCGCCGGTGTCGAACCCATGATTCGCGTCGACGGTGACATGAAGCGCATCAACCTGCCGCCCATGCCGCACAAGCAGGTGCACGCCATGATCTACGACATCATGAACGACAAGCAGCGAAAGACTTATGACGAGTTTTTCGAGGTGGATTTCTCCTTCGATATTCCGGGCTTGGCGCGCTTTCGTGTCAATGCCTTTACCCATGATCGCGGCGCCGGCGCGGCGTTTCGCAATGTGCCCAGCCTGATTCAGTCGCTGGAAGATCTGAATTGTCCGGCGGTGTTTCGTCAGTTGGCGGAATTGCCGCGCGGCCTGATTCTGGTGACCGGCCCCACCGGATCAGGCAAGTCCACCACCCTGGCGGCGATGGTCAATCACAAGAACGAGACCGAATACGGTCATGTGATCACCATTGAGGATCCGATTGAGTTTCTGCATCAGTCCAAGCGCTGCCTGATCAACCAGCGTGAAATTCACCGGGATACTCTGGGCTTTGGCGAGGCCTTGCGCTCGGCCCTGCGTGAAGATCCGGACACCATCCTGGTGGGTGAGATGCGTGACCTGGAAACCATCCGCCTGGCCTTGACCGCGGCCGAGACCGGCCACCTGGTGCTGGCGACCCTTCATACCAGTTCGGCGGCGAAAACCATTGATCGCGTGGTAGATGTGTTTCCCGCCGCTGAAAAGGACATGGTGCGATCAATGCTCTCCGAAGGTTTGCGCGCGGTGATTTCGCAGTCGCTGATGAAAAAGCGCGGCGGCGGCCGTATCGCCGCGCACGAAATCATGATCGGTACGCCGGCCATCCGTAATCTGATCCGTGAAAACAAGGTGGCGCAGATGTATTCCTCCATCCAGACCGGCCAACGCGACGGCATGGTGACGCTGGAACAAAGCCTGCGCACGCTGGTCAAGCAGGGTTTGGTCGATCCCAACGAAGCGCGTCGCAAGGCCAACAAACCGCTGGAGCTGGGCTGATGGACCGCGAACAATCGATCAAACTGGTCCAGCAACTGCTGGGCATGATGGTCAAGAAGAAGGGCTCGGACTTGTTCATCACGGCCGGATTTCCGCCGGCCATCAAGATTGATGGTCATGTGGAGCCGGTCACCGACCAGTCCATCTCCGCTGAAAACGCCGCCATTATCGTCCGTGCCTTGATGGGGGACCGTCAGATCAAGGAATTTGACGAAACCAACGAATGTCAGTTCGCCATTGCCCCGCCCGGTATCGGCCGTTTCCGTGTCAGCGCCTTTGTGCAACAGGGCAAGGTGGGCGCGGTGATGCGCACCATCAATACCAAAATTCCCAGCTTCGAAGATCTGGGCCTGCCAGAGCAGCTCAAGCAAATCGCCATGAGCAAGCGTGGTCTGGTGCTGATGGTGGGCGCCACCGGTTCGGGCAAATCCACCTCGCTGGCAGCGATGGTGGGTTTGCGCAATGCAAACTCCAAGGGGCACATCATCACCATCGAAGATCCGATCGAATACGTGCACGATCACGGCGGCTGCGTGGTGACCCAGCGCGACGTCGGCCTGGACACCCTGAGCTGGGACAATGCCTTGAAAAACACCCTGCGGCAGGCGCCGGACGTGATCCAGATCGGTGAGGTCCGCACGCGTGAAACCATGGAGTACGCGATCCAGTTTGCCGAAACCGGCCACCTGGTGCTGACCACGCTGCACGCCAACAGCGCCAACACCGCGCTGGATCGCATCATCAATTTTTTCCCGGAAGAAAAGCGCGAACAACTGCTGATGGACCTGGCGCTGAACCTGCGCGCCATCGTTTCCCAACGCCTGGTGCGGCGCGAGGATCAGGGGCGGGTGGCGGCGATGGAGATCCTGCTCAACTCACCCCTGGTGACCGACATGATCTTCAAGGGTGAGGTGGCCGAGTTGAAGGATCTGATGGCGCGTTCCAACGAACAGGGCATGATCACCTTCGATCAGTTTCTGTTCGATCTGTTCGAAAATCACGTGATCAGCTACGAGGAAGCCTTGCGGCACGCCGATTCGCAAAACGAAGTGCGCCTGCGCATCAAGCTGGAATCGACCCGCGCCAGGCAGGATTTGCTGGAGGATGAGGTGGTCAAGAAAATGCAGATGCGCAAGGAAGAGGAAGAAGGACAAATGCTGAGAACCTGATGCTCAAGATTCTTCCTTATTTGAAGCTGGCGGTCGAAAAAAACGCCTCCGACCTTTACTTCACCGCCAATGCCCGGCCCATGGTGCGTATCGAGGGCCTGATTCATCCGGTGGGCGACAACATGATGACCGGCGAAGCGGTGCGCGAGCTGGCCATGTCCATCCTGACCCAGGAACAGCGTCAACAGCTTGCGCAGGAGAAGGAAATCGATCTGGCCACCGAAGCAGGGGGCTTGGGGCGATTCCGCGTCAATGTTTTCCATCAGCGCGGCACGGTCGCCATGGCCTTGCGCTACGTCAAGGCAGATGTGCCGGCGCTGGATGAACTGGGATTGCCCAAGGTGCTGCGCGAATTGATCATGCTCAAGCGCGGGCTGATTCTGATGGTGGGCGCCACCGGTTCGGGCAAGTCCACCACCCAGGCGGCGATGATTCGCCATCGCAACGGACGCCTGGCCAGTCACATCATCACCATCGAGGACCCGATTGAATTCATTCACCCCAACCTCAAGGCCATCATTAATCAGCGTGAGGTGGGCATTGACACCGAAAGTTACGACCGCGCGCTGATTTCCTGCCTGCGCGAGGCGCCAGACGTGATTCAGATCGGTGAGGTACGGCGCAAATCCACCATGGATGCCTGCATCCAGCTGGCCAACGTGGGGCAACTGGCCCTGTCCACCTTGCACGCCAATAACGCGTCGCAGGCGCTACAGCGCATCGTGAACTTCTACCCGCAGGAGAATCGGGATCAGCTTTATCTGGACCTGTCGCTGACCCTGCGCGCCATCGTCAGTCAGCGCTTGGTGCGCAGAAAGGATGGCAAGCGTGTTGCGGCGGTGGAGGTGATGATGAACACGCCCTTCATTCAGGAACTGATCGCCTCGGCGCGCATCGACGACATCAAGGCGGCAATGGAGCAGTCATCGGACGGCGGGACGCAAACCTTTGATCAGTCCCTGCTGAGCCTGTACCGAGACGGCCAGATCGAGCTGGAAGAGGCGCTCAGCAACGCCGACTCACGCACCAATCTGGAAGCGCGGATCAACTTCGGAACCTGACCGCCTGCGGTTCAGGCGCGCTGGTGCCCGGCCCATGGCTCATCGTGCGCTTGCTGCAAGATCCAGTCGCGCAAGGCACAGACCGCAGGACGATTTTCAACCGCCTTGCTGTGGACCAGATAGTAACTCGCGCCAATCGGCAGCACGAGCGAAAACGGCATGACCAAACGACCGCGACTCAAATCATGCGAGGCCAGCACCGGCATCCCCAACACCACGCCCATGCCATCTGTGGCGGCTTCCATCGCCATCCCCACCTGATTGAAGCTGGGGCCGCGTTGCGCATCGATGTCTTCAATGCCTGCGGCGTTCAACCAGGTTTTCCAGCTCGGTCGCGTGGCGTCCATCTGCCGGATCTCGGTCTGGTGATGCAACAGCGTGTGATGTCGCAGATCATCCGGCCGTTCCAGTGGTCTGGGGCCGACCAACAGATCCGGGCTGCACATGGGGGTGGTGGAAAGCTCGAACATCCAATGCGCAACAAGGCCGGGGTAGTGACCGTCGCCGGAACGGATCGCCAAATCCGCATTCCCGAGCAAGCTGGGTTCCTCATCGGATTCGGCGCGCACGCTGTCGATCAACGAAGTGCGCGCGAAAATCTGCAACTCCATCTCCGGGTGGGCCTGGGTGAAGCGATGCAATCGCGGTGCGAGCCACAGCGAACCCAGCGCCGGCGTTGTGGCAAGACTGATGCGTTGGGAGCCATTCATGGCCACGGCAGCGTTCACCGCCTCGGCAATCTGCGCCAGTGCCGGCGTCAAACCGTTCAACAGCTGCTGCCCTTGCGGCGTGAGTTCAACCCGTCGCGGCAGGCGCTTGAACAAGGCGACCTGGAGCTGCGTTTCCAGGCTCTTGATCTGATGACTGACCGCAGCCGGCGTCACAAACAGTTCCTGCGCCGCTTTGCGCAGGCTCAGGTGGCGGCCGGCAGCTTCAAAGCTGCGTAGGGCATTGAGCGGGGGGTGTCGCATAGATGGATTAGTTTTTCTAATCGTGGCGATAAAAACAAATCATTTGATGCAGTGCAACAATGCCGCTACTATAGCGTCCATCAGATGACGTTTCACCGATTGAAGCACTGCCGAACGCGGGTTCAATTGCCAAACATCATTTACCGATCTCCTCCAGTCCCGGCAAAATCCGGGACCACCTTGGGCCACCCTGTACCGGTGGCCTTTTTTTTGTTCAAGGCCCTGACAGTGCCCGAGAGTTGCCACGATTGGCCGGCATCACTACAATTCGCACCCTTATGACGTTGCCGCAATGCTTTTTCAGCGGCAACCGAACCATAACAACCCAACGGGAAATCAGATGTCTACGTTCTTTGCAAACGCCGAGAACGTCAAGCGCGACTGGTTCGTGATTGACGCTAATGGCAAGACCCTCGGCCGCCTGGCCACCGAAGTCGCGCGCAGATTGCGCGGCAAGCATAAGCCAGAGTTCACGCCTCACGTTGATACCGGTGACTACATCGTCGTCATCAACGCCGAGAAGGTGCACACCACCGGCAACAAGCTCGACCCCAAGGCCGGCAAGATGTACTGGCGCCATACCGAGTATCCGGGCGGCATCAAGAGCACTTCGCTCAAGCGCATGCTGGAAACCCATCCGGAGCGGGTGATTCAAAAGGCCGTCAAGGGCATGTTGCCGCGCGGCCCGCTGGGTTATGCGCAGTTCCGCAAGCTCAAGGTTTATGCCGGGCCGGATCATCCGCACACCGCGCAACAGCCGCAGACACTGGAAATCTAAGGGAACCCCATGGCCACGCAAGATCAAAACTACGGCACCGGACGTCGCAAAACCGCCGCCGCGCGCGTTTTTCTCAAGCCCGGTTCCGGCAACATCACCATTAACGGCAAGTCTGTTGAGGACTACTTCGGTCGCGAGACCTCCCGCATGCTGGTTCGCCAGCCGCTGGAACTGGTCGAATCGCTGGATCGCTTCGACCTCAAAATCAGCGTCCGCGGCGGCGGCGCATCCGGTCAGGCCGGCGCCGTGCGTCACGGCATCACCCGCGCCCTGATCGAATACGACGAAGAAATGCGCAGACCGCTACGCGAAGCCGGTCTGGTGACACGTGACGCACGTGAAGTCGAACGCAAGAAAATCGGCCTGCACAAAGCGCGTCGTCGTCCGCAATACAGCAAGCGATAAGCAGGCTGTACGCCGGGCAGGTGATCTCAATAATGGGGGATCGTCTAATGGTAGGACCCGGGATTCTGATTCCCGTTGTCTAGGTTCGAGTCCTAGTCCCCCAGCCAACACGACGTTTCAGGACATCCCAGGAAGTCCGAAACAAACCACTAACCCCGCAATTTGCGGGGTTTTTTGTGTCCCGCATTCCATCCTGAATGAAAGAAAAGCGGGAGCGAGCCTCACACAAAAACAGACAGTCCAAATCGGGAATGGGGTCGGAAAATAAAAATACAGAAGAATATGGTTAGCAGCCCAAGCAAGTGGAAGCTCCTAGCGGGTCGCCAAGCCCTGATCACCCATTCAGCCCAAAAGCCTGGGGAAAGCACTTGAATATTGAAAGGATCGCTGGATTGTTTCTGGTGGTGTCAACGGTTGCCATTCTTGCCGCGTGCGGCGGGGGAGGTGGCGCCAATAATCAGAACAATACTCCGATAGCCCCGGATGTTGGTATTTCATTAGGGGTGAATCAGGTCAACGTGGGCGATACCATCACGATCACGTGGGGCGCCACCAATGCCGATCAATGTTTTGCTGAAGGAGATTGGTCCGGTGATCGACCCATCAATGGTAGTGAGCTGTTCTCTCCCGGCGCCCCAGGCGAGTACATTTTCCAGCTAACTTGCTTTTCACAGAATGTGTCTTCGTCTGCTTCGGCGACGCTGAGCGTATCAGAGCGACCGCCCCCGCCGCCTGAACCTAACCGGCCTCCCAATGCTCGCGGACTAAACCTGGAAGTGGCCGAGGATTCAGCGGCCATGTTCACGCTGCCGTCCACGGATCCCGACGGTGACCCGCTGACATACCGAATCACTCAAAGCCCAGAGAATGGACAAATTACGGCCTTTGACCCCGCAACGGGCCAAGGCACCTTTGCCCCATTCCCTGATTTTAATGGTGAGACGTCCCTGAACTACGAAGTAGAAGATCGTCACGGCGCCACCGACACAGGCCAGGTTCTGTTCATCGTGCTGTCGGTTTTTGACCCGCCCGACTATGAGCTGGTCAAAGACGCATCGGCGGTCTATGAAGGGCGGGTGGTTAACCTGGAGGTTCAAGTTACTGAAAACGACTTCACGCCGCCAATTAGTTTCAGCTGGCGCCAAGTGGCAGGCCCTGGTGGAAAGTTTTCAGGTCCCAGCGGGAATAATCATCCTCCCTCTGACACATCTTTCGGTCAGCAAAACCAGTTTGTTGCTCCCGCAGTGTCCGCCGACGACATCGTGACGATAGAGGTCAGTGCCCAGCTGCGAGGCGATAGCCCGCCGGATGTATTCACTACAGATATCGCCGTAAAGGCTTATCACGATGTCAGCGGCGCGATCCTGGAGGATACGGTCTGGGAATCGCCGGATGGCCGGCCGCTAGAGTTAAACAGCCTCACGACCGTTGCAGAAGGAGTGACACTTACAGTTATGCCTGGCACGGTGGTGCGTTCGGTTCCACCCGATGCTGGAAGGCCTATTCTGGTTGTTGCTGGTGAGCTGAAATTAATGGGGACGGTTACATCGCCCATCTTCTTCCAGCCTCAGCGCCAGAGCCCAAGCAACTGGGGCGGCATCTCGATTTCTGGGGATGCCTCGTCCATTTCTGGCGAATATGTCGTCATTGAGGGTGCCCGCGGTGGATTGAGCTTGGCCCGCGCCAACGTGCATGACATTCGTCATTTCCTGTTCAGAGACAATGAGCGGGGCCTGGAGGAAACGCCCAGATCAATGGCTTATGGGCTTGAACGTCTTACCTTCTTGCGTAACTTTAAAGGGGTTAATCGCCTGAATTTTCTCGAGCCTTCCGACATACGAAACTGCTTGTTTGCCGACAACAGCGAGGCATTGGATGCGCCACTTGGCGCCCAGGCACTGCTTACGGTCACTGGAAACGTCTTTTCCAACAATGCGATTGCCATGACAGCAACACAAGCTGACTCTGATGGCGTCATCAACGCGGTGGGAAATTTCTGGGAACCAGGTGGCATTGATGACATCGCGGCAATGATTATTGATCGGAATGACAACGCCCTTCTGAAAGAAATTTCATTTCTTCCCACGTTGGATGAACGGCCAATACCGGTTGGCGCGAATCTTGACCTGGATATTTCGCCTACCATTGCCGATCCGGAGCGTTTGTGACGGCTTTATTTATTCGCCCCTGAAAAACGGGTTCTTCAGGGGCGAACAAGCAGGTTCGCACCCAAGATTTGATATCAGGCGCCATTTGCATGGTCGCTGATGTTCGCTGCTGTTTGGTATAGCTCAGCCAGTGCGTCTTCCGCCTTCTGGTAGATCGCTCGCAACTCAGGGTGGCGTCGAATCACCGGGTGGGCGCCGACCGCGTCGGCGCAGTGATCCAGCGCCACCGCGATCCGGTCGACGACCTCCGGATAGTGTCCGCGATTGACCTCTTGGTCTTCGAATACCTCGTCCAAAACCGGCGAGCCGTTTTGGATAGATTCCTTGAGCACGGGTTTTCGAAATGCCGAAAGATAATGTTGTACATCCGCTCGCAATTCGGACCAACGTTCCCCAAAGGGAGAAACAGGCTCATTCGTCCAACTCTGAATGCGCCCGTGCTCGTCGTAATACACCTCATTGATCTGATACGCGGCATTTCCACCTGCGTCCTCAGTGGACAAGATTCGGTAATTCCAATGACTCATCTTCATCGTTCCACAGCGGGGCTTTCCCCGTAATTAGACGTCCAGATCGCAATCATCGCCGCCAAACAGGGACATGAGCACCGCCAGACCCGAGAGGAGCAGAAACACTCTGAACAGGCCGCTGGAATATGGTTTGTCGGGATGCGCAAACAGTACGCCAATGCCCATCAGCAGGAAGAATACGAGAAAGCTGTTTGCGCCAAAGGCGACAAGCCCGGCAATCATCAGATCGACGATCATGTGTCCACTCCCTGGTGGCGAAGTTTGCTGACGCCGACCATAAGCCCCAACAGGCTCATCAGATGAGCCTGCAACACCTTTTGGTTTACTCGGCCGCGCTCAGATAGATCGCTCTGATCGCCTCGATTTCTTCACGAACTTTGGTTCGCAATTCGGCAGGCTCGAGCACCTCGACATGCTTTGCGTGCCGCAGGATGTCCATGACCAGCTCGGTATCGTCGTGGTAGGGGAACGACAGCGTCAGGGCGCCGTTCTGATCGAATTTCTGCACCTGTTCAGGGTGCCAGGTTTCCTGACCGACCCAGCGGCTGCGAATCGCTGAAAATCGAAGGCGCGCGATCTGGGTCGGCGCGCCGGCGAAAATGCCGTAACTCGACGCCAGCACCTGATCGAGCTCCTGCGCTGGGATTTCAGTCGCCGGCGTGGATTGCAGCCGCATCCTGCGAATGGCGTCGAGCGAAAAGCTGCGCAGCGCCTGTTTTGAATGACACCAGGCATCCAGGTACCAGTTGCCGCGGTAATGGGTCAGTCGCTGTGGCGAAACGATGCGCGCGCTCACCTCGTCACGCTGGCGATGATAGTGTTCGATGGCCAGTCGTCGGCGTTGCAATACACCCTGCGCCGCAGTGGAAAAGCATGCGGGCGAACTCATGCGGTTGCCGGCGTTGTGGACCCGGATGCGGTGCATCTGCGCCGATGGCATCTCCTGTGTTTCCAGAATCTTTTCCAGCCGCTGGATCAGCGGACTCAGCTTTGCAGACAGCAGCGCCGGCGCCAGCTCACGCAGCATGGCGTGCATGACGACCAGGGCATGAATTTCCGCAGATTCAAACCACAAGCCGGGCAGGTTGTAGTTGTCGGCGCCGGTCAGGCCGGAATCGTAACGATAGCCGCGCCGGTCGGCGTCCCAGATCAAAGGGGCGCGCAATCGGTCGCGCATGTATTCAATATCGCGCTTGGCGGTGGCGCGGGAGATTTCGAGTTCATCCATGAGTCGCGTCAGCGGTACGCACTGACCGGCCTGCATGATTTCGTGAATGCGGTAGAAACGTTCAAGCCGGTCCAATCATCCACTCCTGTGCAGTCATGCAAAGCTTCGAGTCTAGCCACGCGGCGACGGGAAATCGACACCGTGCACGGTCGAGTTACCAATCAGAACACATCAGTCATTCCGGACTCGGAGCTGAGCGTCGGCCCGTGCAAGCCGGCCATCGGGCTGGATGATTCGCGAACCTGAGCGCGGGCAACAATCAGCCGTCTCGTAGCGTCGCCACCTGGAGTCCCGATTGTGAAACCGAACCCGCTTGTCAGGTCGAAGCTTTGTGCCATCGCGGCCGGCATGGTGATCGGACTGTCGGCTGCGCATGCAGTCCTCAAGTCAGATCTGACCCAGACTGAAACCGCGCAAATTCCGTTATCCGGGGAATCTGATCGAGCGGATTCTGCATTCATCTCTGAAGTGGGGTATCTGGATACGCAATCCTTGCGCAAGCTGTTCACGCAACAGTTTGCAGACAAGGGCGATGCGCCAAGCTTCGACCAACTGCGTGCATTCGCAAAGTCCAAGGGGTTTCACCTGCCGCATCCCACCTGTTTGTTGGAAGACGGGGATCACGACAAACTCCCGTGCCATGCGCGCAACGGCGGCGTTGTTCCTGAAGTCGAATTCAAAGACGGCCTGCCGAAGGTTCGAGCGGACTACCCCGAGCTGGAGGAATATCCGGGGTACGCCGGATTCGCAGCCTACGAGCTGATCGCCGTGCATGAAAACGACCTTTACCTGCGCACAATTCAAAACGGCGGTGGCTCCGGCGTCTTTACCAGCGCCGTCGTTGTCCGGGTTGAAATGAACAATCCGGACGCAGCGGGTGGCATGACACATCTCAGCACCTTGCACAGCGGTGACCGTTGCAATGGTGGGACCAAGGCATTTGAGATGAACCCTGACGGCAGTGCACGTCTGACAACCCATCTCACTACCTTTGACTTGCTGAATATCTCACTGGCCCATGATCCGGGCGCTGTCCGGTGGGGGGCGCTCGCCAGGCGAATGGGCAAAGCATCGGGTGAGAAATCGAAACCCGCCGGCGGCTGGGAACCGTATGACGATATCGCCGCCTGCGCGATCTGCTGCGCCGGCGTTGCCCACTACGACTTACCCGCGAACAAAACCGACCCGATCCAGCTCAGCGTTCGTTACCACTCGGAGTACTTCGGCGGCAAGTATCGCTCACTCAACAACAGCCCGATTGATCGCTGTGTGCATCGGGCGTTTGGGGCGTTGGGGGAGGGGGATATCAACTTTGAATTCTCCCGGTGGCGGGATCTGACATCTCAGGTGGTGAGTCGCTGCGAATAGTCAGATGCGCCTTTAAACGTTGCCCGGTTGAGGGAAAGTAACCTTTCCGTGCTCCTGTTTGGTTGGGGCATCGGCGGTGACTCATCTTCTCGCCGGCTCTGCAAGGTCGTTCAGGAATTCGGATGCTGGATCAATGCCGGTCACGAGCAAACGATCCCTGGCACGAGTGCAAGCCACGTACAGCAGATGCCGTTCTGTTTCATAAACCTCTTCAAGGTCGGATTGGTCAACGACGGATTCGATGCGCTCTTGAAGCGGGATCACTTCATCGTCGCAGGCCATCACGGCGACGGCTTTGAATTCCAATCCCTTGGCGCGGTGCATGGCCCCGAAGGAAACTAACCCGAGGCGCTATCGGCCTTGTCCTCCTGAACGTTGAACGCGACGCAGCACCCGCGATCTCACGTATTGAGCCTGCAGCTTGGTAAGTTCTATACCCACGCTGCGAGCGAGCCATCTCGTGAACTCAATAAGAGCTTCTGATCTGAAGACAGTCCTGCACTCAAAACGAGCGAACCTGTATTACCTGGAGCACTGTCGGGTGCTTGTCAAAGGTGGCCGGGTGGAGTACGTCACCGACGAGGGCAGCCGGCAGCTGTACTGGAATATCCCGATTGCCAATACAACCTCGGTATTGCTGGGCACCGGCACTTCGATCACTCAGGCGGCGATGCGAGAGCTTGCCAAGGCAGGCGTGTTGGTCGGTTTCTGCGGTGGTGGCGGCACGCCCTTGTTTAGCGCCAATGAAGTCGATGTGGAGGTTGCCTGGTTCGCACCGCAAAGCGAATATCGGCCGACGGAGTATCTGCAGGCCTGGGTTGGGTTCTGGTTCGACGAAGCAGCGCGTCTGGCCGCCGCCCGACAGATTCAACACCGGCGTCTGGATTGGATACTGAAACACTGGGGCGGCAACAAACGGCTGCGTGATCAAGGGTTTTCGGTGGAAACCGGCGCGCTGCAAAAGGTGCTGGGTAGCCAGCACGCGGCTGTCGATGTCGCGCCGGATGTTGCCGCCCTGCTGACTCAGGAAGCCCGGCTCAGCAAGAAGCTTTACCAGCTGGTTGCCAATTCCACTGATTATGGTGACTTCACCCGTGCCAGTCGTGGCCAGAGCGTGGATGCCGCCAACCAGTTTCTCGACCACGGCAATTATCTGGCCTACGGTTTGGCGGCAACGGCTTGCTGGGTGCTGGGTTTGCCGCATGGCCTGGCCGTGCTGCATGGCAAGACCCGGCGTGGTGGCCTGGTGTTTGATGTGGCGGATCTCATCAAAGATGCCCTGATCATGCCGCAGGCTTTTCTGAGCGCTGTGCGTGGCGATGAGGAAAACGAATTCCGTCGCGCCTGTATCGAGCTGTTGACGCAAGCCGAAGCTCTGGATTTCATGATCGACACGGTGAAGGACATCGCGCTGCACACCAAGGGGGACACATGAACGTCCTGCTGGTGTCCCAATGCAGTGGCCGGGCGATCAACGAAACCCGGCGCATCCTCGATCAGTTCGCCGAACGCCGCGGTGAGAAAGTCTGGCAGACCAGCATTACTCAGGCCGGGCTGGACACCTTGCGCAAGCTGCTGAAAGCCAGCGCGCGCAAGAACACCGCCGTCGCCTGCCACTGGATTCGCGGCCGCGACCACAGCGAGTTGATCTGGATTGTCGGCCGGGCCAACCGCTTCAACCCCGAGGGTGCCGTGCCCACCAACATCACCGCCAGCGATGTGCTGCGCAGCAACGATGAGGATCAATGGCATTACGGCGAGCTGATTCGACTACTGGCCGGCATGGCGGCCTTGTTTCATGACTTCGGCAAAGCCAATGTCCTGTTCCAGCAAAAGCTGCGGCCCCAAAAGGGGCGCCAGCTTCAATGGGAGCCATACCGGCATGAATGGGTCTCGCTGCGGCTGTTTCAGGCGGTGATTGCGGGGTGTGACAGCGACGAGGCCTGGCTGACCCGCCTTGCCGGGATGGATGAACATTCCGCTGGGGATTGGGCGGCGCAGATTGCTGGCTTGCGTGATGGTTTGGACAAATCTGACCATGGCGCATTCTGGGAAAAGTTACCGCCGCTGGCGCGCATCGTTGCTTGGTTGGTTGTGAGTCATCATTTTTTGCCGGTTGAAAAAGGCCATTGGTCCTCATGGAGGTGGAAAGCAAAAGATCTGTGTCATCTGCCTATGGGTATAACCGCAGAGTGGAATTCACGTTGCGATGAGTCTGATCGTAAGCGGTTAGAACAGAACTGGAATTTCAAAAACAAGGTTTTGCCCACGACCAGTCAGGCCTGGCGCAAGCGCGCGGCGACTCTGGCGCGGCGACTGTCGCGCTCGGCATTCGACGATGATGGCGTGCTGGCTAATCCCTTTGTTGCCCACCTTGCGCGTCTGAGCCTGATGTGGGGCGATCACCACTACTCCAGTCTGGATACCAATCCACGGCTTGGTGACCCTGACTTTCCTCTGTACGCCAACACCTTTTCAGACCGAAATCACCCGCGCTTTGGTGAGCTGAAGCAGCGCCTGGATGAGCACTTGATCGGGGTGGAAATGTACAGTGGGCGCATCAGCCGAGTACTCCCGCTGTTGTCGCGCCATCTGCCGCGCATTGCACGTTACAAAGCCTTTTCCAAGCCGACAAAACATTCTCGTTTTCGCTGGCAGGACAAGGCTTTCCATTTGGCCCGGGGCATTCAAGCCGAGACTCAGCGGCAGGGGTTTTTTGGCGTCAATATGGCCTCTACCGGCTGCGGCAAAACCCTGGCCAACGCGCGCATCATGTACGGCCTGGCCAATCCAAATCACGGCGCCCGCTTTTCGGTCGCGCTGGGCTTGCGCACGCTGACGCTGCAAACCGGCGATGCCTATCGCGACAAGCTGGGCTTGCAGAGCGATGATCTGGCGGTGCTGGTGGGCGGGTCGGCGGTTCGGCAACTGCACCAAATGCGCACTGACGAAGGGTCTGTTGGTGGATCAGAATCGCAAAGGCCGCTGTTGGATGATGGCAGCTACGTGTATTACGACGGCGCCGTGGCGGATGGCGCTTTCAATGAGTGGCTGGGGCGCGATCCGCGCATGCATAAGCTCGTCAATGCGCCGGTGCTGGCCTGCACCATCGATCATCTGATTCCGGCGACCGAAGGCGCGCGTGGTGGCCGGCAAATCGCACCCATGATGCGCCTGCTGAGTTCTGATCTGATCCTGGATGAGCCGGACGACTTTGATCTGGCCGATCTGCCAGCGCTGACCCGACTGGTGCACTGGGCAGGACTGCTCGGCAGTCGTGTGCTGTTGTCGTCCGCGACCTTGCCGCCGGCCATCGTCGAAGGTTTGTTCACCGCCTACCGTGCCGGTCGGGAAAGTTATCAGCAGGCTTGTGGTCAGCCGGGTTTGCCGGTCAATGTGCATTGCGCCTGGTTTGACGAATTTGATCGCCGCCATAACCAATGCGCCGAAGTTGAACGCTTCGCGGATGCGCATCGTGGCTTTGTCGAGCAGCGGCTTGGGCGTCTGGCGGATAAACAAGCGCCCAAGGTGAGCGCAACGATCGAGCCGTTGAGCATCGCGGAAAACGATGACTTGCAGGCGCAATATGCCGCGTTTGCTGCACAAGTGCTTGATTTGGCAGCGCGCCTGCACCAGGACAATGCGATTGAGGATCAACGCACAGGCAAGCGAGTCAGCTTTGGCGTCCTGCGGATGGCCAACATCAATCCGCTGTATCAGGTGGCCAGGGCGCTGTTTCATCTGGGCGGCGGTGACAAGCTTCGTCTGCACCTGTGCTGCTATCACTCGCAGCATCCGCTGTTGGTGCGTTCGGCAATCGAACGGTCGCTGGATGGATGTCTGAGCCGTCATGAGCCGCAGGCCGTGTTTGCCAGAGCGGGTATTGCCGCAGCTTTGGCTGATGGTGACGAAACCGACCACATTTTCCTGGTGGCCGCGACGCCGGTCTGTGAAGTCGGGCGCGACCATGATTATGACTGGGCGATTGTCGAACCCTCATCCATGCGCTCGATCATTCAGCTGGCCGGGCGGGTGCGGCGCCACCGGCCTGAGAAGTACACCACGACCAATATCGCCCTGCTGAGTGCCAACTTCAGGCATTTACAGCAGGGGGCAGCGAAGCCTGCGTTTTTCAAACCGGGATTCGAATCGGACGGCATGTTGTTGAACAGCCATGATTTACGTGATGTGCTCAAACTTGAACAATACACACCGCTGAACGCCAGCCCGCGCATTGTCGAGCGTGATTCGCCAATGCCCAGAGACAATCTGGTGGACTTGGAGCATGACCGATTGCGTGCCCAAATGGACGGCGGCGGCGAGTCCAGGGACATCCCGAATCCACTGTGGTGGCAGACCCAGGTGTCGTTGACCGCCTGGTTTCAAGGTCGCAAGCCGTTTCGCAAAAGCGATGTGTCCGATGTGTATGCGTTACTGCCGGACGACTTTGACGAGCGGCTACGTTTTTGCCGCGAAGACAAGGACGGCCTATGGCTGGAACAACCGGGTTTGTGGGTGCATGACGAACTGGATCAGGTGCAGGCCAGCAGTTGGGCAATGCCGGATTATCAGGCCGAACTGGAAGCGCTGGCTCAGCGTCTGGATATGGATGTGCTGCGCTGCGCACAGCGGTTTGGGCGGCTGGAATTACGGCGCCGGCAAGCCGAGAGCCGGGGGTGGGTGTACCACCCCCTGCTGGGGTTTAGCTCGGGCTGATGTGCTGCCTGTTCGGCAGTAGACATAAATAACAAAAAGACAAACTTCTGAGCTGCCTATGCGGCAGAGGCCGGGTGATCCTACCTAAGTTGTTTGAGAATTATAATTAATAATAAAAATACAAAGGTTGAATTATCGTATCGGCGGCAGTAAGCTGGCTAACAAGCGTGCAAGGAGGCCTTGGCGAATGCGCCAGATCATAGAAAAATTTATCCAAGACCGGCTTGAAGAAAAGCTCGAGCCGATCAACAAAAAGCTGGCCAAAGAAGGTTTGTCCGAAGCGGATCTCGACACCCTCGATGCCCAGGCGCAGGCTTTGCGCGAGAAGTTTTCCGTCGAGTCCTGGCTTGAAGATGCCGCCAAACGTGCGGCGCAAATCAAACTGGCCACTCATGTGTTGAAGATGACCAGCCCGGAGGCCAAGGGCAGCAGTATCTACTGGGCGCCGGATACCGATTCCACGCCGGAATACTTGAGTACCGCCAGTCTGGGTGTGAATGCCGCCATCGACGTGGTTGGCAATGCCGCAGCGCTGGACATCTTCAAATTTCTGAATCAGATCAGCGACGGCGAAAGCCTGCTGCAGCGGGCCTTGCGCAAGGATGCTGCGTTTCTCCGCGCCTTGTCGAATGATGCCGGGAAGGCTCACAGTTGGTGTGATGCATTCGCGGCCCTTGCCGAACTGGATGGGCAGCCGGCCACCCATCCGTTGGCCAAACAGCTGTACTGGTCGCATGGCGATAACCGCTACACCATCCTCGCGCCTATAGCGTCTTCGGCCTTGTCCTCCGCGATGTTGAGCAACATCAATGAAGAGCGTTTTTCCGAGGCGGCCAAAGCGGCGCGGGATGCCAAGAACAAGATTCAGGAAAGCGACCGCCCGGTGCGCTACTTCATCGACGTGGTTGAGCAGAACATGGGCGGCACCAAACCCCAGAATATCTCCTACCTCAACAGCCAGCGCGGCGGATCGAATTTGTTGTTGCCGTCTCTGCCGCCGGTCTGGCTTGATGCGCCGGTGCGGTTGCCACGCAGCATGCGCAGTGTATTTGGGCGTGAGTTGTTATTTCAGCCGGGGGTGCGCGCACTGATTGAGACCTTGGGCCAATTTTTGTTGCGGGTGCAGCATGTCAACAACAAACCCATTCGAACCAAGCGCGCGGATCTGACGCAAGCGGTGGTCGACCGTACGCTGGAATACGGTTATCGCCTGCAGTCCCAGCCGCCCGGCTGGAGTGCACAAGCCCGCCTTGATATCGAGGAATGCTGTTGGCTCGATCCTGGCCGGCTGGATGTGGATGACAGCTTTGCTGATGCCATCGCTGGGCTGGATTGGCAGGCTGAAGTCTGTCGACGTTTCGGTGTCTGGTTCAATGCCCAGCTTACGAGCGTCGGCCTGCCGGTCGGGGCGCCTGAATATCGCTATTGGCGGGATGAGCTAGGTGATGAGCTGGCCTCAATGCGCGAGGCTTTAGGGGAATTGGCGGAGGCCGAGACATGAGCACGACACCAGAGCATCGCGGGTATCTGCTGCTGCCGCGTCTCCGTATCCAGAACGCCAATATCATTTCCAGCCCGCATACCTGGGGTTTTCCTGCGCTGACTGCATTCACGGGTTTCATACATGCCTTGCAGCGCAAGCTGGATGCGCAGCTGGAATTTGTGGGGGTCGGCGTGGTCTGCCATCGCTTCGAGCCACAGGTGCATGACCTGGGCTGGAATCGGCCCGGCCAGTTTGCCTTGACCCGTAACCCGGTCGAAAACAAGCGCAAAATCGACAAGAGCGGCCAGACCACGCCGATGTCTATCGTCGAAGAAGGGCGAGGGCATCTGGAGGTCAGCCTGTTGCTGGCAGTAGCCGATTTGCCGCCGCCTTTTGTTGTTGATTCATTGGTTGACGATTTGGCTGATCAAGTTGCCTGCATGCGGCTGGCGGGTGGCACGATTCAATCCCTGAAAAAGCCGAAAATGCATGCGGCCGGTGACACCGATGACGAACATTCCAGAGTCATGCGGACTCTGCGGCGCCAGCTCCTACCCGGTTTCGCATTGGTGGGCCGCCCGGATGTCATGCGCCAGCGCTTGGAGGCTTTGCGGGAAAACGATCCGGCGGCCAATGCGCTGGACGCCGTCCTTGATATCAGCGCGCTGACCTACAAGTCGACTGAAGGCGACAACGACGAGATTGAGTGGGCCATTGATACGCCGGGCGGTTGGTTTGTGCCGGTGCCGGTGGGCTACACGGCCATCTCACCAACTTACGCCCCGGGCGAGGTCAGGAACGCCCGTGATCAAAACACCCCATTCCAGTTCGTGGAAAGCCTGATCGGCATCGGCCAATGGCTGAGCCCGCATCGCATCCAAGACTTATCCCACATGCTTTGGTATCCCGAACACGATGCCGAAGCGGGCACCTATCTGTGCCGAAATGACTATTCAATCCAAGGAGAGCAACATGGCTAAATCAGAAACCTTGCAGACCGCCTCGGTGTTGGCGTTCGAACGTAAACTCGATCCCTCCGATGCGCTGATGTCATCCGGACGCTGGGATGATCGGGATAACGCAACGGCCTGGCCGGCAGTGAACGTCAACGAAAAGTCCGTTCGTGGCACGATTTCCAATCGCCTCAAGACCAAGGATCAGGATCCAGCCAATCTGGATGCGCAGATTCAGAAACCAAACTTGCAAACGGTGGATGCGGCTGCTCTACCGGCCGATGTGGATACCCTGCAGTTGCGCTTCACACTGCGTGTGCTGAGCGGTGCTGGCACGCCCAGCGCCTGCAATAGCGCCGATTACCAGCAAGCCCTGAGTGCGATTGTCGATCAATACGTAAGAGAACACGGCTTTTTCACTCTGGCGCTGCGCTACGCAACGAATCTTGCCAACGCCCGTTTTCTCTGGCGCAACCGCCTGGGGGCAGAAAGCATTTGTGTGCGTGTGGATCGTCTGCGTGGTGGTGAATCCGTCGACAGCTGGGAGTTTGATGCGTTGCAGTACCCGCTGGACCACTTTCCAGCTGAAGATGCAGACATCAATGCCCTGGGCAATCTCATCGCGACCGGACTGGCCGGCGGTGAGCACGTGCTGCTGGATGTGCGTTGCTTCGCCCGCATGGGGCAAGGCCAGGAAGTGTATCCATCGCAGGAACTGATTCTCGACAAATCCAAAGGCACTATTCTCGACAAATCCAAAGACACTAAAAGCCGAACCCTCTACGTTGTTGACGATGCGGCGGCGATTCATTCACAGAAAATCGGCAACGCGTTGCGCACCATTGATAACTGGTACGAGGGTGGGGAAGAGCTGGGTCCGATCGCCGTGGAACCGTATGGTTCGGTCACCACCCAGGGCAAAGCCTATCGGCAGCCCAAAAGTAAAACCGATTTCTACAATCTGCTGGATCGCTGGGTGCTGAAAGGCGAGGTGCCAGAGCTTTCACAACAGCACTACGTGATGGCCACATTGGTCCGCGGCGGCGTATTCGGCGAGAAGGCGGAATGATGGACGCCTGTCTGGATGTCTGGTTACGGCCCGACCCGGAAATGAGCGCGCCGCTGCTGATGAACAGTCTTTTTGCAAAGCTGCATCGGCAACTGGTTGCACTCAAACCGCTGCAGATCGGCATGAGTTTTCCCGGCTATTCAAACGATCCTCCCAACCTCGGTGAGGCGATGCGGCTGCATGGGCGTCCGGCCGATCTTCAGCAGCTGATGACCCACGATTGGCTGGGGGGCTTGCGTGGTTACCTACGTATTGCGGATGTTGTCCCTGTCAGCGGTACTCACCATGTTCGCGTTCGCAGAGTGCAAACCAAATCCAGCCCGGAGCGGTTGGCCCGGCGTTATCGGACCAGACATGGCGTTTCCATGGATGAAGCGGCTGCCCGTTACTTCAGTGCAAAGCCCGAGTGGTCGGGCCTGCCATTTCTCACCGTAAAGAGCCGCAGTAGCGATCAGAAATTTCGGTTGTTCATTTCTCAAGAGCAGGTCGAAGGCTTGATTCCAGGAGAATTCAACTGTTATGCATTGAGTGGGCAGGCATCACTGGCATGGCCGTGATGAGAACATTCTGACGCCTGATGGTCCAATGGTTCGGTCACTGACAAGATGATGAACCCGAAGGCTTCGTGCCAACGGCGTGGTAGCAGCACCATTCGCATGTTCGCATCATGTGGGCGTTTGCTCGACTGAAGCGATCCGTAGATTAATGACGCGCCAGGGAACCTGGCCGCAGCAATCCTAAACCTAGGACTTGCCGGAGAAGCGGTGGTCGGTAACCAACCCAAATTTTAAGTTGTCAATGCGGCTCAATAAAATCAATAAGTTGGTGTCGGGGCTGAGCATAGGCTCTAGTCCAGAAACGGTGCTTGATCCTTAACAAATCAAACTTTTAGCTGCGGTACACTCTAGTTCACTGCCGCACAGGCAGCTCAGAAACCGAAGGCTTCCCGCTCGGGCCATTGCACAAAGTTCACTGCCGCACAGGCAGCTCAGAAAAAAATGGTGAAAAGTCTCGTTAATGAGACTTTGTTCACTGCCGCACAGGCAGCTCAGAAAATATGAGTAACGCTCGTACTGCGAGCAAGACTGTTCACTGCCGCACAGGCAGCTCAGAAATTCAATGGTGATCGCGCCAAGGGATAGGCCAAGTTCACTGCCGCACAGGCAGCTCAGAAATTTCGGACTGCTGTGGGGCAAAGCCCCGCAGCGTTCACTGCCGCACAGGCAGCTCAGAAAGGAACCGACAGCCGTGGCCGAAGACGACGAGCGTTCACTGCCGCACAGGCAGCTCAGAAATCATCGGAGCGAGCCGAGCTGCTGAAGGAATAGTTCACTGCCGCACAGGCAGCTCAGAAAATAGTCGCGCACGTCCCACATGGGAACAAGCAGTTCACTGCCGCACAGGCAGCTCAGAAAACTCTCCCCGCTTTAATTCCGCCCCTTCCATATGTTCACTGCCGCACAGGCAGCTCAGAAATTGAACGCAGCATAGAAAATCTGGAATCCAGGGTTCACTGCCGCACAGGCAGCTCAGAAATTGAACGCAGCATAGAAAATCTGGAATCCAGGGTTCACTGCCGCACAGGCAGCTCAGAAAGTCTGCGCGTTGCCGGTCTGCGCGTCGTACTGCGTTCACTGCCGCACAGGCAGCTCAGAAAAAACGGACACGCCGCCGGAAATGACGCCGAACGTTCACTGCCGCACAGGCAGCTCAGAAAAGCACGGGGTGCCCACTGCATCGATTCCGGCCGTTCACTGCCGCACAGGCAGCTCAGAAATGAGTATTCGGGATGCGTTGAAGTCTGTATATGTTCACTGCCGCACAGGCAGCTCAGAAAATGAAGACTCGGCTCAGCCGGTCGATTTACGAGTTCACTGCCGCACAGGCAGCTCAGAAAATGTTCGCGCGCGCTGCCTTCTGCTCTGGCACGTTCACTGCCGCACAGGCAGCTCAGAAAGAGAGAGCAAATTGCGCTAGTTCCATCCATCAGTTCACTGCCGCACAGGCAGCTCAGAAAGGACGGCGTTTGTTGGTCGGACCTTCAGCTATGTTCACTGCCGCACAGGCAGCTCAGAAAGGCAAGACCACGCGCGCATTGATTGATGCGTTGTTCACTGCCGCACAGGCAGCTCAGAAAAGTGGGTAGGCGCGTAGAGTTCCTCCTCCGACGTTCACTGCCGCACAGGCAGCTCAGAAATGTTTCCGCTATCAGCTTCGGAGCCCCTTTGGGTTCACTGCCGCACAGGCAGCTCAGAAAAATTGTAAACAATAGATAGAAAGTTAAGTTCGGTTCACTGCCGCACAGGCAGCTCAGAAAGGTGCAGGTGTCACCAGTGCTAATGAATTTATGTTCACTGCCGCACAGGCAGCTCAGAAAAGGCGTGCCGTTGTCTGGTGCATCAGCAGTGTGTTCACTGCCGCACAGGCAGCTCAGAAATCCGCGCCGCGAATCTCGATTTGACGGTTGCCGTTCACTGCCGCACAGGCAGCTCAGAAATGATAGCCCCAAAGCTGCGATCAAGAGCAAACGTTCACTGCCGCACAGGCAGCTCAGAAAGTTGCAGCAAGCAGCAGACGGCCGCTGCCATCGTTCACTGCCGCACAGGCAGCTCAGAAAAGATAATCCAGCGCCTTTTGCGGCGCCCTCAAGTTCACTGCCGCACAGGCAGCTCAGAAAAGTCGCGGTCGTGGCCGAGAGTAACGAGGCCAGTTCACTGCCGCACAGGCAGCTCAGAAAAAGCAATGATCAAAATCGAAGTCACGGACGAAGTTCACTGCCGCACAGGCAGCTCAGAAAGATCCGCCGATGTGCTGCGAGGCTGGCGGTCGGTTCACTGCCGCACAGGCAGCTCAGAAACAGAGATAGTGAAGCGAATCGAGGAACTCCAGGTTCACTGCCGCACAGGCAGCTCAGAAATCAGCGTCCGCCGATGGCTGAACCCTGGCGGTGTTCACTGCCGCACAGGCAGCTCAGAAAGGGGAACAGTGACCGGCTACCCATGCGTTGTATGTTCACTGCCGCACAGGCAGCTCAGAAATGAAGCGCGCGGACATCAATATCAGCCGGTTTGTTCACTGCCGCACAGGCAGCTCAGAAAGGAGAGCTACGCGAGCGTACCGATTGGCACAAGTTCACTGCCGCACAGGCAGCTCAGAAATCCGAGTCAGCAGCCGCAACAACGGCTGCTACGTTCACTGCCGCACAGGCAGCTCAGAAATCCGAGTCAGCAGCCGCAACAACGGCTGCTACGTTCACTGCCGCACAGGCAGCTCAGAAAGGCGTGATCCTGCCGCCGCTCGAACGCTGGCGGTTCACTGCCGCACAGGCAGCTCAGAAATTCGGCAAGCTGGGCTCGCCTTATTCTGTCCTGTTCACTGCCGCACAGGCAGCTCAGAAATTGTCATGCACCGTGCTCTTGGGCCGATTCAAGTTCACTGCCGCACAGGCAGCTCAGAAACGGGCCGTGGCGCGGCACCTGTACCGACGCCGGTTCACTGCCGCACAGGCAGCTCAGAAAAAAACCGCACCGGCAGACCGCAAAACCGCACCGTTCACTGCCGCACAGGCAGCTCAGAAAGCTCACATTACGGTCCTGAGAGCCCGGAGCCCGTTCACTGCCGCACAGGCAGCTCAGAAAGCACCGCAGGCAATTTTCTGGCGCTATTTCGTGTTCACTGCCGCACAGGCAGCTCAGAAAGCTTAACGTGGCCGAGCTGGAACAGGCGCTGGGTTCACTGCCGCACAGGCAGCTCAGAAATTGATCAGATCGCCGGTGGTGCCGTCGAACAGGTTCACTGCCGCACAGGCAGCTCAGAAAATGACCAGATACGCCAGATTTGCGCCGCACACCGTTCACTGCCGCACAGGCAGCTCAGAAAAGATCGCCGATCAGCACCAATATTTTTTTCCAGGTTCACTGCCGCACAGGCAGCTCAGAAAGCCAACGCCCCAGCCTCATCGCCGGCCCGCAGGTTCACTGCCGCACAGGCAGCTCAGAAAAATCACGTGGCAGGTGCCGCCGTCACCAAGTATGTTCACTGCCGCACAGGCAGCTCAGAAAAACCCCATCCCTGATGGCGCTGAGATTATTGTGTTCACTGCCGCACAGGCAGCTCAGAAAGATGGAGCAAAGAATTTTCTGCCACAAACAAGGTTCACTGCCGCACAGGCAGCTCAGAAATTGCCCGTGATGGGCTGATATTTCGGGACCATGTTCACTGCCGCACAGGCAGCTCAGAAAATTTCGCCCGGATCAGTGATTCCAACCAGACCGTTCACTGCCGCACAGGCAGTTCAGAAACGTATGCATGCCTATCAAACGGTACGTGCGGATGTTCACTGCCGCACAGGCAGCTCAGAAACGTGGCCAGACTCGCGACGCGCTGTTTAATGGGTTCACTGCCGCACAGGCAGCTCAGAAAGGCTTCAGATTCCCCGCGTCAAAGCACACCGCGTTCACTGCCGCACAGGCAGCTCAGAAAAACTTCACCAAGGTTTACGGCTGCGACGGTGTGTTCACTGCCGCACAGGCAGCTCAGAAATCAGTAATCGAGGCCCGCTACTTCCCAACCGCGTTCACTGCCGCACAGGCAGCTCAGAAAACGGCCAATCGCGGCGAGCTGACGTTCAGCCTGCGGGATCCGGAAGGCCAGGGCATGCTCAATGATCGTACAGGCGTCTGGCCAAAGTGCAAATGGATGCGATGACGTTGCAGTGCTGCGGGCCCTTCAGGGGTTTGTTAGCGCTGAGTCCCATAGGCTCGCCTCCTTGTCCGCCAGCTGATGTCTGTGCTCTGCACCTGATGTTTCATCGCATCGTCACGGTGGCGTAACAGTGCTGCAGCCTTGTTCGGACAGCATCTCAGGTTGTTCCTGAGTCTGCTTGAAGAGATCACCAAATGACGCCTATCGGATTGGTCGGACGAACTGTCCTCATCGCCTCGCTGTTCGCACTCGCCGGATGTCCCGACGACGGTGACAACGGCAAGAATGCTTTGGTGGACACCCAGACTGTGGCGCCTGGCGGTGAGTGCCAGGCCGGTGGCATCCGCGTTCTGGCCGGGGTGGACGACAATCGCGATGGTGTACTCGACCAGGCCGAGATCGACAGCAGCCAGCTTGTTTGCAACGGCGTGGACGGCAACAGCGGCAGCGCTGCGTTGGTGAACACCACCACGGTGCCTCCGGGGCAAATCTGCGAATTCGGGGGAATCCAGATCGATTCCGGGATCGACGACAACAACAATGGCACGCTGGATACCGCCGAAGTGGACAACAGCGATGTCATCTGCAATGCCTCCAGCGCCTTGTTCCAGCTCCAGTTGCTGCATTTCTCGGACATCGACGGTCCCGGCGGCGCGGACGACGTTCGCGTTTTCTCGGCGCTGGTGGACGGTTTCCGCAAGCAGTTCCCGAACAACACCCTGGTGCTCAGTTCCGGCGATAACTACATTCCCGGCCCCGAATTCTTCGCCGCCGAAGATCCAAGCCTGGCGGGCGTGCTTGGCGTCCCGGATGTCGGCCGCGCCCACATTGCCTGGCTCAATGCTCTGGGTGTGCAGGCCAGCGTGATCGGCAATCATGAACTGGATCAGGGTCCGGAAACCTTCGCCGGTATCATCGGCGCTGACGGCAGCTGGTCAGGCGCGCTGTTCCCCTACCTCTCGACCAACATCGATTTCACCGGTGTCGCCGAGCTGGCGGCGCTGACGGCGGCAGATGGCCAACCGGTGCAAGCCAACACGGTGGCCGGCAGCGCGACCGTTGTGGTCAACGGAGAGACGCTGGGCATTGTCGGCGCCAGCGCGCCGAGCCTTGCGTCGATCACCAGCACCGGAGCACTGGTGGTATCGCCTTCGGACGCCGCCGATGTCGCCGCGCTGGCCGCCGAAATTCAGCCTGCGGTGGACGCACTGATATCGGCTGGCATCGACAAGATCATCCTGCTGGCGCATATGCAGCAGATCGCCATCGAGCAACAGCTCGCCGGTTTGCTATCGGGTGTGGACATAATCGTCGCTGGCGGCTCCAACACCATTCTGGCCGACGCCAACGACCGGCTCCGCGAAGGTGATGCCGCCGCCGACAGCTACCCCTTGAACTTGACCTCCAGCAGCGGGGAGCCGGTGATGCTGGTCAACACCGACGGTGACTTCCGTTACCTCGGCCGACTACTCATCACCTTTGACGACAACGGCCTGCTCCTGCCGGGCTCGGTGGATTCGGTGATCAGCGGTGTGTATGCCAGCGACAGGGTGCCCAGCAACGCCTTCCAGCAGATCCCCTTCATCGATCAGATCACCGACACGCTGGAAGCGGTGCTGGTCGCCAAGGATGGCAACGTACTCGGATTGACGGACGTTTATCTGGACGGCCGCCGTAACCAGGTGCGCCGACAGCAAACCAACATGGGTGACCTGACCGCGGACGCCAATCTGTGGCTGGCGCAGCAAGCCGATGCCACCGTGCAGGTGTCGCTGAAGAACGGCGGCGGTATTCGCAGCGACATCGGCCAGGCCCTGCAACCGCCGGGGACCAATGATCCGCAGGATGTGGTGTTCCTGCCACCTGCGGCCAATCCGAGCAGTGGCAAGCCCGAAGGTGGCATTTCCCAGCTGGACCTGGAAACGGTACTGCGTTTCAACAACGGCCTGACGCTGCTCACGGTCACCGCCGCCGAGCTGGCGGATATCATCGAATATGCGGTGTCCGCGTCCGACCCCGGCGCCACTGGTGCTTCACCCGGGCAATTCCCCCAGGTGGCGGGCATGCGTTTCTCATTTGATCCGGCGCAGACCGCCCGTGACAGTGCCAGCGGCGACACCAACCAGGCAAGCGCGAGCATCGACGGTGATCGGTTGCGCAACCTGGCCATTGTCGATGGCGATGGCAACGTGATCGATCAGGTCGTCGCCGACGGCGCGGTGGCCGGCGACGTCAACCGCACGTTCCGCATGGTCATTCTGGACTTTATCGCCAGCTGCGTGGGTGTCGACCCGAATGCCAGCAGTTGTGGCGATGGCTATCCGCTCAAGGGACTGAACGCACCGGACCGGATTGATCTTGTTGACGCGGGTACCGACCCCGGCAATAGCGATTTCGCCGATGCGGGCAGCGAGCAGGATGCCTTTGCCGAATATCTCCAGGCCTTGTTCAGCGCCACCGCGTTCGACGTCGCCGAAACCGCGCCGCTGGACGACAACCGCATCCAGAATCTGAGCATCGACGGCAAGGCGGATACGGTGTTCCCGGCGCCATAGATCAAACCCGGCTCAAGCGGTCAGCCCGCGCCTGGGTGCGGGCCGATTGCGGTTTGCCTCGACGCTCGGCGGGATGCCGACCGCTTTCCAGCATCCCGCCGGACACGCCGCCGGGGCGCCAGCACATTCAAGCGCGTTTGAAGCGCTCTTGAAGTCGGCAGGCGTCCACCTTTTCGCGCCACCTCAACCGGCTGCGCAGATACGCTGACGCGGCGCGATGGTGTAGCGCCCACACCTGTCCGAATCCTGACCCGATCACGCTAGCCGGATCCGGTGACCGGGTGTGGACCCGTCCGCCGTCAGCACGATTCATGCGGTGCTGGATCGACACGGCTTGACCAAGCGTCGCAAACGGCGACGCCACAAGGCGCAAGGCTCGGCGTTGAGTGATCCCAAAGCAGCGCGGCTTGTGGTGTGCCGATTACAAGGGTGAGTTCCAATTGGGCAATCGGCGCTATTGTTACCCCTTGACGATTACGGACTATCGCTCACGCTATTTGCTGGCTTGTGAGGCGCTTGAATCCACCCGGTCAGAAACCGCGTTGAGTCTCTTTGAGCAGGTGTTCAAGACCTTTGGCTTGCCCAAAGCGACCCGAACGGACAACGGGGTGCCTTTTGCGTCGCCCAATGCGCTGTTTGGCTTGAGCCGTTTGGCAATCTGGTGGTTGCGATTGGGGATCGCCATTGAGCGGATTCGTCCGGGCCATCCACAGCAGAACGGACGCCATGAGCGAATGCATCTGACGCTGAAACAGGAGACGACGCAGCCACCCGCGTTCAATCTGCTGCAACAGCAGGCGCAAAATCAACCTCAGCAGCGTGTTCGCCGGGCAAATCGTCGGAATATGACAAGTCGACGACCAAGTCTGGCTCGTCAGCTTCCTCCAATATGATCTGGGACACGGCGGGATATTGTGGGATTGGGTGAAACAAAAGGGCACTCAATAACTTAGGCCCGATTCCGGAAGATGCCGTGGGACAGATGGTTTGGGTCACATTTTTGGGACAAAAACCATCACGGAATCGAAAATTACCGGCAAGAACCGGCCTGAATGCTGGAAAAAATGCCCGTCAAAGTACCAGCAAAAAGGGCTGAAAGCGGCCTCAAGAAGCCGGCGGGTCAAGCCATTCGGCGGCCAGGCGATCGATGCCTTCCTCATCCGACCGACTCAAGCCGATGAACCGCCGAGCCGGCAGGCCCGGATGCTTGGCGTACTTGCGCCAGCCGATGCCGGGGATCTTGAGCGCCTTCCCCTTGGGCTTGATGACGTAGGGGGCGGTGCCTTCCTGATGCCAACGCGCCTGCTTGGCGCTGGCGATGATTTCCACGAATGCGGCGCCGCTGGTGGGGGCGATCTGGTCCCGCGTCGTCCCGGTCTTCCGAAGCGGGGTACGGCCGCTACTGTCCGCCAGCGGTTTCCACGGCGTGTCATCTGGTGCCAAGCCGGTGGTGAAACGCTCTTGCGTACTTTCCGTGAGCAGCTCGCCGATGTCGGCCGTCAGGCCCGACATGTCGCTGGAGCGCTGCGTGAGTTCGCCGAACCAGCGCTGGGCCTTGTCGTCGTCCACCTGAATAACGATGCGGTCAGTCATGGTAGAGTGTTCTTGCTTTCGCCGGTTCGTGGTAGGGGTTGCGGCCCTTGTTCAGGCGGGGGTGCCCTCGGAGCCGCAGATCCGGGAGGTCCCAGTTCAGCGCCCATAGAGCAACTCGCCATAGCGCTGACGATTCAGGTAACTGGCCTTGGTGGGGATCATGGTCCAGCTCACCAGCTGACCCTTGATGGCCTCCACCACGACCAACACACCAGGGCGCTTTGGAATGTCGAACGCTCGGATGTATCGGGTTCGCAGCACATGTGCCCGGAATGGACCGCCGCGAAGTGGTCGGGGTAGAGGGATTTGAACCCCCGACATCCTGCTCCCAAAGCAGGCGCGCTACCAGACTGCGCTATACCCCGATTTTCGACCCGGCGCAGGATTGCGCAAAGGGTCGCGAATTATCCCGGCCGCTTGCTTCCGGGTCAACAAAAAAGCCCCGCCAACATGGCGGGGCTTTGCAAAAGCTTCAGCGTCAGCGCGCTTATTCGCTGATTTCCACTTCGCTTTCTTCTTCGGCGATGGCTTCACTGAGGGCGGCTTCAGCCTCAGCATCGGTATCGACGGCATCATCGGCGCGATGCCCATCGTCACCGTTGACAACCTGCAGTTCGACGCGACGATTCAGTGCACGACCTTCCTCGGTTTCATTGTCCGCCACCGGCTGTGACTCGCCGTAGCCCATCGGTTTCATGCGGTCGGCTTCGACGCCACGACCGATCAGATACTGGATGACGGACTCAGCGCGACGTTCGGACAGCTTCTGGTTGTATTCGTCGGTGCCCAGGGCGTCCGTATGACCTTCCACCTCAACTGCAACGCTGGGAACGGCCAGCATGGCATCACCCACGCCGTCCAGAATCACCTGCGCGTTCGGCGTCAGTGTGGATTGATCAAAGTTGAAGTTCACACCGCGCAGAACCACGGTGTCACCGGCAGCGCAACCGTCCAGGGTGACGGGTTGACCCGGTTCCGGGGTTTCACATCCCGGCGGATCGGGTTCGATCGGGCAGCCGACTTCGTCCACCGGCGTGCCGGCGGGCGTGCCCGGGCACTGATCCAGGTCATCGGTCACGCCATCACCGTCCGTATCCGCCGGCGGCTCTGGAGCAACCACCACCACGGGCTCGGGCTCCGGCGGTGGCGCCGGCTGGGCGCCAATCGGAATCAGCAGACCCAGATTCACCACCGCGTCGCCGAAGCGTTCTTCAAGCGCGCCGCCCAGATCCGGTTCATCGTGATGGTCAACCCGATAGCGTGCTTCGGCGCGGACCGACATGCCGCTGGCCAGAAGATCGAACGGACCGAACAGCACGCCAAGGCCGACATCGGTAATCAGCGTTTCGTAGTCGGTGTCGCCAGTCGACGGGTGCGCGTTGACGTTGCCGCCGGCAACACCCAGGATGCCGAAAATGTTCGGCGTGGCGAAGATCAGTGCGTTGGCCCCGTAGCCGATGATTTCCGCGAACTCATCGTTCTCAAGGTTGATCTCCGAATCGAACTCGGTATAGAAACCGGTCAGCTCCAGCATCAAGGTGGAGTTGATCTGTTTACCGATCGACAAGGCGCCGCCGAAGCTGTCGTCCAGCAGGCGATCACTGTCTGCCCAAGTGTGCGATCCCATCGGCGAAATGTAGAACCGGTTGGCGACCGCACCTGCGGCGCCGGGTTCCAGATGGTCGTTCGCCACCAAGGGTGTAGACAGCAGGCTCGCTGTCAGCAAACCCAACCACGCAAACTGCTTCATATGTACTGCTCCCCGTGCTCAATTATTTGGAAGTCATTCCCATCGGATGCCCGGCCAGGATGATTGGCGGGTGAGAACCGGCTCTTTGTAGCACGCAAGGCGTGACATTCTCAAGCATCTCGGGCATTTGTCTTTGGTTTCGATGAGCCGGCGCAAGACCGATATACTGTGCGGCTTTGGGCGTCTCGGCGCCTCAGTTTTGACGCAATCGAACATGGAACCGCAACAGATCAAGAGTGAGATCACAGCCCTGCAGGCGCGCTTTGACGCCCTGCGGGGCTATCTTTGACTACGACGTCAAGCGCGACCGTTTGGCCGAGGTGGTGGCGGAGCTGGAAACCGGCGAGGTATGGAATGACCCGGAACGGGCGCAGGCGCTGGGTCAGGAACGGGCGCGATTGGCCGGCGTGATCGAGTCCATTGATCGCGCTGACCGTACGTTGGCTGATGCCGAAGAGTTGTATGAGATGGCGCAGGCCGAGGGTGACGAGGACGCGGTTGCTGCGGTGGTTCACGATGTCCAGGACATCGCCACGCTTGCGGACAAGATGGAATTCCGCCGCATGTTCAGCGGCGAGCTGGATGAAAACAACGCCTATCTGGACGTTCAGTCCGGTTCCGGCGGCACCGAGGCGCAGGACTGGGCGGAAATGCTGTTGCGCATGTACAGCCGCTGGGCCGATGCCAAGGGGTTTCAGGTGGAACTGATGGAGCGCTCGGAGGGCGAGGTCGCCGGCATCAAGTCCGCCACCTTGTTCATCCAGGGTGAGTACGCCTATGGATGGCTGCGCACTGAAACCGGGGTGCATCGCCTGGTGCGCAAGTCGCCGTTTGACTCGGGCAATCGTCGCCACACTTCTTTCGCCGGCGTGTTTGTTTCGCCGGAAGTGGATAAAGAGATTGAAATCGAGATCAATCCGGCCGATCTGCGGGTGGACACCTATCGTTCCTCCGGCGCCGGTGGCCAGCACGTCAACAAGACCGATTCGGCGGTGCGCATCACCCATGAACCCACCGGCGTGGTGGCGGCCTGTCAGAGCGAGCGCAGTCAGCACGCCAATCGCGACCGGGCCATGAAAATGCTCAAGGCGCGCTTGTACGAGCGCGAGTTGCAGAAGCGCAACGAGGAAAAACAGGCACTGGAAGACTCCAAGGCGGATATCGAATGGGGCAGCCAGATTCGCTCTTACGTGCTGGATCAGTCACGCATCAAGGATTTGCGCACCGGGGTGGAAATGGGGGATACGCAGAAGGTGCTCGACGGGCATCTGGACCCCTATATCCAAGCCAGCCTCAAACAAGGGCTCTAACGCCAGCCTCAACAAGGGTATTCACCAATGAGCGATAGCTCTGAAGACAACCACGTCATCGCGGCGCGGCGCGAAAAGCTGGCGGCCCTGCGCGCCGATGGCGAGGCGTATCCGAATGATTTTCGACGCGACGCTCTGGCCGAGCACGTCCATGGCAGTTACGGCCATCTGGACGCGGCGGCGCTGGAGGAAAAGGCCAGTCGCTACCGCATGGCGGGGCGTTTGATGTCCAAGCGCGTCATGGGCAAGGCCAGCTTTGCGCAGATTCAGGACAGCTCTGGCCGTATCCAGATTTTCTGCCAGAAAAACACACTGGGTGATGAGCGCTATCAGGCCTTCAGGCAGGCGGATGTTGGCGACATCGTCGGTGTTGAAGGGGTGGTGTTCAAAACCCGCGCCGGTGAGCTGTCGCTGAAGGTGGAAACCTTTGCGCTGCTGGTGAAAAGCCTGCGTCCGCTGCCGGAAAAATGGGCTGGATTGACGGATACCGAAACCCGTTACCGGCAGCGTTATCTGGATTTGATCGTCAACCCGGAGGTGAAGCAGGCGTTTGAAAAGCGCGGTGAAACGGTGCGCCTGATCCGCAATTTCCTGGACGCGCTGGGCTTTGTGGAAGTTGAAACGCCCATGTTGCAGCCGATCCCCGGCGGGGCCACCGCGCGCCCGTTCGTGACCCATCACAATGCCTTGGACCGGGATCTGTATCTGCGCATCGCACCCGAGCTTTATCTCAAGCGGTTGTTGGTGGGCGGATTCGAACGGGTTTACGAGATCAACCGCAATTTCCGTAACGAGGGCTTGTCCACGCGCCACAATCCGGAATTCACCATGCTGGAGTTTTATCAGGCCTACGCGGACTATCACCAGGCCATGGATCTGGTGGAAACCCTGGTGCGGGATGTGGCGCTGGCGGTGGGCGGCGCCGGCAAGCTGCGCTATCAGGAGCGCGACTACGACCTTTCCGAACCATTCACCCGCATGAGCATGAAACAGGCGGTGATGCGTTTCAATCCGGGCTTGAGCGAATCACAACTGGACTCGCGCGAAACCCTGGCCGAGCACGCGCGCGGGCTTGGCGTCGATGTGAAGGATGCTTACGGTAGCGGCAAGATTCTGACGGAAATTTTTGAAAAAACCGTCGAGTCACGGCTGATGGACCCCACCTTCATCACCGCCTATCCCACCGAGGTTTCGCCGCTGGCGCGACGCAGCGCGGATGACCCGGAAGTCACTGACCGCTTCGAGTTTTTCATCGGCGGCCGCGAAGTGGCCAACGGATTTTCGGAGTTGAACGATGCCGAAGATCAGGCCGCCCGTTTTCGTGCGCAGGTCGAGGCCAAGGACGCCGGAGACGAGGAAGCCATGGTGTTCGACGCCGACTATATCCGCGCACTGGAATTCGGCATGCCGCCAGCCGCCGGCGTGGGGGTGGGGATCGACCGGCTGGTGATGTTTCTGACCGACAGCGCCAGCATCCGCGATGTATTGCTGTTTCCGCAGATGAAACCGCAAGCGCAAGGCTGATGGCGGAAAACATCGTTCTGGGTGCGCTGCTTACGGCGTGTTGCTTCCAGCCCGATTGACTCTGACCAGCAAGCCCAGCTTCGGGCTGTCCAGGTGATGCAGCTCATCCCGGCGTAGTCTGCGTCGCTCGTTCAGACGCCAGCTTCGAACACCGCCGGCGTCTGCCAGGGTGTAGGTCAGGTCCGCCTCCAGGTGCAGATAACGGCTTTTCGCCAACCCGACGCGACCGTCGATTTCATAAACTTCCTGGGTGCTGAATTCGCCGGTGTTCACCACAAAGCTTTCCCCGGACTTGATGCGCAAGGACGGTCCGTTTTTCTCCGGCGGTTGTTTTTGAATCCAGGCCAGCTTGATCAGCGGTCGGAATTGCGCGCTGGCGCGCAGGCTGGCCCATTCCGGGTTCAGGCCAAACTGTTCCTGCGGCAGGATCTTGATGCCGGCGGCCTGCAGGCCCTGGTTGTCGGTCAACTCGATGGTGGAGTTCGGCAACCCGCTGCTGAATTGGGTTCCGCTCTCGTCGGGCGGTCCCAGAAAGCGAAAGACCAGGACATCCACCCGATAGCTGTCCGCGGCAAATGCCGCCGGTGCAAGGTTCAGGCAACACAGTAGCGCCACGGCGATAAGCTTGTTCATGCGGCCAGTTTAACCAGCAGGGCCTTGAGCCGGGGCGCGCGTTGGTCGGCCTGATCCAGATTGCCAGCGGCGATATGCAGACGCTTCTGACCCTCCAGTTTGTACACTTTGGGTTGTGACTGAATCAGCTTGATCAGCGCTGCCGGATTGATCTTGGGGGCGTCGCCGAACTCCAGCGACGCGGACTGATCGCTGGCACGAATTTTCCGGATACCCATGGCTTCGGCGCTCATGCGCAGTCGGCTGAGTTCCACCAGGCGCTCGGCCTGCACCGGCAGCAGGCCGAATCGGTCCACCATCTCCACACGCAATTCGTCAATGGTTTCCTCGTCGGTGGCTTCGGCCAGACGTTTGTAGAACACCAGACGGGTTTGAACATCCGGGACATAATCGTCCGGAATCAGTGCCGAGACGCCCAGGTCGATTTCACAGGCCGACGCGCCCAGCGGTGCGTCGTCGAGCTTGCCCGACTGGATGGCCTTGACCGCCCGCGCCAGCATGTCCGAATACATGGTGAAACCGATTTCCTCGATCTGACCGGATTGACCTTCGCCCAGCAATTCGCCGGCGCCGCGAATTTCCAGATCGTGTGTGGCCAGCGCGAAGCCCGAGCCCAGATCGCCCAGTGCCTCGATTGCCTCCAGACGTTTTTGCGCATCGGTGCTCAGCGCGCGCCGACTGGGGACCAGCAGATAGGCATAGGCGCGATGATGTGAGCGGCCCACGCGACCGCGCAGCTGATGCAGCTGAGCAAGACCCAGGCGGTCGGCGCGGTCCATCAGGATGGTATTGGCGCTGGGCACGTCAATTCCGGATTCGATGATGGTGGTACACACCAGGATATTGAAGCGCTGGTGATAGAAATCCAGCATCACCTGTTCCAGCTCGCGCTCGCGCATCTGGCCGTGTGCAAAACGCACCTTGGCCTCGGGCACCAGCGCCTGGATATCGGCGCTGAATTTTTCGATGCTGGCGACATCGTTGTGCAGAAAATAAACCTGTCCGCCGCGCCGCAATTCGCGTTGGCAAGCCTCGTAAACCAGGCCCTGCTCCCATTCGGCGACAAAGGTGCGAATCGCCAGCCGCGAGGCCGGCGGTGTGGCGATGATGGACAGATCGCGCAAGCCAGCCAGACTCATGTTGAGCGTTCGCGGGATCGGCGTGGCGGTCAGGGTGAGCAGGTCCACTTCCGCCCGCAGGTTTTTCATGCGCTCCTTGTGACGCACGCCAAAGCGGTGTTCCTCGTCAATCACCACCAGGCCCAGGTCCTTGAACCGCACATCCTCCTGCAACAGACGGTGGGTGCCGATGACGATGTCAACGGCGCCGGATTCAAGCTGGGTCAGCAGCTCCTTTTGTTCCTTGGCGCTGCGCATGCGCGACAGCGCCGCCACGCGCAACGCGGTGCCGGCAAAGCGATCCTGGAAATTCTTCTCGTGCTGTTGGGCGAGCAGGGTGGTGGGCGCCAGCAGGCAGACCTGTCGGCCGGCACGCGCCACGGCGAAGCTGGCGCGTAGCGCGACCTCGGTTTTGCCAAAACCCACATCGCCACACACCACCCGATCCATCGGCTGTGATTGGCCAAGGTCCGACAGCACCGCATCGATGGCGTTTTGCTGGTCGGGCGTGGTGTCGAAGGGAAAGCCTTCGCAAAACGTCTGGTAATCCTGTTCCGCGACCTCAATCTCATTGCCGGGCTTGGCCGCACGCCGAGCCTGAATCTGCAACAGCTCCGCCGCCACGTCATTGGCTTTTTCACGCGCTTTGGCGCGCGCCTTGTTCCAGCGCTCCGAACCCAGTTGATGCAGCGGCGCGCCCTCGTCTTCGGCGCCGGTGTAACGATGAATCAGAGACAGCGAGGCCACCGGAACATAGAGTTTGTCCCGTTCCGGTGTGTCGTCAGAAAAACTTTTCTGCTGCACGCCGCGCTTTTTGCGCTTGGCGTATTCCAGCACCAGAAACTCGGTTTCAATACCACCGGCGTCCATGCGCACCAGGCCTTGATAGCGGCCTACGCCGTGTTGCACGTGCACCACCGGCGAGCCGATTTCCAGGGCGGACAGATCGCGCAGGATGGTGTCGGGGTCGCGCGTGCGATTGCGTTTACGGCTGCTGGCCGGCGCGCGCGCGCCAAAAATCTGCGCTTCGCTCAGCAACCAGATGCCATCGTCGGCCATCCGCAGGCTGTCCTGTAGCGGGCCGATGCAGATGCTGTAGCGATTCTTGGCGCTGAGAAACGCCGTCCAGCTTTCATGGGTGCGCGGCTTGATGCCCAGCGGCTTGAGCCAGTTGATCAGCGCGTCCTGACGACCGGCGGATTCGGCAATCAACAGCACCCGTTCTTCGGCGGACTCCAGCGTTTCGCGCACATTGCTCAGCGCGCCGGTGGATTCTTCCGGCGTGTCCACACGCAGATCCACGCTCGCCAGCGGCGCGCAATTCATCAGTGCCTGCTGTGGTTCCACGTACAGGTCCGCCGGTTGCATCAAGGGCCGTTCCAGATTTCCGCCGTAACGCTCGTATCGGTCCTGAATCTGGCGCCAGTCTTCGTCCATCACCGCAGACAAATCCGCCAGTGGAACCATCAGCGTTTGCGGCGGCAAGTAATCCACCAGGCGCGCGGTTTGATCGAAAAACAGCGGCAGCCAGGCTTCCACTCCGCCGGGCATGAAGCCCTTGCTGACTTCACTGTAGATGCGCGAACGCGCCGGATCACCCGGGAAATATTCGCGGTAACGGCGGCGGAAGGTTTCAATGCCCTCGGGGTCGGTAGGGAATTCGCGCGCCGGCAGCAGGCGGATGTCGGAAACCTTTTCGGTGGAGCGTTGGGTTTCCGGGTCGAACATCCGAATGGATTCGACTTCCTGATCGAACAGGTCGACGCGAAATGCTGCTTCGCAGCCCATCGGAAAGACGTCGATCAGCGCGCCGCGCACCGCGAACTCACCCTGGGTCTGCACCTCCGAAACACTGGCGTAACCGGCGGCACTGAGGCGGTTTCTGAAGTCTGTCAGGTTCAGCGTTTGTCCGCTTTGCAGCATGAACACGCGGCCATCCAGATAGCGCTGGGGTGGCAGGCGCAGCATCAGTGCCTCGGCGGTGATCAGCACAATGCCGCGCTTGAATTGCGGCAAATCATAGAGCGCCGACAGGCGATCCGACAGAATTTCCTGATGCGGCGAGAATTGATCGTAGGGCAGGGTCTCGGCGTCCGGAAAATGCACCACCGGTAGTGTCCCGTCGGCGAAAAAGTTCAGCGTCTGTTCCAGTCGCTGAGCCTGCAACTCGCCGCCGGCGACGGCCAGCACCGGCCCGGCGTGTTGTCTGGCGGTTTCAACAACCGCCAACGACGCTGCGGTTTCACTGAGCCGGCCCCAGTGCGCCACGCGCGATGCGGGTTCAGGCAACACCGGGTGAAACGGTGAAATGGCGTTTTGGCGCTGGCTGGCAGCGCTGGCGATGGGGTCGCTGGCAGTCATCAAAAAGCGTTACGGGACAGGTGCCGCCGGGTAACAGGGTGCGGCATCAGGGGGGCGGAATCAGGCGCGCGATTTTGACATAGCCGAGCGTCCGTTTCGCTGGTTCACGTTCACGCCAGTGGCACTACTGGTGGTGTCTTGAGGTCTGGTTGCGCGTGTCGGCGGCTTGGTGCTTGTGCGGCGTTTCAGGCCCTTGCGCCACACGGCGCAGGACTTCTTCCGCCACCCGTTTTTTGAGTTCCTGTTCTACCGCCTGCTGATAGCGCTGCATGATGCGCTTGCGCATGCGTATCCAGGAAACACCAAATCCCACCGCGAAACAGATCGCGGTGAGGATGATCCAGCCCCAGGGAATGGTTTCTTCGGTCATTGGTCGCTAAGTCCGGGCCGTGCCGCCGGGCACTTGTTGGAATGCGGCACCGGTGATCCGGCCAGTGGCCACCGGGTCGACACCGCTGTGGCTGCCCTCGGTGCGCAACGCCAACGCAAGGACGCCATGGCGACGGGCCTTGTCGATGGTCAGGCTGGTGATTGCCATGTTTTTCAAATCATGCATCCGTGATGGTGAACGGGCCGCATCATCGCGTGGCCCAACGGTAGCTGATATGCGGATTTGTCGGGAGCGGCGAACCGTTTGCCAGTTTCGAACCTGGATGCCGGCGCACGCTCAGAGGCCGCGTTCAGGCTTCCTTGCCGGGCGGCGCGGCCGCGTCAAGGCTGTTTCGCCGCGCGGATCCGATGTGGAGCAGCCGCCCCAGCGCGGCGAATACATTGCGGATGAAGCGCCACAGTTTCGGCAACAACCAAACCATCAGCAGCGCGAACATCACCACCGATCCGATGAATACCCAGGGGTGATTCAGTGCGGCCCACAAACCGGCGAAGACCATCACATCCTCGGTGATCGAGGCGGTCCAGTTGGAAAAAGGTTCGGGCGAGGTATTGATCGCAACCCGCGTTCCGGCTTTGGTTGCATGCGTGGCCGCGGTCAATCCGCCGCCGATCACGGCCGCGGCCAGCTCTGCGGCCGGACCCACTTCGCCAACCGCACCGGCGGCCAATATCGCGCCGGCGGGCAGGCGGATGAAGGTGTGAATGGCATCCCAGCCGGTGTCCACGCCGGGCATCTTGTCTGCGAAAAATTCCACCGTGTACATCAAGCCGGCGGCCATGATTACCATCGGGTCGCTCAGCAGCACCAAACCGGGTGGAAGTTCGATATTGCCGGTCGCGCCCATAACGCCCAGCATCAAAATCGCCGCGTACAGGTTGATGCCACTGGCCCAGGCCACGCCCATGGTCAAGGCGATGATTTGGCTGATCTCGGCGTACTGCTCCATGGTGATCTCCGTCGGCTGGATCAATCGGGGCTGCGAAGCGCGTTTTGCCTGGTGCCGCCGTCGATCTGTAGCGGTTTCTACCTTATGTCATGGAGCTTAACAGCAGATTGACGCGGCCTGGCAAAGCGGGTTCGCAGGTGTCTGAATCAGCATTCAAGGCGGTGCCGTCGCCAGTGGCTGCTATCGAAGTTTCCAGGTGATTCTGAATCCGGCGGTGACCTTGCTGTCGCTGCTGTATTTTCCCGGAAACGCCGGATTGCGCGCAGCGCTGATATTTCGATCCTTCAGATCCATGTAGCCGGTGGTGAATCCGATATTGACGCTGTCGTACTTGATCTCATAGCCCAGCATCAGCATGTGGTTGTCATGATCGAACAGGTTCGGACGGACCGAGTCGTCTTCGACCATGGCCTGGCCGACGGTATAGCCGGCGCGGAGAATGGAATTCGGAACCACTTCATATTCCATGCCCCAGCCCCAGCGTGCGCGATCTCGCGTATTGCCAAAAGTGGGTCCACTCAGGGCGCTGGTTTCGGAAAATTCGATGTCGCCCCGCTCGAAATCCTCGTAGGACGTCCATTGCACCTGGGCCATCAAATTGAGTTTTTTCGACCACTGATAGGCAACGCCGCCGAAGATGGCTTCCGGCGTCACGAAGTTGATGTCCACGCTTTCCGACGAATCGCCAATGTTTGCGTCGCCGTCCATGTCCACGACGCCGCGCGAGCGATAGGAAAGCCCAAACGACAGCGTCTGGGTCGGTTCAAAAACCAGCCCGACGCTGGCCGAATAGCCCAGCCCGTCCGCAGTGAAATCCAGGTTGCCCAAGGGAGTCGGCAGGCGCACCACCTGGCGTCCGTAGCGTGGCGTGATCTGCAGGCCGACACGCAATCTGTCGGTCAATTGACGCCCGGCGTTGAAGCCGACATTGATGATGCTGAGCTTGCCAACGTAAGGCGAGTCGATACCGATATCCGGATCCGGCGGAAGGTCGAACGCGGCGCCGATGGATCCATAGGCTCCGAATCCGAGTGACCATCCGGCAATTTCACCCAGTCCGTACCACATGTCGATGCCCAGAGGCGTTTGCGATCCGGTGCCGTCGTAGCCGTTTGAGGGGTTTTTGTAGCTGGCCGTGAAGTTGAATGCGAGCAGCCCGACCAGGGCTTCGTCACGCGCCGGCCCGACAACGCCGGCCGGATTGATCAACAGCGCGCTGCCCCCGTCGTCCGGATCGGCGACGGTGTTGCCGGAAAGGTCCGCATCACGTCCTGCGCCATGTGGCGCGACGATGGCGGAACTGAATGCGGCCTGGCTGACGAGCAGTGAGCCGACGACCAACGCGGTACGGATTGCTCCGGTCTTCATGGATGCCATTTTTCGATCTCCCGACAATAAGTGAAATGGCGCCAGGTTGCGTGTGCCGCTCGACTCGCCTTGATTGAGGCAGGCGCCGTGTGGCGATGGTCGGCACTCCAACGGGCACCAATATGGTGCAGAGTACGGAGTGTAACTTATACCAGTACCCGTATGCAGTGAGCCGGAACATCTATCAGCAACCAGGTGAGATGCAGGGAGTGATCGATCGTTCGGTAGTCACAGGGTCAAGGCGCGCTCCCGATCTTTCAGGTGGCCAGAATCCAGCTGATTCACCAAGTCACTGTTTGGCTGGGGAAATACCCGGAGGTGCGGGTCGGGCATGAAATGGCCATTACTCTAAAGTATCAAAGTCATCATGAGAATCAATTGGAGCTATCATCGACCTGACGGTAGATTGGGTTCTCCACGCGATCCAGAGCAGGAGAACATCATGTCCAATCAAGCCCAGTGTCCGTTCGCCGCCGGCAGCGGCGCCCGTACCGTTGCCAGAGCCCAATCCAACGCCGATTGGTGGCCCAAGCGGCTGAATCTCAAAATTCTGAGTCAGCACAACGCCAAGGTGAATCCCATGGATTCGAACTTCGATTACGCGGCGGCATTCAGTTCCCTGGACCTTGCCGCAGTCAAGCAGGATCTGACGGCATTGATGACGGATTCGCAGGAATGGTGGCCGGCCGACTGGGGACATTACGGACCCTTGTTCATCCGCATGGCCTGGCATAGCGCCGGCACTTATCGAGTTTCCGATGGGCGGGGCGGTGCCGGCACCGGCAATCAGCGTTTCGCACCCATCAACAGTTGGCCGGACAACGGCAATCTGGACAAGGCGCGTCGCTTGTTGTGGCCCATCAAACAGAAATACGGCAACAGGCTGTCCTGGGCCGATCTGATGATTCTGGCTGGCAATGTCGCGCTGGAATCCATGGGTTTCAAGACTTTTGGTTTTGCTGGCGGGCGCGAAGATATTTGGGAGCCCGAGGAAGACATCAACTGGGGTTCGGAAACAGAATGGCTTGGAGACAAGCGTTACTCGGGTGAGCGCGAGCTGGAAAATCCGCTGGCCGCGGTACAAATGGGCTTGATCTACGTCAATCCTGAAGGCCCCAACGGTCACCCTGACCCGGTCGCCTCTGGTCGCGATGTTCGTGAAACCTTTGCGCGCATGGCGATGAATGACGAAGAAACCGTTGCGCTGGTCGCCGGCGGTCATACTTTCGGCAAGGCCCACGGTGCGGGTGATCCCGAACGGGTGGGCGCCGAACCCGAAGCAGCGGCCTTGAACGAGATGGGTCTGGGCTGGAAGAACACACTTGGCGACGGTAAGGGTGTGAACACCATTACCAGCGGCATCGAGGGCGCCTGGAAACCGAATCCGACCAGCTGGGACAGCGGTTACTTCAAGGTCTTGTTCAAGTACGAATGGGAATTGGTGAAGAGTCCCGCTGGTGCGCATCAATGGCTGGCCAAGGATGTGGATGACGAAGACATGATTCCGGACGCGCACGATCCGTCGAAGAAGCATCGGCCCATGATGACCACCGCGGACTTGTCACTGCGGTTTGATCCGGCCTACGAGCCGATCTCACGTCGCTTTGCGCAGGATCCGCAAGCCTTTGCCGACGCATTTGCCCGTGCCTGGTTCAAGCTGACTCATCGCGACATGGGGCCGCGCGCACGTTATCTGGGGCCGGAGGTGCCCACTGAGGTGTTGATCTGGCAGGACCCGGTGCCAGACGTTGATCACCCGTTGGTCGATGCAAACGACATCACCAGGCTGAAGGCTGACATCCTTGCCACCGGGTTGACGACGGCGCAGTGGGTGACGACGGCCTGGGCATCGGCTTCCACCTTCCGTGGTTCGGATATGCGCGGCGGTGCCAATGGCGCGCGTATCCGGCTTGCGCCACAAAAGGACTGGGCGGTGAACCAGCCGGCCCAACTCGACAAGACGCTTGCGCAACTCGAGGCGATCCAGCAGTCGTTCAATCGCGCACAGACCGGCGGCAAGAAGGTGTCGTTGGCCGATCTGATCGTGCTTTGCGGTTGCGCGGCGGTTGAAGACGCCGCGCGCAAGGCCGGCGTTGCGGTGGAGGTTGGGTTCTGGCCAGGCCGAACCGATGCCAGTCAGGCACAGACGGATGTCGAGTCGTTCAAGGTGCTGGAACCGCTTGCCGATGGTTTTCGCAACCATGCGTGCGACAGCATCAAGGCGCCCGCTGAAGAGCTGTTGCTGGACCGGGCGCAATCGCTGACGTTGACGGCACCGGAAATGACGGTGCTGGTGGGCGGCATGCGCGTACTGGGGACCAACCTTGGCTCACCACACGGCCAATTGACGGATCGACCCGGTCAGCTGACCAACGACTTCTTCCGCAATCTGCTGGATATGGGCGTGGTGTGGAAGCCGTCCGCCACCGAAGGGATTTACGAAGGCGTTGATCGCGCCTCCGGGCGACGCAAATGGACCGGCACCCGTGCCGATCTCGTATTCGGCGCCAACGCCGAGCTGCGTGCATTGGCCGAGGTTTATGCCAGCGACGATGGGGGCGAGAAGTTCGTCAAGGATTTTGTCGCCGCCTGGACCAAGGTCATGAACCTGGATCGCTTTGACCTGCGCTGATTGCGCTGGCTCATGCGGCGCCCCGGGGTCAGAAACTCGAACGACTCTGCCCGCGGGGCGCTTGACCGGAATCAATCCCGTTGCTGACCGAAACCTCGCCCCAGCGCGAATCCGAACGATACGAATTCGAACGACAGGTCCATCTCCCCGCCGCCCAATGCCGGCGGAATGGAATTCTCGCCGCTGACCTTTTGGTGTGGCGAATGCGCGACATAGCTGGAAAGCTCCCATCCGCGCAGTGTGTAGGTCAGACCGGCGGTGTATTTGTCGGTGATCGTGATCGGCCCCAGTGCGTTGATGAAGGTATTTCCCGGTCGGCCGGCTTGATTGGAGGTCAGGAAGCCGGCGCGCAGAATCAGATCCGCACGCGCCTGCCATTCAACCCCCAACTTGATCGCATCGATATTCTCGTAACCGAAGCCCGGTCCCTGCTTGGTGCCAAACAGATGTCCGTCGTTGAGCGCCGAGACGTTGTTGTCGAACGCCGGTTCGGATGAATGGTGGTAATGCTGCCATTCAGCGGCAAAGGTCCAGTTCGCCACCGGCTTGAAGGCAATGCCCGCGCCGTAGATCTGAGGCGCCTCGAATCTCCCCTGATCAGGCAACAAGCCTGCGTATTCGTCGTGCTTCTCCGTGAAAGTCTTGGAGCGATAGGCCAGCGCGGCAGACCAGTGATCGCCAAACCGTCCAAGCCAGCCCAGCGTAAAACCGACGTTGGGCGCGCCATCCTTGCCCCGGTTGGTGACATTCTCCGGCGATTCGGAAACGCCCTGCGCGAACTGCACGCCGTTCACGCGAATCGTTTGATAGCCCAGGCTTAAGCTTGCGCCCAACGTCTGGTTGGGAAACAGCTCAACGGCGGTGGCAACCACTGCGCCGGCATTGGTCAATTGCAGGTTGGCGCGTGGGTCGCTGCCGAATCGGGCGTAGGGGCTGCTGTCGAAGTCGGAAATCAGGCCGGCGGTAAAGGCCGCAACGCCAACCTTCCAGTCCGGGCCCAGCCTGCCGATCCAGCCGCCCTGCGGAACCGGCAGGAAAGTGTCGCTATGGTTCTTGAAATTCCGGTCCGGACCGGCGGCATTGCCCCGGTAGCGGACTTGAATATTCGGACTCAACATGTTGATGCCGATATCGAACCCTTCGTCCAGGTGATATACGTGCGCCGGGTTGCCAACCAGCGAGGTCGATTCGTCACCAAGGACGTAGGAAACACCACCCACGCCCTGGGATTTGATGCCGTTTCCGTGCTCAAAAATACTCAGGCCCGCCGACCCGGCCTGTGGCCAGGTCAGGGCGATGAGGCACAGTGTCAACGCGCGCGCGCCTGTTCCCGATTTGAAAAAAATCAAGTTGGAATCCCCCGGAATGTGAATGTGCTGCAAGGCGGAACTTGCGCAAAGGTGTCGAACGGAAAGTTTATAAATGGTACGTTAGCATACCCTTTGACTTCCTGTACCCGCCCAATGGGAGGGCTAGCAGACCTGGCCGCACACAAAGCCCGAAGACCAGGCCCATTGAAAGTTGAAGCCGCCGAGGTGGCCGGTGACATCGACCACCTCGCCGATGAAATACAGACCCCGAGTCCGTCGTGATTCCATGGTCTGCGGGGCCAGTTCGCGGGTGTCAACGCCACCCAGCGTCACCTCGGCCGTTCGGTAGCCTTCGGTGCCGTCCGGGCGAAGTGTCCATTGGTTCAGCGCGCGTCCGATCTGCGATAGCTGAGCATTCCTGAAGTCTTGCAGGGCGCCCGACCAACCCTGGATCTGGCAAAGCCGGCGGGCAAGTCGTTGCCGAAGCGGCTCGGCAAGCAGCTGTTCAAGCCTGCGTGAAGGGTCGGCTGCTTTTTCTCGCAACAGCCATTGGTCGGCGTTGCGGTCGGGCAACAAATTCAGTTCAAGGTCCATGCCCGGTTCCCAGTACGACGAAATCTGCAGGATGGCCGGGCCGCTGATGCCGCGATGCGTGAACAGCATGGGCAATTCGAATGCCTGACCGGCGCATCGGGCCGTCACCGCTTGGGCAACCCCCGCCAGTGGTTTGAAGTTCTCCAGGGTGCGACCGCTCAGCGTCAGCGGAACCAGTCCGGCACGTGTCGGGTGCACCCGGTGTCCGAATTGCCGCGCCAGCTCGAAGCCCCAGCCCGTCGCGCCCATTTTCGGGATGGAGCGTCCGCCACTGGCGACGACCAGCGACGCGCATCGTACCGTTGCCTGATTCGTCCGCAACTCAAATCCGGATGCGTGCGGCTTGACCTGCAACACTTGTGTGGAGGTGGTGATGCGAACCTTGCTCCTGGCACATTCACTGACCAGCATTGCCAGAATCTGCTTGGAGGACTGATTGCAAAAAAGCTGGCCGAGTTCCTTTTCGTGCCACTGGATGTCGTGCGCGTCCACCATGGATATGAAATCCCATTGCGTGAAACGCGCCAGGGCGGAGCGGCAGAAGTCGGGGTTGTGCGACAGGTAGCGCTCGGCTTCGACATACAAGTTGGTGAAGTTGCAGCGCCCGCCGCCGGACATGAGGATTTTCTTGCCAATCTTGTTGGCGCCTTCGATGACCCACACGCGCCGACCCCGTCGGCCCGCTTGCAGCGCACACATCAAGCCGGCGGCGCCGCCGCCAACGATCACGACATCAAAATGACACAGGCTCACGGGGCGAGGGCGGTGGAAAGGCGGGGGTAGGTGGATGCGGTGGGGAATCACCCGCGTCACCGCCTGGGCGCCATTGTGCGTGATTGCGAGCTGCCCGCATTTTCGGGTCAGCGTCTGAGCGCGGCCTTGGGCCTGGCGATGCGTGATTCTTCAGCGGCCCATGCTGCGGTTTGGCGCTCAAGGTCAATCAGCGCACGTTTTCGCTCCAGTCCCCACCGATAACCGCCGAGCGTGCCATCGCCCCGAATCACACGGTGACAAGGGATCAGCAAAGCCAGCCGGTTCCTGGCGCAAGCGCTGGCGACCGCTCTGACCGCAGTCGGCCTTCCAATGCCCTTGGCCACCTCGGTATATGACTGCACCTGGCCATAGGGAATGGTTTGCAGATAACGCCAGACCTTGATCTGGAAGGCGGTGCCGCGCACATCCATCGGCACATCCGGCAAGCGTGAATCGCCGTCCAGGTGACGCGACAACGCGGCCATCCAGTTGTCGAGATCGGATTTCATTTGCCGCTTCATGGGAGCGAACAGTGCGTGCGGATATTCGGCTTCGAGCTGGGACTGCAATTGCTCGGTACTGTCGCCAAGCTGTACGAAGCACAGGCCGCGATCGGTCGCCGCCAGCATCAGCAGGCCGATGCTGGTGTTGGCCGTTGCGTAAGAAATGCACAGGCCACGGCCGCCTGCGCGGTATTGACCGGGCGTCATGCCCAAATGGCTGGCCACTTTTTCATATACGCGGCTGGGCGAACCGAAACCCGAATCATAAATGGCGGTGGTTGCGTTTTTTCCATTCTGCAATGCGCGTTTGAGATTGCGCAGTCGAACGGACTCCTGATATTGCCTCGGGCTGACGCCGAGCTGCGCCTTGAACCGACGCTGCAAATACTGCGGGCTCAGGTTCACCTGCTTGCCGAGTCGCGCCAGGCTCAGGGACTCATCGGCGTGCTGGTCGATGAATTGGCGCAGTTTCTGGATTGGCGTGTCGAGCTTGTGTTGCTCGTCGGTTTGGGGACGGCACCGCTTGCAGGCCCGCAACCCCGCCTGTTCCGCCGCCTGCGCGGTTTCAAAAAACCGCATGTTCTTGCGCAACGCCTGACGCGGCGTCTGGCAGGATGGGCGACAGTAGACGCCGGTGGTCGAAACACCGTAATAGAACGTGCCGTCCCTGGAAGCGTCGCGCGCACGCACGGCCTTCCAGCAGTCGTTTTCGTCCAAACCGCTGGCTGTGTCCTGGTCCACGCTCAGGCTCGGTGTTTCCATTGTTGGTCCGCCCATGAAAGCATGACGACAGTTTGCAGGCGGCGCGGCGCATTTGGGTATCCGATTATTGCGCATTCATTTTCTGCCGGAAAACCGATCTTGGGACCCGGACTGGAGCTGGCATTGGCGATCCAACGGTGGACCTTGAGGTTGCATCGACCCGGAAACCCGACCGAGGTGTCATGCCGGGCAAGGGGTTCCCGCGCCAGGAAATTGGCTCGACCGACGCCGTCAGGTGAACCGCATGTCAGTTTCGCGCCACTTTGCAAATCACTTCCCCAAACCGGGAAATGCGTTTGTTTCGCCTTGATATTCGGGGTAGCATCGCGGTATCGAATAGGCCAGTAGCCCGGCGCAGGGCGGTCAGGGAGTTCAAGATGCTGAAGTGGAAATCCTGGGGTTTTCTCGGGCTCTTGGTGGCCAGCCTGAGCATGGTGGCCTGTGGCGGCGGGGACGATGGCTTTTCGGCAAGCGCCGACGACGGCGGTGGCGGTGTTGTGACCCCGGCGCCCATTATCGCCGCCGGCATTCGCCTGGTGGCGGAAAGCGCGATCCTGAGTTCGGAAGCGGATTCGGCGGATCAGGGTATCCAGCTCACCGCTATCGCGGTGGACGAAAACAACATTGCGTTGCCCGGCGTGCTGGTCAGTTTCACCGCCGACTCCGGCGTGGTGGTGGTTTCTGAAAGCTTTACCGATTCCAATGGAACCGTCAGCGCGATTCTGCACACCGGCGGCAATCCGGTGCCACGCATCATCACCGTGTCTGCGGTCTCCGGTTCGCAGTCGCAAAGCCTGTCGATCACGGTACAGCCGCCGTCCGTTGGCGGCGGACCCACCGGGCCGCCGGTGGCAACCGTGGCAATCAACGCCAGTGCGCCGCAAATGCCATCCACCGCGGCAACGGCGAATTCGCCAGGGGCGGTCACCGTCACCGCATTCGTGCGTGACGCGGCCAACAACGGCATCGCTGGTGTGGATGTGGCATTCGCCGCAACCTCCGGACAATTGGCGGCGGTGCAGGCCACGACCGATGAAAACGGCCAGGCCACGGCGATTCTCACCACCGGCGGTAGTCCGGCCCTGCGATCGATCACCGTCACCGCATCTGCGGGCGGGCGCTCGGCATCCACCCAGGTTCAGGTGGTGGCTGATGTCGCTGGCGGCTCGGTGGCGTTTTTGAATCTGACCAGCAGCGCCCCCAATCTGTTAGCGACCGCGTCTGATCCGGCTGACGGTGTAACGCTCACGGCAGTTGCGCTGGCCTCGGGTAACGTGCCGGTTCCGGGCGTGACGGTGAATTTTTCCACCTCCGCTGGCGCCTTGGCCAACGTCAACAATGTGACCGACGCCAATGGGCGCGCCACCGCGGTGCTCACCACCGGCGGCGTTGCGAGCCTGCCGGCGTCCATCACCGTGAACGCCGCGGTCGGGACCCTGACCGCGGCTGCTGTGATTCAGGTGGTGAATCCGGTGAATCCAGTCGCCAGCATTACGCTGAGCACGTCGTCGCCAGAGTTGCCGTCGGGCGCCAGCTCGCCGGATCAGGGCATTTCCATCAGCGCCTTGATCCGTGATTCCAACGGTAACCTGGTGCCCGGTATTCCGGTCACTTTCAGCGCCCCTGGTGCAGGTATTCAGGTGACGCAGAACGTGACCGACGACGCCGGCATCGCCATCGGCGTGCTCACCAATGGCGGTGACAAGACCAACCGCGTGGTGAACGTGTCGGCCAGCGCCGGCGGCATCACCAGCAACGTGTTGCCGATTGCAGTGACCGGTACCACGCTGCAAATCAACGGGCCACCAACGGTGGGCGCGGATGACATTGTCGAGTATCAGGTCAGCGTCACCGACTCCACCGGCGCTGGGGTGCCACAAACCCCGGTGAGCGTCTCGTCCGCCTTGGGCAACCCCATCACCAATGGTGGGCAGCTCAGTACGGATCTGGCTGGCAATCTCACGTTCAACTACACCGGCAGCAATCCGGGGAACGACGTGATTACCGCGATCTCACCGGGGGTTACTTCCGCCATTAACGTGCTGGTGGTGAACGACAAGATTTCTTTCTTGTCTCCGGGCGCCGGCACGGCGATTGCAATCGGTAGCAGCCGACAGTTTGTGGTGAGCTATCAACAGGCGGGTCAGCCGGTGGCCAATGCCAATATCAGTTTCGTCACCACCCGAGGCGACTTTGATCCAGGCACAGCGGGGAATCAAAAGACCGCGCTGGCGGTAACCAACGCGCAAGGACAGGCCAGCGTCAACCTGGGCTCCAACGGGGATGATGGGGTCGGCGGCGCCCTGGTCACGGCGCAAGTGCAGCCAGATGGACCGAGTGTGACCTTGCCGGTGACGCTGGTTTCGGATGTGGCGGACAGTGTCGATATCCAGGCCAGCCCCACCAATATTCCGGCGTCCGGCAAATCCACCATCCGCGCCATCGTCCGCGATGAAAACAACAACTTTGTGTCCGGCGCGGCGGTGAACTTCTTTATTGACGACGTTTCCAGTGGCACGCTATCTGCCGCGACCGGCGTCACCAATAGTCTGGGTGCGGTCAGTGTGGACTTCAACGCATCGGCTTCTTCCAGCGGCACGGATGACGTACGTATCACTGCACAGGTTGCGAACAATCCGACCGTGCAGGACAGCGTGGACGTGACCGTGGGCGGGCAGGCACTGTTCATCACGCTGGGTACGGGCAACGTGATTCGTGGAGATGACGAGGGTCCGGGGACCACTTATCAGCTGCCGTTCGCGGCCATCATTACCGATGCCGCCGGTAATCCAGCGCCGCCGAATACGGTATTCCGACTGTCGATCGTATCTATCGCCTATCAGAAGGGCGCGCTGGATTGCGATCCGGTGACCGAGGTCTGGTTCCCGGTCTACACCGTTGCCGGCAATCCTGGCGGCGGCGATATTTCCTTCTCCTTCGGTGATGGCTGTTTCAGCGAGGACGTCAATACCAACGGCATCCTGGATCCGGGTGAGGATGTGAATCGCAACGGTCGGTTGGAGCCTGGCAACGTTGCGGTGGTGCCGGATGTTTCGGCGCCAGGCGTGGTGCCGCTGGAAAACGGTGTTGCCCAGTTTGAAATTGAGTATCCGCAAGATCGCGCCAACTGGGTACGTGTCTCCTTGCGTGCCACCGCCACAGTGGCAGGTACCGAATCGTTTACTGAAACCAGCTTCGTGCTGCCAGGCTCTGCGGCTGATTTCACCGGTTGTCCGGACAGCTCGCCGCCGGGATCGGTCAGTCCCTACGGCACCGGCGATGGCTGCGACTTCCTGGAAGGCTCACCGCGTTGTTCAGACGGCCGCGACAACGATGGTGATGGCCTGACCGACGCCTTCGATCCACAATGTACCGTGCGTGGTGCGTATGCTCCGCTGCGGAATTCCGAAAGCGCCTTCCAATGCTCGGACGGCGTTGACAACGACGGTGACGGAGACATCGACCAAAACGATTCCGGCTGTCTGGTCAACGGTGTTTATCAGCCCGAGCGCGATACCGAAGTGGTGTTCAACAATGTGTTCCACTGCTCGGACGGTATTGATAATGATGGCGACAACGTTGCGGACGCGGACGACCCGGAGTGCATCGTCAACGGCGTTTATCAGCCGAATCGTGAGTTCGAGTCACCCGCCAACCTGTGTGCAGACGGGCTGGATAATGACGGTGACAACGTCATCGACGAGAATGATCCCGCCTGTGGTGGCAGCCGGCGCGGCGTGGATGAGTCGCCGGCCAATCTCTGTGCAGATGGCGTGGATAACGACAACGACAATCTTGTCGATGAGAACGATCCGGCCTGTGTTGATATCAACGGCATTTATCGTCCGGAGCGCACCACTGAATCACCGGCCAATCAGTGCGCCGATGGCTTGGATAATGACGGTGACAGCGTTGCCGACGCCTTGGATCCAAGCTGTCGCGACAGCAACGGAAACTACCTGCCAGAGCGGGCATCCGAGTTCCCCGCCAACGAATGTCTGGACGGCTTTGACAACGACGACGATGGCTTGGTCGATGCTGATGACCCGGGTTGCATCGTCAACGGGGTCTATCAGCCGGCGGATACCTCGGAGTTACCGGATAACTCGCCGTAATTAACGGTCATTTCGTAACGGTCATTTCGGCTCAGCCGGATTGCAGTTTTCGCGCAGCCCAGATTTGAGCCAAGCCGACAAAACCCACAATCAGGCCCGCGAGCGCATTGCTGCGGGTCTGTTTCTTTTCGGCCTGAATCTGCGCCTGAACGCCCTGATGGATTCGTTCACGGCGCTCGATCAACTGATCTTCGCTGAGCACCTGATCGGGGATACGCGACAAGTCCATCGCCAGATTGAGATCCACCGACTGCGCCACGTCCTGTGCGCTGTAGCGGTCCTGCGTCAAATCCCAGCCGTGCCACAGCGCCACGCCAAAACCGATGGCGGAAACCAGTGCGCCCACGGCGCCCACCGGGGCGCGGGGCGGCTGTTTGGGCGAACGCGGCGTATTGAGTCCAGGGAGCATGCTCGTGTCGGGAAAGTCGTTTCAGCCGGCGAGTCTACGCGCGTGAAACCAAGTTTACATTTCGCGGTCGCTTGGGATGCCAAAGCTGTGGTCTGATCTGGTCTGGACAGGGAGCGCCGCCATGCGGATTGGAACGCCAAGAGAAATCAAAGCCGATGAACATCGGGTCGGACTGACACCGTCGGGTGTGCGCGAACTGGTCGCGCACGGTCATTCGGTGTTTGTCGAAAGTGGCGCCGGCGAGGGCATCGGCCTGTTTGATGAGGCTTATCGGGCTGCCGGCGCCAAGTTGCTGGGAAGTGCCAAGGATCTGTTTGCGCAAGCCGAGCTGGTGGTCAAGGTCAAGGAGCCGCAGCCCGATGAATGCCGCTTGCTGCGCCAGGGTCAATTGTTGCTGACCTACCTGCACCTGGCGCCGGACCGCAAACAGGCTCAGGCGCTGATGGACAGTGGCTGCATCGCCATCGCTTATGAAACCGTGATCGATGCCGCCGGGCGGTTGCCCTTGCTGGCGCCGATGAGCGAGGTTGCCGGGCGCTTGTCGGTACAGGCTGGCGCGCATGCAATGGAAAAACCGCAAGGTGGCAACGGCGTGTTGCTGGGCGGCATCGCCGGGGTGGCGGCGGCGCGGGTGTTGATCATCGGCGGTGGCGTGGTGGGCTACAACGCCGCGCGTATGGCGCTGGGGCTTGGCGCCCGGGTGCGGATTCTGGACCGCGCCTTGCCGCGCTTGAATGAACTTGACCAGTTGTTTCAGGGCGCGGTCGATACCGTTTTCTCCACCCGTGAAAGTATCGAACAAAGCCTGCGTGATGCGGACCTGGTGATCGGTGCCGTGTTGGTGCCGGGGGCATCCGCCCCCAAGCTGGTGCGTCGCAAGCAGCTAAAAATCATGCGGCCCGGAACCGTGCTGGTGGATGTGGCGATTGATCAGGGAGGGTGTTTTGAGAGCTCCAGGCCCACCACGCATCATGATCCGATCTTCGTTGAGCAAGGCGTGGTGCATTACTGCGTTGCCAACATGCCCGGCGCGGTGGCACGCACCTCGACTTTCGCGCTGACCAACGCCACCTTGCCCTACGTTCTCAAGCTGGCCGATCAAGGCTATCACCATGCCCTGCTGGCGGACGAAGGTTTTCGCGCCGGGCTCAATGTGTATCAGGGCAGGCTGACGCATCCGGCGGTCGCGGAATCTCTTGCGCGTGACTACGTTCCGGCCAAGGACGTCCTGAAGCCATGGTGGAGCTCGGCAACAAACACCTCCGCGCGGTAATGCGCGGTCAATCGCGATAGCGCCTGCCCAAATCGGCATAGGCGTCGATGCGCCGGTCCCGCAGAAATGGCCACCAGCGGCGAACATTCTCGCTGTGGTTCAGGTCGATTTCCGCGATCAGTGTGGTCGCTGTCTGATCGGCGCGAGCCAGCAATTCACCCTGTGGTCCGGCCACAAAGCTGTTGCCCCAGAATTGGGCGCCGGCGCTCTGTCCGCTGGGGTCGGCTTCAAAGCCAACGCGGTTGGCTGACATCAGCGGCAGGCCATTGGCCACGGCATGCGCGCGCTGTACCGTGATCCAGGCGTCGAGCTGGCGGGCTTGTTCGTCGCCGTCATCATCCGGGTTCCAGCCGATGGCGGTGGGATAGAGCAGTAAATCCGCGCCCGCCAGCGCCATCAATCGCGCGGCTTCGGGGTACCACTGGTCCCAGCACACCAGGACGCCAAGCTTGCCGAGACTGGTCTTGATCGGCGAAAAGCCGGAGCGTCCATCAGCGCATTCGGCATCGCCCGGCGTGAAATAGAACTTCTCGTAGTAACCGGGATCATCCGGGATATGCATCTTGCGATAGCAGCCGGCGAGGCTGCCGTCGCTGTCCAACACCACCGCGGTGTTGTGGTACAGGCCCGGCGCACGTTTCTCGAACAGCGAGCCGACGATCACCATGTTCAATTCATTGGCCAGTGCGCCTAGCCATTGTGTGCTCGGCCCCGGAATGGCTTCGGCCAGATCAAAGTTGGCGGTGGATTCCTGCTGGCAGAAATACAGCGAGCGATGCAATTCTGGTAACAGCGCGAGTTGAGCGCCTTTGGCCGCCAGCGCCCGCAGGCCGCGTTCCGAGGCGTTCTGATTCTGCGCCGCATCTTCATCGCAGGCGTGCTGCACCAGACCGAGCGTGATCTTTTCGGGTGACATGAATGAACTAGGGGCCACAAGGTAGCTGCATTGTGACGCAATGCAGGCTGCCGTATTGGTGGATCAAGTAGCGGCAATCAACCGCCATCACCTTTCGATCCGGAAAGCTTTCAGAGAGGATTTTCAGGGCGGCTGCGTCTTGCGCCACGTCGTAAGCCGGCACCAGAACCGCGCCATTGGTGATGAGGAAATTGGCGTATCCGGCCGGCAGCCGTTGTCCGGCCTGATCGTAAATGGGGTCCGGCAACGGCAGTGCGATGAGTTTGTAAGGCCGGCCATCCGGGGTTCGAAACGCTTCCAGCTCTCTGCGCATGGCGGCAAGTGCCTCAAAATGAGGGTCGGATGTGTCATCGCAGGATTGATAGGCGATGCTGTGCGGGTCACAGAAGCGGGCCAGGGTGTCGATGTGACCGTCGGTGTCATCGCCCATCAGTTCACCGTGTTTCAGCCATAGAACTCGTCTTAGGCCAAACGTCGTCATCAGTAAATGCTCGACCTGTTCTCGATTCATGGCGGGATTGCGCGTCGGCGCCAGGAGGCAACGCTCCGTGGTCAACAGTGTGCCTTGCCCATCAGATTCGATGGCGCCGCCTTCGAGCACGAAATCGATGGACTGCAACGGCGCGTGCCAGGCACCCTGACTTGCCAGCGCCGTGTTCAGGGCATTGTCGTGCGTGTGTTCAAACTTGCCGCCCCAGCCGTTGAACTGGAAATCAAGCAGTACCGGCTTGTCCTTGCGGAACACCGTAATCGGGCCATGGTCGCGTGCCCAGACATCATTATTGGGCAATTGATAAAGCTGCACGCGCTCGGCAGGCACGCCGTTTTCGATCAGGCGCTTTTGCAGCGTTTCTTTGTCCTGTTCGCAATTGATGTGCAGGGGCTCGAATTCGGCAATCGCCCGCGCAATGCCGAAGAAATTGCTTTCGACCGATTCAAAGATATGGCCAAAGTCGCCGTCCGGGCGCGGCCAGGTGAGCATCACGGCGCGCTGCGGCGCCCATTCCGCCGCAAGGACTGTATTCATCCCGTCAGCAAGCGCACGTTCGGCGGCGCCAACTTACCAGGTGCGTGGTTGGAGTCCGGTGTTGCGATATCGATCACGGGTCGCCGGTTTCGACGCCGGCTGCTCGCTCGGCGACTCCGATTCCGGCAATGGTTCGCCGGTTGCCGTGGACAGTCCATCGAAATTCCGTATCGGGGCGGGAATGCCTTTGGCGACTGCGTGAATGACATGATCGTGTTCAAAAAAAACCGAATAACCCACATAGTCCCAGCGCGTGATGGGGGGGCGCACGCTGGACGACCCCCCAACCGGCTCGTGCTTGCTGACCGGCGTGCCGTAGGCTTGCTGCACCGCACTCATGCTCATGCCTTTGCGTGGCAATCCGGCAGGACGTTCCGGAGGTGGAATCACGGTCAACACGTCCGCAACGGTTTTGAGCGGCAAGGCGCAGCTCAACACCAGCAGCATCACCCAGGCCCAACGCATGCATTGACTCCGCGAAACCAGGTTGGTGAGCATAACACCGACCGCATGAAATGAGCGCCTCATTTGGCGCGCTCCAGGTCCGCGATCATGGCGGCCATGAATCGGGCGGCCTCACCGCCGGTGACGGCGCGATGATCAAAGCTCAGTGACATTGGCAACAGGGGCGCGACGCCGGGCTTGCCCTTGACCGGAACCACCGCGTCCCGAATCGCGCCAGCGGCGACGATGGCCACCGTTGGCGGCACAATCACCGGCGTTGCATAACGCCCCCCGAAGCGGCCGAAGTTGGACAAGGACAGGGTGTAGCCGCGCAACTCTTCGGCGGGCACGGTCCGGTTCAGCGAGTCCTGCTTCATTTTTTCCAGCCCGAGTCGCAGCGAGTCCGGATCGCGATTGCCCACGTCCTGCAGCACGCAAACGAACAAACCTTCGGGCGTATCCACGGCAACACCCAGATGAACCTTGTCCAACACCCGACGGCCGATTTCCACATGATCGAACCAGGCGTTGAGGGCCGGCTCCACTTTGACCGCGGCGGCGATAGCGCGAATCAGGCGCAGGGTGACGTCCTGTTTTTTCTTCCACTTCATCAGCACCGCGTCATCGGTGATGGTGGTGTGCATGACCTCATCGCGACACTGGGCCATGGTTTGCGCCATGGCCTTGCGTGCGCCACGCAGGCGTTCCAGCGGGCCGACTTCGGTCAGAATCTTGTGCACGCGTTGCACGTCAGCGGCGGTGATCATGCCGTTGGGGCCGGACGGGGTGACGATGGTCAGATCCACGTTCAGACGATGCGCCAGCGCGCGTACCGCCGGCGCCACTTTCAATCCGGCGGCGGTGCCAACGCTGGTGGATGCTTCGGCCACCACTTCGCTGCCCTGCTGCATGTCGCCGACGACAACGCCGGTGTCACGGATGGCGGGCGCTGCTTCGGCCTGGCCGACTGAAGCTTGTTCAACATCAGCCGCTTCACCTTCAAAGCTCACCAAGGTTTCTCCAACTTCCATGCTGTCGCCAACGCGTGCGTGAAGCTTGTGCACCACGCCGGCAACCGGGCTGGGAATTTCCACCACCGCCTTGTCGGTTTCCACCGCCACCAGGGGCTGATCAGCGCTGACGGAGTCGCCCTCGGCAACCATCCACTCGCGGATTTCAGCCTCCTGCAAGCCTTCCCCAAGATCCGGCAGCTTGAATTCAATCATGCGCGATCTCTCCGTTATCTCAGCGCCTAGATGGGTGCCAGCTCAATCAGTTTGCGCGCCTGCTGCATGATGCGATCGACGCCCGGAATGTAAAACTGCTCCTGTTTGGCCATGGGCATCACCGCGTCATATCCGGACACGCGCAGCACCGGCGCGAACAGACTCAAAAGGCCGTGTTCGGCCAGGTTGGCGGCAATCTCACTGGCCGGCCCGTAAGCGCGCGGTGCTTCCTGCACAATCAGACAGCGGCCGGTTTTCTGCACGCTTTGCAGAATCGTGGTCATGTCGATGGGTTTGAGGCTGGCGACGTCGATCAGCTCGATGGCGACGCCTTCTTCGGCCAACAAATCGGCGGCTTGGCGCGCCTCTTGCATCATCGCGCCCCAGCTCAGGAGCGTGATGTGATCGCCTTCGCGTTCCACAAAAGCGGCATCCAGCGGCAACGCCGCGCCATCATCCTGTACTTCTTGCTTGAACAGGCGATAGACGCGGGTCGGCTCCAGAAAGACCACCGGATCCGGATCACGGATGGCCGCCAGCAGCAGACCGTAGGCGCGGGCGGGCGTTGAAGGACTGACGACGCGAATGCCGGGAATTTGGGCGAAGGTGGTTTCCAGCGACTCCGAATGATGTTCCGGCGCGTGAATGCCGCCGCCGTTGGGGGCACGGATCACCAGCGGGCAGGACAGACGACCACGGGTGCGACTACGCAAGCGGCTGGCATGGCTGACGATTTGGTCCATGCAGGGATAGAGAAAGCCGCTGAACTGGATTTCCGCCACCGGCTTGATGCCTTGGGTGGAGAGCCCGACCGACATGCCGGCGATCAGGTTTTCCGCCAGCGGCGTGTCGATAACGCGCCCGTCGCCGAATTTCTCCAGCAAACCCACCGTGGCGCGAAACACGCCGCCGTTGTGGCCAATGTCCTCGCCCAGCACGACCACGTTCTCATCCACCGCCATCTCGTGATGCAGCGCCAGGTTCACCGCTTCAATCAGGTGCAGGGCGCTCACGCTGAACCGCCTTGCTGGGCTTGAAGCGCATGACGTTGGTCGAGCAGAGCCGTTGGGAGCTCGGCATAGAGGTGTTCGAACATCGCATCGGGCGGCGCGGGTTCCAGGCTCAGATAGCGTTCCACCGCCTGCGCCACTTCTGCGGCGGCTTCGGCGGCCAGCGTGGTCTGATCATCATCCGACCAGTTCTGAGCGGCTTGCATGAAGGCCGTCAGGCGCTTGATCGGGCAGGCCGCCCAGGCTTCTTCCACCTCGCCTGGATCGCGATATCGGCGCGCATCATCGGCGGTGGTGTGATCGTGCAGCCGATAAGTCAGCGCTTCCACCAGCTGCGGACCATGGCCGCTGCGTGCCCGTTCGATCGCCTCGCTGAGCACGTAGCGGACGGCGATCACGTCATTGCCATCGACTTGTTCGCCGTTCATGCCGGCGGCGATGGCTTTCTGCGCCAGGGTTTGCGCCGCGCTTTGGTTTGCGCGCGGTACGGAGATCGCCCATTGGTTGTTGCTGATCAGAAACACCAGCGGCAATTGCCAGACGGCGGCGGCGTTGAGCGCTTCATAAAAATCGCCCTTGGAAGTCGCGCCGTCGCCGCAAGAGCTGAGCACCACGCGCGCCTGACCACGCAGTTTCATCGCATAGGCCACGCCCACCGCGTGGGTCAGATGGGTGGCGATGGGTACTGAGTACGGAAAGTCGTGAAACGCGGCGCAGTCCTGCGGCACCAGACTGCCGCGTTCGTCACCGCTCCAGTACTGCAACACGCGATGCATGGGTGTGCCGCGCAGAAATTGCGCCGCGTATTCGCGATACGCCGGGACGTAAATGTCCTCGTGGCGCAAGCTCAGGCCGACGCCGGTGCCCACCGCTTCCTGACCCAGACAGGACGCATAAGTGCCCAGCTGGCCGGTGCGTTGCAGCGCCACCGCTTTCTGATCAAAGGCGCGCGTCACCACCATGCTGTGCAGCATGCGCCGCAGCTCGGCGGCATCTTGGGTAAACGCGGGCAGGGCGCTCAGCGCCTCACCGTTTTCATCGATAAAGCGTGTCAGCCTGACCTCAAAGCTGGCGACACGCTCGCTTGCTTCGTTGTCCTTGTTCACGCGCTGTTCTCCTTTTCAGCGTATGACCCTGAAATTGAGACCCGGTTCCAGCTTAGAAGCGATGATCCGGACCCGCGCGCCCGGCAGAAATAAGGTGTTGATCAGCAGCCGAACGGCAGTGGAAGCGCAGGTTACTGGCGTTGTTTGGCTCGCGGTCTACGGTGATAAGATTCACCAATGTCGGAAGCGGACAGCATCAAGGAAGAGCTTGGATGGCTCAAGATACTTCTGGCGATATTTGCCGCGATCGATGTATCGCTAATCGCCTGGATTGCGCAGAACTTTGCCACCGCTGAACGTCTAATCGTTATGGTTGCTGTATTTGGTGTTTTTGTTTCCACAACGGCATTGGTATTTATAAACAGGTTGGCATATCGGCGCATTCGGGAATTGGAGAAAGTGTAGTGATCTGGGCACCAATTGCATCGATGTTTATCTTGCTGGCGGGCGTTGTGCTCATCGCCCTGGAAGCCGCAAAACATAGGCCCTAGAAAGGCGAAATTAAATTGACTCCTTTGAGAGTCAGGGTCTGTTGCGCCACCTCCGGCGTTTGATCTCTCCTGAACCAAGGCCATATGCGCAACCCTTACGAGCTGTTTGCCGGGCTTCGATACACCCGGGCCAAACGTCGCAACCACTTCATTTCCTTTATTTCCGCTGCCTCCATGGGCGGCATCGCCATTGGCGTGACGGCGCTGATCACCGTGCTGTCGGTGATGAATGGCTTTGAGAGTGAGCTGCGCGAACGCATTCTGGGCATGGCTTCGCACGCCACGGTTTCAGCCTATCGCGATGGTTTGCAGGACTGGCCATTGGTGGCGCGTGAGGCGCAAGCCCATCCACAAGTGCAGGCGGTGGCGCCCTATGTGGAGGGCGAGGGCATGTTGCGCATTGGCCGTGAGTTGTCCGGCACCTTGTTGCGCGGCGTGCTGCCGGATCAGGAAGGGACGGTCTCCGACATCCCGGCGCACATGATTATCGGCACGCTGGACGATCTGGAGGCTGGCGAATATCGCATCGTGTTGGGCGCTGAGCTGGCGGAAATTCTGGGGGTGACCCAGGGCGACAAAGTGGATCTGATGATTCCGCAGGCCAGCGTCACGCCCACCGGCGTGTTGCCGCGCTTCCGGCGTTTTACCGTTTCCGGCATTTTCCGTGTGGGCATGTATGAGTTTGATCGCGGACTGGTGCTGATTCACCTGCAGGACGCGCAGGCGCTTTATCGCCTGGGCGATGCGGTGACCGGCGTGCGTCTCAAGCTGGACGATCTGTTTCAGGCGCCCAAGGTGTCGCGCGAACTGGCGCTCAATCTTCCGGGGGTCTATTACGTCAACGACTGGACCCGCAGTCACGCCAATTTTTTCCGCGCGGTGGCCACGGAGAAAGTGGTGATGTTCATCATCCTGTCGCTGATTGTGGGCGTGGCGGCGTTCAACATCGTCAGCACCCTGGTGATGGTGGTGCAGGACAAGCAGTCGGACATCGCCATCCTGCGCACGCTGGGCGCGCGCCCGCGCTCGGTGATGGCCATCTTCATGGTGCAGGGCACCATCATCGGCGTGATCGGCACCCTGCTGGGGGTGATCGGCGGCGTGAGCCTGGCCTTGAATGTGGAGCGCCTGGTGCCGCTGCTGGAGATGCTCACCGGTCAGCAGTTCCTGTCCGCCGAGGTTTATTACATTTCCGACTTGCCATCCGAACTCAAGCTGTCCGACGTGATTCGCATCAGTCTGCTGTCGCTGTCCCTGGGCTTGCTTTCAACGCTGTATCCGGCCTGGCGTGCCTCGCGTGTGCAACCGGCGGAGGCGCTGCGTTATGAATGAGCCAACGCCGGTGTTGCAGGCCAGCAAGGTGCAGAAAACCTTTGATGACGGCCGCCTGTGTCTGGAGGTTTTGCGCGGTATCGATCTGAGCGTGGAGGCGGGCGAGCGTGTGGCCATCGTTGGCGCCAGCGGTTCAGGCAAGTCCACACTGCTACATCTGCTGGGCGGGCTGGAAGCGCCAACCGACGGCGAAATCCGGGTCCAGGGCGCCAATATGTCCACCCTGACCGATGCCGAGCGTGGCGGTTTGCGCAATCAAAGCCTGGGCTTTGTGTATCAGTTTCATCACCTGTTGCCGGAATTCACCGCGCTGGAAAACGTGGCCATGCCCTTGATGATTCGCCGCATGAAAGCCGAAGACGCAAAGGCCAAGGCGGCGGAGTTGTTGGACCGCGTTGGCCTGGGCGAGCGTCTGACGCACAAACCGGGCGAGCTTTCCGGCGGTGAGCGACAACGCGCCGCCGTCGCCCGCGCCCTGGTGACACGGCCGGCCTGTGTGCTGGCGGACGAACCCACCGGCAATCTGGACACGCACACGGCGGACAAGGTGTTTGATCTGATGCTGGAACTCAATCAGGCCCTGAGCACCAGCTTGATCGTGGTGACGCATGATCTGCGGCTGGCGGGGCGCATGGATCGCGTGCTGAAACTGGATGAGGGCGTTCTGCAAGTCGCCTGAGATGAAGACAGCGGCGACGGCATGGCTGCCGGTCGCCAAAACGGTTGATGTGCGTTGGATGGCGCTGGCGGTCACGCTCGGGGTGGTCGGCGTTCATCTGTTGCGCCGATTGCCGGATCCGCTTTGGCTGGTGCCGCTCGCCGCCGTGTTGCTGATTCCCGGACGCGGACGGATTTACGGCGGCTGTTTGGCGCTGGGCGTGATGAGCGCGGTTTTGGTTGCCCAGGCCTATCTGGATCAGCGTTGGCCGTCGGATCGTCACGGCGAGCGGCTATGGGTTGAAGGTCATATCGCATCCTTGCCGGAGCAAAGTGATGCGGTGTTTTCCGGAGACGGTGGCCAATACACCTGGCGGTTCACCTTGCAGCCGATGGACGTCGGGCTGCCGGCAAAAATCCGCGTGTCCTGGTACGGAACGGATGCGCAATTGCGCGCCGGCCAGTGCTGGCGCCTGCTGTTGCGAATGCGTACCCCCCACGGTGCACTCAATCCGAAAGGTTTTGATTACGAAGCCTGGCTTTATCGTGCCGGCTTTGGCGCCACCGCCAGCGTGCGCGAAGCCCGTCGGTGTCCCGGGGCGGACCGAACAGGCGTCACCACCGTGCGGCAAGCGATTCGTGATCGCCTTGATCAGTGGATGCCGCAAGGCAAGGCGGCGGCGCTGATGGCGGCGCTGACGGTGGGCGACGGCTCCGGCTTCAGCGATGAGGACTGGTCGGTGTTTCGCCGCACCGGCACCACGCATCTGGTGGTGATTTCGGGGTTCAACGTCGCCATCGTTTCCGGGTTCTTCTACTTTCTGATTCGTTGCTTATGGGCGGCAATACCGGGCGCCGCCTTGCGTTGGCCGGCACAGAAAGCGGGCTTGTTGGGTTCAGCGGGCGCCGCCATCATTTATGCCTTGCTGGCCGGGTGGGATTCGCCGGTTCAGCGTGCCGCCCTGATGCTGGTGGCATTGCTGCTCGCTGCTTTGCTGGATCAGAAAACGCGACCGTCGCGCGTCCTGGCGCTGGTGTGGATGCTGATGCTGCTGCTTGATCCGCCGTCGGTGTTGAGTCCCGGCTTGTGGTTGTCGTTTGCGGCGGTGGGTGCGATTTTCTATGTCTCGACCGCGCGATTCGCCAATCAGGCTGCCTGGCGCCAACTGATCTATCTGCAGCTCATTCTGAGCCTGTTGCTGGCGCCGCTGACCATGCTGTTCTTTCAAGGCGCTTCGCTGCTGGGGCCGGCGGTGAATCTGATTGCGGTTCCGGTGATGACGCTGGTGACGCCGTTGGTGGTGCTTTCAGTGGTCCTGGGCTGGCTATGGCCCGTCGTGGGATTGCCCATGGTCGAATTCAGCGGCTGGATACTGGAACTTCTGCATTCCGGCCTGCATGTGATGGCCGCATTCGATCTGGCAGCATGGCGCGGATTCGCGCCGTCCAATGCAGCCATCGCAATGGCGCTGTTCGGCGCGGTGCTGCTGTTCGCCCCTCGCGGATGGCCGATGCGTGCGCTGGCCGTGATTTGTGTGGCCCCCTTGCTGATGCAGCCGACCCGGCCGCCAGAAAACGGACTGGAAGTGATGGCACTGGATGTTGGCCAGGGATTGGCCGTAGTCGTGCGTACCAACAATCACGCTTTGTTGTACGACGCTGGACCGGCGTTTGCCGGCGGGTTCGACGCCGGCGAATCGGTGGTGGCGCCGAACCTGTTGGGCATGGGCATCCGCGAGCTGGATGTACTCATGCTGTCGCACGGTGACCGTGACCACGCCGGCGGCGTCGGGGCGGTGCGCAAGCGAATTTCGATCCAGCGGGAGATCGGCACCGACGAATCGCGACCCTGTCGTGCCGGTCAACAATGGCAATGGGACGGAGTGAGTTTCTCCGTCCTGCATCCCGACGACCAGAACTGGTCTGACAACAACCGCTCCTGCGTGCTGCGCGTGGATGGCGCGTTCAGCGCGCTATTGGCGGGGGATATTGAAAAAGCCGCCGAGCGACATTTGCTGCAGGAAGATCCAGCGTCACTCCGGGCCGAGCTGTTGATCGCGCCACATCACGGCAGCCGCACATCATCGACCGAGGCATTCGTCCGCGCGGTGAAACCACAACAGGTTTTATTCGGCGCCGCCTGGCGCAGTCACTTTGGCCATCCGGTGGCGGCGGTGCAAGCGCGATACCTGGAGCTAGGGGCGCAAACCCACACCACCGGCGTACACGGCGCCGTCCGCTTCTGGCGCGATGCGTCCGGCGCATTACGCGCCGAGCGATTCCGGCCCAAGGCGGCGCGGTTCTGGAATGCGCCAGCGCTTTGGTGAAGGTCAGCGGCCACGTCAGCTGGTCGCTTGGCGAGCCTTGGGGCCTTGGGGCCTTGGAGCCTTGGTTTCTGGCCCACACGATTGCCCTGAAAGCGGGGATGCATCCAATGCATGTGGATTTGATGTGGAAGCCGCCCGGTTGACACAGGTCAACGCAGGCGATGAAGCATCACACATACTCCTGCCTGTATATGGAAAAGGAGGTTGGCCAGATGCAAGCTCGTATTCAAGCCTTTTTTGATCCCGCAACATCGACCGTCAGCTATGTGGTGAGCCAGCCGGACAACGGCGCCTGCGCGGTCATCGACCCGGTGTTGGACTACGATCCGAAATCCGCGCGCGTGAGTAGCGGTTCGGCGGACCTGATCGCAAACCATATTCGGGAACAGGCGCTGAATCTGGAATGGATACTGGAGACCCATGCGCATGCCGATCACCTCAGTGGCGCGTATTACTTGAAGCAGCAGTTGGGCGGCCGGATCGGAATCGGACGGCAGATCTGCCAGGTGCAAGCCCGGTTTGCGGCGCTGTTTGACCTGGGCGATGATTTTCCGACCGACGGCTCCCAGTTTGATCATCTGTTGGAAGATGGAGAGCGCATCCGCTTCGGCGGGCTTTCCTGCGATGTGCTTCATACGCCCGGTCATACACCGGCTTGTGTCAGCTACAAGATCGGCGATGCGCTGTTTGTTGGTGACACGATCTTCATGCCGGATTACGGCACTGCGCGGGCGGATTTTCCGGGCGGGGATGCGCGTGCGCTATACCGTTCGATTCGTCGAATTCTGGATTTTCCGGAACACACGCGATTGATGATGTGTCACGACTACCAGCCTGATGGCCGAGCGCCGCGTTGGGAATCCACGGTGGGCGAACAAGCAAAACACAATCAATGGATTGCCTCTGGCGTGCGCGAGGATGACTTTGTCAGGCGCCGAAAAGCGCGTGATGCGACGCTTGCCGCGCCGGTTCTCATATTGCCGTCCCTGCAGGTCAATATTCGCGCCGGGCGACTTCCTGCGGCAGCGGCCAACGGTATTCGGTATTTGCAGATTCCGCTGAATCAGCTCGGCGGCAGTTAGGCAAACACTGATTGATTCGCACCGCCGGGAGGGTGCGGATCAATCAGCACTTGGTTGCCATCGTGCGATCAATGCGTCTGGAACGTGGTCACGACGCTTGCTTGTCCGTGTCTGTTGAAGGCTCGGATGACTGCCCGATACTCAGCATCATGCGCACCAGTTGCGCAATGCCGCGGGCTTGCATTTTTCGCATGATGTGCGCGCGATGAAGTTCAACCGTACGTTCGGAAATTCCCAAATCAATGGCGATGACTTTGTTGGCGTCTCCTTTGCACAGGTGCCCGGCGACTTGTTTCTCTCGGTTGGTTAGCTGTGCCCAGCGTGTGCTCAGCGCCTCCTTGCTCTTCCATTCCTGGCGTTGTTGGTCATCCTGCTTCAGGGCAAGGCGCACACGTTTGAGTAGTGCGGCATCGCTAAACGGTTTCTGAATGAAATCAAACGCGCCTTCTCGCATGGCTTCCACCGCCATCGGCACGTCGCCGTGTCCGGAAATGAAAATGACCGGCAGCATCCAGCCCTTGCGATTCAAAGTCTGCTGCAATTCCAACCCGCTCATGCGAGGCATGCGTACATCCAGAACCAGGCAACCGCTTTGCGATGGGTCGTAAGTGGCGAGAAATTCATAAGCGCTTGCGCAACCGGCGGTATCAAAGCCCGCTGATTGCAGCAACAGCTGAAGGCTGTCGCGCACGGCGTCTTCGTCGTCAACGACGTAAACGATCGAGTGGCTCACGGATCATCCTGTTCGGCCTCAGGAAGCCGAATCACGAAGCAGGCGCCTGCCCCCGGACGCCTGGAATGTTTCAACTGGCCCCGGTGCGCGCTGATAATCGAGGCGCAAATTGAAAGACCCAGCCCCATGCCTTGCTGCTTTGTGGTGACAAAGGGATCGAACAGGCGTTTTTCGACCTCTGCGGTCAGGCCGGGGCCATCATCTTCGATGCGGATTTCAATCCAGCCGCGCTCAGCCTGACGTGTCGACAGGCGCACTTGGCTTCCCACGCCGTTTTGCACGATGGCGTCGATCGCATTATTCAACAGGTTGATCATCACCTGTTGGATTTGCACCGAGTCGCCGACGGTTCGCGGTAAATGCGCATCCATCCGAATGTCCAGATCAAGGCCGGCACCACGGAACTGAAAATCGACCAGTTGCACGACTTCCTCGATCAGCTGGTTGATGTTCAAAGTCTCGCGCATCGCTTCCTTGGGCTTGGCCAGGGCGCGCAGACCACGAATGATTTGACCCGCTCGGTCGGCCTGCGCGGATATTTTCTCCAGAATGCCGGGAATGTCCGCTTGCTGTTGATTCTCGATCATGCGTTTGCTGGCGCTGGCGTAGTTGCCGATTGCGGTCAGTGGTTGATTCAGCTCATGTGCGATGCCGCTGACCATTTCCCCCAATGAACCCAGCCGGCCGGCATGTACCAGCCGTTCGCGCAGGCTGTCGGCTTCGTGCCTGGCGTGGTGGATCGCCGTCTGGTCGATAATCTCGGTGATGAACAGGCAGGGGCCATTTTCATTGTCGCGCGCGCAGGCGGTGTGCAGGATCGCGAACAACTCGTCGCCGTTGTGGGTGTGAACGCGCACATTTCGGCGTTGCGTGCCGCCCGCCGCGCCCAAGGTGGCCAGGTCGGCACTGACCCTGCGGCGATCATCAGGGTGCAGTAGCGCCACCAGGTCCATTCCGCGCACCGCGTGGCGTGAAAATCTGAGCAAGCCGCGGCAGGCGCGGTTGATGTCAGCAATGCGGCCTTGTTGATCGCTGAGGAGTTTGGGCGTTGGACCGTGCTCGAACATCAGGCGCATGCGCTGCGTTGTACGCTTGAGTTCAAGCTCGCGCGATTTCCTGACACTGATATCTCGCAAAATGCCGACGAAACCGCGATCCTCACCGTTTCTGAATTCGCCGACGGACAAATCAACCGGAAAGGTGCTGCCGTCCTTGCGGCAGGCCGTGACTTCACGGCCGATGCCGATGATGCGGGCTTGCCGGGTGCGCAAATAGTTCGCCAGATAGCCGTCATGTTGCGAACCAACCGGCTCGGGCATGAGCAGTCTGACGTTTTGCCCGATCACTTCTTCGGCCGTGAACCCGAACAGGCGCTCGGCCGAGGGGTTGAAGCGGGTGACGATCCCACGGCTGTCGATCATCACAATGGCGTCAACCGCCGCGCCCAGTAGCGCCTGCAGCGGTCTGTTGTCATTGGCCTGGTGACCATCGTCTGACACGGGCGGCATGGGTCACCGTTTGCCGACGCCGCTTTGTTCACCAGGGTTCACTGGTATCCATTCCCGGTCGCTAGGTTTTGGTTCTTGCACTCAATACGGTATCGAATGCCGTGAGCAGATCCTGCGCGAAGGCAGGCGCCATCCAGTGTTGGCACAGACTCCACAGGTGCAGGGTCACGTCTTTCAGGGCGGCCTTTGGTGGTGTGCGCGCCGATGGGTTTTCGATTTGTTGCGTGCGCAGCCAGTTCAGCAACAGGCCGTAGATGTTCTCCGCCAACAGTCGGAAGGTGTTGGGCGTCACCGGCTCCGCAAAATATTTCTGCTCTGAAAGAAACTCCAGGTCGGACACCATGGTGTCAATCATCCAGCGCCGGAGCTGGTCATACTCCTTGCGCAGTTTGGGGTTGTCTGTCATCAGAAACGCCAACGCATTGAAGTAGAAGCGAAAGTCCCAGAAAGTCTTGAGCAGGCGCACCAGATAGGCGGCGCCGTCCCTGGGCGATTCGACTTCGACCGGCCGCTGCAGCGCCTCATGCACCCGTGCCTGCAGCGCTTCGACCGTGGCGCGAATCAGATCGTCTTTGCGCGGGAAGTAATAGGTGAGATTTCCAGGGCTGATTTTCAGGTCGGAACAAATGCGTTCAATGGTCACGCTTTGTACGCCGTGGCGGTTGAACAGTGCAATCGAGCTCAGGACGATGCGCTGTCGCGTGCCGCCGGCAGATTTCCCGAGCGGTTTTTTCGGCGCCTTGTCAGATGTCGCCTTTTTCTTGCTCATGCGGCATTATCGCCCAAACTGTGCGGCCGCAGCTTGCATGGGAACGCTCGGCGTGGACCGCGATTACGTCAACACGGTCAGCGCAAACCGCGCAATGGTGGGCTGTTTCGGGGCGGCTGGTTCAGGCGGGGCTCAATGTCCGTCTGAGCGTTCGCCCGCCGGCTTGGTTGCGTGTTGCTTGCCTGGCGTGTCCACCGCTCAAGCCCATCATTTCACGCAAGGCTTTTGCGTCAACGGGTTGCGGCCGTTTGTTGAGTTTGTGAAAAGCTCGTTTCTTGCCAAGTTTCGCGGCCAGGCTCAGGTGCTTCTCGATTTGTTCGACATAGGGGTTTGAACCGCCGAAGTGTGCGTTCATGTAGCGGTGCACACCCTGGAAATAACCGTCCAGGCGGTCTTTCCATAAATGGCGATTGAAATCCGGGGTGCCGCTCAACAGGTCGTCCGAGGTGGGATACTGGCGTGGCTTTTCCCCCGGTTCGGACGTGCCCGCCATTCCGCAATAGGTGAACTCGCGGAACAGAAAATCACGACATTTCTCCAGATAACAGCGGTCCGAGGTTTGCGCCAGGATATCGGCGGTACCCAGCATGAAGCCCAGCAGGCGATCCTTGGGGTGCTGCACGTCGATCTTGTCCAGAGCAATTTCATAGCCGGTGAAATGCACCACATGTCGCGCCAGATCCGCGTATTGACCCATGCCCACTTCGGGCAGGAAATCGGCGATGAATTCACCGCTGCGACGCACGTGGGTCAGGGTATAGGCTGCGCCATTGCTGGCCTGGTCATGATCGCTGCGCACATAACCCGCATCGTGAAAGATGGCGATGATGATTCCCAAGGTGACGCGATCCGGCCCCAGCCGGTCCGTTTGCTTGACGCTACGCTCGTGGCCGTCCAGCAGCCGAGTCATCGCCAGCGCGCAGTCCAGGCTGTGTTGAACGTCGTGATACCAGGTGTCGCAGCCGTGATAGCCGGGCAGGGTGCCGGCGTAAAGCGCGGTGTAGCGCTCGATGGCGCGGGTTATGGCGGAGGCATCGGCTTGCGGGCTGAATTTTTGCAGCAGTTCAACAATGGCCGCGCACACCCGTCCGGGGTGAGAGACATTCACCCGATTGGTGACATCGTAGTGATTGCGCCGTGTGCTAGCCATGCTTACGTCCAGAGTCGTGCTCGACGCAGCTCCCCGTCCCAATAGTTTGATTGACTATAGACGCTTGGACGGCATTCGTGAAGTCAGCGTGTCGCCAAATTGTGATGGGCTTCACAATTTGAAGTGCGCGATCACCGGGGTGTGGTCGGACGGACGCTCCAGCTTGCGCGGTGTCAGATCGATTTGCAGACGGTCAAGCTTCGCCACCAGCGGCTGCGAGGCCAGCACGTGATCGATGCGCAATCCCAGATTGCGACGAAACGCGGCCTGGCGATAGTCCCACCAGGTGAAGCGATTGCCTTCGGGTGGCTTGGCGTCAAAACAGTCGCTCAGTCCCAGGTCCAGCAGCCGTTGCAGGCGCGCCCGTTCCTGATCGCTGCAGAGGATGCCGCCCTCCCACTTTTGTGCATCGTGCGTGTCCTCGGCGCGTGGCGCGATGTTGTAATCACCGACGATGGCGACCTTGTCATGCGTTCCCAACACTTGGTGAACATACTCACAAAGCGCGTCCAACCACCTCAGTTTATAGGCAAATTTTTCTGACCCCACCGACTGACCGTTGACCACGTAGACGCAAATCACGCGCACCCCACCAACGGTGCCGGCGATGACCCGCTTCTGCTCGTCGTCAAATCCGGGGATGTCCATGACCACGTCTTCGATGTCTTGCCGGGCCATGAGCGCAACACCGTTATAGGTCTTCTGGCCGTTGCTGACCGCTTTCCAGCCGGCGGCCTGCAGCGCCTCGTGAGGAAACTGCTCGTTCTGCATCTTGATTTCCTGCACCCCCAGCACATCCACTGGGTCGGTCGCCAACCAGTCGTTGAGGTGTTGCATGCGCACACGCAGTGAATTCACGTTCCAGGTGCCAATCCGCATTGTTTTGAATCTCGCTTTGGTTAGTCTTGATGTGGTTGGTTTCTAACAGAACTTTGTAATGAACGCTTTGGTAGACGATTTGCTGCGGGTGCTTTGCCTGGAGCAGTTGGAAATGAATCTGTTTCGCGGCCCGTCACGTGATCTGGGCGGTCGCAGCGTGTACGGCGGACAAGTGATCGGTCAGGCCATGGTGGCGGCGAGCCACACGGTGGAAGATCGCGAACCGCATTCGCTGCACGCCTACTTTCTGCTGCCGGGCGATATGAACCTTCCCATCGTTTATGAGGTGGACCGGGTGCGCGACGGCAGTTCTTTCAGCGTGCGCCGGATCCAGGCCATTCAGCGCGGCCGGCCGATTCTTTCCATGATCGCCTCTTTCCACAAGGACGAAGCCGGGTTCGAACATCAATCGAAAATGCCCAAGGTGCCGCCGCCGGAAGATCTCAAGCCCATGCATGAGCTGGCGCAGCAATGGATTGCGGAAACACCCGACGTCAGCGAGGAAGCGCGCGGCGCCTTGCAGGCAGACTTCTTTTTGGAGTTTCGTCCCACCGAGCCGGCGAACCCCTTTGTGGGCCGATCGCGACCAAGCCGCGGCGCCACCTGGTTCAGGGCGCGCAGCAAATTGCCGGAAGAATCCTGGATCCATCGCTGCGTGCTGGCTTACGCCAGCGATTTTGGCTTGCTCGGCGCCGCCATGCGACCGCACGGAAGACCCTGGTTTGAGCGCAACATGATCGTCGCCAGTATCGATCACGCCTTGTGGTTTCATCGGCCGGCGCGGGTGGATGAGTGGTTGCTCTACACCACCGGCTCGCCGACGGCGCAGAGCGCACGCGGGCTGTCCTGGGGTTTGATTTTCGACCGTCAAGGCCAGCTGATCGCCAGCGCCGCGCAAGAAGGCCTGATGCGTCAGGTGGCCGAGCGCGATCATTGGGAACGACGCACCGGGGAGAACAACGGCGCCTGATGTTTTTCTTGGCCTGGGCCGTGTCTGCGGGCGTTGCCAGGCGGTATCCGAAAATCCGAGGCTTTGTTGTCTCCGGTCCGGGCTGGGTGGCCGTCGTTGATGGGCTTGGAAGAAGCCGCCTTTTGGGGAAACGTTGAGGCATTCGTCGCGTCAGGACGGTGCCGACTTTGGCGCCAATGCTTCAGCGTTTGCCTGCATCGCCTCAGCGCGCCAAACGATGCAACGATTATTAGCTGGCATGGCATGGTCTTTTTCCAGACGCAAGCCGGCCTGCGCGGCCAGCTGATTCACCGCCTCAAAGTCGCGAATACCCATGTGAGGCGCGCGGCCTTGCAGCCATTGCTGGAATTGCGCATTGCTGGTGCTGGTGAACTGCCCGCCGTAATTGAACGGACCGTAAATGATCAGGCGCGCCGTGGGCATCAAGACAGACGGCAGTTTTTGAAACAGCCGGCAGACTTCCGGCCAACTCATGATGTGCAGGGTGTTGGCGCTGAATACCGCGTCGAATCTGTCCGATGGCCATTGGTCGTTGACGTTGAGCGGCAGTGGCTCGGGCGTGTTTGGCAGTTGCGCGTATTCCATCCAGGCCCGAATCCCTGGCAGGTACTCCGCCTGATCCGAGGGTTGCCAGATGATTCGCGGCAACGCCTGGGCGAAATAAACGGCGTGTTGTCCGGTGCCGCTGCCAATTTCCAGCACCCGGTCTCCCGCCGCAAGATGCTCATGAAGCACGCCAAGAATCGGTTCACGATTGCGTTCGCAGGAGGGCGAAAAAGGTTTGTCGTTCATGATGTTATTTGATGATTGGCTGACAATGGCGGTAGAGTCCGGCGTCAAATTCAGATCGTAGTCGTGATGGTAATCCGATCATCGAGTCGACGCGGCGCCAACAAGCGGGGGCGCCAGACTGCCGGCGGGAGTTCAGAAAGCGGGAAGCGTGCGACCAACAAAGGCGCCTATACCATTGATGAGCTGGCGCGCATCGCAGGTTCGACCGTGCGAAACGTCCGCGCCTATCAGGATCGTGGCTTGTTGAGCCCGCCACAGCGGCGCGGTCGCGTCGGCATCTATGACGATGTGCATCTGGGCCGATTGCGCATGATCAATCAGCTGTTGGCCCGCGGTTATACGCTGGCCAATATTCGCGAAATGTTCGAGGCGCTGGAATCCGGCCTTGAACTGCGTCAGCTGATGGGTGTGGAGAAGGCGATCGCCTTTCCCTGGACCCGCGAAACGCCCAGGCATTACACCATGCCGGAGCTGCTGAAGATGTATGGCATCAGCTTTGATCCGCGGGTTCTTTCCAGAATCATCAAGCTCGGCATTCTGGAGCCCGATGGCATGGGTTATCGCGCGCCGCGGCCGAAGATTCTTCTGGCCGGTGCCGAACTTGCCAAGCTGGGCATGAAAGTGGACGACTTGATCACCGTCATTGAAAACCTGCGCGACAACGTCGAACGGGTCGCCGACGAGATGATCGGCATGCTGGCGGATTCGCTCGATCAGGGCGCCGAGGCACATGATCCAACGCGCGATGATGTGCCGCGCGCAGCGCGCTTGATCGGCCGCCTGCGGCCGATTGCGGATATGGCGATCGAGTCGGAGGTTTCGCGCGCATTGGAAAGCTCGGTACAGCGATTACTGGGTGATCGGCTCGCCGAAGTGATCAATCAGCAAATCAATCTGAAGGCGGACAACCCCGAGTAGCCGCGCGCTCCAAGTACGACAATTGGCGCTATGCCGAGAACAATGCAGCCCAGATATTCAGCGCGCCGGTGACGAGCAACAGGGCAAAACTGGTCAGCGCGCCGCTGACCCGACCGAAAACGAACTGGCTGGAGAAACTAAGCGCATAGCCATGCAGCACGCGGGCGGCGACCAGGCTCAGGCCGATCAGGTGCAGACTCCAGCCGGGAATTGCGGACGAAAGCTCCAGCAAGGCCATCAACAGCAGAATCATGGGGGTGTATTCGGCAAAGTTGGCGTGGCCACGAATCAAACGCTGCATGTGTTGATCGCCGCCGTCTCCCAGATAGATGTTGCCGCCGCGCCGGCCGCCAACCACCTTGATGCTCAGTACCAGGAACCAGAGCGCCAGAATGCCGGCATAGAGTGGGGTAATGCTCATGTGTTGCTCCCATACGTCGGAATGGATTGCGGCTTTTCGATATTCACCGCACCCTCCACAAACAGCGTGCGGGTGGGGTAGGCAAAGCCGATGCCTTCTTTTTCAAAGGCGCGAACCAAGGCCAGGTTGATCGCCTGTTGCGTATCCATGTATTTGTTGTAATCAGGGTCCTGCATCCAGTACACCACTTCGAAATCGTAGGAAGAGTCGCCGAAGTTGATGAAGTGTGCACGATCAAATCGCGTCATGGACTGTAGTCCGATGATCTGCCGAACCATTTCCGGAATCCTTTCCAGTTGGTCCGGCGTGGTCTGATACAGCACGCCAAAACGGAACAGGATGCGGCGTTCGCGCATGCGCTTGAAATTGCGTACCCGGGCGCTCAGCAAATCACTATTGGCGAATACCAGTTCTTCGCCGCCCAGACTGCGCACCCGGGTCGTCTTGAGGCCCACGTGTTCGACCTTGCCCATGTATGCGTCGACGATGATGAAATCACCAATGACGAAGGGCTTGTCGACAACGATGGACAGGCTGGCGAACAGGTCACCCAGAATGTTCTGCACCGCCAGCGCCACCGCAATGCCGCCCACGCCCAGGCCGGCCACCATGGCGGTGACGTCCACGCCCAGATTATCCAGCGCCAGCAACAGTACCAGCGCCCACAGGAACAGGCGGCCGAGAAAGCTCATGGCCGCCAGCCCGGTGGCGGTGCCGGCGCCCGCATCCGATGCCATCGCGCGGGTTTTGTATCGACTCAGCCAGAAATCCAGACCCGCGCCGGCCCACAGACCCAACTGGGTGAATACAGCGATGGTCGCCGCGCCGCGGATGATCAGATCGACCCGTTCGGGCAGCGCCAGATAACGGGTGCCGACCAACAGCGTCACGAACAGAATCAGCGCCTGGCTGGTCTTGCGGACAACCTCAAGGATGGAGTCGTCCAGTTCTGTATCCGTGCGGCCGACGATCGCCGACAGATGATGCATGATCGCCATCTTGGCGATGCCAACCATCAGGTTGATGGCGAGCGCGATGCCCAGCGCGGTGATCCAGGCGGTCAGCGGATTGCCGAGAAGTTCGTAGGACAGGTCCAAGCCTTAACACTCCAATAGGTAAAGCAGCATTACCCCTTGAGGAAACGCTTGCTTAGGGAAACACTGATTAATCTACTGCGCTCGGCATCTCGAGTTTCGGCGCTGCTCGTTCGGGCCCGAACCAGCCACTCACCCTCATGTATTTCAATACATTGCGTTCGCCGAACTGCGAAGCTGTGCTTCGTTCTCGGCTCACCTGTGCTCCGGCGCAACCCGAGATGCCTTCGCTCGCTACGATTCATCAGCGTTTGCTTAGCCACGAATACGGCTGATCAGCGCTTGGGTGAAGGTTTTGGTGTTCGCTTTGCCGCCGAGGTCGCCGGTGCGAACGCCGTCCACGTTGCAGGTGGCGTTGATCGAGTCCCGCAGACGTTGCGCCTTGTCGTGATGACCGACGTGATCCAGCATCATCGCCGCTGCCAGCATCAGGGCGATGGGGTTGGCAATGCCCTGACCGGCGATATCCGGCGCCGAGCCATGTACCGCTTCGAAAATCGCGGCGTTGGCGCCGATATTGGCGCCGGGCGCATTGCCCAGGCCGCCCACCAGGCCGGCGACCAGATCCGAAAGAATGTCGCCGAACAGATTGGTGGTGACCAGGGTGTCGAACTGCCAGGGGTTGATCACCAGTTTCATGGCGCAGGCGTCGATGATCACCTCTTCCAGTTCGATCTGATCGGCGTATTTGTCCCGGTGAAGTTGCTGGGCTTCGTCCAGAAAGATGCCGGTCAGGGCCTTCATGATGTTGGCCTTGTGCACCACCGTGACTTTCTTGCGGCCCAGGGCGATGGCGCGATCAAACGCAAACTCCAGCAGCCGGCGTGAACCCTGACGCGTGTTGACCCCGGTGGACATCGCCACCGCGTGCGGGTCGCCGTCCATGGGGATGTAGTGCTCATAACCCATGTAGAGACCTTCCAGGTTCTCGCGGAACACCAGCAGGTCAAGGTCTTCATATCGCCCGCCGGGAATCAGCGTGCGGGCCGGCCGCATGTTCGCGAACAGTTTGAACTGCTCGCGCAAACGCACGTTCGAAGACCGATAACCACTGCCCGAAGGGGTTTCCAGCGGACCCTTCAAGGCCAGCCGGTTGCGTTCGATGCTGTCCAGCGTGGCCTGCGGCAAAGGGTCATCTGCGGCCTCGACACCGGCCAGACCGGCGACCTGGGTTTCCCATGCAAAGGGCGCGTTTAGGGCGTCCAGTGCCTGCAAGGTGGCGTCAACGATTTCGGGACCGATGCCATCGCCGGGGATCAACGTGGCGGGAATTGGATTGCTCATTTTGCTGGGCGGGTCTTGTGGAGAAGAGGGTGCAAACGCGCAATGGCTGTTTGGCAACGGGTGCGTGGATGGTAGCGGCTAATCCGTTTCGGGGCTGTTCGAGCCATCATCGCTGGGTGCGCGATCCAGGTCCTGATCGGCGTGTGAACGGGGGTCTTCAATCGGTTCCAGGTGCGTGAGCACGCTCACCGGCGAAAGCGCCTCGGCGAGCCGTGATTCGATGGCTTCCAGCAGGTCGTGCCCCTTTTGCACGCTCCAGTGGCCCGGCACCAGCACATGAAAGGAGACGAAACGGCGTGCGCCGGCACGCCGCGTGCGAACCGCGTGAAAGTCCACCTGCTCGGATCTGAAAGCGTCCAGAATCTGCGCCAGTTGCTGTTGTTCGGCGGGCGACCAGGCGGCATCCATCAGCCCACGTGCGGACTCGCGCAGAAGGCGCAGGCCGGTTAACAATATGTTGACGGCGACGGCCAGCGCGATCAGCGGGTCCAGAATCAGCCAGCCGGTCAGTGTCGCCAGCGCAACACCGGCGATGATCCCGACCGAAGTCCAGACATCGGTCAGCAGGTGACGGGCGTCTGCTTCCAGCGCCAGCGAGCGGTGTTGGCGCGCGCCGCGCAACAAGGCCAGCGCGGTGAGGCCGTTGATCAATCCGGCGACTGCGCAAATGCCCAGTCCCAGTCCGGTTTGGGTCAGAACCTGTGGCGCGAAAAGGCGTGGCCAGGCGGTCAGGAAAATCGATAACGCCGCCAAGGCGATCAAGCCTCCTTCAAAGGCGGCGGCGAAATACTCGGCCTTGCCATGACCATAGGCGTGCGTCTGGTCGGGTGGCATTGCCGCCAGACGCAGCATGCTGACGGCCATGATGGCGGCGCCCAGATTGACAACACTTTCCATGGCGTCGGAAAGCAGCCCCACCGACCCGGTCATTCCCCAGGCGCCGAACTTCAGGGCCATCGTTGCCAGCGCGGCGACGATGGACCATCGCGCCAGATTCGCCGCCGAGTTGTCGCTGGCGTGGCTGACGGGCCTAGAAGTCAAAGGCGTCCTGCGTGGTCACATCCGCCGGCAGCCAGGTTTCGTGAATGTGTTTCCAGCGCAAGGATGGACCCACCTCGAACAAGGCCGTGGCAATGCGTGCGTTGTCCGGCGGGGTGGATTGACGCGCGTTGCGCTGCCACTCCTCGTAGGTGGCCAGGGCGTGATTGCCGTATTCGCCGGCCACGCGCACATTGCGAATCTGGATGCGGAAGTCCGGATTGCTGGCGTGGCTTTGCCGAACCGCCTGACTCAGATCGGACAGGCCCAGCAAGCGACCCGCCGGCGGGATGAACAGCAGATCGGGGCTGAACCTCGGCGTGAAATCCCGCTCGAAGCGGGATTCGTCGATGCGGCCGCCAAACCAGCCCACGAAGAAGGCGTGCAGGCCTTCCACTTCGCGGCGCACGCGGTCTTGCAGATCGGATGACATCCTGGGCGCGAACTCGAAAAATGGCGGGGTCGCGTCGGATTCTAAAGATTTGTGGAGGCCGGCGCCGTATCGCAAGCGTCGCCGGCAAATCTCAGTCGATGGTGAAGCCTTCGTAACCCTTGTCGCGCACTTCATCGATACGCCGATGATATTCACCCACGCCGCCGCAGTAAGACAGCATGCGGCGCGGCTTGCCTTCGACGTTGGAACCCACGTACCAGGAGTCGGTTTTGACGAACAAGGTCATGCCGGAGGTTTCTTCGTGGTGTTGCACCCAGGCCTCCTCGGCTTGTGCGCTGGGTTCCATCACACTGCGGCCATTGGCGCGCATATGGGCAATGGCATCGCTGATCCAGTCCACCTGGGTTTGCAGACAGGTGGTCATATTGCACAGCGCGGCCGAGGGCGACAGCGGCGTGGCGGTGGCGAACAGGTTCGGATAACCGTGAATCTGCAGGCCCATGGTGGTGCGGATTTCGCGTTTCCATTCTTCGGTCAGGGAGCGCCCGCCGCGCCCCTTGACGTTTTGCTTGGACAAGGCGCCGGAGCCGGCGTCAAAGCCGGTGGCGAAAATCAGAATGTCCAGCGCGTGTACGCTGCCGTCGGCCAGTTCCAAACCTTGCGGGAGGATGCGTTTGATGGGGTTGTCCTTGACCGGCACGATCTGCGTCTGCGGTAGCAGATAGGCTTCCAGATACCGGGTTTCCAGCGGCACGCGATGGGTGCCGAAGCCGTAGGTGGTCGGGATCAGCTGTTCGCACAGCGCCGGATCCTTGATGCGTTCGCGCATCCGCTCCGACACCCAGTCGGTGACTTCCTGGTTGACGCTTTCGTCGAAGAACGACTCGGTATAGCCGGTGAGCCAGAAGCTGAGCGAGCCATCGGCCCACAGTCTTTCATAGCGCGCCAGCCGTTCCTCCCGGGTGGTTTCGGCAAACGGCTTGCCTTCGAAGTCGTAATCAAAGCCACTGAAGGTGTTCTTGACCCGCTGCTTCATCTGATCGAACTGGTCGATGAAGCGTTTGTTGTCATCGGCCGTGTACTTGGGGTTGCGCATGGGCGTGATGAACTGCGGCGTGCGCATGAAGACCTTGAGGTCGTCGCATTGCGGGGCGATGGTCTGAATCACCTGAATGCCGGTGGCGCCGGTGCCCACCACGCCGACTTTCTTGCCCTTGTAGTCGATGTTTTCGCGTGGCCAGCGTGCGGTATAGAGGATCTTTCCATTGAAGTCCTGCTCGCCTTCAAACTGGCCCATCAGGGCGGCGTTGGCCGACAGCATGCCGCCGCAGGAAACATAGAACTGCGTGTCATAAACGTCGCCGCCATCGGTTTCCACCGTCCAGCGCTGGCGGCCTTCATCCCAGGTCGCGCTGGTGACGGTGGTGCTGAATTGAATGTCCTTGCGCAGGTCGCACGCATCGGCGATGAATTGCAGGTAGCGCTCGGTTTCCGGCTGTGCGGGAAAGCGCTCGCTCCACTGCCATTTGGACTCCAGCTGCTTGTCAAACCAGTAGTGGTAGATGTAGGCCTCCGAATCCACCCGTGCGCCGGGGTAGCGGTTCCAGTACCAGGTGCCGCCCACGTCGGTGCCGGTCTCGATGCACTTGATCTTCATGCCGAGCTGACGCAGCTTGTAGATCGCATACATGCCGGCAATGCCGGCGCCAACGATGATGGCGTCAAACTGCATGCTTTGCGGCGCATTGGCTGTCGCTGAGTTCACGGGCGTTTCCTCGTTCTGGTGGTTTGATTTCACCGCTGCAATGGCAAGGTCGGCAAGCCTGACTTTTCAGGTTTTTCACATTCTGCCTGAAGCCGGTTGCGCGAAAACCACCCGCGGGGGTCGTTTGAAACCCGGGCGCCACGAAACCCGATGGCGCTGTTTTCAGCCACGGCTTGACGGGTCATTCAAACTGCCCGGGGTTGGCGTAAGCTGTGCGCATGCAAGGCGCACTGGATCTGCTACAGGCTGATGAGGGCGGTGAATCAGCAACGGCGTTGCCGTTTCATCCGGCGGTCGGGCAATGGTTTGGCGCGGCATTTGGTCAACCAACGCCGGTGCAACAACAAGCCTGGGCGATCACCTCGCAACATCGCAATGCGCTGATCGCCGCGCCCACCGGATCGGGCAAGACGCTCGCCGCGTTTCTTTCGGCCATCAACGATCTGGTGGAAGAGGCGCTTGCTTATGGGCTGGACGATGAGCTGCGGGTGCTCTACGTCTCGCCGCTGAAAGCGCTGTCCAACGACATCGAAAAGAATCTGGAAGCGCCGCTGAGCGGCATTTGCGGCCAGCTGGAATCCGCTGGCCTGGCGCGATTGCAAATCCGCAGCGCCGTTCGTACGGGTGACACCAGCGCCGCCGAACGCGCGCGGATGAAGAAAGTGCCGCCGCATATTCTGGTCACGACGCCGGAATCGCTGTTCATTCTGCTGACTTCCGACGCCGGCCGGCGCATGTTGGCCAGCACCCGCAGCGTCATCGTGGACGAGTTGCACGCCTGCGCCGGCAGCAAGCGCGGCGCGCATCTGGGGCTGAGCCTGGAACGGCTGGATGCGTTGTGCGAAACGCCGCCGGTGCGGATCGGCCTGTCGGCCACACAAAAGCCGATTGAACGCATGGCCGAATTATTGGTGGGCGATGGCAAATGCGAGATCGTCGACACCGGCCATGTGCGCCAACGCGATCTGGCGATCGAGCTGCCGCGTTCGCCGTTGACGCCGGTTTTGGCCGGCGAGGTGTGGGCGGAGATCTACGATCAGCTCGCCAAGCTGGCGCAGAGCCATCGCACCACGCTGATTTTCGTCAATCAACGCCGGCAGGCGGAACGGGTGGCACGCGCGCTGGCGGATCGCATCGGCGAGGAACAGGTCACCGCGCATCACGGCAGTCTGGCCAGGGAACATCGGCTCAAGGCGGAGCAGCGCCTCAAGGCGGGGCAGCTCAAGGCGCTGGTCGCCACCGCTTCGCTGGAGCTGGGCATCGACATCGGCGATGTGGATCTGGTGTGTCAGATCGGCTCGCCGCGCGCCATCAACGCCTTTCTGCAAAGGGTGGGGCGCTCCGGTCACGCGGTGCGCGCCATCCCCAAGGGTCGGCTGTTTCCGCAGTCGCTGGACGATCTGCTGGAATGCGCGGCGCTGTTGCGCAGCGTGGAAAAAGGCGAGCTGGATCAGATCGCGCTGTGCGAACAGCCGCTGGACGTGTTGGCGCAGCAGATCGTGGCGGAGGTGGCTTGTCAGGAATGGCTCATCGATGACTTGTATGAGCGTTTGCGCCGTGCCCGTCCGTATCGCGATCTGAAGCTGAGCGATTTCGAAGACCTGGTGCGGATGCTGGCCGACGGCTACAGCACCCGGCGCGGTCGTCGCGGCGCGCTGCTGCATCTGGACGCGGTCAACCGGCGCCTGCGCGGTCGGCGCGGCGCCAAGCTCACCGCCGTCACCAACGCGGGCGTGATTCCCGATCAGTTTGATTACGAGGTGCAGTTGGCGGACAGCGGCCTGCGCATCGGTACCCTCAACGAGGACTTCGCCTTCGAGAGCCTGCCGGGCGACATCGTCCAGCTCGGCAATACGTCCTACCGGATTCTGAAAGTGGAGACCAGCCGCGTGCTGGTGGAAGACGCCAAGGGTCTGCCGCCCAATATGCCGTTCTGGTTTGGCGAAGGTCTGGGGCGCAGCACGGAGTTGTCGCAGGCGGTTTCCGAGCTGCGCGCCGAGGCTGACCGGATGCTGGAAAACGGGCCGCAGGCCTGTCAGCAATGGTTGCAGGACGAATATCAACTGCAAGGGCCGAGCGCGGCCCAGCTCAGCCAGTATCTGCACGCGGCGCGTAATGCGCTGGGTCTGTTGCCGACGCACGATCGCATCGTCTTCGAGCGCTTCTTCGACGAGGTGGGCGATACCCATCTGGTGATTCATTCCACCCTGGGCTCGCGCATCAATCGCGCCTGGGGTCTGGCCTTGCGCAAGAAATTCTGCCGTCAGTTCAACTTTGAATTGCAGGCCTCGGCTTTGGACGACAGTCTGGTGTTGTCGCTGGGGCCCACGCACAGTTTTCCGCTGCAAGAGGTACGGGGTTTTCTCAAATCCGCTAGCGCGCAGCACGTGGTGCAACAGGCGGTGTTGCAAGTGCCCATGTTTCCCACCCGCTGGCGTTGGGCGGCATCCACCGCGCTGGCGGTGGCGCGCAATCGCAGCGGCAAACGGGTGCCTCCGCAGTTTCAACGCGCCGATGCCGAAGATCTGCTGACGCACGCCTTTCCCGACGCCGTCGCCTGTCAGGACAACCTGCCGGGCGAGGTGGAATTGCCCGATCACCCGCTGATTGCGCAAACGCTGCGCGACTGTCTGCAAGAGGTGATGGATACCGAGGGCATGATCGCGCTGTTGCGGCGCATCGAATCCGGCGCGGTGCAAATCATCTGTCGCGATCTGACCGCGCCGTCGCCGCTGTCCGCCGCGATTCTCAGCGCCAGGCCCTACGCCTTTCTGGACGACGGCGCGGCCGAGGAACGGCGCACGCGCGCGGTGAAGATGAGCGACGTGCTGGAACCGCGACAGGCCAGCGATCTGGGCCGCCTGGACGCCGCCGCCATCGAACAGGTTCGCAATGAGCTATGGCCCGATCCTGCCAACGCTGACGAGCTGCACGACGCGCTGATCGTCCACGGTTTTCTGACCGACGCAGAATTCCAGCAGGCCGGCGACCCGAGCTGGATCGATCAGCTCATGCAAGAAAAGCGAATCGCGTGTTTTATCCCTCTCCCCCAGGGGGTGGTGGGTGAGGTTGGTGAGGTGAGGGGAGTGGCCGACACAAGCCAACCCCTCTGGACCGCCGCCGAACGCCAACACGAACTGCGCGCGATATTCCCCAAGGCGGAAGTTCAAGGCGATGCCCCACTCATGGCGCCGATCCCCGACGCCGACCAAGCCCTGATCGAAGTCCTGCGCAGCCGCATGGAGTTGGACGGCCCGCTCACTGCCGAGGCATTGGCCGCGCCTTTCAGGCGGTCCGCCGAAGAACTACAGATCACGCTCATCTCCCTGGAAGCTCAAGGCGCCATCATGCGCGGCGATTTTCATGCATCCGGCCAGGAACAATGGTGTGAGAGGCGTCGGCTGGCCCGCATCCACCGCTACACACGCGAACGTCGTCACGCGACGGTCGAACCGGTGTCACCGGCGGCCTTCATGCGCTTTCTGTTTCACTGGCACGGACTGACGAAGGGCGAAGCCCGATCCGGTCCGGCCGCCTTGCAAGCGGCCTTGTCTCAGCTCGAAGGCTATGCCACCGCTGCCAGCGCCTGGGAAAGCGAGATTCTGTCGGTGCGTCTGCAGGACTACGATCCGGCCTGGCTGGATCAGCTTTGCGGCGGCGGTCAGTTTCTGTGGCGACGCGCCGGTGCGGTTTCCGAAGGCGCACGCAAATCCGCACCGGTCAGAGGCACGCCCATCATGCTGTTGGCGCGCGAGCACAGCGCGTTCTGGGCGCAAGCCGATACGCCGCAAACCAGTCTCTCCAGCGCCGCGCAAAAGGTACAAAGCGCACTGAAAGAACACGGCGCGTCCTTCTTCGGCGAGCTGGTTTCCGACACCGGCCTGTTGAAATCGCAGCTGGAAAACGCGCTCGGCGAACTGGTCAACGCCGGCCTTGTGACATCCGACGGCTTCAGCGGCCTGCGCGCGCTCATCGCGCCGGCGGACATCAAGGCGCGTCGCCTGCGTCGCGGCGGCAACATGGCGGTTTACGAGGCGCTGGAAAACGCCGGTCGCTGGTCCCTGATCCGCCGGCCGCGCGGTTCGGATGAAGACACCGAGGAGGCGCGCATCCAGCACATCGCCCAGGTTCTGTTGCGCCGTTACGGCGTCGTGTTCCGCAAAGTGCTGGAGCGCGAACCGCGTCTGCCGCCCTGGCGTGATCTGTTCTACGTGCTGCGCCGCATGGAAGCACGCGAGGAAATTCGCGGCGGCCGATTCGTCGACGGTTTCGCCGGCGAACAGTTCGCTTTACCTGAAGCCGCCGGCAGCCTGCGCCGCTTTCGTGAGGACAAGGATCAGGCGCTGGTCGCTATCTGCGGGTCTGATCCGCTGAATCTGTCCGGCATCATCGTCTCCGGCGAACGGGTGCCGGCCCAAGGCGGCAACCGGATTCTGTATCAGGGCGGGGTGCCGGTAGGCTTCCAGGTCGGCAAAGACCGGCGCTTCAGCGCGAACGGGGATCTGCAACAGCAGTCGCAATGGCAGCAATGCCTGATTCAGAAACCGGCTCCGCGAAACGCGGCCTTCCGCACGCCACGCTGGGCGAAATCCACTTTCGGCGCTGGCGACTGACCGCGCTTGCCGGCTTTTTCTTCGCGACGACCACGGGGACAGGAGAAGCAAAATGACCAAGGAAACCACCTCGCCAATCGTTTCCCGCAAACAATGGGAGCATGCACGTGCCGAGCTACTGGAGCGTGAAAAGGCGCACACTCGTGCTGGTGATGCGCTGGCGGCGGCGCGGCGCAAGCTGCCGATGACGCCCATGGAGCCGCTTACCGTGATGGGTGCCGACGGCCCCGTATCTCTGCACGATGTATTCGAAGGCCGGCGCCAGTTGATCGTGTACCACTTCATGTGGAAGCCGGGCGGCATGCATCACCAGCAATGCGAAGGCTGCACCCACACGCAGGCGGCGATGAACGCCGCCGTCTGCGCCTATCTGGCCGCGCGCGACGTGAGCTACGCCGTTTTCAGCAACGGCGCGTGGGACGAGATCGCGGCCTACCGGGATTTCATGGGCTGGACCACGCCGTGGTATTCAACCGCTGAATCACCGGGTGTGCTGGCCACCCGGGATGGCGGCGATCTGCGCTGTTATTTGCGCGACGGTGATCAGGTGTTCCAAACCTATGAAACCAAGTGGCGAGGGGTCGAGACGATGATGCCCACCCTGCACATGCTGGACCTGATGCCCTATGGGCGCCAGGAGATCTGGGAGGATTCACCCGACGGCTGGCCGCAGGACCGGACTGGATCGTGGTGGCGGCGTGATGGCCGGCCCGTCGCACAGTGGACGCGTACCCAGCTGTCGGCCGAATCGGAAACCGCTTGCTGCGCTCAGGGCAGCAAAAACAGCGGATAAATGCATTTGCTTGCTGATCGTGACAATCATGAATGCCTTGGGCATGCGGGCCATCACCGACACCGGAGAAGAAATGAATATTCAAGGCAAGACATTCAGGAGCGAGCGGGTGGATTACCCCACCGCCAAGGCGGTTGATCGCGTGTCGGCACAGTTTGATGAGTTGACGCCAGAGGAATATTCTGTCGCGATAACCCGTAGCCGTAATCTTTATCAAGGGGCAACCACACTTACCTGTGGTGTGGCCTTTGCTTTGTGTGTTGTCATGATATTTGTGTAGCAGACAGCGATAGCCCAAGGCATTTGAGCAGATTATTTATCCGAGATTCTTACAAATGGGTCTTTGACGACCTATTCAACACGCAAAAATGAAGAGGGGTATTCGCTTAACGAGCATCTTCCGGTCGCAGTGTCATCTGTATTGAGTAAGAACACTACGCCATAATTGTTGACAGCGTTCATTCTAATAGAGATAAAAAGCCGCTCGGAATCTATGACCTGCCACGGTGCCGCATATCCCTTTTCGTCCTCGCTGATCAAGAAGGCATTTCCGTTTCTCAGTATGTCAATTCGACACGCTCTACCGTTTGTTCCGTCGCTTTTCCAGTGTCCGATTGCTTGGTGGTCAAATGTTTGATTGCAACCTGCTATTAGGCTCGCAGCTCCAACTATAAACGCATACTTCAGTCCACAAACAATGGCCTTCATAACTGTTGATCTTTGATTACGCAGCAATTTCATACTCGAAAAACGGTCGCTCTTGCTCATTTAGAATTGAGTAACAGCAGATTACGGTGACAGGATATTATAATCTCTAAATCCTTCCTCCCGGTGTGAGCTATGGCCCGTATCCCCCGTATCGTGGTCCCCGGCGTTCCTCATCACATCACTCAGCGCGGCAACCGCCGGCAGGTGATTTTCCATGGTGACGACGACTACGCGCTGTACGGGGACCTGCTGGCCGAACGCTGCCGGTATTGCAAGGTGGAGGTCTGGGCCTACTGCCTGATGCCCAACCACGTTCATCTGATTCTGAATCCTGCCTCGCCCGAGGGTCTTTCGCGCGCCATCGGCGAGACGCATCGGCGTTACACCGGCTACATCAATGCCCGCGAGCGGGTAACGGGGCATTTGTTCCAGGCGCGGTTCAACAGTGTGGCCATGGATGAGGCTCATACGTTGGCGGCGATCCGCTATGTGGCAATGAACCCCGTGGAGGCCGGACTTGTGAAGAAGGCATCTGATTGGACTTGGTCGAGCGTGCGAGCGCATCTGGCCGGACGTGACGACGTGCTGGTGCGAGTGGCCCCGGTATTGGAGCGTGTCCCCGATTTCATGGACTTTCTGGACCTGCCGCCCGACACCGAGACCACACAGTCCTTACTGGCGGGACAGAGCATTGGGCGACCACTGATGCCGGAAGACCGGCTGAAACGGCTGGAGCGTCGTATGGGCCGCCGCCTGCGTCCGTTGCCGCGGGGGCGCCGCCCCCAGAAAGCGACTGGGTAATCCTCCCGAAAAATAGTCACTGTCAGAAGTGGAATGTTCTCACCGCAACGCAGGAGAATATTCCGCATGAGAAAGTCCCGATACACCGACGCCCAAATCCTCTCGATCCTCAAGCAGGCAGAGGCTGGCACGCCCGTGCCTGAGCTGTGCCGCGAGCACGGCATGTCCAGCGCTACGTTCTATAAGTGGCGCAGCAAGTTCGGCGGCATGGATGCCAGCCTGATGAAGCGCCTCAAGGAGCTGGAGGACGAGAACCGTCGGCTCAAGAAGATGTACGCCGAGGAGCGCCTGATTGCTGAAGTCCGCAAGGAGGTGATCGAGGGAAAATGGTAAGGCCATCTCACCGTCGTGAGGTGGCCAGACACTTGGTCACTGCGAAGCGTCTGACCATCAAGGCTGCGTGCCGCGCCCTGGCGATCAGCCAGACCTGCTACCGCTATGAAGCCAAGCGCTCGACGGAAAACGCCGAGATCGCCGACTGGCTGATCCGTCTGACGCACAACCAGCGCAACTGGGGCTTTGGCTTGTGTTTTTTGTACCTACGCAACGTCAAGGGCTACGGCTGGAACCACAAGCGCGTGTACCGCATCTACCGCGAGCTGGAGCTGAACTTGCGGATCAAGCCCAAGAAGCGGCTGATCCGCGAGAAGCCCGAGCCGCTGGCCGTGCCGACTGGCATCAACCAGACGTGGTCGATCGACTTCATGCACGACAGCCTGAGCGACAAGCGCAGCTATCGGCTCTTCAACGTCATCGACGACTACAACCGGCAAGGCATCACGATGGAGGCCGACTTGTCGTTGCCAGCAGCGCGCGTCATCCGCTGTCTGGAACAAGCTATTGAGTGGCGGGGTCAGCCGCAGGTGATTCGCTGCGACAACGGCCCGGAGTTGATCTCAGGCGCGCTCACCGCTTGGGCCGAGCAGCGCGGCATCACCCTGCAGTACATCCAGCCCGGCAATCCGCAGCAGAACGCCTACATCGAGCGCTTCAATCGCACTGCGCGCTACGACTGGCTCAACCAGGACATCTTCGACACCATCGGCCAAGTCCAGAACGCCGCCACGCGGTGGCTCTGAACGTACAACAACGAACGACCCAACATGGCACTAGGCGGCATCACGCCCATGATGAAACTGGCCAATGCCGCCTAAATCGCATTCCACTTCTGGCAGCAGCTAGAAATGGGGGGATTACCACTGCAACAGGGCAGAAAGATTTGGCAATTTAGTATCCTGTCACCGTAATCCCGTCACCGTAATCCCTTGAACGCTGCAGAGTGGTTTCGTCTGGGTCGTCTCATCTGCTCTGCTTTTGGCGCTTGTGCGCCGGTCGATTAGAGCAGGAACTCACTTGGCCGGCTGTCCAGTTTTTCGAGGCCAGCTCTCTCTACGCCAAGCCTTCACGTCGAATCAAACGCTGCTGAGCTCAAGTGTTGGGCGTCAAACGACACATCAACCGCGACATATCATTCTGCTGCAGGTGGTCACATCGGGCTTGGCGATGTATTTTTTCTGCAATGGGGAGACGTACTAATGAATAAGCACATTATCCGCCACGGTTTCATTCTCATCTTGTTGGCTTTGGTGTCCGGGCTATTCGTTCAGGCCATGTCCATCCCAAGGCTGGGCTTGTCTGCACATACCATCGGCATCCTGAGCGGGATTTTGCTCATGGCCATCGGCGCGGTATGGCCGCTGTTCGAGTTGTCTTGCCGGCAACAACGAATCATGTACTGGTCGTGGCTGTACTCCAGCTACATCAACTGGCTCGGTTGTTTGGTCGGTGCTGTGGCCGGTGCGGGTAAAGCTACGCCAATGGCATCGGCTGGTGCGCTAGGGTCGCCGGCGGCAGAGGCTGCCGTAGGCATCATGCTCATCAGTGTCGCTGCTGCATCATTCGTCGCCGTCGGCCTGTCACTATTCGGTCTCAGCGGCCGTGCAGCAGCGGCCTGACAGTTCGTTGCAGCGGACATTTACTGCGCCACCGGGTTGTGCTGCCGCAAAAAACCGGCGTCGCGGCTGGCAGGCGGATCAAAGCGTTTTCGTGGCAGTTTGATTGTTGGTGGCTGATGACGCCGTTTGTCGGCGAACTTCGCCGTCCAGGCGGATGGCGTGACGGCTTGACGCGACCACAGTCTAAGGTGCGAATCACTCCTCACCAAGTGATGTGTCATGTTCGGACTGAGCAGCAAAAAGCAGCAGACAAGGGTGTCGGCGTCCATGGCGCCGGCGGAGATCACGGTGTTCGCTGATGATGCAACCCTGCGTGCACAGGAACCGGCGGTGTTGTTTCAGCAGCATCTGGCCGAGGGTCGGCACTTTGACTTTCGCAAGTTGCCGGAAAAGTTCGACGGGCTGCGGCTGGAGAGTGATTTCATCCTCAGTCTGTTTGTGGAACCCTCGCGGCTGGATGCCTTGGCGGATCTGGTGTTGGCCATGCGCGGGGCAGGTCGCACGACCACGCTGATCATCGCGGTGCAGAGCCGGCAATTGGTGGATCTTGGATTCTGGTTGGATCGGCGTGCGGCCGAAGGTCGCTTGGCGGGACTGCGGCTGATGGTTGCCGATGAACCTGAGGCGGTGGCGTCGCAATTGGCTGATCGACTGATTCCGGTCATAGAAACCAACATCATCCGCATGCCGCTGACCACCGAGGTGGAAAACGTCAGTTATCGCAATTTCTACGTGTTCAGCCCCTGCTTGCAGGCGACGGTGGCGCGGACCCGAGCCTTTGCGCAGAACGGCATTCATCGTGCTTACTTGCTGGGCGGTCCGGGTAGCGGCAAAACCTCATTGGCGTTTTATTATTTTCTGGTCCGCAGTCAGGGGCGCTTTGTTTCCGTCAACCTGGCGGCGGAAAATACCGGCGACAAGTCAGCGGTCAAGTCCCTGTTGTGCGGTCACGTGGCCGGTGCGTTTCCTGGCGCCGGCGCACGGATCGGCGCGTTTACCCAAGCACGTGATGGTGTGTGTTTTCTGGACGAAAGCCATGGCGTCAAGGGGCCGGTCATGGAAGTGTTGATGGAGGCATTGGATAACGGTCAGTTCCTGCCGTTTGGCGCCGCCGCCAAGCAAAAGCTCGAATGCGCCTTGTTATTCGCCACCAACCGTTCATGGCAGCATCTGATGGATTCGGTCAATCTGGACGAATTCACGCGATTGGGCGCAGCGACGCTGCAAGTGCCGGAACTGCGTGACCGTGAGGAAGACATGATTGCCGTCACCGCTACCACGCTGGCCAAACTGGCCAAGGGTTGTTCGAGCTGGAATGCGCCCGAAGGCCTTGACCCGGATGCCTGGCAACGCATTCGCCAGTGCCGCTGGCACGGCAATGCGCGCGGGTTGGTGCGTACGCTGGAAGCCGCCTTTGTGGACTTCGCCTGTCGGGGGAGTGCCAAGCTGATTCCGGATGAAGACATTGCGCGCGGCATTGATCTTTGGGAGCCCAAGGATCATCACAGTCATGCGATTTACGCGCCGACCTCGGAGCGCGACGCTGCATAGGCGCATATCAGACGCCGAACAACATTGCGGCTCAGCGGTGAGCCATATTATTTTTGTTCCGCCGAAGTGCTGGCGTCCTGCGCGTGATACCGATCAATCGTTTCCACTTCGTTTTTGGAGCCCAGAATCACCGGCACGCGTTGATGTAGTTGCTGCGGTTGCACCTCAAGAATTCGTTGGTGGCCGGTGGTGGCGGCGCCACCGGCCTGTTCCACGATCATGGCCATGGGGTTGGCTTCATACATCAGACGCAGCTTGCCGCCGCGGCTTTCGGTTTTCTTGTCCGTGGGATAAAGAAAAACACCGCCGCGGGTGAGAATGCGGTGCACGTCCGCCACCATGGAGGCGACCCAGCGCATGTTGAAGTCGCGTTCGCGCGGGCCTTGTTTTCCAGCCACCAGATCGTCCACATAGCGCTGCACCGGCGGTCGCCAGAAGCGGTGGTTGGACATGTTGATGGCAAACTCGGAGGTGTCGGCGGGAATCTGGACATTGCGCTTGGTCAGTACAAAACTGCCAAGTTCGCGATCCAGGGTGAACATGTGCACGCCGTGGCCAATGGTCAACACCAGCGTCGTGCTGGGACCGTAGACGGTGTATCCGGCCGCCACCTGTTGCAGACCCGGCTGCAGGAAGTCGGATTCATCGGGTGCCTGCGTGCCTTCCGGGCAGCGCAGGACCGAGAATATCGTGCCGACCGATACGTTCACGTCGATATTGCTGGAGCCGTCAAGCGGATCGAACAGCAGCAGGTATCCGCCCTTGGGGTACTGATCCGGAATCATGTGCGGATGTTCCATCTCTTCGGACGCCAAGGCCGCAAGGTGTCCGCCCCATTCGTTGGCTTCCAGTAGAATTTCATTGGACAGCACATCCAGTTTTTTCTGCGCCTCACCCTGGACGTTGCCGGTGCCGGCATCGCCCAGCACTCCGCCCAGCGCGCCCTTGCCAATGGAAAGCGAAATACGTTTGCAGGCGCGCGCCACCACCTCCAGCAGCAGTCGCAGATCGGGCTGAACCTTGCCCATGGCACGTTGCTCTTCGAGCAGGAAGCGGGTCAGGAAGATACGGTTTTGCATGTCGAGTCGGTCATTTGTCGTTTCTCAAGTTGCCCATTTTAAAATTTGACCGCCGCCCGCGCTGAAGCGGACAAAAAATGCCTTTTCGGAGCCTGCCGTGAACCCCGCCGTCAGAGATGAGTATCGCCAGAATGTATGGCCATTGCCGATTCGGAAACGAACCCAGCAACGCGCGCCCAGACGCATTGGCGTTGAGCTGGAATTTGTGGGGCTGACTCCGCAGCGCGCGGCCAAGCTGGTGTCGGATGCCTTTGGCGGTACCCAGAAGGTGGTTTCCGATTACGAGATAGAGATCATCGGCAGCCGTCATGGTGACTACAACGTCGAGCTGGACTTCAGCTACTTGAAAGCGCGTGGTCGCGCCAAGGATGGTGGCAAGAGTGAATCGCTGGAAGCTTTTGCCGAAGAGTTGGCCGAAGGCGTCATTGCGCTGGTGGCCAAACAGGTGGTTCCGCTGGAGATCGTGGCGCCGCCCATTGCCATGGATCGCCTTTGGGAGCTTGAGGATCTGATCCGTGCCTTGCGGCAGGCCGGTGCACGCGGCACCAACCACGCGCCCACCTATGCTTTTGGATTGCACCTGAATCCGGAACTGCCGGCGTTGGATGGCGATACCGTGCGACGGTATCTGCAATCGTTTCTGTGTCTGTATCCGTGGCTGTTGCGGCGCGGCTCGGTGGATCTCACACGTCGCATCACGCCTTATATCAACCCCTTTCCCAAGGAATATCTGAAGAAGGTCTTGACGCCGGACTATCGTCCTCCGATGTCGGGTCTGATTGACGACTATCTGGTGCACAACCCGACCCGCAATCGGGCGCTGGATATGCTGCCGCTGTTCAAGTACGTGGACGCAGCGCGCATCAGCGCCAAGGTCACCGATTCGCGCATCAATGCCCGCCCCACACTGCATTACCGTTTGCCGAACTGCCAGATCGATGAGCCGGATTGGCAGCTGGTTGTGCCCTGGCGAGATTTTCTCCAGGTGGACGCGCTGGCCGGCAGCCCGGATACCCTTGCTGAGGCTTGTGACGCCTGTTTGGCGCGGTCGCGACCGTTCGGGGATCCGTTCGGGAGCTGGGCCGAGGATGCCTACGATTGGGTATTGCCCGAACTTCTGTGAGCACAAACTCGCGGCCGCTGATTGCGGTCACCGGCCCCGATGGCTGGTTTCCCATCGCTTGGTGGTTCATCCGTTTCGGAGTTTGCCTGGCGGGCGGGCGGGCGGTGCGTATGACGCCAAGCATCTTGTGGCGTGAGCGGCCACCGGACGCGATAATCATCAGCGGCGGTGACGATATCGATCCCAGCCTCTATCTGCCGCACCCCTCCGAGGTCGCACCCAGCGATCCGGCGCGTGACCGGCTGGAAATGGAACAGATCGAACAAGCCCTGAGGCGCCGGATTCCCCTGCTTGGTATCTGTCGCGGCGCGCAGCTGATCAATGTGGTGCGCCAGGGCCGATTGCATACTGATTTGCGGCGCATCCGCAAAGTGACGTCCAACCGGCGGACCCCGTTTCCCAACAAGACGGTGACGCTGCAAACGGGTTCCCGCATCGCTCAAGTGCTTGGCGCCGAGCGGGTACGCATCAACAGCCTGCATCATCAGGCGGTGAGTGAGCTGGGACATGGTTTGCGCATCGTGGGTCGTGACGCCGACGGCATCGTCCAGGCCATCGAGGATGCTGATCATCGGTTTCTGATCGGCGTCCAGTGGCATCCGGAATATCTGCCGCTGCACACCTTGCAGCGGCGTATTTTCCAGCACCTGGTGAAGGCGGCACGCTTGCCTTGATCGCCTATCTGACCTTGTTCTGGAGCGCCTTTGGCGCCGCCACCATCCTGCCGTTTTATTCAGAGGTGGTGCTGCTCGCCTATCAGCATCAAGGGCTCGATCCGTTCGCACTGTGGATCACCGCAACCAGCGGCAACACCGCCGGCGCGGTACTCAACGGCTGGATCGGTCGGCATTTGCGCCGCTATCAGGACCGGCGCTGGTTTCCGGTTTCCGCCGCTGCGCTGGACAAAGCCGAGGTACGCTTCCAGCGTTGGGGGCAATGGTCATTGTTGTTGGCCTGGATGCCGATCGGTGGCGACGCGCTCACGTTCATCGGCGGTCTGATGCGCGTACGCTGGTCCGTGTTCGTGACCTTGGTGGCCATTGGCAAAGGCGCGCGCTACGCCTTGTTGATGGCGGGATTCAGTCTGTTCTGACCGCGGCGGCCGAAGCCGCCGCGGCAATCACAGCCTTGTTTGATCAGGCCTCCGGTTTGTCGTGATGCTTCCAGCGTTTTTGCATCCTGTCGGCGCGCTTGGCGACCAATTCCTGCATCTTCTGCATTTGTTCGGGCGTCAGTACCTGAGCAAGTTCGGCTTTGACCTGCAGGATGGTGAGGACTTTTTCACGCGCCAGTTGAGCCGCTTCGTCAGCAAGTGTCTGAGACTGGGTGGCGTAGTCGCGGGCGTTGGGGTCCAGTGCCTGTGCCTTGCGCATCAGCGTCTTGCGTTGTTCGCGCATCGTCTGGCGCTGATCCGCGCGTTGCTCAAGAATCTGCCGGACGCTGGCTTGTTGCGTCTCATCCAGAGAAAGGTGCTTGATCATCCGTTCCACCGGATCCCGTTTGCCGTGTGCCACCGAAACCGAGCTTGCGCCCAGCGCCACGCTGAGGCCAAGCAGGCCGGCGAACAGCCATTTCATTGATTCAGACCGTCTCATTGCAATCTCCAAAGTGAGCCGAATTGGCTCAGGGGATTAGGCCGTGTTTGCCGGTTAAGCTCGGTTACCGTGGCGTAAAGATAGGTAAAGCCGTGGCCGCCTGTTGGATTCGGGGCAATACTTGGCTGCATGAGTCTGATCCTGATTGCCGACGACGATACCGAACTCTGCGCGCTGCTGAGCGACTATCTGCTGCGTCAGGGCTTGCAAAGTCGAGCGCTTCACAGCGCGGAGGCGGCGATTGCGTTTCTGCAATCATCCACCGCCGACGCGCTCGTGTTGGACGTGATGTTGCCCGGCATGGATGGCCTGAGTGCGTTGCGGCAGATTCGCAACTTCGCCGATCTTCCGGTGATCATGCTGTCCGGCCGTGGTGAGCCGGTGGATCGCATTCTCGGGCTGGAACTGGGCGCGGACGATTATCTGGCCAAGCCCTGCGTGCCACGTGAGTTGCTGGCGCGGATTCAGGCGGTGCTGCGGCGTGCCAGTGCCAATCAAACCGCAAGCTCGGAAATCGTGGTCGGCAAGCTGAGGCTGTGGCCACAGCAGCGTCGTGCTGAAGTGGGGTCGGCGCCGTTGCTGCTCACCGGCGCTGAATTTTCGGTATTGCGCGAACTGGCGCGGCAAGCCGGCATCGTCATCGGCCGTGATCAACTGACGCGGAGCGCCTTGAATCGTGGACTGGATCGCTACGACCGCGCCATCGACGTTCACATCAGCCGACTGCGGCAAAAGCTGGCGGCGCTCAGTGCCGGTGTGAGAATCGACGCCATTCGCGGCGCCGGTTATCAGTTGATTGTCGAGTCGCCGGGTGTTTCGGCATGAGCATTTTCTGGCGTCTGTTTCTGTGGTTTTGTGGTGCCAACATGCTGACACTGGCCGTCAGCCTTGTGATTGCCGGCACCATTGCGCGCCACTCGGTGCACCAGCCGCCGGACGTTGCCGAGTTGAAAGCCCGGATTCAGGCGGACTGGTTGGCCGATGGTGACGCGCCGTTGCGGGGTCGTGATGGTCGATTGCGGTGGTATCTGTTGAACGACGGCGCCCGCATGGACGGCGGCGGGTTGCCGCCCTGGATTCGCCACCGTCTGCCGGCGCCAGATGCCCCGGCTTCGATCCAGCGCCTGCATCGCGGCGGCTGGCTGGTGTCGGATGTGGTCAACACGCCACAGGGGCAGGCCCGGCTTCTGGTGGTGCAGGGGCCGGCCCGTCGACCGCATTGGTTTCCCGTGCTGTTCCTGGGCTTGCAGGTCGGTTTGACCCTGATCGTGATTGCCGCCGTGGGATGGTGGGTGTCGCGGCGCCTGGCCACGCCTCTGCAACACATCCAGAGCGCCGCACGCGGGATTGCCGATGGTGCGCTGGACCGGCGTGTTGGGTCCGCGCTCGCCGGCAGGAGCGATGAGTATGGTCGCCTGGCGCGTGACTTTGATCACATGGCCACGCAAGTCCAATCGCTGCTGGAGAGCCGTGATCAGTTGCTGCACGACGTGTCGCACGAGTTGCGGGCGCCGCTGTCACGCCTGCGTTTCGCCATTGAACTGTCAAAGGCGTCCGGCAATGCGGCAGACCTTGACCGCGCCGACCGCGAGATCGGGCACATCGATACCCTGGTGGGGCAGCTCCTGGCTCTGGCGCGCCTGGAACATGCCGGCGCGGACGCGCAGTCGTTCGAACCCCTTGCGCTGTGGGCGTTTGTCAATGAAATCGTGGAGGCGGAGCGCCCGGCGGCACAGGCCGGATCGGTCGAGCTGTCGGTCAGCGGTGAGAAATTTTCAGCGCGTGCCGAAGCCGACAGCCTGCGGGGTGCGCTGGAGAACCTGCTGGCGAACGCATTGCGTTTCGCGCCAGCCGGGTCGCAGATTCAGGTCTGTGTCTCTCGGCACCAGGGTCATGCGCAGATTGCCGTTCGTGATCAGGGGCCCGGCGTACCACAAGCGGTCCTGCACCGCCTGTTCGAGCCATTCTTCCGCGTGCCGGGGCCGTCTGGGCAGCAAGGCTATGGGATTGGCCTGGCGCTGGTCAGCCGGGTGATGCGTCGCCACGGTGGCAGCGCCCAGGCGTGTTTGCCGGAAACCGGCGGCCTTGAAGTGCGTTTGCGCTGGCCGATTGCGGGGCCGGGCGCCCAACGCGAGCGTATCTGACGGCGATTGCCAAAATGTGGTCAAATCCGCGCCCGTTCGAATGGGCCGAACTCGATGTGATCGGCCGCCGCTGTTGCCATCGATCATGTCTGTGCGTATTTCGCCCATGTTGCTGCAGGAGGTTGCCGCCAACCTGAAGTTGGCCGCTCCGATTCTGGCCACGCAACTGGCCTATGTCAGCATGGGGACGGTCGACACCATTTTTGCCGGACGGCTGGGGGAGAAGGAGCTGGCCGCGGTCGCCGTTGGTAGCAACGTCTGGTTTTTGTTCTACATTCTTTTTCTCGGCCTGTTTTTGGCGGTGTCTCCGATTGTGGCGCAGCGGGTCGGCGCCATGGAATTGCCGCGAAAAATCGGTGGCTTCGTCCGCAGTGCGCTGCTGTTGGGTGTGGTCGCCGGCCTGATCTGGACGCTGATCACGCGCATGTTGAGCGGGTTCGCGCTGTCCTGGTTGGATCTGGATGGCGCAACCCACCGCATGGCGCAGGATTACCTGCTGGCCGTGTCCTGGGCCGGTGTTCCCTTGTGTGTGGGTTTTGTATTGCGCAACACCGCCGAAGGACACGGGCTGATCAAGGTCGCCTTTATTGCCGCTTTCTGCGGATTATTGGTGAACGCGCTGTTTGATTATCTGCTGATGCACGGTAATTTCGGCTTTCCCGAACTGGGGCCGGAGGGGGCGGGCTGGGCGTCGGTGCTGGCCTCGGTCACCATGGTGGTGATTTACGTCGCCCTGTTTCCGACCGACCAGCGCTTGCGCGCCTTGAAGGTTTTTCGTGCACCCTGGCTTCCCAGGTTCGATCGCGCACAGATTTTCGAAGTGCTGCGATTGGGAACGCCGATTTCCGCCATGGTCACCGCCGAGGTGTCGTTGTTTTCAATCGGTGCCCTGTTGATGGCGCGTTTTGGTACCGGCGTGGTTGCCGCACACCAGATCGCGATCAACTTTGCTTCGCTGAGTTTCATGGTGCCGCTGTCCATTGGCTTTGCAACCACCGTGCGGGTGGGGCAAGCCGCAGGTGCTGGCAACCACAGCCTGATCGCCCGACGCGGTCGAGTGGGGATTGCCATCAGCGCACTGTATGCACTGCTGGCGGCAACCGTGATGGCGCTGCTGGCGCCACGGATCGTCGCGCTCTATACCGATTTGAGCGCGGTTTCCGAGCTGGCCGTCCGGTTTTTGATGTTGGCCGCCGTGTTTCAGCTGTTCGACTGCGTACAGGCATCCGCCAACGGCGCGCTGCGCGGCATCAAGGACACACGAGTGCCCATGATCATCACCGTATTCGCCTATTGGCTCATCGGCATGCCGATTGCATTGGGCTTGGCGTTTCGCACCGATGCAGGTCCAGGCGGCATCTGGTGGGGTTTCATCGTCGGGCTGTTTGTCGCCGCCATCGGCCTGTGTGCACGTTTTTTATCCAAGACCCATCCGAATTCGTTCTGGCAAGGCGCTGCCTGAGACCTTCGACCCCGACAGGCTGTGGTCGGCGATGTCCGTCAGCTCCTCGGTGGCGCATTCACCGTACGGATCCAGCTTCAGCAACGGCGTGCTTGCGGTTTTGGGGTTCACTCGCCCGATTGCAGTTTGTCCTGCGTCCTGGTTTCAAAGTCACTGGCGTGGTGCCGCTCGTGCAACTGGCTGGCCGGTTCGCCCCAGGCTCGATTGACCATACGCCCGCGTTGGACCGCCGGCCGTTGCGCGATGACATTCGTCCATCGGATCACGTGCGTATAGGTCTGCACTTGCAGAAACTGCGCCGCGTCATACAGCACACCGCGCGCCAAAGCGCCGTACCAGGGCCAGACCGCCATGTCCGCAATGCTGTACTGGCTTCCGGCAAGAAATTCATGTTGCGCCAGGTGCTGGTCCAGCACATCCAGTTGGCGCTTGACCTCCATTGCATAACGATTGATGGGATATTCCATCTTGCTCGGCGCATAGGCGTAGAAATGACCGAAACCGCCACCCAGAAACGGCGCGCTGCCCATCTGCCAGAACAGCCAGTTAAGGGCTTCGGTTCGGCTTTTGTGATCGTTCGGCAGGAAGGCGCCGAATCGTTCGGCCAAATACAGGAGGATGGCGCCGGATTCGAACACCCGTGTCGGTGGATTCGTGCTGCGATCCACCATGACCGGGATTTTCGAATTGGGGTTGATTTCCACGTAACCGCTGGAAAACTGTTCGCCCTGGTTGATATTGATCAGCCAGGCATCGTATTCCGCATCGCGGTGGCCGGCCGCCAGCAACTCCTCCAGCATGACCGTGACCTTGACGCCGTTGGGCGTGGCCAAGGAATAAACCTGAAATGGATGTTCGCCGACCGGCAGCTGTTTTTCATGCGTGGGCCCGGAAACCGGGCGATTGATTTGCGAAAATTGTCCGCCGTTTTTCTTGTCCCATGTCCAGACCTTGGGCGGGGTGTATTGCGTTGTGGGCGCTTCGTTCATGGCGTGATTGCGGGTTTTGCGTGGTTGAGGTGTGAGTACACCACGGTTGACGGCAGCGCCGGCGCCAAGCAAGGCCCAAGATCGCCGGCTGGGGCGGCAATCGGCGAGTCTGAGGCGGATGCGCCGCGCCTCAAGATCTCGCCCGGCAACTCAGCCGCCGAGCGCCGGCTCGGCCACAACGCCACCACCGCCCGGGACCACCACCGGTCGCTCGAAGAACAGCGGCGGGTCATAGGCAATGGGCAGCGCGCCGAGCTGATTACCCGGTTGCAATGCATCATCTGCGCGAATGCCCACCGCGGAGATGGTGTACAGCACAATGCCGTCATCGCCTTGCGCGAACAGGGAACGACGCGGATCCGCCGATACGTAGGCGAATGCGCAATCACCGTTGGGGCTGAATTCGCAGAATCCGCGATCGCTGAGGAATTGCGAATGCTCAATGCGTCCGGACTCGCTCAGCGGTCGATCGGCGCCTGGGTCAACCCGCACCACCAAAAAGCCCGTGAACTGTGAGAAGTCGGTGTCGCCGTAGCTGATCAGCGGAATGCTGAGCGTGCCGGGCGTGGCTGCGCTGTCGCTGTCGGAGAAATAGCTGAAGGCGTGTGGATCGTGCTCGGCCGGACTATAGCTGTAGCCAAAATCGCCCACCGTGGGCGCGATACTCGCCACTGGCGACACGTTCTCCAGGTCGCTGACGTCGAACAGTTGCACCGCCACCGCGCCGGTCAGGCGCTCGTCGGTGCCGTCGCGGCCCACGGTCAGCAGATAGTCCTCACCTACCGGCGCCAGATAACTGGAAAAGCCGGGAATCTTCAATTCGCTGGCGATGCGCGGCGCGGTGGGGATACTCAGATCAAATGCGAACAGCGGATCGATTTGTCGAAAGGTGACGACAAAGCCGCGATCACCCAGAAAACGTGCGCCCTGAATGCGCTCGCCCGGCGCAAAGCCTTCCACTGAGGCGACTTGCGGAAGATCCAGGCCGTCAGAGCGCAGTATCCACAGATGGTTGGTGGAGGCGTCACCGCCGGGCCCAAAGCGGGAAATTGTGGTGGCGACGCGAAGATGATTCTCATGTTCTGACAAGGCGAAGCGATTGAGAATCGAGCCCGGCACCTTGCCCAGACCACGATATTGCGCCGCGCCGGAATCGGACAGCTCAAACCGATAAATCACGCTTTCCTCATCCTGCACCGGGGCGAAAAACCAGCCAAAGCTGGATTGGGCGAGGAATAAATTGTCGCGCGAGGCGTAGACCGTGTATGCGTTGTTGACGATGGCACTTGTGCCGCGATTGGCGCCGTCCTGATCGAAGCTGTCAATCACGGCAAAGCCAAGACCGGTGGTGACATCCGGCGCCGAAAGCTGATTGCAGGCCAGGGTTTGCGAAGCACGTGACTGACCGCTGGACTGAGCCGAAATTTCCGGTAGCAGCGCATCCACGCCCTGGCTTTGCAAGCGGCTGTTGATATTGGCGTTGACGCTGACCTTGATGCTTTGCGCACGCGTTTCATCGCCATTGGCCACCGCCGCAAAATAATCCGATTGCAGGCTTTGCAGCGGCTCGCTGCCGTCGTACAGCCATTGTGGGCGCGGCACGTCGAAACGCGTCACCCGATGCACGCGACCGTCGATGCGTCGCGCTTCCAGGCCAAAGCCTTCCACTTCCAGCCGGCCCGTTTCCGCCGGCGCGGCGGGGTTGCTCACATCCACAAAAATGGTGGTGGCGAAACTTCTGTTTTGATCAAAGCGCGAGGCCAGCACCACCACGCGGCCGGCGTCTTCGTCCAGAAACAGTTCAGAAGTGGCGAAACCCGACTGTCCCTGTGACAGATCCAGCTCCACCGGCGTTTGCGCGTTCAGCCCTTGCGGCGGGAAGGCGTTGACAATGGACAGCTTGTTGGTGGAAAGAATGTAGATACGGCCGCTGCTGTCGATCTTGACGATATCCGCCTCATCCACACCGGCTTCCTGCACATTGGTTTCGGAAACCCGGTCCGGTGCGCTGACGGCGTCTTCGCTGGCGCCGCCGGCGCCGCCATTCGGCGCGTTGGGTGCGCCGACCGCGAAATCAGCTTCCAGAAAAATCGGGCAGGGCGCATCGGCCAGGCAACGAAAGCCTTGCAGCAGCTCCTCGGTCAGCGCATTGGCCACATAGGGGACGAAATCATTGCAAGTCGCATCAAAGCTCTTGAGCTGCAGCTGGGCGCGCGGCGTTGCTTGCGGATTCGGTTCATTGTTGCCGCCCGAACCGCCACCGCCGCCGCCACAGGCTGACAGGGAAAAAATTGCGACCAAGCTCAGCAAATGGGAAGCGCGCATCAATCCATCTCCAAATCGTTTCGGGGGTGCGAAACAGCCCGCACTGCATGACTCGGAATTGTATCGTCCGCGCAAGGCTTTTCGGACGATTGACGGACCGGAGTCTGGCCTTGACCGACCAGCGGCGCGATTGGGCCGAAAGCCGGTTATGCGCTCACATCCGCTAGATATTTCAGATTCTCGTCGCGGATGCGGCGTCCTTGTTCGTCGTAGAGGAAGGGCAGGAACATATAGCGCTTGCCCTTGGTGACGGCCATGGCCTCGTGCAGCATGGAACAGGAAAACACCACCGCGCCGCCCAGAGGTGCGCTGTAAAGGCCGGGACCGTACTCGGGGAAGCGCAAGAAACCACCTTCGTATTGGCCGCTGTTGAGAAACAGGGAAACGGCGAAACGCCGGTGCGCCGTGCCCTTGGTGGTGTTATCTCGGTGCGGTCGAAAATGCCCGGATTCTTCCGCGCTATAACAAGCCACCAGATAGCGTTCCATGCGCGTGGCCTTGAACTGATAAGCCTTTTCGATTTGCGGGATCAGTCGCGCCCGAATCCGTGCCAAACAGGCTTTGCGTACGTCTTCGGCGTCGATCAGACGATCCCGCCGACGCTTGTGACCGTGCTCAATAATACGGGTGGTTTTGCCATCCACATCGCGCATGAAGCCGGAATCCTCGCCGCCGGTCTCATCGTAGTAGGCGATCAGTTGTTCGCAAAGGCGGGGTTCGAACACATGCGGAACCACCAGCACCGGCGCTTGCGGCGGTGCGCGATACGGATCCGGCACTTTAGGCAGCCGGGACAAGGCACCCACCAATTGCTCGACGTGTCGATCCGCCTGTTGCCCAAACGGCAAGACCGCCAACACGCGCAGGTTGGGATCCAGAATCAGGCTATATGTCTGATGTTCGTGGTTTGCATCGATTGCGCCGTAGAGTCGGCTCACCGCGCGATCAAAATCCCAGAAGAAGCGTCGCCCGGGAATGGCGTCGGCCACCCGGTTCCGCGCTTCGTCGTCGGGGTCGGTGGATACGCCAAAAAAGCAGGCATTGCGATCATCAAACACGGCGCTGTTTTGCTCAATGCCGCGCAATACCGCGGCGCTGTCTTCGCGCGCGGCGGAGCCAAAAAAGCACAACACCACGTAACGACCGCCAACGGTGTCGAAGGTAAAGCTGGGATTGGCGCTGGTGCGGGCCTTGAACCAGGGCGCGGCGGTGCCGGGAGCGGGGATGGCGGACATGGGGTGCCTGAAGGTCTCAAAGCGGCGAAGCATTCCGCAACGGCGCGCCGCTTGCAACGGCAACACGTTCATCGGCTCAAATACCACCCGCTGTCGGGCCTGACATCCGCAGGCCAGCGACTGGCGCGAGCATGAATGCCCAATGAATCCAAGACGAGCATCTGTGATGAAGCCCGCGCTCTACGCCCAACTCAAGCAAAGCCTGAACATCTCCCCGCAGTTGCGGCAGTCCATCGCCCTGCTGCAACTCAATCGCGCAGAACTGGATCTGGAGATCGAGCGGCAGCTCGAACAAAACTTGATGCTGGAGCTATCCGAAGATCAGAACACAAGTGCGGAAGCCGCCCCTGAGCAAACCGACCCAACGCCGGTGAGCGGCGACGATGCTGGCGCCGATCAGCATTTGCAGGCGGACTCTGACGGATTGAACGCCGATCACCGCAGCGGCAGCGAATCTGTGATTCACAATGATCGCGACTGGATCGAGCAACAGGCCGCGCCGCAACCCGCCGATCTTCAATCCCTGGCGTTGGCGCAGCTGCAGGCCAGCCTGGATGAGGGGCGAATGTTTCGGATTTGCGTCGCCATCGTTTCGGATCTGGATGACAACGCTTATCTGCAATCCGACTTGTCGCAGATTGCGCAGCGCCTGCGTCCGCAGCTCGCGCCAACGGCCGCCGAAATGCAGCAAGCGCTGGATACGGTGCAAAGCCTGGAGCCAAGCGGAATTGCCGCGCGCAATCTGTCCGAATGTTTGCAATTGCAGTTGGAGGCCTTGCCGCCGCTGACCCCCGGACGTGGTTTGGCCAGTCGCATCGTCCATGATCATCTGATGGATGTGGCGCGCGGGGAGCTGAATCGGCTTGCCCAACATCTGGGCGTGAGTCTGAGGCGCCTGCGTGCCGCGGTCGATCTGATTCGCGGCCTCAACCCCAAGCCGGGCGCGATGTTTGCCGCATCGGCGCAGGCGGTAGACCCGGATATTGTGATTTCCGGCCAGCGCGGCGCCTGGCAGATCCAGTTCCGGGACGACAAAGCATCTCGACTGCGCGTTGCGGCGTCTTACGCGGCTTGCCTGCGCGGGTCCGGCCATGCCGTACTGCGTGATCAACTCAGACAGGCGCGTTGCTTTGTGCGCGGATTGCAGCTGCGCCAGCAAAACATGCAAAAAGTTGTGCAGGCCGTCATCCGGCATCAAGCCAGATTTCTGGAATTTGGCGAGGCCGCCATGCTGCCCTTGAAGCGGTTGGACATCGCCGATGCCACCGGCTTGCACGAATCCACCGTTTCCCGAATCACGCAGAACAAATGGGTGCAGACGCCCTGGGGCGTTTATCCGTTCAGCAGTTTTTTTCCGCGTCAAACCACTGCTGCCACAGGGCAAGGGTCAGCCACCGCCATCAAGGCGCGGATTCGCAGCATTGTGGATACAGAGCCCCGAGCACGACCGATGAGCGACAGTGCCATCACAGCGTTTTTGCTCAAGGACGGGGTTCGCGTGGCGCGCCGCACCGTCAGCAAATATCGCGAAGCCATGGGGATCGCCGCGGTTTCCCGGCGCCGCACCTGCGTTGCCTAAAACTCGTATTCCTACAAGATGCGCCAAACAAGTGGGAACAATCGGGAGGGGTGCTGATGTTGAGGTTGAGTGTGCTGCTGACCATGGTGCTGGCGGCCAGTGGCGCGCAGGCCGAATGGATGGTCAATGCCAGCAAGGGCTACGCCTTTGACGCACCGCCCGGTTGGCGCATGGCGCGGCCGGATTATGTATTGGAATCACGTAACGGTGCTTCGCTGACGCAAATCAGTTTGCCGCCGGCCAACGGCCGCGGACTCAAGCGCGTCAACTATGCCGCCACCATGATGGCCGGCATGCGCGCCGGATATCGGCGCACGGCGCAGGAATTTTCAATGAATGGTGAGGGTTGGCAGGCTTATGTCACCGTATTCAGGGAGCCCACGCGTTATGGCATCGGCCCGCGAAATGTTTTGCAATTCGTAACCAAAGCCGGCGAGCAATACCGGCTGTTTTACCTGGCGTTGCCTGCACGGGAATGGAATCAAAACCCGGCGCGGTATAAAAAGCTGCTGGCGAGTTACAGAATCAAATAATCCGTGAGCACAAAGGCGAAGCTAATGTTCGGCAGCCTGGCGTTGCTGTCTGTCGGCGCAATCTGTTTGTTGCTTGAATATACGTTTTATCAAAGCGTTGATGAGCTGGGCTTTTTGCAGGAAAGCTTTTTTCTGCCGCTGGGGATGTTATTAATCGTGATGGGTGGCTTCGGAGTATTGCTGCTGTTGATCCACCATATTTGGCGATACCTCAGGGCGAAGTAGGCGCCCCTAAGGAAACACTGATTAATCTACTGCGCTCGGCATCTCGAGTTTCGGCGGTGCTGGTTCGGGCTTGGCGAAGCTATGCTTCGTTCTCGGCTCACCTGTGCTCCGGCGTAACCCGAGATGCCTTCGCTCGCTACGATTAATCAGCGTTTCCCTAAATAAGCGCTTCAGCTCCGTCAGTCCGGGTTCCGGATCGCAACGGTTTGTCAGATGCATCCTCGAAAGCTCAGCAAACAAAATGTCGAAGTCATTGCGAGTCAAAGACGAAGCAATCCCCTGGCTTGGGTAACCCTAGAGGCCTTGGAGATCGCCACGCTGCGCGGCGGCTCGCGATGACGCGAATTCGTATCAAATCCCCCGGCAAAGGTGGCCGCCATCCACCGCGATTTCGGTGCCGGTCATGTGCTTGCCGGCGTCGGAAGCCAGCAGCAACAAGGCGCCGTCCAGATCGCCGGGGTCACCGAACTTTCTTGATGGAACGTTTTCGCGAATCTTCTGGCCGTCCTCGCTGGCCAGATAATCATCATTCATTTCGGTGGAGAAATAACCCGGCGCGATACAGTTCACGCGAATGCCGTAACGGGCCCATTCCAGCGCCAAACATTTGGAAACCTGTTTCAAGCCGGCTTTGGCGGCCGCATAAGGCGCAAGACCGGCGCCCACACCGCTGGCGATGATGGAAGTCACGTTGATGATGCTGCCGGCTTTTTCCGCCTTGGCCATTTGTTGGGCGGCGGTTTGCGCCACCATCCAGGCGCCGTTCAAATCCGTGTCCACCACCCAGTTCCAGTCTTTATCGCTGATGTCGATGGCCCGGGCGGGGGCGGAGACGCCGGCGTTGTTGACCAGAATATCCGCGGTGCCGATCTCGGATTCGATTTTTTTGAACGCTTCGCCGACGCTGCTCCGGTCACAAACGTCCATTTGCACGGCGGTGGCCTTTGCGCCCAATTGTTCCAGTTCCTTGACCAGTGCCGTCAGTCGATCCTGACGCCGTGCGCAAACCGCGACGGTGGCGCCGGATTTGGCCAGGGCCAGGGCAAACTGACGGCCCAGGCCGCTGGACGCGCCGGTGACCACGGCGACGCGATCGTCCAGATTGAACAGTTGTGCAGCGTGGGCATTGGCCATGAGGTTCTCCGATATCCGTGAGCCAGCAATGATACTTGGGCGCGTTAGGATGTTGCCCTGAATCACGAACCGGAGAGAAAAATGACCGAACCAAGCCCGATACTGGCGCCGGTGATGGCACTGGTGATGTGGTCCTTGGTGATGTGGTGGTGGATGTATGTCACCCGTGTGCCGGCGATCATGAAGTCTGGCATGGTGATGGACGCCACGCTGCCCAACGGGCAACAGCTGTCGGAATTGCCGGCGCGGGTGCGCTGGAAAGCGGACAACTACAACCATTTGATGGAGCTGCCGACGCTGTTTTACGCGGTGGCGCTGGTGTTGGCGGTGGCGGGTGATACTTCCGCGCTGGGCGTCAACCTGGCCTGGGCTTACGTTGCCTCAAGAGTGGTGCACAGCCTGTTTCAGGCGCTGGTGAACAAGATCGAGGTGCGCTTTGGCATCTTTGTTGTTTCCTCGCTGATCTTGATGGCGCTGACCGCGCACGCGGCCTGCGTCGTCTGGTAAGGCTTGATTACGTCCCGCTGAAATTGGCGGGACGTTTTTCCACAAAGGCGTCCACCGCCTCGGCGTGGTCGTCAGTTTCGTGCGACAGCGCCTGATAGGCCGAGGACAGCTCCAGTATGTCGCTGAGCCGTTGTTGCTGGCCTTCGTGCAGCAGGCGCTTGGCCAGCCGTACGGAAACCGCGGGTTGCGATGCAATCTTTTGCGCCAGCTTCATCGCCTCGGTCAATAATTGATCCGCATCCACCACGCGAGACACCAGGCCCCAGGACAGGGCGTCCTCGGCGTCCAGCACTTCGCCGGTGAAAATCATTTCCGATGCCTTGGCCAGTCCCACCGCGCGCGGCAGGATCCAGGCACCGCCGTCGCCCGGAATCAGGCCGACGTTGATGAAACTGGAGGCGAATTTGGCCTTGGCCGAAGCGATGCGCAGATCGCACAGCGTGGCCAGGTCGCATCCCAGCCCAATGGCGGCGCCGTTGATGGCGGCGATGATGGGGATTTCGCAATCCCATAGCGTGCGGATCACCGACTGCACGCCGCGCCGATAGTTGTCGCGGGTGGCGGCGGGGCTGTCCAGCGCGCCGATGCCGCTGCGTGCCTTCATCGCCTTGAGGTCGCCACCGGCACAGAACGCCGAGCCATTGCCGGTGAGCACGGCGCAGCGCGCTTGGGGTATGGTTTGCAAACGTACCAGCGCTTCCACCAGATCCTTGCAATCCTGATGCGTGGCGATGGCGTTGCGGGATGCGGGGCGGTTCAGGCGCAAAATGATGATGCTGTCCTGTTGCTCGAAATCCACAAACGCTTGACTCATTGGGTTTCCTTGTTGGCTGCGCTGGCCGGCTGAATCAATGCGCCGCGCGTGGTCGCGCGACGATCAATGGGAGATGGAATTGGAAAGTGTCGCATATCAACTGGAGCAGGGCGTCGCCGTGCTGACCATTGACAACCCCCCGGTCAACGCGCTGGGGCAGGCGGTGCGTCGGGGGTTGGTCGATGGTTTGGCGCGCGCGGCCAGTGATGACGCCGCCAAGGCGGTATTGCTGATCGGCGCCGGTCGCACCTTTGTGGCGGGGGCCGATATCCGCGAGTTTGGCGCGGCATCCAAGCCGCCGTCGTTCGCGGAGGTCTTGGGTCAGATCGAGGCGATGAAAAAGCCGGTGATCGCCGCCTTGCACGGCACCGCCCTGGGTGGCGGTCTGGAATTGGCGCTGACCTGTCATTGCCGGGTGGCCATCGCCTCGGCCAAACTGGGTTTGCCGGAGGTGAATCTGGGTCTGTTGCCGGGCGCCGGCGGCACCCAGCGCCTGCCGCGTCTGGCCGGTCCGGAAAAAGCGCTGGAGATGATGGTCAGTGGCAAGCCCATCGGCGCGACCGAGGCTTTGGAACTGGGCGTGATCGACCAGATTGTCGACGGCGATAGCCAGGCGGACTTGCATGCCAACGCCCTGCGCTTTGCGGTTGATTGCGCGTCGCGCGGTTGCGAGCTGCCGCTGGCACGCAACAAGCAGGACAAGGTGGACGGCACCGATCCGGCGCTGTTCGACGCCATGCGCGAGAAAAACAAGCGCCGCTGGCACGGTCAGATCGCGCCGTGGAAGATTGTGGATTGCGTGCAGGCGGCCTGCGAAAAGCCCTTTGACGAAGGCAGCGCCATCGAGCACGCCAGCTTCGAGCAATGCCGCAACAGCCCGCAGTCCGCGGCCATGCGTTACGCCTTCTTCGCCGAGCGCGAAGCGGCCAAGATTCCAGGTCTGGGTGATGTCAGACCCAAGGCCATTGAATCGGCCGCCGTCATCGGCGCCGGCACCATGGGCGGCGGCATCGCCATGAGTTTTGCCAACGCCGGCATCCCGGTCCAGCTGCTGGATATTTCAGACCAGGCGCTGGAAAACGGCATGGCCAAGATCCGCGGCAATTACCAGACGTCGGTCAAGCGCGGCTCCACCTCGCAGACCCGGATGGATCGGGCCTTGTCGCTGATCAGCACCAGCACCCAGATGCAGCAGATCGGGCAGGCAGATATCGTGGTGGAAGCGGTGTTCGAGGAAATGCAGCTCAAGAAAGACACCTTCGCCAAGCTCGACGCGGTGATGAAACCGGGCGCGGTGTTGGCCAGCAATACCTCAACACTGAGCATTGATGAAATCGCCTCTGCCACAAGCCGACCGCAGGATGTGGTCGGCACGCACTTTTTCTCTCCGGCCAACGTCATGCGTTTGCAGGAGAATGTGCGCGGCCAAAGCACCAGCGCCGAAACCATCGTCACCGTCATGCGTATGGCCAAGTCCCTGGGCAAGGTGGCGGTATTGGCCGGCAATTGCGAGGGTTTCATCGGCAATCGCATCCTGCACACCTACGGACGCGAATGTGATTTCATGCTGGAAGAGGGCGCCACCCCCTGGCAGATCGACGGCGCGCTCAAGGCCTTTGGCTTCCCCATGGGCCTTTATCTGATGAAGGATCTGGCCGGGCTGGACGTGGGCTGGCGGGTGCGCAAGGGCCAGCAAGCCACGCGCGATCAATCCCTGCGTTATTCGGTGATCGCGGATCGCATCTGCGAAAAGGGCTGGTTCGGCCAGAAAACGGGCCGTGGTTATTACCTTTATGACGGCCGCACGCCGACGCCGGACCCGGAGATCGAAGCGCTGATCGTCGCCGCGTCCGAAGAGCTGGGGATTGCGCGCAAGCCGATCAGCGATGAGGAAATCGTCAATCGCGTGTTGACGGTGATGGCCAATGAAGGCGCCAGGATTCTGGGCGAGGGCTATGCCATTCGCGCCTCGGATATCGACGTGACCTATTTGTTCGGCTACGGCTTTCCGCGCCACCAGGGCGGCCCCATGTACTGGGCGCAGCAACAGGGTCTGGACAAGGTGCTGGACAGCGTCAGGCGTTATCAGGCCGAGCACGGCGCCTTGTGGGCGCCAGCGCCGCTGTTGGAACAGCGCGCTGCCTCGGGCAGCTGGGCGGATTGATCCGGACGAGCGCAGCTGCGCCGACGTCCGGCTACACCGTCAGTATGATCTTGCCGATGTGTTGTCCGCTTTCCATCAGACGGTGGGCGTCGGCCGCCTGCGCAAGCGGAAAGCTCTGGTGAATGACGGGCCGGATCTTGCCTTGCTCGATCAGCGGCCAGATGTGTTGGCGCAGCGCGCTGGCGATGTTTGCCTTGAATGCGTCTGAGCGCGGCCTGAGAGTGGAGCCGCTGATGCTCAAGCGGCGCAACAGAACCGGCGCCAAGGACAATTGGGTCTTGGCGCCGCCCAGCAGGGCGATCAGCACCAGCCGGCCATCGTCGGCCAGACATTTGAGTTCGCGCGAAACGTAGTCACCGCCCACCATGTCCAGAATCACGTCGACGCCGTGGCCATGGGTGTGCTTGCGGATTTCCTCCACGAAATCCTGATCGCGATAGTTGATCGTCAGGTCCGCGCCCAGCGCCGCGCAGGCCCGTGCTTTTTCATCGTTGCCCACCGTCGCGTATACCCGGTGTCCCAGCGCCTTGGCCATCTGAATGGCGCTGACGCCGATGCCGCTGCTGCCGCCCTGAATCAGCAGACTTTCACCCTCGCTGAGGTCGGCGCGATCAAACACGTTGCTCCACACGGTGAAAAAGGTTTCCGGCAACGATGCGGCTTGCAGCCCCGTCCATCCTTTGGGAACCGGCAGACACTGGCCGCTTGGAACCGCGCAGAATTCGGCATAGCCGCCGCCGTTGCACAGCGCGCAAACGTGATCGCCGATGCAAAAGCCGCTGTCGCCCAGGTCGCCGCCGATGATCTCTCCGGCCACCTCCAGGCCGGGTAGGTCCGAGGCCCCGGGCGGCACCGGATAAAGGCCCTGGCGCTGCATCACGTCAGGACGGTTGACGCCGGCGGCGGTGACCCGCAACAGCAGCTCGCCGGTTTGCGGTTCGGGTGTCGGGCGCTGGCAGATGGCCAGTTGTTCCGGGCCGCCGGCCTGTTTGATTTCAATGGCTTTCAAGAACGATCCTCAGCAAATTGATGCAACATGTCCTGCTGAATACTGCGCTGGCCACCGGCCGGGCGCAAACGAAAATGGAGGCCAAGTGAAATCAGAAGCTGCAATCAACGTCAGCCAGGCGGTGCAGACCCGGCGTAGCGTGCGCGCGTTTCTTCCAGATGCAATCGAAGAATCCGTTTTGCGTGAGATTTTGCAACAGGCGGCGCGGGCGCCGTCGGGCGGCAACGTCCAGCCGTGGAAGGTCTATGCCCTGGGCGGTGGCCAGATGGATGACTTCAAGCGACTGATGCGCGAACGGCTGCAGGATCCGTCGGCCACGGACCAGCCGGAGTATGAGATCTATCCGCAAAACCTGTGGGAACCACATCGCAGCGAACGTTTCGAGTTGGGCGAAGCGATGTACGCGCTGCTCGGGATTCCGCGCTCGGACAAGGCCGGGCGGCTACGGCAGTTCGCCAACAACTTCCAGTTTTTCGGCGCGCCGGCGGCCTTGTTCTGTTACGTTGACCGGCGGATGGGAAAACCCCAATGGTCGGACCTGGGCATGTTTCTGCAGACGGTGATGTTGCTGTTGCGCGAGCGCGGCCTGGATAGCTGTCCGCAAGAGTGTTGGTCCGTCTATCCGCAGACCGTGGCGAAGTTTCTGCGGCCGCCGGATGAATTGATGTTGTTCTGCGGCATGGCCATTGGTTATGCCGACCCCGATGCGCCGGTCAACCAGTTGCGCTCACACCGACTGCCATTGGCGGACTTCGCCGAATTTCGTTTTTGAGCTGCGTCTGGAACCGGAGTGAATCGATGTCAAACACAAGCCCCGCCAGCCTGGGACTCAACAAATGGCATGCGCTGGTTGCCGCCCGTGACGCCACACGACTGGATGCGCTGTTGGCGCGGGATGTGGTTTTCCATTCGCCGGTGGTGCACACCCCGCAGGTGGGAAAAGACATCACCATCAAATATTTGAGCGCGGCGGTTCAAGTGCTGATGGATGAATCTTTCCACTACGTGCGCGAAGTGGTGCAGGGTGATCAGGCCGCACTGGAATTCGTCGCTGAACGCGATGGCATTCAAATCAACGGCATCGATCTGATCACCTGGAACCCAGCAGCGCTGATCACGGACTTCAAGGTGATGGTGCGGCCGCTGAAGGCGATCAACGCGTTGCATCAGCTGATGGGTGCGGAGTTGGCCAAGGGCTCGTAGGGCGGGCCGCGCCCGCCGTTTTGTTCGGTTCCTCGCCGTATCGTGGCGGCCATGGGCCGCCCTACATCCAGGCGATCATCGCAGGGCGGGCCATGCCCGCCATTGTGGTTCGATGACTCGTTTAGCCGCCGGTCATCGCGTTCTGCATCGATCCTGAGCCGCCCAGGGACCAGCCGCCGTCCACCGGCAGGATGACGCCGGTGATGTAGCTGGCATCGTCCGAGCACAGCCACATCGTCGCCTTGGCGATTTCATCCTTGGTGCCCAAGCGCCGCGCTGGCAGGCTGTTGATAATGGCTTTTTCCACCGCCTCGTTGGGCGCCAGGCGGCGCATGCCCTCGGTGTCGTCAATCGGCCCCGGCGCGATGCCGTTGACGCGAATCCCCAGGGGGCCCCATTCCATGGCGGCGGTGCGTGTCATCTGATCGACGCCGGCCTTGGCGGCGCAGGCGTGAATCTGAAACGGCGTCGGCAGCCAGGCTTGCGGCGCGGTGATGAAAATGATGTTCGCGCCCGGTTTGCGCAGATGATCAAATGAAGCGCGCATGGCGTTGAAACTGCCCAGTAAATCAATGTCGACCACCGATTTGAAGGCGTTGGCGCTGAGCTTGGCCGCCGGCGCCAGAAAATTACCGGCGGCGCCAGAGATCAGAATGTCGATGGGGCCCCATTGATCGGCGGCCTGTTTCATCGCATCCGCCACCGCGTCAAATTCGCGCACGTCGGCGGAAAATCCGAGCGCATCGGCGCCGGCCTGTTTGAGGCGCAACACCGCGTCGTCCACTTTCTGCGGATTTCGGCTCAGCACGGCAACGCGATCACCACGCGCCGCGAACTGCTGCGCAATTCCCAGGTTGATGCCGCTGGTGCCGCCGGCGACAAAGACGTTCTTTGGTTCTGACATGAAAACTCCCGGATGATGGGCGGGTTCGGCCATTGCGTGCGGATGCCGATGCATTCAATGCCCGTCCATCATAAAACCGCTTGCGTGGGTTGGCCCAACCTTTGGGTTTGACCAATACGCAATCGGTCCATAGGATCGCGCGTTGCCTTGAATCTGCCTATGGACATCAAAACCCTTCTTGCGCCGGTCGCGGACGATATGCAGGCGGTGGACGCCTTGATCCGCCAACGCCTGGCCTCGGACGTCGCCCTGATCAACGAGATTGGCGCCTACATCGTTTCTGCGGGCGGCAAACGCCTGCGTCCGGCACTGACGCTGATGTCAGCCCGCGCGCTTGGCTGTCGTACCGATTTGCCGCAATTGCTGGCCGCGGTGGTGGAATTCATCCACACCGCGACCCTGTTGCACGACGACGTGGTGGACCATTCGGATCTACGCCGCGGACGCAAGACCGCCAACGCCGTCTGGGGCAATGCAGGTGCGGTACTGTCCGGCGACTTTCTCTATTCGCGCAGTTTCCAGCTGATGGTGGAAGCCGGGGAGATGGCCATCATGCGGGTGATGGCGGACACCACCAACGCCATCGCCGAGGGCGAAGTGCTGCAGCTGATGAATTGCGGCGATGTGGACGTGGACGAAGCGCGCTACCTGCGCGTCATCGAGAAAAAAACCGGCGTGCTGTTTCGCGCGGCCTCGCAGATCGGCGCCATCGCCGCGCAAGCTGATGAGGGCCAGCAACAGCGCATGGCCGATTACGGCTACCACCTGGGCATCGCATACCAGTTGATTGACGATGTGCTGGACTTTCGTTCTGACCCGGGGCAGACCGGAAAAGCGCTGGGAAACGACCTGGCCGAAGGCAAACCGACCCTGCCGCTGATCCACGTCATGCGCAATGGCAGCCCGGCGGATGCCGATCTTGTGCGGTCTGCGCTGTCGGCCGGAAGGCTGGATGATCTGCCCGAAATCCTGTCATGCATTGAACGTGCTCAGGCAATCCCCTACACTTGCGCGCTCGCTGAGCGGCACGCGGCTCAAGCGAGTGCAGCAATCGGCGATCTTCCCGACTCGCCATTCAAGGAATCGCTGCAGGCATTGGTTCAATTCGCCACCGAACGGAACCACTAACGCGGGGTGTAGCTCAGCTTGGTAGAGCGCCTGCTTCGGGAGCAGGAGGTCGTAGGTTCAAATCCTGTCACCCCGACCAAACAATATAAATAAATCAGGCAATTGCAGAACCATGCGCTGTTCCTGATTTGGGTGTTTGGGTACTGTGCCCATCTGTGCCCAACGCTGCCGCGCGCCAGCGCATTGTTCTCAATTGGGGCGCGCCTCAGCCCGCGAGTTCAGGCTGACGAAGCTTTCGGCGTTCGAGGCCTGCCACTCGGACTCCGTCGGCTTTGTGCTCAAAGGTGATGTTGCCAGCTGCCGTCGCGACCGGTTCAAGCGGTGAGACGTGCTCTGCACCAACTTGGCGTCGCGGCGCACCAATCTGGACCAGGTGAATCCGGAAGCTGCCTGAGTGTTGTCATCCGGCAATCCCTGGTGAAGCGCCATCCAGTCCGGGACACGCACTTTTCACCTCCGGCCGCGCAGGGATTCATGAATTTCGCCGGGTCAATGGCTGCGCGTATACGTCATTTGACGGATGTTCCGACGCCCCCGCGACCGCCGTTTTGGTCCGCTTGTTGCGTGACCTCAACCTGGGATGGCGTCCATTTCGCTGATCCAGCGGGGCCGGATGGGTCCAATGGCTGCGCCTGACTCAAAAACGATGTTCTAACGGTGTTTCCCAAGGGGGTATTTATGAGTTGCAAAAATTTTTTGTTGGCGCCGGTTGTTGTGGCCACGCTCGGTTTCTCCGGCGTTTCTGCTGCGGATGAGGCCGGCAGTGCAAATTCCCACGCGTTCGGAATCGATTTCCAGTCGCACTTTGTGTCGTACGGCGCCGATGTATGGGGCGCTGGCGAGGACTTGTTCGGCAACGAGCACACGACCTTTGTTTACATGACGAATGAAATCGCGCTGTCAGACAGCCTGTCGTTCAACTTCGGTGCCTGGGCGGACGTCAACGACAATGCACCTGAGGATGCCGCCTCGGTGGGTGGGCACATCCAGGAAATCGATGTTTATGGCGGGTTCGGGTATTCGGCTGGCGTGTTCTCGCTGAGCCTGACCTATCAGGAATGGAACTACGGTGGCGGTACCGCCGAGCGCATCGTCGATGTTGGCATCGGCATTGATGATTCGTCGGCACTGGGCGCGTTTTCCCTGAATCCGAGCCTCACCGCCCACTCACGTGTCGGCAGTGACGCCGGCGCCGAGGAAGGTACTGTCTTCGTGCTCGCCATCGGTCCTGGGTTCTCGGCCGGGCCGCTGTCGGTGTCGATCCCGGTCGCGGTGGGTTTCGTGCCGGACGAATATTACGACCCTGCATCGGATAGCGGCACTTACTTTTCCTACGGCCTGACGGGCAGCGTGCCGATGTCCTTCATCCCGGCCAAGTACGGCGACTGGTCCTTCTCCGCCGGTGTGATCGCCTATTCAACCGATGCCGACTCGATTCCCGGCAACGTCGAGGAAGACTTCACCACCGCGTATACCAGCATCGGTCTGGGATTCTAGGCGGTACACCTTGTTTTGCCCCTGCGACGGCCGATTCGTCGCAGGGGCGGATGGTCCTGAGGGCGTCGGGCTGGCCGCCATATTGTCCGAAGCAACGGTGAACCCGGGTTGCCCGGCGCCTGCTGTCTGGCCGGCAATCGGTTTTGGGCTTGACCACTGCAAAGGCAATCAACGACCAGTCCGACGTTTTTTGCGCGGCATTGGACGACCAGCTTCACGCCGCACCTGACGCACGCGGCCACGGGCGGTTTGGGTTCAGAGCATGCCGCGCTGCTCGATGAACGACACGATGGCGTCCACGCCCGTTCCCGCCTTGAGGTCGGTCATCACAAAGTCACGCGCTGCGCGCATCCGCTGGGTGTCGCGGCGCATGATTTCAAGGTCTGCGCCCACATATTCGGCGAGATCGATCTTGTTGATCACCAGCAGGTCGGCCTTGGTGATGCCGGGTCCGCCCTTGCGCGGAATCTTTTCGCCGCCGGCGACGTCGATGACATAGATCGTCAGGTCGGACAGTTCCGGGCTGAAGGTTGCGGCGAGGTTGTCGCCACCGGATTCGATGAAGATCAGTTCGAGTCCCGGAATGCGCCGGCTCATGCGTTCGACCGCCTCGAGGTTGATCGAAGCGTCTTCGCGGATCGCGGTGTGCGGACAGCCGCCGGTTTCCACGCCCATGATGCGTTCGGCCGGCAGCGCCTGGGCCGCCACCAGCAGTCGTTCATCCTCGCGGGTGTAGATGTCGTTGGTGACCACGGCGAGATTGTGTCGGTCGCGCATGCGCTTGCACAGAACCTCCACCAGGGTGGTTTTGCCGGAGCCCACCGGGCCGCCGATTCCAAGCCGCAAGGGATTGCCGCTCATGTTGATTCAGCTCCTGAACAGTCGTGAGTATTGGGATTCGTGCTGGCTGGCGAGAATGGCGAGCATCGGGTTCTGACTGGTCAAGTCATCGTCCGCCAGGTTCATCGCCGTTTCGATGGCCTCGGCCAGTATGGGCCGGGTTTGAATCAGCAATCGCTGTCCGGCGGTCTGACCGATGGGAATGGCCTTGAGGGCGCAGCTCACCTGGTTTTCGCACCAGCCGTACAGATAGACGCCCAGCCCGTCCTCGGCCTTGATATCCCAGCAGTGGCAGGTGAACGCATGCGCCGCCGGATAGGACAGGCTTGTCAGGGGTAGCGGCAATGCATGCTGCAGCGAACCCAGCAGACGACCGAGCGAAAAGCCCATCTGCGCGGTTTCCGCCCGCAACTCAAGGCTTTCCCGGGAAGCGAGAAACTCCTCGTTCCAGCCGGCAAAGGCCACCTGGTCCTGACGCTGGATCGCCCGGTACAGGCGTACCCAGACCGGCGCCTCGTAACGCGCCAGTACGTCGCGCAGGCCGTGCACCAGCCATCGACGCATGCTGGTTTCGTCCTTGACCAGATCGCTGTCGATGGCTGATTCCAGCCCCTGCGAATAGCTGAACGCGCCCACCGGGAGCAAGGGACTTGCCAGTTGCAACAGGGAAGTCAGGTTCGGATTCATGTGCCCGGTTCGATGCCGACCTTCGGACGGTCCGGCGGGTCTTCGCCATGCGCCTGGCGCGACAGGATCTCGCCGATCATGCCGGCCTGGTGATCCCGATCATGGTCGTGCCGGTGGCCACCGCCATAGGCGCCGGACTCCGGCTCGAAGGCGTCGACGACCGGGGTGACCACCATGCCCAGCCGTACCAGCATGCGGCGAAGCACTTCGTCGCGATCAAGTCGCAGGGCGTCGGCCAGCAGCTGCACCGGGATATGCCGATTGCCGAGATGGTAGGCGGCGCGGCGCAGGTCGAATTGCGCTTGTCCGGCGTCGGCTGCGGCGCGCACTTCAAACAGCGGTTCGGCGGCTGACCGGACCAGCACGCGGCGACCGTCATCCGCCAACAGGACATCGCCGCCGCGCAGGATCGTTCCACGTTCCAGGAACAACCCTGCCTCACCGCCGTCATCCAGCCTGACACGCAATCGTGACCGGCAGCGGTCGGCGTAGCACAGGGTCAGGCTGCGTTCGGGCCTTGCATCTCTTGCCGGGTGGTCGATGCGTGTGGTGATTCGGAGCATCAGAACAGAAAGTAGCGTTGCGCCATGGGCAGTCGGTCAGCCGCTTCGCAGGTGAGCAATTCGCCGTTGGCGATCACTTCGTAGGTTTCGGGGTCGACGCTGATGTCGGGTTGCAGGTCGTTGTGGATCATGTCGCGCTTGGAAATCTGGCGACATCGGTTGACGGCGACCAGCGGCTTTTGCAGACCGAAGGTGTCGCCGACCCCGGCCTCGATCGCGGCCTGCGAAACGAAGCTGATCGAGCCTTGTGTCAGCGCGCCACCGGCGGCGCCGAACATCGGCCGATAATGCACCGGCTGCGGCGTCGGAATCGAGGCATTGGGGTCGCCCATGGCGGCGGAGGCGATGGTGCCGCCCTTGAGGATCAGCGAAGGTTTTACGCCGAAGAACGCCGGCTTCCACAATACGATGTCGGCCCATTTGCCGACTTCCAGCGAACCCACCATGTGCGAGATGCCGTGCGTGATCGCCGGGTTGATCGTGTACTTGGCGATATAGCGCTTGATGCGGAAGTTGTCGTTGCCGGCGGGGTCGGGCGACAGGCTGCCGCGCTGGATTTTCATCTTGTGCGCGGTTTGCCAGGTGCGCAGAATCACTTCACCGACCCGACCCATGGCCTGCGAGTCCGAAGCGATCATGGAGAACGCGCCCAGGTCGTGCAGGATGTCCTCGGCGGCGATGGTTTCCTTGCGGATGCGCGACTCGGCGAAGGCCACGTCTTCGGCGATGCTGGCGTCGAGGTGATGACAGACCATGAGCATGTCCAGATGCTCGTCGAGCGTGTTGACCGTGTAGGGGCGGGTGGGGTTGGTCGACGACGGCAGCACGTTGTGTTCGGCGCAGACCTTGATGATGTCCGGTGCGTGGCCGCCACCGGCGCCTTCGGTGTGATAGGTGTGGATGGTGCGGCCCTTGAACGCCTTCACCGTATGTTCGACAAAGCCCGATTCGTTGAGGGTGTCGGTATGGATGGCGACCTGGGTGTCGGTGTCTTCGGCAACCGACAGGCAGGTGTCGATGGCTGACGGCGTCGTGCCCCAGTCCTCGTGCAGCTTCAGGCCCAGGGCGCCGGCCTTGATCTGTTCGAGCAGCGGCGCGCCTGCGCTGGCGTTGCCCTTGCCCAGAAACCCAAGATTCATCGGATACGCTTCGGCGGCCTGCAACATGCGCTGGATATGCCACGGGCCGGGCGTGCAGGTCGTCGCATAGGTTCCGGTCGCCGGGCCCGTGCCGCCGCCGATCATGGTGGTGATGCCCGAGGTCAGCGCCTCCTCGATCTGCTGCGGGCAGATGAAATGGATGTGGCTGTCGACCCCCCCGGCGGTGACGATCATGCCCTCGCCGGCGATGACTTCGGTTCCCGGTCCGATGATGATGTCCACGGCCGGCTGGATGTCGGGATTCCCGGCCTTGCCGATGCCGCTGATGCGGCAATTCTTGATGCCGATGTCGGCCTTGACGATGCCCCAGTGATCGACGATCAAGGCATTGGTGATGACCGTGTCGACGCAGTCGCTGGCACATCGTTGTGATTGCCCCATGCCGTCGCGGATGACCTTGCCGCCACCGAATTTGACTTCCTCGCCATAGCAGGTGAAATCCTTTTCGACTTCCAGCACCAGTTCGGTATCCGCCAGACGCAGCCGGTCTCCGGTGGTTGGTCCGAACATTTCGGCATAGGCCTGGCGCGAAATCCTGGCGCTCATCGGTCAACGCCCCTGGGGCCGGGTGGGGGCGCGGGCGTCGTCCGTCTCGGCGTGAGGGGGCCGGCGATCCTGGCGTTGAATCCGAACACGATACGATCACCGGCCAGGGCGATCAATTCGACCTCACGTTCCTGTCCGGGTTCGAAGCGCACCGCCGTTCCCGCCGGGATATTGAGCCGAAAGCCGCGTGCGGCCTTGCGGTCGAACGTCAGCGCCGGGTTGGTCTCGAAAAAGTGATAGTGCGAGCCAATCTGTACCGGCCGGTCGCCGGTATTGGCCACCGACAGCGTGACCGTCTCGCGGCCGGCGTTGAGCTCGATATCGCCCGCTGCGGGCATCAGTTCGCCAGGGATCATGTCGAATTCCTGTTCAGGTGATGGGGTCGTGCACGGTGACCAGCTTGGTGCCGTCGGGAAAGGTCGCTTCGACCTGGATGTCCGGAATCATTTCGGCCACCCCGTCCATCACGTCATCGCGCGACAGCAGCGTGGTGCCGTAACTCATCAGTTCGGCCACGGTCTGACCGTCACGCGCGCCCTCAAGGATGGCGGCGCTGATCAAGGCCACCGCCTCCGGGTGATTCAGTTTCAGGCCGCGCGCCTTGCGTCGCTCGGCCAGCAGGCCAGCGGTAAAGATGAGCAGCTTGTCTTTCTCTCTTGGGGTCAGGTCCATGTTTTCAGGTTGCCCAGATTCGTGGGGGAACGGCATCGGCGCCGATCAGCGCCGGTCGAATACGTTGCCAAACAAGGGTCAAGCCGGTGCGAACCCGCGCCGCCGACTGACCCAGCGCCCGCACCAGACAGAGCCCGTGCTCGAAACGTGTGATGCCCAGGTGAACGCCGTCGACCCGGATCTGGCGGCAAGCGTCGATCAGGCTCTCGTCGTTGGGCAGGCCAAGCGCCCAGGCGTTGCCGCTGACACTGCAATCATTCCATCCCTGCGGTGCGGCAAGGATGCCGGCGCCGGCATTCAAAGCGGTGCGCTCGCTCCACAGAATCTGCCCGTCGCGGCGCAGCGTTGAGCGCAGTCCGAGCCTTCCGTGACCAAAACGCTCGCCCGAGTGGCGACGGCCCAGCATCCAGATATCCCAGCCGAATGCGGCGGCGCCGTCGGCGCAGTCGATGACGGTTTCCGACTTGAGTTCGGCGCCGTCGAATACGATGGCTTCCTGCGGCAGCCATTCCAGGGATGCGCCCGCATCCACGCGCAGTCGGATGGTTTGTCGCGCTTGCGGACCGCAGCTTCGATACCACTTGCTGGCGCCCGGGGTGGTGAATCGGGCGGCGCTGCCGGAGCGAAGCCGGAAGTCCATCGTCAGTTGATCGCCGGAGGCGATGCCGGTCGGCGGGTGCAGGAGCAGCACGTCGGCGCGCCTTGGGCTTTCCGGGTAGAGCAGTTTCTGGATGCGCAGCGGGCCAATGTGGCGCTTGTGCACCATAATGGTGCGTTGCTGCCTCAAATCGAGCGTGCCGGTCAGTTCGCCGTGCCAGGCCCGAGGCGAATGATGCTGCGCGCGCGGGTCGCGCGACGACAATGACAGGTCGAACTCCATCAACCAGGCAGGTTCAGCGCCGGAAGGAAACAAAGGGTCTGGATTGCCGGTCGGGGCGTGGTTTTCGCAGCGCAAGGGCGAACAGGCCGATGATTGCCGCAATCCCCATCAGCAGCGGGATTGCGTGGTCCGGCGAGCTGATGGTGTGCCACAGATCGGCCCAGGCCGATGCCTGATGCGGCCCGGAATGTGCCCATGCCAGCGGGCAGGCCACGGCTGTGGCGATCAGGCCAATCGATTTCGAAAAACGCATGAGCGACTCCTTGCGGTGGTGGCGAATGTTAGTGCCGGCGGCCGGCGCGATGGGGACTGTGGAGCAAGCGCCGAGCCATCTTGCAACAGCGGCGCTGGTCGTGCGTGAGGTCAGCATACGTCGAATGACGTAGCGGCAAATCCGGATTCCGGCGTGTTATTTGCTTTTGTCGGTGGGCCGGGCGTGTGGTGCCCGATCAACGCAACCAGCTGATGACACCAGATTCGCCCGCCACCGACATTCCGCAGGACCCGCGCGTGCAGCGGATTGTGAAAGTGCGTCGCGATTACAACACCTGGGTTGCCAATGAGTCGATGGAGGACTACGCCCTGCGTTTCACCGCGCACGGGTTTCGCAAGTGGTCGCCGCTTCGGGTCGCCAACACCGCGTTTGGGTCGATTGCCTTTCTTTTGCTGGAAGCCGTTGGCGCCGCCATCCTGCTCAGTTACGGCTTCACCAATGCGTTCTGGGCAATCGTCTTTGCCAGTGTGGTGATTTTTCTGGTGAGTCTGCCCATCAGCTGGTATGGCGCCAAATACGGTCTGGACATGGATCTGCTGACTCGCGGCGCCGGCTTCGGCTATATCGGCTCGACCATCACCTCGCTGATCTACGCCTCGTTCACCTTCATCTTCTTTGCGCTGGAAGCCTCGATCATGGCGCTGGCGTTGAAGCTCTGCTTTGGCATGCCGTTGACCATTGCCTACCTGGTGAGCGCGCTGGTGGTCATCCCGCTGGTAACGCACGGCATCACCTTGATCAACCGCTTCCAGGCGTGGACCCAACCGCTGTGGCTGATCCTGCTGGTGACCCCCTTCGTCGCGGTTCTTTGGCATTGGCCGGAGTCGGTGCGCGAACTCACCGGCTATGTGGGGCAGGGAACGGCCGGATTCGACCTGCTCATGTTCGGTGCCGCCGCCAGCCTGGTGTTGAGCATGGTGCTGCAGGTTGGCGAACAGATCGATTTCCTGCGTTTTCTGCCGGAAAAAACCAGGGCCAACCGCACAAGCTGGATCGCCAGCCTGCTGGTGGCCGGACCCGGCTGGATCGGTTTTGGCGCGCTGCGCATGCTCGGCGGCGCGCTGCTGGCGTTCGTGGCCATCAAGGCGATGGTGCCGGCCAAGGAGGCGATGGAACCGGCCATGATGTACCTCACGGCCTTCGGCCTGGTGTTTGATTCGCCGCATCTGGCGCTGGCGGCCATGACCCTGTTGGTGGTGCTCAGCCAGCTCAAGATCAACACCACGAATGCGTACGCCGGCTCGCTGGCCTGGTCGAATTTTTTCGCCCGCGTCACGCACAGCCATCCCGGGCGCGTGGTATGGGTGTTTTTCAACGTTGGCATCGCGCTGCTGCTGATGCAACTGGGCGTGTTTGCCGCCCTTCAAAAGGTGCTTGGCCTGTACTCCAACATCGCCATTGCCTGGGTCGGCGCGCTGGTTGCGGATCTGGTCGTCAACAAGCCCCTGGGTCTGTCGCCAAAAGGCATCGAGTTCAAGCGCGCGCATTTGTACGACATCAACCCGGTGGGTGTCGGCAGCATGCTCGTCGCCTCGGTGATATCGGTGGCGGCGTACGCCGGATTGTTCGGCGCTCACGCGCAGGCTTTTTCCGCCTTCATCGCGCTGATCACGGCGTTCCTGTTTGCACCGCTGATCGCCTGGAAGACCGGGGGGCGTTACTACCTCGCGCGCAAGCCGGACGCGAGCTTGCTGGCGCAGGCCAACCCCAGTCGATGCTCGATCTGCGAGATGTCCTACGAGCCACAGGAGATGGCCCTGTGTCCAGCATATCGGGGACCGATCTGCTCATTGTGCTGTTCGCTGGATGCGCGCTGTCACGACAGCTGCAAGCCGGGCGCTGCTCTGGGGCAACAGGTCGCGGCCACGGTGCGGTGGCTGCTGCCCGGCCTGACGCAGGCACAGGTGGAATCGCGAATCGGTCGTTTCGCAATGCTGTTCGTCTCGGTGGGGTTGATCCTGTCGATGGTGCTGGGGGGGGTGTATCTGTTTCAGGCGTCATTTGCCCCTGCGCTTGCCGAGGCCATGCGTTCGAGTCTGCTGACGCTCTACGGCGTGCTGATGTTGGTCGCCGGCGTGGGCAGCTGGTGGCTGGTGCTCAACGCCGAAAGCCGGCGGGTGGCGCAACAGGAAACCGACCGGCAGACCGATCTGCTGGTGCGCGAGATTCAGGCCCACAAGAAAACCGACGCGGAGCTGCAGTTGGCCAAGCGTTTGGCGGAGAAAGCCAACCAGGCCAAGAGCCGTTACGTCACTGGCATCAGTCACGAACTGCGCACGCCACTGAACAGCATCCTCGGCTATGCCCAGGTGCTGGAGTACGACCCGGACATCCCGCCGCGACGACGTGACGCGGTCGGCGTGATTCGTCGCAGCAGTGAGCATCTGGCATCGCTGGTCGACGGCTTGCTTGATCTGGCCAAGATCGAAAGCGGCAAGCTGCGCCTGGAGTCGGATGAACTGCGCCTGCCGGAGTTTCTTTCTCAGCTGGTCGGCATGTTCCGGCTTCAGGCCCAGACCAAGGGGCTGGACTTCGATTACCAGGTCCAGGGTCGCCTGCCTGCGGTGGTGCGCGCCGACAAGAAGCGATTGGGCCAGGTGCTGATCAATATTCTGGGCAATGCGGTGAAGTTTACTTCCCATGGCGCGGTCTGCCTGCGCGTGCGGTCGCGCAGTCAAACCGTGATCTTCGAGGTTTCCGACAGCGGTCCGGGAATCGCCGAAGGCGAGCTGGATCGCGTCTTTCTGCCGTTCGAGCGTGGGGCCAGCGCAGCCCGGACCACCGCAGGTGGCACCGGACTGGGACTGTCGATCGCGCGCATGCTGACCAATCTGATGGGTGGTGAGATGACCGCGTCGAGCGTGCCCGGACAGGGCAGCCAATTCACGGTGCGGGTGTTCCTGCCCGAGGTGTCGAATCCTCGCAGTCAGCCGCCTGCGGCGCGAATCGATGTCAGCGGCTATGCCGGCCCGAGAAAACGGGTGTTGGTGGTGGACGACACCGCCGTCGACCGCGAGCTTCTGTCGAGTCTGCTCAGTCCGCTGGGGTTCGAGGTCACTCAGGCCGCATCAGGAATCGAGGCCTTGCAGAAAGTGTCGTCGGCGCGGCCCGACATGGTGCTGCTGGACATCGGCATGCCTGGAATGGACGGATGGGAAACGGCGCGTCTGTTGCGCGCGCAGTCATCCCCGCCCATGCCGATTCTCATCATCTCCGCCAGTGCGTTCGAGGCCGGCCGTGGCCACGACAGCGGCATTTCATCTCGCGATTTTCTGGTCAAGCCGGTGCAGGTTGCGGCCTTGCTGGATCGCATCCGGGATCGACTGGGCCTGGTGTGGATCACCGGCGAGCCGCCGCAACGACCGCAAGCCGATGATCACCATCAGGCGCTGGCGCTGACCGCGGAAGATCGCCAGGCTTTGCGGCGCTTGGGCGATCTTGGTCACGTGCGCGGAATTCTGGATCTGCTGGACCGGATTGATCAGCGCGACGCCCGGCATCAGCCGGTGACCGCCGCGCTGCGGGCGCGGGTCAAGGCATTCGAGCTGCCGGACTTCCTGCGGATGCTGGAGGTGGAATGATGGATCCAGCGGCCACGGTGATGATTGTTGACGACGTGCCCGCCAATCTGGCGATGCTGCACGATGCGCTGGAAGACGCGGGTTATTCGGTTCGCGTTGCCACCGGCGGCAGGCAAGCCATTGCCAGTGCGCAGATCGAGCCGCCGGATCTGTTCCTGCTTGATTGCAAGATGCCCGGCATCGACGGATTCCAGACCTGCCGTCGGCTCAAGCAGGAGCTGGCCACGCGCCATATCCCGGTGATCTTCATGACCGGATTGTCGGACAGCGATCACGTGCTGCGCGGCTTCGAATGCGGCGGCGCGGACTACGTCACCAAACCCATACGTCCGCGGGAAGTTCTGGCCCGCATCGCCGCGCACATCGCCAATGCCCGTGCGACCGCCGATGCACAGGCCGCGGCCGACGCGGCCGGCGACGCCATCGTTGCCGTCGACGCCGACCGTCGGGTGCGTTGGGCGACACCGCTGGCGCGCCGGTGGCTGTCGAGTCTGCTGGAGGCCGATGACCGTCTGCCGCCGGCGATCCGCAGCTGGATGAGCCGCGCGCAGGATCTGAGCCTGAGCCTCAATCACCAGGATCTGAGACTGCAGTTCAGTCGCCTGGGCACGGCCTCGGGTGGCGATGAACGCCTGCTGGTGCAGGCGCGACGGCACGTCCCGGAACCGGAGGCGCTGGAGCGCGCGTTGAAACTCACGCGACGCGAGGCCGAGGTGCTGCATTGGGTGGCGCTGGGCAAAACCAACACCGAGGTCGGCGCGGTGCTGGGCATGAGTCCGCGCACCGCCAGCAAGCATCTGGAGCGCATCTTCGTGAAGCTCAATGTAGAGACACGAACCGCGGCCACCACGGTCGCGCTCAACAAGGCAAGGGCCGGTGATGTCCCCGCCGATGCCTGAGCCACCTTCACCACTGTCGAATCGATGCAGCGGCGGCGCTGGGTGCCGTCGTGAATTGATCCGTTTCACCCCAAGCGATCCACCCCAACAGGAGTCAATATGAAACTCAATAGCCTCATCGCCGCTGTCGCTTTGTCAGGCGCAAGCCTGGCCGCCCAGGCGGCGGACACCATCAAGGTCGGCGTGCTGCATTCGCTGTCCGGCACCATGGCCATTTCCGAGACCACCCTGAAGGACACCGTCCTGATGATGATCGAAGAGCAGAACAAGAAGGGCGGCGTGCTCGGCAAGCAGCTGGAGCCGGTGGTCGTTGACCCGGCATCGAACTGGCCGTTGTTCGCCGAGAAGGCCGAACAATTGCTGGTCAAGGACAAGGTCGCGGTGACCTTCGGCTGCTGGACCTCGGTTTCCCGCAAATCCGTGCTGCCCGTTTTCGAGAAAAACAACGGCTTGCTGTTCTATCCGGTGCAGTACGAGGGCGAGGAGTCCTCCAAGAACGTGTTCTACACCGGGGCGGCACCCAATCAGCAGGCGATTCCCGCTGTCGACTACCTGATGGACGAGATCGGCGTGGAGCGTTGGGTGCTGGCCGGAACGGACTATGTCTACCCGCGCACCACCAACAAGATTCTCGAAGCCTATCTGAAGGACAAGGGTGTAGCCGCCGAGGACATCATGATCAACTACACGCCGTTCGGGCATTCCGACTGGCAGTCGATCGTGGCGGACATCAAGAAGTTCGGCAGCGCCGGCAAGCAGACTGCGGTGGTGTCGACCATCAATGGCGATGCCAACGTGCCGTTCTACAAAGAACTCGGCAACCAGAAGATCTCGGCCGAAGACATCCCGGTGGTGGCCTTCTCCGTGGGTGAGGAAGAACTCGCCGGCCTGGATACCAAGCCGCTGGTCGGTCATCTGGCGGCCTGGAATTACTTCCAGTCGGTGGAATCCCCTGAAAACGAAGCCATGATCAAGGCTTGGCACACTTTCACCAAGAAGCCGAATCGCACCTTCAACGACCCAATGGAAGCGACCGTGATCGGTTTCAAGCTGTGGGTTGCCGCCGCCGAGAAAGCCAAGTCAGTGGATGTGGACAAGGTATCGGACGCCATCATCGGGCTGGAAACCAAGAACCTGACCGGCGGCACCGCCAGAATGCTGCCCAATCATCACCTGACCAAGCCGGTGTACATCGGCGAGGTGCGTGAGGACGGTCAGTTCGATGTGGTCTGGCAGACCGATGGTGAGGTGCCGGGAGATGCCTGGAGTGACTTCTTGCCCGGCTCCAAGGATATCGAGGCCGACTGGGTCGATCTCAAGTGCGGCAACTACAACAGCAAAACCAAGAAGTGCTCGGGACAGAACTACGAGTGAGTTCTTGATCCAGGCCCGGGGTGGGCAGCCGCAAGGGCTGCCCACCCCGGCAAGTCGTGAAACTGACGGCTTCAACCTGAAACACAACGCCAGTGGCGGATGGTTTCCCCGCCAGTCTGGCTCGAATTTCGCATGCGCATCGCCATGAACCTTTCCCTTACTCGTGCGTCCTGGCTGTTCATCCTGTTGCTCTGCACGGCGGCGGGTTTTGCCGCTGACGGCCAGTCCTTGCACGCGCCTGTCAGCGCGCAGGCCGAAGCCGAGCCGCGCAGCGCGTTCCGGACCATGGTCAAGGAGCTGGCCAGCGCCAATTACCGGGCGAAGAAGGCCATTGCCGGACGCATTGCGCAAAGCGGGCACCCACGTGCGCGGACGGTACTGGTGGCCTTGCTCGAAGGTGAACTGCGTGCCAGCGAGGCCGATGGCCGGGTCTTCATCACACCACAAGCGGCCGACGAACCCCTGGTGATCGACCTGGAATCGGGCGAGGCGCTGGACATGGTCGCCGCCGACTCGCTGGACCGCATACGAACCAACAATGCCTTGCGCAAGGCATTGAAGGGTCTGATCGCCCAGCTTGACCTGCATGACCCGTCCCCGGCGGTGCGCCTGGCGGCGGTCGAGGAGTCCAGACGGACGCTGGACGACGATACCGTGGCTGCCCTGCGTCAGCGCCTTGCCGATGAAAACAACAGCAAGGTGCAAGGTGCTATCCAGATCGCGCTGGCTTTGCGAGACATCCGGGATCCGGATGCCGCAGTGCGGCTCGAAGCCGTGAAGCGGCTCGACGGCGAACTGATGCCTGCCGCCTACAACCAGCTGACGAGGCTCACCGCGGTGAATGAAAACGGCGAGCCCGCCGAAGCCGATGCCGCGGTGCGTGAGGCGGCGGCCGCAGCCATCGCCAACATCGAATTCTGGCGCGGGGTCTGCGGCGCGTTCGAAACCCTGTTCTTCGGCCTTTCGCTCGGCTCGGTGCTGGTGCTGGCGGCGATCGGTCTGGCGATCACCTTTGGCGTGATGGGGGTGATCAACATGGCCCATGGCGAACTGATCATGCTCGGCGCCTACACCACTTATGTCATGCAGCTGTTGCTGCCAGAGAGTCCCGGCGTGGCGGTGCTGTTGTCCATTCCGGCGGCCTTTGTGGTGTCGGGGCTGTTCGGCGTGGCCATCGAGCGCGGCGTCTGCCGTTTCCTTTACGGTCGCCCGCTGGAGACCCTGCTCGCGACCTTCGGCATTTCGCTGATCCTTCAGCAGTTGGTGCGCAGCATGTTTTCACCAAACAACCGCCCGATCACCATTCCCGATTTCCTCAGTGGGGTCTGGCAGGTCAACGATGCGCTGGCGCTGACCTACAACCGGCTCTACATCCTGCTGTTTTCGCTGATGGTCTTCGGTGTGCTGCTCATGGTGCTCAAACAGACGCCGCTTGGACTCAAGGTGCGCGCGGTGTCGCAGAACCGCGCCATGGCGCGGGCCATGGGCGTTCGTGCCCACTGGGTGGACGCGGCGACCTTCGGACTCGGTGCCGGTATCGCCGGCATCGCCGGCGTGGCGCTGTCGCAGCTGACCAATGTGGGGCCGAATCTGGGACAGGCTTACATCATTGATTCTTTCATGGTCGTGGTGTTCGGCGGCGTTGGCAACCTTTGGGGCACGCTGATCGGTGGCATGAGTCTGGGCGTGATCAACAAGCTGCTGGAGCCCTTTGCCGGCGCCGTGCTCGCCAAGATCCTGGTGCTGGTGGCCCTGATTCTTTTCATCCAGAGACGACCGAGCGGGCTGTTCCCGCAAAAAGGCCGCGCCGCCGAGGGGCACTGACATGATCCCAGCCTCGCCCTTGTCGCGTCTGCTCGGCCTGGATCGCGGCAGCCAGATTTTCGGCGTGATTCTGATCTTGCTGACGGTGCTGGTGCCGCTGTTTCACCTGGGGTTCGCCGAAGGCCACGCACTGCACCTGAGCGGCTACAGCGTGACGCTGATCGGCAAGTACATGTGCTATGCGCTGCTGGCAGTGGCGGTCGATCTGATCTGGGGTTACTGCGGCATCCTCAGCCTGGGACACACCGCATTCTTCGCGCTCGGCGGTTACGCCATGGGCATGTACCTGATGCGCCAGATCGGGTCGCGCGGTGTCTACGGCGACCCGGTGTTGCCGGACTTCATGGTTTTTCTCAACTGGGAATCACTGCCCTGGTTCTGGCACGGCATGGACATGTTCTGGTTTGCCATGCTGATGGTGTTGCTGGCGCCGGGTCTGCTGGCCTATGTGTTTGGCTGGTTTGCGTTTCGTTCACGCGTGACCGGTGTTTATCTTTCCATTATCACCCAGGCGCTGACGTATGCGCTGATGCTGGCGTTCTTCCGCAACGAGATGGGTTTTGGCGGCAACAACGGCCTCACCGATTTCAAGGACATCCTCGGCTTTGACCTGAAGCAGTCGAGTACGCGCATCGGCCTGTTTGTCACCACGGCGTTTTTCCTGGGCTCGGGTTATTTTCTGTGCCGGGCCATCGTCACCTCGCGCTTCGGTCGCATCGTGCAGGCGGTGCGCGATGCCGAAAGCCGTGCGCGATTCGTGGGCTATCGGGTAGAGAACTACAAACTGTGGCTGTTCACGTTTTCTGCGGTGCTGGCGGGCGTTGCCGGTGCGCTTTACGTGCCGCAGGTCGGCATCATCAATCCGGGTGAGTTCGCGCCGATCAATGGGATTGAAATCGTGGTCTGGGTCGCGGTCGGCGGGCGTGGCACCTTGTACGGCGCGGTGCTTGGCGCGGTCCTCGTCAACTACGCCAAGAGCGTGCTGACCGACGTGTTGCCGGACGCCTGGTTGTATGTGCTTGGCGCGCTGTTCCTGCTGGTGACACTGTTTCTGCCGCGCGGCGTGGTCGGCTTGTTCGAACGCAAACGCAAACGCAAATCCGCGAACAGGCGAAACGATGAGCCTGACGGTCACTCGCAGGCGACCGGGGGACGCCGAACATGAGCGCATCGATTCCGTCTGCGGGCGTTTCCAGCCGCTTTTCCGCCGGCCTGGCACGCGTGCTCAAGCGCCGCACCGGGAGTTCCGGACCGCCTGAGCTGGACTTGTCGCACAACGTCATTCTGTACCTGGAGGGGGTCACGGTCTCGTTTGACGGATTCAAGGCCCTCGACAATCTGTCGCTCTACGTGGATGCGGGCGAACTGCGCTGCATCATCGGCCCCAACGGTGCGGGCAAGACCACCATGATGGATGTCATCACCGGCAAGACGCGACCGGATCAGGGTTCGGCCTGGTTCGGCCAGACCGTGGACCTGCTGTCGATGAGCGAACCCGAAATTGCGGAGGCGGGGATCGGGCGCAAGTTCCAGAAGCCGACCGTGTTCGGAGCGCACAGCGTGTTCGAGAACCTCGAACTGGCAATGGCGGGCGACAAGTCGGTCTGGCGCATGTTGAGGGCCAGGCTCTCCGGCGAACAGCGGGATCGGATCGACGAGGTGCTCGCCATCATCGGCCTGGCGTCGCAGCGCCAGACGATGGCTGGCGGACTGTCGCACGGCCAGAAGCAGTGGCTGGAGATCGGCATGCTGTTGATGCAGGAGCCCGAACTGTTGCTGGTTGACGAACCGGTCGCCGGCATGACCCCGCAGGAAACCGAGCGCACGGCCGAATTGCTGACCTCGCTGGCCGGCAAGCACTCGGTGGTGGTGGTTGAGCACGACATGGACTTTGTCCGCTCGATCGCGCGCACGGTGACGGTGCTCCATCAGGGGTCGGTGCTCGCCGAAGGCCCCATGTCTCAGGTACAAAATGATCCGAAGGTGATGGAGGTCTACCTCGGTGATTGAGCAAAGCATCAGACAGCGACTGCGCTTGGCGGCTTGCGATCCGCTGCTCGCAACGCGCATTCGCGACCGGTTAACACATGCAAAGGTGGCGCGGCAGGAATCATGATTCAGATCAAGGGCCTCAACCAGTTTTACGGCGGCAGTCACACCTTGTGGGACATCGACCTGTCGGTGCCCACGGGGTCGCGAACCTGTCTGATGGGACGCAACGGTATGGGCAAGACCACCTTGCTCAAGTGTCTGATGGGGTTGATTCCGGCGGCCAGCGGCCAGATTCTGTTCGACGGCCAAGACCTCATGCCGATGCCCGCTGAACGCCGGGCGAGCCTTGGAATCGGCTACGTACCGCAAGGGCGCGAGATCTTTTCTTCGTTGACCGTCGAAGAGAACTTGCGCATGGGGCTGTTCGCCAAACGTGAGCGCCCGGCCGATGCACTCGAGCGTGTTTACGATACGTTCCCCGTACTCAAGCAAATGCTGCGACGGCGCGGCGGCGATTTGTCCGGCGGCCAGCAGCAGCAGCTCGCCATTGGCCGTGCCTTGCTGTTGCAACCCCGCCTGCTGATCCTTGACGAGCCTTGTGAAGGGATACAGCCCAACATCGTCCGTGACATCGGTGACCTGTTGCTAAAGCTCAACCAGGAGCGCGGCCTGAGTATTCTGATCGTTGAACAGAAACTGCCGTTCGCCAGGAAAGTGGCCAGCGATTTCCGCATTCTCGACAAGGGACGGCATGTTGCGGGCGCGCCGATCGATGAGTTGACGGACGATCTTGTCAAGCATCACCTCAGTGTTTGAGTAACAGTGCCTGCTGCGCCAGCGGCAGGCCGCCATACCCTTGGGCGAGCGGATTATCCTTGGAAGGTGATTTTCACCAGCGGCGCGCACCGCGCTCGCGACAGGTTCGTCTTCCAAGGAAAATACGTGCAAAAACTCACCGTATGTTTGGCGCTGGCGCTGCTGGCAGGCCGTGTTCCCGCCCACGATGCAGTCTTGGACAAAATCGTTGTTGAAGGAAGAAAAATCAACCTGATCGGGGCGGCGGTGTCTGCCTCTGAAGGTGTTGTTGGACAAACCGAGATCAATATTCGGCCTCTGCCACGAACCGGCGAGGTGCTGGAGCTGATTCCCGGCATGGTGGTGACTCAACACAGCGGTAGCGGCAAGGCGAATCAGTACTTCCTGCGTGGCTTCAATCTCGATCACGGGACCGACTTTGCGACGTTCGTCGATGGCATGCCAGTCAACATGCGCAGCCATGGTCACGGTCAGGGTTATACCGATGTGAGTTTCCTGATTCCCGAAGCCATTGCAACGATGACGTATCAAAAAGGTGCCTACTATGCTGATATTGGTGACTTCAGTGGCGCCGGTGGGGTGAAGATCGCCACCGCCGAACGCCTGGGTCACAACCTGGCCAGTCTGGGTGTGGGCGAAAAAGGCCATCGGCGCGGATTGATTCTGTCCGGTTTCGATTGGTGGAATGGCCACACGGTACTGGCCCTGGAAAACCACCATTACGACGGGCCGTGGACGGATATCGACGAAGATCTTGGCAAGACCAATGTGCTGTTGAAATACGGCCAGGCACTGGGCGGAGGGCGGATCAGCATCGCCCTGATGGGGTATGACAATGCGTGGAACAGCGCCGATCAAATTCCAGCGCGCGCGGTGGAACAGGGCGTCATCAGCGAGTTGGGTTCCATTGATGACACCGTGGGCGGTGAATCCAGCCGTTACAGCCTGAGCGTGAATGCAGAAAACGGGGCATTGCGTGGGTCGGCATATGCGATTGGATATGCGTTGAATCTATGGTCCAACTTCACCTACTTTCTGGACGATGAGGCCAATGGCGATCAATTCGAGCAGGTCGATGATCGGCGCATCTACGGTGGCCAGGTCGAGTATGCAGTGACCGCTTCATTGGGTGATATGCCCATGAACAACCGCTTGGGTCTGCAGACAAGGGTGGACGATATTCAGGAAGTCGGTCTGTATCAAACACAAAGCCGCCGCCGCCTGGGGGTAACCCGTAGCGATCAGATTGATCAGGCCAGTGTGAGCGCATTCTGGGAAAACCGCGTGGACTGGAATCATCATTGGCGCACGGTTGTCGGCCTTCGCTACGACAATTTGAATTTTGATGTGACCGACAGCGTCGGCGTCAATCGATTTGGTGTCGACCTCAGCGGCAACGGCGGCCAGTCGCATGACGATTTGTTGTCTCTCAAAGGCAGCCTGATCTACTGGATCAATGGTGCCTGGGAAACCTACCTCTCTGCGGGTCAGGGTTTTCATTCCAATGATGCGCGTGGAACCACCATCACCGTGGACCCAAGCAACGCAACCGCCGTGGATCGCGTGGACCCCTTGGTGCGTTCCGAAGGGTTCGAGCTGGGTGCGCGCGGATTCCTGGGTGAAAAACTGAATGTGTCGGCGGCATTGTGGTCGCTGCAACTCGACAGTGAACTATTGTTTGTCGGTGATGCCGGCAACACCCAGGCGTCTGCGCCGTCGCGGCGACAAGGGCTGGAACTGGTGGCGTATTATCGATTCACCGATCAGATCAGCGCGGACCTGGAATACGCCTATACCCATGCTGAATTCGACGCTCACGCGCTGCAGGAAAACCACATACCCGGCGCTGTGCGTGCGGTATTGCAGGCCGGCGTGAGTCTGGATATGGGCCAATCCTGGTTCGGAAGTCTGCGTTATCGCTATTTCGGCGAACGGCCCTTGATCGAGGACGACTCAGTGCAATCCGACGGCACCCAGATGCTGAATCTGCGCCTGGGCCTTGCGCGGCCCAAATGGCAGGCCTGGCTTGACGTGATCAACATCACCGACCGCAAGGATCACGATATTGACTACTTCTATGCGTCGCGATTGCCTGGCGAGCCAAGTGGCGTCGGCATCGAGGATATTCATTTTCACCCACTGGAACCAAGGAGCCTGCGTGTCGCCGTCGAGTACAAGTGGTAGCGGTTCCAAACCGTCCGCGCCATTGGCTGCTGCCTCCTTGCGCTTGTCGCGCTTTCGGTCGGGCTGCAAGCGATCCATCGAAGCACGGCGTAGGGCGTGACGATGAACAGCATTACTGTTCGGCGGGCAGGTCGCGCGGATTTCGCGGTGCTGCTGGAGCTGTTCACGCGCTCGGTCCATGGAATGGCCTCGAACGCATATACCCGGATTCAGTTGCAGCGTTGGGCACCCATCGACGCTGATCTGCCAGCCTGGCAAGCGCGTCTGGCGCCGTTGGTGACATTCGTGGCATCCGTCGGTGATACCCCGGCCGGATTTGTTTCCTTGCAGCCACCATCCCACGTTGAGATGCTGTTTACCGACCCAGAATTCGCACGAACCGGAGTTGCAACAGCATTATATGAACATGCAGTCAAAACACCCTGGCTGCGCAAGCGGCCGCTGACTGCGGACGCAAGTTGCGAGGCCAGGCCATTCTTCGAAAAGCGCGGCTGGATCAGCACTGAAAGTGAAACGGTGGTTCGGGGCGGCGTGAAGCTCAGAAGGTTCAAGATGCAATTACAATAATGGACGCGCCGCTCCACAAATCCTTGCTGCACACCTTCGAATTGGAGCTTGGGCGTTGGGCGTCGATCCAAAGGAGTCTGCAATGCATGGTGAAATCTCCTGGCAAGTGGAACTCAGTATAGAACCGGAGCAACTCGGTGCATTTCGCTTGTTGACCAGCCAAATGATCCAGTCAACCAGGCTGGAACAAGGCGTTCTGGTTTATGAACGTTTCTTGAGCGAGGATCACGGCAAGGTTTTCGTCTACGAACGTTATTCTGATTCGGAGGCCGCGATTGCACATCTGCACGTATTTCGTGAAAAGTTCGGCAAAGTATTTTCACGACTGGCCCAACGAGATCGCTTCCTGGTATTCGGTCGACCCAATCAGCAACTCAGGCAGATTCTCAGTGGTTTTGGCGCAGAATTTCTGAGTCCGATGGGTGGATTCTCCGCAGCGACTACGGCGTAACGATTATGTGTCAGAAAGAAACGTTCGAGCTTATGGCGCGCTACAACCAGTGGATGAACGAAAAGTTGTATGCCGTCTGTTCGGGTATTGCCGACGAAACACGCAAAAAAGATCTGGGCGCATTTTTCCATTCAATACATGGAACGCTGAATCATTTGCTCTATGGCGACAAGGCGTGGATGGGCAGATTCACCGGCGCGCCGTTTCAGGTGACGACCATCGGAGAAAATCTGTATCAGGATTTCGAGCAACTGCGGGCCGAGCGGGCAGCCACGGACCAGCAGATTCTGGATTGGGTTTCAAGCTTGAAGCCGGCGTGGCTGATGGCGGATTTTGAATACACCAGCAACGTCGACGCAAAGGTCAGAGTGTTGCCAACGTGGGTTCTGGTGCTGCATATGTTCAATCATCAGACGCATCACCGTGGGCAGGTAACCACACTGATCAAGCAACTGGGGTTGGAGCCCGGTACAACAGACATGCCGTGGTTGCCGGAGTTTGAAACCAGGAGCACACAATGACGCCCCGAAAATGGCCGTGGCGGGCGTGTCACCTGCGGTGGCTTGGCTTTGCGCAAAATGCAGCACGCCGCAAACGCGGCTGAGTCGCGGCGTTGGCGGTCACGCGCACAACAGGACGAACAAAAGGCGAACAACCGGAGCAGACGCAGGCGGATGCAAAACCCACGGCCAGCGGCCGAAATATACGAATAACGGGTTGTTTCCGCACGGTTCGGGCATTGGGCCGGCATGGTCGCCGAAACTGCCGGCATTCAGCCGGCAGACCCGGTTCTTGTGGACCGATGTTCGGCTTTGTCCGGCGCCGCTTCGGATCGTCGCCAGATCGCCGCCAACAGTGAACCGATCAGGCAGTGGCACAAGGATGAAATGGCCGCAGGAATGGCCACCAGCGCCGAATCGAAGTTTTGCCGCGCCAGCACCACGCCGAGACCGGAGTTTTGCATGCCGACTTCGATGGCGATGGTGCGGGCGGATTTGGCGTCCCGCCCCTGCAGACGGGTGATCCAGTAGCCGAGGCCGAAACCGCAGGCGTGGAGCGTCACGACCGACAGCAACAAGGCGGGAGCGGCGTCGATGATGACGTCGCGCCCGGCACCGATCACCGAGGCGACGATCATCACGATCATCACCACCGCCAGCACCGGCGCTACCGGCAGCAGATGTTGCGACAGGCGCGGCGCGAAGCGGTTCAGCAGAACGCCGGCGGCAACCGGAAGAAGAATCACCTCGATGGTGGAGATGAGCAGGCCCATGGTGTCCACGTCCACACGGCTGCCGACCAGCAGCGTCGTCAGTGCTGGCGTCGCCAGGGCCGCCAACAGCGTGGAGCAGGCGGTCAGCGTGACCGACAGCGCCACGTTGGCTCTGGCCAGATAGGCGATGACGTTGGAAGCGGTGCCACCCGGGCAACAGGCGACCAGCGCCAGGCCCACGGCCAGTTCTGTGCTCAAACCAAACAGATAGCCCAGCGACCAGCCCAATGCCGGCATCACGGTGTATTGCAAACCCACACCCAGCGCGACCTGCAAGGGGTGTTCCACCACGCCGCGAAAATCTTCCAGCTTCAGCGTCAGCCCCATGCCCAGCATGATCAGCCCAAGGCCCACGGTGATGAACGGGCCGCTGAACCAGGTGAACAAGGGCGGATGAATCATGGACGCCACGCACGCCAGCAATATCCACAGCGGGAATGCGGCGGTGATCCAGGAAAGAATTCTCATATGGCAAACACGGACCTGTCATCAAGATGCGGCAGGCGGATGTTATTCATTTGTCGAAGCGGCTGAATCAGATCCACGGTGCGTGCGGTGGCGCCGACGAACGCCCGGCGCTATCCCGGCTGCGTGATCTTATATCGAAAAGGGCATGACGTAAGATTTAGTCATTGCTTTTTGTGTATAAGCATTGTGCCTGTGGCGGCCGCCCACATAGACTGCGCAACCTCACAAACGGACCGTCCCGCGCGGCGGGTACGCAGCTATGAATATCGAAAAAACGCCCACGCTCGAAGGTCTTGAACAAGCGCGCATTGAAGCGCTCAACGCCGAGTATGAAGGGCTGAACTTCGAGCAGCGGCTGCAGCGGGTGTATCGGGATTTCGACCCGCAAAAAGTTCTGGTGACGTCCTCGTTCGCGGCCACTTCGGCCTATTTTCTGCACATCATCTCGCGCATCCGGCCGCAACAGGTGATTCACTTCATCAATACCGGCTACCACTTTCTGGAAACGCTCGAGTATCGGGACTATCTGATCGAGCAATACGGCCTGAAGGTGGAAGACATCCACGCCGAGGACTGGAAACACCAGTTCACGCGCCAGGAGAAAACCTATGAGCGTGATCCGGATTTTTGCTGCTCGGTGAACAAGGTCGAGCCGCTGGAAGCGATCAAGCCCAACTATCACGTGTGGATGTCCAGCCTGATGCGCTGGCAGACCGATCACCGCGCGCAGTTGCCGATCTTCGAGGTGCGCCGTGGTCTGATCAAGTTCAATCCGATGGTAGATGTCACGCGTGAACAGCGCGACGCCTATATTCGCGAACACGATCTGCCGTTTCACCCGCTGGTGGAGCAGGGCTATGCCTCCATCGGCTGCACGCATTGCACGGTCAAGGGCGAAGGACGCAGCGGACGCTGGGCCGGCAAACCGAAAACGGAGTGCGGACTGCATCTGTAAGCGTCGGCTGGGCTGATCCAGCGGATTGCGGCTAGAATCTGCGCACAAGCCCAATCGCACCGGATTGCCTTTCATGGACCTGCGTCCTGCGCGTCACGATCAAGCGGTATTGCTGCACCTGAGCGGACGCGTTGATTACAACAATGCGGCGGAATTGGAAGCGGCCATGCAAAGTCATCTGGCCACATGTTCGGCGGACGGTGACCGGCTGATTCTGGACTTGTCGGGGCTGGAATACATCAGCAGCGCCGGCTTGCGGATATTGATGCTGGCGTCGAAAAAGGCCACGCCAGCGGGTGGCAAGCTGGCGCTGGCCGCGCCGCAGGATGTGGTGCGGGAGATTCTGGAAATCAGTCGATTCCAGCACGTGGTGCCCATCTACGACAGCGTGGATCAGGCGCGTGCGGCGCTCAACGGCGAGTCGGGGCCCAACTGATGCGTGCGCGTTTCTGGGGGACGCGCGGATCCTTGCCGGTGGCGCTGAGCGTGGAAACCCTGCGTCGCAAGATCACCGATGCCCTGATCAACGCCGACGGAAAAAAATTCGCGGATCGGGATGAAGCCGCGCGGTTCGTCCGTCAGTTGCCGTTTGACGTGGGCGGCACCTTTGGCGGGGCGTCCAGCTGCGTCGAGCTGGAGCTGAGTACGCCGACGAATGCGTCGCGCGAATATTTTCTCTGCGATCTTGGGTCGGGTGCGCGTGAGTTCGGTCATGCGGTGTTACAGCGTCATGGTCCGGCCACGCCCAATGTGTTCCACATTTTTTTGTCGCACACGCATTGGGATCACATCATGGGCTTTCCGTTTTTCGCGCCGGCGTATATTCCCGGAAATACGGTGCGTATTTATGGGTGCCATGACAATCTGGAAGCGGCGATGCGGCGCCAGCAGGACCCGCCCTCATTTCCGGTGCCGCTGGATTATCTGAAGTCGAATATTCAATTCGTGCAGCTGGCGCCCGGGGTGTCCACGCCGATCAGCCAGGGCTTGAGTGTGACCGGCATGTTGCAGCTGCACGCGCAGGATTCCTATGGCTACCGTTTCGAGCATGACGGCAAGACGCTGATTTATTCCACCGACTCCGAACACAAGCTGGACAGCGCCGAGGAAACCGAGCGCTTCGCCAGGTTTTTCAAAGACGCGGATCTGGTGATTTTTGACGCCATGTATTCGCTGGCGGACACCATCTCCGTCAAAGCGGATTGGGGGCACTCCAGCAACATGGTGGCGGTGGAGCTGTGCCAGCTGGCGGGCGCCAGGCATCTGGCGCTGTTTCATCACGAGCCAATGCACGATGATGCGCAGATTGTCGCCATCGAACAAGAAACCCGCCATCTGGAGCAGATCACCCGTGGTGATCGCCAGGCGTTGCGGGTGACCGCTGCTTACGACGGCCTGGAAATCGACGTTTAGGTCCGGTGAACGGGGCCGGACAGTTGCGTCGCCCAGGTCCGCGTCGTTTCCGAAGGTGGCTGGCTACGCGTGGGCGCTGGATCGGGCTGGCGCTGTTGCTGGCAATGGCGGCGATGCATGCACAACTCGACCTGCCGCTGGGTGCGTCCATCCGCAACAGCTGGTTCGACAGCATGCAGATCCTGTTCCCGCGCCCACGCAGCGGCGATCCGGTGATTCTGGTGGACGTGGATGATTCGAGCCTGATGCGCGAAGGTCAATGGCCGTGGCCGCGCGCGGTGATGGCCAAGTTGGTGAACGCCATCCAGGCCCAGCAGCCGGCGGCCATCGGCATCGACATGCTGTTCTCCGAGCCTGATCGTTTTTCCCCCAGCCGGCTGAAGGCGCAGGGCATTTTGCCGCCGAGCCTGGAACTGCCGAACCTGCCGGACTACGATCAGCTGTTCGCGACTGCGATTGAAAGTGCGCCGGTGGTATTGGCGGTGGCGGGTCTGGAAAGCCGGACCCTGAGGCGTCGTACAAGCTTGTCCGCGCCACCGATTCGCATCCGTGGCGCGCAAAAAGAACCGATCGGGCCGGTCCATGCCGACGCGGTTGTCAGTATTGACCTGCTCGCCCAGGCCGCGACCGGGCAGGGGGCGATCAACCATTTCGCCATCGGTGGCGGCGTGTTGCGTCGGGTGCCGGGTGTGATCCGGGTCGAAGATCAAATGGTGCCGGGGTTTGCGGTGGAGTTGCTGCGTGTGGCGACCGGCGTTTCCATCCTCGACATCCTGATTTCCGACAACGGCGGCAGCGAGCTGGGCCTTGGGCCGCTGCGCATTCCGCTGGACGCCGAAGGCGCCTGGCGGTTGCATTTTTCAGCGCCCGAAGCACGCTTGCAGGTTTCGGCGTCGGATGTCCTGCGGCATCAGATTCCAAATGACCTGATGCAGGGGCGCATCGTCATCATCGGTGCCTCCGCCGCCGGGCTGGGCGATACGGTGCGTTCACCTCTGGGGCAGATGTTGGGCATGGAGGTGCACGCCGAGGCGCTGGAGAACGCGCTGGCCTCGCGCCTGCTGACACGGCCGTACTGGTCGCAATGGGCGGAAACCGGCGCCTTGTTTGCATTCGGCCTGCTGGTCGTGCTGGTGGTTCCGGTGATCGGTTCGGGCTGGGCCGCGCTGCTGTTTCCCGCCTGTATTGTTCTTGCACTGGCGGGCAGCGTTGGCCTGTTTCTGAGCGCCGGCCTGATGGTTGACCCGATGCCGGCGGTGATCGGCGTTGCCATCCTGTTTCCCGCCGCATTGATGCTGAGCCTGGAAAATGCGCAGCGATTACGACGGGTTTTACGGCAGGAGTTGGTGGGCGCCAAGCAAAGCCAGGCACGCATGCTGGGCGAGCTGGACGCAGCGCGCCGTATTCAGGTTGGCATGTTGCCGCAGCCGTCGGCGTTGATCGAAAGTGATCCGCGGGTTGATGTTGCCGCCCTGATGGAACCGGCGCGAACCGTCGGTGGCGACTTTTATGACTTCTTCCCCATCGCCGATGACAAGCTTTTTTTCGTGGTGGGCGACGTTTCCGGCAAAGGTTTGCCGGCGAGCCTGTTCATGGCCCTGTCCAAGGCCCTGATCAAGAACGTGGCGATGAGTGGGCAAACCGATCCGGGAAAGATTCTGAGCCAGGCCGCCACCGTCATGGGGTATGAGAACCCGGAAGCCTTGTTCGTCAGCGCGGTGGTTGCGGTGCTGGATTTGCAAAGCGGCGCCTTGGCCTGGTGCAGCGCCGGTCACGAAAGTCCGTTCCTGACGCCGCCGGACAAGGCACTGAGCCAACGCTTGCAAGGGCGTGGCGGGCCGGCGCTGTGCATGGTCGATGGCTTTGAGTTTCAGGCCGAGCAGATCAAGCTGCGGGCCGGAGACAGTCTTTGCCTGATCAGTGACGGGGTGACCGAGGCCCATAACAGCGCCGGTGATTTCTACGGCAGCGCGCGGCTGTGTCAACAGTTGCAGCGCACTGCGGCTCGCGCTGCGGCGGATCAGATTTCGGCGTTGAAAACGGATGTGCGCCGTTTTTGTGGCGATGCCGAATTGCCGGATGATTTGACCGCCTTGATCGTTTGCTGGAAAGGTGCCGCCGGTGCCTGAGCACAAGCTAACGCACGTTGATTTCGACCCGCCGATTGCGCGCTTCGGAAACCTCATCGGGCGTTTGGATCGCCGGTTCGCGCTCGCCGCGACCGGCCACGCTCAGATATTTCACCTTGAGCCCAAGCGCCTGGATTTGTTGCAGCAGTTGTTCGCGCACCCGGCTGGCACGCTGTTTGGACAGCGCATCGTTGTAAGCGCGCTCGCCTGTGGTGTCGGTATGACCGATGATGCTGATTTCCGCCGCCGGCCACTGCGCGATCTGTTTCAGGATGCCCGGCGCGCGTTGCAGCGACTCGGCGGTGAGTTGATCCGAATCGCCCTCGAAGTACAGGAAATAGGACTTGGGCTCCGGCGGCAGTGCAGACAGCGCCTCGCCAAAGGCTTTGTCGACCGATGCTTTGTCCGATTGCCCGCTGCCAAGCCCGCCGATCAGGCCCGGTCTGGCTTGCTCATACGGTTGATCCAGCAGCGTTTGCCGCTCGCCGCGCTGAACCAGGATTTTTCCGGTCTTGCCGCTGGCGTCCGGCAGCAGAATCACCCGTTCGCCGGTGGCGCAGGCGGTGAGGCTGACGCAAAGCAGCAACCGCCAGACGCGGCTCATTTGCCGGCATCCACCACAAACTCGGTTCCGCGCACCGCCAATACCGATCTGGGCGTGCGGACTTTCATGGCGTCACGGTGCTGCTTGGCCAGCTTGCCGGACACCACCGCCATCTTGCCGCGTTGCAGCCGGGTTTCGAAACGTCCTTCGTGGGTGGTGGCGTCAAACGCAAAATCAGAGACCGTGATTTGCGAACGCGGCGCCAGGGAGATGCGGCTGTTGTCCGCAAAGCTCAGGCCGGCACGGCCATCCTTGCCGGTGACCACACGGTCGCCAACGACCAGCCCCATGCCGACGGCGGCTGCAATGCGGTCCTCGCCACGCTCGATCCATACCGCACCGTTGATCTGCTTGAAGCGAGCGATCTCGGCAGTCTGCGCAAGCGCGCTCAGACTGAGCAGGCCAAGTGCGAGCAATACACCGCTGACGGTGATGCGTTTCATGTCGACTCCGGCGTGGAACGGCTTGCACAGCCTATCCTGTTTGCGCCAGGCAATGAACCGTCGCATCCGGCTTTCCCCGCCCGTCCAGCTCGCGCAATGACCGAATTTTCCGCACATACCGAACAGTTGAGCGAAGTGATCCGTTACGTGGAGACGCGCGGCAATGCACTGCGGCTGAGCCAACCGCTGTGTTTGCGTGCCCGTCTGGTGGCCGAGGAGCTGTTTCTCAACGCGGTGCAACATGGACAGATCGCGGACCGCGCCGTGGGCGCCATCGCCATCCAGATTCGCCTGGAAGGGGATGCGCTGCTGCTGCTGTTCGAGGATGGTGGCGTGGCGTTCGACCCCTTTGCGGCGCAGGATCCGACCGTTCACCACGGCAGCGTGGCCGAGCGGCCGGTGGGCGGCTTGGGCGTGCACCTGATCGACAGTCTGGCCAGCCGCCGCGAATACCAGCGCTGTGGCGACCGCAACCGGATTCGGGTCTGGTTGCCGCGCCAAGCGCAGAAATAGGCACCTGAACCCGACGTCAGTCATCCGGTTTCAGGCTACCGCCTGTCCTTTTCGGCCGCCGGAATGAACCGTTGAATCCGCCTTCAGCGTGCGGCAAGCGCCCGCGCGGATATTAGTAGTCCACCGAAAACAGCGGCGCAGCCGCGACAGGTGGAGAAGCAAAATGGAGATGATCGACTGGATTCTGATGGGTGTTCTGGCGGCGGTGTTGACCGCCGAGATGATCGACGCCTGGGCGCTGCATCGACTGACTCGCTTCTGCACCGCCGTTCACCCCAGCTGCGAACAGCAACGGCGTCTGGTGCGCTGGTATGCCGAAGGCTTTGATCACTCCGGCGCCGTCGCCGGCTGGTTGACCTTTGCCAGCTTGTTGCTGACTGCACTGGCGCTGGTCGCCCAGGCGCATTCGATGCTGATTGCCGGCGCCGCCGTCCTGGCCTTGGTGGCCGACGGGGAGCGACGCCTGAGCGCCGAGCTACGCCGCCGTTTCTTTCGCATGAATCCGCGGCACGGTTGAAAGGCGCGCCGACTGCAGCGTATCCACCAGCGCATGCTGTAGCCACCAAGCCGGTTTCAATCCCGCACCGCGCGCCATAAAGCCCACATGCCCGCCCCTGGCCGTGGTTCGAATCTGAACATCGGCAGCCAGTTGGTCCGCGGTCGGAATGATGTCCGGCGGCATGAAAGGGTCATCCAGCGCCTGAAAAATCGTGGTTGGAGTCCGGATGTGTTTGAGAAATTGCCCGCAAGCGGCGCGCGCGTAATAGTCCTCGACATCGGCATAGCCGTTGAGCGGTGCGGTGAAGGCGTCGTCGTATTCAAAGAAATCCCGCGCGGCGAGCGCTTTTTCCGCATCCGCCGGCGGCGGTAATTCCAGCTTTTGCAATTTCAGGCGCAGCATCTGCTTGAGCCGTTCCAGCAGGTGATGTTGGTAGGCGCGCGCAACGCCCTGACGCAAAAACACCGCGCAATCGCGCAAGCGAAACGGCACGCTGACGGCACAGGCGGCATCCAGCGGCGCCTGATCGCCTTCTTCGCCCAAGGCTTTGAGCAAGACATTGCCGCCCAGCGACCAGCCGATGGCGCCAACAAATGCCTCCGGTTCTTGCGCCCGCAGGCGATGCCACAAACGCCGTAGATCCGCCGTATCTGCGTGGTGGTAGCTGCGCGGCAAGCGGTTGGGCTGCTCGCCGCCACCGCGAAGTTGCAAGGCGACCACACGCCATCCGTGATCGATCAGCGCTAACGCGGTTCCGCGTAGATACTTCGAGTCCAGCCCGCCGGTGAGACCGTGAATCAGAATCGCGCTCGGCGCATCCGGCTGATCGCTGCCCGCCCAACCCAGGTCAACGAAATCGCCGTCGGGCAATTCCCAACGCTCCATCCGCCACTGCAGCGCTGGCGTTGGCCGCAACTTGGCCGGAATCACCGTTTGCAGGTGCGCATTGGACAGCAGTGGATAGGGCCGGAAATCAGCCTGCAGAATTTGTCCGTGCGTGCGCGGCGCCAACACCGTTCAGGACGAACAGCTCACACTGATCTGCTGCGCCCAATCCGGCGGCAGATCGGCATAAGCGGCGTGCTCGGCTTGTTCGTCAAACGGTCGCTGCATGATGTCGAACAAGGTGCCGATTTCACCGGCGTCGCCGGTTTCCGCTTTTTCAATGGCGGCCTGCAGCAGATGATTGCGCAGCACGAATTTGGGGTTGACTGCATCCATGCGCGCGGCACGCGCGGCATCGTCCGAAGCCTCGCCTTGCAGACGTGCGCGGTAGTCCTTCAACCATTGGTCGAAGGCTGGCAGGTCGGTGATCTGATCGCGCAGCGGGCCTGCTTGCTGGCCGGCGCTGGAAACTTTTGACAAGGCGCGAAAGCAACGCGTGAAGTCGTTACGACCGCGATCCAGAATATTCAGGAACGCGTTGGCCAGGTCGCGATCTTCCTCGCGTTTTTCACGCAGGCCCAGTTTGGCGCGCCAGTTCTTCAGCACTTCGCCGGTATAAACCGGCGCGTAATGGCCCAACACATCTTGCGCCACTTCCAGCGCCTGATCCGGGTTTTCTCCCAGCAAGGGCATCGCCGCTTGCAACATGCGCGAGCAATTCCAGAAACCCACGCGCGGCTGCTGATCGTAGGCGTAGCGCCCGGCCTCGTCAGAGTGGTTGCAGATGTGGTCCGACTTGAAACCGTCGATGAAGCCAAACGGACCGTAGTCGATCGTCAGCCCCAGCGCGGAGAAGTTGTCGGTATTCATCACGCCGTGACAAAAACCCACCGCTTGCCATTGCGCCATCAGCTTGGCGGTGCGCTCCACCAGAACAATCAGCCATTGTTTGTAGCGATCTTCGGCGCTTTCCAGCTCCGGAAAGTGAACGTTGATGAGGTGATCCGCTAGCGGCTGCAGGGCGTCATAGCGCTGCTGATAAAAAAAGAACTCGAAGTTTCCAAAGCGCAGAAAACTGGGCGCGACCCGACACACCACCGCCGCGGTTTCCACCGTTTCCCGCTGCACCGGCAAGGGCGAGCCGAGCAGGCAAAGCGCGCGCGTGGTGGGAATGCCCAATGCGTGCAGCGCTTCGGAGCAAAGATATTCGCGGATGCTGGAACGCAACACCGCACGACCATCGGCAAAGCGCGAATACGGCGTGCGGCCTGCGCCCTTGAGTTGCAACTCCGCCACCCCGCCGGCCGGTGTTTTTATCGTGCCGATCAGATGTGCGCGGCCATCGCCCAGTTGCGGCACGAAGGCGCCGAACTGATGGCCGGCATAAACGCTGGAAAAACTGGCGCCGGCCTGGAGTTCGCTATTGCCGGACATCACGGCGATAAAAGCATCGTCCGTCGCCACGCTGTTATCCAACCCGATGTCCTCAGCCAGCGCCTGATTAAAGTGCAACAGGCGCGGTTCAGGCAGTGGTTCCGGGCGGACAAAGCTGCCGTAATCCGAACCCAGGGCTGGAAAACCGGGTTCACGCGGCAATTGATCTAGCGATGACATCTTTATTAATCGTTGAGTGCTTTTAGAAGCGCTTCTGGGCGCAGATAGCGCGGCGGATGCTGCTCTTGTAGATCCTGTATCAGCTGCACGACCTTTTCATTCAAACGGGCGCTGCGCCCCATGCTTTGCGCCAGCCGCGCGATTTCGCCATTGAGCTGATCGACTTCGGTGGGGCGACCCGCCACCACATCCGCCACCATGGACGGATAACTGCCATCGCGCAGGCCGTTGCGGTATTTGGCGAACCACCAGGGCAATGGTCCGCCGCGTTTGAGCAATGCCAGATACAGCGGCGGCGGCAAGCGGACCGGGAATTGATAATCCACCGCAGCCGCACGCAGGGTCTGCATGGCTTCTTCGAACACGGCGGCGTAACAGCGTCTCAGATCGCCGGGCAAAAACAAATCCTTGAATGTGGTGTGGGTCAGCGCGCACAGGCCGTTGGCCAGATTGATCAGCAATTTGCCCCAGGCGGCGGCTTCACCGTTTCCTCGCAACACCTGCATGCCGCTGTCGTCGAACAGCGCGGCCAGCGCCCGGTTCTGGCGATCGATCACCACTTGCGGGCGGGTGGTGATGCGGGCGTGCAAGGGCTCGATCAACTGCGCATTGAACATCACGTTCATCTGCGTGACGCGCGCCTGAGGGAATCGTTCGCGAATATGACGGACCGCGGCTACGCCGTTGAGCGTGGAGACGATCTCGCAGTTTTCGGGAATCTGATGCGGCAGCTGATCCAGCACTGGGTCCAAGTCCGGAAATTTCACGCACAAAAACACAAAGCGCGTGTCGCCCAAGTCCAGCGAGGTGCTGAGCGCCGGCTTGGGAAGCTGTATGCCGGCACGGCCGGAGGCGACGTGGCTGACCTTGAGCTCGGCCAAGGACTGAAGCCGCTGCTTGTCCTTGTCGCGCACGAACAACTTCGGCGCCTGGTGGCCAAGGCTGAGGTAAGCGCTGAGAATGGTGCCAACGGCGCCGGCACCGATCACCAGGTTCATGTTTTGCGGGCGCGGAATACGAATACCCACGTATCATCGCACCATGGGCGATTGTTCTCATTGTCACAGTCATAACCCGGCGGCCGCGCGGTTCTGCAATCAGTGCGGCAAGCCGATGCAAGAGGCGGTCGCCGAGCCGGTGACGCCCTCCAGACAGGCCGCCTACGCGCCACCGCATCTGATGCAACAGGTGCTGCGATACCGATCGGCGATGGAGGGCGAGCGCAAACGGGTCACCGTGCTGTTTGCCGATATCAAGGGGTCGACCAAGCTGGCGCTGGAGGCCGGCGCGGAGAACTGGCACCGCATTCTGGATCAGTTCTTCGGCATTCTGGCACGCGCGGTTCACGGTCTGGAAGGCACCATCAATCAATACACCGGCGACGGCATCATGGCCTTGTTCGGCGCCCCGTTGTCGCACGAGGATCACGCGCTGCGCGCCGGTTTGGCGGCCCTGGAAATGCGCTCGCAGGTGCGCGATTTCGCCGACCGTTTGCGCTTGCGCGAGGGTTTGAACCTGTCGATGCGGGTGGGCATCAATACCGGCGAGGTGATCGTTGGCCGTATCGGCGATGATCTGCGCATGGATTACACCGCGCAGGGTCTGACGGTGCATCTGGCGGCGCGCATGGAGCAGCTTTGCGAACCCGGCCGCATCATGGTGACACGTCACACGGCGGCCTTGCAGGAAGGTTATTTGAGCTTGCGCAGCCTAGGCGAGACTCGGGTCGCCGGTGTCGACCAGGCGCTGGAGGTGTTCGAGCTGTTGGGCGAGGGCGAGCGCAAGACACGGCTATCCCGCTCGCTGGCCGGCGGCGCCTCCAGCTTTGTCGGGCGCGATGCGCAACTGCAGCGGCTACGGCATTTCGCCGTCCAGGTCAAAGCCGGAAACGGTGCGGTGGTCGCGGTGGTGGGCGATGCGGGGATGGGCAAGTCGCGTCTGTGTCACGAGTTCGCCAACGCCTGTGAAGCCGAGGGTTTTGAGGTTCATGCGGCGGCGGCGACCGCCTATGCCAGCCAATCTCCGATGGCGATACCGAGACGCTGGCTGGCGTCACGCCTGGGCCTTGCGCCCGAGATGGCGTTGGCCGAATCGCGCCGGCGCGTTCGCCAGATGCTGTCCAAGGCGTCCATGGACCCCTGCATGGTGGCTTTTGTCGAGGACTTTCTGCAGCTTGCCGAACCCAACGCCCTGGACCCGGAAACCGTGCGCAACATGCACGCGCCGATGCTGCAGCAGTTGGCGCAACATCTACCCGAGGGCGAGGCGCCGCAGCTTTTGATTCTGGAAGACCTGCAGTTCGCCGACGCCGAGAGCCAGGCATTTCTGCCGACCCTGGTGGCCCAGTTGCGTCAGCGTCAAGCCTTGCTGCTGATCAATTATCGGACGCAGTTTCGTGACACCGGGGTCGCGGCCCTGCTGGATGCGCGGCTGCAATTGCCGCCGCTGGATGAGGCGGCGATGACGCAGATTCTGCACGAGCGCCTGGGGACGCACGCCAGCCTCGCCGAGCTTTGTGCACCGTTGATTCAACGTGCCGCCGGCAATCCGTTTTTTGTCGAAGAAGCCATCAGCAGCCTCGCCGAATCCGGCTATCTGCGCGGTGTCCATGGCGACTATCAGTTGGTCCGAACCATGGATCGGTGGCCCATCGCCGACACCGTGCACGCGCTGGTTTCGGCCCGCCTGGACCGCCTGGCGGACGCACAAAAACAGTTGCTGTTCGCCGCCGCGGTAATCGGACCGGAGTTTGAATCGAGCTTGTTGCGTCAAGTCTGCGATGCAAGGCTCAAGGTTGATCGGTCATTGATCGAACTGGAAGCCGAAGGCTTGATCGCGGCCAGTGGCAGCGGTTATTGCTTCGTGCAGCCGCTGGTACAGGAAATTGCGTACGAAACGCAGTTGCAGCGCGCCCGCGCGCAAACCCATGAAGCCTTGGCGCAGACGCTGGCGCAGCGGCTGCAAATCGGCGGCGAGTCCAGTGCCAACGCGGCCAATGTTGCCCACCACTGGGCTTGCGCGGAAAACTGGTATGAAGCCGGACGCTGGAACTTGCAGGCCGCACGTTCGACGGTGGCGCTCGACTTGCGCCAAAGCGCCGAGCAATATCGGCTGGCGCTGAAGCATCTGGACCGGGCGGCGGAACAGACCGCAGATCATCAGGACGAGATTCGTCACCTGCGCGTGGCCGCGCGCGCCGGCTATATCCGCATGACGCCGTTCTGGAACCTGGATCCGGGCAGCGTTCATCGCGCCTATCAGGAGGCCTTGTTGCTGATCGACGAACACCACCAGGCCGAGGAATTGGCGGAGCTGTGGCTGTCGTACAGCGCCGCGCGACTGCATGCCGGGTGCGCGGACGAAGCGGCAAGTCTGGCGCAAAAGGCGGCCGAACATTGTTTCAGGCACGGCCTGGCGGATCTGGTGGATCGGTTTCGGGTGCAGATGTTGATTGCCCATCTGGCCGTCGGCGAACCGCAGGCCGGGCTGGAGGCCGTCAATCGGGCCGGCGGCATCGAGTGGATGGCGCGTCCGATCGACGCCGACAATTACATGTCACGCGGCGTGCGTGGCCTGTTCCTGCTGTGGACTGGCGACCTGGATCGAGGCGCGCAGGAGCTGCGTCAGGCCAGCAATTTTGCCGACCGGGAAGGTCGCACCAATAGCTGGCTGCACGCGTATCTGGTGGAGCTGGCCTGGCTCGGCGGCGAGCCGATGGATGTGCTGGCCGAAGGTCGCCGGTCGATGGAGCAGGCAAAGGTGGTCGGCAGTGCCTATTTTCGAGCCATCGCCACCCGCGCCATGGGTTTGGCCTGGCTGATGCAGGATGAGCCGGATCAGGCCTTGCTGGTGTTGCGCGAAGGCCGGCGCCTGGTGGCCGAGGACGGCGGCGTGCCCCAGTTTGAACCGAATTATCTGGCGGTATTGGGTGAGGCGCTGATCGCCGCCGGAGCTGTGACCGAAGCCGCCAGCGTGCTGCGCCGGGCGCTGATGCGTGCTCAGCGGTTCGGCACCAAGCTGTGGGAGGTTCGCGCATCGGTGGCGGCGCTGGCATTGCCGGCTTCGGAGCTGCGGCAGTGGGATCTTGGGCAGCTGTTGCATCGTTGCGAGACACTGATCGACGAGACCGGCGCCGTCAGTTTCATTCCGTGGATGCTGGAGCGTCGTGCTGCCCATGTCGGCGATCAAACCCGGCGTCTGAGCTTGCTGCGGCAGGCGGCGCAAAGTTTCGAACGGATCGGTGCGGCTGCGCACGCGCAGCGGTTGACCGGCCAGTTTGGCGATATTGGCGATGCGCCTGCGAATTTGGGCTAGACTTGCCGAGCATGAAGGCCCGTCGGGGCGGCAGAAACAAGGGCGAACTGGGAGCAGATGATGAAGGTTCGTGGGCCGGTAACGTTAGCGCGCATCGCGGCAGGATTGCTGCTGCTGATTCCATTCTCACTGGCTGCCAAGCCGTTGCAGCAGATCGAAGACTGCATGCGCGCCAATCTGCCGGAGAGCGTGCAGGTACGCACCTTCGAGTTGATCGCGCGTGATCCGGCGGGCGGCGAACGCAAGATGAAGGGCCGGCTCTACGGCAAACTGGAGGACGGTCTGATCCGCGCGACCATGAAGCTGGATGCGCCGGCCGACATGAACGGCGCGGCTTATTTGCTGCGCGAGGCCAAGGAGGCGGACCGGGAAGAAAAGTTCATCTATATTCCGTCACTGAAAAGGGTGCGCCGCATTGCCGGTGGAATGAAGGACACGTCGCTGTTCGGCACCGATTTGACCTACGCGGACCTGAAGCAGATCAGTTACGCCTTCACCGGCGGCAAGCTGAACTTCGAGCGCGAGGAAGAATTGCAATCGCGGCCGCAATGGGTTCTAAACCTGGCGCCCGAGCCGATGCAGCAGTCACGCTACGACAAGCTCAGGGCGTGGATCGACCAGCAGAGCTGCATGATGCTGCAAGTCGACTTTCTGCAGGCGGACAGCGTACGCAAGCGCTTCACTGGGCAGGCGCAGAACCTGACGCAGTCGGGGCCGCACTGGTACTTGTCCGAGGGTGTGATCGAAGATCTCCAGAAAGGTAGTTCAACCGTCCTGAAGTTTACCGATGTGCGTGCCGGCGAGGAGCTGGCCGAGCGCCTGTTCAGTCCCAGCGTCTTTCATCTGGGCCGCTAAGACCGACTTGCCGGCCAGCGCTAAACCATGACTTGGTTGCAGGCATTGATCCGCGGCATCGCGCGGCAGCCGCGCTGGTCGGTGCTGTGCGTCCTGGCTTTGAGTGCGCTGGCAGCAACGCAGGTCTACGACGTCAGATCAAGAAGCTTCAACTTTACCGTGGACGCTTCCACCGAGGCGCTGTTGCCGGAGAGCAGTGCGGATCGGCAGGTGTTCGACAAGGTCCGCCAAACCTTTGGCGACACCGACGCCGTACTCATGGCCTTGCGGTTGGAGCCACTGTTTACCGCCCAGAACATGGCGCGGATCGAAGCGCTCACCACCGGCCTGAGCCAGATTCCGGGGGTGCGCGATGTGTTTTCGCTGGGCACCGCACCCAATCTGCTGGCGACCGGCCTGGATATCGATATCAGCAGTTTCACGCGGCAGGCGGTGAACAACCCGGAGGCGATTGCTCAGTTCGAGCAGCAGATTCGTGACAATCCGCTGTACAGCGGCAGTCTGGTGTCCGCTGACGGTCGCTACACCATGTTTGCCATCGCCCTGGATCAGGTGGGTGAGGAACGATTTCGCAGCGAGCATTACACGCAGAAGTTCCGTGAGATGGCGCAGGACATCACCGGCAGTCCGGAGGTTCTACTGACCGGCAGTCCGGTGATCAAGGCGGCCAGCACCGATGCCCTGTTGCGAACCTTGATGATCACGGTGCCGTCCATTTACGGCCTGATCGTGGTGTTGCTGTTGTTCGCGTTTCGCTGCGTTCGCGCCACGTTCGCGGTGGTGCTGACCATCAGCATCGCATTGCTGTGGACCGGCGCCAGCGCCGTGATGCTGGACATCCCCATCAATCTGGTCACGGTGATCACGCCGCCCCTGGTCATTACCCTGGGGCTGGCCTATTGCGTGCATTTGCTGTCGGATTATTTTTCGTCGGATGCGCCAGACCCGATGGCGCGCCGCAAACGAACCATCGACGTGGTATCGCGAATTTCGGTGGCTCTGGTGCTGGCCGTCGCCACCACGGTCGCCGGTTTTCTGGCGCTCAACATCAATCCGCTGCCGGCGATTCGTCAGTTCGCCATTCTGTCCAGCCTCGGCATCGGTTTTCTGTTGTTGCTGGTGCTGCTGTTCCTGCCGGCGATGCTGGACCTGCTGGGTTGCGCCGCCCGCCGCCGTGGCTGGGGCGAACAGCTGCTGAAGAAATGGGCGGGCAAGATTGCCGTCTTTGACATGCGTTGGCGAGGGCTGATCGTCTGGGTCGCCATCTGTATGGTGCCGGTGGGATTGTGGCTGGCGTCGGGCCTGCAAGTGGGGACCGACTACGTCAAGGCGTTCCGCGAATCCTCGCCGGTGCGTCAGCAGTATGACGCCATCAACCAGCACTTTCGCGGCGCCACCATCGTCACCGTGCTGATCGACACCTATGTCAACGATGCGCTGACCAATCCGGAACTGATTCGCGGCATCGAGGACCTGACGCAGTGGCTGCGCGAACAGCCCGAAGTCGGCCAGGCGGTGTCTTATGTAGATCATCTCAAGCTGATCAACCAAAGCCTCAATGAAGGCGCCGTGGAGTATTTCGCGGTGCCGGATCAGGCCGCCACCGTCAAGCAGCTGTTGGTGCTGGCTGGCGGCGATGAGGTGCGGCGCATGGTGGATGCGCGGTTTCGCTCGGCGCTGGTCAGCGTGCGCATCACCTCGGGTGATTCGGTGGAAATTACCGAGTTCATCCGGCGCGTGGAAGCCCGGCTTGCGCAACTTCAGCCACCGCTGAACGCAAGGATTACCGGCAGCGCGGTGCTGGCCACGCGCACCGTCAATCAGATCGGTCGCGGTCAATGGATGTCGCTGGCGCTGGCCGGGGTGGCGATTCTGACCATGTTGTCGTTGATGTTCACCTCGATTACCGCCGCCCTGTGGGCGATGTTGCCGAACATGGTGCCCATCGCCATCTATTTTGGCTTGTTGCGCATTCTGGAAATCCCGCTGAATCCCACCAACAGCCTGATCGCGAGTATCGTGCTGGGCGTGGCGGTGGACGATACGGTGCATTATCTGGCGCGCTTCAATGCCGATGCACGCGCCACCGGCAGCGAGAAGCGCGCCGCGCTGAGCGCCTTGAGAGCCACTTTGCGGCCGGTGACCTTGACCACCATCGCCCTGTGTTCGGGTCTGCTGGTGTTGGCGGTGTCCGAGATGCGCACGCAGGTGCAGTTCGGTCTGCTTGCCTCGGCCACGCTGTTCCTGGCCTGGATTTCGGAAATCACGCTGACGCCTGCCCTGGGTTCGCGCCTGCGCATCGTCACCCTGTGGGACTTGTTGCGACTGGACTTGGGTCAGTCACCGCAACACACCATTCCCATGCTGGCGGGTCTGAGTCTGCGCCAGGCCCGGGTGTTTGCGCTCACCTCCAATCTGGAAAAATTCCAGGCCGATCAACGCGTGATTACCCAGGGCGATTTTGCGCGGGATATGTATGTGGTGATCGACGGCGTCGTTCGGGTCTGGATCGAACGTCCCGAAGGCGAGAAGGAACTGGCGACCCTGGGCCGTGGCGCGGTGATGGGTGAGGCGGGTTATTTCGGTCAACGCCGCACCGCCAACGTCACCAGCCTGTCGCCGGTGCGGGTGTTGCGTTTCGACTCGCAGGATCTGGAACGGCTGCGGCGTCGTTATCCACGCATCGCCGCCACCATTTTCAGAAACCTCAACCGCATCCAGGCCGAACGCATCGCCCGTGCAACGGCGATGATTCAGTGACCGTCAGCAGCAGGGGCAGCCGCCAGAAGCTTGCGGCGTGTAAACCCTCGGGCCGGCGCTGACGCCGCTGGTTGCTGTCCAGACCGCTGTTGATTCGCCGTGGCTGCTGGCGCCTTGGGTTTGCCCGGCGGTACTGAAATCCATCACGAAGCGATGCTTTGAAATATCGCAACGCACGCCGATGGTGGTGTCATCCACGCGTTGCCAGTGTGGGTAATCATCGCCGTCGCAACGCAGGCGCGGCTGGCAAGCGGCGGGAATCCGGGTCACACGGAACTCGGTATCCGCGCCGCGCTGCGACGGCAGGCCGGCGTCGATGTCCAGATAGAGCCGATCACCATCGTTCCAGGCGCGTTGTACGTCCAGCGCCGGATAGTCGATGCCTTCGACCGTTGGCTGATGAAACTTTTCCCGGTTCGGTTGCCGAAAGGCCTTTGACCAGGCGCCGGGTTCGCCGGCTTCACACACCATCAACAGTGCGGACAGCTGTCCGCGCGGATAGGGCTCGTCCAGCCCGAACCAATAGCCAAACTGTGCCGATTCGTCTCCGAACCAGCGCGGATCGGCGCGTTGCATCAAGCGCTCTCTGAGCCGCGCCTGGGTGATGTCGTCGCCCAGATCGCGCGCCACCAACAGGCCGATGGTGAGAAAACGCGGGTCGGGGATGATATCCATGACCGGCTTTTTGGGGTCATTCCAGCCCAGCTTGTTCACCGCCTGCTGGTAAAGGTATCGACCGAATTCCGGCGCCTGCGGCACGATATAGGGCGTTGCGATGAGTGCGGAAAAGGCCACGAATGGGTCCGGGAAGCTGCACACCACATCCTTCAGCGGGTCGTAGTAGATCGGGAACATGCTCAGGTCACCATCGCCGTTGGTCACCAGAAAATGTTTCTTGGCATAGTCAATCCACTGGTCATAAACCCAGTGGGAATTGCCGTCCGTGACACGATCATAGAGTTGCATGCCCAGGCCCGCAGCGCTGAGGCAGAACGGCCAGATCTTGGTGTTTTCACACTGCATGCCTTGCGGCCGCTCACGCCACTGGTCGTGCATGAACTGCACGATCTGGCTTTGCGTCCAATCAAAGCGTCGGTTCTGGTAACCCGCGACCGCGAACGGCTGCTCCCATTTTTCGTCACCCGAAACGCTGCGATACACCGACAGCAACAAATTCAGAAAACCGCGAAAGAACAGATTGCCGTCGGCGCCAATGGGATCGGGTTGCAGTCCCCAGGGGGCAACGCCGTTGGCGACCCAGCCGGGCGCGTCGTAGCGGCCGCGCAGACGCTCCGGCAGAAATACCTGCCATTGCTCCGGATAATTGGCCTGATCCGGATCATTGCCGATCATGGTGAGCCAGTCGATGGCGCCCCAGAACGTGGTGTGACGACCCACCAGCTCATCGGCAATACGGCTGTAGACCTCGCGCCAGGCCGGCGTCATGTCGGCGATCACCGGCAGGATGTAGGCGGTTTCACCCAGATCAAACCTCGGGAAGCTGCACATCGGCGCGGTGGAGGTTCGGTCCCACCAGGGATGCGGCTCACCGTTGATGGACCAGTCGTCCGGCGTGGTGGCTTTTTTCCAGATAAAGCGCAGCCAGCCTCGGGTCTGATCGCTGAGTTGCGGAATCCGGTTCATGGTGATGGCCTAGAACGGCGGGATCGGCTTGCCCTTGGCCGCTTGCAGCATGATGATTTTTTCACGCGCCTGGGCGGCGCCGGTCCAGTTGGGGTCGAGGGTGTCGGAAACCGGTTCGCGCGTGATGCGGTCGGCGGCGATGATCTCGTCCGAGGCTTTTACATAGGCGTTGGGCAAGCGGCTGGCATAGCGCGGCACGGCGACCAGCGGCAGCGCCTGGTTGATCATGCCCTGGAACCAGAGAACCAACAGCCCGTCACCCTCGATGCGGATGCGGTCGTTGTGCAGACCTTCGGTCACATGTCGGAAAAGTTGCGTGGACAGCAGACATTGAAGCGCCAACCCAGCGCTTGCGAACGCCAGGGTTGCCTGCGCGCTGGCATCGCGCTGACCCTGGGCGTTGATCCGGCGATTGGCAAAAACGTAAACCCGTGCAATTCCATCATCGCTGCATACGTTGATGCGTACCGGATGGGTAATTTGCGCGCGCAATCGCGGGCGCAGCGCGGCGTTCCATCGGAGCCAGTGGCCCAGCAACCACAACACCAGCGCCAGCAGCCACTGGCTCATGTCGCGGCCTGGCTCAGATTCTGTGCGCGATCCTGATGATAGTCGCGCAGTTTCTGGTTGGCATCCACAATCACCACCAGCGCTTGAAGGATGGCGTCCAAATTACCGCCGCCGATGGCGATGTACAGATCCTGCTGGTCGATTTGCGTATAAACCCGGTTGCCGATGCAAGCGGTGCTGGCCGCAACCTCGCCTCGCATGGCGGCTGGAAGCGCCATGCAAGTCGGGCGACCGAACAGCGCCGAGGGCGATTGCGCGCCAATGCGCCAGGCCGCTTCCTGCACCAGCGACAAGCTTTGAGGGTGACCGCAAAGCAGGACCACATCCGGGGTGCCCCGGGCCTGCGCCAAGGGGCTGTACTCGACCACTGATGGGCTTTGTTCCAGCCGCGCAATGTCCGGAACCTCTTCCATTTTCAGATAGCCGATGTCCTCCATCAGCGACAGGGTTTGTTCGAGTTCCGGCGCGCGGTCCTGCGGCAGGTCGATCCGGTGGGTGTGACAGCCGATGGCGCAGTTGTAGTGATCCGCTTGGGCGGTGAAAAAGCGCCGCCCTTCGGCGGCCAGCTTCCAGAAGCTGCAACCGGCGGGCGCCTTGCCCCGGAACGCGGGCATCCCCTCGGGCGCCCGTTCGGAAAAACGAATCGCAACCGGCCGGCGTGTCAGATTCAACAGCGTTTTCAGTTTGGATTCGATCGCCGGAAAGTCGGACATGAATTCGCCTGTTTTCGTTGTTGCAGACTGTGGAGCTGATCATGCCATGTCGGAATTGGTCTTCGCCAGCAAGCCATGGCGACAGCGCCGGTCGGCGCCGCTATCATCGCCGCCCATTTTGATCGAGCAATTGCCAACGTGTGGTTCAAGAATCTCATCGCTTTCAAGCTGACCGCGCCGTGGACGCTGACCCCCGGTGCGCTGGAAGAGCAGCTTTCCAATCGTCCGCTGTTGGCTTGTAGTGGTCTGGCCGAGCGCAGCCAGGGCTGGGTGCCGGCACAGGGTGATGGTGCGCTGGTGTGCGCGCAGGGCAAGCAGTCATTGATCGCATTGGGGGTGGAAACCAAGATTCTGCCCAGCTCGGTGGTCAAGGATGTGGCGCAAGAGCGCGCCGAGGCGTTTGCCAGCCGTGTGGGTTTTGAGCCGGGGAAGAAGCAGTTGCGCGAAATTCGCGCGCAAGTCCGGGACGAGCTGCTGCCCAAGGCGTTCTGCAAACGCCAGATCACGCGCGCCTGGATCAATCCCGACGACGGCTGGATCATGGTCGACAGCGCCAGCCACACACGGGCCGAAGAACTCACCGAGCTGCTGCGCGAAACCCTTGGCACATTGGCGATCGAGCCGCTGAGTACCGAACAGTCGCCGGTGTCGTGCATGAGTCAATGGCTGTTGTCCGGTCGCGCCTCGGACGGCTTTGTGCTGGACCAGGACTGCGAGATGAAAAGCGGCGGTGACGACCCGTCCGCCGTTCGCTTTGCGCGCCATGCGCTGGATGGCGACGATGTGCGACGTCACCTCAAGGAAGGCAAATCGGTGACGCAGCTCGGCCTGAAGTGGAATGACCGGGTGCGTTTGATCCTGGCCGAGCCGGGCGTGCTCAAGCGCATCCGTTTCGATGCGATGGAGCAGGACCGGGATGAACCGGACGGCCAGCAAAATCAAAGCGAGCAGTTCGACGCCGATTTCGCACTGATGACCGGCGAGCTGTCGGCGCTGTTTTCCGCCTTGATTCGCGCCCTGGGCGGACTCAAAGGCTGACACCGTGCCCCTTGCAGGGCACGGGTCGTCGCCCAGGCTCGGCGCATCACAGGTCAAGAACCAGGCGTTCCCCAGCCGCCCGTGAAACACATGGCGTCATGATGCCCTGCTGGTGCTCGCGCTCGCTGAGCACCACATCGCGATGTTCAACTTCTCCCTGGATGACCTTGCAACGGCAGGCGCCACACAAACCCTGCGTGCATACGCCGTGCGCTTCGATTCGGTTCTCCTGCAACACGGTCAGCAGCGATTTTTCCGCAGGGATCTCCAGCGTTTTGTTGCTGCGCGAAAGTTCCACGGTGAAGGCGCGGTTATTGCCCATTTCCACCGCGCCGGTCACAAAGCTCTCGGTATGTATTGCTTCCAGCGGCCAGCCGCGTGATTCGGCCAGACCGATCACATGGTTCATGAAGGCTTGCGGTCCGCACAGATAAAGGCCCTGTCCCTTGCTGTAAGTCGGAATACTTTGTGCGCTGAGCTGTTGCGCTTGATCGCCATCATCGAGGTGCGTTTGGACCTGGCTGCGATAGCCGGCTTGTTGCAACTCGTTTGCGAACGGAAGCTGTTCCTGATTTCGAGCGCAAACATGAAAATCAAAATCGATACCCTGCGCTGCCAGGGTCTGCGCCATCGCCAACAGTGGCGTAATGCCAATGCCGCCGGCAATCAGCTGTACCTTGCGGTAGTGATCCGACATCGGAAAATGATTGCGTGGAATGCCGATCTTTATTTCAGAGCCAACCGAAAACTGTTCGTGCACCGATTTTGATCCGCCTCTGCCCTTATCTTCGCGTTTGACGGCGATGCGATAACGACCGTCCGGTCGAGGGGCGTGGGTCAGCGAATATTGGCGCACCAGTCCGGAACCTACATGCACGTCAATGTGTGCGCCGGCGGTATAGTTTTGAAAGGACTTATCTTCGGCGGGCGCCAAAGTATAGGCGCGCACCTGCGCGGAGACTTGTTCTATTTTTTCGATTCGCGCCTTGAGTTCCTGATCTTCGGAATCTTTCAACGGGCCAGGCTGTTCCAGCTTTCCAAGCGGCCAGCTCCAGACGATTTCACGTTGCCGCATCCACGGCTCGGCCACCAGCCAGGCGCGGTTGTATCGGTAGTAGGGAACCGCGGGGAACAAATGATGAATCAAATGTTGCGACTGATGAATCATGAAAATATGACTCAACCAGCCGCCGCGATACATGCGCGTGGCCTGGAACGGTCGCTCGTGCTGGACGACTCCTTCCGGGTGTTGGATGTAGGCGAACAGATAGGTGAGGATGAAAATGCCCAAACGCTGCGGAATCAACCAAAGCAATACGAATTCCCAGGCGTAGGGAGATAATAACCAGGCGACGTGCCAGCCAACTGCCACAATTAGAGTAATTATAAATCCGCGCAGTTCGGCCGGCGTTCGTTCGCTGCCGCGCTGTAGATACCAACGCACCCAATAAACGTCGATAAACATCAGCGAAAAGAACTTCCACGGCCAGGGAGTGATTACCATGACGTCATCCGGGTCATCATGTTCGATACCGGTGTACTGATGGTGTTCCATGTGCAGGAAGCGGTACAGGCGCGATGTGAAACCTGGAAACAAGGGGAAGGCGGAAACGGTGCCTAAAATATCATTGACGGTGCCATTGCTGGAGAGTGCGCGGTGAGAAGCGTCGTGCAAGGGCGTGAAGGCGACAAAAATAGCGAACGCGCTGAGCGGAATCGTGAGCCATAACGGCAGCAGGTCGCTTAGATAGCCTGCCACGCAACCCAGCAGAACCGCGTAGCAGCCCAGGATCATCAATACTTCCTGCCAGGCGATGACCGGCAGATCGATGATTGCGCCAAAGCGTGGGTCGGAAACGATTTGTTCCAACAAACGGCGATCTTCAGTGGGGTAATTGACTTGGCTCACCATGGTTCCTTTTGATCACAATGAATTTGTTTGCCGGCAAACCGCCGGTGCCGACCAGGGGCGACCAGGGGGTTGGGGCGGCGGGGTTGTCGTTCGGTATCCTGCCCGTGACCGGCAATCCGGCACCGCCCCGAGCGCAGCGCGCATGCACGCGGCCCGCACCGCCGTCGCGCAAATGGCGCTCCGACAAGCCCGGAATCAGCGCCGCTTCGCCGATTCGAGCGGGAGCACGCGCGCCGTACACTACGGTCAGTGATTGCGCCAAAGCGCGTGCGGTCACGGCATCCTCCTGTTTTTTGGGCCGATCGCAGCCGTGGGTGTGGCCACTTCTGAAACGGATGCGTCAAGTCTTTGCCATCATCCCGGCGCATTGCACCTGCCAAAGGTCATGGTCGGGTAGGGCGAGCAGCCGGGCTTATGGCAAGCTTGCGCCAATGTCACTCCGTTCCCTGTGCCGCATTCCGGCGATCGTTCCGCTGATCATCTGTTGCCTGACCGCAAGTGCGGTGCAGGCATCGGTGTCTGCTGTTGAGGTGCTGGCCGCCGAACAGGTGCTTCGGCGTGGCAATGGTCCAGAGGTGGAAACGCTGGACCCACACAAGGCGCAGAGTGTCTCCGCCTCGAATATTTTGCGCGACCTGTACGAAGGCCTGGTCGGTGAAGCGCCAGACGGCCGTTTGCGGCCCGGTGCCGCCACAAGTTGGGAAATCTCGCGGGACGGTCTGCGCTATTCGTTCCGTATGCGGGCGGATGCGCGCTGGTCCAACGGTGATCCGGTGACGGCGGAGGATTTTGCCGCCGGATTGCGGCGCAGCGTGGATCCGGCCACCGGCTCAAAATATTCACAGATTCTTGCGCCCATCGAAAACGCGGAAAGCGTGATTGCCGGTGATCTGCCGCCAGAAGCGCTGGGCGTGGAGGCGCCTGAGCCGCATACCCTGATCATCCGGCTGGAGTCGGCCACACCCTATTTTCTGGGCTTGCTGACGCACGCATCGGCCTACCCCATCCATCAGTCCAGCCTGAAACAGCACGGCGATGCCTTCGCCAAGCCGGGCAATCTGGTTGGCAACGGCGCCTATCGACTCACCGAGCGTGTGGTGCAGTCGCATGTATTGCTGGAGCAGAATCCGCATTACTGGGACCATGAAAACGGCCATATCCGTCAGGTCTATTTCATGAATACCGAGGACGTGAATTCGGAATTCAAGCGCTTTCGCGCCGGCGAGCTGGACTGGACCTCCACCATCCCCAGCAATCAGGCGCGCTGGATTCGCAAGAACCTGCCGCAACAGGTTCGCGTCTCCACCTATCTGGGCGTTTATTACTACGGCTTCAACGTCACCCAGCCACCGTTCAAGGATAACCCCGCCTTGCGTCACGCCTTGTCACTGGCCATTGATCGGCAAGTGGTTGCGAACAAGGTATTGAGTGCGGGCGAGCAGGTCGCCTACGGTTGGGTGCCGCCCGGCGTGATTGGCTATGACAGCCTGCCGCTTGCACATTCGACGTGGACTCGTGAACAGCGGCTGGCGGAAGCCAGACGGCTTTATGCAGAGGCCGGCTATTCGCAGGAAAGCCCGGCCGAGGTGGAGATTCTCTACAACACCAGTGAAGATCACAAAAAAATCGCCATCGTCATCGGCGCCATGTGGAAGCAGTTTTTGGGCGTGCGCACCAAGCTGCGCAACGAAGAGTGGAAGGTTTATCTGCAGAGTCGGCAGCTGAAGGCCAAGACGCAAGCGTTTCGCGCCGGCTGGATCGGTGATTACAACGACCCCAATACCTTTCTGGAAATCATGCATTCACAGCATGGTCTGAACGATTCGGGCTATGCCTCCGAGCGCTTTGACACCTTGTTGGAGGCGGCGGCGCGAGAAGGCGATGCGCAAAAAAGAATGTCGCTGATGCAGCAAGCGGAGGCGCAACTGCTGGAGGACATGCCCGTGATGCCGCTTTATTTTTATGTCACCAAACGTCTGGTTCAGCCTTATGTGGTCGGGTGGCAGGCCAATATCATGGACCATCACCGGACACACGATATGCGGATTCTTGAGCACTAATGCTTAGGCAAATTCCAAAAAGGCTGCTGCAGGGCGTGATCGCGCTATTCGTATTGGTCACGCTGGCGTTTTTCATGATGCGGGCGGCGCCGGGCGGGCCGTTTGATTCGGAACGGGCATTGCCGCCGGAAATCATTGCGCAATTGGAACAGACCTATCATCTGGACGAGCCGCTGTGGCAGCAATATCTGCGTTATCTGGGCGGCGTGTTCCAGGGTGACCTTGGGCCGTCTTATCAGTACACCGATTTCACGGTCAATGAATTGATTTGGGCGGGCTTGCCGGTGTCGCTGACCATCGGCGCCAGCGCCATCGCTCTGGCCCTGGTGGTGGGTGCTGGTTTGGGGATGATGGCCGCGGTCCGGCAGAACGCCTTGCTGGATCACTTGTTGATGACGGTGGCGATGATCGGCATTTCGCTGCCGAATTTCGTCATCGCGCCGTTGATGATTCTGTTATTCGCATTAATCTTGTCCGTATTGCCCGCCGGAGGTTGGAGCTTTTCGGATCCGCGCACCATGGTGTTGCCGATTCTGGCCCTGGCGGCACCGCAGGTCGCCTACATCGCTCGCATCACCCGTGGATCGATGATTGAAGTGCTGAGCGCCAACTTCATTCGAACGGCGCGCGCCAAGGGCTTGTCAGGCACGCAGGTGATACTGCGGCACGCCTTGCGTCCGGCCATGATTCCGGTGGTGTCTTATCTGGGGCCAGCGGCGGCGGGTGTCATTACCGGATCGGTGGTGATCGAGCAGATTTTTGGCATTCCAGGCATTGGCCGACACTTTGTACAAGCAGCGCTCAACCGCGATTACACCCTGGTCATGGGCGTGGTGGTGTTTTACGGCAGCCTCATTATCGTTTTCAATTTTCTGGTAGACCTGATTTATGGCCTGCTGGATCCGCGTGCGAGGACGGATCATGACTGAGGCGGCGGTCACCGGACGCAGCCTGGGGCAGGACGCCTGGCGTCGCCTGCTGCGTAACCGCGCGGCGCTGAGCAGCGGCGTGATATTGATATTGATGACGCTGTTGATTCTGTTCGGCCCGCTATTCAGCCCCTGGGCGTTCGACTACATCGATTTTGATGGCGAATGGGGTTCGCCGCCGAGCATGAACAACAGCCACTGGTTTGGCACCGATAATCTCGGACGAGACTTATTCGTGCGCACCATGGTGGGCGGGCAGATTTCCTTGATGGTTGGTTTGGTGGCCACCAGCGTTTCTCTTTTGATCGGTGTCACTTACGGCGCCATCGCGGGTTATTTTGGCGGTCGCGTGGACGCGGTGATGATGCGCATTGTCGACATTATGTATGCCCTGCCGTTCATGTTTCTGGTGATTCTGCTGATGGTTTTGTTCGGGCGGCATTTGATTCTGATATTCGTTGCCATCGGCAGTATTAACTGGCTGGATATGGCGCGCATTGTTCGCGGGCAGACGTTATCGCTGAAAAAGCGCGAGTTTGTGGACGCCGCGCAAATGGCGGGGCTGAATTCGGCGCAGATCATTCGTCGCCATATCGTGCCGAACCTGCTGGGCGTGGTGGCGGTTTACGTCACCTTGACGATCCCGCAGGTGATTCTGGTGGAATCCTTTTTGAGTTTTCTGGGCCTTGGGGTGCAGGAGCCGGCCACCAGTTGGGGTGCACTGGTGAATGATGGCGCGCGCGATATGGAAGCCACACCTTGGTCTTTGTTGTTCCCCGCCGGCTTTCTGGCGCTGACCTTATTTTGTCTCAATTTCCTCGGCGACGGTCTGCGCGACGCCCTGGATCCGAAAGATCGATGAGCCTGCTGAGCGTCGATGAGCTGTCGGTACGTTTCCGCACCCCGGACGGCCCGGTGACGGCGGTTGACCGGCTCAGCTTTTCGCTGAACGAAGGACAGACGCTGGGCATTGTTGGCGAATCCGGCTGTGGTAAGTCGCAAACCGCGCTGGCCATCATGGGGCTGCTGGCGCGAAACGGGAAAGCGTCCGGCAGCATTGCGTTTGATGGACAGGAGCTGCTCAAGCTGTCCGCACGCAAGCTCAACCGCATTCGCGGCAACCGTATCGGCATGATTTTTCAGGACCCGATGACCAGCCTGAATCCGCATTTGCGGGTGGGCGTACAGATTGCTGAAGGTTTACGCAGGCATCGCGGCTTGTCTGCGTCTGCGGCGGCTGCCGAGTCCGGCCGACTGTTGGATGCGGTGCGCATATCCGATGCGGCCACGCGCTTGCGGCAATATCCGCATGAGTTGTCCGGCGGTATGCGTCAGCGCGTGATGATTGCCATCGCGCTGGCGTGTCGGCCCAAATTGTTGATTGCCGATGAGCCAACCACCGCGCTGGACGTGACGGTTCAGGCGCAGATTCTGAGCCTGATGCGGGAGCTGCAATCGGATTTTGGCGTCGCCATCATGTTGATCACGCACGATTTGGGCGTGGTATCCGAGCTGTGCGAACAGCTGTTGGTGATTTATGGCGGCCGGCTTGCCGAATCTGGCCCAACGCATGAAGTGCTACAGACCCCGGCGCATCCGTATACAGCCGCGCTGCTGCAGGCGCGACCCAAACTGACCGACCGGCCGGACCAGCCGCTGACGGTATTGGAAGGTCAGCCGCCGGCGCCGGGTGAGCCGGTTCAGGGTTGTGCGTTCGGTTTGCGGTGCCCGAAGGTATTCGACGCCTGCCGCCAGCAACCGCCGGTCAGCCCGGGTCAGGACGGGCGCCATGCGGCGTGCCATCTGCACGCACCCGAGTGACGTGGACGGGAACGGATTGCGGTGAAGCCAATGCCGCAGTGGAGCGCATTTGCGGTGGCACGAACACTTTTTCCAACAAGCGCGGATCGCTGAAATGCTTGCGACCGATGTAGGCGGTTGCATGGTGGCCATACTGACGCAGCGCCCCCGGGTTCTTGATGCCCGTCGACCAAAGCCATATCGGGTCGTTGCTGCCGCTACCGGGAATCAGACCTTGTTCGTCAAACAGGCTGCGCGTGCCGCCGGTTGCCGTCGGCAGAAGGTACAGGTTCTCGTAGCGCGCCAGCTCATACCGCCTTGCTGGCGTTGACGTGGCCTGTTCGGCTTTGCTGACCAGACGCAACTGATGGGTGCCGGCGCTGAGGCGAAGTGCTGCTTGCCTGGGCGCGTGGGTATCGGAAGGGAAAAATGGTTCCTGTTCCCAGAATCCGTTGGCGGGGCGTCGTTCAAGCGCCCTGACCGGGTACCAGCGATGATCACGGCCCGAGGCGTGCATGCTTTCGTAGACCATGGGCTGGGCATCGCGCCCCAGGGTGACGCGCCAAACAAGGCTGTCGATGGCGCCCTTTCCATCGGATTCGAACCAGAGAAAATAATTGACCTGAACCAGTTTCTGATCGCCGAATCTGGCGAAATCAATGTGGTAGTGAACCAGTGGGCGCTCCAGATCAACGACCGCCTGGCCGCCTTTCCACGCTGGGCTGCCAAGGCGATCCCGATCTCCACGGGTTTCAATATTCAGCGACGGGGCGAATTTTTCCGCAAGCGCAAGCCAACCGGATTCCGTGAGCCCCGGAAGCCCGACTTCGTCCGGATGGGTTTTGTCAAACGATTCCGGAGCCAGGCTTGGATCCGCAACCGGATTGACCTTCCAGGTCGTGAGATTCTGGTCAACGGCGCGCGCAATCCGGGCATTCTCGATCACCGTCCGCCGTGTGTTGGTAATCCTTGTCTTCAACAGAGGCACCACGAGCGGGTAAAACCCGACGGAGCGAGCCACGCCGGAGTACAGATCAGGCTGTTGAACGATTTTTCTGAGGTGATTCAATTGCTGCGGGTCGGCCAACTCCAAGGACGTCAGGGCGATACCGCAAACCTGCAGGCGCTGTCTGTGGTTGGCGTGCTCCTCAGTGCTAAGGCCCAGGTTGTAATACTCGAACTCGCGGGCTTCCTGGTCGAGTTCGCGCATGCGGCGCAGCCACCAGCCGATTTCGTGGACGGTTGCCACCTCGTCGGCGAAGGACGCGACCAGTCGATCCGTGCGCAGGTACGGAAAGCCCGGAACGCGATAAAACGCCGCGTCACGCACGCCTGCCTCGTCGACACGGCGGTCCATTTGCGCATAGCGATCACGGCAGTCATGCAGGCCTTTGTGAAAGCCAGTGAATGCGGATGCATCCAGTTCAGGCGGGGCGCCGGAGACCAGTTGACAGCCGCTCAGCCCGGCCGCTGATGCCAGCAACAGAAAAACCACGAACGCTTGATGGCAGCCAGTGTGCCGCCGGGTCCAGCTTGCAAACATTGTTCTTCTCCAGTTCATTTTCAGCTTGCGCATTTTGTGACGGACTGCGCATGGCAAACACGGTGCTTCCACCCGGCGCCGGGCGGTGGACGTTTGGCGATCATCGGCGTTCTTGTTTGTGTTGGGTGTTCAATGCCCGAGTATGGTGCTTGCCAAGCCGAAACCTCGACCGTGGTCTTGATGGCCAGGTATTGATCCGTGGCGTGGGTTTGCGGCCAGGCTCCGATGCGCGAAGCAGCAGGCCTGCCCCCGTTTGGTTTGCTCATCAATGGTGGAAGCCGGGCAAGCATTGAACCTGTGCTATACGCAGTGATTTCTGCATTGGATGCAGGCAGCAGCCGATGAAAGCACCCAGTTCACCGCTTGGGTGTTCGCCGCTGCGGGGTGAACAGGTTCCGACGGCGGTTTGCAAGGTTTTGCCAAGGCCATAGAATCCACCGCTGGATCATCAAACCGCGCTTTCCGAACTTAAACAGGCGTTGGCCCTGGCGGTAGGCGCTCGGGCGGGAGGGCACACGGGTGCTGAGCGAAGACGCACTGCTGGAGGACGCCGGTCAGTCCGACCTGGTTCGGCAAGCCCTTGCCGAATATCAGACGGTATTCGACAACGCCATCGTCGGCATCTGTTATACACGGCATCGCATCATTTCGCGCTGCAACCGCCGTTTCGAAGAAATGTTCGGCTATGCGCCGGGCGAGCTGAACGGCCAGAGCGCGCGGATTCTGTATCCATCGGAGGCGGCCTATCAGCGCATTGGTCAGGCCGGGTATGGTCATCTGATCACGCATCGCACCTACTCGGACGAGCGGGCGATGCGGCGCAAGAGTGGCGAGCTGTTCTGGTGTACCGTCGGCGGACGACGACTGGACGCGAAAAATCCCGTCAGCCGTGGCATCTGGATTTTTCAGGACATCACCAAACGACGCACGGCCGAAGAGGCCTTGCAGAAGGCCAACGAACGGCTGGAGCAACGCGTGATGGAGTGCACCGCAGAGCTGCGCAAGGCCAATCAGGCGCTGCGCGAACAAATCGCCAGACGCGAGAAAACCGAGGAAGAGCTGCTCGCCAGTCGCGAAAAGTATCGCGTGCTGTTCGAAACCTTTCCCATCGGCATTTCGATTACCGATGACCAGGGCCAGGTGATTGAAGTCAATCGCGCCTTGCACGGTTTCAGCAGCCGCCAGGCGCAGGCCATGCTGATGCGTGACCTCAGAACCCCGGACGCCGAACTGGTGCATCCCGACGGCAGTTTGCCGAGCAAAGAAGATCTGCCGAGCGAACGCGCCACAAGGCTGAATCGCGCCATTTCGGACGTGGAGTTGGGGCTGCGCTACCGGGACGGTCGCATGCGCTGGTTTTGCGTCAGCGCGGCACCGATTCCGGTCAAGGGTTACGGGGCGGTGGTGGCGCAGGCGGAGATTACCGAGCGCAAGCGCATCCAGGAGCAGGAAAGGCAGCAACGCGTGGAGCTGGCGCACATCTCCCGTCTCAACACCATGGGCGAGATGGCGGCGGCGCTGGCCCACGAACTGGGGCAACCCTTGAGCTCCACGCTCAATTACCTGCACGGGTGTCAGCTGCGCCTGGACGACGGTGAGGGTGATCCGGCCCTGCTGCGCTCTGCAATGACCCAGGCCATCGCGCACGTCGAGCGCGCAGGCGATATTCTCAAACACATTCGGCATTTTGTACGTCGGCATGAGCCTGAAACCGTATCCACCTGTCTCAACGCCCTGGCAACCGAAATGGTTTGCTTTCTGGATTTCGAACGCCGCCAACACGAGGCACAGGTGCGTTTGAACCTTGATCCAAAGTTGCCAAAGGTGATGATGGATCCGGTTGAAATCAAACAGGTGGTGCTGAACCTGATCAAGAACGGGTTTGAAGCCATGGACGAGGTGCCGGTTCAGCAACGTCTTCTGGAGGTGAACAGCCGTCGCCATCAGGACGGCTGGATTCAGCTGTGCGTGGCGGATCGCGGGCCAGGCGTGGAAAACAAGATGTTGACGCAGATCTTCGATCCGTTTTACACCACCAAGCGCAATGGCATCGGCCTGGGCCTTGCAATCTGCCGCTCCGTGATCGAATCACATGGCGGCCAGCTCAAGGCCGAGCGCAACGTTCATGGTGGCGCCAGCTTCCGGTTTACCCTGCCGGTGGACCGATAGAATGACCGCGACCAGTCGTCCGGCGCCTGATGAGCAAACCGTGTTTGTGGTGGATGACGACGAATCCGTACGGAATTCCTTGCGGTGGCTGCTCGAATCCATTCGTCTGCGGGTGGAGACTTTCGCTTCGGCCGAGTCCTTTTTGGAGAACGGTTCGGCACAGCGCCCGGGCTGTCTGGTGCTGGACGTGCGCATGCCGGGGATGAGCGGCCCGGAGCTGATGGACCGGCTCAACGATAGCGGTGCGCATCTGCCGATCATTTTTCTGTCGGCGCATGGTGATGTGCCGCTGGCGGTGCGTGCCATGAAGGGTGGGGCGGTCGATTTTCTGCAAAAACCCTACAACAACCGCCAATTTCTGGAGCGTGTCCGTCAGGCGTTGGAGAAGGACGCGCGTCTTCGGGCGCAACAGAGTCGCATGGGCAACTATGAAAAGCGCGTGGCAGCCCTGACCCCTCGGGAGCGGCAGGTGCTGGACAAAGTGGTTGCCGGGCTGAGCAACAAACTGATTGCCCGGGAGCTGGATATCAGTTACAAGACCGTGGAGGCGCATCGCAGCCGGCTGATGCGGAAAATGGGCGTCGACACCTTCGCGCAATTGATGCAACTGGTACTCAGGCAAGGCGACGCCGGTGACTGAGCGCATCGCTTGAAACCGGCAGCCCCGCTGCTGGACGTCAGGCCCGCCCAGACGCGAGTCAGAATGCTCGAGTCCGGCAAACGATGGTGCTGGATGGAAACGATCACATGGCCGCCGAATGTGGGCGTTGACTGCCGCTGCTTGCATCGATCAGCAACTGGTTATACTCCGCCGCTTTGGCGCGCCTGAGCGATGTTCGTCGATGTCTGAATCAGAACCCACCACCAACTTCCTGCGCAACCTGATCCGCGATCAGCTCCAAGCGGGGGAACATCCGCAGGGCATCACGACCCGCTTCCCGCCGGAGCCCAACGGCTACTTGCATGTGGGTCACGCCAAGGCCATTTGTCTGAATTTCGGCCTTGCCCAGCAGTTTGGCGGCACCTGCAATCTGCGCCTGGACGACACCAACCCGGAAAAAGAGAACCAGGAATACATCGACGCCATTCTGGAAGACGTGGACTGGCTGGGTTTTCAAGTGCAGGGCAAGGTGCGCCACGCCTCTGATTATTTCCAGACCTTGTACGACTGGGCGGTTGATCTGATCAAGCAAGGGCTGGCCTACGTTGATCATCAAACTCCCGAGGAAGCACGCATCAATCGTGGCAACTTCGACGTGGTCGGCAAAAACAGCCGGTTTCGGGATCGGAGCATTCAGCAGAACCTGGACCTGTTCGAACAGATGCGGGCTGGCGCGTTCGAGGAAGGTGCTTGCACGTTGCGCGCCAAGATCGACATGGCGGCGCCCAACATGAATCTGCGTGACCCCGTTCTTTATCGCGTCCGCAAAGCGGCGCATCATCAGACGGGCAATGCCTGGTGCATCTATCCGTCCTATGACTTCGCCCATGGGCAATCCGATGCCATCGAAGGGGTGACGCACTCCATTTGCACGCTGGAATTCGAAGATCACCGACCGCTCTACGAATGGTTCATCGAACATCTGCCGGTGCCGTCCAAACCACGGCAGTACGAGTTCGCGCGTCTGAACCTGAGCTACACCATCACCAGCAAGCGAAAACTCAAGCAACTGGTCGATGAGGGCCGGGTATCGGGCTGGGATGATCCACGCATGCCGACCATTCAGGGCATGCGGCGCCGAGGCATTCCGGCCAAGGCGCTGACAACGTTCTGCGACAAGGTCGGCGTCAGTCGAGCCGCGAGCACCGTGGATGTGGCCCTGCTGGAGCACGTGGTTCGTGAACAGCTCAATGAGTCCGCACCACGCGCCATGTGCGTGATTGATCCGCTCAAAGTGGTGATCACCAATTATCCAGAAACGCAGTCCGAATTACTGCCAGCGCCCGGCCACCCCAGCCGAGACGATTTGCCAGCGCGCGAACTCCCTTTCACACGTGAAATCTGGATCGAACGTGAAGATTTTCGCGAGCAGGCGAACAAGAAATACAAACGGTTGGTATTGGGCAAGAAAGTCCGCCTGCGCAACGCCTACGTGATCATCGCCGATGAGTGCATCAAGAACGGTAACGGTGAAATCACCGAACTGCGTTGTCGTTACGAAGCTGAAACCCTGGGGCAAGACCCGGCCGATGGCGTCAAGCCCAAGGGCGTGATTCATTGGGTGTCGGCAAGCCATGGCGTTCGGGTCGAAGCTCGGTTGTATGATCGCCTGTTCAGCCACAAATCACCCGACCAAGGGGACGCCGACCTGATTCAAAGCCTGAACACGGATTCGCTGGAGATTCGCAAAACCTGTTGGGCGGAGCCCTCCCTGGTCAATGCCGAAGCCGAACAAAGCTTTCAGTTCGAACGCCTTGGCTATTTCGTTGCGGACCGGCGCGACCACCAAAGTGGCCACCCCGTATTCAACCGCACCGTTACCTTGCGCGACACCTGGGCGAGAATCGAAGGCGCGGAATAAAGAACCCAGCACGCGCTGAACCGGCAACAACGGATCTTGGGGAAAACGGCGGTCACGGCTTCGGGTGCACCTTTGCGAGCATCGCAACCGTTGATCACGGCGATCAGGATATCGTCGTGGAAGATGCCGGGCAATCGGATACTGGCCGGCGGCTGATTCGCTACATCAGGACCGTGGGGCGGGATCGCTTCGTGGCGACCTTTGAGGTCCGCGGGCGGCGTCGTTCGCTGGCCCTTCAAACCTTCTGGATTGGTAAGCCCTGAAGCGCCCCCGCGCTAACGTCCTGGACGTTCCGTGGTATGAGCACAGCGAGCCGATGCACGCATCAGAACCTGTGGGAGAGTCTATGCCATGCGTGTAGAAGTGCAAGTCGATCTGGGCGAAGCCAACGCCTTGTTCGATCGTCTGATCAAGGCTGGGCTGAATCCGGCCCCGTTTCTTCGCGCCGCGGGTGAATACGGCGTTGACTCAACGAGGGAGCGCTTCAGAATCAGCCGCGCGCCCGACGGTTCACCTTGGGCGCCGAATTCTCTCGTCACGATTCAACGCTACGGCAGCCGATTTTCCAGTGGCCGTAGCAAGAAGCCGTTGATCGGTGAAACACGCGCGCTTTCGACCACAATTTTCTATCGGTTTGTGGGATCAAATGCCGTCGAGATCGGCAGTCCGATGGAGTACGCCGCCGTGCATCAATTCGGCGCTGCCAAAGGTTCCTTCGGCGCCACAAGCCGAGGCGCGCCAATCCCCTGGGGCAACATTCCCGCGCGCCCGTTTTGGGGTCTCAGCGACAAGGATCGCAAAGAGCTGGAAGCGCTGCTCGTCGACTACTTAGAGGACAACAGCGCCTAAAACGCTGGCAATGTTTGAAGCCACTTTTACCAGTGTTTGAACAACTAATTGCCGGTAATTTTCGATGTTTCGATGGTTCTCACGCCAAAAATGTGACCCAAACCATCTGTCCCACGGCGTCTCCCAGAATCGGGCCTAAGTTATTGAGTGCCTTTCTGTTTCACCCAATCCCACAATATCCCGCCGTGTCCCAGATCATGTGTCCCTTTGCACGTCGCCGCCCCGGCCTTTGGCGGGCCTTGGCCGTTGCTTGGCCAGCGCCTCAAGTCCGTTGAGCGCTTGGTGGCGATTGAACAGTGCCACCAACGTCCAACCATGCTCATGTCGCGATCACGAGCAGGTCTAAAAAGAACGAATAAAAACAATCAAATAGATGGTGGTGATGAGTGGAATCGAACCACCGACCTCAGCATTATGAGTGCCGCGCTCTAACCGTCTGAGCTACATCACCGGGGGCGGCGATTTTAGAGAAAACTTTCGCGAGCGTCTACGTTGTCGGGACCGATGATGTATTCGCACCGCCAGCCGGCTGTGGCAATACAGGCCGGGCAGGCGTTCGTTGCGCCAAATGAACGATCAGCGGTGGCGTACGGCTTGCGTCTGGCGCAGGTCTGGCGTTTGTCGTTCGCTGGTACGGCGCCTCAGCGCCCCGACCCCCGAATGCCAGTGACCAGCCGAGAAAACTGAAGAACCGGCCACCGCAATGAGTGCCTGCGTGACGGGTGCTCCTGCTAGAGGCGGCCGCGTATCAAGCGGTGCAGGAACAGCAGCAGGAAGGCGCCGCCGGTCGCAACCAGAACACCCTGCAGGGTGAAGCCATTGAAGCTGGCGATGCCGAGCGCGGTCCCGGTCCATCCGCCAACAAAAGCGCCGGCCACGCCCAGCAAGGTGGTGATGATCAAGCCGCCGGGGTCTTTGCCGGGCATGATGAATTTGGCCAGAGCGCCGGCGATTAGGCCCAGGATGATCCAGGAAATGATGCCCATGGTGTTGCTTTCCTTGATTGGTGATTGCCGCCGGGTAAGCGGTTTGACAGCTGGTTACTTTAGCCCGAATCCGTCAGCAAAGTGTGCGCTGCGGATGCCCTGATCCCTTGCGGTAGATCGGCCTCAGCCTCCAGTCTGGCGGCGCAGAATGACCATCGTGATATCGTCAGACTGCGCCGCTTCGCCGGCGAACTGTTTGACGGCGATGGTGATTTGTCGTGCCAGATCGTCGGCGGTGGCGGATCGGTGAGCGTCCAATACCTGAATAAAACGCTCTCCGGTAAACAGCGCGCCGCTGGCGTTCATTGCTTCGGTGATGCCATCGGTATACAGCACCAGAGCGTCACCGGATGCCAATTGAACCGAGGCGCTTTCGTATTGGGCGGTCTCACTGATACCCGCCAGAATGCCCGTGGGCCGTGGCAATAGTTGATAGGTTTCGCCGCGCCTTGCCAGGGCCAGCGCATCGTGCCCGGCGGTGACATATTCAAAGACACCGCTTTGAGTGTCCATGATGCCGACGATCAACGTCGCGAACATGCAGGTGGGGTTGTCAATGCACAGCACGGCATTGAGCTCGGCCATCGCGGTCTCCACCGGTTGACCTTTCAGGATCTCGGTGCGCAACTGTGTCATGGCGCGCACCACAAACAGGGCGGCGGAGATGCCTTTGCCGGATACGTCGCCAATGGCGATGCACCAACGGTTTGGGGTGATGGGGAATACGTCGTAGAAATCGCCGCCGATGTGTTGCGCCGGAATCATGGTGGCGCATAAATCCACGCCCTCCAGTTTGGGGATTCGGGGCAACATGCCGCGTTGAATGTCGCGCGCGACCGTCAGGTCTTTCTGTAGCTGTTCGTAGCGAAACTGCTGCTCCAGGCCTCGCCGCATGGATTCGACATTGGCGCGGAAGCGGCTGGCGAACAGGTGCACGAAATTTCTCGCCAACCTGGGGTAGGCGACGAACTCGTTCCACAATACCGACTCATCAATGGCCAATACCCGGCTGTCTTGGTCGGCGACCACATACGCCGTGGTGGGTTGGCCGTCGACGATCGAGACTTCCCCCACGCACTGGCCCGGCATACTCGGGAAGCGCTGCTTGGAGTCGACCCGATCGATGCGCGCCGACAGCTGGCCCTCCAGCAGCAGATAAAGGGTTTGATTGCTCTGGTCTTTTTCCAGCAAGATCTCACCGGCGGCAAGGTGACGAATGCGGCAGCGTTGCCGAACCATTTCCAGCGCTTGTTCGGGCACGCCGTCAAACAGCGCAAAACTGGCGGCAAGACGCAGGCTGGCTTGATCAATCGGTTTGGTTCTGGGGTTCATCAAAACGGCGCATGTTGACGAGGTTTGCCGGCGGCGAGTTCATTGTTGGGTCTTGAGTAGCAGTCTCAACCGGTTCCGGCCTGAAGCATGATCGTAGTATTGCGCATCGGAGAAGTGCCTGATCAAGCCGATACCGCGCCCGCCAAGGCTGGTTGCAGCCAGTGTCGCTGCCGGTGGCGGCACATCGTGCGCGGTTGGATCAAAGGCGATGCCATCATCCTCCACGGCGATGCACAGTTGGTCGCCGGTACTGCTCAGGTGAATGTGGATCTGCCCGTTGCCGCCTTGCGGGTAGCCATGTTGAATGATGTTGCTTGCCGTTTCGGTGATCAACAGGTCCAGCGCAAAGTTCAGCGGATCGGATAACGCCCAGGCCCGCGCCGTTTGCGCCACCCATCGCTCCAGTTCGACCAGCGCGTCCAGGCGATTGGGAATCCGGAGCTGGCGTTGATCCATGAAGGCGAACCTGCGTGTGCGGGCGGTGCGAATCCCTACTTTGATGCCCGTACGAGCACGGCGCTGGCGGCGTCAAAATCACTTTCGACCGGGATCAGGCTGGCGACGCCGGAGGTTTGCAAGACTTGCATCACCATGGCTTGCACGCCGTAAAGCGCCACCGCGCCGCCGCCACCGTTGGCGGCTCTGGCGCCGCTTAGCAGCATGCGCATGCCGATGGACGCCAGAAAGTTGACCTGACTCATGTCCACCGCCGCAAAAACCTTTTCGCCGGATGTCAACGCGGCGAATTGCGTTTCCACTGCCTGCGTGCCCTGCATGTTGAGGCGGCCGTTCAAGCGAATCCTGATGAAACCCTGGCCCAGTTCTTCTGATTCCATCCGCATCCTGTTTTCGCTCCTGACGTGCTGGCCGTGGTGAGGTTTGAGCCAGAGAATAAGCTTTGCTTTCCGGCACGCCACGCCGTGCGATGCCGGGGTGCAGTCACGCTACAGCTTACAGCTGCGGTATTGGTGCTCGCATTGTCCAGGTCCATCGCGGCTAACAATCAACGTGCCAAATCCGGCAACGGCGCCCCGGGGTGGCGCTGACCATGGGCCCGCCAGCCGTAGCCAGCGGCAGGCGCCCGCCAATCCAGCAAGGCGACGTCGCCGGGTGAATCCGTGGACTCAGATTCGAATGTGATGAATCTGAACCCGGTCCTTGCGCAACAGGCCCTTGCGGCTTTGCGGCGAGATTTGTCCGGGTGCGCGCATGGCGGGGCCGCTGGCTTCGACCAACACAAAGTCCCGACCCTGATAGCGGATGGATGCCTGTCCGGTTCGCGGGTGGCGTTCAATGCCCAGCAGATAGTGATTGGGCAGTTGCAGACCGATGATGCGGCCGGGTTTTATATTCAGAATCAATGCCGCCAGCAAGGCCGATTTCGTATCGCAATCGCCATAGCCGCGCTCCAGCGCCGACAGTGGCGGCAGAAAACCCAGCGTGTCGCGGCCGTTTTCCATGCGTGGCGGGCGTTGATAGCGCAGGCTGGTCTGAACCATGGCGATGGCCGCATCCACCGCCCAGTCGCGGTCTTTGCCTTTGTGTTGGGCAACCGCACGGATGGCGCGTGCCGCCGGTCGCAGCTGCTTGTGTTGTTGACGAACCACGGCCGGAACGTCCACCAGCAAGCGCCGAACCGGGCCGGTTTCCAGGCGCAACTGACGCGACCGGTAGTAATCCGCCAGTTTGCGATCGAATGCCTGCTGGCCGCAGGAGGGGGCAGCCTGGCATTGGTGTTTCAGAGCCTGGATTTCGGATGCGGCGGTGCCGTGGGCGACGGTCTGATGGCGGTCGGGCCGGTCCAGCATGAAGTCGATGGACAGATGTTCTCCGGTATAGGTGGAGAACCCTGCGTGAACATGGAACAGGGCTCCGACGCCGGCGTGGGTGGTGTAGCTCGGCGCCGGGTCCGAGGGCATTGCGATGCTGGGCGGGTTCCAGACAAGCGTCAATGCGCTACTGATCAGGCTGGCAATCAGGCCGTGGGCAAGCCGGATTTTCCATTGTTGGCCAAGGATGCTTTCCATGCCCCGGCATGCAGCAAGAGTCGTGCAGCGGCAGAGGTCAAAAATACAGTGAATACAGCAAACTATCCGTTCATCGGCGGTCCTTGTCCGTTTGTGTCGTGGCGCGCTTGGTCAGCCCGCCGAACGGAGGTTTTTCAGGGTCGAGTGGCGGTGGCGCTTCATCGCTGTGGATACTTGGGGGAGGCGCAGAACTGACAAAGTTTGTCAGACCCTGACAAAAAATCGCAAAAAGTGACAAAAGTTGTCAGCCCACCTGATTCTGGCGATCCAGTCCGATGGCGACGCGTGCGGCCGCATCTTCGGGAATGGTTTCGAGCTTGGCGACGCGTTCCAGCTCCGGTCGCAGGCCATGCTTGTTGGCCAGCTGAATCGACAGACCCGGACGGGCATTGAGCTCCAGCACCAGCGGGCCGAGTTCACGGTCGAGGACCACGTCCACCCCCAGATAGCCCAGTTTGACCAGGTCATAGCAACGGGTGGCGAAATCCAGCAAGGTGTCCCAGCCCGGGATCTGAATGCCGGACAGGGCTTCGCCGGTATCCGGGTGATGCGAAACCGGCGCGTTGTGCCAGACGCCGTTCATGGTGCGCCCGGTTTGCAGATCAATGCCCACGCCAATGGCGCCTTGATGCAGGTTGGCCTTGCCGTCGGAATCCCGCGTGGGCAAGCGCGCCATGGCCGCGATGGGCACGCCGCGAAAAACCAGCGTGCGGATGTCTGGCACGCCCTGGAAGGTGACGCCGTTGAATACGGTGTCGAACTTGACGCAGTACTCGAACATGGCTTTGTCCGGCATGCCGCCCAGGCTGAACATGCCCGACAGTACGTTGGAGATGTGATGCCGAAGCTGTTCCTGCGACATGCGGCTGCCATTGGCGCGCACGAAAGATGCGCCGCGACGGTCTTTGATCACCACGATGCCATCACCGCCCGAACCATGCGCGGGCTTGATCACGAAGCTGCGGTGGTCGCCAATGATGTCCAGAAAACCCTGCGCCTCATGCTCCGAGGTGATCACGCCGAACAGCGGCGGCACCGCGATGTTTGCAGCCTGGGCCAGTTCCTTGGTACGCAGTTTGTCATCCACCAGCGGGTACAGCCGGCGCGGGTTGTAACCCATCACGTAGCGCGCATTGCGTTCGTTCATGCCGACGATGCCGCGAGTCCGCAACCGCCGTGGCCAGTCCCAGAACATGCGTCGATTATTTCGCTGTTTCGCCGGAAGGCGGCTTCAAGGCCGCGCGAAACCGCCAGAACTCGGTCAAGCGATAGCCGGTGTACCTTCCCAGGGCAAGTGTGGCGGCCAGTACCAGCAACAACAGCTCGGGGAATACAAAGACCAAGTGTTCCAGCAGGTCGTGACTCATGGTGAGAAACGCCAGCACCGCCACGCTCAAGCTGCCCAGGCCGCGCAATACCGCCTCACGGCCGCCGTGTTCTTCCCAGACGATGGACATGCGTTCAATGGTCATGGCCAGAATCACCATTGGGAACAGCGCCACCGATAAGCCCCGGCTCAAATCCAGCTGATGACTGATGACGCTGATGATCAGCATCAGCAGAATCACAATAATCAAAACCGACGCCAGCCGCGGCACCAACAATAGTTTCAGATGCTCCAGATAAAACCGAATCCCCAAGCCCAGGGCGACCAGGGTGGAAAACAGGATCATGCCCCAGATCAGGTCGGTTTCACGAAACGCCAGCGCAATCAAGACGGGCATGAAGGTGCCAAAGGTGGCAATGCCAACCACGTTGCGCAAAATCACTACCAGAAACGCGCCCAAGGGCACCGTGAGCAGGATGGCGTAAACGTTCTGCACATGCAGCGGCAGGCCCAGCAGGGAAAACTCGATGGCTCGCGAGTCGTGCAATGCGGCGGTGGAGCGCGCCAAGTCGACCGCGTCGCGCAAGTCATAACGCGCGGAAAATCGCAGTTCCTCGCTGTTGCCGCCATCCACTTGCAGGGTTTGTTCACCATGGCGCTGCCAGATCAGCAGGTTTTCCGGAAATCCGATTTCGCCGCTCTGAGGATTAAACGCGATCCAGCGTTTTTCGTTGTGAACTTCCAGCCAGGGTTCCAGCTCGCCTTCCAGCAAGCCGTGGCTGAGATTCAGTCCATAAACCACGCGCGCCGGGATTCGGGCGCCGGCCAGGATATAAACCAATTGCTCGACAAAGGCTTCGTTGGTACTGGCGTTCTCGCGCAGAACTTTGACCGAAGGGTCATTCACGCTTTGATTCATGTGAATGATCAATTGCCGTGCGAAAGAGGCAATATCCGCCGATTGCGCCCGTACCTGCGATAACAGGGTTTCAATGGCCGGCCCCATTTGTTCGCTGTATTGCGGCCGTTCCGGGTATTCGGGGCTGGACTCACGCTCGGCGCTTTGTTGGCCGAGCTTTCGTAACGTGGCCTGGTAATACAGCGTTTGCGGCCCGTGGGTTCTTCGGATAGACCACAACGCGCGGCGCCGATCATTTTTTTCCTGAACCGCAAGACCGAATTCGCGCGAGATGAATTGCTCGTCGAGTAATTCGTAGCCAAGCGGCGCGGTGGGCAATGCCAGGCTGGCCTTGACATTGCCTCTGGCCTGGAATTTGGCGCGTGCCTCCACAATCCATACCGCGCCTTGTGCATTGGGTGTCAGCGGCAGCCCGAGTACCGTGACTTTGTACGCGCACAGGGCCATGCCCGCCAGGCACAAGACAGCGGCCCAAAAGTAGACGCGGGCGTTACTCATCCGTTGCGACGGGTTCGCAGGCCAGCGGTGTGACGTAGGTGCGGCTCGGGTCGATGGCGAATTTCCCGGCCAGGAAGCGACGCCCCATCAACACGGGGTAATTGAACTTGCTGCGATCCGCCAGCGTGAACTGTGCGCTGTGCGTTTGATTGCCCAGGCAAAAGTCGAGCATCACCACCGCGCGGCGATTGTTTTTGTGCTTGTGTTCCTTGATCCTTACCGACCGGACCAGCTTGCGTTCCATCGGCACGCGAACAATTTTGCCATCCAGTGTTTTCAGCATCAGGTCGAACCGCACCCAACGCTTGCCCTTGCGCTTGAAGCGTTCGATGGACGTGGCGTAAATCGATGAAGTCTTGGCGCCGGTATCCAGTTTTCCCTTGACCACAACGGGGTTGCCGTCCTGATCTTCAAAGGCCAGCTGTTCGATCCACCCGACCAATTCGGGTTTACCCTTGGCAGTCGCCAGCGTGCTGGCGAGTCCCAGGATCAGGGCCGCCGTCAAACGCCACAAGCTCAGATTCTTGTTCATATCCATGTATTGTAGCCCGCGCCCGCCATGTTTCTGATACGCAATTCGTTGTTGACCGGCTTGCTGCTTGCGCTCGGCGCCGCCAACGCCGATGACGGGAAAAATTCAGACGCCTCCAGCGTGCTGCCCAGCGAGCCGGTCATCCTGCCAGAGCCAGAATCCGCAGCGCAGCCGGCGCCAAGGCCATCGGCGTCAAGCGGGCAACAGGCGCAATCCGAGGGTGCGGCAGCGCCGGTTCCGGCGGTCGCCGATGAAGACCCGGCAAACCCGCCGGATGCGTCGATCACACCGGCGGCGTCGGCCAAAGCCGAAGTCGAACCAGAACCCACGCCCGCCGATGCGCTGACCGACGCCGAGGGCGACCAGCCTGAACCAGGTCCGTCGACCGCCGCTGAGCAGGCCGAGCCCGCCAACAACAAACGATCCCCAAAAGCACTGTCGCTCGAGAACAACGTGTCCGAATGGCTGCCGTTCGAGATTCTGGGGACCTCGGTGCCGGTGGGGACGATCCGCCACATGGGTTGGCGCGCCAACGCCGGTTTCGGGGTGTTGAACGAGCCCACGCCGGTGCTGGTGGTGCATGGCAATGAACCGGGGCCGGTGCTGTGTCTGACTGCCGCGGTGCATGGCGATGAACTGAACGGCATCGATATCGTGCGCCGAGTGATCTATGGCCTGGACCCCAAAGCCCTGAAAGGGACCGTCGTCGGTGTGCCGATTGTCAATCTGCAAGGCTTTCAGCGTGGGTCGCGCTACCTTCCGGACCGGCGTGATCTGAACCGGTCATTTCCCGGCGATCCAAACGGCAGCCTGGCCTCACGCATCGCCCACTCGTTTTTCGAGCAGATTGTTCGCAAATGCAATGGCTTGGTGGATGTACACACCGGCTCCTTCCATCGCAGCAATCTTTCCCAGCTGCGTGCGGACATGCGCCATGAAACCATCGCCAACATGACGCATGGTTTTGGTGAAATCGCGGTGCTGCAAACCATTCCCGCAGTGGGGACCTTGCGGCAGGCCGCCACCGACGCCGGCATTCCCACCGTCACTGTCGAAGCCGGCGAACCGCTGAGGTTGCAGCCCGGACAGGTGACGCGCGGTGTGCAGGGGATTGAGTCACTGCTAACCCACCTGGGCATGACGCGCGGACGGCTGATCTGGCGCATTCCGCAACCGATTTATTACGAATCGACCTGGGTGCGCGCCGAGCGCGGCGGCATTTTGTTCTCGCGCGCCGGGCTGGGCGACTTCGTGAGGCAGGGCGAGGTGCTGGGCACCGTCACCAATCCGGTGACCAATGCCCGAACCGATATCGTGGCGCCGGTGAGCGGTCGGGTGCTGGGACGGGCGCTGAATCAGTTCGTCATGCCCGGCTTTGCCGCCTACCGACTGGGCATTGAGCGCAGCGAGGAGGCCCTGGCCAGCGAAGTGCCCGAAGCGGATGTGGAAAGCGCGGATGAAACGCCGGAAACCGGCGGCGGAGAGTTGCCGGAGCGGATTGCCGACTAGCAGGTTCTAATGATCCGTTGTCAAGGCTACTTCCGTGTCCCGTCTGGCCAGCATGCTGGGCTGATCGGGGGCAACATCGGCGCTGTGCGCGCTCAGTAGCGGAGAGAACAAGGCTGCGGTCCACTGTGGCGAAACCCGCATGGGTGTGCGTCCGCCGTCCACCGAGGATCCGATGAACGAGACCGACGCCGAACGCATGGATGCCAGATTGCCGCTGGTTTTACTCCAGATCAGGCTCGGTTTGCGCAAATCGATCAACGCCGTGGTGTGCACATTGCCGCCAGCCGGTATCGCCGAGGCATACCCCATGGTGACGGCGGCGGTGAGCACGGCGCTGGCGAGCTTCTTGCCGCGCGAGACTTCCATTGAATGGGCCGAGATCAGCCAGACGTAGTCCACCGCCAATGCCTTGCCAAGCTGCTTCAACTGACTGCGCATGTGGGGAATGGCGGTGGCTTGCGTCCGCAAGCCTGGTTCCGCCGTTTGCTGATGCTGCCCTACCTCAGCAAACAGTCGATGCAGGCTGTGCGCCATCACGGCGTCCACCGAGTGCGGTGCTTGCAGAAGGTAGGGAAAGCGGCCCGGTTTGGGCGCGGCGGTATCGGCACGGAATTCCACGAAGTGAATCGGTGTCGACGGCGAGGCAACATGGCCGCCGCACATCAGCAGAATCGGCGCCTGCGCGGTGGGGGCGCCGCGATCACGCAGACGGTCTTGCGCGGCGGCGGCCATCGCGCGGGCACGATCCCGCGCCTGGGCCAGCAGAAAATAGTTGTTTCCCAGCTCGTCACGTTCGGCGCAGGCGCTGACCACGACCGCTGAGCGGTGTGAGGAGACGTCCTGCATCAGCTTGTAGTAATGGCCCATCGGTTGATGCCTTGGCGTGCTGGCGCAGCCTTGCAGCAGAGCGGTGGAAATCATGACCAAGGCGCTGAACCCGCTTCCTCGCATTTTCATCCTCTCTCTCCCCGGCGCCGTACTGGGCGGTGGTGTGGATCACATCATGCAGCGGACCCGACGACCGATTCAGGGTTCAACGGACAGACGGGCCATTCGGCCATGCAAGCGGTGGGTGCTGCGTTTGCATGGCGTTCAGGCGCGATCAGACGCGGTTCAGGCGCGGCTTTCTAATCTGAGCCCACGTTTGTCAACCAGAGTCCCTCATGAAAACCAAACCCCTGCTGATCGCCTTGCTGAGCTTCGGCGTGCTGATTTCCGCGCCGGTCATGGCCCATGACAACGATGGACGTCATCGCGGCCACGGACATCACTCACACCACCACCGCGACCCTGAACACGACCGGCACCAACGTCATGCGCGTCATCATCGGCAGCAGGATAAAAATCGCTATCGGGCTGAGCATCGCCACGATGCACGTCACCGACGTGAACAGGAGCGACGTTGGCACGCCCGCCAGCATCGGCAGGAAAAGCAGCGACGCAAGGCTGAGCGCCAATATCGTCGCGCGCTCAAGCAACAACACAAGTACTGGCGCCAACATCGTCATGACCGTTACCGGCACGCCCGGCCCTATCGCGCCCCGCGTTACGCTCCGCCACGCGGGTTCGTGCGAACCCATTTTCGGGTGGGTGATCGGTTGCCCTACGCCTATCGCAAACCGCGCTACGTGATTCACAACTATCCGGTCTATCGCCTGCACCAACCGCCGCGTGGTTACGAATGGGTGCGCGTGGACCGGGATGTGGTCCTGGCCGCGGTCAACAGCGGCAGGATCGCGGTGGTGCTGGATCGGTTCTTTGTCTGACCCTTGGGCCTGTGGCGGCGCAAAACACGGCGGTTCCCGCGCACCTTCCGAAACGGCTGGGTGATCGCGATTCTGACGCAGGGGACGGGGGCGCCGATCTGGATGCCGACCGCCTGGGGTTGATCGAACTAGGGCTCCATATCCAGCGCCGCCGTCGCGTTACGGCGCTTGAGGTGGGATCGCAGTCCGATGCAGACGCCGGCGGCGGCGATCACCAACATGCCCACCACATCAAGCAGATGTGGGATGTGGCTGAAAACCAACCAGCCGAGTAACCCGGCCCAGACCAGCTGCAGGTACAGGATCGGCGCCAGCACGGATGCCTCGGTGCTTTGGTAGGCTGCCGTGAACAGAAAATGACCGGTGGCCGCGCAGGCGCCGGCCAAGACGAACAGCAGCAGGTGGTCCAGCGGCGGTGTCGGGCCTTCCCAATAGAACGGCAGGCTCGATCCGAACACAATCGAGCCCACCACCGCGCTGTAAAACAGCAGCGCGATGGTGGTTTCGCTGGCGGCAAGATTGCGCGACAGTAGCTGGTAGGCGGTCAGCGCAGCCGCAGTGCCCAGGCCGTAAAGTACGCCAAGCAAATCCATTTCGCCGCCGGGCCTGGCGATCAGCAAAATGCCAAGAAACCCAACAGTCGTAATGGCCCAGTCGGTTGCATCCACATGCTCTTTGAGCAACGGGCCCGCCGCCAAAGCCACCATCAAGGGCGAAGTGAAGGCAATGGCCGTGGCCTCGGCCAACGGCAGTTGCTGCAAGGCCAGCGCCATGAAAATCGTGGCGGCGACCAGGACCAGGCCGCGAACCAGAACCCAGCCGGTCCGCGTCGTTCGGACCAGGGTGCGACCGCGCGTTGGGCCCAGCACCGCCAACATCAACAGCACGTGGACGAAATAGCGCAGCGCGGAGACGACCGGGACCGGATAATGCGCCACCAGATACTTCATGGTGGCGTCCATGCTGGCGAAAAACAGCAGCCCGGAGCTGAACAGCAAAACGCCCCGAATGGCGTGGAGGTCCTGCATGGGAGCTTGGGCGATCAGTTTTGTTGGCAAGTGCCGCGAACGACGCAGCATTCTAGCGCCAGCCGGCTACGGCGATATCAAGGCGCGTCAAATCACTCCGGTCTCAGGCGGTCCCGGGCGTTGGCCCTGATCAGAGCGCGCTTGTGGTCAAAGCGGTCATGGGCGCGTCAATGCCACCCGCCCATTCGGTGACACCGCCGGCGCCGGAGACGACGGCGGTGGCCCCATGGCCTGGTTGATGGTGCGCCGCCGGATCAGGCGGCTGCGGAAACCGGCGCGCTGTACTGCTTGGCGATCTGGTCCATCTGCTTGAGATAGTGGCTGTTGTCATCGTCCCAGGGATGGAATCCGGGGCGGAAATAGTTGAACCAGGGCCGAACCATTTTCCGCAGGAAACCCACCTCGCCGATGGCCATCCTGTAAAACGAGCGCCAGCCCTTGAGGTCGGTCAGCTTGCGTTCGTGACGGACGAAATTCAGAAAGTGGGGAATGAACATCGCCCAAAAAATGGCGGTGGCGCTTGCCAGTCCCACGGTGCGGGCGCCGTAGGCCAGCGGTCCCTTGCCCTGGGTGGCTTCCCAGACGTCGTAGGCCACGCCCTTGTGTTCAGTTTCTTCCAGCGCGTGCCAACGCCACAAGGCGTCATAACGCGGTTCGGCATTTTCCGACACCCGTGGTTCGCTCAAATAGGCGTCGGCCATGATGGCGGTCAGATGTTCCAGCGCGATGGTGGTGGACAGCCGAAAAACCGCGGGCGAGTTGTTCTGGAAAAAATCCAGCAGCGTCTTGACGCGCTTTTCGAATACCTCGGCCGACGGCAGGCGCTCGAACATTTTGGCGTTGTAGTCGTCGTGTTCGCGGCCGTGCATGGCTTCCTGACCGATGAATGCGGTCGCCGCCTTTTTCAGTTCGGGGTCTTGCAGGTGGTCACGATAGTGACGGACGGCATCGATAAAAAAGCGCTCGCCCACCGGAATCACCAGCGACATGGTGTTCATCAGGTGTGTGAAATGCACGCCGCCGTCGCCCACCCAATCGTGCACATGATCGGCAGGGACATCAAAATGCAGGTCCCGACGAACCGGGCGGACGGATTCGGACTTGGAATGACGGCAGACTTTGCTGGCACTCATATGACTGGCTCCTTGGTGAATCGGGGGTGTAGGTATACAATCGTCTACGAAGTGAAATGTAGACGGGCGTATACGTCGTTGTCAACCAGTTTTGTGCCATTAAGCACTGTAACGGTTACATATCATTGAAATGGTGAGACTTTCTGACAAATCCAGCGGTTCGGGACAGGCCAAGGTCAAGCCAGGGCAGGGTCGTCAACGGCTCATGGACGCGGCATTGGAGCTGGCCGCGAGCACACGCAGCCTTGCCTCGCTGGGTTTGCGCGAAGTTGCGCGCCATGCCGGTCTCAATCCCAACACTTTCTATCGTCATTTCAAGAACTTCGACGAACTTGGCCTGGCCATGATCCAAGAGCTTGGGGTGGATTTGCGGCAGGGCTTGCGCGCGCGTCGGCTGCAAGCGGCGGCGGATGGGTTTCGATTGTCCGACAGCGGCGATCCGGCGCAACGCATCGAGCAGGCGCAGGATGTGATTCGACAGTCCATCAGTCTGGTGCTGGATTCAACCACCGATCACCAGAGTGCTTATATCGTCGGTATCCGTGAGCTGTTCGGAACCTCGCCGGTGTTGCGCAAGGCGGTGCGTCAGCTATTGGAGGATATTGCCATCGACATGAGAGATGACCTGCTCGGCGTGCTGGAGCTGCCGGGCGTTACCGATGAGCAGATGCATGAAATTGCCTTCGCGGTGATTCGGCAGATGGTGTTCTTTTCCATGGATTATCTGGAGCAACCCGAACGGCGCGATCAAATCCGGCGGCAGGCGGAGCGGTTCATCCTGATGCTGTTCTGGGGTGCGCTGGCGGCCAAGGCGCCGGAACTGGTGCTGGCCTCCGGCGCGCGTTTTCCGAGCTTTGACGAGTAGCGCATGGAAGACTGGGTGCGTCGAGCGTTGGAGAAGTGGCCGAACGTGCCGCACCTGTATGGCTGGTTGTCGCTTGATCGGCGTGGCCGTTGGCGCGTCAGGGACGCGTTGATCACGCGGCCGCAGATCATCGAAACCATCAATCGAAACTATGCTTGTGACCACCGCGGTTGCTGGTATTTCCAAAATGGTCCACAACGGGGATACGTGGCGCTGGCGTATGCACCGCTGATTCTTCACGTGGGGGATGAGGTTGGCGAACGGCTCCGAACCCACAACGGTTTGTCGGTGCAGGCGATTAATGCGCTGTATCTGGACCAGGAAGGGGCTTTGCTGGCCGCTACCGAACACGGCGCGGCCCTGTTCGCTGATCAGGACCTGGTGACGGTTTGCGCCAGGATCACCAACGCTGCGGGTCAATCGGTGTCAGACGAAGATCTGATCAAGGCGCTGGATCTGGCCAGCGGCGCGCAGACCGCACTGTCCTGGCAGTGGCGCGATCAAAGGGTTTGCATCAGGCGGCTGGATCAGTCCCAAGCGCCGGAAAAGCTCGGTTTCGTCCGTGTTCCGCAGCCCCCGGGCGAAAAAGATTCGTAGACGAACGCATGATGGCAACGTAGAATCGGCGCTCGATTCCGCTTGGGGGGCATTATGCCCCCCAAGTCATATGCGGCCCGCGATAAGGGCGCGAAACTGTCAACAACGAATCGAGTCGATGAATAACCTCAAACCCGCTGTCCTGGCACTGGCCGACGGCAGTCTTTTCCACGGCTATTCGATTGGGGCGACCGGACGAGTGAGCGGTGAGGTGGTGTTCAACACCGCCATGACCGGTTATCAGGAAATCCTTACGGATACCTCCTATCGCCAGCAAATCGTCACGCTGACCTATCCGCATATTGGCAACGTCGGCAGCAACGTTCTGGATACCGAGTCCGACCGCGTGCAACTCGCGGGCTTGGTGCTGCGCGAGGTGCCGCGCGCGGCCAGCAACTTTCGTTCGACGCAGAATTTTTCCGACTACCTGCGGGCCGAAAAAGTGGTGGCGATCGGGGGAATTGATACCCGACGTCTGACGCGCATCCTGCGCGACAAGGGCGCGCAGAACGGTTGTATCGCCGCCGGTGGTCGTATCAGTGAAAAAGTGGCGATTGCCAAGGCGCGGGAGTTTCCCGGCCTGGCCGGCATGAATCTGGCGGGTGAGGTCAGTACCTCAAGCGCCTATGGCTGGAATCAGGGCAGTTGGGAGCTGAAAACGAATGCGCAAAGCACACCGCAAACCGATCGATTTCACGTGGTGGTCTACGACTTTGGCGTCAAGCGCAATATTCTGCGCATGCTGGTTGATCGCGGTTGCCGATTGACGGTGGTGCCGGCCGATACTTCGGCCCGCGAGGTGCTCAAACGCAAGCCCGACGGCATCATGCTGTCCAACGGTCCGGGTGATCCGGAGCCTTGTGGTGATGCCATCGAGGCAGTGCGCAAGTTGCTGGATTCGGGCAAGCCGATGTTCGGTATCTGTCTGGGTCATCAGATTCTGAGCCTGGCCGCCGGCGCGCAGACCCTGAAGATGAAGTTCGGCCATCACGGCGCCAACCACCCGGTGCAGGACCTGGAAACGGGCCGGGTGCTCATCACCAGTCAGAATCACGGTTTTTCCGTGGACGAATCCAGCTTGCCGGCGCAGGTGGAAGTCACCCACCGCTCATTGTTCGACGGCAGCAATCAGGGCATTCGCCTGAAAAACGCACCTGCGTTCGGGTTCCAGGGCCATCCCGAAGCCAGCCCCGGTCCGCACGATCTGGATTATCTGTTTGACCGCTTTGTGGATTCGATGGAGAAGGCCCGTGCCTAAGCGCAAGGATATCGAGTCGATTCTGATCATTGGCGCCGGCCCCATCGTCATCGGTCAGGCCTGCGAGTTCGACTATTCCGGCGCCCAGGCCTGCAAGGCGCTGCGCGAAGAGGGCTATCGCGTCATCTTGGTGAACTCCAATCCGGCCACCATCATGACCGACCCGGAGCTGGCTGACGCCACTTATATCGAGCCCATTCGCTGGCAGTCCGTGGCCAGCATCATCGCCAGCGAGAAGCCGGACGCCTTGTTGCCCACCATGGGCGGTCAAACCGCCTTGAACTGTGCGCTGGATCTGGAGCGCGAAGGCGTGCTGGCCGAGCACGGGGTGGAAATGATCGGCGCCAACGCCCAGGCCATTGACCTGGCCGAGGATCGGCAGAAGTTTCGTGACGCGATGAGCCAAATCGGCCTGGAGTCCGCGCGTTCGGGCATTGCGCACTCCATGCAAGATGCGCAGCGCATTCAGGAGCGCCTGGGTTTCCCGGTCATTATCCGTCCCAGCTTCACGCTCGGCGGCACCGGCGGTGGTGTGGCCTACAACGTGGAGGAGTTCAACGAAATCACCGCCCGTGGTCTGGACCTTTCGCCCACGACCGAGGTTCTGATCGAGGAGTCGCTGCTGGGCTGGAAAGAGTTCGAGATGGAGGTGGTGCGGGATCGCGCCGACAACTGCATCATCGTCTGCTCGATCGAGAACTTCGACGCCATGGGCGTGCACACCGGTGATTCGATCACCGTGGCGCCGGCGCAAACCCTGACCGACAAGGAATATCAGCTGCTGCGCAATGCCAGCCTCGCGGTGTTGCGCCGCATCGGCGTGGATACCGGCGGCTCCAACGTGCAGTTCGCGATCAATCCGGACAACGGCCGCATGATCGTCATCGAGATGAACCCGCGGGTTTCGCGTTCATCGGCGCTGGCGTCCAAGGCCACCGGCTTTCCCATCGCCAAGGTCGCCGCCAAGCTGGCGGTGGGCTACACCCTGGACGAGTTGAAAAACGACATCACCGGCGGTGTGACGCCGGCCAGCTTCGAGCCCAGTATCGATTACGTGGTCACCAAGATCCCACGTTTCACTTTCGAAAAGTTCCCGCAGGCAGACTCGCGCCTGACCACGCAGATGAAGTCCGTGGGCGAGGTGATGGCCATCGGCCGTAACTTTCAGGAGTCCTTGCAAAAGGCGATGCGCGGGCTGGAGACCGGCCGCACCGGCTTTGATCCGATCCATGCATCCATTGATGAGCAGGCGCTTTCGAGCATTCGCGAAGCGCTGGTGACGCCGCGTGGGCAGCGTCTGTGGTACATCGGTGATGCTTTTCGCGCCGGCATGCGTCTGGACGAGGTGCATCAGCTCACGCGCATCGACCCCTGGTTCCTGGATCAGATCGAAGAGCTGATCCAGACCGAAACACAGCTCGCCGGCAAAAAGCTCAAGGCGCTGACGGCGGATGAGTTGCGCTGGCTGAAACGTCTGGGGTTTTCCGATGCACGCCTGGCGTCGATTCTTGGCGTCAAGGAATCATCCGTGCGTCGCGCGCGCATCACGCATGGAATTCGTCCGGTCTACAAAAGAGTGGACTCCTGCGCTGCGGAATTTCCTTCCGCCACGGCGTACATGTATTCGACGTATGACCAGGAGTGTGAAGCCGAGCCGAGCGATCGTGACAAGATCATGGTCCTGGGGGGCGGCCCGAACCGCATCGGCCAGGGCATCGAGTTCGACTATTGCTGCGTGCACGCGGCGCTGGCGCTGCGTGAAGATGGTTTTGAAACCATCATGGTCAACTGCAACCCGGAAACCGTTTCCACCGATTACGACACCTCCGACCGGCTCTACTTCGAGCCGCTGACCTTCGAGGATGTGATCGAAATCATCGAACTGGAGAAGCCCAAGGGCGTGATCGTCCAGTTTGGCGGCCAGACGCCGCTGAAACTGGCGCGCGATCTGGAGGCTGCGGGCGCGCCCATCATCGGCACCAGCCCGGATTCGATTGATCTGGCCGAAGATCGTGATCGCTTCCAGAAACTGGTCGAACAACTCAAACTGCTGCAGCCGCCCAATGGCACCGCTACGTCCGAGAAGCAGGCCCTGAGCATCGCCAAGCGGGTGGGCTATCCGCTGGTGGTGCGGCCCAGTTACGTGCTCGGCGGGCGAGCGATGGAAATCGTCTACGACGATGCCGGCCTGCAACGCTACATGCACGAGGCGGTCAAGGTCTCCAATGACTCGCCGGTGCTGCTGGATCACTTCCTCAACAATGCCGTGGAAGTGGATGTGGATGCACTCAGCGACGGCAAGAACGTCGTGATCGGCGGCATCATGGAACACATTGAGGAAGCCGGCGTGCACTCGGGTGATTCGGCCTGTTGTCTGCCGGCGCATTCGCTGCCGGAAAAGGTGTTGGGCCAGATTCGTGAGCAGATCAAGAAGCTGGCCAGAGCCTTGAATGTGGTCGGGCTGATGAACGCGCAGTTCGCCGTGCAGGGCAACAAGGTGTTTCTGCTGGAGGTCAATCCACGCGCTTCACGCACCAGTCCCTTCGTTTCCAAGGCCGTCGGCGTGCCGCTGGCCAAGGTCGCCGCGCGTTGCATGGCCGGTCGCAGCCTGAAATCGCAGGGTGTGCTGAAAGAGTCCACGCCGAAATATTTCTCGGTGAAGGAGTCGGTGTTTCCGTTCAACAAGTTCCCTTCCGTGGACCCCTTGCTGGGGCCGGAAATGCGCTCTACCGGCGAGGTGATGGGCGTGGGCGCCGAGTTTGGCGAGGCTTTCTGCAAAGCCTTGTTGGCCGCCGGCGTGGTGGTGCCGGAAACCGGCAACGCCCTCATCAGCGTGCGTGATGCGGACAAGGCCAAAGTCGTTGAGCTGGGCCGAATGCTTGCGGCTCTGGGGTTCAAGGTTTACGCCACCCACGGTACCGCGAAAACGCTGAGCGCCGCGGGCGTTGAATGCGAGCGCGTGAACAAGGTCAAGGAAGGTCGTCCGCATTGCGTGGACATGATCAAGAACGGCCAGGTGCATTTCATTGCCAACACCACCGAGGGCAAGCAGTCGATCGACGAGTCGCGCTCGATTCGGGCGGCGGCCATTCAGCACAAGGTCTGTTATTTCACCACCATGGCCGGCGCGCAGGCGGCGGCGCTGGCGATTGCCCACATCGGCAACGTGGAAGTCAACCGCCTGCAACGACTGCATGAAACGGCGCAGTAAGAGATAATCAGCGCCGCGAAGCGGTTTATCTTCGCGTGAAACCCCGGCTTGGGTACGGTCATCGTACCCATGGGGTTTTGCTTTGCTATTTGCATTCAGGATTACGGAAGTCATGAGTAAAACGCCCATTACCGTGCGCGGCGCGGAGCAACTGAGAGAAGAGCTGCGGCACCTGAAGTCTGAGCAGCGGCCCAAGGTGATTGCCGCCATCGCCGAGGCGCGTTCGCACGGGGATCTCAAGGAAAACGCCGAATATCACGCCGCGCGCGAGCAACAGGGCTTCGTCGAGGGCCGCATCGCGGAAATCGAGAGCAAGCTGGGCAACGCGCAGATCATCGACGTGCGCAAACTGCCCACCGACGGTCGGGTGGTGTTCGGCAGCACCGTCAATGTGGCGGACGTGAACACCGGCGACGAAAGCCGATATCAAATCGTCGGCGAGGATGAGGCCGACTCCAAGGCCGGTTTGATTTCCTACAGCTCACCCATGGCCAAGGCCTTGATCGGCAAGATTGAAGGCGATGTGGCGCTGGTCCGCGCCCCTGGTGGTGAACGCGAACTGGAAATCGTCAGCGTCGAATACAACTGATTCACGGTCCCGGTGCGCCTGACATGAGTCGCAAGCGCAGCGCCAGTTCCAGCCGCTGGTTGGCCGAGCACGAAAAGGACCTCCATGTGCAACGGGCGCGCGAGCTTGGCTATCGGTCGCGCGCGGTGTTCAAGCTCGAAGAAATCCAGCGCAAGGATCAGATTCTCAAAGCCGGGATGACCGTGGTGGACTTGGGTGCCGCCCCTGGGGGCTGGTCGCAGATGGCGCGGCCCCTGCTTGGCAAAAATGGCACATTGATCGCTCTGGACATTCTGCCGATGGCGCCGTTGAAGGACGTCACGTTCATCCAGGGAGACTTCCGCGATACGGCCTGCCTGCAAGCCGTCGAAGCGGCCCTCAAGGGGCGGTGCAGCCTTGACCTTGTAATGTCGGATATGGCCCCCAATGTTTCGGGTATCGGCGTCGCGGATCAGGCGGCGGCCATCTATCTCAACGAACTGGCGATGGATTTTGCCCAACAACACTTGCGTCCCAAAGGCAGTCTGCTGATGAAGGTGTTTGACGGTGACGGCTTTGACGGCCTCAGACAGGCGATTCGCGCGCGGTTCGCCAGTGTGACGGTTCGAAAGCCAACGGCTTCACGCCCGCGCAGCCGTGAGCTTTATCTGCTGGCGCGGAACTTCAACGGGGTGTAATGTGGTACCTGTCGCCGGACACAAAATCACCGGTATCCGAAGGTAGATTGACTTGAACGATTTAGCCAAAAACATGCTGCTCTGGGTGGTCATCCTGGTCGTCTTGATCAGCGTATTCCAGAGTTTCGCCACCCGTGGTCGAGGGCAGCCGGAGATTCAGTATTCCGAATTTCTGGCGCAGGTGGAGCAGGGCAATGTCGCCAGCGTGGTGATTTCCGGTGATCGCATCAGCGGCCAGCTGCAGGGTGGTTCGCAGTTTGAAACCATCAGCCCGGAAACGGACAACCGTTCCATGGTGGGGACGCTGATCGACAACAATGTGAAATTCACCGGGCAACAGCCCAAAGGGACGCCCTGGCCGTTGCAACTGCTGTTCAATGCCTTCCCGATCCTGCTGCTGATCGCGGTATGGATTTACTTCATGCGTCAGATGCAGGGCGGCGCCGGCGGTCGTGGCGCCATGAGCTTCGGCAAGAGCAAGGCGCGCATGCTGAATGCGGACCAGGTGAAAATCACCTTCAATGACGTCGCCGGTGTCGAAGAAGCCAAGCAGGAAGTGGGCGAGCTGGTGGACTTCTTGAAGGATCCGGGCAAGTTCCAGAAATTGGGCGGCAAGATCCCGCGCGGCGTGCTGATGGTGGGTTCACCGGGGACCGGCAAGACCCTGCTGGCCAAGGCTATCGCCGGCGAGGCCGGCGTGCCCTTCTTCACCATCTCCGGTTCGGATTTCGTGGAAATGTTCGTCGGCGTCGGCGCCTCACGCGTGCGCGACATGTTCGAACAGGCCAAGAAGCACGCGCCCTGCATCATCTTCATCGATGAGATCGACGCCGTCGGTCGTCACCGTGGCGCCGGCCTGGGCGGCGGTCACGACGAGCGTGAGCAGACCCTGAATCAGCTGTTGGTGGAAATGGACGGCTTTGAAGGCAGCGAGGGGGTGATCGTCATCGCCGCCACCAACCGCCCGGACGTGCTCGATCCGGCCTTGCTGCGTCCGGGTCGTTTCGACCGGCAGGTGGTGGTTCCGCTGCCCGATGTCCGCGGTCGCGAACAGATTCTGAAAGTGCACATGCGTGCGGTGCCGCTGCATGACGCGGTCAAGCCGAGCATCATCGCCCGCGCCACTCCCGGATTCTCCGGCGCCGATTTGGCCAACCTGGTGAACGAAGCGGCGTTGTTCGCCGCGCGCGCCAACAAACGTCTGGTGGACCACGACGACTTCGAGCGCGCCAAGGACAAGATCATGATGGGCGCCGAGCGGCGTTCCATGGTGATGTCCGAGGATGAGAAAAATCTCACCGCCTATCACGAGGCGGGCCATGCCATCGTCGGTCTGACGGTGCCGGATCATGATCCGGTCTACAAGGTCACCATCATCCCGCGCGGTCGTGCGTTGGGCGTGACCATGTTCCTGCCTGAAGAAGATCGCTACAGCATGACCAAGGAGCGACTCAACTCGCAGATCTGCTCTCTGTTTGGCGGTCGCATTGCCGAGGAGTTGATCTTCGGTCTGGAAAAGGTCACTACCGGCGCCAGCAACGACATTGAGCGCGCCACCGAAATTGCCCGCAACATGGTCACCAAGTGGGGCATGTCAGACAAGCTTGGACCCTTGGCGTACTCGGATGACAGCGGCGAGGTGTTCCTGGGCAAATCGGTGACGCAGACCAAGAATGTTTCGGACAGCACCGCGCACTCGATTGATGAAGAGGTGAAGCTGCTCATCGAATCCAATTACGCGCGTGCCCAGCAGATTCTGGAAGACAACATGGACAAGCTGCACGCCATGTCCGCGGCGCTGATGAAGTACGAGACGATCGACTCCGAACAGTTGCGCCGCATCATGGCCGGTGAACCGCCAGGCGATCCGGAAAGCTGGAACGACGACTCCACACCCAAGCCGCCGCCGGAGAATGACGGACCCACCACGGGCAGCGATCCGATCCCGCCCGGCCGACCAAGGCCTGCCAGTCACTGAGGGCCTGGCGGGCACGACGCTCGCGACGCAAGAGTGGAATTACTGATCAGGGGCGAGCTTCGCAGCTTTGCCGAGCCGGTGGTGATGGGCGTGCTCAATTGCACGCCCGATTCCTTTTCCGACGGTGGTCGCTATGCCACCGTGGACACCGGCTTGCGCCGCGCCCAGCAAATGGTGGATCAGGGTGCGCAAATCATCGATGTCGGCGGTGAATCCTCGCGCCCGGGCGCCGAGCCGGTGAGTGCGTCGGAGGAGCTGGAGCGGGTGGTTCCGATCATTGAGGCCATCGCACAAACCAGCGATGTCGTGATTTCCGTTGACAGCACCAAGCCGGCGGTGATGCGCGCCGCTTGCCAGGCCGGCGCTGGGTTGATCAACGATATCAATGCATTGCGCGAAGAGCACGCCGTCGAAGCGGCGTTGGCCTGCGGCGCCGCTGTCTGCCTGATGCACATGCAGGGCCAGCCGCGCAACATGCAAGTGCAGCCGCATTACGCCGATGTCGTGACCCAGGTCAGCGAGTTTTTGGTGGATCGCACCAATGCGTGCGTGGCGGCCGGAATGGATCGGCGTTCGTTGCTGTTGGATCCGGGGTTTGGATTTGGAAAGTCGCTACACCACAATCTGCAACTTCTGGCCGGAATCCGGCGAGTCGTGGACCTTGGCTTGCCGGTGCTTGTGGGTCTGTCACGAAAATCGATGTTTGAAAAACTGCTTGGCTTGGGCGTTGATGAACGTGGCCCCGCCGGCCTGTCTGCCGCGCTGTGGGCGGCCACGCATGGCGTATCGGTGATTCGCACGCATGACGTGGCGGAAACGGTACAGGCGATGGCGGTGCTGAACGCGATTCACAATGTCGGAGGTGATGCTTGAGTCGGAAATATTTCGGGACCGATGGCATCCGCGGGGCGGTGGGTTCGCTGCACATGAATGCGGCGTTCGCGCTCAAGCTTGGCTGGGCGGCCGGACGTGCCTTGACTGGCGGTGATGGCGCGCGTGTGCTGATCGGAAAAGACACGAGGCGTTCGGGCTACATGTTCGAGTCGGCGTTGGAGGCCGGTTTGTCATCGGCCGGTGTGGACGTGGACCTGCTCGGGCCGCTGCCCACCCCCGGGGTTGCCTATCTGACGCGCGCCTTGCGAGCGGATGCAGGTATTGTGATTTCGGCTTCTCACAATCCACACCATGACAATGGCTTCAAGTTCTTCGGCGCCGATGGCTACAAACTGTCAGACGCCATTGAGCTGCAAATCGAAAAGCTGCTGGATTCCGAGCCGCAAACCGTTGAGGCGTCGCGTTTGGGCAGTGCGCGTCGGATAGACGACGCCAACGGGCGGTACATCGAATTTTGCAAGTCCACTTTCCCCGCGCAGCGCAACCTCAATGGCATGCGCTTGGTCTTGGATTGCGCCCAGGGTGCGGCTTATCGTGTAGCGCCGGCGGTGTTTGAAGAGCTGGGCGCGGAGGTAGCGGTGATCGGAAACACACCCGACGGGCTCAACATCAACCAGGATTGCGGCTCCACGCACCTGCAGGCGCTGGCGGCCGCGGTTCAGGCGCAAGGCGCGGATCTGGGCGTCGCCTTTGATGGCGACGCTGATCGCTGTCTGATGGTTGGGCCCGACGGCGCGACGCTGGACGGCGATGATTTGCTCTACATCATCGCCCGTCATCGCGCGGACAACGGCCGGCTGCGCGGGCCGGTCGTCGGTACGCTGATGAGCAACCTGGGCCTGGAGCAGGCGTTGCAGCAAATGGGCAGCAAGTTGTTGCGCGCCAAGGTGGGTGATCGCCATGTGCTGGAATTGCTGAAACAACACGATGCAGAACTGGGCGGGGAAAGCTCGGGGCACACGATTTGTCTGGACTTGAGTACCGCCGGCGACGGCGTCATTACCGCGCTGCAGGTGCTGGCGGCAATGATCCAAAGCGGGCAGGGCACTGTTGAGCTGACTGCGGACCTGCAAAAGTTTCCTCAGGTATTGATCAACGTCAAAGTCAGCGGTTCGGCCCAGGCCTTGATCGAGAGAGGAGAAATTCAAGTGGCAGCGTCGCAGGCCGAACGCGCGCTGGGCGGACACGGGCGGCTGCTGCTGCGCGCATCGGGCACCGAGCCGCTGGTGCGCGTCATGGTGGAAGCCGAGGATCAGGCAATGGCCGACTCGGTTGCCCAGCAATTGGCGGCGGTTGTTCGTGAATGCGCCGCAACGAATTAATGGCGAACAAACATCAGGGAGATGACGATGAGTAGACGTTTCATGGTTGCCGGCAACTGGAAGATGAACGGCAGCTCGGCACAGAACGAGGCGTTGGTGTCGGGCATTACGCAGGGCGCGTCGGCCTGCTCGGCGGTGGAAATGCTGATTTGCCCTCCGTCGGTCTATCTGAGCAGCGTGGCGGAACAGCTTGCGGGTACCGACATCGCACTGGGGGGGCAGAATCTGAGCGATCAGACAAAGGCTGGTGCGTTCACCGGCGAGGTTCTCGGCGGCATGTTGAAAGACTGTGGCTGCAGTCACGTGATCGTCGGACATTCCGAACGCCGCGCTTATTACGGGGAGTCGGATGAGGTCGTGGCCAACAAACTGAAGGCAGCGCAAGCTCAGGGGCTTCATCCCATTCTGTGTGTGGGGGAAACGCTACAAGCGCGCGAATCCGGCGACACCGAGTCGGTGCTGGAGCGGCAACTGACTGCGGTACTGGACGCCGCCGGCGTGGCCTGTTTTGCCGGCGCCACCATTGCTTACGAACCAGTGTGGGCCATTGGCACCGGAAAAACCGCCAGTACCGAGCAGGCGCAAGCCGCGCACGCTTTTCTGCGTGACCTGATTGCACTGCAGGATGCTAAAATCGCCAGTTCCCTGCGGATTCTTTACGGCGGAAGTGTGAAGCCGAGTAACGCCGCAGAGCTGTTCGCGCAAAAAGACGTGGACGGCGGCCTGATCGGTGGCGCATCGCTCAAGGCGGAGGATTTTCTCGCAATTTGTAACGCCGCACAGGCGCATTCGGCTTAGCTAAAGGTTCAAGGCATGTACACCGCACTCGTCGTCGCTCAGGTTTTGATCGCCATTTCATTGATTGGCCTGATTTTGATTCAGCATGGCAAAGGCGCTGACGCAGGCGCAGCATTCGGTAGCGGTGCTTCAGGAACGGTGTTTGGCGCACGCGGTGCCAGCAACTTTCTGACCAAGGGCACGGCCTGGCTGGCGGTTGCATTCTTTGGGGTGAGCTTGGCGCTGGCCTATCTGGTGAGTCATCAGAGCGGGCCGGAAAGTGTGGTCGACACCATGGGCGTTGAACAACAGCAAGCCGCCGAGCCGGTGGTTCCGGATTCCGCCGCCCCCCCGGTTACCGAAGCCGAGCCCGAAGATGCCTCGCCGGTGCTGCCGGAGTAATTGATCCGACCCCGATGGGTGCAGTGGCTGCATCGCTGGCATGGACGCCGGAGCAGGCCAGGCATATTCGAACCAGACAAAACGAGAACAAACGGATAGAATCCATCACCCCGTGCCGACGTGGCGGAATTGGTAGACGCACTATCTTGAGGGGGTAGCGGCGAGAGCCGTGGGAGTTCGAGTCTCCCCGTCGGCACCATCAAGCATTTTCTAACTAGCTGATTTCAGCTAGATTTTCTGAGCAATCAGAAAGTTAAGGTGCAATTGATACGGTGATTCTGTGCCGATCTGTGCCGATTTGGGCATACTGACTGCGCCAAAAGTGCACCAAAAGTCAGGGGATGGCGGCGCCGGTCAGGCGTGGCGATGGGTGGCGCTTGCCGTTGCTCGCGCACCAACAAATCTCTTGTTAACTGGAGGGGAAGCCGTTACAATGCGCGTCTGTCTGGTGCGGGGTGGAGCAGTCTGGCAGCTCGTCGGGCTCATAACCCGAAGGTCGTAGGTTCGAATCCTGCCCCCGCTACCAAAAATTTGTTTGGTATCCAGGCCCATTCGGGCCTTTTTTCGTTGGGGCGACTCGTTCCATGGAGCTTCCAGGTGTTATCAGTGCGGTTGCAGGAAATCATCGAACCGTTGGTGGAAGCGCTCGGTTATGAACTGGTACTTGTGGAGTTTCATTCGGGTGCCAGTTCTGCTGTGCTGCGAATCTTTATCGATAGCGACAATGGTATCGGTCTAGAGGATTGCGAGGCGGTCAGCCGTGAAGCTGCGGCGGTGCTTGACGTTGAGGATCCGATTTCGCAGGCCTATCAGCTGGAGGTTTCATCACCGGGGCTGGACCGTCCGCTGACCAAGCCGATTCATTTCGAGCGATTCAAGAATCACAAGGCACGCGTTGAGTTGAGCATTGCGCAAGCCGGCCGCAAACGTTTTACCGGGCGGATCAGCAATGCGGCCGAGCAGTCCTTTGTTCTGGAAACCGACAGCGGGCCGGTGGAGTTGGCTTATTCGATGATCGAGCGGGCGCGCCTTGTGCCTGAATTCAATTAACGTCGTAGAGGAACGCGAGTGAACAAGAACATTTTGGTGATGGCGGACGTCGTCTCCAACGAAAAAGGCGTCGACAAGGACGTGATTTTCGAAGCGCTGGAAGCTGCGCTTGCGTCTGCGACGAAAGAGCGTTACGGCGATGAGTCTGATGTGCGCGTGGCCATTGATCGTGAAACCGGAGATTACGAGTCTTTCCGCCGCTGGCAGGTGCTGGAGGACGACAGCGAGGAGTTCGAGTTCTTCGAGCGCCAGATCAAGCTGACTTACGCGCGCAAGGAGTTTCCGGAGATCGAACCCGGCGCGATGATCGAAAAACGGATCGAGTCGGTCGATTTCGGACGCATCGGCGCCCAACGCGCCAAGCAAGTCATCGTGCAGAAAGTGCGCGAGGCCGAGCGCGCACAGGTGGTTGAAGCCTATCAGGAGCGCATCGGCGATCTGCTGACTGGTCTGGTCAAGCGCATGGAGCGCGGCGATGTCATCGTCGACCTGGGCGGCAATGCCGAGGCGATCATCAAGCGCGAACATCAAATCCCGCGAGAGCCGATCCGGCCGGGTGATCGGGTGCGTGGCTATCTGTATGAGGTGAGTCCACAGACGCGTGGCCCGCAGCTGTTCTTGTCGCGTACGTTGCCGGATTTCCTGATGGAGTTGTTCAAGCTGGAAGTGCCGGAAATTGCACAAGGCTTGATCGAGCTCAAGGGTGCGGCGCGTGATCCGGGTTTGCGTGCCAAGATCGCGGTGCAGGCCAAGGACAAGCGCATCGACCCCATCGGCGCCTGCGTCGGCATGCGCGGTTCGCGGGTGCAGAGTGTGTCCAACGAATTGGCGGGCGAGCGAGTGGATATCGTCCCCTGGGATGAAAACCCCGCGCAGTTCGTGATCAATGCCATGGCGCCGGCCGAAGTGGAGAACGTGGTGATCGATGAGGATTCGCACGCCATGTCGATCGGCGTGACGGATGAAAAACTGGCGCAGGCCATCGGCCGCGGCGGCCAGAACGTACGCTTGGCATCGGAGCTTACGCACTGGGAGCTCAATGTCATGACCACGGGTGATCTTGAATCCAAGAAGGACGAGGAGAACCGCAGCATTCTGGATATGTTCATGCAAGAGCTGGACGTGGACGCCGAACTGGCCAACGTGTTGGTGGATGAGGGTTTCACCACGCTGGATGAAATTGCCTACGTGCCGCAGGAAGAGCTGCTGGAAATTGAGGAATTCGACGAGGAGATCGTCGAGGAACTGCGCAGCCGTGCGCAGGATGTCTTGCTGACACGTGCCATCGTCAAGGCCGAGCGCGACGCCTCGGTTTCGCCTGCCCAGGATTTGCTGGCCATCGAAGGCATGGACGAAGATGCCGCCTTTGCCATGGCGGCGGCTGGGGTGGTCACCGCTGAGAACCTTGCCGATCTGGCCACCGATGAGCTGCTCGAACTCATCGAAATCGAAGAAGACAAAGCGCAGCAGCTGATCATGGCCGCGCGACAGGTGGTTTACGCCTGATTCAGGCCGAAAGCTCCTCCCATTCATCGCGAACGAATTCATACAGTATGTCCACGGTAACCGTCCAAGAGTTTGCTGACGAGCTAAAACGCCCGGTCGACGAGATTCTCAAACAACTTCGTGAAGCGGGTGTGAGCGTTGACAACGCTGCCTCCCAGCTCACCGGCGCGGACAAGGTGGCCCTGTTGGGCTATTTGCGTCAGAAAAGCAAGATGGGGACTGCCAAACCCAAGGCTGCGGCCGCCCAGTCGTCTGGCGGCGGTCGCATTTCGCTGAAGCGAAAAGAGACCACGGAACTGAAGTTGGGCGGCGGTCGGGGCGCGCCGTCCAAGACGGTGAACGTGGAAGTGCGCAAGCGCCGCACCATTGCCAAATCAGCGGTCCTGCCAGAGCAGGCGATCGATGAAGCTGAAGCCAAGGCGGCGGCTCAGGCCCAGGCCAAGGCGGCTGCCGAAGAAGCTGAACGCGAAGCCGCCGCCGCTGCTGAAAAAGCACGGCTTGAAAAAGAAGCCGAGGTCAAGCGTCAGCAGGAGGAAGACGCACGTCGTCAGGCGATTGAGGAAGAGCAGCGCAAGCAGGAAGAGCAGCAGCGCCTGGCGCGCGAAAAGCAAGAGCACGAAGACAAGCTCAAGAACGACCCGACCTACGCCGCACGTCATGCCGCCGAAGCGGCACGTTTGCGCGCCGAGGAGAATCGGCGTCGGGTGGAGCAAGCCAAGCTGGCGCCGCCACCAACGCCAACACCGGCTGCGCCGCCGCCTGGTGCGGCCGCGCCATCGGGCAAGCGATCACGTGATCGTGGTCATCATCGGCAGGAGCTGCACGTTGCGGCCGGCAAGGGCGGCAAGCGCGACAAGAAGCGCAGGAAGCCGACCGGTCAGGTCAGGATCGAGAACGTGCACCAGTTTGAAAAGCCGGTCGCGCCGATCGTGCGCGAAGTCGAGGTGCCCGAGGGCATCACCGTCGCCGAGCTGGCCAATCGCATGGCGATCAAGGCCGCGGACCTGATCAAGGTCATGATGAAGAACGGGCTGATGGCCAACATCAACCAGACCATCGATCAGGACACCGCAGCGCTGATGGTCGAGGAACTGGGACACAAGCCGCGCATGGTCAAGGCCAGCGATGTCGAGGAAGGCTTGCTGCAGGCGGTCGAAGGTGATCACCGGGATGCGCCAACGCAATCGCGTCCGCCGGTGGTGACCATCATGGGTCACGTCGATCACGGCAAGACCTCGCTGCTGGATTACATCCGCAAGACGCGCGTTGCCTCGGGCGAGGCGGGCGGCATCACCCAGCATATCGGCGCCTATCACGTCACCACGGATCAGGGCGTCGTCACCTTCCTGGATACGCCGGGACACTCGGCATTCACTCGCATGCGTGCCCGCGGCGCGCAGGTGACGGACATCGTGGTGCTGGTGGTGGCGGGCGATGACGGTGTCATGCCGCAGACCAAGGAAGCGATTCAGCACGCTCGCGCCGCCCATGCGCCGGTGGTGGTGGCGGTTACCAAGATGGACAAGCCCGAAGCCAATATGGACCGGGTCAAGAATGAGATGCTCGCCGAAGAAGTCGTATCCGAGGATTACGGCGGCGATGTGCAGTTCGTCGGCGTTTCCGCCGTTTCCGGCGAGGGGATCGATGAGCTGCTGGGCGCGATTCTGGTTCAGGCGGAAATCCTGGAACTGGTGGCGCCGGTGGATGTGCCGGCGCGTGGTCAGATCGTCGAATCCTCGCTGGAAAAAGGTCGCGGACCCGTGGCGACCTTGCTGGTGCGCGAAGGCACCTTGTCGCGCGGTGACGTGGTGCTTGCCGGCCCGCATTTCGGACGCGTTCGCGCCATGTTCAACGAAGCCGGCGACAAGATCGACCAGGCCGGACCGTCGATTCCGGCGCAGGTTCTGGGCCTGTCCGGCGTGCCCGACGCCGGTGACGACATTGTCGTCGTTGCCGATGAACGCAAGGCGCGCGAGCTGGCCGAGCTGCGTGAGGAAAAACAACGCGAACAGAAGCTGGCGCAATCGCAAGTGGTGCGCATGGATCAGGTGTTCGCGCGCATGGGGCAGGGTGACGGCGAGATCAAGCAGCTCAACCTCATGATCAAGGCGGACGTGCAAGGCTCGGCGGAAGCTTTGTCTGAGTCCTTGCGCAAGATTCCCAGCGCCGAGGTGCGCGTCAACGTCCTGTCCACCGGCATTGGTGGCATCAGCGAGTCCGATGTGGATCTGGCGCTGGCCTCCAACGCCATCATCATCGGTTTCAACGTGCGTGCCGACGGCGTGGCGCGGCGGCGCATTCAGGATACCGGCGTGGACGTGCGCTACTACTCGATCATCTACAACGTGATCGACGATGTGACCGATGCCATCTCCGGCCTGCTGGGCACCGAAACCCGCGAGCAGATCGTCGGCGTGGCCGAAGTGCGCGATGTGTTCCGCAGTTCCAAGCTGGGCAATATCGCGGGTTGTCTGGTGCTGGAAGGTTCGGTGCAGAAAGATCTGCCGATCCGCGTGCTACGTGATCAGACCGTGATTTATGAAGGTGTGCTGGAGTCGCTGCGGCGCTTCAAGGACGACGTCAAGAAGGTTGAAGCGGGCACCGAATGTGGCATCGGCGTGAAGAACTACAACGACATCAAGTCCGGCGATCAGGTTGAATGCTTTGATCGAATCGAAGTGCGCCGAACGGTCAGCGCCGAAGCTTGATTGCATCTGATTCGGTGAAGGAATATCCGCGCAAGGCGCGACTCAACGTTCAGTTGCATCGCGAGCTGGCGGAAATGCTGCGTGAAGAATTGGCCGATCCGCGGATTTCCGGGGTGACGGTCACTGCGGTGGACGTGTCACCGGACCTGCGCAATGCCAAGGTGCTGGTCAGCAGCCTGGGCGATGACGTTGCGCTCAATCAGGCCGTTGACCTGTTGAAACAGGCCGGTGGCCGGCTGCGTCGCGGGTTGGGGCGGCGTCTGCGTTTGCGTTATGTGCCGCAGCTGCGTTTTGTTGCGGACAAACAATTGCGGGCGGCGGACCGGATTCAGCAACTGATTCATCAGGCGGTGGACGCCGACCGTCGTCACGGCGGGGAAGACGATTCTTGAGCAAGGCGACCAACGCCGGGCGCGGCAAGATTCAGTGGCGCGACATTGATGGCATTTTGTTGCTGGACAAGCCGGTAGGCCTGAGCTCCAATCAGGCTTTGCAACAGGTGCGCCGTCTGTTTCGGGCGCGCAAGGCGGGTCATACCGGCAGTCTGGACCCCTTGGCCAGCGGCATGTTGCCCATTTGTCTGGGGCAGGCGACCAAGCTCTGCGGTCAGTTGCTGGCGTCGGACAAGCGCTACCGGACGGTGATTCGCCTGGGCCGGAAAACCAATACCGGTGATGCCGAAGGTACGGTGGTCGAACAAAGCAACCCGGTGGACCTGAGCCGCGCGCGAATCGAGCAGACGCTGCAGGGTTTCGTCGGGGCGATCCAGCAGGTGCCGCCAATGTATTCGGCGCTCAAGCACGAGGGTCAGCGTTTGTATGATCTGGCACGCAAGGGCGTCGAGGTCCAGCGACAGGCGCGCACGGTACAGATTCACGCCATTGAATTGCTCGGCTGGCAATCGCCCGATCTGGAGGTGGAAGTACATTGCTCCAAGGGCACTTACATCCGTGTGTTGGGAGAGGATATCGCCGCCAGTCTGGATCAGTGCGGGCACCTGGCGGCATTGCGAAGGACTCAGGTGGCGCCCTTTGACGCCGGTCCCATGCATCGGATCGATACCTTGAAAGCGCTTTCGGATCAGAGTGAAACGGCCTTGGGCGCGATGCTGCTGCCGTCCTTGAGCGCCGTTGCCGGCTGGCCACGGGTTGATGTGGATGCCGATCAGACCCGGCGATTGAGCCGCGGCCAGGCGGTTGAGGTCCACCCTGACGGCGCCTTCAAGCCGGCGGCACAGGTTGCCATTGTCGGTGCGGATCAATGTCTGTTGGGTTTGGGTCGGATCGAGCCTGATGGGCGCCTTCAGCCCAAGCGCTGGATGCAGCGCTAAATACGCGGCCAGGTTCGCAAAGCGCTTGTTAAGCTGCGCTCAGCGGATTACAATAGCGGACTTTGTCGAGCACAATCATGAATTTGGAGTTGGCGTAATGACGCTATCAGTAGAAGATAAGGCTGCGGTCGTGCAAAAGCACGCGCGTGGCACCAATGACACCGGATCGCCTGAGGTTCAGGTCGCGCTGCTGTCGGCACGGATCAGCGAGTTGAGCGGTCACTTCGCCAAACATGCCAAGGATCACCACTCGCGGCGTGGTCTTCTGAAGATGGTCAACCAACGCCGCAGCTTGCTGGATTACCTGAAACGAAAGGATCAGGGGCGATACAGCAAATTGATTGCCGAACTGGGACTGCGCCGCTAAGCGGCGCAGTTTTCTTTTCCGCGCCTGAAATTTACGTTTATCAGAGGTTTTTGAATGGGTCTTCCCGCAACTCCCGCTCCCGTCGTGCGTCAGTCGTTTGAATATGGTGGCCGCACAGTCATTCTGGAAACCGGCCACATTGCCCGTCAGGCAAGTGCTGCGGTGCTGGTCACCGTTGACGACACCGTGGTGCTGGTCACCGTGGTGGCCAAAAAAGAGGCCAAGCCCGGTCAATCGTTTTTCCCGCTGACCGTTGACTACATGGAGCGGACTTACGCCGGTGGACGCATCCCCGGTGGTTTCTTCAAGCGTGAAGGTCGCCCGACGGAAAAGGAAACGCTGACCAGCCGGCTGATTGACCGCCCCGTGCGACCCTTGTTCCCGGAAGGTTTCCGCAACGAGGTGCAGGTGGTGGCCACCGTCATGTCTTCCAATTCGGAAGTGGATGCTGATATCCCTGCCATGATTGGCGCTTCTGCCGCCTTGTCGCTGTCCGGTGTTCCTTTTGATGGCCCCATCGGTGCAGCTCGCGTGGGTTACAGCAACGGCGAATACGTTCTCAACCCGAGCACCACGCAGCTGGCGGACTCCGATCTGGATCTGGTAGTGGCAGGCACCGCCGAAGCGGTGATGATGGTGGAATCCGAGGCCAAACAGCTCTCTGAAGATGTGATGCTGGGCGCGGTGCTGTTCGGTCACGAACAGATGCAAAAAGTCATTCGGGCGATCAACGATCTCACCGAGCAAGCCGGCAAGCCGCGATGGGAAGTTCAGGCGCAAGGCCCTAGTCAGGCACTGATCGACGCCGTGAACGCATACGCAGGGCAAGTCACCGACGCCTACGCGGTCGCCGACAAGCAAGCGCGTCGTGACCAGTTGGACGCGATTTGCAGCGCCGCGGTGGAAGCGCTCAGTGGCGCCGAAGATGCCGAATATTCCCCTGAAGCGGTGGGTAATGCGTTCCACGATCTGGAAGCCGGCATCGTCCGCAATCGAATCATCGAGGGTCATCCACGCATCGACGGTCGCGATACCCGCACCGTGCGCCCAATCAGCATTGGTGTTGGGGTGCTGCCCAGAACGCATGGCTCAGCCATGTTCACCCGCGGCGAGACGCAGGCGCTTGCGGTGGCCACGCTCGGCACCGGCAAGGATGCACAGTTGATCGAAGGCGTCGCCGGCGAGTCGCGCGACAGCTTCATGCTGCATTACAACTTCCCGCCGTACTGCGTCGGAGAGACTGGCCGCTTGAACGCACCCAAGCGGCGCGAGATCGGCCACGGCCGCTTGGCCAAGCGCGGGCTGATGGGCGTGGTTCCGGATCTTGAAAAGGAGTTCCCCTACGTCCTGCGTGCGGTGTCGGAAGTCACCGAATCCAACGGTTCCAGCTCCATGGCCAGCGTTTGCTCCTGCTGCCTGGCGCTGATGGACGCCGGCGTGCCGCTCAAGGCGCCGGTTGCCGGTGTGGCGATGGGCCTGATTCTGGAAGGCAACAAGTACGCTGTTCTGACGGACATCCTGGGCGACGAAGATCACTTGGGTGACATGGACTTCAAGGTCGCCGGTTCGCGTAACGGCGTGACCGCGCTGCAGATGGATATCAAGATCGCCGGTGTCAATGCCGAAATCATGAAGCAGGCGCTGGCCCAGGCCCTGGAAGCGCGCCTGCACATCTTGGATCAGATGGATCAGGTGCTGAACGGCCCGCGTACGGAAATGTCGCAGTGGGCGCCACGCATCATCACCATCAAGATTCATCCGGACAAGATTCGCGACGTGATCGGCAAAGGTGGCGTCACCATCCGTTCCATTACCGAAGAAACCGGCACCACCATCGACATTGATGACGATGGAACGGTGAAAGTGGCTGCGGTGGACAAGGAAGCCTCCGATGCCGCCGTTTCGCGCATTGAGTCCCTGACCAAGGATGTGGAAGTCGGTGCGATCTACGAAGGCAAAGTGGCCAAGCTGATGGACTTCGGCGCGTTTGTCACCATTCTTCCCGGAAAGGATGGTCTGGTGCACATCTCCCAGCTTGCCGAACACCGCGTCGAAAAGGTCGAGGAAGTGGTCAAGGAAGGTCAGAGTGTTCGCGTCAAGGTTCTGGAAGTGGACAAACAGGGGCGGATTCGTTTGTCCATGAAGGAAGCGGAGCTGGCTGACGGCCAAACCGGGGACTAGCACATTTTAAAACTTGATTCTGTGAGCTGGATCACGCAAAATACAATAAATCAGCAAGAACAAGAATTTGCAGCACCTGTGAAAACACAGGTGCATAAAAATAACCCCCCGAGAAAACGGGGGGCAAGGTGCGAGAAAGGTGGTAGGCCTTTCTGGGGGAGAATCTTAAGTTCAGCATCGTCTGTTGCTGAACTTTTTTCTGGAACCATTTTGTTGCAGTGCAGTATATGGTCTCGGCGCTGTCAAGTCAATCTACGGTGTATCTGGAATTATCTTTATATATCAACAATATAGAAGATAAACCTTCGTTGATTGCGGACTTGATGCGCACAACTGTCTACTGATATTGGGGTCGATGCCCTGATTGCAAGACCCGAAACGCTGTGTGCTGTGTGCTGTGTGCGCCGCGTCGGGCCGCTATTCGGTTTTTGTCACTTCGGAGGGGTCGTCGACGGACTTGCCGCGTGACAAATTGCGCAGGAATTCGCGGCGCACCGTCCGCCAGATCGGCACTTGTCGATCTGCCAGGTCCTTGAGCGCGGAAATGGGCTGATGTGCTTGTCCCAAACGGTTTCGAAGCTGATCCGCAAAGTTCTGCTGCTGCTGGATGAACAGCTGCATCGACAGTTCCAGATAGCGTGAAATGCTGGTCTGCATCGGATCGCCATAGAAGCGAATGATGAAAGTGAGCAAATCCGACGTGAAGATGGGGTTGCCGCCCTGTTCCTGTTCGGCAATCACCTGCAACAGAATGCTGCGGGTGATGTCATCGTGGGTGCGCTTGTCTTCTACCCGAAACTCGACATTCTCCAACACCAGTTGCCGAACTTCCTCCAGCGTGATGTAGCGACTGATTTCCGTATCGTACAGGCGACGGTTCGGGTACTTTTTGATGACGCGGGCTTTGCTCATTTCGCGGCGTTTATGTTGCAGTGCATTAAGAATGCCAGAGTCAGCCCAAATATCAAAGATTTACGTTTCGATTTGTGATGCGCGAGGGACGCGTTCGGGGCTCCAGCGCGCGATTGAAAGGGTGATGAGATCGTTCACGGTGGTCGCCGAGGAGGAAGCCGCCTCGTGTTGACCGAGCATGCCCAGGACGCGGCGGAGGTTGCTTGTTGCCCTGCGGCTGTCGATGGGGTCGGCGTGGTTCTGTTTGCTCAACTTGCGACCGGCTGCGTCGGTCAATAGCGGGAGGTGTCCGTAGGTTGGCGGCTTCAACTGCAACAGCCGCATCAACGCCATCTGGCGAAAGCTGGATTCGAGAAGATCCGTTCCGCGAATCACTTCGGTGACGCCCAGCGCCGCATCGTCAATCACACAGGCCAGTTGATAAGCGATCTGTCCGTCGCGCCGCAGCAGAACGAAATCTCCGATCTGGTTGATGGCGTTGCGTGATTGTGGTCCTAGCCAGCGATCAGTCATTGCCAGTTGCTGCGCTGGAATCTCGACCCGGAGCGCGGCAGGCTCCTGTGCATGGCGCCTCCGGCATCGGCCCGAGTAAATCAGACCGTCTGCACCCGGTGTTGATTCCTGTTTGAGCCGCGCGCGGCTGCAATCGCAACGATAGATGCGCAGTTTCTGTCTGGCCTCAATCAGCGCTTTGCGATATCGGGCTTCGTGCTGACGTTGAAAATGGATTGATCCGTCCCACTGCAGGCCGTGGTCCTGGAGCTGTTGCAGGATGTGCGCGGTGGCTGCGGCCGAAGCGCGGTCACGATCCAGATCATCAATGCGCAATATCCATTGGCCGCCCTTGGCGCGCGCTTGCAAAAAACTGGCGACTGCCGTGTACAGCGAGCCCAAATGCAAAGGGCCGGACGGGGTGGGCGCAAATCGACCGCGGTAATTGGCACCAATTTTGCCTTTCGTGTCTTGGTTTGCTGCCATTCGACGGTTGATTCAGCTCTCGTTTAGCTCAAAAGTCACACTATAAACAGTGTATTAACTGCTGTTTGTGTTAGATTACGCAAAACAAAATGAACGCATGCCCCATCGCTGCCCCATCGCTTCAAATTCCCGCCGCAATTGCGGCGGAGGCGGTCGTGCTGTGAGCCTGCAGGCGCTGCTTTTTGATGTGGATGGCACGGTTGCCGATACCGAGCGCTTTGGACACCGTCCGGCCTACAACAAAGCCTTTCAGGAGCTGGACCTGGGCTTTCGTTGGAGCGCTCGCCTATACCGTGAATTGCTGCGGCAGGAGGGCGGCAAGGAGCGTATCCGCTATTACGTGGATCATTACCAGCCGGATCTGGGCGTGCATCAGGCGGACTATGATCGTCACCCTGAAGCCTGGGTGCGGATGGTGCACCAGCGCAAATCCAGACATTTCAGAAATTACTTGCAACGCGGCCAAGTGCCGCTGCGCCCGGGCATCGCCAGATTGCTGCGCGAAGCGCGCCGGCAGAATCTGAAACTGGCTCTGGTCAGCAATGCCAGCCGCGACAGCATTCAACCGTTGATGCGCTACGGCTTGGGTGACGAGCTCAGCGCCGGGTTTGATCTGGTGGTCACCGGCGACGACGTCAAACACAAGAAGCCGGCGCCGGAGGGTTACGAAATCGCCATGCAGCGGCTGGGTCTGCGCAGTGATGATTGCATCGCGCTGGAAGATTCCAGCATGGGCCTGCGGGCGGCACTGGCTGCCCACCTGCCCACCGTGGTCACGGTCAATTCGAATACCGTGGGTAGTGACTTTTCCGGCGCCGCGCTGGTGGTGGACAACCTGGGTGAGCCGGATCGCGCGACTCGTGTGATTTCCGGAACGATGGAAAGCCGGTTCGTTACGCTGGAAACGCTGCAGAGTTTGTTGCCTGCCTTGCAAAGCGCGGCGTGATCCTTCCATAGCTCATGGCTATGGGCTCGATTACTTTGCGGCGGTTGGCCTGTGCCCCGCACTGAGTTAAGTTTGTGCTCTGTCACCGCCAGCCAAAAGGAGCGAGCCATGTCACTGAAAGGATCAAAAACCGAGGAGAATTTGAAAGCCGCGTTTGCCGGAGAGTCACAGGCCAATCGCCGCTATCTGTATTTCGCACAAAAAGCCGATGTCGAGGGCTACAACGACGTGGCGGCGGTTTTTCGCTCCACCGCCGAGGGTGAAACCGGCCACGCCCACGGTCATCTGGAATACCTGGAGTCTTGTGGCGATCCTGCCACCGGCCTGCCGATTGGTGAGACCAAACAAAATCTGGAAGCCGCGATCGCCGGCGAAACCCACGAATACACGGATATGTATCCGGGCATGGCCAAGACGGCGAGGGATGAAGGTCACGAAGAAGTCGCCGACTGGTTCGAAACCCTGGCCAAGGCCGAGCGTTCACACGCCAACCGCTTCACCAAAGCCCTGAACGAGCTGGTCTGATCTTGTCTGCCCACGGGCGCCGTCGGTTGACGGCGCCTTGTTGCCGCTGACTCGATGAGCAAGGCCCCCAACAACAAGGCCGAAGGTGGTCTGGACGCGCCCACGCGCCATCCCATCGACTGGAAAAGCGACTCGTTCTACGACGAGGCGGCGCTGTTCAGTGAACTGGAGCGGGTCTACGACATCTGCCATGGATGCCGGCGTTGTGTCAGCCTGTGTCAATCGTTTCCGGTGCTGTTCGACCTGGTGGACGAGTCGTCCACCATGGAGGTGGACGGGGTCGCAAAGGCCGATTACTGGAAAGTGGTCGATCAGTGTTATCTGTGTGACCTTTGCTATCAGACGAAATGCCCTTACGTGCCGCCGCACGAATGGAATCTGGATTTTCCGCACCTGATGTTGCGTGCCAAGGCGGTGCAGTTCGCCAAGGGTGAGGTGGATACCTCACGCAAGGTGTTGACCCAGACACGCGCGGTCGGCGCCCTGGCCAGCATTCCGGTGGTGAGTGAAACGCTCAACGCCGCCAATCGCAATGGCGCCATGCGCAAACTGTTGAAGCGCACGCTTGGTGTTCATCCGCAGGCGCATGTGCCCGAATATCACTCGCGGACCGCGCATCGCCGCGTCGGCCAGATGCCGCTGCCGGCCAACGGGGTGCCGCAGATTGCCGGCCGCACGCGTGGCACCGTCGCCATCTTTGTCACCTGCTATGGCCAATACAATATGCCGAGGGTGGTGGAGGACCTGGTGCGAGTGCTGCGCCACAATGACATCAGCGTCAAGCTGATCGAGCAGGAAAAATGTTGTGGAATGCCCAAGCTGGAGCTGGGCGATCTGGAATCAGTGGAGCGATTCAAGGACTTCAACCTTCCGGTTCTTTCCAAGGCAGTGGCCGAGGGTTGGGATCTGATGGCGCCCATCCCCAGTTGCGTGCTGATGTTTCGGCAGGAAATTCCGCTGATGTTTCCCGACGACGCGCAGGTGGAGGCGGTGAAATCACGCATCTTTGACCCGTTCGAGTATTTGATGCATCGGCACAAGGCCGGCTTGCTGAAAACCGACTTCAAGCAGCAACTGGGCCGCGTGGCCTATCACGCGCCGTGCCATCAACGGGTGCAGAACATCGGCCCCAAAACTCGCGAGATCATGAACCTGATTCCCGGCACTGAAATCGAATCGGTGGAGCGCTGCTCCGGACACAACGGCACTTATGGCGTGCGTGATGAGACTTACGAACGCTCCATGAAGATTCTCAAGCCGATTGTGAGTCGCTTGAAAAAATCCGAGCCTGAGCACGTCAGCAGTGATTGTCCAATGGCGGCGGATCACATCGCGCACGGTCTGGGTGACACCGGCCGTGCATCACATCCGATCTCGCTGTTGAGAAAAGCTTACGGAATATGAAACCGCTGGAAATTTCCGACCTGTGGAAGCTGGAGGACTACGCCGATCAACGGCCAGCGTTCAAGCAGCGGGTCATCGAACACAAACGGCCGCGAAAAGTTTGCATCGGTGCGCACTTCACCTTGTTGTTCGAGGATCGGCTCACGATCCAGTACCAGATCCAGGAGATGTTGAGGATCGAGCGCATTTTTGAGCGCGCGGCAATTCAAGAGGAGCTGGACGCCTACAACCCGCTGATTCCCGACGGCAAAAACTGGAAGGCAACCTTGCTGATCGAATACGAGGATCCGGCGGTGCGGCAACGCCAGTTGCAACGCTTGCGTGGGGTCGAGGATGCAGTTTGGGCGCAGGTTGGCGATTTCCCGCCGCAAATCGCGGTAGCGGACGAAGATCTGGATCGCAGCGATGCCGGCAAGACCTCGGCCGTGCACTTCATGCGATTCGAATTGGCGGCGCACGCGATCAGCGCCTTGCGCGATGGCGCCGAATTGCGCTTCGGTGTTTCACATGCGCAGTTCAGCGATCAGGTCCTGGTTGAGGCTGCCACCCGTGAGGCGCTGCTGAAAGATTTGTCAGGCTGACACGGCGTTCAATCCGATGGCCAGCCGCCAGGTGGTAATTGGATGGTTTGCGGGGGCTGCCAATCGGTTGCGCAATGCTCGGCCACCACGTGGGTGAAGATGCCGCCGCGAACACCGAAGTCTGCGGTCAAACGCATAAAGTGCGGGTGCGTCGCTTCCACTAGGTCATCCAGTATCTGATTGGTGACCGCCTCATGAAACGCGCCTTGCTCACGAAAATTCCAGATGTAGAGCTTGAGCGCCTTGAGTTCCACGCAAAGCGCATCGGGCACGTATTCCAGATATAGCGTGGCGAAGTCCGGCTGTCCGGTTTTCGGACACAAACAGGTGAACTCGGGGATGCGCATGCGAATGGTGTAATCGCGCTGCGGCCGTGGATTGGCAAAGGTTTCGAGCGTTGCGCTGGGCTGGCTGGGCATGAACGTATGGATTTGAAAGGGGATCGTGGCGTGAATGTAAGCGGGGCGTAATTTAAACTAGTGGTTTTGCGCGCCCCAGGGCGGGTTTTGCATCAGCGCCCTTGCGAGAATCTTACAGACATAAATGCGCCTATCCGGGATCAAGCTGGCCGGCTTCAAGTCTTTTGTTGACCCAAGCCAACTGCCTTTACCTTCCAATCTGTCTGGCATCGTCGGGCCCAACGGCTGCGGCAAGTCCAACCTCATCGACGCGGTTCGCTGGGTCCTGGGGGAGACCAGTCAGAAGCAGTTGCGCATGCAGGATTCCGAAGATGTCATCTTCAATGGCTCCAAGACCCGCAAACCGGTAGGGCGTGCCAGCGTCGAACTCAGCTTCGACAACAGCGACGGCAGCATGCAGGGTGCGTTCGCCGCTTACACGGAAATCGCGGTGCGGCGTGAGCTGACCCGCGACGGCAATTCCCAGTACTACCTGAACGGTCGCAAGTGCCTCAAGCGGGACGTGACGGACTTGTTCCTTGGTACCGGCCTGGGCGGACGCAACCAGTACGCCATCATCGAGCAGGGCATGGTGTCGCGCATGATTGAGGCGCGCCCGGAGGAATTGCGTACCTGGCTGGAAGAAGCCGCCGGCATTTCCAAGTACAAGGAACGGCGGCGTGAAACTGAATCCCGGATCCGCCAAACAAGAGAAAACCTAAGTCGATTAAATGACTTGCGATCAGAACTTCAAGTACAGCTTGAGAAATTGAAAAAGCAGGCAGATAACGCGGAAAAATACAAAAAATTCAAAGAGGAAGAACGTAAACTTAAAGCGGAAATTCTGTTGCTGAAGACGCGCGAGCTAAGGCAGCAATCCAGCGCCCACGAGCAGCAGATCAACGATGCAGAATCGCATCTGGCGCGTTCGCGGCAAGTCCTCACCGAAGCCGGCGCGCTTCGCCAGGCGGCGGAACAGTCGCGCCAACGCGCGCAACAGGATCTGGAGAAGCGCCAATCCGAGGTCTACGCCGCCGAGGCACAGGCGGCAAAGTCCGAGCAATCACTGCGTCATGCCCGCGAGCTGCTGAACCTGAAGCAAAAGGAGTTGCAGCAGTTGCAGCAACAGATTGCCGAGCTGGATCGATCCGAGCAAAACGATGCCGTTCGGCGCGCCAAAGCTTCAGAGGCATTGCACAGCTTGCAGCAACAGTTGGTCGCCGCCGAGCGCGGCTGCGAGCAGGCAGGCGCCGAGGGCGCCAAACTCGATCAGCTGCAGGACGAGATGACGCAGCGCTGGGAACAGTTCCAGCAGCGTTCAGAACAACCCTTGGCACAAACTGAGGCCGAACGCGTCCGCTTGCAGGGGCTGGATCGGGCCAAAGTTCAACTTGATGCTCGCCAGCAGCGCTTGCAGAAGGAGCGTGATGCGCTGGATGCGACACCGATTCAGCGCAGCCTGTTTGATGTCGACGCCGAGCTGGCGCGGCTGAAAACCGAGATTGCGTCTTTGCGGGCCAAACTGGAGGCGTCTGAGTCTGGGTTGCTGGACAGCCGCCAGACACGCCGCGCGCTGGATCAGGCCCTGAATCAATCGCGGCAGTCGCTGCAGCACGCGCGTGGCAAGCTGGCGTCGCTGGAGACGCTGCAGCAGGCGGCCTTGCGACGCGACGATGAAAGTTACCAAGCCTGGTTGCGTCAGCAAAACCTGGATGCGGCACCATCGCTGGCGGAACGCATCAAGGTGGAAACGGACTGGGAAGCGGCGGTGGAGCACGTACTTGGCCAGTGGCTGCAAGCGCCGGTGACGGAGGACCTGATCGGGTTTTCGACGTCAGCGTGGCCCAGGTCCGGAGTGACCCTGATTGCATCGGATCACGGTGCGAGCCATCCCGGCGGTGACCAGCTGGCGCATAAGGTCAGCGGACCTGGCGCGCTTCAGGATCTGCTGCATGGGGTGATCTGCGCCCGCGATGGCGCCGACCTGGACGCGCAATTGGCGCGTCTTGACCCAGGCCAATCGCTGATCGGCAAGGATGGCGTTTGGCGTTCACGGCAATGGTTGCGCGCGCCGGGGCAGGATCAACAAGGTGCTGGCGTGATTGCGCGCGAGCAGGCCATCAACGGCCTGCGTGAACAGGTGGCGCAGCTTGGCCAGACCGTTGCCGGTCAGGAGCGTGAGCTGGAGCAGCTGCGTCAACAGCAGGTGCGGTTGGAGTCCGAAAAGCAAAGCACCGCTCAGACTCTTGAGCAACTCAAGCAGCGCCAGGCGCAGCGCATGGCGTTTCGTCAGGCGCAAGGCGTGCGTCTGGACCAGATCGAGTCGCGCATCGAAAGCTTGAATCAGGAGCTCCACGAATTGCAGCAGCAGGCTGAGCAGCTCGGCGCCGAGCAAAGCGCCTCACGCCAACGGCTGGAGCAGTTGGAGAAGGCCGAACAGGCCTTGCGTGCCGAGCGCGCGCAAATCCAGCAGGACTTGGCGCGATCACGCCAACAGGCGCAGCAGGCGCGTCAACGGCTGGTTGAGGCGCGATCCGCCGAGCAACGCTTGCGGGTCGAGCAGGCGTCGCAGCAAAGCAGCCTGCGGGCGATCGAGTCGGCATCCGAGCAGGCGGGGCAACGGCGCGCGCAGGTTCAGGATTGGCTGAACCAGCGCGACGAGGAGTTGCAACAGCTGCGCCAGCCGATTGCCGATCAGCAGGCCCTGCTGGAAACCGCACGGACAACGCTGGAGCAGGCGCGCGAGGCACTGCGCGACGGCCGTCACCGGTTCGAGCGGGTGCACAAGGCGCTGCTGTCGGCGCAACACAGCGAGCGCGACGCGCTGGCCGCCAAGGACGCCGCCCAAGAGGGCCTGCAACAGTCGCGGATCGATTTCGAGAATTTGCGTGCACGTTCGCAAGCGCTGTCACAACAGGCGCGCGAGGCCTGTGCCGAGGCACATCTGGACGCCGATCGTTTGGCTCAGGCGCTGAGTGCGGATGCGCAAACCGAGCAATCTGAACAGCAACTATCGGCTTTGGGACGGCGCATTGATCGGCTCGGCGCCATCAACCTGGCGGCGATCAGCGAGCTGCAGCAAGCGCAGCAGCGCGAAACCTATTTGAACGATCAGCACGCCGACCTGAGCGGTGCGATGGACGTTCTTGAGCAGGCGATTCACAAGATCGACACCGAAACCAAGGAACGTTTCAAGGACACCTTCGAGCGCGTCAACACCGTCTTCAAGCAACGCTTTCCGCGCCTGTTCGGCGGCGGCGAGGCCTATCTGGAACTGACCGGACAAGATCTGCTGGACACCGGCGTTCGCGTCATGGCGCGGCCGCCGGGGAAACGCAATTCCACCATTCAGATGCTGTCCGGCGGTGAAAAGGCAATGACCGCGGTGGCTTTGTTGCTGGGGCTGTTCGAGCTCAATCCCGCCCCTTTCTGCCTGATGGATGAGGTGGACGCACCGCTGGACGATGCCAACGTTGCGCGCTATTGCGAAGTGGTGCGGGAGATGTCGGAGCGCGTTCAGTTCATTATCATCACGCACAACAAGATCACGATGGAGCTGGCGGGGCAGCTGCACGGGGTGACCATGCAGGAGCCTGGGGTTTCACGATTGGTCAGCGTGGACGTTGAACAGGCAATTGATTTGACCGGCGAAAATCAGACAAAGGAAACGGCATGAGCGAATTGCAGTGGGCTCTCCTTATTCTCACCGCGGTGGTGGTTGTGTTGCTGGTTCTGGCCAGCCGCCGCAGCAAGCGCGACAGCGCAGCCGATGATGCAAGCGAGCCGGCCGCCGGGGACCAGCTGGATATTCTGCTGCGCGACAGCCAGTTCGATGAGTTCGGTGTCGGCAAGCCTCGAAAGCGCGGTGGCGGGCCGGTCGATCAGCCGGCACCCGCCGAGTCGGGCGACGCCACGGGCGAGTCAGCGGGTGAGGTGACCGCAGCCGTCCCGGATCAGAAAATCGTGGTCTTGTTGATTGTCGAGCCCTCCGGCAAGGCCATTGCCGGTCGGAAGATTCACGATGCGCTGCGTGACCAGGGGCTGGAATTCGGCGAACGGGAAATCTACCACCGCATGAGCGCAACCGACCCGGTGTTCTCCGTTGCCGGCCTGCTCAAACCCGGCACCCTGGATCCGCAACAGGCCGATCAGTTTTCCGCCCCCGGCCTTTCCGTATTCATGGTGCTGCCCGGCCCGGTGCCGCCACAAACCGCCCTGCGTGACATGGTGGAGACCGCGCGGCGCATTGCCGCCAAACTCGAAGCCAGAGTGTTCAATAGTGACAAGCAGCCGCTGGAGAATGAAGCGCTGTCTGCATTGGGTGATGACGTGAAAACCTGGGCGGAAGCCAAGGGGCTTTGATCTTCCCGGCGCGGCCATCGTCATGAGCGTCAACCGCCGGCGGTGACTTCCAAGGCGCAAGCAACAGGCAGAGCCGCTGTCCTGCGCAAGGAAATTGCGGCGCACGATCATCGCTATTACGTGCTGGATGACCCCAGCATCAGCGATGCCGAATACGACAGTCTGTTCCGTGAGTTGCAGGCGCTGGAGCGGGCGCATCCGCAAATCCTCACGCCCGATTCGCCCACGCAACGGGTGGGCGGCAAACCCCTCGAAGGCTTTGCAAAGCATCAACACCGGCAACCGATGCAATCGCTCGGCAATGGATTTTCCGACAGCGAGATACGGGATTTTGATCGACGGGTTTGCAAGGGGCTGGGCGTAGAACAGGTCGTCTACGTTTGTGAACCCAAGCTGGACGGGCTCGCAGTTTCTCTCACCTATGAGAGCGGCGTGCTGGTGCGCGGCGCAACGCGTGGCGACGGCCGGACGGGTGAGGACATCAGCGCCAATTTGCGCACCATTGGCAGCATTCCCTTGCGACTGCAAGGCGATGATCACCCGCCGCTGATGGAAGTGCGTGGCGAAGTGCTGATGCCGCACGGCGCGTTCGAGAAAACCAATGCGGCGGCGCGCGCCAGCGGTGAAAAATTGTTCGTCAATCCACGCAACGCCGCGGCTGGTTCGCTGCGTCAGCTGGACCCGCAGCTCACCGCAAAGCGCTGCCTGCGCTTCTACGCCTATGCGCTGGGTTTTGTGGATCGCTGGAAACTGCCAGCGCGGCATTGGCAATTGATGCATCAGCTGCGCGAGTGGGGGTTCGTCGTCAGCGAGCTGATTGAAATCGCCAACGGGATCGACGACTGTCTGCGTTTTTACCGTGGCATTGGCGACCAGCGCCCCCAGCTGGACTACGACATTGACGGCGTCGTGTACAAGGTGGATGAGCTGGCCGCGCGGGATGAGCTGGGTAGCGTGGCGCGCGCACCGCGCTGGGCGATCGCCCACAAATTCCCGGCTGAGGAAGCCGTCACAGTGCTGGAAAATGTGGAATTCCAGGTCGGACGCACGGGCACGCTGACGCCGGTGGCGCGGCTGCGCCCGGTGTTTGTCGGCGGCGCCACCGTCAGCAACGCCACCCTGCATAACATGGACGAAATCGCGCGCCTTGGCGTCATGATTGGCGACACGGTGACGGTGCGTCGGGCGGGCGATGTCATACCGGAAGTCGTGCGCGTTGACTTAAGTCAGCGACCGCCATCGGCAACGGACGTGGTGTTGCCAAACAACTGTCCGGTGTGTGAGTCGCCGGTGGTGCGACCCGCCGGTGCGGTCGCTGCGCGTTGCAGCGGTGGTTTGAGCTGTCGCGCTCAGCTCAAAGGTGGCTTATTACATTTTGTTTCGCGTCGCGCCCTGGATATCGACGGGCTGGGCGAGAAGCTGCTGGACCAATTGATCGAACGCAGGATGGTGGCTTCGGCCGCCGACGTGTTCGGGCTGGATGTGGCGCGCCTGGTGGCGCTTGAGCGGATGGGTGAAAAGTCGGCTCAAAATCTGGTCAATGCCATTGAGCGCGCCAAGGACACCAGTTTGCCGCGCTTCATCTACGCCCTGGGCATTCCCGAGGTGGGTGAAAGTACGGCGGCGGCACTGGCCAGTCACTTTGCTTCGCTGGATGCGCTGATCAGCGCCGCGCAACAGGATCTGACCGAATCGACGCAGGCTGACATCAAGGTCAAGGATCAATTTCCGCGTTTGCAAGCGGTGGCCGATGTGGGCACCGAGGTGGCGCGATCCATTGCGAATTGGTTTGCCGATGATGAACACCGGCAACTCATTACAGCGCTCAAATCCGCCGGGCTGCGCTGGCCGCAAACCGACCACGAACAAGCCGGTGATGCGCTCGGCGGGAAAACCATCGTCATCACCGGCACGCTGGACGGGATGAGCCGGGATCAAGCCGCCGCACTGATCCAGTCGCAAGGCGGCCGCGTGAGCAGTTCGATCTCAAAAAAGACCGACTTTCTGCTGGCGGGCGAAAAAGCCGGCTCAAAACTGGAAAAAGCAAAAGGCCTGGGTGTGCCGGTGATCGATCTGGACGACCTGCGCAGCATGCTGCCTGACAGCTGAAGCAGGGATCAACGGCGGCTGCCGAGCGACCAACGGCAGGGTGCTTTTTTCATCGTGCCGTCAGTCTGCTGGCCGGCTCCGTCTGCCGAAATTGAGCGCTCGAATCAGCTCTCAGCTTCCACACTGGCTTCCGTCGTCACGCTTTCGTGGCAGCGACAGCAAACTTTTTCTTGGAGACGGAACATGAAGCAAATGGGTTTAACGCTGGCGCTGGCCAGTGGTGTTTTTCTCGCCGCCTGCGGCGGCGGCGGTGGCAGCTCAAGCAACGGCGGCGGCGGCGGTGACCCCGGTGGCGGCGGTGGCGGTGGTGGCGGTGGTGGCGGCGGAATCACCAACCCGGCACCAACCACACGCAATGATGTTTCCGGTCCATTGGATACGGTGCAGGGACCACTGTCATCGCAGGTCTTTGGTCAGGCATCCTCGGCTACGGCTGGTACGCCACTGGCCGGGGTGGTGAACTGCGTGGATCAGATCGTGGTGAACGATACGCTGGACATCATTGATCGCTTTGCGCTGGCCGTTGACCCTGCCAATCCGAATCCGCAGGCGGCGATCCAGGCGGCGGCGGCCGACCTGCAAGCCGAGCTGGGTGACCTGGTGTCCGATCTGCAAGCTTATGTGACCTCTCTGGCCGGCGCGGGCGCGGGCTGTACCAGTAATGCGGCCGCTGTCCCGGGTTTTGGGTTGATCAATCCATTGGCAGGTACACCGCTGGCGCCGTTTGCTGCGGAACTGTTGCCGGTGTTGTCTCAATTCCAGTTTGATTTGAGTGGCAACCAATCCATCGCGCCGGCGGATTTGAACATCGCCCAGCTCAACAGCATCGTTTCGCAACTCAGCAATGCCTTTGACAGCGCCTTTGTTCTGGTGCCGGCCGAAATCGGTGATCTGGCCTTGTTTGGTGACGGCTTGTCGGTGATCCAGGAGTCGCTTTCCAGTCTGGAAAGCCTGTTCGGTTCGGCTGTGCTGGGCGACACCGGTGCGCTGTCGCTGGGCTCGGTGGCAAGCTTTGATTCGATTCTGAGCAATATCTTCATCGACTTCGTGCCAATCACGCAGATCGAAGGAATTTCCGGCAATCCGGGGGCGGTCAGCAGCGAAATCACGACCGCGCTTGATCAGGTCACCAGCGTGTTCTCGGGTGGTCTGGGGACGCTCTCCAGCGGTGCGCTGGGCCTGGACCTGCTGAACACCTTCGACACGGTGATCGACCCGTTTGAAACCGATGTGCTGGATCTGATTCTGGGACCGATTGAAGACGCCATCAGCGCCGGCGGTCTGCCCGGCGGAACCCCGACCGGTACGCCATTGGATGACGTGCTGAACACCATCACGGTGGTGGTCGGCGGCGGTGCCGGGGGTGACCCGCTGACCAGCCTGCTGGGTTCATTGCTCGGTGGTGGCATCGGTGGTAGCTGTCCGTTGACCGGCACCCCGTTGTCAGGACTGTGCGGATTGCTCAACATCTGATTCGATTCATCATCAACTTCCAGGGACGCGGTTGACTCGATCAGCCGCGCCCTTTGGCCGTTGATGGGCCGGTCATCCAACCATGCCGCAGTGCATGGTTTTGGCTTGATGGCAGCCGGTTTACGTAAAAACCGGGCCAAATAACCAGCCCACGCCGCAAAAGTCTTGATATATCACGCGCTTCCGTTCACTATTAGCGCGCTTTATACGCGCTGGGGCACGGCGTTTTATTTATTTTGAGGAGAGCGGTATGCACAAATGGGTTTTGGCACTGGCGACGGCTGTCAGCATGTTCTTGGCGGCTTGCGGGGGGCATGGCGGCAAGATTGAAGACAGTAGCGATACCACCGCGCGCAGCGAGGCGGTGGCGGGGCCGCTGGATGCCCTGCAGGATCCGGTCAGCGAGCAGGTGCTGGGTCAGTTGGCCGGTGCCGCCGCGGGCACCCCGCTGGAAGGTGCGGTCACGCAGCTTGATCACGTTGTCGTGGACGATATTCTCGAGATTCTGGATGCCTACGCTGTCGCACTGGCGGACACGGTGGCCGCCGGCGGTGATATCGATTCGGCAGTGGCGGCGTTCACCGAGGCTGGTGCCGTGACACAGGACAAGCTGTTTGACCTGGTGGCGGATCTGCAGAGCTTGTTCGTGGCGCTTGCCGGCGGAGAAGTTCCGGAAGACGGGTTGCCCGTACTCGGTGCCGATGGTGGTAATCCACTGGTCGGAACGCCATTGGAAGCACTCGGCGAGGCCGGTCTGTTTGATTCATTCGCCTTGTTGCAAGCCGGGCTTGCCGGTCTTGGCGCCAGTGGTGATGACCTTGACCTGACCGCCCTGTCCGATCTGTATCACGATTTCGCGCAGACTTTTTCCACCGCTTTGTCGGTGACGCCGCCGCAGGCGCAGGACGCACCAGTGCTTGGCCCCTTGCTGGAAACGCTGGAAACCGCGGTCACTGATCTGGATACCACCTTGGCGCTGGTCTCCGACTACACCGAGATGGGCGACGAGGGCGCGATCGGTTCGGCTCTCGAGGTCACCCTGAACAATCTGCTGAACAATCTGCTCATCGAGGTGCTGCCGGTCGGCCTGTACGAGGACCAGATCGGCAGTACCGATCTGAGCGACGGCATTCGCGCTGCGGTTGACGGCTTGGTCGCACCGCTGGCGGCGGGCGCCGGCGATGGCGCCGATCAGCTCACTGCGGTGCTTGATGGGCCGCTGGCGCCTTTGCTTGATCCGGTTGAAAACATCGTGCTGCCCGAACTGCTCAGCCCGCTGCAAGCGGTGTTGGCGCAGTTTGGCCCATCGGGCAACGTACTCGAAGACGTGTTGAACCTGCTGCCAGGTCTGTTGCTGCCTGCCGCGTCCAACCCCATTCCAGGGATTCTGAACCGCTTGCAGGCGTCGACCGGCGGGTGTGTGCTGCTCGTCCTGATCTGTGATCTCTGACAAGCCGCGGCGTTGATCCGCAAAGCCCCGGTGCACCGCACCGGGGTTTTTTTCGGCTGGCTTTGGTGCTGCCGCGCCGAAGCGTCGCCGGACGGTAAAACAACAGCGTGCCATTGCCACTTCGCGCCAAGCGTCGGGGCAGTGTTCGCAACAGTGGGTGCCGCCAGCCGCCGTCAGCGGCGCGCAACCAATACCCGGTGACAGAGGCTGATCCCCCCGTCGCATGGCAAGAGTCCATCAATCGTTGAACGAACCGGGCAGAGCAAGAAGTGCAACCAGCGCCCTGGCGGAAGACTCGGCGTCAGGTCACCACATCCGGAACGCTGCGGCCGGTGATGCGTGTGATGTTGGTCAGCGCATCGGCGATTCGGCGGATGGGCGCGAGTGCCTCGTCCGGCCGCCAGCCGATTTTCTGATCGCCTTGCTCAAAGCGTTCCAGATAAACGCGTAGTGTTGCGCCCTGGGTGCCAGTACCAGACAGGCGTAGCACCAGCCGCGCGTGCTTGTCAAAAACGATGCGCAGGCCTTGATTCACGGCCAGGCTGCCATCTACGGGATCGCAATAGCTGAACTCTTCAGCCACGCTGACCTGGTAATCACCGAATGTCTGACGGGGAAGCTCCGCCAGCTTCCCGGCCAGTTCCTGCATGACCTGTGTGGCGTCTGTCGCCGGGAGACTTTCATAATCGTGACGCGCGTAATAATGGCGACCGAAGCGCTGCCAATGCTGCTTGGCGAGTTCCGGCACCGAGCAGTCCGTCAAGGCCAGAATATTCAACCAGGCCAGTACCGCCCACAAGCCGTCTTTTTCGCGCACGTGATCAGAGGACGTGCCAAAGCTTTCTTCGCCGCACAGACTGATTTTTCCGCTGTCCAGCAGGTTGGCGAAAAACTTCCATCCGGTCGGCGTTTCGTAACAATCAATGCCCAAATGCTCCGCCACTCGATCCAGGGCGCGGCTGGTGGGCATGGAGCGGGCAACGCCGGCCAAACCTTTTCGGTAGCCGGGCAGTTTGTGCAGATGCTCGCACAGGATCGCCAATGAATCGCCAGGCGAGATAAACAGCTTGGGGCCGTGAATCATGTTGCGATCCCCATCGCCGTCGCTCGCGGCGCCCAGCTCGGGCGCATCTTCGGCGTGCATGAGTCGAACCAGATGAGCTGCGTGTCGTAGATTGGGGTCAGGGTGGCCACCGCCGAAATCGGGAAGCGGTTCGGCGTTTTCGACCGCGTGCTCCCCGGCACCGAGCATGTCGATCAGAATCCGCCGAGCGTAGGGGCCAGTGACCGCGTGCATGGCGTCAAAACGCACCCGGTGGCCTTGTGCAAACCAGTCACGGATGCGGTCGAAATCGAACAGCTTCTGCATCAGCAGGCTGTACTGGTGGGTGGCATCGATGATTTCCAGCTCCATCCCGTCCACGCTGTGCCGGCCGAGCCGGTCCAGGTCGATCGGCCCCGGGTCGCAAGTCTTGTAGCTGGTGATGCCACGGCTGCGCGCATGAATACGTTCGGTCAAGCCTTCGCCGGCTTGCCCGCCACCGCGCACGTTGTATTTGATGCCGAAGTCGCCGTCGGGGCCGGCGGGGTTATGACTGGCGGTGAGAATCATGCCGCCGGCGGCATGAGTCTGGCGAATCAAGTGCGAGGCCGCAGGGGTGGACAACAAGCCGCCCTGTCCGAGCACCACCTTGCCAACGCCGTTGGCCGCCGCCATCGCGATGGCGGTTTGTATCGCTTCACGATTGTGATATCGGCCATCACCACCGATGACCAGTGTCTGGCCACGCAGGCCGGTTTCGACATCAAAAATGGACTGCAGAAAGTTTTCCAGATAGTGCGCCTGCTGGAAGATCTTGACCTTTTTGCGCAGCCCGGCAGTGCCGGGTTTTTGGTCGAGGTAAGGCTTGCTTGCAATTTCCCGGGTCAGCATGTCGGCACTCCTCAAAAGCGGTGAATACCGGATTTGGACACTGAAATCGACGGAAAATCAAGACTTGCGTCCGGCGTCCAGCTTGGGGATAGTCCGCCCATGATCAGCACCGAATCAACGCCGCTGGAGCCGGCCACCGCCAAGCCACCCCGCCTTGCGCATTTGCTGGATTTGTACGAGCGCAACTTCCGCCTGGCGGAGCAGCTGCTTCCGGAGCTGGAGCTGCCGTTCGAGCAGGCGGTTTCGAAATCGGGTTCGGACTTGCCGCTGCACTTGCAAGTGCTGGAGCGCGAGCGCTATACCGTGACCTTGCGACTGACCTACGAATTCGTGGATCAACAGGGCTTGCGCCGGCAGCCTGACATCGTGGTGCGGATCTACCGTGATGCCGGTGTTGCCGAGGCGTTGGAATGCAATCAACGACCGCCGTTTCAGGCCAGGGATGAATCAGATCCAATGGTTCAGGCTTATCTGGGCAGCCAGTGGCAGCGCAACTTGATGCTGGGCAAATGGCTGGAGTATCTGCTGGATCACGGTCACGGCTTTGGCATGGCGCATCGGCCGCGGATTCTGGCGCTGGCCTGATGCCTGAAAGGCCGTTGATCGTTCTTGCCCTGGTCCTGGCATCGGGTGCATTTTCCAATGCCGCCATCGCCGATGAGCCGCTCGCCAAGACCATCAAGTCCCGCCAGGGAAAACCCACCACCTTGCTGTTGGAATCCGGCGTCGAGCTGACCGGCAACGTGGTCAGCGTCGGCGATGACACGGTGCGCCTCAAAGCCTTGGGTGGCCGCGAATTTTTCGACGCGGAAATCAACCTGGACAAGGTGCAGGCGGTGATTTACCGCGCGCCGCAGTGATCACGAGCCGTCCTTGGGATAGAGGTACTCGCTGAGGCTGCCGCAGGCGGCGTGCAGTTGCGGCCAGGATTGAATCTCAAGCCGTAGCGATGCCACCGCGCAGGTTGGAAGATCAACCGGCGCACTGCCTACCAGCCAGCTCAGAAACTCGCTGAATCCTGGATTGTGTCCGAACATGATGACGTGGCGATGCGCGTCGTCGAGGCCACGCGCCACGGCACGTAGTTGGTCGATTTGCGCTTCGTAAATCAGATGCTGGAACTCGATTTGTTCGTCGGCAACACCCAGACGCTGGGCGAAAATACGCGCGGTATTGGCGGCACGCAGCGCAGGACTGGACAACAGCAACCCCGCAGGCGGCAAGGTTTTGGCCACGCGATCGGCCATCACCGGCGCATTGCGGCGTCCGCGATCATTCAGCGGTCGCTCGAAGTCGGTCAGGTGAGCGTTGTTCCAGGAAGACTTTGCGTGACGGATGAGCGTGAGCTGGCGCACGATCAGTGCCTTGGTTTGAATTTGCCCGGAATTTTACGACGGCACTGTGCCGCCTTTTGCAAAATAGAGATCAAACCGGGTCTGTGTTGCCTTGATGCTTGCATCGGGTTTGGCCGCCCCCAGGTGCGGCGCGGTGCTCGGGCGCTTGACCACCACACGCGATGCGGGGGTGGCCAGGGCGGCATGCAGCAATTCGTCCGCGTCCTGGTTGTCGCCGCAGACGGCGCGCAGCACCTGCATGCTTTTCTGCGGCAGGGCGTTCTTTGCGTGCTGTGGATACATTGGGTCAAGATAGATGCGATGTTCGTTGCGCGTGTGTGCGCCCAACCATTGGCGTGCGTCGACGTGAATCAGTTCGATGCGTTTGGCAGCGGCGCGCAAGTCCGCCTGATCGGTGCACAGGGCGCGCTGCTGGGCGTCTCGCAACAGTTCGAAAACCGTTGCGTTGCGTTCCAGCAGGTGCAGCCGTGCGCCGAGTGCGGCCAGCACCAACGCGTCGCGTCCCATGCCGCCGGTTGCGTCGATGATGGTGGCATGGGGCCTGTTATGCAGGCCCAGCGCACGGCTTAGATGTTGCCGGCGTCCGGCGGCGATGCGCCGCCTGATATCGCGGTCCAGCCAGTCCGCGTAGACCGGCTTCCATTGGGGTTGGGCGGTCAATGTCACGGCGCGCCGCCCCTGGTATTCAACCACCGCAAACAAAGACGCCCGGACCGGCCGGTCCGGGCGTTGCGCCGATGAACGGGGGTTGGTCAGGAAAGCTTGCCTGGGTCGAAAAAGGAACTCATGCGCTGCGCCAGCATCAGGTCACCCTCGACCTGCAGCTTTCCGGTCATGAAAGCGGTCATGCCGTTGAGCTCGCCCTTGAGCAGCGCCACCAGATCATCGTCCTCCATTGAAAGCGCCAGGTCCGGGCTGTCCGAGGTGCCATCGTTGACACTGCAGCCGCCATCCTTGATGACCGCGTGCATGGGGGTGGAGACATTGAACTGGATGGTGCAGTCGGTGCCTTCGGCGGCCGACGGGTCGAACGCACCGGGTAGCATTTTTATCAGTTCGGCAGCACTCATGATGAAAACTCCAAATAAAGATATTGAGCCGGCATGCTAGCTTGGGCGCTTTCCCGCGACAACATGCCGATGGATGTTGCACCGTACGGTGATTGCGGCCAGCCAGCAAACTTCGTTTCATGAACAGCCAGACCATGCACAGACGACAGGATTATCAACCACCGGATTTTCTGGTCAGCGATATCGATCTGCGGGTGTGTATCGACAAAACCACCCGCGTGGACGCGCTGCTGCACGTGATGCGTAACGGCGCGCATGGGCGCGCGCTGCGGCTCGACGGTCGCGGCCTGGCGCTGAAGCGGCTTTGTCTGAACGACGAGCCGGTGCCTGAGTCCGAATTCGAACTGACGCCGGACAGCCTCACGGTCAATACCAGCGCGGATCGCTTTGAACTGCGGACCACGGTGGAATTCGATCCCTGCGGCAACACCGCGCTGGAAGGTTTTTATCAATCCGGCCGCATGTTCTGCACCCAATGCGAAGCACAAGGGTTTTCGCGTATCACCTATTTTCCGGATCGGCCGGATATTTCCAGCCGCTTCCGGGTCCGGCTGGAGGCTGAGCGGTCCCGGTTTCCGGTGCTGCTCAGCAACGGCGAGCGTCTGGACGCGGGCGCGTTGCCGAACGGACGCCATTTCGCGCTGTGGGAGGACCCGGTCCCCAAACCCTGTTATCTGTTTGCGATGGTGGCCGGGGATCTGGCGCTGGTAGCGGATGAGTTCATTCGCGCATCCGGCCAGCCGGTCGCATTGCACTTTTACGTGGACCCCGGCAATCAGGACAAGCTTGGTCATGCCATGGACAGTCTCAAGCGCGCCATGGCCTGGGACGAACGGGTCTACGGTCTGGAATATGACCTTGACACCTACATGGTGGTGGCGGCGCGCGACTTCAACATGGGCGCGATGGAAAACAAGGGATTGAATCTGTTCAACGATCGCTTTGTGCTCGCCTCCGCCCAGACCGCGACCGACGAGGATTTCTGGGCGGTGGAATCGGTGATCGCGCACGAGTATTTCCACAACTGGACCGGCAACCGCGTGACCTGTCGTGACTGGTTTCAGCTTTCCTTGAAGGAAGGTTTGACGGTGTTTCGCGATCAGTGCTTCTCCGCCGATCAGGGCTCGCCGGGGCTGGTGCGGATTCATCAGGTCAAGACCTTGCGCGCCATGCAGTTCGCCGAGGACGCCGGGCCACTGTCGCATCCGGTGCGGCCGGATGAATATGCCGAAGTCAATAACCTCTATACCGCCACCGTCTACGAAAAGGGGGCGGAGATTGTCCGTATGCTGTGGACGCGGCTGGGCCACGAAACCTTTGTTGGCGGCGTTGGCCGATATTTGCAATCCCACGACGGCGGCGCGGCGACCATTGAGGATTTCATCGCCGCGCTGGAGCAGCAAAGCGGGCAGTCCCTGTCTGGATTCCGTGATTGGTATTCGCAATCGGGGACGCCGCACATCAAAGCCCGGTCACATTATGACCCCGAGTCTCAAAGCTTCTGGCTGAGCCTGGAGCAGTCTCATCCGCCAACGGCGGATCAGAACGAAAAGCGTTGTTTGCCCATTCCCGTTGGCCTTGCGTTATGGAGTCGGCAAGGCGAAAAGCTGACATTGGCGGCGCAGCCCAACTGGATGCCGGAGCAGGAGATTCTGTTGCTGGACGGCGCGCGTCACCAGTGGCGCTGGGAAGGGATCGACCAACCGCCGGTTCCGAGCCTGCTGCGCGGATTTTCCGCGCCGGTCGAACTGGACTTTGATCAGGGCGCGGATGCGCAGGCGTTTCTGCTGATTCACGAATCCGATGGTTTTGCACGCTGGAACGCGGTGCAGCAACTGATCCGGTCGGCGTTGGCAGCGCTGATGCAAGCTGACCAGGGCGAGCCAGCGCAGATCTTGCTGGATGCCCTGCAGCAGCTGGTGGCGCACCAAAGACAGGATGACGCGTTGCTGGCCGAGTTGCTTCGCCTGCCAACGAACCACGCGCTGAGCAGCATGTTTGCGTCGCTGGATCCGCTCAAGCTTGATCAGGCGCGAACCCGCTTGCGCCAGTTGATCGCCCAGGCGCTGACCGGCCCGTTGTCGGTCTGGTGCAACTGGTCGCCCGGCGAAAATACCGCGAATGATCGTGGGCGTCGCGCCCTGTCTGCCGTTGCCCTTTGGTATTTGTGCGCATTGGAGTCCGGGCCGGTGACGAAACTTGCGCTGACCCGCAGCCGTTCACCGAACATGGCCGTGGCCGGCGCCGCCTTGAACGCGCTCAATGATGTGCCTGGCGAAGTCCGGACGCAGGCGCTCACCGAGTTCAAACAGCGTTTCCAGAACGATCCCTTGGTGCTGGACAAATGGTTTGCGTTGCAGGCCGGTTCCGCCAGTGGCGATGGATTGCAAAGGATTGGCGAACTCATCAGGCATCCGGATTACAGCGACAACCCCAACCGTTGCCGGGCGGTGTTCGGCACGCTGATGCGTGAAAACGCGGTGGTTTTTCACCGCCAGGATGGTGCCGGGTATCGCCTGCTGGCCGAAAAGGTCGCGCAACTGGATTCATCCAATCCGCAGTTGGCGGCGCGGCTGGTGGAAGGCTTGCTGAACTGGCGAAAGTTTGCGCCCGCATACGCCGGGCGCATGCGCCAGACCGTTGTCGCCTTGGCTGACCAGATTCGCACCGTTGACGTGCGTGAAAAGATCGAAAAAGCGCTTGCGGCGGGGTGAGCCTGCACCCGGGCCGGGCTGTCATGCGCTTGCAATGCCTTGCGTTCAGAATGACGAATGCTCTCTAATTTCAAACTATGGGCATGCACAACAAGCTGATTCTGGTCGTCGAAGACGAAGCCGCCATTCGCGAGATGCTCAAATTTGCACTCGAACGGGCCGAATTCCGCGTCAAACTGGCCGCCGATGCGGCGCAGGCGCGCCTTCATATCGCTGATGAGCGTCCGGAACTGCTGTTGCTGGACTGGATGATGCCGGGGGTGTCCGGCATCGATTTGGCGCGCGAACTCAAGGGCAGTGCGACGACCCGCGATATTCCCATCATCATGGTGACCGCCCGCGCCGAAGAAGAAGACAAGGTGCGTGGGCTCAATATCGGCTGCGATGACTACGTTTCCAAGCCGTTCAGCTTTCCGGAGCTGATCGCGCGAATTCAGGCGGTTTTGCGGCGCGCCATGCCCGGTGGCGAAGAAGAACGGCTGTCGGTGGCAGGGCTGGAGGTGGATGCCGCCAGCCAGCGCGTGACCGCCAAGGGCGCCCCGATTCGACTGGGGCCGACCGAATACCGACTTCTGCACTTTTTCATCAGCCATCCAGAGCGGGTCTATACCCGGGAGCAAGTGCTGGACCGGGTCTGGGGCCAGAACGTCTATGTGGAGGAAAGAACCGTTGATGTCCACATCCGGCGTTTGCGCAAGGCTTTGCAGCCGCACGGTTTTGACAGCATGATTCAGACCGTGCGCGGCACCGGCTACCGCTTTTCGGAAAAGTATTAGCTGATGTCTTCGTCGGCCAAGCCAGCGGCTCAGTTATCGAGCAAGCGACGCCGACGGATTCGTGCCGCCAGCAATGCCCTGCGACAGGAGGTGGGCAAGATTGTGCTGTTGAGCCTGCTGGGCGCGCTGTTTGGCTGGTGGTTTGATCAGGTCGCCATCGGTGTCGCGGTCGTGCTGGCCGGCTACCTGACGGTTCATCTGCGTCACCTGTACGCGCTGCGCATGTGGCTGGAATCGCCCAAACACTACGAACTCCCGGAGACGGGCGGGGTCTGGGGCGAGGTATTCGTCAAGCTGGTGGATATCGAGCGACGCAACCGCAAGCGCAAGAAGCGGCTTGGCGCCATCGTCGCCGAATTTCAGGCGTCAACCGCGGCTTTGCCCGATGGCGCCGTGGTGTTGGCCGAACAGGGTGAAATCGCCTGGTTCAACAAGGCGGCGCAAGCACTGTTGGGGTTGCGTGTTCCGCAGGATTACGGCATTCGGATTTCCAACCTGATTCGTCACCCAGCCTTTGCCGATTATCTGGACGATGGGCGCTATGACGGCGAGGTGGAAGTGCCGTCCCCCATCAATCGCAGCATCGCGTTGTCGCTGCAGGTCATTCCTTACGGGATCAATCAACGCCTGCTGATCGTTCGAGATGTGTCCGAGATGCGTCGGCTGGAAGTGGCGCGGCGTGACTTTGTCTCCAATGCATCGCACGAACTGCGTACACCGCTGACCGTGTTGCGCGGTTATCTGGATGTGATCGAGCCGGAAACACAGCAACGCGGCGCCCTGGCGTTGTGGCGTATGCCGGTTGCGGAGATGCGCGCGCAATCCAACCGCATGGAGGCCTTGATTGCCGACATGCTCAAGCTGGCCAAGCTCGAGTCGGAGGTGGAAATCCGTCAGGACGTCATCGACGCACCCAGGCTGTTGGCACAGGCCGTGGACGAAGCCGGCCTGCTTTCCAAAGGTCAGCACAAGATCGACGCGGCGATCGACACCGGCCTGTTCCTGTTCGGGCGCGATGTTGAACTGCAAAGTATTTTTTCCAATCTGGTTTCCAATGCCGTTCGTTACACGCCCGAGCACGGCCAGATCACGGTGCGGTGGTCGGCGGACGAGGAGGGTGCGCACTTTTCCGTCACCGACACCGGCATCGGGATCCCGGAAGCGGACATTCCGCGTCTGACCGAGCGTTTTTATCGCATCGACGTAGGCCGCTCACGTGCCAGTGGCGGCACCGGCCTTGGCATGTCCATCGTCAAGCACGCGCTGGAGCGGCACGAAGGACGTTTGGACATCGCCAGCCGGCCCGGCGCCGGCAGTACCTTTACCTGTCACTTTCCCGATCACCGCGTGCATCGCGTGGAACACTCGCCGGTGCCCAAGGCGCTGGCGGGGTAGGCGGTCCATGCGGGTTGATGGTGTCCGCCGTCGACCAACGGCAGGCGCTTGCCGCGCGAGCAACCCTTCGCCAGACCGTGCTGCGGCCTGCGCCATCATCCGCAGCCCTCATGAGTTATTCGGGTCAGGCTTGTTGCCACTGGCCTTGCCGAACATGCGGCACCGGTTCTGTGGCTGAGAAATCGTCTCTATATCAAAGATTTGCCTGGTCGGTGCCGCAGGCGCTTTCGGCTTCAGGCGCGTGGCACAACATTTCCATCGCCTCCTCACACCAGGCGATGGAAGCCTGCTCGGCCAGGATACCCATGCGAAGGCCCAGATATCGACCGCGTTGTTTCGGGCTGAGTTTGTCGACGTGCCGATAGAACTGTTGCATCACCTGCTGATATTCCGCCAGGCAGGATCGGTGCAGCGCCAAACGCTGCTGGACGAGCGGTCTGAGCTGGTCTGTGTCGACATCTCCCAGCGCGAACAGCTTGACGATCAGCTCTTCTTTTACCGACGGTGGCGCCGTGGGTTGCTCGATCCACTGATCCAACGCTGCCCGGCCTTGTTCGGTCAATTGGTAGACGATACGGTTGGGCCGCGCCGCTTGTTCGACGGTTTGGGCCTTCACCCATTGCTTGTCCACCATCTTGTGCAGTTGCTGATAGATCTGCTGATGGCTGGCTTTCCAGAAAAAACCGACCGTGCGGTCAAAGCGCTGCCGCAGCTCATAGCCGGTCTGTGGTCGATCCAGCAAGGAGACCATGATGGCATGCGACAGCGCCATGGGCGCACTAGGCCGCCAGCAGGCGCTGTTTGGCGGCCTGGTATTCGCGTTTCAGCTTGGCCACGAATTGCGCGGCTGGCTGAACCTGTTTGATGGCGCCAATGCCCTGGCCGCAGCCCCAGATATCCTTCCATGCCTTGGCGTCGCTGTTGCCCCCGGATCCGAAGTTCATCTTGCTGGTGTCGGATTCGGGCAAGTTGTCCGGGTCCAGTCCGGCGTTGATGATCGAAGGCCGCAGATAGTTGCCGTGCACGCCGGTGAACAGGTTGGAGTAGACGATGTCCTTGGAGCGGCAATCCACAATGCCCTGCTTGTAACCGGCCGTCGCATTGGCTTCTTCGGTGGCGATGAAACCCGAGCCGATATAGGCCAGATCCGCACCCATGGCCTGCGCCGACAGAATCGCATCACCGGTGGCAATGCAGCCGGATAACAATAGCGGCCCGTCAAACCATTCGCGAATTTCCTGAACCAGCGCGAACGGGGAGGTGGTTCCGGCGTGACCGCCGGCCCCGGAAGCCACTGCGATCAGGCCATCGGCGCCTTTTTCCACCGCCTTGCGGGCGAATTTGTCATCGATGATGTCGTGCAGGGTGATGCCGCCGTAGGAATGGATCGCCTCGTTCACATCCACGCGCGCGCCGAGCGAGGTGATGACGATGGGCACCTTGTATTTCACGCACAGTTCCATGTCCTGCGGCAGACGGTCGTTGCTCTTGTGCACGATCTGATTGATCGCGAACGGTGCTGCGGGGTGATCCGGGTTGGCCTGGTTGTACCGGTCCAGTTCCTCGGTGATTTCCTGCAGCCATTGCTCCAACACTTCCAGCGGACGTGCGTTGAGCGCCGGAAAGGAGCCGACGATGCCGGCCTTGCATTGGGCGATCACCAGCTTGGGATTGGAAATGATGAACAAGGGTGCGCCAACCACGGGCAGCTGCAGGCGGTTTTTCAGATTGCTGGGCAGAGACATCTCAAACTCCTGAACGATGGGTAACTTCAGGCTGGATCATAGCCGCGGCCCACTTTATATGCAAGTGATTGCATATAAGTGCTGCCACTGAAGGTCAGGCGGCTGCAACAGGCCCGGCATCATGTTGGGGCCGCCTGAACAAGGCCTGAGACCTGCGGGGCGCAGTCTGATCTGCATCCGGCGCCGGCGGTGCCTCAGCACGGTTTTGATTTCGGCCTTCGACAGCAGGGCCATCGAGCATCGGTCGCTGCCGGCCGAGCTCGGTCACCTCATCGGCCTTGGCATGATCCGTTCGTAAAAAAATCGAACCCGCGCGCGGCGGCCCGGGTGTGATCCGATCCATGCGTGGACACGCGGCCGGGCAGGTCTGTTTGAGCGCAGACGACGCCGATTGTGAACGATAGAATACGGCCGGCTCCAGTGGCGGCGGACAGAATGCCGTCGTCATCAATGGGCTGGGCACTCATTTGAAAGCAGGCAAGGACAATGGTGAGCAAGAGCGTCGAACAGCGGGCACTTCAGGCCTATTGGAAAGCCAATCTGCAGTTGGTCGCGGGTTTGCTCGTTGTGTGGTTCGTCGCCTCCTTCGGCTTCGGAATCCTGTTGGTTGATTGGCTGAATCGATTTTCCATCGCGGGGATGAAACTGGGATTCTTCTTCGCCCAACAGGGTTCGATCTACGTCTTCGTCGCGCTGATTTTTGTCTACGTCATCCGGATGAATCACCTGGATCACCGTTTCGGTGTGGCCGAGGAGTAGGGCGATGGACGTTCAGAGCTGGATTTATCTGGCGGTTGGCAGCACCTTTGCGCTGTATATCGGCATCGCAATCTGGGCGCGGGCCGGAACCACCAAGGATTTTTATGTCGCCGGTGGTGGCGTCAATCCATTGGCCAATGGCATGGCGACCGCCGCCGACTGGATGAGTGCGGCGTCCTTTATTTCCATGGCTGGCCTGATCGCGTTTCTGGGTTATCAGGCTTCGCCTTACTTGATGGGATGGACTGGCGGTTACGTGTTGTTGGCGCTGCTGCTGGCGCCATATCTGAGAAAGTTCGGTAAATTCACCGTGCCCGAATTCATCGGTGATCGCTTTTATTCGCCGGCCGCACGGCTGGTGGCGGTGTTGTGCCTGATCGTGGCCTCGGTCACATATGTGATCGGACAGATGAAGGGTGTTGGCGTTGCCTTTGGCCGCTTCCTGGAGGTGGAGTTCGAAACCGGCATCTTGATCGGCATGGGGATTGTCTTTTTCTACGCCGTTCTGGGCGGAATGAAGGGCATTACCTATACCCAGATCGCGCAGTATTGCGTGCTGATTTTTGCCTATACCGTTCCGGCCATTTTCATCTCCATCCAGCTTACCGGCGTGCCCTTGCCGCAGCTCGGGCTGGGCGCCACCTTGAGCGACGGCAGCGGATTGGCATTGCTGGACAAGCTGGATCAAACCGTGACCGGGCTTGGTTTTTCCAGATACACCGAGCCCAACGGCACAACGCTCAATACCTTCATGCTGACCTTGAGCCTGATGATCGGCACCGCCGGCCTGCCGCACGTGATCATTCGCTTCTTTACCGTGCCCAAGGTATCCGATGCGCGTAAATCTGCCGGCTATGCGCTGATCTTCATCGCCATTCTCTACACCACGGCGCCGGCAGTTGGTGCCATGGCGCGCCTGAATCTGATGGATACGATCCAAACCGGCGAGCTGGGTGCCGCCGACGGCAACCTGGTTTATGAGGAACGGCCGCAATGGTTCAAAACCTGGGAGGCCACGGGTTTGCTTGCGTTCGAAGACAAGAACGGCGACGGTCGCATTCAGTATTACAACGACAACAATGCCGAATTTTCCGCCAAGGCGGAAACCTTTGGCTGGCAAGGAAACGAAATGGTGACTGTGGATCGCGACATCATGGTGTTGGCGAACCCGGAAATCGCGAATCTGCCGGCCTGGGTGATCGGATTGGTCGCCGCCGGTGGTCTGGCAGCGGCTCTGTCCACTGCGGCGGGCCTGTTGCTGGCGATTTCTTCGGCCATTTCCCACGATTTGCTGAAGCGGACTTTCACGCCGGGCATCAGCGAAAAACAGGAGCTGATGGCCGGTCGTATCGCCATGGCAGGCGCCATTGTCGTTGCTGGCTATCTGGGCATGAATCCGCCTGGCTTCGCTGCGCAGGTGGTGGCGCTGGCCTTTGGCCTGGCGGCTTCATCCATCTTTCCGGTGTTGATGATGGGCATTTTCAGCAAGCGCGTGAACAATGTCGGCGCCATTGCCGGCATGTTGGCCGGACTGCTGTCCACGCTGGTCTATATCTTCGCGTTCAAGGGATGGTTCTTCATTCCGCAAACCAACTGGCTCCCGAATGACGCCGAACACTGGTTCATGGGGATTCAGCCCGAGTCATTCGGCGCCTTGGGCGCCTTGATCAACTTTGCGACCGCCGTGGTGGTATCGCGATGCACGGCCGCGCCGCCGGAACATATTCAGGTGCTGGTGGAAAGCCTGCGCGTGCCGCGCGGCGTCGGGTCGGTTGCATCGCAGCAAGACACTGTCCAGCACAGCGGCTGATCACCGCCGATCACATCCAGCACGTGCGCCTGGCGATGACCGGCTCCACGCCATCATTGAGCGCCATGCCGCTGTGCGCCGGGACGCAATAGTGGCAGTTGTTGGTGAAATCGATGGCGAGCAGACCACATGGCGCTCGGTTGGCGTCAGGCTGGTTTTCTGAAACAAGCCCATCATCGCCATGCAGGATTCCAGGGTGGCGGGTGATTCGGTCATGACACCCAAGAGGTTGGGAATCCTGCCCCGGTCTTTTTCGGTGTTATTCAACAGCGGCCTGGAAGCTGGCGGCGCCGTTTCCAGAGTGTGAACCGGACAAGCATTCATGATTCGAACGTCCAAAAGGTTTATGTGGACTGCGTGATCCAATAACGATCGCGCAGCGTAGATGGCCGCTTCCATACGACAGCCAAGTCGCGCTGCGGCATAATCGGCCTGTTCGGTGGCTTATGCAGGAGAAACAATGAGCAGCGTTCGGCAACAGGTATCAGAACAGGAGTGGAAGCTGCGCGTGGATCTGGCGGCGGCTTATCGTCTGGTCGCGCTGTTTGGCTGGGATGACCTGGTGTTCACGCACATCACGGCCCGCATTCCTGGGCCCGAGCACCACTTTCTGATCAACCCTTACGGCTGGCTGTTTGAGGAGATCACCGCCTCTTCTCTGGTCAAGATTGACCTCGACGGCAACAAGGTGGTGGATTCGCCCAATCCGGTGAATCCGGCGGGCTTCACCATTCACAGCGCCATTCATGCGGCGCGTGAGGATGTGGTCTGTGTCATGCATACGCATTCGATCAACGGTGTGGCTGTGTCGGCGCAAAAGGACGGCTTGTTGCCCTTGTCGCAGACTTCCATCGTTGCCGGTTCCTCGCTGGCGTATCACGACTACGAGGGCATCGCCCTGCTGGAAGACGAAAAGCCGAGGCTGGTTGCCGATCTGGGCGACAAGATGTGCCTGATGTTACGCAATCATGGTTTGCTCACCCTGGGCGCCAATTGCGCCGATGCGTTTCTTCGCATGTACAACCTGGAGGCCGCCTGCATGATTCAGGTACGGGCCCTGGCCGGAAGCCGGCCAATGAATCCGGTGCCGCAGACGGTTCTCGACAATATCGAAGACCAGGTGAAGATGGTGACGCTTGGTCAATTCGGCATGCTGGCCTGGCCGGCCTTGCTGCGGCGCCTGGATCGCCGAAATCCTGGGTATGCGGACTAGTCGCCGGAACCAGTCCAGTCCGGAAACAGCGCGCGGGTTTTTTCGACCTTTGGCATTGAAACGCCCATGATGTAGGGCTGCATGGGGTTTTGTTCGGCGTAATTCTGATGATAATCCTCGGCTGGAAAAAACCCGGCCAGGGATTCGAGCTGCGTCACCACCGGTGATCGAAATACGCCGGCCTGGTCAAGCGCGGTGATGTAATTCCGGGCGACTCGTTTTTGATCTTCGTTGGCGTAAAAAATGGCCGAACGGTACTGTCGTCCAATGTCATTGCCCTGGCGGTCCAGCTGTGTCGGATCATGCGCAGCGCTGAAGAACACTTTGAGGATCTGGCCCAGACTGATATGCGCGGCGTCATATTCGACCCTGACCACTTCGGCGTGGTTGGTCTGACCGGAACACACCATGCGGTAATTCGCCGTTTTGGCCTGGCCGCCCGCATAACCCGCGGTGAGACTGATCACGCCGCGCAACTGCTTGTACACCGCTTCGACGCACCAGAAACAACCGCCGGCCAACACCACCGACTGCAAACCGCCTTGTTGCAAGTCTTCTGGCGGATCGGGAAAACGGTTGTGCGGCGCGGTACGTGAGGCGCTCGCAAGGTCACAGGTCTGGTTCATTTTACTCCTCCCTCCAAGGGCTCTGATTGTGCGCCTGATCATGGACAAGGTCAGTCCTGCCGAACGAATGGGATCAATCTGCGGACGCGCGGGGCGGGAATAGTCGCACTGGCTGGTTCAGCGCCATGGTCTGAACCCAGACCGCTGGCCGCGTATCCTGGACTTGCTCGAAAAATTCGTTCAAATCCACCGCCAGGGGAAATGGTTTCAGGGGGCGGTCCAGAGGTCGGGTGAAATCATCCCAGTGAATGGGCACCACCCGCTTGGCGGAAACCGCGTCCACGGTCTGCCCAAGGTAACGCTGAAGATCGTCAACCAGGGAGACGCCCAGGAACACGATGTCTGCGGTGAACGGCTGCAGCCGGCCGGGAACAAAGCCAGCGCTGCCATGGTGAAGCATTTTGCCTTCGGCATGCTCGATCATAATGGAGTAGGTGCCGCCCAACTTGTAATCCAGATAGCGCGCAGGCGGCCGCAAGGGCCTGGCGATTTCTCCGGTCGGACGCCCGCCGCTGGCGCCGGCGTGTTCGCTTTGGATGAATTGAACGCGAAAGGAACCGAATTCCATGATCTCACCGGCTGCCGCCAGGTGCAATCGATCCGGAGACAGTCCGGCGCCCAGGCCGATATTCAGCGTGCTTTGAGATCCGGCCAGGGCGGCGCCGGTCAAACGCGCCACCACACCAGCGTCCATGGCGTGATCAAAATGCGAGTGCGACACCAGTACCGCATCCAGCCATTGCAAATCGAGTTTGCCGAGCCAGGCCTGAATCAGGGCTTCATTGGGCTCAATCCGCGCATTTCGCAGCATGGGCAGAAAACCCGGCGGGCGAGTGAAAAACGGATCGATCAGAATCGCGTGCTGGGCGTCGCGCAACAACAGGGCCGTCACTCCAAGCCAGGTTGCGCTCAGATGGTCGCCGCGGGCGGGCTGAGTGGGCATCAAGTGGCGCTGGTAGGCGGGCATTCCTGGGCGATACCACCACAGCGTGCTGAAGATCAGCGTCAACGCCAGTGGCAGCAACCACAGCCGCCGCCTCATTTTGCGGCGAGCGTCGGCTGCGAATGGCGGATGCCGGCGCCGAAAAAGATCATCGCCGCATCCACCGCCGCATCCACCGATTGCGGATTCCGTTCGGTGGTCCATCGCATGGCGATTTGCACTGCGGCGCCAACCAGGCCGGCGGCGATCAGGCGCGCTTGTTGGGCATTGACTCCGGGCTTGTTGAACCGCGTGCCCGCCAGATCGATCAACAGATCGCCAAACCCGAACGTGGCATCAAGCGCACGTCGTTCCATGGCCGAACTCACGGTCAGCACCTCAACCAGCAGCATGCGGGCAACACGCCGATCTTGTTGCAAGCGTTGGTAGAACAAGCGCAGACCTGCTCTGGAAAGGGCGTCAAGACTGTTGCCGGATCGTTCGGCGACCGCAACGAAGTCAGCACGTAGCTGTTCAACAAGGTTCTCATAGACGGCAGCGAAAAGGGCCTCACGATCTTTGAAGGATTCGTAGAAATATCGCTCAGTTAGCTGAGCTTGTGCACAAAGCTCTCTAACGGTGACTCCATGGTAGCCGTGACGGCCAAAGCATTCCAGCCCAGCCGACAGGAAACGCTGCCGCCGCTCCCGAATGCGGTCATCGGCCGCCAGGCCGCGATATCTGCGGGCGCCGGGTCGAAGTGCGTCGTGCTTGCTCATGAAATGATATTGACATATACAATTGTCAGAAATAAAGTGACAACCATCATTGTCATTTAAGTTGCTGACCAAGCTCAAAAGGAGAATGTGGCTCATGAAGCGTTTTGATCAGAAAGTAGCGGCAATTACCGGCGCAGGCTCTGGCATCGGTCGGGCTTTGGCGTTTGACCTGGCGGGGCGTGGCTGCCACCTGGCGCTGAGTGACATCAATGGTCAAGCGCTTGCACAGACCGTTGAGCAGATTCGTGTTGTCAGCCCGGTGAACGTGAGCAGCCAGCCCCTGGATGTGTCGGATCGTGACGGTGTTCATGCCTGGGCCGATCAGGTGGTGGCGGATCACGGGCAGGTGAATCTGATTTTCAACAACGCCGGTGTCGCGCACGGCGCCACCATCGAAGGCGCCAGCTATGAAGACTTCGAGTGGATCATGGGCATCAACTTCTGGGGCGTGGTGCACGGCACCAAGGCCTTTCTGCCGCATTTGCGTGCGTCCGGGGATGGGCATGTCATCAACCTGTCCAGCGTATTCGGCATTATCGGGGTGCCGACACAAGGCACCTACAACGCCACCAAGTTCGCCGTCAGGGGCTTTACCGAAGCGTTGCGACAGGAGCTTGAAATCCAGAAGTCTCCGGTGAGCGCCACCAGTGTGCATCCCGGCGGCATCAAGACCAATATCGCCCGCGCGGCGCGCCTGGACGAAAGCTCGGCGAGCATCACCGGCGTAGATGCCCAAACCAGCGTGACGACTTTCGAGAAGCTGTTGCGAACCACCCCCGAGCAAGCCGCGCAAGCCATTCTCAAGGGTGTGCGCAAAAATGCGCGAAGGGTCTTGATCGGCGCCGACGCCTACGCCATTGACGCGTTCCAACGCCTGTTGCCCACCGGCTATCAGAAGGTGGTGTCACGCATCGCCAGGATTCAGTAAGCCCGGGGTTTGCCGATCAGTGGCGGATCCGGCCGCCTAAAAGCTGCTGCAGAAACGCGACAATGCCATCACTGCACTGATCCGGGGGCAACGCTGGCGGGCTGATGCTGGCGGGGATGGAGTTTGATTGGCAAACTCTTGCTGCTGAACTTGAGAACCAGGGGAGTGGGCTGAATGCGTACAGCGGGCTTGTTCGTTGTGCTTGGGATCTTCTGCGGTAGCGCCTGGGCACAAATGCCGCGCAACCGCGTCGATGTGTACTACGCTTTCACCGATTTCGAGATCGACGAGATTGATCTGGACATGGACGGTGATACCGTCGGGGTTCGCGTTCGCGGTGGCGATCAGCTCGGTTTCCTGACGTTCGAGTTGCAGGGGGGCGATCTGGACACGCGGATCAACTCGGTGAAGTTTCGCAACAGTGTTCAGAATTACCGCGGCGGTGTCGGCCTGCGCGCGCTGCGCAGCCGCAACGCGGATTTGTGGGGGCGGCTTGAGTACACGCGCCTGGATACGGATCTCAACGCCGGTGGATTCAATTTTATAGATGATCGCGAAGAAGGTTACGGGGTCCATCTTGGCGCGCAACTGGGTGGCGCTGAATTCAACGTAGTTGCCGAAGCAGGTTATCTGGCATACACCAATCTTGCAGGCGGCGAATACAGCGTTTGTCTGAACTGGCAACCGCGCGGCATTGGCCTGTTCGTGGAATCACGCTATACCGATCTGGAATTTGACGACTTCGATGCCGATCAGGAAATTCTGGATCTGCGGGTTGGGGTGAGATTCCAATTCTGAGTTTCTAGCCGAATAATCCCAGCTGCGGCCCTTGCTCAAACAGCGGATTCAGCGGTACCCGAAACTGACTGTTGTCCAGCAGGATGCGACGGCTGGGCGCCGTTTGAAAACCGAGCCGCCGACAGCTGGTTTCGAATCGTTTGTTGATTAGCTCAGCAAATGCACCTTCTCCGCGATGCCGCTTGCCAAAACTGGAATCGTAGTCACGACCGCCCCGGGACTGGCGGATCAGGCTCATCACATGGTCGGCCTTGAGCCGATGGTGGGTATCCAGCCAGTCGCGAAACAGCTGTTTGATCTCATGCGGCAGGCGCAGCAGGATGTAGCTGGCGGCAATGGCGCCGGCCTCCCGCGCCGCCTCCAGAATGGATTCGAGTTCCGAATCATTGATAAAGGGGATGATGGGTGAAACCATTACCATGGTTGGTACGCCGGCGTCGGACAGCTCGCGGATGATTTTCAGGCGCGCCGCTGGCGACGCGGTTCTGGGTTCCAGCGTTCGTTTGAGTTCATTGCGCAGACTGGTGATGGAAATGGCGACCATCGCCAGCCCTTGTCGCCCCATTGGCACCAGCAAATCCATGTCCCGGCCGGTCAGCGCCGCGCCCTTGCTGACGATGCCGACCGGATGCCGATACGCCGATAGCACCTGCAACAGATCTCGGGTCACGCGATGTGTTCGTTCGATCGGTTGGTAGGGGTCGGTATTGGCGCCCAGCGACACCATGGCCGGTCGATAACCAGGCGCGCGCAAGGTTTTTTCCAGCAGCGCCGCGGCATCCTTTTTGTAGAACAGCCGGGTTTCAAAATCCAGGCCGGGCGATAAGTCCATGTAGGCATGGCTGGGCCGCGCGTAACAATAAATGCAACCGTGTTCACAACCGCGATAAGGATTCAGAGAACGATCAAATCCGATGTCGGGCGAATCGTTCCAGCTCAGAATCGTTTTGGCGGATTCCGGCAGTACCGTGGTTTGCGGTGCGCGGATTTCCTCTTCGCCCAGATCCCAGCCGTCGGACGTTACCTCCTTTTGGCTGTGCAAAAAACGCGGCGCCGGTTGCGCGGCGGTGCCGCGACCTTTGATCGCTTTTCCGGATGAGTTGCTGACGGACATGGGTCCGCCAGCATAGCGCGCTAATGAATCGTGGCGCGTTTGAAGTTCAGGTTGTCACCATCCGCCACCACGCGGATTTCATCACCGCTGGCAAAGCGTCCATCCAGAATTTCCCGCGCCAGCGGATTTTCAACCAGGGATTGCAATGCGCGTTTCAGCGGCCTTGCACCGTAAACCGGGTCGTAGCCGGATGCGGCAATGCGATCCAGCGCGTCATCGTCAATCTGCAGGCTGATGCCGCGTTCGGCCAGCCGCGCCGCGACGCGCGCGAACTGGATGTTGGCGATGGCGCGAATCTGCGCCGAACCCAGTGGGTGAAATACCACCGCCTCGTCGATGCGGTTGATGAACTCGGGACGAAAATGGCCGCCCACCACCCCCATCACGGCTTCCTTGATGGCGGCGTAATCCACCTCGCTGTCTTGCTTGCCCAGCATGTCCTGAATCAACTGCGAACCCAGGTTAGAGGTCATCACGATGACGGCGTTGCGAAAATCCACCGTACGTCCCTGGCCGTCGGTGAGGCGGCCATCGTCCAGCACCTGCAACAAGACGTTGAACACTTCGGGGTGGGCTTTTTCCACCTCATCCAGCAACACCACCGCGTAAGGCCGGCGACGCACGATTTCGGTGAGCTGACCGCCTTCCTCGTAACCCACGTAGCCGGGCGGGGCGCCAATCAGGCGTGCGACGCTATGGCGTTCGCCGTACTCGGACATATCGATGCGCACCATCGCGTCCTCGCTGTCGAACAAAAAGCCCGCCAATGATTTGCACAGCTCCGTTTTTCCAACGCCGGTTGGGCCCAGAAACAGGAAGGAGCCGATGGGGCGATTGGGGTCGGACAATCCAGCTCGCGAGCGGCGGATGGCGTCCGCCACCGCGGTCACCGCCTCGTCTTGCCCCACCACGCGTTCGTGCAAGGCTTCTTCCATGCGCAGCAGCTTGTCGCGCTCGCCCTCCAGCATCTTGCTGACCGGGATGCCGGTCCAGCGCGAGACAATTTCCGCAATTTCTTCTTCGCCCACGCGATTGCGCAACAGCTCAAAGCGCTTTTCGGATGCACCCTCACCGCTGGCTTCCTGCAGGCGCTTCTCCAGCTCCGGAATCTGGCCGTACTGAAGCTCGGCCATGCGCGCCAGATCACCCGCCCGTTGCGCCGCTTCCAATGCGGTGCGCGCGCGATCCAGCTCTTCCTTGACGCCTGCCGAGCCGGCGACGCTGGCTTTTTCCGCTTTCCATTTCTCATCCAGATCCGCGTATTCGCGGTCCAGCTGTTCGATATCTTTTTCCAGCGCTGCCAAAGATTGGCGGGCGCCGGCGTCTGATTCCTTCTTCAAGGCCTCGCGCTCGATCTTGAGCTGAATCAATCGCCGATGAAGCCGGTCCAGGGCTTCCGGCTTGGAGTCGATTTCAATACGAATGCGAGAGGCCGCCTCATCCACCAGATCGATGGCCTTGTCCGGCAGCTTGCGATCCGTGATGTAGCGATGGCTCAGCTTGGCGGCGGCAATCAGCGCGCTGTCATTAATATCCACGCCGTGATGCACCTCATAGCGTTCCTTCAAGCCGCGCAGAATCGCGATGCTGTCCTCCACCGACGGTTCGCCGACAAACACTTTTTGAAAGCGCCGTTCCAGAGCGGCATCCTTTTCGATGTGCTTGCGGTATTCATCCAGGGTGGTGGCGCCCACGCAATGCAGCTCACCACGCGCCAGGGCGGGCTTGAGCATATTGCCGGCGTCCATCGCGCCTTCGGCCTTGCCCGCACCCACCAGGGTGTGGATTTCGTCGATGAACAGAATGATGTTGCCTTCCTGTTTGGCGAGGTCGGACAGCACGGCCTTCAATCGCTCCTCGAATTCGCCACGAAACTTGGCGCCGGCGATGAGCGCGCCCAAATCCAGCGTCAGCACGCGCTTGTTCTTCAGTGATTCCGGCACTTCAGCATTGATGATGCGGCTGGCCAGACCCTCCACAATGGCGGTCTTGCCCACGCCGGGCTCGCCGATCAACACCGGATTATTCTTGGTGCGCCGGGACAAGACCTGCACCACGCGCCGGATTTCCTCGTCGCGTCCGATGACCGGGTCCAACTTGCCGTCGCGTGCGCGGGCGGTGAGATCAACGGTGTATTTCTCCAAGGCCTGACGCTGATCCTCAGCCCCGGCCGAGTCCACTTTCTGACCGCCGCGCATCTGTTCGATGGCCGGCTCGATCATTTGTTTGCGCGCCCCGGCGGCGTTCAAGGCATCGCCCACGCCACTTTTATCTTCCAGCGCTGCCAACAGAAACAGTTCGCTGGAGATAAATGGATCGTTTCGTTCCTGCGCTTGCTTGTCGCAAAGATTGAGCAGCCGCACCAATTCCGGCCCGGCGCCAATTTCGCCCGTTTGCTGGCCTAACCTGGGTTGTTTTTCCAACAACTGCAGCAGCTGATTGCGCAGCACCTCCACGTCGACGCCGGCGTGTTGCAGCAAGGGCAGGGTGGTGCCGCTGTCGTCGCCCAACATCGCCAACATGACGTGTACCGGCTCGATGGCCGGATGATCCCTTCCCAGGGCCAGGCTTTGCCCGTTGGCCAGGGCCTGTTGAAAACGGCTGGTAAGTTTGTCCATGCGCATGTCGCGCTCCGATGTTTGTCTGCTGCAAAAGGTGATGGCCAATTTCTGCCTTTCAAGATCATCGGTGCGGGCGGGCCGTTACACTGCAAGCCTATGTGCACTGACTCACCCACATCAGCGCGCCAACCCGCGCAAAATCCCTCATGACATGAAACGCAGTCTGCGACGCAAGATGCTGGCGCAGATCAATGCGCTAGCTTGCGCCTTGACCACGGCCTTGAGCTTGACCCTGGTCATGGCCGTTTTTGGCAAACCCATGGGGCTGGCCTATCAGGTCATGTTGGGACTGAGTGTGCTGGGAACCTATCTGGTCAGCCGTCGTTATTGGTTGAACGTGCCCTGGTTTGTTGGGCGTCCCGGCGCCATTGGAACACGCGCCATCGCCAGCTGGGTTCGCGTGCAGGCAGCCTTGTTGCTGTTCCTCTATCTCAGCGGCTTGCTACAGGCTTTCCCGCCCGCCTTATTGTTGAGTTGGTGGTTACTGACGCCCGCAGCCTTACTGTTGTTGAACGCGGCGGTCACTGCTGCTTCGGTTCGGATTGCCGAACTCCAACCGCGCGCGCGCACTGCCGTCATGGTGTTCGCCGGAGCGGTATCCGCGGATCTAACGCGAAAACTGCGCGACGCGGGCCGTCACGAGTTGGTGGGTTTTTTTGACGATCAGCCCAACGCCAGAACAGACGGTGTCAGCTATCTGGGCAAGCTGGAGGACTTGCCGGGATATTTGCGCGACCACCGCATTGATGCAGTGTTTGTCATTTTGCCGGGAGAGGGTGGGTTAAGACCGCTGGACTTTATCGACCTGCTGGATGAGATTGGTGTTTCGATCTATTTCGTACTCGATCCACTGTTACTGAATTTGTTGAGCGGCCGTCTGCGCGAAGTATCCGGCGCGCAAATTCTGGAGTTACCAAAATCGCGTTTCTACACGGTTGATGGCGTGGTAAAACGGACACTGGATGTGGTGTTGGCGAGCGGACTTCTGTTTTTGCTGCTTCCCCTGTTTGTATTGCTGGCGCCGTTGGTGCGCATCAGTAGCCGCGGTAGCGTTTTCGTCACACAAACCGGGTTTGATTTGTCAGGCCGTGCGGTGAGCGCACTGCGGTTTCGGGTTTTGCAGCCAGATGGCGTTCACTTCACCGCGATCGGTCGCTGGCTGAGGCGAACCTCCATTGAAGATCTGCCCTTGCTGATGAATGTCTTGCGCGGCGAGATGAGCCTGGTTGGTCCACGAATGGAGCCGGTGGCGCACAACGCGCATTATCAACGCGCGCTACGACGCCAGGTGATTCGTCATCGGATTCGGCCGGGCATCACCGGCTGGGCGCAGGTGAATGGCGTGCGTGGAGAACGGGCGCAGGTGGATCGAATTGATGATCGAATCCGGTTCGACCTGGAATACATCGCCCATTGGTCTCCCATTTTCGACTTACGTGTGCTGTGGATGACGTTGATGATATTGGCGCGCGGCGCGCGTGGTGGTCATGGTCGCCAGCCAAACCGATGAGCGCGCGCTGACCATGCCGGCGGCAACCGTCAATCCCGTGCAAGTTTCAGAATGTAGTCCCAGTGCGCCTTGCTGACCGGAGTGACCGACAGGCGTGAACCGGGCGCCAGAAGCGCCATGCCGTTGAGCTTGTGGTGATGCTCGCGCAGCGTGGCCAGACTGACGGGATTGTTCAACTTGCGCTTGTATTTGACGTCCACCAGCAGCCAGCGCGGTTCCTCGGGCTTGGACTTGGCGTCGTAGTGATCCGCCTTGGGGTCAAACTGGGTGGGGTCGGGATAGGCGGTTGAAACCACGCTCATGATGCCGACGATGCCGGGCACGGCACAGCTGGAATGATAGAAAAACGCCAGATCGCCCTTTTGAAACTGGTCACGAAACATGTTGCGGACCTGGTAGTTGCGCACCCCGTCCCAGGGCTCGGTCTGCTCGGGCCGCGCTTTCAAGTCGTCAATGGAAAAGCAGTCGGGCTCGGATTTCATCAACCAGTATTTCAATCTTGTACTCCTGCGTTAGTCGACACGCGGAATTTTCGCACGCCTTTCTCAGTGCAGGCGGCGTGCAGCGGAATATCCCAGCTTTGCGGCTGCAAGACCTCGGCTTGCTGGCAGGCGAACCCGTATCCCATGCGCCACGGTATGCGTTTGTGTCGCAGGGGCTGCAGGCAGCGATCATAATGACCACCGCCCTGGCCGAGGCGGGCGCCGTTTGCGGTAAACGCCAACAAGGGCAGGACGATGACATCCAGTTGTCGCGCGGCGATGGTTTTGGTCTGGCGCGCCTGGCCAATACCGTGCGGTCCGATGTGGGTGCGCGACAGATTGAGCAGTTGACCAAAACGCAAGACCCGTCGCCGGCTGGACGCTAGGCGAGGCAGATAGACCGCCTGGCGACGCCGCAACAACGCGTGAATCAGCGGCAGGGTGGAAAGCTCGCTGCCCACCGGCCAATAGACGGCGATGCGTCGCGCACGCCGCAGGGTGGTTTGCCGCATGAGCTTTCGCGCCGCCAGTCGTGCCGCCTTCTGGCGCTGTGACAGCAGCATTGCCTTGCGCCGCGCACGAAAATGGCGCCGGAGTTCAGACTTGTCCGGCGCCATGGTATTCAAGGTGCCTCCCGCTTGTGCCGACATTCGCTCTGACCCTTGAGACGGGGTCTCAAGTGGGTGCCGCCGCGGATCGTCGGGCTTCCCGCTACATGGCAGGCTTGCACGCCGGAGCCGTTTAAGCTCCCTGGGTCGGTGAATAGGCTCAAGGGGTTTGAAGCGTGATGCGGTCCGTACAGGAGACACGCATGCAGAATATCATCTCTGCGATTTCGGCCCGCGAAAACCGACCAGCGGATTTATTCCAGCGCCAGCGTGGCGTCGATATCCAGGCGCAGTTGCTTGACGCGTGCGGTGGATTCATCGTCGGGTTGCCTGACTTTTTCCGAGCCGCGCAAGTCCAGCATCTCACGCGCAAGATTCAGCGCCGCCATCACCGCGATGCGTTCGGCGCCCAGTGCCTTGCCACGTTTGCGGATGGCGGTCATGCGCTCGTTGAGGAAGTCGGCGGAGGCGATCAGTGCCTCATGCTCCTCGGCCGGGCACACCACGTTGTACTCGCGCCCCATGATGCGCACCGTCACACTCAGATTGTCGACGCCCGGAGAGGCCGGCTTTGGACTCATGATTTCTCCTCTCGATGATTCTCTTGCCGCCGCTTCATGCGTCCTGCTCGGCGTCATCGCTTTCCAGCGCGCGCACTCGATCGACAATACCCTCGATGCGTCGGCGCAGCTCGCCGTTGAGTGCCAGCAGGCGGTCGCGTTCCTGCAAGGCCCGCCGCGCTTCCAGGCGCGATTGACGGTAGGCGGTCACCAGTCGTTGGACGCGGTCTTCGAGTTGTTCTAGTTCTGTTTCTAGCACGGCGGTCGTTTTCACGGGCTGTGGTCACCCAGTATAACGGGCGATCCTGATGGCGTGCGCAGTGGCTGCCGAGCCGCGCAACAGTTTCGCGTCATTGCAGTCGAAGACGAAGCAATCTCCCCGGTCAGAGGAGATTGCCACACCGCTGCGCGGTTGGCGATGACAAGCCAAAGGCGGGCGTTGCCCGCCGATTTCGCGCCTCAGCGCAGCAGCAGGAACATGGCGCCGTTACCCCGTTTGACGTGCAGCAACAGCTGGCCCTTGCTGTTGGCAAAGGTGCGGAAGTCCTTCATGGACTGCACCCGTTGCCGATTCACGGCCAGAATCACGTCCTTGGGTCGCAGGCCGGCGCGCGCAGCAGGTGAGCCCACTTCCACGCTTTGCACGACCACGCCGGCTTGTTCACCGCTGTTTTCATCCACCGCAGCGAATGAGGCACCCGCCAACGCCGGATGCAAACCTTCCGCGCCGGCGGCCACTTCGGTGTTCTTGCCGATGGTGACGGTAATTTTTCGGTGCTTGCCGTCGCGCAGGACCTTGAGCTTCACTTTTTCACCGATGCGCATCAGGCCGACGGTATTGCGCAGCTGGGCGAAGTTCTGCACCGACTTGCCGTTGGCTTCCAGAATGATGTCCTCGGCCTTCAAGCCCGCCTTTTCCGCCGGCGAATCGGGCACCACCTGTGCAACCACCGCGCCGCGCGTGTTGGGCAGGCCAAAGGCCTTGGCCAGGTCTGGCGTCAAGTCCTGCCCCACCACGCCGATGCGACCACGCTGCACTTCGCCGTGTTCGATCAGCTGATCCATCACGTTGCGCGCCAGGTTGATAGGAATGGCGAAGCCGATGCCGATGTTGCCGCCCGAGCGCGACAGGATATTGCTGGGAATGCCGATCAGTTCGCCGCGCAGATTGATCAGCGCGCCGCCGGAGTTGCCGGGGTTGATGGAGGCGTCGGTCTGGATGAAATCCTCATAACCGCCCTCGCTGATGCCGGTTTGCCGACCCACGGCGCTCACGATGCCGGAGGTTACGGTCTGACGCAGGCCGAACGGTGAACCAATGGCGACGACGAAGTCGCCCACCTCAACACCTTCGGAATCGGCCAGCGGTACCGCGGCGATGCCTTTGGCCTTGATTTTGAGCACCGCAATATCGGTTTCCGGGTCCTTGCCGATCAGCTCGGCATCAAACACGCGGTCATCGTTCATACGCACCTCGATGCTCTGTGCGTGTTCGACGACGTGATTGTTGGTGATCACATAACCTTTCTTGGCATCGACGATGACGCCGGAGCCAACGGATTGGCTTTCGCGCGGGCGCTGAGGTTGCTGGCGCGGACCAAAGGGCCCCTCGAAGAAGCGGCGGAAAAATGGATCCTGCATCAGCGGGTTCTGAACATTGGCCTTGGCCGTGACCGAGATGTTGACCACCGATGGCATGACTTTTTTCAGCATCGGCGCCAGCGAGGGCACTTGTCCCTGGGCGGCGACGCTGATGTCGGCCTGCGCTGGCATGGGCGCCGAAGTAAGCAGGGCGAAAGAAACGGCGCCCATGGCTACAGCCAGCGGAGCGACGACCCTGAATGCAAATTTTGCTGACATTTGGGAAACGTCCTTTTTCTTGATTGGAGGCCGTAGCGGCGCTGGCTCTGACCGTGGCCGGGGCCCAGAGGTTCCGAAAACCGCTTCCTGTCCCGCTCAGGCCAGACGGATGCGGGGATTCAGGCTGTAACGTCCGGTGATTCGGGCGCTGGCCAGGATATGTCCCTGAATGGCTTCAATCGCCTGTGCGGCACTGAAAGCGCCGTCTACCGGGCAGCGTTCCAGGTCGGTGGCGTAGATCTCAAAGCGATAGTGATGGATGACGCTGTCATTCCAGGGCGGGCAGGGGCCGTCGTAGCCGAAATACTCGCCGCGCATGTCGCCATCGTTTTCAAACCAGGCGGTGTAATCATTGATGCCCTGGCGCGCACCTTGCGGGCCGGCGGGTTGGCGCTTGCCGCCGCTGCTGATGCCGCGCGAACAGGCGCCTTCTTCAATGCTTTTGACGCGGGCGGGAATATCCACCATCACCCAATGGCTGAAGGCGGTGCGCGGCAGTTTCAGCGGCACCTCGCGATCTTCGACGTTGACATCGTCGGCACTGGTGGGCGCGTCCGGGTCGATGCAAGTCAGCACAAAGCTCTTGGTGTGAGCCGGGGCGCCGCTCCAGCTCAGCTCCGGGTTCTGGTTGTCCGAAAAACGCACGTGTCCCTTGGGTGCCTTGATGGCAAAGGCACAGCGACCCGGAATCAGGCCATTGTTTTGAAAACTTTTGCTGCTCAGCTTCATTGGGAATCCCTGATGACTGCTTTTGTTGGTATGAGTGGGCCCTAAGGGCTGGCCTGGGTTGCGCCACGCCGGTCCTCCCCGCTTGCCCTTGCCCGCCGGGCATATCCGCTTAGATTATCAATCCGCAGCCAATCGCGTCAGCCAGGCGCCCTGGCGGCGCGAATGCGCCGGCTGCTAGGGAAGCTCGGCCTGGCGCAGCCGGCCACTGAAGGCGCGTGTCAGCCGCGCCATTGCCATGCCCAGGCGCTCGGGAATCGGCCGGTGCAGGCGTTGCCGAAGTTCGAACACATCGGCGTCCTGGACCCGGCTGAGCAGATAGTCATCGCTGGTGCTGATTTCATCGATCAGTTTCAGGTCCAGCGCCCGCGTGCCGTACCAGTGTTCGCCGGTGGCCACCTGTTCCAGCGCCACCGACGGACGCTGATCAGACACGAAGTTCTTGAACAGTTGGTGCGTGTCTTCCAGCTCCTGGCGGAACTTGCTGCGCGCCTCGTCGGTGTTTTCGCCAAACATGGTCAGCGTGCGCTTGAACTCGCCGGCGGTGTGCAGTTCCACGTCGATTTCCTTGCGCTTCAACAAACGGTTGAAGTTGGGTAGCTGGGCGACCACGCCAATGGAGCCGATCACTGCAAACGGCGCCGCCAGAATCCGGTCGGCCACGCAGGCCATCAGATAACCGCCGCTGGCGGCGACCTTGTCCACCGCGACCGTCAGCTTGAGATTCTTGTTTTTCAGCCGCAGCAGTTGCGAGGCGCCCAGCCCATAGGCGTGAACCAGACCGCCGGCGCTTTCCAGACTCAGCAGCACTTCATCACCGTCTTTGGCAACTTGCAGAATGGCGCTGATTTCTTCGCGCAGATTGGCCACCGCATGGGCTTGCAGATCGCCCTCAAAATGCAGCACGAATACGCGCGGCCGCTGTTGTTCGCCGTGTTTGGCGGCTTTCTGCTTGGCTTTTTCCTCTTTTCTGCGCGCCTTGGCTGCGGCTTTCTGCTCGGATTCGGGCAACAGTTCGCAATTCATCTGCTCGGCCAAATCTTTCAGTCGTTGGCCGACGTTGCGTATCTCCAGGCGTTCGCCACGCAGTTCGCGCAGTTGTCGTACCGCACCGCCAACCAGACCCAGCACAAGCACAATGGCCACCAGCCAGGTCAGGGTCTTTGCCAGAAAAAGGCCGTATTCGGCCACAAGTTCCATCAACATAGTTCGCCTCTGCGCGATGCGCCGCCTGCCGGGCGGCGTCAAAACCAGCCGCACATGGTAATCGAGTCCGCGCGCGGCCTACGGTAAGCTTCCGGCATCAGGGGATGCGAGCGACGGGGAGCAGGGTGATCAAGCAGATTCAGACGGGGCTGATATTGGTTCTATTGAGTTTGGCGCAGAATGCATGGGCTCAGTTGACGTCGCAGCAAATGCGGCCTTACCTGAGCGGCATGGCGGTGTACGTGCCGCAGATCGACCGGCGCGACGCGCCCGGCGCTGACACCACCGATGCCGGCCAGGGCGTTCAACTGGGCGGCGGTTTCGCGCTGGACGAGTACTTTGGCTTGGAGCTATCCGCATTCGGCACGCGCTTTTCGTCGGACGACGGTGGCGACATTGATGAACTGGGCGGCAAGCTGGATATCCTGTTTTTCTATTCGCGCAAGCCGGCTTTTTCGCCCTATTTCGGTCTTGGAATCGGGGCGGTAGAAACAGCGCTGGATGCCGCCGAGGAATCGAGCACCAACGCCTTTACTGATGTGGGTCTGGGGTTAATGCGCTTTTTCTCGCTCGGTGGGCTGGATCTGGGATTGCGGGCCGAGGCGCGCTATCGGCGCATCTTCCTGGACGAGGATGATCTGGGCGCCGGTGGGTTTTCCGACCCGGAGGAAGCGGTATTGCGACTGGGGCTGGTGGTGCCGCTGGGCAACAAGTCGCAAGCTGCAAGGCCCGAGTGAGGTCGTGGATTCGGATCGGCATGGCACGCCAAACGCGGCACCGCGTCGTCATCTGGGTTGTCTCACGGGGGTGACGAATCTTTTTTATCGCTTGTCCTGCCCGGGCAGCGTTTCAGACGCCAGGCTGGGCATTGCCGATTGTGCACGTGCATGACGCGCCTGCAGTGCGGCCGGCGCTTCGGCCGTCAATGACCAGCCTTGCAGGTGATTCCACAGCAGCGCGAACAGGGCGTCGATATGATCAACATGATCGTTCAGCGCCGGGATATAACGCAGCGCCTGTCCGCCCGCCGATTTGAAATCCGCGGCGTAACGAATCGCAACTTCTTCCAGCGTTTCCAGACAATCGGCGGAAAAGCCGGGGCAAATGACGTCCAGCTGGTTGATGCCTGCGGCAGCCAGTTGCGGAACAACGCAATCGGTATAGGGTTGCAGCCAGGGTTGATTACCCAGTCGGCTCTGAAAACTGATGGACCATTGATCGTCCGCCAATTCCAGATCGTCCGCCAATAATCGGGCGGTTTTCCGACAAAAACAATAATAAGGGTCGCCGGCTTCCAAATACTTTCTTGGAATGGAGTGAAAGGACATCAATAAATGTTCGCCGCGGCCTTGCTGTGCCCAATGCCGCCGCACACTGTTGGCGAGCGCGGCGATGTGCGGCGCATCGTCGTGATAACCGTTGATCAGACGCAGTTCCGGCGGCCAGCGCAAGGTTTTCAGGTGGGCATGAACCGCGTCAAATACTGCGGCGGTGGTAGTGGCCGAGTATTGCGGGTACATGGGCAGTACCAGCAAGCGACGCACGCCCTGTTGCAGCATTCGATCCATGGCGTCGCTGATGGACGGCTGGCCGTACGTCATGGCCAGTTCGACACACACATCCAGAGACTGTGCCTCAAAACGTGCTTGTAGCGCGGCGTGCTGTCGGCGTGAGATGGCCATCAAGGGCGAGCCTTGGTTCGACCACACCGACGCGTAAGCATGACTCAGCTTCTTGGGACGAAACGGCAGGATGAAGGCGTACAGCACCAACAGCCATAGTGCGCGCGGAAACTCCACCACCCGGCGGTCGGACAGAAATTGTCGCAGATAACGGCGAATCGCCGGCGGCGAGGGATCATCCGGCGTGCCCAGGTTGACCAGCAATACGCCCGTGCGCCCCGCCTGGCGGTGGACCCGATCAGCATCCATGCGTATTCAGCCGCGCTTGCGTTGAATCTGGCCCGCGTCCAGCCGCCGGAAATAATCCCGATAACAGCGCATGGCCTGATGCCCCAGAATCACCATGGTGGGTAGATTCACCACCAGCATGAAACCCAGGCCGACGGTACTCAGGGTATCCAGCTCGCCGGCGGTGCGGATGAAACCCAGCGTGGTGACGAAAACCAGAACGCACCAGAAGCCGCGATAAAGCCGAACCGCTTTCACCCCGCCGCCAAAATAAGCCACGCCCTGTTCGCCGTAATAGCCGTAGGTGATGATGGTGGACAGCGCAAACAGCCACACGGCCGCCGTCACCATCCATTGGCCCAGGCCCGGCTGCGCCGAATCAAAGGCCTTGGCGGCGAGCGTGGAACCGCGATAATCGGCAAAGATGCCGGGTTCGGCCAACACCGGGGTCGCTGCGCTGTCCAGTGCGCGCCATTCAATGCTGGCCAAATCCGCTCCATCGATTCGGACGTTGCCGTAGATGCGCTGGCGTTCGCCGTCCAGCGCCAGCACCGCGAACACCTGTTCGCCGTCGGAAAAAGCTTCGGCGGTATTCGCCGGCAGCGCGGATGAGGGCGGCGTCCATTGGCCGGGTGACACCTCCACCATGGCCGGCGGCTCGCTCCATTGCGCCACCGGCGCGCGGTTCCAGACCCCGCTGGAGAGAATCACCAGCGCGGTAATGGTGCAGACCACGATGGTGTCGATGAAGGGTTCCAGCCCGGCGACTACGCCCTCGGTGGCCGGTTCCGGAGTCTTAACCGCCGAATGGGCGATGGGCGCGGTGCCCAGGCCGGATTCGGAGGAAAACAGGGCGCGCTTCATGCCGAAGATGAAGGCGGTGCCGATGGCCGCCCCGGTGAAGGCGCCGCCGGCTTCGGCGGGGGCGAAGGCGGATTGGAAGATCAGCCGCACGATGCCCGGCAACTGTTCGGCGTTGATGATCAGCACATAGATGCCGGCCAGCATGTAGATCAGGCACATGAAGGGCACCAGCCGGCCGGCGGTGGTGCCGATGCGTTTGACGCCGCCTAGCACCACCAGCGCCACCAACACCGCCAATACGGCGCCACTGATCCAGGTTGGAACGCCGAAGTAGGCGTGGGTGGTATCGGCCACGCTCCAGGCCTGAAACATATTGCCGCCGGTGATGGCGAAGGTGAGCATGCCCAGACAGAAGAAACCGCCGGCCCAGTTGCCGAAGCGTGACCAGCCGGGGCGCAGATTCCCCAGACCGTTGCGGCACACGAACATGGTGCCGCCGTGCGGATCGTCCGGATCGGACAGATCACGGTGCAGCATGGACAGCGTGACCTCGGTGGTCTTGATCGCCATGCCCACCAGCCCCACCATCCACATCCAGAACACCGCGCCGGGTCCGCCGAACTCCACCGCAATCGCTACCCCGGCGATATTGCCCAGCCCCACGGTGCCGGAGATGGCGGCGCTCAGCGCCTGAAAGTGCGTCAGCGCACCCTTGCCCTGGCCGGTTTCGATGCCATGGCCGGTGATCAGCGCCGTGCCGTGCGTCAGCGAGCGGTATTGCGCAAAGCCGCTCCAGAAGGTGAACAGAATGCCCACGCCCAGCAAACAGGCGAGTACCGGTAAGGAGAGCATGATCGCGTTGATCTGCTCCAGTAGCGCAAAGAATCCCTGCATGGTTTATGCGTTTTTTATCTTCAAGCGGCCAGGCTGCCCGCCAGGCGACTGTGTTTACGTGAATAGAGAAAATACAGGAACAGCCCCAGCAAGAACCAGCTGCCGAAGGCCTTCCAGGTGGTGGCCGGCAGGCTCAGCGCCAGCCAGGCGCAGAAGGCCATGCCCAGCAGCGGCGTGATGGGCGCCAAGGGTACTCTGAAGGGGCGCGGCAGGTCGGGCTTGGTCTGACGCATCACCAGCACGCTGGCGCAGACCAGAAAGAAGGCGGACAGCGTGCCCATGTTCACCAGCTCCGCCACGCGGCCGATGGGGAAGAATCCGGCGATGAGGGCGATCAGGCTGCCGCCGCCCATGATCAGCCGCACCGGGGTTTGCGTGCGCGGATGGATGCGCGCCATGAAACCGGGCAGCAGGCCATCGCGCGACATCGCCAGCACGATGCGCGTCAGCCCGTAATACAGCACCAGCATCACCGTGGTGATGCCCGCCATCGCGCCCGCCGCCACCAGCGCCTGCGCCCAGTTCAGGCCCAGCTGCGTCATCGCATCGGCCACCGGCGCTTTCAGATCGATCTGCTCGTAGGGCACCACGCCGGTGAGGATGGCGGACACGCTGATGTAGAGCAGGGTGCAGATCACCAGCGATGAAAGGATGCCGATGGGCAGATCACGCTGCGGGTTCACCGCCTCCTCGCCGGCGGTGGAAACCGCGTCGAAACCGATGTAGGCGAAGAAGATGATCGCCGCGCCGGTCACCACGCCCGACCAGCCGTACTTGCCGCCGCCATCGGCATCCACGATGCGATCGGGAATGAACGGACGCCAGTTCTGCGGCTCCACGTACCAGATGGCGATGACGATGAAAGTGAAGATCGTCGCCAGCTTGATGAAGGTCATCACCGCGTTGAAGCGGGCGCTTTCCCGCACGCCGATGGCCAGCAAGGACGCCAGCGTGAGGATGATGGCCATCGCCGGCAGATTGACGATGCCGCCCTCGCTGGGCGAGGACACCCAGGCGGCCGGAAGCTCGACGCCGACCGCACTCAGAATCTTGGCGAAATAGCCCGACCAGCCGATCGCCACCGTCGCCGCCGCCACGCCGTATTCCAGAATCAGAATCCAGCCGATCACCCAGGCCACCAGCTCACCGATGCCCGCATAGGCATAGCCGTAAGCGCTGCCGCAGCCGCCGATGGCGCTGGCCAACTCCGCATAGCACAGCGCCGCGAACGCGCAAGCCGTGCCCGAAATCAGAAACGACAACACAATCGCCGGCCCCGCGTGCTGGGCCGCCACCACCCCGGTCAACACAAAGATCCCGGTGCCGATGATGCAGCCGATGCCCAGCAAGGTCAGATCCGTCGCCCGAAGGCAACGGCGCAGCCCAAGATTGGCGTTGGGATCAACCGGCTTGGTGCGGAGCAGACTCATGCTTCAGGGGGTGTGACCGAATCGGCTGCGGAGTATGAACGGATTCGGCGCCAGCTTCGAACGCCGGTGACGGATCAGCGAATCTCCGCAACGCGCACTTTCGACGTTTGCCTATCACCTCGCACTTCTTCCTTCAAAACGTAGCCTCTCTCCCTCAGGGAGAGGGGCGGGGGTGAGGGGCACTTGGTGCAACTCAATCACGCAAGACCCAATCAACCCATCCAGCCCGCCCCACATCAAAGCCGATCCAAGGGACTCAACACCCCGCGACCGCCACGGTTCAACACGTGCGTGTAAATCATCGTCGTGCTCACATCCGCGTGTCCCAGCAACTCCTGTACCGTGCGGATGTCGTAGCCCGACTCCAGCAGATGTGTCGCAAAGCAATGCCGCAGGACATGCGGCGAAACCGGCTTTGTGATGCCCGCCTTGCTCGCCGCACGTTTCACCGCGCGCTGCACCGACTGTTCGTTCACATGATGACGACGCACAGCACCGGAACGCGGATCGGTGGAGAACCGCCTGGCGGCAAAAACATACTGCCAGGCCCACTGATTCGGCGCCTTCGAATACTTCACCGCCAAGGCATCAGGAAGCCAGACCGACGCTCGCCCCGCCAGGGTATCTCGATCGAATACCGAGCGCCGCACCGCCAATTGCGCCCGTAGCGGATCAATCAAGGTCGACGGCAGTACCGTCACGCGGTCTTTTGCGCCCTTGCCGTCGCGGACCGTGATTTCCCGTCGCGACAAGTCCACATCCTTCACCCTGAGCTGCACCCCTTCCATCAGTCGCATGCCCGTCCCGTACAACAAGCGCACAATCAGGCCAGCGACGTCATCCTCCAGACAAGACAACAAGCGCTGCGTGTCCGCCTGACTCAGAACCGTCGGCAAACGTTGCGGACTCTTGGCCCGAACCATTTCCTTCAACCAAGGTGCATCCTGCTCCAGCACCTCCCGGTACAGGAACAGAATCGCCGACAGCGCCTGGTTCTGCGTGCTCGCCGCCACGTTCCGCTGGGTCGCCAGGTGAGACAGAAAGTCCGCCACCTCCCCGGCGCCCATCTGGCGAGGGTGACGCTTGCCATGGAACAAGATGAAACGTTTAATCCAGTTGAGGTAGCTCTCCTCCGTCCGTCGGCTGTAGTGCCTCGACCGAATCGCTACGCGAACCTGATCCAAAAGCCTCGGAGCCTTTTGAAATGAAAGACTTAGCCTGTTTGGTGACGCGTAACTCATCGACGTGCCGTTGTATTTCATGGGCTTATGGGCTATAAGGCAGAATTATACGTCAATCGCGCCGAGTTATACATCACTTTGATGTCTAATTGGCGTTATACGACTAGGGAAACATAAGTGGCGATTCCAGACTTTCAATCCATCATGCGGCCGTTGCTGGAACATCTTGCCGATGGCGAGATTCACCGAAATCGCGAAACCAATGAACATTTGGCGCAGCACTTCGAACTGACAGAAGACGAATTGGCCGAGATGCTACCGAGCGGATACGCCCGATTATTCGATAACAGAATCGGCTGGGCCAAAACTCATCTGAAAGGCGCTGGTCTCATTGAAGCGCCGAGCCGCGCGAAATATCGCATCACACAACGTGGCCTTGATACGCTGGCACAAGATCACCCTATAAACATGGCGTATCTGCGGCAATTCGATGAGTACAAAGAATTTCAGTCAGGTTCCAAGTCAGAGAAGCCGGATGCGTCATCGGCAAGCGCAGCTTCGGTAGAAACCGATAGCCTTACTCCATCTGAGCACATCGAGTTCGGGTATCAGAAGGTTAGAGAAGAGCTCGAAGAAGAGCTCATATCCAAGATCAAATCAGCGTCCCCGGCATTCTTCGAGCGTCTTGTCGTCGAACTTCTCGTATCAATGGGCTATGGCGGCTCGAGGAAGGATGCCGGTCAGACACTAGGCAAGTCTGGCGATGGCGGCATTGATGGCGTCATCAAAGAAGACCGGCTTGGTCTGGATGTCATTTATCTTCAGGCGAAGCGTTGGGAAGGCACGGTTGGCCGGCCAGAAATTCAGAAGTTTGCTGGTGCGCTTCAAGGTCAGAGGGCCAAAAAGGGCATTTTCCTCACCACGTCCAATTTCAGTTCCGAAGCAATCGAGTACGCTTCGTTTATTGATACGCGCATCGTCCTAATCGACGGCGAGCAACTTGCGGGGTTGATGATTGATGCCGGGGTCGGAGTCACAAAGGTTGCAACTTATGAGGTCAAACGTCTGGATTCTGATTACTTCGAGGAGTAGTCGTATAACAATTCGTTGCAGCGGACGCTTGACCCGCCGCCCATTTTGCTGCCGCAAAACGGTCGTCGCCTCAAACGCCGCTGAACTCAGGCGTTAGGTTGCATGAAACCCAGGAGCCATACGAAGCATGAAACGTCATCTTGATAAGCTCGGGGCAATCGGCTCGGTCTTTGGTGCGGTTGCCGCTGCCCCCGCTTGTTGCCTACCCCTACTCGCGGCGGTCGGCGCCTCTGTCGGCCTTGGCGCGCTGGCTCCATACCAAGGCGCCCTAACCTATGTCCTTGAGGCTTCCGTTGCCTTGGCCGTCGTCGGTGCCTTCATCGGCTTTCGCGCTCATCGCAAGTGGGGGCCGCTGGTCTTGGCGGCTGCAAGCGCAGTGGGCATCTTATATGCCTTCAATGTCTCGCTGTCACAAGTGCTGGTCTTTTCCAGTCTCGGCGGTCTGGTAGTGGCGGCGGCTTGGAACACCATCGAGGGTCGGAGGTGCGCTACCTGTGCGCCGCGATCCTCCGTCGAGAACCAATCCACCATCACGTGTCCATCCTGTGGGCATCAGCGCACCGAGACCATGCCCACAGACTCGTGTCTATTCTTCTATGAGTGCACGGCCTGCAAGGTCATGCTCCGGCCCAAGCCCGGAGATTGCTGCGTGTTCTGTAGTTACGGCACGGTCAAGTGCCCACCAAAGCAAGCTGAGGCATGCGCGTGCTAGCCATGCAACCTAACAACCGGTTGCAGCGGACGGCGCTTCGCGCCGCCGCTGAACCGGAGCGTTAGGCGAATTTGAAATGGCGGAGAGAAAGCGAAGCGTTGGGTCGATAAAAACCGAGCTGGTAGTCAGCTCCAGAGATGCAGCACTGACCGCTATTCGAACATTCAACGACCCCCACGTGTCGTTCAAGTCCGAAACGTTTGTGGTGCTAATGATCATCGCCTGGACGTATCTGTTGCATGCGTACTACCGATCAAAAGGCATCGAGTACCGATATTATTCTCAAGGTCCGAAACGCCGGAGGTTTGATCGAACAAAGAACGGCGCCTACAAATATTGGGAACTGGAGCGGTGCCTAAACGATAAGGCGAGCCCTATAGATAAGGACACGGCGAATAACCTTCGGTTCCTGATTGGCTTGAGACATGAGGTTGAACACCAGATGACGTTCAGCCTCGACAACTGGCTCAGTGGCCGTTATCAAGCATGTGCATTGAACTTCAATTTCTACATCAAGAAGCTGTTTGGGAAGCAGTATGGCCTAGATCAACTGCTCGCCTTCAGCATCCAGTTCGCCGACCTGACACCTGATCCTGAGGCTGGCCAGAAGCAAGAAAAGGCGCTACCTCAAAATCTCAAGAAGTACATTGCCGAGTTTGATGGGGCACTTGACCATGATGAGTACAACGACCCCAGATTTTCGTATCGAATGCTCTTCAAACGGAAGCTTGTGAATCGGCCAGGCCAGGCCGACAAAGTTATCGAATTCATTGACCCGAAATCGGATCTGGCAAAAGCCATCGACAAGGAATTTTGGGTCAAGAAGGAAGTTGAACGCCAAAAATTCCGAGCGACAGATGTCGTTGAGGCGGTACAGAAGGCTGGCTTTTCACGTTTCCGGGTGTTCGCTGAACATTTGCGCATGTGGCAAGCCGAAGATGCTAAGAAACCCGGAAAGGGGTACGGGGTTGAGGTCCAAGGTGTTTGGTATTGGTATCAGTCTTGGATCGATCGTTGCATTGAACTTTGTGAGGCTGCCGGCGATGAGTATCGGTGAGAATTCGCCTAACAAATCGTTGCAGCGGACGTTTGACCCGCCGCCCATTTTTGCTATCGCAAAAACGGTCGTCGCCTCAAACGCCGCTGAACTCAGGCGTTGGGCGTCAAGGCAGGCTCGGTACTAGATTGAAGCGTCGTCATGACCCATTGAGCCCTGCCGAACGAAGTGAGCGCATGTCGCGAATTCGTGCGACAGACTCTAGGCCGGAGCTCATCGTTCGGCGACTTGTCCATGGCTTGGGATATAGATATCGCTTACATTCCAAGGACTTGCCGGGGAAACCCGATCTAGTATTCCGCTCAAGGAAGAAGGTGATCTTCGTTCACGGCTGCTTCTGGCACCAGCATGGATGCCGGCAGTATAGAATGCCCCGTAGTCGTGGGGACTTCTGGGAACCAAAGCTCCAGAAGAACGTGCAACGTGATGCAGCGGCACAAGAGGCGTTGGGCCAAATGGGATGGCACTTCCTCGTGATATGGGAGTGCGAGTTACGAGACTTACCGGAAATCGAGCAACGAGTAATCGAATTCTTGGGCAAGAGATGAAAAAACAAAAGACTTCGGTCGAGCTTTTTACGGGAGCGGGTGGATTGGCTATCGGTCTTGAGAACTCGGGGTGGAAGCACCGAGCGCTTGTAGAACGAAACAGGGATGCGTGCGCGACGATTGAGCTAAACCGACTCAATGGGCAAAAACAAGCCAAGAACTGGAAGCTCATACCGGGTGATGTGCGCGAGATTCGCTATTCCGATGTCGCAAAGCATGTGGATATGGTTGCAGGCGGCCCTCCTTGCCAACCGTTTTCTTTGGGCGGGAAGCATCGGGCGCATAATGATTCCCGTGACATGTTTCCGGAAGCTGTACGAGCGGTCCGAGAGCTTCAGCCCACCTGCTTCCTCTTCGAGAATGTAAAAGGCCTGCTTCGACAAAGTTTCTCCACATACTTCAACTACATTCTTTTGCAGCTTGCGCACCCAACGGTGGCCCGGAGACCCGGAGACAGCTGGCAGAATCACCTCGAAACCTTGGAGAAGATTCACACGGGAGGAAACGAATCGGAACTGACCTATCGTGTCGTATTTCGGCTATTAAATGCAGCTGATTATGGCGTCCCGCAACATCGACACAGGGTGTTTATCGTTGGATTTCGGAGCGATCTTGGAAAGGAGTGGAGCTTTCCACGTGCTAGCCACTCGTTCGACCGACTTTTGTGGGAGCAATGGGTTTCCGGCTCCTACTGGGATGAACACAAAATTGCGAAGCGCGCCCGGCCCGAAATCAATCCGCGCTATGCCAAACGCATTTCCGAACTAGAGACAGATTTTTTCCTCCAGCCGCCTCCTGGCGAACGCTTCCTAACCGTCCGCGATGCTCTGAAAGGACTTCCCGATCCGGCTTCGAAGCCTGACGAAGAATGGAATCATGTGTTTCGGCCCGGCGCCCGCCCTTATCCGGGGCACACAGGCAGCCTATTGGATGAGCCATCGAAGGCGTTGAAGGCTGGAGATCATGGAGTGCCGGGTGGAGAAAACATGATTGCTCTGCCTGATGGAAGCTACCGCTATTACACCGTGCGAGAAAGCGCCAGAATTCAAACTTTCCCAGATGATTATCTGTTCTCTGGGTCATGGTCCGAGTCAATGCGGCAATTGGGTAACGCTGTCCCTGTTCAGTTATCGCAGGTTGTAGGCCAGAGCATCCGCGCACAATTGGTGTGAAATGAGCAAAGACACACCACCTCGGATCGAGCCATTTAATCCACTGGACAAGAAGAACCTCGGCGAGAGCGTTGCGGAGGCCATGCTTCATCAACCGGTTGGGAATCTTCCGCCCGATCCGTTTATAGGTGCAGGCATATATGCCATCTATTACATCGGCAATTTTGAGCTGTATGGCCAAGTTTCTGAGCTAAACGTAGACGACAGCTACTCCTGGCCGATCTATGTAGGAAAAGCAGTTCCGGCTGGGGCGAGGAAAGGCGGTTTTGGCCTTGGCGCCGATCCTAAGCAAGTGCTGTATCGGCGCCTAGTAGAGCACGCTGCTTCGATCGAGCAAGCCGAAAATCTGGATATCGATCATTTCAAATGCCGCTTCTTGGTTGTCGACGATATATGGATACCGCTGGCTGAGTCGCTATTGATAGAGACGTATCATCCGCTGTGGAACCGCAAGATTGATGGCTTCGGGAACCATGATCCCGGCAAAGGCCGTCACAACCAACAGCGGTCTCCTTGGGACACATTGCACCCTGGTCGGCCTTGGGCAGAGCGGCTTAGACCCTCCGCGAATAGCGTGAACAAAATCGAGGAGGAAGTCGGTGTATATCTCACGACGACACGCCGGAGAATTGACGCCCAACAAGGCGCTGCAGGGGACGTTTGACCCGCCGCCCATTTTTGCTACCGCAAAAACGGCCGTCGCCTCAAACGCCCCTGAGCTTAGGCGTTAGGGCTCAAGGAGGCATCGCGTGGTAAACCAAAACTTTTCCGAGTTCGAGCTAATCGTAATTCGCAGCCAGAATGAACTTGGAACAGCGGTTCTACTTGTGTTGGCTTGGATTGCTGCCAGCGATGGCTCCATAGATGAAAGTGAGGCGAAGCAATTATCCGAAATATCCGCTGCCTCAAAGCACGGGCATGAAGTCGAGCCGTTACTGCGCCTAGTTAAAAACCACGATATAAAAGCGATTCAACTCGCATGTGAAATGGTTGCCAGCCATTTTCGAGGAGAGAAGGCTCGCTTGTTTCTGGAGATGGCGATTGGAATGTCAATCGCAGATGGCTACTTACTGCCAACGGAAAATCACATTCTTAGATTTCTGGCAGATTTGCTAGCAGTTGATAGCATTGGATTGAATTCTATATTTGAGGAAGTAACAGGTCGAGGAATACCAGACCCATCGGATATAAGCTCATCCGGTTACTGGAGAAGCAGGGAACAAGCCAGGGCAAAATCAAACCAACGATCAGGCCGAGAAGAAAAAGCCAAATCAAGAGCCCATTCCGGCAAGTCTGCCCAAGCCCATGCGGTGTTAGGTCTCGAGCCTGGAGCTAGTAAAGAAGAAATACGAAAAGCGTTCAGGCGTTTGGCTCAAGTTCACCATCCAGACAGATTTTCCTCGCTGGGGGAGGAATCGGTGGCCGCAGCTACTACGACCTTTCAAAGAATCAACGAGGCTTACGAACACTTGGTGAAGCATGCGTAACTTGTACACACGCCTTGGTATTGAGCCTTCAGCCTCGGAGCAGGAAATTAGAGCTGCAATAGCAAGATGCACAAATTCAACTGTCAAAACTGATGGTGCCGAGGTCCTGCTCAACCCGTCGAGGCGTCGGAACTATGATCGGGTTCATAGAACCCTGTCCGATATCGGTGTTCTTCGCGCTCATCTTGGCTTGAGCCACGGAAACAACTGGGGAAGTCCTGAGTCTGATGACTTTTCCACTGAGCCAACTCACGGGCTCTCGTTACATGATGAACTCGTCGCGAAGATCAAGGGCTTTAACAAAAGAGCCAAGGTTAATGGCTTTGTAAATTCGGTTAAAGAGTTCATTGCAGGCATTTTCCGGCTCGCGGCCGTCTTTGGAGTAATAGCAGGCGTAATCTGGATAGTATCCGTTTGGGAAGATAGTTCTCGCTCGTCCAACACGCCCCGCAGTAGCTATTCGCCCCCTTCGCAGCCGGCATTTAGTGAACCTGCCCTTCAGCTTCCGCAATCGGGAACCGTCCGTCGATATACTTCGCGAGCAGGCGTCGCCCCGCTAGAAATAAAAACAAGCGCAGGTTCCAACTATTTGGTTAAGCTCGAAGATGTTTCTAGCGGAAGTAACATACTGGACGTATTTATCCGCGGCGGTTCAACAATAGAAATTGAGGTTCCTTTGGGAACATACCGTTTGAAGTACGCGGCAGGCCAAACATGGTATGGATATGAGCATTATTTTGGGCCGTCAACCGGATACAGTAAAGCTGATTCCAATTTTAGGTTTTACAACGATGGCTATAGGGTCAGCGGATACACCGTCACCCTGTATCAAGTGCGCGATGGCAACCTTAGTACGAGCAGGTTGTCACCGGGGCAGTTCTAGGCCGTGTACGAATTGAGCCCTAACAAGTGGTTGCAACGGACAGTCACTCCGCTACGCTCCGTTCCTGCCGCTGAACCACGGCGTTGGGCGACAAGAACGGCTCAAGATCGTCTAGTAGTTCATCGAACGGCTTGCCGGTTTCTAGGTTCGTGGCGTAAAGCCCCGCGAATGCTTGCGGGGTCAGCTTTCGCACAAGCGAATATCGGTGCGCGTCGTCAGCCTGCCGGTCGGTGCAGGCAAGTTCCGCCGCAGCGTGCCGCGCATCCCGGTGGCCGAACTTGTAGGCCAATGACTCTGCCCGGTTGTAGCCGCTCGGCACCGCCGCTGGGATGTTCATTATCTTTCCGTGTAGGTCCATCTTTCCTCCTGGGCGTAGTCGCCCAACAAATCGCTGCAGGTGACGTTTGACCCGCCACCTGCCTTTGCTGCCGCAAAGTCAGGCGTCGCCTCAAATGCACCTGAGCTCAGGCGTTATGCCTCAATAAGGAACCGCCGCACATGAAAAACATACTCATCATTCTGGTAGTAGTCGGTGTACTTGCCGTCGTCATTTCAGGCGGCGAATCCGAAAACTCAAGAACATCAAGTAAGCCTCAAAATTCTGGGCAGGCTTCGACCAAAAGCACAGCGCCGCCCGCATGCAATGGGCACACGATCACTGGCGCAAAACTCAATGTATTGGGCTCAAGCATTAATGTGCGTAGTGAATCGCCCTGACTTTCCCGGAGGCTTCTAATCTTGAGAGGATTGAAGCATGAAAGGAAAGTTTTCACCGGAGGTACGTGAGCGAGCGGTTCGCATGGTTCTTGATCAGCAGGCTGAGCACCCTTCGCAGTGGTCTGCCATCGGCTCGATTGCTGGAAAGATTGGATGCAGTGCGCAAAGCCTGCACACTTGGGTTCGGCGGTATGAGCGGGATCACGGGATGCGCGAGGGCATGACCAGCTCGGACCGGGATCGACTCAGTCAGCTAGAGCGCGAGAATCGTGAGCTCAAGCGGGCCAATGAGATTCTTCGCAAGGCGTCTGCTTATTTTGCCCAGGCGGAGCTCGACCGCCGCGGCAAGTGATGATGTCGTTCATTGACCGGCATGGAGACGAATACGGGGTCGAGCCGATCTGCGCACAGCTGCCGATCGCCCCTTCGACGTACTACGCACACAAGGCCAGGCAACGGGACCCATCCTTGGCGCCGCCACGTGTGCAGAGGGACGCTATGCTCAAGCCCGAGGTCCGTCGTGTCTGGGACGAGAATTTCCAGGTCTACGGCGCAAGCAAAACCTGGAAGCAGCTCAATCGAGAGCAATGGGACGTGGCGCGCTGCACGGTCGAGCGGCTGATGCGGGACATGGGAATTCGTGGGGTGGTGCGCGGCAAGCCAATCAGGACCACAATCCCGGACCCGAAGCAGCGCTGTCCGCGAGACCTGGTCCAGCGGGAATTTGCCGCTGAGCGCCCCAACGATCTGTGGGTGGCGGATTTCACGTACGTCGCCACCTGGCGTGGCTTCGTCTACGTCGCCTTCGTGATCGATGTGTACGCCCGCAGAATCGTCGGCTGGCGGGCCTGCAGCACGCCGCGGACCGACTTGGTGCTGGATGCCCTGGAGCAAGCCATTTGGGCACGCCGGCCCGACAAGCAACGGCCCACCCATCACAGCGACAGGGGGTCGCAATACCTATCCATTCGGTACACCGAGCGACTGGCCGAATCCCAGATCAAGCCGTCGGTCGGTAGCGTCGGCGATAGCTACGACAACGCCTTGGCCGAAACCATCATCGGGCTGTACAAGACCGAAGTGATTCGCAAGCGTGGCCCCTGGAAAAACTTGGACGACGTCGAGTACGCAACTTTGGAATGGGTGGACTGGTATAACCACCGTCGCCTGCTCGGCCCCATCGGAGATATTCCACCCGCTGAAAAGGAGCAGCAGTACTATCTACAGCAGCAACAGGAGAGTCAGCCTCTTGCAGCCTGACTCAAAGTAAATGGTCTCCGGGTTTTTCGGGGCGATTCATGGTCTCCGGGTTTTTCGGGGCGATTCACATCGCTGAATCAAGGTTGCCGGGGGACTGTTTCGCTGAGTCCTCATTGATCGCGATAGCGTGCGGACTAATGATCAACCAATTGGTTGACGAAAGGTTCCAATCAAGCTTATTGTTAACAATATGGTTGATAAAGAGACGACTGAGCTGGATCGCACCTTCCGTGCATTGGCGGACCCAACGCGGCGGGCGATGTTGCGCCGGCTGTCCCAAGGCGAATGCACGGTCAGCACCCTGGCGCAGCCGCATGACATGTCGCTGGCCGCAATTTCCAAGCATGTAAAAGCCCTGGAGCGCGCCGGCCTGATCCGTCAGCGAATCGAGGGCCGTGAACGCTATTGCCAGTTGCAGACCGCCAAGCTGTCGGCGGCGATGGAATGGCTGCGCTACTACGAGCAGTTCTGGAACGAGCGCTTGCAGGCGCTGGACGATTTCTTTGGAAAACCCACTTAGGAGAGAGCGATGAATGAAGCGGCTGATGTGTCCCTGTCTTTGGTGCGCGAGCTCAACGCCTCGCTGGAGCAGGCATTTTCCGCCTGGACCAATCCACAACTGATGGAAAAATGGTTTGCGCCGGGCGAAAAGCAGGCCCAGGTGAGCCTCGACTTACGCGTTGGCGGTCGTTACCGGGTGCAAATGCGTGACCCGGACGGCACCACCCACGTCGTGGGCGGTGAATATCGGCAGATCGAACCGAACCGTCGCATCGTCAAGACCTGGCAATGGGAAGGCAGCGAAGAAGTGAGCGAAGTCACGGTCGCCTTTCGACAAATGAGTCCGGAACAAACAGAAGTGACATTGACGCACGCGCGTTTCCCAGAATCTGAAACCAAGGATCGGCATGTCCAGGGCTGGTCCGGCTGTCTGGTCAAACTGGTTGCGCTATACCAATAAGGAGATTAATCATGAAAATGTATTACCACCCGCTGTCGACTTATTCGCAAAAAGCCATTATCGCCTGTCATGAAAAAGGCGCGGTGTTTGAGTCGAATATCGTGGATTTATTCAACTCCGAATCCGCGGCTGAATATAAAAAGATTTATCCGCTTGGGAAAATCCCGGTGTTATTTGCAACCGACGATCACATGATTCCCGAATCCAGCATTATCGTGGAGTATGTGGATCAGAAGTTTGATCACGGCCCGCGGTTGATTCCACAAGATCCGGAGTTGGGGCGGCAGACCCGGTTCATCGACCGCGTGACGGATTTTTATTTCAATAACAACGTCGCCAGCGTGATGTTCGAAAGCTGGAAACCCGAAGCCGAACGCGACAAACAAATGGTGGAAAAAGCGCAGGCGCAGATTGCGGCGATGTACGGTTATATGGAACAGGGTCTGGAAGGCAAGATCTGGATGATGGGTGATGACTTCACTCTTGCCGACTGCGCCAGTGCGCCGCCGCTGTTCTATGCGCAACAAGTCGCGCCGTTTGCCAACAAGCCGAATATCAGCGCCTATTTTCAGCGCTTGATGGACCGGTCCTCATTTCAGAAAGTGTTGGCGCAGGCCAAGCCTTATCTGGATCGTTTGCAGTCCTGAGTGGAAGCCTGACTGCAAAGCCCCTCTGCCTGCGGGAGAGGGGTTGGGGTGAGGGGACATCTCGACGCGCCGAGTTCATTGCCCGTCGAAGGCAAAGCCATCGCCTGCGCGTGAGGAGATCATCACGTCCTTCGGATGCGCGATGACTTAAATTTGATCTAGGCGCGCTTGTAAACCTCGGCGCCTTCTTTTTTGAACTGCTCGGCTTTTTCCGCCATGCCGCGTTGCAGGGCGTCATCCTCGGCGGTTCCGATTTTGGCGGCGTAATCGCGCACGTCCTGGGTGATTTTCATGGAACAGAAGTGCGGGCCGCACATGCTGCAGAAATGAGCCAGTTTGGCGCCTTCCTGCGGCAGGGTTTGATCGTGGAATTCACGCGCCTTTTCCGGGTCCAGGCCCAGATTGAATTGATCCTCCCAACGGAATTCGAAGCGCGCCTTTGATAATGCGTTATCTCGCACCTGCGCGCCCGGATGTCCCTTGGCCAGATCCGCGGCGTGGGCGGCGATCTTGTAGGTGACGATGCCCTCGCGCACGTCGTTCTTGTCCGGCAGGCCCAGATGTTCCTTGGGCGTGACATAACACAGCATGGCGCAGCCGTACCAGCCGATATTGGCGGCGCCGATGCCGCTGGTAATGTGGTCGTAACCGGGGGCGATGTCGGTGGTCAGCGGCCCCAGGGTGTAGAACGGCGCCTCAAAACAGTGTTTGAGCTGCTCGTCCATGTTTTCCTTGATCATCTGCATGGGCACGTGGCCGGGGCCTTCGATCATGACCTGCACGTCGTGCTTCCAGGCGATCTGGGTCAACTCGCCGAGCGTGTGCAGCTCACCGAATTGGGCGTCGTCGTTGGCGTCGGCAATACAGCCGGGGCGCAGGCCGTCGCCCAGCGAAAAGCTCACGTCGTAGGCTTTCATGATGTCGCAAATCTCTTCGAAATGCGTGTAAAGAAAGCTTTCCTGATGATGCGCCAGGCACCATTTGGCCATGATGGAACCGCCGCGCGAGACGATGCCGGTGACGCGTTCGGCGGTCCAGGGGATGTAGCGCAGCAAGACGCCGGCGTGGATGGTGAAGTAATCCACCCCTTGTTCGGCCTGTTCGATCAGGGTGTCGCGGAAAATATCCCAGCTGAGTTCCTCGGCCTTGCCGTCGACCTTTTCCAGCGCTTGATAAATCGGCACGGTGCCGATGGGTACCGGGCTGTTGCGCAGAATCCATTCGCGGGTTTCGTGGATGTGTTTGCCGGTGGATAAATCCATCACCGTGTCGCCGCCCCAGCGCGTGGCCCAGACCATTTTCTCGACTTCCTCGGCGATGGAGCTGGTGACCGCGCTGTTGCCGATATTGGCGTTGATTTTCACCCGGAAATTGCGGCCGATGATCATCGGCTCGGACTCGGGGTGATTGATGTTGGCGGGGATGATGGCGCGCCCTTCGGCGACTTCCTGGCGCACGAATTCGGCGGTCACCTGCTCCGGCAGGCGCGCGCCAAAGTGTTCACCGCGATGCATGCGCTTTAGATAACCGGCCTTGGCGTATGCCTCGCGCAGTTCCTGCAGGCGCGCGTTTTCGCGGATGGCGATGTATTCCATCTCCGGCGTGATGATGCCCTGGCGGGCATAGTGCATCTGGCTCACGTTGGCGCCGGTTTTGGCGCAACGCGGTGGCCGGATATGGGCGAATCGCAGATCGCTGGTTTTTTCATCCGCTGCGCGGATGCGACCGAAAATGGAACTCGGCCCTTTGAGTGTTTCGGTGTCGCCACGGGATTCGATCCATTCGGATCGCAAGGCGGGCAATCCGGCCAGCAAATCGATGTCCACCTCGGGGTCCGTATACGGCCCGCTGGTGTCGTACAAGGTGACCGGCGCGTTGGATTGCGGGCCGCTTTGGCTGTGCGTATCGCTCAAGCTGACTTCGCGCATGGGCACGCGCAAGCCGTTGTTGCCTTCCACGTAGATCTTGCGACTGGCGGGAAACGGCCGCCGCATTTCTTCGGACAGGGCTTCGCCCTCCTGCAGCAGCGTCGGGTTGAGGGCGGTTTTGGGGTCGTTCATGGCATTGCCTCGTCAGGGTCCGAAGCAGGGACGCAAACGGCAATCACCGCGAGCCTTCCCTACACCGGGGAAACTCCGGTCAGGTTCCAAGGGTTTGTTCTCAGCCCGCAACGGAGCACCCCCGGCTGCACGATGCAAGCTTACCCTTTATCGCCGTCCGTCGAGAAGATGTCGCGGTAAGCGACATAGACCGAGGCCACGACCATTGGAAACACAATCAACAGCCCAAGGCCCAGCGGAATGGTGGCGACGAAAAACAGTACGAACAACACCAGACCATAGATCAGAAAGGGGAAGACATTGCGCAGGCAGGCGAAAAAGCTTTGCAGCAACGCCTGTGTTGCGGACAGGTCACGGAAAACAACCAGCGCCGGTGCAAACCACGACGCCATCATCACCGGAACCATGCTGGCCATACCGATCAACACCACCAGAACAATGCCGAAAATGCCAAGCTCCGGTGGAAGGCCCTGGTGCAATGACAGCGCCGCACCGCCGATGAACAGGTAAAGGCCGATCACGAACAGAATCAGACAAAGCGCGTAGCCCAGCAGGGCGAGCAGCCCCAGCAGCATCAGCCGCCCCAGACGCGGATGGGAGAACGCGGCGAACAATTGAGTCACGCTGATGCGCTCGCCGCTTTGTTGGGCGGCGCATCCGGCCAACAGCCCGGCGCTGAGCACCGGGGTCAACAAGCTGATCAGAATTTGCCCGCCAGGGATCAGGCTAACGCCGATGGACAGGATTCCCAGGATAAGAGTGATCAGCACCCAGGTGCCTGGCGATTTGGCGAAATAAGGCCAGGCATCGGTCATCCATCCCAGGCCGCGCCCGATCGGTACGGACTTGGCTATTGGTTGACTAGTCATTGCGAATCGAAGAAGAAGCAATCTCCTCAAACGCTGGCGATGACCAACACGGCGTGGTCGCTAGCGCAATGACGCTGAAAAAGTCATCAACTCGGTGCATCTGGTCAGGCCCTTGAAGTCAGCGCGTCAGGTTCGCAGCTTAGCCGTTCACGTCCGCCGATGTCGCTACCGGTTCGCCGAATCATCATCCCGTCGTATGCTGGGCGGATGATCGCGATTTCATTCGCCACCGAATTCAGGCGCCGCTGGCTGACTCGCTCGGCGCTGCTGGCTTTGGCCCTGGTATTGATTGCCGGTCAATCTCCCGCGGCAACCGAGTTGCAGGTAAACCTGCCCGCCTTGCCTTCGTTGCCGCCGGCGACCACCGTTGGCGCCAGAGGCCTGCCGCACCAGGCAAAGTTGACGCGCGCATTGCGCGATGAACGACTCACCGAAGCGCGGAAACTGGCGCAAACCAGTTTGCAGCTGACGCGGGAAGCTTTTGGGCCAGAACACCCCAAAACGGCGGCGGCCCAAGCCAATCTGGGCATCGTCAAGCAGGCCATGGGTGATCACGTGCAGGCGGTGGCAACGCTGAAAAAGGCGATTGGCGATCTGGAAGAAGCCGGTGATCGCCATGATCCACGTCTGCAGGCGCCCTGGTATGCCCTGGGTCTGGCCTATCTGCATTCAGGGCAAGCACGCGGTGCGATCGAGGCCATGGGCAGCGCCTTGCATCTGCGCCGCATCAATGCCGGCCTGTTTGCCTCTGGCCAGGACAAGGTGCTGGATGCGCTGGCGCGCGCGCATCACCTGATGGGCGCCACGCCGATTGCGGACGAATACCAGTTGCGTCGTCTGCAATTGATCGAGCGCTCTGCCGGCATTGTCGATCCGGCCTTTGATGAGGCGATCACCGCGCTGGCGCAGTGGTTTGCGTTCACCAATCGCCCCGGCGACGAGCGGCGGGTGTATGCCTACGCGGTGGAACGCCTGGGCCGGGTGATGGACACCAAGCATCCCCGTTTCATCGCCCCCTTGCTGGGGGCGGCGCGCAGTTTTCGCCAATCACCGCAGGCCGATGTCAGTGCCAAGATTGATTTGCCGGCTTACGACATTTTCCCGGATCAGGCATTGCGGCACGCCAAGCGCATCGTGGAACAACATCCCGAAGCGAGCTTGGCGCAAAAGGTGGCGGTGATGGAGGAAAGCGGCAATTTTGCGTTCACCAACGGACGCCGCGGTTCGGCCGCGCAAATGTGGGCGAACGCCATCGCGCTGTTGCCGGCCGACTCGGCGCAGGCCCAGCGCATCGCCTCGCCTGAACTGCTGAGCTTTCGCCCGCCGAAACTGAGCAACGATGACGCGGCGGCCACGCACAGCATCTTCGTACTGGCGGAGTTCACCGTGACCGAGTTCGGGCGGGTGGAAGATATCCGCATCCTGGAGGCCGGGCCCGGTGAGGGCGCGCGCGTGCAAGCCGCCAAGACCAAGCTCAGGCGCGCATTGAAATTTGCGCGCGTTCGGCCGCGCCTGGTGTCCGGCGAACTCAAACCGGCGCCGGCGGTTCGTCTGCGGTTCAGCTTTGCTGCGTCAGGATAGGCGCCCGCGCGCGAAACTTGACGCTGCTGTTACCGTCTAAGCGCACAGTGAACCGTCCGAACCCGCCCATGCGCCTGACTCAGCTCTCAAACCGATTCCTGCTTGCGATGGCGGTTCTGACCCTGTCCGCCTGCGCAACAACGCCGCCAGCGCCGCCGGCGCCTCCATCACCTTCAACGCCGCCATCCGCGCCGCCGCCGTCCAGTCAGAACAGTGACTCGAATCAGGTTTCGCAACAGGCCGCACCCTCGCCGTCGGGCGCTGAGACTGAGGATGCCTCGCAAGTGGGGGCGGCGGGATCAACCGACGAAGAGCGTCAGGCGGCGCTGGACGGCCAGTTTGAAGAATCTCTGGGTGAATTTGACGAACGCCTGGCGCGCGAACAGATCGCTTTGCAGAAAAAACGTGAGGCTGCCGCCGCTGGGGCGCCGCCGCCCGGATCGGAAGCCGGCGATGAGGCCGGCGACGGATTCCCCGGCATTGAGGACGACGGCGAGATTCTTGTCCCGCCAGCGCCGCGCACCGCCGCCTCGCGCGGCAAGCCGGGTGAAAACGATATTCCGCCCGAAGCCGATATTCCCGACGGGCGCGATGACGATGTGGTGGCGCGTCAGCTACGCGAAGCGGCGGAGCAGGAGCCAGACCCGGTGTTGCGCAAAAAACTCTGGGATGAGTATCGCGCCTACAAGAACAACAAGGGTTAGGTCATGATCGTCATCGGCCGCCGCTTCTGGGTCTTGCCGCTGATCGCATCGCTGATGGTGAGCACCGGCTGTGTGCAGCGCACGGTTAAAAAAGTGAACAGCGTGCCGGCTGCCCACGCGGAGCAGGAAATCGCCAGCACGCAGTTGCTGGATATCGCCATCACCGCCTTTGATCCCAATATTCCGGACGGTATCAAGGAGCGCGAAGAACAACGTATTTTCCCGGTGGTGCGTGAAGCCGAAGCGCAATTCATTCCCTATCAGTTACGCGACACCCTGGAAGGCACGGGGTATTGGGGCGCGGTACGTGTGGTGCCGTACCACACCGGCACCACCGACGTGAACGTCACTGGCCGGATACTGGCGTCTGACGGCGAGGTCTTGTCGATCAACGTGCAGGCGCGTGACGCCACTGGCCGGTTGTGGTTGAACAAGAACTATGAGGAAAGTGCGGCCGAGTTGGCGTACACGGAAAAGTTGCCAGAGCGTGTGGATCCCTTCCAGGATTTATACAACCGCGTGGCCAACGATCTTTTGCTGGAGCGGCGCAAGCTGGATGCTACCGCCACTCGCCGCGTGCAGCAGATTGCCGATCTTCGCTTTGCGCGCGATCTGTCACCAGAGCGCTTTGCGGGCTATCTCAAACAGGACAAGTCGGGCCGCTACCGCATCGCCCGCCTGCCGCCGCAGGGCGATCCTATCCTGCAAAAAGTGGATGCGATCCGCGAGCGTGATGACCTGCTGATCGACACCCTGGATCAGCATTACGGCGCTTTCAAACAAGGTATGAACACGCCTTATTTTGAATGGCGCAAGGCCAGCTATACCGAGGCGGTTTCGCTGCGCGAACTCAAACAGTCGGCGCTTTTACGCAAGGCGCTGGGTGCGGCGGCCATCGTCGGCGGCATCGTGGTGGCGAGCAAGGCTGGTAATTCGGCGGAGTCGATTGCCGGTCAGGCCGGCGTGATCGGCGGCATCTACGCGGTTAAGAGCGGGTTCGACAAGGGCAAGGAAGCCGAAATTCATGCCGAGGCCCTGAAGGAATTGGGTGCATCTCTGGAAGCGGATCTGGAGCCGCAAACAGTGGAACTGGAAGGCAAAACCGTCACCCTGACCGGCTCGGCCGAAGCCCAATACACGCAATGGCGCGCGCTGTTGAAACAGATCTACGAAGAGGAGACCGGGCTGGGCGCGGGAGCGGGCTCCTGATTGCCGGGTCATTGGGCCGTTCTATCGGACGATAAAACCTTTTCGTCGGCCATGGCCCAGTATCATCAGCGATATGAGCAGCGCGACTGATTCCGACGCCCATCAGGACGCTTTCGAGCGAATTGCGCCGGTGGTGCCGCCACCCTTGGCCAAGCAAGCGCCGGCCGAACCGCCGCCCGCCGCCTCGCCGGGATTTTCCGCGCGTGGCGTGGTTCTGGCGCTGGTCGCCTTGTTGTTACTGGCGGCCGTGCTGTTCGGCTGGCTGTCTCAACGCGAACCGCCGACGCCGACGACGCATGCTGAGCCAACAGCGCCAGCGCCGGTCGCCGCCGTCGAAAAATCTACCGCGCAAACGAGTGTGGAACCACGCAAGTCAGCCGAAGACATCTTGAATGATCCGGACAGCCTGCGCCGGCGACAAGCGGCGCAGACCGCGCGCAAGAAAGCCGAATCACTGACCAGTGCGCTGAAGCAACAGGCAGTGGAGCAATGGGCTGGCGCGCCGTTTGCGACGGTGGTTGGGCAGATGGAGTCGGCTGAGCGTGCGTTCGAGGCCAGAGAATTTGCGGCGGCGCAAAAACAATTCGAAGCCACCGTGCTGAGTCTGGAGAAGTTGCAATCGCAAGTCGCATCAGTGCTGGATCAAGCAATTCAGCGCGGAATCACCGCGCTGGAAAATGCGGATGGGATCGCCGCCGCACAGGCCTTTGAGCTTGCGTTGGCGATCGAGACCGAAAACGCGCAAGCCAAACGCGGCATGCAGCGCGTGGCAGTTCTGGATCAGGTGTTGGAGACCTTACGCGGTGCTGAATCTGCCGAGAATGCGGGACAGATTCAGGCCGCGTACGATGCCTATGATGCGGCGGTTCAGCTGGACCCAGACAATCAGACGGGGCAATCCGGTCGAAAGCGCATGCAGGCGACGCTCAACAATCGGGCTTATCAGCAATCCGTCGCCAGCGGCCTGTCCGCGCTGGATGCGGGCGATGTTGCCGGCGCGCGCGCGGCGTTTCAAAAGGCGCTGAAACTTCAGCCTGGCGGTGAGGCCGCGCGAGAAGGGCTTGCGCGGGTCGGCGCCTTGCAGGACAGCGCGCGCATCGCCGAGTTGTTGCAACAGGCTTCGAACGCGCTGGCCGCAGAGCAATGGTCGGATGCGGTGTCGCATTATCAGTCGGCATTGAAGATCGATCCCAATCTGGTCGAAGCCGGCAATGGACTGGAGGCCGCGCAAGCACGGGCGACGTTGGATCAAAAAATGAAGCAGTTCATCGACCAGCCGCAACGCTTGCATTCAGCCAGCGTGCGTCAGGCGGCGGATGCACTGTTGCAGCACGCGCAAGGCGTTTCTCCCGCTGGCCCCGTGCTGCAGCAACAGATGGCGCAGCTGCAAAGCGCCATCGCCCTGGCCACCACGCCGGTGACGGTAGCTTTTGCTTCGGATGGCCAAACCCAAGTGACGCTTTACAAGGTTGGCGATCTCGGTCGCTTTGATCGCAAAAACCTGTCACTGAAACCGGGCAAATATGTCGCCGTTGGCGTGCGGCCCGGCTATCGCGATGTGCGCAAAAGCTTTGAGGTGTCCGCGCAATCTTCCAGCGCGCCCATCGTCATTCGCTGCGAGGAACCAATATGAGCGCCGATGCGGATCGCATCACACCGGTCGCATATCAACCGGCATCGCCCTCAAGCGGCGGTGATGGCAAAAAGCGTCCACCGCTGGCGCTGATCTTGGTCGCCGTCGCCCTGCTGGTCGGTGGCCTGTCGGCGTGGTTTTTCATCACTGCGGTTTCCATCAAGCTGGATATTCATCCCGGGCCGGATGCTGTGGATATTTCCGGCGCGTTCGCCTTGCCGCTGGGCGAGCGCACTTTGCTGCGACCGGGCCAGGTGCGGATCAGCGCGAACAAACAGGGTTATCAGCCCTTGTCGGAGCCACTAAAAGTTGAAGATCAGCAGGATCAGATTTTTCAGTTTGAGCTGGAGAAACTGCCGGGCTTGCTGAACGTGATCTCCAGCCCGGCCGCGGCCTTGCACATTGACGGCAAGCCGGTGGGGACCACGCCTGTGGAATCGATTGAGCTGGCTGCCGGCAAGCACCAGCTGCGCTTAAGCGCCGAGCGGCACCAGGTCTTCGAGGCGGATATAGAGATCGAAGGCAAGGGTTTGACCCAGCGCTTTGAGGCGGAATTGGTGCCTGCCTGGGCAGAGGTGGCGTTTTCCTCAGAACCAGGCGGCGCATCCGTTTCGCTGGGTGAGCAGCTTTTGGGAACGACACCGCTGACGGCGGAAATCGGCGCCGGAGCGCACGACATTAGCCTTAGTTTGGAGGGCTACAAGCCATGGCGCGGCAGCCTGAATGTAGTGGCGGATGTGGCCCAGACCTACCCCAAGGTGAAGCTGGAACGCGCGGACGCGGTGGTGAAATTATCCAGCACGCCCGGCGGCGCCAGCGTCACCGTGAGCGGAACCTTTCGCGGCAAAACGCCCTTGCGGCTGGCCATCAAACCCGAGGTGGCGCACCGCATCAAAGTCTCCAAAGCCGGGCACAAAAGCGCCGAACGCCGTCTGCGCCTGGCGCCCGGGGAAGCGCAGGATTTGTCGCTGCGTCTGGAGCCGATATTCGGCGTGCTGCAATTCGATATTCAGCCGCGCGATGCTGAGCTGCGGGTGAACGGAGAGCTGCAATCTCCGGGCACGGCGCAGCTGCGATTGCCCTCTGCGCCGCAGAAGGTCAGCGTCAGCAAAAAAGGTTTCGTCAGTCATGAAGCCACGGTGACACCGCGGCCGGGACTGGATCAGCAAGTCAAAGTGGTTTTGAAAACGCCAGCGGAGTTGAAAGCCGCCAGCGTGCCCAGGCAGATCAAAACCAGGGCCGGCCAGACCTTGAAACTGATGCCGGTGGGCCGTTTCACCATGGGCAGCAAACGTGGCACGCAGGGGCGTCAGGCCAATGAAGGACAGCGGCCGGTGCGCTTGTCACGGCCGTTTTATCTGTCCACCACCGAAATCAGCAACGCGCAATACCGCAAATTTGATCGCAATTATTCCTCCGGCATTGTTGGCCGGCGCACCCTGGACAACGACAAACAACCGGTGGTGCGTTTAAGTTGGAACAAGGCGGTGGAGTATTGCAACTGGCTGAGTCAGCAGGATGGATTACCGCCGGCCTACGCGCCTGGAAGCGGCAAACTGGTCGAGCCGCTGAATCACGGCTATCGCCTGCCGACGGAGGCCGAATGGGCCTGGGCGGCGCGCTTTGCCGGTCGTAAAAAACCATTGCGTTATCCCTGGGGGCATGCCATGCCGCCCAGCGGTCGCGCTGGAAACTATGCGGATCTTTCCGCCGCCACCCTGGTCAGTGAACACCTGAACCAGTATCAGGATGGCTTTGCTACCACTGCCGCGGTGGGTAGCTTTCCCGCCAATCCCCTGGGCCTGTTTGATCTGGGCGGCAATGTGTCCGAGTGGGTGCATGACCGCTACGGCAGCGCCTTGGTGATTGGCGCCAAGGAACAGACTGATCCATTGGGTTCGGAGCAGGGTAGTGAGCATGTGATTCGTGGCTCCAGCTGGATGCACGGGCGCATTACCGAACTTCGTCTGGCCTGGCGCGGTCATGGTCTGGAAGGCCGGCCGGACGTCGGCTTTCGCATCGCCCGTTATGTGGAGAACACGCCTTGAGTAAGAATGGCCGCATGATGACGCGACCCATCGCCGTTTCGCTGGCAACGCTGTGGCTTTGCGCTTTCACCGCGCACGCGCAAGACGATGCATCTCCAGAAGCGGAACCGGAGGTGGAAATTGAGGCCTCGCCGGAGGCCGGCAAATCAGCTGGCGGCTCTGGCTCGTCAAAGAAATTTGTGCCGACCGAAGAAGTGTCGGCCGATCAGGAAGTAGATTTCCCCGCCGACATCTAATTTGGAAAAAATATGCGCCAGGGATTAGCCGCACGTTTCCCCTTCGAGTTTGTCTACCAGCTGTTTGCCTTGTTGTTGGCGGCCATTGTGGTGCACGCCGTTTACGTGGGTTTGATTCGGCCCAATGCACGGGCGGATTTGACGGCGCAGGCCGAGCAGTTGGCGGAAAATCCGGAATTTGAGCCTGAGCGTTCCCTGTGGGTGATGATCAAGGATCCGGAGCAGGAATTCTGTCTGGTGCTGATGCTGTGGGCGGCGGCCATCATGGCGCTGAAGGCGCGCAACATGATGGCCGAGCGACGTCTGTTCGAGGCGGACTTATTTCACGTTTCAGAAGGTCAGAGCGTGTTGCCGGAGGACACGCGCGAATACGCACGGGTGATTGAAGCGCTGCCGGAAAACGACCGCGAACGTCTGCTGCCGCGCGCGCTATTGGCGGCCTTGCACCGCTTTCGCGCGACCCGCAACGTGCAGGATGTATCTGAAGCGGTGACGCGGGTTTGCGAGGAACAGAGCGATCGGCTGGACAGCGAGCTGGCGGTGGTGCGTTATATCGCCTGGGCGATTCCCGCCATCGGTTTCATCGGCACCGTGCGCGGCATCGGCGACGCCCTGGCGCAGGCGCACAAGGCGGTGGAGGGCGATATCACCGGCGTCACCGAAAGCCTGGGTGTGGCCTTCAATTCCACCCTGTTCGCGCTGTTACTGAGCATCGTGCTGATGTTTCTGCTGTTTCAGTTGCAACTGGCGCAGGAGCGGCTGGTGCTGGATACACACACGCATTGCGATCGGCGGCTGGTGCATAACTTGCAGAGCTCGGCGTGAACGTCCTCGAGCTCAATGACACCGGGCTGTTGCTGTCGGACGGCGCCCGCATCATCGATGAAAGCCCCGGTTATGCGGTACACGCTGACGGACAGCTGTGGGTGGGACGGGCTGCCTTCGAACGCGCACGCTTGAATCCGCGTTCCCTGCATCATCGCTATTGGCGGCAGTTGGATCAGCAGGCGCTGGATCGGCCCATTCCCGGTGTTCGCAGCGCGGCGGATCTGGTGTTCGCGCAGTTGCAGGCCATCGCGCAAGCGCTCGACGCGCAGTCCTGTGTGTTGGCGGTGCCGGGTAATTTCGACAAAGCGCAGTTGGGTCTGCTGCTCGGTGTCGCGGGAGCGGCGGGCCTCAAGGCCGTTGGATTGGCGGATGCGGCGGTGGCGGCTTGCACGCAAACCGCGAGCGCCGGCCGTGTCCTGCATCTGGACCTGCAGTTGCATGGTTTTGTCGCCAGCGTGCTGGAGGGCGGCGAAACGGTTTCGCGCTTGTGCGTGGAATCCTTGTCAAAGTCTGGTTTGGTGGCCTTGCACGATGCCTTCGCCGGCGCGATCACCGCCGCGTTTGTAAAGCAAACGCGCTTCGACCCGATGCACAACGCCCGCACGGAGCAAGCGCTTTATGACGCCTTGCCGGCCTTCCTGGCGCGGGCGGAAAACGATGACGCAATCGAGCTTGACGTCGGTGCGCAACAACATCGCGCGCATGTCAGCGCCGAAGCGCTGCGAAGCGCCGCCGCGCCGATTTATGACGAGGTATTGCAGGGCCTGAGCGCACTGGCGCGGAAGTACGATGTTCAGCAATTAATGCTTTCACACCGCATCGGCGCTCTGCCCATGTTGCCGCGCCAATTGCAAAGCACTCTGGCGATGCCGCTTGAAAACCTGGACGTTCTCAACACCGCGCGCGGCGTGCTGGAAAACGCAAGCGCCATCGTCAGTGAGGACGAATCGCTGGCCTTTGTCACCCGCCTGCCGGGCATTGCGCGCAAGGCGGCGGACGCGCCAACGCTGCTCAATCAGGCACCGCTGCAAGCCGCCAGTCATGTGCTGATTGGCGCCCGTGCGGTTGCATTGCCCAAGCAGGCCGGCGCCGCGTTGGAACTGGCCGGTCTCAGCGACGGTAACAGCGCGCCGCTCACCAAATCCGCTGGCCGCATTGTTTACGAAAATCATCAGCATTGCCTGCAGGCGCCGCTGGCGGCGGAGGCCAGCGTCAACGGCAAACCGGCGCCCGAACATATGGCGCTGAAACTGGGGGATCGCATCCGTGTCTGTGGGCAGGAGTTATGTCTGATTGCGGTTGAGAGCAGCGGATGACGCGTCGTCGCCGACGCCGCGGAGCACCAGAGCTGGGCCTGTCCTTTCTGGATTGCATGTCCTGCGGCCTGGGCGCGGTGGTGTTGCTGTACATGATCATCAATCACGCCACGGTGGCGAACTCGGATACCGCCAACGCCAAGCTGATTGCCAGCGTTAACGCGCTCGAGGATGAGGTGTTGGATGGCAAGCAGGAACTGCTGATGATGCAGGCGGCGCTGGACGACAACGCCGAGGCCAAGAAAACCGCGTCCACGCGCGCCAAACGCTTGCGCGAGTCGATTGATCAGAAGCAAAAAGAACTGCCGAGTGCCGACGACGATACGCAGAAAAGCCGTTCGCGCATTCTCGCGTTGCAAAAGGAATTACTGGCGCTGGAAGCCGAGGCCGAGCGCCTGCGCGGACAGCCGCAGGATCCCACCGGCAACGCCAGCCGGCAGATTGTGGGCGAGGGTGATCGGCAATATCTGACCGGCTTGAAAGTCGGCGGTCGGCGCGTGCTGATTTTGGTGGACGCCTCCGCCAGTATGCTCGCCAACAGCATTGTCGAGGCCATCCGGCGGCGCAATATGGACGATGGCCGCAAGCGATCTTCGCCCAAATGGCGGCGCACGGTGGCAACGGTGGAATGGCTGACGGCGCAGATTCCTACCAATAGTCAGTTCCAGATTTACGGTTTCAATGAAAAAGTGTTCGCGGTGCGCGAAGGCACTTACGGCAAATGGTTGTCCGCGTCCGGCGGCACCCCCTTGCGCCAGGCAACCGACGCCTTGCGTCAGACCGTTCCAGGCGGCGGCACCAGTCTGCATCAGGCGTTTCGCGGACTTTCGCAATTAAGCCCCAGGCCGGACAACGTCTATCTGATTACTGACGGCCTCCCAACCCAGGGCGACAAGATTCGTAGCGGTACGGTGCCCGGTCGCAAGCGCGCGCAATATTTCAATGACGCCGCTCGGCTGTTGCCGCGCGACGTGACCATCAACGTGATTCTGCTGCCGATGGAGGGCGACCCGCAGGCCGCCAGTGCCTACTGGCAGTTGGCGCGCGTGTCGGGCGGCGCGTTTCTGAACCCTTCGGAAGACTGGCCGTGAAGAAAAAGGACGAACGCCAGCCGGAGGTGTTCGGCATGTCGTTTCTGGACTGCATTTGCTGCGGCTTTGGCGCCATTATTCTGCTGCTGGTCTTGAGTAAATCCGCCGAGCCGGTGATTGTCGAACAGGACGCGGTGGAATTGCAGGCGCGCCAGGAACGCCTGCGACAGTTGGCCGAACAAATTGCCGGCGAGATGGATGGTCTGGAAGCAGATCTGGCGGCCAGTGATCAACAGCGTCGCAGCGCCGAGCAGGAAGTGGCGCGCTTGCGCCTGTTGGCGGCGGCTTTGGAGGACAAGGCGGTCAAGACCGAAACCGAATCCACGGTGGCGCAGACCATTGAGGCGCGCCTGGCGTCCGCCAAGCAGAAACTGACGACAGAAATGCAACGCCTGTACGGCGCGCGGGCGGCGCGTCGCCCGGATGCGCCGGTGGGCGGCATTCCAGTGGACAGCGAGTACATTATCTTTGTGGTGGACACCTCCGGCAGCATGCGCGCCTACGCATGGAACACGGTGATCGACAAGCTGCAGCAAACCCTGGACCTGTATCCCAAGGTCAAGGGCATGCAGGTGATGGACGATCAGGGCGGCTATATGTTTTCGCAATACCGGGGCCGCTGGATTCCGGATACGCCGGGGCGACGTCGGGTGGTGATCGACCGCATGCGCAGTTGGCAGCCCTTCTCCAACTCCAATCCGGTGGAAGGCATTGAAGCGGCCATTCGCACTTTCCATGCGCCGGACAAGAAGATCAGCATTTACGTGTTTGGTGATGACTTCACCGGCGGCGCGATTGACCCCGTGCTCAAGCGCGTGCGGCGCATCAACTCACGCGACGCGCGCGGCAATCCACGGGTGCGGATTCACGCCGTGGGCTTCCCCACGCAATACCAGGGCCGTGGCGTGACCGGCACCGGCGTCCGTTTTGCCAATCTCATGCGAACCTTGTGCAACCAGAACGGCGGAACCTTCGTAGGATTGTCCGATGCAAGTTGATCAAAAACGTAACGCATGCACGCTGGTGGGTCTGCTGATGCTGACGCTCTTGAGCGGCGCCTGCACACGCCAGCATCAGATCACCGCACCGGCGACGTTTCCGAAGCCGGCCCTGGAGGTGATTCCGCTCACGGCCGGGCTTTATGCTTCCAGTGAATTCCAGCAATACGTGCACAAGGAGGAGATCACGCCCGGCGACCATTGGGATCTGAAGCTGGGGCCGGCCTCCACACGACTGTTTCAAACCATTCTTGGTGCCTCGTTCCGCCAACTGCGGATGCTGTCCGAAGCGCCCGCTTCCAAGCGGCCGACTTCGGTGCAAATCGCCTTTACCCCCACCCTGGAGGACTTTCAGTTTTCCACCGGCCGACAGGCCGGCGCGGAATTCATCGAGGCCTGGGTCAAGTATTCGGTTCAGGTGCATGACCGAGAAGGCAATGCCCTGACCGCCTGGTCCATCGCCGCCTATGGCCGACATCGCGGGCAGTTGATCGGCGGTTTGGAGGAGGGGCTTGGCTTGGCGATTCAGGAGGCCATGCGCGATGCCGGTGCCGCGCTGGCCTTGAAGTTGCGCAGCGTTCGCAAACGTCCCGCCCGAGGCACGCGAACTTCGTCGGCCGCAAAGCAGTCAGAACAAGCGCCGGCGCCGGATGATGAAGGTTCGGCCGACGCCGCGCAGGAGGAGAAACAATGGTGATGCGCCGCTTGGTGGTATTGCTGCTGATCAGCCTGGCGCTGAGCGGCTGCGTGCGCGCCAAGATCGAACAGTTCCGGGAGTCGCCGGTCGCGGTGCGGATGTCCGCTGGCGATGCCGTGGTCGTCATGGGCCGCCGGCATCACGGCGCGCATGAAGCAGAGGAGAGTTTCACCAGCTGTGTCGCCCGGTCCCTGCAAGGCAGCCGCATCGCGGTGTATCCGGAGCAGGACTTCGTCGACGCGCTGTATCCCTGGCTGGAACCCCGCACCGCGCCCAAATCCGCCGAGCGGCTGAATCAGTTGCTGGACCTGCCGGTGGTGGAAAAGCGCCTGCATCAAACCGGCGTTCGATTCATGGTCTGGATTGATGGGGAAACCGATACCGTGGACCGCAAGGGCGCCATGTCCTGTGCGCTTAGCCCCGCCGGTGGCGGCTGTCTGGGTCTGACCTGGTGGGATCGAAAATCCGAATACACCGCCACCATCTGGGATGTGCGTGACCGGCAGGTGGTCGGCAAGGCCAAGGTGGATGCCACCGGCACCTCGGTGATGCCGGCGGTCATCATCCCCATCCCGATGATCGCGCGTACCGAAGCCGCGGCTTGTGACGGCGTTGCCACGCAACTCAAGGAGCTGTTGCAGCCACAGCTGTCGGCTGGTTGACCGCCGCAGTGACGCGACACCCCTTTCGATAGGGGCGCATCGTGCCCCGACACCGGAAGATAGCCTCGCCCAGAGATGAGAGGAGCCAAGCATGCGCCAAATCGCCGAGCACCCGATGGACGGATTCCCGGTCCGACAATTGAAGTTTGATATGGACAAGGTGGGCGATCACAACCTGGTGTGGAGTCGTACTTGCCCCAAGTTTTCGGTTTTTCTCAACGCTTTTGGTTTGCATGTCCCCTATTTCGAGAAATACCTGTTGAAGTCCATGCGGGCCGCCAAGCCGCATATCGACGACGAAGGCATGAAACGGGATATTTCCGCCATCATCGGGCAGGAAGCGCACCACGCGCGCAACTTCATCGAGTTCAACCAGGCTTTGGCGCATAAGTATCCGGAGCTGGGCCGGCACGACGTCGAGGCGCGCGAATACTTTGAGACCATGGCGAAGAAACACAACCTCAAGCAGATGGTGGGCTTCACCGCCGGCTATGAAACCTTCACTTTTCTGGCCGGGATGATCATCCTGCAGAATCACGACCGTTGGTTCAAGGAAGCCGATCCGGTGATCAAGGGCCTATGGGTGTGGCATCAGGTCGAAGAGATCGAGCACGGTGCGGTGGCTTTTGAGGTGTACCAGAAACTGTTCGGCAAGCACGAGTGGTATCGCAAGTGGATGGTCGTTCGCGCCGCCATTCACATGGCGCATCAGACCATCAAGAGCTATACCCCAATGGCGCGGCGGGAAGGTTGGTTGCGCAATCCGTTCAGGGCGATCAGCCGCATGAGCTATTGTTTCTGGATGCTCGGACGGTTGGCCTACGCTGCCTTGCCGGTGTTGCGCAAGGATTACCACCCGCGCAAGCATCCCATCGCCACCAGCGCGCAGAACCCGATCCAGATCGCCTGGCGGCGTTATGAAGGCCAAGGTGGCGACGTATTGGAAATCGATCACGTCAAGATGGCGCAGATCATGCGGGTGCCGACCCAAGCAGCCTGAGTGTGACGTCAGCGCGGATGCATTTTTCGCGTTGTCCGGTGGCTGGCCGAGCCGGCGCAATGGCACGATGCAGGAAGACGGACGCCTGGGTTCCAGGTGTTCGCCGCCGGTCAGCCGTCCGCAACGAGCGGCGGGCTCAGGGCTGGATCAAGCCCAGTTCCAGCGCCCTGGACGTGGCGGCCAGGCGATTGTCCACGCCCAGCTTGCCGTAGATATTGCCCAGGTGCCACTTCAGCGTTCCCGGCGTGATGAACAGGGCTTCCGACAGTTGCTTGTTGGTTGGCCCCGCGCGCAGGCGGCGAACGATCTCGATTTCCCGGTTGGTGAGCGGTTCGATCAAATTCTGCTGATGGCGGTTGTCGATTTTTCCTTCGGCTGCCGAAGGCTGCGGTCCGGCTTGCGCCAGCATTTGTTGCAGGTGGCGTGTGGTGAGTGCACTCAGGCTGTTGTCGCCGGTTTGCGCAAGTCGCTGTTCGAGCATTTGGCGGATGGGTTCGCCTTCGTCCAGGAAGGTACGGCAATAGCCGCCAGCCATGCCCAGGCCAATGGCTTCATCCAGCGCCTGACGAGATCGGTCCGCTTCGCTGGCCTGCTTCCAGGCCAGCGCCATGAGTAACAGCAACTCGGTCTGTTTCCTGCGTTGACCGGTTCTTCGGGCGTGTTCAAGCGACTTGTCGATGATGCGGATCGCTTCCAGATGGGAGTTCTCGAGCAGGCAAAAACGCACCTGAATCCGCCCTCTTTTGTCCTCGACGGCTTTGCCGTACTGGCCGAATACGCCGGAACACAAGTCGGCTTCCAGTTCACCCCACTGGCGCTTGGCCTGGCTGAGTTCGCCTTGCCGAAGCAACATCACCACGCGTTCGGCGCAAAGCGTGATTGCAACGCGCGGCAAGCGTCGCGACCGACCCAGTACTTCACCCTCATACAGCGTTTCCAACGCTTCCAGGCCCTTGTCCTGACAGGCCTGCAGGCGGGCCAGCGTGACGTAGGCCATGATGATGGGGTCGGCGGTGCTTTGATCGACCAGCGCGGTCAATCCATCGCCCAATGCTTCAGCGGTTTCCGTCAGGCGCCCGAACTCATAGGTCACCGACGAGCGCATGGCCTGCAGCATCATCAAGGCCGGCGCCCGTGCGCCCAGGTGTGGTGCAAGCTCATCGATGCACTGATCGCATTCAAGCAGTGCGCGCCGCAAGTCGCCCTGTTTGATCAAATTGGTCAGCAGCACCATCGCGGCCCATGCCGAAATGTAGTAGCCCTGACATTCGCGCCCGAAGGCTTGCCCGATATGTGCGTGCTTTACGCCAGTGTCCAGGTGTCCCTTGGTGCGTTCGGCGAATGCCAGCACGATGTGGGCAATGGCCTTGTTGTAAGCGTCCGCGTCCGGCCACTGGGATAGCAATCTTCGGCTGATATTGATACTGGTGCCGCCAAAGTCCTGCAGTCCGGCGGCGGCGCAACGTTGCGATTCGATGGCTTGTCGCAGGTACTCGACAGACACCGAACCGGCTTGCTCGAACGAAGCCAGGCGCGTTTCCAATTCCTTGCGGATGGCTTCGGCTTCGTCGAATCGATGCAGAAAATTCAGCGACCAGGCCTGCTTGAGACGGATTTCCGGGAACCGCTCCAAGGCTTCGGGGGGTAGCTGATTCACCCAATACAGATAAGCACTGTGGCGACCATAGCGTTGCACCATATCCGCGGCGTGCTCGCTGATCAGCGACGCTGCGCCCTGCACATCGTCGCAATCAAGGCATAGCTCGATGGCGGGTTCGATCTGTTTTTCGCGGACCAGATGTTGAATACTGCGATCACGACACGCGCGAAGATCTTTGGGCTCGGCGTGCTTGTATCTTGCCAGCAGAAAATTACGCACCAGCGGATGCAGGGCGTAACGCGGGTCGGTTCCATCAAGCTGGCGGATGGGCAGGGCGCGCCGGCGCACATCTTCCAGCACTTGCCAGGCGTCATCGCGTCCGCTGACGACCTGCGCCAGTTTCACCGGAATGGTTCGAAGCAGCGAAATCCGCATCAGGAATGAATAGATTTCCGGTGACTCGTTGGCCAGCAGAACCTCGTTGAGGTAGTCCGTCAGCGGTTGCGGGCCGGACGCCAGACCATCGACGAAGCGATCCTGCGCCAGCTCGTCTTCCTTCAGCGTCAGCGCAACCAGACGTACCGCAGCCGGCCATCCCTGGGTGCGTTGGCGCAAACGCTGTACCAAGGGTTGACGGGCCTTGATGCCGTGTTGCTGAAGAACATGGGCGATCTCTTCTTCGCTCAGCGCCAACTGCTGCTCGGTGAAGCGGATCAGGCGCCCTTCGAACAAGGCTTTGTTGAGCAGCGCGTGCAGGGCGGTTCGGCCGCTCAGGATCAGGGTGATGCTGGGCGGTTGATGATCGACCAGCAACCGCAGCACGGATTCGGCCGATTCGCCCATCAGTTCCTGCACATCATCGATGACCAGTGCGCTGGTCTTTGCCCCGGATTGCATTTCCGCGTACAAGGACTTCACCAGCGCCAGGCGCCCGGAAATGCCATAGCTGTCCAGCAGGGCTTCCGGACTCTGGATGGCGTTGGAATTCAATGACGCGGCCAGGTCCAGCAACAGGCGATCACCGTCCTTGTCGCCTTTGGAGCCGTTCAGACGGATCACCTTGCAGCCCTTGCGTTCCGCCGCTTCGGTCCAGTGCGAGAGCAGTGTTGTCTTGCCGTATCCAGCCGCGGCGCTGATCGACACCACGTTGGCGGTGTGCGGATCCAGGGCGCCGGGGAAGCGCAGACGTGTGCGTTGAATTTCCCAGGGCTGTGTTTTGGCAAGCATCAAATGCCCGAGGTCACAGCGCCGATGCCAGCGCAGGGCAGGGCAGGGCAATCCCTGACGTATGGCGGGTGAGCTGCGCAGCGTCTGCGTCTATCGTTTCCTCCATCAGGCGTGACTCGTGGTGAGGTCGCCATCTTGTTTGCACAACTTGCATAACCGGAGGATAGCAATGACGGAGTCAGTCGTAGAAGTACCCGGCCTGGATGAAGCCTACAACACCCCACTGGACGCGTTCGACGTTGGCGATCCTGCGCTGTATCGGGACAACACCATGTGGGGCTACTTCGAGCGTTTGCGCAAGGAAGATCCGGTTCACTACTGCAAGGGTGGGATATTTGGGGACTACTGGTCCATTACCAAATACAAGGACATCATGTATGTGGACACACATCCGGACTTGTTTTCCTCGGAGTGCAGGCCCGGTGGCATCACCATCATGGACGACAACAATATCGGTAGTCTGCCGATGTTCATCGCCATGGATCCGCCCAAGCATGATGAGCATCGCGCGGCGGTGAGCCCGATTGTTGCGCCGGAAAACCTTGCCCAGCTGAAAGGCCTGATCCGTGAGCGGACGCAAGGTGTTTTGGACGCCCTGCCGATCAATGAGACCTTCGACTGGGTGTCGGATGTTTCCATTGATCTGACCACAAAGATGTTGGCCACGCTATTCGATTTTCCCTGGGAAGATCGTTCAAACCTTACATTCTGGTCTGATGTGGCTACAACCGTGCCGGGTGCCGGCGTGATCGATACGGAACAGGATCGCCTGCGTATCATGCAGGAATGCGGTGCCTATATGACCAAGCTTTGGAACGAGCGGGTCAACAACGAACCGGGCAACGACGTGCTGTCGATGCTGGCGCATTCGGACAAGACCCGAAACATGACGCCGGAGGAGTTTCTCGGAAATTGCTTCTTGCTGATCGTTGGCGGCAATGACACGACCCGAAACTCGATGTCGGGCGGCGTCCTGGCGCTGAATCAGTTTCCGGACCAATACAACAGGCTCTGCGCCAACCCCGGCTTGATCGAGGCGATGGTTTCTGAAGTGATTCGCTGGCAAACGCCCTTGTCCCACATGCGCCGCAATGCGCTGCAGGATGTGGAACTGGGCGGTAAGCGGATCAACAAGGGCGACAAGGTGGTGATGTGGTACGTGTCCGGAAACCGCGATGATGAAGTGATTGAAAACCCGCATGAATTCATCATCGAGCGAAAAAACGTGCGTCGTCACCTGTCGTTCGGCTTTGGTATTCACCGTTGCGTGGGGAATCGCCTTGCGGAGATGCAACTGCAGATTCTTTGGGAAGAGATTCTCAAGCGCTGGCCCAAACCGGGTCAGATCGAAGTGGTTGGCCAGCCGCAGCGGGTGATGTCCAGCTTTGTCAAAGGCTACGAAAAGCTGCCAGTGCGCATCAACGCCTGAACCAGACCTTTATCCATACATTTCTACGATTGGAGCGACCATGCCCAAAGTGACCTTTATTGAGCCCGGTGGTGATAAGCGCGAAGTCGAAACTGCCGAAGGTGAGTCCTTGATGGATGCGGCGGTCAACAATCTGGTGAAAGGCATTGACGGAGATTGCGGTGGCATGTGTGCCTGCGCGACCTGCCATGTGCATGTACCACCGGAGTGGGCGAGCAGACTGTCAGCGGTCGAAGATGAAGAAGATGCCATGCTGGGCATCGCCGAGGGGCGTGACGAACACTCACGCCTGGGCTGCCAGGTGAAGATGACGGCGGCGCTGGATGGCCTTGTGGTGCGCATCGCCGAACACCAGCATTAGCCCTCAACAACCACTGCCAAAGCCGCTTTCGCGGGGGTGCCGCTTGTCTGTTGTCTGGTTCGGAACGACATCGCTGATACCTTCGGGTCGGTACGTGTTCGGTGTCACTGACCGGTGCTCGGGCGCAACGGTGCAGGCCAGATCAAGCGCTATGGCCTGTCCGGCGAATAAATCCTGGGCATCACCGCCATGCCGTGCTGCACCGCCAGTTCGTTCTGTCTGAAGCCTTTCTCGGCTGTTTTCCAGATTTTCTCGGTGTTGTAGAACGGCGCCGCCGGATAAACGTGATGAATCAGGTGGTAGTGATGACCCTGCAACAGGATGCGCATGATCCACTCCAGGCCGAAACGCATGGTGGTGGCGCGGGTGAAGTTTTCTTCCTGAGCAGTGTCGTGCGGCACATGCGGTAGCCACAGGAAACTGAAGGCAATCAGGAAAAACGCCATCCGGCTGGGAATCAGCCACAGCATCAGCACTTCGTAGGCATAGCCGGCCAGGCAAAGCCCGACGATGATGGCGATACCCGGAATGGCAAAGACAATCGCCTTCTTGAAGTGTTTCTGGGACACCTTGTCTCCATGGCGCAGGGTATGCGTCACGTAGATGGCGTCCAGAAAAATCCAGCGCAACGGCAGTGTCCACCAGGCACCTTTGAGCTCATTGTCCGGGTCGCGTGCGCCACCGGCGAAACGGTGATGCAGGATGTGGTTCCAACGAAACATTCTGTGATCCACATAGGGCGCAATCAGCGTCACGCCCACCTGGGTCAGGAAATCATTGAAGCGCTCGTTCTTTGAAATCGCGCGATGCAAGCCGTCGTGCATGACGCTGAAGGCGAAATAACCCACCAGCGAATTGATGATGGCGCCAACCCACATCGGCCAGACGCCCGTGGCGCACAGATAAATGGTGCCGAAATAGGTGGGCACCAACACCGCACACAGAATGACGGTGGGCCAGGCGACCCGTGGTGGCTTGGTCAATATCTTGAGCGCTGCTTTTTGCTCGTCGGTCAACACATCGGGGGAAATCACTTTGTCCATCGGGCCGCTCCTGCTGTCGGTCAATGGCGAATGCCATGGCTGCATTGTTCGACGTCAGCGCGCGGCGCGCGCCCGCCTTTGGGTCAGTCGACGGCCTGCCGAACACAATCGATTCTGGTCGATGCGCATGCTTTTTCGCGGCGCGTGCGCGGCGCTGCGGGCCGTCACCGAACTTTGGTATGGGATATTCCCGTGCCTGCGCGACCCGGTCTTATTCGGTCAGCAAACTCAATGACTTGGCGATGGCAATGGCGGACGCACGATTCTGCGCGCCGAGCTTTGCGTAGGCGTTGTACAAGTGCCACTTGACGGTGGAGACGGACACTTCGAGCCGCTCGGCCATCTGTGCGTTGGTGAGGCCGGCTTGCGCCAGACGCAGCATTTCAATTTCCCGGTGCGTCAGGCTGCCGGGCGCGGTCTGTGCCGCTTCACCGATGGATTCGGCTTGTCGCGGTACCGGAAGGCGTTCACAAATCTGGCGGAAGAATATCCGTTCGGCATCGTTGACGAAATTCCAGTCTTGCGGCCGTGTATCCAGCACCAGGTTGGCAAGCATCGCTTTTCGATCCTCAAATGGCCGGCGAAGCTTACGCGGCTCGGCGATGCCCACGGCGCGAATCAGGGCGTTCTTGGCCGCGTCAATCCGGCCTTCGGCCAGCGCAATCACCACGCCGTTGAGCAAGAGCTCCACCTGGTCGCCATGCCGATCCTGGGCGCGAGCGCTCTCCAGCGCTTCCTGATTCAAACGCGTGGCCCGGTGATGCGCCGAGCCGGCGATCACGATCAGAATATGGGTTTTTTGCAATAACTCAACGCAATAGATGCTGTCTCCGGCTTCCTCGGGCGTGAATCGAGCCTGCGAGTGTTCCGCCCCCAGCCCGACGCGCCCTGCCTCGTCAAATGCTTCGGACGAGCGCCCCAGGCGCAACAATGCGCCGATGCGGTAGCAACGCAGCATGAGGCTCAATCGGGGGGGTAACCGTTGGCCAGGTGGGTGATCTGCGCCATGCGCGCGCGTTCCTGGGCGGTCCCCATCCAAAGGCTGACCGCAACCTCCAGGCCACAAGCCAGAATATCCAGATAACCATGAACCTGGGCGCTGGTCAGGGCCGAAAGCAACAGCGTCTCGGCCTCCTCATCCAGGCCTTGCAGATGTGCCGCCTTGGCGCGCACCAGAGCCAGCGAGCTCGCCAACGGCGCATCGTCGCCCAGTTCGGCGCGCAGGGCGCCCATCGATTCGGCCAACACGGTGCTGGCGGTTGGCGCATCGCCCTGGCGCAGACTGCATAGCGCCTCAAACAGTTTGATCCATCCCCAACCGTAGCGGCTGCGAGACTGCCAGATGTCCGAATAGGCACTGCGCAACAGCGCCTGCGCCTGTTCCACCTGACACCGATCGATCAGAAAAATCGCCTGTAACGCTGTCGCCGTTCCGACATGAAACGCGTCCGAAGATTGATTCTCCTGCAGCCACTTCCCGGCCAGGGCGTAGGTCTGGCCAAGCTGATCCGAGTACACCGCAATACAGGCACGGATCACCTGGCTGTCCTTGAGTAGCTGCCGGGCCAGGTCGTTGTTGTCACCACGCTGAATCTGCATGCGCAATCGCTGCTCAAGGGCATCAGCGCGATTCGTCGCATAGCTGTAGCGTCGCCGGAAAACCAGCGCCCAGACATACCAGAAGTGTGTCAACAGACCAGTTTCAAAGCCCTGCTGCTGCAGCCATTCGACACAGTCGATACAGGTGTCCAGGCGCCCCTGATCACGCACCAGGCCCACCACCGAACGCTCCAGCGAGTCGATCAGGCCTGGCACGTCATCGGCGGCACGTCGCACCTCGACCGCCTCGGCCCATTGCTGCCTGGATTCATAGCGCACCGCCGCAGCGTTGAGGAACTCAAGCCGCGATTGTGGCGACAGCTGCAAGCGGGCCTCGCGCCTGAGAAAGGCACGGAACAGGGGGTGAAAGCGAACCGTCTGATCACTGGCGCCAAGCGGCAACAAAAAGCTGTGAGCCTGGCGCAGCCTTCGCAGCCCGCCAAGGGCATCATCCTGCCGGCTCAAACGTACGCATAAATCTTCATCAAACGACGGCAGCAGAGACAACTCCATCAGCAGCGGATGCAAGTCAGCGGGGATGCGGTTCATCACACGCTCGCGCAGCAGTTGAGCGATTTCCGCATCGTTGTCCCTGATTTCATGCAGCACCTGGGTGGGGGCGTCGTGCCCCTGGCAGCGCAGGGCGAACAGGCGAATGGCGGCGGGCCAACCCTCGCTCACGCCGAGCAAGGCTTCCAGCCCCGCCTGTTGCAGCTGTTCACAAAGCGCGCTGCCCAGCAAGTCGCGCAGCTCAGCCATATCAAAGGCCAGATCCTTGGCGAATACTTCCAGCAACCACCCGGACAACCGCCCCTGTATCTCCTCCACTGGCAGTGGCTGACGGCTGGCGATGGTCCACTGCAAGCGCCCTTGGCAGGCGTCCGACAAGGACTGCATCAGCTTGACGGTTTGTTCGGTCCCGCCGGACTCGAATGCGTCGACAAACACCGCCAGCGCCTGATCGGTAGCGCCCAGGCGTGCGGCCAGTTCATCAGCGGAAAGGGCCTGGCGCTTGTGGCTGTTTCGGTCCTGCTCGATCAAGCCGGTCAGGGCGGCCATCAGGCTCGAGTCGGCATCCTCCAGCTTGGAAAAATCCAGCCACAAGGCTTGCTTGCCCTGCTGTTGAGCCTGCGCGTAGAGCTGCGAGAGCAAAACCGTCTTCCCGTAACCGGTGGGCGCAATGGCCAGACGAAAGCGCGCGTCCGGCTCGGACGCCGACCAGCGTTTGAACACCCGTGTGGGCACGAACGCAAACAACAGCGCAGGCGGTGTGGTAGTGCTCATTTCACCGTTGTGGCGCTAAGGAAGCACTGATTAATCTACTGCGCTCGGCATCTCGAGTTTCGCCCGAACCAGCCACTCACCCTCATGTATTTCAATACATTGCGTTCGCCGAACTGCGAAGCTGTGCTGCGTTCTCGGCTCACCTGCGCTCCGGCGCAACCCGAGATGCCTTCGCTCGCTACGATTAATCAGCGTTTCCCTAGCGCGTCTGAACTCCATCCAGAAAATAACCCAGCAGCTCCTCCAGTACCGCATTACGCGACATCACGCCTCCGGGGTCAAACCAGCGAACGGTCGAGTTCAGGCAGTTCAGCAGCGCCAACACCAACACTTTGGGCTGACAGGCGCGGATGCTGCCGTCCGCGATTCCGATGTTGACGATTTGCGCCATCCCGTCCAGCAGAATGCGATGCGTCTTGCGATGCAGCTCGCGGGTCGCATCACTGTAAGCGCTGGGTTGAATCATGGCCATGCAGCGCCCGAATTCCGTGTTCATGGCGTCGCCGTACAAGCTCAGGGCCTTGAGCAGTTTTTCGAGCCCCGAACCGGGGTGGGCATGTGCTGCATCGAGCATGGCGCGGTTGCCCACGGTGGCCGCATCCAGAATCTGGGTGATGATGTGGTCCTTGCTGTTGGCGTAGTGATACAGCGCCGGTTTGGAAATGTGGAAATTACCGGCGATCTCATTGAGCGAGGTTTCATGCACCCCTTTTTCCACGAACAGGCGCGCGGCCTCCCGCAGGATCAGCTGCCGCTTTTCCTCAAAATTACCTTGGCGGGGATAGTTGGCGAATTGTTCAACAATGGCGCTCAAGCGTGCTGACTCCCAAACATTTTGGTGGTGACGACAACGGGCTGGGCTTGCGAAGTTGCTGCTGTTTGACAGCTTACCGCCCGTTAAGTACATTGCAAGTCCGCTTACCGTCCGATAAGGAGTCGTCCGGGCGATAGGCCGTCAATCACTTTTCAAACACCCCTTGGCAGGAGCAATTCGATGACACAAACCGTTTATGTGGCCGGCGTTGGCATGATCCCGTTCGCCAAACCCGGAAAGAGCGAATCCTATGACGTGATGGGCGCGCAGGCCACGCAAGCTGCGCTGGACGACGCCGGCATCGGCTATGAAAAGGTTCAGCAGGCCTACGCCGGATACGTTTATGGCGATTCCACCTGCGGGCAGAAAGCGCTGTATCGGGTGGGCATGACCGGCATCCCGGTGGTCAACGTCAATAACAATTGCTCCACCGGCTCATCGGCGCTGTATCTGGCGCGCCAGGCCATTGAGCACGGCATTGCAGACTGCGTGCTGGCCGTCGGCTTTGAACAGATGAATCCCGGCGCGCTGGGTTCGGTGTACACCGATCGTTCCAGCTCGTTCGAGCGATTCGACAAGGCCTGCGATGAGCTCACCGAAGGCGCCGAAGAAATTCCCCTGGCGCTGCGCTATTTTGGCGCCGCCGGTAAATTGCACATGGACAAGTACGGCAGCACGCTGGAAGACTTGGCGAAAATTCGCGCCAAGGCCAGCCGTCACGCCTCACGCAATCCGCTGGCCCTGTTCCGCGATGAAGTCACGCCAGAGCAGGTGCTGGAGGCCAAACAGGTATGGCCCGGCGTGATGACCAAGCTGATGGCCTGCCCGCCGACCTGTGGCGGCGCCGCTGCGGTCCTGGTTTCCGAAAAGTTCGCCGCTCAGCACGGTCTCAGCACCAAGGTTCGCATCGCCGCCCAGGCGATGACCACCGACTTCACCAGCACCTTCGAGGCCAAGGACATGATGAAGGTGGTGGGTTATGACATGGCCAAGGCCGCAGCGCAGCAGGTTTACGACGCTTCCGGCGTCAGCCCGCAAGACGTTGACGTGGTGGAACTGCACGACTGCTTTGCGCACAACGAAATGATCACCTATGAATCCCTGGGCCTTGCGCCCGAAGGCGGCGCGCAGAAGTTCATCGCCGACGGTGACAACACCTATGGCGGCAAGTTCGTGACCAATCCGTCTGGCGGCCTGCTGTCCAAGGGCCATCCGCTGGGTGCTACCGGCCTGGCCCAATGTTATGAGCTGACGCATCAGCTGCGCGGCACCGCCGATGCGCGGCAGGTCGAAGGCGCCAAAACCGCGCTGCAACACAACCTGGGGCTGGGCGGCGCCTGTGTGGTCACGCTTTATCAAGCCTGATCAGGAGCAGCATTGGTGATTGATAAAAAACATATCGGCAAGGAATATGCGCCGGTCGTGGTGGATGTGGAAAAAGGCCAGTTGCGCTTTTTCGCCAAGGCCGTCAGCGAAACCAACCCAATCTATTTTGATGAGGCCGCCGCCAAGGCCGCCGGCCATCCCAGCCTGCCGGCGCCGCCAACCTTTGCGTTTTCGCTGGAGTTGGCGGTGCCCGATCCCTTCGAATGGATGACCGAGATGGGCGTCGACCTGGGCAAGGTCTTGCACGGTGGGCAGACCTTCGAATACTCCGGCCAGATTTACGCCGGCGACACCATCAGCCTGAAACGAAAAATCACGGATATTTTCGACAAGAAAAATGGCGCGCTGGAATTTGTCGTCACTCAAACCCTGATCGAGAATCAGGCCGGCGTTCAAGTCGGCAAGGCGATCAGCACCACCGTTGTGAGGCACGCATGAGCAAACCTGATTTCAATACCCTGCAGGTGGGCGACGAGCTGCCACCGCTGAAAAAAGCGCCCATCACACGCACGACCCTGGCGCTGTTCGGTGGCGCTTCCAACGACCACAACCCGATCCACATCGATATCGATTTTGCCAAAGCCGCAGGCATGCCGGATGTATTTGCGCACGGCATGTTATCGATGGCTTATCTGGGTCAGTTGTTGACCAACTGGGCGCCGCAGTCGGCGATTCGCTCTTACGGCGTGAAGTTTGCGTCCATCACCCAATTGCAGGAAGTCATTACCTGCCGCGGAAAGGTGGTGGAAAAACTGGAAAAGGACGGCGAAAAGCTGGTTCGTCTGGAACTGACCGCGGCAAGCGAAAAAGACGTCAAATTGGCCGGAGAAGCCCTGGTTGCCGTGGCTTGAACCGGTTTTTGAAAAACCAGGCGTCATGCGCGTGGCGGCGGAGTTGAGTGCCGCTTTTGTCCGCAATGACAGGCTGTTGTCAGAATCAGGAAAGGAATATCTACATCATGGGAAAACTAGACAATAAAGTTGCACTGGTCACCGGCTCTGGCCGTGGAATTGGCCAGTCGGTTGCGCTGCAACTGGCCAAGGAAGGCGCCAAAGTGGTCGTCAACGATCTGGACCAGGGCCCGGCGGATGAAACCATTGCTCAAATCAAGGCCGCCGGCGGCGAAGCCGTGGCCTGTGTCGGCAGCGTGACCGAAGACGGCTTTGCGCAACGTTTCATCGATACCGCGATGAACAACTACGGTGATATTCACATTATCGTGAATAACGCCGGTTACACTTGGGACGCCACCATTCAGAAGATGAGCGACGAGCAATTCGACGCCATGATCGATGTGCATCTCAAGGCGCCGTGGCGCATCCTGCAGGCCGCCTCCGAGATTATTCGGATCAAATCCAAGGAAGAGGCCAACAACGGCCAGGAAGTGATTCGCAAGGTGGTGAATATCTCTTCGGTGGCCGGCAGCCGCGGCAACGCCGGGCAAACCAACTATTCCTCCGGCAAGGCGGGCATCATCGGCTTGACCAAGACCCTGTCCAAGGAATGGGGCCGTTACAAGGTAAACGTCAACGCCGTTGCTTTCGGCTTGATCGAAACCCGCCTGACGCAAGCCACGGACGAGAAGAAGGAAATCGAAGTCGAAGGTCGAAAAATCGGCATCGGCGTTCCCAAGGACGGTATCGCCGCCATGAAGATGATGATTCCAATGGGGCGTGGCGGCACACCCGAAGAAGCAGCAGGCGCGGTGGTGCTGCTGTGTCTGCCGGAATCCAACTACATCTCCGGGCAGCTGATCGAAGCCACCGGCGGCTTGTAGCGCTACCGGCGGGTGGTCATGGCGTGATGCATGACCACCCGCTTTGTCGGCAATGTGGCGGGCGGGCAAGGCCGCTGGCTGCAGCAAGCCCAAAAACCGTCACCAGGGTTGCGGCGCGGCGTTTGGCAAGCATTGATGGCGGACACCGTGTGCGAGCACGCGGGCATCGCGCCATCACCGGTGCGCCAGCTCACCGATCAGCGTGGCGGTGCATCGGCTTAGCCGTGCTCGGAAATCAGCGACCGCATCTTGATGTAGGCCGGTCGTGATTCCACCCGCTGCAGATAGGCCGTGAGACCGGGATAATCCGACAGCTCGACCCGCGCTTTGACGCCCGGAATGGATGTGCCGTTTCCAAGGTGCAGAACATAGGTGACCATGATATCGGCGGCGCTGAACGCGGCGCCCGCCACATAAGCGCCGGCGATGTCTTTCTCCAGCTGGCCCAGCACGGTCTTGTATTCGCCGCCGACAAATGCTTGCAGGCCGGCAGAGTTCGTCTGCGTCATGGCGCCGAGCACGTCCATCAGTACCGGCAGGGCCAGGGTTGATTCGGCGGCGTGCATCCAGTGTTGAAAGGCACGATATTCGCTGCTGTCCTTCGCCGGGCACAATCGGCCATTGCCGTATTTATTCAATATGTGCTCGACGATGGCGCCAGATTCCCCAATCACCACACCATCGTCTTCGATCACCGGTGATTTGCCCATGGGAGAAACTTCCCACAAGGACGGCGGCGCGCGAAAAGTCTCTGGGTTTCTCAGATGCACAAGCATTTCATAGTCGATCCCCAGCTCTTCAACCAGCCAGATAATGCGCTCCGAGCGGGATTTGTTCAGATGGTGCACTTTCAACATCAGGTCGCTCTCCTTCCAGTTATTGCGTTTTGTACTGGCATACTATCGCATCCGGTGTCTTGTTCCGGCATGCGCCAGGCCGCATCGATTTCACCGCCGCCAAGACATTCTTCACCGTCGTAGAGTACGCAGTACTGACCCGGCGCAACTGCGCGTTGTGGTGATTCGAATTGCACTTGCACGCCGTCGCCGTGTCGATGCACCGCACAGGCCTGCGGTGTTTGACGGTGACGAATTCGGCAATGCAGCTTGTCGGGCAAGCGCTTTGGCTGACGAATCCAGGAAAACCCTCGCGTGATCAGGCGGGTGCTCATCAGTTTTGGGTGTTCGGCAAGCTGGGACACTTCGAGCGTATTACTTTCCAGGTGCTTGCCGATCACATACCAGGGCGCTTCACCGGCACCGGCCTGGCCGCCGATGCCCAACCCACGGCGCTGTCCCAGGGTGTAAAAACTCAAGCCCTGATGTTGTCCGATGCATTGTCCTTGCTCATTGATGATCGGGCCAGGGTTCGGCTTCAGATAATTTCGTAGAAAATCAGAAAACGGCCGCTCGCCGATAAAACAGATGCCGGTGGAATCCTTGCGCTGGTGGTTGGGTAACCCGGCCTTGCGAGCAATTTCTCGCACCTGCGGTTTACTCAGATCACCGATCGGAAACAAGACTCGCTGCAACTGTTCGCGCTCGACCAGTGCCAGAAAGTAGGTTTGGTCCTTGTCGTGGCTGTGCGCGCGCAGCAGCCGCGGGCCGTCCTCGTCATTCCGGATGCGCGCGTAATGGCCGGTCGCCACATAATCGGCGCCCAGGCGCAGAGCGTGCTCCCGAAACGGTCGAAACTTGATTTCCCGATTGCATAGCAAATCCGGGTTGGGTGTTCGGCCTTTGTCGTACTCATCCAAAAAATGCTGGAACACGCGCTGGTGATATTCCCTGGAAAAGTCCACCCGATGCAGCCGAATATCGAGCTCTTCGGCCACCGAGCGTGCTTGCTGGAAATCGTCAGCAGCGGTGCAATAGGCGTCTTCGTCCTCGGTCCAGTTCACCATGAACAGGCCGCTGACGCGATAACCCTGTTCACGGAGCAACCAGGCGGATACCGCCGAGTCCACACCGCCGGAAAGTCCGACGATGACGTGTCCACGATCAGTCGCCATCGGTGGCAGCTTGCATCAGATGCTGGTGCAAAGGTGACTGCATTGCTTGCCGCGGGGCTTCACCAATCGCCGCCACCAAGATCCTGCACCAGGTTCAGCGGCTGCTGCCGGCCGGCAAGGTGATCCTCAACGCATTTCAGGACCGATGGGCTGCGATGCGCGACGCTGCGGTCCCGGAGCTGTTGCGGCGTGAGCCACAACGCGCGCTGTATGCCCTTGTCCAGGGGCCGACCGACATGTTCGCGTAGCGGGCGCGCGGTAAAGGTCACGCGCAGAAACGGGTAATCCAGCGTATCCGCCTGCCAGTGATACACACCGAGAAAACCAGTGGGTTCAACTTCCCACGCGGACTCTTCCAGGGTTTCGCGAATCATGGCTTGCGTCAGACTTTCACCGATCTCCCAATGACCGGCGGGCTGATTGATGCGCAGTTGTCCGTTGATGCTTTCTTCCACGAACAGATACTCGCCGTTTCGTTCCACAACGGCTGCAACCACCACGTGCGGGTAGGGCTTGTTCATGTCGGCGCCGCCGCAGCGCCGGGCATCACGCCACTATGGCGCAGCGTGTAACGTCCCTGCCGGTCCGGCTTGCCCAGCGTGGGCAGCATGTTCGTCACCGCCGGCGATGCATCGGGCAGGGCGCGCAGCAACAAGTCCACATCGTAGGTCAGGCCATCCGGAAACAGGCGCGCGCGTCCTTCCACGTTCAGCGGTCCTTGTTCGGTACTGATCTGCGCAAGAATATGATCTTGCTGATTGCTGAGCACCGCCGAGTAGCTGCCCAGGGCATTTTCATTGCGACCCAGCTTGAAACTCAACCCGCTGATATTCAGATCGCCCACTGCATGAACCGGAAACCCTTGGCGCAGTTGAACCTGCTGCAGTTGTGCACGCCACTGACCGTCGGCGGGCAGCGCGGCATTGGGAAAATAGCTCAGCAGCTCGGCAATGGAACCCCCGGCGCGCACCTCATGCAGGCTGATGGGGCCGAAAAAGTTGAGGTGCAGCTCGCCGCTGAAAATGGGGTCGGCCGCAGATTGAATGCCAACCGCAAACCGGCCGAGCAACAGCTGCACGGGTCTGAACTGCCATTGCAGCGATTGCGCCACCGTTTTGCCGTCAAGGCTGATTGCCGCGGCCTGACCGTTCCAGGGCGTGCCGGAAAGTCCTCGTGCGATCACCGCCGAGGGACGATCTCCCATGACCCAGCCATAAAGGTGGGCAACCGGCGCTTGCCAGATCAGGGTCGACACGAAAACCACCACCCCGATCAGAATCAGTTTGCCGGGTTTCATGCGCGCACCAATGAGATACGCAGGTTCACCAGACCCGCGTCAGTACGTGCTTCCACATCCAGGCTCTCGGCACGTATCCCGTAACGCTGCTGCAGATTGGCGAGCCAGCCGATCATCACATCGAATGAAACGTCTTCAAACCACAGTTTGACCGAGCGCTCGCCATCGGGCTCCATGCGTTCGGGCGCCTTGCCGATGCCGCTTTGCTTGATCGCCTGATCCACGACAGACAACAGCGATTGGTGCTGTCCCTGCAAGGTCTGCACCGGCCCGCTGTTGAGCTGGCCAGCGGCCTGTTCCAGCTTCACCGCCAAGGCGCGAGAAGTCTCCAGGGCCGCCTGATTGCGCTGATGGCTCTTGATCAGAGGCTCCCAGATCAGCAGATAGATCAGCGTCAGTGTGACCACCACCGCGCCGACTCCCATCAGCCAGCGCTCGCGCGGCGGCGCGGCCAGATATCGGTCCCGCAAGACATCAAGGCGCTGTTGCAAGGGTTGCAGGGCTTTGTTCATGCGCGGCTGAGCTTGAGTCGAATTTGCACCGATCCGCCGGATGCGTTGGCCGATTGCACTTCCAGGCGGGACTCCGGTTCGGTTTCAAACCAGCCACGCAGGCGTTCCAGGGCTTGCAGGTCGCTGCCGGTCATGGAAACGAACACCGCGCCCTGGCGGTATTGCAGACCTTTCAGGGCCAAACCCTGATTTTCCTTCAGCCCACGGCTCAGGCTGCCGAGCAGCGCGAACAGTTGGTGAGTGTCACCACCGCCGTTGGCCGCGCGTAATTGCTGATCCAGTTGTGCGCGCAAGTCCACCACCCGGGTTTGCGACGGGAACAGTTGCTGAAAACGGGCGAGGTTGGCTTGATCCTGTGCTTCCACGGCGTTTCGCAGGCGAATCGAGTCCACCAGCAAACCGATGCCGCTGACGAGGGCAAGGATCAGCGCCAGGGCGGCGGCAAACCGCCAGGGACGCCACAGCTTTTGCAGGTTCTGTGATTGCGAATAGGCGCCTTGCAGCAGGTTGATGCTTTGATCCGGGCGCATCACCCGGCCAAGCCCCGCCGGCAGGTTGGCGCGCATCGGCAGCAGGTCGACCGGTGAGGCGGCGCCGGATGCGTCCGGCTGGATACCGTCGCACAGGAACAGACGCAGCTTGGGGGGCTGTTGCTCGGCGCCGAGCTGCAGATAGCTGGCCAGGTCCGCCGGATCACAACAAAAACCGTTCCAGGCCTGATGACGCACGATGATCTGATCGCCGTCGTGAACCGCATGCCAGGCGTCATCGTCCTCACGCCAGGGCAGCGCCAACACCTCGGGGATGAAGGCTTCGGCGCGCACACCCGCTTGCTGCAACTGCGCCAGCCAGGCGTCCATCCAGTGACTTGCGATGACCACAACCGGATAGCGGCCGTCGGCCGGTGCATCACCCACGGCGAAATGCAGCCCGTCCACATCCTCGGCCAACTGTTCTTCCAGCGCGAACGGAACGGCTTGCAGCACCTTGCTGCGTTGCCGGGCGGCCAGCTCGACGCTGGACAGTCGAATCACCGGCGTGGGCACCAGCGCGACGACCCGTCGACCATTGGCCCATTGCGGCAGCTCGGACCACGACAGGCGGGCGGGCGCGTCTTGCGCGGTGCCGTCGGCCGCAATCAGGCCCGCTTCAACGCTTTCCTTGCCCGTCTCCGTGCTCAGACGAATGTAAAGAGTTTCTCGCAAGCGACTGTTTTTATTCGGCTGATTACTCGGAATCCGTGTTCCGAGAGATAACGATGGGCGTGCCGGACGATGGCCGGAAGATGAGGCTATATAGTGCCACACGTCCGTTGCCGACCGTGGCCTGTGCCTGCATCTGGAAAAAACGACTGGATACGGTCAGCATGCTGCTGTCGGCGTCCTCGGGGCTGAATACGCCCTCGTCGTTGAGGTCGGTGATGGCCTCGGCGGGCTGTTGTTCACGCCGGCGCAGGAAGTTCTCGAAACCGGGCGATGGGTTGACCACCAGGGATCGCAATACCTCCGGCGGCGCGGTGTTGACGTTGATGGGCGAGGGTGCTTGCGGCAACGCGGTGACGAAGGGCCGGATGCGAACGTAGTGTTCGCGCGTCATGCCGCGCATGGCCAGCAGCTCGGTGACGCTCTGCATGGGCTGGTTGGCGGCGCGATAGCCCGGGTCCAGCACCAGATACTCACTGTCTTCGGCGCCATCGGGGACTGTGGGTTCCTGGTCCGCATCAATCCAGTCACGGATGGCCTGCGCCAGCGGGCGCGCCAGAAACGGGTCAACATCCGGAATCGCGCTGAGCAGGCGTTCGAACTGTTCCTGATAGGTCTGAAACAGCTCCGGATCCTGCACCCCCAGATTGTTCAGGTTGAACAGACCCTGCTGATCCACCAGCGCGCCGCTGACAAAACCCTGTTCCACCGGCAGATAATCGATGGGCTTGGCCCAGGCCTCGTTCAGCGCGTCGGTGTCGTTGTCCTCGGCGTCGCGTTTGAGATAGAGGCGCACCAGGTCTTCCACGCCCATGGCGTACCACCAGGCTTTTTCCGAGTCTTGCAGCGTGGCGGTGCGTTGCACGGACAGGTGGCCGCTATCCAGTACCGAAGTCGCCGCGATGGTGGCCAGGGAAACCACCAGCACCGCGGTGATCAGGGCGACACCGGATTGCCTTGGGCGCGATTTCATTGGTCGATGAACTCGGGTTCCGACGGCAGATCGATCCGTGCGTCGGTTGGTCGTCGCAGCCCGGTGTTGCTGTCGCCGCCGTTGTTGTCGTTGGATTGATTCGCCCCGGGTTCGTCCTGGGACTGGCCACGGTCCTGATTCTGACTTTGGCCGCCGCCGGGCGTGGCGGTCGCGCCGAAGCTGTCGGGAATCGGCTCGATGCCGGTGCGGAACACAAATTTCAGCTCGCCCCATTGATCGGTCAGCAGCACCATTTCCACCGCGCGCGGCGGCGGCGCCTGGGCGCGAGACTCAAAACCGAATTCGGCAGACGGCCAGGATTCGCGCCATTCATTGGTCTCGTCCAGAAAACGCCAACTGAGCTCACTCACGCCCTTGATCAGCGGCAAGCTTTCCGGTTCGGTTTCCTGCGCCGCGTCCAGCACACGCCAGCTGGCGCGGCGCAGCTCGCCATCTACCAATTCATACCGCACCCGCTCCATGCTGGAGCGCGGCCGATACGCCGGATTGCGCTTTCCACCGCGCACAAAATTCACCGCTTCATTGCCTTCCAGCGCGAACGCCGGCTGCAACTCGCCAAAGCTGTCACGTACGCTGCGCCGACGCAGATTCTGAAAGTCGCTGCGCAGGCGCAGAAATGTGCGCTGCATGTCCGCGATTTGCGTGGTCGCGGCCTGGATGCCGGTGCGCGTGCGCAACACGCTGTTGAGGCCGCCGTAGGCCATCACCGACATGATGGAAAACACCAGCACGACGATGATGATTTCCAGCAGCGTGAAGCCCTGTTGCCGGCGAACCCTCATCGTGCGGCGCTCAGCCGGCCGATGAACGCCGACAGCTGCGCCATCGAAGCCCGGGTTTCGTCATCGGGGTGGTAAACGCGAACCTCCACGCGGCGTAATTCCTCTTCTGGTGTTTTTTCCACCTCCGTTTCCCAGCGCCAGTCCTGGTCGGCCATCTGCATTTCGCCATCTGATTTGCCGGTGTCGGGCCATTCGGTTTGCAGCTGAATTTCCACCAGGCGGTTGTGCGCCACCCAGATGGCGATGGTTTTTTCGCGCAGATAACTGGCATTGCTGGCCTGTCGCGCCATGGTGCTGATCACTGCGGACATGGCGATGGCCAGCACCGCCACCGCAATCAGCACTTCCACCAGCGTGAAACCCGACGCTTGCCGACGCATCAGGAAGCGTCCACTTGCCGCGAGAATGTGAGCCGGCCCAGCACATCGCCGCTCACCCGGTAATACACCTCGTAATCCGGTAACTTCACATCCAGGCTGAAGGGCGTCATCTCGCCGCTGGACAGCAGCAGCATTTGCGGCTCCAGACCTTCGGCGGCCTCGTCATCCTCCTTGGCCGCGTCGTCCTCGTCATCCTCAGAGGCCGCAAATGCCGGCTCCAGCCCGACCTCGGCTGCAGGCGTCACCAGCTCCTGTTCCACCCGCATTTCCAGATACATCGGCGCGCTGATACGGCGTGGCCGCAGGCTGCCCTGCCGCACCACCTGCCACTTGCCGTCGTCCGACAGCTCCAGGAATTGATAGGCCTGCTGGTCGTAACGCAGGCCGATCTCCAGCCCCTTGGCCTGCGCTTCATCTGAAGCGAATTGCAGCAGCTGCTGGATGCGCCGCGCCTCGGCTTCCATGCGATCCTCCGACGAGCGATTGCCCACCGAAAGCCCGATCATCAAGGCCATGATGCCGATGATCACCATCACCACCATGATTTCAATCAGCGTGAAACCGCGTGCCGGTTTCATCAGAGCGGTATCCTGCGGCCTCAGCGCTGCGGCGTGTCTTGGCCGCAAGCGGCTTTAGTTGCCCAGGTCCCAGTTGCCGATGTCCGTCGCCGACGCATCACCGCCGGGTCGACCATCGGCGCCGAGCGAAAACACGTCGATTTCCCCGCGAACACCCGGCGACAGATACTGATAGGGATTGCTCCAGGGGTCGTTCGGCAGCTTGGCGATATAACCGCCGGACTTCCAGTTCTTGGCTTCGGGTTCGCCGGAGGGCTCTGAAACCAGGGCTTCAAGTCCCTGCTGGGTGCTGGGGTAGTTGAAATTGTCCAGCTTGTAGAGATTCAGCGCGGCCTCCAATGCACGGATGTCCTGTTTGGCGCGCGCGATTCGCGCCTCGTCCGGCCTGTCCATAATGCGCGGCACCACCACCGCCGCCAGGATGCCCAGAATCACCACCACCACCATGATCTCGATCAGCGTGAATCCGCCTTGTGACAAAGCAGGGGCGGGGCGTTTGCGGAAAAAAGCGGTCATGAGGCAGTCAATCCGAAGCAATGGATGGGGATCAAAAGATCTGGAAAATGATAGCAGCGGCAAGCATGCTTAGGTTCGGCCAACGCGGCTTGGTTCCCTTGGGATTGATTCTTTTGTGCACCGTCTTGCAGCTTGGCGGCGAGGCGGTTCGGGTCGCCTTGCGGTTTGATCGGGTGCTGATTGATCAAGGACAAGCATGGCGGCTGTTGAGCGCCAATTTCGTGCACCTGGGCTGGTATCACTGGATGCTCAATGCACTGGGCATCGTGATTCTGCTGTTGCTTTGTCCGCAGCCCTTGCGCTTGCGGCAATGGCTGACACGGCTGGTCGTGCTGAGCCTGGGCGTGTCGCTGGGCTTGTGGTTGTGGGTGCCGGAACTGGCGCGATACGTGGGCCTGTCCGGTGTCTTGCACGGATTATTTGTCCTGGGGCTTTGGCCGCAAGCGCGGCAGGGTGACCGGATTGCCTGGGTCTGCCTGCTGTATCTGGCGGCTAAACTGATATACGAGGTGATGGTTGGCGCGCCGGTGTCGGATGAGCTGGCCATCGGCGGCAAAGTCATCACCGAATCGCATCTGTTCGGCGCCCTGAGCGGCTTGTTGTACGCCCTGGGCGGCGCCAGCTTGGAACGGCGTTGCCGTTCAACACAGGTCAACAAGGGAGAACCATGAAATACGCGATGTTGTTTCCGGGCCAGGGTTCGCAAGCGGTGGGCATGCTTGCCGATTGCGATCCGGCTCTGGTGGTGCGCACCTTCGAGGAGGCCGACGAAGCCCTGGGTGAAAAGCTCAGCGACTTGGTGACCAATGGCCCGGCGCAAACGCTGAACCAGACCCAGCACACGCAACCCGCCCTGTTGGCGGCCGGGATTGCCGTGTGGCGTCAATGGCAGGCGCAGAACCCGCCGCAACCGGTGGCCATGGCCGGGCACAGCCTTGGCGAATACACCGCACTGGTCGCCGCTGGCAGTCTGGATTTCGCCGATGCGCTGCGCTTGGTGCGTACCCGCGGTCAGCTGATGCAGTCGGCGGTGCCCGAGGGCAGCGGCGGCATGAGCGCGGTCATCGGGCTGGATGACGAAAAAATCAGCGCGCTTTGCAGCCAAGCGCCGGACGGCGCGGTGCTGGAGCCGGTCAATTTCAACGCCCCCGGACAGGTGGTGGTGGCGGGCGATATTCAGGGTATCCAATGGCTGGAAGCCAACGGCAAGGCCAATGGCGCGCGCATGGTCAAACGGTTGCCGGTGTCGGTGCCTTCGCATTGTTCGCTGATGCAGGACGCAGCCAGACAGCTGCAGGAAAAGCTCTCCACGCTGAATATCCTGCCGCCGGCGATTGCCGTGCGGCACAATCTGGACATGCAGGCGCGCACCGACGCCGACGGTATCCGGCAGGCGCTGGCGGCGCAATTGCATCAGCCGGTGCGCTGGGCCGGTACCATTCAAAGCTTGGCCGATGACGGCGTGCGGCTGTTTCTGGAATGTGGTCCCGGCAAGGTGCTGTGCGGGCTCAATAAACGTATCGTCAAGGACGCAGAGTCGCTGAACCTGGATGATCCGGCCAAGCAGCAACAGGCGCTGGATGCTTTGAATCACTGAAGTACGGGGAGCTTTTGATGAACTTAGAGGGAGAAGTTGCGCTGGTGACCGGCGCAAGTCGCGGCATCGGCAAGGCGATTGCGGATCGTCTGGCGGCGGACGGCGCCAAAGTGATTGGCACGGCGACCAGCGAATCCGGCGCCCAAGGCATCAGCGAGCGTCTGTCCGCCGCCGGCGGCGAGGGCCGGGTGCTGGATGTTGCCGATGCGGCCGGCGGTCAATCATTGATCGAGAGCTTGACCAAGGCCGGCACGCCGGTGTCGCTGTTGGTCAACAACGCGGGAATCACCCGCGATACGCTGATGCTGCGCATGAAGGATGAGGATTGGGATCAAGTCATCGAAACCAATCTCAGCGCGATCTTCCGGCTGTCGCGCGCGGTGTTGCGGCCGATGATGAGGGCCAAGCACGGTCGCATCATCAGCGTCGGCTCCGTGGTCGGCGCCATGGGCAACCCGGGGCAGGCCAACTACGCCGCCGCAAAGGCTGGCCTGGTGGGCTTTTCCAAGGCGCTGGCGCGGGAAATTGGATCGCGCGGCATCACCGTCAATGTGGTGGCGCCGGGTTTCATCGATACCGACATGACCCACGCGCTGGGCGAGGAGGCGCATGCCGCCCTGTTGCAACAAGTACCGGCCGGTCGCTTGGGGCATGTGGACGACATCGCCGCTGCGGTGGCCTTTCTGGCGTCCAGGGAAGCCGGCTACATCACCGGCGAAACCCTGCATGTCAATGGCGGGATGTTGATGGCTTGATGGCGTAAGCGCAATTCTTGGCCTGCGTCAAGCATCCCGTTTCGATTCATTTGTCCTTACAATAGCGCCGATCACCCAACCCCTGAGAGGGAGAGTCAATGAGCTTGGAAGCAAAAGTTAAAAAAATCATCGCCGAACAACTGTCCGTCGCTGAGGATCAAATCACCCCCAACGCCTCCTTTGTCGAGGACCTCGGCGCGGACTCGCTCGACACCGTCGAGCTGGTGATGGCGCTGGAAGAAGAGTTTGAAATCGACATCCCGGACGAGGAAGCCGAGAAGATCGTCACCTTCCAGGATGTGTTGAATTACATCAAGGCCAATTCCAGCCAGGCTTAGGGCTGACAAGGGCGCGGTCATGAATCAACGTCGCGTTGTGGTCACCGGCATGGGGATTGTCTCGCCGGTGGGTTCCAGCCTGGACCTGGCCTGGTCCAATATCCTGGCAGGCAAGTCTGGTATCGGCCCAATCGAGAAATACGACGTCAGCAAGTACAGCACCCGTTTTGCGGGGCTGGTGTCTGATGACTTCGTTGCCAACGACTGGATCGGTCCCAAGGAACAGCGCAAGACCGACCCCTTCATCCACTACGGCATCGCCGCTTCGAAGCAGGCGGTGGCCGATGCGGGTCTGGAAGTCACCGACGCCAATCGTGACCGTATTGGCGTGCTGGTGGGCTCGGGAATCGGTGGCATCGGATTCATCGAAGCCGAAGTCGGCAAGATGCACGCCAAGGGCCCGGGGCGGGTATCACCGTTTTTCGTTCCAGGCTCCATCATCAACATGGTGGCGGGTTATGTCTCCATCGAGCTGGGACTGACCGGCCCCAGTTTCGCCACCGTATCTGCCTGTACCACGGCGGCGCATTCGATCGGCGTCAGCGCAAGATTGATTCAGGCCGGCGATGCGGATGTGATCATTGCTGGCGGCGCCGAAGCCGGTTCATCACCGGCGGGCATGGCCGGATTCTGTCAGGCGCGCGCGCTGTCAACACGCAACGATGAACCACAACGCGCCTCGCGCCCCTGGGACAAGGATCGTGATGGCTTTGTGTTGGGCGACGGCGCCGGCGTATTGGTGCTGGAAGAATATGAACACGCAAAAGCGCGCGGCGCCCGCATTCACGCGGAACTGTCCGGCTTTGGCATGTCGTCGGATGCTTCCCACATCACGTTGCCACCGGATGACGGTCGCGGCGCCAGCCGCTCCATGCAAAACGCCATGAGAGACGCTGGCCTGAATCCGGAACAGATCAACTACATCAACGCCCACGGCACCTCCACGCCGGCCGGTGATGTGGCGGAAACCGTGGCGGTGAAAGCCGCTTTCGGTGATCAGGCGCGCAATATTCCGGTCAGCTCCACCAAATCCATGACCGGTCACTTGCTGGGCGCGGCCGGTGGTATTGAGGCGGTGTTTTGCATCCTGGCGCTGCGCGATCAGGTGCTGCCACCGACCATCAACCTGGACAATCCCAGCGATAACTGTGATCTGGACTACGTGCCGCATCAAGCGCGCCAGGCACAATTGAACTCGGTGCTGTCCAATTCCTTCGGCTTTGGTGGGACCAACGGAACCCTGATCTTCTCGCGTCTGACATAGCGTAGAAAATAGATGAGTTTTATAGCCGAACTTAATGATTCGGCAGATTTATTTTCGATCCATTGTCAGCATCCGCGAGACTTTCCCTTTCTGTTTGAAAGCCTGTCCGGGCATCCGCTGGCGGATCAGTTCGATCTGTTGCTGGCTTGCCCCGGGGAGCGGATTGATGGCGCGGGCTGGTTCGACCGGCTGAATCGGGCCTTTGCCGCCGAAGCCCTGGAGGCGCAAACGCCGGCGCTGCCGTTTGTGGGCGGGTGGTTTCTGATGCTCGGTTACGAGGCGGCAATGCAGGCCGAGTCCTGCCTGCGGCTGCCGCCGGCTGATTTTGGTCTGCCGGACGCCATTGCCGTGCGCTGCCGGGCGGCGGTGATGCGTGATCGTCAGCATTCAAGGTTGACGGTGTTTGCCGAATCTGCCGCCGATGGCGAACGCATCGTTGCGCGGATCAAGGGTTGCGACCATCACGCCGGCCGATTTGCGCCCGCATCGCTGGCATCAATCCACGAAGAGCCGGCGGTGAAGTTTCTCAAGGGCGTTGAGAAGGTTCAGGAATACCTGCGCGCTGGCGATGCGTTTCAGGTCAACCTGTCGCGTCGCTGGCATGGCGAGCTGGCCGATGGCGGCGACTATCGCGCCATCTATGCGCGTTTGCGGCAGGTCAATCCGGCGCCGTTCGCCGGTCTTGCGGTGTTTGAGGACCGCGCGGTGCTGAGTTCTTCACCCGAACGGCTGGTGGCGGTGACCGATGGTCTGGTGCAAACCCGTCCCATTGCCGGCACGCGCCCGCGAACCGCAGATCAGGCCAAGGATTTGCAACAGCAGCTGGACTTGCGCGCCAGCAGCAAGGAGCGCGCCGAACACATCATGCTGATTGATCTGGAGCGCAATGATCTGGGCCGGGTTTGCGAGCCGGGCAGCATCGATGTGAGCGAGCTGATGACGCTGGAAAGCTATGCGCATGTGCATCACATTGTTTCCAATGTGCGCGGGCGTCTGCGCAAGGACGCCGGCCCGGGCGATGTGTTGCGCGCGGTATTTCCCGGCGGAACCATTACCGGCTGTCCGAAAATTCGGGCAATGGAAATCATTGCTGAACTCGAGGGCGAGGGTCGCGGACCCTACACCGGCAGCATGGGTTATCTGTCGCGTTGCGGACGCATGGACAGCAACATCCTGATTCGCTCCATCGTCTGTGGCGGGCAACAAGTGAGCCTGCGCGCCGGCGCGGGGATTGTCACCGATTCGAATGCGCAAAAGGAACTCGAAGAGACCCGAGCCAAGGCGCGTGGCTTGTTGATGGCCTTGGGGGCTGAAGTTTGACGGCGAGGGTCCTGTTCAACGGCCATGCAAGCGGCGACATGCTCAGCCAAAGTCGCGCGCTGCATTATGGTGACGGGGTCTTTCGCACCGGCCTGCTGTGGAGATCAGGATTGGTCGATGCCGACCTGCATTGGCGCAAGCTGCGACAGGACGCCGCACGCTTACAGCTCGATGCGCCCGATGACGCCATGCTCAACGCGGATGCGCAAGCGCTGCATCGCGTTCATGGCGCTGGCGTTTTCAAACTCGTCCTGACTCGGCGCGCGGGTGGGCGAGGCTATGCCAGTACGCAATCGCAGACGGATCGGCTGGCGTTCTGGTACCCCTTGCCGGCAACTGGGGCGGACATCTGGCGTCTTGGCGCGCGCGTCCGACTCAGCGACTTCAAGCTCGCCGGCTCGGCGATCCTGGCCGGCGTCAAGCATCTCAATCGGCTGGAACAGGTGTTGGCCAGCCGAGACATCGGCGATCAGGACGAACTGATTCTGTGCGGTGCAAACGGCGCGCTCATCAGTGGCACCCGCAGCAATCTTTTCATCGTGTGCAACGGGCAATTGTTCACGCCGGATCTTTCGCGTTGTGGCGTTGCTGGAATGATGCGTGAGAAAATCATGCTGATCGCGCAGCATCTGAATATCCCACTCACCGTGTCGCAAATTTCCGCAGCCGCGCTCGATCAGGCGGATGAAATACTGCTCTGCAATGCGCTCAACGGCATCTGGCCGGTTCGTCAGGTCGGTGAACGCCAGATCGATGCGCCTGGCCCGGTCACACAACGCTTGGCGGAACAACTCCAACACCCGGCCTGGTATCGGTGATGAAAGCCTTTATTCGCTTCACCGCGCTGTTGCTGTTGCTGTTCATCGCGGCGCTTGCGTGGTTACTGACGGATGCGCGTGATCAATTGCACGCCCCGCTGCGCATTGACGGTGAGCTGCGCATTGAGGTTGCCGCCGGCGCCCGTTTGCGGGATGCCATCGCCCAACTTCAGCAGGCCGAAGCCCTGGCCAGCGATCGGCAGGCGATTTATCTCGAATTATGGGCGCGCTTGACGGGCGACGCCGGCCGCATCAAGAGCGGCGAGTATCGGATCGAGGCCGGGAACACCGCCTTGAGTGTTTTGCGTCTGTGGGTGGACGGCGCGGTGGTCCTGCACGAGTTGCAGCTGATTGAGGGCACGCGCTTTGCCGACGCCCTGAATTTGGTCCGCGCACATCCTCAGCTTGAGCAGACGCTGGAGGGCAAGTCTGCCGAGGCCATCATGCGCATTTTGGGGCGCGATGGGCAGCACCCGGAAGGCCGCTTGTTTCCTGACACCTATCGGTTTCCCAAGCGCACGCGGGATGTGGATTTCTTGCGCCGTGCCATGAGCGCCATGGATGCGGTGCTGGCGCAGGAATGGGAAAAGCGTGCGGAAGACTTGCCTTATGACAACGCCGATCAGGCGCTGATCATGGCCTCGATCATCGAAAAGGAAACCGGAAAGCCGGAAGAGCGTCAGCAAATCGCCGGCGTCTTCGTGCGGCGGCTGATCAAAGGCATGCGCTTGCAGACCGATCCCACCATCATCTACGGTCTGGGCGATGCCTTTGACGGCAATTTGCGCAAGAAAGATTTGCTCACCGACCAGCCCTACAACAGCTACACGCGTCACGGCCTGCCGCCCAGCCCGATCTGCCTGCCTGGCCGCGCGGCCATCCACGCCGCCTTGCACCCGGCCGACGGTGATGCGCTGTTTTTTGTCTCCAGGGGTGACGGCTCGCATCAGTTTTCCGCCACATTGAAAGCGCATGAGCGGGCGGTGCGGATTTATCAATTGAAGAAAAAACAATGAGCGGCCGTCTGATCACGCTGGAGGGCGGCGAGGGCGCCGGCAAAACCACCCAGGCGGTATTTGTTCGTGACTGGTTGCAACAGCGTGGGCGAGCCGTGGTGCAAACCCGCGAGCCGGGTGGTTCGCCGCTGGCCGAGGCGATTCGCAATGTGGTGCTTGATGACTGGGCCGAAGGCGTCAACACGCAAACCGAAACATTGTTGATGTTCGCCGCCCGCGCCGCGCATTTGCACAGCCTGATTCTGCCCGCGCTGCAAAACGATCAGGACGTGGTCTGCGATCGGTTTGTCGACGCCAGCTGGGCCTATCAGGGCGCCGGTCGCGGGGTTGACCCGCAAACCCTTTCCGCGCTGGAGGGCTTCGTGCTCAAGGGACTGCAACCGCATTTGACGCTGCTATTGGATTTGCCGCCGGATGTCGCCCTGGAACGCGTCGCGGCGCGCCACGGCAACAATCGCTTTGAACGCGAACATGTTTCGTTCGTTGAAAACGTCAGAGCCGCCTACCTGAATCGCGCGCGGCAATCGCCGGATCGTTTTGCGGTCATTGACGCCAGCGTGGGCGTCGAACCGGTGCGGCAGGCGATTGCCGCCGTCCTGGAGCAGCGCTTGTGAATGCGTCTGATCAAACGCTGCCCTGGCTCGCCGATACCTGGGCCAGACTCAGCCAGCAGATACAGGCCGGCCGTTTGCCGCAGGCGATGATTCTCAGTGGTAATCCGGGTGTGGGCAAACGTCGCCTGGCGCAACAGATCAGCGCCGCGCTGCTGTGCGAGTCGCGCTCGGCCGATGGTCAGGCCTGTGCTCAGTGTCGCAGCTGTCAGCTGCGCATCGCCGGCCATCATCCGAATTTGTTGTCGGTCGCACCCGAACGCAACGCCAAGACCGGGCAGTTGAAGCGCGACATTGCCATGGAACAGCTACGTTCAGTGATGGAATCCCTGAGCCTGGCCAGCCACTTCGACGGCGCTCGCGTGGTGCGGATCGACCCGGCGGAGGCGCTCAATCAAAGTGGCGTCAATGCTTTGCTCAAAACAGTCGAGGAGCCGCCGCCGCGCACCCACATCATTCTGATTGCCGAGCGTCCCTTGGCGCTGGCCGCCACCTTGCGCAGTCGTTGTCAGCAAATTCCTTGTCCGAGCCCGCCGCAGGATGAAGCGCAAGCATGGTTAACGTCGCAGGGCGCGGCAGCTGCCACCGCATACCTCGCAGCAACCGGCGGTGCGCCGTTGGCGGCGCTGGCTTGGCATCAGAGTGATGTCGGAGAAAAGCAAACCCGTTGGCGCAAGGACTTGTTGCAACTGGCCCAAAGTGGGCGACAACCACTGGAGCTGGCGGCGGCGGTGGACAAACCGGACATCGCGGCCTGGCTGGAGGCCGTCATGCGTCTGCTGCTGGATCTGTATCGCGCCGCGTATGCGTCCGATGAGGCGCAAAAATTGAACGAACTGGCAAGATCCATTGCGGCCGAGAGCCTGGAAAACCTGCGTGAATCCGTGATTCAAGCGCGCAAGGCGCTGCTGAGCAACGCCAATCCTCAGCTGACGGCGGAATCCCTTATGATTCTGTGGTGGCGTTGTACGGCATCGTATCGGCGCACAAGAAGGTGAACCACGGCTCGTCATGAACAGCATCCTGCGTCCGTCCGGCACCCAGCCCGGCATCCTGACGCTGAACATCAAGGACAAGAACGCGCTCTACGCGGCGTACATGCCGTTTGTGAAAAACGGCGGCCTGTTCATTCCCACCAGCAAGGAATACACCCTGGGCGACGAGGTCTTTATTCTGTTGACGCTATCGGATGATTCCGAACGCATTCCGGTGGCGGGCAAAGTGATCTGGCTTACGCCGCGTGCCGCGCAGGGCAAGCGTCAGCAGGGCATTGGCGTGCAATTCAGCGCACAGGACGGCGGTGCAACCCAGCAGCGCATCGAGTCCCTGTTGGCCGGCATGGTGCGTGCCGAACGGCCTACGCACACCATGTGAACCGGTTTCAGTTTTCCAGCGTTTCCAGGCCGCCCTTGAGGCTGTAAGCCGAATGGTGGCGCGAATTGAGCACAAAGGCCGCCACCGCGCTGCGTCGCCCGCTGTCACAGATGCACAGGTATGGCTGTTGCGGATCCAGTTGATTGAGTCGCGCCCGCAACATGTAGAGCGGAATATGCAGGCTGTGCGGCAGATGCGAGGCTTGAAACTCGCTGAGCAGTCGAACGTCGAGCAGCCGCAGCTCACCGGTTTCAATCTGCCTGCGCGCCTGAAGCGGGTTGATCTGGCGGATCAGTGGTTCGCGCAATAGCTCCACAAAATCGCGCTTGGCCAGGCGCATCAATACGCCGTCGCTGAGCATGCTGATGGTGGCGCTACGACCGGCGTCGGTGAGCAGCGCTTCCTCGCCGAAATAGCTGCCGGCGCTCAGCTCGGACAGCTTGAGCGGTTTGTGTTGCGGCATTTCGCGCACCACCTGACAAACGCCTTGCGCGATCACGTAGAAATAATCGCCCGGTTCGTCCTGACGGATGATGAGCTGGCCCTGGCGCACCGGCATCGGTTGCATCCGCTGAAACAAGGCCTGCAGATTGGTGGGCGGCAATTGCTGGAAGGCGCTGGCGCTGAGCAGGCTGAGCATCCAGTCGTCCGTTGGTCCCTGGCTGGCCGTCAGTTCGCTGACTTCGAGTTGATCGCTCTGATCCCAGGTCAGCAGCACATCCAGCATATGCGCGTCAACGCACAGGCATTCGACGGCCGAAATGCAGCGAGCGGCGACCCGACGCGGTGACTGGTGCGCCAGGCGGTACCGGGCCTTGCTGTCACCGGCCTTGAGTCTGGCCAGTTCGACGCCTTGCTGGTCCTCGAACCTGAGGCTGCCACTGACCAGGAACAGGGCGCTTTGCGCCTTGTCTCCGACGCCGAACAGGTACTCACCGGCGCTGTGGTGTTCCAGTTGGCAGCGCTTGGCGATGTCGGATCGCCGCTCTGCTCGAACGTCCTTGAGCGGAACGAAACGACCGAGCTTTTCGAGTATGGATTCCATGATCTTTTCGCGTTCGGATGAATCAGGCACGGATCGGCCGGGAATCATCGCCCGCTATCGAATTGTCTCCCAGTACAGCGCCATCTTGTGCCATGATAATCGCTTGCCTGCGTGGCAGCGCCGTTGCTGGGCCGCTGAGCTCGAATCGCACCGCAAGGCAATCGAAAGTCGACGTTCTACAGGAGGGGCGCCATGCCCGTAACCAAGAAGGCGAAGAGCACCAAGACCGAGACCAAACCCAAGTCCGGCGGTACATCGAACAGCCCTAACAAGACCAAGGCGAGCAGCGTGAGCAAAACCAACAACAAACCATCCGCCACAAGAACCAAGTCCGACCTGGGCAAAGACACCGCGGCCAAGGCGGTGCCGAACACGCCTGCCAAGCCCAAACCGAGAACCGCAACGGCGAAGAATACGGCCAAGGCGATATTGAAGCCGGCGGTGGAAAAGGCACCCGCGCCACGCCCCAATGCGGGTCGCAGATCCGACAAGCTCAGAGAACGTCCGTTGACGGAAGCCGAAATTCGCTCGGCGTCCGAATCCGATTACATGGATGAGAATCAGCTGCACTTTTTCCGTGAACGCTTGATGCAAATGCGAAAAGAGGTGTTGGCGCGCGAGCTGGATGTCAAGGAGCGTCTGCATCAGCGCGAGATTTTTGCCGACCCGGCGGACCGCGCCAGCGCCGAGGAGGAACACTGGCTGGACTTGCGGTTGAGAGAACGAGAATCCCTGTTGCTGAGAAAAATCGAAGACGCCTTGCGCCGCATCCGTGATCGCGAGTACGGCTATTGCGAGAAGACCGGCGAGCCAATCGGCATCGCGCGGCTGCTGGCGCGCCCAACGGCCACGGTCTGTGTGGACATCAAGGGTCAGTCAGAACGCGCCGAATCGCAGTATCGGGATCGCTGACCCAGAACCGGCTTGCCGACTGCCGCAGACCGCTGTTGGCAAGGGCCGGTCGTGGACAGCGGTTGAAGCGGTTGCGCAAACAAGCTGCGCGGATGCTCGATCCGCTTTGCATCACCAAGGGTCATGGCATCGGTGTGGGTCTTGCGATCCGTCGACCGGTGACCGGATCACACGGCGGCCATCTTTTTGAGGCGGCAACGAGATCCTTGCGAGCTTGCCGCCTTGCACTGACCCGGTGCCGAATCACTGGCACGGTTTGTGAGCGCGCCGGAAAAAAGCCGGCCGGGGCGCTCACCCCGGTCGGCCGCAGATTCCTCACGCAGCGGCGTCTTTGAGTTTTTTCAGCGGACGCACTTTGACTTTCACCGAAGCTGGCTTGGCGGCAAACCATTGCTCCTCCTTGGTGAAAGGGTTGATGCCCTTGCGGCGCGGCTTGGCCGGCACGCGCTGGGTGGTGACTTTGAGCAGCCCGGGAAGAACGAACTCTCCGGCGGCGCGTTTGCCCAGCGAAGCCACGGCGGCGGTTTCCAGCGACGCCAGCACGGCACGAACATCCTTGGCAACCACGCCGCTGTTGTCAGCAAGATAATTGACCAGGGCGGATTTAGACATCACCTCCTTGATGGCTTTGGGCTTGGGGGCGGCGGCTGGCTTTTTGGCGGCCGCCTTGTTGGTCGTCTGCTTCGGCATACTTTTTCCTGATGTTTGGAATTGCGTTGGTGACGGAATGTTTCCGACTCCGTCAATGTAGGACAGCTGATGCTGATCGCCAAGCCCGGAAAAGGAGTTTTTTACGCTTTTTTTTCAATTTCGGGTCTTTAGCAAGTCGTGGCGGTGATTCGGCATCGATTCAGCGCCGATCAGTGCCGAAGCTGCAAGCCGGCAAGGGTTTGGAGTCGCGGCTATTCTCGCCCGCAGAATCCTGCTCGAAATCGGGCCGCTCAGACGCCCGCAATGTGAGGTCGAAACCTAACGTTCGTTCATGGTCCAAACCCTTGGACGCAGGTATCGGCAACGGTGTTTCCGGCGCCGTGCGTTCCACCCGGCAAAAAGCGAACAAGGGTAATTGGCCTTGGAGAGTCTTTCAGAGGGCGCATCGGCACTTGAGGCCCAGTGAAAACTGACGTTAGCATCGAGACCCCGCCGGATGCGATTTTGGTCCATCAGCGGCAATTCAATAAAACACCAGCAATCTTGGGGGCGTACGGTGGGCAAAGCGGGGGTTCGGCTGGGCCTGATCTTGATGAGCGGCTTTTGTGGCGCGGTCGGCGCGGCCGCCGACTACTCACTGGACTGGGGGCCGGGTTTTGACATCCGTTGGAAAAACAAGCTCGCAATGGGGGCGCAGATGCGGCTGGAGGCTCCAGACCGGAGTTTCATCGGCAAGACCAATCTGGACCCGGAACTTTGCGCCGTTGATTCCTGCATTTCCCTGAATCGGGACGATCTGGAACCGCACCAGCGATGGATGGCGGCGCCCGGTGGGAATTGGCAGATCGCGGATGACGCCAACCTGATTCACGATCAGTGGGACCTGACCAGCGCCGTGCTGCGCTGGCGTTCGGGCATGTCCATCGTTGCAGGTGATGGCACCTGGGGCGCCGAGCTGGACTGGCAGGCGTTCTACGATCCTTACTTCGACAACCTGGACTATTCGCATCCCAACATCGTTGTGCAACAAGGCCCGGCGCCGGGGGTGGCGCGGGATATCGACTTGCCGCCGCATGCGCGTGACGAAATGGGCCGCGCCTTTGATCTGCGCACGGCCTACGTCTACTTCCGTCTGCCATATTGGGATGATCGCCGGCTGGACGTGCGCATCGGCCGTCAACACCTGGGCTGGGGCGAGGCACTGTTCACCATTTCGGGCACGCTGAATTTCGTCAATCCGCTCAATCTCAACAATCTGTTCCGGCCTTCCATGGACCTGGACGAGATTCTTGACCCGGTCGGCATGATCAGTCTTGCGACGGAAATGACGCCCAAGCTCTCGGCCGAGCTGTTTTATCAGCTGGAGTGGCGGCCCTATGTGTTTCCCACACGCGGCAGCCTGGGTTCTTTTATCGTGGACATCGGTGGTCAACCGGAGAATCGCGGCTCGATCACCGATGATTCTCTGCCCTTGCCATTTGGAAAAACCCCGGAAGATCCGCTGCAGCAGCAACGTGCGCTGACGCCGGTCGTCGGTTTGATCAGCGATACCGCAGGTTCCATTCCACGTTTAAATAATCGGGAACCAGACAGCACAGGTCAATATGGCATCAAGCTCAGTTATTTCGAAGAAGGCTGGTTGGGCGGCACCGAGCTTAGCGCCTACTTCGCGAATTATCACGCGCGCTTGCCGGCCGCCAGTTTCATCGCTGCCGATGCCACCTGCGCCGCAGCCGAGGGCAGCGCCACCGGCATGGATGCGCAAGCCGCGCCATTTCCCCTGGGTTTGATCAATTTTCTGATTGCCTGCGGTCGCGATGTGGCCAGTATTCCCGATCTGCTGGCCGATCTGGCTGCGGACAACCCCAGGCTGGTGGGCGAGGGCTACGATGCCCTGCCCATCTCCAGCGCAAGAATCTTTCTGGAATTCCCCGAAAATATTCAGGTCTTCGGCTTGGGCGTCAATACCAGTGCCTTGGGGCTGATCTGGACCGGCGAGCTGGCTTACCGTCCGGATCATCCTTTTCAGGTGGATTTGGAAGATGTTTTCTTTACCGCCTTGCAGCCGGTATTTCCTAGAAACGAGCTGCCCTTATTTCCCGCTGCAGCGGCCGCTTTGGACCCGGTACTGGCGCCATTGGCGGCAGTTCTGGGGCTGCCGCTGGACCAATTGGCGGGCGCGACCTTCACCGACCGGCGCAACGCCATTGCCGATTATCTGACCGAATATCGCGGTGGAACACCGGGTGAGGTGGCGCCCGGCGCCTACGTTCGCGGGTATGAGGCGTTTGATTACTGGCTGGCCAGCGTCGGCGTGACCAAGGTTCTGGGGCGCCAGGGCAGTGCCTGGATCCGGGCGGATCAAACGGCCTTGTTATTGGAATTCTCAGCGGCCTACGTGCCGGACCTACCAGGGCTGGATGAACTCCAGCTGGATAGTCTGGCCACCACCAACACGCATTATTCTCCGGGTATTGAAGAAACGGGCGATGCCCTGAGAATCAATCCATTTTCTCAGCCGGGCAAAGGCTTTCCAAGGGACTTTTCCTGGGGATATAAAGCGGCGGCAATCTGGGCCTATAACGATGTCTGGTTGCAGGGTCTGCGTGTGCGACCGCAAATGATTCTGTTTCACGACGTGTACGGCACCTCGCCAGGCTTGGGCGGGAACTTCCAGCACGGGCGAAAAATTGCGCTGACCGGCGTTAATTTCAATTATCAGAACCGATATAACTTTTCCGTGGACTATTTCGGCTTTTTTGGTGGAGGGTCGGGCAACCGGCTCCGCGACAGGGACTTTTTGAATGTATCGGCCTCATACAGCTTCTGAGCGGCGCCGACCGGTGATCGCCAAAACGCAGCTGGGTTCGATTCTGTTGTGGAGTCTTCTGGTGGCGATTGGCGCAGCGGTTGGCGCCTTTGTGGTGATTTATTTCGTCGTCAAGAACGTTCAGGCGCAGTTGCTGGTCACTGACGAATCGCTCAAGGCTTATATCGATCAACCCTTGGAGGTGACCGCCACGGTCGAGAATGAGTTGAGCATCAGTATTGATGAAACCGTCAGCACCACGGTGCCGGTGGATACGGTGCTGTCGGTACCGATCGATGAACCGCTGGCGCTGGTCGCCGACTTTGACGCCATGGTGCCGGTGAAGCTTGAGGTGCCAGTGAAGGACGTGATTCAGCTCAACAAGCAAATCGACATCGATACCGTGGTGGAAGCGGATTTGCTGGGCGAAACCTTCAAGCTGCCCCTGCGCGGACGTTTCCCGGTCAAGGCGCAGGTGCCGGTCAATCTGGTGGTGCCGATCAACAGGAAAATCCACATGCGGTTCACCACACCCATCACGGCCAGGTTGCATCAGGATCTGGTGGTGCCGCTGAAAACCCACATCGTGGCGGACGTGCCGCTGAAAACGCAGATGGATGTGCCGATTCTGAATGACCTGGAAATCACGGTCGAGCTGCCCCGGGAGCCGAATCTGGATATCCACATGAACTATGCGGACCTGGTGATTCCATTGAATGCGATAGCCCTGGGTCTGGACGGCGCCGAAGCTGAGCCGCCCGACGCCGGAGATCGGCCATGAGCGGCGGCGCAAGAAAACGCCCTGGCGTGCATCGTCAGCGCGGCATCAGCCTGCTGTGGGTGCTGCTGGTTCTGGTGTTGGCGGGCCTGGCGGGCGCGGCAATGGCGTACCTGGTGATGACCCGGGTCGATCTGGAACTGATGCTGCGTGATCAGCCCGCCACCGTCATTGTTCCGGAGCCGATCACCGCAACGGCCAGCGTGAACGGCCCCATCGGACTTCGATTGAACGACACCATTGGCACTACGGTACCGATCAATCAGTCGGTCACCATTCCGATCAGGGACACCCTGAACATCGTGGCCTATTTCAAGGGCTCGGTGCCATTGAAAATGAATGTACGCCTGGTGGACGAAATTGCCCTGAATCAGGTGGTGGCGGTGGATACCACGATCGACGCCTATCTGCCGGCGTTGAAAAGCACGATCCAGGTGCCGATCCGCGGGAAAATCCCGATCAACACCACGGTGCCGGTGGACCTGGTGATTCCGGTCGATCAGATGGTGGATCTGGATTTCACAACCCCGGTTACGGCGCAAATCGACCAACAGCTCACGGTGCCGCTGATGACCCAAATCGATGCCGCCGTGCCGATTGATGCCGATATGAACGTGCCGGTGTTGAATGACTTGCACGCGGTGATCAACATGCCCGCCGGGCCGAGCAAGGTGGTAATTACCGAGGCCGATCTGAGCCTGCCGCTGAGAACACTGAAACTGGGGCTGGTGGACGAGCACCAGGCGGATCAACGATGAGCGCGCCCTTGCCACCCAAGGATGCCGTCGGTGTTGATTTCGCCGCCGCCTCCAGTTCAGGTTCGATTGGCTGGTTGATCGGTGGCCTGCTCTTGTTGCTTGCCTTGATTGGCGGCGTGCTGATTGCCTGGTGGTTGTTCTTCAATATTGTTGTGTCGATTACGATCACCGATCAGGCCACCGGGGTTCAGTTGCCGGCGTCGTTTCAAGCTTCCACTGATGTGAGTAACAGCCTGGATGTTTCCATGCGCGGTGAAATCGACGCCAAGGTGCCGTTTGATCAGGTGCTGACGGTGCCGTTTGCAGGCAGATACGATTTCGATGTGGAAATGGCCGCCAAGGTGCCGTTGAACTTTGACGTGACCTATCAGGGCGTTTTGCCGATCAATACCATGGCCGAGGTCACCATTCGCACCGGCCTGAATTACAAAAACCTCAAGGCGCTGCGCAATCTGGTGATCCAGACCGCCATTCCGCTCAAGTTTCTGTTGCCGGTGGACCTGAAGATTCCGGTTTCGGAAGAAATTGACCTGATCTACAACGGCCCTTTGTCCGCTGACATCAATCAGAACATCAAGACCCGGGTGAATACGGTGCTGAACGCGCGGCTGCCCATCGAGCAGGAACTGAGTATCCCGGTGACCGCCGCCATTCCGCTGCAGGTTCGGCCGGACGCGCATCAAACTCGGTTGATTCTTTCCCAGATGCAGGTGGATTTGAAACCCAGCTCCATGCTCAAACTGAAGTGGGCTGAGGATACAGACGGCCCGACGCGGGTTGAAAATCCTTATGGGCCGCTGGACGGCGTATACAGAAAGCCGCATTCACCGCCATAGGGACGCTTCGGTTCCAGGCCGGCGCCGGTTCGCGGCTCGCATTTCAGCTCAAAGTGCTCAGGCCCCGGAATGCCGACCGGACGTGACTTGAGAACGATTTTTCGATTTTGCATGGCGCGTAGGCGAAAAATGGCCGTGAACGGCCTTTTGCCGGATCAGCTGGCCAACAATCTGCGGGCGGCTTTCAGGTGCGGAATGTCATACATCTTGCCGTCGATGGATACCGCACCGGCGCCGCTGGCAAAGGCGTCGATGATTTTCTGCGCCAGATCACGTTCGGCCTGGGTGGGGGTGAAGGCCTGGTTGATGATGTCCACCTGATTCGGATGGATGGCGATGCGGCCGGTAAAGCCGTCATGGCGCGACTGGATGCACGACGCGGCCAGGCCTTCGGGGTTCTTGAAGTCCACATAAACCGTATCCAACACCTCGCACCCCATGGCGTGGCCCAGCAGCAGGCACTGATTTCTTGCCTGCTGATACAAGGGACGCCAGGCGCCGGTTTCATCGCGTGGGTCGCCCGCGCCCAGGGCGGAACTCAGGTCCTCGCCGCCCCAGGTGATGTGCGAGACGCGTGGATGGCCCTGATCCAGCAAGTCGTTCATTCTCAGCATGGCCTGCGGCGTTTCCGTCACCAGCGCCATGATTCTGATCTGGCCGGCCTGCAGGCCGTGCTCGGCTTCCAGCACCTCCAGATAGTGACCCACGGCGGTGACATCGGCCGCCGCGCGGACTTTCGGAAGCAAGATGCCGGCCGGTCTTGATGCCACCACCGCCGGCAGGTCATTGAGCATTTCTCCCGAATCCAGATCATTGACGCGAACCCACAAGCGGCTGTGATCGGTCTGTTGCCCCATCCAGTCGCGCATCAGTTCGCGTGCGATGGGTTTTCGGTCGGGCAACACCGCATCTTCCAGGTCCAGCACCAGAGCGTCGGCCTTGGAGTCCAGGCCCTTGGCCAGTTTCTTTTCGCTATCGGCGGGGATGAACAACAGGGATCGCATCATGGTTGTGTGCCTCGTTTGATTTGTTTGCTGGCGTACCAAAGGCCGTCGCGCTTATCTTAGTCAAGATCGAGACCGCGCCATGACCTCAGGCGCGTTTTCCGCCGAAGCGCCGGCACGCTTTGGCTGGCTTCATGCACAGGTATCGCGCCGCGTCATCACTGCCGACGGGGGTGCGGGCATCAGGTCGGGCTTCAGCGGTCGGTCGGCCAATTGGCGGCGCCGCTGCGCACCATCAGCGCGGCGGCCAGAATCCAAGTGAAAAACACGCCAACCGGCAGCCAGAAACCAATGATTCCGTCCCAGGCAAACGGCCCGGTCTTGAAAAAGGTGATCAGAATGCCGGGCAGAAACAGCACGGCGGCCCAAACGCTGAAATAGCCGAACCAACGCGGCAGCGCCGGATTGGATTCGTCGCTGACGAACACGGCGTAGGCGATGGTCAGGACCTGGAAAAAGGCGGGTGAAAACGGCAGCAGCAGCATGATCCAGCCCAGGTCGTTGAGCAGCAGAATCAATTCCGGCGCGCGATCAGCGCGAAAGCTGGCGACCGCCCAGATCAAGGCCGGGATCAGTACGAAGATGGCAACGCAAACGCCAGAGCCGAACTGGATTTGGGAGATCGCCCGGCTTTGACCTTCCTGCTTGCCGATCTCTGCCGACAGACCCGCCGTCAGTGGCACGTAGAGCATGGACGAGAGGATGATCAACAGCATGCCGGCGCGAATCTGGAACTGATCCTGCGCGAACCGGACGGCGACGGCCTCGGCGCTCGAGGCGGGGGAGATGGGCGGTACGAACTGGGAAATGAAGATGGCGCCCAGGCCAAACAAGACACAAAACAGGATTCCACCCCAACCGCAGATGAGTTGCGCGCGCTGGCTCATTTCCTTCCCTCGGCAATCTTGATGTTGGTGACTGTTCCAGCCTGCATCGCCGCTGTGGTGTTGGTGACCCTGCGGCGCGGTTGAAAGCTGTTCTCAGGAAATAATACGCAAAGTGCAGACTATTCTCGAGCCGGGAATCGGCTTTGGCCAAGGCTCGCCCCAAGGCCTGGAGAGCATAGTATGCTTACGGACCAATTTTGCCGTGCCGTGTTCGCGGTCGGCGGGCATCTGACAGGTTGAGTCAATATGGATACTGGAATTCGATCCTTTGGCGCTTTCATTCCGCGCCGCAGAATGCAAAGAGCGGCCATTGCCGAAGCGCATCGCTGGGCTTTCCCTGCCCTGGGTGGTCTGGGCAAGGGCGAGCGCTCCATGTGCAGCTGGGATGAGGACGCCATCACCATGGCGGTGGAGGCGGGGCGCGACTGCCTGCTTGGCATGGATCGCGCCCGGTTGCAAAAGCTGACGCTGGCCAGCACCACCGCGCCGTATGCGGACCTGAACAACGCCGTGTTCGTCAGCGCTGCCTTGACCTTGTCCGATGAAGCCGCAGTGGCGGAGCGTTCCGGCACCACGCGTGCCGGTTTGACGGCGCTGATTGATGCTTGCCAATCCTCGTCGGCCGAAGGTCATCTGGTGGTGGCCTCCGAACGGCGCACCGCCAAACCGGCCAGCACACAGGAAATGCAGATCGGTTGTGGTGCCGCGGCAATGGCGGTTGGCGCTGGTGACGGGTTGATCGCCCGTTTTCTGGGCGCGCAAACGGTATCGGTTCCCTTCGTTGACCATTTCCGCAAGAGCGGAACAGCGTTTGATTACAACTGGGAAGAGCGCTGGATTCGTGACGAAGGCATCTCCAAGCTGCTGCCGCAGGCGCTGCAATCGCTGCTGACCAGCTTGAACCGCAGTGGCGCGGACATCGCCCATTTCGGTCTGGCCGGCGGCCCTGCCAGGAGTGATCAGCGCATTGCAAAAAAACTCAAGATCAAGCCAGAAGCACTATTGCCGGACCTGCAAGGCAAGGTGGGCGATACCGGCGCCGCGCAACCTCTGTTGCAGCTTTGCGCCGCTTTTGAGCGGGCGCAGCCGGGTGATGTGATCGTCATCGCCGCATTCGCGCAGGGTTGTGAGGTTGCGGCGTTCGAGATGCTGAAAAAGCCCGAAGACACCGGCCGCCAGTCACTGGCGGGCAGTGTGGCGGCACGCATCGAAGAATCGGCCTACCTCAAACTGCTGTCCAACGACGGGCATCTGGATCTGGAATGGGGCATGCGCGCCGAAACCGATAACAAGACCGCACTGACCCAGCTGTATCGCGCGGCCGATCAAATCTTCGGATTCGTCGGTGGCAAGTGCGGCGAATGCGGCGCAATTCAGTTTCCGCGCTTGCCGGCCTGTGTCAATTGTGGCGCCCCGGACTCGCAAACGCCCTACGCCCTGGCTGATGAAGCCGCCCAAGTCGCAACCCACACCGCCGACTGGTTGCAGTATTCACCGTCGCCGCCGCTATACATGGGCCTGGTTCAATTCGACTGCGGCGCGCGCGTGCTGATGGAGATGGTGGACGTGGGACCAGAGGGCATTGACGTGGGTACGCCACTGAGCATGCGTTTCCGCGTGAAGGAGCGCGACAAGCTGCGCGGCTGGGATCGTTATTTCTGGAAAGCGGCGCCGATGGGTTCAGGCACGTAGCGTGAGGGCAAGCCGCAATCACGGATTTGGAGAAGGCACATGGCATCAGGAATCAAAGACAAGGATTGTTGCGAGCAGCGTGGCGGGCCCCTGCGCGTAGCGCTGGGATCCTAGCGTGGCGAGTCAACGAGCTTTGTCAGCTTGATCGGGGCGAGCACGGCAAGTTCCAATCACGGATTTGGAGAAGGCACATGGCATCAGGAATCAAAGACAAAGTAGCGATCTTGGGCATGGGGTGCTCCCGCTTTGGCGAGCGCTGGGATTGCGGCACCGAGCAGTTGTTGAGCGAAGCCTTTGGTGAGGCCTTGCAGGACGCCGGCATTGAGCGCAAGCAGCTTGGCGCGGCCTGGTTTGGGTCGGCGTTTGATCGCGTCAATGTGGGGAACTCGGCCATTCCGCTTTCGACGGCCTTGCGTCTGGAAGGGATTCCGGTTTCGCGGGTGGAAAACATGTGCGCTACCGGTACCGAGGCCTTGCGTGGTGCGGTGTATGCCGTGGCCGCCGGCGCGGTGGATATCGCCCTGGCCATCGGTGCGGAAAAATTGAAAGATACCGGCTACGGTGGCCTTCCGGTGTCCAACAAGGGCACGCTGAATGATTTGTGGATGCCCTACGGGTCGGCGCCGGCGGGTTTTGCGCAGTTGGCGGCGGGCTATCGCGCCAAGCATGGGGTTTCCAGGCAAGACCTGAAAACCGCCATGGCCCGGGTATCCTGGAAGAGCCATCAGAACGGCGCCCGGAATCCCAAGGCGCATCTGCAGAAAGCGGTGGAGATGGAAACCATCCTCAAGGCACCGACCATCGCCGATCCGCTGGGCGTGTTTGACTGTTGCGGCGTTTCTGACGGCGCGGCCTGCGCCATTGTCACCACGCCGCAAATCGCCCGCTCTCTGGGCAAGCGGGATCCGCTGGTCACCATCAAGGCCCTGCAGCTATCGGCAAGCGCGGGTCGCGAGCAGAGCACGGATCAATGGGATGGCTCTTACGTGCAGAACACGCGTAACGCGGCCAGAGCCGCATACCAGGAAGCCGGCATCAATAATCCGCGCAAGGAATTGTCGGCGATGGAAGTGCATGACTGTTTCTCCATCACCGAGCTGGTGACCATGGAAGACTTGGGCGTGTCCGAGGACGGCCAGGCCTGGCACGACGTGATGGAAGGTGTTTTTGATGCCGACGGTGACGTGCCCTGCCAGATTGACGGTGGCCTGAAGTGTTTCGGCCATCCGATTGGCGCTTCCGGCCTGCGCATGGTGTATGAGCATTACCTGCAAATGCAGGGCCGTGCCGGCGAGCGTCAATTGCCCGATCCGCAACTGGGTTTGAGTCACAATCTGGGCGGCGTGCCGTACAACGGCGTGTGTGCGGTCAGCATTGTTGGGCTGCAAGGACGCTGAGGCGCGCGCAGGCCAGGGCGCCGTCGAACTTGCGGCGGCGATGAATTGCGAGTATTACTAGCGCTCTTGCCGGCCCATCCTGGGTGATGGCAAGACCATGCTACATGGCCTGAGTTACAGGCAAGTCCATGATTTATGAGCCATTGTTGGCGGTTCTTGCTGACCGCTGATCGACAGCTACGGCACCGCGTGCAATCGCAAGGCGGCGTTGCCGAACCCGGCTTGATGCTCAAATCGCATGTATCCACACTTTAAGCTTGAGTCTTCAACCGTTTGAAGGAGGCCTGAGCGAAATCGCCGCTGATCGGGCGATTCCCATGAGTTTGAATCCCATTTTTTCGACAACGACGAAAACCCGATGAATTTTGCGCACGGTGCCAGCAATGATTCACGCGTGGTGGGTATTGGCGTTGTTGTTGCCCTGCACATTCTGCTGATCTATGGCCTGATCAACGGCTTGGCGCGCAAGGCGGTGCAGCTGCTGCCTGAGCCGATCGAAACCAGAATCATCGAAGGGGAAAAGCCGAAGGTTCAACGACCGCCGCCGCCGCCGCCGCCAGAGTTCGTGCCGCCACCGCCGGCGTTCATTCCGCCGCCGGTGATCAATATTCAGGCGCCCAAGGCCACTACTGACATCCGTCAGGTGACGCGCGACAAGCCGCCCCCGTCGCCGCCGCCCAAGCTTGAGAAAATTCCGCCGCGCATCGACTTGAAAAACAGTCCGCGGGCTTGCCGTCAGCCGCAATACCCCTCCGTGTCCGAGCGCCTGGGGGAGTCTGGCACCACCGCCATCAGTCTGCTGGTCAGCGCTGAAGGAGAAGTTCAGCAAAGCAAGATTCTGGAATCCAGCGGATACCAGCGGCTGGACCAGGCCACCATCCGCGCCTTCAGTCGCTGCAAGTTCATCGTCGGCACCGTCAATGGCAAGCCAGAGGCATCCTGGTTTTCCATGCGTTACATGTGGGTGGTTCCCCGTTAGAGCGGTTTTCGTTTGTTTTAGTCGATCAACATCACGTTCCCCGGAGCAATGCGCAACATGAGCAGTCAACAGAAATTCGGCCGTATTCTGGTCCAGTGCTTGTTCGGCATATCAGGGCTTGGACTGCTGCTGAGCGCCCTTGCGGTCAACGCGCAGGACGACATCGCCGTGCCCGATCCGCTGGCTGAGGCCGCATCGTTGGATGATCCGCTGACGGCGGATTCGTCACGCCCCCAAACCGCCGAGCCGACGACGCATGAGATCGAAAACCCTTACGGTTTCGAAGCCATGTGGAAGCACGGTGACTTCGTATCCAAAGGCACGCTGTTCATTCTTTTCTTCATGTCGGCCGGCACCTGGTATGTGCTCATCGTCAAGCTGTTGGAGCAGACCAAGCTGAACAATCAGGCCAAGCAGGCCGAGGCCGAATTCTGGAGTTCAGCGACGGTCGCGGACGGCAAGGCCAAGCTCACGCAGGGCGGAGCGTTCTGGTACATCGTGGAACGGGGCATGAATGCCAGCGAACATCACGAGGGCACCATGGTGGAGCAGATCGACCGCTCGAGCTGGATCACGATGAGCGTCAACCGCGCGGTGGAATCCATCCAGAGCAAGCTGACCGGCGGACTGGCGGTGCTCGCCACCGTGGGTTCGACTGCGCCCTTCGTGGGGCTGTTCGGAACAGTATGGGGTATTTACCACGCGCTGACCGCCATCGGTGTTTCCGGTCAGGCGTCCATCGACAAGGTGGCGGGCCCGGTGGGTGAGGCGCTGATCATGACCGCCATCGGTCTGGCGGTGGCGGTGCCGGCGGTGCTGGCCTACAACTGGCTGGTGCGCCGCAACAAGAACTGTATGGAAAAGGTCCGCGCCTTCGCCTCTGACCTGCATTCGGTGTTGCTATCGGGCACCCGCGTGGGCGAGCAAAACAAGGCGGCTTAGGCCATCGCAGGCTGGATCACGGGCTTCGCAAGACAAGAGCGTCACGCCATGGGTATGCAAGTCGGCAACCACGAAGAAGAAGAACAATTCAACAGTACCATCAACACCACGCCGCTGGTCGACGTCATGCTGGTATTGTTGATCATCTTCCTGATCACCGTCCCGGTGGTGACCAAGTCGATCCCGGTCGATCTGCCCAAGGAGCGTAATCAGGCGCTGCAAACCAAGCCGGAAAACGTCGTGATCGCGGTGGACGAAGAAGGGGAGGTGTATTGGAACGACGTCCGCTTGCCGGACATCGAAACCCTGCAGGACAAACTGTTCGAGGCGGCGGTCATCGTGCCACAACCCGAAGTGCATATTCGCGGCGACAAGGAAACCCGCTTTGAAAACGTCAACAAAGTGGTCGAGGCCTGTCAGCGCGCTTCCATCGTCAAAGTCGGGTTTATTCTGGAGCCGCCGCCGCGTGGTGGTTAGTCCCAGGGCAAGTCAAGCAAAGGTATCCATCCCATGGGAATGAGCGTAGACCCAGGCGGCGCGGACTCGGACGACGCCGATGTCATGATCGACATCAACACCACACCGCTGATCGATGTGATGCTGGTGTTGTTGATCATGCTGATCATCACCATTCCGATCCAGACGCACGCGGTCAAGCTGGATCTGCCGGTGGATCAGAATGCCGAGCCGCCACCGGAACCGCCGCCGGTGGTGAATCTGGAAGTCGATTTCGACGGTACCGTTTACTGGGATGGCCAGATTGTTCCCACGCGCAATGCGCTGGAAGTGCGGTTACAGCGTGCATCGCGCCAGGCCCCGGTGCCGGAAATCCATATCCGCCCCAATCGTCTGGCGGCCTACAAGCACGTCGTCGGCGTCATGGCTTCGGCACAACGCTTGGGCATTACCAACATCGGCTTGGTCGGCACGCTGTAGCCCGGCATTCAAGGGTTCCCGCAGTCGCACGGCGCAGTCTTTCTCAAGCACTTGATTCAACAGGCATGAACATGTTCGACGTTCGAAATCCTCGCACTCTGATGGGTGCCGCACTCATGGCATTTGCCTTGATCCTCGCCGCGCCCGCCATCGCCAAAAAGGATACGGTGCGTCCAGCCGTCGGCAAGCCGCTGCAAGCCGCGCAAGCGCTGATTCAGGAGCAAAAATACAAAGAAGCCCTGGTTCAGATCGACAAGGCTGAGGCCGTCGGCAAGCTTTCCGAGTACGAGAACTTCGTGATCAATCAGTTACTCGGCTCTGCATCCGCCGGCGCCGGAGATGCCAAGGGCGCGGCCAGGGCCTTTGACACGGTGATCAAGTCGGGCCGTCTGCCCGCAGAAGAAAATCTCAAGATTACCGAAGCGGTCGCTGGAACCTTCCTGCGCGCCAAGAATTACGCCGGCGCGGTCGAATGGCTCAAGAAATACAAAACCATGGGCGGCAAAAAAGCCGACGCCCTGGCGCTGTTGCCACAGGCTTATTATCTGTCCGGTGATTACAAAGCCGCTGCAAGAGAAGCTGCGGCGCAAATCGTCGTCAAGGAAAAAGCGGGTCAGAAACCTTCTGAATCCCAGATCAAAATCCTTGCCAGCGCGCTGGTCAAGCAGAAGGACATGCTGGGCTATACCGCCGCGCTCGAGCGTCTGGTGCGTTACTACCCCAAGCCGGAATACTGGGCGGATGTGATTCAGCGCACCGCCACCAAGTCCGGTTTTTCCGACAAGCTGACGCTGGATATGTATCGTCTGTTGCGCGCCACCGGCACCATGGAAGATGCACGCGACTACGTGGAAATGGCGCAGTTGGCGGTGCAGGCCGGCGTGCCGGGCGAAGCTCAACAAGTGTTGGCCGAGGGGTATGAGAAGAAACTGCTGGGCCAGGGGGATCAGGCAGACCGGCACACCCGCCTGAAAAAACTGGTCGACGACAAAGTAGCGGAAGACAAGAAAACCATCGCCAGTGCCGATGCGCAAGTCGCGGCTGCCGCCACCGGTGATCCGCTGGTCAAAACCGGCCTGGCCTACGTGACCTATGGCGAAGCCGAAAAAGGCCTGAAGATGATGCAGGACGGCATCAAGAAAGGCGAACTGAAGCGGCCGGAGCACGCCAAGTTGCACCTGGGCTATGCCTATTATCTGGCCGGCCAGAAGGATCAGGCCATCAAGACGCTGCGCACGGTCAAGGGCAAGGACGGCTCCGGTGATTTCGCGCGGCTGATGATGATTGTGGCGGCGCGTTCCTGAGTCCGACGCCGAAAAACGCCGTCTGTATTCGGCGCTGATTTCAGGCCGCTGAAGCCGAGCGCGACGGCGTGCGCCGTCGCGCGCACGCGCCAAGGCCAAGCGCCTGTTCCAGCTTCTCGAGTTCTTCTCCGGTGGCCACCGCGATGTGCTGCATGTGCGGCACGCCTTCTCGGCACGCGGTAAAGCCCACCGTGCAGCTTCCGGCGTAACTGACGAACGTCACGTTCAAGGCCTGTCCCTCCATGGTGATGGAGATCGGGTAGATGGCTTCCATGCGTGCGCCGTTGAGATAGCGGTGTTCTCTGGGGCCGGGCACGTTGGAGATGATCAGGTTGTAGACCGGTGTTGAACGGCCCGCCAGGTTGGTGATGACCTGCGCAAGGTAGGGGCCCATGATGAGGGTGCCGAAGGCTTCGCGGGTGGTTTTGCTGTCCAGCGCACCGAAGCGTTGCTTGGCCAAAGTGGTGCTGCGCCGAATCGCTTGCAGGCGTTCCAGCGGGTCTTCGACGCCGGTGTGCAATTTGGCGATCATGAAGGACACCGCATTGCCGACGCCGTCGCCGACGCGGACGGATACGGGTACGCCGGCGGTCAGCGTCTTGGACGGCAGCTGGTCATGGTCTGACAGATAACGCCGCAGCGCGCCGGCGCAGATGCACAAGGCCACATCATTGACCGTCACCTCGGCTTTGTCGGCCAGACGCGTGAGCCTTTTCATGTCGTAGAGTTGGGTGGCGATGCGTCGGTTCAGGCCGAGTTGGCCGTTCAATGACGTCATCGGCGCATCGAAGGGCGCGGCGCTGTCCGGGTGTTGGCCAAACTTCATGCGCAGAAACTCGCGCGCCAGCTTGGCGTAGTCGATGAACGTGGCGCGCTGTTTTCCTCCCGGCTTCTTTGGGGCGGGCTTGGGCGGCACCTCCCAGAAGGCGGGCATGTTGCGGGTCTTGGCGCTGGAAGACAGCACGCGCTCCACCAGCCCGACGATGCCCATGCCGTCAATCTGCGCATGATGCAGCTTGAGCAGCAAGGCGAAGCGATTGCCCTCCAGGCCGCCGATGACGTGCATTTCCCACAAGGGCCGTGATCGGTCCAGGGCCTGCGAGTGCAATCGTGAAGCCAGAATTCCCAGCTCCCTTTCACCACCCGGATGCGGCAGATGATAGTGGAACAGGTGGTCGTCCATATCGATCTGCTCGGGGTCAAGCGCCTCCCAGCCCGGTAGCCGACCGGCTTTGATTCTGAGGTTGAAGGGTTCGGCAAAGGCCTTGCGACCGCGCCAATGTTCGACCATTTCCGACAGGTAGTTTTCCTTGGCGTCCTTGGGCAGCGTCCAGGTGCTGAGCATGCTCACCTGAGAACCCCTTTTGGGTTTCTCCATCAGCGAAAAGCCGCGTCGGCGAATTTCATCATGATTCAGTTCCTCCCATCGCTTGGGGTGTTGGCGTCAGCATCGTTTCTTGCCGCTGGCCAGCAGCTCGCGAACCTTGTCCGGGAGTTGCTCGGGGGCGGCGCCAAAATAGGGTTCGACCCCAAGGTGATGCCATTGAAACGAATACTTGCACTGCGGCAGATCGTCATCGATGCTGACCCAGTCCGGTTTTTCACTGACCCAGGCATGTACGCGTGGCTGGAAAACGGATTGATCGTCAAGCGTCGGCGCGAACACCAGGGTGACGGTTGGCGCAACCGCAATTTCCGCGCTCACGAACTGCCCGCAATGGCTGCAGGCCAAGGACGCCACCGGACTGCCGGTGCCGCCAACACCGGGAAAGCTTCGATGTTCGCCGTCGAGCCTGACGGCGGCCCTGGGGAAGAAGCTGATGCTCGTATACGGACCCCATCGCTGATAGCAACCCGAGCAATGGCAAATCAGATGCGAGACCGGCGCGGCGTCAATTTGGTATCGAAGCTGCCCGCAGTGGCAGCCTCCAGTGACGGGTTTGCTCATCAGGCCACCTGTTTTTCGCGCCCTTCCCAGTAGGGCTTGCGCAGCTCGGTCTTGAGGATTTTGCCGGCGCCGGAGATCGGCAGCGCATCGACGATTTCGAAGGAGCGCGGACATTTGTAGCCGGCGATGTGCTGCTTGCAGAACGCGCGCAAACCATCGACCGACAATGACCCGGCATCGGCGTCTTGGGCGGCAACGATCACCGCGTGCACGGTCTCGCCCCATTCATCACTGGGAATGCCGATGACGCCGCACTGGGCCACCGCCGGGTGCTGGGTCAATACCGTTTCCACCTCGCAGGAGTAAATGTTCTCGCCGCCGGAGATGATCATGTCCTTGACCCGGTCGACGATGAAAACATAGCCGTCGGCGTCCATATAGCCGCCGTCGCCGGTATGCAGCCAACCGTCGACAATGGTTTGGGCGGTGGCGTCCGGCTTGTTCCAATAGCCCAGCATGACGTTGGGGCCGCGCAGACATATCTCTCCGACTGCTCCGGGCGGGCACGGCTGTCCATCTTCGCCAAGGATGCAAACCTGGTTGAACAGACCAGGTCGACCCGCGCTGCGAATCCGCCCGTTGTCGCGCGCGCGGGCATCATGACACTCGGCGCCGGCAATGCTGATCAAACCGCATTCGGTCATGCCGTAGCCCTGATTGAGCGTGACCTCGGGCAGCGATGACTGCAACTTGTTCAGCGTGCCCATGGGCATGGGCGAGGCGCCGTAACAAACCGTCCGCAGGCTGGCGAAATCCGAGGCCTGGAAACCCGGCGCATCCAGCAGCATCTGCACCATGGTCGGCACCAGCAACAACGATTGAATCGATTCGGCGCGCACCGTTTTCGCCACCGCTTGCGGATCGAAGCCCGGAATGACCACGATGGGGCAGCCCAGCAACATGGCGGAAACCGTAATGCCAAAGCCGGCAATATGGAATAACGGCGCGCAGGTGAGCATGCGCCATTCGGCTTCCAGGTCCATCAGCATGCCGGCGTTTGCGGTGAACAGCATCAGGCTGCGGTGGCTGAGCATCACGCCCTTGGGTTTTCCGGTGGTGCCGCCGGTGTAAAAGATACCCAGCATTTCCTCGTCTGCCACATAGGCGTCCGGCACCGGCTGACTGTTTTCGATCAGCGACTCATAGCGCAACATGCCGTCCGGACAGTCGCCGTCTCCGGCGTAGATCAGCGTTTTCAGGCTGGGGCACTTTTCGCGCAGCGGCGCGGCCATGGCCAGAAAGGCGTCATCCACAATCAGCGCCGTGGCCTCGCAGTCATTGAGCGAGTAGGCAATCTCTTCCACACTCCAGCGGATGTTGACCATGTTCAATCTCGCCGCGGCCCAGGCGATGGCGAACACCGACTCCAGATAGCGGTGTGAATTGAGCGACAAAATGGCGACCGGCTGCCCGCTACCGACACCCTGCGCCTGTAATCCGCCCGCCAATTTTGCGATACGGTCAGCAAAGCGGCGGTAGTCAATTCGGGTGTCGCCGTCGCAAACCGCCTCTGCGGCCGGTCGGCGCTGAAGATTGCTGTGAACGATTTGGGTAATGCTCATTTTTCTCCTCCATGATCAAGCGGCTGATCGGTGTGGCGCCTGCGGTGGTTTTGCTCCGACAAGCGCGCCATTTTTCTATCTGGCTGTTGACATCAAAGCTTGCAGCGCCTGCGCTGGCATTCACCATCATTGACGTCAATGCTGTGACCGAACGCCGCAATCCGCGCCGGTCGAAAGGTTAGCTATCGACCCTGCGGGTCGTTTCGAGGATGCTGGCCACCATGGATTCGGGCTGGTCGTACATCGGCACATGGCCGGCGTCTGCCAGCCTGCTCTGGCGTGCGCCCGTCACCGCCTCATACATGGGCAGGCCGTAACGTTGAAGCGGAATCACCTTGTCGTGTTCGCACCAACTGATCGTGGTCGGAACACTGGCGTTCATGGGTTGAATACGGTGTTCGAAACGCAGATTTGCCAGAAATTCGGGCAACAGGCGCGTGTTGCGCATGGTGCGCATATTTCTCAGGAATTCATCCCCAGGTACATTCTGCGGGCGGCGCATGGTGAGGCCACCCAACAACCGTCGGACCCAGGAAAAACGGCTTGCCCAGCCCAACAGCGCCAGTGTGACCGGTAATACGGCGTAGGCGAATCGGAAGAGTCGTTGCAGACGCCGCATATCACGATGGCGGCTCCAGGCTCCGGCGGGCGAAAAAGCGGTAACCGACAAAGCCCTGCCGCGACGCGCCATTTCCAGCGACAGCCATCCGCCAAGCGAATTTCCGGCGAAATGCGCCTGATCGATTCCGCGTCGGTCGAGTTCGTCCTCCAGCGCCTGTCGAATGCACTCAACTGTCACCGGCTCTTCTGGCGGCAAGGGCGGGCCGCCCGGGTGTCCGGGCAGGGTGATGGCGATCACCCGGTGATGCGGCGTTAGCCGGTCCAGAACCGGCTTCCAGATATGCCAGCTGCCGCAGATGCCGTGCAGCAATACCAATGGGCTGCCTTGTCCGCCCTCATATGCAGCGGTCATCTCGTCGCCTTGCGGTGTCGCTTTGGGTTTGACCGGATTCATGGCTCAGTTCCTGTGGTGAAGCGCGTTTCGATCAAGCGCCCGCCCGGCGAACTTGCGGGAACAATCCCATCTTGTGCTGGATGGCCAGGTCATGTTTCTTGTGCAATTGCGCCTCGATGAGCTTGTAAATCTTGACCGTGTTGTAGAACGGCGCCGCCGGATAGAGGTGGTGGATCAGATGGTAGTGATGACCCTGCAGCAGCACCCCCATCAGCGGTTCCCAGCCGTGGCGGACGGTGGTCGCCAGCGTGTAGTTTTCCTGCTGACTGATGGTGTGCGGCACATGCGGTAGCCAAAGGAAGGCGAAGGCGATGAACAAAAATGTGATGCGCGTGGGAATAAACCACAGCATCAGCACTTCCATGCCGTAGCCGGCAACACACAAGGCGATCACCAGCGCCGTCAGGATGATGGTCTGACGAATGGTTCCCTTCAGGTAGGGCGTGGCGATCTTGGACGGGTTGCGCAGCACATAGGTCAGATACAAGACGTCCAGAAAGGCCCAGCGAAACGGGAGCGTCCACCACGCACCCTTGAGTTCGCGATCCGGATCTTCCGGGCCAAGGCCGTAACGATGATGCAGGATATGGATGTAGCGGAACATGCGCTGATCTCCCGACGGCGACATCAGCAGAACGCCCAGCTTGCACACGATGTCGTTGAAGCGCTGGTTTTTGGAGACCGCGCGATGCAGGCCGTCGTGCATCGGTGAGAATGCAAAGTAACCCACTAGGGCGTTGATGATGCAGCCCGTCCACAGGGACATGACACCCGCCACGCACAGATAAACAGTGCCCAGATAGCTGGCCAGCAAGGCCGCGCACAGTATCACCGTGAACCAGGCCACCTGTGGCGGGCTGGTGAGTGTTTTCAGCTTCTGCTTGTCTTCAGAACTGAGTTCAGTAACATCGACGACTGAGTTCATGTGGTTTCTCCTGTGTGCATGGCTGCGACCCGGCTTGATCATTGGATGCAGAGCAATGCTAGGTAATAATCAAGCGCTCGCCCGATTATTCGCATCAATTCTGTGATCGAAAACCGCATGCCGTGACTACGGATTCCCATTCAGCCGCCGAATTCGCGGTGACCATCCCGGCGGTATTCGTCAAGGGCATGCTCTCGGGCGTCACCGGGCGCGGGGAGTCGCCGGCGATTTTTTTGCGCGACGCGCAGATTCCTGCACAGCGGCTGGAGCAAACGGATGCGCGCGTCACCCTGGAGCAATATCTGGCGCTGTTCCGATCCTTGAATGTACGCCGGGACGACGCGATGTTGGGTTTTCTGTCACGCAAATTTCGCCGCGGCAGCCTCGGGATCATTGTTCGCGCCGGGGTCAGCGCGCCGAACCTGCAGCTTGCAATGCGGCGGATGGCGCGGGCTTTCAATCTGTTACAGGATGATCTGGTGCTGCGCGTGGTGCACGAAGACCGTCGTACCGGGTTGACCCTGCATTTTCACAACCCCGAAGCGTCCTGGCCCAACTTTCTGCACGAGGTGCTGTTGCGGGTGTACTGGCGCTTTTTGTTGTGGCTGTCGGGTGAGCAGTTGCGCGTCAGCCGGTTCGACTTTTCGTATTCCGCGCCGTCCTACGCCAAGGAGTATCGTCCAATGTTCCCCGGCCAATTGCGATTCGGCCGCGCGCGGTCGGCGCTGTGGATCGAATCGGCTTTGCTGGACGCAGCCACCCGCCAATCCGAGGATAGCGTGCCCAGGTTTCTGCGTGAGTCGCAGGCCTATGTCGTTTATCAAAAGTCCTGGGAGGAAACGACCGCTACACGTGTTCGGAGCCTGTTGCAAGCCGCGCAACTGAACTGGCCGGAACTTGGCGCCTGCGCTAAAAAATTGCACGTGTCTTCAGCTACCTTGCAGCGTCGTCTGGCCGCCGAGAAGACCAGTTTTCAAACCATCAAGGACGAACTGCGTCGGGACATGGCAATTGAAAAGCTTCATTCCAGTGGCATGTCGCTGGAGCGGCTCGGCGCCGAGCTGGGCTTTTCCAGTCGCGACGCCTTTCACCATGCTTTCAAAAAATGGACCGGCAGTACGCCCGCAGCCTACCGTACCCAAGGCCTGGCCGGGTGATTTTTCATGATGCGAAGCCGGGGCTATGATTGAGCGCACAGCGCTGAGGAGCATTCGCATGTGGGTGGCGGTTTACGCTTGGCGAGTCAGAGCGGGTTACGAGCAGCAGTTTCGCCAGGCCTGGTGCCGCGGAACGCGGGCCATCACCCGAATTTACGGCTCTTTTGGTTCGCGCCTGCACCGGGCCGAGGACGGACGTTTCATCGGCTATGCCGAATGGCCGGACCGGCAAACCTGGCAACGCGCCTTTGATGCCAGGATGGTTTATGACGACCCCGAGGCTCGCGCCCTGTTTATCCAAGCCCTGGAAGACAGCTCGCGACCGGGCGAGCTGGTCGCGGCCATGGAAGTCACCGATGACCTGCTGAGCCTGAGAGCCGGCTTGACCTAGCTTTCAGCAGACCGTGGCTGCGCCCGGCACCATGCCGAATGCCAGGTCGGCCCAAATGGCAAGAGCGGTCCGCTAGCCAGCATCATGGCGACCAGCGCAAACAGGTCGGTAACAGCACGAAACCCTTCGGAGTGGGCCGTGTTTGGCCCATCATTGCCTGCGTCACTGTCGGTGAACTTGCGGGGCACTGCGTCGAAGTTTGCTTGCGCTAAAGGTAGATCGAAAATCCAAAAAGAATACGATCAAGGTGCCGATGCTGTCCGAAGACGCCACGTCGCGCGCCGTCGAAAATATCACCGCCGAAACTCAACGTAAGCATTGAGTTGACGCGCTTGTTCAGGCGTAGGCGGACCATGGCGTCACGATCTTCCAGGGCGTAGGTGGTGAATAGTTCCAGTTCCAGCCCGCGCCGCGACCATTCGTCGCGCCACAAGGCGGTGATATATCGCTGTTGATGCGGTAGCTGCGGGTGTCGTGCATCGGTTTGCGCATGGCGCTGTGCGTATTGCAGGGACACCAGACCGGAGTCGCGTACCGCCATGTCGGCGCCGATCACGCCGGCAATCAAGGGTGCGCTGAGCCTTCGGGTTTCGTCAGGCAGCTGCAGGGCCGGTAATGGCGCTGCGTGGGTGTAAGCCAGCTCCGTTCTGATCAACAGCGACCCAAGCGGCCGATTTGCATGCGCGCCGACCGTATAGGTCTGTTGGTATCGCCGCTGGATGCGCGCGCCGGACGGGGTTATCGACAGGCTTTGTGATGGGGTGTCATTGAAATGACGAAAACCCAGCAGTCCGAATTCCCATCGTCCGTACGCGGACGCAAGACGCAAGCCGTATTCGAGGTGTTCGGCCTTCAGGCTCGGGCGGCGATTGGAAATGGCGACCGGTATGTTGTTTCCCTGCGGCGGTGTCGGCGCCAGCCTTGGCGAAGTTACTTCGAACAGTGCGTCCTTATCTGGAATGTCGTGAAAACTCAGGTCTGGAATCAATATCCATTCCACGGTCGAGCGCTGGCCGATGCTGCGAACCGCCTTTGCCGCCCACAGCGGCGTTCGCGCAAGCTCGGCTTGCTCCAATACGCCTTCGCGAAAGCTCTGTGGGTTGGCGATATCCAGAATTTTGATGCCGTCTGATGTCCCCCAGACGATTTGCTGTTTGCCCAGGCGAATTCGCCATTTACGCAGATTGGTATCTGCGTAAAGTTCTTTAAGTTCGAGGCTGGATTGCGTGCCAAGGGCCAAACGACGGCTGGCGCCTGAGCGATTGCTGTCTCGGATTCTTCCGGGCTCCAGCCGGTCAATGCCGTCGTATGTCCATTCGGTAATGGCCGTGATTTTCCAGAAATTCCTGGGGCGAAACTCGCTGTCGAGCTGTAACGCGGTTGTTGTGCTCTGGCCCCCGCTGTTGTCGCCGTAAGCCATGCGCTGATCGATTTTCGGCAGAAGATTCACTGCCGCAGCGGCTGACTCAAGCCATAGACAGGTGCCCAGCCAGACCGGGATCAGCAGGTATGCCAGCTTCATGGGCCGTGGCTCAGTCTTGCCGGGCTGAGTAGCTCGGGCTGATCTTGCGCTTGTGCATTGACGCTGACGTTGGAAAACGCCATGCGGGTTCTGTCATCGGATTTCAGATTGTGGACTTCAATCAGATCCGCCGACAACGCGCCGTCACGCTCGACGATTTGCCGATATTCAACCACCTTGAGCGGCTCGCCCTGGGTGTCCCAGTATTCGGACCTGATGGGGAAGGCACGATCAATATCAACGGTCCAGCGGCCGCGCGAATAACCGATGTCCTGTGCCACCGCCTGAGTGATCACCTTGCCCTGAACCACCCAGATGGCGCCTTGCAGTGGCTCGGCGCTGGTGAATACCCAGTCGCCCAGTTCGAGCTTGGCGGCCTGACTGATATCACCATAGCTGAGCTCGGTGCCCAGAAAAGCCTGACCGCGATCCCTTGACGGAATGCGCCGCACGCGGCGCAGCGCCGGTAGATATAACCACTGCTCGTCTTCGACTTCGGCCGCGTCGGCGTTCCAGGCCAGAAAAGCACTGCCGCGCAGCGTGCGCGGTTCGGAGAAATACATGGCGACGCGTGCTGGCCGGGGTTCCCAGCAAGATGAACGTGCCGATCGCCAGCGCCGCCCAGCTTCGCAGCAGCAACGTCATGAATAGCAGGCACAGCAGAATGCCCGCTGGGACCAGCTTGCGCGTGTCCTGGTCGATATAGCGGCTGAGATAGCCGCTGATGGTGGCCTGACCGGCAATGTGTAGTTCGACATTGGCCGGCAGCGGGCGATCCCGCAGCCAGGATTCGATCTGTTCATAGACCACGCCTGAATCCACATCCTGGCGCAGCTCGGCCAGAATCATGGCGCTGCTGAGATCTTCTGACAGCAACAGTCCGCGGTAGGCGGGGGAGGCGGCCAGGCCGCGCTTGAGCTGATCGACGGACTCATCGCTGATTGGCCCGTCGGGCAATAGCGGCACCGCTTCCAGGGTGTCGTTCTCGGCGCGCATCCAGGAACGGGTGGAGAGGCTCATGACCTGAGCCGGATCGATCCCTTTTTGTAACTGAAGCAGCTTGGAAACCTCGCGCACTTCGGTCAGAACGGCCGGGTCAATCGCCGCACCCGGTGCACTGCCGATGTAGGCGATGGCGATCGGCTCGGTCAGTCCGAATTGCGACTCGACCTGCTCGCGCAAGGCCAACGCCGGACTACCCTCGGGAACGAAGGCGTCCAGACTGGTGTTTTTTTCTATCCCCGGCAGCCCAAGGGCCAGCGCCAGTACTGTCGCCAGCACCGCGAATAACGATGATTTGCCGTGGCCTCCCCAGTTCATCTTCAACTCCTTGACCCGCAAAAGCGCAGAACGCTTGCTGCGAGCGGTTCAGTAAGGGAGACTCTAGTCGGTATCGAAATGGATTTCAGTGACCTGCGTCACAAAATCGCCAATCATTTCAAATGATTTGCCAAATAAAGCGCTGAAGTTTCGATCAAGGGCTGTCGTGACCATCGGTCGCGCGACCGCAAATCAGAAAAATTTGCTGGAGGGGCTGTGATCGACTTTCGCTATCAGCGACACCTGAATCTTGGAGAATTGCTTTTTGGCGAAGGTGAAGTCGGTGATTGCGCCTATCTGATCGAAGAAGGGCTGGTTGAAGTCAGCTACGGTGCGGATCAGGGCCAGACCGTTCTGGCCAAACTCGGGCCGGGCGAGCTGGTGGGTGAGATGGCGCTGATCGACGGGCGTCCACGGACCGCTTCTGCGCGCGCGGTGGCGCCAAGCCGATTGCGGGTGATCACGCAGGAGCAGTTTTCATGCCGCCTGAATTCGACCGACCCCTTGGTGCGGACGCTACTCAGGTTGGTGCTGGAACGCTATCGGAGCGCCATCAGCGATGCCGAAGATCGCCGCCACCTGGACGACCTTGACCGGCAACGCGCCTTGGAGCGCATCAAGTTGGAACAGGAGTTGGGGCAGGGTCTGGATCGCGGGGAGTTCGTGCTGCTGTACCAGCCGATTCTGCACTTGCCCAGCCTGGCGTTGGCTGGATTCGAAGCGCTGATCCGCTGGAACAGTCCGCGCCGGGGCCTGGTTTGCCCGGATGCCTTTATTCCGGTGGCCGAAGGTTCGAATCTGATTCTGCGTATTGGTCGCTGGGCCTTTGCCGAAGCCTGCTCGGCGCTGCGTCGATTGAAGTCCGATGCACCCCGGCAAGACCTTTTCATGGCGGTGAATTTTTCGGTGCGGCAGTTTTCCTCTCCGGGTCTGTTTGAAGAAGTCGTGGCGGCGGCCGAGGGTCTGAATCCGGCGGACTTGCACCTGGAAATCACCGAAAGCTTGCTCAGCGATGACCTGGATGCCACCCGCGGGACGCTGGAACGTTTTCGGGATGCCGGCTTTCAGCTGGTGGCGGACGATTTTGGCACCGGCTATTCGGCATTGAGCTATCTCAACGCGTTTCCGGTGGATACGCTGAAGGTGGACCGTTCCTTCGTGCGCCAAATGGAGGACAATGACAGTTCCGGCGTGATCGTCCAGGCCATTGCCAGCCTGGCCAAATCCCTGGGCATGCGCGCGGTGGCCGAAGGGGTGGAAACGCAAACCCAGGCACGGCGCTTGCGGCAAATGGGGTTTGAGTATGCCCAAGGCTTTCTGTTTTCGGAAATGATTCCGGAATCAGACGCTAAACAGCTGATTGGGCATCAGTGGGTTCTGAATTGAAGCTTGAGCTTTGTGCCTAGCTTACCTATCATTCGCGCCCCCTTGCCCGCATGCGGGCGTGCCCGCCTGTTGCCGACTGGTGCAGGTCCATTGGAGATTGAAGCATCGCCCAGGAACGTGACGACCGACGTAACCAGCAGATCCAGGCACCGCGTGTACGCGTGATTGCCGAGGACGGCGCCCAGATCGGCGTGATGATGACGCGCGACGCGCTGGCCCGAGCAGAGGATGAGGGACTGGATCTGGTGGAGGTTTCGCCAAACGCGGATCCGCCTGTCTGCAAAATCATGGACTACGGCAAGTACGCCTATCAGAAGGACAAGGCACAGCACGCCGCCAAGAAAAAGCAGAAACAGATCCAGGTCAAGGAAATCAAATTCCGGCCGACCACCGAAGAAGCTGACTATCAGACCAAGCTGCGTTTCGCGCGCGGGTTTTTGGAGGACGGCGACAAGGTCAAGGTCACGGTTCGATTTCGCGGTCGCGAAATGGCCCATCAGGAATTGGGCGCAAAGATCATGCAGCGAGTGCAGGCGGATCTGGAGGAATTGGCCGCCGTCGAGCAATTCCCCAAGCTGGAAGGTCGCCAGTCCGTGATGGTGCTGGGCGCCAGGAAGAGGTAGTCGAATAGATTCGAGAATTGGCCGCACTGGCGGCCATGGTTGGAACCGGGCCATAAAACGGCCTCACAAAAAAGTCCCTGCGGTTTGCAGGGCCCGGTCAGCTCCCGTGGGCGGGATGCGAAGCCGGACACAAACCTTCATCCTTCAAGGAGTCCAACATGCCCAAGCTGAAAACCAACCGAGGCGCCGCCAAGCGCTTCAAACGTACCGCAAAAGGCGGTTTCAAGCGCGCCCAGGCCAATAAACGGCACATCCTCACCAAGATGACGGGCAAGCGCGTCCGCCAGTTGCGCGGGGTGACCCAGGTTCACGCGTCTGACGTCAAGGAAGTGCGTCAGATGTTGCCGTACGCCTAAGGGGAGGGATTACACATGGCACGAGTCAAACGTGGTGTGACCGCCCGTGCGCGGCACAAGAAAGTACTGAGCAAGGCCAAGGGCTATTACGGCGCCAAATCGCGCGTGTATCGCGCGGCCAAGCAACAGGTGATCAAGTCAGGCCAATACGCCTATCGGGATCGCCGGGTGAAGAAGCGCGAGTTTCGCGCGCTGTGGATTCAACGCATCAACGCCGCGTCCAATGAGTTGGGCCTGTCTTACAGCCGATTTATCAACGGCCTGAACAAGGCCGGTGTGGCGCTCGACCGCAAGGTCTTGGCAGAGATCGCAGTTTCGGACAAACCCGCCTTCGCGGCGCTGGTGGCGCAAGCCAAGAGCCAGCTGAGCTAGGCGGTTGGAACCGGCCGCCCCTTGGGTGCGGTTCGGTTGTAAGTCGATGTCAGATCACGGGGAGCCGCCAACCGGCGCGCTCCCCGTTTTTTCGTGTGAATTTTGGACAGGGAACAAATGACTAATTCGGCGCAAGTCTTGCAGGCGCAGGCGCTGGCAGCGGTGGAGAACGCGGCGGATGCGCGCGCGCTCGATCAGCTGCGGGTGGAATACTTGGGCAAAAAGGGCAGCATTACCGCGCTGCTCAGGCAACTGGGCGGCATTGCGCCGGATCAACGCAAGCAGTTTGGCGAGCAAGTCAATCGCGCCAAGGAGGCGGTGGCCAGCGCCATTGAGCAGCGTGCGGCGGTTCTTGGCGAAGCGGAGCTGAATCAGCGGCTGGCAGCCGAGTCCCTGGATGTCAGCATGCCGGGACGTGGTGAGGGCACCGGCGGCTTGCACCCATTGACGCGCAGCCTGCACCGGATCGAAGGTCTGTTCAAGGATCTGGGCTTCGAAACGGTGGAAGGTCCGGAAATCGAGGATGACTTCCACAACTTCGCTGCGCTGAATATTCCCGAATTTCATCCGGCGCGGGCAATGCAGGACACCTTCTACGTCGACGATGGTGATCTGGTGTTGCGCACCCACACCAGTCCAGTGCAGATCCGCACCATGCGCGCCATGGTCGAACGCGGCGGCCAGCCGCCGATTCGCATCGTCTGCCCGGGGCGGGTGTATCGCTGCGATTCGGATCGCACCCATAGCCCCATGTTTCATCAAATCGAAGGACTTTATGTGGCGCGCAAAGTCACCTTCTCTGACCTCAAATACGATCTGGTGACGTTTCTGTCGCGCTATTTCGAACAGGACGTCGAGGCCCTGTTCCGACCGTCCTATTTCCCCTTTGTCGAGCCGGGTGCCGACGTACACATGAAGTGGCGTGATCCGGCTGCGGGCGCGGACGCACCCAGCCGCTGGCTGGAGCTGCTGGGTTGCGGCATGGTGCACCCCAAGGTGTTTGAAGCGGTCGGCATCGATCCGGAGAAATACACCGGCTACGCCTTCGGCATCGGTGTGGAGCGGCTGACGATGTTGCGCTACGGCGTCAACGACTTGCGTCAGTTTTTTGACAACGATCTGCGCTTCCTGCGCCAGTTCAATTGACGGGGCCAAGATATGAGAATCAGTGAAAAATGGCTCCGCGAATGGGTCAACCCGTCGGCTAGCGTGGAACAGGTTGCCGATCAGTTGCTGATGGGTGGCCTGGAGCTGGAAATCGAGCCGGCGGTTGCCGCGCCATCCACCGGCGTGGTGGTGGGGCGTATCGCCGCGATTGAACCGCATCCGGATGCAGATCGGTTGCGGGTCTGTCAGGTGGAGGTCGGCGGCGGTCAGACATCGCAAATTGTCTGCGGCGCGGCCAATGCTCGCGTTGACTTGCGCGCACCGTGTGCCTTGCCTGGCGCGGAATTGGCCAACGGCCTGAAAATTGGCGTCAGCAAATTGCGCGGCGTCGAGTCCGCGGGCATGTTGTGTTCCGCCAACGAGCTGGGCCTTGCGGAAAAATCGGATGGCTTGCTGGAGCTGGACGATGACGCGCCCGTCGGTCAGCCGATCGAGCAGTATCTGGGTCTGGATGATCGCATTCTGAACCTGGAGCTGACGCCCAATCGTGGAGATTGCCTTTCGGTTCAGGGGTTGGCGCGGGAAGTGGCTGCGCTGTTTGATGTTCAGCTCACGCGCGCGCAGCGTCTGAAGCCGGCGGTGGTCGTGGGTCACGCAAGAATTGGTGCCTCGGTCGAGGATGCGACTGACTGCCCGGTGTACGCCGGTCGCGTCATCAACGGCGTCAAAGCCGATGTGCGTACGCCCGACGCCATGCAGGAAAGGCTCAGGCGCAGCGGCATCCGCTGTATTTCACCGCTGGTGGATATCACCAACTACGTGATGCTGGAGCTGGGGCAGCCCTTGCATGCCTTTGATGCCGACCAGCTCAAGGGCGAGATTCGCGTGCGCCGCGCGCAAGAGGGCGAGCGCTTGCAGTTGCTCAACGATGATGTGGTGAATCTGAGCCCGCGCGAGCTGGTGATCACCGATGAAGCCGGGCCCATCGCCCTGGCCGGCGTCATGGGCGGCGCCCCAACCGGCGTCAGTGAGAAAAGCAGTCGCGTGTTTCTGGAGAGCGCCTGTTTCAGCATGGCGGCGGTCGCCGGGACCGCGCGACGTCACAAGATCAATTCAGACGCCGCCTACCGCTTTGAGCGGGGTGTGGATCCGCAACTGCAGCGCATCGCGCTGGATCGCGCCACGGAGTTGGTCATCAAGCTTTGCGGCGGTGAGCCTGGCCCCATCACCTACGTTGGCCGTCCGCATGGCGAGCCGATTCGCGTGCCACTTCGGCATGCACGTTTGCAAGCCTTGCTGGGCATCGAAATTCCCGCGCGCGAGGTTGAGTCGCTGCTGAGTCGTCTGGGTATCACCTTGCGGGCCGAGGTCGACGGCACCTGGACGGCAGATGTTCCCAGCAATCGCTCGGATATCCGCATCGAGGCCGATTTGATTGAAGAAGTGGCCCGGCTCTATGGCTATGACCGCATTCCGACCCGGCCATACGCGGCCCACCTGGCGCCTGGCGCGGCGCAGGAGGCGCAAAGGGATCTGTATTCGACGAAATGGCTTCTGGCGTCGAGAGGTTGGCAGGAGGTTGTCAACTTAGCCTTTGTTGACAGAAACTTACAGAAACAACTTGAGCCGAAATATGAAGCAATAGCAGTCGACAATCCGATTGCCGAAAACCTGGCGGTGATGCGGACCAATCTGTGGTGCGGGCTGATTCAGAGCTGGCAGCACAACCAGGCGCGCCAGATGAACCGGGTACGTTTGTTCGAGGCCGGAGTGTGTTTCTCACGGCAAAACGGTGCCATCTGCGAGCAGAATCGCATTGCCGGGCTGGCCGCCGGCAGCGCGCGCCCCGAACAATGGGGCATCAAAGCGCGTGAGGCGGATTTTTATGATCTGAAGGCCGAAGTCGAAGCCTTGGTCGGACATGCGCAGCCGCTGCGCTATGAGGCGGGCGGGCATCCGGCCTTGCACCCCGGGCAATCCGCACGGATTTTGCGAAACGGCCATCACGCGGGCTGGTTGGGGGCGCTGCATCCACAACTGACCCGCACCCTGGGGCTGTCACAGGCACCGCTGCTGTTCGAGCTGGACTGGGCCGTGGTGCGCCAGGACCGACTGCCACGTGCGCAAGCCGTTTCCGAGTTTCCACAGTCCAGGCGGGATCTGGCCCTGGTGGTCCCAGCAGCCGTGAATGCGCAGGCGCTTTGTGATGTCGCGCGCCAAAGTGGGTCGTCAGCGCTGCAAGAGGTGTTCGCATTCGACGTCTATCAGGATCGAAGCCTCGGAAATGGTGGAAAAAGTATCGCCTTGGCATTGATTTTTCAGGACCACTGCCGCACTCTTACCGTCGAAGAGGTTGACGCAGCCGTCGACAGTATCGTGCAGCAACTGAGTCGCCAACTGGGCGCCGAGCAACGACGATAGGCGGCGCAGGGACGGGGGCGGGACGTGGCACTAACAAAAGCAGACCTGGCAGAGGCCCTTTTTGACGAGCTGGGCCTGAACAAGCGGGAAGCCAAAGAATTCGTCGACTTGTTTTTCGAGGAGATTCGCGGCCGACTGGAAGAAGGTGAGGAGGTCAAATTATCTGGGTTCGGGAACTTCGAACTACGCAACAAAAATGAACGGCCCGGGAGAAATCCGAAGACCGGCAAGGAAATTCCCATCTCGGCACGGCGCGTGGTGACGTTCCGGCCCGGCCAGAAACTGCGCTTGAGGGTAGAGCTTGATGCAACCAGCTAAACAAATATTCAAACTGCCGGAAATCCCGCGCAAACGGTATTTCGCCATCGGTGAAGTCAGTGAACTGTGCGCCGTCAAACCACATGTGTTGCGATATTGGGAACAGGAGTTTCCTCAGCTAAAGCCGGTGAAACGACGCGGCAACCGGCGCTACTATCAGCAAGAAGATGTGGAAATGGTGCGCAAGATTCGCAGTCTGCTGTACGAACAGGGCTTCACCATTGTTGGTGCGCGCCAGCAACTCAAGGAAATGGCCAGACCGAATAATGCCAAGGCTGCGGCGGCGCCCAAGTCACGGCAGGACGAAATTCGCAATCTGCGCGGCGAACTGGAATCATTGTTGAAACTTTTTTAGCGCTTTGGCTGTGGAAGCAGCCCGGCATCGGCTAAAATTTGGCGCGATACTTTTTCAAACGGTCGGGGCGTAGCGCAGCTTGGTAGCGCATCTGCCTGGGGGGCAGGGGGTCGCAGGTTCGAATCCTGTCGCCCCGACCACTTCGTAGCGGGTTCATTGCCGGAAGCATCGGCATTGTATTTTCCGGCGCCAATGCTTACGACGGCGGTATCTGTCGTACGCAGCGAGGCCGTGGCCGGTGACAGTGTCAAGAATCTTTCGCAGGTTTGATTCTGACGGATGGCTGAATGCCTCAAGCCGTGGCTGCGCTGGCGACGCCCGGCGCCTTGGGCCGGTCCATATCCAGGCGTTCGCTGGTTCCCGATGTTGTGCGGCGATGTGGCGCAGCCGAGCTGGCGCCTGGCCTGGGTCGCCTGATCGACACCGTTGGCGGTGGCCGTCAGCGGTGATTCGGGCTAGTTGCCGGTCGCTGTCACTGTTCGGCCACCACCGGGTTCTTGGGCCAGGCCTTGATCACCGCGTGCACCAGGGTCGCCAGGGGAATGGCGAAGAAAACGCCCCAGAAGCCCCAGATGGTGCCGAAAAACAGCACTGCGACGATAATCGCTGACGGATGCAGGCCGCTGATTTCTGCGAACAGCAGTGGCACCAGCACGTTGCCGTCCAGCGCCTGGATGACGCCGTAGGCAATCATCACCCCGGCCAGCTGCGCGCCTGCGCCGTACTGCGCAAATGCGACCAGGGCGACGGGCAGGGTCACCAAGGCAGCGCCGACGAAGGGAATCAGCACTGACAGGCCGGTGATCATGCCCAACAACAGCGCGTAATTGAGGCCGATGATGCTGAACACCGCGTAGGTGATGCCCCAGACGATGCCGATCTCGATCAGTTTGCCGCGCACGTAGCCGGCGATCTGGCCGTCCATGTCGTGCCAGACTTTCGAGATCAGCCCGATGTCCTGCGGCATGAACGCCCGCGCCCAGTGCTGGATCCGCTGCTTGTCCTTGAGAAACAGCAGAATCAGGATCGGCACCAGAATGCCGTAGATCACGGCGAAGTTGACGCCGGCGCCCAGCAGGTGGCTGCGCTTGAGAATCTGATTCTTGAGTGACAAGGCGTCAAACGTCAACGTGCCCGCCAATTGGTCGATTTGTTCCGGCGGCATCAATTCGGGCTGACGGGCACCAACGGCGGCGACCCAGTTGCGAAACGCCTCCACCAGCCGGGGCAAGTCCTGCAATACCTGTACCGATTGCTTGATCAGCAGCGGCCCCAGGTAGGCGATCGCCATCACCGCGAACGTCATGAAAGCCACCCAAACCGCCAACGCAGCCCAAGTGCGTCGCATGCCCCGCTGGTGCAAGGCGGTGGTGGGTGCATCGAGCAGGTAACTCAAAACGACGGCGGTGAACACCGGCGCAAAAACGTCGGTGACGAACGTCATGGCCAGCCAGCCCAGGCCAAGCAGGATCACCAGATAGACGATTTGCGGGTTGTTGACGTGTTCCCGCCACCACTGCACGACCGGATTCATGGCCTCGATTCTACGACGTGTTCGTGAACCGCAGCATGACAAGACTTGTGGTCGGCGGTGCGCGACGGGAAAATCGGACCACGCGTAACCAAACCAAGCCAGCACACCCGAATGCGAAAGATCGCCGCTGTTGCCCTGCTGGCCTTCGCCAGCGGATTCATCGCGATTCTCGCGCAGCGCGAGCCAGCGTCGGCGCCTCTGGTCCAGCCAGCGTCTGACCTGCTCAGCGGTCCCGTGCTGATGCACAACCAGGCAGACTTTGATTGGCCAATCAAGCCGCGCGCCGCCGTTGCGCAGCGCTGGTTCAATCAGGGCATGGTGCTGGCCTATGGCTTTAACCACTTTGAGGCCGAGCGCGCCTTCGTGCAGGCCACACAGATCGACCCGGACTGCGCCATGTGTTGGTGGGGCGCGGCGTGGAGCATGGGGCCACATATCAACGCCGGCATGGACCCGGCCAATCTGGCAATTGCGCGGGAACACGCACAGCGTGCGCTTGATGTTGCCCAGCCCACGGATTTCTTGAGCATCGCGCTATCCCGGGCGATGTTGCTGCGCTACGCCGCCGATACCACATCCCAAGTGGCCAATCACCGCTACGCTGAAGCGATGCGACAGGTACATGCGAAATGGCCAGATGACATCAACGTTCGGGTCTTGCTGGCCGAGGCCTTGATGAACTTGCATCCCTGGGATTACCACGACGCCGACGGTCACCCGCGCGCTTGGACTGGGGCCATCGAGCAATTGCTTGCGCAGGCGCTCGAGCGTCATCCACGGCACCCAGGCGCCAATCATTACTGGGTTCATTTGCTCGAAGCCAGTGCCGAGCCGCAGCGCGCGGAGCCGGCGGCGCGGCGTTTGTTGCGTCTGGTGCCGGATGCAGGGCATTTTGCGCACGCCGCCGGTCAGCTGCTGTTTCGGCTTGGTGATTACGCTGCGGCAAGCGCTGCTGGTCTGTCAGCGGTTGAAACCGATCAGGACTACATCGCCCGTTGCCGGCCGGGGCGCAACTTGTATACCGAGTCCTATGTGCCGCATCACTATTTGAGCCTTTCACACGCTGCGGCGATGCAGGGCCGCAGCGCGCTGGCCCTGGACGCGGCAACTAAAGGCGCCGAGGGTTTTGATATGGAGCGCGCCCGCACGCCCGGCTATGAGGCCTTGCAACATTATTCAGTGATGCCCATGTTGGCACGCCTTCGCTTTGGTCGCTGGAAGGAATTGATGGCCTTGCCGGCGCCGGCGGCGGATCTGTTGTATCCCAATGCCATCTGGCACTTCTCGCGCGGCCTTGCCTCGCTTCGCCTCGGTCAGACAAAGCTGGCCGAAAGTGAGCTGCAAGCCTTACAAGGGATTGCAGCGGATGCTCACCTGGCGTCGCAGTCGGTTTGGGGCGTGCATTCGTTTTCCGACTTTCTGTTCATCGCCACCTCCATTCTTGAGGCGGAGCTGGCAGCCGAGCGTGGACGGATTCGTTCCGCCATTGCGCATTATCGGCGAGCCGTTGAGCGCGAATCTTCGCTGAGCGATGATCACCCGCCGCCGTGGTATCTTGCGCCGCGCCCCATGCTTGGCGCCCTGATGTTGGAGCATGATCGGCCGGGCGCCGCGCAAATCGTGTTTCAGAACGATCTGCGCGATGCGCCGGGGAATCCATGGTCATTATTCGGTCTGGCGCAAAGCTATCGGGCCCAGGGTTTGGATCGGCAAGCCAAGGCGGTGCGAGCGCGCTTTGAATCGGCTTGGGAAGCGGCGGATTTCGAACTCCGACGTGCGGCGTTTTAGGCCAATCATCAAACATCGAGGGAGAAAGCGATGCGAGTTTTGAAAGGGATGATTTTCGCGGTACTGTTCCTGGTGGGCGCGTTCCTGGTGCTGGGGTTTTTTCTGCCGGATCAGGCGCGGGTAGAGCGCAGCGTGCAGATTTCAGCCTCGCAGCAAGAGGTGTTCGACACGCTCAATGGATTTGAGCGTTTCAATGAATGGTCGCCCTGGGCCGAACTGGACCCGAATGCGAAGTTCACGCGCAGCGGCCCGCAAACCGGGGTCGGGGCGCGTTTCGAGTGGCGTAGCGACAATGCCAGCGTTGGCGCTGGCAGTCAGCAAATTGTGATTTCCGAACCGCCCGAGCGGATTCAGACCGAGCTGTTTTTCGACGGCTACGGCGCTCCAAGCCAGGCGCAATTCGTATTGTCAGATCAGGCCGGGCTCACCACGGTTCGCTGGATTTACGAAACCGACTTCCAAGGCAATTTTCTCAACCGTTATTTCGGCCTGATGCTGGATTCGATGCTCGGCCCGCAGTACGAGCGCGGCCTGGAAAATCTCAAGCAGCTTCTTGAGCAAGATCCGGAGGCATAAAAAACCGGCGCCGAAGCGCCGGTTTGCCGATGAGATAAGGTTGGTGTTACAGCGCGATCTCGCCGCCATCGTCCTTGGTGATGACGATGGTGGCCGAGCGCGGGCGGGCGCCGGACTCACCATTGACCGTGGCATCACCGCTGGCGCTGGGCCAGTTGCTGGTCAGATTGGAAAGATCGCCACGTTCACCCGGATGCTGAATGTTGACGAACATGGTGCGCTGGTCCGGCGTCATGTCGACACCCGTGATTTCGCATTCGACCGGGCCGACGAGGAAGCGCTTGACGTTGTCGGGCGTTGCCGGCCGTCCGACGACGGTCCCTTGGCCGGCGATACTGGTGCCGGCGCCGTCGCCAACTTCGCCAGGTAGCGCCGCCAACATCTGGTTGTTGGACAAGCCGGCGCTGCGGAACACGCCGTCGTCGGTTTGAATCCATAAGATGCCGCGACGGTCGAACCACAGGCCATCGGGGCTGGAGAAGTCGTTGCTGCTGTCCAGGCCGGAGATGTTTGCGGTTGCGGTGTCCGCGCCGGCGCGGGCGCCGAACAAGAAGATGTCCCACATAAAACGCACCGAATCCACGCGGTTGCCGTCTTCGCGCCAGCGGATGATGTGCCCGTTGAGGTTGCCGTCCAGATCCGGGTCGCTGTCGTCGTTGTAGTTGCGTGGGTTGGCCGCGTCGGTCGATCCAGGGTCGGTGCGCCGGGTGTTGTTGGTCAGCGTCATGTAGACCTCGCCATTGACCGGATTCACCGCGCCCCATTCGGGACGATCCATCGGTGTAGCGCCCACGCTGTCGGCGGCTAGCCGGGTGGCGATGCACACATCGCCCTGACTGGTGAACGGGAAGCTGGCGTTGTTGGCGTCCAGGCCGTTGACGCCAAAGCTGAGCTCGATCCAGTCGCCGGTGCCGTCGGCATTGAAGCGCGCCACGTACAGGGTGCCGTCGTTGAGGTATTTGTCGCCGGCAGCAAGCCCGCCGTTGGCGTCCGCCGGATCCCAATTGGCATTGGAAACATATTTGTAGATGTACTCAAAACGCGAGTCGCAACCCATGTAATAGACGATAGGCTGACCATTGCGCACCGGTCCCACCCAGGCGCCTTCATGCACAAAACGACCCATCGCCGACCGCTTTTGTGGCGTCGAGCCGGGATCATAGGGGTCGATCTCGACAACGTAACCAAAGGTGTTGGCTTCGTTGCGGTAATCGGCGTTGGCCGAACCAGCTTGCACGCTAAGGTTGAAACGCGAATAAACGTCGCCGGCGACGGTATCCCATTTCCGGTAGGAGAAGCCGCGCGAATCCGGGCCCATGCCATAGCGCGCGAGCAAGGCGTTATCCGCACCGTCGCGCTGCGCCTGGTCGTCGTCACGGCGAAAGTAGCTGAACCAGTTTTCCTCGCAGGTCAGGTAGGTTCCCCAGGGCGTGAAGCCGTTGGCGCAGTTGTTGACGGTTCCGCGCGTGCGCGTGCCATCGTTGGAAAAAGGCGTGGTCAGGCGATCATTGCCGCGTGCCGGCCCCTGGATATCCATTGGCGTGAATACGGTGATGCGGCGGTTGAAGCTCGAATCCTGTACATAGCGCCACTCATTGCCGTTGTTTTGGACTTCGATGACGGACACGCCGTGCGCGTTCATTTCCTTGACGACCTCAAACTCAGGACGATTGCCGTTACCGTCTTCGTTCAGCTGACCGTTGGCATGGATATAGTCGTTCAATACTTGCTCATGATTGATGCACAACAGTCCGCGTTCGGAATTGTCCGGATCACGACCGCCGTTTTCCGACAGGCCAAAGTAGTACATGCCGTCGTGTTGATCGCCGGCGCGTCGGTCGGAGTCACCGTAATCGCCGTTATTGCTGAAAGGGCCGACGGCGCCGCTGATGGGATCGCCGAATGCGTACAGGACCGTCGCCGAATAACCTTCAGCAAGGGTGACCCGATCATTCATGTTCTTGGCTACGGCGTTGAAACCCAGGGCTTGAGGCGTGCTGACGCCGCCGTTGCCACCACCGCCACAACCGACCAGGGCGAAGCCGCCGAGCACGGAAGTTGCCGCCATGGAAACGCCGCCGCGCAACACATCGCGACGGGCGATGCGCTGGTCCAAAATGATCTCGAAAGGGGTGTTGCCCGAGCGATTGCTGTTGTCGTCTGGCTGGTTGACGCTCATGGTGCTCCTTAGCTTGCATTGGCTGGCTGTGAATTCAGCCGCGCAGCCTAAAATCGCCAGGTTGCGACCCTTTGACGTTTTTCTGAACAACAGATGACGAACACGTGTTTGTCCGAAAATGAGAACCATGGCCCAGGGTTTTGACCCGCGTAGTTTCATCACCCAGCTCACCACGCAGCCCGGTGTCTACCGCATGTATGACGCCGGCGACGAGCTGCTCTACGTGGGCAAGGCGCGCAATCTGAAAAAGCGCGTCAGTAGCTATTTCCTGCGCGCATCCGGCAATCCGCGCATCGAGTCGATGGTGTCGCAGATTCGTCGCATCGAGGTCAGCCTGACCCATACCGAGGATGAGGCGCTGATACTTGAGTCGAATCTGATCAAGGAATATTCGCCGCGTTACAACGTCGTTTATCGGGACGACAAAAGTTATCCCTATGTCCGGTTCACCGCACACGAATATCCACGCATCTGTTACTACCGTGGCGCAAAAACCGGCAAGGACCGCTACTTTGGTCCGTTTCCCAGCGCCTCCACGGTGCGAGAGACGCTGCAAGCGCTGCAAAAGCTGTTTCGTTTGCGACCTTGCCGGGACAGCTTTTTCGCCAATCGCTCGCGACCCTGCCTGCAGCACCAGATCGGGCGCTGCAGCGCACCCTGTGTGGGCTTGATTTCCAAAGGTGATTACGCGCGCGACCTTCAACGCGCCGCGCGGCTTCTGGAAGGCAAAGGCGATGCGCTCGCCACCGAGCTGGTGGATGAGATGGACGCGGCCGCCAACCGTTTGGAATTCGAGCTGGCGGCGCAATTGCGTGATCAGATCGCTGCGCTGAAACGTGTTCGTGAGAATCGCGCCATCAGCGGCGGCGCCAGAAACGCGGATGTGCTGGCGCTGGCGTCGCATCCATCATCCAGCTGTCTGGTGGTGGTCAGCGTGCGTGATGGACTCAATCTGGGGCACCGCAGTTATTTCCCGCGTCATCCGCAGCAGGCCGCTCCGGAAGAATTGCTGGAGAGCTTTATCGCCCAGCACTATCTGGACGGCGCCATCTGCCCGGAAATTCTGGTCAGTCACCGCCTGCCGGAAAACGCCTGGTTGCAGGACACGTTGAGCGCAAGAGCGGGGCAGGCCGTGCGCATCGCACAACCGCATCGCGGCGCAAAAAAAAGGCTGATGGACATGGCTTTGCAAACGGCGGCGCAATCGCTGTCCGCACGATTGTCCGAGTCCGCCAGCATGGATCAACGCTTGATTGAATTGCGCGAAGCACTGGAACTCGAATCCATTCCCGAACGCCTGGAGTGCTTTGACATCAGTCACTCCCAGGGCGAGCGCACGGTCGCCTCCTGCGTGGTGTTCAATCAGCAGGGGCCGCTGAAGTCGGCGTATCGCAAGTTCAACATTGACAGCGCACCAAAGGACGCCGTATCGCAGGCGAACTCGCCGGCAGCGGGCCGGCCGGTCACCGCCGGCGACGATTACGCCGCCATTGCCCAAGCGGTGGCTCGTCGCTATGGCCGGATCAAGAGCGGCGAGGGGACGTTTCCCGACCTGTTGCTGATCGACGGTGGGCAAGGGCAGCTCAACGCCGCGCTGGAGGCCCTGGATCAACTGGAAATTCGCGAACTGGCCATTGTCGCCGTTGCCAAGGGACCCAGCCGTCGGCCCGGGCTGGAACAGTTGTTTCTGCCCGACCGTCCGCAAGCCTTGGTGCTGCCGCCGGATTCACCGGCCCTGCACCTGATTCAACGCATTCGCGACGAGGCGCATCGCTTTGCCATCACCGGGCACCGCGGACGGCGTGACAAGGCGCGCTTGCAGTCCGGTCTGGATCAGATCGAAGGGCTGGGCCCGGCGCGCCGGCGCGCCCTGCTGAAGGCTTTTGGCGGCATGGCCCAGATCAAGCGCGCAGGGGTTCATGATCTGGTGGGTGTGGACGGGATCAGCAAGCGCCTGGCGGAGCGCATCTATGCCCATTTTCATTAACTGCCCTGCGCTTTGGTGCAAACTAACCCGATGCCTTTGAACGTACCCAACATCCTGACGCTGCTGCGCGTTGCGGTGATTCCGCTGGTTCTGATCCTGTTCTATCTGCCCTGGCCCTACTCCAGAGAGGCGGCGGCGACGCTGTTCGCGGCGGCGGCGATCACCGATTGGGTCGACGGCTGGCTGGCGCGCCGTCTGGGCCAGACCAGCAAATTCGGCGCGTTTCTGGATCCGGTGGCGGACAAGCTTCTGGTCGCCGTCTGTCTGGTGATGTTGCTGCACGATGCGGCGGAACTGGCGCGTTCACCGATTCTTGCCGCATTGGTGGCGATCATCATCGGGCGTGAAATCACCATCTCCGCGCTGCGCGAATGGATGGCCGAGCTGGGTCAGCGCACCAGCGTCGCCGTCGGCGTGGTCGGGAAGGTCAAGACCGGTTTCCAGATGGTCGCCATCTTGTTGATGCTTTGGCAGGAGCCGATCTACGCGCTTCCCATCTACGACCTGGGCTTTGCGCTGCTGTTCGTTGCGGCCGCGTTGACCGTCTATTCCATGGTGGTGTACCTAAGGGCCGCCTGGCCATTTATGCGCGAGGATCACCAGCTCGGCGCTTGATTTAGGGACCAGGCTGATCCGCTAAGCCCGGGACATCAAATGCCTCCCGCACCCACAGGATTGCTAGGCAATCCTGACGCCGTGTCGGCATTTGACCTCAAAGCCGCCTGGCCATTTATGCGCGAGGATCACCAGCTCGGCGCTTGATTTAGGGAGCAGGCTGATCCGCTAAGCCCGGGACATCAAATGCCTCCCGCACCCACAGGATTGCTAGGCAATCCTGACGCCGTGTCGGCATTTGACCTCAAAGCCGCCTGGCCATTTATGCGCGAGGATCACCAGCTCGGCGCTTGATTTAGGGAGCAGGCTGATCCGCTAAGCCCGGTACATCAAATGCCTCCCGCACCCACAGGATTGCTACGCAATCCTGACGCCGTGTCGGCATTTGACCTCAAAGCCGCCTGGCCATTTATGCGCGAGGATCACCAGCTCGGTGCTTGATTTAAGGACCAGGCTGATCCGCTAAGCCCGGTACATCAAATGCCTCCCGCACCCACAGGATTGCTACGCAATCCTGACGCCGTGTCGGCATTTGACCTCAAAGCCGCCTGGCCATTTATGCGCGAGGATCACCAGCTCGGTGCTTGATTTAAGGACCAGGCTGATCCGCTAAGCCCGGTACATCAAATGCCTCCCGCACCCACAGGATTGCTACGCAATCCTGACGCCGTGTCGGCATTTGACCTCAAAGCCGCCTGGCCATTTATGCGCGAGGATCACCAGCTCGGTGCTTGATTTAAGGACCAGGCTGATCCGCTAAGCCCGGTACATCAAATGCCTCCCGCACCCACAGGATTGCTACGCAATCCTGACGCCGTGTCGGCATTTGACCTCAAAGCCGCCTGGCCATTTATGCGCGAGGATCACCAGCTCGGTGCTTGATTTAAGGACCAGGCTGATCCGCTAAGCCCGGTACATCAAATGCCTCCCGCACCCACAGGATTGCTACGCAATCCTGACGCCGTGTCGGCATTTGACTTGCCCGCAGCATGGCCATTTATGCGCGAGGATCACCAGCTGGGCGCATAAGGCTGCTGGCGCCTATTCAAATGTGGTTGACAGCCAAATGACAGCGGGTACAATTCCGCCCCTTCGCGGGAATAGCTCAGCTGGTAGAGCGCAACCTTGCCAAGGTTGAGGTCGCGAGTTCGAACCTCGTTTCCCGCTCCAAGATTTTGCTCCACCCCGGCACGCCCGGGGTTTTTGTTATCAGAGAGCAGCTAGAATGTGACGATGGCTGGGTGGCAGAGTGGTTATGCAGCGGACTGCAAATCCGTGTACGTCGGTTCGATTCCGGCCCTAGCCTCCACATTTTAAAGGGTTTTTTCATCCACAGGCTGTGGATTGTCTACATAAAATCCGGATTTTGTCTACATAACTAGCGCAGCGGGGCGACTTTTTCGCCGCCATGTGTTGCCGATGTATTCCTTGTGTATTCCCGTATCAAGCAAGCGGGGAGGAAGATCATGCAAGCCAACGCAGCGCTGCAAATACCGAACCAGGGGCAAGGCGCTTGAACCGCCGACGCGCCTGTCGCGCTGTCCGCATCCGCGCGAACATCCGGTCAGGCGGTGGTGCCGGTGACGCTATTGTGCTTTCACGATGACGGCTCTTGACCCGTTCCGGCGCAAGGACGGCCTATTGTGAACGCGCAAACGGTTGAAAAGAAAAGGCCAGCCCGGGTAAGGCTGGCCATGGATTTGCGCAATTTGGTGGAGCTGGCGGCTACCGAACTCACGCAGTAACTTATTGATATTGAGTGCATTTGTGAGAGCATGAGGCTACACATGCCCCCAAAGTTGCCCCCAGGATTACGTCTCTCAGTCAAGATCGAATTCGTCGAGCAACCTGAACCTGACCGCCATCGCTTGCAGTGATCTTCCCACGAATTCGTCGTGCTGTGCAGACAGACGATCGAAGGTCCGCCAGCGCATCCACTTCGGCTTGTACCCCTCGCCGTTGAGGATGCCGGGCTCCCAGCCGAGCTTTGCGCGAAGGCGATCGGCGCGACGGGCGGCGCGGTCGTGGAATTCCTCGCGGGAGCTGGCATAAGAGAGCTGGTAGCAGTGCCGGCAGGCGAAGATGCCGCCGCCGTACAGGATCGCGACGCGGCGGCCGCAGCCCAGGGCAGGGCAGAGGAACCATGACCGCTGGCCGCCGAGGTGGCAGTCGGTCCAGTCGAGATACACGGGGTATTGCTCGTCCTTCCAATCTTCACCACCGCTGCGGTGGCGGTATGTCAGCATGATGCGGTCCTGCTCGGTGCGGATTTGAATCGAGGCAATGACTTCGCCGTCTCGGCTCCATTGCCAACCGCCCCAGTATCCCGGCCGCAGGACGCCTTCGCGCTTGAAGCGCCGTACATCGATACTGCGATAGTCGTTCGTGGTCGACTTCGCGCCGAAGTGCCAGCGGTTGCCGCTACCGGAGCCGCCCACCGGATTTTCCCGAAATCATTTGGCTAAGCTGTACCTTTTCGGTCACTTCACTTGCCCTGCAACGCGCGTAGCTCTTCCGCGATCAGCGACCGCACGGCGTCCTTCATCTCATCATCGGCGTGCAGCGACGGGTATTCGATCCGGCTGATGTGCGGGCGGGCGAGGCGGTCGACAACCGGGTCGTAGCCCGCCAGTTGCTCGACCACGACCGTCAACGGTGCGGGCGCTGTACCGGCCGGTTTCCCGACGAGGTAATGCGCTATCCAGGACCGGGCACTGGCGTCGCCTGCCTTGGCGGCGGCCACGGTGGCGGCGACGACCTCGCGCCATTCTTCCAGCGGGACCGCATCGAGCAAGGCACCCATGTAGTCGGATTCGGTGTTCCTGTCGGTGGCGTCGCCCTTGATGTACTCACGTTTCTTGCGTGCCATGTTCCTGCCTCAATGGTTGCGTTTGCAGCCGTAGACGAGCGCATGCGCGGCCCGTTCGGCGTCCTGGCGGCTGAGGCCGCCGTCGAATTCCATGATCCCGGCTCGCTCCTCGAACTTTTCCTCAGCCGCAAGGCGTGTCCCGGAATCTGCCTGCACGGGCACTGCCATTACTGCCGTTGGAGTTCTATCGGCTCTAATGGCAGTGCGGCCCGGCGCTGTACTGAACTCAAAGCGAGCCCGTTCGAGCCAGTTCATGCTGTGCCCTTCTTCTTGGCGCCAACCGCCGGATTGATTGAATAGCGCACGGTGCGCCGGCCAGAGCCGGGGCCGGTGCCACCGGTAACCTCGCTGCGCAGCCAGTCCTCGTCCTCCAGCCAGTCCAGCGCCGCCTGGATGGCGTCATCGGCGGTGAGGCCGCGCCATTGATTGCGCCGCACGTCGCGCAGCGTGAAGCCGTCATCGAGCTTTCCGCGCTCAAGCTTCGCAGCCAGAGCCTGGGCCGCGCGCAGCCCGTCATCCTTGAGCAGCCCGTAACAGCGCCTGGCGTGGGCTTCGAGGTACTCGCACCAAGCGGCGGCGCGCAGGGCGGCGTCCTTGCTGACCGGCCCGAAGATGCCGTCGGCAGCACAATCGACGAGATGGAAGATCAAAGCCAGCGCGGGAAACAGCTTGTCGAACTTGGTCAGGTGCTGGCGGATGATCGGTTCGTCCTCGTCGGCAATGCGTGAGCGGTGGAGGTCGCCCGACCATTCGATGAAGATCTCCTGCGCTTCCTCGTCGAAGAAAAAATGCGGGAACTTGCACAGGTCATCGGCTGGGGTAGCGCCCCACGCCACCGGATCAAACTCGGCGAGCTTCTCGATTACGCCGAAGGCCGCGTCCCGTGCATACCGATCCGGCGCCCGGTTACGCCACTCCCAGCGCCGCGCATCCGGGTAAACCAGCATCTGAAAGCGTTGCAGCATGCCGTCGTTGGCCAGTGCATGCGTGGCTTGCTCCAGATACACGGTGAGCTTGTCCGGCTGAATGCCGCCGAAGATCGAAGCGCACAGATTTGGAATGCTGATGTGCCCGCGCCCGATGCGATCGGTGTCGAAGCTTTGGTGGCCGTTCCAGGCTTCCAGAAAGAAGGCGCGCTCGCCCTCGCGGCCCTCGCGTTCCCAGGTGGCGATCAGGCCGACCAGCTCGTCACGGAGCACCAGCAACCCGCTAGGGTTGTCACGCAGCAGTTCGCCCAGCTTTTCCACGGTGCTGTCGTTGGTCTTGTAGCGGCGCAATTTGGGAGCGTCAGGCTCCTGCTCCCCATGCGAGCGCAACTCGTGCGCGATGATGGCGGGATCGCCCTTGCTGGGCTTCTTGGCCGCTTCCTTGATCCGGCCCTCGATGGCCGCCTTCTGGGCGTCGAACACGACTTTTTCGGTCTCGAAATCGGCGGCGGCGGCCTGATGCTCTTCGATGGCCTTGGCGATCAGCCGGTCCATCGGTTTCAGGGCGGCGCTCCAGGCGGGCGTCTTCTTCGCCGAGGGATCGCCGACGATTCCGCCCCAAAGATTCGGAACCACCAGCCAGTTGTCCCGCGACTTCGGCTTGACCGCACAGCGCGCGCCGATGATCGAACCCAGAGACACCAGGGCGGCCGCCGCGATGAAATCGGGCGGGCAGGGCATGCGTTCAGCCTCGTCCATGATCCAGGCCCGCAAGGCCTCCGGCAGCAGGATGTCGGGTTCGAATGCCGGCACGGGTTTCAGGTCCGCGACGATAGGCCGGGGCGCAGGCCACTCGCTCACAGCATTCAAAGCGTTGGCCGCGGGTGTGGGTCGCGCGTCGCGAATGCTGGTCAACAACGCATCCGGGATCGCCGCAACGTGGCCCAGCCCGCCATTCGCCCATTCGTAGGGCTGTCCGGAGGGATGCACACTCGGCGGCAGGGTGACGCCATGCCCGCCGGACAGCAGTTCGATGGTCCAGGCCGGCTTGTTCCCGATCCGCTCCTCCGATTGGCGAAGCACGATGGACTGATCCGTGGGCAGGTGCTCCGGTGGGCAGCGCAGGTACAGATGGGCGCCACCGCCACCCGTCTTGACCGTCGACTTCATCTCGCCCACCAGCTCGCGCCAGGCCCGCCGTGCGGCATCGCGGTGTGCCGGATCATCGCTGCGGATGTCGGCATCCAGCACGACCACGGGCCAGCCGTCCAACCGCGACCAGGCGCCGGCGCGGAAGCCGATGTTGTAGCCGTCACGGTAGTCGCGACGGATGTCATCGGCCTGTTTCGGCGGGGCGCTGGACCAGTTGCGCTCGAAGGCCCGTTTGCCACGCTGGAAATGCACGGCCAGCCCGGCCGCTTGCGCCGCCAGGGCGCCATCGAGGACCGACGGGTTCATCGCCATGCACCCAGCGCCCGAACGGCATCCTTGAAATCGGTGCCGCTGCGCAGCATCTCGAAGGCAATCACATCGCCGCCGCGAGCGCCGCAGGCGAAGCAGCGGAAGGCACCGCGTCCCTGATGGATGCTCAGGCTGGCGTGCCGGTCATCGTGAAAGGCGCAGCGGACCTGCGCCCAGCCGCTCGCGTTGAAGCTCAGTTCGCCGAAAATCGGCTGGTAGTAGTCGACAACTGCCGGTAAGCGGTCCCGGTCCAGGCCGCGCTTGCGGCCCAACCGGTGCCCACCGGTACGCGCAGACATCAAGGCTCCGGCCTTCACGCCACAGCCTCCCGGCTGGCGGCGATCTGCTGTGCCAGCCAGGTGTCGATCTCATCCTCCACCCAGCCGACCGCGCGTCCGCCCAGGCTCACCGGCTTCGGAAACCGGCCCTGCGCGATGCGCAGGTACACCGTACTGCGGGACAAGCCCGTGCGCGCCTTGACCGCGGGAAATCTCAGAATCGTATGCGCCATGTTCAAACCTCGCTAAACTGCTTCGGAATCGTCGAGAAGCAAGGTAAATGGGCGATTTGGGCGATGGAACGCGGTGCGATGGGCGCCTGCGACCAAGGGGAACCGCGTGATCTCGTTGATCTTCGCCGGTGGGCGCGCGGTTGATGTTGTGCCTCCTGGCGGAAGTCAGTGGAGGAAAGACTTGCCAGGACAGGCACTTGCGCGGCTGGACGCTGGGCGAAATTTTTCCGCCCAGCTTTTTACGGTTTCATGTGTTTGCGGATGGTGTCCGCGCTTCGACCCTGGCTGATGTCCATGCGCGCGATCTGCTGCGAATACCAGACATCCGAGCGGCCAGGTTTCCGCCGCTTCAGCGCGCGGTATTCCCTGCGCCAATCCTCGTACATGGCCGCCGTATCCAGCTTGCGGGCTTCGCGGCGCGCTGTTGAAGGCGTGTGGCGTGAATCACCCGCAGCGGCGTCGACCATCTCGCGCAGATGTTCACCATCAAGAACATAGATCCCACCCTGGAAGCTGAGGAGGTCCACGACCGGCACCGTGTTTGTGCCTGCCACGACGACGAGCTGCGGGTCGCTCCCGAGGCATAGCATCTGGGCACGCTTGCGGCCGCTCAACATCCCGATTTGCAGAAGCTGGCCAGTCTCGATGCGCTGCCCGCTGAAAGTTAGCGACAGGGCTTCCGCGATGAACTCGGCGATGAAGTCCTCACAGCACTTCCATTGTTTCAGGTGCTTAGCGGACACCGCCACCCGGTTGATGTCGTCGCGCTTGTCGCAAACGACAAAAGACGCCGTATCGCCGTTGCGGCCGGTCACGGTATGAACCGGCATGGCACATTCCCGCTCGCAGCCGGGGCAGACCGTGCTGCGCGCGGGCTGGGCACGCCTGAGTAACTTCTGCTGCCGCAGAGCTGTCACGGCTTCCGGCGGCCAGGTGTCCAGTTCCTGAACGGTCAGCAGGGTGCGCGATCCCCAGGTGGCCGCGACCCGGCCCAACAGTTCCGCCAGGGCGGAATCTGGCGTCATTCAGCCGCGCCATCCGGTTCGGGTGGTTTGGGCTCGATCTTGGATCGTTCCAGCATGTCCCGGAGCTTGAGGTCGCGCTCGTCGTACTTCAGCGAACAGGAATTCGGATGGGTGATCGTGATTCGCACCTTTTTCGCGGGCTTGTCCGGATCGACAATGACGGATGCCGCCAGCTCGACCTGCGTCACGTTGTACATGTGCAGCGGGACCGATTTCGCCAGCCTGTCGAGCAGATTGTAAACCGCGTCGACGTTGGCATCGGTGTCCGCTGCCAGGGTGATCCGCTCGCCCTTGGTGAACTTGGAGGACAGTCGCAACTTGCGGACGACGACCTCTTCAATGCCGCTGCCCAGATCGAAGTCGAACTCGAAACTCTTCTGGCGCAGCGGATTCAGGTCGTAGACCCGCTCGTCCTTGGGGTCCGGCGGCAGCGCGTCCAGCTTCAGGATCGCCGTGGCGAACATACCCTGCAAGGGTTCGACGGCCTTGCGGGCGCCACGGAAGTTCAGGTCCAGCGTGCCCTCCTTTTGCGAGTAGACGTAGATGACCTCGAAGGCGGGGTTGTGCGGCCGCCGCTCGAAGGCCCCGTCAACCCATTCCACGGCCTGCTGTGAGTAGTCCTCCGGGTAGGCGAAGTAGTAGTCCAGCTCGCCGCGCCGGAAGGGTTCGACCACGCAGTTGTTGCCGCGGCCCTCGCTGCGGTGGAAGTAGTCGCGGATTGAACCCGCCAGTGCCCGCAGGCTGTTCTCGTCGACGGCCGCAGTCTGGTGCCCCATGTGCTTGCGTTTGCGCCAATAGGACAGGCTGTCGGCGTGGTAGAAGTGCGTGGCGCCCTTCCAGCACTCGTGATGATCCAGGTAGGTGACCATGGCGCGGTGGTAATGGTTGGGCAGCGCCGATAGGGTTTCGATGAACTCCGCCAGGGCAACGGGCTCGGCCTGCATCTGCCAGCTCGCCTCGTCGATAATCGCCCGGAAGCCCTTCTCGCAGCTCAGCTCGAAGATGTCCTGGAACTCCGCGTCCATGGGCTTGCGCTGTTCCTCCGGCAGTGCCAGCCAGGCCTCGAACAGCGCGTCCGGCTTGGCCTCCTTCAGAGCGGAGAAGTCCAGATCGCCAAACAGGCCCCGTTCTGTGAAATACCGCGCCAGCAGGGCGTTCGGGACCTGCCGGAAGAAGCTCGTGGTTGAGTAGTGTCGGGCCATGCCTCCCTCCCCAGCCGTTTTGCCTGAAATCACCTTGGATTATACGGGACAATGCAGTACATTACAGTACATTTGCAGCCACACCGCGAAGGACCCTGATGGCCACCACCAAGACCGCGACCGTGACCTTCCGCATTGATCCCGCCGTGAAGGAAGCGCTCCGTACCGCTGCTGCCCGCGAACATCGCTCTATCGCCAACATGGTGGAGGTGTTGATCCGGGATTATTGCGGGCGCAACGGCATCACGATCCCGGAGCAGGGCGACCTGCTCAGCGGAAAAAACAAAGACTGAACCGGGACGACCGCCGTGACGGGGCTGCCATGAAACTGATTGACAACATCAACGAGCTTCTTGGGGACGATCTGCGGCGCAGTATCACGCCAGGCGCGAAGCTCAAGATCGCGGCCTCCTGTTTCTCCATCTACGCCTTTGCAGAGCTGAAGGAGCAGCTCGAATCCATCGAATCCCTGGAGTTCATATTCACTTCGCCGACTTTCGTTCCTGACGAGGCAATCAAGGACAGCGGCCGCAAGGTACGCCGTGAGTTTCATATTCCGAAGGCCGAGCGTGAGCGCAGCTTCTACGGCAGCGAATTCGAGATTCAGCTAAAGAACAAGCTAACCCAGCGGGCCATCGCCAGGGAATGTGCTGACTGGATGCGGCGCAAGGCGGTTTTCCGCTCCAATCGCAGCAAAGCGCCGATGCAGCAATTTGCCTGCGTCGATACGGGCGAATCAGAAGCCGTGTACCAGCCCCTTCATGGCTTCACCGCCGTCGATCTGGGCTATCAGCAGGGCGACGCGGTTTCGAACTTCGTAAACCGCTTTGACGACCCGGCCTACACAGCCAATTTCCTGCAATTGTTCGATCAAATCTGGAATGACCCCGAAAAAATCGAGGACGTGACCGAGCGACTTTGCAACCACATCGCCTCCGTGTACCAGGAAAATTCGCCCGAGCGCATCTACTTTTTGATGCTCTACAACATCTTCAACGAGTTCCTGGAAGACATCAGCGAAGATGTCCTCCCCAATGACCGCACCGGCTACCAGGACAGCCTGATCTGGAACAAGCTCTACAGCTTTCAGCGGGACGGGGCCACCGGCATCATCAACAAGCTGGAAACCTACAACGGCTGCATCCTGGCCGACAGCGTGGGCCTGGGCAAGACGTTCACGGCGCTGGCGGTCATCAAGTATTACGAGCTGCGCAATCGTTCCGTGCTGGTGCTTTGCCCCAAGAAGCTGGCGGACAACTGGCTCAACTACAACCGGAACCTCACCACCAATCCGCTGGCGAAGGATCGCTTCAACTACGAGGTGCTCTGCCACACAGACCTTCAGCGCACCAGTGGCGAGTCCTTCGGCACCCGCCTGGATCGCGTCAACTGGGGCAACTACGACCTGGTGGTGATCGATGAATCGCACAATTTTCGCAACAACGACGTCTTCAAGGATCGGGAGACCCGCTACCAGAAATTGATGAACATGGTGATCCGTGAGGGGGTCAAGACGAAGGTCCTGATGCTCTCCGCAACGCCGGTCAATAATCGGTTCACGGATCTGCGCAACCAGCTCGCGCTGGCCTATGAAGGCGAATCCGATGCACTGAGCGCCAAGCTGCGGACTGATACAGACATCGAGGAAATCTTCCGCCGCGCCCAGACCGCCTTCAACGCCTGGTCCCGGTTGCCGCCGGATGAGCGCACGGCAGACGCCATTCTGGACGCGCTGGACTTTGACTTCTTCGAGTTGCTGGACAGCGTCACCATCGCCCGCTCCAGAAAACATATCGAGCAGTTCTACGACACCACGGAAATCGGCACCTTCCCGGAGCGGCGCAAACCGCTGGCCTTCCACCCGCCATTGACCCAGCGCAGCGACGTGATCGGGTTCAACGACATCTACGCTCAGCTCTCCACGGTCAAGCTCGCGGTCTATGCCCCGGTGAATTACATCCTGCCCAGTCGGCTGCCCAAGTACGAGGCGCTCTACGATACCGAAGTCTCCAGCGGCGGGGGGCGACTGAAGCAGGCCGACCGGGAGCGCAGCCTCCAGGCGCTGATGACCACCAACCTGCTCAAGCGCCTGGAAAGCTCGGTGGAAGCCTTCCGCATCACCCTGCAAAAGCTCCAGGACAACCACACCCGCACCCTGGAGAAAATCGCCACCTACAAGAAAACCGGCCGCGACCCCGGCTTTTCGGATGTCACGGCCGGCTTTGCGGATGCGGAACCGGAGGACGAAGAATTCCTAGCCGCGGACGATGAATCCATCGGCGGCAAGGTGCGCATCAGCCTGGCTGACATGGATCTGCCGTCCTGGGAACGGGACCTTGAGGCGGATCTGAACATCATTGCGGCCCTGCTGGCCGAGATGCAGAAAGTCACTCCGGCGGACGACACCAAGCTGCAACACATCAAGGCGCATATCAACGACAAGATGAACGCGCCCATCAACGCCGGCAACCGCAAGGTCATCGTCTTCACGGCCTTCGCGGATACCGCGCATTACCTCTACCGCAATCTGGTGCCCGGGGTTCTAGAAGCGCACGGCCTGCACAGTGCCATCGTTACCGGCTCCGATGCGCCCAAGTCAACGCTGGGCAGGGGCTATGACTTCCAGTCCCTGCTGACGCTGTTCGCGCCCAGGGCGAAGGACAAACACCACGTCCTGCCCGATGAGCCCAACGAGATCGACCTCCTGATCGCCACCGACTGCATTTCCGAAGGGCAGAACCTTCAGGACTGCGATTACCTGATCAACTATGACATCCACTGGAACCCGGTGCGCATCATCCAGCGCTTTGGGCGGATTGACCGTATCGGCTCCCCCAACGCCAGCATCCAGCTCGTCAACTACTGGCCGGACATCAGCCTGGACGAATACATCAACCTCAAGGAGCGGGTCGAGAACCGCATGGTCATCGTCGATGCCACCGCGACGGGTGACGACAATCTGCTTGATACCGAGGCCAGTGAAATCGCCTACCGCAAGGAGCAGCTCCGCCGCCTCCAGGAAGAGGTGATCGACATGGAAGACGTCAAGACCGGGGTCTCCATCACCGACCTCGGGCTGAACGACTTCCGCATGGACCTGCTCAATTACATCAAGACCCATGGCGAGCTCGCCAACCTGCCCAGCGGCCTGCACGCCGTGGTCCCGGCGGACCGCGACCGTGGCCTGGTGCCGGGGGTGATCTTCACCCTGCGCAACCGCAACCATGCGGTCAACATCCAGCAGCAGAACCGCTTGCACCCGTTCTACCTGGTCTACATTGCCAATGACGGCGAAATTATCGCCAACCACACCGAAGTGAAGCCGCTGCTGGACCTGGCCCGCACTGCATGCCGGGGGCGCGCCGAACCCATCCAGCCTGTCTGCCGACCCTTCAACCAGGTCACCGATGACGGCCGCAAGATGGGCTTTTATTCCGACCTGCTGGATCAGGCCATCCGCAGCATCATCCAAGTGCAGGACGAGAAGGACCTGGACAGCCTCTTCACTGGCTCACGCACCAGCGCACTCACCAATCCCATCGCCGGGCTGGATGACTTCGAGCTGTTGTCCTTTGTGGTGGTGCAGGAACAACAATGATGAATGACCGAGAGAACAAAGCGTACAGGGAACGCGTATGACAACCTTTGACAGCACCAAAGCCTCGCTGAACGACCTGCTGCGGGAAATACGCGAAGGCAAGATTCAGCTCCCGGATTTTCAGCGCGGCTGGGTTTGGGACGATGATCATATTCGGGACCTGCTGGTCAGCATTGCCCGATCTTTTCCCATTGGCGCCGTCATGTTACTGGAAGCTGGCGGCGAAGTGCGGTTTGAAACGCGACCGGTGGAAGGTCTGGAAGGGAAGATCCCGAAGGATCAAAAGCCGGAGAAACTGATTCTCGACGGGCAGCAAAGACTGACCACGCTCACCCAGGCGCTGGCGCTGGAGACGCCTGTAAGCACCACCACGGCCAAGGGTAAAAAGATCAAGCGCCACTACTACTTCGATATCCGCAAGGCGGTGGAGATGCCCCACGCATTGGATGAAGCCGTCATCGCCGTGGACGAGCATCGCAGACTGCTCAGCAACTTTGGTCGGGATGTGGAGCTGGATCTGTCCACCCGTGAACTGGAGTGCCAGCAACTGTATTTCCCCTGCGACAAGCTGCTGTCACCCAACGATTGGGTTGCTGACCTGTTCAAGTACAACAAGGACGAGATCGGCACCTACTTCCAGTTCCAGGAGAAGATCATCAGCGCCTTCTCTGCCTATCAGCTTCCGGTGATCCAGCTCAAGAAGGAGACCAGCAAAGAGGCCGTTTGCTTGGTCTTTGAGAAGGTCAACACCGGCGGCGTGCAGCTATCCGTCTTCGAGCTGATCACCGCCAGCTATGCCGCGGAAGGCTACAACCTCCGGGACGACTGGTTCGGCTCGAAGGTGCGCGACGTGGATTCACGCAAGGCGCGCATCGAACAGGATGAATTGCTCAAAGGCACGGAAGCTACGGAATTCCTCCAGGCCATCAGCCTGCTCTACACCCACGAACAGCGCCAGGCGGATCTGGCCGCCGGCAAGACCGGCAAACAAGTCCGCCCGGTCAGCGCCAAGCGCGCCGACGTGCTGCAGCTCCCCTTGTCCGCCTGGCAGCGGTGGGCCGACGACCTGGAAGCCGGCTTTCGCCAGGCCGGGAAGTTCTTGCGCAAGGAATGCTTCTACAGTCGCCGGGAACTGCCCTACAGCACGCAACTGGTGCCGCTGGCCACGGTGCTGGCGCGCCTGGGGGACCGCTGGCTTGAGCCGCGCATTCACGACAAGCTGGCCCGCTGGTACTGGTGTGGCGTGCTGGGCGAGCTCTACGGCGGCGCGGTCGAAACCCGCATGGCCAATGACTATGAGGAACTCATGCGCTGGTTCGAGGATGATGAGGCCGTGCCCCGCACGGTGCGCGATGCTAACTTTCAGCCCGAACGCTTCGATACTCTACGCACCCGGCTGAGCGCCGCCTACAAGGGCATCAATATCCTGGTGCTTCGCGAAGGTTCGAAGGACTGGTTCTGGAAGGCCAGCATCCGTGAACTGGACGCCAACGAGATTGCCCTGGACATCCACCATATTTTCCCGCGCAACTGGTGCGAGAATCAGGGCATTTCCAAGGATGAATACGACAGCATCCTCAACAAGACGCCCATTTCCTACAAGGCCAATCGCAAGATCGGCGGCGATGCACCGTCCCAGTATCTGCCGAGGATACAGCAGGAAAAGCAGGTGGGCCTGAGTGACGATGAGATGGATGCCTTGTTGGCCAGCCATGCCATTGCCCCGCAACTACTCCGTGCCGACGAGTTCAAGCACTTTATCGAAGATCGCCGACACCGCCTGGCCGCACTGATCGAAAAAGCCATGGGCAAGCAGGTCAACCAGGCTTTCGAGAAGGAAGAGTACGACACCGAAGCCCTGGAGCAATTCGCCGAATGACTGAAGCGGGCCATCCAGCGCTGATCGACTACCCCGAGCGTGCGCGCGTGGGCCGGGTGGTGCCCAAGAATCGCATTATGGTGTCTGGTGCGCCTAGTCGGCGCGTGCGCGATCAGCTCACATCTCAGCTGGCGCGAATCACCTGGCAGTACAAGCTGGCGCCGGAGACCCTGAACCTGAAAGGCAGCAAGGCGGTGCCGGAGATTCAGATATTCCGTGTGGCGCTGAAGCCGGCCGGGGTGAGCGATGGCTTGCCGGTTGAGGTGTTGAAGTGCATCGACCGCGCCATCGGCTTCCCCCTGATTTTCGAGCTGACCATCAACCGTAAGGACGGCGCAAACCGTGATGCCATTCGGGTAGCGGCCACCTACAAGCGGCCCAGCGAGGCGGATGCCAGTAAATGGGTGATCTTGGACTACTTCGCCACCGACTGGCTGCCGGCGGATACACCCCGGGCACCGCTGCCGGTGGCGCTGGATTTACCGCGCCTTTATGAGCAGCTCCTGTGCGAGCTTCTCCCCATTCAGCACCGCCCGGGCGAGTCCATGTCGGCGCTGGTGGAGCGCCAGGGCCGTATTACCACTATGCAGCGTGAATGCTGGCGGCTCGAAGCCCGTATTCAGCGGGAAAAACAATTCAACCGCAAGGTCGAGCTCAACCGCCAGCTACGGGCGTTGAAGGTGGAACTCGACACCTTGCGAGAAACAACTATTGAAGGAAAAGAGCAACATGACTGACAAACCGACCCTCGATAAGCTGAAGATGCACAGCCCCGATTTGAGCCAGGACAACATCGCGAAGATCCGCGAGCTGTTCCCCGGCTGCGTGACCGAGGCACGGGACGAGACGACGGGGGCGGTACGTCTGGCGGTGGACTTCGACCAGCTGCGTCAGGAGTTGAGCGACCACATCGTGGAAGGGCCTCAGGAGCGGTATCGGTTGGACTGGCCGGGAAAACGAGAGGCGTTGGCGCTTGCGAATGCGCCTATTGCAAAAACTCTTCGCGCCTGCCGCGAGGAAAGTGTGGATTTCGACAACACACAAAACTTGTTCATCGAAGGAGATAACCTTGAGGCGCTAAAGTTGTTGCAAGAGACTTATCTGGGCAAGGTCAAGATGATCTATATCGACCCGCCGTATAACACTGGAAAGGACTTCGTATACCGCGATGACTTTTCAGAGACCTCCGACGAATTTTTCGAGCGCTCAAACCAAGTGGATTTTGACGGCAATCGTTTGATCTCGAATCCCACTAGCAACGGAAGATTTCACTCAGACTGGCTGTCTATGATTTATTCAAGGCTGCGCTTGGCTAGAAATTTTCTGGCTGATGATGGGATCATCTTCGCAAGCATTGATGACAATGAACTACCAAACTTGACCAAAGTTTGTGATGAGGTTTTTGGTCACGAAAATCATTTGGCGACCTATACGATCAAAGTGAGATACGAGGGAAAAACTCTCGTTGAAGATATGCTTTTCCAGAAGGTTGTCGAAAACATCGTTGTTTACGCGAAGTCTCGCGCGCACGTCACGTTGGTGCAACCCACAGAAGACTACAGCTATGACAAATTTGAATGGAATGTTTCTGAAGTTGGCAAGCCGCGAACGGTTGAACTGGGCGGCAAACGAGTAGACATTTTCGAACTGGGCACCTTTTCAATTGATAAAGTCTCGCCAAGCGCATCGGCGCTGAAGGAGATTTGGGCGACCGGATCAATTCTAGATGGCAACTCATCTGGCCGTTTCTTCAGAGATTACTTAGGAGGGAGAGCAGTTAGCGATGGCCTCGGAGTACTATACAAAGTCTGGGGCATCGGAGACGACCAGCTGGATTATCGCTACTTCACCGGACCCAAAAGAGAAGGGGCAACCAAAGGAAAATACTATCAAGGTGTGCCTTCGGGCAAGCTTGAGAGTGACTCGTTAAAAAAGAAGCCTATCGTTACTTATCTCGATTTGGCGGCTGACTTCGGAAACTGTCGACACGAAGGAGGAATCGATTTTCGTAGTGGTAAGAAACCACTCCGTCTTTTGAAAGAATTGGCAGCGATCGTGCCGCTTTGCAGTGATGATGTAGTGATGGACTTCTTTGCCGGCTCTGGCACAACGGCCCACTTCGCAATGGATATGGGGGCCGCTACGGGATTGAATCTTAGAAGCCTTTCGGTGCAAATCGCAGAAGACGTTCCGGAAGAGTCCGAAACGTTCCGCGCCGGGTTTAGGAAAATTTCTGATATCACTAAAGAACGCATTCGCCGCGCTGGCAAAAAAATCCTCGAAGGCGAATGCCACCCCGACTGGAACCGCGATGTCGGCTTCCGGGTGCTGAAGGTCGATACCTCGAACATGAAGGACGTCTACTACCGCCCGGACGAGCTGAAGCAGTCCGACCTGCTCGACATGGTCGACAACGTGAAGGAAGGCCGCACGGCCGAGGACCTGCTGTTCCAGGTGCTGGTCGATTGGGGCGTGGACCTGACGCTGCCCATCCGCCGCGAGACGGTGCAGGGCAAGACCGTGTTCTTCGTCGACGACAACGCCCTTGTCGCCTGCTTCGACCGCGGCGTCACCGAGGATCTGGTGAAGGAGCTGGCGGGCTTTGATCCCCTGCGCGTGGTCTTCCGCGACAACGGCTTCGTCTCGGACGCGGTGAAGATCAACGTCGAACAGATCTTCCGCCAGCTCGCGCCTACAACCGACGTCAAGTCGATCTGAGGCCGGACATGAAGCTCAAGTTCAAGGTCCAGCCCTATCAGACCAACGCCGTAAACGACGTGGTCGACTGCTTCGCCGGTCAGCCCATGACCTCTGGCCTGACCTACCGGATCGACCCCGGCCGCAAGGCGCAGGCCAGTGCCTTAGAGGAAGGATTCAAGAACGCCGACCTCGCCCTGACCGACGTGCAGATCCTGGAGAACATCCAGAAGGTCCAGCGGCGGCAGAACCTGCCCGTCTCGCAGTCCCTGACGGACTTCACGACCTTCAACACTCGTGGCGAACGCGTGCCAGTTACCGCGGCCTACAGGCGCGACGCACTGGCCGCGGCCCGCGTTCACCTCGACGTGGAGATGGAGACCGGCACGGGCAAGACCTATTGCTACATCAAGTCGATTTTCGAGATGAACAAGCGGTACGGCTGGTCGAAGTTCATCATCGTCGTACCCTCGATTGCCATTCGCGAAGGGGTGTACAAGTCATTCCAGGTGACCGCCGAGCATTTCACCGAAAGCTACGGTAAAAAGGCGCGGTTTTTCATCTATAACTCCAAGCGCCTGCACGAGGTTGAGAGCTTCTCCTCGGATGCCGGGATCAATGTGATGATCATGAATATTCAGGCGTTTGCCTCGAACGCCGCGGCGAACAGGCGTATTTATGATGAATTGGACGACTTCCAGTCGAGGAAGCCCATCGACGTAATCGCATCCAACCGCCCCGTCCTTATTTTAGACGAGCCGCAGAAGATGGAAGGCAATGCTACGAGGGCGGCGCTGCCCAAATTCAAGCCACTGTTTATCCTCCGTTACTCGGCCACGCATCGAACCCAGCATAATCGCGTGCACCGCCTGGACGCGCTCGATGCCTACAACCAGAAGCTGGTGAAGAAGATCGCCGTGCGCGGCATTCAGACCCGTGGCCTGGCCGGGACCAATGCCTACCTCTACCTGGAAGGCATAGACATCTCGAAGCAGGCCCCCATGGCTCGTGTCGAGCTGGAAGTGAAGCTGAAGTCGGGCGAGATCAAACGGCAGCTTCGGCGGCTGGCATTCCGTGATGACCTGTTCGTCGAATCGGGTGAGCTGGATCAGTACCGGGGATTCACCATCAGCCAGGTCGATGCGGTCAACGATACGGTGGAGTTCACCAACGGTGAGGTATTGAAGGCTGGCGAGGCCAGCGGCGATGTCACCGAACGCGACATCCGGCGCATTCAGATCCGCGAGACCATCAAGGCGCATCTGGACAAGGAAAAACAGCTCTTCGCCCAGGGCATCAAAGTGCTGTCCCTGTTCTTTATCGACGAGGTGGCAAAGTACCGCGACTACGATCAGGCCGATGAGAAAGGCGAGTACGCCCGCGTGTTTGAGGAGGAGTACGCGCTGCTCAGGGATGAGTACCTGTCGGAGCTGGCGATTGATAACGAGGCGTATCGGAAGTACCTGGATAATATCGAGCCAGCCAAAACGCACAATGGTTACTTCTCAATCGACAAGAAGACCAACCGGCTCAAGGATCCGGCGGTCGGCGCTCATTCGGTCGATTCCGATGACGTGGACGCCTACGACCTGATCCTGAAGGACAAGGAACGCTTGCTGGACTTTGCCGAGCCGACCCGTTTCATCTTCTCTCATTCCGCGTTGCGCGAGGGCTGGGACAATCCGAACGTGTTCGTCATGTGCATGCTCAAACACAGCGACAACACCATTTCCCGCCGCCAGGAAGTTGGCCGGGGGCTGCGCCTGAGTGTTGATCAGCACGGTGACCGCATGGATCATCCGGCCGTTGTGCACGACATCAATGTGCTGACGGTGGTGGCGAGTGAAAGCTACAAGGACTTCGTGGCGGGCCTGCAGAAGGAGATTTCGGAAACTCTGTCGTCCCGGCCGCGTCAGGCGACCGAGGCGTATTTCACCGGGAAGCTGCTCACCACCGACGAGGGGCCAGTCGAAGTCACCGCCGCCATGGCGAAGCAGATCTACCGCTATTTGGTAAAGCACGATTACACCGACGATGCCGACCAGATCGCCGACGCCTACCACGATGCGAAGGCCACCGGCACCCTGGCCGAGCTACCGGAAGAGCTGACGCCCTATGCTGACCAGGTATTCCAGCTGATCGACAGCGTCTTCAGCGACGCCCAGCTACCGCAGGTGGACGACGGTCGCAAGCCCAAGATCAACCCGCTCAATGCAAACTTCGAGAAGAAGGAATTCCAGGCGCTGTGGACGCGCATCAATCGCAAGGCCGTGTACCGGGTGGAATTTGATTCAGCGGAGCTGATCAGGAAATGTGTCAGCGCACTGGACAGGGAGTTGCGTGTCACCCCGTTGCAGTACACCGTTCAGGCCGGGCTTCAGCAGGATGGCCTGACCGATGAGCAGCTTCGCGGCGGGGACGGCTTTGCCGTTCAGGAAACCACGACCGAGTACGGCGATTCCATCCATTCGCTAGTGAAGTATGACCTCATCGGCAAGGTGGCGGAAAACGCCCGGCTCACCCGAGACACCACGGCGGCGATATTCAGCCAGATACAGTCGGCCGTCTTCGAGCAGTTTCGCAAGAATCCGGAGCACTTCATTGCCGAAGCCTCCCGCCTGATTGCCGAGCAGAAAGCCGCCATGGTCATCGAGCGCCTGGCGTACAACGAGGTCGATGATCGCTACGACACCGACATCTTCACCGCCAACCAGACCGGGCAGGACTTCTCCCGCGCAACGGAGAAGCTCAAGAACCACGTCTACGATTACGCCATCACGGACTCCGATGTGGAGCGGAAATTCGTCAAAGAGCTGGACACAAGCAGCGAGGTGGTTGTCTACGCCAAGCTGCCCCGCGGCTTCCTGATTCCGACCCCCGTTGGCGACTACAACCCGGACTGGGCGATTTCCTTCAAGGCCGGCAGCGTCCGGCACATCTACTTCGTCGCGGAAACCAAGGGCACGATGTCGTCGATGAAACTGCGCGAGATCGAGAAGACGAAGATCGAGTGCGCCCGAAAGTTCTTCGATGAAATCAGTCAGCGGATCACCGAGGATCGCGTCAAATATGACGTGGTCACGGACTATGCCAAGCTGATGGATGTGGTTGGGCGGGCCGCCAATGCATGAGCGGGGGAGTGTCTTCGCGGCGGAACGCGTGCTTCGAACCGGCGTGTTGGAAGGTTGTGGTTCGATGAGGAGCGCGGCGGGGATAGTTTCGCCGGTCTTGTTCTTCAGGGTTGAAAAGGGCTGAGGTGGCCGCGGAATGTCTCGGGAGGAAATCGCCAAGCCCTGGAAAAGCTATGAGGAGCAACTGGACCTGCTGATTTCGCGTGGGTTGGCCGTTACGGATCGGTCCAGGGCGCTGGATTATTTGCAGCGCATTGGCTACTACCGGCTCAGCGGCTACTGGTATCCCTTCCGGGAGCGGTCCGGTCCTTTCATGTACCTGGATCAGCAGGGCCGGAAGCCAGCCAAGAAGCAGCGGAAAGTCGTGACCCTCGCCCTGGACCAGTTTCGGCCGGGAGCCCGTTTTGAAGACGCTGTCAAGCTCTATGTCTTCGACAAGAAGCTACGGCTTCTGGCCATGGATGCGCTGGAGCGGATCGAGATTGCTCTGAGGGTCGATATTTCCCACACCCTTGGCGAGATCGATCCTGTTGCTTACCTGCGCCCGGAGCTGTTCCATGACAGTTTCAGCCGGGACCTGAATAACGGCAAAGGCGTGACCCGGCATCACGAATGGCTTGGCAGGCATGCTCGCCTGATCAATGAATCCAAGGAAGAGTTCGTTCGCCACAACAAGAGCAAGTACGGTTTGCCGCTGATTATCTGGGTGGCGTGCGAGGTTTGGGACTTCGGAACAATGTCGCGTCTCTACGCCGGGATGCGGGAAGCGGAGCAGGATGCGATCTCGGCGAAGTATGGCGTCCATAATGGCCGCACGTTCGCGACCTGGCTGCGAAGCCTGAACTACCTGCGCAATGTTTGTGCGCACCACAGTCGGCTGTGGAACCGGAATATCGTGGATCAGCCGAAACTGCCGTCGATGGGGGAGGTTACCTGGGTGGGGCCGTTCGAGGATGATTCCCACCTCCGCGCCCGATGCTACCTGCTGCTGCGCATTGCGCGGCATTTGCTGCAGGTGGTGAACCCGAGCTCGAGCTGGCCTGAGCGCGTGAAGGCGCACCTGCAGACCTTTCCCGATCTGGATCACCTGAGCTTGAACCTGGCGGGGATGGGCGCGCCCGATGGCTGGGAGCACGATTGGTAGCTTCGCCAGCCAATAAAAAACCCCTTAGCAGTATCCCCGCCGGAGCGGTTCAACCGAAAGGGGCCGTGTTGAGTCAATACTAGGCCCGTTGCGTCGCAAAATCAAGTTCGATCCCGTCGGCAGATCCTGCCTAGACCGCCCGTCACGCCGCTTGCATGCTGCGCCGGCAAGCGCCGCGCCGGGCTGCGCCGTGCCACCGTCAGGGCCGCCAGACTGCCTCCGCAAGCTCCGGCAGACTGGCTCCGTGGCTCCGTTCGACGCTTGGCCCCTTCGTTACCGCCCGCGCTCCGCCACGGCGCCCTTCGCCCCGGAAGACGGGGCCAAGGGCTTGCGGCTCCGCAGCGGGCTACGCCGTGCCGGGCTCAAGCGCCGCCGGATGCTTCGCAACCGGCTCGGCGGCTTCGGCCGGCCTGGGTTCCCTTCGTTGCCGCTTGCGCGGGGCCACTGGCAGGCTCGGCTTGCGCCCAGCCTGCCGCGCCCCCGCACGGCGCTGCGCTTTGATGCGCGCCATCCCTGGCGCGCTCCCTTCGGGCGCACTGCGTGCGTCCAAATCCGCTCCCGGCGGATTTGTCCCGCCCCCAATTGTCTGCGGCTTCGGTAAAGGTCCGGTGCGGCCTACCCAACCAGGGTCGGTGGTCGGCAATGGAACATAATGCTGGAAATTATGCGCAGCACTCCGCTTCGCTCCGTGCAGTCCGGCTTGCGCCCGCATAATTTGCATTATGTGTCAATTGCCTCCGCTTGTTTTTCCCCCGCCCGCCCGGCGGCTCGCTGCGCGTGGGGCTTCAGCCGCTGCGCGGCTTCCGCTCCCCATGCTCGCGCCCCGCTGCCCGGCCCGGCCCTCCGGCTTCGCCTCCGGGCGTTCGGCGGGGCAAAGCAGTGCTTTGCCTTGATCCGCCTCACCCACCCCGGAGGGGCTCCCTGAAAGCGGTCAGGCGCTGCGGTTCTCGTGGAGGGGGATCACCTTCGCCCCGGCCTTCAGCTTGTCGAGGTAGTCCGCCCATGCCTGCATCATCTTGCGGCGTTCGGGCAGGTGCGCGGTGCGGTTGTAGGCGCGCCCGTTCGGGTCGCGCACGGCGTGGGCAAGCTGGTGCTCGATGTAGTCGGGCCGGAAGCCGAGCACTTCATCCAGGATGGTGCGTGCCATGGCCCGGAAGCCGTGGCCGCTCATTTCATCCTTGCCGATGCCCATGCGGCGCATGGCGGCCAGCACGGCGTTGTCGCTCATGGGGCGGCTTGCACTCCGGGCGCTGGGGAAAACGTAGCGTCCGCGTCCGGTCAGCGGTTGCAGCTCGCGCAGGATGGCCACGGCCTGGCGGGACAGGGGCACGATATGCGGCGTATTGGTCTTGGTGACGGTGTAGCGCCATTCGGCGGCGTCCAGGTCGATGTCCGCCCACTCGGCCTTGCGCAGCTCGCCGGGGCGCACGAAGACCAGCGGCGCGAGGCGCAGGGCGCAGCGTACCGGGAGGGTGCCTTCGTAACCGTCGATGGCTCGCAGCACGGCGGCGATTTGGTCCGGTTCGGTGACGGCGGCGAAGTGCCGGCTCTTGACCGGCGGCAGGGCGCCGCGCAGATCGCCGGAGGGGTCGCGCTCGGCCCGGCCGGTGGCGATCGCGTAGCGAAACACCTGACCACAGTTTTGAAGGGCACGGTGGGCCGTTTCCAACGCGCCGCGCTGCTCGATGCGGCGGATGACTTCCAGAAGCTGGGGCGGGGTGATCTCGGCTACGAGCTTGCTCCCCAGCCACGGGAAAATGTCTCGCTCAAGCCGGCGGATGATCCGGTTGCCGTGGTTCGTGGCCCAGTTCGGCGAATGCTTCGCGTACCACTCGCGGGCGACGACCTCGAAGCTGTTGCCGGCGCGCTCGTCCTGCGCCGCCTTCTTGGCCTTGCGGTGTTCGCTGGGATCGATGTCGTTGGCGAGCAGCTTGCGGGACTCGTCCCGCCGCTCGCGGGCATCTCTCAGCGAGACATCGGGGTAGACGCCCAGCGACAACCGCTTTTCCTTGCCCCCGAAGCGGTACTTAAGCCGCCACCACTTGCCCCCACTGGGGGCAACTTCGAGGTACAGGCCCCCGCCATCGAACATCCGCTTGGCCTTTCCGGCAGGTTTCGCGTTGCGAATGGCGGTGTCAGTCAAGGGCATGTTCGGGGCAACTCAAGCGAGGCATACAGCACTTGCCCCGGATGTTGCCCCCAGTTGCCCCCGGATGTCAACGGAGCTCGTTAGACTGGATTGGACGAGAAATCTTCTATATCTAGCTGTTTCAGATAAAGAAAAAGCCGTCCGGAGACGGCTTTGAATCTTCAGATGGTGGAGCTGGCGGGATTCGAACCCGCGTCCAACAGCGTTCCCTCTTCCGCTCTACATGCTTAGCCCGGTCTTTGGATTTTCGACGCACACTCCCCGACGGGCAGGGATCGTGATTGCTTATCCCCTTAGAGGTTTAGCGGATCGGCCAAGGGCGGGCTTTTCCACGAGTCGATGAGAGTCGACGGCTGATTCAAGGGCATCGACACCGCTTGGTCAACCGCTCACCGGATTTAAGCGGCGAGGGCGTAGTTGGAGTCGTTCGCAACTAAGCTAGTTTGCACAGCGTTTAGCGAGCGGCCATGCAGCTCGGCATGCACGTTGGAGTTCTGCACCGTTGTCGAGCCCAGATCAGCCCCGTGTACCGCTTCAGACTATCACGATTCGCTTTGGTTCAGTGGTGGTCCGAGAAACTATTTCGACTTGAGCAGGCGTTGTTTCTGCCGGTCCCAGTCGCGCTGTTTGATGTCGGCGCGCTTGTCGTGCTGCTTCTTGCCCTTGGCCAGGCCGATGGAAAGTTTGGCGCGACCGCGCGTCCAGTGCAGATCCAGGGGGACGACGGTGTAGCCGGCACGTTCGACTTTGCCGATCAAGCTTGAAAGTTCGCTGGCGTGCAGCAACAGCTTTCGGGTGCGGGTCGGATCGGGGCGGACGTGTGTCGAGGCTTGTTCCAGCGGTGTGATGTGAGCACCGATGAGAAAAGCCTCGCCGGCTTTGATGATGACGTAGGCCTCGGTGATTTGCGCCTTGCCGGCGCGCAGGCTCTTGACTTCCCAGCCACTCAGCGCCAGACCTGCCTCGTAAGTCTGCTCAATGAAGTAATCGTGCTTGGCCTTGCGGTTGACGGCGATTCTCGATGCGGCCGCTGTGGAACGCGCCGGCTCTTTTTTTCCTTTCATCAGCGCAGTATACGGCTGGCTGTTTGATCAGCGGGCTAAACTTGGCCGCATGCACATCCGCGAAAGCAGTTTCGGCTACTGGTCGTCCCCCGGCGCCTTTCTGGCGGTGGCGGTCGGTGCGTCATTGGGTATCGGCAACAGCGCCCGTCTGCCTTACATGATGAGCGAATACGGCGGCGTTCTGTTTCTGGCCGTCTACCTGCTGTGCCTGCTGGTGGTTGGCATTCCATTGCTGATCACCGAGTGGTCGCTGGGGCGGTGGATGCGCGACGATCTGGGCGCGGGTTTTCGTCGTTTGGCGCAGGCCGGGCGATCGACGCGGGCCTGGCGTTGGCTCGGTTTGTTGATGATTTGTTGCGCGGTGATCGTGTTGTCGTATTACAGCGTGATCGCCGGGTGGAGTTTGGGGTATCTGTTTCGCGGGGTTGCCGGTGTCCTGGGGCACCTGGACGCCGAAGGAGCCCGCGTGACCTTCCTTTCTTTGGCGCGTGATCCGGAGCGGAGCCTGGCCTGGCACACGCTGTTCATGGTTGTGACCACGGTCATCGTCTCCTACGGTTTTCGTGATGGCATCGAACGTGCCTGCAGACAGTTGCTGCCGGCGGTTCTGGTGTTGTCGGTGCTGTTGCTTGCGCTGGCCATGATCGGCAGTGATATCGGCGCGGTCTGGCACCAAATGACGATGCCGGACCTCGGGCGCCTGGGCTGGCGCGGCGCGCTGGAGGCGCTGTATCAGGCGTTTTTCACCCTCGGGCTGGGGTTGGGCGCCATGATGATGCTGGGCGGGTATCTGCCCAGCGATGTCAATCTGGTTCGCTTGGCGGGCGCGGTGGCGGTGATCGATACCCTGTTCGGGCTGATCGTGGGATTTGCCCTGTTGATGGTGCTGGATCAGGCCGGCATCGAGTCGAGTGGTGGCCTGGTGTTTCTGTTCCAGGATTTTCCCCACGCCATTGCCGCCGGTGGCTTGGGGGCCGCGATCGCCGGCCTGTTCTACGGTTTGTTGTTTCTGGTGACCTTGATGGCCGCAACCGCCTTGCTCGAACCCGTTACCCGGCGCTTGATGGAGCGTCACCGTCAGACCCGCGTGTTTGCCTCGGTGGGTGCGGCAATCGTGATCTGGACGCTGGGTATCGGCAGTTTGCTGTCCTTCGGCCAAATGGCGGACATGCGCGTGGCTGGCCAGAACTTCTTTGAGTGGATGCAATTCCTGACCAGTTTCGTGTTGGTGCCGGTCGGTGGCTTGTTTCTGTGCGTGCTGGTTGCGCGCGTGTTGCCGCCCGAGCTCAGTCGCGCGTTGTGGGGCAAGCGTGATCGGGTGTTTTATCAGCCGTGGTTATATGCCTTGCGCTATCCGGCACGCATCGTTCTGCTGGTCGTGCTATTACACGGCTTCGGTACATTTCACTGGCTGGCCGAATTCTGGTCCGAGTAGATGTTCTGGGAATTGCCTTGAAGCCCGATCTGATTCCAATCGAAGTTGTCTACGCCCTGGCGGATACGCAGACCGTGTTGCGCCTGGACGTGCCTGATGGCACAACCATGGCGCAGGCAATCGAACAATCAGGACTGCTGGACCGATTCCCGGAGATTGATCTGGATGCGCACAAGGTCGGTGTGTTTGGCAAAATCCGGGCGGCGAGCGAGGTGCTCAAACCCGGCGACCGCGTTGAAATCTACCGGCCGCTGCGCGCTGATCCGAAGGTTGTCAGAAAACAAAGGGCTGCCCGCGCCAAGCGCGCGTCAGGTGCTTGAACCTTGAGCCGACGGCGCTTGAGTGGTCATGTCCGGCGTTCACCCGCATGACGGGCGCATGAGCGCCGTTCCGCGGCTTTACGCTTGTTCAGCCGACGTCGATGCTTTTTCCGCAGCGTCTTGTGTCACGCCGTCCTCGCCGTCCTCGGCGTCGGTTTCGGTTGCATCATCCGGATCCGACGGGTTCCCGGTGGTGTCTGAAGCCTTGGGCGCGGCTGGATCGCCGGTGGTTGAATCTGCGTCCTGACGCGTCGATTCGTCCTCTGACGGGGTTCGGGTGTGGCTGTCGGTGGCTGTTGCCTTTTCGGCCGTCGCCGCATCCCTGGTTTGGTCGTCCTGGGAGGCTTCGGCGCCAGCATCGGATGCGCCCTGTTCGCGCTCGACGGCGGTTTTTGCCTCCGGATCGGCGATATTGCCGGCGTCCTTGTCCAGCTCCAGGCCTTCGGCGCGTGCCAGTGTGTCGCCTTCAAAATAGAGGCTGACGGTGCGCGTGATCACCTGGCCGCGCGGCGATTTGTAATAGCCAACGTAGTCCCAGCGATCCTCGCGGAACGGGCTGGTGGCGATGGGGGTGCCGAGAACGAAATGAACTTGCTCGCGCGTCATGCCCAGCTGGATCTTTTGCAAGTCCTTCTGGTCGTAGACATTGCCCTGGCGGGTGGGGAGCTTGTAAACAATCTGACAGCCACAAAGACCGGCGAAAACGAGGGACAACAGGACGTGGCGCATGAACGGGGTGAGCTTGCCGCAAGGAATCGAACGCGGATAATACCGCGAACCCAATGCGACTGAGCCAAACGTGGAATCCAACGACCTGAAAAATGCCGGACTCAAAGTGACGCTGCCGCGTCTGAAGATTCTGGAGATGCTGGACAACAATGACGCGCGGCACATGTCCGCGGAGGACATTTACCGGCAGTTGATCAAGGACGATGAGGATATTGGTCTGGCCACGGTGTACCGCGTCCTGACTCAGTTTGAACAGGCAGGGCTGGTCAAGCGTCACAATTTCGAAGACGGCCACGCGGTGTTCGAGCTGGATCGCGGCGATCATCACGATCACATGGTGGACGTGGATTCGGGCCAGGTGATCGAGTTTGTCAGCGAGGAAATCGAGCGTTTGCAGGAGCAGGTTGCCGAGCGACACGGTTACCGCATCGTCGGTCACAGTCTGGTGCTTTACGTCAAGGCGAGCAACGAAAACCGCAACTGAGCGATCAGGCGGGTTTTTTGCGCATCATCTCCAGCGCCATGGTTCGCGTGGCCTTGGTGATTTTCTGACCGCCGATCATGCGCGAAATCTCGTCGATGCGCCCGGCGTGGTCCAGGTTCACAAGGTCGGTGAAGGTTTGTTGGTCACGCACCGTCTTGCTGACCTGAAGGTGTTGATGCGCTTTGGCGGCGACCTGGCCCAGATGGGTGACGCACAGCACCTGATGTTGATCACCCAGGCCGGCGAGTGCTTCGCCCACGGTTTGCGCCACTGAGCCACCGATGCCGGCGTCAACTTCATCAAAGATCATGGTTGGCGCCGCCGCCTGGCTGCGCAAGGCGACCTGCAACGCCAGCGAGATGCGCGATAGCTCTCCGCCGGATGCCACTTGCGCCAAGGGCTTGGGCGGCTGACCCGGGTTGGCGGAGAAATCAAAACGGACTTCATCGTCACCTTCCACGCGCGGGTCGCGCGCGGTCTGCGCATCCACAGCGACCACGAAGCGGGCGTTGGGCATGCCCAGGCCCTTGGCGCGTTCGCTGATTTCGACGCCCAGCCGTTGGCCGACCGCCGCGCGTTGATCGTGGAGCTTGCTGGCGCAAGCTCGGTATTCGTGCAGAGCCTCGGATTGCTTCGTGCGCAGCGCTGCCAGGTGCTGGTCCGCGTTTTCGAATTGCGCCAGTTGTTGCGTGATGCGTTGGTGATGTTCGCGCAGCTGTGGCGGTTGACAGCGGTGCTTGCGCGCCAGATCGTGAATGGCGCTCAGGCGCGCTTCGACCGCGCTCAAGCGCTCAGGGTTGGTTTCCAGGCCATCAATCAGGCGAGACAGCGCCTGACCGGCTTCCTGAACCTGTACCGCAGCCTGTTCGGTCAATGCCTGCGCTTCAGAGAAGTCGGCCAGGATATCGGCCAGCTCGGCCAGCGTTGAGGCGGATTGGCTCAATGCGTCGTGTACGCTGTTTTCGGCCTGATACAGCTGCTCCAATACCCGGCCGCCGTCGTGAATCAGCTGTGCGGAGTGGGACAGGGCGGTTTGCTCATCGCTGAGTGTCTCCAGCTCATCGGCTTGCAGCGCCAGCGAGTCCAGCTCCTGCACGGCTTGCCGAACTTCGGCGATGCGCTCGGGGGTGATCTGACCGGCCTGACTGGCGGCTTGAACCTGTTGTTCCAGCCGCAGCCATTGTTGCGCCGCGACTCGAACCGCTTCCAGCATGCCGGCATCCACGCCGAATTCATCCAGCAGGCTTCGTTGCACCGCGCGTTGGCGCAAGGTCTGGCTTTCATTCTGGCCGAAGATTTCGACCAGGCCATCGGCGAGCTTGCGCAGCACAGCCGCCGAAACCGCATGACCATTCACATAGGCGCGCGCGCGACCGTCGGCGGTGAGTACGCGTCGCAGGCTGCACAGATCCGGTGCGTCTTCGTCCTGCAGGTCCTGTTCGCGCAAGGCCGTGACCACCGCTGATGCGTCCGGCAGGGAAAAATGGGCGATGACTTCGGCTTTGTCGCAACCGCCACGAACCAGACGGCTGTCCGCACGCGCGCCCAGCACCAGGCCCAGGGCGTCGATCAGAATCGACTTGCCGGCGCCGGTTTCGCCGGACAGGACGATCAAACCGGCTTCAAACTCGACATCGATGCGCTCGATGGTCGCCAGATTGCGAATGCTCAGTTGTTGCAGCATGTCGGTGTCGGGTTCAGGCGCGTTCGGCCGGTTTGTCCGGGCCGCGTCCCCAGCGCAGCTTGTTGCGCAGAATGCTGAAATAGCTGTAGCCGGGTGGGTGAATCAGCTTCAGCGCATAAGGTGCGCGGGTGACCTCCACCACGTCTCCAGGGTCCAGCGTTTCGCTGAGTTGCCCGTCAAAGGTGACCATCGCCTGTGCGCGCTGGCTGCCGCGGACGATCACTCTGATGCGTTGCTCGCCGCACACCACGATGGGGCGATCCGAAAGCGTATGCGGACAGATCGGCACCAGCGAAAACGCGGACAGCGCCGGATGCAACAGCGGTCCGCCGCCGGAAAGCGCATAGGCACTGGAGCCGGTGGGGCTGGAGATGATCATGCCATCGGCGCGATGGCTGCTGATGAATTCGCGATCCATCCAGGTTTCGAATTCAATCATGCGAATCGTGGCCTGATTGCGGATCACCACGTCGTTGACGGAGGTTCTGACTTTGCGATCCTTTTCTCCATTGCGTTCCAGCGTTGCGCTCAGAATCAGGCGTTCCTCGGAGTCGTGATCACCGTCGAGAACGGCGCAAATGGCGTCCTGCATGCCTTCGGGCGGGATGTCCACCATGAAGCCGAGTCGCCCCTGGTTGATGCCCAGAATGGGGACTTGGGCCGCGGCCAGTGTCCGGCCCACGCCCAGCAACGTGCCGTCACCACCGACCACGATGGCCAGGTCGGCGCGGCGTGCGATCTCCTCGGTTTCCACCAACAGCCTGGGATCAATGGCGCTGGACGCCTTGCTGCGTTCGACCAGCACCTCGCAGCCGCGTGCCTGCAACAGCTCGCACAAGGAAGCGATGAGCGGGTTCAGGCTCGGATCGCGTCGTTTGCCGATCAGCCCCACAATGGAAAAAGAGCCCATGAACTTGTCCGAACGCAAGAAAACTGGCGCGACACTGTACACGATGCCAAGTCGTGGCTTGACAGGAATTTTCGGCGATTGCTAGCGTCGGCAAAAGCCCAGCGTCATTCCATCATGTCCCAACCCGCGCCGCTGGATTCACGCGCCGCCGAATTGCTCCGCCTGTTGGTGGAGCGATACATTGCCGACGGCCAACCGGTCGGCTCGCGCACCCTGTCACGCGCTGGCGAGCTGGATCTGTCGCCGGCCACCATCCGCAATGTCATGGCGGATCTGGATGAGTTGGGGCTGGTGGCATCGCCGCATACCTCGGCCGGCCGCATTCCGACCGCACGCGGCTATCGATATTTTGTCGATCAGTTATTGACGCCGGAGACGCTCAATCAAAGCGCGCGTGACCAGATCGCCTCGGCGCTGCTGCAATCGGCGGCTTCGCCCGCTGATGTATTGCAGGCGGCCAGTAATCTGTTGTCGCGTTTGACCGCGATGGCCGGCGTGGTGACGGTGCCGCGCAAGAACATGGCGTTGCTGCGCCGTATTGAGTTCCTGCCACTGTCCGGCAATCGGGTGCTGGCGATTCTGGTGGTCAACGAGCATGAGGTTCAGAACCGCGTGTTGCGGACACCCCGGCCCTATGGCGCCGACGAACTCGAGCAGTTCGCCAACATGATCAACGAACAATTCGCCGGGCACGACTTGCTGAATCTGCGGCGTGCCTTGGCGGACGAGGCGGTGGCGGTTCAGCACCGTATCAACGTCACCTTGCGCGAAGCCGCGGCAATGGCCGCGCAAGCCATGCAAAGCGATCAAAGCGGAGACTACGTCTTTGCCGGCGGCGCGAACCTGTTGGCGTTTCAAGAGCTTGCCGACGTCAAGCGCTTGCGCGGCCTGTTCGAGGTGCTGGACCGCAAGCGCGATCTGTTGAACCTGTTCGACCAATGTCTTGACGCCGAAGGCGTGCAGATTTTCATTGGTGAGGAGTCCGGCTACCGCGTGCTGGACGAAATGAGCGTGGTCACCGCGCCGTACTACGTCAACGGCGAAATCGCTGGTCGCCTGAGTGTGATCGGACCCACGCGCATGGCCTACAACCGCATCATTCCGCTGGTTTCGGAGACCGCGCGTGCCTTGAGTGCGCGTCTTGACGCCGAGAATTGAACTCAAAACGCGGCAATTTCATCAAAAGTTCGGCAAATCGCCACTTCGGCGCTTGAAATTCAGTTGGCCGTCCCCAGCTATCGGGCAAGCCACGCACATGCCCAACATTGGAACGCTGCCCCATGATGAACGACGCGCCCGAATCGGCCGACCCGGCTGACGAAGCACCCCTGCAGGATACGCTGGATGTCCTGAGCCAGATCGAAGACTTGAAGAAGAAACTGGCCGCCGCCGAGAAAGCGGCCAGTGACGCCAAGGACGCCCAGGTGCGGGCTGTTGCCGAGGCCGAAAACGTCCGCAAGCGGGCGGAACGAGAGGTTGCCTCGGCCTCCAAGTTTGGCGCCGAGCGGGTGTTTTCGGATTTGCTCGGCGTCGCCGACAGTCTGGAGCTGGGCCTCAAGGCCGCCGCTGAACCCGATGCCAAGGCCGAGGCCTTGGCCGAAGGCATGGACCTCACCTGGAAACAGCTTGAAAGCCTGCTCAGCAAGCATGGCGTGCATCAGGTCAATCCAGAAAAAGAGGCCTTCAACCCGGACTTCCACGAAGCCATGAGCATGGTGGAGTCTGCGGAAGTGGCGCCCAATCACGTGCTCAATGTGGTGCAAAAGGGGTATCGATTGCACGAGCGTCTGCTGCGTCCGGCGATGGTCATCGTCGCCAGGGCACCAGCCCCCAAAGACCCCGAGGCCGGGGCTTGAATCAGGCCCGCTGACCCCAATTCAACAGTCAAACAATTTAATCGGAGCGGACCATGTCCAAAATTATCGGAATCGACTTAGGCACGACCAATTCCTGTGTCTCACTGCTGGAAGGCGGCAACCCCAAAGTCATTGAAAACGCAGAAGGTGAACGCACCACGCCGTCCATCGTCGCCTATGCCGACGACGGGCAGGTCATCACCGGCCGTTCCGCCAAACGCCAGGCGGTGACCAATCCGCACAACACCCTGTTCGCGGTCAAGCGACTGATCGGCCGTCGTTTTGAAGACGGGGTGGTGCAGAAGGACATCGACATGGTGCCCTACAAGATCGTCAAGGCGCCCAACGGCGACGCCTGGGTGCAGGTCAAGGACAAGAAGATGGCGCCGCCGGAAGTGTCCGCGCAGGTGCTGATGAAGATGAAGAAGACCGCTGAGGATTACCTGGGTGAGCCGGTGACCGAGGCGGTGATCACGGTGCCGGCCTACTTCAATGATTCGCAGCGTCAGGCCACCAAGGACGCCGGCAAGATTGCCGGTCTGGAGGTCAAGCGCATCATCAACGAACCCACCGCCGCGGCGCTGGCTTTTGGCATGGACAAGGTCAAGGGTGATCGCAAGGTTGCGGTGTATGACCTGGGCGGCGGCACCTTCGATATTTCCATTATCGAAATTGCGGAAGTGGATGGCGAGCATCAGTTCGAAGTGCTGTCCACCAACGGCGATACCTTCCTTGGCGGTGAGGACTTTGACCTTCGCGTGATCGACTACATCGCATCGGAGTTCCAGAAAGAGCAGGGCATCGATCTGAAAAAGGATCCGCTGGCGCTGCAACGTCTGAAGGAAGCGGCGGAAAAAGCCAAGATCGAGCTGTCCAGCACCACCCAGACCGAAATCAATCTGCCCTACGTGACGGCGGACGCCTCCGGCCCCAAGCATTTGAATCTGAAGCTGACGCGCGCCAAGCTCGAAGCGCTGGTGGAAGATCTGATCCAGCGCACGCTGGCGCCCTGCCAGACCGCGCTCAAGGATGCCGGTCTCAAGGCTTCGGAGATTCAGGAGGTGATTCTGGTCGGCGGTCAGACCCGTATGCCGAAGGTGCAGGAAGCGGTCAAGGAGCTGTTCGGCCGCGATCCGCGCAAGGACGTCAATCCCGATGAAGCCGTGGCTTCCGGTGCGGCGATTCAGGGCGCGGTGCTGGCCGGCGACGTCAAAGACGTATTGCTGCTGGACGTGACGCCGCTTTCCTTGGGCATTGAAACCCTCGGCGGCAAGATGACCAAGCTGATCGAGAAGAACACCACCATCCCCACCCGCAAGTCGGAAACCTTTACCACCGCCGAAGACAATCAGACCGCGGTGACGATTCAGGTGTTTCAGGGCGAGCGCGAAGTCGCCAACGCCAACAAGAAGCTCGGCCAGTTCAATCTGGAAGGCATCGTGCCGGCGCCGCGCGGCATGCCGCAGGTGGAAGTCACTTTCGATATCGACGCCAACGGCATTCTGCACGTCTCGGCCAAGGACAAGGCCACCGGCAAGGAGCAGAGCATCCGCATCACCGCCAATTCGGGCCTGAGCGATGCCGAAGTCGAACAAATGGTGAAGGACGCCGAGGCGCACGCCGAGGATGATCGCAAGTTCAACGAGCTGATTAACGCCCGTAATCAGGCGGATCAGTTATTGCACGGCGTCGAGAAATCGCTCAAGGAAATGGAAGCCGAGGTTGAAGCTGAGGAGAAGTCCAATATCGAAAGTGCGATGTCCGCGCTTCGCGAAGCCATCAAGGGCGACGACAAGGACGATATTGAGGCCAAGACCAAGGCGCTGGCGGAGGTTTCCGCCAAGTTGGCTGAAAAAGCTTACGCCAAAGCCGGGGCCGAGGCTGGCGCCGGACCGGACGGCGCGCCGTCTGCGGATGCATCACAAGCCGACGGCGACGTGGTGGACGCCGAGTTCAGCGAAGTCAAGGATGACGAGAAAAAGTGATGAAGCGGCTTCCAGTTTCCAGTTGCCGGTTTCCAGACGCGGTGGGTTCCGGCTTGGCGCTGGAGAAACTGAAACCGGCTGAGTTGCCCGTACTGGCGGCTTTGTTCGCCACATGTTGAAGGCAAGTATTACAAGCCGTTTCCAAGTTCCAGCCGGCGCCGCCGGCTGGAGCGTTTCTGGAAACTGGAAACCCGAAACTGGAAACTGACGCATGTCAAAGCGCGACTACTACGAGGTCCTGGGCGTCAACCAGAAGGCCGGTGAAGACGAGCTGAAAAAAGCTTATCGGCGTCTGGCGATGAAATATCATCCGGATCGCAATCCGGGTGATAAAACAGCGGAAGAGAAATTCAAGGAAGCCAGCGAGGCCTACGAGGTTCTCAGCGACGATCAGAAACGCGCCATTTATGATCGCCACGGGCATGAGGGTCTGGATCGCACCGGCGGCGGCGGCGGATTCGGCGGCGGCGGGTTTTCTGATCTGTTCGGCGATGTGTTCTCCGATATCTTCGGCGGCAGCCGCAGCAGCGGCCCACGGCGCGGGGCTGATTTGCGTTATTCCATGGATTTGACGCTCGAGCAGGCCGCCAGCGGAACCGTTCAATCCATCCGTATTCCTACCGTGCAGGATTGCCAGACGTGCAACGGCCATGGCACCGCCGACGGCCAACCGCCGCCGTCCTGTCCGACGTGTGGCGGCAACGGACAGGTGCGAGTTCAACAAGGGTTTTTTGTCTTGCAACAGACCTGTCCGCACTGTCGCGGACGCGGCACGCAGATTTCGGATCCTTGCCGAAGCTGCCGCGGTGCCGGCAAGGTTCGCAACGAAAAAACCCTGGAAGTCAAAGTGCCGGCGGGTGTGGACACGGGTGATCGCATTCGTCTGAACGGCGAGGGCGAGCCGGGCGAGAAAAACGCACCCGCGGGCGACCTCTATGTGCAGATCAACGTGCGCCCACATGAGTTTTTCGAGCGAGACGGGCCGGACTTGCACTGTGTTGTTCCCATCAGCTTTGTCACCGCGGCGCTGGGCGGTGAGCTGGAAGTTCCGACACTGACCGGGCGGGCGCAGCTCAAGATTCCCGAAGCTACCCAAACCGGCAAAGTGTTTCGGCTTCGCGGCATGGGCATTCGGCCGGTACGCGGCGGCGCCACCGGTGATCTGCTGTGCAGCGTAGTGGTGGAGACGCCGGTGAAGTTATCCAAAAAACAACGTGAGTTATTGCGCGAATTCGGCGAATCGGTGGCGGACGGCGGCGCCAAGCACAGCCCGGAAGCTTCGTCCTGGCTTGATAAGGCAAAGAAGTTTTTCGAATCTTTAGGGGCGTAATTCAGGCGGTTTCCGCGCCTTTTGGGATCGCCGCGCCGCTTTGCGGCTCGCGATGCCCCGAAGCGAAGACGGTCATTGCGAGTCAAACGAAACAATCTCCTGGCAGTGAGGAGATCACGTCGCCGTTTCACGCCTCGTGATGACAGTGAAAACGTGGCACTGCAGCAATCTCCAGAAACAGGGAAGATGACCACAGCCTTTCAGGGCTGCGGATGACGCAGCGGGCCTTATTCCTGAAAACGCATTGACAAATCAATGGCGCGGACGTGCTTGGTCAGGCTGCCGACGGAAATCCGATCTACGCCGCATTCGGCAATAGCCTGCACATTTTTCAAGCATGCGCTGCCCGAATATTCAAGCAGGGTTTTTCCGCCACTGGCGCGGTGTTTTCGTACGCGGGTAACGGCCTCACGCAGCATGCCGGTGTCGAATTCGTCCACCAGTAGCAAATCGACAGCCGCATTCAGCGCTTCATCGACTTCTTGCAGGTTTTCTGCTTCGGTCATCAAGGGCACGCCGGCGTTCAATCCACGCGCGCGGACAATCGCGTTTTTAATGCCCCCGGCTGCGGCGATATGGTTTTCCTTGATCAGAATGCCGTCGTACAGGCCGATGCGGTGATTGACGCCGCCGCCGCAACGCACCGCGTATTTCTGCGCCAATCGCAGGCCGGGAACGGTTTTTCGTGTATCAACGATTTTGCAGTCGGTCGTTGAGACGGCTTTGACGAACGCGGCGGTTTGGCTGGCGGTTCCACTCAGCGTCTGCAGGAAATTCAGCGCCGTGCGCTCGCCACTCAATAAAGCGGTAGCAGGGCCGCTGACATTTGCCACAACAACCTCAGTTGCAAGCAAGTCGCCTTCTTGAGCTGACCACTCAAGAGATACCCGCTGATCGATCTGACGAAATACCTCGTCCACCCAGGGGCGACCACAGACGGTGGCCGGCTCCTTGAGAACCATGCGTGCGCGAATGATTTTTTCGGCATCCACCAGCCTGGCGGTGACATCGCCACTGCCGATGTCTTCTTCCAGGGCGAGGCGGACGTTTTCGCAGATTGTCGAATGCGGCGGCGGAATCAGGTGCACTTCAACAGCAGCTCAAGCAGGGCCATCTGCGCCCACATGCGATTTTCGGCTTCGTCCCAAACCACGGACTGCGGACCATCGATCACCTCGCCGGTGACTTCTTCACCGCGGTGTGCGGGCAGGCAGTGCATGAACAATGCGTCGGGCCGTGCCAGTTTCATCAGCGCAGAATTGACCTGGTAGGCCTTGAATGCGGCGATCCGTGCATTGTGTTCGTTTTCCTGGCCCATGCTGGTCCAGGTGTCAGTGACGATCAAGTCCACGCCATCGGCCGCCTGCGCCGAGGTCTGGCTGATGCTGATGGCATCGCCGGCAGCGTCGATGATCCTGGGGTCGGCCGAATAATCAGGCGGGCAGGCCAGACGCAGTTTGAACCCCAGAATTTGTGCAGCCTCTACCCAGGAATGACAGACATTGTTGCCGTCACCGATCCAGGCGGCGGTTTTCCCTTTGAGGTCGCCACGATGTTCCGTCCAACACTGCAGATCCGCCAGCAACTGGCAGGGATGGTGCAGATCAGACAAGCCGTTGATCACCGGAACCTGCGAGTGTTCGGCGAACTCAACCTGGTCGGCCTGCGAGTCGTTGCGGATCATGACCGCGTCACACATGCGTGAAATCACCCGCGCGGTGTCCGCAAGCGGTTCAGATCGACCGATCTGGGTCGCGGAGGTTTGCAGAAACAGCGCGTGTCCGCCCAGCCTGGCCATGCCGGACTCGAAACTCACCCGGGTGCGGGTGCTGTTCTTGGCGAAAATCATCGCCAGGGTTTTTCCGGCAAACGGCCTGCCAGCCTGGTCAGGCGAGGTCTTGAGTTGACGCGCGCGCTCAATGAGCTGACGGATCTGATCCGCCGACAAGTCAGATAGCTGTAAGAAATGTTGCGTCATTGAGCGTTAACAGAAAAAGCCGCGCGAGCGCGGCCTCAGTACAAAGCATACCCCAAAACCAGGCTTGGATCGGGCGCCCTGGGCGGCCGCTCGACCCAAGCCACTTAGTCAAGCATTCAGAACGGCAGGCCGTGTGCCGCAGAGCCCATGAGCATCAGCATGGGAATGGACAGCAAGGTGTTGGTGCGAGATGCCAGAAAGGCGGTTCGTTTGGCGGTGGCTTTTTCCGCATCGGTGGCGGAAACCATGCCCAGCACCTTCTTCTGGTTCGGCCAGATCAACACCCAGACATTGAACAGCATGATGGTGCCCAGCCAGGCGCCCATGCCAATGGTTGCCAGATAGAGCTGACCGCCGTCCGCGGCGACACCAAGGGTGAAAGCGCCGATGAAATGACCATTCTTGAGCAGATAGGCCGCGCCGCTCAGCCAAGTGACCAGGGCAGCCCAGCGGAACCACAGCAGCGCTCTTGGCGCGACGTATTTGCCGATGGCCGCAGGGCCAGGGCCATCCTTGTCGGCCGCAGCAGCAGCCATGGCCGGCACCTGAACAAAGTTGAAGTAATACAGCAAACCAATCCAGGCAACACCCGAAACAATGTGCAGCCAACGGTCGAGCGAAAGAATATTAATGTCCATCAATGTTCCCCAAGCTATTGATTAGTCGAATGATTTAACTAGGCGCCCGCAATCATTTTGATTGCGACATTGAGAACGACGGCGAGTACAACGCCGGCGATGATGGTGCCTTTGATGCTGTCCAACGGATTCATGTTTCTCTCCAATTGCGATGGCCATGGCGTGGCCCGAAGCCGAAAAAGAATAAGCGACGACCAAAGAACATTCAATGAAAACGCTTGTCAGAATGCGGTCAGCGGCCTTGTCGGTGGTCCTGGCAGGTTCGGGTCTTGAGCGTTCTGGTTCGCCAGAATCTATAATGCGCGCCCATTGACGGACCTGTGATCGACCCACCGCCGGGCACGGGCCACTTTTTCAACATCGCAGGGTACACGATGGACGCTCTTGACCGAATCAAAAAACAGGTTGCGGATAACCCGATTCTGCTCTACATGAAGGGCTCTCCGGATTTCCCGCAGTGCGGATTCTCGGCGCGAGTCGTACAGGCGCTCAATGCCTGCGCGATTGAATACGCTTACGTCAATATTTACGAGGACGAAGAGATCTATCGCGCGCTGCCCAAGTACGCGAATTGGCCGACATTCCCGCAATTGTATGTCAAGGGCGAACTGGTTGGAGGGTGTGATATCACGCTGGATTTATTCCAGTCCGGCGAGCTGCACAAGATGCTGGAGGATGCCGCCGGGGACAAACAGCCGGCCTGATTGTGGCGTGCCACAGCGGCTTCTCCACACGGCGCTGATCATCGCCTTGCGCCTTGCCGTGCTGATCCCGGCATTGCGCGCTTGAGGCGTCAGCACCCGACAGCGCATGAAAACAGGGCGTATTTGTCCTCTGCCACGAGTCGGTAGATACTGAATTTCCACGCGCGCTTGCGCAGGGCGGCGGATTCACCGTGTTGGCGGCCAGAACAGATCGTCCACGGACCATCGCGCAGTTCGGCGAGTGTGTAGTCGCCGAAAATCGAATTGTTAGGGAGGGCGGGTTTTGCGAGTCGGCCTGTTTCTGATTGGTGATGAGCTGCTGCTCGGTAAGCGCCAGGACAAGCATCTGGCGCGGGTCGTCGAAATGTTGCACGCGCGCGGAATGCAGCTTCATTGGGTGGAAATGCTGCCCGACGATACACATGGCATCGCAGAGGCGATTGTTCGCCGTCGTGGCGACCTGGTGCTGTCCTGTGGCGGGATCGGTGCCACGCCGGATGATTGCACCCGCCAGGCTGCGGCGCTGGCGTTTGATCGCCCTTTGGATCGGCACCCTGAGGCCGAAGGCTTCATTGTCGAGCAATATGGCCAAAGGGCTTACCCCAACCGGGTGTTGATGGCAGATTTTCCGCAAGGCGCGGGGTTGATTCCCAACCCGGTCAATCGTGTCGCCGGGTTTTTCATGGAAGACCAGCACTTCGTGCCGGGTTTTCCGAATATGGCCTGGCCCATGCTCGAATGGGTGTTGGATTCCAGATATTCGGCCTTGCATCGCACTGATCCTGATGTGGAATATTCAATGCGCGCCATCGGCAGCGCTTCAGAGGGTGATCTACTTCAGATAATGCAAGCCCTGTTGCAGAAATTCGAGCCGGTAAAACTTTCCTGCCTTCCATTCAGAGGGAGCCAAAACCAGCCCAGGCATATTGAATTCGGCGTGCGTGGTGCGCGCGAAAACGCCGAAGCGGCCTATCATTGGTTATGGGCCGCATTGAAATCGCGCAAGGAATTGAAATTGGAAGCTTTACACGCCCCGCCCACATCATCGGCCTGATAATGGCGGAATGTGCATAGAATAAAATTTCAGTTTATTATTCCCGTTCCGTTTGGTTATTAAGGCCGGAAATGAAATACAAGGAAATCGTTGCCAAGATCGAATCACTGAGCAAACAGGCAGAAGAATTGCGTAAAGCTGAGCTGTCTGATGTGATCGAGGACATCAAATCCAAGATGGCCGATTATGGTCTCACGGTAAAAGACATTGCCGCCGGTGCGCGTCGTGGCCGTAGACCAAAAGCCAACAGCACCCAGGGTGCTGAAAGCGCCAAGGCCGCCAAAGCCACCGTTTCCGAGGCTGCGACCAAGCCTGCGGGCAAGGCGCGTCCCGGACGCAAGAAAAAACGTGTCAGCAGTCAGAAAGGCGTAAAGGTTCCGCCCAAATATCGCCATCCTCAGACCGGTGAGGAATGGTCCGGTCGTGGCCGCAAGCCGCGGTGGTTGCAGGCTGAAATCGACAACGGCAAAAAAATCGAACAGTTCGCCATCAAATAGCTCACAGGCCGCAACGTCACAGCCCTGTACGTTGCGGCTTTTTCTCTGACGGGTGAAACAAATGGCACGCCCGGAGAGATTCGAACTCCCGACACTCAGGTTCGAAGCCTGATGCTCTATCCAGCTGAGCTACGGGCGTGTGCGGTTATTGTAAAGGGGTGGGCCGCTGCGCGTCAGCGCTTGCGTCTGCATGGCCCGAGGTAGGCGCGGTCAACAATGGCGCGCCTGGCAGGAGTCGAACCTGCGACCGCCGGCTTAGAAGGCCGATGCTCTATCCAGCTGAGCTACAGGCGCGCGGGCGTGTATTCTAAGGGATATCAACGACCTCAATGGCGCGCCCTGCGTCTGCCGTAACTGAACAAATGACGAAGCCATCATCGCTGCGTTCTCATTCAAATCCGGATGTGATCGTCATCGGCGCTGGCGTGATTGGTCTTTCAACCGCTTACGCCTTACTGAAATCGGGTAGGAGCGTCAGCGTGTTCGAGCGAGGGCTAGTCGGTCGGGGTAGCGCATCCTGGGCGTCCGGCGGTATCTTGTTTCCCCTGCATCCGGCGGATGTTTCCGGCAAGAACCTGCAACTGCTCAAGGCCAGTCTTGCAACTTACCAGGACTGGGCAAAGGAATTGGCCGAGACAAGCGGGATTGACCCTCAATACCTTGCCAGTGGCTTGGATATTCGGACCCAAGCCGGTGAGGCGCAAGCGTGGGAAACATTATGTTCATCGTTGGGGTATGCGTTTCAATCTGAGAACGGAAAAAACACGGGCGACCGCGAACTTTTTCTGTCCAAAGTGGCGCAAGTTCGCAGCCCACGACTGCTGCGCGCACTAAAAGCAGCCGTTCTGCGTCTGGGCGGAGCGATTTTCCAGAACACGGCGGTGACGGGCTTGTGCGCTTCATCTGGCAAGCTGAACGGCGTCAAGACCGCATCTGGAAGGCATGCCAGTGAATTGGTGGTGTTATGTGCTGGTGCTTGGAGCAGCGGTTTGCTGCCCGAGTTGCCCATCACGCCGGTTCGTGGACAGATGCTGGCTTTGCGCAGCGAGCCGGGGATGCTTTCCAGCATTGTTTTGAAGCAGCGAAAATATCTGGTGCCGCGGTCAGATGGCATCATTCTGGCTGGCAGCACCTTGGAACAATGTGGCTTTGACGATTCGCCAACTGAGCCGGGCAGGGCGGAGTTGCAATCGGCCGCGTTAGCGCTTGATTCGCGCTGCAAGTCCCTGCCGTTGGTTGCTCACTGGTCCGGCCTGCGTCCAATGCCAATGACGGGCCAAACCATGATCGAATGGTCCAGGCAACACGAAAACTTACTGATCAATGTTGGCCAGTATCGACTGGGCATGACGTTGGCGCCGGCCAGTGCCGCAGACGCCCTAAGGCAAATAGAGGCGTTGTAGGTCGCCTCCTTCGCAAATCGTTCAGTTGCGATCGGTCCAGCTTTTTTCCTTGCCGCCGACGCGGCGGATTTTTCGCCCGTCGCTATAGATTTCCAGCACGCCGTCGTCTTTGTTGATCTTTCCCGCAACGGGCGTCGCCGTGATGTTGAAAGACATTGCTGATGTTTCGTTGATCGCAACGTTGTAAATGCCGGTTTTTTCGGCCGCGGTTTCCGAATCCGACAAATACTTGCCAAGGTCGGTATAACTGTTGGTCCGCGTGAAGTAACGCTCCGCATCCATGGTCATTTGTTGCAGGAACTGTTGCGCATCCGTCCGGTTGCTTCGGATGACGTAGGCCTGGTAGCTGGGAAATGCGATGGCCGCAAGAATTCCAACAATGGCTACGGTGATGACCAGTTCGATCAAGGTGAAACCGCGGCGTTGGGTGCGCATGCGCATCAAGGGTTTCATGGATCGATCTCCCGCCAGGTGATGCGGCCAGCGTGGCGATTGCCAAGCTCGCCCTGTTCCAACACGCCGGTACTGGATAGCCCGGTGAATTTGACGTCAAGATCTGGGGTGATCGCCAGTACCGCCGGCGAGGACATCAACCCCTCAGTTACCTGCGTCGCCACGCCGCTGATTGGCACGTCCACATCTTCTCCGTCGACGGTGATGGTGATGACGTCGTCACCGTCAATGACCAGGTCATCGTCCACATCCAGCACCGGAGTGGCCGGGCGTGCTCCACCTTGGGAGCTGACTTCCATCAGCCAACTCCGCCCGCCCGGTGCACACGGATCGGAAGACGGAATCATGGTGGTGAACACGATATTGCCGTTGCGGAGCACCGGGCGTGTGATTTGCCGCTCCTTGCTGATTGGCAAATCGATATACCAACCCTTGTGCTTATCCAGTTCCAACTCGTGGTCTGAGGTGACACGGTAGGGTCGTCCGTCGATTTTGGACTCGGCAACCACCTCCTGTTCCAATAAGTCTGACCGTGCCGGTGCAGTCCAGCTTGATCGGAGAGTGAATGGATCAGCCACTTCGACCGGATCAGCGAAAATCGCATAAAACGTTTGCGTTTGGCTGCTTGTGCTGAATGTGTCCGAGACCTCCAGATACTTGCCCGTGCCAAAGTAAACCATGATGTCGTCCGGGTCGTCCGTGAGCAGGTTGAGTCCGACTTCCGGTACGGCGGTGATGGGTTGTGGATCGGTGCCGTCGGTGGCGGTGAACAGCGGCGTTCCGCCGTAGGCGGCCACCCAGCTGCCCGCACCGTCGGCGGTTACGTTGAACTGCCACATATTCCCTTGCAGGTCGCCGCCGAAGATGAAGTCGACCACGCTGTCACCGTCAATATCCACCGGCGCCACGCTGGCGATGCCGTTGTCCTGACCGGAGGGCCCAACCTTGATCTTGATGTAATCAGAGCCCAAGGTCCAGGAGCCGGCGCTCGGGCCTTCGATGAAGATGATGAAGAGCGTCGCCTGTCCATTGCCGGCATGACCATCGGATTGCGCGCTGTTGATGCCATTGCCCAGGATGGCAGCCCATTTACCGTTCGCCATTTTTACGATGGCTGGCTGGCCGTAAACGTAACCAAGATCGGCATCGTCAGCGTCGGTAAATTCCCATTTGGCAATCGTACTGGCACTGCCCTCGGAAAAGCCGGATGGGTCGGTTACGTCCAGCGCGAACAGACCTTGCCCACCCTGTTTCAGGCCGGCAACCAGATAACTGGCCCAATTGCCGCCGATCTGCACGTCACCGACATTGGGCGAACCGTTCACGCCCCAGGTGTGGCTGTAGGGAATGGCAGTCTGTTTGGCCAGGCCGGGGTTGGAATCCGTGCCGAACAACTGGTTTGGCACATAGGCCAGCAGTTCCTCGCCGGTTTCGGCGTTGAAGCCGTGCAGCATCGCGCTGCTATTGGAACCGATGTAGACTACCGGCGTCCGACTGCTGTTACTGGCGCGGAAGCCAGCGTAGCCGCCAAACGGATAATTTTGATTCGGTGCACCCACGAAGTAGGGGTCCGAGCCGACAATGTTGCCGAGAACGCTGCTGCGATTACGGAAGCTTCCATCGGCCTCAAGACTGCGATCCCCACGCAGAAATTCGAGTCTCAACTGGCCGCGATCATCGACCGTGCCGGTATCGGTCAGATGGTTGTAATCGATGTTCAAGGCGGACTGCTGCGCGGCATCCAGCGATCCCCAACGAAACGAAACGCCCGTACCGCTGCCGTTCATCGTAATGATGGTTCTGCTGTCGGGTGTCTTGCCGTCAAGTTCGTCTGCGGCGCTCCATTCCGAACTCGGGCAGAGGCGGCCTTTTTGCGTCGCGCCGCAATTGGTTCCGGTGGAAATTTTTGATGCGATGACATCTCCCGCCCAATTGGCACTGTCAAAACTCGATTGAAAAATCTGACTGCCTGCGCTCAGACTGGTCGAGTTCAATGAGGTGGACGAAAAGCTCGCCGCCGTGCCCAGAATGCTGGTCAGAATTTCGTTGAAAACCAGTGTTAACTGAGTCGAATCCTCGGCGGTGAAGAAGCCGCCGCCGCCCTGATCGCCCGCATCCTTGACCAGCGGATCATTGAGCACCTGCTGATCGGCAAAGCCGATGATGTAGCTCACCACATTGTTCTTGAACTGCTCGCCGTTGATCTCCACCGGAAAGTCCGGCCGCAGATCGATCTCGTACAGGGCCTGTGCGACGTCGTCCAGATAATCACTGCCGGCACTTTCGTAGTCATAAGGAGCGGGTTTCTGATCGTGGCTCGAACAGGCCGGGTCGGCGGCGACGCAGTCGCGGTCATAATCCTCCAGATGCGAACTCACGTCCTGATCGCTTTGTGGGCGGCCGTCGGTCAGCAGAATGGCAAAACTCTGCTGACAGGACAGCGTGATGGGTGCGGCGCTGGTGTTGTTGGCGAAGGTGCTGTCGAACACGTCAGCGACGTTGGCGCTGCTGGGGCCATCGTCGGGATGCAGCGTCAACGCACCGGTATAGCCGTTGGCGAAATAGCGGCCGATATCCGACAGCGTTTCAGCGATGGGCGTGCTTCCTGAGGGTGTCAGGTTCTCGATGCCATTGCTGCCAGTGGTCATGGCGCTGCGCTGCGGAGCCAGCATCTTGTTGATCGGCACCCGCAGATAACCGCCGTTTGACCCGTTGTAGGTGGACAGGCCAGCCCGCAAGCGCTCGTCGAGACCGCTGATCAGATCCGAGCCGGTGTTGCGGGCGATTTGCATCCGCGAAGATGCGAGTTGGGTGGGGGAAATCGGTTTACTGCGCTCTTTGCTGTCCCAGGTAACGTCCGCAACGCTGTTTGGGTCGAAATACCAGTTCAGATAATGACCCGTGTAGTCGGCGTCCAGATACCCGCCGCCGGGTGAGAACCAGTTGGAGCTGGAACCACCGCCATTGGCCAGCAAGCGCGCCGAATAAACAGCGTCGTTGTCGAAACATTTTTGACCTGATCCGGTGCCGAACCGATACTGATCACCGCTATGGCGAATATAAGGCGCACCAACAACATAGGGGCCGCTACTTTCGTTTCGAACCCGCAATTCCACGTTCGCACCAGGTGGGATCAGATTCGCTGACGGGCAGCTGGACAGGTAGTCGGCGTCAGGGTCATAGGGCGCTTCGGGCACGATGTTGTTCATGGAGCCGGAGTTGTCCACCATGAACATCAGGTTGGGCTCAGCGGTGTTGGTCACCAACAGCGGCGCTTCGGGTATATTGAGCGGTGCGGCGCCTGCGTGTGCGCTCAGGCCTGCGATAATCGCGGCGAGGAACAGGTGACTGCAACGAATCCGCCTCCGGTTTCTTGTTCTCGCAATCAAGAATCTTGGTTTTTGCGAATTGTTCATCAGTAAGTCCTCGCAAAAATGCTTTGAACCAGTGACACCTGATTCGGCAGGTTTCCGCGACCGCGCGCAGTCACCTGGTAATACCAGGTGTCGGGGGTGACTTGAGGCAGGCCTGCTACCAAGCTGCCTTGCGGATCCTTGATTTGCTCGATGACGTATCGTGGTTGGTCTGAACTGGCCCATGGAATGGACTGTCCTGCAATGGTGACCGGACCGGCTGATGTGTAATCGCGGCCAAACGTTCGCCCTTCGGTTGCCCACCATGCCGGCGTGCGCAGATTGGTGATATTGACTTCCGGCTCTTCGCCGATGGGAGGATTACCCAGCCAGATACTGGCGGTGTCCTTGCACGGCGATTGACAATCTGGAACCGGTTGAACGTCCTGCCGCCCCAGCCAGTTCTCGCCGGCTCCGAGAGCGGCTTCTGCGGCTTGGAACGCAAGATTGCTTTCCGAAGAGCCGTGGGACATGCGGCGTTGAAGCTCATTGTCGCCCACCGACGTCAGGCCGATCAGGGTGAGCCCGACCAGAAAAATGAGCCCGATCACCAGGGCGACGCCGCGTTGATTCCCAGGATTCGATGATGCGTGGTTCATGGGGCTCGTCACGGGCGTGCTCGGTTTCGTAGTTGGATGGTGCTGCTGAATTCACTGAACAGACGGCGATCCTCGACCCCTTTCAATTCATTTCCGGGGTCGGCGGTATCCGAACCCTCGGTGGTTTGTGTGCCCACCAGTCGCGCGATCATTTTCACGCTCACCACCTGCTGCCAGTTGGGGACATTGTTCGCAGTGAAAAACTGGTTGGCGACGAAATTGCCATTGGTGTCGACGCCGTACAGGAACTGCAGATCATCGACGCCCGCTATCAATGGTTGCGGGCCGTTTGTCCAACGCGCTGCAGCGGCGGGTCGCGTGAAAATACGCGCCCTGCAGCTCAAGCTGGATGGGGTGTCGAGGTTCAAGAAAAACGTGACTTCCGCCATGTCCTGGAATCGTAGCCCGTTTGCGCTCGGGTCTCCGGCGTCGGGTAATCCAAGGCAGGTATTGATGACGCCGTCAGAATTTCCGGCAGTTCCGATCTGATTGCGGCCCAGATAACGGGCAATGAGAACATCTGTTCCCGCCTTGGGCGTGATGCCCGCGACGGCGGCTCCGGCATTGTCGACACCCCAGATGGGACGCAAGAGATCCGCGGCGGTATTCGGATCGTTGCCACTGGCGCGTGTTATGGCGGTTTCGTCAGGACGTCGGAAGACATCCAGGTATTCGGCCGGCGAAATGTTTTCGGGTTGTCCCAACGAGCCGGCCAAACGGATATACGGGTGCATCAGGTAAGACAGAAAGCGACCACCCTCCTGAACTTCGCTGGTGCTTTCCTGCGTCCGGAAAGCGCGTTTGGTGCCAACGAACACGGAAATAACAGCACCCAGTATCAGCACGCCGAGGGTGATCGATATCATCAGCTCGACCAGAGTGAAGCCGCGCGCCGTCGATTGTCTGCTGGGTGATTTCATCTCAGAACAGGCTCGCTTGCGTCAGGAAACTGATGCGGATGCAAGTCATCTTTGCGTCCGCAAACAACGGGTCGCAATCAGCCGTGGGATCTTCTGACAACTCTTCCGGGGTTTCTCCGGTTCGTTCCTCGTCCCACATGATGCTGACGGTGTGCATGCACCCCGTGGCCGGGCAGGGACTGGCGGATCGGATAACCCTGAACATGCCGCGTGGCAGGGTGCCCACCATTCGCTGGTACCATTGATTCAGTTCGAATGCGGCCAGTTGTTGTGCCGTGCAGACGCTGGTTTGGCAGTCGACGGCTGCCTCGGCCGGTGCGGGTCCGAACGAGCCTGCGTCAAAGTCGCCTGCATTGGCCCTGGCCGCATTGGCGCGCATGATGTCGGCCAGTTCGTATGCCAGTGCGGTGGCCTGAGACTGTTCCAATGATTGGTTGTTGGCGCGAAGTGAGCTGAATTGCAAGGCCGCCAAACCCATGATGCCCAGCCCCAGGATGACGATGGTGATCATGACTTCCAGGAGGGTGAACCCGGATTGATGGATGCTTTCGGAGTAAGGGTTCACGGGTTTTTCTCTCAAAGACCAAGCTAGTGAGCAGGGCGCGCTCTTGGTCATCCGAACCCGTCCACCACGACTTATTACCACCGAACGTGCGGCGTTAACATCTTTTCTGTCGTCACAAACCGTGATGGTTCCGGTGGTTGAGCTTAGCCCGTTGGCCAGAAAAGTGACCCGGTCCGCCACGTTGGTATTTCCGGTCAGGTCGATTTCTCCGATGTTGGATCGGGATGAATGGCGGCGCAACAAGGCGTCCGCAATGCTGATGCCGCCGCTGAGGTCGCGATCGATCAAGGCATCATCAGCTTCTATGTCGCCGTCAGCATCGGCATCCAGAAAAACCAGCCATCCGGTTTGCCAACCCCCGGTACCGCCACAGGTCGGGGTTTCCGCATCGGGGTTTCCGGACCAGCACAGGCTCGTGGGTTGGGTGTAAGCAACCGCCTGGGCGCGCGCAAAGTTGAGGTCGGCAATCAGCTCGTTGGTTCGCGACGCCATCTGATTGCTCAAGATAACCTCCCGCATCGAGGGCGCCGCCAAGGCCAGCAACATGCCTGCGATGGCGACTGTGACGATCAGCTCGATGAGCGTGAATGCACGTTGCTTGGACATGAGGTGGCCGGGTCGGAGTCCATTGAATTACAGCGCCTGGTGTCGATTAATGGTCTGTGTCAACCGACAAGCGGTAGTGGGTGACCGCTTGTCGGTATCCGGGCCGCCGTTCATCCGGAAAAATGACGCGTGAATCAGGTCAAATCTTTCCAAATGCCGCTTGTTTTTTCAGCCGGCGACCGGCTTGCGGCCCATTGATGCGTTCGGATCCATTTTAGCGGCATTGTTCTGCAAAGGCTGGCGAATTTATAATGGCGGGCTCAACGCCGGGATAGCTCAGTTGGTAGAGCGGCGCATTCGTAATGCGTAGGTCGCAGGTTCGACTCCTGTTCCCGGCACCAGATGGTTTTGCCGATGGTTTCCAGCACTGACTTGATCATCGGTTTGAAGGGGTAACAGCCGGAGAGGTGGCAGAGTGGTCGAATGCGGCGGTCTTGAAAACCGTTGAACCGCAAGGTTCCGGGGGTTCGAATCCCTCCCTCTCCGCCACCAGATTTCAGGGGCGCCGTTGGGCGCGCTTGAAAGCTGGCAAAATCAAGATGTTGAGGGAGGATTTCGAAGGGCGCTTGCGTGCACTGGCGCGCGCTGCGAAGCCCTCCTTGTCAGCCGTGCGTCGTCCTGATTCAGGCTGAAACTGGGAAAAACTTTAAGGCAAATTAACAAGGTATTAATTGTGAACGAGAAAACTCTGAACGAAACCGCATTGGAGATGGTCGCTGAAGGCCGTGGCATCCTGGCAGCGGATGAGTCCACCGGAACGATCAAGAAGCGTTTCGATCAGATTGGCGTTGAGAATACAGAGGCGCATCGCCGGGCCTATCGCAATATGTTGTTCACCACGCCGGGTTTTGAGCAGCACACCAGCGGCGTGATTCTGTTTGAAGAGACCCTGTTTCAGAGCAGTGTGGACGGTGAAGTGCCGTTTCCGAAACTGTTGGCGGACAAGGGCGTGATTCCCGGCATCAAAGTGGACAAGGGCGCAAAGCCGCTGGCTGGCGGTGGCGACGCCGAGACCATCACCGAAGGCCTGGACGGCCTGCGTGATCGTTTGGCGCAATACCGGGAAGCCGGCGCACGCTTCGCCAAATGGCGCGCGGTGATTCATATCAATGAAGAAGCGCCCAGCGACTACGCCATCCATGTCAACGCACACGCGCTGGCGCGCTATGCCGCGCTGTGTCAGGAGGCAGACATTGTGCCCATCGTGGAGCCGGAGGTGTTGATGGACGGCGATCACAGCATCGAGGTCTGCGCCGAAATCACCGACGTCACTCTGGAATCGGTATTCGCCGAGCTGAGCATGCAGGACGTGCTGCTGGAAGGCATGATCCTCAAGCCCAACATGGTGGTGCCGGGCATGAAATGCGCGACACAGAACAGTGTGCAGGAAGTCGCCGAAGCCACGCTGAGCGTGTTGCGCCGCCGCGTGCCGGCCGCGGTGCCGGGTATTGCCTTCCTGTCCGGCGGGCAAAGTGATCAATTGGCGACTGCGCACCTGAACGCGATGAATCAGATCGGTGGCAATCCCTGGAAGCTGACCTTTTCTTATGGCCGCGCCTTGCAAGCCGCCGCGCTGCGCGCCTGGAACGGCAGCGATCTGGAAGCCGGTAAGGTTGCGCACCTGCATCGCGCTCGGATGAACGGGCTGGCAGCGCAGGGGCAGTGGGATGAGGCGCAGGAGAAAGCGGCCTGAATCTTGGATTTGAAGCCCGACCTGGCTAGGACAGCAGCGCAGGTCGGGCTTCAGGCTGATGGATAGCTTGCCATCAAGCGCAGAATCAGCTGTTCATAAATTTCACTGAGCGGCGTCAGATCGTCCACGCGCACGTGTTCGTTGATTTTGTGGATGCTCTCATTGATGGGGCCGATTTCCGCCACTTCCGCCCCCCAGGGCGCGATGAAACGCGCGTCCGAGGTGCCGCCGCCGGTAAAGGTTTCGGGCCGGATGCCGGTTTGCGACTCGATGACCTGCTGTGCGCTTTCGATCAATTTTCCCGGACGGGTGAGAAAGGGTTCTCCACTCAACCACCAGTCACACTGATAGCTGGGGCAGTGTGCGGACAAGACGTTCTCCACTTGCGCTTTCAGCTGTTCTGCACTGGATTGCGTGCTGAAGCGGAAGTTGAAAACAGCACTGCATTCACCGGGGATGACATTGCTGGCGCCGGTGCCGCCGTTCACATTCGAAACCTGGAATGAGGTGGGCGGAAAGTGTTCGTTGCCTTCATCCCAGCGCGTTGCGCTCAGCTGGCTCAAGGCGGCCATCATGCGATGCAGGGGATTATCCGCCTTGTGCGGGTAGGCGACGTGACCTTGTTTGCCGAACACGGTCAGGTTCGCGCCGAGCGAGCCGCGACGTCCGACGACGATGCGATCCCCCAGCCGCTGGTTGGAGCTGGCTTCGCCGACGACGGCGTAATCCGGAACGACGCCGCGCGACTGCAGCCGCTCAATGGCATAGCGCGTACCGTGGCGCGCCGGGCCTTCTTCGTCGCTGGTGATGAGAAATGCCAGCGAAGCGGGCAGCGCAGCTTGTTTGCCGATGATGCGTTGCACCGCGCAAATCATGGCCGCGATCGCCGACTTCATGTCGGCGGCGCCGCGTCCGTACAACATGCCGTCACGAATCTGTGGCGTGAACGGATCACTGGTCCATTCTTCCAGCGGTCCGCTGGGCACCACATCGGTGTGGCCGGCCAGAACGATTAATGGCGTCTGCTCACCACGGCGCGCCCACAGGTTGGTAACCCCCTGTTCGTTGAAATATTCAATTTCAAAGCCCAGCGGCGTCAAATGATCGGCGATGATCTGACAGCAACCGGCGTCGTCGGGCGTAACCGAAGGCCGTGAGATCAGCGTTTGTGCCAGTTCGAGCGTTGGGTTATCCAAAATGGTTGACTACGCCTCCCGCAGCAGCTCATTAATGCCGACCTTGGCGCGGGTTTTTTCATCCACTTTTTTGACGATCACCGCGCAGTTCAGGTTATAGCCTTCGCGCGGCAGCGAGCCGGCCACCACCACGCTGTAAGGTGGAATCCGGCCGTAGCTGATCTGCTGGGTTTCGCGATCATAGATCGGGGTGGACTGGGTAATGAACACGCCCATGGAGATGACCGAACCGCGGCCGACAATCACGCCCTCAACCACCTCTGAGCGTGCGCCGAAAAATACGTCGTCCTCAATAATGGTGGGGTTGGCCTGCAACGGTTCCAGCACGCCGCCGATGCCGGCGCCGGCGGAGATGTGGCAATTGGCGCCAATCTGCGAGCAGGAGCCGATGCTGGCCCAGGTGTCGACCATGGTTCCGGCGCCGACATAGGCGCCGATGTTGACGTAGCTGGGCATCAATACCGCGCCGGGTGCGATGTATGCGCCGGCGCGAACCGTGGCCGGCGGCACCACGCGTGCGCCTTGGGCGGCGAATTCGGCATCACCCCAATCCTGATATTTCACCGGCACCTTGTCATAACCGTTGATGCCCCCCATGGTCACCGGTGCGTTGTCGTGCAGGCGAAAATAAAGGAGGACCGCTTTTTTCAGCCACTGATTCACCGTCCAGCCGTCCCCTTCGGGTTGGGCGACACGCGCATCGCCGCTGCCCAGTTGCGCAATCGCGCTCAAAATGGCTTCACGCACCGCGCCGTTGTTGCGGTCGAAGTCGCTGCGGGTTTCCCAGGCGTGATCGATGATTTGCTTGATATCAGACATGACTAATGATTTTTTTGTAAACGTGCGGAACGGTCCAGCGTCCGCGTCAAAACCTCACGCAGACCCTGCAGGGTGGCGACGTCGCTGATGGCGGACTGATCGCGGTTGGTGATGAAGAAAACGTCTTCCGCCCGTTCGCCGATGGTGGCGATCTTGGCGGCATCCAACAGAATACCGCGACGCTGAAACACGCGGCCGACGATGGACAGCAGCCCCGGTTGGTCTGCGGTAATCAGCTCCAGAATGGTGCGGTTTCTGGTTTCGTCCTGGCTGAAGTAGACCGAAGTTGGTGTGTCGAAATGTTTGAGCCGTGAGGACAGGCGCCGATTGACCGCAACGCTGGCGGCGGCTGGGTCGCCCAGCGCCTGTTGCAGCCGCTGGCGAATTTCTTCGTGACGCAGGCTGGAATCGGCGGCGCTGCCGTCGGCTTCGATCACCACGAAGCTGTCCAGCACGAAGCCATCCGAGGTGGTGTTGATGCGCGCATCCAGAATATTCAAACCCATGCGTGCCAGCACGCCGGTACTCAAGGCGAACAGGTGCTCCTGGTCGCGCGCGTACACGAAAACGGTGGTGCCGCGACCGGCGATATTGCGTACCAGAATCAGCGGCAAGGCGGACGGTTCAATGCCGAGGATGGCTTGCAGATGCCAGGCCAGCTCTTCGGGCGCATGACGCACGAAGTATTCGCTGCTGAAGCCGTCCCAGATCAGGCGTGCCTGATCCACTTGCGTGGGCCTGGGTTGAAGGTGGCCCAGTGCCTTGGATTGCGCTTCCTCCACCATTTCCTGTTCGCACATCGGGTTCTCGATGCCGCGTTCCAGCGCGCGCTTGGCCGCCTTGTAGAGATCGGTGAGCAGCGAGGCGCGCCAGGAATTCCACAAGGCGGGATTGGTGGCGCGGATGTCGGCCACCGTCAGCAAGAACAGGTGGTCGAGTCGGTGTTTCGTTTTCACCTTGCGGACGAACTCCTGCACCACTTCGGGGTCGCTGATGTCCGCCCGTTGCGCGGTCAGCGACATCAGCAAATGGCTGCGTACCAGCCACGCGGCCAGCTCGGCGTCGGCGTGCGACAGGCCATGATCCAGACAGAACTGACGCGCTTCGTCGGCGCCCAGTTCGGAGTGATCGCCACCGCGCCCCTTGGCCATATCGTGATACAGGCCGGCGACGAACAGCACCAGCGGCCGCTCCTGTTGCGCCATGATCTGGCTGCAGAATGGAAGCTCGTCGCCAAAGCGGTCCATTGCGAAGCGGCGCAGGTTTCGCACCACGTAGAGGCTGTGTTCGTCCACCGTCAGGGTGTGAAACAGGTCGTACTGCATCAGGCCGACGATCTTGCCGAAGGCCGGCAAATAGCGCCCCAGCACGCCGTAACGGTTCATGCGCCGCAGACCTCGGGTCAGGCCGCTGCCGTGCTGGAACATTTCGATGAACAAACGGCGCGAGCGAATGTCCTGTGCCACGTCCTGCGTCAGATAGCGGCTGTCCTTGAGAATCTGGCGCACGGTTTGCGCGCGCACGCCTTCGATGTCCGGGTGTTTTTGCAGTAGCAGAAACAACTCCAACAACGCTTGCGGCTGGAGCTGAAACAACTTTTCGTTGCGCGCCTCGATATAGCCGTTTCTGACCTGGAAGCGCGGATTCAGAATCCGTGGTGCCTGTTCCTCATGTGGATGCAGAATCGCCTCTTCGAACAGCTGCAAGAGCATGTCGTTGAGGCAGGACAGGCTTTTGATGGTGCGGTAATAGAGCTGCATGAACTGCTCGACCGCGCGGTTGTTGTCGGTATCGACATAACCGAACAGCGCGGCGACCCGCAGCTGATGGTCGAACAACAGCCGGTCTTCACGTCGGCCGGTGATCACGTGCAAGGCAAAGCGCACGCGCCACAGAAAGTCCTGACCGGCGAACAGCTCGTCGCATTCCTGCTTGCTCAGAAAGCCGTGTTCACGCAGGCCCTTCAAGGTATGGGCGCCAAAGTGTCGCTTGGCGACCCAGGCGATGGTGTGGATGTCGCGCAGGCCGCCGGGGCCTTCCTTAACGTTGGGTTCCAGCTTGTAGCCGGTATCGTCGAACTTCTGGTGACGCGCCTGTTGCTCTTGCTTCTTGGCGCGGAAGAAATCCGCAACCGGCCACAGCCGGTCGGTGCCCAGCGCGCGTTGTGATTGCTCGAACAGTTTTTGGTCGCCGCACAGAAATCGTGATTCCAGCAGCGTGGTCATCACCGTGATGTCGCGCCGCGACTCGGCGACACAGTCTTCGACGGTGCGAACGCTTTGGCCGATTTCCAGGCCGATGTCCCACAGGAACGCGGTCATCTGCTCCAGCGGTTTGCGCGAGGTTTCCAGCGCCGATCCATCGTGCAGCAGCATGATATCGATGTCCGAATAAGGCAGCAGCTCGCCGCGGCCGTATCCCCCCACGGCGATCAACGCCAGACCGGAAAGCTCGCCCAGATACTTGCTCCAGACCTGTTTGAGTACCTCATCCACCAGATCGGCGCGTGCCGCCACCAGGCTGCCGGCGGATTGGCCGTCATCGAACAGCCCTTGCAGCCGCTGCGCACCCCAGGCGAGGGTGTCGCGGAACTGGCCGACCGCATCGTCGGTGTCCGCGCGCAGGCGCGCGCGCAGCTTCTTGGCCGAAAACAACTCCGTGCCTTCGTCGTCCATCACAGCCGGTTCTGTGCTCATTTGTACCTAGATGATCTCGTCCTGGCGCTTTGTCAGTACCTCGACGCCATCTTCGGTGACCAGTACCGTATGTTCCCACTGCGCCGACAGGGCGTGGTCCTTGGTGACCACCGTCCACCCGTCCGGCAGCAGGCGCACATCCGCGCGGCCGGCGTTGAGCATGGGTTCAATGGTGAAGCACATGCCGGGTTTGAGTTCCACGCCGGTGCCGGGCTTGCCGTAATGCAACACCTGCGGCTCTTCGTGAAACACGCGACCGATGCCGTGGCCGCAATATTCGCGCACCACCGAGAAATTGCTGGATTCGGCGAATTGCTGGATGGCGAAGCCGATATCGCCAAGCTTTGCGCCCGGGCGCACTTTTGCGATGCCCAGCAACATCGCCTCGCGGGTGGTCTCCACCAGGCGTTTGGCCATCACGCTGGGTGGTCCAACAAAAAACGTCTGGCTGGTGTCGCCATGCCATCCGTCCTTGATGACGGTGATGTCGATGTTGATGATGTCGCCGCGCTTGAGTTTCTTGTCGCCCGGAATGCCGTGACACACCACATGATTGACCGAGGTGCAGATCGACTTTGGAAAGCCCTTGTAATTGAGCGGGGCAGGGACGCAGTCCAGCTCATCGACCATGTAATCGTGGCAGATCTGGTTGAGCTGGGCGGTGGTGACCCCGGCCCGGACTTGCGGCGCAATCATGCTCAGAACCTGTGCGGCGGCCTGTCCGGCCTCGCGCATCTTTTGTTGTTCCTGCGCAGACTTGAAGGTGATGCCCATGGCGTTTGAGAAGGGGAAAAACCGGCCTTGCGCCTCGGACACCATGTCCAAGGGCATTGTTGCCGAAAGCCGGCCATGATATAAAGCCGCGCCTTTTTGAGCAATCAGCGTCTGGAAACGTTTGGTTTCCGGACGCAAATTCATCCGTGCTGCACTTGGGTGGGTCAGTTCCTGACTTGCACGCACGCACGGTTAGCCATAACCCAAGGAGACAATCACATGGCGGATATCACGATGCGCCAGTTGCTGGACGCGGGCGCCCATTTTGGCCACCGCACCCGCTACTGGAACCCGAAAATGGACAGCTTCATCTTCGGTAGCCGGAACAAGATTCACATCATCAATCTTGAGCACACCTTGCCGATGCTCAAGGACGCCTGTTCCTACGCCGGCAAGCTGGCCGCCAACGGCGGACGCGTTCTGTTCGTCGGCACCAAGCGTGCGGCGCGCGAGGCCATCGAGACCGAGGCCCAGCGTTGCGGCATGCCCTTTGTCAGCCAGCGCTGGCTGGGCGGCACGCTGACAAATTTCAAGACTATCAAAGGCTCCATCAAACGTTTGCACGACATGGAGCGGCAGGTTGAAGACGGCACCATCGGCCGCCTGAACAAGAAAGAACAGCTCATGTTTCAGCGTGAGCTGGACAAGCTGCGCAAATCACTGGGCGGGATCAAGGACATGCCCAGCCTGCCGGACGCGTTGTTCGTGGTCGACACCGGTTACGAGAAAATCGCGGTGGCCGAAGCCCGCAAACTGGGCATTCCGGTGATTGCCGTGGTGGATACCAACAACAATCCGGAAGACATCGACATCATCGTGCCGGGCAACGATGACGCCACCCGCGCCATTCGGGTCTACGCCCAGTGCGTTGCCGACGCGATCAACGAAGCCAAGGGTGCCAACACGGTTGCCGCGCGCGATGACGCACCCGAGGCGACCGCCGCCGAGCCGGCGCCGGCAACGCCCGAACCGGCGGCCGAGGAACCGGCTGCCGCTCACAACCCCGCCGCGGATGAAGCGGCCCCACAGAGCTAAAGAGGAAGAATCGAAGATGGCACAGGTGACCGCCGCGCTGATCAAACAACTGCGTGATCGTACGGGCGCGGGGATGACGGACTGCAAGAAGGCTTTGGTCGCGGTCGATGGCGATCTGGACAAGGCCGCCGAGAAACTGCGCATGGATGGCGCCGCCAAGGCGGACAAGAAGGCGGCGCGCACTGCCGCCGAGGGCATGATTGCGGTGTCTCAGAACGCCGATGCAATTGCCCTGGTCGAGGTGAACTGCGAGACCGACTTCGTCGCCAAGGGCGATGATTTCCGCGGCTTTGCCAGGCTGACCGCCGATGCTGCGCTGGCCAACAAGCCGGCGGACGCCGAAGCGCTGTTGACGCTGGAAGTCGAGGGCCAGAGCATTGAACAGCGCCGCCGCGAGCTGGTGGCCAAGACCGGCGAAAACCTCAGTGTTCGCCGCGTTTCGGTCGTGGCCAGCGGCGGTGGTGCGCTGGTGACTTATATCCACCCGGGTGATCGCATCGCGGTAGCCTTGGCGATGAAATCCGGCGACGAGGAACTGGCGCGCGATCTGGCGATGCACGCCGCTGCCATGTCACCGCGCTTTCTGGACGCCGACTCGGTGCCGCAGGATCAGATTGAGTCCGAGCGCAAGATCATCCAGGCGCAGATCGCCGAGCAGGCCCAGGGCAAGCCGCCGGAAATCGTGGACAAGATGGTCAGCGGCAAGCTGCGCAAGTTCCTGGCGGAAATCACCCTGTTGGGTCAGCCCTTCGTCAAGGAACCTGATCAAACGGTGGAAAAGCTGCTCAAGGCCAACAACGCTGCGGTCGCGCAATTCGTGCGGCTGGCAGTGGGCGAAGGCATTGAACGTAAACAGGCGGACTTTGCCGCCGAGGTGGCCGCAGCTACGCAGGTTTGAGCGCATCGCGGTAAAATATGTCGGTTATACGAGGCCCCGGAAACGGGGCCTTTTGACAAGTTCAGCCAAACCTTGCTGAAGGACCACGGAGCGTATTTTGAGCAGTCCCGCGTATCAAAGAATTCTGCTCAAGCTGTCGGGCGAAGCGCTCAAGGGCGAGTTGCAACTGGGCATCGAGCCGCGCGTGACCGAATATCTGGCGCGAGAGCTGCAACAGGTGGTGGCCGCCGGTGTGCAGATCGCGCTGGTGGTGGGCGGCGGCAACATTTTTCGCGGTGAGGGACTGGCCAAGGCGGGCATGGATCGCGTCACGGGTGATCAGATGGGCATGCTGGCCACGGTGATCAATGCACTGGCCCTGCAGGATGCCCTGGAGCGTGTCGGGTTGAACGCGCGGGTACAGTCCGCCATCCGCATCAACGAGGTGTGCGAGGATTTCATCCGGCGCCGCGCCATTCGTCACCTGGAGAAGGGCCGCGTGGTGATATTCGCATCGGGTACCGGCAACCCGTTCTTCACCACCGACTCAGCCGCAGCCCTGCGCGCGGTCGAGATCGGCGCTGACCTGATGTTGAAAGCCACGCAGGTGGACGGCGTTTATTCGGCGGACCCACACAAGGATGCGCAAGCCAAGCGCTATGACAGGTTGCGCTACGACGAGGCTTTGGACCGCCGTCTTGGCGTGATGGACCAGACCGCCATGGTGATGTGTCGTGATCATCGGGTCAATCTGTGTGTTTATGAAATGAGCCGGCCGGGCGCGCTGATGCGGATCGTCAACGGCGAACGCTCCATCGGTACGTATGTATCTGCCTGAGTGGGCAGTGCGAGGTGAAACATGATTGAAGACGTAAAAAAAGACGCCAACGAACGCATGACGCGCTGCGTGGAATCGCTCAGGACCTCATTGGTCAAGTTGCGGACCGGCCGCGCCAGCGCCGCCTTGCTGGATCACGTACTGGTGGATTACTACGGCTCGGAAGTACCCCTGTCGCAGGCCGCCAACGTGGTGGTGGAAGATGCCCGAACCGTGTCCATCACCCCCTGGGACAAGGGCATGGTGACGCCCGTCGAAAAAGCCATTCTCAAGTCTGACCTGGGCCTGACGCCCAACACCGCGGGTAACATCATCCGCATCATCATGCCGCCCCTGACCGAAGAACGACGCCGCGACCTGGTCAAGGTGGTCAAAGCCGAAGTCGAGCAGGCGCGGGTGGCAATCCGCGGGGTGCGTCGAGATGCCAATCAATCCATCAAGGAACTGGCCAAGGAAAAAATCATCGGCAGTGACGATGAAAAGCGCGGTGAAACCGACATTCAGAAAATCACCGATCAGTTCATCGAGCGCGCCGAGGCGGTTGGTGCTGACAAAGAGAAGGATTTGATGGCGATCTGACCGGACGCATCGTCGGCGTCGGAGCAAGCCCTTGAATCAGCCAGAGGCGGTCCAGCAGCTCAGGCTGCCACAGCACGTGGCCATCATCATGGATGGCAACGGGCGCTGGGCGGCGCAGCGTGGCGAGCCGCGTGCATTCGGGCATCGCGCCGGTGTGCGCGCGGCGCGCGCGGTGGTGCGCGCGGCGGGCAATGTCGGTGTTGAATTCTTGAGTCTGTTCGCCTTCAGCCAGGAGAACTGGGGCCGGCCACGCTCAGAGGTCAGTCTACTGATGCAGCTGTTTCTGAACACGCTGCGCGGTGAGCTGAAGGAATTGCAGCGCAACAACGTTCGACTGCGGTTTCTGGGTACGCACGACAGCTTTCCCGATGCGCTGCAACAGGAGATGCGAGCCGCCGAGCAGGCCACCGCCGCCAAGGACGGGCTCAAGCTCAATATCGCGGTGGGTTATGGCGGGCAGTGGGACATTCTTAACGCCGCGCAACAGCTTGCAGCGCAAGGCACGCAAATTACTGCTGAGCAAATGAATCAGACGCTTCAGACTCAGGGGCAGCCGGACCCGGACCTGTTGATTCGCACCGGTGGTGAGCGGCGCATCAGCAATTTCATGCTGTGGCAAATGGCTTACACCGAGCTTTATTTCTGCGACACGCTGTGGCCCGACTTCGACCGGGCGGCCCTGGAAGATGCGCTGGCCTGGTTCGGCGGACGTGATCGTCGTTTCGGAAAGTTGAGCGCGGCCGGATCAGCCTGTAAATCATGAAACTCCGGAGGCGACCCACATGCTGATGCAACGCATTGCCACCGCCGCAGTGTTGTTGCCGCTGCTGATCGGTGCGATCTGGTTTTTGCCCACGCCGCAGCTCTATATCGTGCTGAGCGCGGCAGGGTTGTTGGTGGCCTGGGAATGGAGCGGGCTCTGCGGCTGGTCCAGTGCAAACCATCGCATCGCCTACCTGGTGCTGATCACCGCAAGTCTTGCGTTCGCGTGGTGGGTTTTGGACTGGTGGCCGTGGCTCAATGCCGTTGCATGCACTGGATGGCTGATTGCGCTCTACGCGGTTTTGTTTCCGGACGCCTTATTGAACCAGCGACTGTCGCCGACGACGATGGCGGTGATCGGATGGATGATGCTCATTCCCACACTGGTGTCGCTGGCGGTGGTGCACGCCATGGCACAGGGGCCGTGGCGACTGCTGTTTTTGTTTTTCATCATCTTCGCCGCTGACACCGGCGCATACTTCGCCGGTCGGCGTTTCGGCCGCCGCAAGCTGGCGCCGCAGGTTTCACCCGGAAAGTCGGTAGAGGGCGCCATCGGTGGCCTGATCGCGGTGGGATTGATCACGGCGCTGGCCGGCTGGCTGATCTTTCAGCCAACAAGCCCGGCTCAGTGGCTGGTGCTGTTCGCATTGGGGCAGGTGGTGGCGCTGTTCTCCGTGTTGGGTGATCTGACCGAAAGCCTGTTCAAGCGCAGCTCCGGGGTAAAGGACAGCGGCACCATTCTTCCGGGTCATGGCGGCATGCTGGATCGCGTGGACAGCCTGCTGGCAGGCGCCCCGGTGATGGCGCTGGGGCTGATGTTGACCGGCCTGTGAGCGGGCAACGCTTACTGGTGCTGGGCGCCACCGGCTCGGTGGGCCGCAATACCCTGGATGTCGCGGCGCGCCATCCCGAGCGATATGAAATTGTCGGTCTCAGCGCCCGGTCTGATGTGGATGCGCTGCTGGTGCAGATTCGAGCGCATCGTCCCGAGGTGGTTTCGGTGATTGATGCCGCCGCCGCCGCCGGTTTGCGACAACAGCTGGCGGCGGAGCAGATTTGTTGCGAGGTCTTGTGTGGGGATCAGAGTCCGGTGTCGCTGATACAGCAGTGCAAGGCGGATGTGGTGATGGCGGCGATTTCCGGCGGTGCGGGGCTGTTGCCGGTGCTGTCCGCCATTCAGGCGGGCCTTCGGGTGCTGATCGCCAACAAAGAGCCGTTGGTGATGGCGGGCGATCTGATGATGTCGCAGGCCCGGCGTTTCGGCGCGGTCGTGATTCCGGTGGACAGTGAACACAACGCCATTTTCCAGTGCCTGCCGCAGGGCTTTGTCTGTGGTGATCGGCCCGAAGGGGTGAGGTCGCTTTGGCTCACCGCATCCGGTGGCCCGTTTCGCAACTGGAGCGCTCAGCAGATGGCCGCGGCCACACCTGCGCAAGCCGTGCGACACCCCAACTGGCAGATGGGGGCGAAAATATCGGTGGACTCGGCCACGTTGATGAACAAGGGGCTGGAGCTGATCGAGGCTGCGGTCCTGTATCGGCTCGACGCAGCGGCGCTCAAGGTCGTGATCCATCCGCAAAGCACCGTTCATTCGCTGGTGGAATTCGAGGATGGCTCGATTCTGGCGCAGATGGGACAGCCGGACATGCGTATTCCCATCGCCCACGCACTGGGCTGGCCGGACCGTATCGCATCCGGGGCCGAAGCGCTGGATCTGCACCAACTCGGCGCGCTGGACTTCGAACCGCCGGATGAACAGCGTTTCGTCGCGCTGCGTCTGGCGCGCCAAGCCTTGATCAGCGGCGGGGTGATGCCAAATGTATTGAACGCGATCAATGAGGTCGCGGTCCAAGCCTTCCTGGATCACAGAATCGGCTTCAATGCCATCACCGATTGGGTCGCGCGCGGCCTGGAGGCGGCGGACAAGGCGGATCTGGATGCCGGGCAGTCACTGGAAGCGGTATTGGCGACCGATCAATGGGCCCGCGACTGGGCACGGGACAAAATAGAGGAGCGCAGTTGATGCTGGACCTGTTGTGGGCAGTGGCGGGATTCATCGTCGCGATCAGCATTCTGGTTTGTTTTCACGAGTTCGGACACTTCTGGGTGGCCCGGAAACTCGGCGTCAAGGTGCTCCGGTTCTCGCTGGGATGGGGCAAGCCCATCTGGAGCCGGGTCGACAAGGATGGTGTCGAATGGGCGCTGGCGCCCTGGCCCATTGGCGGCTACGTGAAGATGCTGGACGAGCGTGAGGGCGCAGTCCCCGAACAGGACAAGGCGCGCGCCTTCAACAATCAGAGCGTGCCGCGCCGCCTGGCCATTTTGTTCGCCGGTCCGGCGGCCAATTTCCTGCTTGCCATCTTCATCTACTGGTGCATGTTCGTGATTGGCGTGCCAGGTATCAAGCCGGTGTTGGCCGAGCCGCCGGCGCAGTCCGTGGCCGCCAAGGCGCAATTGCACGAGGGTGAACAAATCCTGCAGGTCGGCGGTGAGTCGGTGGCCACCTGGTCTGAAGTGCGCACGCTATTGATTGACGAGGCGCTCAACGGCGGCCAGCTGGATTTGTTGCTGCGCACCGCCGACGGCTCGCAGCGGCCGGCGCGCATCGATCTGCAACAGGTCAGACCCGACCCGCAATATTTGTTTGAAGATCTGGGATTGCATCCCTTCCAGCCCGAGGTGCCGGCGGTGCTGGACCGGATTCAGCCTGACTCCCCGGCCGATGTGGCCGGATTGCGCCAGGGCGATCAAGTGACCCGCATCGACCAGCAGGAAATTTCCGACTGGACCGCGCTGGTAATGGCGGTGCGCGAACGCCCTGGCGCGGTGGTGGAACTTCAAATTCTGCGCGCCGGCACACCGCAGGCGGTGCAAGTGATTCTGTCCAGCGTGCAATCGGGTGAGCAAAGCGTGGGCCGACTGGGCGCGGGTGTGCAAGTGTCGGAAGAACTCTGGCGCGACCTGCGCGCCGAGCAACGTCTGGGGCCCATCCAGGCGGTGCCGGCGGCAATCGCACGCATGTGGCAGATGACGCAACTCACCTTGCGCATGTTATGGAAGATGGTGCTCGGCGAGGTATCGGTCAAGAACGTCAGCGGCCCGATTCAAATCGCGCAGGTAGCGGGTTACTCGGCGCAGGTCGGACTCATCTCTTTTTTGAGCTTCATGGCGGTGGTCAGCGTCAGTCTCGGCGTGCTCAATCTGTTACCTGTCCCGCTGCTGGACGGCGGCCACATGCTGATGTTCGCCATTGAAGGCATTCAAGGCAAACCGCTGTCGGAGCGGGTGCAGATCGCGGCGCAATACGTCGGACTGGGCTTCATCGGCATGTTGATGATGCTGGCGATATTCAACGACATCATGCGTTTAGCTTAGGTCGCCCGCGTCGCTTTTCATGCATCCATTCAAAAGCTGTCAAAATAACGGGCTTGTTGATCATCGCTTCGAAGAGGCAGGCGTTCGGATGGCGACGTTTTGCTCGGCTTCCCCTCACAAACCAACAAATACATGGGATCAGTAAAAACGAGACCGGGCCTGCGGCTCGCACTGGCGATCTTGCTGGGAACGTGGGCGCTGCCGTCGTTGGCGTTCGAACCATTTCGGATCGGCGAAATCCGCTCCGAAGGGTTGGAGCGACTCGACGAAGGCACGATTCTTACCTACCTGCCGTTGTCGTCCGGGGATGAGGTCAATCGTCAGACGGCGCGCCAGTCCTTGCGTGCTCTGTACGGTTCGGGCCTGTTCGAAGACGTGCGGCTGGAGCGCGATGGTCGCGATCTGGTGATCTACGTGCGTGAACGGCCGGCCATCAGCAGCTTCACCATCGAAGGCAACGACAAGGTGAGCGGCGATGAGCTGGATCAGTCCCTGAGCGATCTGGGCCTGACCGAGGGCGAATTGTTCAAGCGCGAGTTGCTGGCCGGTGTGGAGCAGGAGCTGCAGCGCCAATACTTCGCCAACGGCTTTTACGACGTCGAAATCACCACCCAGGTCAACCCGTTGCCGAACAACCGGGTGGATCTGAAGATTGACGTGGTCGAAGGCAAGGTCACCAAGATCAAGGACATCAACGTGGTCGGCAACAGCGTCTTTTCCAGCCAGGAGCTACTCGACGCCTTCGAGCTGTCCCCGAGCATCGGCTGGCGTCTGTTTCAGAGCAGCGACCGCTATTCCAAGCAAAAGCTTTCCGGTGATCTGGAAAGCCTGACTTCCTATTATCAGGATCGCGGCTATCTGAAGTTCGGTGTCACCTCGGTACAGGTGCAGCTATCGCCCGACAAGGAAGATATCTACCTCACCATCAATATCGAAGAAGGCGAGGTTTACCAGATCAAGGAGAACCGTTTCTCCGGCGAAACCATTCTGCCGCCCAAGGCCTTTCTGCCGTTCGTGACCACGCGGCCGGGCGATACCTTCTCTCGCAAGCAGGCCACCGAAAGCGCCAACCGGATTGAAGAGCTGCTGTCCAACGTCGGTTACGCCTTTGCTGAGGTCGAACCGCTGCCGGAGGTGGAAGAAGACGGCAAGCTGGTCGGCATCAATTACTACGTCGAACCGGGCAAGCGGGCTTATGTTCGACGCATCAACTTCACCGGCCACGGCGGCACGCACGATGAAACCCTGCGGCGCGAGATGCGTCAGTTGGAGGCCGCGCCGTTCTCCAAGAGTTCGGTGGAGCGCTCCCGCGTGCGCCTGGCGCGCTTGCCCTTCGTCGAGGATGCAACGGTGGAAACCGTGCCGGTTCCCGGTACCGAGGATCTGGTTGATGTCAACTTCAGCATCAAGCAGCGCGCGCCCGGATCGGTACAGTTCGGGGTCGGCTTTTCCGGATCGCAGGGTTTCTTGCTCACCGGCAGTCTGACCCACACCAACTTCTTCGGTACCGGTAATCGCATCGCGCTGGAGCTGTCCAACAACTCCTTCACCCGCGCGATCAGCGCCAGCTGGACCGACCCCTATTTCACCAACGACGGCATCAGCCAGACCGTGTCGGCGTTCTTCCGGGAGTCGGACTCGGTGGTCCGGTTCAGCTCCGGCTTCAACTTCAACACCATTGGCTCCAGCCTGACCTATGGCATCCCATTGTCGGAATACACCCGCTTGCGGGCCGGTTTTGGTATCGAGCAGACGGCGCTGGATACGTTCGCCAACGCGTCATCGGATCAGGTGTTGGAGTTCGTCATCAACAACGGGTCCTCGTTCGATGCGGTGGAGTTTCGGACCGGGATTGCGCGCGACACCCGTAACCGCACCTTCTTCGCTTCGCGCGGGGCGCTGCACAGTCTGAACGTGGACATCACGGTGCCCGGAAGTGACCTGGAGTATTACTCGGCCACGTATCGCATGCAGCAATACATTCCACTGCCGTTCAAGTTCTTCGTCGAATTCAACGGCAACGTGGGCATGGTCGATGACTATGGCTCTGGCCAGAGGAGTACGGTCCCACCGTACGAGAATCTGTTCGCCGGTGGCGCAAGAACGGTTCGCGGCTATCGCGACGGCTCGCTGGGACCGCGTGACACGCCGTTCAACAACTCCTTTGGCGGGCGCCTGCGAACCACCGCGCAAATCGAGCTGGTGATTCCGACGCCGTTTGCGAGCAGCAACCGGTCAACGCGATTGAGCGCGTTTTATGACGGCGGTCAGGTGTTCGCCCGTCCGGCGGATTTCGACAGCTCCGAGCTGCGTTATTCCGCCGGAATCGCCTTCCAGTGGTTCACGCCCTTCCTCGGGCTTCTGGACCTGAGTTACGCTTTCCCGCTCAACGACGAAATTGGCGATCGCACCGATCGCTTCCAGATCAATTTCGGCACTGGCTTCTGAATCAGCGCGTCCGGTGATGTTTTCATCACGATGCTTTCATCGGCTGTCAATTCCTTGTTTCTTGAAATAACCGAAGAGTTCTTCCATGCGTAAACCCCGTTGTTTTTCTTTCCGCCTGTTGTTCGCCGCCTTGTTGCTGAGCGTTTCGGGCCTGGCTGCGGCCGAGATCACCATTGTCAGCATTCGTGCGGCCGAGATCGTGCAGGCCTCGCCGCAATTCAAGTCCGGTCAAGCGCAGATCAAGACCGAGTTCGAAAAGCGCAAGGCTGATCTGGAAAGCGAAGCCAAGAAGCTGGCCGAGGACGTCAAGAAATTCCAGCGCGAGGCGGATGTGATGTCGGGTGATGCACGCGCCAAGATGGAAAAGGACCTGCAGACCCGCAAGATCGACTTTGATTACAAGCAACGCCAGTTCGGTGAGGACTTCAAGAAACGCGACCGTGAGTTGACCGAAACCCTGATGGCCAGGATTCGCACCGTGGTGGAAGCCGTGGCCAAGGAACGTGGCGCCGACCTGGTGTTGCAGGACCCGGTCTATGCGGCTGAAAGCATTGATGTCACCGCCGAGGTGGTCAAGCGCCTGCAGGACGACAAATAAGCCGTATCGGGTCGTCGCGTGAAGGCATTCAAGCTGGGTGAGATCGCGACGCGATTCGAGCTTGAGCTGCGCGGCGATTCCGAACTTTTGATCCAGGGCGTCTGTGGTCTTCAGCCCGGACGCGCCGGACATCTGTGTTTTCTGGCGGACAGAAAGCTCACCTCACAATTAGACGGTAGCGCGGCGTCCGCGGTGATTCTCGACGCCCGTAGTGCCGAGTCGCTGCCGCAAGGCGCGGCCTTGATCGCCAACAATCCACTGCTGGCCTTTGCCCGTGTGGCGCGCCTGTTCGATCCGGAAGCTGATTTTGCGCCATCGGTCGATCCGAGCGCCGTCATCGATCCCAGCGCCAAAATTGGCGAGGGCTGCCAGATTGGTGCGCAGGCAGTGATCGGCGCCGGCGCGGTGATTGGCGCCGGATGCCGGATCGGCCCGTCCTGCGTGATAGGGGAAGAAACGCGCATTGGCGCTGCCAGTCGGCTGGTTGCACAGGTGCATATCGGTCGCGGCGTGCAAATGGGCACGCATTGCAGTGTGCAGCCCGGTGCGGTGATCGGCGCGCGCGGTTTTGGCAACGCCATGGGCCCTGAGGGTTGGGAGGAAATTCCGCAACTGGGATCGGTACGGATTGGTGATCGGGTGGAGATCGGCGCCAACACCAGCATCGATCGCGGCGCGCTGGATGACACCGTAATTGAAGATGGCGTGCGTCTGGATAACCTGATTCAGATTGCGCATAACTGTCGCATCGGCGCCCACACCGCCATCGCTGCCTGTACCGGAATTGCCGGCAGTACGCGCATCGGTGCGCGCTGTATGATCGGCGGCGGCGTCGGCATCAATGGTCACATCGAAATCGCGGACGATGTGGTGATTCTCGGCATGGCCATGGTCACGCGCTCCTTGAAGGAAAAAGGCATGTACGGTTCTGGCGTGCCGATTGCATCGGCGCGCGAATGGCGCAAGCAGGTGGGGCGCTACCGGCGACTGGAAAAAACCGAAAACAGACTCAAGCGCGTCGAACAGCATTTGCAACTGGATGCGGCAGACGCGCCGCAAGAGGGAGACCATGACTAAGCCCTTATTCGATATTCGGGATTTGATGCAGTTTCTACCGCATCGATATCCCTTTCTGCTGGTGGATCGGGTGCTGGAGCACGACGAAGACTCAGGCCGCATTCAGGGTCTGAAAAACGTCACCTATAACGAGGCGTTCTTCGTCGGGCATTTTCCCGAGCTTCCCACGATGCCGGGCGTTCTGATACTCGAGGCACTGGCGCAGGTCAGCGGCATCTTGGCGGTGCTCAAGACCGGCATGCGGCCCGAAGCCGGCATGATTTTGTATTTCGCCGGCATCGACAACGCCCGTTTCAAACGGCCGGTGGTGCCAGGCGATCAGCTTGTCCTGCACTCGGAATTGGAAAAGCACAAGCGCGATGTGTGGAAATTTCACACCCACGCGACCGTGGACGGAGAACTGGCCTGTGAGGCGGATATGATGTGCGTGCTCAAGGACACCAGCCAAAGCAAGGGCGAATGAGCCCGCGCATTCATCCCACCGCCGTGGTGGATCCCGCAGCGGAACTGCATGAATCGGTAGCGGTTGGACCCTACAGCGTCATCGGGCCACAGGTGGAGATTGGCGCCGGCACTCGCATTGGCCCGCACGCGGTGTTGAAGGGGCCGATGAAAATTGGCCGTGACAATGAAATCTTTCAGTTTGTCAGCCTGGGCGAGATCAGCCAGGACAAAACCGCCAGAGCCGACGATCCCACCAGCGTGGTGATCGGTGACGGCAACAGCATTCGTGAGTTCGTCACCATCCAGCGCGGGACGATGAAGGAGTTCGAGCATAAACAGGGGCAGACGCGGATTGGTGATCGCAACTGGATCATGAATTACTGCCACATCGCCCACGATTGTCAGATCGGCAGCGATACCGTTTTTGCCAATAACGCCAGCCTGGCCGGTCATGTGAACATTGGCGATTGGGTGATTCTGGGCGGCTATACCCTGGTGTATCAGTTCTGCCGCATCGGCGCGCACGCCTTCACCGCGTTTTCCGCCGGCGTGACGCGGGATGTGCCGCCCTTTGTGATGGTGCACGGCAACCCGGCGGAACCGCGTGCGATCAACAAAGAAGGCTTGCGACGGCGCAATTTTGCGGCCGAGGACATGCAGGCAATTGAAAACGTGTACAAGCTGATTTACCGCTCCGGCAAGCTGATGGCGGAGGTCAAAGCCGAATTGGCGCAACTGGCCATGCAAAACGCGCACGTTCAGACCATGAACGAATTCATTCAGTCCGGGAAACGACCGCTGGTCCGATAAGGAAGCACTGAAAAACCTAGCGAGCGAAGATAGCTTGGGCGCATAGCAGCGCAGGAAGCGGAGTTTATAAGGGAATAAATGAGCATTTCGAGCAGCGCATGCGCCCAAGATGTCGAGCGCAGTAGTTTGTCAGGGCTTCCGTAAGCGTCGGATGGATCAACCGCATGAGCCTGTCTTTGCGCTGATTGCCGGTGAGATTTCCGGCGACCTGCTGGGTGGGCAGCTGATTGTGGCGCTGAGGCGCCGTTATCCCAAGGCGCGTTTTGTCGGGGTTTGCGGGCCACGTATGTTGGAGGCGGGTTGTGAGGCCTTGGCCTCGATTGACGCGCTGTCGGTGATGGGGCTTGCCGAGGTCTTGCCCGCCATACCACGGTTGTTGCGGCTGCGATCAAGCTTGTTGAAGCAACTGAGCGCGCTGGCACCCACCGCCGTGATCGGCATCGACGCTCCGGACTTCAACCTGGGTCTGGAGCGGCGCTTGCGTCAGCGCGGAATTCCCGCAGTGCATCTGGTGAGTCCCACGGTGTGGGCCTGGCGCCAATCACGTATCAAGGGCATCGCCAAATCGGTGGATTTGATGCTTTGCCTGTTTGACTTCGAAACCGACATCTATCACCAGCACGGGGTGGACGCGGCTTATATCGGACACCCGCTGGCGGACAGCTTGCGTGACACGCCGTCCCGCGATGCGGCTTGTGCGGAATTGGGATTGAAGGCGGACCAGCCGGTGTTGGCGGTGCTGCCCGGATCACGTGGCGGGGAAGTGAAATATCTGGCGCCAACGTTCGCAAAAACGATCGCGCTTTTATGCGAGCAGATGCCGCAATTGCAATGCCTGACGCCGCTGGCCAAACCTGGACTTCGCGGCGCCCTGGAGCGAGCGATGGCGCAATACGCGCCCGAGGCGGATTGGCGCTTGCTGGAAGGCCAGTCGGACATGGCGATGCGCGCCGCGGATGCCGTCCTGCTTGCCTCGGGAACCGCAACCCTGGAATGTCTGCTGCTGCGCCGTCCCATGGTGGTCGCCTATCAGGGATCAGCGCTGACCGCATTTGTGATGCTCAAGCTGGGACTGTTGAAATCACAATTTGTCAGCCTGCCAAATCTGTTGACCGGACAAGCAACGGTGCCCGAATTGTTGCAGGGTCAGGCCACCCCGGAGGCGCTGGCCGCAGCCTGCGCAAAGCTGCTGACGGACGCTTCGGCGCGGGATGCGCAGACGTCGCGCTTTGATGCCGTGCGCGATACGCTCCAGCGCGACGCGGCCACATGTGCGGCCGAACAAATTGCGCGCCTGATTGAATCCCGTCGATGAAGAATGACGCGACGCATCGGATCGCCGGTGTTGACGAGGTCGGTCGCGGCTGTCTGGCCGGGCCGGTTTATGCGGCGGCGGTGATTCTCGATCCGGCGCATGTGCCAAGCGGTTTGGACGATTCCAAGAAGCTGTCGGCCAACAAACGAAAATCACTGGACGAAGAAATCCGCCATCAAGCCCTGGCCTGGTCGCTGGCGTTTGCCACGACCGAGGAAATCGACCGGATCAACATTCTGCAGGCCAGTCTGCTGGCCATGCAGCGGGCGGTACAGGCGCTGAGCACGCGCCCCGACCACGTTCTGGTGGACGGCAACCGCGCGCCGGCGCTGGAGATGCCTTGTCGCTGTGTCATCGGCGGTGACCAGTCCGAACCCAGCATCATGGCCGCCTCGATCCTGGCCAAGGTGGCCAGGGATGCGCAGATGCAGCACCTGGAGCAGCGCTATCCCGGCTATGGCCTGGCCCAGCACAAGGGCTATCCAACGCCCGCACACCGCAAAGCCTTGCAGGACCTGGGCGCCAGCCCGATTCATCGCATGAGCTTCGCCCCGTGCCGTGAAGCGGTGGCTGGAAACTGGCAACCGGAAACTGGAAACTGATGGCCATGTTCGTCCACCTGCGCCTGCACACCGAGTTTTCCATCACCGACGGACTGGTGCGGGTGGATCCGCCCAAACGCAAGGGCGTGCAAGCCGCCACGCTGACCTCGCAGTTGGCCGAGTTGGGCATGGGCGCGGCCGCCATCACCGATCGCATGAACCTGTACGCAACGGTGAAGTTCTACAAGGCGGCCGAAGCCGCCGGGATCAAGCCGATCGTGGGTTGTGACCTGTGGGTCAGCCCGTCCGCGGGCGAGCAAAGCGCGGAGCGGCTGACGCTGCTGACTCAAAACGAAACCGGCTATCGCAATCTCAGCAAGCTGATCTCGCTGGCGCATACCGATGGTCAGACCAAGGGGTCGCCGCAGCTTGCGCGCCAATGGCTGCGTGAGCACAACGCGGGCCTGATCGCCATGAGCGGGCGTGACGGCGCCGCATTCGTGCACGCACGCAACCAGAACGGCGCCGGTGCGCTGGCGTCGCTACGCGAATTGGCGCGGATATTTCCGGATCGGCTTTATCTGGAAGTGGCGCGCTGCAACCGACCCGGCGACGAAGAGTGGGTGCAAGCCGCACGCGCGCTGGGCGCGCATCTGGAGCTGCCGCTGGTGGCCAGCAACGATGTGCGCTTTCTCAAACGCGAAGACTTCGATGCCCACGAGGCGCGGGTGTGCATCGCGCAGGCGCGGATGATCAATGATGACAAACGACCACGCGACTACACCGCCGAGCAATATTTGAAACCGGCGCAGGAAATGGCCGAACTGTTTGCCGATTTGCCAGAGGCGGTCGAGAACACCCTGCATATCGCCCGGCGCTGTTCGGTGGCGCTTTCCTTCGGCACCTATCACTTGCCTGATTTTCCGGTGCCCGAAGGCGAAACCGCCGATACCTATCTGCGCAAGGCCGCGTTTGATGGCCTGGCGCGGCGTGACCAGCAAACGCCCTTGCAGCGTCCGCCAGACGAGTATGACAAGCGCCTGGAGGAGGAGCTGGCCATCATCGAGAAGATGGGCTTTGCCGGCTATTTTCTGGTGGTGGCCGATTTCATCGCCTGGGCCAAAAGCAATGGCTGTCCGGTGGGGCCGGGGCGTGGTTCGGGCGCCGGCTCGTTGGTGGCCTATGGCCTCGGGATTACCGACCTTGATCCGTTGCCGCATGATCTGCTGTTCGAACGCTTCCTGAATCCGGAGCGTGTTTCCATGCCCGACTTTGACGTCGATTTCTGCATGGACAATCGCGACCGCGTGATCGACTACGTCACCCAGCGTTACGGTCGTGAGCGCGTCGGCCAGATCATCACCTACAGCACCATGGCGGCGCGCGGCGTGGTGCGTGATGTGGCGCGCATCATGGGGCACGGCTACGGCTTTGGTGATCGCATCGCCAAGCTGATTCCTGGCGCCCCCGGCACCAACCTGGTGGATGCGATGGAAGAAGTGCCCGAGCTCAAGGCCGCGTTTGAAACCGAGGAAGACGTTCGCGCGGTGCTGGACATGTCGCTGATTCTGGAAGGCATTACGCGCGGTGTGGGCGTTCATGCCGGCGGCGTGGTGATCGCGCCGCAACCGCTCACCGACTACGCGCCGCTGTATTGCGAGCCGGGCGGGGCGGGCCTGCGCACCCAGTTCGACATGAAGGATCTGGAAGATCTGGGTCTGGTGAAGTTCGACTTTCTGGGCCTCAAGACCCTGACCATCATCCAGATGGCGGTGGACTACATCGAGCAGGCGCACGACCGATCCATCGATGTGTTGCAACTGCCGCTGGACGACCCGAAAACCTATTCGCTCTACGCCAGCGGTGACACCACTGCCGTATTCCAGATGGAATCGCCCGGCATGCAGCGTGCTTCGCGCGACCTCAAGCCCGACAACTTCGAAGACATCGTGGCGCTGGTATCGCTGTACCGGCCCGGTCCGATGGAGCAGATTCCCGAGTTCTGCGCGCGCAAGCGCGGCGAGATCACGGTGGAGTATCTGCACCCGGACATGGAGCCGGTACTGCGCCCGACCTACGGCATCTTCGTCTATCAGGAACAGGTGATGCAGGTGTCGCAGCGCCTGGCCGGCTACAGTCTGGGCGGCGCCGATCTGCTGCGTCGCGCCATGGGCAAGAAGAAGGCCGAGGAGATGGCCAAGCAGCGGGTGGTGTTTCTGGATGGCGCACAGCAACGCGGCATCGCCCAGGACAGCGCCACCGCGGTGTTCGACCTGATGGAGAAGTTTGCCAACTACGGCTTCAACAAGTCGCACGCCGCCGCTTACGCGCTGGTGAGTTATCAGACCGCCTGGCTCAAAACCCATTATCCGGCGCCCTTCATGGCGGCGGTGATGTCCTGCGACATGGATCACAGCGACACCATCGTCACCATGTGGCGCGAATGCGAACGCATGGGGTTAAAGCTGTTGCCGCCGGACATCAACCGCTCCGACTACCGCTTTACCGTGACGCAGGACGGCGCCATCGCCTTCGGCCTGGGCGCGGTCAAAGGCGTGGGTGAATCGGTGATCCAGAACATCGTCAGCGCGCGCCAAAGTGGTGGCGAATTCCGCGATCTGGCGGATTTCTGTTGTCGCATTGATCTGCGCAAGGCCAACAAGCGGGTGATGGAGGCGCTGGTGCACGCCGGCAGCCTGGATCGCATCGTGCCCAATCGCGCCACCGCATTGCGGAATCTGCCCAAAGCCTTGGCTCTGGCCGAAGCCGCCGCGCGCAGCGCGGACAGTGGACAGAACGAGTTGTTCTCCCTGGTCGCCAGCGCTTCGGGCCCGGCGCCATTGGAAATGGAAACCGTGGCGGACCTGTTATTGCTGGAGCGGCTGGATTACGAACGGCAAACCTTGGGCTTTTATCTGTCCGGCCATCCGATCCAGGCCTATGCCGAGATCATCGAGCAGGCCTGTTCCGGCCGCCTGAAGCATTTGATCGAACAACACGCGCGCGTGCCAACGGTGCGCGCCGACGGCAAGCCGGTGTGGTCGCCGCGCACCCGGGTGCTGTTCGGCGCCTGGGTAGAGGACTTGCGCTTTTTCAAGGCGCGCGTGGAAAACGGCGGCGGTCGCGCCAGTCGCGCCAGCTACAAGGTGAGCCTGGACGATCAATCCGAGCGGATCGCCTGTTGGATCGATCTGGAGCAGTGGGCGCAGGTTCAGGACGTGCTGCGGCCGGACCGGCTGGTGTTTGTCAACGCCGAGCTGGGCATGTCCGCCGCGCGCGAAGATCGTGAACCCGAACCGCGGCTCTACAACGCGCAGTTTTTCAGCGTGGATCAGACCATGGCTGAATACGCCGCGGCGCTGGAAATCCATTGGTCAGGCGCGCCCGAAGCGGTTTCCCAGTTGCGCGCCTTGTTGCAAGCATGGCGCGATCCCAACGGTGCGCGGGCGTCGGTGTTTCTGCAACACCAGGGGCAAACGCTTTGTATGGAGCTGGGCGCAAGTTGGCGTATTCGTCTGGATCAGACCCGCCACACGCAGCTGCAACAGATGCCGGGTGTGGATTCGGTTACAGTCCGTTATCGGCAATACTGTCCACCGGCGACCAAACGGCGGTTCGAGCGCAGCGTCGCCGGTGATATCGACGATTTCTGATTGAAGTGCACCTCCGTAATGAATCTGAACTATCTGGATTTTGAACAGCCGATTGCCGATCTTCAGCAGAAGATTGAAGAATTGCGCTACACCACAGCCGGCTCCGAGGTCAATCTGACCGAAGAGATCAGCCGCCTGGAAGCCAAGAGTCAGGAGCTCACCAAGCAGATTTTCAGCTCGCTGTCGGCCTGGCAAGTGGCGCAGTTGGCGCGCCATCCGCTACGCCCCTACGCAGTGGATTACATCAAGACCCTGTTCACGGATTTTGAAGAACTGCACGGTGACCGTCATTTCAAGGATGACCCGTCCATCGTCGGCGGACTGGCGCGGCTCGACGGGCGGGGCTGCGTGGTGATCGGCCAGCAAAAGGGACGGGACGCCAAGGAGCGCGTGTATCGCAATTTCGGCATGCCGATGCCGGAGGGTTATCGCAAGGCCTTGCGGCTGATGAAAATGGCCGAACGCTTCAATCTGCCGCTGTTCACTTTCATCGACACGCCGGGCGCCTATCCGGGTATCGGCGCCGAGGAGCGCAATCAGTCCGAGGCCATCGCCAGAAACCTGTTCGAACTGGCCAAGCTGCGCACGCCGGTGATCGCGACAGTGATCGGCGAGGGTGGGTCCGGCGGCGCGCTGGCGGTGGGCGTGGCCGATCACGTCATGATTCTGGAATACGGCGTTTATTCGGTGATCACGCCCGAGGGTTGCGCCTCGATTCTGTTCAAGTCCGCCTCGCGCGCCAAGGATGCGGCGTCGGCGATGAAAATGACCGCCAAGGACTTGTTCGAGCTCAAGCTGGTGGACGAGGTGATTCCCGAGCCGCTGGGCGGCGCGCACCGCAATGTTGATGACGCAATGCAAGCCGTCAAGCAGCGCCTGGTGAGCAATCTGGAACGGCTGCGTCAGACGCCGGTGACGGACCTGCTCAGCAATCGTTATGAGCGCCTGATGACTTACGGCGCCTACGAAAGCGGCAAGAAATAGGGTGTATCCGCCTGCTGTCCGGAGTCAGGGATGCAAGGCCAGGATCGCATTTCGAGCGATGGCTTCAAGCCAGCGGACTGTGCATGAAAAAATACCCGTCATACCCGCGTTCGCGGGAATGATGAGACAGTGCGTGATTCAGCGTCAAAATTGAAATTGTGGCGCCGCGCGGCCGACCTGAAAAATCCTTGCGCTTGAACTGGAAAAACATTCTGGAAAGTCGTGCATACGCCCCGGGACAACATGCTGGATGCGTTTCTCAAGGCGATTCCCGAGCGTTCGCGCGATTCAAGCTTGTGGGTCGCCTATAGCGGCGGCGCGGATTCGACCGCCTTGCTCCACGGGCTGCGCCAGTTGCAGATTCCCGATCTGCGCGCGGTCCATATCCATCACGGCTTGCAACAACGGGCCGATGATTGGGAAATGCATTGCCACCGGTTTTGTCGCCGTATTGGTGTTCCGCTAAAAAGCGTGCGCGCTGAGGTGCGAGCCAGCGGTACCGGCGTGGAAGCCGCTGCGCGTGAGGCGCGCTATGCCGCCATCGCTGAGTGCATGAAGCCCGGGGACGTGCTGGCCACGGCCCATCATCAGGACGATCAAGCGGAAACCTTTCTGCTGGCCTTGATGCGTGGCGCCCACGTAAACGGCCTGTCTGCGATGCCGGGCTTGCGCGATTTCGGCCCCGGTTGTTTGTGGCGTCCTTTACTGGATTGTCCGCGGCAAGTGATTCTGGATTACGTCGCCAAACACGAGCTTGCGTTTGTGGAAGACCCACAAAACAACGACCTCCGGTTTTCGCGCGCATTGCTGCGTCAACAGGTGCTGCCGCAGTTGCGCACACAGTGGCCACAGGTCAAGCAGCGCCTGGCGCAAACCGCAGCCGAGATGGCGCAAACCGCACAGTTACTCGAACAAATTGCGCTGCAGGATCTGCGGCAGCTGTCGGGTGACGGCGCCGAAGTACCAGCATGTCTGCCGGCTGCCGCCTTGCGACAGTTGACTGCCGTGCGCAGAAACAACCTGGTTCGGGGATGGGTTCGGGCCAGCGGACTGCCGCAGCCACCGGCGGCGGTGTTGGCAAGAATCCACGCCGAACTATTGGATGCGGGCGGTGATCGCAATCCCTGCCTGCGGTGGAACGGTGCCGAATGGCGTCGCTACCGCGATCAGGTTTTTCTGATGCCCAACCTGGCGCCGATCCCAAAGTTGTGGCAGGTGCCCTGGAGCGGCCAATGCCCCTTGATTCTGCCCGCATCGGCCGGCACAGTGCACGCCCATGGCGGAGCAGGACGCAGAAACTGGACGGTCCGCTTCGTACAGGGCGGCGAACGGTTTCGGCCACATGGCAAACGCCGGCTCCGCAGCCTGAAAAATCTGTTTCAGGAAGCGGGCATCCCACCCTGGATCAGGCAGCGGACACCATTGATTGAAGATGAAACCGGCGTGCGATGGGTAGGGGGGCTGGGTAGGGGCGAACCACCGCTGCCCAGGGTTAAGATGAACTGGCAAACGAATCTGGTGGGCGTGACCTGCCCAACTTGCCACTGATTATTTCGAACAACTAGGAGCTTTGGATGCAAGGGTTGATGATGAATATGCCGCTGCAGATTTCGGCATTGTTGAAACACGCCGATCTGAATCACGGCGATACGCAGATCGTTACGCGAACCGTGGAAGGGCCGATTCATCGTTACAGCTATCGCGATGCGCACCGCCAGTCGCGCAAGCTGGCCAACGCTTTGGGCAAGCTGGGCGTCGCGCAGAGCGACCGCGTGGCCACGCTGGCCTGGAATACCCATCGCCACTTCGAAATCTATTACGCAGTGTCGGGTTGTGGCGCGGTTGTACACACCATCAATCCGCGATTGCATCCGGAACAGGTGGCATGGATTGCCAACCACGCCGAAGACACCATCTTCTGCTTTGACATCAGCTTTGCGCCGATCGTCGAGAAGATCGCCGGCCAGTGTCCGTCGGTCAAGGCCTGGATCGCGATGACCGATCGCGCGCACATGCCAGATATCAAAGTAGACAATCTGTTGTGTTATGACGAGTTGGTGGAAGCCGAGTCCGACGACTACCAATGGCCGCAGTTCGACGAGAATCTGGCCGCCTGTCTTTGCTACACCTCCGGAACCACCGGCGACCCCAAGGGTGTTTTGTACTCGCATCGTTCCACCGTTTTGCATGCGCTGGTCGGCTGTCAGCCCGATTCACTGAACCTGTCGTCCAGTGATGTCGTGTTGCCGGTGGTCCCCATGTTTCATGTCAGCGCCTGGACCATGCCCTATATCGCGGCCATGGTCGGTGCCAAGCTGGTCTTTCCTGGTCCGGCGCTGGATGGTCCCAGCGTGTGCGAACTGTTTGAAGCCGAAAAAGTGACCTTCAGTGCAGGTGTGCCGACCGTCTGGCTGGCCGTGTTGCAGCACCTGCAGCAAAGCGGTCAGAAGTTGAGCAGCGTCAAACGCATGATGGTGGGCGGTTCGGCGGTGCCACCGGCGTTGATGCGCACCTTCCAGGATGATTTCGGCGTCACCATGATTCATGGCTGGGGCATGACCGAGATGTCGCCGCTGGGCACCCTGGGCGTGCTCAAGGGCAAGCACGAAAGCCTGTCGGATGAGGAGAAATTCAACATTCGACTGAAGCAGGGCCGGACGCCGTTTGGCGTGGAAATGAAAACCGTTGACCCCGACGGCAAGGACTTGCCGCGCGACGGCGAAACCTCCGGCGACCTGCTGGTGCGCGGTCCCTGGATTATTCAAAACTACTTCAAGAAACAAGACAGCCCACTGATCGACGGCTGGTTCCCCACCGGCGATGTGGCCAACATCGACCAGGACGGTTTCATGCAGATCACGGATCGTTCCAAGGACGTGATCAAGTCCGGCGGTGAATGGATCAGCTCCATCGACCTGGAAAATCTCGCCATGGCGCATCCGGCCATCGCCATGGCGGCGGTGATCGGTATTTATCATCCGAAATGGGATGAGCGCCCCTTGCTGGTGGCGGTGAAGAAACCCGGACAGGAGGTCACGGCCGAAGAACTGATCAAGTTCTACGACGGCAAGATCGCCAAATGGTGGACCCCGGACGACGTGCAGTTCGTCGAAGGCCTGCCGCTGGGCGCCACTGGCAAAGTGCAGAAGAACAAGCTGCGCGAACAGTTCAAAGAGTACAAACTGCCCAGCGCCTGATCTGATATTCATCGGAGCGCGGCATTGAGTCGCGCTCCGATATCACAACAGATCCCCGGCCAACAGTTCTTTCGTCGGGCGCGTCAGAACCGGACTCAGCCGCTGGTCGGGCTGCAGTCCGTGGCCGGCGCAGTAGTGACCGTTCGCCCAGATGATCCTGAGGTTGGAGAATCTCAGCAGGCTGCCGTCGGCGAGCGGTTTGAGTGTCTGCGACAGGCATTTTCCATAGGTTTGTTCGCCGACGATGTGGGCGACTCGGTGATGTTGCAACGCGGCGGCAAAGACTTCCGCCGCACTGGCGGTTTGTCGGCTGGTGAGAATGACGATGCGCTCGTTGCCTGTGGTGTGTTCGGAGAATGAGCGATAGGTTTGCCGATGTCCGGCCGCATCGACGGTATGGCCCAGTATCGACCGGCGCGGGACGAACAGTGAGGCGGCGTCCATGGCCTCGAACAATGCACCACCACTGTTGTAACGCAGGTCGATCAGCAGTTTTGGCGGCGCTGGATCCTGTTCGCGCTGCCGCAGAAGCTGCCTGATGCGGTGTGCAACGAAGCGGTGGATCCGCCAAACTTCCAGTTCGCCCGCGATATAGCGCTCCACGGCCGGATAAACGCGCGGCCGTGCCTGAATCGTCAGCGAACGAACGGCAGCGGTTGCGTGGCTGCGCTCGGAGATCTGTAGCGTCAGCCGGTCGGTCGAAGCGGCCAGCGCCTGATACTGATGCATTCTGCCGGCCGCTGCCGGGCGACCGTTGATGGATCGCAACCAGACGGCGTGCCGGATGCCGGCATCGAAGGCCGGGCCGCTGCGGTAGGGCAGCAGCAATGGCAGCCGATTCACGGGGATCAATTGAAAACCGAATCGCAAGCGCTGTGGTGCGGTCAAGCGCTCGGCGGGGTTGTTGTGCGTCGGCAGCCGTTTCAAATAAGGGTCATGTGCCTGCGCCCCGGCCATGAACTGCTTGCCTGAGGCCATCGATAAGTCGGCCAGCGCCGACCTGAAAAGCCACTGCTGGGCGAGAATGGCGCGGGCTTGCGTAGCAGCGGTCTCGGAGTCTGAAGCAGCGCTGATCGCGGCCGAGATCATCAAGGCACAGGCCGCAATCACGCGTCGCTTCATCGATGGCGGCCTTGCCCAAGCCCAACGCGCGGCGCGGCGCCTGTGGTCAAGCTCACTCTGCCAGATCAAGGTAGAGCTGCAGCAACAATTCGTATTCGCGATTCAGTTCAGTGGCTCGCAGTTCCAGTGCCCGGCGTAGCTCCGGCTGATCGGCCGGTTGATTTTCCAGTTGCTCAATCTCGGACCGCAGGCGCCCGAGTTCGGCTCGCAATTGGCCAATGCGCTGATCGTCGGCGGCGGCGGTGGCGGACAGGCCATCGATATCGCGCCCCAGCGTTTGAATACTGCGTTCGAGTTGATCAATCTGGCCTTGCAGCCGGGCAACCTGTGCCTCCGCGTCTTGTTGCGCCGCGCTCAGCCGGTCTTTTTCATCCTCCAGGTTTTGCTGTTGCAGTTGCAGTTGATCCAGTTCGTTCTGGCGCGCCTGCGTATCGGCCTGATAGGTGCCGGAACGGATGCCGCACAGACCGCCGAAGAAACCGCCCTGGGTGGGATCATCACAAACGCTGGCGCAGCCTGAAAGCGTCAGCGCGCCCAGCAACAGGCCAAGGCGACGCATGGCCGCTGGCGATATCGGTCTCATGAGCGGCTCACAGCGCCAGGCGATCATCGATCTGCGCCAGCTGCGCACTGGAGGCGCGGATGGCCTGGATTTGCTGCTCCAGACCGGCGATCTGCGTATTCAGCTGTTCGATATAGGGGCCAGACGCGGTTTTGTCCTTCTGCGCCTGCGCCAGGACTTCAGACTGCCATTTGTGGTGCTTTTCCAGCTTGCTGATGACGGCCTGATTTTCCTTGTTCAGCGTCGCCAGACGCTTGCGCTCATTCTGCAACTCGCCCTCGGATATCTGCTTGGCGTCGGCGCGCGCCCGCAGCGTCTGCGCATGCGCACGCCAGCTTTGCACCTGTTGGGCGAGCAGGGCGTTCTGTTTGGAGGCGATGGCATTGGCCTGTTGCGTGCGCGCGATTTCCTCCGACAGGAACGCGTTGGTGCAGGCGTAGCGTTTCTTCTGCTTGGCGACTTTTTCGCCCAGACTGTATCCGGCAGCCAGGCCGATGAAGGCGCCGATCACCGCACCGGCCTGGGTTTTTTCGAACGCCGAACCGATGGCCGCGCCACCAGCGGCGCCAGCGGCGGCGCCCACAATGGCGCCCTCGGCCTTGGTGCGGATGGCGTCGGTTTCGCACTGGGCGTTGGCGGCGATGATGCTGTCGGTGGAGCGCTGATTGTCTGCCGGAATCTGAGCTGCCTGTTGCCTGGCTTGCGCCTCATCCGAACCGGCCGGCGCCGCCGCCGCGCAGCCGCAAACCAGCGCGGCCAGCAGGCACAGCACGATGCTGAGGTGGGGCGAAATGCTCATCGGAATACCCTCATGTGGCGGGTGGGCTCAACCGTCGCTGAACGACTCGAAGTTTTGACGAAAGCGCAGCAGCCACTGCTGACGGACCTTGGCAGTGATGCTCGGCATTTGTTGGTACTGTTTCACATGATCGGCAAGGATTTCCAGTGCCAGCTCAGCTCTGCGCGGACGCTTCTGGCGCCGCATACTCGCCAGCACGCTGCTGACCTGTTCGGCGGGCTGAGCTGCAAATTCGCCAATCCACTTCAGATACTCTTCAAAGTTCTTCGGCAGCTGGTTTTGGCGATCTTTGATTTTCTGATCCAACTGTTGCAAAAGAAACTGATTGGCGGTGGATTTGTTGGCCAGTTCAGCGGCGTTGTTGCGTGTTGTGCTGTATTTATTGATCAGCGTGATGTCGCGGCTGAGGTCGTCGGCATAACGTAGCGCGAACAGCGCTGCGCTGCGCGTCAGGTTGGTCAGCCCCTGGTTGTAGAGCTGTCGTGCATCCGCCAGCTCCTGTTGCACCGCCGCAAGCTCGCTGGGCAAGCCGGGTTGATTGGCAATCAGTTGCCCGAGCCGGTCTTCCGCCCGACCCACGCTTGCGCTGGCGCGGCCGATGGCGCTTTGCAGCGTCGCGCCCACCGGTGTACTGGCGCGAAGCGATTTGAGATAGCGCTCGTAGTCGCGCGTCAGCGCCGCATGATGCTTGGCGCCTACCACCACGTTGGCGCCGATGGCGAGCCGAAAGCCGGTATCAAAGGCGCGCTGCACCTGCATGCTTTTGCGCTCCGCGTCCCACTTGTAGATTTCAACCTCCTGCCGATGGGCCGAGCGAATCCGCTGCGCCTGGGAAGAAACGCTGCCGCCGCGGGCGGTCAGGGCGCCCGGTTTGCCCTGGCCGATTTCCGGAGCAAAGGGCTCCAGCGTGAGCTCCTGAACATTTCCGAACAGATCGTAGAGCCCGAAAGGACCGACCTGGCGTGAGCCGACGCGGCGCGGTTTGAATTTGGCATTGTCGCGAAACCAGGCGTGTTTGCGCAGCTGCTGGTCGGCAAATGGTCTGGCGTTGCCAAAGCTGCCCTGTTCGATGGCCGCCTGACCGCCACGCGCGGCGTATTCCCACTCGATCTCGCTGGGCAGGCGGATGAAGCCGGGAATGCCGCGATGCCGCGGCAGCTTGCTGGCGCGTTCTGGGTGGGCGGTGTCGAACAGCCACAGATTGTATTCGTGCACGAAGCGCTGAATGCTGTGCCAGCTCAGCGCCGAGGCCGGCTCCGCCAACAGCTGGCTACGTGCGTTTTGATCCAGGCTGGCGGCTTGCTGATCGGCCGGGTTGCCGCTTTGCCGGATGAGCGCATCCATACCGAGCACGGCCGCAAACTGTCGCTTGCTGACTTCGTATTTCCCCAGGTAGTAAACCCAGTGATCGCCCTCGGCGAAGGAACCCTGAACCTGCACTCGCTGCAATCCCTCAAAGATGCCGCCCTCGGCGTCGCCGATTTCCACGATGCGCCGCGCATCGCCCCAGAAAGCCTTGCCCGGCACCGTGATCTTGCGAAATACCATTTGTCCGCCGGCCGGCATCGGCAGGATCAGATCGCCGCTTGCGGGATGGGGGTCGTCTGCCGTGGCTGCCGACGCGTGCGCGCAAATCCAGGCGCCGCAGATCACCAGCGCGTGCAGCAGCCTATTCATCGCGAATCGCCGTGGCCGGGTCGATGCGGCTGCTCGCGCGCGCCGCCAGCGTCGAGCCGAGCAAGGCCGCGCCCAGCGTCAGGAGCATGGCGTGGCCCAGGTTTTGCGGCGGCAGCTGGCATAGCTTTTCACCCAGACCCAGTTGTGCGGCGAACGCGGCGTTGATGATCTGGCAACCCAGCCAATAGGACGCCGTCGCCAGCAGGGCGATCAGCAAACCCAGCGCCAGTGCCTGTGCCACCGGAAACAGCATCACATCGGATCGCGTGAACCCCATCAAGCGTAGCACGGCGATGTCGCGTTGCTTGCGTCGTACCGAGGCCCACAGCGTGGCCATGAAGGCCAGGGCGCCGCCAACGATGGACAGGCTGGTGACCAGCCAGAAGATGCGTGTCAGGTTCCGATCCAGCGTGCGCACACGTTCGATCTCGTCCAGGCGCGCGATGCTGGGAATCTGCTGCGCTTCCAGCGTCGCCGCCAGGGCCGAGACATCGTCGATCGAGCGTGCATACAGGCGAAAGCTGCGATAACCCAACCGCTGCAAGGCAAAGCCGCCGCGCTGCGGATCAAAGCGCACCGCTCGGTCACGCGCGGTGCGCAAGATCCCCGCCAGGGCGATGGGAATACGTGGTCGTTGCAGCTTCGAATCGGCGACGACCGAAAGCGCAAAGTCCATGCCCGAGGCTTGCACGCGCAGCGTATCGTCGGCAGCCAGCGCGTCCGTCATCGTCGCTGGCAGCGCGATTTGACGCAAATCGGCCGCCGCGCGGTGCGGGTTCATGGCGCCCCAGGGGGTGGGCCTGGTGTCAAGGCGCTCAGCCTGCTCCGGATTCAGGGAAATTGCCACCGGCGTGAGTGCTTTTTGCTGTCCAGGCGGCTGCAAGCTCAGTTGATCGACGAACCCAAGCAGGGTCGCGGCCTGGCCCCGCAGGCGACGTTTTTGCAGCGCCAGAATGGCGTCATGGCGGATGGCGCCGCCGCTGGGCCGCAACTCGTAGGCGCGCAGTTCCGGCGGCGGCGTAAAATCGAATCGTTCCTCAAACGCCGCATGGTCCAGTTCGCGCACCTGGCTGAAACCGGACTGCATGATCAAGCTGCGCTGCTGGCTTGGCGCGAGCGCCGGCGTCAGCAGGACCAGGCCATCAAAAGACAGATAGGGACGTTCATCCTCACCGGGCCAGTTTCGCTCGGGGACGGCCAGGCCCTCGCGATAGTTTTCCACCGCCTCCACGAAATCCAGGGTGGTGTAGATGCGCTCCAGCGGCGTGGCGCGAGCGGACAGCACCGCAGCCACGCGCAGGCGCGTGCGCTGCTGTTCGCGTTTGGCGTTGCGATAGCGGCTGATCAGCACGTCAATCTCGTCGCCGCGCCCCACGCCCAGCCGCCTGGCCGCCACGGTGCTCAAGGCACAGGTGCCGGCAGCGAGATCGATCCCGCCGTTTTCCAGCAGCAGCGGATCGCCCGCAGCGCTTGGCAGCAAATCCAGGTTGATACTCGGTCCGCCTCCCCGTGCGCGGGCACGCACGGTGGCAGAGGTCGGAAGAATGCCGGGAACCACAAACGCCACGCGGGGGTCGGCTCGCATGGCGTCAAACCAGGCTTGGTCATGGCGCTGGGTGGCTTGTGGCCGCAATTCCCGGTAAACCGGGTCTTCCACCAGGCGCCCGCGCAGGGTACTGACGGCGCCGTGCTTGAGTCCCAGCAAGATCAGGATGGGCGCCAGCACCGAGGCACAGGCCAGAATCAGACAAAGCGTCATCAAGCGCTCGTGTCGAAGGTCGGCCAGCGCCAGTGACAGGACTTGCACAGTGCTTCGCAGCGGGTTCATTGCGGATCGCCAGCGCAGCGCGAACGGGTTTTCTCGGCACCGACGGTTTCCACGCTGAAGTGATAACAGCGCCTGGCATGTGGCTCAACCAGCGCGCGTTGATGGGTCGCCACCACCACCGCGACACCGCGTTCACGCGCCAGGCTGGCGAGCAGAGCCATCATCTGTTGGGCGCGTGGAAAATCAATGGCGGCGGTGGGTTCATCGGCCAACACGAGCTCGGGGCCGTGCAGCAGGGCGCGCAACAGCGCTACGCGCTGGCGCTGGCCGCCGGACAGCGACCGAGGTTTTTGCTTGACCACCTCGGACAGGCCCAGCTGCTCGATGGCCTGATCAAGTGTGGTCTGGTCCAGCGTCCGGCCGCTGATCCTGGCGGGCAGGGCGATGTTGTCGCGCGCGCTCAGGAACGGCAGCAGACCGCCGTTTTGCAGCACATAGCCGATGGATTGGCGGCGCAGTTGCGCCAGCCTGAAATCGGATCGGCGCTGCCATTGACGCATGATTTGCAGTTGCCGGCCCTTGTGATCGCGGAATGTGAATTCCTGCGCCGCGTCGGGCCGCAGCATCAGTGCCAGCATGTCCAGCAGGGTGGACTTGCCACAGCCGCTTTCGCCAATCAGCGCGACGAACTCGCCACGCGCCAGACCAAAATGGTCAAGCTCCAGGGTGAATCCGCTGCCGTAGGATTTACGCAGCTGGGTCAGTCGCAGCAGCTCATTGCCGGCGTTCATGGCGACGTCGGTTTGCCTGCGTCAGGGCTTTTTCAAGGCAGCTCGTCCAGGTCCAGCGCGTAGACCTCTTCGGAACGATCATCGGATTCGTTGAGCTTGCGCCAGCCGTCCACGTTTTCGCTGTAGTCCTCGTAGTTGGCGAGCTTGGCCTTGAGCGAGGCGATGAGGTCGGCGCGCCCGGTTGCGCCCATGGCCACATATTGCTGCGGCGTCAGACTGAGAAAATCGCTGTGATAGGGCAGCGATGCGATGTAGCGCGGCAGGATGCCCAAATCCTTCACGCGCTGCGCACTGGCCAGGTGCTCCGGGGTCTTGGCGGCGGTGGAGGAAAGGCTCTGGATGCTCTCGAAAAAGGTGGTGCCGGTGGTTTCTTCGTCGATGATCCGTTGCAGAATTCTCTTGAGCCCCTGATGCAGGTCGCTGAGTTGATTGCGTGTGAGCAAGACATGCACGCGCAGCGCCGGATAGTCGGGGTCGATCACATCCACGTCCGTGACCCAGGCCGTGATGTCTCTGGGCGGCTGTGTTCCCTTGCCAAGATATTCCACCAATGCTGCGGCAAAGGTGTCGCGCGCGGCCTGGCGTGCCTGATCCGCCGCGGTCTGCGGGCTTGAAGCGGGCGAACTTGCGCCGCTGCCGGGCGCCACGCCGCTGCGCGCCTGCGACAGCGCCTTGCGATATTCGGCCACCACGCCGTCGGCCAGCGACTGGAAGGCGTCGGTCTGATCGACCGGGATGTCGATATAGGCGGCCTGATCCGGCGCGCCGCGCAGCTGCGCAAGCTTGCGGTACTGACGCTGCGCGCGCGCATGATCCTGCGCCGCCTCGGGGTTGATCAGGTGTACCGAGACGATGTGGACCTTGCGGTCCTCGGCCCGGTTGAGCAGCGAATCCTCATTGTGACCGGTCGAGTTCTGCGCATGACCGGCCGGGTGGCCGCTGGCGTCCCCGACCAGAATCACAAACCGCAGGCTGTCGTGGCGCCAATGGGCACCGCTGACGCCTTCCAGCACGCCGGCGAACAGATCTTCTGAGTAACCCAGGCTGCTGACGCTGGCGGCCTGCGCTTCATTGTCCAGCAGCGAGGAAAAGCCCGCCGCATCGACCAATTGCGGCGTGAAATTGCGTACCGCGAAATCCAGGCCCGGCGACCGGCTCGGGTCGTCGCGAAAACCCACCAGTCCGAAGCGGATGTCGACGGCATCGGCAGATTGGCCGAACTGTCGCGCGGCCTGATCCATCGCCCGTTTGGTGGCGTCCAGGTAGGGCTGCATGCTGGTGCTCATGTCCATGACGAACACCACGTCCACGCCTGGCGGTGCGGTTTGTGAAGGCGTCATGGCCGGCTCGGTCCGGCTCGCAGACCGTTGCTCGAGCGTCGTCTGGCCGCGCTCGCCAGGGACCGCCGCGGCGATTTGCAACAGCCGCACCGGATTTGAATCCACTTCGCCCTGGGTGTGCTGAATCACCGGGAGAAGATAGAAATCCTGGTCGATATTCAAATAGCTGCCAGGTTCGATGCTGATCAGTTCCGGCACCGCTTGTCCCTGATCAACCTTGGCGTACATGGATTGAGCGGCGCTGATCCGCTCCGGGTCCAGCAGCAGCGATTGCAAACCCAGTTGCTCGCGAAACATCAGCACGCGACCGCGCCGCTGCGCGCCCTGACCCGGATGCGCATAGGCCACGATGATGGCCTGTCGCCAGGGCATGACATCATCGGCGTTCATCCAGCCGTCGGCGGTCGCCTGGCTGGAGCGGCCCACCTGATACCAGGTCAGGTCACCGCCGGGTCCGCGTTGCATGGAATAGACATACCAGGGCTTGAACGCCGCCACGTCGCTTTCAATCACTTGCGCGCCAGCTTCGGGCGTTGCGTACAGGCTGGAGAACGGACGCGGCAACACGCGCAGCGGCAGGCCGGTGTCCGCTTCCTTGCAGACCTGGCCGGGTTCGCAACGGGTGTTGCTCGCCGCATCGGTACTTTCGACAATCGTCGGCGCGGCTGGCGCCGGTGCGGCGGACAAGGGCTGTGCCGCGATCTGCAGATCGGCGGGTGCGGCGATCTCAGCAGGGGGGGCGGCTACGCTGGTCCCTGAGTGGGCTTGCTGGTCGGCCTTCTCCGAGCAGGCACACAATAGCAGGCCCAACAAGGGGGCAAGCCTTGTCCACATCCGATCCGGCGTCGTCATCGCTTTGAAGCATCGCAATCGTCTCATGGTGTCCGTGCCCGGTTTGGCTTGTTCGTCGGGCAGTTTAGTCGCCGGGCCATGCCTCGTCATGGCAGCTTGGAAGACGGCGCGCCGGGGCGACTTTGCTTTCGCGCACGGTGGCTTGCAGAATGCGCCGGCAAGGTTCAGTCATATGGAATAAAACGCGGATGCCCAGTGCCCGGCGCAAGCGCTTGCAAGTCCATTTCAGCCGCTGGATGGCCATCTTGCTGCTGCTGTTGGTATCCGCCAGCGTTTCGGCCCGCACCGCCGGCTGCAATCAAATGGTGTATTCGACCGGCGATGCAGAGCAGACCCTGCGTTTTGATCCCGGAAATTATGTCGGTCCGGCTGCGCTGAGCTGGAACATGCGGGTGATTGAAGATCAGATGATGCTGACGTTGGGCGGGCATCGTCACGACACCGGCTGCGTTCGTGGAACCGGGTCCCATGATTTTCAGATCGGCGCTGGAACGGGCGCCATACAAGTGCGGGTCAGGCCAGACTGTCGGGATCGCAAGGACTCGCAGTGGAGTCTTGAATTGCAATGCCCATCAGATACCGCCGGCGCATTGCTGCCAACCGCTGGCGATTGCGATGGCGATGGCAGCCTGACCGCGGCCGATGCACTGTGTGCGCTGCAGGTATCGGTTGGGCTGCTCAATGTCCGCCGTGCGGTGGATCTGGATCAAAATGGAACCGTCACCTCCAGCGACGCTCGCCTCATTCTTCAGAAAGTGCCTTAGCGACGCCTTATCCTCGATTTGTCCGTCGGCAAATGTCCATTCGTGACGGCGGAACATGGTGCGCGGTGCCTGCTCAGTGACTGTGGGCGGGCAGGCACAGCACGAATTGACAGCAAGCTGCCACCATCGCAATCATCATGGGAGTCGGCTTTCGGGGCGACAATCTCGGCTTGTTCGTGATCAAATACGCGTACGCTGAGTTCGGGCATTGGCACCGCGGGGGGCGGTCAAGACATGGACAAAAGTGCGTGGCTGGATATTCGGCGATGCGGCGCCTGGGTGCGACTGGGTTGTGCGGCCATGCTGGTGTTGTTTTGTGCCACGAATGTTCATGCCCGCAGTGAGTGCCCAAGCGCCGCCGTCGAATCCTGTGTGATTGACTGGATGGGCCGCGCCGAGGCATTGCTGAACAACAATGCGCCGGATCAAGCACCATGGAGCTGGAGCCGTTACGGCCATATCCTCAATCGGCAGGTGGTTTCCTTTCAAACCCCGGACGACTGGGTTCCACGCTATGGCGCCAATCGCACCTGCTATCTATGGGTGAACGCCAAGAACGAGCATTTGCGTTCCGTGTACCGTGGACAGCTTCCCGCGTTGCGCAGCATGTGTGCGGACAGTGGCGCAGGGGTGCCCGCGCCGCCGCCTCCGGCGGTGGGCGGTTCTTGCACGCCGGCTCAGGGTGAATGCCCGAGTTCTGCGGTGGACGCTTGCGTGGTGGATTGGATGGGGCGTGCCGAGCGCTTGTTGAATCAGTTCGAGACTGATCGTGCGCCCTGGAGCTGGAGTCGTTACGGTCACTTGATCAATGACCATATGGTGTCCTTCCAGAGTCCAGACGATTGGGCGACCCGCTATCGCGCCAGTCGCAGCTGCTTCTTGTGGGTCAACTACCGCAACGCCCATCTGGACCCGATTTACCGTGGACAGCTCCCCGGAATTCGCAATCTGTGTGCGGACCCCGGTTGTGTGACCGGCGCTGGCAACGGCTCTGGCGTCGGGCCAACGGGAGGGGGCGCGGGTGGGCAAACTGGTGGCGGTAATCAGAACCCGCCCGGCGGTGTCGGCGGAACCAATCCCACCGGCGGCCCAGCTGGCGGCACCGGATCGGGCGCCGGCACGGGTGGTGCTGCCTGTGGCACCGATCCCACGCCACCGCGTACCGCACAATGCAACTCCACCGTCAAAGCAGGTGGGAATCGGCCGGAGACGGTGACGGTGGACCTGGGTGGATATGCCGGCAAGGTCGGGCTCAGCTGGGACATGAAATATGTCAAGGACCAGATTCTGGTCACAGTGGGCGGCCAGACACGCGATACCGGCTGTGTTCGAAGAACCGGTCGATTTGTGTTTGATGTTCCGGCCGGCGTCAATCAGGCCACGGTGCAGGTGATTCCCAACTGCGAGGGCACCTCAAGCACGGCCTGGGATTTCAAGTTCGAATGCCCGGCAGAAGGTGAGGAGCAGACCGGGGGGCCGACCGCGACCGGCGGCAGTGGCCGACAGATCGTGGCGGACCGGCGCTCGGTGGTGCAGGGCGATATCGTCAACCTGCCGGTGAGCATTCGCAATCCCGGCGGCACCGCCAACGTCAACTTCGATCTCAGCTACGACCCGTCGGTTGCGGTGGTGGCTGGCCCGATCACGGCCGGTCCGGTGCTCGGCGGCGCGCTGATGCAGTCCAACCCCGCCGCGCCGGGCAGAATCCGCATCGGCTTTGCCGGCACCGCAGGCATCAATACCACCGGCGTGGTTGCATCCATTCCCTTCCGGGCGGTGGGTGCGCCGGGCGCGGTGACGCCAGTGACGCCGGATGTCACTACCATCGCCAACCCGGCCGGTGATACCTTGCCGATTGTCGAGATCGCCGGTGAGATCCGGATTCTGGGCGGCAACACGCCGGTGCCACCACCACCGGCCGGCCCGGTGGATCAGGGCGCGGCCTGTCCACCCACGCCGCCGCCGCCACCGCCGACTACGCCGGTGGCGGGCGATTGTGATGGCGATGGCACACTCACCGCTGCAGATGCCCTGTGCGCCCTGAAGATCTCCGTTGGCCTGATGCCGCCGAACAATCGACTGGACATTGACCAGAACGGTGATGTGACTTCAAGCGACGCGCGGCTCATTCTTCAGCAGGCGCCGTAGGAGGAGCTCATGCGTCTTGTCAGGAAATATCGATGCGCTGTCTTGCTGCTGCTGACCATGCTCGCCTTGCCGGCGCAGGCGGTGGTGTTTTCCCTGGATGCGCCCCAGGCGCCGAAGAATGCGGGAATCAAGATCGATGTGCTGGCGGCGGATGCGGATCAGCTGGGCGCGTTTCAGTTCACCCTGTTTTACGACCACCTTTCTCTGGCGCTCGAATCCGCAGACTGGGCCGGCGGCGCGGCGGGATTGCTGGAAACCAGCGTCAAGGCGCCGGGTCAGCTGCGCATCAAGGCGGTGAACAATCAGCCACCGCCGGCGGGCAAGGCGTTCATCACGGTCAAGGGTCGAACCCTGAAATCGGGCTCCAGTGCGATCGCATTCGTCGACTTTCGCGCCTGGTCATCGGGCGTGCCGATTATCGAGCTTCCGGCACAGGGCGAAACAGCGACGATTACGGTGGGTGGATTCAATTGGCTGTGGATTGCAATCGGGGTTGCTGCTGTGCTGATTTTATCTGTGGGCTTTTGGTTCTGGCGTCGCTCCGCGAGAAAAAATCAGGTTGGTTCGGCCTGAGCAAAGGTGTCGGTCAGCTTCAACGGGATTAGATGACGGGAGGAAGCTGATGCTTGTAAAACGACCGATTATTTTCGCGATGGCCCTTGCGGGTTTGCCCGCTTGTGCAACCAAGCCGCCGATTGATCTCAACACCGCGGCCGATCCGCCAGCCTGTCAGTATTGGTTGGGTGAGCGACAAAAACTTGAGGCTCGACCAGCGGCAAGCACAACGCCAAGCACCGGCTCCACTGCCGCCGATGGGGTCGGAATGATTGTCACAGGCGTACAGGGCGCAATGGCCGGGATATACGGCATAAAGGTCGAGAATCAAATCTCCAACACCATAGCCTTGACAGGATCCTAACGCGGACATTCAAACTTGAAGTTCCATCGGGTATTTCCGCGGCGCTCGCAGTCCGGAAAAACCTGCACGGTGGCGCGGCCGGCGCCCGGCGGAATGAAGAAATCAAAACGGCCGATTTGACTCACGCAGCCGGTATCCTTCCGGTGCCCGCCGGCGGTGATGACCATGCGATCCTTGACCGTGAACATTTGCCAGGAGAATGTGGCGTTGCCGCCGTTGAATCCCAAATCTATTTGCACGGTTTCGGGGCGGTTGGCGCCGGCCTTGACCGCTGCGTTGCAGCTGGCGGTGCGAACCGGTGCGTTCGGTGCAGTGCCGGGGTAGGGGCCCGAGCCAGATCGGCCGCTGTTGACCGCGGTCTGAATCGCGCTCTGGTCGCAATGTGCCAGATTGGCCGCCGCCGTTGCCGAGACCAGCGCAATTGCATTCAGCGTGTTGGCGGTATTGCTGCTGCTCTTGACCGCAGCGCGCTGCGATGCCTGCTGCAGGTTGTTGAGAAGCCTTGGGCAATCCGCGCTGGGCGTTTTGGGTGGCGGTCTTGCCGGTGGTGTGTTGCCGGATTGCGGCGGACGGGTTTGCGGGATGCTTGTTTGGGGCGCCGGCGTTGGCGGCGCTGCCGCCACGGTCTGGCCGGGGACGCAAGCCGTGCCGTCCGCGTTCCAGCTATAGCCTGATTTGCAGAAACACAGCGGCTTGCCGTTGCCGTTGTCCCAAGCCGCGGCGTGGGGGCCGAATCTGGAGCAATCCGTTTGTGCGACGCTTGGCGGGGGCGTGGGGGGCGTTGGCGGTGATGGTGCAGGCGGCGGGGTCTGAGGTCGCGCCAGGCAGGGCTGAATCTGATCGGCACCTGCCAGCACGATGGGAGTCTTGCTGGCGGCACCGGCGCGTGACAACAGGTCGCTGTCGGCCGATGGGGCTGGCGGCGCGTTGAAAGCCGTGTCGTCCAGGCTGAAATCCAGCACGGCCAAGGAATCAGCCGGTGGATCCAAAAAAGCTGTGGCGTCTGCGCCGGCGCGTTTGAGGCGTGCGCCTTTCAACTCGATGCCGCGCGCGGCCTTGCCGGACCATTGGCGGCTGATTCTTTCAATTTGCTCGATTTCCTTGATCTCGAAAGATTCGGCTTGCCGCAACCAGTCCCGCCAGGCGTCAAAGGCGCGCTTGATCTCATCACCAAGCGCCGCGTGGCGCGCTTTGGCATCCTGCATGTCTGTTTCGGCCTGCGCCCGAGCGCCAGCCCTGGACAGGCGCTCGAATTGATCGCGCTGCGCATCGGTCTGACTCAGGGTTTGTTGATAGCGGCTGAGCGCACTGGCAACACGCTTGCGCGGCGCATCGAGTTGATCACGCGCCGCATTCACCTGACTCAGACAGGCATTGCCTTGGCTGAACGCGTCGCTTGTGCTGCCGCAGGCCTGGCGTACGCATTGTCTGGTTTGTTGTTCGGCGGCTGCGCGTTCGGATTCAAATGTGCTGAGCGCCGATTCCAGCGCTGAGCGCCGTTTGTCCAGGGATTGGCTCGAATCATTCAGCTGATCCAGGGCTTGCCGGGACGCGCCTTGCTGTTGCGCCAGGTCTTGTCTGATCCGGTCAATGTCCGACCGGATCTGCTGCAATCGATTTTCAACATCCAGCGTGCCGACCAGATCCTGCGCCCGTTTGCGTGCCGTGGCGATTCGCTCGATTTGCGCATCAAGGCGGTCCAGTTCGCGGTGGTGCTCGGCCAGCTGCGGGGGATCATTGGCCCAAAGTCTTGCCGTGACGCAAAACAGGCCAAGCCACAGCGCTTGCAATATGACGCGCTTGGTCGGACGTATGATCATGACGAGCGAATGCAGCTCATATCACCTATTCCAGCGGCTGGGATTGCAGCCCCTGCGCTACCTCAGCGCATGATCAAAGTTTAGCCCGAACGATTCATGCAGTACACGCACCGAGGCCTGATATTGGACGCCACAGGTTCTCAGACCCAGTTTCAGCCGCAGCGCGAAACCGGACGCTTGCGCGATGTTGGTGAACTTCCGACAGGACGCTGTTGCGGATGAAGCTGCCGGTCTCAACCATTGACGCCACGCGATAACATTCGGGCGATCGATTTCGTTGCTCGCACCAGCCTGTGAAATCACCGCTTGGTAGAATTCAGCCTTTCGCCAAGCCCTGATCCGGAATGACTGATCTCAACGCCACCCGCTATCTGTTTGTCACCGGAGGCGTGGTGTCTTCGCTGGGCAAGGGCATCGCCGCCGCCAGCCTGGCGGCGATTCTCGAATCTCGCGGGCTGAAGGTCCGCATGATCAAGCTCGACCCCTATATCAATGTGGATGCGGGAACCATGAGTCCGTTCCAGCACGGCGAGGTGTTCGTCACCGAGGACGGCGCCGAAACCGATCTGGATCTGGGGCATTACGAGCGTTATCTCTACGGCAAGACCACGCGCTGGTCCAACGTCACTACCGGCCAGATTTACCGTCACGTGCTGGAGAAAGAGCGGCGTGGTGATTATCTGGGCCGCACGGTGCAGGTGATTCCGCACATCACCGACGAGATTCAGAACTTCATCCGTCGCGGCGCCGAAGGTTCGGATATCTGCATTGTTGAAATCGGCGGCACCGTGGGTGACATCGAATCGCTGCCGTTTCTGGAAGCCATTCGTCAGATGGGCGCGGAGCTGGGCCGTCAGCAAGCCGCCTACATGCACCTGACGCTGGTGCCGTTCATCAAGGCTGGCGGCGAGCTCAAGACCAAGCCGACGCAGCATTCGGTGAAGGAATTGCGCGGCATCGGCATCCAACCGGATTTCCTGTTGTGCCGGTCGGAACGTCCGCTGCCGGATTCCGAGCGCCGCAAAATCGCGCTGTTCACCAACGTGCACTACAACGCGGTGATCTCCGCCATCGATCTGGACGACATCTACAAGATACCGGGCTGGTTGCACCAGCAGGGGCTGGATGAGTTGGTGGTCGAGCACTTCGTCATGGATGCCAGACGCGCCGATCTGGCGAGCTGGGAACGTGTGGTGGAAGCGCGCGATCAGATGGACGAAGAGGTCCAGGTGGCCATGGTCGGCAAGTACGTGGATCTGGCCGACGCCTACAAATCCCTCAACGAGGCGCTGTACCACGCCGGCCTGCACGCCCATACGCGCGTCAAGATTCGGTACATCGAGTCCGAAACGCTGGAACAGCAGGGTATGCGCGCCTTGCAGGGTGCCGATGCGATTCTGGTCCCCGGCGGCTTCGGCGAACGTGGCATTGAAGGCAAGATCGCGGCGGCGCAATACGCCCGCGAAAACCGGATTCCGTACCTGGGGATTTGCCTGGGCATGCAGGTGGCGGTGATCGAATACGCACGTCATGTCTGCGGCCTGGAAGGGGCGCATTCAACCGAGTTCAATCCGCATGCGGTGCATCCGGTCATCGGCCTGGTGACGGAATGGCGAGACGCCACCGGCGCCGTCGAACGTCGCAGCGCGCAGTCGGACCTGGGCGGCACCATGCGGCTTGGTGTGCAGCGTTGCCGGTTGCAGACCGGCAGCCGTTCACGCGCCTTGTACAACGCCGAGGTGATCCGCGAGCGCCATCGGCATCGTTACGAATTCAACAACAGTTATCGGCAGACGCTTGGCGATGGCGGCCTGGGCATTGCCGGCGTTTCCGAGGATGGAGACCTGGTGGAAGTAGTGGAGATCGAAGATCACCCCTGGTTCGTCGCCTGTCAGTTTCATCCGGAGTTCACTTCAACCCCGCGCGACGGACATCCACTGTTCGAGGGGTTCATCAAGGCCGCGCGCGAACATCGGCTGGCGCATCGCGGCCCGACCGAAGTGTCATCCGCTCAACCGGTGAAAGCAGCATGAAGCTTTGTGGACGTGAAATTGGCCTGGATCAGCCGCTGTTCTTCATCGCGGGACCAGATACGCTTGAATCTGAAGAACTGGCGCTGGAAGTGGCCGGCCATATCAAGCCGATCGCTGATCGGCTGGGCATTCTCTATATTTTCAAAGGCAGCTTCGATAAGGCCAATCGCAGCTCGCACCAAAGCTATCGCGGGCCGGGTCTGGACGGCGGTCTCAAGATCATGCAGCGGGTCAAGTCCGAGATCGGCGTGCCAGTGCTGACCGACGTCCACGAAGACACGCCGCTGGATGAAGTCGCCAGCGTGATCGATGTGATTCAGACGCCGGCCTTTCTGTGTCGGCAGACCAACTTCATGCAGAACGTGGCGCGCACCGGGCGGCCCATCAACGTCAAGAAAGGCCAGTTCATGAGCCCGGTGGAAATGGGCAATGTCATCGAGAAGATGAAAGCGGTTGCCGAGCATCAGTTCATGCTTTGCGAGCGCGGCTTCAGCTTCGGTTACAACAATCTGGTGGCGGACATGCGCGGTCTGGCCATCATGCGAAAGTTCGCGCCGGTGGTGTTTGATTCCACCCACACCGTGCAATTGCCGGGCGGTCAGGGCAACGCCTCGGGTGGCATGCGGGAGATGATTCCGGTGCTGGCGCGCGCTGCGGTTGGTGCGGGCATTTCCGGGCTGTTCATGGAAACCCATCCGCGTCCGGACGATGCCTTGTGCGATGGACCCAATTCCTTGCCGCTGCATCAGCTGGAAGCGCTGCTCGAAAAGCTGGTGGCATTGGACGCGGTAGTCAAGCAGGGTGGCCTGTTGGAGCAGGGCGCCTAGTCGTCGCGAGCCCGTTGGGCGTGGCGATCTCTCACTGCGGCGGGGATTGCTTCAGCTCCGCTTCGCAATGACCTGGGGTGGCTTCGTCGCTGAAATGAAACACGATCCGGTATAGGCTACTGGCGATGCATGCGGTACATTGTGCATGGGCATTGCCCGTATCCGCGCCAGCTTGGGCGCATTTTCCAAAAGGGGACAAGAATGTTGAAAAAATCCTTGGCGGTTGCAGCGCTGGCTGCACTTCCGGTTTCGCAGATCATGGCCGATGATGACGTGGGTTGTGGCGCGGGTACCATCCTTTGGGAAGGTCAGTCGGGCGTGGTTGCCAAGGTCCTGGCTGCCACCACCAACGGCACCTTCGGTAATCAGACCTTCGGCATTTCCACCGGCACGCTGGGTTGCTCATCGGATGGCGTGATCAAGGCGGAAAACCGACTGACCGAATTCGCGGGCGCCAATCTGGATCAGCTTTCGGCGGAAATGGCCGCCGGTCAGGGCGAATCCATGAGCGCCCTGGCGGCGCTGTACGGTGTGGAATCGGCGGATCGTGCGCAGTTCAATGCCGCGTTGAAAGCCAACTACGCCAATATCTTCAGCTCGGTGGAAGTGACCGCCGCTGAAGTACTGGGCGCCGTGGAAGCCACGCTGGCCTCGGATCAGGGTCTGGCGCAGTACGTCGCCTGAACAAAAGCAGTCCAAGATAACGGCGACCTTCGGGTCGCCGTTTTCGTTTCAATCATAAAAAAGTGCGATTCCTGCTCTCGGCATTACTGCTGCTATCTTGCGCGTTCAGCGTTCGCGCCGAACGGACGCACGATTATCTTGAGCAGTTAAAGCAACAAGCCAAAGAACAGCGCCTGCATCAGCAAGCGCAATGGCAGCGGCTGATGCATTATCGCGACCGTCGTTTCCTCGGTGGCGTGGAAAGCACGGTCGATTTCCCCGGATTTTTTCTTGCCGCCGATGGAAAGACCAATCCGGAATCAGAGCTTGCGGCAACACTGACCGCGTTTTTCTCTGATCAGAAGTATTACAAAGAGCCGGCGCAATGTCGCTTCAAGGCACGCTATGAGTGGTTGAAGCGCGAGTTGGCGTTTGACGAGCATCGCCTGCCGCAGCAGGCATGCGATCGATTCCGTCAATGGGCGGATGCACTCAATGTTGAGCGCGTCTCGCTGGTATTCGCGTCTAATGACATGGGCGGCCCCTCCACCATGTTTGGACACACCTTGTTGCGCCTGGACGCCAAAGGGCAGGGGAATGACGAACGCTTGCTCGCCTATGCGGTGAATTACGCGGCCGATACGCAACAGGCGGCTGGCATGACCTATGCCGTTCGCGGGTTGACCGGCTCTTTTTTTGGAAGTTATTCGGTTTATCCCTATTACGAAAAGGTCAAGGAATATGCGCGTTTCGAGCACCGCGATCTTTGGGAGTATCGTCTCAATCTGACTCCGGAAGAAACGCTGCGTTTGCTTGCGCACCTTTGGGAGCTGCGCGGCGTTCAATTCGATTATTACTTCTTTACCGAAAACTGCTCTTATCAATTATTGAGCCTGATCGAAGTGGCGCGCCCGGATGTTTCGCTGACGCAGCGCTTTGACCAGAATATTCCATATGCCATTCCCATTGATACCATCCGGGAATTGCAACGCAATGACCTCATCAGCGGGGTGGCGTACTTTCCGTCCCAGGCACACAAGTTGCGACAGCGGCTTTCATCCTTGACGGCGCCGCAACGGCGGTGGGTTCTGGCATATGCCAAGCAGTCGGCCAACCTGACGGACCCGGTCGTGAGTGATGCCGCTGCGTCCGAACGTGCCCAGATGCTCGAGCTGGCGTACGACTATCTGTATTTTCAATTCCAGAGTGGGCGGGTTGGGCGCGAAGCCGGCATGCCCCGCGCCCGCAAACTGTTATTGGCCAGAAGTCAGATCGAATCACCTGCCGACTTCGCCGAATGGGCCAGGCCGCGCACTGCGCCCGATGCTGGCCACGGCAGCGGACGTGTCAGCCTGGGTTACCGCGTTGATGATGCCGATGGCGCTGCGATCTTTCGTGTTCGACCGGCCTATCATGACCGACTCGATCCCCCCGGCGGTTATCTGCCGGGGGCGGAAATCGAATTCTTTGATGTGGGGCTGATGCTTGCGGGCGGCGAGGTTGAGGTCGACTCTTTTCGCTTAATCAGTATTCAGGCCCTGGCACTGCGCGATCAGGCGTTCCGGCCCTGGTCCTGGCAGGTTTCCACCGGCGCCCGGCGTTATCCGTTTGCGGCGACACAAACCAAAGATCGGCTCGGTGTGTTTGTCGACGGTGGCGGCGGCATGGCCTGGGCGCCATTTCCAGGCACGCAGTTGTACCTGTTCGGGTTTGGCGAGCTGGACGTCAATCGGCGGATTCGCGATGGATATGCGCTGGGTCTTGGAACCCGGTTCGGGCTGGCTAGCCAGATCACGGAACGGTGGACGCAGGCGCTTCAACTCGATGTCCTGAGCGACGCCGGTGGCGCGGCCGATGCACGGGTGCGTGTGCAGGCCGGATTCCAGTATCAAGTCATGCCAGCGCATGGTCTGCGTCTGGGATTCACGCATGATCGCCTTGAAAGTGGCGAACGCAACATCGCGATGGTGTCGTGGCTCATTTACTGGTAGGCCGGTCTGAAAGTGTGATCCGCATCACATTCGTCCGTAGTCAACCACCGGCAAGGGTGTTAGCGTTGGCGTTGGCGTTTTTTATATCGAACAAGCGATTGGGGGAATTGGAAGATGGCTCTGAAATCCGTACTTGTGACAGCTGATGGCGGCAGAAAAGTTGTTGAACTGAGCAGCCAGAATGCGCTTTCTTTGCAGCCAGGAGAGCGGTTACTGATCCCCGATGGTTTGGAGCGACTTCCGGTGGCGCCTGGGTCAGAGTTCGATAACGCCATGATGCTGCAGGATGCTGAGGGCCAGCAGTATTCGATTTTTCTTTCTGCGGACACCGAGGTTGTGGTTGCCGAGGCGGAGGATCTGCAAGTCGCCGAAGCTGAAACCCCGGACGCCGAGTATGAGGATTTGTCGAGACCTGGCGGGGCACCAGAGACGGCCCCGGTGGAGGATGTGGGCGCGCCGCCGAATGTCGTCGGCGACCCTCCACCACCAGTCGGGCCACAGAATTACGGCGCCAATCCGAACTCGCCGGTGGTCTACGAACAGGATCAGGGCGCCGGAAACTTTGTGCTGCCGATGTTGGGCGGCATCATCGGTGCCGGCGCGCTGATCGCACTGGCCAATGAGAATGAGGACGAGTCCGATGAGCGCCGCGAGGAGAGCCCGGCTCCCAATGCCCCGCCCATCATCGCGAGCAACGGCGGTGGCGATTCGGCACAGATCTCCATTGCGGAGAACAATCAGGCCGTCACCACGGTGTCGGCGCTCGATCCGGATCTGAACGCCGTCAGCTATGGATTGGCCGGCGGCGCGGACGCCGCCTTGTTCAGCATCAACAGCATCACCGGGGCGTTGTCGTTGCTGAATCCGCCGGATTTCGAGAATCCGCTGGATGCCGGTGGCGATAACGTCTACGAGGTCAGCGTTCTCGCCACCGATGGCGTGCTTGCAGACTTTCAGAGCCTGTCGGTACAGGTCGTCAATAGCGGGAGCGAACCCAATCAGGCGCCGGTGATCACTTCCGGCGATGATGATCTGTTTGCGCTGAACATTGCCGAACAAGCCGAGTTGAACGTTGCCATCACCGCGCAGGATCCGGACGGCGATGACATTACCCTGAGCGTGATCGGTGGGGCGGACGCCAACCGCTTTGTGTTCGATGCCGATACCGGCTTGCTTACGCTGCCAGCGCAGGATTTCGAGAACCCGCTGGACGCCAACGGCGACAACCGCTACGTCATCGTCATCCAGGCGGCGGATGAACAGGACGCAGACGCACAAATCGTCATCGTGACCGTGACCGATATTGATGATGGCGATCCCAACCTCAATCTGGCGCCGGTGATCACCAGTAACGGTGGCGGCGTGAGCGCGGTGGTCCCTGTTGCTGAAAACACCACTGCAGTCACTCAGGTGGTTGCCAGTGACGCCAACGGCGATGCCATTACCTACAGCATTGCCGGCGGCGCGGATGCGGGCCTGTTTTCGGTGGATGCCAATACTGGCGCCCTGAGCTTCAACGCCGCGCCGGATTTTGAAATGCCGGCGGATGCCAACGCGGACAACGACTACTTCGTCGTGGTGTCGGCCAGCGATGGAGTGCTGAGCGATGCTCAGGCGCTCACCGTCAGCGTCACCGACGTGGTGGAAATGGCGCCCAACAATCCACCGGTGGCCGTCAACGACGCCGCCAGCACCGATCAGGACATGGCCGTCACCATCGTCAACGTGCTGCTCAACGACTCGGACCCGGATCAGGCGTTGACCGCCGCCAACATCAACGCCTTCTCGCAGGGCGGCAACGGCAGCGTCGCCAGCAACGGCGACGGCAGTTTTCTCTACACCCCCAACGCCGGCTTCAGCGGTGTGGACAGCTTCAGCTATACCGTCACCGACGATCAGGGCGCCTCCGACACTGCCACCGTGACCGTGACCGTCAACGCGGCGGGCGGTGGCAACACGGCGCCGGTGGCGGTGGCCGACAGCTACAACGTTGTACAAGACACCGCTTTCATGATCGACGCGGTCGGCGGCGTGCTGGCCAACGACAGCGACGCCGAGAATGACACGCTCAGCGCCGCTCTCGTTTCCGACGTGGCCAGCGGCAGCCTGTCGCTGGCGACCGACGGCAGCTTCAGTTACACCCCCAACGGCGGCTTCACCGGCACCGACAGTTTCAGCTACAAGGCCAGTGACGGCACCGTCGACGGCAATACCGTCAGTGTGAGCTTGACGGTCCTGCCGCAGGGCGCCAACCAGCCGCCGACGGCGGTAGATGACGGCGGCGCCGGATTCATCACCGATGAGGGCAGCAGCTTCACCGCCGCCAGCGTGCTCGCCAACGACAGCGATCCCGAAGGCGATACGCTCAGCATCATCTCCATCAACACCACGGGCACCCAGGGTCTGGTCACCGACAACAAGGACGGCACTTTCAGCTACGACCCCAACGGTCAGTTCGAGTCTTTGAACAACGGTGAAACCGCCACCGATACCTTCACCTACACCATCAGCGACGGCAACGGCAATCAGGACAGTGCCACCGTCAGCATCAGCATCACGGGCGTCACCGACGTCGGCAATCAGCCGCCGACGGCGGTAGATGACGGCGGCGCCGGTTTCATCACCGATGAGGACAGCAGCTTCACCACCGGCAACGTGCTGAGCAACGATACCGACCCCGAAGGCGACACGCTGAGTGTGGTCTCATTCGACACCACCGGCACTCTGGGTCTGGTCACCAAGAACAGCGACGGCAGCTTCAACTACGACCCGAACGGTCGCTTCGAGAACCTGGACGCCGGTGAGTCCTTCACCGACAGCTTCACCTACACCATCAGCGACGGCAACGGCAATCAGGACACGGCGACGGTCGAGATTACCGTCGATGGCCGTGAGGAAGTGCCGGTCGGGCCGGTTTTTTCCATCCTGCCCGCGTCGGATATCGAAGGCACCACGGGCAGTGATCCAAATTTTCTGAATTTCGAGGTGCGCCTGTCGGAAACCTCGATTGATGCGGTGACGGTGGAGTATCGGCTGCTGGCCGGTTCCGGAAACATCGGCAGCAGTACCGGCGGCGACGCCTACTTTCCCAATTCCACAAGAACACTGACCTTTGCGCCGGGTGAGACCTCGCAGGTGGTCAATGTGCGGATCAACGGTGACGGCACGGACGAGCCGGACGAGTTCGTGGTACTGGAGCTGTTCAATGCCGCGGGCGCCAGCTTCGCCGGTGGCGCATCCACCTTGCGCGCCACCGGCACGATTCTGGACGACGACAACATCGGCAATACTCTGGCGCTGTTCACCTCCAATCCCTTCGTGCGCGAGGGTGATGTCGCGGACATCCAAGCGGTGTTCGAGCTGAGACTGTCGCAAGCGCATGGCAGCGACCTCACCGTGAACTACCAGACCGTGGACGGCTCGGCGGTGGCGGGGTCGGACTACACGTCGACTTCTGGCAGCGTGACCTTCCTCGCCGGACAGACCACTGCCAATGTCTTCGTGCCGGTGTTGGGAGATATCACGTCTGAAGCCAGCGAACGCTTCAGCCTGGTGGTTTCGCCGGGCACTGCACCGCTGGCGGAGGTGGTGTCTGCAGAAGCCACCATCCTGGATGACGATACGGGAAATCGCACGATTTCCATAAGTCCGGTGTCGGACCTTGAAGGCACCACGGGCAGTGATCCGAATTTTCTGAGATTCGAGGTGCGCCTGTCGGAAACCTCGATTGATGCGGTGACGGTGGAGTATCGGCTGCTGGCCGGTTCCGGAAACATCGGCAGCAGTACCGGCGGCGACGCCTACTTTCCCAATTCCACAAGAACACTGACCTTTGCGCCGGGTGAGACCTCGCAGGTGGTCAATGTACGGGTCAACGGTGACGGCACGGACGAGCCGGACGAGTTCGTGGTACTGGAGCTGTTCAATGCCGCGGGCGCCAGCTTCGCCGGTGGCGCATCCACCTTGCGCGCCACCGGCACGATTCTGGACGACGACAACATCGGCAATACTCTGGCGCTGTTCACCTCCAATCCCTTCGTGCGCGAGGGTGATGTCGCGGACATCCAAGCGGTGTTCGAGCTGAGACTGTCGCAAGCGCATGGCAGCGACCTCACCGTGAACTACCAGACCGTGGACGGCTCGGCGGTGGCGGGGTCGGACTACACGTCGACTTCTGGCAGCGTGACCTTCCTCGCCGGACAGACCACTGCCAATGTCTTCGTGCCGGTGTTGGGAGATATCACGTCTGAAGCCAGCGAACGCTTCAGCCTGGTGGTTTCGCCGGGCACTGCACCGCTGGCGGAGGTGGTGTCTGCAGAAGCCACCATCCTGGATGACGATACGGGAAATCGCACGATTTCCATAAGTCCGGTGTCGGACCTTGAAGGCACCACGGGCAGTGATCCGAATTTTCTGAGATTCGAGGTGCGCCTGTCGGAGACGTCGATCAACGCGGTGACGGTGGAGTATCGGCTGCTGGCCGGTTCCGGAAACATCGGCAGCAGTACCGGCGGCGACGCCTACTTTCCCAATTCCACAAGAACACTGACCTTTGCGCCGGGTGAGACCTCGCAGGTGGTCAATGTACGGGTCAACGGTGACGGCACGGACGAGCCGGATGAATTCGTGGTACTGGAGCTGTTCAATGCCACCAACGCCAGCTTCGCCGGCGGCGCATCGACGCTGCGCGCCACCGGTACGATTCTGGACGACGACACACTCGGCAATACCTTGGCCCTGTTCACCTCCAATCCCACGCTTCTGGAAGGTGACAGCGGTACCACCGATGCGGTGTTCGAGCTGAGACTGTCGCAGGCCTCGGATTCGGACCTCACCGTGACCTATCAGACCGTGAACGGCTCGGCGGTGGCGGGGTCGGACTACACGTCGACTTCTGGCAGCGTGACCTTCCTCGCCGGACAGACCACTGCCAATGTCTTCGTGCCGGTGATCGGGGATATGGTGAACGAGGCCAGCGAATCCTTCAGCCTGATCGTGGCGCCGAATGCGGCGCTTGCACAAGTGACGTCGGGGCAGGCGACCATACTGAACGATGATGCCAGCGGTTCCGCCAGCAGCGCAGCCTTGGGGCAGCTGTTGATCAGCGGCCCGGAGGGCGAGGCATTCGACCTCGCGGACGGCAACTTCGCCCTGCGCTATCTTGAACAAAGCGGCGGACCGGACAGCATCATCAACTTCGACGCCAGCGGTAACGGCAGTGTCGCCAATCAGGATCTGATCGATCTGGAACGCTTCTTCGATGCCCTGAACGTGGAGGATGCGGATCGGTCCGAGTACGTCGAGATCACCGCCGAAGGCGGGGAAAGGTACGCGCTGAGACTCGATCTGGACGGAGCGGCGGGCGCTCGCCTGGGTGGAACGGATGAAAACGGATACGAATATCACCTGGCCGATATCAGCCTCAGCGACGGTGCCTTCGATCAGAACGACGTCGTTTTGTTCTACTGATTGGCCCGGTTCCCCGTCGGGATGAATCCCGACCTGCAAGCCGGTTGGGATCGAATGGCGGGCATGCCCGCCCTGCGCCTGTTCATCGATCCGGGCATCAGCGTGGTGCAGGCACCTTGGTCAAAGCATGCGCGATCCAGCCAGCGATGGCGATGCCATGCTGGCCGCGCCAGCCGTTCCGGGAGGCTGCGGAAAAGTAAAATAGATGGCTTGTGCCAGATTATCCGCCTTGGAACGCCCTTTGAATATTCATTCTGATCGAATTCTCGTCCTTGATTTCGGGTCGCAGTACACCCAGCTGATCGCCCGCCGAATTCGCGAGCTGGGCGTTTACTGCGAGTTACATCCCTGGGACATGAGCAATGCAGACATCCGCGAATTCGCACCGCGCGGCATTGTGCTTTCCGGCGGCCCCGAGTCGGTGGTCGAAGCCGGTTCACCGCGTGCGCCAACGTCGGTGTGGGAAGCGGGCGTTCCCGTACTGGGCATTTGCTATGGCATGCAGGCCATGACCGCCGAGTTCGGCGGGCGAGTTGAGGCATCTGACAGCAAGGAATTTGGCTACGCCGAAATACGCGCGCGTGGTCATTCCCGGTTATTCCTGGATATTCAGGATCGCAGCAATGCGCTGGGTCACGGGTTATTGGATGTGTGGATGAGCCACGGCGACCGAGTCGCCAGCATTCCGGAAAACTTCAAGCTCATCGCATCAACAACCGACGTGCCGATTGCCGGCATTGCCGATGAGCAGCGTGGTTACTACGGAATACAGTTCCATCCGGAGGTTACGCATACCAGGCAGGGGCGGGCGATTTATTCTCGCTTTGTGCATGAGATTTGCGGTTGCGGCAATGCCTGGACTCCGGACAACATCATCGATGACGCCGTTGCGCGGGTGCGCGCGCAAGTGGGCAGGCAAAAGGTATTGTTGGGTCTGTCCGGCGGAGTGGATTCCTCGGTCGTGGCGGCAATGCTGCACAAGGCCATCGGCGACCAGTTGACCTGCGTGTTTGTCGATCATGGCCTGCTGCGGCTGCATGAAGGTGATCAGGTCATGCAGGTGTTTGCCGATAACCTTGGCGTGAAAGTGATCCGCGTCGATGCGGAAGAACGATTCTTGCGTGCACTTGAGGGCGTGGATGACCCGGAAGCCAAACGCAAAATCATCGGCGGTCTGTTTATCGACGTATTCGAGGAACAGGCGGCGCAAATTCAAGACGTCTGCTTCCTGGCGCAAGGCACGATTTATCCGGATGTGATCGAGTCTGCTGGTGCCAAGACGAAAAAGGCGCATGTGATCAAGAGTCATCACAACGTTGGCGGACTCCCCGAGCGCATGAATCTGAAACTGGTGGAGCCGCTGCGCGAATTGTTCAAGGACGAAGTCCGCAAAATCGGTCTTGAACTGAACCTGCCGGCGGCGATGATCAACCGTCATCCGTTTCCGGGCCCGGGGCTGGGTGTTCGCATCCTTGGCCAAGTGACCGCACCCGCCGCGCGGATTCTGCGTTTGGCGGACCATATCTTCATCGAAGAACTGCACCGCGCGGGATGGTATGAGAAAACCAGTCAGGCGTTCGCGGTATTTCTTCCGGTACGCAGCGTTGGCGTGACCGGAGACGGCCGTCGCTATGAACCGGTGATTGCCTTGCGGGCCGTCGAAACGGTGGATTTCATGACCGCCCGCTGGGCGCAGCTGCCCTACGAACTGCTCGACCTGGTTTCCAGGCGTATCGTCAACGAAATCCAGGGCGTGTCCAGAGTCGTCTATGACGTCAGCGGCAAGCCGCCGGCGACCATTGAGTGGGAGTGACGCAGGTCTCGCACTGGCTGGCACTGACAGGCATTAAGGCGTAGTGAGTTCACAAAACCAATAACTTACCCGCATGACTGTCTGGCATCATCTGGCACTGGCAGGCATCAGCAAGCAGTTAGTGCCATTTTGCAATCGTATAGATCATGCTATCGCCACCCCCGGTTTTCTCGCGGTGCGCCATATCATGCCTTGCCTGCTGAACAGTTCATGGTATCGGTTATTCTGCTTGAATAATGCAATATTCATGTTACATTAAAAACAATTAATGTCTTATGAATGATGCATTATGCCAAAGCCACATATTCCATCCTCCGCTGTAAAGCGTGTCTTGCGGAAACTGGGTGCTGATCTCCGCGAAGCCCGGCAGCGGCGTCGTTTGACCATGGCTGTGGTGGCAGAGCGAGCCTTTACCAGCCGGGCCACCTTGCAGCGGGTTGAGGCGGGTGATCCGGGCGTGAGCATGGGGATTTATGCGTCTGTGTTGCAAGCACTGGGCTTGTTGGACGGGCTCGATCAGCTCGCTGACCCGGCCCATGATGAAATCGGTCGTTCGCTGGCTTCCGGCGAACTACCCCAGCGTGTGCGGATGTCGACGAAGCGCAGGAAGCAATCGGATGACTGACGTTGAGGTCCATATTGATCTGGAAGGGCAGGTCCGTCCTCTGGGAATACTTCATCGGCAAGCATCACGCCGGGGAGAGACCGTTACCTTCGAATATGATGACGCCTGGCTTAAAGACGAAAACCGGTTTTCGATTGAGCCGGCACTGACGCTGACTGCAGGGACATTCCCGCCGCAGGCGGGTCAGACCATATTCGGGTCGATTGGAGACTCGGCGCCGGATACCTGGGGCAGACGTTTGATGCAGCGTGCTGAACGACGTCTCGCGGAACGTGAGAGGCGGCAGGTACGCACGCTGGGGGAACTGCATTATCTGCTTGGTGTGGCAGATGAGACCCGCTTGGGTGCGCTCAGGTTTCGTTGGCATTGTGAGGAGGTGTTTCAGGCGCCTGTACATGACGGCGTTCCCGCGCTGATTGAACTGGGGCGCCTGCTTCAGATCACTGAGCGGATAGAGCGTGATGAAGAGACGGATGAGGATCTGCAGTTGATCTTCGCACCGAGTTCGTCACTGGGCGGCGCTCGTCCCAAGGCGTCCGTGATCGATCAGCATGGCCATTTGTCGATAGCGAAATTTCCCAAGGAGTCCGACGACTACAGCATCGAAACCTGGGAAGAGATCGCGCTCAGACTGGCGGAGCGTGCGGGGATCAAAACTCCGGTACATGAATTACTACAGGTTGCCGGTAAACCGGTGCTGCTATCGCGCCGTTTCGATCGTGACAACGGCTGGCGTACTCCCTTTTTGTCTGCGATGTCGATGACAGGATCCCGAGACGGTGAACGTGGTAGTTACCCCGAACTGGTCGATGCGTTGACGGCGCATGGTGCTCAGGCCAAAGAAGATGCGCGGCAGCTCTATCGCCGTGTGGTTTTCAATGTTCTGGTGTCCAATGTTGACGACCACTTGCGTAATCACGGCTTCCTGTGGTCAGGGCAGGGCGGCTGGGTGCTTTCGCCCGCCTATGATCTCAATCCGACGCCGGTGGATGTGAAGGCGCGGATCCTGACCACGAATATCGACCTTGATGAAGGTACCTGCTCAGTTGAACTGCTGCAGGAAACGGCCGGTTATTTTGGTCTTGGCGAAAGGCAGTCTTGCACCATTATCCGTGAAGTGGCAGAGGTGACATGCACCTGGCAGGCAGTGGCGGCAGAAGTCGGAGCAAAGCGCGCAGAGATCACCCGCATGGCCAGTGCGTTCGAGCACGAAGATCTGCGAGCGGCATTAAAGTTATAGGGTGACGAGGAATTCAGTTTTTTGAAGAAATTTCCGAGCATGGTATTTTTCATGGTATTACCGTTTAGTGGGAAAATAAGCCATTGAATATAAAAGATAAAAAATGCTTATTGATAATAGAGTGGGAGTGACCGGCACTCACAGGCAATGTCTGGCACTGGCTGGCAAGCGATAGACGGTATAAAAAACAGTATCGCAAGGGTGCGACAAGGATGCTGGTCGTTACCAGCGTCACCGGCCCGAGCAAACCCTTCTCTATCAAATCGTTGACGAGTATTACCAGGCTCGCAGCGCTCATGGCGGAGCAGGGCAGGGAACTGCCGGATTACGTGCACCGCGAGTTCGAGGACTACCTGAAATGCGGCCGTCTCGAGCACGGCTATCTGCGGGTGCGCTGCGAGTCCTGTCACGCCGAGCATCTGGTTGCATTCAGCTGCAAGCGCCGCGGCTTTTGCCCCAGTTGCGGCGCGCGGCGCATGGCCGAAGCCGCGGCGTTGCTGGTGGACGAGGTCTTTCCTGAGCAGCCGGTCAGACAGTGGGTACTGAGTTTCCCTTATCCGCTGCGCTTTCTGTTCGCTAACAAACCCGAGGTGATGACCCGTGTGCTGGGCATCGTCTACCGGGTTATCGCCACGCACTTGATTAGCAAAGCCGGCTTCACCCGCACCCATGCACGCACGGGCGCAGTCACCCTGATCCAGCGCTTCGGTAGCGCCCTCAATCTGAATCTGCACTTCCACATGCTGTTTCTGGACGGGGTGTATGTCGAGCGCGGCGATGGCCGGATTCGCTTTCGCTGGGTCAAAGCGCCGCTGAGCGCGGAGCTCACCCACTTGGCCGACACCATCGCGCGCCGGGTCGGGCGCTACCTGGAGCGCCAGGGACTTTTGGAGCGCGATGCCGAGCATAGTTGGCTGGCAGGCGAAGACCTTGATCAAGACCCTATGAGCACCGTACTGGGGCATTCGATTACCTATCGTATTGCGGTGGGGCCCAACGCCGGACGCAAGGTGATGACGCTGCAGACCCTGCCGGCGGAGGATCCCCCGTTTGGCGAGCAGGCGGGACAGGTCAGCGGCTTCTCCCTGCACGCCGGCGTGGCCGCGCGCGCGGATCAGCGGGACAAGCTGGAGCGACTGTGTCGCTACATCAGCCGACCGGCGGTGTCGGAAAAGCGTCTGTCACTGACAAACAGCGGCCTGGTGCGTTACCAACTCAAGACGCCGTACCGCGACGGCACGACCCACATCTTCTTCGAGCCGCTGGATTTCCTGGCGCGCCTAGCCGCTCTGGTGCCACGGCCACGGGTGAATCTCACCCGATTCCATGGGGTGTTCGCACCGAATAACAAGCTGCGGGCGCAGGTGACACCGGCCAAGCGTGGTAGGCGGCGCCACGGTAGCGGCACCGAATCGGATGACAAAACCCCTGCCGAGCGCCATGTAGCCATGACCTGGGCGCAACGTCTCAAACGCGTCTTCGATATCGACATACAAACCTGCCAAGCGTGCGGCGGCGGCGTCCGGATCATCGCCGCGATCGAGGATCCCGCGGTGATCAAGAAGATACTTGACCATCTGGATCGACAGGGCGCCCTGCCACTGGCGAACCATCAACCGGTGGCGCGCGCGCCACCCGTCCCACAGCTTGTTCCGATTCTGCATTGACGCTTCGGCGCCGTTGACTCACACGACGGCAAGGTTGAGTTCGTGCCGGCGTTGAGGATGCGGCCTTCTGAGGCGCTCAGGGGTTGATTCTGACCGTATCGCGCGCCTGCCGCGCGCAGATTGGCTCAGCACTGGGAGAGACAACGCCCCCACATTGCCCCAAAGCCTGACACGAACTATGATCAGCTACTCGGGAAAGGGCGTTTGTTGTTCCTATACTCCCGTTAGCAGGTTTGTGTTGAATCCTGCCGCGTGTATTAAAGCGATATAACCATTGAATTTATCAAAAATCAGGAGAGGCCCATGTTTAATTCGAGCAGTGGCTTGCGTATAGCCTGCCTGGCTATGTTGACACAGGCGGGAGTCGCAATGGCCGCAGATCATACAGAATCCCCCGCTGCAACCGCGGATCGTGCAGCCGATATTGCAGACTTGTTTGTTTTCGATCCAGCCGACACATCGGGGCGGCTGGTTGTTGTTTTAACTTATGGCGGAGATTCGTCATTCAACCCGCTGGCGGGAGACCAGGACTTTTATTGCGATCGGGATGTGCTGTATAGCGTGCATCTTGATGACACGGCTAATAACGGCGCTGATGCCTACGCCAGTGCAACACCTGATGTCACCATGAATATACGTATGGCATCGAGTGGCAATGGTAGCTGTAATGTGCGTTTTGAAAATGTTCCCGGTGCGGGTAATCGATTCGAAGGTCGAGTTGGCAATGGTACCGACATTATTCAGAGCAGCAGCGGTCTGAATGGCTTTGTCGGTACGGCAGATGACCCCTTCTTTTTTGATTTCCAGGGCTTTGTCGATACGCTGAATACCGGTGCACTGGCGTTTGATAATACGCGTGATGCTTTTGCCGGTCGTAATCTCAGCGCGATTGCCTTTGAAATTGATGAAAGCGCTATTGGCAGCAGTGGTACAGAGTACCGCGTGTGGGCCACCAGTGCACGCTATGTGGAGTGATTGATATGAAAACCAACAGGATTATGTCCAGCAGAGCTATGCCCGGAAAAATGATGCCCAGAAAAATCGTCCAATACGCCGCCCTGCTAATCGGTGCCGGCATCGCGCTCAGCGGTTGTGGTAGTGACCGCAGTGGTAACGGTATACGAAACAACCCGACTTCGGATTATGCGCGTGTCGACCGTATGGGGCAGCCTGCGGTAGCAACTGCGCTGATACCGTCAGGCCAGAAAGACGACTTCAATCAGGCGGACCCAACGGCTGATGCAGATTTTCTGGACGAATACGTAGCAACGCTGATATTTGTGAACAATGCCCTGGAAGATGATGTGACCGGCGCCGGCCTGACATCCTGTGCATCGGATACGGCAGGCAATATAGATGTAGATGCCGATATCGCCAACTGTGCCGCCGTGGCGGCACCGGTGTTATCACCCGATGTCATAACGATTAACACCGCAACTGCCACCAGCTGGCCTAATGGTCGCGGACTGGATGACCAGGTGGTGGATCGGATACTGGCAGCAGCGCTGGTAGACGTCGGTATGCATGGCCTGGATATACTGGCCAGTCTGCCATTGAACCCGGCGGCCAATGATGCGCGTGCCGATGTAATGGTGTCGACATCCTTCCCGTATCTTCGTTTACCGATAACGCCCTAGGCCGCTGATGGCAGACGAATACTGCATTCATCCGGCGTTGCCGGGTGAATGCAGGTTACGAGCATCATGATTATGAAAACAATATTAAGCAGAGTGCAGATCGCAGCAGTGTGCGCTGCACTGACATTGCTGGCTGCCTGCGACACGGCAGGGCCGCCTGAGAACCATGCATCGGCAAAGCAATCTGGCAACCAGCCTGTCGATTATTTCAGTTTGCGTGAGTCGTTTGATAACAACTTGCAACAATGGCAATTAAAGCTGGAGCAGACCGCAGCGAATAATGCGACCACACCCGCGCGCACCTTGTTTAACGGCTGGCTGCAACATGCCCGCTTAACCGGTGATCTCAATAGTTACCAGCATGCCGGCGAAACACTGGCAGTACTAAAGCAGCGTTCAAAACACGGTTCGCCCTGCTACGAAATTGCACAACTGGCACTGGCCACTCATCAGCCGGCAATGGCTGAGACAGCATTACAGGGCTGCAAGGCCGGGCTATCAACGAATGGACTGCAGGCCAAAATTGCCCTCTACCAGGGGCGATACCATGAGGCTCTGGATCTGGCGGCCAGCAATCTCAATGCAGGTGCTAACCCTGATGCCTACTATGTCATGTCAGTGATGCGGCTGCATACCGGTTCACCGCACGAAGCAACGGCTTTGCTGGAAGCAGCAGAGCAACGTTATCACGATAGCAATCCGCATCAACAGGCATGGTACAAGCTGCAACGCGGTATCCATGCTATGTCCAGCGGGCAATTTGAGCGCGCCCGTGCATTGTTTCGTCATGCACTGAAAATCATGCCCAACTGGTGGCTGGCTGAAGAGCATCTGGCAGAAGTCTCAGTCTATCTGGGTGATACTGAAACCGCCATGCAGTTGTACGACAAGGTGATAGCAGCAACAGGCTATGCAGAATTTTTAACGGCACGTGCCGACTTGTTAATGCAGGCGGGTAATAGTGAAGCGGCAACAGCTGACCTGGAAGCAGCGCGAGCCCAGTTTGATCAGCGCCTGCAACTGTACCCGGAGGCCGTGGCAGGACACGCGGTTGATTTCTATTTGCAGCATGGGCCTGCGGACAAGGCGTTGGAACTGGCTCAGGCCGACTACCAACGTCGACCTTACGGTGAGGCGGCGACCAGTCTGGCAGAAGCCCTGTTACAGCATGATCGCGCTCAAGATGCTGTCGAGCTGTTGCGTCAGCATATCGATGCAGGCTGGCACACGGTTGATACACATTATGTTCTGGCCAGTGCTTATCATGCGCTGGGGCAGGAAGCAGCAAGTAAACAACAGCAGCAGCTGGTATGGTCGCTTAACCCCGGCTTTGCCGTCATGCTTGGCGATATTGGCAGTTAATCCCTTTAGCTGTTGCCAGCTGGCCGCTGCCATGGCCAGCCGGAGGAAGACAAGGTTAAATAACAGCTCGTCGGCCGGGATTATCTGCTAGAATCGCCTGCATCCATTACATGGCGTACTTCAGTCTGCGCCTGCTTCGCGGTTTTCCACACAGGTTTCCCCGAATACGATTAATACCGGATAAGCCGGTTGTTCCCTCCTGAGACTGTGCCGTTTTGATTAACGGGCAGGCGGTAACCCCCAAGAGTGCATTTTATGTCTTTCGAATCTCTCGGCCTGGTGGCCGAATTGTCACGTGCTGTGTCAGCGGCACGGCTGCCAGCGCGCCGCCGATCACCAGCGCGATATCGGTTTGCCAGGGAAATTCCAGCCATTCCAGACCGTCGCTGAGTCCGGCAAGGATGGCGCTGGTGCCGTACAGGACGCCTGCGTTCCAGATCAATGCTCCGCCGATGGCATAACGGCTGCCGACCAGCGCGGTTTTGAACAGTCGAGGGATTAGCCACAGTCCAACGCCCACCCCGGCCATGGAGGCCCAGCCGTAGGCAACAACATTCAAATGGGCAGGCCGCACACGGCCGAACGTCAATACCGCTTCCTGCACCAACCAATCGGGCAGGTGCAATTTGATCGAAGCGATGACGCCGAACAAGGAGCCCAGGAGCAGCCAGACCATCGACGATGAGAGCCAGAAAAGAACAGGCGTTCGTGAGGAACGATCAGCGATCCTGCGCTCGAACAACTCTTCGGACTCGGCAGTTTGGTGGGCGGACTTGCGCGCCTCTTGCATGACAGTACGTGCCGCAGTCGGCGTTGCCGGGTCCTCGACTTCACCGACCTCGCCCGGGGCGAAAATCGTTTCAGCGGATTGCTGGCCCATGCCGAATTGATCATTGGCCAGCGCCCATACCAGCAGGGCAAGTCCGCCCACGGAAATCAGGAAGGTCATCGCCAACAGGAATGCGATGGATAAGCTCATACCTCAGCTCCAGAATCGATGCACTCCGTGGCGAACCACGAATGGGTTCGCCACGGAGATCGGTGAGTCGCGTGGGCTCTATACCTGCGTCATTCGCAAGTACGGACGGATCTCATCCCAACCTTGCGGGAACAGGCCGCTGGCTTCCTCATTGTTGATACTCGGCGGGATGATGACTTTTGCGCCGGGCGTCCAGTCTGCCGGGGTTGCGACGCGGTGCTTGTCGCCGAGCTGAAGCGCGTCGATAACGCGAAGGATCTCGGCAAAATTGCGACCCACGCTCATCGGATAAGTCATCGTCAGCCGGATCTTCATCTCGGGATCGATGATGAATACCGAACGCACCGCGGCCGTCTCGCTCTGGCCGGGGTGAATCATGTCGTAGAGCTCAGCGATTCGACGATCCTTGTCGGCAACGATGGGAAAGCGCAGCGTCGTGTTTTGCGTGTCGTCGACGTCTTCAATCCACTTCAGATGCTCCTCGACCGAATCCGTCGACAAGCCGAGGGGTTTGACGTTGCGTGCTTCAAACTCAGGAGCAAGCTGTGCGGTGCGACCCATTTCGGTGGTGCAGACCGGCGTGAAGTCGGCGGGATGGCTGAAGAAAAACACCCAGGACTGTCCGGCCCACTGGTGAAAGTCGATCTCGCCGGTCGTCGTGGCGATCTGAAAATTTGGCGCGGTATCACTTAGTCGAAGACTCATGACTTTTCTCTCCTGATTTGCGGGTAAAAGGATGATCGGGTGGGGCTCCGGCATTCAGCTGAACCAGTGCCACACTCAGGAGATAAGGGGCAATACCCATGCCGATTCTGAGAAAAATCCTATATCACTGACTTAAATAGATAATCTATTTTCAAAAGGTGCCCGGACCGCATGGCAGCGCCACTTGGAATGGCAGTATTGGCACGAACTGGCACACCTTTGGCAGTCCCAGAGCGATCCTGATAGGCTCATCGACTCCGGCCTTAGTCGGCCCCTTGGAGCACTGAGTGATGACCGCAGAAATCCCTTCGGTTCAGGCGCTGATTGCGTACCTGGAACACGAATCGACGCCCATGATCGTGCTCGATCCCGAGTACAACATTCTCGCCGCCAACTCCGCCTACCAGCGACAGTTCAGCGACGGCAAAAAATCGCCCGTGGGTCAAAAATGCTTTCGCGTTTCACACCACTACAGCCTTCCATGTGACCAGGTCGGTGAGCACTGCCCGATGAAGCAGGCGCGCGAAACCCGCCAGCCAGATCGCGTATTGCACATACATCACACCCCCAGAGGTCAGGAGCACGTTGACGTGGAGCTGCGTCCAATCCTTGATGATGCCGGCCAGGTCATCGCCTATGTGGAGCGACTCACCAGTGTCGATTCCGCTTCGGCGCAGCCGCGTGACGTCGGTTTGGTCGGGCGCTCGGAAGCATTCAATGCCGCAATCTCGGCGCTTCATCGTGCCGCGCCTGCGCAAATACCGGTCCTGCTGCAAGGAGAATCCGGAACCGGCAAAGAGTTGTTCGCTCGCGCCTTGCACCAGTCCAGCACCCGGGCTCGCGGGCCGCTGGTTGTGGTCGATTGCACGGGCCTGAGTGAAACCCTGTTCGAGAGTGAAGTGTTTGGTCATGAACGTGGCGCGTTCACAGGCGCGACGCAAAGAAAATTCGGGCTGGCCGAAACCGCACACGGCGGCACGCTCTTCCTGGACGAGATCGGCGATGTGCCTTTGCCCATGCAGGTCAAGCTGCTACGACTCATTGAGTCCGGCACGTTTCGCCGTGTCGGTAGCGTGGAGACCTTGCGTGCAGATTTTCGGCTCGTGGCTGCAACACATAAACCCCTTCTGGAGATGGTAGAGCAAGGCAGTTTCCGACAAGATCTGTATTACCGGATCAGTGCCTTTCCGATTCAGCTGCCAGCCTTGCGTGAACGGCCGGACGATATTCCGCTGCTGGTCGAAAGTTTATTGCAACGATTGGATGGGCAGCAGCCGATAGGAATTGAAAAGGAGGCCTTGCTCCTTCTCAAGAAATATCCATTTCCGGGAAACGTTCGCGAATTGAGAAATATTCTCGAACGCGCCCGATTGCTCGCCGGGGATGCATTAATCAGTGCACAGGATCTGCCGTCCACGCTTCAGGCTGGTGCTTCTGTTCCTCCAAGAAGTCACCGCTTAGTGGGCACCCGGCAGCAAGACGAGAAGAAGCGACTGTCCGAGGCGCTAGTCACGTTTGATGGCACGCGGAGCGAATTGGCGCAATCGCTGGGCATGAGCCAGCGGACGCTTTATCGAAGACTCAAATCGTACGGACTGGCGTAGCGTAAAAAGCTCGCGAAGCAGCGCTTTCCTCTAATTCGAGCGTCAGGGCGCGCGGCCTGAACTCGAGTGCGTCAGGGGCGAGCCGGGGAGGCACAATTTTCCGACCGATTGGGAAATCCCAGCTTCCAAAACGGTGGGCGATGAAGCCTCCGTTGTCCCCATCCGGGAAATTGATCGCAAATCCAGCGAGCTTTCCCCATTTGTTCGCGCCCGAAACCGCGAACAGTACAGGTTCCCGGAAGAGATCCAACAAGATTTCCGTCTATCACAAGTGATAAGACGCCATTATCATTGTTTAATTATAGGGACTTTTTCATCAATTATACTAATAACGTAGTACATACCATGATAGTATGTAATGCAGTATGAAATAATCTGGGAGTGCACGATATGGCACGCGCTGGCGTTTACAAGTGGGATGTGAAGGAAGCTCGGGATAAGCTCATCGAGCGGGGCCAGAATCCGTCGATCGACGCCGTGCGCATGGCGCTTGGAAATACCGGCTCAAAAACCACGATTCATCGATATTTGAAAGAGTTAGACGCAGATGAGAGCGCTCCGGATCACACGCCAGAAGGGCTCAGCGAGGCCCTGAGCACGCTGGTCAGCCAGCTGGCAGATCAGGTTCGCCGAGAAGCGACCCAGCAGCTCCAGGAGGCGACAGCGCAGCACAATGCTGCGACAGAACGATTTCATACCGATCTGACGACCGCCCAGCAGGAAGCCTCATGCTGGAAGGACAAGTTTGAGGATGCAGAAGTCAAGCTGGGCGAGCGATCGGCCGAGAATACGAAGCTGCAGGGAGCACTGACGAAGGTAGGGGCTGAGAATCAACGCTTAACTGATCAGCTGCGCTCCGCTGAAAAGCTGGCGGAAGAACAGGCCAAGCACTTCGAATCGAGCGAACGCAAGCACGAGCAAGCCAGGGAAGCCCTGGAACACTTCCGAACCATGGCCCGTGATCAACGTGAGCAGGAGCAACAGCGTCATGAGGGAGAGGTTCAAACCCTGCAGGCAGAGCTTCGAATTGTCCGGGATTCCCTGACCGAAAAGCAGTCGCAGATGACTGCGGTCACCAAAGAGGCGGCCGCATTGAGCAGCGAGCTTGCAGCTGTCAGGAAGGAACTCACAGAAGTGAAATGCCTCGCCACCCAGCTCGAAAAGGAGTCATCCAAGCTGCGTGAGCAGGTGGGCGCGGCAAAAGCGAGCGCTACATCGAGCCAGGCAGAAGCGAAGAAGGCAGCGGCAGACGCTGAGAAATTATCCGCGGAGTTGGAAACCAGCAGACGGCGGGAGCACGAACTGGAAATTTCAGCGGCGAAGGATGCCGCGAAGGCGAACATCCTCGAGCAACGGTGTGAGGATCTACAAAAGACACTCGAATATGTCCGCGTTGACCTCGCTAGAGCTCAGCAGGAAGCAGTTCAGCGAGCCCTCCAGAACGGTTAGAACGTTGTTTATTCCGTGGTCGGACGTTCGATTGATAGAAAATAGGCCTGTAGAGGCCTAAATTCGACTGATACCATAACTCATTGTTTTTATTGACGTTGATTTAATCTAGTATTGCAACCTATTGATTGCATTGACAATCAAGAACGTGGTGTTTTCCCTGTAGGGTCAGATAACCCCAGATTGGGCGGATCACAAGGCCGAAATCCGGCCGATTCAGCCAACTAAGCCACTGCATCAAGGTGACGCCCGCAGTGACGCGAGACGCGGCCTGTCAGGCGCTTGCGGCAATGCGCCTTTACCAATGCAAAAGTCAATGAGCCTTGGGCGCAGCAACAAGCAAAGGGTTTGCCGGCAGGCCTGGTCAACGATCAGGTGCCTGCCTGCTGTTGCGCAAGGTAACTGCTCAGACCTTTGCGCAGGCTGTACATCATCACCAGCAGTACCAGGGCAAAAGGTAGTCCGGTGAGTACGCTTCCCGCCTGCAAGGCCTTGAGGCCGCCGGTCATCAACAGTGCGGCGGCCACCACGCCTTCGAGTGAGGCCCAGTAGATTTTCTGTCTGACCGGCGGATTGGGATGGCCGCCCGAGGCAATGGTGTCAATCACCAGGGAGCCGGAATCCGAGGAAGTGACGAAAAACGCGATGACCACAAAGATCGCCAAGGCCGATGAAATGGCCGCCAGCGGTAATTCGGCCAGTAGGGCATACAGGGCCGTTGCCATATCGGCATTTACCGCAGCAAGAATGTCGGCACCGCCATCCAGCTGCAATTTCAAGGCGGTCCCGCCAAAAACGCTTAGCCAGATCGCCGTCAACAGCGTTGGGAACAGCAACACAACGGCGACGAATTCACGGATCGTGCGGCCTCTGGAAATGCGCGCGATGAACATTCCCACGAAGGGGCTCCAGGCAATCCACCAGGCCCAGTAGAAAATGGTCCAGGAATGCTGCCATTGGGTGCCTTGGTAGGATTCGGTCCAGGTCGACAGACGCAGGATATTCTGCGCATAACTGCCCAGATTCTGCAGTAGTGAATCCAGCAGAAAAAATGTTGGTCCCGCCAGAAACAGGAACAACAGCAGGCCGCAGGCGGCAATCATGTTGATCTGCGATAACCGTTTGACGCCCTTTTCGATACCCAGCACCACCGAGCTCACCGCCACCAGGGTGATGCCGGCAATAATCAATACCTGGGTGGTGGCGGATAGCGGAATTCCAAACAGAGTGGATAGACCTGCATTGACCTGTTGGGCGCCCAGCCCAAGCGAAGTCGCCAGTCCGAACAGGGTTGCCAGTACCGCCAGAATATCGATCAGGTGCCCTTGCCAGCCATGCACCTTGTCACCCAGTAAGGGATAAAACGCCGACCGAATGGTCAGCGGCAAGCCCTGGTTATAGGCGAAAAAAGCCAGTGCCAGACCGATGACGGCGTAAATGCCCCAGGCATGCAAACCCCAGTGAAAGAAGGTCACCGTCATGGCCATGGATGCGGCCTCGGCGGATTCGGCCGTCACCCCCAGGGGTGGCTGGGCATAGTGATACATGGGTTCGGCGACGGCCCAGAATACCAGCCCGATTCCCATGCCGGCGCTGAAGAGCATGGCGATCCAGCCCCATCGCGAGAACTCGGGCCGCGCCGAGTCTCCGCCCAGGCGGATGCCCGCATAACGCGAGAACATCAACCACAATGCAAACAGCAGGAACAGATTCACACTCAGGATATAGACCCAGCCGGCATAGGTGCTGAATGCCTGCTGGGTCGTGTCGAAGGCTGTCCCGAGTTGTTTGGAATAGAAAATGCTCAGGCCCACGAACAGCAAGATCAACATAGACGATAACCAGAAAACCTTGGGCTGGATGGTGGCTTGTTGATCAGCTTTCATGGTCTGCCCCGAATCAGGTTCCGGCCTTGAGTGCGGCGGCCCGGTCGGTCGCTTCCCAGGTGAACGCGGGCTCCCGTCGGCCGAAATGCCCGTTGCTGGCCGTCTGGCGGTAGATCGGACGTAACAGGTTCAGCATTTGTACGATGCCCTTGGGCCGCAGATCGAAGTGCTCGGCGATCAGCGCCTCGATGGTTTCTTCGGCAACATGGGCGGTGCCAAAGGTTTCGACATGGATGGAAACCGGACGGGCAACACCAATGGCGTAGGCCAGTTGCACCTCACACTTGTCCGCCAGACCGGCGGCGACCACGTTCTTTGCCACGTAGCGAGCCGCATAGGCCGCTGAGCGATCCACCTTGGACGGGTCCTTGCCGGAGAAGGCGCCACCGCCGTGACGACCGACGCCGCCATAGGTATCGACGATGATCTTGCGGCCGGTCAGGCCACAGTCGCCCACGGGCCCGCCAATGACGAAACGCCCGGTCGGGTTGATGAAGTATTCGGTTTTGTCGGACAGCATGTTCGCCGGCAGGATCGGCTTGATGATTTCTTCCATGACCGCCTCTTTGAGCGCCTCATGGGAGATGTCTTCATCGTGCTGGGTGGAGAGCACCACGGCGTTGATGCCTACTGGCTTGTTGCCGTTGTAGCGCACGGAAACCTGCGATTTCACATCTGGGCGCAGAAACGACAGCGTCCCGGACTTGCGCACCTGGGCTTGGCGGGCCGTCAGCTGGTGGGCAATCTGAATCGGCATGGGCATCAGGTCCTCGGTTTCGTTCGAGGCATAGCCATACATCAAGCCCTGGTCGCCGGCACCCTGGTCCAGATCGATGCCGGTGCCTTCATCGACACCTTGGGCGATGTCGGGTGACTGCTTGTCCAGCGCGATCAGTACCGCGCAGTTGTTGCCATCGAAACCCATCCGGCCATCGTTGTAGCCAATATCCAGGATGGTTTTGCGCACCACATCGGTGTAATCCACCACGGCACTGGTGGTGATCTCACCAGAAATCACGGCCATTCCGGTATTGACCATGGTCTCGCAGGCCACACGGGCGGTGGGGTCCTGCTCAAGGATGGCGTCGAGGATGGCGTCCGAGCAGTGATCCGCGACCTTGTCCGGGTGGCCCTCGCCAACAGATTCAGATGAAACTATGTATTCACGTGTCATGAGATTTCTCCAGGTAACAGAAGCCCATGCCGCCAATTCAGCGGCGATGGAAAAAAGAAACAAGATTATTCGGGTTTACGAAAATGCAGGATGCCCCAGGACAGGTAGCCCTTGCCCCCGGCATCAATCCAGTGGCCCAGCCCCTGAATCATGCGGTCCATGTACTGGTCCGATATTTTGCCGGCAAGCGCCGTACGGCGCTTGCTCAGTTCCTGGCGCACGCGGCGATAGTAGTGCATACGAGCGGACCCGCCGTAACCGGCGCCGACATCGATGATCCGGGTTTGCTTGTTCAGGCCGGCCTGATACTGGCGCGCCATTGCGTCGACGGTGCGCTGTGAGGCGCGTGCAATGTCCTCGTCGGGTTGGTCGTAAATGCCGACATGAATATCTTCGCCGCCCCAGGCGTGATAGTAGAAGTTATCGGCATCATCGCTGTCGTAATATTCCTGTGCGGTCCTGATAACCTCCGAATGGTCTTCGCTCACAAGGTCAGGCATCCATCGATGCACTTCGCCTCGGTGACGTGGATGAAGAAGTCTGGTTCGGGTTCGTGGCGGGTTTGCTGCAAGCCATCGTCGGGGGTCACACACTCAAAATCTACTTGTTGGGTCAGGCGTTTCGTATCGGATTCGCGGACGGCCAGCGGACTTTCGCCATGATCCGGTCTGGTTTGCTTGTTCAGCGTCATCATACGCCTGCATTGTGATTGTTCTGGATCGATCCGGATCGTGATTGACTGACGTGCCACCCCAGCGCTGCCGCTCTGCTGCGGGCCAGTGCCGGAATGTCACTGGCGATGAAGTGCTGATGCAGAACCTGTACACCGATCAGGTGGTTGATCACTGCATCGAGTTGCGTCTGGGTGGCGGCGGTGGTGTCGGGCGCTTCATGCAGCCTGAACAGGGCTTCGACGCCGTTGGTATCCAGCAGGCCGGCTGCTTCAAGCGCGGACGGATTCAGGTGGCGCCGGGCCAGCTCCCGCATGGCTTTCCATTTTTTGGGATCGGTATGGGCCGGCGGCGCCATGAAAGCGAACTTTTCGCGCTTGTACAGGGTTTGCGGAAGCAATCCCTTCATGGCTTCACGCAGCACGTATTTCTCGGTACGGCCGTGGATGCGCATCGAGGGTGGCAGCGTGGCGGCGTATTCGGCCAGATGGTGATCGAGGAAAGGCGGGCGGGCTTCCATGGCATTGGCCATGTCCACCCGGTCACCGCCCCAGGTGAGGATCTGACCTTCCAGCATGGTCTTGATCCAGACGTACTGGGCCCGGTCCAGGGGGTGCCGGTTCCTGAGTGCATCACCATCCAGGGCCGCGGCGATGGCGGCGCCGGGCGAGTAATCAGCCAGCGCTTGCCGATGCTCGGGGTGCAGCAGGGCCGGAACATGGGTGCTGCTGGCCAGCCACGGCTGCAGGCAGGATGGCGTAAAGCCGACTTTGCTGGTGAGCGCTGCGTCCTCGACGCTCTGCTCGGCCAGCATCGCACCGCTGAACAGCTTGTTGTTCTCGGCCAGCAACGTCTCCCATTGTTTGCGCTCGGCTGACGAGAGGTGGTCAAGTCCATGCAGGAACAGGTCACGCCGGAAGGCCGGGTAGCCGCCGAACAATTCATCGGAACCCTCACCCGTGAGTACCACCTTGTAGCCAGTCTGGTTCACCCGGCGGCTCATCAGCAGTTTGGCAACGCCCAGGGTGTTGTAAATCGTGCGCTCGGTGTGCCAGAGAGTTTCCTCGAAATGGTCGTATAGATGGTCCGCCTCCAGACGCAGGATCTCCTGGTCAGCGCCGGCGGCCTCGGCCATTTCGGTGGCAATCGGCGTTTCATCATAGTCGGCACTGTCAAAGCCGATGGTAAAGGCCTTGACCGAGCCCTGCGTGCTGGCCGCCGCCATGCCGACGATGGCACACGAATCGATGCCGCCCGACAGGTAACAACCGACCGGTACGTCGGCCTCCAGACGTAGCTGCACGGCTTCGATCAGCCGTTCGCGGACACCTTCGATGTATTCATTTTCATCGGCGGGTTTGCCGCGCGCGTCCTGTTCCGGGAACGGCATGTCCCAGTATCGGCGTTGCTCGATCCGCAAGCGGCCGTTGCCTCGCCGCACCGTCAGCACATGGCCGGGCTTGACCTGGTGCACGCCGGTGAAGGCAGTCGTGCCGGGCACCATGGTCTGCATCAGTTGATGATACAGCCCGGCGGCGTCGAACTGGCGCGTCATTGCGGGGTGGGCAAACAGTACCTTGAGTTCGGAACCGAACACCAGGCCGCCTTCAATCTCGGCCCAGTACAGCGGCTTGATGCCGAAGCGGTCACGGACCAGATGCAGCGTGTCCTGTTCACGATCATGCAGGGCGAAGGCAAACTCGCCGCGCAGATGGGGCAAAGTGCCATCCAGTCCCAGTCGCGGATAGAGGTTGAGGATGATCTCGGAGTCGCTCTTGGTCTTGAAGCGCGCGCCGCGTGCCGACAGGTCCGTGCGCAGGCGCTGGTAATCGTAGAGCTCGCCGTTCTTGGTCAGCATCAACTTGCCATCTGATGACACAAACGGCTGCCGGCCACGCTCCTGATCCAGGTCGATAATGGACAGGCGGGCATGGCTGAAGCCGACACCTTCCATCGCCTGCCAGCCAAAGCCATCGGGTCCGCGGTGATACTGGATGGCCGCCATCGCGACCAGCGTTTCAGCGTCGACCGGGTGGTCCCGGTCTGCGTAGATGAATCCGGCGATTCCACACATGGTCAGGTAAAGCTCTTCATGATTGAGGACAACAGCGCCATGCGCATGAACACGGCGCCCCGGGCCTGGGCGAAATACCAGTTGTGGCTGGTGTCGTCGAGTTCGCGTGGCAGTTCGTCGCCGCGCGCCAGTGGGTGAAGGATGATGGCATCCTGTTTCAGCGGGGAGGAGCGATCCAGGCGATAGTGACTGCCCAGCTCCTCGTAATCATCACCGACCCAGGCGATGGTATTGATGTAGATGACATCCATCTCCGGCAGTGACTGATTGAGATTGCCGGTCACGCGCAGCGTCAATCCGGCCGCTTCGAGCTCTTCGCGCTGGCCGGCCGCGAAGGGTTGTTGCTCGTCGCTGACGATGATGACTTCGGCGATGGCATCGGAGAACAGCCCCAACAGTACCAGCAGGCTGCGCACTGTGCGCATGCGACCGGGCACACCGATGATGCCGATCCGTATGCGTTGCCTCGGGTCGATCTGCGGCAGACAGATGGCGGGCCGCCACTTGAGCAGCGCATAGATATCGGCCAGCGCCTGGGTGGGGTGTTCATCGGTGCCATTGCCACCGTTGATGATCGGAATGCGCAGTGATTCGAGCATTTCGTAGACCGCCTGCTCATTGCTGTCGCGCAGGACCACCAGGTCCCCGTAATGGTTCAGCATTTCGCCCACGTCATACAGCGACTCGCCCTTGGCGATGCCGGTTGAGGCCGGGTCGGTGATGGACATGATGTCCCCGCCCAGCCGGTGCCAGGCACTTTCGAATGACAACCGCGTACGGGTGCTGGGTTCATAGAAGGCGCTGACCAGAATTTTGCCGGTTAGCGGTCGGGTGATCTTCTGTGGCTGGGTTTCATAGCGGGTCGCCAGCCGCACGAGTTGCAACAGTTGCTGGCGCGTGAATTGGTTGGCGGAAACCACCGGGCGCCGAGTCAGATCGAGCAGCGGCGCCAGATCTTCGTCGATGGCATTGAGCAGGTTGCGCGGCCGCTCGAAACCCTGGGTGTCCAGCGGTTGTTCCTCAAGCGGCTCCCGCAGGCGCGGATTCAGCTTGTCTACCATAGTTGCCCCTTCCGCCAGTCTCTGATCCAGAACACGATCAGCACGAAGGGTGCCAGCATCGTGACCACCGTTGCGGTGCTGACCAGTGTGGCCAGAGCGGTAACAGAGATCGTCATGTTTGTGCCTCCACGTTGTTCTTCAGCATTGCCCAGTCGAAGTCCGCGGGTCGTAACCAGGTGCTGAGCAACACCACGCTCATGGACACCGCCGCGGAGATCAGTGCGGCCACGTAGAAGCCGATCAGAAAGTAACCGGCCAGTCCGCTCACGGTGCCGGCGATCATGGCCAGTGTCGCCCCGGCCGGGTTGGTCCGCCGCCAGAACAGGCCGGCGGCGATGGGCCAGATGGTGCTGGCCACGAATGCGCCGGTGAAATAAAGCAGTTCGGCCAGCGTGGTGAGACGCGGCAGGCAAAGCAGCCACGCCAGTACACCCAGTCCCACGACCACCCAGCGTGCGGCGCGGGCCAGTTCGATCTCACTGGCGCGGGGTCGCAAGTGACCCTTGTAGATATCCGTCAGAATCAGATCCGAGGTGGCGGCCAGCAGCGAGTCCAGGCTTGAGGCCAGGGCGGCGAACACCACGATGAACACCACGATGGCGCCACCAGTGCCGAGCAGCTTGGCCGCGACCAGGGGGCCGACCATGTCGGCGGCGGGAACGTTGATGCCCAGGGCCGGAACCGTCAGTGCGATGAAACCCGCCACCACCGGAATCGGCATCCAGAAAATGCCGGCCATGAGATAGGCCTTGAACCCGACGCCTTCGGCCAAGGCAAAGGCCCGGCTCCACCAGACGTTGGAATGGAAGATTTCGCCGACGCCGAACAGCAGGTTGTTGAACAGGAACATGATCGCCGCCGGCATCAGCAGATTGAGCAACTCGGGACGTTCGCTGAGCACGGCGGTGTGCATGCGTTCGAACCCCACCTCGGTGATGGCGAGCCAGGCCAGTACAACGACGCCGATGAGAATGATCAGTGTCTGCAGGAAATCCGTGCCGATGACCGCCCGCAGGCCACCCAGTACCGTGTAGAGCACGCACACCGCCAGAATCACACTCATGCCGATGCGGTAATCGATGCCGGTCAGGGCGTTGACCAGTACCCCGCCGGCCATCCCCATGGACACCAGCCAGCCGAATCCATAGAACAGGGAAATGGCCAGAAACACCCGCCAGGTCGTCTTGCCATAGCGTAAGCGGACAAAATCTCCGCTGGTGTATCCGGCCGGCATCAGGCGGTGGATACGTTTTGCCAGCGGCGCGAACAGCATCAAACCGACCGAGCCGAGCGAATACCCCAACATGCCCCACACCCCCATCTGCAGGGCCAGTTGTGGTGCGGCCATGGTGGTGTTGCTGGTGACCCAGGTGGCCATGGCGGTGGCGGTACCCAGCGCCAGCCCGACCTTGCGCCCCGCCAGCATGTAACCGTCCAGCCCGGTTGCGCGGCGGCCCAGATAACCCCCCAAGGCGACCCAGATGACCGAAAACACGGCCAGGATCAGCCAGCCGGTGCCGGCATCCAGCGAGGCGCTTTGCATGCCGTTCATGCAGTCACCACGGCCTGGATTTGTTTGATCGCTTCTTCGGTATTCATGACGCGTGCATAGCGATCCTTCATCGTGATGATGGTGGCGCGCTGCAGCTCGGGCGTAACGGTTGCGCAACCATCCGAGATGAGGGTGACGTAGAAGCCCAGGTCACAGGCGTCACGGATCGCCGTGGAGACGCACTCGTTGCTGTAGACACCGGTGACGAACAGGCCGGTGACTTCCAGGTTGCGCAGGATGTAGCCGATATTGGTTGAGTTGAACACACCGCTGGCGGTCTTGTTGATCACGATTTCGTCGCCCTGCGGCGCCACTTCCTCGATGAATTCAGCTTCGCGGGAGCCGGGCGCCGCGTGCAGCCCAAGGCGCTTGTGGCCGGGACTGCGGTCACGGCCGTCCCTGGTGTGAGACTGTATGCGTGTGTGAATGACTTCCAGTGCGCGTGTCCGAAAGGCATCCTGCAGGCGCCGCACATTGGGCAGCACGGTGTATTTCAGGCGGTCGAAATAGTATTCCTGTGCCTCGGGCGGCACCCCGGAAGCCTCCACGTTGGCGAACACCCCGAAACCGGGGGCGGCATCCAGATACTGCATGTCGATGCACAATAAAGCCGTTTTGTGCGACTCGAGCGAGCGGGTGACGGCCGGCGCATGGGTGATGGAATCCCGGTAAGTCTCGCGTAAGGGGTCAACCTCGAGAAAATCCTCGGTTGCCGGTTTTTTCTCCTTGTCATCTTCCATTGTCATGTCGCCAGCCGGCGGAGTGTGTTGAGCAGGGTATTGGCGCCTGCCTCGATGTCACCCCAGGCGGTCCATTCCGCTGCCGAATGACTGCGGCCTTCCTTGCTGGGTACAAAAATCATGCCGGTCGCCGCGATGCCGGCAATGATCTGGGCGTCGTGTGCCGCGCCGCTGTTCAGGTGCGTGGCCGGCAGACCAAGATCCTGCACCGAGGCATCAATAGCGGCAATCACCGAGGCATCGCATTGTACCGGGGCGATCTCACTGAGCACGGTGAATTCGAACATCAGCTCACGTCGCCGGACGATGGCCGACAACGTTCTTCGAAAGGCGTCGCCCAGTGCCTCGAGGATATGGGGATCGGTATCGCGCACATCCAGTGAAAACACCGCCCGTCCGGGAATCACATTGGCTGCGCCCGGTGTCAGCGCCACGCGCCCGATGGTTGCCGTACTGTGCGGGCTGCCGTATTCGGACAGCACCCGGTCGATCTGCCCGGCGAACTCGGCCAGGCCCTGGAACGCGTCGGCGCGCATCTGCATGGGCGTGGTGCCGGCGTGGTTGGCCGCTCCCGTCAGGGTGATCTCCCATTTGAACAGGCCGGTGATGGCATCAACCACGCCGATACTCAGCCCCTTGCGGTCCAGAATCGGCCCCTGTTCGATGTGCAGTTCAACGTAGGCGTGAATGCTGCCGGGGCTGCGTTGGGCGCCGAGCGCCTGGTGTGCGTCCAACCCCCGTGCCGCCATGGCCTCACGCAGTGTGATTCCGTCCAGGTCACAGGCATTGTGCAGGTATTCGGGTGTCACCAGCCCGGCAATCGACTGAGAGCCGAACATGCCACCGAATCGGCCTTCCTCATCGCTGAACGAAACGGCTTCCAGTGGGCGTTTCAGTTCAATCCCGGATTCGTTCAGTGTACGCAGCGCCTCCAGCGCGCACACCACGCCCAGCGCACCATCCAGGTGCCCCGCACCGGGGACGGTATCCATATGGGAACCGGCAATGACGCTGGGGGTCGTCGCGTCCGGGTTCAGGCGAGCATGGAGATTGGCGGCGCCATCCTGGAACAAATCCAGGCCACTGTCCTGAATGCGCTGGCACAGCCAGTCACGGCCGGCCATATCGCCATCGCTGAACGCCATGCGGTAGATGCCGTGATTGTCGCGGCGACCGATGCAAGCCAGGGCATCGATGTCTTGTCGCAAACGCTCACTGTTGATACGCAGTCCATTCGAACTCATTCCGTCTCCTTGCCGCGGACAATCGTCAGCGCGGTGACGACAAAGACGACCAGGCCCAGGGACAGAAACATGAACGCCCGCCCCGGATCGTGGTGGGCGACCGTCACGGTCACCGGGTCGCTCCACGGGCCGGGCTGGCCATTCACCGAAGCGCGAACCCGGTAATACCGGGTGCCGTCGGCTTTGCCCGACACCACCGTCGCCCGGTCCGGACCCCGGTAGGCGGTGGTCGCCTTCTCGAAGTCCGCGGAAGAGGCTTCCTGCAGCTCAAAGGATTCCGCCTCGGGCGCCCACTGCAGGCGATAGAAGCCAGCTGTGGCGACTTCATGATCCACCGACAGTTCCGGTGCCGGCGTCCGGGCGAGGGTGACACCGCTGGCAAGCAGGCAGCTCAGTGCAGCAAGCAGGACCGTGGGTACGCGCGCAATTAGCCAGAGACGACGCATGGGGCGCTCCGCTGGCTTCCAGGACAAACGCCGGTGTCCCTGCGTTTTTTTTTGATATGGAGGTTGTTTTTCGGCATGGTTCGAAAAAGCGGACCCGGCCCAATATCCGGAATTGTCTTGGGTCAAGAGTGAACGCGCGCATCACGCAAAATACTAGGGCCTGTTTACACTAATCTGGTTATTGCTGCTGGCGGTCATTTTGTCTCCAGCCAGACGACAGTCACGCCGTTTAGTCATTCTAAACAAGTGGCTGGCAACAACGCTGGAGGCAAAATGGCCCCAGCCTGCGGGTTGTGGCTAAAAAAGCGCCACTCCGCGTTGCTCATCGTTTATTCGGAATGACCAAACTGTTCTCCTCGCGCCTTGATTGACGCTTTTTTGGCCACAACAGTGACAACCAGATTAGTGCAAACAGGCCCTGACATCCCGTACAACGGTGGACGGGTTGGGCAGGCCGGTAAACAATCATGGGTGCAAGCGCCGCCGGCGGGCAACTCGAATTGCGCATCGACCGGGGCATCAGCCTGATGCAGGGCCTGGTGATCGCCTTTTCGGGGCGACCTCAGGGTTTGGCGTCGACCCGCATCCAGATCAATCCCGGCCTGCGCCCCGCCTGGCAAAAACACCGCAGCAATCTGTGCAGGATTCAACGTAACTCTCTGCAAAAGCTGGTATTTGTCACTGACGCTGTGCTAGCGTTGGGTTTGATCGGGATTTCACGTCCGGCGGATTTGTCGGAGACCGTATTTCGTAAAGGGTGAAGGGGAATCAGAATGGCGCTTAAGACCGTTTTCGTGTCGGCAGAAGGTGTTGAAAAGCCGCTGGAGTTGCAGGCAGACCAACTGCTTTCACTCCAGCCCGGGGAGCGCCTGATTGTTCCCGAGGGTGTTCAGCGCGTTGCCGGTGATGATGCGCTGGACGATACCGGCGAGGTTCGTCTGACCGATGCCCAAGGCAACGTCTACACCGTATTTCTGTCTGCCGGTACGGAAATCGCCGTGGCCGACGGCAGTGAATTGGGTTTTGCGGAAACCCCTGCCAACACGGACGTGGATTACGAAGAAGTCGCCGCCGCTGGTGTTTTGCCGGCAACGGCTCCAGTGGTTGACGAGGGTGCGCCGCCACCGCCGCCGCCGGTGGTTGGAACGGTTCCGCTGCAAAACCCCAATCCGGGTGCACCGCCGAGTTCGAATGATGATTCTGGCAACTACGTCTGGCCGATTGTCGGCGGCGTGCTCGGCGTCACCGGCCTGGTGCTGTTGGCGGATGATGACGACAATAACAACAACAATAACAACAATTCAGCTGACGATGACGTCAATGTGGCGCCGGTCATCATCAGCAATGGCGGCGGTGACGCCGCAGCCATCAACTTTGATGAGAACTTCACCCTGGTCACCACCGTTGCCGCAACCGATGCGAACAACGACATCCTGACCTACAGCATCAACGGCGGTGCCGATGCCGGCGCTTTCAGCATCGATGCGGCCACCGGACAATTGCGCTTTGCGCCTGCGCCGGACTTCGAGAATCCGCTGGACGCGGACGGTAACAACATCTATGAGGTCAACGTCCAGGTCAGCGACGGTCGTGGCGGCGTGGACAGCCAGCTCATCAACGTCCAGGTGCAGGACATCATCAATGAAGATGCGTTCAACAACGCGCCGGTGATCGTCAGCAATGGCGGCGCACCGTTGGCTGCCAGCACCCTGGAAAACGTGCCGTTTACCTACGATGTCGACGCCACCGACGGTGATGGCGACACCATCGTTTACAGCATCGTCGGCGGTGTGGACGCCGGCTTTTTCAGCATTGATGCCGTCACCGGTGTGTTGACCCTGCCACCGCAGGATTTTGAAGCTTTTGCGGATGACAACGCGGATAACGTGTTCGAAGTCACCGTCGGCGCCAGCGACGGCCTGGCCACGGCCACGCAGACGGTCAGCATCACCGTCACCGACGTCAACGAGCTGGACCCCAACCTCAACACCCCGCCGGTGATCGTGAGTGATGGGGGTGGCGATACCGCCGCGATTTCCATTCAGGAAAACACCACCGCGGTGACGCAGGTCATCGCCACTGACGCGGATGTGGGTGACGTGATCGCTTACTCCATCAGTGGTGGCGACGATGCCGCGCAATTCACCATCAATCCGTTCACCGGTGATCTGAACTTTGTCAATGCGCCCAACTTTGAAGCGCCGGCAGACAGCAATGGTGACGGCGTCTACAGCGTTGTGGTTTCCGCCAGTGACGGCCAGAACAGCGATACGCAGGCGATCGGTATTTCCATCGTCAATGTGAATGAAGGCGGCGAAGTCAACACGCCACCTACCGCATTGAACGACGCTGCAAATACCACGCAAGACAATGCCGTGACCACCGGAAACGTACTGATCAATGACAGCGACCCCGATCAGGTTTTGACCGCCACCAACATCAGCGGCTTCACGCAAGCCGCCAACGGTTCGGTGACCAGCAACAACAACGGCACCTTCACCTATACCCCCAACGCCGGCTTCACTGGTGTGGACAGCTTCACCTACACCGTCACCGACGACCAGGGCGCCAGTGATATCGCCACCGTCACCGTCACCGTGTCCGGTGGCGAAGGGAGCAACACGCCACCGGTTGCGGTCAATGATTCCGGCGCCGGCTTTGTCACCGACGAAGACACCGCCTTCACCACCGGCACCGTGCTGGGCAATGACACCGACGCCGACAGCGACCCGCTGAGCGTCATCGCCGTCAATACCACGGGCACCAAGGGCAGCGTCACCGACAACGGCAACGGCACCTTCAGCTACAACCCCAATGGCCAGTTCGAATCGCTCGACGACGGCCAGACCGACACCGACAGCTTCAGCTACACCGTGTCCGACGGACAGGGCGGCACCGATACCGCCACCGTCACCATCACCATCAACGGCGTGACGGATGTGGTGCCCAACACGCCGCCGGTTGCCACTGACGACACTGCCAGCGGAGATGAAGACACCAACATCATCATTCCGGTGTCGAGTCTGTTGGGTAATGACACGGACGCCGACGGTGACACCCTCAGTGTCACCAGTGTCAGTAATGCGCAAAATGGCACCGCAACGCTGATCAACGGCAACACGCAGGTGCAGTTTTCTCCTGGCGCCGATTTCAACGGTACCGCCAGCTTTGATTACACCGTTGACGATGGCAATGGTGGTTCAGATTCCGCCACCGTGACCGTCACCGTGAACCCGGTGAATGATGCGCCGGTCGCGGTTGGTGAAAGCTACAACACGGCCAGCAATACCCCGCTGAATGTGGGGGTTCTGGATGGCGTATTAGATAACGACACCGATGTTGACGGTGATCCGCTGACCGCGGTGCTGGTCAGTAACGTTTCCAATGGCAGCCTGACACTGGATTCAGATGGCAGCTTCAGCTACACCCCAGATGCAGGAACCACTTCTGACAGCTTTACCTACAAGGCCAATGACGGTACGGAGGACAGCAACACCGTTACCGTGAGCATCAACGTGGCCGCCAATCAACCGGCGACCATTACCGGCGACGATAGCGGCACGGTCACCGAAGCGGGCGTGCCAGGTCCTGGGACGCCAACGGATACTGGAGATCTGGACTCAACCGATCCAGATAACGCTGACGATTCATTCCAAGCAGTCAGCAGTCCGACGGCCTCCATCAGCGGCTACGGCACCTTTACGGTCACCGCCGATGGTGTGTGGACGTATACCTTAGATAACAACAATGCCGAGGTCGACAGCAAAGACGCCGGTGAAACACTGAGCGACAGCTTCATCGTCCTCGCTGAAGACGGTACCCAACAAACCGTCAACATCACCATCAACGGCGTCAATGACGCGCCGGTTATCTCTGGTTTTGCGGCGCCGCTCGCCCAAAGCGCGGTGGTTGCCAAACAAGACGCACCGACGGATGTCCCTGAAGATGGCTCTCGCGTCTTCAATTTCTCGGCGACGGACCCGGAAGGCGACGCTGTCACCTTTAGCGTGACCGATCCGCCCAATGGCACTGCCGTCTTGACGCAGCAGGTCACCGGCAACGTTACCACGGCACAGATTACCTATACCCCGGACCCCGACTACAACGGCCCGGATAGCTTCACCGTCATCGCAACGGATTCCAAGGGCGCCAGCGCCCAGCGCCTGGTGGATATCAACGTCACGCCGGTGAACGATCAACCCACCGCCGAAGACGATAACGCGACCACGGTGGAAGACGTTCAGCTGGTCCTTTCAGCGGAGACCTTGCTCGCCAACGATACAGATCCGGATGGCGATGCGCTCAGCATCAGCAGTGTCCAGAATTCATCCAACGGCACCGTCAGCCTGGCGGCGGACAAGTCCCAGGTCTTCTTCACACCCAATAGCAATTACAGCGGCCCGGCCTCATTTGACTACACCATTGACGACGGCAACGGCGGCACCAGCACCGCGACGGTCAACATCACCGTCACCGACTCCAATGACGCGCCGGTCATTATCAGCGACGGCGGCGGTGACGAGGCTGACATCGAGGTCGAGGAAAATCAGAACGATGTCACCACCGTGGTGGCTGAAGACCCTGATCTGGAAGACGTGGTCACCTACAGCATCGTCGGCGGCGCGCAGGGCGACCAGTTCAAGATCGACGAAGACAGCGGTGAGCTGCAATTCCGCGCACCGCCGGACTTCGAAAATCCGCAGGGCGAGTTTATCGACCTGCTGAATCTCAACCTGGGCAAATCCAACAATTACGAAGTCATTGTTGAGGCCACCGATGGTGAGCTTAGCGATCAGCAAACCATCAACGTCAAGGTCACCAACTCACAGTTGGCGGAAGACGTGGAACTGCGTCCCTTCATCACCAGCGACGGCGGTGAATCCGAGGCGCGCATCCAGATTCCGGAAAACACCCGTTTCGTCACCACGGTTGAAGCATCTCAGCCGCTGCTGGATCCCGGCCCGGACACCATCTTCTACCGCATCGCGGGCGGTTCGGATGCGGACTTCTTCACCATTGACAAGCTCTCTGGCGAACTGGAATTCGTGATTGGCAAAGCGCCGGATTTTGAAAACCCGGCGGATTCCAATCAGAACAACGAATACAAAGTGTTCGTGCAGGCCTCGGATGACGACGGCAGCGATTACCAGCTCATCACCGTCGCCGTGGATGATGTCAACGGCGTGCAGGCCGTGGACGATATTTTCGTGACCGATGAAGACAGCGCCTTCAGCGTCGTCGCGCCCGGCATTCTGGACAACGATGCCAATGAAGAAGGCGGCCCCATCACCGTTGAAACGGTCAACGGTGCGCCCGTTCCGCCCAATAACATCAACACCATCAATCTGCCCAGCGGTGCGATTCTCACCATTGAGGATGACGGCAGCTTCAGCTATGACCCCAACGGCCAGTTCGAAAACCTGGGCACCGGCGATGTTGGCACCGACAGCTTCACCTACACCGCCACCGACGGCGACTTCTCCAGCCCGCCGGCCACCGTCACCATCGAAATCGAAGGCATCAACGATGCCCCGATGGTCGATCTCAACGGCCCGGCCGCCGGCACCGGCTTCGTCGCCACCTTCCAGGAAAACAACGGCCCGATTGCAATCGTCGGGGACAACAAGCTCACCGTGAGAGATCCGGATTCCAACATCGAATCCGCCACCGTCACCCTCACCAACCTGCTGGATGGTGAGGCGGAGAGCCTCACGGTTGACGTCGGCAGCTCCGGCCTGAGCTTCGTCTACAACGAAGACACCGGTGTGTTGACACTGGCCGGCAGCGCCTCTCAGAGCGTCTATCAGTCCGTGTTGCGCACCCTGGAGTACGACAACACCTCAGACAACCCCAGCGAGGCCGACCGCATCGTCACCGTCGTCGTCAATGATGGCGAGCTGGACAGCAATACTGCCGAAAGCCGCATCGTCATCGACGACACCAACGACCGTCCCGACACCACCGATGATCGCTACGACGTTGATGAAGACGGCATGCTGGACGAGCTTGCGCCCGGCGTGCTGGGCAATGACAGTGACCCCGAAGATGGCAACAGCATTGTTGTGTCCCGCGTCAATGGTGATCCGCTCAACGTCGGCGACAGCATTACCCTGTTTGCCGATCTGGACAACGACGCATTAACCCCGGATCAGGCCGCCGGCGAGCTCACCGTTCAATCCGACGGCAGCTTCAAGTTTGATACCGACGGTCAATTCGACTTCCTGGCGCAAGGCGACAGCGTTGACGTCGGCTTCACCTACAAGGCCGAGGACACCCAGGGTCTGGAGTCCAAGAACACCGACGTCACTATCACCGTCAACGGTGTCAATGATGCGCCGGTCGCCAATCCGGACAACGCCGAGGTGGACGAAGACAGCAACGTCTCCGGCAACCTGCGCAGCAATGATAGTGATGCAGACAGCCCGCTGACCGGTCCCAACGGCCTGCAATACGCGCTGGCCGCCGGACAGTCTCCGGTCAACGGGTTCACGCTCAATTCCAACGGCACCTTTGATTTCGACGCTTCCGGTGCGGATTATCAGCCCTTGGCGGAAGGCGAAACTCAAGTTGTTGAGATTGACTACACCGTTACCGATGACAAAGGTGCGTCTGCAGACAGCACGCTGACCGTCACCGTCACCGGCGTCAATGATCCGCCGGAAATCGTGGACGGCCCCACCAAGACCGTCACCGTGGCGGAAAACACCGCCGGTGCCTTCTACGACGCCGAAGCCACGGACATCGACACGCCGCAGAACGAACTGTTCTGGGACATCCGGCCTGCCACCACAAGCAACGGCAGTCTGGATGCCTCGCTGTTCACCATCGACAGTGCCACCGGCGAGCTGAGCTTCATCGACCCGCCGGACTTTGAAGATCCGCAGGACGACGGCGCGGACAACGACTACGAAGTGCGCATCCGCGTGCGTGACGGGCAGGGCGGCGCGGATACCCAGCTGGTCACCGTCACCGTCACTGATGAACAGGAACCCGCCACCATCACCGGTGACTTCAACGGCGCCGTGGAAGAAGACGGCACCCTGAGCGTGACCGGCGACGTGGACGTGGACGATGAAGACGCGGGCGACAACAAAGTCACCGAACAAAACGCCACCCCCGGCACCTACGGCAGTTTCTCCATTGAGGCCAATGGTAATTGGACCTACGACCTGAATAACGGCACGGATGGCGTGGCCGGTGCGGTGCAAAGCCTGGCCGAAGGTCAGACCGTCACCGACGAATTCGAGATCGAATCCGTGGACGGCTCGGCCACCGAAACCATCACCATCACCATCACCGGTGAGAACGACGCGCCGACGGTCAGCCCTGACCCCATCGCGGTGTCCACGCAGGAAGACGTGCCGGTGGACGGGCAGGTGCAAGCCACCGATATTGACACCACCGATACCCTCACCTACACCCTGACCACTTCACCCACAAACGGCGTGGTGGCCATTGATGGCGCCATCCCCGGCGGCGATCCCAATCCCGGTCAGGACGGGGACTTCCGCTACACCCCGGACGCCAACGTCAGCGGCACCGATCAGTTCAAGATCACCGTCAGTGATGGTAACGGCGGCACGGCGGTTCAGACCATTGATGTCACCGTGCAGGCGGTGGCGGACGAGCCCGTGATTGTCTCCGACGGCGGCGGCGATACCGCCACCATTGAAGTGGATGAGAACAGCAGCGCGGTCACCAGCGTGGTTGCCACCGATCCGGACACCCCACTGGACGACCTCGTCTACACCATCGTTGGCGGTGCCGATGCTGGCCAGTTCAGCATTGTCAATTCGGGTGGTGAAGCAGGGGACCTCAAATTCATTACCGCGCCGGATTTTGAAAACCCAAGCGACTCAGACACGGACAATTCATACGAAGTCATCGTCCAGGTTGAAGACCCGGACGGCAATACGGATGAACAGACCATCACCGTTGAGGTGCAGAACCTCAACGACAACCCACCGGATGCGATTGACGATACCGGCGATGCGCTGGAAGACAGCGTTCTCACGGTTAATGCTGCCAACGGCCTGGTTTCCAACGACAAGGATCCAGACAACGATCCGGTGGTGCTCAACCCGCTGATGGTGAGTGAGGTGGAAGGCAACGCGGCCAACGTCGACAATCAAATCATCCTCACTTCCGGCGCTTTGCTGACCGTCGATGCCAACGGCAGCTACGCCTACGACCCCAACGGCAAATTTGAAACCCTCAAGGCCGGCGAAACCGCGACCGATGAGTTTACCTACACCGTGACGGACGGTAATGCGACTGATCAGGCGGTGGTGATCATCACCGTGACCGGTGAGAATGATCTGCCGCTGCTGACGGATGGAGATCCGGCCGGCACGGCCCGGTTTGAGCCTGCAAACGCGGCGGCGTTCAATCCCGATCCAATGGTATTAAACTTTACGGTCAAGGACGTGGACGACGGAGACACCTTGACGCCGCAACTCAGCAAGGTGACTGTGACCATCGACGGCAACGCGCCCGCCACCGCCGAGGAAATGGCCGCCGCGACCGTACTGGAAAACGCCGCCATCAGCTTCACCCCGGCCATGCTCGCCGCCGACGGCACCGAGCAGGCCTTTACCGCCGAGATTGATCCCGGCACCGGTGATTTTGATTTTCTGAGCGCGGGGCAAAACCTGCGCGCCGATTACTTCTTTGTGGTGAACGATGGCACCGGAAACAGCAATGAAGTGGGTGATTTCTACATCATTCGCGGCACCAACGACGACCCGGTCATCGACGGCGACCCCGTCGAAGTCGTAAAGGCCAACGAAAACGATGATTCGGTTTTCTACACCGTCGCCGCCCAGGACAAGGACGCCAATGCGGTTCTGACTTATTCGCTGGACGGCGGCAAGGCTGGCGATCCCACCGGAGACGATGGCACCTTCTTCGTCATCAACCCCACCACCGGCGAGCTGAGCTTCAAAACCGGCGGCGCGGACTTTGAGGCGATGCAGGACAAGGCTGGTGATAACGGAGCGGTGGCTGGGAACAATCGCTTCCAGGTTTTCGTGACCGCAACAGACGATCAGGGCGCCACCGATGTGCAGCAAGTCGTTGTGGAACTGCAGAACATCAACGACGCGCCCACCGCAGCCAACAACAGCTTCACCATTGGCGAAGGCGAATCTTATGAGCTGGTGCCGGCGGACTTTGGCTTTGCGGATCAGGATGGTGACAACTTCGCCGCCGTGATTATTGGCAGCCTGCCCGCCAGCCACAGCTTGACCTACAACGGCGTCCAGGTCACATCAGGGCAGTCCATTCCGGTGGTGAGCGGCGCCTTCCCGGAAGCCTTGATATTCACACCCGACAGCGGTTTCAGCGGGATCACTGATTTCGACTTCCGCGTGATGGACAACGGCGGTACAGCCAATGGAGGCCAAAACACCTCACAGGCCGCAAATACCATCAGCTTTGAAGTCGTGGACGGTCCGCTGGCGCGTGATGATGTCTGGATTCTCACGGAGAACACCGCTGCTGGCGTACCTGGCCTGGGTCCGGATTCCTGGGTGCTGGGCAATGATTCCCAGCCCAACGGCGCGAATTCGCTCAGCTTGTCCAATCACACCGGCGGAATCCTCGCCAACTTCGGTAGCGGCGACATCAACTTCATCTCGCCCGATAAGGCTTCTACCCCCGGTGGTGAAGGTGATACCTCATTTGACTATGAGGCTACGTATCCAGGGCCGGAAACCAGCAACCCCGCCACCGTTGATGCCAGCATCATTGAACGCAGCGCGGGGAACGACACCATCAACATCTCCAGCGAAACCTACGACTTCGCCTATCTGGACAGCGATGACGGAGACGATGACGTCACCGGCGGCGCCAGTGTGGACTTCGTCTTTGGCGGTGCTGGCAACGATACCCTGACCGGCTTGGCCGGAGCTGATTTCCTCAACGGCGGCGATGGTAATGACGTTCTGTATGGGGCGCTTGCTACTGCCAGTGGTGCGGATAACGACATCCTCAATGGTGAGGATGGTAACGATCTCCTCTACGGTGACGTTTTTAATGGCATCGGTTTTGGTAACGATACCCTCAACGGGGGTGCCGGAAACGATACCTTGTTGGGCGATTCCGCCAATGGGTCTGGTACCGGTGACGATACCTTGAATGGCGACGCCGGCAACGACGTCATATTCGGAGATAGTCAGATTGGTGTTGGTTCGGGTGATGACACCATCGATGGCGGGGATGGCAGCGACGCGATCTGGGCGGATAGCCAAACCGAAGACGGCTCCGGCAATGACACCATCAACGGCGGCGACGGCAACGACACGATCTGGGCCGATAGCCTTAATGGCGCCGGTTCGGGTAATGACACCGTGGACGGTGGGGCTGGCAATGACACCATCATTGGTGACTCCACAAGCAACATTGGTTCCGGCGACGATGCCCTGAACGGCGAGGCTGGCGATGACTTGATCTTTGCCGACAGCGTTGGCAAAGCGGGGTCCGGCAACGACACGGTCGACGGTGGAGATGGCAATGACCGCATCTATGGCGACAGTGCTTCGGCGGATGGCAGCGGCAATGACATCCTGCTGGCCGGTGGAGATGGTAACGACGTCATCATCGGTGACAGTGGATCCTACTCAGGCTCGGCAAGCGACCCGCTGGATGCGGCTAATTTCGCGAACAGCGGCAATGGATCCGGCAATGACACCATTGACGGCGGCGCGGGCGATGATCTCATCACCGGCGATGCCACCGGCGGCAACGGCATCGGCAATGACAAACTCTTTGGCGGAGACGGCAATGACGAAATTTACGGTGATACGGTCAACGGTGATCTGGCCGTCGGCGGTGCCGACCGCCTCGACGGCGGCGCAGGAGACGATGCCTTGTCTGGAGACGGCGGCGACGATGTGCTGATTGGCGGTGCGGGCGACGATCAGTTGGACGGCGGCGACGGCAACGATACCGTGTCCTACGAGGATCGCGGCGCTGGTGAAAATGTGACGGCCAGCCTGTCCGCCAGCGGTGGCGGTGTCGGCACCGAAATTGACGCCTTTTTCTCGGTTGAAAACCTCACCGGCGGCGACGGTGACGACATCCTGATAGGCGACGGTAATGAAAACATCCTGTCCGGCGGCGCGGGTGATGACGAACTGACCGGCGGTCTGGGTGATGACACCCTGGATGGCGGCGCCGGCAATGACACCGCGTCTTACCGTGATCGAAGCGTAGACGTGACCGCTTCCCTTGCCGCGGGTACCGGCGGCGTATCCGGTGAAACCGACAGCTATCTCAGCATCGAAAACCTCGCCGGCGGTGAAGGGCAGGATCAACTCACCGGAGACGGCAACGCCAACAAACTGTTTGGTCAGGACAATGACGACACCCTTAATGGTGGCGGCGGCGCCGACGAGCTGTTCGGCGACAACGGCGACGACACCCTCAATGGCGGCGGCGGTGGGGATACCCTCAACGGCGGCAATGGCTCAGACATTCTGAACGGCAACGCCGGCGCGGACACCTTGAATGGCGGCGGTCAAAGCGACACGCTCAATGGCGGTTCCGGCGGCGACACGTTGAATGGAGACAGCGGTAGCGACACGCTCAATGGTGGCGGTGGTGGTGACACCCTCAACGGCGGGACGAGCGCTGATGCCCTCAACGGCGATGGTGGCAATGACACCCTCAATGGAGATGCAGGCGCAGATACGCTGGACGGTGGAGGCGGCGACGACATCCTCAATGGCGGTGCGGGTGACGACACATTGATCGGCGGCGCCGGCAACGACAATATCGACGCCACCGACGGCAACAACCTGATTCAGTATCTGGTGGCCAACAGCGGCACCGACACCATTACCGGGTTTGATGCGCAGGCAACCGGAGGCCAGGACCGAATCGACCTGGAACAGTTCTTCGACGACCTGGGCGTAGCGGATGCTGATCGTGGCGACTATGTGCTCTATGTCGACGGTGACGGGAATCCGAACAATAGTGGACCAGGCCAACTGCTGATCGACCTGGACGGCGCGCAAAATGGCACACCAGACAACGGAGGTGGGACCGGTTTTGAATATGTGCTGGCAAATGTTGACGTCGACGTCGGCACGTTCAATGCGGCCAACTCCGACGATCTCACACTGTTCACATAGACCGTAGGGCGGCCCACGGCCGCCGTCCTGGGTTGGGAAAATCAACCTCGGGTGGCGGGCACGGCCCGCCCTACATCCAACCGAACCAACACGGGTTGGGGGTTGAACCACCCCGTAGGGCGGCCCATGGCCGCCGTCTCGGGTTGGAAAATCAACCTCGGGTGGCGGGCGCGGCCCGCCCTACATCCAACCGAACCAACACGGGTTGGGAATCGCACCGCCCCGTAGGGCGGCCCATGGCCGCCGTCTCGGGTTGGAAAATCAACCTCGGGCGGCGGGCACGGCCCGCCCTACATCCAACCGAACCAACACGGGTTGGGAATCGAACCGCCCCGTAGGGCGGCCCATGGCCGCCGTCCTGGGTTGGGAAAATCAACCTCGGATGGCGGGCACGGCCCGCCCTACATCCAACCGAACCAACACGGATCGGGAATCGCACCGCCCCGTAGGGCGGCCCATGGCCGCCGTCGCGGGTTGGAAAATCAACCTCGCGTGGCGGGCACGGCCCGCCCTACATCCAACCGAACCAACACGGATCGGGAATCGCACCGCCCCGTAGGGCGGCCCATGGCCGCCGTCGCGGGTTGGAAAATCAACCTCGCGTGGCGGGCGCGGCTCGCCCTACATTCAACCGAACCAACACGGGTTGGGAATCGCACCGCCCCGTAGGGCGGCCCATGGCCCCCGTCATGGTTGGAAAATAAGCCTCAGATGGTGGTCGCTGCTCACCCACCATAAAATGGGCCCATGCCCAACTACGTTCGCGCGCGGGTTCCCGGTGGCTGCTATTTCTTCACGGTGGTCACGAAAAATCGTGCTCCGGAATTGACGCGCGACGATGTGCGCGCCGTGCTGCGAACGGCGATTGCGACGACGCGACAACGCTGGCCGTTCATGATCGACGCGTGGGTGTTGCTGCCCGATCATCTGCATTGTCTGTGGACATTGCCGGACGCCGATGCCGATTATTCACGGCGCTGGTCAACCATCAAACGCCTCACCACGCAATCACTTGGACAATCCATCTGGCAAGATCGGTTCTGGGAGCATGTGATTCGCAACGATGTGGATTTTCGTCGGCATCTGGATTACATCCATTGGAATCCGGTAAAACACGGCCATGTTGAACGCGCCATTGATTGGCCATGGTCCACATTTCATCGGTACGTGGAAAAGGGCTGGTATTCGCAGGATTGGTGCGACCTTTCACCAGACATGGATCTGGACTAGCCGATTGCGGCGCGCTCCATGCGTCCTCGCCGTCATCGGTTGGAAAAATGAACCTCGGACGGCGGGCACGGCCCGCCCTACATCAAACGGAACCCACACGGATCGGGAATCGAACCGCGCCGTAGGGCGGCCCATGGCCGCCGCCATCGGTCAGGGAAATCAACCTCGGATGGCGGGCATGGCCCGCCCTACATTGAACGGAACCCACACGGATTGGGGATCGAACCGCGCCGTAGGGCGGCCCATGGCCGCCGCTTTGGGTTGGGAAAATGAACCTCGGGCGGCTGGCGTGGCCCGCCCTGCATCTGAAGGTAATTGGACATAATCAGGCGCCCATGGAAAGCTGGAAAAATTGTGCAGCAAACACCGCATTCAGAAGATTTGCGTTCGTCCGCTGATTCGGATGAGGCGGCCTTTGATCTGGCCATCGTCTATGAGCCGGACGGTTATGAGCTGAACCGTGACAAGCTGATGGGGCGGCACGTCGCCGGGCAGGGTTTTTTGCGTGCCGCGGCCAATGCGATTGCACCGGGTCATCTGTGGGCACACACGCCGCGGCAGGCGTCGGCGAAAAGTTTTGCGGGCGCATTGCAATCGCTGCGAGCGGATTCGGTGCCGCGATGGATCAGGCCGGGACGACTGAACCGATTGCAGCATGTAGGAAATCTGTATTTTCCTGGTCCGGAGGTGCCGCGCTATGCCAGAGAGCGTGCGCGCTTCAATACCAGGGCCTGGTCCATTACGGGGGTGACACATACGATCAGCTCAGCGCGCGCCATTGCTTCAGTGGTGGATCTGCTGCGCGCGCCGGTCATGCCCTGGGACGCGCTGATCTGCACCTCCCGTGCCGTGCGTGACACGGTGGATGCGCTGATTGAGCAGGAAATGGATTATCTGCGTTTGCGGCTGGGCGCCAATCGTTTCCCGCTGCCACAGTTGCCAGTGATTCCCTTGGGGATTCACACCGATGATTTCGCTGCGTCCGCTGAATCGCGTCAGTCGGCGCGCCAGCGGTTGCAAGTGCAGGACGATGAGATCGTGCTGTTGTTCGTCGGTCGGCTCAGTGTGCACGCCAAAGGTCATCCGTTTCCGATGATTCGCGCCGCGTCGGAAGCGGCCGCGCAAACCGGGCGTCGCGTCCGTCTTCTGTTGTGTGGGTGGTATGCCAATGAGGCAACAAGGACTGTTTTCGAATCAGGCGTGGCCGAATACGCGCCGAATATCGACATGTCGCACCTGGATGGCCGCGAACCGTCGAATCTGCACTCGGCTTACGCCGCCGCGGATATTTTCATTTCGCTTTCGGACAATATTCAGGAATCCTTCGGCCTGACGCCGGTGGAGGCCATGGCCGCCGGCGTACCGGTGGTGGTGACGGACTGGGACGGTTATCGGGACACGGTCCGCGATGGCATCGATGGATTCCGCGTGCCGACGTTCGCTCCGCCTGCCGAGCAGGGACGTGGTCTTGCACTGCGCTGGGAGGCCGGGCTGGATGATTATGATCGATACATCGGTCGCGCCAGCCTGGCAGTCGCCGCCGACTTTGATGCGGTTGTTGATGCGCTGGGCAAGCTCATCGCCAATGACAGCTTGCGAAGAAAAATGGGCGAGGCCGGCCAAGCGCATGCGCAGCAGCACTTTGACTGGCGGGTGATCTTCCAGCGCTATCTGGAACTTTGGCGCGAGCTGGCCCAACGCCGCCGCACCCACTCCGAAGATGACAGTGCGATTGCGCGGCACCCCTCGCTGTGGCGGGAAAATCCGTTCCAGACCTTTGCCGCGTTCCCCACTGCGATCCTGGGGCCGGATACGTCGGTGGAGAAAACGCAGCGCTCCCTGGATTGGTCAGCGCTCCGGAAAAACCCCATGTTCTCCTTCGGCGAGGGATCGCTTCCGGATCAGGCCGTCATCAGCAAGGTATTGGCGACACTCCAGATCCCGAGTACCCCCAAACACGTGGCTGAGTCCTTGGAGTTGTCGCTCACCCAGACCATTCTTGCGATGAGTTGGCTGGCCAAGGTTGGGGCGGTGCGGGTTGACGTTCCGGGAGACCCTGAGGGTAGGGAGTACTCCGATCCGTGTTGACGCCGTCCGATGTAGGGCGGACCGTGTCCGCCACCTAAGGTTCATTTTCCCAAGCAACCCCGGCAGCCCTGGGCCGCCCAAGGGCGAGATGTAACACCAAGCCGCAATGGGTTCCGTCCAATGTCGGGCGGACCCGGTGCTGCCCGGACAATGTTCCTGCTGACCCAGTTAATCAAATGAACATGAGACAATGAAAGGCTCTATCCGAATCGTAATTTGTGTTTGCCATGTCCAGCATTGTTGAAGTTAGCGCCCTCGAAATTCTTGATTCCCGCGGAAACCCCACCGTTGAAGCAGAGGTTGTATTGGCTTCAGGTGCGTTTGGCCGCGCGGCGGCACCCAGCGGCGCGTCCACCGGCGTGCGTGAAGCGGTTGAGTTGCGTGATGGAACGCCGTCTTCCAAAAGCAAGAAGCCGGCGCGTTATCTGGGCAAGGGCGTTCAAAAGGCGGTGAAGAACGTGGAAACGGCCCTGGCCAAATGCGTGATGGGGATGGATGCGCAGGATCAGGCGGCGGTGGATGCGGCCATGATCAAGCTGGATGGCAGCGCCAACAAGTCCAAGCTGGGCGCCAATGCGATTCTGGCGGTGAGCCTGGCCGTGGCCAAGGCGGCGGCGGATGAGAAGCGGGTTTCGCTGTTCCGGCACCTGGGCGGTATCAGTAGCGTGACCTTGCCGGTGCCGATGATGAATGTGATCAACGGCGGCGCGCACGCGGATAATAATGTCGATATTCAGGAGTTCATGATTCTGCCCGTGGGGGCGCCGAGTTTTTCGGAAAGCCTGCGCTGGGGCGCGGAGGTATTTCACGCCCTGCGCAAGGTGTTGCAAGGCATGGGTTTGAACACTGCCGTGGGCGATGAAGGCGGTTTTGCGCCGGATTTGAAATCTAATGCCGCCGCCCTGGATTGTTTGCTGGCGGCGATTGAAAAGGCGGGATACAAGCCGGGCAAGGAAATTTATCTGGGCCTGGATGTGGCTTCCAGCGAGTTTTATGAAAAGGGCAAATATCAGCTGCACGGGGAAGGCAAGTCCTTCAGCTCCAGCGAGTTCGCGGACTTCCTGGCCAAGCTGTGCAGCAAGTACCCGATTATCTCGATTGAAGACGGTTGCTCCGAAGATGATTGGAGCGGCTGGAAAACCTTGACGGAGAAGCTGGGCGACCAAGTGCAGTTGGTGGGCGATGATCTGTTTGTCACCAACACGGCGATTCTGGCCAAGGGTATCGAGCAGGGCGTGGGTAATTCCATTCTGATTAAGCCCAATCAGATCGGCACGCTCACGGAGACCTTGGACGCGATTCAAATGGCGACGGACGCGGGTTATTCCAGCGTGGTAAGCCATCGTTCCGGTGAAACCGAGGATGCCACCATTGCGGACATTGCCGTTGGCACTACCGCCACCCAGATCAAGACCGGATCACTGTCGCGTGCCGACCGCACGGCGAAATACAACCAGCTGTTGCGCATCGAACGGGAGCTGGGTGCGCAGGCGCGTTATCCCGGCGCGGGTGCGTTTCCGGTGAAGCTGGGTTAGACGTCTTGTCGTCGCCAGCGGCGCTGTCATCACGAGCAATGAAATGACGAAGTGATCTCCTGTCGCTGAGGAGATTGCTTCAGCTTCGCCCGAAGGGCGTGGCGATCTCCCACTGCGGCGGGGATTGCTTCAGCTTCGCTTTGCAATGACGCTTACACTGGGCTTGCGGCCTTCCCAGTCGTAATAACCGCTGGGCGACACCTTCATGCACCGACACATCAGACGGACAGGGAAATGATCGCGACTACGCTGGATCGCCCGATACCTCAGGGCGACTCCCTGGCGAAGAACGCGGCCGCTTCTTTCAAAAAATCCCGTTCCTTCTTCACTCGGGCCAACTCGCGCTTGAGCTTGGCAAGCTCTTCATCGCGTGGCACACCCGAACCTCCGAAAGCCTTGCCATTGGCAGCCTCTGATTCTTGCTTCCAGCGACTCAACAAATTGGGATTGATGCCGATCTCCAGCGCCACCTGTCGGCAACTGATACCGGGTCGCGATGTGGCGCAACCCGACCTGCCTTCGCTCGCTACGATTAATCAGCGTTTCCCTAACGGGGTCGAACCCGACCAGGGTTCACGTTGCGCAGCTTTGACCTTGGCAAAGGGGTCGTCGGACATGGTTTTCAGGAATGCAGGAATGCAGAAATGGAGGAATACCAGCGTACAATAACGCCCCGTTTTTTTCAGAATCCACTGGCATGTCTTCCGAACTCAATCGTCGCTCCAAGACCATCACCCAGGGCGTGCAACGCTCGCCGAACCGGGCCATGCTGCGCGCGGTCGGCTTTGGCGATCAGGATTTCGAAAAGCCCATCGTCGGCATCGCCAACGCCCACTCCACCATGAACCCCTGCAACGCCGGCATCCAGCCGCTGGCGGATCGCGCCGCCAGGGGCGCGCGTGAGGCCGGCGCCATGCCGCAGACCTTCGGCATCCCCACCGTCACCGACGGCATTTCCATGGGGACGGAGGGCATGAAGTATTCGCTGGTGTCGCGCGAGGTGATTGCGGATTCTATCGAAACCGCGGTGTCCTCGCAGTGCATGGACGGCGTGCTGGTGGTGGGCGGCTGCGACAAGAACATGCCCGGCGCGATGATCGGCATGTTGCGCATGAATCTGCCGGGCGTGTTCGTCTACGCCGGCACCATCAAGCCGGGCGACTGGAAGGGCGTGCCGCTGACCATTGTGTCCGCGTTCGAGGCGGTGGGCGCCTATCAGGCCGGCAGCATGGACAAGGAAGATTTCGAGGGTATCGAGAAAAACGCCTGTCCCAGCGTCGGCGCCTGCGGCGGCATGTATACCGCCAACACCATGTCCAGCGCGTTCGAGGCGCTGGGTATGTCCTTGCTCGGTTCTTCACAGATGGCCTCGCCCGATCCGGAGAAAGCCGACTCGGCGGCGCAATCGGCGCAGGTTCTGGTGGAGGCGATCAAGAAGGACTTGAAGCCGCGCGACATCGTCACCCGCAAGGCGATTGAAAACGCCGTGGCGCTGGTGATGGCCACCGGCGGCTCCACCAACGCGGTGCTGCACTTTCTGGCCATCGCCCACGCCGCCAAGGTGGATTTTTCGCTGGACGATATCGAAGCCATCCGCCAGCGCACGCCGGTGATCTGTGACCTGAAACCGTCGGGCAAGTACGTGGCGGTCGATCTGCATCGCGCTGGCGGCGTGCCACAGGTGCTGAAAATGCTGCTCAAGGCGGGCCTGCTGCACGGCGACACGATGACCATCAGCGGCAAAACCATGGCCGAAGCACTGGCCGATGTGCCGGATCAGCCGCGTGCCGATCAGGACGTGATCCGTCCCATCGACAAGCCCATGTACGAACAGGGCCATCTTGCGGTGCTGCGCGGCAATCTGGCGCCGGACGGCGCGGTGGCCAAGATCACCGGCCTGAAGAATCCGACCATCACCGGCCCGGCGCGGGTGTTCGATTCCGAGGACGCGGTGATGGCCGCCATCATGGGCGACCAGATCAAGGCCGGCGACGTGCTCATCATTCGCTACGAAGGCCCCAAGGGCGGGCCGGGCATGCGCGAAATGCTGGCGCCCACCAGCGCCATCATCGGCAAGGGTCTGGGCGAAAGCGTGGGCTTCATCACCGACGGTCGCTTCTCCGGCGGCACCTGGGGTATGGTGGTGGGGCACGTCGCGCCGGAAGCCTTCGAAGGCGGTCCCATCGCGCTGGTGGAGGAGGGCGACAGCATCACCATCGACGCCACCCATCAGCTGATCCAGATCAACGTCGACGATGCCGAACTGAAAAAACGTCGCGCCGCCTGGAAAGCGCCGCAGCCGCGTTACACCCGCGGCGTGCTGGCCAAGTTCGCAAGGCTGGTCAGCAGTGCTTCAAGCGGTGCGGTAACAGATTGATCAATCCGCGCTCAGAATCTCCAGGCACTTGCCGTCCCTCCAAATCAGGCCCTCGTCCTCAAGCCGCTTGAGTTCGCGCGTGACGGTTTCCCGGTGGCTGGAGAGCCGGGCGGCGATGACGCGGTGACTCGGGATGCGGTCGATGCGCCTTCGATCGCTGCCCTGGATGGGGCGGGATATTTCCATCAAAAAATCATAAAGCCGGTCGCCCAGGTGCTGTGTGTTGGTGCTCTGAACACGATCCGTCAAACCGCGCAACAAGCCGACCAGGGAAATCATCAGCGCCTCGGCGACGGATGGGTTGGAATACACCATCGATCGGAACACGGTGGCGGGCATGGCTGCCACCAGCGTGGTTTCCAGGGCCATCACGCTGGCGGATCGGGGGGCGCCATCAATGGCGGAGAATTCCCCAACCGTCTGCCCAGGGCCAATGTCGCGATAGCTGATTTCACGCCCGGTATTTGAAAACTGGCTGGCCCTGACGCGACCGTTTTGAACGAACAGCACGTGATCGCTGGCTTCTCCGTGCTCCAGAATCACGGCGCCAGCGTCGTATTCGTGCCAACGACATTTTTGGCTGAACTGGGCGCGTTGGCGGGCACTCAATGACTTCAGGATATTAGCCTGAATCTGTTGCTCACCGTTGGCTGTATTGAGCGGATGCTCGCTCATTGTCCCTGTCTCACGGGTGCCAATCCATTTCATCGCTTTTTTTGAGTAATGCCGACCCTACATGAAAAAACGTCGCCTTAACCAGTCATGAAATCGCGCAAGTGCTGATCGAATGTGTGTGGCGCTGAGCGCCAGGTGCTCGATTTGACCGTTGAAATGTGAACCGGGTCACAGTTGAAACCCGGTTTTTGCCCATTGTGTGACTAGATCACTTTTTGTTTGGGCATTCGAGGCATAGCTTGCGCATGGCCGGTGCGAGATTTCAGTCAATCGCTCAAGCCGGTCAAACAGTCATACCTAAGCCACGCGGGAGAAGTGAAATGAAACAACTAAGTTACCTATTCATCGGCGTTCTGCTGTTTAGCGGCGCCGCGCAAGCGAACGGATTTTTCGGCAAGCGGTTCGACACCACCATCGCCGCCGGCGGCGTTTATGGCGGTACTGCGCAGAGATCGACGACTTGTTACGTCTTCAACGCCGGGCCTGACGCAATCCAGATCAAGTCATTTGAAATCATCGAGCAGAACGTGCCAGGTGACACCAAGGACTTTGACTTTTGCCCGCCGGGCACGGTGTTGCAGCCAGGCGAGACCTGCACCATTACCGCTACGGGTCTTCCGAATCAGGCGCATTCCTGCCTCGCACGTTACCGCGGCAGCTGGCGCAGCCAGGTCCGCGGGACCATGGATGTGCGTGCTAGCGGCGGAACTGAAGTGTTGGTCAATGCCGAGCTTCGTTAAATCTTAAGTTTCCGTAGGGCGGCCCGAGGCCGCCGTGATCAAGCAGGTACAGCGGGCACGGCTCGCCCTGCGGCAGCTTTTTGAATTTCGGTTTGCGGCATAGCTTGCGCATGACCGGGCGAGATTGTGATCAATCGCCCAAGCCGGTCAAACAGTTATGTCCACCCCACGCGGGAGCAGTGAAATGAAACAACTCATCAAATTCGGCGCGGTCGGCGCCATAATGGGAATCTGGGCCATGTCGGCGCAGGCGCTTAGCCTCAGCGTTTCGCTGGGCGATTCAGGCGAAGCACGCATATTCATGGTCAACGCGGATCAGGACGGCGAGCAGCTGTTCATCGATGGGACGAACTTCATCAAGACCAGCCGCTATGGCGGCGGCGTGGAGCCCACCGTCATACTCGGCACGCTGGAACTGGAAGTCAGCTACGCCGACGAAGGACATATTGAAGCCGTGCTGCCGTCCTCGGTGGCCGATGGCGAATACACTCTGATTGTGAGCACCGACAGAAACGGTTCCGCCGAGTATTCGCTGTCGCTGCCCAATGCGCTGGTTGGCCCGCAGGGCGAACAAGGTCCGCAAGGCGAGCAGGGCCCGCGGGGCGAACAAGGCCCGCAAGGCGAAGTCGGACCTCAAGGTCCCATCGGCTTGACCGGTCCGCAAGGTCCGCAAGGTGAGATTGGGCCGCAAGGTCCACAAGGTGACCAAGGCCCGCAAGGTACACCTGCCCCGAACAATTCTCTTGACATTATTTTGGTGGAAGACACCGTGGGTACGGGCCTGAACGAGTCGATCAAGACGAGCCGAGTGACTTGCCCAAATGGTTTCAAGTTGACCGGTGGCGGTTATCGCACGTCCAATTCAGCCTTCGTGCAGGCTATTACGGTCTACCAGAATCATCGTGACCCGAGCAATGGCAATGCTTGGGTCGTTTCGGCGGCGTCTTTCGATGAAGCGTCGCGGAGCAGGATCCTGGCAGGGTTTCCGGATGTCGACATTCCGGGTTTCGACTTTGGCCTTAGCGACTACGACGACTACGAGTCTCGATTCCGGCTTCGTGCCCAGGCGGTGTGCATGAGGCTTCAATGAACGAGTTGTTTGGACGGCGGCCACAGGCCGCCCTGCCGCTGCATTCAAACCTTCCCCTTCACGGGGGAAGGTTTTCGTCATTCATGCATCTGGATTCAGAACACTCGGATGTCCGTGCGCCGCACTTGCTGGCGCCATCGGCGCTATCATCGCCGCGTCGGGGAACGCCTTCGCAAGGCGCTGGGGGGTAGTGATTGCTTGAATCCCCTGGCTTTGGACGGTGGTCGCAGCATGTAGGTCGCCCTTCAGGGCAATAACCGAGCTTGGGTTCCGAACGAAAACGCCGGGTGAGTGTCGCCGCCGGGCGTAGGGCGCCCCATGGGCGCCGTGACCTTGCTGGGTTCCGAACCCAAACGGCGGGCGCGGCCCGCCCTACGACTGGCGCCATCGGCGCTATCATCACCGCGTCGGGGAACGCCTTCGCAAGGCTGGGGGGTAGTGATTGCTTGAATCCCCTGGCTTTGGACGGTGGTCGCAGCATGTAGGTCGCCCTTCAGGGCAATAACCGAGCTTGGGTTCCGAACGAAAACGCCGGGTGAGTGTCGCCGCCGGGCGTAGGGCGCCCCATGGGCGCCGTGACCTTGCTGGGTTCCGAACCCAAACGGCGGGCGCGGCCCGCCCTACGACTGGCGCCATCGGCGCTATCATCGCCGCGTCGGGGAACGCCTTCGCAAGGCTGGGGGGTAGTGATTGCTTGAATCCCCTGGCTTTGGACGGTGGTCGCAGCATGTAGGTCGCCCTTCAGGGCAATAACCGAGCTTGGGTTCCGAACGAAAACGCCGGGTGAGTGTCGCCGCCGGGCGTAGGGCGCCCCATGGGCGCCGTGACCTTGCTGGGTTCCGAACCCAAACGGCGGGCGCGGCCCGCCCTACGACTGGCGCCATCGGCGCTATCATCGCCGCGTCGGGGAACGCCTTCGCAAGGCTGGGGGGTAGTGATTGCTTGAATCCCCTGGCTTTGGACGGTGGTCGCAGCATGTAGGTCGCCCTTCAGGGCAATAACCGAGCTTGGGTTCCGAACGAAAACGCCGGGTGAGTGTCGCCGCCGGGCGTAGGGCGCCCCATGGGCGCCGTGACCTTGCTGGGTTCCGAACCCAAACGGCGGGCGCGGCCCGCCCTACGACCGCTGAATGATGATCGGCCCTTCTTCTGATGGAGACGGGCCGATTTTTTTGGCGAGCCGAGGCCGACTCATTGCGTGGGCAGTCACGCTGTGGGTCATTTCAAGAATTATTGGAAGTCATCGTCAACCGTTGGGAGATTGCTTCGGTTTCGCCTCACAATTACAAACTGAGTTGATGACGATGAGATCAGGCGATCACACAAATCCGGGGCTACGCATTCACCGCCACTTTCACCGCTGACTCACCGGATCCGCTCCTCGGTTCCACGAAATAATCGTCTGGCGAAAATGCGTCCACTTCAATCGCATCCAGCCGGGCGGCGAGGGCGGTGCGCAGGGTCGTGACTTCCTCTGCGGTAATCAGGCCTTTTTGCTGGGCTTCTTCCGCCACCTCGGCGGGAAGTCCACGCGAGAGTTGTTTGTTCTTTTGCGCGCGGGTGATGCGTTCGGCGGCGTGCTGGGCCTTGCTGATGAGATGGAAGGCGCGCAAAAGGCGGCCGAAGCCCTTGCTTTCATCGCGTGGCAGAAACACGCCTTCACCCAGGCGACGGTATTGCGCGTTGTCGGCCTGAATGCACAATGCCGCCTGATGGCTCAGCCGGTCGCCGGGTTTGGCGCCGATGGGGTTGATGCGCGCTTCAAACACGCCGATGGTTTTCATCCACAAGCCTAGCGGTCCATCGAAGTTTCGATAGATGTCGATAAATGCATCGTGAATTTGTGACAGCGCATGTTCCAGTGAATATCGCAGTAGTGGCAAGTCTTCGCTGCGTCGGCCTTCTGCTTCAAAACGACGAAGGGCGGAGAAGCCCAGCACCATCCAGGCCAGCACATCCGAATAACGGCCGGTGAGCTTTCCACGCGCTTTTAATCCGCCGCCGATGGCAAACATCGCTAGGTCAGTGATAACGCCAAAGCGTGCCGCAGCCCAGCCCAGTCGCCGATAATATTTTTTGGTTTGAGGGGCGACCTCCGGAATCTTCACGAAATAACCGCGCGTCAGATAATGTGTTTCTGACCGCAACAAGCCCTTGAAAAAGTGGCCCATCCAACCCAGAAGGTTGGAGCGGAACAAACCCACGTCATTTTTTTCCGCCCCTTCGACCACCTTCAAGGCGTAGGGGTGGCAACGGGTGGCGCCCTGACCAAAAATCATCAGCGTGCGGGTGAGAATATTCGCGCCTTCCACGGTGATGGAAACCGGTGCGGAGGTATAAGCCTTGCTCATCGCATTATTCGGCCCCTGCATCACCGCCGAGCCGGCCATGATGTCCATGCCGTTAACCGCCAACTGTTGATTGATTTCGGTGGTATAGGCCTTGAGGACGGCGGAAACGACCGGCGGTTGTTGGCCATTATCAATGGCCGAGCACGCGTAAACCCGTGCCGCTTCCAGCATGTAGCTCATGCCGGCGACGTGGGCTACTTTTTCCTCCACGCCTTCCATGCGGCCAATCGGAATGCCGAACTGCTGTCGCACCATGGAATAGGCGCCGGTCACCATGGCGGTGTATTTGGCGCTGCCCACCGCGCCGGCGGGCAGGGAGATGGCGCGTCCACCGGCCAGCTGTTCCATCAACATTTTCCAGCCCTTGCCGGCGTATTCCGCCCCGCCAATAATATTTTCGACCGGGACGATGACGTTTTCGCCGTATAGCGGACCGTTGTAGAACGGATCACCCACCGGATCGTGGTGATCGCCGTTGGAGAAACCGGGCGTGTCTTTGTGTACCAACACGCAGGTAATGCCCAGCTGTTCGCCCTTGCCTAGAAGGTGATCTGGATCATGAAGCTGGCATGCGATGGTGCACAGGTTGGCGATGGGCGCCAGCGTGATGTAGCGTTTTCGGAAGTTCAGCTTCAGTTTGATCTGGCCATCGTCGTCCTTGAAGGCGACCGCTTCGGCTTTGATCGATGCGGCGTCCGAGCCGGCGGTGGGTTCGGTCAGTCCAAAGCAGGGTACATATTCGCCCGAAGCCAGTTTCGGCAGATACTGATCTTTCTGCTGCTCAGTGCCGTAATGGATGATCAGCTCGGCCGCACCCAGGGAGTTGGGAATGATCACCAGCGTGCCAACGGCACCGTTTACCGGCCCGATCCTGGCCATGATGGTACTCAGGGCCAGGCGCGAAAATCCCTTGCCCCCATATTGCTTCGGAATCATCAGGCCCATGAAGCCCTGATCTTTGACGAACTGAATGATCTCATCCGGGATTCGCCTGCTGCGGCTGATCTGGTCCGCATCAATGCGGTTCAGCAACTCTTCCAACGGCCCATCAATGAAGGCCTGCTCTTCGTCAGAAATACGGGAATAAGGCTCGGCCAGCATTTTCTGGAAATCTGGCGCGCCGCAAAAGAAGTCGCCGTCAATCCAGACCGTGCCGGCTTCCAGCGCTTGACGTTCGGTGTCGGAAATATTCGGCAACATCTTTCTGGATTTCATCCAGTTCATCAGGGCTTCAAACATCGGATGCTCTCCTGTACTTCGTTGGATTCATTGACAGTACCTGCGGAACACCGCAGCCACCTCTCATTGTGTTCAATTACGACGACCGGACGATGACCGGGGCGACGCCGGATGATCGTCCGTGGAGTCAGTATCCGCTGGCTAAAGCCAAGGCCCGTCATTCCGCAGTGCGAGTGCGCCTGCTCGGTTCAGGGCGGTGACGACTCGACGCCCGGGGCGGCTTGAGCCGCTCCGGGCGTGGTCGTCAACAGAAACGATGCGTTCGATTCATGCTGCCGGCATGGCAGGGGGTGGCCTCATCTTCGATTCGCAATGACGCCAGCAAAGCCGGTCACCGCGAACCGCGTGGCGCTGCGGCGCCCCTCCAAAAACGGCGATGGCGCTGAACCATCAATCCGCATACAGTTGTCCGGCCCTGGCTCTTTCAATCAAACTGCTTGGCGGTGCGTAGCGCGCGCCGGATTTCGCCGCAAGCTGTTCGGCGCGGGCGACGAACTTATTCAAGCCGTAGGCGTTGATGTATTGCAGCGCACCGCCCTGATGCGGGGCGAAGCCCCAGCCGAAGATGGAGCCAATATTGGTGTCGGCCACCGTATTCACCACACCTTCTTCAAAACAACGCGCGGCATCCAGCGCTTGAACGAACATCAGCCGTTCGATCAGGTCTTTCTGGTCCGGCTGCGTTTCCGCCAGAGGCCAGTGCTGAGATAATCCTTTCCAGAGTGATTTTTCGCCTTTTTCACCCGGCGCGGGATAATCATAAAAACCCTTGCCGGCCTTTTTGCCCGGGCGATCCAGTTCCTTGACCATCTTTTCGATGATGGCGTCTCCGGGCCGTGATTCCATGATCTTGCCTTCGGCGGCGAAATCCTTGCGGGTTTGCTCCAGCACGTGCAGTGCCAGCCCCAGAGAAACCTCGTCCTGCAACGCCAGCGGGCCAACAGGCATTCCGGCTTTCAGTCCCGCCATTTCGATGGAATGTGGATGTACGCCTTCGGCCAGCAATGCAAGGCCTTCCATCACATAAGTGCCGAATACACGTGAGGTATAGAAGCCACGCGAATCGTTGACCACAATGGGCGTCTTTTTGATTTGTTGCACATAGTCAAAGCCCAGCGCCAAGGTTTCGGGGCTGGTTTTCTCCCCCATGATGATTTCCACCAGCGGCATTTTGTCGACGGGCGAGAAAAAGTGCAGGCCGATAAAACGATCCGGACGGGTGTGCGCTTTGGCCAGGCCGGTGATGGGCAGGGTGGATGTGTTGGAGGCGAATACTTTTTCGGCGCCCAGTACGGCTTCGGTTTTCTGGGTGACGTCGGCCTTGATGTCGCGGTCTTCGAACACGGCTTCGATGACCAGATCGCAACCCGCAAGGGGCTCATACGCAGTAGTTGCGGTGATGCGGTTCAGCACCGCGTCACGATCCGCCGGCAACATGCGACCACGTTTGACCTGTTTGTCCAATAGCTTGGCTGAATAATCCTTGCCCTTGTCGGCCGCTTCCTGGCTGGTGTCGATCAAAATCACGTCCATGCCGACCTTGGCGGAAACATAGGCAATGCCGGCGCCCATCATGCCCGCCCCCAGCACGCCCAGCTTGTTGACGCTGGAGCGTTCGATGCCTTGTGGCCGTGATTTGCCTTTGTTGATTTCATTCAACTGAAACCACAGCGTGCCGATCATGTTTTTCGCAACCTGCGACACCGCCAGTTCGGTGAAGTAGCGCGACTCGATGCGGCAACCGGTATCGAAGTCGACAATGCTGCCTTCAAAGACGCAAGACTGAATATTTCGCGGAGCGGGGTAGTTACCCTGTGTTTTGGCATTGGCCATGGACGGGGCGATGGCCAGCATCTGCACCACTGCCGGATGCTTGCCATCCCCGCCGGGAAATTTGAACTTCTTGTTATCCCAGGGCTGTTGCGCCTTCGGGTTGGCCAGACACCAGGCCTTGGCCTTGGCCAGCATGTCCGTCGTGTCGCTGGCGAGCTCGTCGATAATGCCCTGCTGTTTGGCGGCCGCAGCTCGCAGCTCCTTGCCTTCCAGCAACAATGACATCGCGGCCTGAATGCCGATCATGCGTGGCAACCGCTGGGTGCCGCCGCCGCCGGGCAGCAACCCGAGCTTGACTTCCGGCAAACCGAACTTGGCCTTGGCTTGATCGATCGCCACACGATAATGACAGGCCAGCGCCAATTCCAGACCGCCGCCCAGGGCGGTGCCGTTGAGCGCCGCGACCACGGGCTTGCCGCAGGTTTCCAGCCGACGCAGGTGCGCCTTGAAGGATTCCACCGCGTCAAAGGCCTGTTCAGGATCGGTGATGGAAAACATCTGTTCCAGATCCGCGCCGGCAAGAAATTCCTTCTTCCCGGAGGTCAGGATCACGCCTTTGATGTCGCCATCGGATTCGATTTGTTCGATGGCTTTGGCAAACGGCGTGATCAATTCATCATTCAGCACGTTCATGGAACGGCCGGGCATGTCCAGCGTCAGGGTGAGGATGCCGTCGGCATCGATCTGGGTGTTGATACTCATTAGTTCATTCCTTTGCAGCGCGCAGCCAGATGGCGCGCGCGGTTCTGATTGCTTGTGGGGCGCGGACCTCAGACCCGCTCGATAATGGTGGCGATACCCATGCCGCCGCCGACGCAAAGCGAGGCCAGTGCAGTGGCCTTGTTGCTGCGTTCGAGTTCGTCCAGCGCCGTTCCCAGAATCATGCAGCCGGTGGCGCCCAGCGGGTGTCCCAGGGCGATGGCGCCGCCGTTGACGTTGATTCGGTCCATGTCGATTTCCAGATCCCGCGCGGCACGCATGACGACTGCGGCAAAGGCCTCGTTGATCTCGAACAGATCAATATCCCTGGCGCTCATGCCGGCTTTGCTCAGCGCCTTTTTGGAAGCCGGGCCGATGCCGGTCAGCATGATGGTGGGCTCGCTGCCGGTGACGGCGATCTGCTTGATGCGGGCGCGTGGCTTCAGGCCCAGCGCCTGGCCTTTTTCCTTGCTGCCGATCAGCATCAGCGCCGACCCGTCCACGATACCCGACGAGTTGCCGGCATGATGCACGTGATTGATTTTCTCCACCGTGGTGTACTTGCGCAGCGCGGTGGCGTCAAAGCCCATTTGTCCCATCATTTCAAAACTGGGCTTGAGGCCGCCCAGCGCATCCAGCGAGGCATCGCCACGCACGGTTTCATCGTGATCCAGCACCGTCATGCCGTTGACGTCCCTGACCGGCACGATGCTGTTGTCAAAGCGACCTTCGGCCTGGGCTCTGGCGGCGCGCTGTTGGGATTCAACGGCCAAGCCATCCACATCCTGGCGCGAAAAACCTTCCAGGGAGGCGATCAGATCGGCGCTGACGCCTTGCGGCACAAAGCTCATTTTGTCGTTGACGCGCGGGTCCATGGCCATTGCGCCGCCATCCGACCCCATGGGCCAACGGCTCATGGACTCAACGCCGCCGGCCACCACCAAATCTTCCTGGCCGGACATGACTTTCATCGCCGCCAGATTGACCGACTCCAGGCCCGAAGCGCAGAAGCGCGACTGCGTGACGCCGGCCACGCTTTCATCCCAGTCTGCATACAGCGCGGCGACGCGGGCGATGTCCGCGCCCTGTTCGCCCACCGGCGTGACGCAGCCCAGCACCAGGTCATCGACTTGCGAGGTGTCCAGGTCATTTCGTTCCTGAAGCGCCCACAACAGGGTGGCGACCAGATGGACCGGCGGCACCTCGTGAAGGCTGCCGTCTTTCTTGCCTTTGCCGCGCGGCGTTCGCACCGCGTCAAAAATGAATGCTTCGTTCATGAACTTCTCCACTGATTGAAATCGGGGCCTGAACAGATGGTAATGGAAATTACGAATACTGCGCAGGCGGTGTAATTTTTTGGCGAACCTTAGTCTTGCAAGGATCGTTCTGTAATGCAATGTCGGTGTAGCGAGGCTTTTATTCGGCTCAAAGTACGCTAAATACGCCTATTGTCCGGTTGGCGCGGGGAAGAAAAATCACGTAATCTAAATTACCGATCATCAAGATCACGGCGAATGACTGCACAAGACGAATCGCTGAGCCGGTTACCGGATTTGTCCACGCTGGACCCTGAGACCCGCGCGCGCATTGAGCAGGCGGTGGCGGATGTGTTTGCCGGTCGCGAGTTCCATCGCGTTCGACTGATCGAGATTGCGCGCAGCGCCAATGTGTCGCTGCAAACCCTTTACAAGTACTACGGCAGCAAGGAGGCGCTGTTGTTCTCGGCGCTCGACACCTGGCTGGGTCGGCTGGCGGTGCGCATCATGGATCACTTGAAGGGCCTGGAGGATTACAAGGAGAAGCTGCGCAAGGTGTTCTGGGTGACGCTGGATTTCTTTGAACAGAACCCGGAGCCGATCCAGCTGATGATGAGTTCGGTCTATCTCAACACCTGGCGCCGGCAGGCGCATTTCGAAAATCCGGCCTTGTTTGGCGCGTTCATGCGGGTGCTGTCGGAAGGTCGCGCGGGCGGCGTTCTGAACGATGAAGTCAGCGAAAAGGTATTGCTCGATTACTTCATTGGCGTGTGTTTTCGCCTGATCACCATGTACGTGCACCGTGAGGGGGAACCACCCTTGACCTCACGGGCGAACGTGCTGTTCGAAATGCTGTGGCGCGCCATTGCCAAACCGCAGCCCGAACTCAGCCCAGGATGATGGCGACCGCCAGCGCGATGAGCATCAGACCCAGTGCGCGGTCAATGCGCCAGGCATGCGCGTGCAGACGCTGGCGAAGGGTGGCGTGCCCGACCGAGTAGGCCAGAAAACTGAACCAGGCCGCAGTGGCCATGGACAACCAGGCCACCATTGCCAGGCGCAGACCCACGGATGCGCCGGCCGCCAGCACGCTTGAACTCAAGGCCACGAAGAACAAGAAGGCCTTTGCATTGAACAGGTTGGTCGCAAGGCCGATGAGGTATGCGCTGCGCCGGCTGGGCGCTGGACGAATTTGCGGGGTCATGTCCGGGCCAGGTCGCGCGCTGAGCGCGTTGATTCCAATCCACAACAACACCGTGGCGCCGGCGTAACGCAGTGCGCCGACAAACCATGGCCATTGGTCCGCCACCCAGCCCAGTCCGAACAGTCCCCAGCCGCTGTGGAACAGGATGCCGCTGCCAATCCCCAGCGCGGTGATGACGCCGATTCGACGCCCATAGGCCAGCGTTTGCCGAATCACCACCGCCAAATCCGGCCCCGGGCTGATGACGCCCAGCGCGTGGGCGAGGGCGACGGCAGCAAAAATGGCCAGAGGGTCAGTCATCTTGGAGGTGGGGCAGCGCCTGGATGGCCATCAAAACGATGATTCGATGTTCTGCATCCCCAAAACCCGCACGATCTCTACCGTGTCGGGGGCTGTTAAGCGATAGTAGATCGCGTGAGCGCCACAAACGCTGCGACGGTAGCCTTCTCGGATGTGGGACACGCTGGGAAAAAGCAGGGGCTGATGCGCAATGAGCACAAAACGCGCGCTTAATTTGTCCCGGTATCGGTTGGATTGCGTGATTCCAAACTGTTTGTCACCAAAGCGGGCAATTTCCAGCAAATCCTTTTCCGCGGCTTTACTGAGTTGGTACCGTTTCTTCGCCATCGGTTTTTCCGTGGCGAGCGGTTTGCCAGATTTGCTCCACCGATTGATCGATCAAGCCGCTATTTTCGCCATCATCCAGCGCCTGACGTATCGCCGCCAACTGCTTGTTGCTTTCGTTTTCCCGTAGCTGTCGTTCGCGGATTAGTTCACGAACCACCTGACTTTCGTCTTCAAAGTCGCCGCGATCAACCACGCTTTTGAGCCAGCTTGCTTGGCCCTCGGTGAGGCAGATGCTTTTGTCGATCATGCTCATGCTGGCTTTTTCGTGCTCGGACCTTTAGATAGTAGGAGGATAAGGGATGCTATGCCGCCGCATAAACCTCCTCCAGATAACGCATGATGTCGCCGGATTCAAACATGGCGGTGCCGGTGTTGGGGTCGATGAGGTAAGGCACTTGCGAACGGCCGGTGAGTTCGCGCAGCTTGATGCGATTGCGGCCGGTCAAGGGCGCGCTCGGGAAGATTTTGTCGCGGACGAAGGGCGGACCCATTTCACGCCATTGTGATTTGCCGAAGTTGCGCAGGATGTAGGGCAGCTCCAGCTCACACAGCAGTTCGCGGACCGGACGGGCGTAGGGGCTGGACTCAAAGCTGTACAACTCCAGCGGTTGTACCGGCGCGGTCGATGGACGCGCGAACATGCCGCGGACGCGACCCATGCTGCGCATGCCGGTGGCGGCGTAGGAGCTGGCGACGCTCACGGTGCGTCCGAAGCCACGGGACGCGCGCAGCCCGCCGTCGTAGGTTTGGGACAGGTAGTCGATGATGTCTGCCGATTCCAGCAGCGTCTGCTTGGTGTTCGGGTCCACCAACAGGGGAAACTGGCTTTTTGCGCCCAATTCAATCGCCTTGGGGCGGAATCGGGTGCCGTTCTTGGGGCAAGGGTAAATCAGCGCGTCCAGTTCCAGCTCCGTCAGCGCTTCGCGCAGCAAACGGCAATAGGGGCAGGCTTCGAATTCATACACTTCCAGCAGCTGTTCGGGTTGCTTGCGCGCCGGATGAAAGGACGAGGTGCCGCGCCACATGCGCATCTGGCTGGCGAGGGTGGAGGTGGTCAAGTTGAGTGGACTGGTCATGGAAAGGCCCCCAAGAGATGGTCAGCCGCGCATTATGCGCGCTTTGCGCTTGCCGCTGGTCGCTAGAATGCCCGTTTATTCCTTCTTCCGACCTCCATCACTGCCGCCATGCGCCTGTCCAAATTTCCCATATCGACCACCAAAGAAGTACCGGCGGACGCGGTGCTTGCGAGTCATCAGCTCATGTTGCGCGCCGGCTTCATCCGCAAGCTCGGCGCCGGGCTTTATTCCTGGATGCCGCTGGGTTTGCGGGTGCTGCGCAAGATCGAAAACATCGTGCGTGAACAGATGGACCGTGCCGGCGCGGTGGAGTTGCTGATGCCATCGATTCAACCGGCGGAGCTGTGGCAGCAATCCGGTCGCTGGCAGGCGATGGGCGCGGAGATGTTGCGCATCAGGGACCGGCATGACAACGACTTCTGCTACGGCCCCACACACGAGGAAGTGATCGTCCATCACGCCAAGCAGCAATTGCGGTCCTATCGCCAACTGCCGGTCAACTACTATCAGATTCAGACCAAGTTCCGCGACGAGCGTCGCCCCCGTTTTGGCGTGATGCGGGCGCGCGAGTTTCTGATGAAAGACGCTTATTCCTTCCACATGGATCAGGATGATCTGGCGCGCGAATACGACAACATGCGCGACGCCTACACGCGCATCTTCGAGCGTCTGGGGGTGGACTTTCGCGTGGTGCAGGCGGACTCGGGCAACATCGGCGGTGCGCGCAGCGAGGAGTTTCACGTCATCGCCGGTGCCGGCGAAGACCTGCTCGCGGTGTCAACGCAAAGTGATTACGCCGCCAACGTGGAGGCCGCAGCCTGTCCGCCATCCGGCGCGCAACGTCCGGCGGCTGGCGCGCCGATGGAAAAAGCCTCCACGCCCGGTCAGAAAACCTGTGAGCAGGTCTCCAGATTTTTGAATGTGCCCCTCAACGCAAAGGTCAAGCTGTTGGTGGTGGAAGCCGCTGAAGGGGTGAGTGAAAGCGGCATGATCGGCATCGCCATCCGTGGCGATCATGCGCTGAACGAGGTCAAGGCGGCCAAGCATCCCAAGGTCGCCAGCCCTTTTCGAATGGCACGGATTGAGGATGTACAGCGTGTATTTGGTTGTGAAGTGGGCTATCTGGGGCCGGCAGATTGCCCGCTGCCGGTGATTGCGGATCACGCTGCGGCCGTGCTGTCAGATTTTGTCTGTGGCGCGAACCAGAATGACTACCACCTGCGCAACGTGAACTGGGACCGGGATTGCCCGGAGCCGGAAACCGCGGATCTGCGTCAGGTTTGTGAAGGCGATCCGAGCCCGGATGGGCAGGGTGAGGTTCGCTTCATCCGCGGCATCGAAGGCGGCCATGTGTTTCAGCTTGGCGACAAATACAGCCGCGCGATGGGCTTGTCGGTGCTCGAAGCCGGCGGCGCGGATGTCACGCCGGTGATGGGTTGTTACGGCATTGGCGTGTCGCGTCTGGTCGCGGCGGTGATTGAACAAAAGCACGATCAACGCGGCATGGTGTGGCCGGACAGCATCGCGCCGTTTCGGGTCCTGATCTGCCCCATTGGCGCGGACAAGTCGGATCGCGTGCGCGATCTGGCGGATGAATTCTATTCTGCCTTGGCTGAAAAGGGCGTCGACGTGGCCCTGGATGATCGAGGCTTGCGCCCCGGCCCGATGTTCGCCGACGCCGATCTGATCGGGGTGCCGCATCGCGTGGTCATCGGCGAAAAAGGCCTGGCGAACGATCAGATCGAATACAAGCGCCGTGATGCGGACAAACCGGAGATGTTGCCGGCCAATGTGGCGGCCTTGTGGGAACGGCTATCCAGTTAGAGCTTGCGATAGCTCAGGCGCCGTCCACGCCGCCTAAACAGCGCAATGGGCGCGCCAAACAGCAGACTGGCCAGGAACCCGCCACACAAGGCCATGACCAGGCCGTCCAGGGAATAAGCCATGGCCGGAACAAAGTCGGCCCAGACGGACTGGATCAGCGCCTGATCCCAATGGCTCACCATCGTCCAGGTCTGCCCGAAGGCGCCGCCGTCCATGGACGCGTAGGCTTGCGAATACTGGTCCAGCTGCGTCGCCATGCTGGCCACGGCTTCGCCCTCGGCCCGAAAGGTGGTGTCATTGCTGGCGCGATGGTGGGCGATCAACTGTTGCAGGTCGCCGTCAAACTGTTGCGCGGCGATGCTTTCGAAGTGCGCCAAATCCTCCTGCAACTGATCCAGCCGACCGCCCAATCGTTGCCGGTACTGCGCCAGAAACCCCGGCAGCGTCCCGCCGGTCACAAAGCCCATCGCAAAGATCAATTTGTCCAGCGCCCAGCCAATCATCATACGCACCCCGTTGCGCTGCCGACGCTAGCCTAGCAGCCTGCGATTAAAATTTGCATTCAACCGCTCCGCTTAATCTCATGTCCGAAATCCTGGTGCTGTACTACTCCCGTCACGGCGCAACGGCGGCGTTGGCGCGACAGATCGCGCGCGGGGTGGAGTCCGCCGGCGCGGTCGCCAAGCTGCGGACCGTGCCGCCGGTATCCGCCGAATGCGAAGCGCGCGCTCCAGCATTGCCGGAAGATGGCCCGATGTTTGCCGAAACGCAGGACTTGCGAAGCTGCGACGGTCTGCTGCTGGGAAGTCCCACGCGTTTTGGAAACATGGCCGCGCCACTGAAGTATTTTCTGGACGGCACCTCAGATCTGTGGCTTTCGGGCGCCATGGTCGGCAAGCCGGCAGCGGTGTTCACCTCCAGTCAAAGCCTGCACGGCGGACAGGAATCGACCCTGCTCAGCATGATGTTGCCCTTGATGCACCACGGCATGATGTTGCTGGGTTTGCCGTATACCGAAGCCGAACTGAGCAGCACGCGCAGCGGCGGCGCGCCCTATGGCGCAACGCATTGGGCGGGCGGTGCTTCGTCAACCGCCGGTTTGAGCGACGATGAAACAAAGCTTGCACACGCGCTGGGTGTACGCGTGGCCGCCACTGCCATCCAACTCGCCAAATGAGCAAGCGCATCTGGATTCTGGCCCTGCTTTCACATTTGCTGCTGATCGTATTGGTGGCCTGGCGAGAGGCGTCCGCGCTGGGATGGGTGATCAGCGCCTTGTTGTTGCTGCCCTTGCCCGGGCTGATTCGCCAAAACACGCGCACCGCAGCCTGGGCCAGCATGCTGGTGATGTTTTACGTCGCCGGCTATCTGGCCGCCGGCTATGCCGATGCGTCCGCCCGCTGGAGCGCATTTGCTATGGCGGCGCTGGCGGGCGTGGAATACCTCAGCCTGCTGATGTTTGTGCGTTGGCGGGCGGTGGAAACTCGCCGGCTTGCCGCAGCGTCTTCTGAACAAAAGACAGGCTGAGTCTGCGTCGGGCGCTCAAGGCGGCGCGATCCAGGGCATCCACCGCCGCCACCAGACGCGCAGGATTGCGCGGCAAACGCGCCAGCAGCCATTGGCTGACTTCCGGGCTCCATTGCAGGCCGCGCTGTTGGGCGTTTTTTTGCAACAGTTGCGCGCGATCCTCGTCGCCCAGCGGGCGAATCGACATCAGCGCGCCTTGACGCAAACGGGTGCGGAGGTCCGCCAGCAGGCCAGCGATGCGATCCGGCGCCTGCCGCAGGCTGCAAAGGGTGGCGGTATCGCCGCGCTTACTACGATCCAACAGTCGCAACAGGGCGATCTCGGCGTCACGGTTTCCCGCCAGCGCATCCACATCATCAATGCAAATCAGCGGGCATTGTTCAAAGCCGGCCAGATCATCGTGACGAATCTGTTCCAGATGGCGCATCGGCAGATAGGCGGCGCCTTTGCGTTGTCGCGCCGCAGCCTGCAACAGGTGGGTTTTGCCGCACCCTTCAGCGCCGATGACGCACAGAGCCTGGGCTTGCTCGCCATCCGCCAAGGCGTGCACCGCCTGCACCAGATCCTGGTTGGGGCCGGCGACAAAGTGCTCGAAATCGGGTTGAAATCGCAGCTGAACGGAAAGCGGAAGCTGCTTCACGCGGACTGTGACGGCTCCGTAGCTTCAGAGGTTTCATCTTTCTTTCCAGCCAGATAGAGCTGACTCTTCAACCATTCATCCTTGAAATGTCGCATCAACACCGACAGCACCGCCGACACCGGCAGCGCCAGCATGATGCCGATGAAACCGAACAACTGTCCACCGGCCATGATGGCGAAGATCACCGTCACCGGATGCAGGCCGATCTTGTCGCCCACCAGCCACGGCGTGAGCACATTGGACTCCAACACCTGGCCGATGCCGAACACCACCGCAATCCAGATCAGCGATAGCGGATCCTGGGTTTGCACCAACATGGCGATGGCGGCAGTGAGAATGCCGACGATGGTTCCAAGGTAGGGCACGAAACTGATCACGCCCACAATCAACCCCACCAGCAGGGCCAAATCGAGGCCCACAATCCACAGTGCCAGCCAGTAATACAGCGACAGCGCGGCCATCACCGATAGTTGGCCGCGAAAGAAGGCGCTCAGTACTTCATCGGTCTCGTGCGCCATTTGATCCGCGCGCGGCACATAGCGTGGCGGAATCAGATTGCGGGTCCAGGCCACCAGATCGTCCCAGTCGCGCAGCAGGTAGAACGTCACCACCGGCACCAGCAACAGATTGGCGGCCGAAGTGGCCAGGGCCACGCCGGATTCGGAAACCTGCGCCCAGGCCAGCCGCAGAAAGTCGCCGGCTTCCGACCAGTGTTGGCGCGCAATGGTCTTGAGGCCGTCGGCGTCCAGTTTCACGCCTTCTGGCAGGGTGATGCCCAGTTGCGTCAGGCCCTTGTCCTGCAGCCACAACAGCCAGTCCGGGATATTGCTCAGTAGCGTCGCCAACTGCACTTGCAGCATCGGCAGCAATAGCACCACCGCCAGCAGGCTGACGCTGGTGATGGCAACAAACACCACGCACACGCCGGCGGTGCGCGACAGCCGCCAGGTTTGCAAGCGATCGACGATTGGGTCGCCCACGTAGGCCAGACCGGCGCCAAGCACGAACGGCGTCAGAATCGGCGCCAGCAACCACAGCAAGACCAAAAAGCCGATCCCGGCAACCAGCCAGGGCCAGCTTTCGCGCAAGCGGAATTGGCTCACGGCGCGGCGCCCGTCCAGCGGTAGCTGCCGTCCATTTCCGGCACCAGTCCCGGCACCTGCATCAGTGACTGTCCCAGACGATGAAGGCCGCCGCGAACCGACAGACGCAGGCTGGCCCAGTCGTCCTGCGCTTCCAGAACCTGCGCCTCGGCAATGCCGGGCGCCGATTGCAGCTTGCGCAGCAGGGCGCTGTATTGGGCGGCGCTATTGATGCCGCGTACCACCAGCAATGTCGCTTCCACGGGGCCGGATTCGACGCCGAAGACCGGCAAGCCGTGCTCGCGCAGGCTTCGCTCGATGGCGCCGGCATCGTATGCGGCGGTGAAATACAAGGCGCCGCTTTGCGGGTCGTGCTCAAAGCCGAAGTGTTGCACCAGCTCCGACGCCCGAGGAAGGATGGCCGAGAAGCTCAAATCCGAACCACCGGCTGCGTGATGCAGAACCGCCATCAGCGTGGCGCGCAGTGCCTTGTCGCGGCTGTCCGTGCTCTGGTCCTCAACCACGATGCGGGCGGCATAGGGGTTGTTCGCCAGCACATCGGCCAGCGCTTCTGCGTCCTGCGCGATGGCGGGGAAGTAAGCAGCCAAGGCAATCATGGCGGCAAGGCCGATCAGGGCGATTCGTTGCGATAGGGAGAAGGCGGTCAGCATTAGGGATCGCGAAGCCAAAGGTAGAATGCGCGCTTCAATCACGCCACGCGATCATCTTAATTTAATGCCCAACAAGAAACCCTTGACCTATCGCGACGCCGGGGTGGATATTGACGCGGGCGATGCCCTGGTCAGCCAGATCGGCAGCATCGTCAAGTCCACCCACCGGCCGGAAGTGATGGCCGGCGTGGGTGGTTTCGGCGCGCTGGTGTCCTTGCCCAAGCGTTACAAGCAACCGGTGCTGGTGTCGGGCACCGATGGCGTTGGCACCAAGCTCAAGATGGGGATCGCGCTGGGACAGTTGCAGGGACTGGGGGTGGATCTGGTGGCCATGTGCGTCAACGACGTGCTGGTCTCCGGCGCCGAGCCGCTGTTCTTTCTGGACTACTTCGCCACCGGAAAGCTGGAGCCGGACCGCGCCGCGCAAGTGATCAAAGGCATCGCCAAGGGTTGCCGTCAGGCCGGGTGCGCCTTGGTGGGCGGAGAAACCGCGGAGATGCCGGGCATGTACAAGGCCGGCGACTTTGATCTGGCCGGATTCTGCGTTGCGGTGGCGGAAAAGAAAAAGATCATCGATGGCTCCAGAATCCGCGCTGGCGATGTGTTGATTGCCTTGCCTTCATCGGGTCCGCATGCCAATGGCTTTTCACTGATTCGAAAAATTGTGGGCCGGCGATCACTGGACGCAAAGCTGGGAAGCAGGTCCATCGCTGACCAGCTGATGGCGCCGACGCGGATTTACGTCAAGCCGGTGCAGAAGCTGCTGGACGCGGGGGTTGCCATCCGTGGCATGTCGCATATCACCGGCGGTGGCTTGACCGAAAATCTGCCACGATGCTTGCCGCCAGGAACGAGTGCGACGCTCAACACCCAAAGCTGGAAGCTTCCACCGATTTTCGACTGGTTGCAGCAACAGGGTGCGGTGGAGGATGCGGAAATGCGCCGCGTGTTCAATTGCGGCGTGGGCTTTGTGATGGCGGTGCCGCGAAAGTCCGCTGATGAAGCGATGGGCCTGCTGCGTCGCGCGCGTCAAGGCGCCTGGGTGCTGGGCGAGGTGAGCAAAGGCGATCGAGACGTCCGCTTTGTCTGAACGCCGGCGGATTGCGGTGCTGATTTCGGGTGCCGGCCGCAATCTGAAGGCCATCATCCGGGCTTGCGAGGATGGGCGCATCGCGGGACGGATCGTGGGGGTGTTGTCGGATCGCGCCGATGCGCCGGGTCTGCAATTTGCAAGGCGGGCGGGGATCGAATCCAGGGTCGTTCTCGCATCCGGTTTTTCGGATCGCTCGCAGTTTGATGCGGCCTTGCTGGAAACACTGGATGCCTGGGCGCCGGATATGGTGGTGCTGGCCGGTTTCATGCGCATATTGGGCGCGGATTTCGTGCGGAGCTATCGCGGAAAACTCCTCAACATCCATCCTTCGCTGTTGCCGCATTATCCGGGGTTGCGCACCCACCAGCGGGTATTGAAAAACGGCGATGCCGAACACGGCGCGACGGTGCATTTCGTCACCGAGGAATTGGACGGTGGCCCGGCCATCATTCAGGGCCGGCTCATGGTGGACCCGCAAGATACGGAGCAGACTCTTGCCGAGCGTGTCATGCAACAGATCGAACTTCGAATTTATCCACAAGCCGTCGCCTGGATGGCGAACGGTGCGCTGCGTCTGGGCGAAAACGGCCCCGAGTTGAATGGACGCACGTTGAAAAGCCCCCGGGGTCTGGCGGATTTGCAGGAGGGATTTTGATGAAACGATTCCTGTTTCTGATTTTCGCGCTGTGCCTGTCGCCCATATTGAGCGCCAAGCCGCTGGTGCCGTTTGATTCCAGCTTTGTACTGACCCGTGGTCCGCTGACCTTGGGCCACGCGCAATTTCAATTGCAGGCGATAGCGGGCGAGGGTGAATGTTATCTCTACCAGTACCGCGCAAAACCACAGGGTCTGGCGCGTCTGTTCATCGGTCAGATCCAGGAGCGTTCCGAGTTTTGCGTGGTGGAGGATCAGATTCGTTCGCAGCGTTTCAGCTTTTCGCGCGCGGACAAAGAGAAAGATAACTTCAAACTGGAATTCGACTGGCAGAACGGATTGGTGCGTTCCTCAACAGGCGAACAGCGCAAGCTGGACGAAACCATGATGGATCGGCTGGTGATGCAGCTTGCGGTCAAACGCTGGGCGATGTCGCAAGAAGGCGAGCCCGGTCCGGCCGAATACACCGCCACCAAGGTGGAGGACGACCGCGCCAAAACCTATCGCTTCCGTATCGTGGCGCAGGAACGCATTGAAGTGCCGGCCGGCACCTTTGACACCGTGCGCGTGGAACGGGTGGACAAGTCCCGCCGTTCCACCCGATTCTGGGCCGCGCCGGCGCTGGACTACGCCTTGATCCGCGTGGAGCAAACCAAGGACGGGGACGAACAGCTCAAGATGGAACGTCAATAGGGCAAGCTGTCAACACGCGGCCGAGTCATTGGCGGCAAAAAAGTCACTGACCTGATCGAATTGCAGGGTGGGACATTGCACCTGACGGACCGATTTCCAGAACGCGTCCGACCCTCTGTGGCGCTGGCAGTACCACTGAATGTGTTTGCGCGCCACGCGCACGCCTTGATGTTCGCCGTACAGCGCGTAGAGCGCTTTGAGATGTTCCAGCAGCAGGGCGCCGATTTGCTGGCGCGAGGGTTCGGATTTGACGGCACCGTGCTGCAGATAATGTGCTATTTCTGCGAATAACCAGGGGCGCCCCAGCGCGGCACGCCCGATCATCAGTGCATCGGCGCCGGTTTGTCGCAGCACGTCTTGGGCCTTGGGGCCGTCGCAAATATCGCCGTTGGCGATCACTGGAATATCAACCGCGGATTTGACTTCGGCGATGGTTCGGTATTCGGCTGCGCCCTTGAACAGGTCAGCGCGGGTGCGGCCGTGTACGCTGACGGCGGCGATGCCGGCGTCTTGCGCAATGCGGGCGATACGCGGCGCGTTGCGATGATCCGGTGACCAGCCGCTGCGCATTTTCAGCGTGACAGGAACCGGAACGGCGTTTGCGACGGCGCTCAAAATTCGTCCCACCAACAGCTCATCTTTCATCAGGGCGGAGCCAGCATCGACCCGACACACTTTCTTCGCCGGACAGCCCATGTTGATGTCGATGATTTGCGCGCCTTGATCCACGTTGAAACGCGCCGCTTCAGCCATGGCCTGTGGTTCGGTGCCGGCGATCTGCACCGCGATGGGGCCGCATTCGGCGTCGTGTTCGCGTCGCGTCCGGGATTTTTTCGTGTGCCAGAGCTTTGGATTGGCACTGATCATTTCCGACACCACCAGACCCGCGCCGCCGCGCTTGCAAAGCCGGCGAAAGGCGCGATCCGTCACCCCCGCCATCGGCGCCAATACGAGTGGCGGATCAATGGCGTAGGGACCAATATTCACATCGGTCATCGGGTGCGATTCAGGCGCTGACGCGGCCTTCCTCGCGCAGCTTGTCCAGGTGCGATTCGATATTCATGCGTGCCAGCGGCAGCAGTCGTGCGTCCACACCCTGATAGATCTGACTCAGCATCTGGTCGATGGACTGGCCGCTGGCGTACAGCTGTTCGACTTGCTGCTCGCGCATCTGCCGGTGTCTGAGGGTTTCCTGAAGCCGGTTGGTGCCGCCCTGACCCATGCCATGGGAGGGATAGACCGCGCGCGGATTGAGGTCGATGATGCGTTGCAGGGATTGAAAGTAACGACCCATGTGTCCTTCGGGCTTGGCGATGACGACGGTGCCGATGCCCTGAAACAGATCGCTGACGATGCACCAGGATTTATCCTGCGGCATCAGCGCCAGCTGACCTTCATCGTGCCCGGGCACGCTCAGAATTTTGATCGGACGGCCCAGCCAGTAGGTCAGCACATCACCTTCGGCATAGTGTTTGATGGTAATGCCGTCGAAGAAATCGTCGCCGCGTTCGGCGCGGATGCGTTGTTCGCTGTCCGCGCTCAGGCCGATGGGCACATTCAGACTTCGCGCGATCTGATCGGCGAACTGGTAGTGATCGGGGTGGTGATGGGTGAGGAAGATTTCCTGAAAGCCGAAGGCTTGCGTGGCGCTCAGCAATCGTTCCAATTCGGTTTCGTCGCAGGGTGAGGGGTCCACCAGTACCCGGTGCCGATCCATATCCCCCAGCAAAAAGGCGCTGGTGTGGGCGGCGGGCGGCAGGGTGTTGGAACGCACATAGAACTGTCGCACGCCGTTGATGGATTCGATCAGCGGCACGCCATCGCGGTCCACGTCCTCCATTTGGGCATTGCCGCTGGCGGTGTCCGCGCCGGATTCAAACAGGCGCAGGCTGCCGAGAGTGGGCGGCGCCAGCAGCATCTGTCCGTCACGAAACTGACGCAGCCAATCCTCGGCCGGCGCCCAGTCGCATTCGGCGGACTCACTCAACGCCAGTTGAACGTTGGGACGTCGCTTCAGCCGCAGACGGAAGAAATGCGTGTTGAAACGCACCGGGATGATGGGGGGCGTCAACGCCTGACCGATTTTCTTCAGGTCGATGACATCGCCATCATCAAACAACTGATTCAGGCTCAGGCCGAGCTCTTCGTGCAGCTCGCGCGCCAGGGCGTGCATGAGGTTGTTGTCGAACGCGCTGCCCCAGGGGCCAAGGTGCTCGGTGTCGGTCTGGTCTGATTGATCTACCTTGCCACCGGGGAACGCCCAATAGCCGGGAAAGGCCTTGAGCGCCTGCTGGCGGCGCAACATGAAAATGTGGTCCTCATGCAGCAGAACCACGGTGACGGCGTCATGAATTTTGGTGGCGGGCATTGAATTGCGAGCGGACAATCAGCTTGCAAGTTTAGCCCCATGGGCTTTTCGCCGATCAATCGCCGCCGGATTCCACCTTGCCCATGGTCTTGATCGCCATCGTGTCACCGCGAAAGGTGAGAGTGATCCGACGGTCGCCGGCGATCCAGCTTTCCACGCTCATGGTGAAGCTGCCAATGCCGCCGCCGGATACTTCCGTCGGCTTGCCCAGGATGGCGTAAACCTCGTCCTTGTTCATGCCGGATTCGATGCGCTCGAAGTTTTCCGGGGTGACGCGACTACAGGCGCCGAGCAGTACCGCAGCGGTCAAGAGGCTGGCGGCGGTCAGTCTGGTCATCAGGTATGCATACGAACGTAGGCGGCCTGTGATTGTACTTGGCGGTCGTGATCGGCGCTGGTCTGCGGCTCATGCTGATCCGGGTGTTCGTCGGACAGCTCGCGCCACAGCGCATCGGAGATTTCGCCGCTCCAGACGAATGCCAGAATCGGGTTGGATGGTTTCATTTTTTCTTGCCGGGTCAAATTTCGATGCATTAGAGCCACGCGGCGCTGAATGGGCGCTGAAACGCTTGACCTGGCAAACCAAGCTGCTTAGCGTGGCGCGCCATGTCTACTCTGGCGCAACAGAACACACCGCCGTCGCAACAAGCGGCGCGTCGCAAGATCGGTCCGCTGGACTGGCTGATGCTGGTGCTGGCTCTGGTATCGGTTGGCTTGCTGGTATGGGAAACCGCGGTGAATCTGGCGCCCGACATGGTGCGTCTGGTGCTGCTCGCGGACTTGGTGATCTGCGGCATCTTCGCGGTGGAGTTCACCTGGCGCTGGTACCGGGAAGGCTGGACGCGCAGCTATCTCAAACACAACTGGTACGAGATCCTCGGCATGATTCCGGTGCAGCATCCGGCCGTTCGCGGCTTTCGGCTGTTCCGCATCATTCGCATCATCATCCTGCTGTCGCGTTTCGGCATGGCCGCGGATCGCGCCTTTGGCGACGAATTCACCTACCGCCTGGTGAATCGTTTTCAGCGGCAACTGGTCAATGCCATCAAGACGCCGGTCACCGTGGCCATGCTGGAGGAGGTTTCCAGGGTGCTGGCCAAGGGACATTACACCGGCAGCATTGCCGGGGCACTGAAGGAAAACGAGGCCAGTATCGAGGCGATGATTGCGGAAAAGCTGCGCCAGGATCCGCAAACCGGACGCCTGAAACATCTGCCGTTCTACGATGAGATCGTGGAAAACGTCACCCAGACCAGCTTCCGCGTGATCATGGAGGTGCTGCAGGATGCGCGCACCGAGGAGTTGGTGGCCGACACCCTCAAACAGGTTCTGAGCCAGATTGGTGATGCAGTTGCGGGCCGGTCGGAGCGGACTGTTGCGCCCGATACGCCCCGGGAGTGACGCCGGTCCACCGCAGAAAGGCGCGGTGGAAGGCGCTGGCTTCGGCAAAACCCACGGCGTGGGCAATGTCCAGTATCGATTGTCGGGAATGCATCAGCAGCTCGATGGCCAGCTCTCGGCGCCGGGTTTCCTTTTCCAGCCGATACGAGCTGCCCTCACACTGCAGCCGTCGTCGCAGGGTGGTGGGGTGGATATCCAGTGTATGCGCCAGTGATTCAAAGCGCGGCCACTTTTCAGGTGCGATGCCGCCGAGCACGGTGCGAACCCGTGCCGAGACGCTCATCGGATCGCGATATTTCATGATGAAGCTGCGCGGTGCGCTTTTCAGAAATTCGCGCGCGCTGCGTTCGGTTTGCAGCACCGGCGCATCCAGTTCCAGGGCGCTGAATCGGAATTGGGTCAAGGCCTGATCAAAGGCAAACTGCTGACTGATCATGCGCGGATATTCCTCCACCCACTCCGGTTGCGGATAGGCCAGCGCGGCGTGCAATACGGTGATGCGTCGGCGCGCCAGCCAGCACATCAGGCCGTGCAGCATCACGAACAGGGTTTCGTGAGCAAAAATTCTCCGCGCCACCGGCAAGTGGCCAACGTCGGCGAATCGCATGCGAAGTTCGCTTTCGCCCCCCAACAGCTCCACCCGGGTATCGTCGATCAACAGATTGATCAGCCGCGTGCCGCGAACCAGGGCATCGTGGACGCTTGGGGTATGCAGCATCAGATGACACAGGGTGGCGAAACTGCCCACCCGCATCGGCCGGCTGTCCAGGCCGAACAGCTCATCGTCCAGTTCGCGGGCAATGTCCAGCCACAGGGCGCCGAACGCCTCGGGCGTGACGCGTGATTGCGGCTGCCGGATCAACGGTGGTTCCAATCCGGCGCGCCGCAAAAAAGGCGCGGGATCGAAGCCGCGACGTTTCAGCGCATCGGTTGCCTGACGCACAAAGGCGCTGGCAATCGTCGCTTTTTCACTCACTGGAGACTGGTTCACCTCACCTCTGTTTTTGACAGACTATTTTGCGTTTCATCTCCGCAAGTATTGCAAAATCAGTCACCAGAAAAGAACGATTGAGTCATGGGCTTGGCGGTGCGAATGTCGTACCGTAGGCGGCTATCTGAATACCGCCTGGAGAGATCCGCATGAGCACGTCCGCCGCGACCATCCAATCCACCACCGAGACCGAACAGGCGCCGCTGCGTTTTGTCACCGCCGCAAGCCTGTTTGACGGTCACGATGCCGCCATCAACGTGATGCGGCGCATGATTCAGGCCAAGGGCGCGGAGATGGTGCATCTGGGCCACAACCGGGCGGTGGAAGACGTGGTGCGCGCCGCCTTGCAGGAAGATGCCGACGGCATTGCCCTGTCCAGCTATCAGGGCGGACACAACGAATTCTTCAAATACATGGTGGACATGCTGGCCGAGCGCGGCGCCGGCCATATCCGCGTATTTGGCGGCGGCGGTGGCACCATTACGCCGGAGGAAATTGCGGCTCTTCACGAACAGGGGGTGGAGCGGATTTATCACCCCAACGACGGCGCCAAGCTGGGTCTGACCGGCATGATCGACGATCTGGTGGATCGCGCCCGCGATGCCCAGCGCGCCGTGCGGGTCCCCGAACACACGGATATCGACGATGAAGCCAGCATCGGTCAGATGCTGTCGGCCATCGAACAGGGCGTGCTCAGCGAAGCCGATTTGGGCAAGCGTCGCAAGCAGTGGGAGCTGGCTGGACGTGGCACGCCGGTGATCGGTTTCACCGGCACCGGCGGCGCGGGCAAGTCCTCGGTGGTGGACGAGTTGTTGTTGCGTTTCCTGCAGGCCTTCCCGGACATGCGCATCGCGGTGCTGGCGGTCGACCCCACGCGACGTCGCAGCGGTGGCGCGCTGCTGGGTGATCGTATCCGCATGAATTCGCTGCGCTCCAAGCGTCTGTTCATGCGCAGCATGGCCACCCGTCAGCAACACGTGGCGACCAACGCGGTATTGACCGATTGCGTGTCATTCCTGCGCGGGCAGGGCTATGACCTGGTGATGGTGGAAACCGCTGGTATCGGTCAGAGCGATTCGCAGATCGTGGATCTGGTGGACTTCCCGATTTATGTCATGACCAGCGAATACGGCGCCGCCAGCCAGCTGGAAAAGATCGACATGATCGACTACGCCGAGCTGGTGGTGTTGAACAAGTTCGATAAACGCGGCGCCGAGGATGCGCTGCGCGACGTGCGCAAGCAGTGGAAGCGCAACCGCACCGCCTTCCAGTTGCGCGATGAGGAGGTGCCGGTTTATCCCACCATTGCCAGCCAGTTCAACGATCCCGGCGTGAGCTGGATGTTCACCAACCTGTGCCGGCTGTTGCGTCAAAAACTGAAACTGGCGGACGAAAAATGGACGCCGGCGCTGGATGTTTCCGTCAAGGAGCCGCGCGCCACCGTGCTGATTCCCGGCAATCGCGTGCGTTATCTGGCGGAAATCGCCGAGCAGGGGCGCGATATCAACCGTCGCGCCGAAGCGCAGGACGAGGCCGCCAACAAGGCTCAGTCCATGTGGGAGGCTCTGGAGGAACTGGCCGACGCCAGGCTGCCGAAACCACTGGATCTGTATGCCGCCGACGATCTGACCAGCGGTGGCGACGGCTCCATGCTGACCCTGCGTCAGCGCTACAACAGCGCGGTGTCTGAGCTGAGCAATGAATCCATCGCCCTGTTGCGCGAATGGCCTGCGCGTCTCAAGGGCGTGACCGATGAAACCTACAGCTACGAGGTGCGCGGAAAGGCGGTCACCGGCGAAAACTATGTGGAATCGCTGTCGCATCAAAAGGTGCCGAAAGTCGCCGCGCCGCACTTTGAGGCCTGGGGCGAGCTGCTGCGCTTTCTGCTGAAGGAAAATCTGCCGGGCGGTTATCCCTATACCGCCGGCATTTATCCCTACCGTCGAACCGGCGAAGATCCCATCCGCATGTTCGCCGGTGAGGGCACGCCGGAACGCACCAATCGCCGCTTCCATTATCTGAGCCAGGGACAAAAAGCGACGCGGCTTTCGACCGCTTTCGATTCGGTCACGCTCTACGGCGAGGATCCGCATACGCGACCGGACATCTACGGCAAGATCGGCAACTCCGGCGTCAGCATCGCCACGCTGGACGACATGAAAAAGCTCTATTCGGGCTTTGATCTGTGCGCGCCCACCACTTCCGTTTCCATGACCATCAACGGCCCGGCGCCGATGATGCTGGCGCTGTTCATGAACGCCGCCATCGATCAGCAGGTGGAGCGATATTTGAAGGAAGACAGCGCTCGCTGGGCGACGGCGCAAAAGAAAATCGCTACGTTGTATGAGGGTCGCGAGCGGCCGGTCTATTCCGGCGATCTGCCGGAGGGCAACGACGGTCTGGGGCTGGGCTTATTGGGCGTCACCGGCGATCAGGTGGTGGACGCCGAAACCTATCAGCGCATCAAGACCGAGACCATGAAAGTGGTGCGTGGCACCGTACAGGCCGATATTCTGAAAGAGGATCAGGCGCAGAATACCTGCATTTTCAGTACCGAATTTGCGCTGCGCATGATGGGCGATATTCAACAGTCCTTCGTCGAACGCGGCGTGCGCAATTTCTACTCGGTGTCGATTTCCGGTTATCACATCGCCGAGGCCGGCGCCAACCCCATCAGCCAGCTCGCCTTCACGCTCGCCAACGGCTTCACCTTCGTCGAATATTATCTGGCGCGCGGCATGAAAATCGACGACTTCGCGCCCAATCTGTCGTTCTTCTTCTCCAACGGCATGGACCCCGAATACAGCGTCATCGGCCGCGTGGCGCGACGTATCTGGGCGCGGGCGATGAGGCAGCGCTACGGCGGTTCGGCGCGCAGTCAGATGATGAAGTATCACATCCAGACCTCCGGCCGATCGCTGCACGCGCAGGAAATCCAGTTCAACGATATCCGCACCACCTTGCAGGCGCTGTACGCGCTGTTCGACAACTGCAATTCCCTGCACACCAACGCCTACGACGAGGCCATCACCACCCCCACCGAGGAATCGGTGCGTCGCGCGGTGGCGATCCAGCTCATCATCAACCGCGAGATGGGTCTGAATTTCTGTGAAAACCCCTTGCAGGGCAGCTTTGTCATCGATCAGCTCACCGATCTGGTGGAAGAGGCGGTGTACAAGGAGTTCGAATCCATCAGCGAACGCGGCGGCGTGCTGGGCGCGATGGACACCATGTATCAGCGCGGCAAGATTCAGGACGAATCGCTGTATTACGAGCACAAGAAATACGACGGCTCACTGCCATTGATTGGCGTCAATACCTTCCTGCCCAAGGATCACGGCGGCGAGATCGCCACCACCATCGAACTGATCCGCTCCAGCGAAGAGGAAAAAGGTCAGCAGATCGGCAATGTCGAGCGCTACCGTGACAACCGCAACCGCTTCGGCGCAGACAGCCTCGGCAATCTGCAGAACACCGCCAAGCGCCGGGAGAATATTTTTGAGTCGCTGATGGAAGCGGTCAAATACAACTCACTCGGCCAGATCAGTCACGCCCTGTACGAAGTGGGCGGAGAGTATCGGCGCAATATGTAGGTTCGGGAAGACGCCCGGCCATTGCGAGGCGCAGCCGAAGCAATCTCCTTGGCTTTGGGAATTGTCTCAGCCTTTCGGACTTGGCGATGCTGTTGATCCGTGAGGGTCAGCGATCTCCAAACAGTTCCTTGCGAATCCAGCCGCCTTCCTGGCGCTTGCGTGGCTTGTCGTCACGGTGTCGGTTGGGTTTGCGGTGGTGATCACGGTCGCGTCGATCTGACTCGCGACGCTCGGCCAGTTCGCGGCGTCTGCGTTCACGTTCATGCTGGCGCCGGTGGTCACGCTCATGACGGTGTTCGCCGCGCCAGTTTCGATGATGCTCCCGGCGCCGATCATGTGAGCGATGATCACGGTAGGCGTGCTCGCGCCGATGGTCGCGATGACGATGATCAGGCCGGGAATAATGATGCAGCTGATGCCGCTGCGGATAGCTTGGCGCGCGGTAATGCGAATGCGGTTTGGCGCGATACCAGCGATCAGCCTCATAAGCCGGATTGGCGTAGTAATAAGGCTGGCTGTAGTTGTACGATCGATAGCTTTGCTGACGCGGCAGCACGCGACCGTAAGGCGTTGTGTAATAACCCGAGCCGTATCCATGATCCGGGTAAACGGCGCAGCCGCTGGCGAACACACCCAGCCCCAGGATGAGTCCCAAGCGCAAGAAGCTTTTCATTGACGGCTCCACCATTTGAATGCTTCACACGGTGGGCCTGGAGCACTGAACCCGGCCTGAATGCGCGTTCAGTTTGGCGCATTGTCGTGGCCGCCCTGCGTTATAGTGCGGTCACGGTGACAGCAGGCAGGAGGCTGATCGCTGATCCGCAAAAACGAGAACAGATCATGAATCTAGAAAAGGTCGTTTTTGGGTTTTTCGTGTTGTTGGCGCTGACGCTGAACTTCGGCTTCGTGATGGGGGATATCGACGATCCGGCGCATCATCATGTTTACGAGTTGTTCGCCGCGCTGGTGGTGAGCCTGATCGCAACGGTGCTCAAGTTTGGTGATCGCAGCCATATCGGCGCGGTGTTGTTGGCCACCAGTCTGGTGGCGGATCTGCACTTGATTGCCGCGGCATCGGTTTGGGGCGTGGCAACGCACGCGCTCGGCACCGGCGAGTCGCCGGTCATCGTCGCCAGTGTGGTTTCGCTGGCTGGCGGCGCGCTGTTGGCGAATCTTGCTTCGGCGACGCTGCTCATCGTAGAGACGGTGAACTTGCGGCGTTAGCGGGCCGACAAGAACCGAGCGCCTGATGCAAAACGTCCTGTTTCTGTTTTTGCGGCGCATGCGGGCGCCGCTGATTCTGCTGATTGTGGTGTACGCCGTCAGCATCACCGGCCTGGTGCTCATGCCGGGCGTGGACGAGAACGGCGAGCGCTGGCACATGAGCTTTTTCCACGCCTACTACTTCGTCAATTTCATGGCCACGACCATCGGCTTTGGCGAGATTCCGCATCCCTTTACCGAGGCGCAGCGGATCTGGGTCAGCGCCTGCATTCTGTTGACCGTGGTGTCCTGGTTGTACGCCATTGGCCGCATCTTGTCCTTGATTCAGGATCCGGCGTTTGCCCGCGCGGTGACCGAAGCGCGATTCATCCGCGCGGCGAACGCGATCAAGGTGCCGTATTACATCGTTTGCGGATACGGTGAAACCGGCAGTCTTCTGGTGCGTGCGCTGGCGCGTCGCAACATTCAGTGCGTGGTGCTGGATTCCAATACCGAACGGCTGAATGCGCTGAGCCTGGAAAATCTGGGCATGGATATTCCCGCGATGGCGGCCGACGCCAGCGAGACCAGGCATCTGGAGGAGGCGGGCTTGCGGCGCAAGCAATGCCTGGGCGTGGTGACGGTCACCGACAGCGACGACGTCAATATCCGGGTGGCTTTGACCGCAAAGCTGCTGCATCCCAGCCTCACGGTGATCAGTCGCTGCGCAACCCAGGAAACCGCGCAAAACCTGGCGTCTTTCGGGACCGATCACATCATCAGTCCGCACGAAGTGTTTGGTGAACATTTCACCATGACGCTGCACAACCCCAGCCTGCATCTGTTGCACGCCTGGTTGATCAGTCTTCCGGGAAAACGTTTGCAGGGACCGGTGAAGCCACCGCGCGGCGAATGGGTGATTTGCGGCTACGGTCGTTTCGGAAAAACGCTGCAACAATGTTTGCACGCCGCCAATTGCACGACGCGGGTGATCGAGCATCGACCGGACTTCATGCCCGAAGGCGCGGTCAAGGGGCGTGGTCACGAGTTGCAGCCGCTGCGCGAGGCGGGTGTGGCCACCGCACAGGGCATTGTTGCGGGATTGGACCGGGACACCAATACCTTGTCCGCAGTGATGACGGCACGTGCGCTCAATCCGCGGCTGTATGTGGTTGCACGCCAGTTTCGTCGCGCCAGCAGCCAGATTTTCGACGCCGCCGGCGTTGATCTGGTGATGGAGCCCAGCCGGCTGATCGTCTGGCGGATCTTGCCGCTGATCACGCGCCCGCTGCTGAGTCATTTTCTGCGATTGCTGCGCGCCCACAGCGAGGAGTTCGGTGACTCCGTGCTGGACAAGATTCGCGCCTGTTGCGGCGAGCTCACGCCCGACAGCTGGTCAGTGTGCCTGGATCCGGAACACGCGCCGGCGGTGTGTACGGCGTTGAGCGCGGGTTGTCGGGTCAGCCTGGGCGATCTGCTGCGCGATCCGCGGCAAAGGCGCCGCAAGAACCCGGGGATGGTGCTGCTTCATCAGCGCGGTTCGACGGATCTGCTGATTCCGGCGGCGGACATCGAACTGCAAACCGGTGACAGCATCCTGTTTTGCGGACCACCGAGCACGCGCAAGTCCATGGAGTGGACGCTCAACAGTCGCAAGATGCTGGAATACGTCCGCACCGGCAAACAGATGCCCGACGGTCACCTGTGGCGTTGGCTCAGTCAGCGCTGGAAAAGCTCGCGGAATCGGTAGCCCGGGCCAAGTTGCCTGACCCTCACCGCTTGCGCGATGCCGAGGGCAACACCACCGGCAATGTTTGCAGGCCGTAGGTGAGCAAGCCGCCGGTCTGGCGTCGCTTGGGCTCGGTGCCGGTCTCGACGCCGGTGCAGCGATCCAGAATCACGTTCAGCATCTTGTCCGCTTCCATCCGCGCCAGCATGGAACCCAGACAATGGTGGATGCCATGACCGAAGGTCAGGTGCTGGTTGATGTTGGGCCGATGCATGATGAATTGGTCGGGATTTTCGAAAACGCCGGGGTCGCGGTTGGCGGCGCTCATGAAAAAGGCCACCCACTGATCTTTCTTGATCTGCACGCCGCCGTGTTCGCCATCCTTGGTGGCCACGCGGAACAGGCGTTGCGGCGGGCCATCCCGACGCAGACTCTCTTCGATGAACGGGCGGACCTGGCGACGATCTTTCTTCAACAGGTCAAAGAACTCGGGTTCTTCTTGCAGCGTGGCCACCAGGTTGCCCAACAGGTAGGTGGTGGTTTCGGCGCCGGCGACGACCAAGGTGATGCAGAACAGCACCACTTCTTCCCTGGTGAGCTGTTGACCTTCATCCTCGGCACGAATAAACGCCGCCATCAGACGGTCCGGCACTTCTTCGCCACGCTCCAGCGCCGCGTAACACTCGGCGACCTTGGTACTGTAGTAGGTGAACAGCTCGATATTGCACTGCTGACGCTCTTCGGGCGTGAAGCTGGAAGAGACCATGAAGGCATTGGCCCACTTCACCAGCTTGGGATAGTCCTGTCGCGGCGTGCCGATGAGAAAGGTCATGACGATGGAAGGCAGCACGCCGGCCACCTCCTTCATGAAGTCGATTTCCCGGTCCAGCAAACCGTCAATCATGGTCTCGATGGCCTCGGTCACCAGAGGGGCGATGTCGGTGCCGACCCGTTTGGGGGTGAAGGCCTTTTTGGCGATGTTGCGCAGCACGGTGTGACGCGGCCGGTCGTGATTGACCAGCATCAGCGTGGGCGCTTCGGACGCTTCCTGCATCGGGTCGCGCGAGGAGAACATCTCGTGGTCGCCGAGCACCCCTTTTACGTCTTGATAGCGCGTGAATACCCAGGCCGGGTTGGGTTCATCGACGCCGGGGACGGTGCCGGGTGGATAGTCCAGCAAACCGAATTGCGGCGGCTGTGCGCGCAACACCTCGTAGTACGGATAAGGGTTGGCGATCACTTCCGGCTGAATCAAATCCTTCACCTGGAAGTTCGGGTCGACGGGTTGCTTGGACATGGCGCCTCCAAAGTCCGTGAATTGATGCGTGGCAAGATTATGTCATAAAGAAATAATGTCTGTCTAACATTATTCTTCCGTGCTGGCTCGATCCGGGCGCCACCGCCCGTTTTTGATCAATGCTTCGTTGTTGTGTCGCAGCATCAACGATAAGATATTGAAATCAGCAAGTTTTTGGAAAGTCTCTTGAAAATCGTCAATTCCGAGGTCAAAAAAATCAAATACGAAGACGCCGGTCGCGAGTTTCTGGAGACCTTTTTCCCGATTCATTACGCCATCGGGATGCAGGTCGAAGACGCGCTGCGCTGCAACGGCGAGCTCGATCGGCATCAGACGGTGATCATGTGGCTGCTGCGCTGCGAGGGACGGGACAACAACGGCACCAGTCTCAAGCGCAAGGAAATCGAGCGCTGCATGACCAACTGGTACGACATCACCAGCAGCACGGTTTCCAAGGCCCTGCGCTCCCTGGCCAAACCACCGCTGGAATATATTCTGATCAGCGAAGATCCGGATTCGGGTCGTGAAAAACTGGTGACCGTGACCGAAGCCGGCCAGCGTTATTCCGAGCGCATGGTGGAAAACGCCAGTGCCTTCATCAAACTGGCGACCGATCGCATGAGCGCCGAAGAAAACGCCATGGGCGTGCACATGTTCCGCGTCATTTCAGCGGTGTTTCAACAGCTGCGCGATGAGGGTGTGATCGACTCCCTGCGCGGCGAGTCCGATGATGCCGCTTCTCCGCGCGCGGGCAGGCGGCGCAAGGCGCAGGCGAAGTAGGGCCAGGCCACCCGCCATTGTCCGGCGGCGATGTGCCGTGGTTTCAGCTCGCGCCGGGCTTGACGGACGCAGCCAGCAAGGCGTTCAGCGTTCGGCGGGCGTTTTCGATCGGCCACTGAAAGTGGTTGTAGATCACCCGGCCCTGACGGTTGATCAGAATCCACCACGGCGTGCCGGCGCTGTGGTAGTCGCTCATGGTGTGCGGATGGGGATGAGCGTCGTCCTGCGCCAAAGGCAGGGCCAGTTCGTAACGCTGCTGCATGATGGCGCGCTGTTCCGGGCCGTTTTCGGCATGACCTTCGAACACGGTCTGGATCACCGCGAATTCAACGCCCTGGCCGGCGTAGTCGCGGTGGAGTTGTTGCAGGGTGGGGAAGCCGGTGCTGTGACAGCCGGGACACCAGCTCTGGAAGCAGAAGATCACGCGCAGCCGACCCTGATGATCCGCCAGCCGCCACGGCGCGCGCGGCTGGCCGTCGGCGCCGATCCAGTCGTCGACCCGAAGTTCGGGGGCGGTTTCTCCCATGATGCCGAAGTCCATGATGTGTGCGCCAAAGTCGATTTTCAAAAAAGGATGGCGAGGCAGCCGGCTTGCCCATCCAGTCTGAGCAGGCCCTAGCTTCAGCCGAAGCCGCAGCCCGAATCGTGGGATGGCAAACAAACTGCCTTTGGTCTTTTGTAATCTTGCACGCATGCCAAGCATCCTGACCAGTCCGTTCAGTGACGGAGATTTTCCCGAGCTGGAGAGCCTGCAAACCCTGATTGCGCGCGCCGGTGGCGCTGTCCGTGTGCAAGTCCCCTGCGAGATTGAACACGGCGAGGCGCGTTGGCCATTGCACTGCGTGGAGATGGGCAGCAATGATCCCGAGGCGCCGGCGGTGGGTTTTTTTGGCGGCATCCACGGGGTGGAGCGCATTGGAACACAGGTCTTGCTGGCGTTCCTGCATTCCTTGATCGAGCGCCTGCAGTGGGATGATGTCTTGCACGCGCTGTTGCAACAGGTGCGTTTGGTGTTTATGCCACTGGTGAATCCGGGCGGCATGAAAATGCGCTCGCGTTGTAATCCGGCGGGCGTGGACCTGATGCGCAACGCCCCGGTGGAAGCAGACACCCGCTCGGCCTGGCCCTTGCGCGGTCAACGCCTGAGCCGCCGGCTGCCCTGGTATCGCGGTCGTGCGGATCAGGCCATGCAGCCCGAAGCCGTCGCCGTGGCCGAGACGGTGAAATCGCGCCTGTTGAGTCAGCGATTCAGCATCGCGGTGGACTGTCATTCCGGCTTTGGCATGCAGGATCGCATCTGGTTTCCCTACGCACGGACGCGCAAACCCATCGATTGCCTGCCGGAAATCTATGCGCTGCGCAGCATGTTTCGCGCCACGCACCCCTACCACAGCATTTACATCATCGAACCGCAGGCGCTGCAATACACCACCCACGGTGACCTTTGGGATTATCTCTACGACCAGTCGCGCGAAATGGATGGCCGCCTGTTCATTCCGCTGACCCTGGAAATGGGTTCCTGGCTATGGGTAAAGAAAAGTCCACGTCAGCTGTTTGATCAGCTGGGCATGTTCAACCCGGTGGTACCGCACCGGCATCAGCGCGCCCTGCGACGTCATTTGACGTTATTCGATTTCCTGATTCGCGCCGCGATCTCCAATGCGCGATGGCGACCCGCGGCGGACGCGCGTGGCGCCTTAAACGACGCTGCGCTGGCCTATTGGTATCGGCAGGACGCCGGGAGCGGGAGCGGGCGGCATCGCGCCTGATTCGATTGGCGTCATTGCGGGGGGAAAGCCTAAGCCGTTTCTTGCGCCCTACAAACCACACCGCTGCGCGGCTCGCGATGACCCGACAAGGGTTGATGACTAACGCCGATGCTGCCGGGTCGGCTCCCGCATGGTGACGAATTCTTCGGCCGCGGTGGGGTGCACGGCAATGGTGGCGTCAAAATCTTTTTTCGTCGCGCCCATGCGCATGCAGACACCGAGCACCTGAATCAGCTCGCCGGAGTCTGCGCCCATCAGGTGTGCGCCCAGCACTTTCTGATCGCTGGCATCAACGATGAGCTTGATCAGCATTTTTTGTTGGCGCCCGCTCAGTGTTGCTTTCAGGGGACGGAATTCGGACAGATAAACGTCCACCGCGTCGCGCTCGCGGCAGGCGCGTTCTTCCGACCAGCCCACGGTGCCGATTTCCGGCGTGGTGAACACCGCGGTGGGCACCAGGCTGTGGTCGACGGATTTCGGATCGCCGCCGTAAACCGTGTCAGCAAAGGCGTGGCCTTCGCGGATCGCAACGGGCGTGAGGTTCATGCGATGGGTAGCGTCACCCACGGCGTAGATGTTGTCGACGCTGGATTTGGAATATTCGTCCACCACGACTTGTCCGTGTCCGCCCAACTCAACGCCCACCGCTTCAAGTCCCATCTCTTCGGTATTCGGCACGCGTCCGGTGGCCATCAAAACCTCGCCACAGCGCAGCTCGCGTTTGTCGTTGGTGATGACGATCAAGTCCTCGTCGCGCCGCTCGACCGCGCAGGGCTGGGAACCGCAGACAACGTCGATGCCCGCCGCCGTCATCGCCGCGTGCAGGGCTTTTCGCAGGTCCGCGTCAAAGCCGCGCAGAATCTCTTCGCCGCGATAAAGCAGGGTGACGTCCACGCCCAATCCGTTGAGCAGACAGGCGAATTCCACCGCGATATAACCGCCGCCGACCACCACCATTTTTTGTGGCAAGCGCTGCAGATGGAAGATCTCGTTGGAGCTGATGCACAGCTCTTTACCGGGCAAGGCGGGATCGATAAAGGGCTTGCCGCCGGTGGCGGTCAGAATCTTGTCGGCAGTGACCGTCTTATCCAGGCCGGTCAATTTGATCGTGTGCGCATCTTCCAGCACCGCGCGGCTTTCAAAGCGGGTGACTTCGGCATTCTTCAAGCCGGATTCGTAAATGCCTTCCAGCCGCTGAATTTCCTTGTCCTTGGCCTCAATCAGTTGTTGCCAATCAAACTGAGCGGGCTCGAGCGCCCACCCAAAGCCAGCGGCGTCCTCGAACTCCTCCGGAAAACGGGAGGCGTACACCAGCAGCTTCTTTGGCACGCAGCCGCGAATCACGCAAGTGCCGCCATAGCGATATTCCTCGGCGATGGCCACGCGCGCGCCGTAACCGGCGGCGATGCGGGCGGCGCGAACCCCGCCAGAGCCGGCGCCGATCACAAAAAGGTCGTAATCAAAATCGTGCTTGTCACTCACAAATGATGCTCCAGGAATATTCAGGTCAGCGGCCAACGCTTATTCAAACAGCGAGGCCTGCGAGGGATTGCGATCCTGTTCGAAGTGTGACAGCCCCACGCCCACCAGGCGAAACAAAACGCCGGCTTCCATGTCCACCCGTTCGAGAAGCTCCACCGCCGTGGTTTCGATTTCGCGCGGACTGGCAAAGGGTTCGGCGCGGGTGTGGCTACGGCTGAGAATCTGAAAGTCAGCGGTCTTCAATTTCAAAACTACCGTGCGACCGCGCAGGGAAGACTTGGCCGCAGCGGTCCAGGTTTTCGCGGCCATGCGCGCCACATGCGGCGCCAGTTCGGCCAGCGGCAGGTCGTCGGCCAGGGTGTCCTCGGAAGAAACGGATCGATGTTGGCGCGAAGCGCTGACCGGATTGTGATCAATGCCTTGCGCCAGTTCGTGCAGGCGCGTTCCCATGCTGCCCAGTTCGCGTTCCAGCGTCGCTTGGGAAGTGGTTCTGAGCTGCGCCACCTGCCGAATACCCAGCAAGGCCAGGCGCTTGCGCGTGTTGGGGCCGACGCCGGGCAGGCGCCCCACCGGCAGCGGCGCAAGAAAGCGCTCCACCTGATGCGGCTTGATCACGAACTGCCCGTTGGGTTTTCTCCAGTCCGAGGCGATCTTGGCCAGAAACTTGTTGGGCGCGACGCCGGCCGATGCGGTGAGCTGCGTGGTCGACAGAATATCCGCACGAATGGATTCGGCGATGGCGGTGGCGCTTGGCAGATCACTCAGCGGCGCGCTGACATCCAGATAGGCCTCGTCCAGCGACAGCGGCTCGATGAGCGACGTGTGCTGCGCAAAGATGTCGCGAATCTGCTGCGACACCGCGCGGTATTTGCCGAAATCCGGCGGCACGAAAATCGCTTCCGGGCATAGCCGCTCGGCGCGCCGCGCCGGCATCGCCGAGCGCACGCCGAACTTGCGCGCCTCATAAGACGCCGCGCACACCACCGAACGATCCCCCAGCCAGGCCACCACCACCGGCTTGCCGCGCAACAGCGCATCGTCACGCTGCTCCACAGACGCATAGAAGGCATCCATGTCGACGTGAATGATCTTGCGTTGGGGCTCGCTCATCAATGTGATCTTACGTGGCCTGGACCCCGCATCTCCTAGAATGCGCGCATGAGCAATTCCGCATATTTCCCGGTTTTTCTGAAAATTCGCGATCGCTCGGTGCTGGTGGTCGGTGGTGGTGAGGTGGCTGCACGAAAAATCCGCTTGCTCAGACGCGCCGGTGCGCGGGTGCGCGTCATTGCACAATCGTTGAATGCGGAACTGCAGGCGCTGGCCGATGCCGGTGATCTCAGTTGGGACGACAAAGCCTTTTCAGCCTCTCAGCTCGATGAATGCATGCTGGTGGTGGCGGCGACCGACGACGGCGATCTGAACCGCGCGGTGGCGGCGGCGGCCGAGGCGCGGCAGATTCCCTGCAATGTGGTGGACGATGCCGGCGCCGGCTCCTTCATCATGCCGGCGGTCATTGACCGCTCACCGCTGACCGTCGCCGTTTCCAGCGGCGGGACGGCGCCGGTTCTGGCGCGTCGGCTGCGGGAACGGTTCGAGTCCGAGCTGCCCGCTGAACTGGGGCGTCTTGCGCAGTTCATGGGCGCGCGACGCGGTGATCTGGAAGCGATTGCGCCGGCGGATCGACGCGCCGTATGGGAGGCGTTTATCGACGGCCCTGGCGCCGAGCAAGCCATGCGTGGCGAGGACGCGGCTGCGCAACAACAGTTCGCTCAGCTGTTGGACGGCAAGCAGCAACAGGGCGAGGTCTATCTGGTGGGCGCCGGTCCGGGTGATCCGGATCTGCTCAGCTTCCGTGCCCTGCGCCTGATGCAGCAGGCCGATGTAGTGCTCTACGACCGCTTGCTGCCGCCGGATATTCTGGATCTGGTGCGGCGCGACGCCGAGCGTATCTTCGTCGGCAAGAAGCGCAACGAACACACGGTGCCGCAGGCCCAGATCAACGCCGAGCTGATCCGGCAGGCGAAGATGGGGCGACGGGTGTTGCGGCTCAAGGGCGGCGATCCGTTCATGTTCGGCCGTGGCGGCGAGGAAATCGCGGAGCTGGCCGCGTCCGGGATACCGTTCCAGATCGTGCCGGGCATCACCGCCGCCAACGGTTGCGCGGCCTACGCCGGTATTCCGCTGACGCACCGCGACTACGCACAGAGCTGTATTTTCATCACCGGCCATGCGCGCGCCGATGGCAGCCTGGACTTGCATTGGGACCAGCTGGCGCGGCGCGGGCAAACGGTGGTGATCTACATGGGTCGCGCGCAGGTGGGCGAGCTATGCGCGCAGCTGATCAAGCATGGGCTGCCGGATGACTGGCCGGCGGCGATGGTGGTTTCCGGCACCCGCGCGGATCAGGAAGTGGTGATTGGTACGCTGTCCAGTCTGCCCGCCATCGCGCCCGGCGAGCAGGCACACAAGGGTCCCGGGCTGGTGATGGTGGGAGAGGTGGTGAAACTGCACGCCAGCCTGGGCTGGATTGCTAAGACCGAAAACTAGGGCCTGTTAACACTACGATAATCGCTGCGTTGCTGGCCAAAAATCCGCTAGGCAAGGGCCGCGCTGACACGGCGTTTGCGAAGCAATGGGCGCGGGAAGCGCGGCTTGCACGGGCTCCCGCACCCACTTCACACTGTTCAGACACCGTGTCGCCCGTGCACTGAGGAGGTTTGCTTGATGCAAATGACGAAGGCGCAACGCCGCATGGCGGATTTTTGGACGCAACCCTTCGGGGCGGGACTGTTTTGGCCCATCACTACGTCAGTCACTCCTCATGAACATTAAGTTCACCACGTCGCTCCTTCCTTGCGCTGGGCCAAAACAGCCTGCCGCCGCAGCGACCAGCGTAGTGTTAACAGGCCCTAGATCCAGCGTTAGCGGAATTGTCCAGGTCTTTGCCACGCAGGCGTTTTTGGACACTGCGCAGAATGCCGGGCGCATCCAGTCCGGCCTGGCTGAGCAGCGCTTCACGGCTGCCGTGTTCGACAAAATGATCCGGTAGCCCCAGGTTGAGTACCGGCACCAGCTGGTGATGAGCCAGCAGAACCTCGTTGACCGCGCTGCCGGCACCACCGAGCTTGACGTTGTCTTCGAGCGTGACCAGCAAGTCGTTTTCGTTGGCCAGATCGAAAATCAGTTCCTGATCCAGCGGTTTGACAAAGCGCATGTCGGCCACTGCGGCGTCCAGGATTTCCGCCGCCTCCATCGCCGTGTGCACCATGGGGCCAAAGCACAGGAAGGCGACCCGCGGGCGCCGCCGGCCGTGCGCCTGACGCACCATGCGACCCTTGCCGAGGGTAATGGTTTGGCTGGTCTCGACGGTGTTTTCGCCGTGAACCGTTCCGCGCGGATAGCGCACCGCGCTGGGCTGCTGCAAGCGGATGCCAAGGTCCAGCATGCCGCGCAGCTCCGCAGCGCTGCTCGGCGACATCACGGTCATGTTGGGGATGCATCGCAGAAAGCTCAGATCAAAGGCGCCGTGATGGGTGGCGCCGTCGGCGCCGACCAGGCCGCCGCGATCCAGTGCGAACACCACCGGCAGGTTTTGCAGCGCAACGTCATGGATGAGCTGGTCGTAAGCGCGCTGCACAAAGGTGGAATAAATCGCGCACACCGGCCGCAGGCCTTCGCAGGCCATTCCGGCGGACAGCGTCACCGCATGTTGCTCGGCAATCCCCACATCGTGATAGCGCTGCGCAAACCGCTCCGAGAAGGGCACCAGCCCGGAGCCTTCGCGCATCGCCGGCGTGATGGCAACAATCCGTTCGTCCTGCTCGGCGGCCTGGCACAACCAGTTGCCGAACACCTGCGTGTAGCTGGGTTTGGTGTTGCTCTTTTTGATCGGGAAATCGCCGGTGACCGGATCAAACTGGGTGACGCCGTGGAATTTGATGGGGTCGGCTTCGGCGGGTTCGAAGCCCTTGCCCTTGACGGTGAACACGTGCAGCAGGCGGGGTCCGCTTCGATCTTTGACGGTGTCCAGCGCCCGGCCCAGCGCGGCCAGGTCGTGACCGTCCACCGGGCCGTGATAGTCGATCCCCAGGGTGCGGAACAGCGCTGATGGCTCGTCCAGATGCGCCTGGTTGGATTCGGCGTCCTCGGGCAGCCGATCCAGATGCGGTGTCACCAGCCCCAGACGCTGCGCCAGCGCCGCCGAGCGATCGCGCAGCGCGCCGACGTTTTCGCTGATCGACATGTCGTTGTCGTTGTAGATCACCAGCACATCGAGCTTCTGATGGCCGATGTGATTCAGCGCCTCAAACGCCATGCCGGCGGTCATGCCGCCGTCGCCGATCACCGCCACCACCCGCCGTTGTTCGCCCTTGAGGGCGCTGGCTGCGGCCATGCCGGCGGCGGCGGACAGGGAGGTGCTGGAGTGGCCGACACCAAAGTGATCGTGCTCGCTTTCGGCGCGGGTGCAGAATGGATGCAGGCCACCGAGCTTGCGGATGGTTTCCAGCTGCGCGCGACGACCGCTCAGAATCTTGTGCGGGTAGGCCTGATGGCCCACGTCCCAGATCAAACGATCATGCGGCGTGTCCAACATGCGATGCAGCGCCAGGGTCAGCTCCACCGTGCCCAGATTGGCGGCGAAGTGACCGCCCACCCGGCCCAGGGTTTCGATCAGAAAACGGCGCAATTCCATGGCCAGTTGCGGCAATTCGGACGCGGGCAGCTGCCGCAGGTCCGCGGGTGCGTTGATTTTGCCGAGCAGTTGGTAACCGGGGATATCGCTCATTGCAGGCGCAGTGAAAGTCGCAGGTGAATTGTGTTGGTCAGCGCAGCATTGTCGCAAGGTTGTGGCGACAGCGGCAGTTGTCGGTCTGGCGCTAGTTTTGGCGACGGCGGATCAGCGCCGTCAGTTCGGTCAGCGCCGCTGCCTGATCGCCAAAGACATCCAGTGCGGCGATGGCGTCGTCAAACAGCTCGTCAGCACGGCGTTTGGCGACGCCGGGACCGAGCAGACTTAAATAGGTTGTTTTGTGTGCGCGTTGATCCTTGCCGGGTGTTTTACCCAGACTGTGCGCGCTGCCTTCGCCATCCAGCACATCGTCCTGAATCTGAAACGCCAGTCCAAGGCATTTGCCATAACGATCCAGCGCGGCGCGATGGTCAGAATCCGTCGTCGGGTCGGCGTCGCAGGCCAGCAGCAGGCTGGCGCGAATCAGGGCGCCGGTTTTGTGGATGTGCAGATTCTCCAGCTCCGGCAAACTCAGTTCGCGGCCTTCGGCGTCCAGATCCATCGCCTGACCGCCCACCATGCCGCCGGGGCCGGCGGCGTCGGCCAGTACCTGAATCATTTTCAGGCGCGCCGCTGCGCTCAGACGCGGATCCCGCGCGATCTGCTGGAACGCCAGGGTCTGCAAGCCGTCACCGGCGAGAATGGCGGTGGCCTCGTCGAACGCTTTGTGTAGCGTGGGCTGGCCGCGGCGCAGATCGTCATCGTCCATCGCCGGCAAATCGTCATGCACCAGCGAATAGGCGTGAATCATTTCCACCGCAAGCGCTGCGGACATCAGCGGTTGTTCGTCCTGCTGCAAGGCGCGACCGGCGGCGAGTACCAGACAGCCGCGCACCCGCTTGCCACCATGGACCGCGTGATGCAGGGCCTGATGCAGCTTCCGCGGATAGATTTCGGGCGCGGGCAGTGCGGCTTGCAAGCCCCTGGAAATCCGTTCTTGCCACTGTTGCAGCATGTGATTCAGTCGGTCCGTGATGTCAAAGCCGGGATGCTAGTCGGCGACTGATGCGCCGTTTTCGGGCGCGTCGGCTTTGTCCGTGAGTTGTTGCACCTTGAGCTCGGCCTGATCCAGGGCGCTGCGGCAGTTCCTGGCCAAAGCGGTTCCGCGTTCGTACAGCCGCAGAGAATCTTCCAGCGGCAGGTCGCCCTGTTCCATTTGTTCCACGATCTGTTCCAGTTCCTGCATTTGCTTTTCAAATGTGGCGACCGGACTTTGCTCGCTTTGGGCGTCAGCGTTGGGGGCGGTTTTTTTCGGCATGATCAAAATCTTCGGTGGGTTCGTATTTTAGCCCTTCAACGCTTGCCGGACTTCCGCATCTTCGGCTAGGGTCGCGCCGCCTGATCCCGTTCCAAATCACTCCTTCCTGATCCAACGTGAGTTCTTACAACGCAGAAACCATTGAAGTTCTGCAAGGCCTGGAGCCGGTGCGCAAGCGGCCCGGCATGTATACCGACACCGCGCGGCCCAACCATCTGGCGCAGGAGGTGATCGACAACGCGGTGGACGAAGCCCTGGCGGGTCACGCCAAACGAGTGGATGTGGTGCTGTTCGACGATGGCTCCCTGCAGGTCAGCGACGATGGTCGCGGCATGCCGGTGGACGTACATCCAGAACACAACATCAGCGGCGTGGAGCTGATTCTCACCAAGCTGCATTCTGGCGCCAAGTTTTCCAACAAGCAGTATCAGTTCTCCGGCGGCCTGCACGGCGTGGGGGTGTCGGTGGTCAATGCGCTATCGACCAGGCTGGATGTGAGCGTGCGGCGGCAGGGCGGCGAATACGCCATGAGTTTTGCCGACGCGGTGAAGTCCGAGCCATTGCGCGAAATCGGCAGCGTGGGCAAGGCGCGCAGCGGCACCACGCTGCGATTCTGGCCGGATCCACAGTATTTTGATTCCGCGAAATTTTCGGTGCCGCGCCTGAAACAGATTTTGCGCGCCAAGGCGGTGTTGTGTCCGGGCTTGCGCGTCAGTTTTGATGATCAGATCAAGAATGAACAAAGCCTCTGGCAGTTCGAAAACGGGCTGACGGATTACTTGAAAGATGCGCTGGAGGGGCGCGAGTGCCTTCCCGAAGAGCCTTTTGTTGGGCACTTCAAAAGCCAGCGCGAGGAAGCCGACTGGGCGCTGGTGTGGTGCTTTGACGGCGCGCCGGCCGAAACCGTGGCCGAGGCTTACGTCAATCTGGTGCCGACGGCCCAGGGCGGCACCCATGTCAATGGCCTGCGCACCGGTTTGACCGAAGCAATGCGCGAATTCTGTGAATTCCGCCAACTGTTGCCGCGCGGCCTGAAGCTGGCGCCGGACGATGTCTGGCAAGGCTGCGCTTACGTGTTGTCGGTGAAGATGCAGGATCCGCAGTTCGCCGGTCAGACCAAGGAACGCCTGTCCTCGCGTGAAGCGGCGGCTTTCGTTTCTGGCGTGGTTCACGATTCCTTTGGCCTGTGGCTCAACCAGCATCCGGAACAGGGCGAGCAGATTGCCCAGCAGGTGATCGCCAACGCCAGCGCGCGACTCAAGCAGGCGCGTCAGGTGGTGCGCAAGAAAATCACCAGCGGTCCCGCCTTGCCGGGCAAGCTGGCCGATTGCGTGTCCACCGATCTGTCCCAGACCGAGCTGTTTCTGGTGGAAGGCGATTCCGCCGGCGGCTCCGCCAAGCAGGCGCGGGATCGTGAGACGCAAGCCATCATGCCCCTGCGCGGCAAGATTCTGAACACCTGGGAAGTGGAGTCGGCGGACGCTCTGGCCTCGCAGGAAATTCACGACATCAGCGTGGCGATCGGCGTCGACCCAGGCAGCGCCGACCTGAGCAAACTGCGCTACGGAAAGATTTGCGTGTTGGCCGATGCCGACTCCGACGGTCTGCACATCGCCACGCTGCTGTGCGCGCTGTTTCTCAAACATTACCGGCCGTTGGTGGAAGCCGGACACGTCTACATCGCCATGCCGCCGCTGTTTCGCATCGACGCCGGCAAGCAGGTGTTCTACGCCCTGGACGAGTCCGAGCGCGTGGGCATTCTGGATCGGCTGGAGGCGGAGAACAATCGCGCCAAGATCCAGGTCACGCGCTTCAAGGGGCTGGGCGAAATGAATCCCTTGCAACTGCGCGAAACCACCATGGCGCGAGATACCCGCCGCCTGGTGCAGCTATGGCTGGACGAAACCCCAGCCGAGCAGATGCTGGACATGTTGCTGGCGAAAAAGCGTGCCGCTGATCGCAAGCGCTGGTTGGAGGCCGAAGGCGATCGCGCCGAGGTTTGACGGTGTCGCTTGACGCCCATGAACTTGAATCCGCGCTCAAGCGCTGGTTCGGTTTTGATGCCTTCCGCGCCGGACAGCAAGCGGTGGTGCGCGATGCGCTCAGCGATCGCGATCTGCTGGCCATCATGCCCACCGGTGGCGGCAAATCGCTTTGTTTTCAGTTGCCGGCCTTGCTCAGGGACGGCGTCTCGCTGGTGGTTTCGCCGCTGATTGCGCTGATGCAGGATCAGGTGCGGCAGCTCTCGGAGATGGGGATCGCCGCCAGTTTTCTCAATTCCAGCATTACCGCGGAGGAATTGGAGACCCGCAGCCGGGCCTTGCTGAACGGCGAATACAAGCTCTTGTATCTGGCGCCGGAGCGCCTGTTGTCTCCCGAGTTTCGCCAGGGTTTGCTGGATCAGCTCATCGCCGGGCCGGGGATCAACTCTTTGACCGTGGACGAGGCGCATTGCGTGTCCGAGTGGGGCCATGACTTTCGTCCCGAATACCGTCAGATCGGTGCGCTGCGGCAACAGTTGCCGGACTGTCCGGTGTTCGCCTTCACCGCCACCGCGACCGAGCGCGTGCGCAGCGACATCCTCAGCCAGTTGCAGTTGCGTGATCCGGCGCTGCATGTGGCCAGCTTCAACCGTCCCAATCTGTATTACGCGGTGCGCCACAAGAGCGCGCAAAGCTATGCCGAGCTGCGCGCCCAGGCGCAGGCCGGTGGCGCCGGCATTGTGTACTGCCTGTCTCGCCGCCGGGTGGATGAGCTGGCGGAAAAACTGCGCGCCGATGGCGTCACCGCATTGCCCTATCACGCCGGGCTGGATGCGGATACGCGGCGCGATCATCAGGAACGCTTTATCCGCGATGACGCCCAGGTGATGGTGGCCACGGTCGCTTTCGGCATGGGCATCAACAAGCCGGATGTGCGCTGGGTGACACATTTTGACCTGCCGCGCACCATCGAAGGCTATTACCAGGAAGCCGGACGCGCCGGCCGCGATGGCGAGGCCGCGCGTTGCACGCTTTATTTCGGGCCCGGTGATATTCGCACCGCCGAATTTCTGATCGGCAAGAAAGTGGACCCGCAAAGCGGCGAGCCGCTGGAGGCCGAACAACGCATCGCCAGGCATCAATTGCGGCAGGTGCTGGACTACGCCGAGTCCGGTGAATGCCGGCGGGCGGTGCAACTGCGTTATTTCGGTGAGGCGCATCAGGGCGCTTGCGGCGCCTGTGACAATTGCTGCGAGCCGCGCGAGATGGAAGATCAAACCACCGAGGCGCAACAGCTGTTGTCCTGTGTGGCGCGGCTGGCGCAACGCGGCGAACGCTTTGGCGCCGCGCACGTGATCGACATTCTGCGCGGATCGGAGAATCAGAAGGTGCTGGATCGCGGCCATCAGCAGCTGAGCACTTACGGCATCGGCAAGTCGCGCAGCCAGCGCCAGTGGCGCGCGCTGTTGCGCAGCCTGTTGCATCAGAACCTGCTGCAGGAAACCCACGATGGCTTTCCGGTGCTGCGCCTGACGTCCAACAGCCGCGCCGTATTGCGCGGTGAGCAGCAAGTCAGCGTGGTGGTGGAGCTCGAGCCTGCGTCGTCCGGCAAGCGTCAGGCACGGGTGCTGGATAATCTGGATCAGCGGCATCATGGCCTGTTCGCGTCGCTGAGACGGCTCAGAAAACAGCTTGCCGACGCGCAGCAGGTGCCGCCCTATGTTGTTTTCTCCGACGCCAGCTTGCGTGAGATGGCCGAATGCAGACCCACCGATTCACGCAGCTTTGCGCGTATCAACGGCGTGGGCGCGCGCAAGCTGGAGCAGTACGCCGATGCCTTCATCCGGCTGATTGCCGAACACGACCAAGATGAGTAGTTCGCAAACCGATTTCACCTGATTCCCAACCGCACCATGCAAACCCCAACCGAAACCGAACTGGAAACCGAGCGCCTGCCGCTACGCCTGTTTGCCGAGCGCGCCTATCTGGATTATTCGATGTACGTGGTGCTGGACCGCGCGCTGCCGCATGTGGCGGACGGTCTCAAGCCGGTGCAACGACGCATCGTCTACGCCATGTCCGAGCTGGGCCTGTCCGCCAGCAGCAAGCACAAGAAATCCGCCCGCACCGTGGGCGATGTGATCGGCAAATTCCATCCGCACGGTGACAGCGCCTGTTACGAGGCCATGGTGACCATGGCGCAGCCCTTCAACTATCGCTATCCGCTGGTGGACGGGCAGGGCAACTGGGGTTCGGCGGACGACCCGAAATCCTTTGCCGCCATGCGTTATACCGAGTCGCGGCTAGGCGCCTACGCGCAGGTGTTGCTGTCCGAGCTGGGGCAGGGCACGGTGGATTGGCAGCCCAATTTCGACGGTTCGCTGCAGGAGCCCAAGCTGTTGCCGGCGCGTTTGCCGAACGTGCTGGTCAACGGCACCACCGGCATCGCGGTGGGCATGGCGACCGATATCCCACCGCACAATCTGCGCGAGCTGGTGCAAGCCGCCTTGCACTTGCTCAAGCATCCGAATGCGCAGATCGAAACCTTGTGCGAGCAGGTGCCGGCGCCGGACTTTCCCACCGGCTGTGAAATCGTGTCCGAGCCGCACGAGTTGGCCAAGGTGTATCAGACCGGCTACGGCCAGATTCGCGCCCGCGCGCGCTGGGAGAAAGAGGCCAATGGTTCAGGTCTGGTGATTTACGCGCTGCCGTATCAGGTGTCGCCCAGCAAGGTGCAGGAACAGATTGCCGAGCAGATGCGTGCCAAGAAACTGCCCTGGCTGGAAGACCTGCGCGACGAATCGGACCACGAGAATCCCACCCGCATCGTGCTGATTCCGCGTTCCAACCGCGTGGACGCCGAACAGTTGATGGCGCACCTGTTCGCCACCACCGACCTGGAGCGCAGCCATCGGGTCAATCTGAACATGATTGGTCTGGACGGTCGGCCCAAGGTCAAGAACCTGAAGCAGATCCTGACCGAATGGCTGCAATACCGCTTCGACACCGTCACCCGGCGCTTGAATCACCGCCTGCAAAAAGTGGTGGACCGGCTGCATATTCTCGAAGGTCTGTTGATCGCCTATCTGAATATCGATGAGGTGATCCGCATTATCCGCTTCGAGGAAAACCCCAAGGCCAAGCTCATGAGCAGCTTCGCGCTGTCGGATGTGCAGGCCGAGTGGATTCTGGATCTCAAGCTGCGTCACTTGCAGAAGCTGGAGGAAATGCGCATCAAGGGCGAACAGGAAGAGCTGGCCGCCGAGCGCGCGCGGCTGGAAGCCTTGCTGTCCGATGACGGTCTGCTGAAGAAACTGATCGCCGACGAACTTGCCGAAGATGCCGCCAAATACGGTGATGAGCGGCGCTGCCCGATCAGCGCCAAACCGCCGGCGCAGGCGATTTCCATGACCGAAGCCTTGCCGGCCGAGCCGATCACCGTGGTGTTGTCCAAGGCCGGTTGGATTCGCGCCGGCAAGGGTCATGAGCTGGACCCCACCACGCTGTCCTACAAGGCGGGGGATGAATACCTCACGCATGTTTGCGGGCGCAGCAATCAACTGCTGATCCTGCTGGATTCCAAAGGACGCTGCTATACGCTCAACCCGCGCGAGCTGCCGTCGGCGCGCTCACAGGGCGAACCGGTGACCACCAAGCTGGACCTTCAGAACGGAGCCAAGATCCACGATCTGATCATGGGCGGCGACGCCGAACGCTATCTGATGGCATCACAGGATGGCTATGGGTTCCTGGTCAAGCTGCGGGATTTATCCTCCAGACAGCGCGCCGGCAAGGCCGTCATCACGCTCAAGGTGGCGCCGCTGCCGCCGACGGTGGTGGCCGAACCGGAACAGGCGCAGCTGGCAATGGTCAGCGCCGAAGGCCGTATGCTGGTTTTCCCGGTCAGCGAATTGCCGGAGCTGGCCAAGGGCAAGGGCAACAAGCTGATGAGCCTGAAAGGCGAAGACCGCGTCAGCCATTGCGCGGTCATCGGGCCGCAGGATCAACTGAACCTGCAATGCGGTCGACGCACTTTGACGCTCAAGCCCGCCGACTGGGCGCATTATCAGGGCGCGCGGGCGTCGCGCGGGTCGCATCTGCCGCGTGGCTTGCGCGCGGTCAATGCGATGCGTCCGGTGCTCGGCAACGAAAAGAAAAAAACGCAGGATGAGGCTTGATTTCGGGGCGGATTGCCCAATATTGCGTGCGGTCATACAGTGATTTCTCAAAGGAAGCAAAAGCAATGAAACGCGTCCTGTTGTTCCTGGGCACCAATCTGGCGGTGATGCTGGTGTTGTCCATCGTGGCCAGCCTGCTGGGGGTGGATCGTTATCTGACCCAGAACGGGTTGAATCTGGGCATGTTGCTGGCGTTCTCGGCGGTATTCGGTTTTGGCGGCGCCTTCATTTCGCTGCTGATGTCGAAATGGATGGCCAAGCGCGCCACCGGCGCCAGAGTGATTGAAAAACCGCAGAATTCGGCGGAAATGTGGCTCCTGAACACGGTGGAGCGGCAGGCGCGCGCCGCCGGAATCGGCATGCCGGAAGTGGCGATTTTCGATGCGCCCGAGCCCAATGCCTTTGCCACCGGCGCCAACAAGAACGAAGCGCTGGTGGCGGTCAGTAGCGGACTGATGCGGCACATGAGCCAGGACGAGGTGGAGGCGGTGCTGGGCCACGAAGTCAGCCACGTCGCCAACGGCGACATGGTGACGCTGACGCTGGTTCAGGGCGTGGTCAACACCTTCGTCATGTTTCTGTCGCGCGTTGTCGGCTATGTCATTGATCGCGCCGTGTTCAAGAGTGATCGCGGCACCGGGCCGGGGTATTTCATCACCGTGATGGTGTTGCAGGTGGTGTTTGGCATCCTGGCCAGCGCCATCGTCTGCTGGTTCTCACGCCAACGCGAATTCCGCGCCGACGCCGGCGGCGCGCACCTGGCAGGACGCCGCAAGATGATTTCCGCGCTGGAACGCCTGAAGTCCGGTCAGGCGCAGTCTTCGCTGCCGGAACAGGTGTCCGCCTTCGGTGTGGTGGGTGGCGCCCGGCGTCTGTTCATGACGCATCCGCCGCTGGAAGAGCGCATCGCGGCGCTGCAAGCCGCGGGCAACGCCAAATAGCGCGCGGCCGCCTTGTGCATCGGCCGGCACTAGTGCCGGCCGGGTTCAACTCGCCTGGGAGCCGTCGGCCAGTTCCAGCGTTTCCGGCTGCTGGATGTGATAGCCCTGGATGTAGTTCACGCCCATCTGCCACATGCGCGCCATCACGTCGGCGTCCTCGACATGGCTGACGATTGACTTGATGCCTTTCTGCTTGGCCAGGCCCATCAGATTGGCGATCTTGCGTTGATTGGCTTCGCGGTCAAAGTGATGGGTGAAGGAACGGTGGAACTTGAGAAAGTCCACATCCAGATGGTTCAGCAGCTGCGCCGAATTGGCGCTACCGCCGAAACGGTCGATGGCGAAGCCGATGTTGGCGCTGTGCAGAAACTCAAGCAGCAGCGTGGCCTTGCGCAGGTGATTCTGCAGGGCTTTTTCCGGAATCCCCAGGCACAGCTCTCCGGGCTGAACCGGCACTTTCTTCAGCGCCGGCTTGATCCATTTCACAAATTCATCCAGCTGCTTGAGGCTGCATTCGGACAGACGCACGAACAGGGTTGATCCGCTGGGCCGGGGCTTGGTCTGGCTCAGCGCTTGCAGCACCCGTTCGATGACCCAGTGATCGATGCGCTGCATCAGATCAAATTTCTCCGCGGCGCGGATGAATTCGGTTGCCGGCACCTCCTGGCCTTGCACGTCGATCAGCCGCAACAGGACATCGTAGTGCTGAATCTGTTCACCTTCCAGGCTGGCGATGGTCTGGTAGGCTAGGCGCACGCGTTGCTGATCAAACGCCTGTCGCACCCATTGGGCTTTCTGTTCGGATTCACGTTCCTGCATGCGTGCCTGATTGGCGGCGCCCACCATCTGCGTCTGAGCGCCACCACCGGCGGAAATCCGGCGGGTGTCGCGCACCAGTTGTCCCATTTGCTCGGCAATGGTTTCGTCGGCGCTGAGTTTGCAGACGCCAACGCTGACCGACAGTTGCGTTTCATGGCGCGGGGTGCTGAACACCTGCCCGCCAACGCCGCTGCAAATGCTTTCGGCAAACGCGCCCACCGTGTGCTCGCGGTGCCTGCCCAGCAGCACGGCGAATTCGTGCTTGGAAAACTCGAACAGGCGCTCGTTCTGATCCAGATGGTTGCTGAGCTTGGTTGCCAATTGCTCCAGCACCAGCTCGACCTCGTCATAGCCGACGCGTTCTTCCAGCGTGTGCATGCTGTCAACCACCACCAGCAACAGATGCTGGCCCGAGTTTGACCGCTGCGCCGTCTGCAGTGCTGAAAACAAGGCGCCGCGGTTGGGTGCGATGGCCGTTGCCTGATCCTCATTTGCGGCTTCGGCACGGATCAGCAGTTCAATCAATTGCTCACCGCCGCTGTCGCTACGGGTCAGTTGTGCCTTCACCCGCAGCGCGTCGCCAGCCTGATCGAGCAGTGCACAGTCGAGTTTGCCTTGATCCGACTTGCCTTGCGACAGCTTGCGCAGCTGCGCCTTGATTCGCGCCTGATCGGTGGCGGCAACCATGTCCATCAAGGGCAGGCCGATCAGTGCCTCGCCGGTTTCATGTCCCAACAGGCTGGCGAATGCCGGATTGGCCTCGTTGATGATGCCTTCTGAAATGTGCGCCACCGCGTCGGCGGTGCCTGACATGAGCTGGGCGTAGCGGGCCTCGTAATCGGCCAGCCGCGCGCGCGTTTTTGCCAGGGCGCGCCACTGGCGGTAGCGATGAAATTCGCGCAGGCAGACCCGGAGCAAATGCGCCTGCAAGCGGGCGCTGCCGGTGGCGACCAGATCAGAAGCCCCCAGTTCGGTGACGCTGGCGACCTGATCCTGCGTCAGCTGTTCGCTCAGCGCCAGAACTGGCAGCGCGGGCGCCACACGCCTGACCTGTTCGACGGCCGTCTGCAACAGGCTCAGATCCTGACGCACCGAGATCAGCATCAGGTCGGGACGGATGCGCTCCAGCTCCGGGCCCAGGGCGGAAATATCCTTGATCCAGCGGGCGCGAATCCGATGGCCGGCGGATCGCAGCCGGCTTTCGATGCGTTTTGCGCTTTCCTCGACCTCATCGACCACCAGCAGGGTGCCGGCCTTGATCGGCGCATCGTCGAATGACAGCGTTGGCGGTGCCTTTACCATGAGATCAGCGTTTTGCCCGGTTCACCCGCAATTTCCCGAGCCAGTCTGGGGACCAGATAACCCGGAAGCTGCGCGGATACTTCCTCCATGATTTTCCTGGCCTGATCGTCCGGCACTTCAAAGTGCGCGCTTCCCTGTACCCGATCAAGCTGGTGCACATAGTAGGGCAATACGCCGCAACTGAATAGCCGTTCCGAAAGCGAAACAAGCGCTTGTGCGGAATCATTAATGCGACGCAGCAAGACCGACTGATTCAGGAGGGTGGTCCCGGTGCGGGCGATGGCCTGCAACGCCTGACTGACGTTGGCGTCGATTTCGCGGGCATGATTGGCATGAATCACACAGACTTTTTGCATCGGCAGCGCCTCCAGCAGTCCCAGCAGCTCGGTATCGATGCGTTCGGGCAATACCACGGCCTGGCGGGTATGGATACGAATGCGGACAAGATGCGGGATGCGCGCGGCCGCGCCGAACAAGGCCGCCAGACGTTGGTTGCTGAGCGACAAGGGGTCACCGCCGGACAGGATGAGTTCGCTGATGGTCGCATCACGCGCCACCATCTCCAGCGCCTGCGTCCAGCGCTTGTCGGTGCTTTCGTGATAATCAAAATGCCGCCGGAAACAGTAACGGCAATGCACCGCGCAGGCGCCGGTGGTGATCAACAGCGCGCGACCGTGATACTTGTGCAGCAGATTGGGTGTGCGTGCGGCCAAGCTGTCGCCAACCGCATCGAGCTCGAATCCGGCTTGCGGCGTGGCTTCGGCGGGCGCCGGCCAGACCTGTAGAAACAGCGGATCATTCGGATCCGCCTTGTTCATCCGCGCCGCAAAACCGCGCGGCACGCGCAAGCGGAAATGCCGCAAATCCCGCGCCGCCAGCAACGGCAGATCCGGGTCCAGCTCCAGATAGTGCAGCAAGGCCCGCGGCTCGGTAAATGCCTCGCGCAGCGCCTGTTGCCAGTTGCCGGACTGTTGAGAGGTCGTGTGTTGTTCCATCATTCATCTTGTGAATTCGCCGTCCCTTTTGGTGACGGACTGCGTTGCGCCTGCTCGCCATCGTGTCCGCGATGCCGCGTCGTCGCGCCTTGCCAGCCACCCAGAGTGAGCGCCGGCTTCATCGGCTCGGTATCGCAACGCCACACGGGGGGAAGCGCTATTATTTCGCCCCATTTTCACATGGCCCGTTCGGGCGGCACAAAAGGCAGATTTTTCATGGCAACGGTCAGTACCAACGAAATGAAATCCGGCACCAAGGTTCTCCTGGATGGAGATCCCTACGTGATCATGGAGAACGAGCACCGCAAGCCGGGCAAGGGTCAGGCCACCAATACGCTGAAGATCCGCAATCTCAAGAGCGGCCGGGTGCTGGATCGCACGCTCAAATCGGGCGACTCGCTGGAACTGGCCGACATCGACGAAGTGGACATGCAGTATCTCTACAACGACGGTGAGTTCTGGCATTTCATGAACCCGAGCAATTACGAACAGGTGCAGGCCAGCGCCACCGCCGCAGCTGACGTGGCGCAGTGGGTCAAGGGCGAAGAAACCTGCAAGGTGATGTTCTTCAACGGCGTGCCGCTGTCGGTGACGCCGCCCAATTCGGTCGAACTGCTGATCACCGAAACCGATCCGGGCGTGCGCGGCGATACCTCCGGCGGCGGCGGCAAACCGGCGACGCTGGAAACCGGCGCCGTGGTGCGCGTGCCGCTGTTCGTGCAACAGGGCGAGATGATCAAGGTGGATACCCGCAACGGCGAATATCTGGGTCGCGTCGGCAAGTGATCGCGCGTCAAGCGCGATCATCCCGAGCGCAGCGCGCCAGGGATCTCCTGCCGATCAGGCATTGAAGCCGTCCTCTGGTGAGCGCCTCCGAACCCGGTGAGGTGAACCAAACCTGGCGTCCGTCCGCGACACTGGAAACGCTCAGGGCACGCGCACGGCTGTACGCAGATGTGCGTCGATTCTTTTTTGAGCGCCAGGTACTGGAAGTCGATACCCCGGCCTTGTCCGCGCATGCGACGGTGGACCGGCACATCGAATCTTTCGAAGTTGCGGGCGGCGGCTGGTTGCAGACCTCGCCCGAATTCGCGATGAAACGTCTGCTTTGCGCCGGCGCCGGGCCGATTTTCCAGATCGCCCCGGTGTTTCGTCGCCATGAGCAGGGACGGCACCACAATCCGGAATTCCGCTTGCTGGAATGGTATCGGCCGGGCTGGAATTATCAGATGTTGATGTCCGAATGCGAGGCGTTGCTGCACGTCCTGCTGGGCATTTCGGCGCGCTTTGAACGCATCACGTACCGCCAGGCTTTTGCCGCCACGCTGGGATTCGATGCGGTGGCGCTGGGTGCCGGCGCGCTGGCACGCGCGGCCGCGCAAAGCGATGTTTCGATCCCACTGAATCTGAGCGATGCCGAGCGCGCCGATCCCGACCTGTGGCTGGATCTGTTCATGAGCCAGTTGGTCGGACCGCGGTTGGGGTGGCCGGTGCCGGTGTTCGTGTTCGACTTTCCGGCCAGCCAGGCGGCACTGGCGCGTGTGCGCGCTGATGAACCGCCGGTGGCCGAACGCTTCGAGATGTTCTGGAACGGGGTGGAGCTGGCCAATGGTTTTCAGGAACTGACCGACGCCACGACCCAACGCGCGCGCTTCGAGGCGGATCAGGATTGGCGACGGCGGCTCGGCAAGCAGCTGCCGCCATTCGATCAGCCGCTGATCGATGCGCTGGCTGCGGGCATGCCCGAATGTGCCGGCGTGGCGCTGGGCCTGGACCGCTTGTTACAGCTCAAGCTGGGTCTGGATGACGTGGCCCGGACCATGAGCTTCGCCCATGGCCGAGCCTAATGCGCTATCACTGGCGACCCTCGTGACCCATTCGGGCCTGAACTCACAGCAAGGCCAGGCGAATGCCCGCGCGAAAGTCGGAAAACGTGATTTCCACGCCGTCGTCGTCCAGTGTGGTGTGGCGGTAGTCCGCGAACAGGGCGAGGGTCTGGGTGACCTGGAAGGCCAGGCCGCCGAGCAGTTCGAGGCCGTCACCGTCGACGTCGATATAGCCGGCCTGACCGTAAAGGTTGATGGATTCGCCGAGCGGGGCATTCACGCCCAGGTGCGCCGCAAAGCCGGTTTCATCGTCGCCATCGTCGCCGGTGTCCAGGTCCAGATGCACCGCCTCTGCGGCGACATAGAACGGCGAATCCGCGCCAATCCAGAATCCCAGTCCGCCGCGGATTTGGTCCAGCTCGCCATCGATGGGCAAACCACCCAGCTCCTCGTATTCGACGGTTTGATATTCGCCGGCGATGAATAGCTGCGAACCCAGGGCGAATCGGGCCTTGGCGCCGAAGCCGTCGCCATCGTCGAACTCGGATTCGCCGAAGCCGTCGACGTCCACCTCGAACTCGGCGCTGGGAATGTAGTAGAGGTCCACCGCGCCTTCGGAGCCGGCGCTGGCCTGATGTGCGAACAAAAGCCCTGAACAGGCCAAGGCGGCGATGCCGAGTTTTTTCATGTTGTCCTCCGGATGATTCGTTGTTGGTTCTGGCGCAACCGACGCGCACACCGATAGTAGACCTTGCGCGAGCCAATGTCTTGTGCTCGCCGCCGGGCGTTCAGGCCGCCCAGGTTTCCCATGCCAAGCGCAGCATCATGGTGCCGACCACCAAAACGAAAACCAGACGGACGAAACCGTTACCCCGGCGAATCGCCAGCCGCGCGCCGAGGATGCCGCCAACCAGATTGCATGCCGCCATGGGAATCGCGGCCTGGTAGATGACCTGTCCATTGGGCAGGAAATAGGCCAGCGCCGCCAGGTTGGTGACCACGTTCACCAGTTTGGCGGTGGCCGAGGCGTTGAGGAAACTGAAACCGAACAGGCTGACAAAAACCAGCATGAGAAAACTGCCGGTGCCGGGGCCGATGAAGCCATCGTAAAAGCCGATGGCCGCGCCCACCACCAGCCCCAGCCCGATCTGGGTGCTGCCCGACCAGCGCGGCGCGTGCACCCGGCCCATTTCCTTTTTGGTGAGTGTCCAGATCAACACCGCACTCAGGATGACCAAAACCAGGGGTCTGAGTAGACGCTCATCCAGATGGCTGACAGTGGCGGCACCCAGATAACCGGCGATCAATGCGCCGAGCACGCTGGGAATCACCAGGTTCCAGGCGGCGGCGACGCGCCGGCTGTATTGCCAGGCGGCCGCCCCGGTGCCGCAGATGGCAACCGCCTTGTTGGTGCCCAACAGCGCGGCGATGGGGGCTTCGGGCAGCAACAACATCAATCCGGGAATCAGAATCAGACCGCCGCCGCCGGCGACCGCGTCGACAAATCCGGCCAGCAGCGCGATTGCGCACAGCATCGGCAATTGTGGGAGCCATTCCATAGGCGCGGCAGTTTAGACTCAAGCGCCCTGCGTTCCGGCCACGCCATCGACGATGACTCCATACTCGCCGCGTCTTTCCCGCCTGATTCAAGCCCTGCGCCGGCTGCCCGGCGTCGGGCCAAAGTCCGCGCAACGGATGAGTTTTCACTTGCTGGACCGGGATCGGCAGGGCGCGGAGGCGCTCGCCGGCGCATTATCAGAAGCGCTGGCCGGGATCGGGCGTTGTGAGCAGTGCCGGATGTTTTGCGAGGAAAATACTTGCAGTTACTGCTCGGCGGCGCGCCGCGCCAGCGGTCAGTTGTGCGTGGTGGAAGGGCCGGCGGACCTGATGGCGATCGAATCCAGTGGCGTTTATCACGGCCGCTATTTCGTGCTGATGGGGCGTTTGTCGCCGCTGGACGGCATCGGACCCGAGGAGCTGGGCTTGTCGGTGTTGCAGGATCAGTTCGATCAGGGCGAAATCAAGGAGCTGATTCTGGCCACCAACGCCACCGTCGAAGGCGAAGCCACGGCTTATTACCTGGCGGAAATGGCGCGCGCCGCCAATATCAAGGTGACGCGCATCGCGCAGGGGGTGCCGATGGGCGGTGAGCTGGAATACGTGGACGGCTCTACCTTGTCACAGGCCTTTGGCGGTCGCACGCAAATCTAGCTGTCTTCGAGCGCATCGATCCGGGCCGCGCAGATCAGATCGTTTTCGCTGATGCCGTTGACGCTGTGGGTCCACCAGCGAACGCGGCAGCTTCGGTAACCGAATTCGATGTCCGGGTGATGATCCTGCCGATGGGCAATATAGGCCACCGCGTTGACGAACGCCTGGGTCTGGTAGTAGTTGTCGAATTCGAATTCGCCGATGAGGGCTTTTTGGTCGCGCGCAAGTTGCCAGCGTGAACTCAGGTGCCGCATGCGCTCGTGCAGGGTCGCCGCGTCCAGCGCGTGTACATCCGTCCTGCAATGTTGTTGGCTGAGCTGACTCATGTGTGGTTGGTTGGCGTAGCGGTGGTGGCGGGGTCATTGTCGCGTTTTTTCCACAGGCCATGCTCGGTATAGCGTTGCCAGCCCCAGCGCAGCCAGCTGATCAGGCTGTTGGCCATCCACAGTGCCCATAACAGCATCAGGCCGCGATACACCCAGATGGATACGTTCAGCGCCCAGGGCGTGGCGAGTACACCGTCGTGCCGGTCGTCAAACCAGTGCAACTGATGCGGCGTCGAAGCGTAGCCGGCAACCTGCATCTGCGGGTGGCCCAACAGCCCCTTGGCCACCGCCGCGAACAACAGCGCCAGGCTCGCCAGCGTCAATATCGCCAGCCCGACTTGCAGCAGGTTGAATCGCGGCGCCGACAGCCCGGGGACCCATTGCGCGCGCAGCGACAGCGCCAGAAACCAGGCCACCACCACCAGTGCGCCGAAAGGGGAGAGTTGCGACAGGCCGATGCCCAGAAGCGCCCAGGCGACGGGGCCAAGCGGCGTCAGTCGGCTACGGCCGAGCACGATGGCCAGTATCAGGATCAACGCCAGTACCGACCAGAACTGCACCGCCGGGCCCAGCCGTGGGCCGCCGGTCATCAACAGCCATCGATCAGCGGGCACATTCAGGCGGAAGCCGGCGTTGACGCCTGCCAGGCCCAGATCGAAGCGGGGAAAGCGCTGGTGCATCCGCAGCCCGGATGCGTGTTCCAGATCGATGGTGATCTGTTGCAGACCCGGGCTCAGGGAAAGTATCAATGCGCCCTGTTCGATGCGCGGTGGCTGTTCCCGTCCATCGACTTGCAGCGCATTGACCGTCAGATTTTCGGGGATGGGCAACGCGTGTTGCCTGGCCTGTCCGGCACGGATGTCCAGTTGCAGCACCATGCGGCCCACGCGCTTGCCGGGGGTCAGCGTCAACTGTGAGTGCTCCAGGGTCAGCGTGTGGCCGGCGATGGCCTCGGACTTGCGCAGCTCGACGCTCAGCGACTCCCCTGGCCAGGGCCTGAACAGCGCGCGCCGCTGCTGATCCTGTTCCCACGCCACCGCGTTCAAACCGCTGAAAGTGGGATTGGAGCTGGCGTCGATATCAAAGCGCCAGTGCTCGAACACGCCGGGTTGGGTGCTGGACTGCAGTTGCAATCGATGCGCCACCGGCAGACTGGACCGCCACCGCAGTTGACGCTGTCCGGCGGCAAAGCTCACCAGCACTTGCTCGCCGCTGATCCGCACCGCATCGCCGGTGACCAGTTCCTGATCCAAGCGGGGCAGGGCCAGCACCGCCGGCGCATCATGGTCGCCACGCCTGTTCAGCTCGTTGAGAATCTGCCACTGGCGTCCCAGCTCGAAGTGGCGTGAAAACAGCCATAGTGGGGGGATCGGCTGCGTCTTGTATGAGGTCTGCATCATCATGCGCTGCGGTTGGGCGCGTTCCAGCGCGATGACCTGTCCGGGTCTGGGGTGTCGCACAGCGCCGCTGATGCGCCAGCCGGAAACGCGCCACTGCAATTGCCTTGGCGCCAGCTTCAAGGGCAGCTCAACCCGCGCGTGTGAGCCCAGCTGGCCGTGAATGCGGACCTGATGCCGACCGGCATCCAGCCGTAACCAGAGGCTGCCATCGGGGTCACGGCGGATGACGCCGCGTTCGCCATCGACGGTGACCGATTGCGCTTGCCAGCTTGGCTGATCCGCCTTGTCGGTCAACAGCGGAACCGGCAAGGGAATCCCGATCTGGGTTGCCGCATCCACCCGCAGGGTGATCTGAAGTTGCCCCTGCGCCTCCAGATCCAGTTGCATGGCGGCGATTTCCGCGCACCTGGGCATGCACGGCGGCGGCGCCAGCAGGCGGGATCGCAATTCATCCAGGAGCGACGGCGGCGGCTGCGGCGCGGTCGGCGCCGCTGCGGGCGCGGTGGATTCAGCCAGGCCCGGTGGGCTGTGCAACAACAATGGCGCGCAAACACACAGCAGCAGGGCGGCGCCGCCAGCGCCTGCGGTGGAGCGCATCTGCCGCAACCGGCTTTGGAACGCGCCTTGTCTCAGGCTCCAGCGCGCGATCAACAGGCCAAGCAGCAGGACGTTGAGCAGTTTCAGGCAACGGCTGAGCCAGGGCGGCATCAACCACAGGGAGAAGGTCTGCGCCTGGGTGATGGGTCCGGACCAGTTGAGTCTGGTGACATTGCCGTGCCACCGCGGAACGCCGGGGCCGGTCTGTGTTGTGGCCGCGGTGTCGATGCTGGCGGCGGGGTTTTGCAAATACCCCGTGCTTGCGGCGCTTGCGTCCACTTTGTCGGCCAAACGGCTGATCTTCTCCAGCGGCGCCGCGGCGGGCGCGATGGCGGCGTCCATCCGTGGCGGTGGTTTCGCGGGATCGACCGAGTGCGTTGCAAGCCCTGGCATCGGCTCGTTTTCCAGTTGCGGGTAGAACGCGGCACGCACTTGCAACAGGGCAAAGGGCAATGCAATCAGGAGCAATCCCAGCATCGACAACGCCTGATAGCGACGCACAAAAGCTTCGAGCCGGCTGTTTCGGTAAGCCTCGGGCAGGGCGCGCAGCAGCGCGATGACGGCAATCAGATTCAACCACGCAAAGCGTGGCGCGCCGGGTTCGTGCCAGCTCAGCACCAGCACGCCCAGCGTCAACAGCCCGGTGGCCTTGCCGAATACGCGTGCGGCGGCGATGCCGGTCACCAGCACCACAAACAGGTCCAGCAGTGTCCATTGGCTGATCCAGGCCGCGGGCGCCTTGTCTGCACCGGGGGCAGCCAACAGTCGCCAGCCGGGCGGCAGGTGCAGCTCGGTTTCAACCGATTGCAGCTCGGCGTTCCAGCCGCTGACCGGGATGTTGCGGCGGCCGCCCTGGCCGCGACTGTCGGCGATCAAACGGACGTGACTGCGTCGCAGCTCGATGCCGGCCGCCGCTTCATTGGCGGTGATCATTTGCGGCTCGCCGTCGAGTTCGGCGCGTCCCAGGCTCAGCGGCGGATGAAGGTCCAGCCGCCACCGCAACGGCACTTCACCGTTGATGCGGTCCTGAAACGTGGCGCCGTGACCGTCAAAGTCCAGCCACATCCGGCGGTGCAGCCGCAGTTGATCGGCTTGCGCACCGCGGTGTCCGCGCTGCTTTTGTTCAAGCACCAGCTCGGTTTGCGGCCTGAGCAAATAGGCCGGCAGATCCTTCCAGGCTTCGGGCAGGTCGGTCTGGCGCGGGTCCAGACCAGGTGCGCCGCGAACTTCTACCAGCCGCAACGCCGGATCAGCGCGAAACGACCAGATTTCCTGTTGTGGCCAGGGTGCCTCGGCGTTGGCCATCGACAGGCTGTTCAGCGTGTCCTGACTGCGCGCGTCCAGCTGCACCGTCCATACGCCGGGCCGAAGTTGCAGTCGCAGCTGGCCATTTTCTTCCAGGCGTGCCGGCAAGGGGCTGTTGAGGCTCACCGGAATGGTGCCCGGCAGCAAGGCCGGCCCGATCAGCACTTGCCTGGCCTGACCGCCAACCTCGAGCTGCAACCGGGTTTGTACCCGCAGCGGCACCTGGTCCTGGATCAGTCGGAATACCCGCAGCTTGAGTTGATCGTTCTTCGGTTGGCCGTCGGCGGTTTCGCGCGTCAGCCACAGGCGACCATCACGCTCACGATAGACCTGTGGCTGTGGCAGGCCATTGATCCGCAGGTTCAGGTGTCCGATTGCGGGCGGCAGCGGCAAGGTTTGCGGCAAGCCCCGCCAGTGGAAACGTCCGCTGATGCGCCGCTGTCCGGGATTGGATATCCACACCGCCGGCCGGCTGTTGTGCATCACGGTGGCGGCTGGGTGATCGTCAACCCGCACATGCTGTGGCCAGCGTTGACCATCGCCCGGCAGCTGAAGCCACGCCGGTGCCTGCTGCCAGCTCTGCAGCGCAAAAGTGCCGCCACCATCGTTCAGTCGCAGCCAAAGCTGCTGCGGCCAGCTGCATCGCCGCTGATTCGGCTGATCGAATGCCGGCGCGCAGGCCGCATCTTCGTGACCGTGCAATGCCCAATCCACCCAAGGCTTGAGTGGGTCAGGTACCTGGTGTCGGTCCAGGGGAGCCGAAAGTGCCGGTGCGCCGGACGAAAAAACCACCAGGCAGAGCAGGGCGATACACGTGCGACGCATGGGTAACTCCGGTTGGCAGGCTGTCGAATGAAGCAGCGTCGACCGTAGAATGCCGCAATCACCTCATCACCTGAATATTCCAACTCGTGAACGCCCCGACGCAAGCCGCATCCAATCTGATCTGGATTGACCTGGAAATGACCGGCCTGGAGCCGCAACGTCACCGGATCATTGAAATGGCGGCGCTGATTACCGACTCGGCGCTGAATATCCTGGCCGAGTCGCCGGTGATCGCGGTGCATCAGGATGAGGAAGAGCTGGCGGCGATGGACCAGTGGAATACGCGTCAGCACGGTGGCTCGGGACTCACCGAACGGGTCCGGCAAAGCCGTATCGATGAAGCGCAGGCGCAGGCGCGGATGCTGGCGTTCCTGCGCCAATGGGTGCCGCCGGGCGTATCACCGATGTGCGGCAACTCCATCTGCCAGGACCGGCGTTTTCTGGCGCGCTGGATGCCGGAACTGGAACGCTACTTTCACTATCGCAACCTGGATGTGAGCACGCTCAAGGAACTCTGCGCGCGCTGGAAGCCCGAGATCGCCGCCGGTTTCACCAAGCAATCCACTCACCTGGCGTTGGACGATATTCGTGATTCGGTGGCCGAGTTGCGCTACTACCGCGAACATTTCATCGCCTGCTGAGCCAAGGCTGCATCAACCGGATTCACCCTGCTGATCTTTCAGCGCTTCAAGACCCTGCAGGTTCAGGGTCTGGGCAGCGGACTTGATTTCATCCATTTGCATGCCCTGAGCCTGGAGTTCGATCAGAAAGCGTTCGCCAATGACCAGGCCGTAGCTTCCGCGTTGTTCGCTCGCATTCCATTTTTCCTGGATGCGGCGGTCGCCATCGCGATAGACCCGTTCATAGCCTTCATCGGATTCACGCTCGGTCTGTACCAGCGCCCAAGCGGCCAGCGCGGTCAAACCGCGCGCACCGCCCATATCGGTGAGTTCCAGCTTCAGGGACCGCCCCTGGGCCTGGTAGCTGGCTTGTGCTTGCGAAATCTGCAGGCCCATGGCGCTATTGCGCTCAGCCGAATAGCCCTGCCTGTCCATCCCGGCGAGCCGTTGTGGGACGAAGGGTTTGAGCTCGGCCGGCGCCAGCGCGGAGATTTCGCCGTCGCCGCCGAACAGCGCGCCCATCGCCTCACCCAGCGCCGCCTGCTGTGCCTGGCTGTCGCCGCTTTTCTGGGCTTGCTCCATCTTCTGGCTGGCGGTCTGCATCCGTTTGGCGAACCCGTTCAGGTCGATTTCAATTTCCTCGTCACCACGACGGATGCTGAGCTGGGCGTCATCATCGCCTGACACGGCGCCCAGGCGGTTGTTTCCGATCAGCATGCCGGTGACGCTGCTGATCACCACCCCCAGCACGATGGCGCAAATCACCGTCACTGCGGTGTAGGCGGTGGCGCGCTCGGTCGGGCATTTCATGGTTGCTGGCAGGCCCAGATACAACAGGTAGATTGAATACACCGCGCCGGCCAGAACCAGCAGGAAACCGATCCAGGGCAACAGTACGGCGGCGCCTGCCACCCAGCTCGCGGTAAAGGCATAGGCCACCGCCTTGAGCGCCTGTGTCTGGTCCTTCTGCGCGGAAAAACTGGGCGCCAGCGCATTGACCACCAGCGCCAGCAAATACACGCCGATGAGACTCAAGGCGTACTGCACAAGCGCCTGGCTGAGCGCGGCACCAAATCCAACGCGCACCGTGGCGCCGGTAAAGGGCAGGCTGATTCCGAACAGGCTCAGCTTGATCAGTCCGGCCAGGGGCCCGATCGCCGCCAGAATCAGAATATAGCGGCGATACAGGCTGACGGCGCTGTCTGGCTCTTCGGCGATCACCGGCCACTCGGTGCGCGGCGTCAGCAGGATATTCTTGGCGCGATCAGGCAGTCCGTTCATTTGGATGTTCCGGGGTTCAAAGCTCGGGGTGTAGTGTAAGCCGCTTGCCGACGTTCAAGCGCATCGGGTCTGGGCACGGTCGAAATCACACGGGCAAGCTCACCGAAACCCTTGCACCGCCCAGATCCGACCGGCCCAGTTCGATTTCACCTTCGTAAGCTCGCACCAGTTCCACGACCGCCGCCAGGCCGATGCCCTGGCCGGGTTGTTGACTGTCGGCGCGTACGCCACGCTGCAACAGGCTGGCGGCGTCGACCGGGAACCCGGGGCCATTGTCTTCGACTTCGAGCAGCACCCTGCGTCGATCGGTTCGCACCTGGCAGCGCAGCTGGCCGTCACCGTATTTGCAGGCATTGTCCAGCAGATTGCCGAGCAGCTCGTACAAATCGTCATTGTCCGCACGGATGCGCAGTCTGGGATCGATCTTCAATTGCAGGCAATGCACGCGTCCGGCATAGACCTTTTGCAAGGCGGCGGCGATTTTTTCGGCCACCGGCAGCACCGCCACCGGCTCGGCCATGACGCGGCGACCCGCCGTGGCCGCCTTGCGCAGCTGGTGATCGGCGATCTGCTGAATGGCGCCCAGCTGATCGCCGAATGGGTCGCGCAAACTCGCCGGTAACTCCTGGCTGTCCAGGTAGCCACGCAATACCGCCAGCGGTGTTTTCAGACTATGCGCCAGGTCCCCCAGCGCATTGCGATACCGGCCTTGTTGACTGCGCTCGCTGCGAATCATGGCGTTGAGGCCGTCGGTCAGAGGTTGCAGCTCGGCTGGGTACACCCGACGGATTTCGGTCTGATCGCCATTTTCAACGCCGCGCAGTTCCTTGACCAATCGTCGCAGCGGCGCCAGTCCCCAGGCCAGAATCACCACCTGCAAGGTCAACAGGGCGGCGGCGGCGGCGGCCAGCCAGCTGAACAGTTCACGGCGAAACGCCTTGAGCTGTCGATCAAGACTGGCACTGTCTTCCAGCACCACGACCGTGTAGCGCTTGGGGTCGTCGTTGAGGTCGATCCAGCGCAGGCCGTAACTCATCGCAAACGCCATGGGTTGTGTCAGGCGCTCGAATCGCCATTGACCCACGCCGGGTTGATGCGGCGCGCTGACTTCCAGATAGGACACCGATGTCCAAACCGCGATACCGCTTTCGTCGAACATGGCGGCACGCAATCCGCTGGTGGGCTGGCGCAGGCGCGGGTCGGGAACCTGGGCGGTGTCGATGGTCAGTCCACCATCACGATCGCTGGTGGTGGCGGCAAGAAGTGCGTAAACCAGCCCTTCCAGCTTGTCTCGTTGAGCCTGTTCGGCGCTGTCGCGCAAGGCGTTCTCCAGCGCCACGCCGGTGACCAGGAAGAAGGCCGCCAGCACCACGGAGGCCGATACCAGGAGTCGGCTTCGCAGCGAGCGCTGTTGCAGCTTCTCCAGCCACTGGCGGCTTGCCATGCGCCCCCCGGTCGCGTGATGTGATGCGCCGGATCAGCTACGCGCAAGATCCCAGCGATAGCCGCTACCACGCAGCGTGGTGATGGGCGCCAGGCTGCCGTCCGGGTCGAGTTTGCTGCGCAGTCGGCGGATGAACACTTCAATCACGTTGCTGTCGCGCTCGTCGTCCTCGGCGTAGAGATGTTCGGTCAAAGTGGTTTTGGAAACGACCTGGCCGGCGTGCAGAATCAGATATTCCAATACCTTGAACTCATAAGCCGTGAGTTCCACCGGTTTTTCATTCACCGTGACTTTCTTGGCGGTGGTATCGACGGTGACCGGGCCGCAGCTCAATTGCGGCTGCGCCCAGCCACCGGAGCGACGCAGCAGGGCGCGCGCTCTGGCCAGCAATTCCTCGCGATGAAAAGGTTTGACCAGATAGTCATCGGCGCCCGCCTCAAGGCCCTCGACCTTGCTCTGCCAGTTGTCGCGCGCGGTCAGAATCAGAATCGGGAATGAGCGACCGCTCTTGCGCGCCTGACGGATGATGTCGATGCCGCTGCCGCCGGGCAGACCCAGGTCGACGATGGCGATGTCCACCGGATATTCCACCGCCATGTATTGGCCGTTTTCGCTGTCCTGCGCTTGATCCACCGCGAAACCTTCGTCGGTGAACATCTGCACCACTTGTGCTCGCAGGTGCGGGTCGTCTTCAATAACCAGGGCTCGCATGATTGGATTCTCTAAAGAAGATGGTTCGAGGTCAGCGATCAGCGACGAATACCAGTCGCATGTCACCGTCCTTGAGCAGTTTGACGCGATAGCCACCGCGCACACGATTGACGCTCAATACGCGCCCGCCGCCGTTGCGTGATTTGGCTTCCTTGGCGGCCTCGGCCGCGCTCAGACCGACACGGTGCGAGTCACGCAGCTCCCCGCCATCGAGCTGAGGCCTGGGCAGGGGGAGCCAGTCCGGCGCCGCCTGTGCGCTCACACAATTGATGCTGATGGCTGCCGCCAGAACTGGACCAAGGGTACGCATCCGCAACGGGCTCAATAACTCACTGACTGATAGGGGTTGGTGGCCGGCGCCACGTTCACATTGACCGCAATGCGGCTGCCGGGATGTTGCTGCATGGCGGTGTGATAGAGGCGGCCACCGAAGCGGTAGGTTACATCGTAACCGTCCAGTCTTTGCTCGACCCGGGTATTTTCAATGGTGCGACAACGCTCTTCGTAGATGGTGGTTGGCGTTGTTTGCTGCACGCTGCGGTGGAAATTCTGGTTCGCCACCTTGTGACCCAGGCCCGCGCCGATCAAGGCGCCGGCGATTGTTGCCACATCCTGACCGCTGCCGCCGCCAAATTGATGACCGACCACACCGCCGGCGATGGCGCCGATCACCGCGCCGGCGGTCCCCTGGTTCAGCCACTGATTTGCAGACAGCGGATTGGTGTTGGCGGTGACGGCCTCGTCCCAGCATTCGGTGCGCGGCTCGGACACGCGCACGTTGCGATATTTGGGTTGGGCCGAAACCACCTCGGCGTACTCGAGTTCCGCCTGCGGTTGGTAGGGCGTTGCATGGTCGGTTTGGGCCACGGCGCTACCGGCAAACAGACCGCCGAGCATCAGCCCCTTGAAGATTTGTTGTTTCATGACCGCTCCTTGCGCTGGTGAGCCCGTGAACCACAAGCTCTGGAGCCGAAGACTAGAGCGCACAGATGAATTCGTCCTTAACTCACTCGCGCTGTCGGATCCGTCGTCAGGCGCGCACACCGTGCCCGGCGGATATTCGGCCAACAACGCCGCCGACAGCACGATGAATGCATCCAACGACAGGTCAGTGCAATGACGCTATTTCAAAGCCCACCGAACCCACGCCACTGTCAAGGGCAGCCGAACGGATTCCCTATGGATTCCCGCTGTGCTATTTTTCACCGTCCGAGGAGGGAAAATCTTTTAGTTACATAAGGTTAATCAAGGCTAATTGAGGCAGCTCCGGCGGCCGCGAATCCGTGTACGTCCGCGCGGTTGCGCCTCTGGCCCGCGTGTTCAGTGGACGGCTGAAGCCCGAATGGCGAAATTGGTAGACGCAAGGGACTTAAAATCCCTCGGCCTTGCGGCTGTGCCGGTTCGAGTCCGGCTTCGGGCACCACCTCAGCTGAGCTGCGCCGGCTATTTGGCCTGCATCACCGTTGCCGCATCCATGCAAAGGGACACATGATCTGGGACACGGCGGGATATTGTGGGATTGGGTGAAACAAGAGGGCACTCAATAACTTAGGCCCGATTTTGAATGATGCCGTGGGACAGATGGTTTGGGTCACATTTTTGGGACAAAAACCATCACGGAATCGAAAATTACCGGCAAGAACCGGCCTGAATGCTGGAAAAAATGCCCTTCAAAGTACCAGCAAAAAGGGCTGAAAGCGGCCTCAAGAAGCCGGCGGGTCAAGCCATTCGGCGGCCAGGCGATCGATGCCTTCCTCATCCAACCGACTCAAGCCGATGAACCGCCGAGCCGGCAGGCCCGGATGCTTGGCGTACTTGCGCCAGCCGATGCCGGGGATCTTGAGCGCCTTCCCCTTGGGCCTGATGACGTAGGGGCCGGTGCCCTCCTGGTGCCAGCGCGCCTGCTTGGCGCTGGCGACGATCTCCACGAATGCGGCGCCGCTGGTGGGGGCGATCTGATCGCGCATGGTGCCGGTTTTCAACAGCGGCCTGCGCCCGCTGCCATCCTTCAGCGGCGCCCAGCGCGTGCCGTCTGGCGCGGTGCCGGTCTTGAACCGATCCTGGGCGCTCTCTGTCAGCACTCCTCCGATTTCGGCCATCAGGCCCGACATGTCGCTGGAGCGCTGCATCAGCTCGCTGAACCAGCGCTGAGCCTTGTCGTCGTCCACCTGAATAACGATGCGGTCAGTCATGGTAGAGTTGGCTCTACTTTCATCGGTTCGGGTTGCGGCCTATGTTCCGGTGATTGCGCCCTCAGAGCCGCAAATCTGTGTGGTCCCCGCAGCGACTCAGCGGCCATATAGTAGGTGTCCGACCCGCTGCCTCTCCAAGTAGCCGAGCCGAGTCGGGATGATCGTCCAGCCTACCAGTTGTCCCTTGATGGCTTCGACTACCGCCACCATGCCTTGCTTTTTCGGCATGTCGAACGCACGAACGTAGCGCGTCCTGAGAACCACCCGGCCTGTGCCTTTGTGGCGCTCAAAGCTCTGCCATACCTCAAACGGCTCATCAAGCACGTCCGGCAGCAGCGGTATGACCCGAGCTCGCGCAGGATCAACATGCTCTGCCAACACCTCAACGTTGGCGGCAACGCGATGAGTGAATTCTGGCGACACTTTCAGCGCTAATACACGCTCCTCGCCACCCAACGACTTGCGCAGCAGGTCGCGTAATTGCTCTTTGCTGGCTCGCGTCACGCCTGTCAGTTTACGCGGCAGCGGGTCCAGCGGCACCTTCGGCGGTCGGCCGAAATCGGCCGGCCCTTTGGGCGTCAGTCGCTCCCACGCATCGCCCTTTTGATTACGCCACATTTGCATATCCTGCTCGTTGAGCAGCCGACCGATGTGGGCCTCCCCAACGTGATACCGGAATTCCGGCGCGACGTTGTCATCGCCGCCGGGGGGCGGCTTGTCCGGTTTGCGGCCATCGGCTTTCAGGCGCGCCGCTGAAACACCGAACGCACTACAGCGACAGCCCCAGCCGTTGGGCGGATAGTGGCTCTGCCACCAGGGGTCATCCCGCGCCAGAATCAGGCCGTCCCAGGCCTGATGCTCCTCGCGCGGATTGTTGACCGTGTTGTGCTTGTACTTCAGGTACGGGAACTTCTGCAGACTTTCCCAACGCCCCGCCATATAGGCGCTGCGCAGGTTCTGCTGATAGATCAGCTGCGTGCGCCAAGCGCGTCCGCGAACCGAGCTTTCGCCGCGCCAGCCGGTCCAGCCGTTGCGCTGGACGATCTCGTCGAAGCGCTTGCGAAAATCCTCCAGCGTTTCGCCTTCGGAAATGGCGGCATCCACTGCTTCGCGCAGATCTGTGAGCAGGGCATCTTTGGTGGCGCCGGCCACCACAAACGCGCGCGCGTGCTGCCCCTGCCACAGATCATCCCAGCGCTTGGTCGGCAGGTTGACCTTCTGGCGAAAGAAGCGCTCCGAAGCTTCGATGCTTCGGAAGCCGGCGGCGATTTCAGGCATCGGCGTCGTCGGCCGCGTCGCTGATGCCTGCCACGGTTGATACCGCCATCGCTCGCTGCATCAGCTCGGCAAACGTATCGACCCCCATGTCGGGGGACCGTGCCAGCAGGCCGTCGCGGATTTCTTCCAGCGACCCTGCGTGTTCGATCAGATCGCGCGCCTGGTCCACCCAGGCGGAAATCTCCGCATCCGCCCGCTGCGCGATCAAGGCCGTGAGCTGATCCGGACGTTCTGCGCCGCCGTCGTCCTCGGCGAACTCGGGTGCGGGCTCGGCACCCGGCTCTGTGCCCGGCGCCTGGTCCGGCGGCAGCGCACCCTTTGGCACTGGCTCCCATTCGCCCGGATAGGTGTCCTGCACGCTCTGCAGCGTCGGTCGATAACCAATTTTGGTGATGCGCTCGGCACGCTCAGCCTGGTCATTCAGGTCTTCATCCGGCTCGGTCTGGCGCCAAACCTTGGGCGGCGCGGCACCGGGAAAATTCCATTCCGTCAGCCAACGCGCCGGCCCCAGATTGAAGGACTGACAAAGCAGGTCTGAAGACGCTTTAATCAGGTTTTCAGCCACGTCTTGCTGCGTGGAATCGTCGCCGAGACGACCCGGCGTGCCTTGCACGGTCGCGGTCTGCCCCAGGATCACCTTGGCAATCGCATTATCCATGCGATCGCACAGTTCTTTGTAATCCGCGGTGCCAGAACGCGCCGCCTCCAGCAACTCGATCAGCATGCCGTCCGGCACGATGATGCCGCCGTCGGTGTGTACCGCGCCCAAGGCGTTGAGCAGCGTTTTCTTTTCCGTCACGGTCGCATTGGCAGGATACTTCCCAACCGCCGTCGGCTGGCCAAACTTCTCCAGAAAGATCAGCCAGAACTTGATGCCGTTGCGCTTGAAGAACACCGGCCAGTACAGCGAGTGCGCCAGGCCGATGCCATAAGGATCATCGTCGTTGTCACCGCCGTAAGTGAAGGTCCAGAACTTGCGCGGCGGCATCAGCTCGCCGAGCGGATTGTTCATCGTAAGCAGCTTCAACTCGCCCTGCGGGCCAAAGCCGAAGCGCCGCGCTTTGCGCACCTTGATCTTCGCCAGCGTGGTCTGAGCGCCATCGCGGCCCCACAGGCATTCCGCCACGCCGTGGCCGTAGTGGATGCCGTACAGCATTTTGTCGAAGGCGCGATCGAAATCGACCACGTCCAGCTGCTCCTTGAGAAACTCTGCGGACTTCTTGTCGATGCGCTTGTCGCCACCCGGATCGACCTTCCACTCCGCGCCCACCACGGCCAGGCGCAGCTGCCGGAAGCAGGCACTGACCTGGTCATCACGCAGCAGCTCCTCGTACACCCGGTAATCGCCGCCACGGGATTGCAGCACGGGATCGAGCGGCGGCAGCAGCGGCAGTGAATCCACAAAGCCGCGTGTGACGTCGCGACCGTCCGCCGTGGTGGCGATCTCCCGCGTATCCGCCGTTCGCGGCTTGGACGGCACCAGCACGCCTTTCTGGTATTCGTAATCCATCAGACGAAGCCTCCAAAGTCATTGCCGCCCGCAACACCACCCCAGCCCGATGGCGTCGTTTCCGGTCGATCCGCCGTGCCGTCAAAGGCACCCAATGACGAACGCGTATCACGCGGGCCGGTGGATTCAAATTCGATCTGCACGCCGCCACTGCTGCCGGCATACAGGGCCAGAAAGCACGCCCAAGCGCGGTCGGCATGGCCATCGGTATCACCGTCGGCGTCAAAGCGCACCGCGCCGGTGGGCGTGGTGGTTTTCTTCAGCGCATGCAGATCCGAGCGCACCGCACGATCCCCCAGCGGAATGCGAATCTTGCGGTCCTCAAACTTCTGCTTGGCGGTGGTGGCCAGGTGCTGTTTGTTGGCGCCGGTGAACAATACGCCCTCGACCACATAAGAACCGTAGCGGCGCTGGGCATCTTCCACCGGCTTTTCGCCCATGCCGGTCTGATCCTTGCAAACCCGCACCACCCGATATCGCCGCATGACCTGATCAAACAGAAAGTCCTGCTCAGCGAATGAAATCCGGCGGCGGGCAATGATGTCGCGCGTCCAGAACACATCGCCCACCAGTTCCAGCACCCAGATCACGTACAGGTCGTTGCGTGCCGCAATGTCCACGCCCACGAAACACGGCCCGCCCAGATAGCCATCCGGGTCGCCCGCCTTGTCGTGTTCGACCGCGTTGATGAGATCGTAATCCAGCCAGGCGCTGGCCTCGTCCAGCCATTCCAGCAAGTATTCCTGGCGCCACAGATCATCGTCGCCAATGCCCGCTTGCAGCTCGGCCGCGTTGCGGTCCAGGCCACCCACAATCGCCTGGTGGATGTCGCAAAAATGCAGGCTCCAGGGCTCGGCCCGAACGTGCCCTTTGCTGCGCAGCTCTTGTTCCAGGTTGCCCTGGCTCATCAGCTCGTAAAACTTGTTGCTTTTGCCGTTGGGCGTGCTGATCACGCGCAGCAGCAAGTCGCTGCGCGACACCACCGGAAACAGGGCACCCCAGATTTTTCGGCTGTCGGCCTGAAAGCCGAACTCGTCGAGCAACACATTGGCGGAAAAGCCGCGCGCGGTGTCCGGGTTGGCCGGCACGCCGGTGATGCGTGAGCCGCCCGGCAGCTTCACTTCGAGCGCTTTTTCGCTCATGCCTTCCCACGGCACTTCCAGCGCCTCAAAGCCCGCCTGGTATTGATGCAGGTGCGCCTTGACGCCTTCCTCGATCGCCTCCCGCGCCTGGCGTTCACCGCGCGACAGAATCACCCAGCGACGCTTGCCCGCACCGATTTCGTAGTCCAGACAATCGTCCACCAGCTCCAGGGTGGAGCCGTAGGTTTTGCCCGTTTGACGCGCCATCATCCCGGCTTTGAAGCGGCTTTTATCCTTCACCCAGCGCTTCTGCCGTTGGTGCAGCCGCACGATAGGCAAGCTCATGATTCACCTCGAATCGCCTGGCGGACCAAAGACAGCGTCTCCGCATCCAACTTCTTCGGCGCCGAGGTGAGTTTGGATTCCACATCGGAAACGATGGACTCGCGCATCTTCTCTTCGCGCTGGATGTTCCACTTGCCCGCCGCTTCCAACCGCTGCATTGCCAGCGCCAGCTTGTTGATGGCGGCCGGATCAAGCTGCACCTGGCCATCGTCGTCCGGTTCCTGCATCGCCATCGTGGCGTCGAATGCCAGCGTGCGCAGGATCTCCATCACCAGCTTGCCAATGTCGCCTTCGGGCTCATTGCCGAGCCGTTCAGCCCAGACCTTGGCCACCTCGCGTGACTCGCGGATTTTGCGGCCCACTTCTTCGAATCGCTTGCTATAGCGTCCGAGCGAACTGCGGGATGGCGGCGGCTGCGACGGAAACTCCGACTGCAAAACCTGAATCAGCTCGTCGAGCGTATGCTGATCCTGTTTCAGCAAATCCTCAATGCGCTGCTTGACCGGCGGGGGCAGGCGGTCGATGCTGGATTTAGAGCGTCGTTTCATCAGCCGAACTGCTTGGCGACTCGTTTCAGCAACCAGTTGTTGCCGCCGACGAAATTGGCCCAGCAAAAGGCCAGCAAGAAAAGTGCTCCCAGCATGAACGCCACCACCGCGAACGGTGCGGCAAGAAAATGCCGAACGCCGGCCATCACGCCGGCCTCGGGCGTTTGACCCCCGGCACATTCGCGCGTCCCTCGGCCACATCCAATCCCCGTCCGGACAGCCTGGCCACCTTCACACTGGCGATCTCGTCGACGCTGATCAGCCCTTGCTCTTGCAGCCAGGCCAGTTCCGTATGGAGCTGGTCGCGGCTCACGCCGTGGCCGAAGGACTCAACCGCCATTTGCAGAATGGAACTGTTGGCCTGGTAGTCCTGGTCATCGGCCAGCAGGCGCAGAATCACCAAACGCAGATCTGCAATCACAAGGTCGCGGTAGCTCACGGTGCACTCCGATTCAAGAGATGTTCGTGAATGCGGGCCAGCACCTGGTTTTGGCTTAACTGCTCTCCCCGCAACTCAGCCAACTCGGAACGGACGCCGGACAGCTCAGTGCGGAGGCCCTGAATATCCAAGCGGCCCGGCACATGCTTGAGGGTTTCCTCGATCACCGTGATGCGGTCGTTGTGCACGCCCAGCGATTCTTCGATGCCGTCGTGTGCGTCCTGCACATCTTTTTTGTGGGCAAAGTGCCGGGTCAGCCACAACCAGGCGATGCAGGCGCACAGTGAAATCACCGTCACTGCGATTTCCCAGATCAGACGCCAGAAATCAAAATCAATGTCTGCCGGCACGCTCATTGGACGTTCTCCGGTGGCCGCAAGCGCAGTGGCTGATGCGTGACGGCACGCAGTCCCACGTTGACGATCGCCAGCGTGTAGAACGCATAGGCGTAGTAATCGTCCGGCAGGTGCGGCTGCAACATCGGCAGATTGGCCAGCGCCTCAATCGCCATTGCGCTGAGCAAATTGGTCCACACCGTTTTGCTCTTGGCCGGGTGCTTCATTTGGATGCTCATTTGAGAATCCCTGTGATACGTCCAATCGACGCATCACCAACCCTATGCGCACACTTTTCAAAAAGCAGCAAATGGGCGCAACCAGCCCACCGTGGGTTGTTCGCGGCCCCTAAATGGAGGCGCCAGCGGCGCAATTGCGCCATACCCTTGACAGCGCCGCTCATGCCAAACCCTCGACGCCACCCGCCGACACCACCTTGTCCACATAGCCCTGATTCACAAAGCGGCGTGTGCCTTTTTCAAAGCGCGGTGAACCGGCGTTGTAAGCCGCAATCACACCCAGCCAGCCGTAGCGGCGGAAGAAGCGTTTGCGTAAATGCGCCAGGTGCTTGCAGCCGTAGTTCAGCCCTTCCAAGGGATCACAAAGGCCCGGAAAATGGCCTTTGAAACCGTGCTCACGGGCCACCGCGCCCATCACCTGCATGTAACCCCAACTGGCTTGCTGGCCCCACCATTCGGCGTCACGCGCGCCCGCCATTGAGTGGAAATCAGACGGTGGTTTCTCGCTGCTGATTTCCGCCGCCGTCAGCTTGCGGAACGGCGCCTGCTGGCGTACGTTCCACAAATAGCGGTACGGCGGCTCCGGGTTCCAGGACCAGCGGTCACCGGACGACTCCACAATCACAATGGCCTTCACCAACTGCGGCGGCAGTTTGAACTTGGGGGCAACGACGGCAATGTAGCGGTGCATGACGAACATGGTGCGGTTCGCCGCCCGATTACCCCATGCAAAGAGCGCTTTGCAGGATGCCCCAATCCGGCTTCAATTCAGATTGAACCAGTTTTTGTCGCAGGTCAATTCGTTGCAGAGGGCCATGACTTGTGCGAGCGTTTCAAATCGCCAATGACCGAGGAATCACGATGAACCAGATGGACCCGCGAATGTTCTGGGCGGCGGTGGTGGGCGCAGTTGCGGCGGTGTTGGTCTTGTTCTTGATGTTTGGACCGGAGGATCGGGTGAGTGGATTCAAGACAGCCGTCGGCACGGCTATCGGAAACGACGCCTATGTCTGCTTTGCGGCGCACCGCGAACAATTGAGCGATCCCGGCGCGGCGCGATTGATTTCGTCGCGGCGGGACGAAGAGTCGCTGCACATCAAATTCTCCGGCAGAAATGCGTTTGGCGGGCGTATCACAGACATTGGGGAATGTACGATCCGCAACGGCAACGTCAGCAAGTCGATGGCTGAGATTGATGCGCTGAGCTACGCCATCAAAAAGTAGCGTCGGCGACTGACTCCCCCTTCGCCATCTAAGGCTTGGCTGATTCGCTAGTCGACGATCATCGTTCCGACATAGGGAGGCTCGTAATGAGAGCAGAATACTTCAAAGATCACTACGAGTTTGAATGGCAGCATCGGGCATATCTGTCCAACGCCGTAAATCTACCGCTTGCAGTTGGGACGCTCTTGGGAAGCGCTGCCGCTGTGATGGGGCAGAAGTTTCCATACCAGAATGATTATTGGACGTTCGCATTCCTTGGACTAATTGTCTCTTCCGTGCTTTGCATGGCTTATGCCGCATTCTGTTTGTGGCGCAGCTTTGTTGGCTATAAATATAAGCGCACTCCGACGCCACTCGTTTTGAAATCGTATTACGACGAATTGCTTCAATGGCACCAGAGCCATAAGAATGGGGAGGTTTCAGCGGACCAGAGATTTGAAGATTACTTCAACGAAAGACTGGCTCAGGCCGCAGAAGTAAATGCTGACAACAACAAAAAGAAGTCTGGATACCTGTATCAATGCAACGCGACCCTTGGCATCGCAGCGTTTCTCTTGGCATTATCGGTCGCACCCTACCTTGTCCAATCGAATCGACAGGGCGAAACCACGTACACCGTCCGCATCGTGAAAGACGAGCGAATGGAGGAGAGTTCAGTGCCAGACGATCCTGAAACACCAGAGCCCCCAGAAGAAGCGCAGCCGACCCCGCCAGAGCCTACGATGCCTCCGAATGAGGACATTCGTGAGCACGAAATCCGCCCTGAGGTAATCTCCGAAACACTCAGAGAAAGACGCTAGTAGTAGGGCGGCCTGTGGCCGCCGCTTGGATTGGCCGATGGTGTCGCGGCGGGCAAGGCCCGCCCTACGGCGCCCGTCATGAGAATAACTCCCGCTGCCGCTTGGCATCCAACCGGGCGACAATCTGGTACACCGTCGTCTCATGCAGACCATACTTCTGGGCCAGCGCGCTGCCGGTGGCGCCTTCCCGGTATTCCTGCACGATCAGCTGGTGCCGGCGTTGCCGGTGCAGGCGGTCCAGCTTGGGGATGGTGAGTGTCTCGCCGCTGAATCGCGCGCAGAGTTTGCCGGTGGCCCGTTGTCCCAGGGCGAGCGTCAGCGGGTGCCGATCGCTGGCGGCAGCTGGCACGTAGATGCGTAGGCCACCCCAGCCGTTGCACAGCTCCTCCGCCGCCTTTTCCCCGATGATTTCGGAGAGCTGCTGGAACATGTCCTGCCTGGGCTTCTGGAGCGCGCGCATTACGGGACGCGCGGTTCGGCGGGCACGGCCCGCCCTACGGTGCGTTTGAGGTCGATTTGCAGCGCGCCGATCAGTTTGTGCAATTGACCGGAATCACACCAGCCGAAGCGCTCGACGCCGAACATATGCTGGGCCATCGCGTCGGCATAGGCGTCATCGCGCCGGCCACCAGGGGCGTTGATCAGCAGCGCCCGAATTTTTGCGATCTGCGGGGCTTTGCCGGAGGCGGCAATCTGGCGGGGTTTGCGTGCCACGCCGGCTTTCCTGGCCTTGGCCTGCATGTGGGCGATCACCTGCTGCCTGCCGTGCGTGTCCAGATCCCGCGCCGACTCCACCCGCGCCAGCGACCAAAGCACGGCGCGATAGGTGTCGTCGTCCAGGCCCAGATCCTTCTTGAGCATGTGGATGCGGGCGAGCTCGCGGTTGCGGGCGTTGGGTTTCACGTTGAATAAGGATTGGCAGTTGGTGTCGCGGCGGGCGCGGCCCGCCCTACGACGCCCGTCACGTCCGCAACCTCAGCTGGCCGGCGATGTCCGGCAGCGCGACCCGCCGCATGGCGGCCACTTGCGTGAGCGTGGTCATGGCACGGTCGTGGAGAAAGCCGCAGGTCGCCAGCAGCTCGGCTTCGTTCTGGGCAATGAAGTAGCCGGTTTTCGGGGTGCCACAGATGTGGTGCCCCTGGCGGCGCAGATCCTCAATCGTTTTGCGCAGCTGTCGTTCGGTGGCGGCGTTGGCGTACAGGCCGGCGACGGCGACCGACAGCCCGTTGCAGCTGATGCCGTTTTGCGCGCCGATGTGTTTTTGCAGCTCGGCCAGCAACAGATCCTTGTTCAGCAGATTGCGTTTCATGCTCAGCCTCCCAGGCGCCGGCGCGCCCGTTGCATCATTTCCTCGTCCGTCGGCAAGGCCCTGGCCAGCGGCTTTGCCTGGCACGTGTGATCGCTGTCTGGCTGGCGGCCACGGGCCGCCCTACGATCCTGCTCGCGCTCCGCTTCTTGTGCCGCCTCGGCGCGGTTGGCGACGCCCACCAGCACCTCAAACAGGTAGTTGTGGTTTGTCAGCGGCAACTGGAGCTTGTCGGTCATGTTGAGCATCTGCTCAATGGCCGTCGCCCAGGCCTCCACCGGCACCACCCAATCCCGGCCACGCTTGCGTAGCGTGCCGCTTTTAATGAGCGGGGAGAGTTCCTCCAGCAGCTTGCGGGCACGGCTCCAGGCCAGCGCACGTTTAGCCGGTCGGAACAATGCGAGATACCGTAGCACCAGCGGTCCCAAGTGGGCTGGAAGGGCGGCGCACAGCGCCGCCACCGTTCTAGCATCGGCCTCACTGGAATACGCTTCCAGACCACCGGTAAAGCCACAGCTGGGGCATGCCAACTTCATCGATAAAACCCTTGGTGTGCGGTGCATCGCAAGGCCCAGCCGGACTTAGCTCTGCGCTGCGGAGGCATGCCCTGCCACATGACTTATCCCTTCTTCCAACTCACGACCTTGAACCGCCCAAACGGGCCCCGGCGCTGCGGACGAAAGTCGCCCAATCCCACCCGTGAGCCGGCAAAATCGACCAGGTCCCGAACCACCGGCTCACCAAACATGGTTTCGTCGACGGCCAGGTCAACGCTGATACGCCACGCATCAAAGCGGGGTCGGTGGCACATGATCCGCCCGCCCGTGCTGGGCACGACCACGGCGCGCGAATCCACTTCCCATTTGCCGGGCTGAATCAGCATTTCAATCTGCTCTACCGCCAGCCCCGCCGGCACCAGACTGCTACGGTTCGTGCTGAGTTTGGACTTGCCCGCCTTGATGAATTTGCCGGCCTCAATCAATGAGGCGAAAAGATTGGGGCCCGGCATCACACAACGACCGTCGCTATCCCGATAGAGCTTGCTTTCGGCCTGCTCTCGCGGTGTGCCCTTGTGCCCCACAAACACGGTTGAATTGCCGTTCTCAACTTTCTGCTGCGCAGCCTCGTGAAAGCGGTTGCAAAGCAACGGCGCTGTGCCTTCCAAGGTGGTTTTGATTCTCATCGTTGCGCCTCCGAAATGACGTCGATCATGGCCGCATGGCCAAGCTCAATGTGGATGGACAAGCTGCGCAGCAGACAGGCCAGATCCTCATGCGCGAGCATGGGGAAACCGGGTTCCGGACCGTCCACCAGCGCCCCGTCGCGGACGGCAATATCCGCCACCGCCTGCAGGGCGCGTGCGCCCTCCCAGCAGGGATAGGCGGATTGCTCAATCTGGGTGGCCAGTTCGCGGTCCAGCCGCGGAAATCGGGCAGACGTGCCCGGTGAAGCTTGTTGTGTCATGGCAATGACTCCTTTGGCAATTGAGGAGTCCGGCACCACGACGCCAATCATGGTGACGGACGACGCAGGATTGGCGTACCGGGCCAAAGGAGCCGGCGAGCCTTTCGGCTCTCCCGCGCCGCCCGCCATTGACGAACGGCTGCGCTTGTACCTCGCGCATGCAGACATGAAAAAAGCGCCTGACACACGTGAGGCGCTTGCGCGCCTTTGGACTACGGGACGCCAATCCCGACCACAGTTTTTTTCTGCGGCAGGGAAAGCCTGCGCCCGTGTGCGCGTTGGTGTCAAGCTGGCCATCAGTTCACCCCCTCTTGCGTGGGCGCTGGTGTTGCCGAAAACGAAGACGCACCCGGCGCATCCAAACGCCCTAGGTATTGCCTCAGCACCCGCGCATGCTCAGGCCGCAGGATGGTGACGACATTGCTGCCATCTTCATTGCGCTCCTCCAGCTCCAACGACCCATCTGAAAACAAGGCGCAGCGGAAGTCGCTGGGCCCAGCATTGCCCTCACCCCGGCCCTCTCCCAGGGGGAGAGGGGGAATCTTTTCTTCCGGTTTAGCTTCGACCCAGCGGAATCGGGTATCCCGACCTTGGCCCTCTTGCTCAATCAGTCCGCGCCTGCTCATTTCCCGCAGCAGCTTTGCCACGCGGGCCTGGCCCAGGCCCAGCGCCAACTGAAAGTCTTTGTTTGCCCGCAGCGGGATGGCGCGGAACAAGGTGATCATTTGCTCAATGGATGCCTCGCTACTCTGGCTTTCGCGCCTGCGGTGATTTTCAGACTGCCGATGCAGGTGTTTGGGCGCGGCGTCACGCGAGTTGATCCGGAAGGTTTGCGTGTCGTTGAAGGCGCCGGTCTTTTTGCCCTCGGCCAGTGGCGCCACGCCGTGGAGCGCGTAGAGCATGCCCACCTTGCCGTGTGTCTGCTGCACCTTTGCCGCATCAATCAGCTGGTGCAATTGCTCCACCACCTGATCTTTGTCCGATGCGCTGGGGCAGCGTTGCAGCAAGGCGTTGGAGCCGATCCAGCCCAGCTTTTCCAGCTGCGCAAGGATTTCGGTCTGCAGATTTTGTTTGGCTGGTTCACTCATGCGCGGCTCCGGGGTTGAGTTAGGCCCGTTGGTGACGGAGGGTGGCCGTCCGGGTTGACGTCGGCACGGGGGATTGCGACAGCAAGGGCTGGGAACGACGTCAACGTCCGGCCGCTCCCGCACCCCTTGCTGCGCAAACCCCGTGTCGCGGCCGGATCACTTCTGAAGGAGGCAGAAGCTCCGGCTGCCGCTGTTCGGGACGGGATAGTGGGCGCCCCTTCCACACCTGCGGCTGGTGGCCGCCAGGCTTGTGGAACCTGACGGGTTTTGATCATTGTTCGGCATCCTCCACGTCCTGCGGATCGACCTTCAGCAAGGTGTTGAGCGCCTTTTCCAGCTCGTCATCGACCGCCTTGATAAACACCGCGTCGCCGCTGTTGCGCACCTCCACGCCAATGCGCTTGAGCTCCGCCACCGGCAGTTTTGCGACGGCGCTGCCCACCAGCTTTTCCTGAACCTTGATCAGCAAGTCCTGCTGTTCCTCCGGCAGGTATTTGCGGATCAGCTGAATAGTGCGCGCCGCATCGGCAACCACGACCTTGCCCTTGCCCTTGGTGATACCCACACGGATACCCTCGAAGGTTTGTGTGCGCGGCTTCTTGAACAACGCCGGGTGCTGCTGGACAGCGGCGGAAAGCTCGGCCTCAGCGGCCTTGGCGGTTTTCAGGGCGGAGCGGATCAGCGGTTCGGCCTTGCGTTTGGCGGCTTCCATCTCGTCCTGCAGCTGACGCACGCGGTTGCCCAGCAGATCCCGCGCGCCGGCATAGTTGCGGGCCAGATCCTGAATCGTCGCCATCTCTGCGGAGGGAGGGTTGCCGGTCATCAGTGCAGCTCCGAAATGGATAGCGCCCAATGCAGGTCCACCGCACCAAAGCGGCCACACATCAGCTCGCGCCCGTTGACGGTGATGCGCCGCGCACTGACGAACAGCCGCTTCAGCTCAGCGTCGACCGACGCCACTTCCAGCACCGGCCTTGCCCGTGCACGCAAATCCTGCCGCACCACCTGGTAACCGGCTTCGATCAACGCCTGGCGGGCTTTGTTGGCGACGCGGATGCGGTCCGTCAGGTCCGGCGTGAGAATCTTCAGCGGCTGGTCTGAAAACCGCTGAAAGCGATTCGGTGTTGGGTGGGTGTCAATTTGCATGAAAAAACTCCTTGCCGGACGGGCCGGCGTTTAGTGGCTGGTTTCGGCGCCGGCCTGCGCCAGTTGGTCAATGCGTGCATCCAGCAGCGCAACGAATTCATCCCGCACCTGGCTACGGTGCGTTGGCGGGAAAGCGGTAACGACGGCGGCCAGGTTCAGCACCAGGGCGGCGCCCATTTCGTCCAGCGGCGCGCTGCCCAGGCGCACCGCCAACAAGTTGGCGAGCTGCTCAATCCGTTGCGGGCAGCTCATGCCTCATCTCCTTTGCCGATCAGCGAATGCGGACAGCCGGCACGGCAGGCTTTGTACAGCGCGATGCGTGAGGGATTGGTGGTCATCAGCGGTGTGCGTTGGTGTTCCACGCAGCGCTGACGTGGCAGCTCGCCAATGACCGGGCAGTCCACGCTGTGGTGCATCAGCGCGCCTTCCACCGCCATTTGAACGCGCTTCAAATCGCCCTTGTAACTGCTCTTGAGCACGCTGCTGACCACCGCCGGCGAATAGCCAATGCTCTTGGCCACCTCACTCTGACTGCCCAGGGCGCAGGCTTCGCGCAGCAGATTCACCCATGCCGGTTCGTTGTTCATACGCCGGCCCTCACGCGGATTTCCTCGTCGCTGAGCCCGGCGCAGGCGCGCACGCAGAGCATGGCGCGGTCGTAGTCACGTTGTCTGATCTGCACCAGCCGGTCGCCCGGCTCTGGCGTGGTGGGTTCAATATTGGGGTCGTGCAGACCCTGTTTGCCAATGCGCGGTGGCAGCGGCCCGGTGTTACGGACCAGTTGATACACCGCGTCCTCGCCGGGAAAGCCGGACCGCCTGGCCTGGATTACCCGCACATAACCTTTGGCGCGCAGCTGCTGCACGTACTTCTGGGTGTTGGTGCGCGTGCTCTCCGCGCTGGCAATGAGATCAGCCAGCGTGAAGCGCCGCAGGATGCGCATAGACTGCCAAATGCGATGGCGCGCCTGGCCTGCGTGCATCGGCTTGAGTTTGGTCTGGCCGGGTTGCCCGCTCATCGTCCGCCCCTGGCTCCGCTCGCGCCTGGAGTGGGCGGCGCTTCGCCGGTAAAGAAGGCATTTGCCTTACCCCAGCGCTCAGCGCCGATCGAGGCGCAGCCCATGCGCTTGGCGCGTTCTTCGATCCGCGCCAGGCCCACTACCAATAGGCGCGCGCTGCCGTTGGCCTGTTGATTCAGACGCGCGAGCAAATCGTCCGCCACTTCCACCTCGCACAAGTGGTCGGCCAGGGCGCGCGCATCGGCCATGTCCAGCGGCTGAAAGCGCACGTCCTGCATCAGCCGCCCCGTGAGCTGTTTGCGGTGGCTGAGGCGTTGATCAATGCCGCCCATGCCGATGAGCACCACCGGCACCGTGGTCATATCGTGTAGATCCCGCAGCGCCTCGGTCATGCGCTTGGAGTCGATGAGATAGTCCGCCTCATCCACGAACAGCGGGCGGTTTGAGAGCGCCAGCGCGTCGATGATGTCGTCCATCATCTTGGCGCAGCTCCCGCGTGGGCGGATACGCAGCTCCTCGGCAATCTTTCCAAGCATCGCCGCCGGCGTCCACACCGCGGTGGCGCGCACATAAGCTGCGTTGCAGCGGTTGGCGTACCAGGTCACCGCCGTGGTCTTGCCGTAGCCGGTCTCGCCGTGCACCAGGCCCATGCCTGGCATACCGGCGGGCCGGCGCCGCAAGGCCTCGCCGGCGTCGTTGAGCCGGGTCACGTTTTTAACCGGCACAATCTTGGTTCGCATGCTCCTCTCCTTGGAAGGCTTCGTGAAGGTCTTTGCGCGAGTGGTACTCAGCGCTGGTCTGGTAGTGCGCCAACCAGGTGGCGTCGGATTCGGTGGCGCAGCCCTGGCGTTCCAGGGTCAGGGCGCGGGTGAAGCGTTGCTCCGGCGTTTCAATCGGCATCGCCGCTTCGGCAAACAGTTCGCGGACGCGCTCAGTGGCCTCGGCGGAAATGGCTGGTGCCGGCTTTTCGATGCGGCGCGGCGGCAGCGGCGTCACCGAATGCCCCAATGTCAGGCCGGTATCGGGCGCGGGCAGCGCGGGTTCCTCCGCATCGTTGATGGCATCCAGCATGGCGTGAGCGCTGACCGGCAAGCGGGATCGCGCATCGTCGGTGGCGTCCTTGAGTGCGCGACGCTTGCGCTGACCGTCCAAGCGTTTCTGCTGTGCCTCTTCAATGCGGCTGGCCGGCATCCAGGCAGCTTTTTCCACCAGCATCGCCTCACAAATGAAGCGACCCTTGTGGTCCAGCACCCACACGCGGTCATCGCTGTGGACGCTGTATTCCACCAGCACCGGGCGTGCCTCGTAGGCTTGCAGCTCCGCTGCACGGTACTTGCGGCTATCCAGCTCTACGCCCCAACGGCGCACCTTGCGTTGTACGCGCGGTCGCACCACCGCCTCGGCCGGCGTGTGCAGGGCGCAGCGTTCTAGCTCAGCCCACACATCAACCGGCGCACGCTTACCCAGGCCATCCTGCGGCAAGGCGTTGTAGCGCTCCACGTACTGGCGGATGGCGTCGATGTACTGCGCCAGCGTGGGCAGCTCAATTTCTCCGCGATCAATCTTTGAGCTGAGGCGGGACAGCTCATCGTCCGTGCGGCAGTGGCCGCAGAAACTGGCAAAGCGCTTGCCGCAACGTTCCTCAAACCAGCGGAACCATCCCTCCACCAGACCCTTGCCGCGCGCGTTGCCCGGCAGCGCCAACATCGGCTGGATGCTGAACTTGGCCAGAAAGCCCGCCGTCTCATCCGAGATCATGCGCGCCTTGAAACCGGAACCAGGATCGGTATGCACATAGGCCGGCACGTGATCGTGTGACACCAAGGCTTGCGAGAGTGAAAACAGCGTGGTCTGCGCAGACTCGCTTTCGCTGATCCACCAGCCCACCACGTAGTGACTGCGCACGTCGATCCACACCGTCAGCTCCGGCCGGAAATGCCCGCGCGCCGGGTGCTTTACATACACATCGCAGCAGTGGCCGTCGCCCTCATACACAAAGCCCACCGGCAGCACCGTGTTGTCGCGCACAATGTGCGGGCGGATGTTCTGGCCATAAAAGTGCTGGCCCAGGCGTTTTTTGCCGGTGGTGGTGAGCTGGCTGGGTGCAGCCTTCAAATAGCGCGTAACCGCCTTTGAATTGACGTCTTTGAAGCCTTCTTCCATCAGCCAATGGGCGACGGTGGCAAAGCTCGGACGCTGCGGCTGGTTGTACAGCGCCAATGCGCGCGCCTCCCAACCGCGTTCCTTGCGAACCCGTCCCTTGTACTTGGGCGCCAACTCGGTCACGCCGCCTTTGATATAGGCCGTGATCCAGCGTTGCAGCGTCTTGGCGCTGGGCATGCCATCGGCAGTGGTGGATAACCACAAGGCCGCCGCGCGAATGCTCACCCCTTGCTGCACCCGGATTAGTGCCGGGCGGATCATGCCCAGGCTGCGCTCGGCCTCCGCGCGCGCATAGTCCGGTAGTAATTGCAGCGGATCGACCGGCGCCGGCATGGCCGGCAGCGGCACCGCGGTGGGTTGCAATTTCAGGGCGGCAACCATGCTTACTTGCGCTTGGCCCCCCGCTTACCGGGCCGCGCATTCTCACGCGCGTTTTCGCGTTCCCGGCGCTTGTCTTGGGAGACCTCAAACAGCTGCGCGCGCTGCTCCTCAAAGCGTTTCAACTCGGAAGCGCTGAGCTGGTGATCCAGCGTGAGCATGCCCAACTGATCACCGTATTGATCGTGCAGCTTGCCCAGCAGCGCCCGACACCTCGCATGAATGCCCGCCAGCGCAAAATACGCCGTGCCGGCGGCCACCGGCTGAAACCGATGTGCCTCCGGGTGTTTGACCTCAGAAAACAAATGCTCCTCGGCGGTCGCCTGGAGGTTGTCCAGGTCAAAGCTCATCGCCTCCGTCAGGGCAACAAATTCGCGCCGCACTGTGAGCGCAAAGCCCGGTAAATCCTCCTCGGCCTGCAAAGCGGCATCGGCCTTGGCCATGCGCTTGCGAATGTTATTGGCCGTTTCCAGATCGTTTTGCAGCTTGGCGTTGCTGCGCTCGGCCTTCTTCAAACGCTCCCGCAACTCACGCACGGATAGCGGGCTTTCACCGTCCAGCTCGCCCGAATCCAGCAGCTCGCCCACCACCTCCGGGTCAGCCTTGGTTAGCGCCAGCACCTTGGTCTTGGGCAATGCGGCAATACGCTTGGCCTCCGCCGGCGGCAAGGCCGCCACATAGCGGGCGATCTGCATGGCGCGATGCACCATGTCTTCGCTGAGCCCGGCGGCGTGTATCAGCGGCAACCATTTGCCGTGCCCGGCCTGACGCTTCAGCTGCACGAGATATGCCCCTGCACGCAGCACGCTCATCTCAGCACGATTAAGCTCATCTGCGGCCAGCGTGGCAAGCGCGTCGTCAGGTTGACCCAAGTCTACGCGCGCCACCTCCGCAAGCTGGCTCAATTGAGCGGTGGATACATCCTGTGTAAATTCCGCAACGTTGCGGGATTGTGACAAAGTCGATGATGATGTCATAACAGTCTATTGAATATCACAACGTATGCCGTCAGTCGCCTACGGCGCGCGACCAACAATCAGCCAGTTCGGCGAGACGTCCTCTGCCGCGGCCACCTTGACGAGCCAGCTAGGTTCCGGCTCCCGTATTCCCGACTCGTATCGGCGATAAGTCGTAAAGCCGATTCCATGCAAACTCGCAAACGATCTTTGAGGCCGACTGCCTCTCAGAGCGCGAAGCCGTTCGCCGAGCTGCTGGCGATATGTTTCGCGAGTCTCGATCGTCTTTTGATCAATTGACTTGAGAATTCGACGCAGCCCTGGGATGGCACTCGAATTTGGGTTTTTTAGCGACTCAACCTCAATGAGTATTGCGGTTCCGCTCTTACTAAATACCTGGCCCGCGTACCGCGGTGACAAATGGCCCTTCGCGTGCGCATTGCCAACCTCAACTGCGGCAGCCGCCCACTGTTGGATGTGAACTTTCACCTTCGACAACACGGCGAGAATATCTTCGCCTTCAAGAACAGGGGCAAGGTCATCGGCAATTTCGCGCGCTTTGATTTGCTCTATGGACGTAAGGCGCTCAATCCATTCGTCAACCAGCTTTGCGCATTTGTTTCCAGCAGCTCGAACGTTCATCGGCCTAGGCTCCGGCTGAGTTCGGAGATCTGTCGCCGCAAGCGGCCCACTTCCACCTGGGCCTCACCCAACTGCTTGGCGGCTGCTTCGCGGGCGTCCACCAGATCGCGGGCGATGGCCTGGGCCAATACGCGCGTGGGTAGATCGCAATCCGTGGCCACGCACAAAGCCGGGACAAAGCGCGCGGGGAACTCGCTGAATTCCTTGCTCTGCGCGGTCCAGGCATTGAGCTGGCGCAAGGTGATCTTCTTGTCCAGCTCCGGTAGATGCTGGTTCATCGCATCCACAATCCGCTCACGGGACAAACCGCGTCCGCGTGCCAGTCTCAAAGCGGTATGGATTGCCCCTTGCAGCTCCGGGCCGATGTCCAAATCATGGTCGACCGGGGGCTGCTCGGCGAGTTGCTGGAAAAAATCCCCCTGATCGCTGGAAAAAGAATCACCCCTTTCGGCCGGTGACATCGCTGGCTTGCGGCGTAAACTTGTAGCCATCAAGCAGCCCTGAGCTCGGCGAGTTCAACGCTGGGGTATCGTCCGGGCCAAAGCTGCGACACAGGAATACCAATCGTTCTGGAGATCTCAAGCGCAACACGCCTGCTGGCGTGGCGGCCATGAATCACGTTGCTGACCGTCCCATCTTCAATTTTTAGCCGCCTGGCAACGGTGGCGCTCGAACTACCTTTCTTGCGGAGCTGAGCTTTTATGTCTTCTGGGTGCATGTCGGAACAGCAAAAGATGTTGTATTACCGAACATACTATGTTCGTTGTTGCGAACATGTCAACTCGTATCCCTCGCGCTAGCGATCTGGGCCTTTCGCTCCACGACATTCTGTTGCGGGCGCGGGAGGTTGCGGACGCGACAAGCGACAACGCCTTATCCAAGGCGATGGGTGTGGGCCGCTCGTCAATCTCCACCTGGCGTAAAGCCGATACGCTGCCTTTCGAAGCCCTGTTTTCGTTGGCGTCGTCCAAGGGGATCTCAATGGATTGGCTTCTCACGGGGATGGGGGAACGCTGCGTTTCTTCAGCAGTCCAGAGCATCCAAGAGTTGCGGCTAAGGGAGTACCTTGGCGACACCAAGGCTGCGAAAGAACTGGAACAGCACAGCAAATCGGCCCTCAAACTCAATGCCGTTCGCCTGTCACGGGCCAACGAACGAGTGGCCGAGGCGCTGAGCAGCGCCAGACTGGAGCCAAACACGCTTCAGAAAAGCGCGCTACTCACGGTGGCCTATATTGACGACGTCCGCGTTGACCATCTGGTGTTGTTGGCTGAGGCGATGAAACCGAAACCATAAGCCCCTCAGCGCCGATCTAAGGCGCTCAAGCGGTCCGAGGCTACGATGATCCGAAATCAAAGCCAAAACCGCGCCTGCGAAAAATTGAAGCGGGTTTGAAGGGGTTTGTGGCGGTCGATCTCAGGCGACCTTGCACCGGAGCACGGCCAGACCGTACGCTCTATCCCGTCCGCTTCACTCCCCCTGCAAAGGGCGCTTTGCATTAATTGAAGGGCTCAGCCTGCCGAAACTGGCGGGGCAATGAAGAAGCCCCTTCACATTTTCAAAGCCGGCAAGAGGACTACACGTCATGGTCAGGCCCTAGAATTTTCTGCCGCTGATCTGGCGGCCACTGCGGATGCCTATGATCCGCGCGTCCACGAAGCGCCCATCGTCATCGGCCATCCGGAGCTGGATGCGCCGGCCCACGGCTGGGTGCGTTCGCTGTCCGCGGACGATGTTGACCTGTTTGCGGAGCCGCAACAGGTAGAGCCGCTGTTCGCCGAGGACGTGGAAGCCGGTCGCTTCAAGAAAATCAGCGCCGCGTTTTACCCACCCGATCATCCCGCCAACCCAAAGCCAGGCGTTTATTACCTGCGCCATGTGGGATTTCTGGGCGCGCAACCGCCCGCCGTCAAGGGCTTGAAGCCGGTTCAGTTCGCCGACGACGGCGAGGGCCTGGTGACGATTGAATTCGGTGACTACACCGACGGCATGATCGGCCGCGCCTTGCGCCAGTTGCGCGAATGGATGATCGGCAAATTCGGCCAAGACGAGGCCGACAAGGCGTTGCCGAGCTGGACGCCGGACGAACTCATTGAGGCGTCGATGCGTCCTGACCATAAACCCGAACCGTCCCCGGCGTATGCCGAGACGTCCACGGCGGGCACGGCCCGCCCTACCACGGAGTCTGTCACCATGACCCCAGAAGAACTCGCCGCCGCCCAGAAAAAGCTGGCCGACGATAAAGCCGCCCAAGAGGCCGAATTCGCCGAGCGTGAGCAAACGCTCAAACAGCGCGAAGCCGGCATTGCCGAATCCGAGGCCACCGCCCAGCGCGCCGAGGATGCCGCCTTTTCCGAAGATCTGGTGCAGGACGGGCTGATTCCCGCCGCACAGAAATCCCGCGTGGTGGAGCTGCTGCACGCCTCACGCCGCCTGGATGGCGAGCTGGAGTTTGCCGAGGGGGATGGCAAGGACGCCGCCAACATCAAATCGCCTGCACGCGACGCTTTCGCGGATTTCCTCAAAGGGCTGCCCAAGCAGATCGAATTCGGCGAAGTCGCCGGCGCTGACAAGGGCGCCCCTGCCGATACCTCCAATGCCGAGGCGCTGGCCCAACAGGCCGTTGAGTTCGTGGAGAGCCAAAAGGCCAAGGGCCGCGTCGTCTCCATTGCCCAGGCGATGGACCACATCACCCAGGCGTCCTGACCATTTGTGTAGGGCGGGCCGTGCCCGCCGTCACCGGAGCAACCCATGAGCAAGAACATGCGCGGCCTGATCACAAATCACGTGGCAGGTGCCGCCGTCACCAAGTATTTGTTCGCCAAGTTTGGCGCGGATGACGACAAGGCCATCCTCGCCGACGCCAACACCGACCTGATCATTGGCGTGTTCACGGATCTGGATGCCGCTCAAGACGCGCGGGTGGACGTCTGCCGTGAAGGCATCACTCCCATTGTTTATGGCGGCACGGTCACGCGTGGCCAGCCGCTGACGACCGATGCCAACGGCAAAGCGGTGGTAGCGGTCCCGGCCTTGAAACAGCCCGAAATTGATGGCGGTTCCGCCGGCGACCACACCGTCACCGGCATTTTGCAAACCGACGAGCTGGTCTCCGTGCTGCAGGTCGATATCGACACCGGCAATGTGGTGGACGTGGTGGACCTCACGTCCGAATTCACCATCTCCGCCGCCAACACCATCAACAACACCGGCGGCACCGACACCACCGGCGACACGCTGATCGTCACTTACCGCCGCAACCCGACCATCGCCGGTCGCGCCGAGGTTTCCGGCGTCGCCGATGACATCGGCGCCATCCACCTGATTTAAGCAGAGGCCATCATGACCATCGCTCGCGCCCCCACCGTCGCCCCGGTTCCAACCGATCCGGTACAGACCGGCATCGCCATCGCCTACCGCAATGAGGCACTCATCGCCGATGAGGTCATGCCCATTGTGCCGGTCGGCAAACAGGAATTTCGCTACCAAAAATACGCCTTGAAAGACGGTTTTACGGTTCCTGATACCCAGGTTGGCCGGCGCAGCAAAACCAACAATGTGGAGTTCGGCAGCACCGAGGAGGTCGGCCTGACCGAGGACCACGCCCTGCAGGTGCCCATCCCGGTCGCGGACATTGAAAACGCGCCGCCCGGCTACAGCCCCGTCAACCATCACACCATGCTGGTGACCGATTTGGTCTTGCTGGGTCGCGAGAAACGCACCGCGGACATCGTGTTCAACGCCAACAATTACGGCGCCGACAACAAGGTCACGCTGAGCGGCGGTGACCGCTGGAGCCAGTCCGGCAGCAAGCCCATCAATGACATTGAAGGGTGGAAAGACGCAATGGTCATGCGCCCCAATATCGCCGTCATGGGTCGCAAGACCTGGCGCTATCTGTCGCAGCACGCAGACCTGGTCAAGGCCATTCATGGCAACGAAGGCGACAAGGGCATCATCAGCCGCCGCGCCTTTGCGGACCTGTTTGAGCTGGACAACATCTACGTGGGCGAAGGCTGGATCAACATCGCCGCGCCCGGACAAGACCCCAACACCGTCCGCGTGTGGGGCCCACACTTTGCGCTGTTGCATCGCAACCGCCTGGCCAATGCCCAGGGCGGCACCACCTTTGGTTTCACCGCCCGTTGGGGCAGTTGGTTTGCCGCCAACTGGTTTGACAAGGACCAGGGCATGCGCGGTTGCCAGATTGTGCGCGTGGGTGAGTCCACCAAACCCACCATCACCGCCAACGACCTGGGCTTCCTGGCCGTGAACGCCGGCGACGACGCCTAAGTGCCGCCCCGTCACAGGAGCTGATCAATGGCCACCAAACCCAAAGCCACCGTCAAGGTGGCTGCAAACATGACCCCCGAGAGCGCGAGCAGCAAGGCGGACGCGGGGGCGGATGAAACCGCCCCCGCCAAAGCCCCGGCCGCGCCCAAGGCCAATCCCGCTTACGTCGCCTGCTGGGCGCTCCGGTGCAACGGAAAACACTTCGCCGAAGGCGAGGCCGTGCCGGACGTTTCGGAAGCCGAGACCGCGTCGTTGTTGGCCGTCGGCGCCATCGGCGTAGCCGACCCGGCCTGACCGCGGCGGCCACCGGCCGCCCTACACAAACCCATCGACCGATCATGTCCTACATCACGTCCACGCAGCTGCACGAAGGCCCCGGCATGCCGGAGGAGCTGGCGCAGCCGTTTGGCGTGGAGGTGGCCCTGATGAGCGCCACCATTGCCGGCGCGGATCGAAGTACCTGGTCAGCCGAAGAGATCGCCGCAGCAGACGCGGCCTTGCTTTCCATCCAGAACACCATCGCACGCGCGGCGGCGGAGATGAATGCCTACCTGGCCAAGCGCGGCTACAGCCTGCCGCTTTCTGCCGTCCAGTTTCCGGTGCTCACCTCGTGGTGTCGCAACATCTTTCGCTACCACCACCAGCCGCAGCGCGACCGCACCAACGAGGAGACCGGCCGCATCGAGCGGGACTACCGCGCCACCCTGCGCGCCCTGACCGAAGTCGCCAAGGGCGTCATCAGCCTGGGCGCGGACGATCCCCTGGACGAAGCCGGCAAGAGCGCCGGCAGCCCCGGCTACGTGGAACCCTGCCGGGAGTTCACCCGTGAATCGTTGCGTGACTATTGATCATGCCGACGCTGGCGTTCCCAACGGCGGATGTGATCGAGCGCCTGCAGGCCTCGGCCGAGCTGAAGTTCGTCGGTCTTGCGGTGGATCTGCAAGCGGCGCTCAATACCCCGCCGCGCGTGGATCCGGCTGTGTTTCTGATCGCCAGCAGCAGCGGCGGTCCGATCAAGTTCTCCGGCTCGCCGGTGCAACAGGAACGCATCAGCTCACTGACGCTGATCACCTGGGTGCGCAATCACGGCACGCCCGCCGCCGTACGGGCGGAGATGGACGCCGCGCTGGCCGCCATCGACGCCCGCCTGGCCGGCTTCTCGCCAGGCAATCCGCCCTTCGGCGCGCTGCGCTTCACCGCCAGCCGCGACGAATTCGCGCACGCGTCCTGGCTGGTTACCCAATCGATTTACGAGTGCAGCTGGAATTTTTCAGCGCCGATTCAGTGAGGTCCGCATGAAAACCCCCATCCGACACGGCGACTGGCGCGTCATCAACGGCGAGACCGTGGACGTCAGCCATGCGCCCCAAGCAGCGTCGGCGCCGAAAGCGGACGTAGGGCGGGCCACGCCCGCCGATCCGCCGGCGCCAAAGGCGCGCCGCCGCCGCAAATCCAAGTCCGAGGGCTAAGACATGGCACAACCCGATCTGCAAAAATTCAACCGGCGCGGCCTGGCCATCAAGCTGCAATCGTCCGAGGGCGCGCCGGAAACGCCAGACGCCGGCGCCGACGGCCTGCGGCTCTACGACGGCCAGTCCGGCACCGAGGTGGACGTGACCGAGGACAACGTGGATCGGCCGCACTTTGCCGGCAACCAGATCTACGTTTCCAACCGTCGCGCCTTTATCCAGGGCAACTTTCGGCTCTACCCGCCGCAGACGCCGGGGGATGCGTCCGACGGCACGCCGGACTGCCACATCGCCCTGCTGCCAGGCGGCATGACGCGGGTGCTGGACGCGGCCGGGCGCAAGACCACCTACAACCCGATTAGCGAGGCCATTCCGGTTGCCACCGCCTACTGGTGGCACGCCGGCACCCACAAGCGGGTGACCGACGCGCGCAACGCGATCTCGGCGCTGGCGCTGACCGTGGGTCAGCGCTTCCAGGGTCAGCTGCGCGTGCAGGGCTCGTATGAAGACGTTCTGGAGGAGGCCCTGCCGAGCATCACGCTCAGCGACACCGACGGCCCGGTAGTGGAGGCGGACAACAGCCGCACGCAGATCACCGAGCTGCCCGGCGGCAGCCCGCTGAACGTGTGGGGCAAGAGCCTGAGTCTGGATTTTGGATCGCAGCTGCAGACAAAAGAGTTCACCGAGCACAAGACCAACAGCATCGACGGCCGCACGCCGACCTGGACGTTGCGCCTGGCGCGCACCGCTAAAGTGGATTTTGATCCTTGGGCCGTGCGCGACGCCGGCACGTTCATCACTGCCGCGCTGCGCGTCAAGCAGGACGACGGCCGTTATTCCATGCTCAGCATTCGCGGCCAGGTCCGCGACATCAACGAGGCCGACATCGACGGCGACTACGGCTGGGAGCTGTCCGGCCCCTGCGTCGCCAGCTCCGCCGGCGGCGATGAGTTCCTGATCGAGTTCGGCGACGTGTCGTTGAATCTCACCGGCACGCTGTCAGACGGAACCCAGAGCACGGCGTACAGCGGCACCACCGCGCTCACCGCCGAGGGCGAGTACACGGCGCCGCTGGCCTGGGACATCAGCGCCGGCACGCTGCCCTCGGGCCTGTCCATCAACGCCGGTACCGGCGAGATCAGCGGCACGCCGGACACCGTGGAGGAACAGACCTTCACCGTGCGCGCCACGTCGGCTGACGGCCAGATCGCCACCCGCGAGCAGACGGTCGATATCGCCGCGCCGTAAACGCGCCCCTCACCCCAGCCCTCTCCCCGCTCGCGGGGAGAGGGAGTTACACGAACCGCACATCAGGAGTCAGCATGGCTACGTCGTTCAGCATCAAGAAAAAAGTGGACACCTTTTCCCGTCGCATCGAGCTGGCGATTCCGCCGGAGAATCCCGAGATCAGCGGGCATATCACCGTGGATTTCCGGGTCCGCTCCAAGGCGGATGTGGCGCAGCTGGCCGAGCGCGGCCTGCCGGACGAGGAGTACATCCCGGAGATCGTGGCGGCGGTGCACGGCCTGGGCAACCCGGAGACGGACGAGGAGCTCAGCGGCGCGGCCGCGCTTGATGAGGTGCTGACCGGGCACTATTCGATGTATCTGGTGCCGGCCATCGTCAGCAGCTATTTCGAGCAGTTCAACGAGGCGCGGCGGGGAAACTCGCGCAAGCGGCGCTAGCGCTCTACGGGATTCAGCCGCAGGAGCTACCCGAGCATGAGTCTGCGCCGCCGACCCCGCAGCGTCGTGAGGTCAGCGGCGCGGCGTTCTTTTCTTCTGAACGAGAAAAGGACGCCGCCCGCGCGCAGATCCAAGTCTGGTCCTGCAATTGGCTGGCGTTCGAAGTGTTCGAACACTGCCAGCTGAGCCTGTCGGTGGGCGTGGGCGTGCATTACAACGGCGTCAGCGCCCGCGAGGTGCACAGCGCCTGTCTCATGCTGCGCGTGCCTGGCATCCAATGGCCGGACGTGCTGGCTGATGCGCAGTTCATGGGGCGGATTGTGTCCAACGCGCTCAATCAGCGGCGCGGCGGGGATTAGAGCGTGACCACGCAAACCGTCACCCTGCGCCTGGTCGCCGAAGGCGGGCAACTCGTCGGGACCGTCCGGTCCTCCCGAGAGGCTGTCGACAAGCTCGGTGCCGGTGCGCGCCAGACGGGCGGGCAATTCCAACAACTGAGCCGGCAATCCAACAGTCTGGGCGCCCAGCTCGGCAGTCTGCGCGCCATCGCCGGCGGCCTCGCCAAAAGTTTTGCCGCCGGCCTGGGCATCGGCGGGCTGACCGCCGCGATGGGCGCCGGCGTCGGCAGCGCGCGCGCCTTTGGTAAATCAATGGCCGAGGTCAGCACGCTGCTGGATGACACCTCTGGCCTGGAACAACAGCGCCAGCAGGTGCGCCAGCTGGCGCAGGATTACGGCACCGCCGCGACTCAGCAGTCGCAGGCGCTGTACCAGATCATCAGCGCCGGGCAGGAAGGCGCGGCGGCGATGTCCACGCTGGATACCGCCAACCGCCTGGCCATTGGCGGCGTGACCGATATCGCCACCGCCGCCGATGGCTTGACCAGCGTGCTCAACGCCTATGGTGATCAGGTCGGCTCGGCGGTGGATGTCAGCGATACGCTGTTCGTGGGGATGCGGCAGGGCAAAACGACGATTGGCGAACTGTCCGGCAGCCTCGGCCAGGTGGCGCCGATCGCGGCAACGGTGGGCGTGGAGTTCACCGAGTTGGTGTCCGCGATTTCGGCGGTGACCAGCGGCGGCGTCCGCACCGCCGAGGCGGTGACGCAGATCCGCGGCGTATTGACCAGCGTGCTCAAGCCGAGCGCCGAGGCCGCCAGGCTGGCTCAGGAAGTCGGTTTGCAGTTCAACACGCAAGCGATCGCCGCCAAGGGGCTGGCCGGATTTCTCGAGGATGTCCGCGCCAAAACCGGCGGCAGTCAGGAGGCCATGTCAACGCTGTTCGGGTCGGTGGAGGGCCTGAACGCCGTGTTTGCGCTGACCGGCAATCAGGCCCAGCAATTCGGTGACAATCTCGCGGCGATGGAACAGCGTGCCGGCGCCACGGAAGCGGCCTTCGGCAAGATGAGCGAGGAGGCGGATTTTGCCCTGAACCGGATGAAATCGGCTGCGCAGGATGGGCTGGTGAGCATCGGCGACAGCATTCTGCGCACCATCGCGCCGGCGGCGCTGGCCTTTGCGGACAACATCGAGAGCATCACCGGTGGCATTACGACCGTGGCCACCGTCGCCGCGGTGGCGCTCGGCGGTCGGCTGACCGGCGCCTTGGCCGCCACCGCCAGGCAGTTCGTTGTCAACCAGGCCAGCGCGATCCGCTATCAAGCGACGCTGGCCAGCATGGCTGGCGTGTCGAGCACTGCCGCCGCAAGCCAGATCGCGCTCTCGCGCGGCGCTGCCGCTGCGCGGGGCGCCATGAGCTTGCTGGGCGGACCTGCTGGTGTGATCACCATCGCAGGCGCGGCGCTGGTTTACTTTGTTTCACAGCTGGAAACGTCCGCTGAGCGCTCGCAACGCCTGGATGACCGGCTGCGCGAACTCAAAGGGGGGCTGGAGGCCGTGGCCGCCGCCGCCACCCTCAAGGAGCTGGATGAAACCCAGCGACGCATTGATCGGGTGACGGCGGAAATCGAGTTTCTGAATCAGGCCGCCGAACGCAGCCAGCTGACGCAGTTTCAGTCGCAGCAGCTGGCCGACTACAACACCGAACTCGGCCAGCTGATCGAGCTGGAAGGCCTCCTGTCCGAGCGCCACGCCGAGCAGGCGCAACAGGCGGCGATCGCCGCCTCCAGCGTCGGCAATCTGGAACAGGAAGTGCGCGCCGCGGTGGACGCCACGCTCGCCGGTATCCCCACGCTGGAAAGCTTTGCCGAGGGCGTGGACGACGTTCACAAGAAGAGCCGGGAAGCCGCCAAGGCCGCCAAGGCGGCACAGCGCGAGCTGGCGCAATTCACCCAGGCGGTGGAAAAACACACCGAATCGCTCATTGCCGCCGAAGCCGCCAAGATTGATGCCCTGCGCAACGAGCAGGAAACCCTGCGCGTGCTGGAGCGCGAGCTGGATCTGGTGCGTCAGGGCCTGGCGGTCGACGATGCCCGCAACCAGGCCGCGCGTGAGGCGCTGGCGCTGGCCAGGGACAAGGCCGAGGCCGCCGGTGATGCGCTGGATGCCAGCCGCATTCAGGCGCAGATCGACGCCGAAGCGGTCACGGACCGGATTCGCGGGATTGATCAAACCCGCAGCGCCAATGAAGAAGCGGCCGATGCCGCCCGGCAGGCCTGGGAACGCACCGGTGAGCAGATCCAGGAGGCGCTGACCGACAGCATCTTCCGCGCCCTGGAAGCGGGTGAGAACGAGTTCGACGTGTTTCTGGACTCCATCATCAACACCGCCAAGGCCACCGCGATCCGGCTGTCGGTGGAGTGGGTGTTTTCACCCATCACCGGCGCCATCCAGGGCGTGCTCAGCGGCGCCGGCATCGGCGGTGCGGGCGGTGCGTCGAACGCTTTGTTCGGCGGTGGTCTGGCCGGAATCACCGGCGGCTTCGGCGCCAGCAGTAACGCCCTGGCCGGATTGTTTGCCGGCGGATTCACCACCCAGGGTCTGGCGGCGGCGTTGCCGGCAGCTGGCATTCTGGGGGGCGCCGGATATCTGGGCAGCAGCCTGTTGGGCGCCAGTTCCGGCGGCGCACTGGGCGGTGGTGCGGGATCGGTGCTGGGCTATGGCCTGGGCGCGGCCGGCAGCCTGGGCGGACCCGTCGGCGCGGTCATCGGAACCGCGGTGGGTACCGCGGTGGGTGAAATCCTGGCCGGCGGCGGTGGCTCAAACACGCGGACCAGCTTTGCCGGCACCCTGGATCAGGGCGGCTTCAGCAACCGGCTGCCCGGCGGCTATGGCGATCTTTTTTCCCAGCTGGGTGGCCCCATCGGCAGCCTGGCGTCCGGCTCGCCCAATCTGGAAGCGGCGGACCGCGCCGCGCTGGAACTGACCGAGCGCCTGGACACGTTGTTTAGCGACATCTTCACCCTCGGCAGCCAGGCGGCGGACAGCCTGGGCCTGAGCATTGGCGACTTCTCCCACCAGGTGGAAGGCGCCATCCGACTGGTGGACGGACAAGTCGTCGCCGAGAGTGTGGAGGACATCATCGGCCAGGTCGGCGAAGCGGCCGACGCCCTGGCACAGTCGGTTTTACCCGGCATTGAAGCGTTTCAAAACGAGGGTGAAAGCCTGTTTGACACCTTGGTGCGGGTGGCGCAAAACGCCGCTGCCGTATCGCAGGTGCTGGACCAGTTCGGGATCGACATGGACCTCACCGGCGCCCAGCTGATCCAGTTTTCACAAGACCTGCTGACCCACTTCGGCGGCAGCCTGGACGCGTTGGCGCAAGCCTCCGCCAGCTTCTATCAGAACTTTTTCACCGAGGCCGAGCGCTTCGACACGCTGGGGCAAAACCTGAACGCGACCCTCGGTGAGCTGGGCCTGACGCTGCCGGCCTCGCGCGACGGATTCCGCGACCTGGTCACCGGGCTGGATCTGACCACCGAGGCCGGGCGTGCCACGTTTGCCGCCTTGCTGCAGGCCAGCGACGCCGCCAATGTGTATTACGCGACGCTCGAACAACAGGCCGCCGCGTTCTATCAGCGCTTTGCGCCGGCGGCCGTGCAGTTCGCGGATCTGCAGGCGCAGATGGCCGCGGCCGTCTCCGCCGTCGGGCAGACGATTCCACCCACGCGCGCCGAGTTTTATTCACTGGTCACCGCGCTACAAAGCGCCGGTTCGGCGGGTGCGTCGGCGGCGCAGCAGCTCATCGCCGCGTCTGCCACGGCAGACGCCTATTACACGCAGCTCGAACAACAGGCCGCCCAGGCGGCACAACAAGCCCAGGCCGATGCACAGGCCGCTCAGCGCGCCGCGCAGGAACAGGCGCGTGCACAGCAATCGGCGGCCCGCGCCGCGGATCAACGTGCCGCCCAGCGCGCGCGCGCCGAGGCCAGCCGCCAGTCCCAGATTGACCGCGCTCGCCAGCAGGCGCGCGAACAGGAACGGCGGGCGCAGCAGCAGGCGGCCGAAGAAGCAAGGCGCCAGGCCGAACAGCGGCGCAATTTCGAGCGCTCCTTGCGCGATCAGATCGACCTGATCGGGCTGCAAGGCCGCGAGCTGGAGCTGGAACGCCTGAAGCAGGATTACCAGGCCAAGCGCGAGCAGGCGCGCGAGGCCGGCGCCAGCCTGGCGCTGGTCGAGCAGTACTACGGCCGGCAACGCGCCGCTATTGCCGAGCGCTATGCGCAAGAAGCGCTGGCCGAGCAGCAACGGGCGGTGGATGAAGCCGGCGAGGCCTTGCGCGCCGCCTATCAGCGCCAGGCCGATGCGCTGCAATCCACCATCGAGCGCTTTACCGAGATTGCTCGTTCATTGGGTGACTTCCGCAGTGAGCTGGACACCCAGGGCGCGTCGCTGCTGAACCCGCGCGCCTTGTATGAGGCGCTGCGATCGCAGTTTGAACAAACCAGCTCGCTGGCCGCTAGCGGTGATGTCAATGCGCTGGCTTCGCTGGAGGATGTGTCGCGCCAATTCCTGGACGCCTCACAGGACATCAACGCCTCTAGCCAGGCGTATTTTCAGGATCTGGACGCGGTCAAATCCGCCATCGACCTGGCCAGGGGCAGCGCCGAATTCGAGGCATCCGCCGCGCAGACCGAGTTCGATCTGCTAACCCAGCAGGTGTCCAGCTTGATCGATATTGAAGACGCCGTGCTGTCGGTCGAGCAGGCCATCATCAACCTGCAGAACGCGCAGGCGGCGGTGGGCACCGCCACCCCGGTGCGCACGGATGCCAGCATCGCGCCGGTGTCGCCGCCCATCGGGTTGCCGGCCACCGGTGGCGGCGGTAGCGACGGCGATGGCGGCACCCTGATCACCGCCGTCAAGGAAGTGAGCAATACGCTGCGCCAGCAGGACCGCGAGTCGGTGCTCAATCTGAAAGTGGTGACCAGCGATCCGCAAACCTTGGCGGAGCTGGTGCTCAAGGAATTCAAGGTCCGCTCGCGTAATCGTGAAGTCGTGGTCTATGCGGGCGGCATTGGCGAGGACGACGACTGATGGCCTTCTCCACCTTCGAAGAATTCGCCGACAGCGAAGACGCCGAATGGACTCTGCTGCTGGAAATCCAGCGCAAGGATGCGGCGCAAACCACCGCCTATCTGTGCGACCGGCCCTATGCCACCACGGATCTGGACCAGCCCTACATGGTGCGCTTTGCGCCCATCATCGGCGGCGAGGGCCTGCCGCGCCTGCTGCGCCGTCTGGGCGATCCCTTCTCCGGCTCCGGCAGTACCGCCTTTGGCTCCGTCACCCTGATTGGCGCGCACGAGGAGGTGCCATACACCACCGTTGGCGGCGCCTACCTGATCAACCCGGACGGCGATCGCTGGGCCATCAATCCGCAGGGCGATATCTGGGCCTGGGCGATCAGCGTGTCCGGGCTGGATCAGCTCATCCTTCGGCGCGGTGCGAACGTGGTGGCCAAGCTCGCCGCGCCGCGCCGCTTTTTCAAATACGACAGCGCGCGCGTGCTCATGCGCGGCGTGATCTCCCGCATCGGTGGCGATGATCGCGGCAACACGCGGGTGGAAATCGTGGATCTGTCCGGCGCCTTTCGCCAGGCCCGCATTCCGGTGGGTAACCTGCCGCTGTGTTTTGGCGACTGCCGCAACATCACCCCCAAACTGGTCAACGCCGCCGAATCCGAGTACGCCGTGCATGACGGCCAGATTCAGGCTGTGGACCAGGTGTTCGACGATGGCGTGGAACTCTCGCCCTCGCAGTTCAGCGTCACGCCGCTCACCGGCCGCTTCAAGCTCAACGGCTTTGTGCCCACGGGCACGCTCACCTGCAACGTGCGCGGCGCGGTTGTGGAGGGCCAATGGCTGTCCAGCACGCAGCAGATCGTGGCGCATTTGATTGCGCGCGGTGGGCAGAGTATCGAACAGGTTTACGAGGATCTGCCCAGCTCAACCATTGGTCTGTATCTTGATGAATCCGCCAGCCTGGGCGACACGCTGTCCGCGCTGCTGCACGGCTGCGCCGGCGACTGGAACATCGACAAACTGGGCGTGTTTCGCGCCCACCTGCATCCCGTCCCCGGTGAGGAGCCGGGCGAGGTCACGCGCAAGGAAAAGCTGCTGGGTGGCCTGAGCTGGGAGGAAGAATCTCGCATCTATTCGGCGGTGCGCTATCTGTTCCGGCCCAACTGGACCCAGCTGCAGCCGCGCGTGGCGGCCTCGGAGGAACAAGCCGCCTTCGTGCAAAGCGAGGGTGACGAGGGCGAGGTTTCCCTGGCTGAAGTGGATCCGGAAATCCAGTACCGCGACAGCCCGCGCATCCGCACGTATTTTGTGGATGAACCCGGCGCGCAATCGGCCGCCAACCGCCTGTTGTCGATCTATGGCCAGATCCGCCGCCGCGCCACCACCGCGCTGAGCTACTCCCAGGAACGCGAACTCGGCCAGCGCATTTTCCTTGAGGACGGCAAGAACGTGTTTCGCGGCGTCATCACCGCCATCACCGACGTGCGTGGCCGGCGCCTGCCCAAGCAGGAAATCGAGGTGCTGGCATGAGCATTCTGCTGATGGACAACGCCATTGACTTTGCCGTCATCAACGCCGCCAGCGAGCAGCCCACCGCGCCGGCGCGCTACCTGCGCAATCGCACCCGCAGCCGCTACTGGCGCAGCGAGATTGGCGATTCCAGTGCCATCACTTTCGTCATGCCGGCGGCCCTGCCGATTGATTATCTGGCGGCGGTGGATGTCAACCTGCGCCCCAGCGGCAGCCTGCACTGGGAAGCCTGGGACGATGCCATCGACGGCGCCAGCCAAACCATCGACATCAGCCAGCCGCCGAGTTTGTATGACGACCCCAATGTGCCTTCCAAGAACTACGGCGGCGGCTACGGCGGCCCCTATGGCATTCCGCAGCCAGAGGCGCTCATCAACGTGCGCAACGTCACGCTCAAGGCGCTGGATGAACAAGTCACCAGCCGCTACTGGCGGCTCACGCTGAGCGGCGCTTTCAACTCCTGGCAGCAATGCAGCTACATCTTCATCGGCCTGGCCACCCAGTATCCGATCGATAACGACTGGTCGGTGGAACCCGAAGAGCAATCGGTGCAGGAAAAAACCGTCGGCGGCCAGATCTATACCGACCCGCGCGAAACCCCGCAGCACCTGCGCGGCCAGTTCGATTTCCTGACCGAGGCCCAGCGTGACCAGGCGCACATCCGCATGCGCCTGTTCGGCAAGCGGCGCCCCTTCATTTTTTCCATCCGGCCGGACGAGGCGCTGGCCGGCATCAACACCACGGTCTTTGGTCGCTTCTCGGACGTGGCCATCGGCCGCCGTGCGTTCAATCAGAACACGCTCCGGGTGGGCGTGTTGGAGGACTTGTAATGGCACTGACGCCCAATCTGCAGCTCAACAAACCCACGCCGCTGGGCGATATCGACCAGTGGCCGTTTCTCACCAACGACAACTGGGACATCCTGGACACCGAAGTCGGTGCCCGCATCAAAAAGGCCGGCGGGCAGATGACCGGGGCCCTGGGTCTGGCCGCGGGCAGCATCGCCTTGCCGGGCCTGTACTTCAACGCGCACGTCAAAACCGGCCTGTACGAGATCGGCGAGAACGAATTCGGCGTCAGCGTCAATGAAACCCACGCCACCCGCTGGCGCAAGAGCGGCGTCAATCCGCCTGAGCAGGTCAACGAGGATCTGGGCTTCAACGGCAAGCTGCGCGGCTACGTGGACGATCAGGCGCGGTTCCTGTGCGCGCCCTACGAGCAGGTGGACGCGAACAACGGCGGGATCGATGTGTCGGTCCGGCGCGGTGGCGTTCTCGAGCACGCGTTGCGACTTTCCAAGGATGGCTATCTTGGCTTGAACTTGGGCAGCGGCGTGGTGCCTTCCGCGCCGTTCGATCTGAATGGAGCCCTCATGGGCAACGTGGTGGATCTGGCGGCCGGCAGTACGGTGAATGTGCTCGCGGGGAATGTGTTCAAGAAGACCATCACCGGCAACGTCACCTGGACCTTCAGCAATATCCCGGCGACCCGGCTGGTGAGCTGGCTGCTGGTGCTGACAAATCCCGGCGCGGGCATCCACACCTGGCCGGGCCCAGTGACCTGGGATGACGGCGTAGAGCCGGCCTGGACGATTTCCGGGATTGATGTCGTGAGCCTCATGTGCATTGACGGCGGCACCACGATCCTGGGTTCGCGCGTGCGGAGAGCCAGCGCGTGATGGCTGCGCTGCTAATGCCGCCAGTGCCGCAGGATCTGCCGGCCATTGAGCTGCCGAAGTTGGTCGCGAGCGATGGCGAGGCGTTTGAATCGTTCGGGCGCGCCAGCGCGGCGAACCTGGATGGCAGCACGTTTGCCATCGGCTCCAAGAACGATGACGACGGCGGCTCCGGCGCGGGGGCCGTGTACGTCTACACGCGCAACCTGTCGACCGGCGTCATCACCCAGCAGGCGAAGCTGTTCAAGAACATCGCGGGGCTCAATGTCGGCGCCACGGTCTGCATGTCAGACGACGGCAACACGCTTCTGGCCGGCACCAACGGCAGCACAAACAACGTTTATTGCTGGAAGCGCGTCGGCGGGGTCTGGTCGGAGCTGACAGTCCCAACACCAAGCGTCACAGGTGGCGAATACGGAATTGCGGTGGCGATGAACGCGGCCGGCAGCCGCTTTGCGGTGACAGCGCCAGAGCAAAACAACGGCGGGGCCACGCAAGGGGGCGCCACATTCATCTTCACCCGCTCCGGCGATACGATCACGCAGCAGGCGCGTCTCCTGCACACCGCCGCGGCCGACTTCGATTTTGTCGGAAAATCTGTCGGGATGTCCGGCGACGGCAACTATGTCATCCCGTTGTCGAACAACAGCTCGAACGCGAATTTTTTAGGGATTGTTTTTTTTTGGAATGGATCGAGCTGGGGCCAGCAACAAGTGTTGGGGAACACATTGGCGCCTGGCAGAAACGTGATCTGCATCGATCAGACCGCGACGTACGCGTTTGTCACGGATTCGCAGTACTTGGGCGGCGGCCTGGCCGGCCGTGTGATTGTCTACAAACGCTCGGGGGTGAATTGGGTCAGCGTGACGACGTTGACCGTCCCTCAGAGAGACCTCTATCTCCCGGAGGACAAACAGATCAGTTGTGCACGCGATGGCACGTTGTTGACGTTCGCCACGCGAGATGCAGAGGCCAACATTGATTACCGCCCGTCGCTCTGGCGGAAAAAAACCGGCGAGGTCTGGGGATTTCACGGATCACTGCGCGGTGCCGACCAGGCGGATGGGGACAAGGCCGTGAACAACGCCCTGGCGGGTGACGGCAAGACCCTGCTCGCCTGCGCGTTCAACGCGGACGTGGGCGCCAACACATCGCAGGGCGCGGCTTGGCTGTTCACCACCGGCGACAATCTGGGAGGCTGATCCATGCCCTTTGATACCGTTCTCAGTGGATTCGAGCAAGCCGATCTGCCGCTGGTCGGCAGCGACTGGATCGGCGTCTCGCGTGACGGTCAGGTCACCAAGAAAGTGCAGCTCTCCGACCTGCTGGCCTGGACCGGCAGCGTACAGGCCGCCACCGAAACCGCGCGCGACGAAACGCTCACGGCACTGGCGCTGTGGTACACGCAGTACCTGGGCGCCTTCGCCGCTGATCCCACCCTGGACAATGAAGGCAACCCGCTGGTGGAAGGGGCGCTGTACTGGAACACCGGAACGAAAACGCTGCGGGTGTACGACGGTGAAAACTGGCTTGATCCTGTGACGCAGGCACAGGCGGAGGCCAGCACGGCGACGACGCAGGCCGGCATTGCCACCACCCAGGCGGGCATCGCAACGACCCAGGCAGGACTGGCAGACGACGCGAAAACCGACGCTGAGGCCGCCGAAGCCGAGGCGACGACGCAGGCCGGCATTGCCACCACCCAGGCAGGCGTCGCAACGACCCAGGCAGGACTGGCAGGCGACGCGAAAACCGACGCTGAGGCCGCCGAAGCCGAGGCGACGACGCAGGCCGGCATTGCCACCACCCAGGCAGGCATCGCAACGACCCAGGCAGGACTGGCAGACGACGCGAAAACCGACGCTGAGGCCGCCGAAGCCGAGGCGACGACGCAGGCCGGCATTGCCACCACCCAGGCAGGCGTCGCAACGACCCAGGCAGGACTGGCAGGCGCCTCCGCCACGTCAGCTGAGAACTACGCCAACACCGCCGCGCGCGTGTCCTATTTTTGGGCCTATGACGACGCCACGGCCGACGCCGACCCGGGTGCGGAGACCTTCCGCTTCAACAACGCCACGCCGGCCAGCATCACGCAGCTTTTCATCAATCCGGCGCCGGTGGGCGGTGGCGATCAATCCGCCTGGATCGGGGAATGGGATGACAGCGACAATCCAGGCCATCGCGGGTATCTGTTCTTCATCGACAGCACCAACACCGCCAATTGGCTGACGCTCAAGATCGTCAATGACAACGCCGCCGGAAGCGGCTACGCGAAAATCAATGTGGCGTACGTTGCCCACAACGGCACGCTGGTCGACACCCGGCATTTCGCCGTACTGTTCCAGCGCACCGGCAACAAGGGCACGGACGGCGAAGGCGCCGGCAACGTCGTCAGTCCTGGCACCACGGTGGTGGCCGGTCACGCCGTGGTCTGGAACGGAACCGGCGGCACCAACGTGCAGACCGCCGGATTCGCCCCGCAACCGGCGGATGATGAACTGACCGCGCTGGCCGAGCTCACCAGCGCCGCCAACCGGCTGCCGTATTTCACCGGCTCCGGAACGGCCGATCTGGCGGTGTTTACGTCGTTCGCCCGGGCGATGCTCGCGAACACCGACGCGGCCGAATTCAAGGCGGATCTGAGCCTGGACAACGTCGACAACACGGCCGACGCGGACAAGCCGGTTTCAACGGCCACGCAAGCCGCCCTGGATCTGAAAGCCGATCTGGCCTCACCGGCGCTCACCGGCGACCCGACCGCGCCCACGCAGTCGGCCGGAGACAGCTCGACCAAGCTGGCCACCACCGCCTACGTGCACAGCGTCATCGCGGCGCTGGATGTGATGGCCTATCAGGACGCGATCGACGCCAGCACCAACCCGAACTACCCGGCAGCCGACGCGGGCCACACGTACCGCATCAGCGTGGCCGGCAAGATTGGCGGCGGTGCAGGCCCGAACGTGGAAGTCGGTGACATGCTGATCTGCAACACGGACAGCAGCAGCGCGGGCGATCACGCCACCGTGGGTGCCAACTGGAACATCCTGCAGACCAACCTGGACGGCGCTGTCATCGGCCCGAGCAGCGCGGTCGACGGTCGCTTCGCACTGTTTGACGGCGGCAGCGGCGGGCTGATCAAGCAAAGTGCGTCAGCCCCCGGCGCGTTGGCATTTTTGGACACAGTGGCCGGCGCGCAAATCGATAACGATGCTGTCGGACTGGCAAAGCTCGCGCACGGGACCCACGGGGGAATCATTTACTTCGGGGCCAGTGGTGCGCCGTCCGAGCTGGGCGTCGGCACCGACGGTCAAGTGCTGACGGCGCACGGGGCCGCTGCCGATCCGACCTGGGAGGACCCGAGCGGTGACTTGCCCGCCGAGCTGGAAGCGATCGCAGCGCTCACCCCAAGCAACGATGACATCATCCAGCGCAAGTCAGGCAATTGGGTAAACCGGACTTTGGCACAGGTCCGGACGGACCTGCAGGGTAATGGTGCGACGACCGCGCATGTTGGCTTCCGCGGGATACCCAGGAACGGGCAGAACGTTGACTACACGATACAGGCGTCCGATGACGGCAAGATGATGTCGTTTTTCGGGAGCGTGGATCGAACCTATACCTTCCCGACCTCGGGCATCGAAGAAGGGTTTTCCGTCTCGATCTCGAACTGGGGGACCGCCACGATAACGATTGATTCTACAGATGACATCTATCTCATGGACGGCACCGGTTTAGTGGGCTCACTTGAGCTGGCACCGATGAACGCGTGCGTCGTTTACAGGGAGGCCACAAGCAAGTGGATGGTCACCGGCTCTGGACTCTCGGAGCCATAGCATGAGCGGAATCATGAATGCTCTTGTGGGTGTCACGGCGAGCGCGGCGAGCGCGGGCGGCGCAGAACCGGGTCAAGTCGTTTTCACCAGTGCCGATACGTGGCCCGTTCCGGCAGGCGTTACGTCATTTTGCGCTGTTGCGGTTGGTGACGGCGGCGACGCCGAAAACGACGACGACGGCATCGGCGGCGGCGGCGGCGGCGGTCTGTCATACGTCAATGACGTGGCATGCACGCCGGGCGAAAGCTTGGAGATCGGCCACACGTCTGGAAGTTCGGGTTTCTGGCGCATCCGCCGTTCCAGCACCGAGTTACTCAGAGCCAACAACGGACAGCATGGCGACGACGGGGGCGCAGGCGGCAGCACTTCCGGTGCCGTCGGTGATGCGACCTATGCCGGCGGCAACGGCGGCGGCGACGGCGGCGGCGACGGCGGCCCTTGGGGCTCCGAAGGTCCGGGCGGCGGCGGCGGCGCGGCGGGCTATTCCGGCGATGGCGGCGATGGCGGAGGGAATAAAGTCGCCGGCGGCAACGGCAGTGGCGGCGGTGGCGCCGGCGCCAGTGGCGGCGACAGGGATGAGGAGGTCGCGGCCGGCGGCGGCGGCGGCGTCGGGCTGCTCGGCGCGGGCAGTAGCGGCGGCACCGGCGGAGACGGCGACGGCGGTGGTGGCGGTTCGGGCGGATCGGGCGGATCGGACGAGAACGGCGGCGACGGCGGCGACGGCGGGCAGTACGGCGGCGGCGGCGGGGGGCCGACTGAAGACTTCCGCCAGCCGGGCACCGGCGCTCAAGGCGCCATTCGCATCATCTGGGGCGGCGGCCGCGCTTTCCCAAGCACAAATACAGGCGATGTTTAAGAGGGATTTTTGATGATCACAAGCAATATTCTGCGCGTGTACAACGCGGAGCTGGTGCGCCGCCAGGCGGAATTGTTCGAGCTGGACCAGCAGCGCGAGAGAAAACGCGCCGAACTGGCGCAAGTGGAACATATCATCGCGTCCCTGCGGCGCGTGGAACAAGCCGAAGAAAAGATGACCCCGGAGCTGGAAGCGCAGCGGCAGGCCGCGATAGACGAGGCCGTCACCAAGGCCAAGGCCGAGGCTGCCGCCGACCTCGAAGCGGCCAAAACCAGCGCCTATGAACAGGGCAAGCTGGACACCATCGCCGCCAACGAGCAGGCCGCAAAGGGCGCGGCGGAACGCAAGAGGCAGGCCCGAAAACGGCATAAGACACAACCCGCATAAAGAGGAAGCGACCCCCAAGGTGTTGACGCACCCCAGGGGCCGCCAGAACACGGTCACAGACACCGTGGACCAGCCGAGGCTTCCCCGCCGTCGCGACGGCAAGCCGAAGCTACCACGAGGCCGCAACCGGCCAAAAGGAGCAAACCGTGTTACCCACCGCAGAACCCATCATTCCCTGGATCGGCGGCAAGCGCCGCCTGGCGCCCATTCTGCTGCCGCTGTTTCCGGAGCACCGCTGCTACGTGGAACCGTTCGCTGGCGCAGCGGCGTTGTTCTTTCTGAAAGAGCCCGTGAAAAGCGAGATCCTGAATGACATCAACGGCGAACTGGTCAATCTCTACCGGGTGTTGAAATGCCATCCGGAGGAGTTTCTAAGGCAATTCAAATGGGCCTTGAGCAGCCGTCAAAGCTACCGCTGGGAACAGCGCAAAGCGCCCGAAACCCTCACAGACCTGCAACGCGCCGCGCGCTTCTACTACCTGCAGAAGCTCGCCTTTGGCGGCAAGGTGCGGCAGCAAAACTGGGGCAGCGCCACCACCACCGGCCCGCGCCTGAATCTCATGCGGCTGGAAGAGGATTTATCCGCAGTGCACCTGCGCCTGGCCGACGCCCACATCGAACACCTGGCCTGGGACGAGGTGGTCAAACGCTACGACCGCGCCCACACATTCTTTTATTGCGACCCACCGTATTGGGAAACCGAAGGCTACGGCGTCGACTTTGACCTGGACCAATACCAGGCCCTGGCCGAAGCCGCCCGAAGCATCAAAGGCAAGATGCTCATCTCCGTCAACGACCACCCCGAAATGCGCGAAGCGTTCAAGGGCCTGCCCATGCGAAAAGTTCCCATCAACTACAGCCTCAATAAAGGCAAGCCGGCCAAGCGAATCGAGTTGATTATCGGACCGGTTTGACAGGGCCGAAATTCGTGTCCCAAACCAAGTGTCCCGCTGACCCAAATCAAGTGTCCGCCTACAATCCAGGCGAATGGTGCGGCCGTTCATGTAGCCGTTTTCGATCAGAAAGGCGCAGCAGTGGGCGAACTCTTCCATGTGGCCCATGCGTTTGGGCGCTTCGATCATTTCCACCAGGGCATCCTGTACTTTCTGGTCCAGGCTGTTGACCATGGGCGTGCCGAACAGGCCGGGGCAGATGGCGTTGACGCGAATGCCCATTGCGCCCAATTCACGCGCTGCGGGCATGTTCAGCCCCAGAACACCGGACTTGGACGCCGCGTAGGCGCACTGGCCGATCTGCCCTTCATAGGCGGCGCCGGAAGAAATGTTGATCACCACGCCGCGTTCTTCACCGTTTTCAGCCTCGTTGCGTGCCATTGTTTCGGCGCACTTGGACATCACGTTGAAGATGCCGATGAGATTGACGTTGACCACTCTGGCGAACTTTTCCAGCGCGGTCGCCTTGGCTTGCCGATCCAGGACCTTGCATGGCGCCGGAATGCCGGCGCAGTTGATCAGCACGTGAATGGCGCCGAAACGGGACAGGATTTGCGCAATGGCGGCGCTGACGCCGGCCTCGTCGGTGACATCGGCGCGTTGAAAGCTGCAGCGTTCGGCGCCAAGCCGGGTGACGGCCGTCTGACCCGCTGATTCGTCAAGGTCGATCAGCGCGATGCGGGCGCCGCGCTGGCTCAGGTATTGCGCCGTCGCAAAGCCCAGGCCGGATGCCCCGCCGGTGATGACGATTGTTTTGTCCTTGATTTGCATGGGAGTTCCTATCGAAAAGCCTGTACGCCGGTGAGGTTGCGGGCAATCAGCAATCTCTGGATTTCGGTGGTGCCGTCTGGAATCGGGCCGATGATGGCCTCGCGTGCGAGGCGTTCGACGATGAATTCCTTGGTGACGCCGTTGCCGCCATGAATTTGCAGTGCTTCGCGGGTGGCCCGCACGGCGATTTCCGTGCCGTACCATTTGGCCATGGCGGCTTCGCTGTCGCAGCGCAGGCCCTTGTCGATCATCTCGCCGGCGCGCAGGGTCAGCAGTCGTGCGGCGTCGATTTCGGTTGCCATCACCGCGAGCTTGTCGGCGATGAGTTGATGGCCGGCAATCGGCTTGCCGTGCTGGGTGCGCTGGGTGCTGTAGACGATGGCTTCTTCCATTGCGCGGCGGGCGATGCTGTAACCCCAGGCGGCCATGTGGCACCGGGCGCGCTCGAACAGGGTCAATGTGTTCTTCAGGCCGCGACCGATTTCGCCAATGGTGTTGCTGACCGGAACCCGCACATCGGACAGAAAGATCTGCGAGGTAGATTGTCCGTTCAGGGCGATCTTGGGAATACCGGCGACCTCGTATCCGTGCTCCTGGCGATCCAGCAGAATGTGGGTCAGTCCGCCGCCCTCCACATTGCAGGTGCAGACCAGAAAATCAGAGTATTCGCCGTTGGTGATCCAGGTTTTCTCGCCATTGATGATCCAGTCGTCGCCGTCGCGGCGCGCGCGGGTCTTGACCGAGGCCACGTCCGATCCAACATCCGGTTCGGAAATGGCCACGCTGGCGAACAGCTCACCACGCATGAGTCCGGGCAGGTACCTTTGCTGAAGGTGCTCCGGCGCCAGCTTGTCCAGCAAGTCTGAAGCCACCACGTTGATCAGGCTGGGAAGGGCGATATCCAGCGAACTGGCCGCGACCTCCTCGAACAGGCGAAGGTGGGTGACCCAATCGCTGCCCATTCCGCCCCAGCGCGTGCCCTGCGGCGCCGTGACCAGGCCGAATTCCACCAGCTGCATCATCCAGTTTTGCATCTGTTGTCTGGGAATGGCCTGCTCGCGATAGGCCAGGAACTCGGGTTCGATCCGTTCGCGCATCAGTTTGCGGATGCCGTCGGCTGCCAGTTGTTGTTCTTCCGTCATCAGGACGCTCATGGTCCGTTCTCCGTTCAAATGTTGTTGATCTTGTTCAGCGGCGCTGCGCCAAGCTCGGGCCATGTGCAATCCATGCCGGGATGGTTGATGCTTCGGCGAAGATTTCCAAGGATCGGCGCTGCTTGGGCGGGAGCCGACGCATCGGTGAGATTCGGGCGTCAGTTCACCTTTCTGAAATGGTCCTGGAAATATTTTTCGCGAACCTGGCGGCGCAAGACCTTGCCGACCACGCTCAGCGGCAGGGTGTCCACGATCACCACCTGCTTGGGTGTTTTGTAGCTGCCCAGCTGTTCCTTGACATGTTGTTTGAGCGCCTCAGTGGCCAGCGTCTGGCCGGGTTTGATCACCACCTCGGCGAGAATGGCTTCGCCCCAATCCTCATGTGGAATGCCCACAACCGCGGACATGCTCACCGCCGGGTGTGCATTGATCACCGCTTCAACTTCGTTGGCGTAGACGTTGAAACCGCCGGTAATGATCATGTCCTTCTTGCGGTCGACGATATAAACGAATCCGTTTTCGTCCAGGCGTCCGATGTCGCCGGATTTCCAGTAACCGTCGTGGAATTCTTCGGCGGTCTGTTGTGGGTTGTTGTAATAGCCCGTGCAGATGGCGCGTGATCGCAGCCAGATTTCGCCGCGTTCGCCCTGCGCGACCGGATTGCCGTGCGTATCCATGATCTGCACTTCCACGCCCGGCGTTGCACGGCCGGCCGATGCCAGGTGGGCATCGGCGCCATTGTCGAACAAGTGCTCGGCGGTCCCCATGGATGCGGCGACGCCCAGGTGCTCGGTTGCGCCGTAGACTTGCAGAAAAATGTTGCCCAACAAGGCTTGCAGGTCTTTCAACTTGCCGGGACTCATGGGCGCTGCCCCGTAGAACATGGTCTTCAGGCTCGACAGCGGGGCGGTTTGCGCCGGCGGCATTTCCAGCAGCCGGTACAGCAGGGTGGGGACGGCAAAGGCGACGCTGATGCGTTCCTCGGCAATATGTCGGCACCAGGCCGAAAGATCAGGCTGGTTCATGGTGACGTTGCAACAGCCCTTGAACTGCGCGGCGATGAACATCATCCCGCTGCCATGGCTGAGCGGGGCGATGTGCAGCACCCTGCTTTGATCGTCAAAGACCGGATCCGCGAGCATGTAGAAGCTGTCCTTGCACATCTGCATGTTGTCGGCGTTGTACATCGCGCACTTGCCCTGACCGGTGGTGCCGCCGGTGAAGCGCACGATCAGCAGGTCGTCGCGGTCATCGTGCTCAACGTTCGGATTTTCCTGGCTGGCGGCGTTCACCAACTGCCAGAAATCCAGCACGTCCGGAAATTCCGCGCCCGGCGGGTCCATGCAGACGACGGTGATGCCACGCTCGCGCAGCATCGCATGGTGGGTGCGCAGCAAGGCCGCCTCCACGAACGCGACCTTGGGCTTGACCTGATCGATCTGGGCGCTGTGAACCTCCAGGCTGTCGCGGTAATTGGTGTAGGCCGCGGTTGCTTCGCCTTTCATCGCGGTGAACCAGTGCAGCAGTGCCAGATTGTCGTTTTCCAGCATGTTGATCCAGAAATCGCCGCGCCGCAGTTCGAGCGCGGCGTGCATCATGTTGACGATGCGATTGGTGAGCAGGTGAAATTCGGCATAGGTGTAGCGCCGGTCGCGCTCGATGTTGACGATCGCCTGGCGTGCGCCAAAAGATTCGGCGAACTGCTGACTGATGTTGGAAAAGTTGATTTTCATTGGTCCTGTTCCGCCGTCGCCCGGTTTCAGATGCGGCCGAACAGGTTGACCGCGATGACGGCCTCTTCGATGCCGTACAGTCCGCCACCGTTTTCCTGAATTGCGATGCGCGCGCCTTCAACCTGTCGCGGGCCGGCCTCCCCACGCAATTGCGTCACCAGCTCATGAATCTGCCCAAGGCCGGTTGCGCCGATGGGGTGGCCCTTGGACTCCAGGCCGCCGGAAGGGTTGATCGGAATACGGCCGCCAAGGCTGAAGTCGCCGCGTTCGGCCGCGGGTCCGCCTTCACCCAAGGGTGACAGCATCAGTGCCTCGGCGTTGAGAATTTCGCCGACGGCGGTGGCATCGTGGACTTCGGCCACGTCCACATCACTGGGCGCGACGCTGGCCAGTTCGTAGGCCTTTTGCGCCGTCAGATGGGCGGCCCCTTTGCGCGGCTCGTCAGGCTCGCGTTGCACGCCGGTCTGCACCACGCTGGCCAACACCCGGATGGCGCGGCTGCTGTCAGACAGGCGAGCCAGTCCATCTTCATTACACAGCACCACGGCCGCGGCACCGTCGCTGATGGGGGAGCACATGGCGACGGTCAGCGGATAGGTGATGGGTGCGGCACTGAGAATCTCGTCCACGCTGTAGGCCTTGCGGTATTGCGACAAGGGGTTGTGCACCGAGTGTTTATGATTCTTGGCCGCCACCGCCGCGAACTGCCGCTGGGTGGTGCCATAACGCCGCATGTGGCTGCGTGCAAAGGCGGCATATACATCCATGAACAGGCTGTACGGCTTTGGCGAGGTGCTGTCCGGTGGCGGCTCAACGCCCGCGCCCAGTGCCAACAGCGTCTGCTTGTTCTGGTCGACGGTGCTGACATCCCAGGCGCCATCGAACACGCCGAACATTTTTTTCCGGTCCTCGACCACCATTTTTTCCACACCCACCGCCAGCGCCACATCACAGACGCCGGCTTCCAGGGCGATGCTTGCCATGTTGAAGGCCGAGGCACCCGAGGCGCAGGCGTTCTCCACCGAATAAACCGGCACGCCGGCGATTCCGTAGCGGCGCATGGCGATGGGGCCGGGGACCATGCTCTGCCCCTGCAGGTATCCGCCGGTGGCATTGGAGTAATACACCGCGCCGATGCTGGATTGATCCACACCGGCATCGGTCAGGGACAAGTCGAGCGCCTCGTTGACCATGTCATAGGTGGATCGCTCCGGATGACGCCCAAAGGCGGTCATACCCACACCAACCACGTAGGTCTTGCCCATCATCGACTCCTCTTTGCTTTGATTGAACAGACGCAGGCTAGAGGCGCGCAAGCCGCAACGCCGGTCATTTGCATCAAAGGCCTGGTCATTTGGATTGCTCGTGTACGATATTTTTTCCTGACCAGCGCCGGGCAGCTGTCCAAAGAAGCCACAAAGTGAGCAGCAAATCCGCATTCACGATTGAACAGCCGACCATCATCGCCGGTTATGCGCTGGCGATCGCCAAGGCGCTTGATCACCACGGCCTGGATAGCGGCGCGATTCTCAAGGCGGCGGGGATTTCGCAGGCGGTACACAATGATCCGATGGTGCGCCTGCCAACCTCACAGGTGACCAGGCTTTATGCGTTGTGCGTGGAAGCAACGGGTGATCCGTATTTCGGTTTGACCGTGGCGCGCTTCATTCACGTCTCCAATCTGCACGCTTTGGGTTATGCGCTGACCGCCAGTGCCAATCTGATGGATTTTTGCCGGCGAGTGGAGCGATTTTTCCGGGTGGCGTCACACTCGGCGACCCCGAGCCTTGTCGTTGGCGATCAGGATGTGCGCCTGGCGTTCCAGCTGGCGACCGACGTCAGCGATCAAACGCAGGATGCATTCAGCGGATTTCTGGTGTTGGCCATGCGGCATCTGTATGGCGCCGAGTTTCGTCCGCGAACCGCAGGGTTTTGTCATCCCTGTCCGGCGGATGGACCCGGTCCCTACGAAAAATTGTTTCGCTCAGAAATTCTGTTTGACCAGCGCGACTTCTACCTGGTGCTGGACAAGGCGCAGTTGCAGCGACCGCTGGCCGGGGCCTGCGCGGAAATCGCCCAGCTTCACGATCAGGTCGCCAATGACTATCTGGCGCGACTGGAAAAGAACGACGTCATCGCTCAGGTGCGCCGGAAGATCATCGAGTGCCTGCCTGACGGGGATTGCGGCCGCAAACGGGTGGCCGATGCGCTGAACATGAGTCCGGCGAGTCTGCAGGCCCGGCTCACGCAGCGGAACACCAATTTTCAGGAAATCCTGGAGGAAACGCGCAAGGAGTTGGCCTGCGCCTATCTGCGATCCGCGCCCCGGTCCATTACTGAAGTGGCATTTATGGTCGGCTTCACCGATACCAGCAACTTCACGCGTGCGTTCAAGCGCTGGACCGACCAGTCGCCCAGCGAATATCGGCGCGGTTTGGACGCATGCGAATCACCGGCGCCAAAACGCCGAATCCGCGCGCAGGGCTGGTGATTCCCGAGCCCGAAAACCAAACGCCTTGATCCGGATCGGCGGCCGTTTGCCGCTGTGGATGTGCGAACCGACTGACCGTATCCGTTCCCTGGCTGGCGCTGGATCTGGTGTGAAGCCAATATCGACCCGGCATTGACGCCCTGTTGCCGGCGTTCGAGTCAGGCTTCGGTGGGCAGGATCGGGCAAAATGCCGGACTTTGCGGTGGCTTGTGACAAAAAGCAGAACCCGCCGATGGATGATGAACCGGCTATGGACGAACAAAAGCGTATTGACGGCAAGGCGCACGCGGCGGCTGTCACCGAAGAGGTCAGACAGGCCACGGCGGCCTTGCTGGCCAGTTGCGGGATCAAGCCCGGGTTGGCGGTGATTCTGGTTGGCGCGGACCCGGCCAGTCAGGTTTATGTGCGCAACAAGAGCAAGGCGGCGCAGGCCTGCGGATTCCATTCGGTGCAGCACACGCTGCCGGCCGACGCCACGCTGGATACGGTACTGGCCGAGATCGATGCACTCAACCGGGACGATTCCATTCACGGCATTCTGGTGCAGTTGCCGCTACCGGCGCAGCTTGACGAGACGCAGATCACCCAGGCGGTCGCCCCGGCAAAGGATGTGGACGGTTTTCATTTTCAGAACATTGGCCGATTGCACGCCGGCCAGCTCGATCAGGCACTGCTGCCGTGCACGCCGGCGGGCTGCATGCGTTTGATTCGTCGGCGCCTGGGTGAGGATTTGTCCGGATTGTCCGCCGTCGTGTTGGGGCGGTCGAACATCGTGGGCAAACCGATGGCGGCGCTGTTGCTGCAGGCCAATGCGACGGTGACCATCGCCCACAGCCGCACGCGCGCGCTGCAGGATGTCGTCGGCGCGGCGGATATCGTGGTGGCCGCGGTCGGGCGCGCGCAGATGGTCAGGGGTGACTGGGTCAAGCCCGGCGCGGTGGTGATCGATGTGGGCATCAACCGCGTTGAAAATCCGCCCGGTTCGGAAAAACCAAGCCGGCTGGTGGGCGATGTGGATTACGACACAGCCGTTGCGCGCGCTGCGGCCATCACGCCGGTTCCCGGTGGCGTGGGTCCGATGACCATCGCCATGCTGATGGCCAATACGCTGCAGGCCGCGCAGCGATCGGTTCGACAGCGCTGAGCCAACGCCGTATCCCAGTGTCGGCTCAACCCTTACTGCTGGCGCAGGCGCTGCGGATCGGTCGCGGTGACCGGGTGGTGCTGCCGGCGGTGGATCTGCGGGTCGATGCCGGTGATCTGCTGCTGCTCAAAGGACCGAACGGCGTCGGCAAGACCTCGCTGCTGGAGGTATTGGCCGGCTTGCGCAAACCCCTGTCCGGTTCGCTCCAGCGACCGGCGCACCAGGCCGTGCACTGGGTGGGTCACCGCAACGCCATTCACAGCGATCTGAGTCCGGTTGAAAACCTGCGTTACTGGTGTGAATTGCAGGGGTGTCCCGACGCCAATATCACCGCCGCCCTGGCGCGCCTGCAGGTCAGGTTCTGGGCCAGGCGTGCGTCGGGCCGCCTGTCCGCCGGCCAGCGCCGACGCATCGCACTGGCGCGATTGCTGATCGAACACCGACCGCTGTGGTTGCTGGACGAACCAATGAGTGCGCTGGACGTTCAGCTCACCGTTGTATTCGGTGACATGCTGGGCGAGCATCTGGCACGCGGCGGAGCGGCGATATTGACCAGTCACCAGGCCTTGCCCGGTGACATCAGCCGCCTGCGGGTGATGGAGTTGGCATGACCGGCAGCTTTGTGGCCACACTCAGACGCGAGTTGCGCATCGCCGCCAGACACGGGTCGGAATGGCTGTTGCCGCTGATCTTTTTCGCGGTGGTGGTGATGTTGTTTGCACTCGGCGCCAAGCCCAAAGACCCCAGCCTGCAGGCGTTCGCGCCGTCGATTCTGTGGGTTTGCGCCTTGCTCGCCGCCTTGTTGACCACCGAGCGCCTGTTTCGCGCCGACTTCGACCAGGGCTTGCTCGAACAATTGTTCCTGAGTCCAACGCCGGCGATGGTTCCGGTCTGCGGCAAACTGCTTTCGCACTGGCTGTTGACCGGCCTGCCGATGTGTCTGATGAGTCTGCCTTTGTCCATGCAGCTGAGTCTGAACGGCGCGGCCACCCAGACTCTGGTTCTGAGCTTGCTGCTGGGTACGCCAATACTGAGCTTGCTGTCGGCGTTTGTTGCCGCCTTGACCCTGGGGCTGCCGCGCGCCGGCATGTTGTTGCCGGTGTTGGTCTTGCCATTGCTGGCGCCGGTGGTGATCTTTGGCGCCGGCGCGGTGCGCGCCACGCAGGGCGGAGCCGAGGCATCGGGTCCGATATACTTGCTCGCTGCTTTGCTGGCGCTGTCCGTGACCTTGCTGCCGTGGGCAACAACCGCCGCGCTGAAAAATGCTTTCGATTGATTTCGTCGCGTTCTGGACTTCTTATTCGCGCTCATGTGGACCTGGTTTCATCGACTTGCCTCGCCGCCGAGCTTTTTTGCCCTGGCTGAACGCTGGTCGGTCTGGTTGGTCGTCGCCGGCACCGGGTTGCTGAGCTACGGCCTGTTCGCCGGCCTGTTCGTGGCGCCGGCCGACTATCAGCAGGGCGATGCCTACCGGATCATTTTCGTGCATGTTCCGGCCGCAGCGCTGTCGCTGTCGCTCTATACCGGCATGGCCATTGCCGGCGGCATCGCGCTGATCTGGCGCATGAAGCTGGCTGAATGCGCGGTGGTGGCGCTGGCGCCGGTGGGCGCCAGTTTTACCGCCTTGGCCTTGCTGACCGGCATGCTCTGGGGCAAGCCGATGTGGGGCGCCTACTGGGTCTGGGATGCGCGCCTGACCGCAGAGCTGGTGTTGCTGTTTCTTTACCTGGGCGTCATCGGCCTGCACCGTGCCTTCGATGAACCGCGCGCGGCGGCGCGCGCCTGTGCTCTGCTGAGCATCGTGGGCGTGGTGAATGTGCCCATCGTTCACTACTCGGTGGACTGGTGGAACAGCCTGCATCAGGGGTCCACCATCCTCAAGCTGGGCAAGCCCAGCATCACCCCGGCGATGGGTGTTCCGCTGTATTTCAGTCTGTTTGGCAGTTATGTGGTCGCCGCCTATGCGGTCATCCGGCGCATGCAGAATGAAGTGCTGTTGCGCGAACGCAACAGCCGCTGGGTGCGACAATGGTTGTCACAAGATGCGACAGCGCGTGCCATGGAGATCACGCCACGATGAGCGAACTACTGAACATGGGCGGATACGGAAACTTCGTTTGGGGTAGCTTCGGCGTTGCGGTCGCGGTTTACGTTTGGAATTTGTGGTCTGTGCGTCTGGCACGGCGCGCCACCATCGCCAGAATCCTGGAATTACAGGCCGAGGAAAGCGAGGGTCGCGCATGACGAAACGTCAGCAACGCATGCTGGCCGTGGGCTTGCTGGGACTGGGGTTGGCGGTCGCCGCCAGCCTGGGCCTGACCGCCTTTCGCAAGAATCTGATGTATTTCTATGCGCCCAGCGATGTGCTGGCGGCCGAATCAGCACCAAGCGGGCGCATCCGCCTGGGCGGGTTGGTGGAAGCCGGATCGGTCAAACGTGGCCAGGGCCTGGAAGTGGCTTTCGTGCTGGCCGATTGCGAACACCGCCTGCCGGTGCGTTACGAGGGCATTCTTCCGGACCTGTTCCGCGAAGGACAGGGCATTGTCGCCAGCGGTGCGATGGATGACGGCGGCGTGTTCGTGGCGGACGAGGTTCTGGCCAAGCACGATGAAAACTACATGCCGCCGGAACTGGCCGAGTCGCTGACTACGGACACCGGCCATAGCTGCGCGCCGTTCAAGTCGGTGAATTCGTGATTGCCGAAATCGGGCATTTCTCGCTGTGGCTGGCGCTGCTGGTGTCGGTGGCGCTGGCGCTGGTCCCGACCATTGGATATATGCGACAAAACCTGCGATGGATGGCGCTGGCACCGGCCGCCTCGCACGCGCAGTTTGCGCTGGTCATCCTGTCTTACTTCTGTCTGAGTTTGAGCTTCTGGCAGAACGATTTTTCGGTGGCCTACGTCGCCGCCAACTCGCATAGCGACCTGCCCTTGATGTACCGGCTTTCCGCGGTTTGGGGCGCGCACGAAGGCTCGCTGCTGCTGTGGATGCTGATGCTGTCCGGCTGGACCTTTGCGGTGTCGGTGTTCAACCGGCGTTTGCCATCCGAGGTCGCCTCGCTGGTGCTGGCGATGCTGGGCGCGGTGTCGATCGGCTTTTTGCTGTTCATGCTGCTGACCTCGAATCCGTTTGATCGGCATGTGCCGCCGCTGCCGGAAGGTCGTGACCTGAATCCGCTGTTGCAAGACCCGGGGCTGATCGTTCATCCGCCCATGCTCTACATGGGCTATGTGGGTTTTTCGGTCAGCTTTGCCTTTTCCATTGCCGCGCTGATCACCGGCAAGCTGGACTCGGCCTGGGCGCGTTGGGTGCGGCCGTGGACCACCACCGCCTGGCTGTTTCTCACCATGGGCATCACCCTGGGGTCCTGGTGGGCCTACAACGAGCTGGGTTGGGGCGGCTGGTGGTTCTGGGACCCGGTCGAAAATGCTTCATTCATGCCCTGGCTGGTCGGCACCGCGTTGATTCACAGTCTGGCGGTGACCGAGAAGCGCGGACAGTTGCAATCCTGGACCGTGCTCCTGTCCATTCTGGCGTTTGCTTTGTCATTGCTCGGAACCTTCCTGGTGCGATCGGGCGTGCTGGTGTCGGTACACGCTTTCGCCACTGATCCGGCGCGCGGCGTATTCATCCTGATTTTCCTGTGCGTGGTGGTGGGCGGCGCCCTGTCGCTGTACGCCGCGCGCGCCAAACATCTGGTGTCGCCGGGCGAAATGCGCTTGATGTCACGCGAAGGGTTTTTGCTGCTCAACAACGTGTTTCTGGTCACCGCTGCTGGCGCGGTCTTGCTGGGCACCTTGTATCCGCTGTTTTTAGACGCGCTGGGCCTGGGCAAAATTTCCGTCGGCCCGCCTTATTTCAATGCCGTTTTCCTGCCGCTGATGGCGCCGTTGGCGCTGCTGGTGGGTTTGTCTTCAACGGTTGGCTGGAAAAAGGCCAGCCTGGGGCTGGCCTTGCGACCGCTGCGATGGATCGTCCTGGGCGCCGTTATTCTGGGGCTGGCGATGCCGCTGCTGACGCAAGGCCAGTTCTCCATCGCCGCAGCGGCCGGTGCGGTGCTGGCCTTGTGGGTGATGGCAACCTCGGTTCAGGAAATCTGGCGTCGCATACGTTCCAAACCGGATGCTCTCAAGGGCTTGCGGTCGGTGCCGCGCGGCACCTGGGGCATGAGCCTGGCGCATTTCGGTCTGGGGCTCTGGACGCTGGGCGTGGCCTTCACCAGCACCTTCAGCGTGGAAACCGATGTTCGATTGGGGCCGGGGCAGAGCGCACAAATCGCCCGGTATGATTTTCGCTTTGAAGGCGTCACGCCTCTTGAAGGGCCGAATTATCGTTCCGACTTTGGCCGCGTCATCGTTTCGCAAGGTGGTCATCAAATCGCCACGCTGAGCCCGGAGAAGCGGCTTTACCCGTCCCAGGGCAGCGTGATGACCGAAGCGGCGGTAGACGCCAATCTGTTGCGCGATCTCTACGTTGCGCTGGGTGAACCCATTGATGCCAGCAAACCGCAAGGCGAGTGGGCCTTGCGCCTGTATTACAAGCCGATGATGCGGCTGGTGTGGCTGGGCGGGGTGTTCATGTTTTTCGGCGGTATTCTGGCGGCCAGTGATCGTCGTTATCGGCTGGCGCGAAAAGCGCCCGCGAGCGCACCACAGGCGGCCGAGATCGCCTGATGCGATACGCGCTTCCGGTTGTTGGACTGGCGATTCTCGCCGCATTTCTGGCGATTGGCCTGCGGCTTGATCCGCGTCAGGTGCCCAGTCCGCTGATCGGCAAGCCGGCACCGGCGTTTGCGCTGCCGTCACTGGATGAGGATCGTCAGATCAGCCTGGAGGATTTGAAAGGGCGCCCGGTGCTGGTCAATTTCTGGGCCAGTTGGTGCGCGGGCTGTCGTGTCGAACATCCCTTGCTGATGCGTCTGGCGCAGGAAGACGGCATCGAGATTGTCGGCATGGATTACAAGGACGGGCCGGCGGTAGCGCGCGCCTGGCTGCGACGGCACGGCAATCCTTACCGGGTGATCGCTCAGGACCGTGACGGCGCCGTGGGTCTGGACTGGGGCGTCTACGGTGTTCCCGAGACCTATCTGCTGTCGGCTGATGGCCGCATTCTGTTCAAACAGATTGGGCCGATGACGCAAGAAGCCTGGGAACAGGAGATTCGTCCACTGATGCAGGAGGCCTCTTGATGCGTTGGCTGATTGGGACTTTGATGCTCAGCGTGGGCACGCTTGCGATGGCGGCGGAATGGTCAGCCGAACAGGACGCGCGCTATCAAGGGCTGATTCAGGAGCTGCGCTGCCTGGTCTGTCAGAACCAGAGCATTGCCGAATCCAATGCCGAGTTGGCGCAGGATCTTCGCAAACAGGTGCGTCAGCAGATGGAACAAGGCCGCAGCGACGATGAGATTCGCGCCTATCTCACCGACCGCTATGGCGAGTTCGTGCTGTATCGGCCGCCCATCACTGCAAAGACGGTGGCTTTGTGGGTCGGCCCCTTTGTGTTGCTGTTGGTGGGAATTTTCATCGCCCTGCGCATCCTCAGGCGGCCCAGGGCCGCCGCGGCCACCGCTGCCCCGGACCCCGAACGGCTTGCGGCGCTGTTGAAACAGGAACGCGGGAAATGATGCTGGCGACGATGATTCTGATGACGCTGGCGACCGTGGCCTGGCTGACCTGGCCGTTGTGGCGTGACTCGGTCAGCAGCGGTCAACGGCGCCGCGCTGCCAATGTGGTGGCCTACGAGCAGCGACTGGGTGAAATCAGCGCCGACGAGTCCGCCCGGTTGCTGGATCGGCAAACCGCTCAGGAGATGCGCACCGAGCTGGATGCGCGCCTGCTGCGTGACGCCGGCGACGAGGTGCCGAGTCAAGGCGCCGCGGGGCGAAGTCACATCGCTGCGCTGTTGATTTCGGCGCTGGTAGTCATCGGCGCGGTGCTGGGTTATGCCGCGCAAGGCAGCTGGCAACAGCAGCAGCAACTGGCCAATGCCGCACCCTCGGCGGCGCACCCGCCCGGGACGGTGGACGAAATGGTCGGCCGCCTGGAGCAGCGTTTGGAAAACGCGCCGGACGATGCCCAAGGCTGGGCCATGCTGGGCCGCTCTTATTTCGTATTGGCGCGTTACGCGGATTCCGCCAGGGCCTATGGTGAGGCCAATCGACTCACCGAACAGCAGATGCCGGATCTGCTGGTCAGCGAGGGCGAGGCGCTGGGCCTGGCGCGTGATCGTGACCTGTTGGGTCGTCCGCATGCGTTGTTCGATGCCGCGCTGAAAATTGCACCGGATCACGCCAAGGCACTTTGGTATGGCGGCCTGGCGGCCGAACAAGCCGGTGACGCGCAAGGCGCCTTGGCGCGTTTTCAACGCTTGAAAACGCATGAACTGCCCGATTCGCTGACCCCGGTGTTGAATGAACGCCTGGCGGCCCTGGGGGCGCCGGCCGATGCGGCCGTGCCCGCATCGGCGACCAGGCCATCGGCGTCGACCGGCGCATTGCAGATTCGGCTTGCGGTGCGTGTGGACGATGCCCTGAAAGGCCGGTTTGATCCGCAGTCGCCGTTGTTCGTATTCGCCAAGGCGGTGTCGGGCCCACCCATGCCGCTGGCGGTGTATCGCGGCACTGCCGGTGAATTACCCGCCGAGATCGCGCTGGATGACAGCATGAGCATGATGCCCGCGCTCAAGCTGTCGCAATTCGATCAGTGGCAGGTGACCGCGCGTATCAGTGACAGCGGCCAGGCTGAGGCCAGCAGTGGCGACATCCAGGGCAGCCTGACCGTGGCGCGCGATGACCTGGGCGGCGCGGCGCTGGGTTTGACACTGAACCAGCGCCTACCCTGATCTCGTTCAATTTGTCTTTTGCCGTCTCATGACTCAGATCCTTTCCCGTTTGCCGCCCACCCGCAGCCTTTATCTGAAAGCGGCCAAAACCTTTTCCAGAAAGCCCGGCGATGATCCGGTATTGCCAGCCAGGGCAACCCGCATCGCCTCGCTGCGCGTCGACCCGAAGAAGTTGTCCGCCTACCGCGACATCTGTGGCTTTCCGGATAACGGCACGCTGCCGATCACCTATCCGCAGGTGTTCATCACGCCGCTGCAGTTCTGGATGATGCTGCAACCCGGCTTTCCCTTGCCGCTGATGGGGCTGGTGCACGTCCGCAATCGATTCGAGCAGCAACGCCCGTTGGCCGATGATGAGGCGCTGGATTACACGGTGTCCATGGGCGATAGCCGGCGCACGCATCAGGGCCTAGAGTTCGATCTGATCACCCAGGTCGATGACCGTCAGGGCAATACCGTTTACCGGGCTTGCATGACGCCGCTGTATCGAATGAAAACAGGTCTGCCGCGCCCGCCGCGCGCGCCGGTGGGCGTCAGTGGCGCCTGCGAATACCGCAGCTTCGACATCCCCGAAAGCACCGGCCGTCGGTACGCTTCGGTCAGCGGCGATTACAACCCCATCCATCTGCATCGCGCCACCGCCAGGCTGTTCGGCTTTCCGCGCGCCATCGCCCACGGCATGTGGTCGCTGGCGCGTTGCGTTGGCGCCATGGAGCAGACGATGGAACAAACGCCGCAGACGCTGGAAGTGCAGTTCAAGCAGCCGGTCCTGTTGCCCGCCAGAACCAGTTTGCGATTCCAGCGCCAGGATGACGCGGCTGATTTTGCGCTGCTGTCACGCGATAGCGACAAACAACACCTGAGCGGCACGCTGCGCTTTATGGCGGACGACTGAGCCGTACGCAAATTTCGCCGATACGGTCATCGCGAGTCCGCAGGACGTGGCGATCCCCTCGGTCCTGGGAGATTGCTTCATCTTCGATTCGCAATGACATCTTTCGGTGTCACTGCGAGGCGCGCAGCCAGGCGGCGGTCTCATGCTTGGCAGAGATTGCTTTGGCGCTGCCACGCAACGGCCAGAACGGATTCCAGTACGTGGCGGCGGCAACAGGGGCCGCTGTTAAACTAAAACGAGCGCCGGCTGCAGTCTGACGGCGCGGCCATTTGTCCGAACGAAAAAGTCAGTATGCGCATTCGCAAAGCCGTTTTCCCCGTTGCCGGTCTCGGCACCCGTTTTCTGCCGGCCACCAAGGCCAGCGCCAAGGAAATGCTGCCGGTGGTGGACAAACCGCTGATTCAATACGCGGTGCAGGAGGCGATCAGCGCCGGCGCGCAGGAACTGATTTTCATCACCGGCCGGTCCAAGAATTCCATCATGGATCACTTCGACAAGGCCTATGAGCTGGAAGCGGAGCTGGAAAGCCGTAACAAGACGGAGTTGCTCGAAACGGTGCATGAGATTCTGCCGCCGGGCGTCACCTGCATTTACATCCGTCAGGCCGAAGCCCTGGGGCTGGGTCACGCCGTCTTGTGCGCCTGGCCGGCGGTGGGCGACGAAGACTTCTCCGTGATTCTGGCCGACGATCTGATCGACGGAAAACTGCGACCCTGCCTTGCGCAAATGCAGCGCGTGTATCAGGAATTCGGCAGCAGCGTCATCGCCACGCAGAAAGTGCCGATGGAAGAAGTCAGCAGCTACGGCGTGGTGGAAACCCAACCGGTGGGGCCGGGCCTGGGCGAGGTTCGCCGCATGGTGGAAAAGCCCAAACCCGAAGATGCGCCCAGCGATCAGGCGGTGGTGGGCCGCTACATTCTCACGCCGCGCATCTTCAAGCTGCTGGAGCGCACGCCGCGCGGCGCCGGTGGCGAAATTCAGCTCACCGACGCCATCAGCATGCTGATTCAGGAGCAGACCGTGCTGGCCTATGAGTTCGAGGGCGTGCGTTATGACTGCGGCTCCAAGCTGGGTTATCTGAAGGCGAATGTGGAATACGCGCTTCAGCATCCGGAGCTGGCGGAGGACTTTCGCGACTACCTCAAGGAGCGCGCCACGACGCTGGGCGACGCACCCATTTGCGAATAAGTGCCTGCAAAAACGGATTTTCCGGAAACAGAATCTGTGCGCTGATTTTCTGATCGGGCAAAATAGAAGGCGGTTGCAAGCCTCGCAGCTATTCGCCTGACGCACGCAAGATGAGCGCTTCCAAATATCAGCAGTTTCTGACCTCCAGCTCGATTCAGGGCGGCAATGCGGCGTTCGTGGAAGCGTTCTACGAACAGTTTCTGGAAGACCCCGAATCGGTGGAGCCCGACTGGCGATCCTACTTCCGCAGCATTCACGATCAGCACGCGCCGCGCGAGATCGCGCACAGTGATGTGCTGGCCAAGTTCGAACGCATGGCGCGCGAGCGTCGTCCCGGCCTCAACGCCATGGCCGGTGACGGCTTTGACGCCCAGGCCGCCGAGCAACAGGCTGCGGTGCTGCGTCTGATCAACTATCACCGTGTGCGTGGTCATCAGGCGGCGCGGCTGGATCCGCTGGGCATTGCCGAGCAGGACATGATTCCGGACCTGGACCCGGCGTTCCACGGCTTGACCGAAGCCGATATGGATACGGTGTTCAACGCCGGCACTCTGGCGTCGGCGGATCGGCTGCCCCTGCGCGAGATCTACAAACTGCTCAAGGCGGTGTACACCGATACCATCGGCGCCGAGTACATGTACATCACCGAGACTAACGAAAAGCGCTGGATTCAGAAACGCCTGGAAGGCGCCGCCTTCAAGCCCAAGCTGAATCCGGAAGAAAAGAAGCGCACCTTGTTGCAGCTCACCGCGGCCGAGGGACTGGAACGCTATCTGCACACCAAGTATGTCGGCCAGAAGCGCTTTTCCCTGGAAGGCGGCGAGGCGCTGATCCCGGCGTTGGACGAAATGCTGCGCTGCTGCGCCAAGCGCGATGTGGACGAAGTGGTGGTCGGCATGGCGCATCGCGGCCGACTCAACGTGTTGGTCAACGTGCTGGGCAAGTCGCCCAAGGAATTGTTCGCCGAGTTCGAAGGCAATTATTCCGCGGAAAATCTGAATCGCGCGGGCGATGTGAAATACCACATGGGTTTTTCCACCGATGTGGAGGTGGAAGGCAAGCGCCTGCACATGGTGCTGGCTTTCAACCCCTCACATCTTGAAATCGTCAATCCGGTGGTGGAAGGTTCGGTCAAGGCGCGTCAGGTCACACGACACGACGAAAGTGGTTCGAAAATCGTGCCGATTCTGATTCACGGCGACGCCGCCTTTGCCGGTCAGGGCGTGGTGATGGAAACCATGCAGCTGACCGAGGCCAAGGGCTATGGCACCGGCGGCACCGTGCACGTAATCATCAACAATCAGATCGGCTTCACCACCCCAAACCCCATCGAGGCGCATCAGACCCGGGAAGCGCGCACCTCTCGCTATTGCACCGACATCGCCAAGATGCTCGAAGCGCCGGTGTTTCACGTCAACGGCGATGATCCCGAAGCGGTGGTGTTCGTGACCCGGCTGGCGATGGATTTTCGCAACGAGTTCCACAAGGACGTGATCGTGGACATCGTCTGCTATCGGCGCCTCGGGCATAACGAGGCCGACGAGCCGGCGGTCACCAGTCCGCTGATGTACAACGCTATCAAGAAGCATCCGACCACGCTCAAGCTCTATACCCAGCGGCTGCTGGATGAGGGCACCATCAGCAAGACCGACGCCGCCTCGCTGATCACCCAGTATCGTGACGGCCTGGACAAGGGCGTGAACATCGCCCGTGGCACCCTGGGTCTGGTCGGTAACAAACACACCGTCAGCTGGGGCCAATACAGCAAGGGCAAGTGGGACTCTCCGGCCGATACCGCCGCCAGCGCGGAAACCATCGCTGGTCTGTTCACGCGTGCGCATCAACTGCCGGAAGATTTCAGCCTGCACCCGCGTTTGAAGAAGCTGTACGAGGATCGCGCCAAGATGGCGGCGGGCGAGCTCGCCATGGATTGGGGTTTTGCCGAAACCATGGCCTACGCCACCCTGATCAACGAAGGTTTTTCGGTGCGCTTGTGCGGACAGGATTCGCGTCGCGGCACCTTTTTCCATCGGCACGCCACGGTGCACGATGTCGACACCGGCCGCCGTTACACGCCGCTGCGGCATCTGGAGGCCGACAAGTATCGATTCACCGTCAACGACACCTTGTTGTCCGAAGCCGGCGTATTGGGCTTTGAATACGGTTATTCCACCACCGATCCGGATTGCCTGGTGATCTGGGAAGCGCAGTTCGGTGACTTCGCCAACGGCGCGCAGGTGGTGTTCGATCAATTCATTTCCAGCGGTTTCGCCAAATGGGGGCGCCTGTGCGGGCTCACCGTGTTCCTGCCGCACGGCTATGAAGGGCAGGGGCCGGAGCATTCCTCGGCGCGTCTGGAACGCTGGTTGCAGCTGTGCGCGGCGGATAACCAGCAGGTCTGCATTCCCTCCACGCCGGCGCAGATGTTCCACATGCTGCGTCGGCAGATGAAGCGCTCACTGCGCTTGCCGCTGATCGTGCTGACGCCGAAGTCGCTGCTGCGCCATCCCTTGTCGGTGTCGCGGCTGGAAGATCTTTCCAACGGCGGTTTTCAGCCGCTGATTCCGGAAACCGAGGCGCTGAACACGGACAAGGTCAAGCGCATCGTGTTTTGTTCCGGCAAGGTCTACTTTGACCTGTTCCAGGCGCGCGCCAAGGAAAAGCTGGACAGCGTCGCCCTGGTGCGCATCGAGCAGCTTTACCCGTTCCCGCGCGAGCAATACCAGAAGGTGCTGGACAGCTATCCCAATGCCACCGAAGTGGTGTGGGCGCAGGAAGAGCCGGAGAACCAGGGCGCCTGGTACCCCATCAAGCATCGCCTGAGCGCCTATCTGGCCCCAAGGCACAAGATGTTTTATGCCACCCGAAAAGGCATGGCCACCACCGCGGGGGGATATCTGAAAATTCACAACGTCGAGCAGGCCGAAGTGGTTCAGGCCGCGCTGCACGGCGGCAAGCCGCTCATCGGCGGATAAAACAACAGGGAGATTCAATTGAGCATCGAAATCAAGGTTCCCAACCTGCCGGAATCGGTCTCGTCGGCCACGGTCGCGGTCTGGCATGTGGCTGCCGGGGAATCGGTCGAACGCGAGCAAAACCTGGTCGATCTGGAAACCGACAAGGTGATGCTGGAAGTGCCCGCCACGGCGGGCGGCGTTCTCAAGGAAATTCGGGTTTCGGCGGGCGCCACGGTGCAGGCCGGAGATGTGCTCGGCATTCTGGATGAAGGCGCCGATACTGGATCTGGTGACGCCCAACCTGCGGCGAAGCGCGCCGATGCCGGTGACAGCGAAGCACCGCAAAGCCCGGCGGTTCGCAAACTGCTGGCCGAATTGGGCTTGTCGGCCGCGGGCATTGAAGGCAGCGGCAAGGGCGGTCGCCTGACGGTTGAAGACGTGCGCAAGCACGCCGCCGGCAAGGATGCCAAACCCGCACCGGCCGCACCGGCCGCATCCGCCGCGCCGGGCAGCGCCGCGTCCAACAGCTCGCGCGCGGTGGTTTCACGGGACGAACAGCGCGTGCCGATGACGCGCATCCGCCAGCGTATTGCCGAGCGTCTGGTGGAAGCCCAATCCACTGCGGCGATGCTCACCACGTTCAACGAAGTGGATTTGAAAGCAGTGGGCGCCCTGCGCAGCCGGCACAAGGGCAGCTTCGAGAAATCACACGGCGTCAAGCTTGGTTACATGAGCTTTTTCGTCAAGGCCGCCATTGAGGCGCTGAAAAAATACCCGGCGGTGAATGCATCGATCGACGGCACCGACGTCGTCTATCACAGCTATTACGACATCGGCGTGGCGGTCTCCACCGAGCGCGGTCTGGTGGTGCCGGTGCTGCCGGATGCGGACTTGATGTCCTTTGCCGATATCGAGCAGCGCATCGTCGATCTGGGTCAGCGCGCGCGTGAGAACAAGCTCACCATGGAAGAGCTGACCGGCGGAACCTTCTCCATCACCAACGGTGGCGTGTTTGGCTCGATGATGTCCACGCCCATTCTGAACCCGCCGCAGGCCGCGATTCTGGGCATGCACGGCATCATCGACCGCCCCATCGTGGTGGATGGCGAAGTGCAGGTGCGGCCCATGATGTATCTGGCGCTGACCTATGACCATCGTCTGATCGACGGCCGTGAAGCGGTGCTGTTCCTGCGCCACATCAAGGAAGACCTGGAAGACCCGGCGCGCCTGCTGTTACAAATCTGAGTGCGTCCCGGCGGGGAAGCAGCCAACGGCCGGCGCTGATGGCGGAGCGTTTCGTTCCCGCCGAGGCGCCGGTCCCGGTCATCACCTTGCCCAACTGGGCAAAAGCGGCGGCCGAGTGCGGCATTGGTCTGGAAGCGGTGCTGCGACAGTTGCGGATTGATGTCGATCTACTTCATCTGGAAAGCGCCAGCTTGCGGCGCATCGACTTCGAACGCCTGATGGAGGTCTGCGTGGCGCGCTCCAGACGGCGCCATTTTCCGCTGGTGCTGGGTGAAAACTTCGGCTTTGAATACCTGCCGGAACTGGAGACCTTTCTCACCACCAGCCCCAACCTGCGTGAGGCCTTGCGGGTGCTGGACTGGTTGCCGATGCTGGTGGATCCCAACCTGCGTCTGCAGCGCAGCGAAGATGCGCGCATGGCACGTCTGTTTATCGACTGGCCGCAGGCGTCTGCGCCCATCACCTTCCAGTGGTTTGTGGAGACCACCTTCGTCGCCGTGGCGCGCTTTGCGCGCATGCTGCTGCGCGGCCGTGGTGATTTGGCGCGTGTCTGTTTTCAGTTCGAAAGGCCCGAATACGCCGAGCAGGTAGAAAGGGCTTTGCAAATGCCGCTGCATTATGCACAGCCACACAATGCCCTGGAGCTGGACCGCAAGCTTCTGGACCTGCCGCTGGAATCGGCGTTTCCGGCGCTGCATCAGCAGGCCGAGGAGCGCGTCAATCGGCGCCTGATCAGCCGTGGCCAGGTCGCCGGTAGCACGCAGGCACTCGCCGACTTGCTGGAGCGGGAGCCACAGCTACTGGGTCAGGGGGTTGCCGCTGTTGCCGCACGCATGGGCCTGCATCCACGCAGCTTGCAGCGGCGCCTGCGTGCCGAAGGCATGGGTTTTGCGGGTGTGCAATCTCAGGTTCGCGCAAACCTTGCCCGCATCTGGCTGAGAGACGGCCGGTTGCCGCTGGATCAAATTGCCGATCGTCTGGGTTTTTCTGATCGCCGCAGTTTCAGCCGCGCGTTTCAGCAATGGACCGGGCGCAGTCCGTCACGATATCGGGCGGAAATCGACCACGCATAATGTCGTGAAATGTTCCCTTTTGTCGCCGTCGGTCATTTGCGGGAGCCGGTGCTGCGACTAGGCTGATTTACATTACCACTGGCAAAGGTCCGTGATCATGCAGTCTACCGATATTGTTCCGCGAAAAAGCCCCGATTTCGGATTCTCCGAAGGCATTCCAAAATACTGGTTTGATGGCGATGCGTTCAAGACCCGTTTCTTTGACGCCATGTCCCTGCTGTTTCCCGAGGGTGAGAAGTTCTTCATCGAGTGCGTGCGCGATTACAAAGCCGGGATTGCGGATCCCAAACTGCGCCAGCAGGTCAAGGAGTTCACCTATCAGGAAGGCCAGCACGGCATGGTGCATGATGCCTACAACCAGCGCATCGCCGAACAGGGCGTGCGGGTGGACAAGGTGGTGGCGCAGGAAAAGAAGATTCTGAGCTGGCTGCGCGCGCATACGCATTCCAGCTTTACCATCGCGCAAACCGCGGCGGTGGAACATATGACCGCCATCATGGCGCACGGCTTCATGGCGCACACCGATACCTTTGCCGCAGCCGACCCGCGCATGCGTGCGCTCTACGTCTGGCACGGCGTTGAGGAAATCGAACACAAGGGCGTGGCGTTCGACGTGATGCGTGAGGTTGCCGGTGTCGGTTATTTCAAGCGTTGCGCGCTGTTGCTTTATGTGAGCCTGGTGTTTCCGCTGCACACGTTCCTGATCATGCGTCACATGTTCGAGGTTGACGGCGTGAAAAATCGCCTGCGGGTGTGGGCGCGGGGACTATGGTGGCTGTATGGACCGCGCGGCATCATGACGCGGCTGCTGCCGCATTATCTGGCGTATTACAAACCGGGCTTTCATCCCTGGCGCAGCGGCAAGATGGATCAATACGCGGTCTGGCGCAGCCGGTTCGAGCAAACCGACGGAGACGCCGTGGCGGCGAGCGAGGCTGTGCTTGGTGGCGCCTGATGAAGGCGAGCCTGCGAGCGACAAAGGGCAACTGTGGATCTGCATTTGACGCCGCCGGGCAGGGGGGATGTGCTTTAACACGGGAAGGTTTTGCGGGCAGGATTTGAAGAAATCGCGGCGGGCGTTTTTCAGTGGCGCTGCCGCATCGGTTGGTCCAAGTCAGCTTCGGGTGGCCGGGCAAAGATGCGGTACAGCGCCGGCAACACCAGCAAGGTCAGCAGGGTCGAGGAAATAATTCCGCCGATCACCACGGTGGCCAGCGGCCGCTGCACCTCGGCGCCCGTGCCTACGTTGAAGGCCATGGGCACAAAGCCCAGTGCGGCAACCAGCGCGGTCATGAGAATCGGCCGCAAGCGCACTTGCGCGCCTTCGATGATGGCCACCTCCAATTCGGCGCCATGGGTGAGGCGGTCGCGGATGAAGGACAGCATCACCACGCCGTTCAGTACGGCGATCCCCGAAAGCGCGATGAAGCCAATGCCGGCGGAGATCGACAGCGGCATGTCCCGTAGCAGCAGCGCGGCCACACCGCCAGTGAGCGCCAGCGGCACGCCGGTGAACACGATGAGCGCATCGCGGCCATTGCCGAAGGCGGCATAGAGCAGCGACAGGATCAGCAGCAGCGTGAGCGGCACGACCAGGCTCAGGCGCTGACTGGCGGAGATGAGTTGCTCAAAAGTACCGCCGTAATCCAGCCAGTAGCCGGCCGGCAGTTTCACTCCGCTGGCAATGACCTCGCGGGCTTCTTCAACAAAACCGCCCAGGTCACGTCCCCGCACATTGGCGGTAACGAACACGCGCCGCTTGCCGTTTTCGCGGCTGATCTGGTTGGGTCCCTGTTCGATGCTCACGCTCGCCACCGCGCCCAGCGGCACATGTTCCGGCGGGTTCATGGCCACGCCCAGGGCATCGGCATCACCGGCCACCGGCGCGTCGTCGGCTGGCAGGGGAATCGGCAGGCGCTCCAGCAGCTTCGGGTCGACACGCAGCGATTCCGGCAGGCGCACCACCAGATCAAAGCGTCGGTCGCCTTCATAGACCTGCCCGACGCTTTGGCCGCCCATGGCCACGCGCAGCACCTGTTGCAGGCTGTCCACGTCCAGCCCGTAGCGTGACAGGCGATCGCGATCCGGCGTGACGACCAGCATCGGCAGACCCGTGACCTGTTCGCTGCGCACATCGGCGGCGCCGTCGATGCCGCGCAGCACGCCTTCGATCTGCTCGCCGAGTTCGGCCAGCCTGTCCAGGTCATCGCCGTAAACCTTCACCGCCACATCGGCGCGCACGCCGGAAATCAGCTCGTTGAAGCGCATCTGGATGGGCTGGGTGAACTCGTAGTTATTGCCCGGCACCTGCTCAGCAATGGCCTTGGCATCGGCCACCATTGCGGCCTTGCTCTTGCTCGGATCTGGCCATTCGTCACGCGGTTTGAAGATCAGAAAGGTATCGGCCACAGCTGGCGGCATGGGGTCATTGGCCACCTCGCCAGTGCCGATCTTGGAGAATACGCGCGCTACTTCCGGCATCGCGAGAAGCTTTTCTTCCAGCACTTTTTGCATCTGCACGGCCTGGCTCAGGCCGGTGCCGGGGATGCGCAGCGCATGCATGGCGATATCGCCTTCATCCAGATTGGGAATGAACTCCGTACCCATGCGGCTGGCGGCCAGTAGCGACAACAGCACCAGTGCCGCCGCGCTGCCCACCATGCTCCAGCGCCAGCGCAACGCGAAGGTCAGCGCTGGCTGGTAGATGCCATGCAACCAGCGCACGATGCGCGGTTCATGCAGCGCCACCTTGCCGCGTACCAGGAGCGCGATGGCGGCGGGCACGAAAGTCAGCGACAGCAGCAGCGCCGAGGCCAGCGCCACCACCACGGTAAAGGCCATGGGGTGGAACATCTTGCCCTCGATGCCGGTGAGTGCGAATACCGGCAGGTACACGACGAGAATAATCGTCACGGCGAAGACGCTGGGGCGGATCACTTCTGCGGTGGCATCGCGCACCACCTGCAGGCGTTCGCGCAGGTTCAGCGGCTGCTCTGCATCGCGATAGGCCAGTCCCAGTCGGCGCAGGCAGTTCTCCACGATAATCACCGCGCCGTCCACGATTAGCCCGAAGTCCAGCGCGCCCAGACTCATCAGGTTGCCAGACACGCGCGACTGCACCATACCCGTCACGGTCATGAGCATGGACAGTGGAATCACCGCCGCGGTGACCAGCGCCGCACGGAAATTCCCCAGCATGGCGAACAGAACGACAATCACCAGCAGCGCGCCTTCTGTCAGGTTCTTGCGCACCGTGGCAATGGTCTTGTCGACCAATGTGGTGCGGTCATAAACCGTGTCCAGCGACACACCGACGGGCAGCGAAGGCCGGATTTCCTCAATGCGCTGCGCCACGGCGCGGGACACTGCGCGGCTGTTCTCGCTCACCAGCATGAAGGCCGTGCCCAGCACCACCTCCTTGCCGTTCTGGGTGGCGGCTCCGCTACGCGGTGCATGCGAAAGGTGAATGTCCGCCACCTCGTCCATCCGCACCGGCACGCCATTGCGCTTACCGACCACGATGCGCTGGATATCGGCAATATCCTGTACCTGTCCGGGCGAACGAATCAGGTACTGCACACCATTGCGCTCGATATAGCCGGCCCCGGTATTGCTGTTGTTGCTGGCCAACGCCTGCATCACATCGCGCAGACTCATGTCATAGGCCAGCAGGCGCTCGGGCCAGGGCGAGACCTCAAAGGTCTTGCTGTAACCGCCGATGGTGTTGACCTCGACCACGCCAGCTGTCTGGCGCAACTGCGGCCGCACAATCCAGTCCTGAATCGTGCGCAGATCCGTGGGCGTATAAACGGACGCCGGCCCGGCCGAGACGGTATACATATAAATTTCGCCCAGCCCGGTGGCAATCGGCCCCATACGCGGCTGGATCGTAGCGGGCAGCTCGGCGCGCACTTCGGCCAGCCGTTCGGCGACCAGTTGCCGGGCGAAGTAAATATCCGTGCCGTCCTTGAACACCACCGTGACCTGCGACAGGCCGTAACGCGAAATCGAGCGTGTGTAATCCAGACTGGGCAGTCCGGCCATGGCGGTTTCCACCGGAAAGGTCACGCGCTGTTCAGCCTCCAGCGGCGAATAACCGGGCAGGTCGGTATTGATCTGCACCTGCACATTGGTGATGTCTGGCACCGCATCAATGGCCAAGCGTTGATAGTTGTACATACCCAGCGCAGCCAGCAGGCTGATGGCAAACAGCACCAGCACGCGGTTCTCGATGGAAAACCGGATGATTCTTTCAAGCATGGTTCGTAGCCTTAATGATGGTGGCCAGCGCCAGACTTTTCGATGTCGGCCTTGAGCAGATAACTGTTGCCCGTTACGTAGGGCGCGCCGGCTTCAAGCCCCGACAGCACCTGCACGTACTGCGCATCGCGCGCGCCCAGTTCGAGCGGCCGGGCGATGTATTCATCGCCGCGTTTTTCGAACACCACGGGCGCGTCGTCCAGGGTTTGCAGGGCCGGCAGACGCACCGCAAGCGGCACTTGTTTCGCCCCCGTCACCACATCGGCCTTCACGTACTGGCCGGGGCGCAGCACGCCATCCGGGTTCGGCACGATGACGCGGGCGCGTACCGACTGCGCCCCGTGGATCGCCAGCGGCGACATGCGATCGATGGCGCCCTCGGCCAGCGTTTCGTCATGCAGGCCACGAATGGTAACGGTCTGGCCAACGCGGATATCCGGCAGGTCGTGATCGAAGACATCCAGCTCCACCCACAGCTCGGACAGGTCGGCAATCACGAACAGTGGCTCGTCACCGGTGACCTCTCCGACCTGGGCATTGCGCGTGACCACCCAGCCGCCAATCGGCGCGCGCAGGCTATAGCGCTGCAGGCTGTCGTTGCTTTGCACCCGAGCCAGCACCTGGTCCTTGTCGACCACATCCCAGGGCCGCGCCTCGACGGCCTGGATCAGGCCGGCATAACGCGGCCGCACACGGGCCACGCGGGCCGGATCGGTATGCACACGGCCGGTCAGTTCGTGAGTTTGCCGTAACAGTCGCGGGCCGGCCGTGTCGATCTTGATGCCCATATCAATGGCGACCGCGTCAGCGATGCGGGTCTGCTCGTGCTCGCCCTCGGCGTGACTGTCTGCATGGCCGCCTTCGCTGCCGTGCGCGTCGGGCGCATGGCCATGTTCGTCATGCGCATGGCCCTCGTGCCCGCTCTGTCCACAGGCGCTCAGCACGAGTACCAAAAGTAAAACGGTGCATTGGAGTTTCATGATGCAGGTTCCCTGACCACCGGCTCACCGAGCAGGCGTTCGATTTCAATCAGCGTGCGATGAAAGCCGGCGGCAGCCTGCAGGCGGCGCCGGGCGAGGTTCAGCGCATCGGCCTGTGCGGCGTTGAGTTCCAGCAGGCTGTAACGGCCGTGCCGGTAGCCGGCTTCGGTGGCCCTGACCACCGCATCGACCTCGGCCTGCAGGCGGTCTCGCAGCATTTCGACTTGGCTGCGGTAGGCGGCCAGCCGTGCCCAGGCGTCGTAAACGAGGGCCTTTACCTTCAGCGTCGCTGCTTCGTGTTGCGCCTCACTGACCTGCTGCTTGCCAGCCGCCAGCAGGCGCGCGGGTTCGGCCCGGTGGCCGCTGCCCAGCGGCAGTGTTACCCCGACCATCAGCGCTTCATCACCACTGCCACGGAAGTGGCGAATCCCGCCAGACAGCGTCAGATCGGTTTGTGCGGCAGCCTGCGTCAGGCGCAGTTCGGCCTCGATGATCCGCAGGCGCGCATCAGCCGATTGCACGGCGGCTACCTGTGAGGCTCGTACCAGTAGTTCCGTCAGCGGCACCAGTGCCGGCAAGGCCAGTGGGCTGGCCCTTACCGTCGGCAGCGATTCGGGCTGCCCCAGGGCCAATGCCAACAGACGACCCGCAGCATCGAGGCGTTGCCTTGCCAGCTTCACACCCAGCTCGGCCTGTTGCTCGCGCAGCCGGGCGCGCTGCAGTTCCGTGGCAGGGGCCGCACCCGCATCGGCGCGTCGCTGGCTGGCCTTGCGGGTTGCGCGGATCAGGTCACGCCATTTTTCCGCCTGGACCAGTTCGGCCTGTGCAATGACCGCGTCGATAAAGCGCTGGGCGGTATCGGCCAGGATGTCGCGGCGCTGCTGGGCCAGTTCAACCCGGCGAAGTTCGTTCTGCGAACCCGCCAGGCCGGCACGCGCTTCTGCCTTGCCGCCGCGTTGCAGCACTTTGGCCAGGCTCAGCGTCACTTCGGCGCCATCAAAGCCGCGCAGCGTATCGCTGCCGGCAAAGTTTTCCACCTCCACGCCCAGTGTCACGGGCGGTGGCTGCGCCGCAAGGGTCACGCGCTGACCGAGCATGTCCTGCTCAGCTTCAATCGCCTTGAGGGCGGGATGCTGACGACGCGTGGCGTCCAGCGCCTGGGCCAGAGTCAGGGATTCAGCAGGGTCGGCAACAGGCTTGGCCATTGCCATGAGCGGCAGGAGCAGCACAGCCCCTGCCAGCAACAGATGTCGGAACATCGAATTCTCCAGATAGACAAGACCTGCCGTGGGAACACGGCAATACGGAACTGGAGATCAGACGATGGGTGGCCGGAGCAGCTTTTCCTGTGAGCGGATCGGGCTGTGCGGATGAAACTGCTCAAGCCGGGGTGCGGCAACTGCCATCAGATGCACGTCAACACTCAGCGGCATCGCGGCAACATGGCAGCCGCAGGCATGCAGATGCAGTTCATGCTCACTGCCATCCTCGCCCTGGTGTTGCGTGTCCTGCAGCACCAGCAGATGGTCCTGCATTTCCACATAACCCGCTTCGGGTTCCTGATCGCTGTGATCATGCACCTGCGGCGTGGCCGCACAGAACTGCGACCACAGCAACACCAGCAGCAGCAGGCTATTGAGTAACTTGTGGGAGCGTTGGTATCGAATGCTGCGCAAGAGGCCAAGAACTGTTGGTCAGCGACGACTTACTCTAAGCCAAATGCGCAGAGCTTGCGATGGCGGTGTTGGCTGGCTCCCTGAACAGGCCTTGACCCTGAAGCAAACTCCAGGGTTTATGCTGCTGCACATGAACAGAGCAACACCGCTAAGTCGCAGACAATTTGTACAGAGCATGAGCGCAGCCGGACTAACCACGGGCCTGTGGCTGCCGGCCTGGGGAGCCAGCAAAGCACGCAGACAAACCCTGCGCGGCACCGAGTTTGATCTGACCATCGGCGAAACGCCGGTGAACTTCACTGGCGCGCCGCGCATGGGCATCACCATTAATGGCTCGTTGCCCGCGCCCACCCTGGTATGGCGCGAAGGCGATACGGTGACGCTGCGCGTGCGCAACACACTGGCTGTGACCAGTTCCATCCACTGGCACGGCATCCTGCTGCCAGCGAATATGGATGGTGTGCCGGGCCTGTCCTTCAAAGGCATCGCGCCGGGCGAGACCTTTACTTATCGCTTCAAGGTGAAGCAAAGCGGCACTTACTGGTATCACAGCCATTCGATGTTTCAGGAGCAACAGGGCCTGTACGGAGCGATCATTGTGCAGCCGCGTGATGCCGACCCGGTGGGCGATGACCGCGAGCATGTGGTGATGCTGTCGGACTGGACCGACGAAGACCCGTCGCGTGTGTTCGAGAAGCTGAAGAAGCAATCCGACTATTACAACTTCAACCAGCAAACGCTGGGCGATCTGTGGCGGGATATTCAGCGCAAAGGCTTTAAGCCCAGCCTGGCCGAACGTTTGGCCTGGGGCGAGATGCGCATGATGCCCACCGACCTGGCCGATGTCTCCGGCTATACCTATCGCTATTTAATGAACGGCGCCACGCCCGCCGGCAACTGGACGGGCCTGTTTAGTAAAGACGAGAAAGTCCGCCTGCGCTTTATCAATGCCGCCGCCATGAGCTTTTTCGACGTGCGCATTCCGGGACTGAAAATGACGGTGGTGGCCGCCGATGGACAGAACATCCACCCAGTCACCGTGGATGAATTCCGCATCGGCGTGGCCGAGACCTATGACGTGGTCGTACAGCCTGCTGATGAGCCTTACACGATCTTCGCCCAGTCGCAGGATCGCAGCGGTTATGCGCGCGGTACGCTAACGCCACGCGCCGGACTCATCGCGCCGGTGCCTGAACCCGATCCCCGTCCCCTGCTCAGTATGGACGACATGGGCCATACGCCCATGCACATGAACAAGTCGGGCCACGGCGGCATGGCGGGTATGGATCACAGCGCCATGGGCCATCACGGCATGCAGCATGGCGACGGCCTGTCACATCCTGCCAGCGAAACAAACAATCCCGCCGTGGACATGCAAACCATGGCGCCCACACCGCGCCTGGATGACCCCGGCATCGGCCTGCGTGACAACGGCCGCCGTGTACTCACCTACGCCGACATGCACAGCCTGTTCGATGATCCGGATGGTCGTGATCCCGGCCGTGAAATCACCCTGCACCTCACCGGCCACATGGAGCGTTACAGCTGGGGCTTCGACGGCATCAAGTTTGCCGATGCCGAACCGCTGCGCCTGCGCTACGGCGAGCGGCTACGCATCACGCTGGTGAACGACACCATGATGGAGCACCCCATCCATCTGCATGGCGTGTGGAGCGATCTGGAAGACGAACACGGCAACTTCCTGGTACGCAAACACACCGTCAACATGCCGCCGGGCACGAAACGCAGTTATCGCGTGCGCGCCGATGCACTGGGCCGCTGGGCCTACCACTGCCACCTGCTGTTCCATATGGAAGCCGGCATGTTCCGCGAAGTGCGGATTGAAGAAGGTGGCCAGGCATGAGCATCGGCGCAGCGTGCTTCGACGGGCTCAGCACGAACGGCTCACAGCTTAACGTTCCGTTCGCCCTGAGCCTGTCGAAGGGCGCTCTCCCGAATAGAAAACCCGGATTCCCAAAGCTACGGTGCCTCTTTGTTCTAGCCCTGATGGCCATATCCAGTCCATCTGCTATGGCCATGGAAGACCACAGCCAGCATCGCGGCATGATGCACACAGCCAAGGAGGAGCAACCCACAACAGCAATGCCAGAACCCACCGACGAAGAGCGCGCCGCCGCCTTTCCGGACCTCGGTGGCATGGACCTGCGCCAGATGATGGATACACCGATCATGGTCTACGCCCTGCTGGATCAGTTCGAATGGGTGGATACCGAGGCAGGCTCGGCACTGGCCTTCGAGGCACAGGGCTGGCTCGGGAATGACGCGCACCGCCTGTGGCTGCGCAGCGAAGGCGAGCGTGCCGACGGCGAAACCGAACACGCCGAATTACAGATGCTTTACGGCCAGCCAATGAACCGCTGGTGGGACTGGGTAGCGGGCGTCCGGCATGACTTTGCCCCAAGCGATGCGCAAAGCTGGCTGGCCGCCGGCCTGCAAGGCCTGGCACCCTACTGGTTCGAAACCGAGGCCACGCTGTTCCTGGGCGAAGGCGGCCAGAGTGGTCTGCGGTTGGAAGTGGAATACGAACTGCTACTCAGCCAGCAACTTGTGCTGCAGCCGCTGCTGGAACTGAATATCCATGGCCAGGATGACGCCGAACGCGGTATCGGCTCGGGCCTGTCCAGCGCCGAAACAGGCTTGCGCCTGCGCTATGAAATCCGCCGCGAAATCGCGCCCTATATCGGCCTGCGCTGGGAACGCGCCTATGGTGAAACCGCCCACCTGGCCCGCCAGCATGGCGAATTTACTGAAGATACCGCTCTGGTCGCGGGGATCCGACTCTGGTACTGATTGCCGTCTGGATCACTGCGAACGCAGGCAGACGGTTACAATGCGCCACCAACAAATCACAGCGCGATCGGAGCTTCATGAGCGACAGTTACGACCTCATTGTCATCGGCGGCGGCACCGGCGGTTATCCAGCGGCCATCCGCGCCGGCCAGTTGGGTATGAAAACGGTGTGCATCAATGCCTGGCTGAATCGGGACGGCAAACCGGCTTACGGTGGAACCTGCCTCAACGCGGGCTGTATTCCTTCCAAGGCCTTGCTCGAATCCTCGGAGTTGTTTCACCGTACCCAGCATGAACTGGGCGCGCACGGCATCAAGGCCGGCAAGGTTCAGTTGGATGTTGCGGCCATGCAAGCGCGCAAGACCAACATTTGCCTGGGACTGACCAGCGGCATTGGCCAGCTGTTCAAGGCCAACGGCGTCACCGGCATTGAGGGCACCGCCAGGCTGATGGGTGATGGCAAGGTGGAAGTGACCACCCACGCCGGTGAGAAGAGCGTGATCAGCGGCAAGCACATCATTGTCGCCACAGGGTCGGAGCCCATCGAACTCAAGATCGCGCCGTTTGATCACGAGCGCATCTGCGATTCCTGGGACGCGCTGGAATTCGATGCGCCACCAGCCACGCTCGGCATCATCGGCGCCGGCGTGATTGGCGTCGAACTGGGTTCGGTGTGGTCACGCCTGGGTTCCAAGGTCACCATTCTGGAAGCGCTGCCGGATTTCCTGCCGATGGTGGATCAAACCATCGCCAAGGATGCGCAGCGTCAGTTCAACAAACAGGGTCTGGATATTCGGCTCGGCACCAAGGTCATTTCCGCCAAAGCGGTCGGAAAAAAAGCCGTCGTTGAGTTTGAGTCCGGCGGTGAAACCAAGCAGGAGAAATTCGACAAACTGATTGTCGCCGTTGGACGCAAGCCTTATACCGAAGGCCTCGGCGCCGAGGCGGTGGGGCTGGCGCTGGATCCGCGCGGCTTCGTGAAAGTGGATGAGCATTACCGCACCAATGTGCCGGGCGTCTATGCCACCGGGGATGTCATTGGCGGATTGATGTTGGCGCACAAGGGCATCGAAGAAGGGGTGGCGCTGGTCGAACAGCTGCACGGAGAGAAAACCCAAGTCAATTACGACGTGATTCCCAGCGTGATCTACACCGCGCCGGAAGTCGCCTGGGTGGGCCTGTCAGAAGCCGAAGCCAAGCAGGCGGGGCACAACGTCAAGATCGGCACCAGCCCATTCGCCGCCAACGGCCGCGCCAAGGCCATGGAGGCGGCCAGCGGCAGCATCAAGGTGATTTCGGACGCGGATAATGACCGCATCCTGGGTGTCCACATGGTGGGCCCCTATGTGTCAGAGGTTTTGCAATCCGTGGTGGTTGCGATGGAATTTGGCGCTACAACCGAGGATTTGCAGCTCACCATGCACGGCCATCCGAGCTTGTCGGAGGCCCTGCACGAGGCTTATCTGGCGGTCGATGGGCGCGCCATTCATGCCGTCAACAAGAAACGGAAATAATGCTGATGAGATTTGTTGCGCTGCTGTTGTTGGTGGGTTTTGCTTTGCCGTCGCAGGCGGAGTTGTTTGATATCAACGTGGGTGAAGACGCGGTGCGCGCCAACCTCAACGGGCCGTTGTCGCGCGCCTTTGACGGCGCCAAGGGTCGCTACGAAGTAGGTGGGCTGGTGGCCTCAGAGGATGATCAGGACGTGGCTTCGGCGCATCTGGGTCTGATGCTGGCCGGTGACGCCGGCGCCCCGCAGGCCAATGTGGAAGCCGGGATCGGCCTTCGCGCGCAGTACGTCGGCGCAGAGGATGATGACGGCGGCGGCATTGCCTTTGGTGGCCAGTTCGATGTGCGGCTGCCTGGGTACGATCGTATCGGCTTTTTCATCTATGGCTATTACGGGCCGGACGCGACCTCGTTCGGCGACGTGGAAGACTTCCACGAATTCGCCGCTTCGCTGGGTTACGAGATTCTCAAGGACGCCATGATTTACGTGGGCTACCGGGAGCTGAACGCCGACTTTGGAGATGAAGGTCCGGAGCTGGAAGCAGACGGCATTCACTTCGGCATGCGACTGGATTTTTGAAGACCGATGGGAAGAGGTCCGAGCATTGCCGGTCGCAAGAACGCGGCTGATGCCCAGCGTGCCAAGCTGTTCACCAAACTGATTCGCGAAATCACTGTCGCCGCACGCAGCGGTGGCGCCGACCCAGCTGCTAACGCGCGCCTGCGGCTGGCGATGGATCGTGCGCTGTCATCCAACATGCCCAAGGACACGCTGGAACGTGCCATCAAACGCGGGTCGGGCGGCCTTGACGGCGCGCAAATGCAGGAAGTCCGTTACGAAGGATACGGACCAGGCGGCATCGCGGTCATTGTCGATTGCATGACCGACAACCCAACCCGAACCGTCGCCGATGTGCGTCATGCCTTCAGCAAGGGCGGTGGCAATCTGGGCACCAGCGGCTCGGTCGCGTTTCAGTTTCAGCAGGTGGGTCAGCTCTGGTTCGATGTCAGCGCCGATCCGGATGCCGAAGAGCGTTTGCTGGAAGCGGCGCTGGAAGCCGGTGCCGATGATGTGCAGTCCGAAGGCGCGTGGTGTGAGGTGCTGAGCAATCCCGACCAGTTTGAAACGCTCAAGGGAACGCTCGCCGACGCCGGCTTTCAGGCCGAAGAAGCGCGCGTCACCATGCGGCCAGACAACCGTACCGCGCTGGACGCTGCCGCCGCCGAAGCGTTCGAAAAACTGCTGCATCGGCTCGAAGACCTGGACGATGCGCAGGACGTGTTTCACAACGCGGAGCTGCCGGACGAGTACGCTTGAGGTGAGCGCCCAAAGCCAGCCCCTGCGCATTCTGGGTATCGACCCGGGATCGCGTTACACCGGCTGGGGAATCATCGACGTCGCAGGGCAGAAACAGCAATGCATCGATATGGGCCGCATCGATGCGCGCCAGGGCGAAATGCCGCAACGATTGCACACCATCGTCAGCGGGCTTGCGGCGGTGATTGCCGAACAACGGCCCAACGAGGTGGCGATCGAGGAAACGTTCGTCAATCGGGTCAACGCCGCTTCGGCGCTGGTATTGGGACAGGCGCGTGGGGCGGCGATCTGCGCCGTGGCACAAGCGCAGTTGCCGATGGCCGAATACGCCGCTGCCCAGGTCAAGCTCGCGGTGTGCGGCCATGGGCGGGCGGATAAGTTACAGGTCAAGCAAATGGTGCGGGTGCTACTGAACCTGCAAGGCAAGCTGATCAGCGATGCCGCCGACGCGCTGGCGGTTGCATTGACCCATGCTCAGGTCCGTCAAACGCGACGACGCGCCGGCCAGCGCCTGCGCGCCTGGGGATGAGGGGCGCGACATGATCGGACGCATCAGTGGACAGTTGATCTCCAAGCAACCGCCGATGGTGTTGGTGGACGCCCACGGTGTCGGTTACGAGCTGGAAGCACCGATGTCCACCTTCTACAAGCTGCCAGCTACGGGCGAGGCGGTGAGTCTGATTACGCAGTTAATCGTGCGCGAAGATGCGCAACTGCTGTTTGGTTTCGCCACCAACGCGGAAAGGGATTTGTTTCGCGCCCTGATCAAGGTGTCCGGCGTCGGCCCGAAGATGGCGCTGGCCATCCTGTCGGGCATGGGCGCCGACGACTTCTGGCAGTGCGTGCGTGACGGTGAAACCGCGCGCCTGACGCGCCTGCCCGGTGTCGGCAAGAAAACCGCCGAACGCCTCGGGCTGGAGTTGAAAGACAAGTCGGCCGGCAAGGGCGAGGGCGCGATCGGCAACAGCCAAGGCCCGGCGGCCGGCGCCAGCGATGAAGCCGCTCGCGCCCTGGAAGCGTTGGGCTATCGCCCCGCCGAGGCACAGAAATTGATCAAGGCGGTGGCCGATGAACATGAAGACGCCGAATCCATGATTCGGGCGGCGCTGAAACGCGCCGTCCGTTGATGCTTATCATGTCCCTGTTCGTGCCATGATGATCGCCTGATCGTGAACCTCTCCCGCCCCATTGAAGCCCGCGCAACGGACGAGGACGGTCAGCTCGAGCACCGCATCCGGCCACAGTCGTTGGCCGATTACGTTGGCCAGCCGCGGGTACGCGAACAGATGGGGATTGCCATTGAGGCGGCGCGCCGGCGCGCCGAGGCGTTGGACCATGTGTTGATTTTCGGCCCGCCGGGGCTGGGCAAAACCACCCTGGCGCACATTCTGGCGGAGGAAATGGGCGTGGGCTTGCGTCAAACCTCCGGTCCGGTACTGGAAAAAGCCGGGGATCTGGCGGCTTTGCTGACCAACCTGGAGCCCAACGACCTGCTGTTCGTGGATGAAATTCATCGCCTGTCGCCAGTGGTGGAGGAGGTGCTGTATCCGGCGATGGAGGATTTCCAGCTCGACATCATGATTGGCGAAGGGCCGGCCGCACGCTCCATCCGCCTGGATTTGCCGCCGTTTACGCTGGTGGGTGCCACCACGCGCGCCGGCAGCCTGACCAGTCCCTTGCGGGATCGCTTCGGCATCGTCCAGCGGCTCGAGTTCTATTCGGTCGAAGATCTGGCGCACATCGTGCGCCGCAGCGCCGGTATTCTCAGCGTGCCGATTGAAGCCGACGGCGCGATCGAAATCGCCAAACGTTCCCGGGGGACGCCGCGCATCGCCAATCGGCTGCTACGGCGCGTGCGCGACTATGCCGAGGTACGCGCCAAGGGCGTCATCAGCCGACAGGCCGCGCATGAGGCCCTGGACATGCTGGATGTGGACAGCAAGGGTTTTGACCTGATGGACCGCAAACTGTTGATGGCCTTGATCGAACGTTTTGATGGAGGGCCGGCGGGCGTGGACAACCTGGCGGCGGCCATCGGTGAGTCGCGCGACACGATTGAAGATGTCATCGAACCCTATCTGATTCAGCAGGGTTATTTGATGCGCACGCCGCGCGGACGGGTGGTGGGTCGACTTGCCTATGCGCATTACGGCATCACGCCAGGCCGTGGCGGCGATGATCAGGACCTGTTCGTCGAATGAGCGGGAATGCTTCGGATGGGCAGGTTTTCCATTGGCCGGTGACGGTTTATTGGGAAGATACCGATGCCTCCGGCGTGGTCTATCACGCCAACTATCTGCGCTGGATGGAGCGCGCCCGAACCGAATGGCTGCGCGCACAGGGTTTCGAACAAGCCGCGTTGGCCGAACAACTGGGCATCGGTTTCACGATCTCTGACCTGCAGATGCGTTTCATCAAACCTGCGCGATTGGACGATACGCTACAGGTGCAGGTTGAAGTTGCGCGGCAGCGCCGGGTGAGTCTGGAATTCGTCCAGCGCGTGGTAAAAAACGACTCGGAGGCGTTGCTGGCAACTGCCAGGGTGGCCGTGGCCTGTGTCAGGCTGCGCGACTTTCGACCGGCAAAGTTGCCGTTGTTGGCAAAAAAATGATGTCAGACGAGTCAGTTACGCTTAAAATTCGCATCGCGCCCGTGGTTTCGCGGGCGTTCCATCAATGGTTGACGTTTGAATTGAGGTGATATGAACGGCGAGCTTTCAATGGCGCATTTGATTGCGCAAGCCAGTGTGTTGGTGCAGATCGTGATGGCGATGCTGGTGCTCGCGTCCGTGGTCTCTTGGGCGGTGATCATCTCCAAACGCAGCCTGCTGATGCGCACACGCCGGGCATCGGACCGCTTCGAGGAGCGTTTCTGGTCCGGGGGGAATCTCAGCGACTTGTATGAGAGCAGCCGTCAAGGCGACGAAAAAGAGGGCATCGTACCGATCTTCTCGGCCGGCTATGAGGAATATCGGCGCCAGAAGCAGGGCGGCCGGGTGGACGCCGACGATGCCATTGCCGCAGTTCAGCGGCAGATGCGAGTCACCCAGGTACGCGAAATCGAACGGCTCGAAGGCGGCCTGGCGCTACTGGCCACCATCGGTTCCACCAGCCCCTATGTCGGCCTGTTCGGTACGGTCTGGGGCATCATGAACGCCTTCATTGCCATCGGTGCCGCCAAGCAGGCCAGCCTGGCGCAGGTTGCGCCGGGTATTGCCGAGGCGCTGATCGCCACCGCCATGGGCCTGTTTGCCGCTATTCCAGCGGTGATCGCCTACAACTTCTTCACCCGTGGCGTCGACAGCCTGGAAACGCGCTATCACACCTTTTCCGAGGAAATGATCGGCATCATTGAGCGCGGCCTGCGGGCGGTGAAGGGCTGATGGCGGCACCCATGACCGGCTCCATGCGCAAGCGGCGCATGAATGCGGACATCAACGTCGTACCCTATATCGACGTCATGCTGGTGCTGCTGATCATCTTCATGGTGACCGCGCCGCTGATGACGCAAGGGGTGGAAGTTGATCTGCCGGAAACCGACGCCAACCCGATCCAGAATCCGGATGAACCGGTGACGCTGCAGGTAAACCGCGATGGCGAGCTGTTCATCAATCGCGGCGAGAATCAGGGTGATGCCAAGCCCGAAGAGGAAATCATGCGCATCGCCGGCAGCATCATTCGCAACAAGCCCAAGGAAATGTTTCTGGTCGAAGCCGACGCCCTGGTGGACTACCAATACGTCGCCACCGCGATGACGCTGCTGCAGGACGCCGGCGTGAAGAAGATCGGCTTCGTCACGGACCCCATTTCCGCGCCGGGAAAAAACGATAAGTAACAACAATCTTCCCATGTTGTTTTCTTCTCGCCATGTGGCGCTCTCAACCGCGTTTCACGTCCTGCTGTTCGTGCTGCTGGTGGTGGGCATTCAATGCTCGCCCAAGGTGCAGAAGCGTGCGGTGATTGAGGCGGTGGTGATTACCGGCCAGAACAAGAAGGGCGAAATCAAGAAGGAAGCGCCCGCACCCAAGCCACCGCAACCGCCAAAACCCGAGCCACCCAAGCCCAAACCGCCACCACCCAAGCCCGAGCCGCCCAAACCGGATCCGGAAGTGGAGCGCAAGAAGCTGGAACAAAAGCGCCGGCAGGAAGAGCAGCGCAAGCGACAACAGGAAGAGAAAAAGCGCATTGAGGAACAGCGCAAGCGCAAGGAAGAAGAACGCCGCAAACAGATAGAAATCGAACGCCAGCGCGCGCGTGAGGAGGAAGAGCGCAAGCGGCAGGAAGAAGCCAAGCGCAAGCGCGAGGAAGAGGAACGCCGCAAGGCCGAAGAGGAAGCGCGTCGTAAGGCAGAAGAGGAGGCGCGCCGTAAGGCAGAAGAAGAAGCCCGTCGCAAGGTGGAGGAAGAGCGCCGCCTGCGTGAGGAGTTTGAACGCTCCATGCGCGCAGAAGAGGCTGCGCGTGCTGAGGCGGCATACATTGCGGACGTGCAACGCACCTGGGCGGATGAGCTGATCGATCACATCCGGCCCAACTGGCTGCGCCCGCCCGGCCTGGACAACAACCTCGAATGTCAGGTGGAAGTGAGTCTTTTGCCCAATGGCGAGGTCGTAAACGTTCGTATTATCAAACCATCCGGTTCTCCTGCCTTCGACGATTCCGTGGTGCGCGCCGTGCTCAAATCCAGTCCGCTGCCGCTACCGAACGATCCGAAGGCTTTTGAGCGCGTGATTCGACCCCGATTTACACCGAGAAATCTCCAGTGATGACCCATTTGTTCAAGCCGCTGTATCGCGTTCTATTCGTCCTCATGCTGCTCAGCGCGGGCACCAATGCCTGGGCGCAGCTGGAGTTCACCGTCACTGGTGGCGCAACCGGGGCGCAACCCATCGCCATCGTGCCGTTTTCAGGCAATGCCGGGTTGTCAACCGATGTGGCGAAAATTATCCACGACGATCTGGAACGTAGCGGCCTGTTCCGTTCGTTACCGCGCGAGGACATGCTGGAGCGACCGTCGGATCCGGCGCAGGTCAATTTCTCCAACTGGAAGTCGGTCGCGGTTGAAAACGTGGTGATCGGCCAAGTCAATCGGGACGCGCGCGGCGGTATCAGAGTCCGCTTCTTTTTGTTGGACGTGCTCAGCGGCGAACAGCGGTTGGCGTTCGAAATGCCGCCGGCAAGGGAAAAGCAACTGCGCTACACCGGTCATCAGATTGCCGACCTCATCTTTGAAAAGCTGATCGGTATTCCGGGCGTGTTCAATACCAAGATTGCCTATGTGGCATCCAGCGGTCTGGGTTTGAAGCGCACTTACAAGCTGATGATTTCCGACTGGGACGGCTACAACCCGCGAATGGTCGCCAGCTCGCGCGAGCCGCTGATGTCACCGGCGTGGTCGCCGGATCGCAAGCGTCTGGCCTATGTCGGCTACGAGCGTGGTCGCTCCTCCATCTTTGTTCACACTCTGGCAACCGGCAGAGCACAGAAAGTGGTGTCGGAGAAGGGCATCAACGGATCGCCCGCCTGGTCGCCGGACGGACGCAAGCTGGCGGTGACCTTGTCGTTCGAGAACAATCCGGATATTTACGTGATCGATATCGCCAGCGGCCGTCGCACGCGCTTGACCACCCAGGATGGCATCGACACCGAACCGGCCTGGTCGCCAGATGGCCAGAATCTGGTCTACACCTCTGATCGTGGCGGGCAGCCGCAGATCTACATGATGCCGGCAAGCGGCGGTGCTTCCACCCGCATGACCTTTGAGGGTCGACAAAACCTGAGAGCCAGCTTTTCGCCGGACGGGGAAAGCCTGACGCTGGTCAATTTGTCCGGTTCCAGCTATCGTATAGGGCTGCTTGACGTAAAGAGCCGTAAATTGCGCCTGTTGAGTGACGGTCGATTTGATGAGGGACCGAGCTTTGCGCCCAATGGTGCAGTTATCATTTATGCCAAGCAAGCATCGAAGGGAGCGGTACTGGCCACGGTGAGCACGGATGGCCGAGTCAGGCAGCGATTGAGCCAAACGGGCGATGTTCGTGAACCTGCATGGTCTCCGCTGCATCAGAAACGATAGCCGCATCCCGACTTTTTCACATTCAAGGAGTTTCTTCATGCACAAGCAGCTTTTTGTGGTTGCTCTGGTCGCATCGACAATGGTTTTGGGGGCTTGCGCGGGCAAGTCCAAGAAGAACGCGGGCGCACGTCCTGCCGCTACCGCCGGAACCGGCATCAACACCGGTGCGGTCGGTGACAGCGGCACAGGCGGCTCGGCCCTGGGTTCGGGCGGCGCGGCTGGCGGCGCTTATGGTGATGACACTTCCGGACTGGATCTGTCGCAGCGCACCATTTACTTCCAGCTGGATAGCAGCGATCTCACCAGCGCCGGTCAGGAAATCGTCGCGCGCTTCGGCAAGTTCCTGATTGCCAACCCAACCGCACGCGTGCGTCTGGAAGGCCATGCCGACGAACGTGGTACGCGTGAATACAACGTGGGCCTTGGCGAGCGCCGTGCCAACAACGTCCAGGCCGCCTTGCTGGCCATCGGGGCCAGCGCCAATCAGATTTCGGTTGTGAGCTATGGCGAAGAGCGTCCGGCGGTTGAAGGTCATGACGAATACGCCTGGACCAAAAATCGCCGGGTTGAAATCGTTCAACTCTAGGCGAAGCGAAACGGCGGCTGATTAATGATCGGAGAGGAGAGGATGGGCATGATTTCGCGTTTTCCAGCTGGAATAGTGTTGGGATCTGCTTTGTTGCTGAGTGCGTGCGCTGATTATGGTGGCCCGATCAGCAGCTCATCCGATGCGGTGCTGTCGCCGCAGGAGCGGCGCCTGCAAGAGGCAGAGACCAAGCTGGCGCAGCTGTCGCGTCGCATGGACGCGCTCAATGTGTCTGAATTGGATCAGAAGAACGATGAGATCCGTGAAGAGTTGCGCAATCTTCGTGGTGAAATCGAGCGCTTGCAATTTGAGATCGAGTCCAGTGGTCAGCGCACCAAGGATTTGTTTCTGGATCTGGATCGTCGGGTCCAGGCGCTTGAAGGTGGCGGTGCCGCCGTTTCTGGTGGAACGCCGCCGCGCGGTGTGATTGGGGGCGCCGGCACGGTTCCCTCATCGTCGCCGGGAACCCTGGCTGCGGCGGGGTCTTCGCAAGCCACGGCGGCTTCGCCGGAAGAGGAACGCGCCTACCTGGGGACTTTCGACCTGCTCAAGAAAGGGCAGTACGATCAGGCCATCTCCGGTTTCAAACAGATGCTTCAACAGTGGCCGCAGGGGCGTTACGCGGACAATGGCTGGTATTGGATGGGCGAAGCGCAATACGTCAAACGCGATTACGCCAGCGCCGCCAAGAGTTTCCAGACCTTGGTCACGCAGTTCCAAACCAGTCCCAAGGTGTCAGACGGGCTGCTCAAGCTGGGTCTTTGTCAGGCGGAGCTGAACCAGATTTCCGCCGCACGACAATCCCTGCTGCGCGTGGTCAAAGAATTCCCGAGCACCAATGCCGCAAATCTGGCCAAGCAAAAGCTCGATCAGCTCGGCGGATAAGTCCGAGCAGGGCTACGGGTGTTCGCCAGCATCTCAACAGAATAAGCTTCGCATCACCGAGGTTTTCGTCTCGCTGCAGGGCGAGTCGAGCCGTGTTGGCTTGCCGACCGTGTTCGTGCGTCTGACCGGTTGCCCACTGCGCTGCCAGTACTGCGATACCGCCTATGCTTTCAGCGGCGGCAGGTTGCAAGCCATTGATGAGCTGATTGAACAGGTGCGCAGCTACGGCGTCCGGCAGGTGTGCGTCACCGGCGGCGAGCCGCTGGCGCAACGCGGTTGCGTTGACCTTTTGCGCAGTCTCTGTGACGCGGGTCTGGAGGTTTCTCTGGAAACCAGCGGTGCCTTGGATATCCGCCCGGTGGATGCGCGCGTGAAAAGGGTCGTGGACATCAAAACGCCGGGCTCAGGCGAATGCGAGAAGAACCGTATGGGAAATCTCGACGCGCTGTGCGCGACGGACGAATTGAAGTTCGTAATCTGTAATCGGCAGGACTACGACTGGGCGGTGATGCTGCTGAATCAGCACAAACTATCCAAGCGCTGCCCTGTGCTGTTTTCTCCGAGCTTTGCCCAGGTTTCCGAAACGGAGCTGGCGGATTGGATTATTGCCGATCGCTTGCCGGTGCGATTCCAGACTCAGCTGCACAAGCGGCTGTGGGGCGATGTGGCCGGCCACTGAAGAACCCAGGGCATGAAGGAAAAAGCCGTTGTGTTGCTTTCAGGCGGGCTGGATTCGGCTACCGTGCTGGCCATGGCGCGTGAGCAAGGCTTTGTTTGTCATGCCTTGTCGATTCGTTATGGCCAACGACACGCTGCGGAACTGGCGGCGGCACGGCGCGTGGCTCAGAATCTGGGCGCAAGCTCGCATCGTACGATGGCGGTCGGTCTCGGTGATTTGGGAGGCTCGGCTTTGACCGATGCCGACATCCAGGTGCCGCAACACCAAACCGAGGGGATTCCGTCAACCTATGTGCCGGCACGCAACACCATCATGCTGTCGATGGCGCTCGCCTGGGCGGAAATCCTGCAAGCGCAACATTTGTTCGTGGGGGTGAACGCGGTGGATTACTCCGGTTATCCGGATTGTCGGCCCGCCTTTGTCGAGGCCTTCGAGCGCCTGGCGAATCTGGCAACCAAAGCCGGGGTTGAGGGAAACAGAATCCGCGTCCATGCACCACTGCTGCAAATGAGCAAGGCACAAATCATTGCCGAAGGAAGTCGTCTGGGTGTGGATTACGGTCTGACCATCTCCTGCTATCAGGCCGACGCCGACGGCAATGCCTGTGGCGTATGTGATGCCTGCCGCTTGAGAAGTGAGGGGTTTCAGGCGGCCGCAATCAAAGACCCGACGCCATACGCCAAAAAATCTTCATGAATCGGCTGAAAAGGCTTTGGTCTCAAAGCCGTATCAGGTATCATGCGCGCCCTGTAACGGGGGTCGTTAGCTCAGTTGGTAGAGCAGCTGGCTTTTAACCAGTAGGTCGAAGGTTCGAATCCTTCACGACCCACCATCGGTCTGCCTCGTCATCGCGGACTCAGCGTGCATTGGCGGCGGTCTGCGTGGTCTTGAACAGATCGTCAGTCACGAACCAGGGTTCGCCATTCTTGCCGATGTAGAACTGGCGCATTTCCTGTTCGTTGAAGGGCCGAGAGCCGATTCTGCCGAAGATGGCCACCTGGTTTCCGGTTTCATCGACCGCACGATCACGCTCCAGTCCCTTGGACAGCGACAGCGCCGGCTTGTTGAGCTGGCGGCTGGCCACCCATTGGGGCTTGGGCACCGGCGAGAAGCCGTAGAACTTGGGCTGGGTATCCGGCGCGGTGAGCTGGATCACGTGCAGATAACCGGCGCCGTCGGCCACATAGGCGAACAGGGAAGCATTGGTGGAGCCTACGGTGACATCGCGTGCGTCCTGAATTCGACCTTCGGCATTGAAGTGGCTCAGCAGCTGCGGCTGCGTCGGATTTTCGATATCAACGATGCTGATCCCGTCCGATCCGGCAGCGATGTAGGCGTAGGTGCGCGCCAGATGCAGCCGATGGCCGTCAGCGATGGCGACGCTGGCACCGTCCACCACCGCCGGTTTGTCCGGGTGGGTGATGTCAAATACCCGCAGTTCACCGGCGCTGATGACAAACAGGTATCGGAACTGAACCGCGCTGGCGCGTGCGTCTTGAATCTGCAGCACGCTTTCGACTTTCGGCTTCAGTGGATGATTCAGGTTGACCACCACCACGCCGGCGTCGGCGGCAATATAGGCGCGGTAGCCGGCCAAGGTGATGTGACGCGCGCCGTCCAGCACGCCGTCCGGATTCCAGGTCAGGGCGCGTTTGAGGAAGTTGTTGCGCGGTTCGCCGTCCTGCAGGGTGTTGACGTTGGTCAGAATCAGACCTTCTTGCCGATCAGAAATGAAGGCGTAGTTGTAAATCGGATGGAAGGGCTGCTCCTGGTTCACCACCCGCATCAGCTCACCCTGGTTTCGTTCTGGCGCAATCGGCTGGTTGGTCGGCAAGGCAACGCAGGATGCGTCGGCGGTCTCCAGTTGGGTGTCGTGCCCCAGCGGTGAGAAGGGCGCGGTGATCACGCGTTGCGAAAAACCTTTGTTGTTGATGCTGGCAATGTCATAGACCTCCATGCCTTTCCTGCCTTGAGCGACATACAGGTATTCTCCGCGCATCTGCAGGCAGCCGACGGCATCGCCGGTGGGTTCGGTGCGCGCCACTTCCAGCTCGCGCCCACGGCCTTCGTGCTTCTTGAAGCGCTCGGGATAGGCGTAGCGGTGCAGATAGGAGCCGATCACCGCCTGCGGCTCGTCCCATTCGGTCACTTCCACGCCGGAGATGGCGCCGTCCTGACCGACCCAGGCGTTGTAGCCGACGAAGCTGACGAAGCCGGTGCCGTGACCCAGCAGCGAGGCCATCCAAGCGTTGTTGTCGTTCGCCTGGCTGAGGTGACAGTCCTCGCAGCTTTTGGTCTCGGTCTTGCGCTCGGTGTGCGGATAGTGCGGCGCGAAGGCCTGCGAGGAATATCCGCTGGCGGCCACTGGCGGCTGCTGGATATAGATTTTCTCGCGGTTGGAGTTGGTGGAAGAGAGCACCAGGGCGGAGGTGGAGCGCACCGGCGCCACCCGATAGCCCTTGGCCTCGCCGTGCTTGCCGAGCATGTAGAAATCATCCCGCACCACCTGCGGGTTGTAGGTGGCGTAGTTGCGGGTTTCTCCGCCCTCGTAGTGGTGGCGGTCGCTCTTCCAGTTGGCCTCGATCGGAAGGTGGCAGCCGAAGCAGGAGGTGGTCCAGGAGGAGTGACAGGTGACGCACATCATCTCGTCGTCTTCATGCGCGCGTGAACCCTTGGCCACGTCCAGACCGAAGTGCTGGGAGTCGGTATCGCGGCTCATCAGCTTGGCGCGTGCGGCTTTTTCGTTGTAGTCGGCGTGACCGGCGCTGACCGTATCCTTGACCAGCGACATCTCCCATTCGAGCTCCGGATCCAGTGCCGAGCGCTGCATCAGCTTGCCGTCCACCCATTCGAAGCGCAGGCGACCGTCCTGGGTGCGCATGCGTGACAGGTCGGTGCCCGAAGGGGTCATTTCCGTGAATTGACCGTTTCCATCCAGGCAACGCGCTTCAGGCGCCTTGGCGGTCTTGCCGGAGGTATCGGCCACCGCCACCGTGACCAGCTCGCTGTTCGGCGGACATTGCGGCGGCGGCGCGGCGGGACCGGAGGTTCTCAGATTGGGGTAGCGGTCGGCGGTGCCGTGACAATCCTGACAGTCGATCTCCACCGCTTGCGCCACCTCACCGATGATGTGTCCGCTGCCGTGGGCGTCCTGGCCGAAGTGGCAATCCACGCAGTGCATGCCTTTTTCGACGTGGATCGAGGCCAGATGCACGGCCTTGTCGAACTTTTCCGGATCGTCGTCTTCGACGACGCCGCCCTCGGCGTCCAGCAGATTGCCCTTGCGGTCACGCTTGAAGATGGCGCGGAAGTTCCAGCCGTGACCGTGGTAGTCGGCGAACTGGGTGTCCTTCAGCTGCGGATTGAGCTCGGAAACCTGTTGCAGGAACTCGGGGTCGCTCCATTTGCCACGCGGCGCGGCGCCTTCCGGATTTCGCTCATTGGCAATGCGGATCTCGTGATCGGTCGGCTTCTTCTCTTTCTCCGGCCACATGAAGGGCGCGTCGGACTCGTAGTCCCACATGGTGTAGCCGAGCATGGAGTTGAGGAAGATGTTCGGCTGGTGCATGTGACAGACCATGCACTGCGAGGTTGGGATGGCGCGGGTGAATTCGTGCTTGAGCGGGTGGCCGGATTCCTTCCTGGAGATGGTCGGGTCGCTGGTTTGCGTCAGGCCGGTGTTGCCGAACTCGGCGTATCCACCCGAATGCCGCGGCTCGCGGTCGTTGGCGTAGATCACGTGGCAACCAGAGCAGCCCGAAGATCGGTAATCACCCGGTTGCTCATTGGTGCCCAGGAACCACATGTGTGGATCGTTGAGGCGCGTCTTGTGCAGGTTCAGCACCGGCACCGCGATGCGGTTGCCAGTTCCAGGGCCACGGTTGGACTGTTTGATGTCCGGGCGACCGGGTTCTTCCAGACGCTGAATCAGACCCAAAGCGTTGGGCAGGCCGGTTTCGGGGAAGATGGAGTTGATGTTGCGCCCGCCGCGCTCGAACACGCGGAAAACGTCGGCCGGCGGCGTGACTTCCCAGGCGGGCAGGGGATACAGCGCGTCCAGAATCCCCTTGCGCTGCATGTTGTCGTCCGCCATCACCGGGCCTTTGAGCATCGCCGGCTCGCCTTCGCGGGTATAGGCCTCGCCCAGCACATAGCGCTTGAAGGGCAGGATGCCGTTGTTGTAGGCGGCGCCGCCGAACAGCATGGCGGAGGTGGACATCAGGCTGCGCTCGGCGGCTTCGATGATCGGCAGATGACAGGCGCCGCAGGCTTCGCGTGCGATGCGATAGTCGCCGGGATTGACGAACCGGATGAATTCCGGCGCTTCCTTGTTGAGAATGGTATAGCTGTGCTCGGGGTTGGCGCTGGTATGCCACACCTCCGGATAACGCGGCAGGACGTGCGCCTCATCGGTTGCTTTTCGATAACTCAACTCCACCCGTGCGGCGTCTGCGGGCGCATGCACAGTGGCGTCGCCGCCGTGGCAATCCACGCAACCCAGCACCACGCCCGGATTGGCGTGCATGGTCTTGCGGTCGGTTTGGGTATGGCAGGAGACACAGCCCGCGCTCTTGGCGTCGGCGGCTTCCCAGCTCTGCGAGAACGGTGCCGGGTCGGCGGTGACCCACTCGCGTTCCACCGGCTTGTACTTTTCGGCCGCCATCAGTGCTGGCGCCAGGCACAGCGTAGCCAGCGCGAAGGCGGTTCTTTTGATGCTGATCGCGTTCATGGCCATGGCTAGTACGTGAGAATCAGGTTGGCAAGAACGGAGTAGGCGTCTTCATCCGGATACAAATCCTTGAAGCCGTCGCCAGGGAGCAGAATCGCGCCGGATAATCGGAACACCACGTTCTGCTGGAAGAAGGGGCGGTAAATCAACGCGGTGGATAAATCCCAGCCGATGGCGCGGTCAATGTTCGACTGGTTGCGCGCGACTTCCACGGTGGTGGTGTCGTCAAACCACAGGTGATTGAAATTGGTGGACAGGCGCAGCTCCGGCAGGATGTCGAAGTCGGCGCCAACACCGATCAAGATGGTGCCCGGATTGGCGAAGTTGGACTGGCCGTGTTCCTTGCCGGAACGCAGGCTGTTGAGAATGCCGTTGCGCGTCGACAGGCCAACGATGCCGCCGCCAATCAGCGGCACGGATTGCCGATGCCAGTAGCTGGTATCGGCGCCGGCGAAAATCGGATTCTCGAAAATGGTGTCGAAGCCGTTGGCTTCGTCATCGTAGGGGTCATCGTCGCCGCTGGAATAAAGCGCCGACAGCCGGTAGCGAATCCAGTTCTGGTCGATGGAGGCTTCGGCGGCGGCGAAGCCGGCGAGGATGTCGCGTTTGTCATCGCTGAAAACACCGTTTTCCTCTGTACCCACGGCCAGGTAGCTGGATACGCTGAGGTTCAGGCGTCCGAAGTGACCGTCGCCGTTGTAGCCGAAGTAGTTGACGTCGTACTTGCGCGGGCTTTCCGTGCCGAGCGAGGCCGGGCGCTCGATGAAACCGTTGTCATTGAAAAACAGACTGTTGTCATCCTCACGGTTACGGTTGTAGGCATACAAGACCTGTGAAGTGAAGCCCAGCACCGGAAAGTCCTGCCGGTACAGGTTGATCAGGAAGGTATCGTCTTCACGTAGTGATCGCTCGATGGCGTTGAGCTGGGTATTGGTGTCTTTTTCCAGCCGTCGCATCAACACCACGTTGTACTGCCAGCGATTGTTGTCGCGGGTGCCGAACAGCCGCGCCATGAGCTGGTTGTCCTGGAACAGGAAACCACGGAAATCCGCCGAAAACGGCTGAATACCGAACCGCACGGAGTCAAAGTCGTAACGGTCGGAAACGTTACGCAAGTGATAGTCAGCAAACAGCTCCTGTACCGCGATATGTGAGTCGTAGCGCGCGGTGCCGTTGCGTGGGTTGATTTCAGCAATCCGTGCTTCCTCGGTCCGCACGTAGTTCATGCTGATGACCGGGATGAAGTGGTACTCCCAGTCCGGCGGTTTGAAGGTCGTGTCGCCCTTGAGGTAGATCGCCGACAGGATGATGTTGCCGACGTGTAGCACCTGGTTATCGTTGCCGAAAATGCCCACCGAGCCGGGCCGGGTGGTGGATTGCGGCCCCACCGGCTGCGGGAAGCTGCGGGGCTCGACAATGCCGTCGAAAATCGCGCCCAGGGTGAGGAATTTGTCGCCATCCTTGATGGGTTTGTCGCCCTTCCAGGTGTTCTGGTTGTAAGGGTCGTACCAGCGCTGCGGCACCAGTTCCAGGGAATTGAGCAAGCGCCAGCGGTCGGGAATGGGCGCCTTGGTCCAGGCTTCGGGGTCCCAGGCGCGTGGTGGCCGATCCACCGGCGCCAGGCGCCCATCGGGGTTGGGATCAACCGTCAGTGGCTCGGGTGGTGGCGCGGCGGTGCGCTCGCCGGGCCGGCGACGCTCGGTATTGAGCTGTGCAAGGGTCTGGGTAGCCGGTTTGGCAGGTTTGACCGTGGGCGAAGCCGGTGCGGGCTGAGGCGCTTCGGCGACCACCGGGATGCTGTGACTGGCGGCGACCGTCAGGGGCTTGGGCGCTGACGGGGTTTCAGGCTTGCTCGGCGCGGGCGCCGATTCGGTCATGGGGCGGGCCGCCGCGAAATCGAAGTCCGGCTCGGCGTAGAGCTTGACCGCGATCTGTGGATCCACCGCGCGGACCTGTTCGACGGTTGGAATCAGGAGCTGGCTTCCCGTCATCAAGGCGTGAATCGAGCCGCCGGCGAAAGCTTCCGGGTTGGCCCAGTAAGTGGCGACGGCGGTTTGTCGTACCGCAACGGGCGATTCGAAGCGCTTGTGCTCGCGTGCAATATCCACCAGTGATTGACTGGCTTGCACCGGCCCGTAAACCTGGTCGGCCTGAACCGGGCCTGCCGCCCCGACCGCGACGGCGAGGAGCCAGAGACGAATGCGCTTCATTTGCCCAGACATGGATTTTGCTCGTCCGAATCGGTGAACGGCGCCTGCGGACACTGCACATAGCGCAGGCGCGAGCCATTGGGTTGCAACTGATCGGCGCGAATTTCCTTCGGCGCGTTGCCGATGGTTCCGCCCAATGCCAGGCCCGCGTTGTGCAAGCCCAGGAAGGAAATCATGTCGTCCTGATCCACGCCGTCACCAGAGACGCCGATCCCGCCCACCAGTTGGGTTCCACGATAGATCGGCACGCTGCCGGGAAAGATTTGCGCACCGTTGCTGAGGCGACTCGGCGTGCTTGGGGTGTTCGGCATCTGGGTGCAGGCGCCCACTTCCACGTCTGGCCCTTGTCCCAGCAGGAACAGGACGTGTTGCAGGATGGCGTTGTTGACCAAGTCCAGCTGCAAGCCGGTGGAGAAGGGGCTCCACTGGTTCAATGGCTTTGACAGCGGGCCGTGACTCGCTCGTGAATTGCCGTCCGGGAAGAAGGGTCGGGACAGGTTGCCCCCGGAGCGGTCCGCAAACGCAAACGCGCCGTCACCCAGGGCCGTGGGGCTGCCCAATGTCAGCCGGACGGCGTTGACGTAGTCCGTGAAATCAACCGAGCCGGCGCCGTCAAAGTATTCCGCATTCGGGGTGGCGAACAAATCATCCGCCGCCGCGGCATTGGAGAAGAAGGTTGCGGTTCTGGCTTTCTGCAGCGACACATCGGTGCCGAATACCGGACCATCACGCGTACGCGCGATCCCCAGGATCGCGCCGTAGGTGTCAACCACCGAAACGGTGACGCGGATCGGCGAGCCCAATGGCCTTCGAATTTGCGCGCGGCCGCGATTGGCGACTTCGATAGCCGAGCGGATGAGCTGTGTCACTTCGGCGGTGGTCAATGGCGCACCGTGCACATCTGCGTCTGTGGCATCGCGTGGCGCGAAGCGCTCATTGCCCTGATCATCCACCAGCACGAACGCGTCAAGGTCGGCGAAGGCCGACCCGGCGGGTTGATAGCCGGACTCGGCGAACCCGAATCGCGTGCCTGCGCGGATGCCGCCGGTGCTGTAGCTCGGCACTGCGACGAGCGTGCCGATGTTGTCCAGGCTGGCAAAAGCCGGTGCATTGTCCGGATTGCTCGCCAGATCCGAGCGATCCGCATCGCTGAAGCGGAAGGTCTTGCCGTCCACCGTGATGCGGTCACCGCGGCGGTCGTTCGGGGGTTCGAAGCCGAAGCTGCCGGCAATCGCAATGAGTTCGTCGATATCCCGGTCACGATCGCCGATGCTCAGGTCCAGCGAATACAGGCCATCGGCCATCACGCCGATGCCGCCAACCACGGTGCCGTTCTTGTACAGCGGCAGTCCGCCGGGATCGGCCGACAAACCCAGTGGTGATCGCTGCGGGCCGGCGCCGGCGGTATCACCGCTGAAGCGAGTGCTGAGATCGGAACAGGGCAAGGAGCTGAACTGCACGCCGAACAGCGGTCCCGAGGGTTGATTGGTTTCTCCGGGATTGAAATTTTCCTGCACGATCTGGCTTGCCGTGCGGGTGCTGAACGCATTGCCTTCCGAACTCAGATAGGCGCCGGTGATGGCCTTGGCGATCGCTGCGGCGGCGTTGCCGAAGGTGCCGGCTGGAACATCGGGAATCGTCTGATCATCGACCAGCGTCAGGCCATCCAGGCCCGATACCACGCCGCGCCCTGAGTCCACGCGGAAGCTTTCCGAAACCCCGTCCATCAGATAAACCGCGAGCACATTGCCCACCCGGTCCGTCACTGCGATCGCCGCGGTGGCATTGCGCGCTTGCGCTTCATTGACCGCCTGGGCAATGACGGTCTCCACATCCGAAACTTCCAGCCGGACGCCGGCATCCTGGCAGGCGCCATCACAGGCGGTGGGTTGAATTCCATCGCTGCCGCCGCCACAGGCCGCCAGCAGCAGCGCAAGTCCAATCCAAAGCTTGCGAATGCCGATCATGGTGCCTGCTCTCCGGCTGATGGTTGCGCGTGTGCTGCTTCGAACTTGCGCTGACTGGCTTCAATATCCCAAAGTGGCGTGCTGTGCTCGTGGTAGACGTGGCAATCCACGCAAGCGCTGGCGACCTGCGCCTTGCCTGCTTCGTCGCCGTGACAATCCTTGCAGACAGCGATCTCGGGAAGCAGCACGTCCTCGCCCTGGCTGGAGCTTTCGGCGGCGTGGCAGTCCGAACAGGGTTGCATTTCATGCGCGCCGTGATCGAACCAGGAACGTCGCATGGCATGTTCTTCCAGTGCCAACGGGGCGATATCCCAGGGCAAGCGCTGATCGCCGGTCTCTTCCACCAGGTGGCAATAACGGCACAGGCGGCCTTCGAATACCTCACGTACCGCCAGCTCACCTTGCGCCGCCGACCAGGAGGCCACTGCTTGTTTTTGTTCGATGATTTCACGTTGCGGACCGGGCCGGCGGCGCGCTGGAGCGGCCGGCAGGGTGCCGAGTTCCTTGACGTTGCCACTCAAGGCCTTGGCCGCGAAGTAGTCACGCAACACACCAGCGACTTCAGCCGGCTGCCCGTGAGGCACGATGCGCTGCGGGTTGTCCGGATCAAACTCCAGGCGATGACAGTCCGCGCAGTGCGCTTGCATATCCACCGGCGCGAAACTGATGTCGCCCCGGTCCGCCACGTGGCAATCCGCGCATTCCATGACGCGCGTGCCCTCGGGTGCATCCACGCCTTGTTCGTCCAGATGCAAATCGTGTGGGAAGATCAGGTTGATTTCCTCGCGCAGCGGCTCACTGCCACCTTGTGGCGTTGCCTTCCATTCAAAACGCTTGTCTTCGGCCTTGTAAGTGGCCACCTGCGGCGCGAACGGCGGATGGCTGGTGGAAAAGTCACGCACGCTTTTCAATGCGGTGCCGGCGAACTGATCACTCGGTTTGGCGTGACAATCCGTACATTGCGCGGCGTCCCGCACGATGGTCCCGGATTCACCGTTGTGCTCGCGATGGCAGTCCGTACAGTCGGCCGCTGCGAATTCGGGCATGGACAGGAACTCGGGCACATCGATGTGTTGCCGAACCTGATCGTGGCAGGCCAGACAGGCGTCATTCTGGACCGGCTTGAACGGCTCGACATGACAAGCCCCGCAGTCGTCCTCGAAATAGGCGTGAACACCGGAGACTTCGCCGGACAACCAGACTTGATCGGACACCGCCGCCGGCGTCACCTCCGCCACCGCGTCGGTGGAGGCGTAACGTGAAGCCAGCGGAAACAACAGCATGGTGACCAGAATCAGAACAAAGCCCGCCCACGCCAGGCCGCGCTTGCTCAGCCCGGTGTCGGTGAGCGCCATCTGCTGCGCCTGACGCTCTTCTTGCTGTTGCGCCTTGGCGCTGACTTTTTCTTCCAGCAACAAGGCCAGGTCGGTGCCCAGCTCCGGCTTGATGACGGTGAGGCGGAAACGCCCAAGATCGATACTGTCGCCAATATCCAGCATGCTGGCCGGGCAGGGACGGCCATTGACCCAAACGCCGTTGGTCTGACGCGACTGAACCCGATAGGGGCCGCCTTGGGCGAGGTCGATGACGGCGTGTTCCAGCGCAACGCGCGGGTCAGGAATCTGAATATCCTGGTCCGTACCACGGCCGACCTTGACGGTTCCCGCATCGATCATGCGGTCGGCGTAGGAGGTTGCGCCTTGCTTGGTTTCTTGTTTTCGGATCAGGACGCGCATCGGGCGCTACCAGTAGAGAAACACGCTGATGATGTGGGCGATCAGCGCTGCAAGCAGCGCAAACGTCGCCGGCACATGCACGTACAGCCAGATCTGCATGCGTGCATGCAGTTGAATGTCTCGGTTCAAGCGGGCAACCAGCTCTTTTCGTCGGCTCAAGGCGTCCAGCAGCTGTTGGATGCGGCCGGCTTCCTGCTCACCCTTGGCCGAGCTCTTGACGATCTGATCCGCCATGAACATCACGGTGGACTGCATTTCCTGATTGGCCTTGCGCTTGGATGCCTGCGCCAGCTTGTTGGCGCGTGAAACCAGGGTCTGCTCGAACACCTCGAATTCCTTGCGCTCAGGCTCCTTGGGTCCGAACAATTGCGCCAGCACCCCGCCGCCGATTCGAATACGTTGCACCGAACGCACCACCACCTGATGGATTTCCGGGCTGAGCTGATCTGCCAGTTGCAGCGCCTGCGCGTTCAAATCCTCGATTTCCTCCAGCATCGCTTCACGGGTTTGGCCGTGGCGGTTGGCGGTCACCGATTCGGGAAAGCGCGAATAAATCAAAATGCCGTACATGCCGCTGAAAATCACCAGCATCATCAACGCATAGGCCAGCGTGTGCACGTTCCAGCCGAATTGGAATCCGCAGTGCAGGGTGGCGACCACGATCAACGAAAGTCCCAGATAGACGTGGGCGGACACCCAGCCCTTGACGTTGCCACGACCGGTGGCATAACGCCGTTTGCGCACCCCCAGCCAGGTCAGCATGAGGATGAGAAAGGCGCCGATGCCGCCCAGACCATAGCCCAGCCAGGTGCCGCCGTTGGGTCCATCCAGCGGCTGATGGATGGCGTAAAGAATCAACGACCCGGTGCACAACAGCGCTGCCAGTTTCAGGTCGCGGTAGCCGCGGTGCTGCAGAAAACCAACGTGCGTTTGGGCCATGTCAGGTTCCGGGCAGGGAAACTTTCAGGAATTCTTCCGGGCTGACGCGCAGCGCCGCGCCGGTCGGGCAGGCGCGCACGCAAGCCGGACCTTCATCCAGGTTCTTGCACATGTCGCACTTGGCCGCTTTCTTGACGCCGGTGCCGGCCTGACCACGACCGCCGGGTTCGTCACCGCCGAACAGCATCCAGCGCCACAGGCTGGGGCGACTCTTGGCCTCGACGCCCATCTGAATCACGCCATAGGGGCAGTTGCGTTCGCAGTTTCCGCAGCCGATGCAGGCTTCGGAGATGAACACCTCGCCGCCGGGCGAGCGGCGGATGGCGTCCGGCGGACACTCCTTCATGCAGTGCGGGTGTTCGCAGTGACGGCAGGAGGTAGGTACGTGCAACTGGTTGAAGGTGGGGCCGGCCTCACGGTTGAGTCGGGACAGGTTGCCGTGGGTGGCGGCACAGGCCTTTTCACACTGATCACAACGCACACACAGGGATTCGTCGATCAGCAGCACGTCGGTGGCCTCGCCCAAGCCCTGTTGCATCAGAAAGCTGATGACATTGCCTTGAACGCCCGTTCCTTGGCTGTGGTAGGCGACGTTGCTGGCCACACGCGATTTGTAAACCTCGCGCACCCGCTCGGCCAGCGCCGGATAGCGCCCCATCATAGCCTTGAACACTTCGCCTTCCAGGCGGATGGTTTCGGTACTCACTGCTGCTCTTACGGTGGCGGTCCGGGGCAGGTCCGACACCAGCGCCATTTCACCCACGTACTGCCCGGCCGGCACATAGGCCAGCACCACCTCCTGACCGCCAAAGCTTCGCGATACCGTGACCGAGCCGCGCCGAATCAGGTGCAGCGCATCGCCCGGCTCGCCTTCGGCGAACAGCGGCGCGTTGGCGTCGAAATTCTCGATGGTTGCACTGGCCACCAGTTCTTCCAGATCCGCCGGCGACATGCCGGGCGCGATCTGGGTTTCGATGACGCGTTGCAAGAAGGCTTCATCCAACACGCGCTTGACCGCATCCACGCTGTTGATCAACTTCAGCGTGGTCTTGCGCGGTGACTCGATCAGCACACAGTTCTGACCCGCGCGCACGGTGGCGCTGCGGCGTCGACCGGAGATCAAACTCATTTCGCCGAAGAATTGCCCGGAGCCGATGCTGACGCGGCGGCTTGAATCGTTCGGGTCGATTTCAATGTCGGCCGATCCGTCGACGATGGAATAGAAGCTGTCGCTGTAATCGTTATGCGCGAACACCACATCGTCAGGCGCGGGGGTGCGCACATCCGAGTCCAGCAGGAATTCGCGCAATTGCAGCGGCGTAAGCGGCGCCAGCAAGGGTACGCGCGACTGAATCATTTCCAGCGTGGCATCGATGTCACCGCTGAAGTCGGGGAAGTTTTCAAACTTCTCGCGCAGCAGGGGCGCATCGGCCGGTTCCGGGCGGCGACCTTCGATGAATTCAATGACCTCCCAGCCCTGATTCATCGCTTGCTTGATCAGCGGAAAGCCGGCAAGCGCGCCGATGATGTACAAACCCGGCACATTGGATTCGTAGGTTGGCGAGACCACCGGCACGCTGCTGGGGTCATCGCTGGGGAATTCAATTCCGCAAGACTCGACGAACTTGCGCGGGGGCAGGGCACCCAAGCGTGCAATGATGCGATCCACCGGCACCACCGCCTCGCCGTCGGCGGTCTTGAGTACCAGTTCGCCGACGTTCGAGCCGCCGGCGGTGCTGCGTGCTTCTTTTGGCGAGCTGCTGTAGAAGCAGCGGATCTTGCCGCCGTCGATGGCCTTGAGAATCGCCTGTTCGTTGCCTTCCTTGGCACGGCTGAATTCATCACGACGATTGACGATGTAAACCGTGTTGTTTTCTGACAGCGCTACCGCATTTTCGATGGCCGCGTCACCGGCGCCGATGACGGCGATGGTTTCGCCGTGATATTCATCCGGATCGTCCAGCTGATACTGGACCCAGTCCAGATCCTGGCCCGGGACGCCCATCTTGCGCAGGTTGCCCTGCAGGCCAATGCCCATCACCACGTATTCGGCGGTGACCTTGTCCCCGCTGGCGAGCTCCAGCGAGAAATTGCCTTTTTCGCCGCCAATGGCCTTGACTTCGGCCTTGTGGCGCACATTGGTGTTGACCGCTGCCACACCCTGATTCCAGGCGGCGAGAATCTGTTCGCGCTTGCCGGCTTCGAACGGTACCGTGGCACGCAACGGCAACACGTCCGGCGTGGCCATGACGTGCTTGCCCTTCTGGTAGCGGAAGATGGTGTTGGAAAGGTGCGCCTCGGCTTCCAGCAGCACGTGCGAAACGCCGAGTTCAGCGGCGTGCGCGGCTGCTGATTTTCCGGCTGGCCCGCTTCCTACGACAGCAATTTTGAAATCCGTCGCCACGCTTGCTCGCTCCCCCCGTTGCTCGCAGACATAACTTAGAACGAACGCTTCAACTCGGCAAGGGTTTTCGGTTACATTGGCTGCGACAACGGCTGCTGGTGCAGTCGATTCGCCGATGGGGGAGTCGCCGATGATGTCCATTTTGCGCATTACCTTGCTCGTCGTGGCGCAAGCCATATTCGCGGTTGTTGCGGTCAATGCGGCGCCGTTGCCCTCGGATGCAAAGCACTTGGGGGTCGCCAGCTGCGCCGGCTCCACCTGTCACGGTGCGGTCAAGCCCATCGGCAAGTACGAAATTCGGCAGGACGAATACTTCATCTGGCAACGCAAGGATGCGCACGCGCAGGCGCACAAGCTGCTGCTGGAAGGTCGTTCGGATCGGATTTCGCGCAATCTGGGATGGGGCAAGGCCGCCGAAGCGGACGGCTGCCTGGTGTGCCATACCGACCACATCGCGCCGTCGGCGCAGGGCGAAAAATGGCTGATGAGCGATGGCGTGGGTTGCGAAGCCTGTCACGGTGGCTCGGAGAACTGGATCGGCTCGCATGTTGATGGATACGACAGCCGCGAAGCCGCAATCAAAGATGGGCTTTACCCGACGTGGGACGATGCCGCGCGCGCTGAGATGTGTCTGTCCTGTCACCAGAGTGACGCCAAGCGACCGATGACGCATGCCATCATGGCGGCGGGTCATCCGCCGCTGCTGTTCGAGCTGGACACCTTCGGCACACTGGCGCCTTATCACCATGACGTTGATCCCGACTATGTGGAACGAAAAGGTGAGCAGGATGCGGCACGCAGTTGGGCGGTCGGTCAGGCGATGGCGGCCGATATGCTGCTGGGGAATCTGGCGCAGGGTCGCCACAAAAACGGGCTGATGCCAGAACTCGCCTTTTTCGATTGCGACGCTTGTCACCACTCTATGGAGGCTCAGCGCTGGCATGCCGGACGCACCGGCAACACGCCACCGGGAACCGTACCGTTGCTGGACGCATCCATGGTCATGACCGGCGCCTGGCTGAGCGCGGTGGATCCGGCGTTGGCATCAAGGTGGCGGCAGCGCTGGAAGGCGCTTTATGCCAGTGGTATTGGCGGCGAATCCGCGTTGCAACAACAAGCCAAGAAACTGCAGGGATTGCTGCGTGAGTCGGTGTTGTTGCGCGCCAAGTCCACCAGGCTGGACGATGCCCAGTTGAAGCGTGTGTTGTCTTCGGTGATTGCCGCGGCATCCGGCGCGCATGCGGGCGACTTCCAGTTCGCGCAACAAACCGCCATGGCATCGCTGGTTTTGGGCAGCGCCATCGGGCAGCGTCGCGGCCAGGCGCTGCTGCCGTCGGAACAAAAAGCCATTGATGATCTTTACGCCGCGGTGCAGGATCGTGATCGTTTCAGTGCCTCGGTGTATCGCAAGGCCTTGAATCGGGTGAAGTCGGCGCTGAGGGTGTAGCGCGGCACAATCGCCATCGCCGTTTTGGTGGAGGATTTGCGTCGGCCCCTGAACCGGCGCGTGTTATAATTTGTTCACATTTATCTCTCTAACGAGACACCTGCGGGCAGTCCCAACGGCTGACCGGCGCGGGATTGTTGGCGTCTGCCCATGACGGAATTTGCTAAGGAAGTATTGTCGGTCAATCTCGAAGACGAGATGCGCCGTTCCTATCTCGACTACGCCATGAGCGTGATCGTCGGGCGTGCGCTGCCGGACGCGCGCGACGGCTTGAAGCCGGTGCATCGGCGTATTCTGTACGCACAGCAGCAGGCCAATAATCTCTGGAACCGGCCGTATACCAAGTGCGCCCGCATCGTCGGCGACGTGATGGGTAAATTCCATCCGCACGGCGACAACGCCATTTACGATGCCCTGGTGCGTATGGCGCAGGATTTTTCCATGCGCTATCCGCTGATCGACGGCCAGGGCAATTTTGGCTCGGTGGACGGCGATCCGCCGGCGGCGATGCGTTATACCGAATGCCGCATGCAGCGCCTGGGCAGCGAGCTGATGGCCGATATCGACGCGGAAACCGTTGATTTCGTGCCCAACTATGACGGCAAGGAGCTGGAGCCGGCGGTGTTGCCATCGCGCGTGCCACAGCTGCTGGTCAACGGCTCGTCCGGCATCGCGGTCGGGTTGGCGACCAATATCCCGCCGCATAATCTGTCGGAGGTGATCGACGGCTGCGTGGCGCTGATCGATCAGCCGGAACTGGATCTGGACGCGCTGATGCGGCTGATTCCGGCGCCGGACTTTCCCACCGCCGGCCTGTTGCTGGACGCTCACGGCGCCAAACAGGCGTACAAGACCGGCCGTGGACGGGTGGTGATCCGTGCGCGCACCCATGTCGAAGAAGTCGGCAAGGACAAGTCCGCCATCATCGTTACCGAGCTGCCGTATCAGGTCAACAAGGCGCGCTTGCAGGAGCGCATCGCCGAGCTGGTCAAAGAGAAAAAAATCGAGGGCATCAGCGAAATCCGCGATGAGTCCGACAAGGACGGCATGCGGATTTACATCGAGCTCAAGCGCGGTGAAAACGAAGAAGTCGCGCTCAATAATCTGTTCCAGCAGACGCAACTGCAGAGCAGCTTCGGCATCAATATCGTGGCGCTGGACGGCGGCCAGCCAAAGACGCTGTCGCTCAAGGGCCTGCTGGAGATCTTCATCCGCCACCGCCGCGAGGTGGTGACGCGGCGCACCCGCTATCTGTTGCGCGAAGCGCGCAAGCGCGCCCATGTGCTGGAAGGCCTGGCGGTGGCACTGGCCAACATCGACGAAATGATCGAGCTGATCAAGCGCTCGCCGAGTTCGGCCGAAGCCAAAGTGGCGTTGATGGAGCGCGACTGGGATCCGGGCCTGGTCACCACGCTGCTCGAACGCGTGGATACCACGGCCACGCAGCCTGAGGACCTGGAAGCGGAGCTGGGTATTGTCGATGGCCGTTATCGCTTGTCTGCGGCACAGGCCAGCGCGATTCTGGAACTGCGCCTGTCGCGCCTGACCGCGCTGGAACAGGACAAGATCCACGAAGAGTTCCAGGAGCTGCTGGACGCCATTGCCGATTATCTGGATATTCTGGGTTCGGAGGCGCGCCTGTTGTCGGTAATCCGCGCCGAGCTACTGGCGATCAAGGAACAGTACGGTGATGAGCGCCGTACCGAAATCACCGATGCGGCACTGGATATCGCGCATGAGGACTTGATCGCACCGCAGGATATGGTGGTGACGCTGTCGCACGAAGGTTATGTCAAGGCGGTGCCGCTGGACGAATATCAGGCGCAGCATCGCGGCGGTCGCGGCAAGCTGGCGGCCACCACCAAGGATTCGGACTTCGTCGACAGCCTGTGGACCGCGCATTCGCACGACTGGCTGTTGTGCTTTGGTTCCACCGGCAAGGTTTACAAACTGCGGGTATTCGAGCTGCCGCGAGGCAGTCGTGGCGCGCGCGGACGGCCTTTCGTCAATCTTCTTCCGCTGGAGGAAGGTGAGCGGATCAGCGCGGTGTTGTCGATCAAATCCTTTGACGATCCGGGCAAAACCATCTTCATGGCCACGCGCCTGGGCACGGTCAAGAAGACGCCCTTGTCCGCCTTTGCCAATATCCGTTCCAACGGCATCATCGCGGTGGATTTGCGGGTGGGTGATGCCCTGGTGGGCGTTGCCTTGACCGACGGCGCTAACGACATTCTCCTGTTCACGGACGCCGGCCGCGTGATTCGTTTTGCCGAATCAGACGTGCGCGCCATGGGACGGACCGCGACCGGCGTGCGTGGCATGCGCCTGGTCGGGCGCAAGGCGGCGCTCAGCGACGAGGCGGATACCGACGAGAACGCCGATGATGCAGCCGCCCAAGCCAACGCAACGAATGTGAGAATCATCGCCATGATTGTCGCCGACGGCGGCGATGTGCTGACCGTTTCCGAAAACGGCTACGGCAAACGCACCGCCATCGATCAGTTCCCGCGTCGCGGGCGCGGCGGGCAGGGCGTGCTGGCGCAGGCACTGTCGGACAAGAGCGGCAATCTGGTCGGCGCCATTGAAGTCACCGAAGACGATGAGGTGATGCTGATTTCCGAAGCCGGCATTCTCATCCGCTTCAAGGTCGGTTCGGTCCGGCAGATGAGTCGCAATACCCAGGGCGTGCGTTTGATGCGACCGGGCGACGGTGATCGCTTGGTGGGTGTGGACCGGATTGAAACCGAAGGTGAGGACGAGGAAGGCGAGGCGTCTTCAGAAGCAGAAAGCCCGGCGCCCGATCAAGGCTGATTCAATGGCGCGGCGCTGGCGGCGTGCTGTGGCGAACATCCACTTTAGCTAATACATTAAGTATTATTTGTAATTAATTGTAATGAAAAGAATTTATAACTTCAGTGCTGGGCCGGCGACGCTTCCGCTTCCGGTGCTGGAGCAGATTCAATCGGAGCTGCTGGATTGGCAGGGCAGCGGCATGGGTGTGATGGAAATGTCGCATCGCGGCAAGGCCTTCGTCAGCATTGCCGAGCAGGCCGAAGCCGATTTGCGCAAGCTGGCGGACATTTCCGACGACTACGCCGCGCTGTTCATGCAGGGCGGGGCGAGCGCGCAGTTCGCCTTCATTCCACAAAATCTGTTGGGCGACAAAACCCGGGCCGATTACATCTGGACCGGGGACTGGAGCAAGAAGGCGATCAAGGAAGCGCGACGCTTCGCGAATGTGAACATCGCCGCCAGTGCCGAGGACCGCCAGTTCACCTGCGTGCCGGCGCGCGCGGATTGGCAACTGAGCGCCGACAGCGCTTACGTGCACATCACCACCAATGAAACCATTCACGGCGTCGAGTTCGCCGACGATCCGGACACCGGCGATGTGCCGCTGGTGGCGGACATGTCATCCAACTTCCTGTCGCGCCCGTTCGATCTGCAGCGCTATGGCCTGATCTACGCCGGCGCGCAGAAGAACATCGGGCCGGCGGGGCTGACCGTGGTCATCGTGCGCAAGGATTTGTTGGGTCATGCGGCGGATACCACGCCCGGCGTGTTCAACTATCAATCGGTGGCCGATGCCGACTCCATGCTCAACACACCGCCTTGCTTTGCCTGGTACGTGTCTGGCCTGGTGTTCCGCTGGATGCTGGAACAGGGCGGATTGACGGCCTTGGGCGAGCGCAACGCGCGCAAGGCGCGTCTGTTGTATGACTACATCGACGGCGAGGATTTTTATCGCAACCCGGTTGCGGTGGCGGACCGCTCACGCATGAACGTGCCATTCACGCTGGCCGACAGTGCGCTGGATGCTGATTTCCTCAAAGGCGCCGAGGCGGCCGAACTCAGCGGTTTGAAGGGGCATCGGGCGGTCGGCGGCATGCGCGCCTCCATCTACAACGCAATGCCGGAAGAAGGCGTCCTTGCCTTGGTCGATTACATGAAAGAGTTCGTTCGCACCCGCGGATAACACCACGAAATGTTCAAAATCCAGACGCTCAACAACATTTCCGTTCGCGGGCTGGAACGCTTGCCGCGCGAACGCTACGAGGTCGCCTCAGCGCTGTCCTCGCCAGACGCCATCCTGGTCCGCTCGGCCAAGATGCACGACATGCAGATCGCGCCCTCGGTCAAGGCGATTGCGCGCGCCGGCGCTGGCACCAACAACATCCCCGTGGCAACAATGACCGAGCGCGGCGTGCCGGTGTTCAATGCGCCGGGTGCCAACGCCAATGCGGTCAAGGAGCTGGTACTGGCCGGTATGTTGTTGGCCGCCCGCAATATCGCCCCGGCGCTGGATTACGTTGGCGGCTTGAAAGGTGATGACGACGCTTTGCACAAGGCGGTTGAAAAAGGCAAGAAACAGTTTGTCGGCCTGGAGTTGCCGGGACGCAGCCTGGGGGTGATCGGGCTGGGCGCTATCGGCGTTCGCGTCGCCAACGCGGCGGTGGAGCTGGGCATGGAAGTCTGGGGCTTTGATCCGGCCATGACGGTGCAGAACGCCTGGCAGCTCGACGCGCGCGTCAAGCAGGCGATTTCCGCCGATGATCTGGCCACACGCGCGCAGTTTCTTTCCGTACACGTACCGTTGATCGATGCCACGCGCGGCCTGCTCAATGCCGAACGCATCGCCCTGATGCCGAAAAAAGCAGTGGTGCTGAATTTTTCGCGCCAGGGCATCGTGGACGACCAAGCGGCGTTGGCAGCACTGGACGCAGGGCATCTGCACGCCTACGTGTGCGACTTTCCAACCAATGCCTTGATCGCGCATCCGCGCGTCATCGCCACTCCGCACCTCGGCGCATCCACCGGCGAGGCGGAAGAAAACTGCGCGGTGATGGTGGCCGATCAGCTACGCGATTTCCTGGAAAGCGGCAACGTCAGCAACTCGGTCAACTTCCCCAAGGCCGTTTTGCCCTTGTTGCCAGGTAAAACCCGACTGGCGATTGCCAATGCCAATGTGCCGAATATGGTCGGTCAGATTTCCACCGCACTGGCGCGACACGAGCTGAATATCGCGGACTTGCTCAATAAGTCGCGCGGCGAACTGGCCTATACACTGGTGGATGTGGATTCTGCGATTCCGGTGAGCGTGTTGGACGAAATCCAGTCTGTCGGCGGCGTTTTGAGCGCTCGCGTGATCTCGACAAACTGAGCGCGTCGGACCCCGAAATCTGATTTGCGGGAAAATAGGGGCATGAGCCGTAGCCAACTGAAAACGCCCCAAAGCCTGGACGACGCACGTCAGCAGATCGACGGCATTGACGAGCAGATTCAGGCGCTGATCTCTGACCGTGCGCGCATTGCGCAGGAAGTGGCGCGGATCAAGCAGGCGCGCGGTGATGTGGGTGATCATTACCGTCCGGCGCGCGAAGCAGAGGTCTTGCGCCGCGCCATGCAACGCAATCAGCAGGCTGGCGGTGGCCCATTGACGGACGAAGTCATCGCGCGACTGATGCGTGAAATCATGTCGGCCTGTCTGTCGCTGGAATCGCCGCTGACCGTGGCCTATCTGGGGCCGGAAGGCACCTACACCCAGGCAGCGGCGCTCAAACACTTTGGCGATGGCGTCACCGCGCGCGCGCTGATGGCGGTGGACGAGATCTTCCGCGATGTCGAATCCGGCGCCGCCGACTACGGCGTGGTGCCGGTGGAGAATTCCATTGGTGGGGTGGTGACGCACACGCTGGATGCCCTGGTCCACACCAAGCTCAGAATCTGCGGCGAGGTGATGCTGCCGGTACATCACCATTTGCTGTCCAAATCATCCGCACTGGATGAGATTCGCACGGTATATGCGCATCCCCAGTCCTTCGCGCAAACCCGGAAATGGCTGGATGCCCGGCTGCCACGCGCGCAACGTGAAGTCGTCAACAGCAACGGAGAAGCGGCCCGCATTGCCGCCAATTCCGGTGGCGCGGCCATTGCCGGCCTGCCGGCGGCGCGGCTGTACGAACTTTCCATACTGGCGTCGAATATCGAGGACGATCCGGGGAATACCACCCGTTTTCTGATTATCGGAAAACACGACCCCGGTGTGACGGGTTCGGATATCACCTCGGTGGTGGCCACCGCGCACCGCAATCAACCCGGCGCCCTGTTTGGATTATTGAAGCCACTGGCCGACAGAGACATCGACATGAACCGGATCGAATCCCGTCCGGTGCGGGGCTCACCCGTTTCTGATTATTATTTCTTCATCGATTTCAAGGGGCATGCCAGCGAAGCGCCAATCAGTTCCGTGCTGGAGGAAGTACGTGGCAATGCCGCGTTCTTCAAGATCCTTGGTTCCTATCCCAAAGCCGTCGTCTGATGCCTGAGTTGAGCAAAACCAACGCCTTGAGCCGCAATGCATTGCCGGGTGTTCTGCAATTGCAGCCTTATTCTCCGGGTATGCCGATCGAGGAACTGCAAAGAAATCTCGGTCTGGATAACGTCATCAAGATGGCCTCCAACGAAAATCCCTGTGGCCCCAGTCCGCGGGTCAAGGAAGCCATCGCCAAGGCCTGTTGCGAGCTCAGCCTTGCGCACTATCCCGACGGCAGTGGTCATTGTCTGAAGGAGAAAATCAGCCAGTCGCACGCAATCTCTCCCGACTGCATCACCCTGGGCAACGGATCAAACGATATTCTGGAATTTGTTTGCCGGATCTACGCCGGTCCCGGTCGGGCCGTGATGTTTTCCGAATATGCGTTCGCGGTCTATCCACTGGCGACCAAAGCGCAAGATGCCGATGCCGTTGTCGTGCCGGCCCTTGCCGCCGACCATGCGCGAATGCCTTACGGCCATGATTTGACTGGCTTTGCCGCGCAACTCAAGCGCCGGGACGACATCAGTCTGATTTTCATCGCCAACCCGAACAATCCGACCGGAACCTGGAATACGGCCGCCGAGTTACTCGGTTTTCTGGAGCAGGTTCCAGATCACATGATTGTGGTGCTGGACGAGGCCTATTGGCACTATCAGGATCCGGCGTTGCGGCCCGATTCGCGAGAGTGGCTGCGCCAGTTTAATAATCTGATCATTACCAGAACTTTTTCCAAGGTTTACGGCCTGGCCGGTCTGCGCGTGGGTTATGCCTTGTCGGCGCCGGAAATCGCAGATCTGATGAACCGCGTACGCCAGCCGTTCAACAACAACAGCCTGGCGTTGCTGGCGGCGCAAACCGCATTGGAAGATCAGCCGCACGTGTCCCAATCGGTTGAAATCAACAGTCGTGAACGCGCGCGTTTGCAACAAGCGCTGGAAGCGCAGGGGCTGACGGTGCTGCCTTCACAGACCAACTTTCTCACCGTCGGCTTTGGCCGTGACGCCAGCCCCATCCACCAAGCGTTGCTGCAAAGCGGGATTATCGTGCGGCCGATGGGGTCTTATGACATGCCCGAATTCCTGCGCGTCACCGTTGGGCGGGAAGAGGAAAACACGCGCTTCCTCAACGCACTCCTGAACGTTTTGTAAAGTGCGCCGTGTCTCCTTGATTGGCTTGGGGTTGATCGGCGCGTCGCTGGCCAAGGCGCTAAAGCGCGCAGACGCCAGTCTTCAACTAACCGCTTTTGATACGGACCCCGCACAGCTCAAGCTTGCTGTCGAACAAGGCATGATTGATTGCGCGGCGCAAAATGCGGCAACGGCGGTGCGGCAAGCGGATATCGTCATTTTTGCGGTGCCGGTCAGGCGCACCAGTGAGGCCTTGCAATCGGCTCGATCCGGCTTGCCGGCTGACGCCGTCTTGACCGACGTCGGCAGCACAAAGCAATCGGTGCTGGCCGATGTCAAGGCCGTTTTCGGCGAAATACCACCGAATTTCGTGGCGGCGCATCCAATCGCCGGTACCGAAAAAAGCGGCGCCGCGGCGGCGATGGCGAACTTATTCGAAAAACATCGCGTGATCATCACGCCGCACGAAAACCAGTCGGCGTCGGCCGCCGAACTGGTGCGTCGGATGTGGCAATCCACCGGCGCGCGCGTGGTGGAAATGCCGGCTGATCGTCATGATGCGATATTCGCCGCAACCTCACATCTGCCGCATGTACTGGCGTATGCTTTTGTGGACATGCTCACACGGCTGGAGTCGGCGGATCTGATTTTCAGTAATGCCGGCGGCGGGTTTCGTGATTTCACTCGTATCGCCAGTTCCAGCCCGCACATGTGGCACGACATCGTGCGCGCCAACCGGGATCAGGTCTGCAAGGTCCTGGAGCAACAGATTGGCGAACTTCAAGCCATGTTGGCCTTGATGAAGGACGGACAATGGGATCAGTTGGAGCAGTGGTTTCAGCGCGCGCGCGACACGCGTGAAAAATACTTGCAGCAGATTGAGTGAATCAGGCCACAGTAACCTTGAACAAGCGCAATAATATTTTCTGGGATATTACGCCTGGCGGGCAGCCGCAGGGCGCGATACGCGTTCCGGGAGATAAATCCATTTCCCATCGCGGTGCGATGTTGGGCGCCATCGCCCAAGGCACCACGTGGGTGGAGGGTTTTCTCAACGGCGCGGATTGTCTGGCGACGATGCGCGCGTTTCAAGCCATGGGCGTTGAAGTCGAACAGGCGCAGGCAACATCCCTGGAAATTCAGGGCGTCGGCTTGCGCGGGTTGGCGGCGCCCAATCATCCGCTGGACCTGGGTAACTCCGGAACCTCCATGCGCCTGATGTCCGGACTGATGGCGGCGCAGAATTTCGAGACCACCCTGGTGGGCGATGCCTCGCTATCGAGTCGCCCCATGCAACGGGTCATCGGCCCCTTGCAGGCAATGGGGGCGAAAATCGAATCCCGCCAAGGCAAGGCGCCGCTGCGCATTCACCCGGTAACCAGCTTGCGGGCGATTGACCATGTTTCCAAGGTCGCCAGCGCGCAGGTGAAATCCTGTGTGTTGCTGGCCGGGCTATACGCCGATGGTGTCACCTCGGTGACCGAGCCGGGTATTTCACGTGATCACACCGAGAAAATGCTGGAAACCTTTGGCGTGCAGGTGCAATGTCACGGGCACCGCGTCAGCGTAGCGGGGGACGCGCATTTGCTGGGCAGCAGGATATCGGTGCCGGCGGATGTTTCATCGGCGGCATTTTTCATGGTGGCCGCCGCGCTGACACCGGGTTCAGACCTTGAACTGATCGATGTTGGCATCAATCCTACGCGCACCGGCGTCGTGGAAATTCTGCAACGGATGGGCGCGCACATCGAACTGAACCATCGGCGCGACTTTGGCGCCGAGCCGGTCGCCAACATTCGCGTCCGGGGACAGGGTTTGCGCGGCATCGAGGTCGATCCCGCCCTGGTAGCCTCGGCGATTGACGAATTCCCGGCAGTGTTCGTGGCGGCGGCCTGCGCCGAAGGAGAGACCGTCATCAGCGGTGCGGCCGAGCTGCGGGTGAAGGAGTCCGACCGCATTCAGACCATGGTCGATGGTCTGCGTAACCTTGGTATTGATGCCCAAGCCACGCCCGACGGCGCCTGCATTCAGGGGGGGCGGATTCAAGGCGGCGAAGTGGACTCGCACGGCGATCACCGTGTCGCCATGTCTTTTGCCATGGCGGGCTTTGCGGCCAGCAAACCGATCCGGATTCGGGATTGCGCCAACGTCGATACGTCTTTTCCCGGGTTTGCGGAACTCGCGCACCAAACCGGCCTTGATATTTCGGTCCGTCATGGCTGAGCAAGGCCTCGGCGCTTGAACAACGTTGCGGTCATCACCGTCGACGGTCCTTCGGGCGTTGGCAAGGGGATGGTGTCGCGGTGGCTGGCCGATACCCTGCGATGGCACCGTCTGGACAGCGGCGCGCTGTATCGAATTCTGGCGCTGCACGCGCAGCATATGCAGATCGATCTGGACAACACCGATGCGGTTGCTGCGCTCGCCCCGGAGCTGGACATCCGGTTCGCGGGCGACACCGAGGATCAGGAGAAAATTCTGCTCAACGGCCAGGATCTGACGGACGCGGTGCGTTCCGAAGCCGCCGGAGCACTGGCTTCCCGGATCGCGGTGGCCCCTGCGGTGCGGCAGGCCCTGTTTGCGCGCCAACGCGATTTCCGACAGCCGCCGGGGCTGATTGCGGACGGCCGCGACATGGGGACGGTGGTTTTTCCCGACGCGGAACTGAAGATCTTTCTCCGGGCAAGCGCCGAGGTTCGGGCAAAAAGGCGGCAAAAACAGTTGAGTGCGCGCGGCCAGAACGTTAAACTAGACAACCTTTCCGCGGAAATCCGAGCGCGTGACGAACGCGACCGGAGTCGCCAAGTGGCGCCACTGGTGCCGGCGACGGATGCTCATCTGATCGACACCAGTTCGCTGATTCCATCGCAAGTATTTGAAAGAATTAACGATCTTCTGAAGGCCCGAGGGTATTCACATTGACGCCGGAAAGGCGTCTTTTTCGTTTAAGCGGCAAAGATTGCGCATACAGGGGCTGCACCGGAGCGGCCTTTTGACTTCAATTTCCTGCCTCTCCGGCGCGCGGCAGCACAAAGTGAGTATTGAATGAGCGAAAGTTTCGCGGAACTGTTCGAACAAAGTCTGGTTGCCGGACAGTCCATGCAGCCTGGCACCATCGTCAACGCGGTGGTGCTGGAAGTGAAACCCGATGTGGTCATCGTGGACGCCGGGTTGAAATCGGAAGGGGTGATTCCGATTGAAGAATTTCAGGTCGACGGTGAGCTGAGCGTCACCGTTGGCGATGAGGTCGAGGTGGCGCTGGAGACCGTCGAGGACGGTTTCGGTGAAACCAAGTTCAGCAAGGAAAAGGCTGAACGTATCAAGACCTGGGAGCGCCTGACCAAGGCCTTCGAAGAAAAGGAAACCGTGGTGGGCCTGATGACCGGCAAGGTCAAGGGCGGCTTCACCGTGGACATCGGCTCCATCCGCGCCTTCCTGCCCGGATCGCTGGTGGACGTGCGTCCGGTGCGCGATACGGCGTACCTGGAAGGCAAGCCGCTGGAATTCAAGGTCATCAAGCTCGACCGTCTGCGCAACAATGTGGTGGTGAGCCGCCGCGAAGTGCTGGAAGCCGAGTACAGCGCCGAGCGCGATTCCCTGCTGGAAAGCCTGCAGGAAGGCGTGGTGCTGCAGGGCGTGGTCAAGAACCTGGTCGAATACGGCGCCTTCGTGGATCTGGGTGGCATCGACGGTCTGCTGCACATCACCGACATGACCTGGAAGCGGATCAAGGATCCGGCCGAGGTGGTCACCGTCGGCGAGGAAATCGAAGTCAAGGTACTCAAGTACGACCGTGAGCGTCGCCGCGTATCGCTGGGTCTGAAGCAGCTGGGCGCCGATCCCTGGGTGGATATCGCACGGCGTTATCCGGAAAAGACCCGGATGTTCGGCAAGATCACCAACATCACCGACTACGGTGCGTTTGTGGAAATCGAGGCCGGAGTCGAAGGTCTGGTGCACGTCTCGGAGATGGACTGGACCAACAAGAACGTCAACCCCAACAAGGCGGTGACCATCGGTCAGGAAGTCGAGGTCATGATTCTGGACATCGACGAGGAACGTCGCCGCATCTCGCTGGGCATGAAACAGTGCGTGCCCAACCCCTGGGAAGAGTTCTCGCAGAACTACCAGAAAGGCGACAAGGTCAAGGGACAGATCAAGTCCATCACCGACTTCGGTATCTTCATCGGTCTCAATGGCGGCATTGACGGCCTGGTGCACCTGTCGGACCTGGACTGGAACGATCCGGGTGAAAGTGCCGTGCGCCGTTATTCCAAGGGGCAGGAGCTGGAAGCGGTGGTGCTGGCCATCGACGCCGCGCGCGAACGGATCTCGCTGGGCGTGAAGCAGGTCATGCAGGATCCGCTGACGCAGTTCATGGCCGAGAACACCAAAGGCACGGTAGTCACCGGGACCATCGCCAGCGTCGAGCAGCGCGGTGCGCACATCGACCTGGGCAACGGCGTGGAAGGCTATATCCGTGCCAACGATCTCTCACGCGAACGAGTGGAAGATGCGCGCACGGTGCTCAAAGAAGGTGACAGCCTGGACGCACGGTTCATCGGTGTGGATCGCAAGAGCCGCATCGTCAGCCTGTCGGTGCGTGAAAAAGAGATCCAGGAAGAGCAAGAAGTGGTGGCCGAGTACAGCCGCAACGCATCCACGGGCAAGACCAGCCTGGGCGATTTGCTCAAGGAACACGTTTCCGGATCGGATTCGGACTGAGCTTCACATCGCTGAGCGATGCTGCAACAATGATCGGGGCCGCGCTTGCGCGGCCTTCTTTTTTTCTTTATTGTCAATGCCTTCCAACTTTGCGGACGCCCGAAAGGCCTCATGACCAAGTCCGAATTGATCGAACGATTAGCGCTGCGTCAAACGCATCTGATGCAAAAGGATGTAGAGCTTGCCGTGCGCCTGGTGCTGGACCGCGTCAGCATGGCGCTGGCGGCGCAAGATCGGGTTGAAATCCGTGGTTTTGGCAGCTTTGCACTGCATCATCGCCCGAGCCGGGTGGGGCGTAATCCCAAGACCGGGCAACCGGTCATGATTCCGGCCAAGCACGTCCCGCATTTCAAGCCCGGAAAGGAAATGCGTGAACGGGTGAATCGTTCGGCCTGACGCGGGAATCCGGATCCACGCGGTATGCTTGTTGCGTGATCGCGTATCGACTGGCCACTGGAGAGCAGGCATGCAACGGATTTTGATCTTCGCCGTACTCGGGCTGATTCTGCTGCTGGGCGCGTCCATCGGCTACTTCAATGCGCAGGTGGTCGAGTTCAACTACCTGGCCGGACAGGTCGAGCTGCCGCTGATGGCCTTGCTGGTGGCAAATTTCTTTATTGCGGTGTTCATCACCCTGCTGATTTGCATCGGCAAGATTCTGAGCCTGAAAAACGAGATTCGGCGCTTGAACAAGCAGATCAAGGCGAGCGACGAGGAACTCAAGTCGCTCCGGGACTTGCCGTTGCCGAATGTTTGACAATTTCCTGTCCTGGCTGCTGTTGCCGCTTGGCGGCGCACTCGGATGGTATCTGGCCACACGCGTTCAGCGAAAGGACAAATCCATCACCGGCGGGCAGGGCGTGCCCGGTATTTCGCAGTTGTTGAGTCAAGAGCCGGATCACGCCATCGCCGCGCTGCTGGATGCGTCAACAGATGGTCGCGAACCGCTTGAACTGCAGCTGACCATTGGCCAGCTGTTTCGCAAGCGTGGACAGGTGGATCGCGCGCTGAGAATCCATCAGTCCCTGCTGGACCGAAAACAAATGCCGGCCGAGGATCGACAACGTACACGCCTGGCGCTGGCGCAGGACTTGATGGAAGCAGGTTTTTTTGATCGCGCTGAAGAGGCTTTCAATCAGTTGGCGGCGGAGGGGTTCGAGCCTGCACGGGCTTTGCAATCCATCGTGGACATCCACGAACGCAGCCGAAACTGGGAAGCGGCGCTGGAAGCGAACAAGCGGCTGGAAGCGGTCAGCGGCGCCTCGCATCGGGTGGCTGCGGCGCACTACCACTGTGAAATGGTGGAGCGTGATCGAAAATCACTGGAACCCAAGGCATTGATGACATCGCTCAAGCAGGCGCTGAATCTGCATCCCCGATGTGGCCGGGCGGGTCTGATGCAGGGTGCAATTGCCGAGCAGCAGGGGGATACCGAAGCGGCGATCCGGGCGTATCGACGCGTACCGGAGCAGGATGCGCGCCTGATTCCGGAGGTGTTGCCGCTGCTGTGGAAATGCAGCCAGGAAAACGGCACCGCGGACGCCTTCCTGCGCTGGCTCGATCAGCTTCAGTCCGCGCATGATCTGGGCTGTATCTCGGTGATGCGGGCGGATTTGATGGAGCAGGCCGGCTTTGACCCCACTGCGTTCGTGTTGCAGGAGTTCCAGCGCCGGCCGTCCTGGCCGCTGTTGCAGCGCCTGGGCCGTTTGCCGCCGGACACGCAAACGCCATCTTTTCGCAATACGGTGGCGGCCATGCATGAGGGGCTGACAGCGGTGCTGGCATCGCGTCCACGCTACCTGTGCCGAAATTGTGGGATGGAACCGGGGCTTTTGTTCTGGCAATGCCCAAGCTGCATGACATGGGAGGGCATCGCGCCGGTGGACGACCGTTTGCCGGGCTGAACTCGGGCCTGCGCCCAATCGATGACATTGCGCATTGCGCGGATTCCGACACTCACACTTTTTTCCTGATGATCGTTTCCATTGGCCTGTTGATTCTGGGTGGGATTACCCTGGTGCTTTCCGGTGATTTGCTGGTGCGTGGCGCGGTGTCGCTCAGCCAACGAATGGGATTGTCCCCGACGGTGATCGGTTTGACCGTGGTTGCATTCGGCACATCCGCGCCGGAGCTGGTGGTGAGTATTCAGGCCGCCCTGAGCGGGATCGCGGATATTGCCGTCGGCAGCGTCGTGGGCAGCAATATCGCCAATATTCTGCTGATTCTGGGCGTACCGGCGCTGATCATCGCCGTGCCCACGGATGATGATGAAGCACGTAACAGCTATTGGTTCATGGCGGCGGTCACCCTGGTGTTCGCCGCCATTCTGGCCAGCGGCGAAATCAACCGCTGGTTCGGAGGATTGTTTCTGCTGGCTCTGGCCGGCTATCTGTTCATCAGCTATCGCAGCGCCCGCCTTGCTCCGGAGCTGGCGGCGTCAGAACAGGATGGACCGGGTCAATACGGTTCCATGGCCACCGGGTTGATGTTGCTGGGCGGCGTCGTTGGGCTGCCGCTGGGCGCGCACTGGTTCGTGCAAGGCGCAAAGGAGATTGCCACCGCCATTGGCATATCCGAGGCCGCCATCGGCGTTACCGTTGTGGCCATCGGCACCTCATTGCCGGAGCTGGCCGCCAGCACCGTGGCCGCCGTGCGCGGTCGTGTCAACATTGCCCTGGCCAATGTGATCGGCTCCAATCTGATGAATATCCTCGGCATCATCGGCATCACGGCGGTGATTGTTCCGCTGTCGGTGTCCGAGGAAATTCAATCATTCGATGCCATTGCCATGATTGCGGCGACGGCCGTTCTCGGCTTGCTGCTGCTGCGGCGCTGGTCGATTGGCCTGGCTCTGGGAATCGCGTTCCTGGGCGTATACGCCGGGTTCCTGGCCGTTCGATTTGGTGGCGTGCAATTCTGAATGGCCGAATCCGGCCGACCTCGTCGCGGTCAAGGCCGGATGCTTGCGGCAGGCGCTGGTGGCGTCGAAAGGCAAGGGGAAATACAGCATGGTTGATCAAACCCGACGGACGGTCATTCCCGGGGCGATGCGGCCGTTGACAATCCCGCGGTCGGGCCGGGGGGATTGAGACGCCGTATTGATTGGTTGCGAAATCATCGGCACGGTAAGCACGTCCGAAAATAATCGGATTGATTCGGGAAGCCGATGATCAAGCGCTTGAGCACTCTAAAATATTATTGGCGGGCCGCCAGACCATCGGCTCATCCAATGATTGCGTTTCCACTGCTGTCTGGTCAGGCGCTGGCCTCGGTCAGCAGCGGATCACTCAGTTGGCGCTGGTTTCTGGTGATTTTGTTGTTCGGCGTTGTTTGTCAGCCCATGATTTTGTATCTGAATGACTACGCCGATGAGGCGGTGGATCGGCACAGTGAACCCAGCTGGCTGGCCGGCGGCTCCCGGGTGATTCCGGACGGACAACTGACCGGCGGCGACTTGTTGAGCGCCTCGTTTTTCCTCATGACCTTGCTGATGGCGCTATCTGTGTGCTGCATTTACTTCGAGCGCCCCTGGATGCCCTTGCTGGCGGGTTTGTGCATCATCTCGGCCTGGACTTACAGCCTGGCGCCTCTGAAGTCCGCCTACCGAGGACATGGCGAATTTCATCAGGCGCTCAGTTGCGGGGTATTGTTGCCGGTGATCGGTTTCTATCTGCAAACCGGGATGCTGGTGGAAGATTTTCCATGGACGATGCTGTTGCCGCTTTGCGCAATATTTTTCGCCGGAAACATCGTGACCGCGCTGCCCGATGTTCCGGCAGACCAACTTCACGCAAAGCAAAGCTATCCGGTTCGTCACGGTGTGGGGCGGGCTGGCCGGGACATCATTGTGTTGTTGATGGGCGCTTATGTAGCGGCCATTGTTCTGGGCGCGCCGCAGGTCTGGTTGCCAACGATGTTACTCGCGGCCGCGCCGGCGATCATTCTGCTTGTCCCGCTTTTTCAGTTGGTATTCGGTTCCGAGGCGGCGATGGCGACGCGCGCCGGTATTCGACGATTCACCGTGTTCGCCAGTCTGAGTCAGGCATGGATGTTGGCCGCCTGGACCGCAATCCTGTTTTGGCAAGGGTGTTTCTTGAACCCGGTGCAAACCTAAAGGTGAATCAGCGCATGAAGATCGCAATCATCGGGAGCGGGATTGCCGGACTGAGCGCAGCCTGGTATCTGGGAAGAGATCACCAGGTGACATTGTACGAACGCGGTGAAAGACTGGGGATGGATGCGCAAACCGCGCAGGTCACGGCCGATGACAAGACGATCGCCGTCAATGTGCCGATGCGCGTGTTTTTCCCGGACTACTATCCAACATTAACCAGCCTGTACCGTGAACTGGGCGTGCAGTTCGCGCCGGTTCATTATGCAGGCTCGATGAGTGACTTCGGCGGGGGCACTTATTTTCGTTACCGCAACTACTGGCTTGGTGAGCGCGCCATTCCTTTTCTGGCCGGTCGCAGCATGGTTTCAGGCCGCGCCATCAAGATCGGCTGGGAACTTCTCCGCTTTGCAAAACAGGACGGGCCGGCACCAGAGGCGTCGGAGACCTTGAGCGAGTACCTGCGTCGTCAGGCGTACTCCGAGCGATTCGCCGAAAAGTTTCTTTACCCCGCGTTTTCCGGCATTTGCACCTGCAGCTACGACAGCGTTCGCGCCTATCCGGCATCGCTGATCAAAGACTATATGAGTAGCGGCTTGCTGGGGTCGCGCGTCAATCGTCTGGTCAACGGCACGCAAGACGCGGCCAAGCGGATGGCCAAGGCGGCCAAGCACGTCCGTCTTGGGTTTGACGTGCGCACCGTCGAGATGCAGGACGCCGGCGTCGGTGTAATGAACGGATCGGGTGAGGCGGCGCGGTTCGACCATGTGGTGATCGCCACCCAAGCCAATCAGGCGCAACGCTTGCTCCCGGCGTCGCTTGCGCGCGAAAAAGACATTCTCAGTCAATTCAAATACGAATCAAGCGTGGTCGCGGTACATCGTGACGAACGCCTGGCGCCGATCAACAAATCCGAGTGGGCGCCGGTGAACTTTCTGCTGTCGGCGAAACATGACAGGCCGATGGCCAGCATCTGGATGAACCGCATTCATCCCGAACTCAATGGCAAGGCCAACCTGTTTGAAACCTGGAATCCGTTCGAACAGATTCCGTCAGAGAAACTGCTGTTGCAAGCCGGTTTTGAGCGACCGACCGTTACACCGGCGTCCCTGGGCGCCATCGATGCCTTGGCCGAACTTCATCAGCAAACCACTCGTCGGGTTTGGTTCTGTGGTTCCTACGCCGCCAAGGGCATTCCCTTGCTGGAGAGCGCCGCTCTTTCGGCCAAGCGGGTGGCTGATCGCATCAGGTTGACCAGCTGAGGCATTTTTCTTGGCTCAAGCCAGAGCTTGAAGTGCGCTTTGCGTGATGCTTCGCAGCTGGGGTTTGTTCTGATTCAAACGTCCAATGATGGTCAAACCCTGAAAGCAACTCAGCAAATGCAGAGCGGCTGCATCCGCATCCAGGTCGCCGCGAATGGTTCTGCGTGCTTTTCCATCTTCGATCCGCTGCTTGAATGCAATTTCGATTTGGCGGAAACCGGCCTGAACCGCCTGGCTGATCTGGGCATCGGCGGCGCCGAACTCGGCGGCTGCATTGGCCAGCATGCAGCCGTGAATTTCGCCTTCAGGCGCCAGTTCGAAGGACGAGCAAAAGTAGTTCTCAATGGCTTTCACCGGATCGTCCGCGTTCAGATGGCGCCGGTTTCGAGCGCCCACCACGCGCTCATTGTAGTGCGCGATGGTTTTCAGAAACAGATCTTTCTTGCTGCCAAACGCGTTGTAGAAGCTGCTGGGCGTGAGCCGCGTCACCTGCAGCAGTTGCGTCATGCTGGTGGAAGCATAGCCGTGACGCCAAAATTGCAGCATCGCGGCTTTGAGCACCGTGTCGCGGTCGAATTGTTGCGGTCTTGCCATTTCCTGGATGTGACGGGGTGAATTGCTGTCTGAAAGGCACCTTATCCGTTTGACAGGCGTCCTGATTCTAATTATTTTGGAGCGATCATTCCATAACGCCTGCGTGAATCCGGATTTTCGGTAACAAACCGCAAGCCGAGCCAAACCGGCATGGCTGTTGGCGCCCAACCAAGAAACGGGTTTGCGCCGTGCTTGACAAGTGCAGCCCGATATCAGGTGACATGGCGACTTCCAACCAATCCGAAAAACACAATCAATCGCCACTGAGGAGAATTCGATATGCCAGCCCCGGTACCATTTGACGCCGAACAAGTCGCCGCCGCCGAACCCAGAAGGGTGCAAGCCAAAGCCGGGGTGACCACGCATCGCGCCATTTGCCAGACCTGCGACATTGCCTGCAGCGTGGTGACCGAGGTCAAAAACGGGCGCGTGGTCAAGGTGCGTTCCTCAGACAACCCCTTGTTCCGCGATCACATTTGCATGAAAGGCATTTACGCGCCCAAGGGCTTTGCCCATCCAGACCGCATTCTTCATCCCCTGAAACGCGTCGGCGAGCGCGGTTCCGGAAAATGGGAGCGTGTGAGCTGGGAGGAGGCGATGGCCGATATCGGCATGCGTCTGAACACCGTAATTGAAGATTACGGACCGGAGGCCTGGGCGGTGTCCACCAGTCAGTGGAATACCGCAACGGATAACGGCCTGGGGCGGCGCATCATGAATCACGTCGGTACGCCCAATTGGATCAGCGGCGTTGCCTTGTGCGCCGGCAATACGGCGGCGATCAATCGTCTGACTTATGGCTGGTATCCCATGGGGGATTTCAACAATACCAAGTGCGTGGTGTTGATGGGTCATAACCCAACGCGTCACTCCTGGACGCCCATTTACAGCATGATTCGAATGGCGCAGGCCAAGGGCGCCAAGCTGATTGTGTGCGACCCGCGCAGGAGCGAAAACGCCGAGGTCGCCGACATCTGGCTGCCGCTCAAGGCCGGTAGTGACGCGGCCATGATGTTCGGCTGGCTGAAGGTGATTTTTGACGAGGGCCTTTACGACAGGAAATTCGTCGAGCGTTGGACGGTTGGTTTTGATGAATTGCGTGCGCGGGTGAACGAGTTTCCGCTGGAACGTGTCGCCAAACTCACCAGCTGCGACGCCGAACAAATCGCCGCCGCCGCGCGCATGTATGCCAGCCATGGTCCTTCGATTATTCCGTGGACACCGATCACGGACATGCAAAGGAATTCCACATCCGCCATTCGTCTGCAAAGTACCTTGCGCGCCGTCTGTGGTTATGTGGACGTGGTGGGCGGCGAGACTTTTCAGGGTGTTCATCCGGACATCGTTCCGGAATGGGAAATTGAAGCGCACGAAGTCTTGCCCGAAGTACAAAAACTCAAGCAGCTGGGTTCAGACCAGCATCCCGGCTTTACCTATCGTGGGCAGGCCGCCCTGCGTGAACCGGCAAAGCGCGTTTGGGGTTATGAATACCCCAACCAGGTGATGGGTTGTTTCATGGCCAACCCTTCGGCGGTATTTCGCGCCATGGCCGGGGAGGGACCATATCCGGTGAAAGCCTTCTTCTTCCTTGGCAATAACCCCATCATGAGTTACGCCAATATGCCGAAGATTTTCGAGGGCATGATGAACCAGGATCTGATTGTCGCGCACGAGCAGTTCATGACGCCGTCCGCGCAATTGGCGGATTACATCCTGCCGGCGGACAGTTGGCTGGAACGTCCATGGATGACCGACGCCTGGGGGTGGGTATCACCGTATCGGCCGTCGGAAAAATCCATGGAGCCGCCGGGCGAAGCCGAGAGCACCTTCTCATTCTGGAAACGCCTGGCCGGCGCTATCGGACGGCCGCAGATCGTGCCCTGGGAAACCATCGAAGACGCCTATGATGACCGGCTGAAGAAAACCGGGATGAGTTTTCGTGAGTTCGCCAAAACTGCGGACGTACACGTTGCGCCGCCCGAATACCGTAAATATCGGAAAACGGGGTTCGCTACCCCTAGCGGCAAGGTGGAACTGAAATCTTCAATTCTTGAAAACCTTGGGTTCGACCCATTGCCTTATTTCCGCGAGGACCCGGAAAACGAGAAGGACTTCCCGCTGCGCCTGTTCACCGGCGTGCGCGAGCCGGGTTATTTCCAGACCGGCCACCGTCATATTCCCGATCTTCGCGAGCGCAACCCCGAACCGCAAACCTTTCTCAGTCCGGCAACCGCAAAAGCGTACTGTCTGAAAGAAGGTGACTGGATCGGGGTGGAAACCAGCGTGGGCAAAATGTCCGCCATGGTTTCGGTTCGCGATAGCATGCCCGACGATCTGGTGCGCATTCCGCATGGCTGGTGGAAACCGGAGATGGAACAGGGCCTGGCGGCAGGCCTGTCAGGCGCCTTGAAGTATTCGGATGCCCAACTGTGCCGTGACGATGAGGATTATCTGGACCGTGAACAGGGTATTCCGCACTTGAAAGGGATTCCTTGTCGGATCATCAAGGTCAGCGGTCAAGCCAGGCAGAGAACCGCCGTGTCAGACATGGAAGTGGTGTCATGAAGCCGGGGCAGAGGGCTTCGGTACTGGGCGAGCGCATCGCGGCATTGAAAATGGATCTGGCCGCGCGCTCGGCACGCAACCGCAGCTGGTTCGACAAAATCTGCCGTGTTCTCATCACCAGGGTGATGACGCCGCCGGGAGAGGATTTCATGCGCGACGAGCTGGTCGACAACCATCCCGGTTTCGACGCCGACGCGCTTGCGCGTTATCAGCGTGGGGAAGGTTAGCTGTGATTTCTCAGTAGATTGTTCATCCGGGCCTCTGTTTCAGGTCTTGCCGGTGGGACGCAAAACTGCCGGTTTGAGTCGGCTTGTTCACACCAGGTCAAAGCAGAATGAGGATTCAACTGGTTTACACTTGAGCGCACAAAACCCTGACCGGGAGCGAGGAGGGCGATCTTGTGAATTCGAGTCAAAAGCAACGTTCGGATGTGGTGGACGCGGTGGTCGTGGGCGCCGGTTTTGCCGGGCTGCACGCCTTGTATCGATTACGCGAAATGGGTTTGAGCACTCGCGGTTTCGAGGCCGGCAGCTCGGTGGGTGGAACCTGGTACTGGAACCGCTATCCGGGTGCACGAACCGACTCCACCTATGAGGTTTATCAATTCTGGTTCTCCCCGGAGATCCTCGAAGAATGGAATTGGAGTGAGCGTTTTCCGCCGCAAGCCGAAACCGAGCGTTATCTGAATTTCGTTGCTGACCGGTTGAAGATTCGTGAAATGATCGACTTCAACACGCGCATCGAATCAGCGCACTGGAACGAGTCCGAGCAGACATGGCATGTCACCAGCGATCAGGGAGAAACGGTTCATTGCCGTTACTTGCTGTGTTGTACCGGGTTGTTGAGTGAGCCAAAACTGCCGCCGTTCGAAGGCGTGGCGTCATTCAACGGGCAGGTGATTCATACCTCCCGCTGGCCGAAGCAAGGTCTTGATTTGCGCGGCAAACGTGTTGGCGTCATCGGTACCGGCGCCACCGGCATCCAGGTGATCCAGACCATCGCCAGTCAGGTCAAGGCCTTGTTCGTTTTTCAGCGCACCCCCAGTTGGGCGATCCCGATGAAAAACTTTCCGCTGAGCCAGGCGCAACAGCAGCAAACGCGTGCCGATTACGACAATATTCGCAAAAAAACAAAAACCTCGCTCACCGGACATCATTACGACTGTCAATCCAAGCCTTGGGCGCAAACTACACCCGAGGAACGTCGGCAGGTTTATGAACAGGGCTGGGCGGATGGGTCACTGCAGCTGTTCTGCAAGAATTACGTTGAGTTCCTGATGGACGAAACCGCCAACCAGGAAGTGACGGACTTCATCGTCAAGAAAATGCAGGCGCGGATTGATAACCCGAAGCTGGCCGCCAAACTGATTCCTTCGGATCACGGTTTCGGTACGCGCCGACCGCCATTGGATACGGGTTACCTGGAGGTCTATGCACGCGACAACGTGCAGCTGATCGATGTTTGTGAAACGCCCATCAATGGCTTCAGCGAACACGGTATCGTGGTGGGCGACACCGAATACGGGCTGGATATCGTCATCATGGCCACGGGCTTCAATGCCGCCACCGGCGCCATCAACCGGATTGATGTCCGCGGGCGGAACAAGCGCTCGCTCAAGGCGCAGTGGGATACGGACATTACCACCGCCATGGGCATGCAGAAGCACGGCTTTCCCAATTTCTTCATGACGGCTGCGCCGCTTTCACCCGGTGCGGCGTTCTGCAACGTGCCGACCTGCGTGCAGCAACAGGTTGAATGGATTGCCGACTGCATCGCGCATGTCGAGCGCAACGGCCAGGACAAGGTCGTTGAAGCCACGCAGCAGTTTGAAGACGAGTGGGTCAAGCATCACGATGAACTGACGCAGCCGAGCCTGATCTACAAGGTCGACTCCTGGTGGACCGGCGCCAACGTCGAGGGCAAGCCCAGAAGAGTGCTGTCGTATATCGGTGCCGGCGCCTACCGGGAGAAGTGCGATGAGGTGGCGGCCAATGGATACGAAGGTTTCACGGTTCGTTGATTCCCAGGAGTCGGCCTTGCCAATTGAGCAAACCTCAGAGTTCATCCCGGTTCGGATCGCCGTACTCACGGTTTCCGATACACGCCATCTGCGGGATGACCGTTCCGGTCAAACACTGGTCGACCGCATCGACAAGGCCGGGCATGAATTGGCACACCGGCGTATCGTGACGGACGACGCGGACCGAATCGAGGCTACGCTGAAATCCTGGATTGACGATGCCACGGTTGACGTCGTGATTTCCACCGGAGGAACCGGTATTACCGGGCGCGACGTCACCCCCGAAGCGTTCACGCGGGTGATCGACAAACCGATTCCGGGCTTCGGCGAACTGTTCCGCATGCTCAGTTATCAGAAGATCGGCACCAGCACCATGCAATCGCGTGCCATTGGCGGGGTTGCCAACGGGACTTATCTGTTTGCGCTGCCGGGTTCGACCGGCGCCGTCAAAGACGGCTGGGACGACATTCTGCGGTTTCAGCTTGATGCCCGACACCGGCCGTGCAATCTGGTTGAGCTGATGCCCAGGCTGCGCGAGCAGCTGGCGCCAAACACCTGACGCCAGGCCTGGGTTTTGCGCACAGTCGTTCTTCACATTATTTACTTTACATAATATCTATTGTTTACACTATGAAGCTGTGCAAGTTGACCGATTGGCGCGCCGCGCCGGCACGCCCGCCCTGTACGCAACAAAAGCGCCACTCAAAGCCGGTGCGGCTGAGCGTCACCGGTGCAGCGCAGCGACGGTTTGGTCGTCTTGGGCACTGAACAAGGTCAGAAATGCCTTGTTTGCCGGGCTTGGCGCCAGACTTTTCAGCCTGACCTGGTATAGCGGCCGTGTGATGGAAAACTGTTTGATCCGGACCACCTTGAGTGTCCTGTTGCGCAATTCCTGGTCAATCGACAAGGCTGAAATGAACGCAAGTCCGGCACCGGCGGCAACGGTTTGCTTGATCGCTTCGGTACTTGCCAGGGTCATCACCGGGCGGACCTGAACGCCTTTGGCCATCAGCTGTTTCTCGGTCACGTCCCGTGTCCCCGAACCCGGTTCGTGCATCAGGATGGGTACTTGCGTCAGCTGCTTGAGACGAATCTCACCTGCGTGCGCGTATGCATGATCCGGATTGGCGATCAGCACCAAGGCGTCCTGCATGAACGCCCGATACTGCAGTTGCTCGTGTTGCCCCGGTCCTTCGGTGAAAGCCAGGTCGATTTCACCGTCGACCAGCAGTTGTTCGACGATCTGACTGTTGTCAACACGCAGCTGTAACGCAATGCCCGGATAAGCCGAATGAAAATTTGCCAGGCGTTGCGGCAACAGATAGCTGCCGATGGTGCGACTGGCGCCAATGGCGATATTGCCGCTGGCCAAGCCTTTCAAGTCAGCCAGGGCGCGGCTTGCTTGCGCTTCTACGGCAAACAGGCGGTTGGCATGCCCGAGTAACACACGGCCGGCTTGCGTCAGACGAACGCCGCGCGGCAAGCGGTCAAACAGGGGTAATCCGAGCGCTGCCTCAAAGTCTGCAAGTTGTTTGGAAACCGCAGACTGTGAAATGAACAGTCGCGCGGCGCCACCGCTGACGCTGCCGGTTTGTGCGACGGCGCGAAAGATCGCCAGGTGCTTGAGGTTCATTCGCGGGTTTTCATTGGTATTCAGAAAACAGAAGGAATGTATCTATATTTTATATTTTTTCCATGGCTCGTCCTGTCCTAGAATGCCGCACCTGCTGATCAACTCTGGAATTTGTCGATGGCACCCGCCCCCGCCGTGAAGCTCACCCATTTGCAACGACTTGAAGCCGAGTCGATACACATCATGCGCGAGGTGGTGTCGGAAACCGAAAAGCCGGTAATGCTTTATTCGGTGGGCAAGGACAGCGCCGTGATGTTGCATCTGGCGCGCAAGGCGTTTTATCCATCGCCCCCACCCTTCCCGCTGTTGCACGTGGATACCACCTGGAAGTTTCAGGACATGTATCGGCTGCGTGACAAAATGGCCAAGGAGGCGGGAATGGAGCTTCTGGTTTATCAAAACCCGGAAGCCAAGGCGCGCGGGATCAACCCCTTCGATCACGGCAGCTTGCATACCGATCTCTGGAAAACCGAGGGGCTGAAGCAGGCGCTGGACAAGTATCGCTTCGATGCCGCATTCGGTGGTGCGCGTCGCGATGAGGAGAAGTCACGCGCCAAGGAGCGCATTTTTTCGTTCCGCAGCGCCAATCACCGTTGGGACGCCAAGAATCAGCGCCCGGAACTGTGGAACCTGTACAACGCCCGCAAGGCCCAGGGCGAAAGCATGCGCGTTTTTCCTATCTCCAATTGGACCGAGCTGGACGTTTGGCAATACATCCACCTGGAGAACATCCCCATCGTTCCCCTTTATCTGTCCGCGGTACGACCGACGGTGGAGCGCGATGGACTGATTCTGATGGTGGATGATGATCGCTTTCGATTACATGAGGGCGAAGTCCCCCAGCCCCGCTCCATCCGTTTTCGAACCCTGGGTTGCTACCCCCTCACCGGCGCGGTGGAAAGCACGGCGGACACGCTGCCGGCGGTGATTCAGGAAATGCTGTTAACCACCACATCCGAACGACAAGGACGCGCCATCGATCACGATCAGACCGCGAGCATGGAAAAGAAAAAGCAGGAAGGTTATTTCTAATGAGCGACTCTCAAAGCCAAGATACGGTCTATCAAGCCGAATCCCTGATCGCGGAAGATATCGACGCCTATCTGGAACGTCACCAGCACAAGAGCCTGCTGCGCTTCATCACTTGTGGCAGCGTGGACGACGGCAAATCCACTCTGATTGGACGCTTGCTGTATGACTCGAAGATGATTTTCGAGGATCAGCTAGCCGCATTGGAGGCAGACTCCAAACGGGTCGGCACGCAAGGCCAGGAAATTGACTTCGCCTTGCTGGTGGACGGCCTGGCCGCCGAACGCGAACAAGGCATCACCATTGATGTGGCGTACCGGTTCTTTGCCACCGAAAAGCGCAAATTCATCGTTGCCGACACGCCCGGCCACGAGCAATACACGCGCAACATGGTGACCGGCGCATCCACCGCCGACCTGGCGGTGATTCTGATCGACGCCCGCAAGGGTGTTTTGACGCAGACACGCCGCCATTCCTATCTGGCGCATTTGATCGGCATTCGCAATATCCTTCTCGCCGTCAACAAGATGGACCTGATTGATTTCGATCAGGCGAAATACGAATCCATCGTCGAGGATTACCGCGCGTTTGCGCAAAGCATCGGAATCGAAACGTTTGAAGCGATCCCGATTTCCGGCTTCAAGGGCGATAACGTCACGCTGTTGTCGGATAACACGCCCTGGTATCAGGGAAAAACACTGATGGCGTACCTGGAGACGGTGGAGCTGGACGCCACCGTCGACCAGCACAAAGCGTTTCGGATGGCCGTGCAGTGGGTCAACCGTCCGAATCTGGATTTCCGTGGATTTTCCGGCCAGCTTGCCAGTGGAACGATTCAACCCGGCGATGCGGTTCGGGTGTTGCCGAGTGGAAAAACCAGCACCGTCAGCCAAATCACCACCATGGGTGGCAATCTGGAGATGGCGGTTGCAGGGCAATCGGTGACCTTGAGCTTTGACGATGAAATCGACTGCTCGCGCGGTAATGTCATTACCCGCGCCGATGAACCCACCGAAGTCGCCGATCAATTCGAAACGACCCTGGTGTGGATGTCTGAAGAAGCCCTGGTGCCGGGTCGGCCGTACTGGCTGAAAATTGGCACGCAAACCGTCACCGCCAATATTCAGGCGCCGAAATATCAGATCGATGTCAATACCCTGGAACATCAGGTCGCCAAGACTCTGGATTTGAACGCCATTGGTGTCGCCAATGTGAGTCTGGATCGCGCGGTTGCGTTCGAGCCCTACGCCAATAACCGGGCCCTGGGCGGATTTATCCTGATCGACAAGTTCAGCAATGCCACCGTCGCCGCCGGCATGTTGCACTTCGCCTTGCGGCGTTCGCAAAACGTGCACTGGCAGGCGCTGGAAGTCAGCCGCCAGGTTCGTGCCGGACTCAAACATCAGACACCGGCGGTACTTTGGCTCACCGGCCTGAGCGGTGCCGGAAAATCCACCATCGCCAATCTGGTGGAAAAGAAACTGGTGCACATGAACCGGCACAGTTTCCTGCTGGATGGCGACAATATTCGCCACGGTCTGAATCGTGACCTTGGTTTCACCGAAGCTGACCGGGTGGAAAATATCCGCCGAATCGGCGAAGTGGCCAAACTGATGACGGACGCCGGGCTGATCGTGATTACCGCATTTATCTCGCCGTTTCGTGCTGAACGCGAGATGGTCCGCCAACTCATGCCGGAAGGTGAATTCTGGGAAATCTTTATTGACGCACCGCTGGCCGAGGCCGAAGCACGCGACGTCAAGGGGCTTTACAAGAAGGCACGCAGCGGCGAGTTGAAGAACTTCACTGGCATCGACTCGCCTTACGAACCTCCCGAATCACCGCAGATCCACATCGACACCACCCGCATGAGTGCCGAGCAAGCGGCCGATCTGATCGTCCAGAAGTTGCTGGATCACCAGCAAAGTTCGCGCTAGCTTCCGGCCGCGCCGTTGATCTGGGCGGTACAGCAGCACTCCGGTAATGCCATCACCGGAGTGCTGCTCACATCACATCAACCGTTGGGCAGATAAACCGACTTCAGTTGCTGATAGGACGCCAATGATTCGGGCCCGAGCTCACGGCCAAGGCCGCTCGCCTTGATGCCACCGAACGGCGATGCCATATCCAGCATGTAGCCGTTGACGCCAATGGTTCCGGTCTGCACGCGACGCGCTACGTTCTGTGCGCGTTTGGAGTCCGACGACCACACCGTGCCACCCAGGCCGTACTCGGAATCATTGGCGATGCGAACCGCATCATCCTCATCCTTGTACTTGATGATGGACAGCACCGGACCAAAGATTTCTTCCTGCGCGATGGTGGCCGAATTGTCCACGTCCGCGAAGATGGTGGGCTCGACAAACCAGCCGTCGCCGACCCCGCTGGGGCGCCCGCCACCGGCAACCAGACGCGCTTCGCGTTTGCCTTTGGCGATATAACCTTCCACCCGATCGCGATGTTCGGAGGACGCCAGCGGCCCGATCTGCGTTTCAGGATCCAGCGAATGGCCAACCTTGAGACCTCGCGCCATGTCGCCAAACGCCTGGACCACCTCGGCATAGCGGCTTTCCGGCGCCAAAACGCGGGTGGACAGCAAGCAGGTCTGGCCATTGTTACCGAAGCCGGCGAACATCATGCCTTCGCGGACGTGATCCAGGTCGGCGTCGTCCAGAATGATGCCGGCGGACTTGCCGCCCAGTTCCAGGCTCACCGGACGCAGCAGGCGGCCGCATACTTCGGCAATCTTGCGGCCAGCGGCGGTGGAGCCGGTAAACGCCACCTTGTCGATACCCGGATGTGATACCAGATAGGCGCCGAGCTCACGCCCGCCCGGAACCCAATTGATCACACCGGCGGGCACGCCGGCTTCCGCGGCGGCTTCGGCGACCAGATAACAATCCAGAACGGTCCCTGGTGAGGGCTTGAGCACCAGACAGCAGCCGGTGGCCAGGGCCGGACAGATCTTGGTCATGGACAGAACCACCGGATAGTTCCAGGGCACGATGCCGCCGACCACGCCCACCGGCTCCTTGCGCACCAAGGTGTCGAAACCCATCGGTGATTGACGGCGCTCTTCCACCGCATAGCTGGTTGCCAAAGCCGCGTAGTAGCGCAGCAGTCCAACCACGTAGTCACCCTCGAATGGTTCGGAGGTCGTCAGGGGCATGCCATTTTGCAGGCTCACGGTGCGCGCCAACTGCGATTTGCGTTTCTCCATGGCGTCGGCGAACTTGGTCAATATCGCAGCGCGTTGCTCGGGCGTGCTGTCCGACCAACCACCGTCAAACGCTTTGCGTGCGGCCGTAACCGCTCGATCAATGTCCGCTTCGGCGCCATCGGGAACGCTGCCGATGACCTCGCCGGTATTGGCGCCGATCACTTCGATACGCTGATCGCCCGCCGGGTCGGTCCATTGGCCGTCGATAAAGAATGCATCGTGCCGGGTTTGTTCCAATCCTTCCATTTTTCACCTCACTGCGTCATTGGCGAGTCTGGCCCGATCAGGCCGGCGCGCCCTCCTCCGATTGATGATTCGCGTCCGGTCAAGCAAACCGGAGCCGGATCAACCATAGCAGCAATGTCGCCAACACCGGTACGCTTGCGAACCGGTTACCCGACTCGCCGGTGATGGCGCCGTACGCAGCGGAATCCGACCGCGGCTGCGGTCACGCCAACGGGGCGTGCAAGCCGGTGTTCCGAAGCACAGGGTGCGGACGCCAACGCTAATGGTGTCTTTGGCAACCGCAGCGATCACAGCGCACCCGGACACGACTCGAAAAAACACCGTATGAGCAGGCACCTTCGCTTGCCGTGTTCACTGACGAGACCTGGCTGAAAATTTGATCAGCAGGCTTTGGGGCATTTGCAGGTCGATCAGAGACGCCGCAATGCGGACGGGATTGTGCGCAATGTGATGGGACCGTGATCGGGGCGCCGCACCGGTTCAGACCACGTCTTCGAGCTCTTCTTCCTGCGGCGGCAGCAGGTCCTCGCGTTTCACGCCCAGCACAATGGCGGTGCCGGTGGAGATATAAATGGAGGAATACGTCGCCACGAACACGCCGATGGTCAGTGCGACGGAGAAGCTGTGCACGCTGGCACCGCCGACGGCGATCAAGGCGCTGAGCACCAGCAAGGTGGTCAGATGGGTGATGATGGAACGCAACAGGGTCTGGTTGATGGACAAATTGACCACCTCTTCCACCCCGGCCCGGCGTTTACCCAGCAGGTTTTCCCGCACGCGGTCGTAGATCACCACGGTTTCGTTATTCGAATAACCGATCAGCGCCAGCAGGCCGCCCAGCGTGGTGAGATCAAACTCCACCTGGAAGATGGACAGAATGCCCAGCGTCATGATGACGTCGTGCATCAAGGCGATGACGCAGCCTACCGAGAATTTCCACTCAAAGCGGAAGGCGATGTAGACCATGATGGCCATGAAGGCGAACAGCATCGCCAGGCCACCTTTCTCGGTCAGTTCCTCGCCCACCTGCGGGCCGACGAACTCCACGCGCCGCAATTCGATACCCGGCGTCTGCGTTCCCAAAGCATTGAGAATGGCGGTACTGACCTGAGCCGAGTCAGCGCCTTCCGCCGCCGGCGGCAAACGGATCAAAACTTCCTGCGCGGTACCGAAGAATTGCACCACGGCGCGTTCGTAACCACCTTCGGCCAACGCCTCACGCACCTCTTCCAATTGCACGGTGCCCGGATAGCTGACTTCCACCAACACGCCGCCGGTGAAGTCGATGCCGAAGTTCAGACCACGGAAGGCGATGAGCAGAATCGCAACAACCGTAAGGATCGCAGACAGCCACAGCCCGGTCTTGCGCTGGGCCATGAAGTTGATGTTGGGGACTTTGGCGAAAAATCGCATTGGCTTGCCTTGGCGGACCTACCAGATCGGCAGATCGCGCATGCGCGCACGACCCGCAAACACCAGATGCGCCAGCGCGCGGGTGCCGACAATGGCGGAGAACTGCGAACAGAGAATGCCGATCGACAAGGTGACGGCAAAGCCTTTCACCGGGCCGGCGCCCAGCGCAAACAACACCACCGCCGCGATCAGGGTGGTGATATTGGCATCGGCGATGGTGAGAAAGGCACGGTCGTAACCGGCCTCAATGGCCGCATGCGGTTTGGTGCCGTTGCGCAGCTCCTCGCGCACACGCTCGTAAATCAGCACATTGGCGTCCACCGAAATACCCATGATGAGCACGATTCCGGCGATGCCCGGCATGGATAGCGTGGCTTGCAGGATGGACAGCGCCGCAATCAGCATGAGGATGTTCAGGGACAGCGCGGCGATGGCGAACAGCCCGAACACGCGGTAATAAAACACCATGAACGCGGCCACCAGCGCCAGGCCAATCATCGCCGCCTGCCAGCCGCGACGGATATTGTCCGCACCCAGGCTCGGTCCAACGGTGCGTTCTTCGACGATGTCCACCGGCGCCGCCAGTGCGCCGGCCTTGAGCAACAGCGCCAGATCATGCGCTTCCTTGCCGTCCAGGCCGGTGGTCTGGAAGCGCTTGCCGAACACGCCACGAATGGTGGCAATGGAAATCACTTCCTGGATATTGCGATGCTCGCGCACCGCATTGCCCTCATCGTCATAGCGCGTCACCACCTGGCGTTCCTTGAACAGCACCGCCATCGGCTTGCCCACGCTTTTCTGCGTGAACTCGAACATTTTCTTGGCGCCGGCGCCGTCCAGCGTCACCGAAACCGCCGGCTGATTGTTTTCATCCACGGTGGGCGCTGCGTCCACCAGCTGTGAGCCGCTGGCGATGATCTCGCGCTTGAGCAATACCGGCCGGCGACCTTCACGGGTGAAAAACAACTCGGTGCCGGGCGGATTGACGCCAATGGCGGCGGCGCGATCAGCGTCATCCTCGGCCACCGCGCGATATTCCAGGGTTGCGGTCGCACCCAGCAAGTCCTTGACGCGGGTGGTGTCCTGCACGCCCGGCAACTGCACCACGATGCGGTTGGCGCCCTGACGCTGGACCACCGGCTCGGCCACACCCAGCTGATTGACACGATTGCGCAGCGTGATCAGGTTTTGTTGAACCGCAAAGTCCTGAATGCGCTTGGCTTCGTCCTCGGTGATACGCACGCGCAGACTCAGCGGCGCGGCATCGGTGATCTCGGTTTCCAGTTCCCGATACTCCGCGCGGACAAATTTCTGCGCGGCTTGAAGACGATCGCCATCGGCAAAATCCAGTACCACGTCCTGCGCATCACGCCGACGACCGCTGTAGCGGATATTTTCCTTGCGCAGCTGCGACGGAATCTCGATCAGATAATTTTCAATCGCCTTCTCGCGCACTTCCTGGATGTCGACCTCCAGCAGAAAGTGCACGCCGCCGCGCAGATCCAGGCCCAGCGCCATCGGCTTTGCGCCCAGATCACGCAACCAGGTGGGCGTGCGCGGCGCAAGATTCAAAGCAACCACGTAGCTGTTGCCCAGGGCGCGTTTGATCACATCGCTGGCGCGCAACTGATCGTCCTCACGTTGGAAGCGCACGATCCAGCGTCCATCTTCCACGCCGCTTTGATGCGTTTCCAATCCCGCATCGTCCAGCGCGTTTTCAATCTTGATCTCAACGGCCTCTGACATCGGCTCGCCGTCAGCACGTGAAATCTGCACCGCCGGTTCTTCGCCAAACAGATTCGGCGAGGCGTAGAGCGCGGACAGACACAGCACCGCAATCAGCAGCACGTATTTCCAGGTCGCGTAAGGGCGCATCCCAGGAGCTCTTTGATCTGCGAATGAAGGACTACAGCGCTTTCAGCGTTCCCTTGGGCAGCACCGTGGATACCGCCGGCTTCTGGATCTTGATGGAAACGTTTTCCGCCACTTCCACCGTCAGATAGTTTTCACCGATGGCGGTGATCTTGCCCGCAACACCGCCGCTGGTGACGATCTCATCGCCCTTGGACAAGCTGCCCAGCATGTTCTTGTGTTCCTTGCTGCGCTTCATCTGCGGCCGAATCAGCATGAAGTAGAACACCACGATCAGGATCAGCAGTGGCGCGAACTGAATCAGCGGGTTTGGTGCCGCCGGCGCGGCCTGTGCGGCGGCGGGGCTGATGAAGAAATCGAGCAAGGTCATTGGGACGGCACATCACGGTCCGAAAAATGGGCGCGAATTATGCCACAGCGTCGGCGGCCACCCGCGTGCCGAAGCGTCCGTGCGATCATGCGGCGATGGCTGAATCAATCGACCTGTTCGTTACCTGTCCGCGCGGTGTGGAATATCTGCTGCAGGCAGAACTTGCACAACTGGGCGCCCACAAAATGCGCGAGCGCCCCGGCGGTGTGGCTTGTGAAGCCGACCTGAAAACGGCCTATGCGACCTGTCTGTGGTCGCGTGTGGCCAGCCGCGTGTTGATGCCATTGGCCTCGCAAACGATCGCAAGCGCCGATCAGCTTTATCAGCTTGCCCGCGGCATCCACTGGCCAGCCCTGTTCACACCCAAGCGCAGCTTTGCGGTGGAAGTGGCTGGAAAATCAGCGGTTATCTCCCATAGCCAGTTCGCCGGATTGCGTCTGAAGGACGCCATTGTCGACGGCTTTCGCGACGCCGCAGGTGTGCGGCCGGATGTGGACCGCCTGGCGCCGGATGTCCGCATTCACCTGCATTTGCATCGCGATCAGGCCACCATCAGCCTGGATCTGGCCGGCGAGGCACTGCATCGGCGCGGCTGGCGACAAGGCAGCAACATCGCGCCGCTGAAGGAAAATCTTGCCGCCGCCATTCTGATTCGCGCCGGCTGGCCGCAGATGGCGGCAGACGGAAAACCGCTGATCGATCCCATGTGTGGCTCCGGCACCCTGGTGATTGAAGCGGCGATGATGGCCGCTGATATCGCGCCCGGCCTGCGACGCAAGCGATGGGGCTTCGACGGCTGGCTTGGGCATCAGCCAGGTGTGTGGCAATCGCTGCTGGATCAGGCGCACCAGCGCGTTGCCGAGGGCTTGCCCAGGCTGCCGTCGATGACCGGGTCCGACGTCGATGGCGCCATCATCCGCATTGCCAAGCGCAACGCCGAGGCCGCCGGCCTGGGTGCGCGCATCCAATGGCGCCGGGCTGATTTTTCCACCGTCGGCACGGTGGGTGATGCGCCTGGTTTGTTGGTCACCAACCCGCCTTACGGGGAACGCCTGGGCAGCACCGCCGATGTCGTCAAGCTTTATTCCCTGCTCGGCGCCAGCATTGGCGAGCATTTCGGCGGGTGGGAAGCGGCAATTTTTTCCGGTCAACCCAGCCTTGGCCCGCGCCTGGGCTTGCGCGCGCATCAGACCCACACCCTGTTCAACGGCCCCATCGAATGCAAGCTGCTGCGTATCGCGGTGCCGGACTCGAGCGGTTCGCCGTCGTCGAGCAGCCAGGGCGCGGATTTCAACAACCGCCTGCGCAAGAATCTGCGCCACCTGGGCAAATGGGCCAAGCGCGCTGGCGTTTCCAACTATCGCGTTTACGATTGCGATCTGCCCGATTACGCGCTGGCGGTCGACCTGTATCACACGCCGCAGCCGCAGGTGCACGTTCAGGAATACGCGGCGCCCAAGAGCGTGGACCCGGCGCGGGCGGAAAAGCGCCTGCGACTGGCGTTGCGCGGCTTGCAATCGGAGATGCAACTGGACACTGACGCGCTGCATTACAAACTGCGCGCCGCGCAACGGGGCCGTTCGCAGTATCAGGCCAATGCCACGGCCAGCCGCGAGTTCGAAGTGAGCGAACACGGCTGTCGATTCTGGATCAAGCTGGACACCTATCTGGATACCGGCCTGTTTCTGGATCACAGACCCTTGCGCCTGCAACTGCAACAACAAGCCAAAGGGCAGCGATTCCTCAACCTGTTCTGTTACACCGCCTCGGCCAGCGTGCACGCCGCCAGGGGTGGTGCGACGCAGACCGTTTCGGTCGATCTATCCAAGACCTATCTGGAATGGGCGGCCAGAAATTTTGAATTGAACCGCTTTTCCACCTATTTCCAAGGCCGCCGTGATCGCCCGCGTTCGGCACCGCATCAACTGATTCAAGCCGACTGCCTGCAATGGCTGGAGGATGCCGCAGCCAGCCGGACGCGCTTTGATTTGATTTTTTGCGATCCACCCACGTTTTCCAACTCCAAGCGCACCGAGCACAGTTTTGATGTGCAGCGTGATCATGTGGCGCTGATCGAGCGCTGCGCCGCGCTGCTGGCCGACGACGGCCTGCTCTACTTTTCCACCAACCGCCGCCGCTTCAAGTTCGAGGCAACCGGGTCGACCGCGCTGACGGCACGCGAAATCACGCGCGAAACGCTGGATGAAGACTTTCGTCGTGGGCGAACCGCACACCGTTGCTGGGAAATCAGAAAAACCGCTGAACAAAGCCTGGAAGCGACGACGGCAGCCAGCGCCGTGCGGACGGATCCGGCTTAATCGACGCTGCTTCAGCGCCGATGCCCGCGCGCATCGCTGTGCCGGCTGCGAAGCGGCGATCAAGTGCGGTTTGACGAAGGTGAGGTCGCGCGGGTCGCCAGTGGATTCACCCCGCCCCGGCTTTGAACGCGCCGCCAATGATCCGAGCCGACCCCAATCAGAAGGCAGGTGCGCGCAGCTCCGCTTGATGCCAGAGTGCGGCTTCCTTAGGATGCAAAGGTTTAGGGCGCGCCAAGGCGCTCATGATTCTCAAACGGAACAGGAACAATCAACATGGCCAGTTATCAGGCGCCACTTCGGGAAATCCACTTCGCACTCAAGGACGTACTGGAAATTGATCGCATGTCGCAGCAAATTCCGGCTTTCGCGGAGGCCAATGCGGATTTTCTCGGCGCGCTGGTTGACGAAGCCGCCAAGCTGATCGAAGAAGAAATCGCGCCACTCAACGCCAGCGGCGACGCACAGGGCTGTGTCTGGAACCAGGGCGAGGTCACGGTGCCCGATGGCTTTGCCCAAGCCTACAAACTGTTTTCCGAATCCGGCTGGATGAGCCTGTGCAATGCCACCGACTACGAAGGCCAGGGTCTGCCCTTTACCCTGTCCAAGGTGGTTGAGGAAATGCTGTGTTCGGCGAACGTGGCATTTGCACTGTATCCGGGCCTCACCACCAGTTGCTTCGAGGCGCTGCACGCCAAGGCCAGCCAGCAGATCAAACAGACCTACTTGCCCAAGCTGTCCACCGGCGAATGGACCGGCACCATGTGCATCACCGAGCCGCAGGCCGGCTCCGACGTGGGCGCCGCCAAGACCAAGGCCATTGCCAACGGTGACGGCAGCTATTCGATTGAAGGCAGCAAGATCTTCATCACCTCCGGCGAACATACGATGGCGGACAACATCATCCATTTCGTATTGGCGCGTCTGCCGGATTCGCCGCCGGGCGTCAGAGGGCTTTCCACCTTCGTGGTGCCCAAGTTTCTGGTCAAGGAGGACGGCTCGCTGGGGCAGCGCAACCAGTTGGAATGCACCGCCATCGAGCACAAGATGGGCATCAACGCCTCCTGTACCTGCGCCATGGCCTTTGACGGCGCCCAGGGCTGGATGGTGGGTGAACCCAACACCGGCATCCAGAACATGTTCGTGATGATGAACCTGGCGCGCATCATGGTGGGTTTCCAGGGCCTGGGGCAGTGCGAACTGGCCACCCAGAACGCCATCCGTTACGCGCTGGATCGCAAGCAAGGGCTTGCCAGTACCGGCCGCGCGGAAATCATCGATCACGCAGATGTCCGGCGCATGTTGTTGCAGATGAAGGCCACCACCGAGGGTGGACGCATTCTGGCGTATGAAACCGCCATGTATGTGGACATCGCCAAAAATCATCCGGACGCAGCGGTGCGCGAAGAGGCCCAGGACTGGGTGGACCTGAATACGCCGCTGACCAAGGCTTACTGCACCGACAGCGCCTTTGAACTGGGCAGTCTGGCGATTCAGGTTTACGGCGGTCATGGTTTCATCACCGAACACGGCGTGGAACAGATTGCGCGCGACTCCAAGATTCTGTGCCTGTACGAAGGCACCAACGGCATTCAGTCCATGGACCTGGTGCGGCGCAAACTGATGATGCATGGTGGCCGCCTGCCCGCGCGCTTCTTCGCCCGGGTGCGCGAAGCTCTGGATGCGCCGGAAACACCCGAGCTGTACAAATCTTCGCTCGGCAAGGCGATTGACGCGCTGGAATCCGCCACCAAGGATTTGCTCGACTCTTACAAGAGCTCACCGGATCAGGCCGGCTTTGGCGCGGTGGATTATCTGAAAGCCTTCAGCCTGTGCTACGTCGGCTTCAACTGGCTACGCATGGTGCGCGCGGCGGAAAAACATCCAGACGCAAACTTTCGCCAGACCAAGCAGGCCACCGGCGACTTCTTCATCCATCGCATGCTGCCGCAGGTTCACAGCCTGCTGGCCAATCTGCGGGCGCCGGTTGAGCAGCAAGTGGCACTGACGGCGGATCATTTCCTATCGGATTGATGCGCAGGTGAACCGGCTGTCAGGCCAGCCACCGCGATTGTCCTTGAAACAGCGGCGTGACAATTCTGTCGAACAACAATAAAAACATCAGAGCGCCGTGCTCTGCATCAATGAGGGATCGGGAGACCAGAAGATGCATATTCGTTTTTGGACTTTGCTCGCGGTGGCGTTGCTTGGCGCCTGCGCCGGACGCGCACCGGGCCCGGCTGCCGGCCACCAGGCCTTGCAAGCGCCGATGGCTGGTCGCGTCGGCATCATGAGTCTGATGCAGAACAAACTGGTTCACGTTCATGCCGGTACCGGTGGCTTTGGTGATTTCAAGACCACCTACCCGGTGCGCTATGACTTCAACGGTTTTGTGCGCGAACAGCTGCGCAAGGAGCTGGTGGCCAAAACGCCGTATCAACCCATTCCGGTTCAACCCACCGGCCTGTTGATGAAACACGCCAACAAATGGCAGAAAACCAATCGCGACGGTGGCTTTGCGCCCAAGATTCAGCGTGAGATCGACGGCATCATGAAGCAAAACCGTCTGGCCATGCTGATCATCGCCAGTACCCCGGAGATCGACGACGGCGTGCCCGGCACCGGGCAATCGCTGGTCGGCTCCGGCCTGTACACGCGCACCTTTCTGGGCAACACCAGCACCGCGGTGTTTTCCACGCTGCGTTTTCACCGCCTGGTCGGCGAGCCGGCGCGTCTGGTGCATCCCGTATCCCACCCCACGGATCGACACATTGGCGATCTGCCGGATGTTGAATTGCCGGACCAGCTCAAAGGCATGAGTCCGCGCTACCTGGCGCCGGTTTACACCCCGCTCCATCACATCATTCGCAACAAAATCAAGGGTCTGATCTCGCTTCCTCGAAAACTGGGGCATTGAACAGCCAACCGGGGTGCGCGGCTGATACTGTTTGCCCGGCCATTTCACATCTGGAGCGAACATGAGTGTGCACCAATTCGACGCCGTCAACATCGACGGTGAAAGTCAGTCATTGGCGAACTTCAAGGGCAAGCTGCTGCTGATTGTCAACGTTGCGAGCAAATGCGGATTCACACCGCAATACAAAGGCTTGGAGGAACTTTATCGAACGTTTCGAGATCAAGGGCTGGAAATTCTGGGCTTTCCCTGCGATCAGTTCGGCCATCAGGAGCCGGGCACGGAACAACAAATCAAGGATTTCTGCAGCCTGAAGTACGATGTCAGCTTCCCCATGTTCAGCAAGGTGGAAGTCAACGGCGATCAGGCACACCCGCTCTATCAGTACCTCAAGAGTCAGGGCAAGGGTCTGCTGGGCACCGAGGCGATCAAGTGGAATTTCACCAAGTTTCTGGTGGACGGTGACGGTCAGGTACTGCGCCGCTATGCGCCCAAGGACACCCCCGCGGCGATTGGCAAGGACATCGAAAAACTGCTCGCCTGAACCAAGTGCCGCCGGGGCAGCGCGGGTTGCTCGCCGCAAGCACCTGTATTTGATGGATATTGACTGGGATTCCCCCGGCGCGCGGACGGCGGCCCTGTTTTTTTGTGCGCTTTGTCGCGGTGTGCGGGGAAAGTTTGCTGATTTGTTATGGTGGTGATTCAGATTCACGACGCGGGTTGATCGTGCCGCGTCGTCAAGGCCCCGCCACGGAGACTGTGCATGTTATTGGCCACCGATCTGGATGGCACTTTTCTGGCTGGCGATCTTGCCGCCCGTCAAAAACTCTACCGGCTGATTGCGCATCACCCGGACATTCAACTGGCCTACGTCTCCGGACGCGGGCGTGAGGCGATCATTCCGCTGCTGTCCGACCCGCTGTTGCCGGCGCCCGACTTCATCATTTGCGACGTCGGCGCCACCGTGCTGGACGGCGCCACGCTGCAACCACTACAGCCGCTGCACAACCGCATCGACGCCAAATGGCCGGGCGATCAGGTGGTGGATCGCGCGTTCGGCAAATTTGACGCCCTGCAACGCCAGCCGACACCGCAACGCCGGCGCTGCGCCTATTTCTGCCCGAAGCAGGCCGTCACCGACGAATTGCGTCAGACCGCGGAAAATCTCAACTGCGAGATCTGTTTTTCCCAGGGCAAATATCTGGACGTGCTTGGCAAGGGCGTCAGCAAGGGCGCGACGCTGCGTGGCTTGATCGAACAGCTCGGCATTGAGTCCGACACCGTGTTGGTGGCCGGAGATTCGATGCAGGATCTGTCCATGATGCAACAAGGCTTCAAATCGGTTTGCGTCAAGGGTTCGGAAAAAGACTTGCTGCGCCAGACCAAGCGCGATGCACAGGTGCTGCATGCCGAGCACAAGGGCTGCGGCGGCATTCTCGATGCCCTCGTCCATTTCGGATTTCTGGGGCCCAAGGGGCTGTCCGCACTGGAGGCGCCGATCCAGGAACCGGGCAGTTCCGAACTGGTGATCGTCTATCACCGCCTGCCCTATGAAGAAGCCACCGAAAACGGGCGCGTGGTGCGCCGCCGTCACGCCTCGCCCAACGGCATCATCCCCACGCTGCTGAGTTTTTTTGCCGATGAGGACGGCCAGCAGCGACGCGGCGCCTGGGTCGCCTGGTCGGTGCAGGAAAACAAGCGGGCGGCGTTCGAGCGCCATACGCCGGTCGACGTGGAGCGCTATCCCAACGTGGTCACCTCGCGCGTTGCGCTGAGCAAGCACGAAGTGGACGTGTTCTACAAACGCTTTTCCAAGGAAGCCTTCTGGCCGACCTTGCACACCTTTTGGGAGCGCGCGCGTTTTCGCGAGGATCACTGGCAGGTGTTTCAGAAGGTCAACAAGGACTTTGCCGAGGCCACCGCCGCCGAGGCCGCGCCCGGCGCCATCGTCTGGATTCATGACTACAATCTGTGGATGGTGCCGGCCTATCTGCGCGAATTACGGCCAGACTTGCGCATCGCTTTTTTCCATCACACTTATTTCCCGTCGGCGGACGTATTCAACGTCATCCCCTGGCGGCGCGAAATCATCGGCAGCCTGCTGATGTGCGATTACGTGGCGTTTCACATTCCGCGGCAGGTGGAGAACTTCGTGGATGTGGCGCGCGGCGTCGCGCCGCTGGAGGTGGTGGAAAAAGTGGCCTGCGCGCCGCGCTTTCTCACCTATGGCTGCGCGGTCGGCATGGATCAGATGACCACCCTGGTCAAGTTTCATGACCGTCATGTCCAGCTGGGCGCGCATCCGGTGGGGCTGGACGTGGAGCGCGTCCGCCAACTGCTGGCATCCGAGCCGGTCAAACGCAAGATGGCCCAACTGCGTGAGGATTTACGCGGCCTGAAGCTGATCATGGCGGTGGAACGGCTGGATTACACCAAGGGCATTCTGGAAAAGCTCAACGCCTTCGAGCGCATGTTGACGGACCACCCCGAACTGCAAGGGCGCGTCACGCTGATCACCATCTGCGTGCCGGCCGCCAAGGAAATGAAGGTCTACGCCACGCTGCAGTCGCAGATCGAACAGGCGGTGGGACGCATCAACGGCAAGTTTGCGCGCGTCGGCTGGGTGCCATTGCAGTTCTTCTTCCGCAGCGTGCCGTTCGAAGAAGTGGTGGCCTATTACGCGGTGACGGATGTGATGTGGGTCAGCCCCTTGCGCGATGGCTTGAATCTGGTGGCCAAGGAGTTTGTCGCCGCGCAAGGCCTCACCGACGGTCGCGGTGTGCTGGTGTTGTCCGAATTCGCCGGCGCCGCCGCCGAACTCAAGGGTGCGGTGCTGTGCAACCCGCACGACCCGCTGGATCTGGCGCAATCCTGTTATCTGGGGCTATCGCTGGGCAAGGCGGAAAGCCAAAGCCGCTTGCGCACCATGTTCGACGTGGTCTGTCACTACGATATCAAGCGCTGGGGCCGCGATTTTCTGTCGTCGGTTGGCAACCATCCCGCGCTCACCAAAAAGCCAGAACCAGCAGGCCAGTAAGCCCGGCAATCGCCAACATCATCCGCCGATGATTTGGCGAAACCCCGGCACGCGCCTGCCGCAGCTGATCCAGCAATGCCAACTGCGCCTGACTGACCTGAACGTTGGACAGGGCCTGAAAGCCGTAAGCCGCCATCAGCGTAAACAGCAACAAGACGCCGGCGACAATGGAAAAATGCAGATGCAGCCATCCAAGCTGGGTGGCGACAAACCAGACGGCGCTGAACAGATGGCCGCTGACGGTTGCCCGCAAGGCGGCCTGCGCGCCGATGCGGCGACCGAAGAATCCCAGCACAAACACCGCCACCAGCGGCGGCGTGACGTAGGCGAAACCCTGTTGCAGATAGGCGAACAGACCGGGAAAACGATCGATCGCCGGCGCCCACAGCGCGGCCAGAACCACCAGAATCAGGGTGATGATGCGGCCGGTGCGGGCCAGCGCCCTGGCCGAAAGGCCCGGTTTCCGCGGCAGAATGAAATCGGCCGAAATCAGGGTGGAGGCTGAATTCAGCGCCGAATCGATGCTGGACATGATGGCCGCCAGCAAGCCCGCCAGAATCAGGCCGGCCAATCCCACCGGCGCATATTCGGCAATCAGACGCGGGAACACGTTATCCGCGCGCTCCAGATCCGGAATCAACACCGCCGCCATCGCCCCCGGCAACACCATGATGAACAGCGGCAGCAATTTCAACCCAGCCGCCAGTATGGCGCCGCGACTGGCGGCACTGACGCCGCGCGCGCCAAGCAGTCGCTGCGACACATACTGATTCATGGTCCAGTAGTAGAAGCCCAGAATCGGCAGCCCGACCAGCGTGCCCAGCCACGGCAGCGCCGGATCGTCCAGCGGTCGAATGAGTGACAGCTTTTCCGCCGGCAAGGCAGCCTTGACCGCCGCCCAGGAAAAATCGAACTCTGAAAACACCAGCGTTGCCAGCAATACCGAACCGAGCAACAGCACCACCGTCTGTAACACGTCGGTATAGGCCACTGCACGCAATCCGCCAGCGGCGGTGTAAAGCCCGGCAAACAGCGCCAGCGCGGCGCACGTCCATCCCAATGAAAGCCCCGGAATGAACAGCATCAAGACGATGGAACCGGCGTACAGGCTGCCGGCGGTATCCAGCGCCACGCTCAGAAACACGCAGACACCCGACAGATACTTGCGCATGCGGGCATCGAATCGCCGTTCCAGGATTTCCGGCACCGTGGTGAGCTGGTTCTTCACCAGACCGGGAATCACGAAGGCGGCGCTGAACAACAGCACCAGGGCGGCCATCCATTCGTAATTGGCCACCGCAATCCCGTGTTCCCAGGCCGCGCCCGGCAAGCCGATCAAGGTGGTGGAGGAGATGTTCGACGCAAACAGGGACAATCCGACCACGCCAGCGCCCAAACTGCGACCGGCCAGAAACAGCTCGTCGGCATCGGGCTGGCGGCGCGCCACCACCACGCCGATGACGATCACCACCGAAGCGTAGGCCGCCAGTACCGCGTAATCCAGGGGGTGCAACATCAGCATGGTTTCACCAGTGCCCGGGCTGATTCACGGCGGCGGGCGCTTGGCTCAACGGTCCGGCGCCGCTGCCGCGCGCCGCGCGCGCCCTTGAGGGCCATCCATGAAAGCGCGTGCAAAGCGCTCGAAGATTTGCTGCTCGATGGCGTCGCGCATGCGGCGCATCAGTTGCTGGTAATAATGCAGGTTGTGAATCGTGTTCAGTCTGGCGCCCAGCATTTCATTGCAGCGATCCAGGTGATGCAGATAGGCGCGCGAGTAGTTGCTGCATGTCGGGCAGGCGCATTCCGGATCCAGCGGCGCCGGGTCATTGCGAAAACGGCTGTTGCGAATGCGGATCACGCCCTGGCTGGTGAACAGGTGCCCGTTGCGGGCGTTGCGGGTGGGCATGACGCAATCGAACATATCCACGCCGCGCGCCACCGCCTGCACCAGATCCGCCGGCGTGCCGACACCCATCAGATAACGTGGCCGGTCCGCCGGAAGCCGATCGGCAATGGCATCCAGAATCATCAGGCGTTCGGCCTCGGTTTCGCCGACGGACAATCCACCGATGGCATAACCGTCAAATCCGATCTCCACCAAGCCTTGCAATGAGCGTTCTCGCAGCTTCGGATACATCCCGCCCTGCACGATGCCGAACAACGCCGCCGCCGATGCGCTGCCGTGCGCCTGCTTGCATCGCCTGGCCCAGCGCAGGCTGAGCGCCATTGAATCTTCGGCTGCGGATTCAGTGGCCGGATACGGCGTGCATTCATCGAATTGCATGATGATGTCCGCGCCCAGTGCGTGCTGTACTTCAATGGAGCGCTCCGGCGTCAGCAAGATCCGGTCCCCGTTGATGGGCGATGCAAACTGCACGCCCTGCTCCGAGATCTTGCGCAACTCGGCCAGACTCCAGACCTGAAAGCCGCCGGAATCGGTCAGGATCGGCCCGTCCCAGTTCATGAAACCATGCAGGCCGCCGAGCTCGCGGATCAGTGTTTCGCCCGGACGCAGCATCAGGTGAAAGGTGTTGCCGAGCAAAATCTGCGCGCCGCTGGCATCGACTTCTTCCGGGGTCAGCCCCTTGACCGTACCGTAGGTTCCCACCGGCATGAAGGCCGGGGTTTCCACGCAAGCGCGGGAGAAATCAAGGCGGCCACGACGGGCAAGGCCGTGACGTTGCTGAAGGAAAAACTGCACGCTGCAATGTGATGGGCGTTGAATCAGCAGCCTAGTTTACGCAGTCCGGGGATCGCAGATGCACGCCGTGGCGCTGCGGTGAATCCGCTGGCGGCCGGTGCTGATTTTTTGGGGCGCGCCGCTGGGCGATGATTGTGGCGCAATCGACGATGTTCACTCGCCAGGTTCAATCTCCAGCAATAATTCATCGGCCGCGACCTGGCTGTTGGTGCTGGCGTGAATCTCCAGCACCACGCCGTCGACCTGCGCCTGAATCTCATGATGCAACTTCATGGCTTCGACCACCGCCAGTGGCTGGCCCCTGGTGACCTTGTCGCCGGCCTGGACGAAGATTTCCAGCAACAGTCCATGCATGGGTGACAGCACACGTCCGCCGCCGGTGTCCTCGTCCGATTCGCCAGCACGGGCGACCTGGTCAACAAACAGGGCGTATTTTCCGTCCAGCGCCAGGTGCATGCCCTGCTCGTTTTGCAGGTATCGCAACACCCGTTGCTTGCCGTCCACCTCGGCGTGCGCGGTGCCGTCGGCCAGGCTGATGATGACCACCGTCAGGTTTTGATCGCCACAGCTCACCTGGTATCGCCGATCCGACAGCGGCGTCACCCACAGGTCAAAGCTTGCGTCCTCGAAGCGGTATGACTTGCGCGAACGCATCGCGCTGGCGCTGGACCAGTTGCGTAAACGCTCGCTGACCCCCACCGCCTGCGCCTGTGCCTTTTCGTAATCCAGACTCAACTCCACCACCGCGGCTGCGGCGCAATCGGCAAGATCAGGCACAAAGGCGGCCAGATCCGCGTCACTGAACTCGTCAGCGATGAACGCGGTGGTGGCTGCGCCGTCGATGAAGGTTTTTCTGCTCAGACAATCAACCAGAAAATCCTTGTTGCAACAGGTGCCGAAAAACACCGAGTGCTGCAGCGCTTCGATCAGGCGTCGCCGCGCCACTTCCCGGGTCGGACCACTGGCGATCACCTTGGCCACCATCGGGTCATAGAACGGTGAAATGAACTGCCCGCTGCAAACCCCGCTATCCACCCGGATGCCTGCACCAGCAGACGGCGCCCACAAGGCGATTGGTCCGGAAACGGGAAGAAAATCCCTGGATGGATCTTCGGCATACAAGCGCACTTCCATGGCATGACCGCTGAGCTGCACATCGTCCTGGGTCAGCCCCAATGGCTGACCATGCGCCACCTGGATTTGCAGCGCCACCAGATCCAGCCCGGTGATCAGCTCGGTAACCGGATGTTCCACCTGCAGGCGCGTATTCATTTCCAGAAAATAGAACTCGCCTTGCGCGTCAAGCAGGAATTCGACGGTGCCGGCGCCCACATAGTCGATGCTGCGCGCCGCTTCCACGGCGGCCTGACCCATCCGCGCACGCAGTTCCGGCGTCATCACCGGACACGGCGCTTCTTCGACCACCTTTTGATGACGGCGCTGCACCGAGCAGTCACGTTCGCCCAGATGAACCACCTGTCCGTGCTGATCAGCGAACACCTGAACCTCCACATGGCGCGGGTTCATGATGGCTTTTTCCAGAATCAGCTCGCCGTTGCCAAACGCGCTTTGCGCCTCGGCACGCGCCAGCGCGATGGCATTTTCGATCTGACCGGTCTCGTGCACCAGACGCATGCCACGCCCGCCACCACCGGCGGCGGCCTTGACCATCAGCGGCAAGCCGATGCGCTCGGCTTGCGAGCGCAAGCTTGCGTCGTCCTGCGCATCGCCCTCATAACCGGGCACGCAGGGCACCCCGGCGGCAATCATGCGACGCTTGGCGGCGGCCTTGTTGCCCATCAGGTCGATGGCATCGGCGCCAGGGCCGATAAACACCAAACCGGCCGCTTTCACCGCGCGCGCGAAATTCGCGTTTTCGCTCAGAAAACCATAACCGGGATGAATCGCACCGGCACCGGCCTGTTGCGCCGCATCGATCACGTTTTGCGCCAACAGATAGGATTCGCCGACCGGGCCGGGGCCGATGCAAACCGCGCGATCGGCCATCTGCACGTGCGGCGCCTTCGCATCGACCTGCGAATAAACCGCCACCGTTCGATAACCCAGCGCCTTGGCGGTACGCATCACGCGGCAGGCGATTTCACCGCGATTGGCAACCAGAATACTGTCAAATTCAGCCATGCGGCTCACTCCACCCAGGATGGTTTGCGTTTTTCAACAAAGGCGGAAACGCCTTCACGGTCTTGCGCATTCAACATGCAGCGGACAAAACCCGGCGCGGCCAGGGCCTTCAACCGTGCGTGCAAATCCGCTGCGCCGTGCCCGTGGAGCGCATGCCTGGCCTGACGGTGGTTGAAGCAGGCCGTCATCACGCTGCCGCTGCGCGCCGGCAACATCGTTTTCACATCTGCAAGTGCCATGTTGCGCTCCTTATAGCCGCGCGATGCCGAAGCTGTTCGGGCGAACCACCCGGCTGCGCGCCTCTTTCACCGTTTCCAGGATGAACCCCAGGGTATTGCGCGCCTGGCGTGGATCGATCACGCCATCGTCCAGCAAACGGCCGGAGGTATAGAACGCGGTCGATTGATAATCAAAATGCTGCATCAGCCGCGCTTCCTGCTTGGCGATCTGATCCTGATTCACTTGCGTGCCCGCCGCTGCGGCTTGCCCGCGCGCCACCATGGACATGGTTTTGGCGGCTTGCTCGCCGCCCATCACGCCCATTCGCGCGTTGGGGAAGGTGTAGAGAAAATCCGGATCGAAGCCACGTCCGCACATGCCGTAATTGCCCGCACCAAAACTGGCGCCGGTCATGAAGGTAATGCGTGGCACCTCCACGTTCTGCATGGCCTGAATCATTTTTGCGCCATGCTTGATCATGCCCGCCTGTTCTGATTGGGTGCCGACGATATAGCCGGTGGTGTTTTGCAGAAACACCAAAGGAATATCCGCCTGATCACAAAGTTGCATGAATTGCGTGGCTTTGTTGGCGCCGTCGGGATCGATCGGGCCGTTGTTTGCAATCATGCCGACGGCGTAACCGAAGACCTCGCACTGCAGGCATACCGTGGATACGCCAAAGCCCGGCTTGAAATCCAGCAGATCCGAACCATCGGCCAGTCGCGCCGCCAATTCGCGGATGTCATAAGGCGTTCGATAATCCACCGGAATCACGCCGGCAATTTCATCCGGGTCATAAAGCGGCTCCGAAAAACGGCGCGCGGGCGTCGGGGCACAGCCATCATTCCACTGCAGGCGTTCCACCAGCTCGCGACAGATCTGCACGGCGTGGCCGTCATCTTCGGCCAGATATTCGACCAGGCCGGAAATGCTGGCGTGCATCTGGGCGCCGCCCAGTTCTTCTTCGGTGGCGACCTCGCCGGTGGCCGCTTTGAGCAGCGGCGGACCCGCCAGATAAGCGCGCCCGTTTTGTTTGACGCCGATCACATAATCGCTCAGGCCCGGCATGTATGCGCCGCCGGCGGTGCTGGAACCGTGCAGGATCGCAATCACCGGCAGACCTTGCTTGCTCTGCTTGGCCAGGGTGCCGAACAGGCGACCGCCCTCGGAAAAACCTTCCACCCGATAGTTCAGAAGGTCGCCGCCGGCACTTTCGACCAAGTGAATGAACGGCAGGTTCTGCTGCAATGCGATGTCCTGGGCGCGGCGAATGCGATAAGCACCGGCATCGGTCAGCGAGCCGGCCTTGATGCCACTGTCATCCACCACCACCGCGCAACGCACGCCGCCGACAAAGCCGATGCCGCTGATGACGGTGGAGCCGGGAATGGAGCGCTCTGCATCCTTGGTGTCCAGCAGATAACCGGCCAGGTTGCCGATTTCCAGCCACGGCATGCCCGGATCGATCAGTCGCGCCAGGCGTTCACGCGGGGTGAGCTGTCCTCGTGCTTCGAACCGCGGTTTGCGCTTTTCGGAGATGGCCGCGCCGCGCGCGTTGAGCCCTTGCAGTTCCGCCACCAGCGCCAGCATGTCGCGACGATTGCGCTGGAAGCTTTCCGAAGCGGGATCGATCCTGGATTGAAACACGGTCATGACAGCGACTCCGCAATGGCTTGACTCACCGGAATGGGCATTTCCAGCAACAATTGTGAATACCCCTTGCCTTGCGCATCGCTGCGGATGCTGGCGACGCCGCCGCCGCCGAGTACGTCGTGAATCAGAAAGTTCATGGCGTGACTGCCCGGCAGCAAATAGCGTTGAACCGGCTCGGGGTGGGCGGGTGCAATAAAGTGTGACAGACGCGCCTTCACCGCCGACGGGTCCAGAACCGCGGCGATATAAGGCAGATAATCCGGCTTGCGGGCAATCACACCGATATTGGCCTTGTTTCCCTTGTCGCCACTGCGCGCCCAGGCCAGTTTGTACAAGGGCAGCTCGGCCCGCACATCGTTGGGAATCGGTGGCGGCGCGGGTCGATCAATCTGCGCCGCATCCAGCGGCTGGCCGGCGCCCGGATCGCAGACCGTGGTCTGGCCGTCCATCTCCACCGATACCGACAGCTCCGCGCGTGGTAACAGGAAGGAAAACAACCGCACTACCGGCGATGGCTTGGGACGGCCGCCCTGAAAGCCACTCAGCCCCGGCGGCGCCGCCAACCCGATGCCGATGAGCGCCTTGAGCAGCACGCCAATGCCGTTGGCCTGCGGATGCTTGGCCGCGATTTTGACCGTGACCTCGCGAACATTGGCGAGCTGCGCGAAGTCGCCATACTGTGACCGGCTGCCGAGGACCTCGATACTGGTCTGGCTGAAGTCGGCCAGGCCGTGCTGTTGCAACACCCGGCGTGCGGCGCGCAGGCCCGCCTCGGCAAAGGCGTTGGCGCGCTGGTCGGCATTGCGGCCGTAGAACGTGAACAGGGTGCCGCCGCGAAACTGATCGGCATAAGTGGCGCAAACCTTGTAGGTGTCGGGCGCCGCCCGTCCGCGCGCGCCGCGCAAGCGCACCCGGTTTTCACCCACCTGTTGCAGTTGGACGCCGGAGAAGTCGCACACCACATCGGGCAGCACGTAGGCCTGTGGGTCTCCGATTTCATACAGCATTTGCTCGGCCACGGTGCCTACACTGACCAGCCCGGCGGTACCGTCGGGCTTGGTGCAGACGAACTCGCCATCGGATTCGATCTCGGCGATCGGATAGCCGATGCGCTCGATGGCGTCGGCCACCAGTTCCCAGTCGGTGAAGTTGCCGCCGCTTGCCTGTACGCCGCACTCCAGGATGTGACCGGCCAGCGAGCCCATCGCCAGGCGGTCCAGCGCTTCCCGCCCCCAACCAAAATGGTGAATGCAGGCGCCCAATGTCACCGCACTGTCCACGCAACGCCCGGTGATCACGATGTCGGCGCCGCGATCCAGCGCTTGGGCAATCGGGAAAGCGCCCAGATAGGCATTGATGCTCTGAATGCGATCCGGCGGCGGCATGCCCTCGCCGCTGAACATTTCCCGGATCGGGCGGGCCGCCAATGCGTCGCGCTGTTCAAACAGATCATCGCCCAGCACGCAGGCCACTTTGAGTGAAAGTCCCTGTTTTTCGATCTCGGCCCGAAGTGCGGCAGCACAGGCACGCGGATTGACCCCGCCGGCGTTGGAGATCACGCCGATGTTGCGCTCGGCGATCTGTTTCAGGTTGGGCGCCATCGCCGCGCTGATGAAGTCGCGCGCATAACCCTGCTCGGGGTCTTTGGCACGCGCGCGGGCCATGATGGACATGGTGATTTCAGCCAGATAGTCATAGACGATGAAGTCCAGCTCGGCATCGCCCAGCAGTTGCGCGGTGGCGCCGCCGGCGTCGCCCCAGAAGCCGCTGGCGCCGCCGATACGGATCATTGACTTGTTCATGGTGCTTGTCGAAAACCTGATTTGGCTGGCCGCAGGGTATTTCAGCAAGCGCCGTGGCGCTTTGGATTACGCGCCAGGATGGCGCTTTAGCGCGCCATCGGCTGCTCGGAGGCCGCCGCGCTCAGGGACTGGCGATACTCGGTAGGCGTCATGCCGGTCCAGCTCTTGAACGCGGCTGAAAACGTGGACTGCTCGGCGTAACCGAGCAATACGGTGATATCGACCGTGTTCAGGCGCCGATCTTCCAGATATTTGCGGGCCAGGTCGAGTTTGATGCCGTTGAGCAACTGCTGAAAGTGGGTGTTGCGCTGTTTCAGGCGGCGTTGCAGCGTGCGGCGCGACATGGCCAGATCCGCGGCGACCGTTTCGATTCTGCATTCGCCACTGGGCAATTGCCTGCGGATGGATGCATGCAGGTTCAGAATGAACGGGTCCGATTCGGACGCATCGCCGCTGAATGGCCGGGAAAACTCGCGCGCCACGTTGTCGTAAAAACGCGTCGACAAGCGCACCAGCGGATAGTCGAGGACGCGGCGCTGATAATGAAGCGCGCTGGGGGCTTTTCCAAAGCGCAGGTTCTTGCCGAACATCTGCTGCAGCGCGCTCAGGTCATCCGGCTCCGGATAGGACAGATCGACCGCAACCGGCTTGACCGGAATGGCGCAAAAGCCGTCCATCTGCGCGGCCGCAGCCGCCAGTACCGAGTCCGTCACCAGACAACGCGCACCAGCGGCGCCCGAGCTTGGGTGCCATTGCAGGGCGAACTGATCATCGTCGGACGCCACGGCGATGGCGCCCAGATCCCCCATCACCTCCCCAACGCTGGGCAGGCGATTGAGCCAGTCGCGCATGGTGCCGCTGGTGGAGGCCAGATACATGAACAGGTGCATGTTTTCCAAATGCGAAATCCTGCCCAGGTAAAGCCCCATGTCGGCGTTGCCCGACTGCTGGCGAAGCAGCCTCAGGAAATGCAGATAGTCGGAAACGGGCACCTGACTGTCGGGTAACGCCAGGCGCTCGGTCTGGATGCCGCAGCGCTGCAGAATCGACCGGGGATTGACGCCGAAGGCCGCCGCAAGGTCCAGCGCGGCGGACATCCCGCGGGTGGAGATATGTCCCTTGACGATGTCCTTGTCCGACATCCATTGGCTCTGAAGAGTGAACAGCCAAGGATACAACGCATGCCGCATGCCGCATGCCGCATGCCAGCCGCCGGTTTGGCGCCGCCCCCCAAGGCCTGGGGGCGAAACACTCGATCATCCATCAGCCGCTTCGACGCAGTATCTGCTCCACCTGACGCCAGCCGGCTTCGGCGATGGGCCGGGCAAGCTTGCCGTTTTCAATCGCCTGGGCACTGGCGGCGGTGCCGTCCAGGGCACGTTTTGCAATGCCTTGAACAATGGCCGCCAGGCGGAACAGGTTGAACGCGATGTAGAAATCCCATTGGTCTTGCGCGATGGGCTCAATGCCGCGACGCTGGCAATAGCGGCGCAGGTATTGCTGTTCCTCGGGAATACCGAGCGCGGCCAGGTCGGCGCTGCCAAGTCCGCGAAATTCGCTCGGCGACAAGCGCCAGACCATGAGGTGATAAGCCAGATCAGACAGCGGATGGCCGATGGTGGACAGCTCCCAGTCCAGCACCGCCAGAATCCGTGGTTCGCTGGGGTGGAAAATCATGTTGTCCAGACGAAAATCGCCATGGGCGATGGAACTGGCATCGTCGCCGGGAACATTCTCCGGCAGCCATTGGATCAAGCGTTCCATGCAGGCGTTGTTTTCGGTTTCCGAGGCGCGATACTGCTTGGTCCAGCGAGACAGTTGCCGTTCGATATAGTGATCCGGACGGCCAAAGCCTTCCAGTCCGCGCTGCACATAATCCACCTTGTGCAGGTTGGCAATGACGCGATTCATCTCATCGTAGATTGCGTGCCGCGCCTGCCGGTCCAGGGTCGGCAAGGTGGGGTCCCAGAAAATGCGACCCTGTACGAAACTCATGACGTAGAACGCGGTGCCGATCACCGATTCGTCCAGGCACAGGCAATAGGGCCGCGCCACCGGGACTTCGGTGCCGTGAAGCGCCTTGATGACGCGATATTCGCGGTCCACGGCGTGCGCCGACGGCAACAACTTGCCCGTCGGCTTCTTGCGCAGTACGTAATCCCCACTGGCGGCGCGGAGCTTGTAGGTGGGATTGGATTGCCCGCCTTGGAATGCCTCGATCCGCAGCGGGCCACGAAAGCCCTGGATCTGGTCGGCCAGATACTGCTGCAGACGCTGTGCATCAAACGGCAACTGATTTTTGGATCGGTTCATCGTTCTTGCGCTCGGGACAGGCTTGTTGGGTCGACAGTGTAAGCGCGTCATCGACCGGCGAGCCGCTGAAACAGTCAAGTTATAGTGTGCCGAGATCGCAACCACCAGCCCACACCCCACCGTTTGCCGCAACGATGACCCAGCCCGACCGCACCCTTTGCCGTCCCGACGACTTCCGCAGTGCGATGCAAAAGCTGGCCGGCGGTGTGTGCATCGTGACCACGCGGCACCGCGGCCACCGCCTGGGCCTGACCGCGACGGCGGTCTGTTCGCTTTGCGCCGAACCGCCGGCGCTGATCGCCTGCGTCAACCGGGGCGCCGAAGCGCACGATGCCATCCGTGCCTCCCAACGCATCTGCATCAACGTGCTGGCGCAGCATCATGTGGAATTGTCGAACGTGTTTTCCTCCGGGGATCGGCTCAAGGGCGAAGCGCGTTTCGATCACGGGCAGTGGACCACCGGCGACAGCGGCGCGCCGATTCTGGAAGATGCCCTGGCCGATTTCGATTGCCGGGTGTCGCGCGCCATTGAGCACGGCAGCCACAGTATTTTCATCTGCGAGGTCTTGTCCGCCCGTTGCAACGCCGATGGCGACCCGCTGATCTACGGCAATCGCAGCTACGGTTCGCTGTCGGCGCTGTATCAGACGGCGAAATAGACGCAAGGCCATGCATCCATCCAAGCTGATCAGCCGATTGCGCGAACTGCTGTGGCGGGAACCCAGCAGCGGTGCATTGCATCGAGTCTGGCTGTTGCGCCTCGGCCGCTATGTTTTCGCCCTGATCCGCGACCTGTTCGCCGGCGAGCTTTCCATGCGGGCCATGAGCCTGGTCTACACCACCCTGCTTTCGCTGGTGCCATTGCTGGCACTGGCGTTTTCGGTGCTCAAGGCCCTGGGCGTTCACAACCGGCTGGAACCGGTTTTGCTGGAGTTCCTGCGCCCCTTGGGAGAACAGTCGGAAACGGTGAGCGCCAGCATCATCGGTTTCGTGGAGCGCATTCAAGTGGGCGTGCTCGGCTCGCTGGGCGTGGCGCTGTTGTTCTACACCGCGTTCTCGCTGATTCAGAAAGTCGAATCCAGTTTCAATTTCATCTGGCGCATCGAACGTCCGCGCCCATTTGCACAACGTGTCGGCGAGTACCTGAGCATCCTGATGGTCGGGCCGGTGATCATCTTTTCCGCCCAGGGTCTGACCTACTCGATTCTCAACAGCGAGTTGTTCCTGCAGCTGCGTGAGGTCGAACCGTTCGGCCTGTTGCTGACCACGACCACGCGCCTGATCCCCTATGCGCTCATCATCGGCATGTTCATCTTCATGTACGCCTTCATGCCCAATACGCGGGTGAAACTGCGTGCGGCGCTGGTCGGTGGCCTGGTGGCCGGGGTGCTGTGGCAGACGGCGAGCCTGCTGTTTGCATCATTCGTCAGCAATGCCAACGAATACAACGCGGTTTATTCCAGTTTCGCCATCTTCATCTTTCTGCTGATCTGGCTTCACGTGGGATGGCTGATTCTGTTGATCGGCTGCCAGTTGGCATTTTACGTGCAGCATCCAGAGCACCTGAAGGCCGAACGCAACATCCCCAGCCTGCCCACGCGCGAGCTCGAATATCTGGCCTTGCTGGTGATGAGCATCACCGGCCAGCGTTTCATTCGCGGCGAACCCGGCATGAGTCAGGAGGCGCTGATTCGTGAAATTGCGGCCGAGCCCGAACACGTCTGCCGGGCGATACAAACCTTGCTGGAATGCCGCCTGCTCACCGAGGCGGGCCGAAAACGCACCGAGCTGGTTCCTGCCCGGGATCTGGCCAGCACCGAGCTGGCCGACCTGTGGCGCGAAATTCGCGCCGGTCGCGGCAAGATCCAACCGCGCTCGCGGCAACAGGCGCAGGTGCTGGGGATGCTGGATCAGGCCGAGCAGCAGTTCCAGCAGGTGACCGCGGGCCAGAGCCTGCGTCAGTGGCTGGCCGATCGGAAATAAGCAGGTTCGCTGCAATCGTTCGAGCCGCAACAGCGGCATGGCGCCGGTTCGTCGGCGCTGTCGACGCTGTCGGCGCTGTCGGCGCCAAAGCGTGCCGATGGATTCACGACGCGAACCGGCGCCGTCGCTACATCCGGGCCACGCCGAAGGTATTGGGGTTGAGGCGCGTATGTTCGTTGCGCACGCACAGGTCAATCAGCTCCACCAGCAGCTGACGAGTGCGACGCGGGTCGACGATGCCCTCATCCCAGACACGCGAGGTGCAGTAGAGGGCGCTGGAGACTTCGTCGTAGAGCGAGGTCAGTTCCTGGCTCTGCCGCGCCAACTTGTCGCGGTCCAGCGTCTGGCCGCGCGCGCGTTGCTTGTTGTCCTCGACGATCTCCATGACCGTGGCTGCCTGTTCACCACCCATCACCGCCAGTCTGGCGTTGGGCCAGGCAAACAGGAAGCGTGGCTCGAACGAGCGGCCGCACATGGCGTAGTTGCCGGCGCCATAGGACGCGCCGACGATGATGGTGATCTGCGGCACGCTGGCGTTGGCAACGGCCTGGATCATCTTGGCGCCGTTCTTGATCATGCCCTGGCTCTCGGACTCCTTGCCGACGATGAAGCCGGTGGTGTTCTGCAGGTAGATGATCGGTTTGTTGGCCTGACAGCAGAGCTGGATGAACTGTGCCGCCTTCTCCGCCCCGTGGTTGTCGATAGGGCCGTTGTTGCCGATCAGGCCCACCGGCCAGCCGCCGATCTCGCCAAACCCGCAGATGGTGTACGGGTCGTATTGGGCCTTGAACTCGGTGAACTCCGAAGCGTCCACCAGCCGTGCGATGATCTCGCGGCAGTCGAAGGCCTCTCGGTAGTTCACCGGCACCAGACCGCAGAGGTCTTCGGCCGGATAACGCGGCGCCTGCACGGGACGGCCGTGATGCGCGGGGACGCGATCATTCCAGCGCAGTTGCTGCACCAGTTCGCGCGCAATGCCGATGGCATGCGCATCGTCTTCGGCGACGAACTCGGCCAGGCCGGAGTGCGTGGCATGCAGGTCGGCGCCACCCAGTGACTCTTCGTCGGCGATCTCGCCGGTCGCGGCCTTGAGCAGCGGCGGGCCGGCCAGAAACGCGCGTGCCTTGCCACGCACCATCACCACGTAGTCCGACATGCCGGGAATGTAGGCGCCGCCGGCGGTGGAATTGCCGTGTACGACGGTGATCTGTGGAATGCCGGCGGCCGACGAGCGCGCCTGGGTCATGAAGCGATGCCCGGCGCGGTTGAACCCCAGGTGCTGCTTGAACAGGTTGCCGCCCCCGCTCTGCACCAGACAGATGAACGGCAGCCGCGCGCGCAGCGCGATTTCCTGCGCGCGTTTGAGCTTGTCGTAGGCCTGCGGCATGTTGGTGCCACCCTTGATCGCGGCATCGTTGACGTAGACCATGCAGCGGGTGCCGGCCACGTAACCGATGCCGGTCATGATGCCCGCGCCGTAGACCTCGTCCACACCGTCGTCGTCGTGTTGCCCCAGGCCCGCCAGGGTGGACAGCTCGACGAAACTGGCGCCCGGGTCGAGCAATCGCGCAAGGCGCTCGCGCGGCAACAGTTGCCCGCGTTGGTCAAACCGTGGCCTGGCGCGCGCCGAGCAGCGGTGCACTTGCTGTTCCAGATGCTCGATGTGGGCGATCAACGCCAGCATCGCTTCACGACGCCGGGCGAAGGTTTCCGAATCGCGGCGGACCTGGCTTTCAATAACAGGCATTTTGGGGTTATCCGCTGTTGCCGGACTTGCGCGTCGCCGGGTGGTAGCCCAGATCCTTGGCGATGATCTGCAGCATCACCTCGTTGGCGCCGCCGCCGATCGAACACAGGCGGGCGTCGCGGAAGATGCGGCTGATCGGGCAGTCCCACATGAAGCCCTGGCCGCCCCAGAACTGCAGGCAGGCGCTGGGCACGGTCTGGCCCAGCTGCCCGACCTTGAACTTGGCCATGGAGGTGAGCGCGTTGGCGTCGGCATCGCCGGCGATGTAGTGCTCGGCGGCTTCGCGCAGCAGCGCACGCGCGGCGTTGCACTCGATTTTCAGCTCGGCGAGCTTGCAGTGAATCATTTGCTGATCCAGCAGCGGTTTGCCGAAGGCGACCCGGTCGGCGGTGTACTCGGCGGTGACGGTAATGGCCTGTTCGATCTGGCTCAGGTACTTGCTGCCGGCGAACAGGCGTTCCTCCTGGAACTGCTGCATCTGATAGATGAAACCCATGCCTTCTTCGCCGATGCGGTGCCGGACCGGCACCCGAACCTCGTCCAGATAGATCGGTGCGGTGTCGGAGCTGCGCGCACCCAGCTTGTTCAGGCGCTCGCCGATGGTCACGCCTGGCGTCCTGGTGGGCACCACGATCAGGCTCTTGTTGCGATGCGGGGCGTTGTCGTCGCCGGTATTGCACAACAGGCAGAGCCAGTCGGACTGGGTGCCGTTGGTGATCCACATCTTGGAGCCGTTGATGATGTAGTCGTCGCCATCGCGTCGCGCGCTGGTTTTGATCGAGGCCACGTCCGAGCCCGCCCCCACTTCGCTGACGGCGATGCTGGTGACGCAGTCGCCGGCGATTGCCGGCGCCAGAAACTCGCGCTTGAGTGCGTCGCTGCCATAGCGCGCCAGCGCCGGCGTTGCCATGTCGGTCTGCACGCCAATGGCAGTGGAAAGGCCCGAGCACTGGATTCTGCCGATCTCTTCGGCATAGACCAGCGAATAGCTGTAGTCCAGACCCTGACCGCCGTATTCCACCGGCTTGGTGATGCCCAGAATGCCGGCACGGCCCAGTTTCGGGAACAGTTGGTGCGCTGGAAAAATGCCCTGCGCTTCCCAGGCATCGACATGGGGCGCGATTTCTGTTTCTATCAAACGCTTGATAGATTGCCGAAGCAGTTCGTGTTCCGCTGTGAATCGCATGAGGGCCTGATCTCCCGGGGGTGGTGTCCGCAGCGCGGCACAGGATGATCCATCGGAACACGAGCAGCACGCAAGTTTTTGAACTGGACCTGTTTCCCGACGTGGCCATCGTGCCGATGGCAGCAGAACCTGGAGGTGCATAACGTGAAAACCCAATGGATGCTCAGTGAAGATCACGAGATGGTGCGGCAGACCGCAGAGCGTTTCGCGCGCGAGCGATTGCGCGACGGCTATCAGTCGCGCGAATCGACGCCCGCCATGGACCGGGCCTTGATGCGCGAGATGGGCGCGCTCGGGCTGATCGCGCCCAATGTGCCCGAGCGCCTGGGCGGCATCGGCGCCCCCAGCGTGGTCAATGGACTGATCTGCGAGGCCATCGCCTACGGTGACTTCAATCTCAGCTACGTCAACATGGTGACGCCGCTGATCTGCGACGTCCTGCTGCGTCACGCATCGCCCGCCGTGCAGGAACAGTACATCCCCGACCTGGCCGCCGGCGAGACGATCTGCGCCCTGGGTCTGACCGAGCCACGCGGCGGTTCGGACGCCTCGCACCTGCAGGTGTCGGCCACCCGCAAGGGTGACACCTACCTCTTCAAGGGCGAAAAGACTTCCATCAGTTTCTCCGAACAGGCCAGCAGCATGCTGACCTTTGCCCGTACCAATCCCGAGGACGGCGGGCCGCGCGGCGTCTCTGCCTTCGTGGTGCCACTGGACCTGCCCGGCGTCAGTCGCGTTGCGTTCAAGGACATCGGCACCAAGCCGGTGGGCCGCGGGTCGGTGTTCTTCGATGACGTGGAAGTGCCCGCCAGCGCCATGATCGGTCGCGAGAACACCGGCTTCACGCAGATCATGGAAGGCTTCGATCTGAGCCGCATTCTGATCGCGCTGCAGTGCATCGGCGCGGCACAGGCTTCGGTGGACGAGACCTGGGCCTACGTCAGCGAACGCGAAGCCTTTGGCTATCGGCTGTCCAAGTTTCAGGGGGTTTCCTTCCCTCTGGCCGAGCACGAGAGTCAGCTCCAGTCCTTTCGCACGCTGTGCCATCACGCGCTGGCGCTGCGCGACGCCGGCAGGCGCCACACGCGTGAGGCCGCCATGGTCAAGTGGATGGCGCCCAAGTACTGCACCGACATCATCCAGAACTGCCTGCTGCTCCACGGCCATTACGGCTACACCATGGACCTGCCACATCAGCAACGGCTTCGCGATGTGATGGGCCTGCAGGTCGGTGATGGCACCGCGCAGATCATGAAGACCATCATCGCCCGCGAAACCATCGGCAGCGTCGGGGTGCATTACAAGTAACCACCACGCCGCGCCGGCGCCTGCGGATCGGCGCCGGCGCGGCAAGCGGTCCGGGCGAACCGGAGCCGTGGCGGTCTGAGGCCGCACCCGGCTATCGCAAACGCGGTACAAACGTGTACAGTTACTGTGCGTTGTCAGGGTACGTACAACGCGATGGGCCAGCGGACCTCGCATGAGGAGGTCTGGCGCCGATCCGGCGAACCGCCATCAAAACATGATCGAGGGGAAGATGAATAGCACACACGAATACCGGGTCACCGCAGGCCCGCGATGGCTACTGCTGCTGGCCGGCTGCCTGCTTGGCGGCGCGGCGCTGGCGAGCGACGATCAGGCCGCGCTGTCCAACGAAGCCGACGGCCGCAACTGGGCGGCCGGCGGGCGCACCTTCAGCGAACAGCGGTTCAGCCCGCTGGATGCCATCAGCACCCAGACCGTCGACCGTCTGGGGCTGGCCTGGACCCTGGATTTTCCCGACGTCTGGAACGTCTCCTCCATCCCGCTGGCGGTGGACGGGGTGATCTATGTGGCCGTCGGCTTTACCGTGCTGCACGCCATCGACGCACGCAGCGGCGAGCTGTTGTGGAAATACGATCCCAAGGTCGACCCCGCCAAGATGCGCATGGCCTGGGGCAGCCGTGGCCTGTCCTACTGGAACGGCAAGCTCTACGCCGGGGTGCAGGACGGGCGTCTGATCGCGGTGGATGCCAGCAGCGGCGAGCTGCTGTGGGAGGCCATGACCACCGAGCCGGGTGACAACCGCTACATCACCGGCGCGCCGCGCGTGTTCAACGGCAAGGTGATCATCGGCCACGGCGGCGCCGACTACGGCCGGGTTCGTGGCTATGTGACCACCTACGACGCTGAAACCGGCGAGCAACTCTGGCGCTGGTGGGTGGTGCCCGGCAATCCGGCCGACGGCTTTGAAAACCAGGCCATGGAAATGGCCGCCAAGACCTGGACCGGCCAATGGTGGAAATCCGGCGGCGGCGGCACCGTGTGGCACGCCATGACCTATGACCCCGAGTTCAACCGGGTGTACCTGGGCACCGGCAACGGTTCACCCTGGAACCAGAAACTGCGCAGCCCCGGCGGCGGCGACAATCTGTTCCTGTGCTCGGTGGTGGCGCTGGATGCCGATACCGGCGAATACGTCTGGCACTACCAGACCAACCCGGGCGAGACCTGGGACTACAACTCGGCGATGGACATGGTGCTCGCCGACCTGACGCTGGACGGCAAGCCGCGCAAGGTGCTCATGCACGCGCCCAAGAACGGCTTTTTCTACGTGATCGACCGCCAGGACGGCAAGCTGATCTCCGCCGAAACCATCGCCAAGGTCACCTGGGCCGAGCGCATCGACTTGGAAACCGGCCGCCCGGTGGAAGTACATGGCGCGCGCTATCCCGGCGGCGAGGCGCTGATCTGGCCCGGCCCCGCCGGCGCGCACAACTGGCAACCCATGGCGTACAGCCCGGACACCGGCCTGATGTACATCCCCACGCGCGACATGGCCGGTTACTACGACGACCGCGGCATCACCCGCCAGAACTGGTCCCCCGACGGACTCATGCCGGTGGGGGTCAAGCTGTTCTTCGACGACATGCCGAGCAACGCCGCCAGCACCTTTCTGCAGGCCTGGAATCCGATCACGCAGCAGCAGGCATGGCGGCTGGACACCCCCGGCGGCATCAATGGCGGCGTGCTGACCACCCGCGGCGGTCTGGTGTTTCAGGGCCGGTCCGACGGCAAACTGACGGCGGTGGACGCGGCCAACGGCCAGATCCTGTGGAGTCAGGACATGGGCGTTGGCACCCAGGCATCACCCATCACCTTTGAAGTTGATGGCGAGCAATACATCTCCATCCTCGCCGGCTGGGGCGGCAGTCCGATGCTGATGGGCTCACTGAGCGCACAGAGCGGCTGGGTGGGACGCCAGTATCCGCGCCGCCTGCTGACCTACAAACTGGATGCCAAAGCCACGCTTCCGGCTTCCCCGCCGCCAACGGCAAAGGTGGAGGTGGTGGCAGCGCCTGACTTCGAGGTGGATCCGGCGCAGGCCGAACGCGGCAAGCTGACCTACGCCACCAAGTGCATGCTGTGCCACGGCACGGCGGCGGTGGCCGGCGGCTACGCACCCGATCTGCGTGCATCGCGCGTGCCGCTGAACCAAACCGCGTTTGCGGCGATTGTCCGCGACGGTGCGCTCACCGCTCGCGGCATGCCGCCGTTCGAGGAACTCAGTGACGCGCAACTGCAGGAGTTGCAGCACTACCTGCGCGAGCGGGCCAATCACCAGCCCAGCCTGTTCGACACCGCAGCCATGCTGGCGCGCTTTGGCTGGGTGTTCATCAAGATGCAGCTGATGAAGTATGGCCTGATGGGTTGAGCATCGCCGCCCATCTTCGTCGGCGCATCGGCGGCGAAGCGACCACGGCGGACCGGCCTGGCGGGGGCCCCAAAGCCCCCGCGCTCACAGGCGCAAGCTCCTGGCGATGATGTTGCGCTGGATCTCGCTGGTGCCCTCACCGATCACGTAGACGAAGGCGTCGCGGTGGAAGCGGCCGACGGCGTGGTCGCGCATGATCCCCGCGCCGCCGTGGATGCGGATGGCCTGTTCGGTGACCTGCAGCGCGCATTCGCTGGCGGTCAGCTTGACCTTGGCGGCGGTGGCGGCGTCGAGCGTGTTCTGCTCGATGCGCCAGGCACCGTAGTACACCAGCCAGCGCGCGGCCTCGATCTGCGCGGCCATGTCGGCGAGCTTGTGTGCAATGGCCTGATACTGGCCGATGTGCTTGCCGCCCACCTGGCGATCACGCGCGTAGGCAATTGCCGCATCGAGCGCACCCTGGGCCATACCCACGCAGTTGGCGGCAACCCCGACGCGATTTTCGGAAAGGCATTCCAGAATGATGGGATACGTCCCTTCGCGTCCACCCAGCAGCGCCGCGTCCGGAACGAATGCCTCATCGATGTGAATCAGTCCGGTCTCCGAGGCGCGGATGCCTTCCTTGGCCATCTTGTGTATCACGATGCCGGGGTTGGGCAGCTCGACGATGAACAGGCTCACCGCTTCGGGTGTCAGTTCCGGCCGCGTGCGTGCGGCCAGCAGCATGAAGTCAGCGATGGGCGAATTGGTGATGTACATCTTGCTGCCGCTGATGCGGTAGCCGCCGGATACCTTGGTGGCGTGGGTGCGCAAGGCGCGGATATTGGACCCGCCTTCGGGCTCGGACAGACCGAAGCAGGAAATGCGTTCGCCCTTCAAGCCCGGCGTCAGGTAGCTGGCCTTCTGTTCGGCCGTGCCGCTGCGCCAGATCGGCCACAGGCCCATGTGCGCCTGCACCGACCAGGTGGAGGCGAAGGCCTGACTGACGCGGCTCATTTCCTCCCGCGCCAAACACTCGCCGAGCTTGTCGAAACCCGAGCCGCCGTCCGCCTCCGGATAGCGGATGCCGATCAGCCCCATGTCGCCCCACTGACGGATCATTTCCTTGGGGAAGCGTTCCTCGTCGTCGCAGGCGCGTGCAATCGGCGCGACCTCGGTCTGGAAAAAGCGGCGAACGGTGTCGCGCAGCATCTCCTGCTGCGGCGTGATTGAAAAATCCATCGGTCAGTTTCCTTCGGGCGTCTTCAGAAAATCAGGCAGTGCGGTCTTGCCGAACGGGTCAAACGCCGGCATGGACTGGTGTTCCGGCACCGCGTGGAGGTGTTTGGCCAGACGCAGGCCGCCGTCCACCGGCAACACCACGCCGGTGATGTAGGCCGCCGCCTTGGACAGCAGGAAGCAGATCGAGGCCGATACCTCGGCCTCCGTGCCCATGCGCTGGCTGGGAATCTGGCGGCGCCGCGCCTTGAGGCGTTGCTGGAACTGCGCGTTGTAGGTCCCCATGCCGCTGGTGGCGATGGAACCGGGCGCCACCGCGTTGACGCGCACGCCGCGGTGTACCCATTCCAGCGCGGCGGTCTGGGTGAGGTTGATCATGCCGGCTCGCGCCGCGCCGGTGTGACCCATGCTGGGCATGCCGAAATCCACGGTGGCGACGACGTTGACGATGGCGCCGCCGTGCGCCTCCATCGACTGCGTGTAGACCTCACGCATCATGCTGAAGCCGCCATTGAGATTGTTGCGCACCACGGCGTCCCAGCCCTTGTCGGAAATATCGCGCAGCGGACTTGGGAACTGTCCGCCGGCGTTGTTCACCAGGCCATCGATGCGCCCGTGATCCGCCACCACGGCGGCCACGCCGGCAGCCACCGCAGGTGCGTCACGGATGTCGATGACCCGATGGCTGCAGGACAGGCCTTCCTCGGCGAGTTCATCACGCACCCGCTCCAGCTTTTCGCGCTTGCGGCCCACCAGCACCGGGAACGCGCCCAGGGTGGCCAGCTCGTGTGCGGTGCAACGGCCGATGCCGGAGCCGCCGCCGGTGACGATCACCACCTGCCCGTCCAGCAATTGCGGTCTCAGGGCCGAGCGATCGCTCATGCGCCGCGCTCCGGCGGCCGATGTTGCCGCAGCCCTGCGACCGCGCCGCCTGCCTTGGGTTCGCCGACGCCCGGTGGCGACACCCCGACCAGGGCTGCGGATCGTTCAGCGCGCATGATCCAGCAACACACGCGGCACCGTCACCGGAAAATGCAACAACTGTTGGGCGAAGGTCTTACCCTGTACGTCCAGTCGCAGCGACACCGCGCCGCCGCCGCCGAGCGCGTCGTGCAACACGAAATTGAGCGCATCCAGACCCGGCAGATCGAAGCGATCCACCCGCGGTGTGCCAGTGTGCGCAAACCAGTCCCGTACCGCCTCGGCGGTCAGCGCGCCACGCAGGTAGGGCAGGTATTCCGGCCGCCGCGCGAGCACGCCGATGTTGGCGCGGTCGCCCTTGTCGCCGCTGCGAGCCACGGCCAGACGGATCAGCGGCACGCGCACGCTGTCGCGTCGCGCAACCCGGGCTTCCACAATCTCCAGCCTGGCCGGCGGCTGCATCGGCGGTGCGCTCGCCAGGTGTTGCCAGTCGAACGCCACCGCCTGCCCGTCGATCGCCAGCGTCACCGGCACCTCGGTCTTGGGCAGCAGCAGGGAGAATGCCCGCACCACCGGCGTGGTCCTGGGGCGGCCGGTGGCGCCCGCCGCGCAGCGCCCGGTGGTCATCGACAATGCGGCGCCGGCGGCCTCCTTGGAAAACGCCTCGCAGCCGGAGAAGCAGTCGTGCCACACGTCCACCCGAAGCACCAGTTCGTTGGCGTCCACCGGCGGCCGATGCGCCGGGTTCCACAGCGTATTGGTGCCGATCAGATGGATGGCGGTGTCGCGAAAGTCCGCAAGCTGCAACTGCTCGAGCCGGCGCCGCGCCACCGCAACAATCGCCTCGCCGTTGGCACGCGCGCGGCGCGGCGCATCAAAGCTGGTGATGGTCTGGATGAAGGTTGCGCGAAAGCCGTCGTCGTGGGTGACGCAGACCTTGTAGTCCGGCGTTCGTGGACGGCCGCGCACGCCGCTGACCTGCACCCGGTCCGGTGCCTGCTGCTGCAACCGCACGCCGGCGAAATCGCAGACCACGTCGGGCACGATATAGGCCTGCGGATCGTCGATCTCGTAGACCAGCTGCTCGCCCACGGTGAGCGGTGAAACCAGGCCGCCGGTACCCGTCGGCTTGGTAATGACGAAGCTACCGTCGGCCGAACACTCGGCGATGGGAAACCCCATGCGGTGCCAATCCGGCGCCACCTGCTCCCAGTCCGTGAAGTTGCCGCCGGTGGCCTGACAACCGCATTCGATCAGATGCCCGGCCAGCGTGCCGGCGGCGAGGCGATCCCAGTCCTGCGGCGTCCAGCCGAATTCGTGAATCAGCGCGCCCAGGGTCACGGCGCTGTCGACCACGCGGCCGCTGACGACGATATCGGCGCCCGCGTCCAGCGCCGCGGCAATCGGAAATGCCCCAAGATAGGCGTTGCAGCTGGCAAGCGGGTCCGGCAGCGGCTTGCCGTTGTACATCTGGCGCACGCCGCGCGCACGCAGTTCGTCGCTGCGATGCAGCAGATCGTCGCCTTCGACGATGCCGACTTTCAGCGAAACCCCGGCTTCGTCGAGCGCCGCGCCGATGGCTTTGGCGCACGCCGCCAGGTTCACGCCGCCGGCGTTGGCGATCACGCGGATTCGGCGGCGTGCGATTTCGCCGGCCAGCGGCCGGATCACGCGGGTGACGAAGTCGGTCGCGTAGCCGGCATCGGGCGACTTGCGGCGTGCCTTGGCCAGAATCGCCATGGTGACTTCGGCGAGGTAGTCGAACACCAGGTATTGCACATCGCCGTGCAGCACCAGCTGCTCGGGTCCGTTTGCGGTGTCGCCCCAGTAACCGGAGGCGCCGCCGATGCGCACCGTTGGCGTGCTCACGCCGCCGCCTCCAGTCGCAGCAGCGCCTGACGCGGATCAACCTGCTGCCCCACCGTGACCAGCAACTCGGCCACCCGGCCGCCACGACCGGCGCGGATCTCGTGATACATCTTCATGGCTTCCAGGGTCATCAGCAGCGCTCCCTTGTCAACCGTCTGTCCGGCCGCGACGAAGATTTCCGCCACCCGCCCACTCATCGGCGCCACCGCGCCGCTGGCCGCGGCAACGGCGCCGGCCGCGTTCGACGCGGGTCGTTCGAACGTCCAGTACCGCGCCCCGTCCTGTAACTGCCAGACGCCGTCGGCGGCCAGCGCCGCATGGATCGTGCGACGAACACCGTCGATCTCGAACACGTAGCGTGGTGCGGTCGCGGTCGCCACCGTCAGCAGCCGTGTTTCGACGCCTTCGCCGTCGCTGACCGTGAAACCTTCGGGTGTTTGGGTAACGGTGCAGCAGACCGGCACGGGATCGTCGCCGCTGCCGCGCAGCAGTTTGATCGTCCACGACAGGCGTCCGCTGCTGCGCCAGCCGCTGGCGCCGGGCGCAAGACTGGCGATGACCGCCATCAGCGCGCCCGCCTGGCGTGCGGCAAGGGTCTGCTCGGGTCGTGACGGCGTTCGGGTGTCGAGCCAACGGGTGGTCGCCGCGCCGTGGCGAAACACCTGGTCCTGCAACAGCTCGATCAATTGCGCCCGATTGCTGCGCAAGCCCAGCAGCACGGTTTCTTCCAGCGCGCGCACCAGCTTGCGGCGCGCCTGCTCACGGTTGGCGCCGTGGGCGATGATCTTGGCCAGCATGGGGTCGTAGTCGGCGCCGACATGTCGGCCCTGGTCGATGCCGGTATCGGTGCGTGCCAGGTCCGTGCCGGGCGCGCGCCAGTACAGGATCTCGCCGGTCTGCGGCGCATAATGGGCATCCGGGTCTTCGGCGTACAGCCGCGCCTCGATGGCGTGTCCACGCAGCTGCAGCTGCTGCTGGTTCAATGGCAAGGCTTCGCCGGCGGCAACGCGCAACTGCCATTCGACCAGGTCCAGGCCGGTCACGCATTCGGTCACCGGGTGTTCGACCTGCAGGCGCGTGTTCATTTCCAGAAAGTAATAGCTGCCGTCGGCGGCCAGCAGCATCTCGACGGTGCCGGCACCGACGTAGCCGATGGCGCGCGCCGCCGCCACCGCGGTCTGCCCCATGCGCGCCCGCAGTGCCGCGTCCACCGCCGGCGAAGGGGACTCCTCCAGCACTTTCTGATTGCGTCGCTGCGCCGAGCAATCGCGTTCGCCGAGATGGATGATGTGGCCATGGGTGTCGCCGAACACCTGCACTTCGACATGGCGCGCGTCTTCAATCGCGCGTTCCAGAATCAGCTCGCCGCTGCCGAAGGCGGACTGTGCTTCGGCGCGTGCGGCGGCCAGCGCCGCCGGCAGGGCGTCGGCCTGCGACACGCGGCGCAGACCGCGCCCGCCGCCGCCGGCCGCCGCCTTGACCATCAGCGGATAACCGATCTGGCTGGCCGCGGCGATCAGTACGGCGTCGTCCTGCGCGCCTTCGTCGTAGCCCGGCACACAGGGCACACCGACCGCGGCCATGCGCCGACGCGCCGCCCGCTTGTTGCCCATGGCGTCGATGGCTTCGGGCGAAGGGCCGACGAAGCAGATGCCCGCCGCCGCGCAGGCGCGCGCGAAGTCGGCGTTTTCGGCCAGGAAGCCGTAGCCGGGATGGATGGCGTCGGCGCCCGTGCGGCGCGCGGCCTCGATCAGCGCCGGGATGTTGAGATAGCTTGCCGACGGCGCCGCCGCGCCGATGCACACCGCCACGTCGGCACTTTCGGTGTGCAGCGCGTCGCAATCGGCCTGGCTGTATACGGCGACGCTGCGGTAGCCGAGCGTGCGTGCGCTGCGCGCGATGCGGCAGGCGATCTCGCCACGGTTGGCAATCAACAGCGTCGAGAACGTCATGCGGGTTCAGCCCAGGCTGGGCCAGCGCGGTTTGCGCTTCTCCAGAAAGGCCTGCTGACCCTCGATTCCTTCGGCGCCGCGGTTGAGTTCGCCGAAGCGAGCGCCGGCGTATTCGATCAGCGCGTCCAGCGGCATCTCGCCGACACGGTTCATGATCGCCTTGGTGGCCGCGCAGGCCATGGGTCCGCAGGCATCGATGTCGTCGAGCAGGCTGGTGAGGCGGGCGTCCAGTTCCTCGGTGGATTGGGCGACCTCATGCGCCACGCCCATGCGGACCGCTTCGGCACCGCCGATGCGGCGGCCCGTCAGGCCCAGATAGCGTGCATTGGACAGGCCCACGCGGCGCACGACGTGCGGCGCGATCTGTGCCGGCGCCACGCCGATGCGGGTTTCCGCCAGCCCCATCTTCGCATCGTGCATCACCAGCGTGATGTCGAAGGTGCAGGCAAAGCCGAAGCCGCCGCCGAGCGCGAACCCTTCGACCACCGCCACGGTGGTCTGCGGCAGGCGCGCCAGGCGCAGGAACATGCGTCCGGCGCGGATGTTGCGCTCCATGGCGATATCCACGCCGGGCCGTGACTCGTTGGTCTGCGCGCGACGTTCGCGAATGTCACCGCCGGCGCAGAAATGCCCGCCGGCGCCACGGATGATGACCACGCGCACGCTGTGGTCGTTCTCCAGCCGGCTGATGAGGTCTTCCAGCGCCAGCAGCATTGCGTCGTTCAGCGCATTGCGTCGCTCAGGGCGGTTGAAGGTGACATACAGGCGGCCGCCTTGCTGGTCCAGCAACAGCGGGTTGGCTTGGTTTGCAGCTTCGGTGGTGGACATCGATATACCTCTGGGAATCATCGGAACGGAACAGGACTCAGCCGTCGGCAAAGCGCCGCCGCAGATCCTCGACCGTCTGCGGATTGACCAGCGCCGACAGGTCACCCGGATCACTGCCCTGGTAGACGGCGCGCACCACTCGGCGCATGACCTTAAGGTTGCGCGTCTTGGGCAGTTCGTCGGCAAACACCACGGATCTGGGCCGGTAGGACGCGCCCATGCCGTCGACCACGGCCTTCGACAATTGCTGCCGCAGCCCGTGGTCGGCCACCACGCCGGACATCGGCACGCAGACGCAGACGATAGCCGAACCCTTGGATTCGTCGGGCACGCCGATCACCGCGACCTCGGAGACGGTTCCGGTGGCGGTGAGCAGATTCTCGATCTCGGTGGGGCCGGTGCGCTTGCCGGAGACCTTGATGGTGTCGTCGGAGCGGCCCAGCACGTAGTACATGCCGTCGGCGTCGCGGCGCACGAAGTCGCCGTGGACCCACAGGCCGGGCAGCGTGTTCCAGTAGCTGTCCAGATAGCGTGCGTCGTCCTTCCACAGGCTCTTGGTCATGCCAATATTGGCCTGACGCAGCACCAGTTCACCCACCTGCCCGTCCGCCAGGGATTCGCCGGTTTCGCTGACAATATCCAGGCCCACGCCGAGCGCCGGCCCGGAGAAAGAGCTCGGACGCTGTGGATGATGCAGCGTGCTCACCAGATTGCAGCCGCCCACCTCGGTGCCACCGACGATGTTGAGAATCGGCAGCCGCCGCTTGCCGACGTGCTCGAACATCCAGCGCCAGGGCGCGGCGGTCCAGGCTTCACCGCCGGAATGCAGCATGCGCAGGCTGGACAGGTCGTAGCGCTCGACTTCCTCGTCGCCGTAGCGCATCAGGTTGCGGATCAAGGTGGGCGCAACGCCCAGATAGCTCACCGCGTGGTCCTGGATCAGGCGCCAGAAGCGACCGGTGTCGGGATAGTCCGGCGTGCCTTCGGCCACCAGCAGACTGCCGCCGAAGTAGCTGGGGATGCAGGCACACATGGCGCCCACCATCCAGCCCATGTCGCTGAGAAAGAAATAACGATCCCCGGCGCGGAAGTCGCAGCAGATGTGCATGTCGCGCGTGACCATGGAGCCAAGAAAGCTCACGTGCGTCCACACGCAGCCCTTGGGCTTGCCGGTGGTGCCGGAGGTGTACAGCAGCACGGCCGGGGCTTCGGCGTCCATCGGTTCGGTGGCCAGGGTCGGCGGCTGTGGCGTGACGCGCTCATGCCACCAGTGATCGCGACCGGCCTGCATCGCCACCGGCAGCTTCTCGCCCAGACGCCGCACGACCACCACATGCTCGACGCTGGGCAGTTGCGTGAGCGCCTCGTCCAGCACCGGCTTCATTGCGCCCACGCTGCCACGGCGCCAGGTGCCGTCCGCGGTGATGACGGCGCGCGCGCCGCCATCCTGCAGGCGCGTGATCAGCGGCTGCGGACCGAAGCCGGAGAACAGCGGCATGACAATGGCGCCGATCTTCAGAATCGCGAAGAAGGCGATGAAGGTTTCCGGCAGGTTGGGCATGTAGATGCCCACCACATCGCCCTTGCCGATACCGAGTTGCCTGAGCGTACCTGCGAGCCGGCAGATTTCGGCGTCGAACTCGGCATAGCTGAGCCGGCGCTGCTCGTCGGGGTTCTCGCCCTCCCACACCAGAAAGGTCTGATCCCACGCCGCCGTGCCACGGTGGCGATCGATGCAGTTGAGCACGATGTTGGTACTGGCGCCCACGCACCAGCGAGACCAGGGCTGGCCCGCGGACAGGTCCAGCATCTGGGTGTAAGGCGTGTAGAAGCGAAAGTCGCAGAACTGGAACACCTGCTCCATCAGCCAGCCCGGGTCGGCGTCGGCGCGCGTGCCGAGCGACTCGAAACTCTGTTCGCCCACTTGTCGCAGAAAGGCGCTGAGCACACTGCCTTCGACCTGTTCGGGCGTCGGCGTCCAGTCAAAGGGGGCGTCGGTCGCGGCAGGATCCTGGCTCATGGTTTGCGGCCCTCAGCGCGGCGCATGCTTGCGGTGCCAGGACGGCTTGCGCTTGTCGAAAAAGCTCTGCATGCCTTCCTTGGCTTCCTCGGTTTCCCAGAAGTCGGCGAGCCGGTCCACGGTGTAGATGAGATTGTCGGCTTCGTTGTGGCGCAGCACGTATTGCGCCAGACGCTTGGTCATGGCCACGGCACCGGGCGCGCAGGACAGCGCCAGGTCCAGCTCGGCGTTGATCGCCTCGTCCAGCTGGTCGACCGCGACCACTTCATGCACCAGACCCAGACGCCGCGCTTCGGTCGCCGTCATTGGCCGCGCGTTGAGCATCACGCGCCGCACCTGGCTGGCGCCGAGCTTGGCGGCCACATACGGCGAGATGGTGGCGGGCACCAGGCCCAGGCGCACTTCGGTGAGCGCCAGGCGCGCACTGTCCACCGCCACCGCCACGTCGCAGACCGAGATCAGGCCGACACCACCGCCATAGGCCGGGCCATTGATGCGTCCGATGACCAGGCGTGGAAAGCTGTCGAGCCGGGCGAGGATGTCGGCCAGTGGGCGCCCGCTGCGGATGCGCTCGGCACGCGTCTGATCCCGCTGGCTCTGTTGCCAGCGGAAGTCGCCACCTGCGCAGAAACTCTCGCCCTGACCGGACAGCACCAGCACCCGCGCGTCCGGATCGGCTTCGATGATGTCCAGCGCGGCTGCGATTTCACCGAACATGGTGGGATTGAGCGAATTGTGGACCGCCGGACGTGCAAGGGTCAGGCGCGCAACGCCGGCTGCGTCGATGTCCAGCGTGATGGTTTCAAAATCGTTCATGGTTTCTGTCCTCAGGCTGCCTTGCCGATGCGCACCACCACGGCATTGCGCTCCACGGTCTGGCCCTGACTGCAGTGGGTGGACTCGACCACGCCGTCGGCTTCGGCACAGATGCGCATTTCCATCTTCATCGATTCCAGCACTGCGACCACGTCGCCAGCCTTGACGGCATCGCCGACCTCGACATTGACCTTGAGGATCATTCCCATCATCGGCGCCCGCAGTTCGCCACTGGCCTCGGCGGTGGCGCTGATGTAACTCAGGTACGGCAGCGCCTCGAAGGCGTGGGTGCCGGCATCGTCCTGCACGTGAATGATGTGGCCGTCCTGGATGACGCGCACGTTCACGCGGCGGCTGTCGAGGATGGCCAGATAGCGGTCGTCTCCCAGCGGACGCAGGTTCAGTTCCATGTTCGTCTCGCCCACCGCCAGACGCAGGCTGCCGTCGGCGGTCAGCGGCGCGAACCGGATGGGGGCCGACACCTCGCCGCGTTGCAGTTGCAGGGCCGGGATCGGCGCCAGACCGTCGCCCGCATCGGCCATCTGCCAGCCGCTCAGCGCCGTGGCGGACCAGACGCCGGCCGCAGGCTCGGCCCGGTTGCCGAGCAGCCAGACGTAGGCGGCGATCGCCAGGGTGGTCTGGTCCTGCGACGTGCGCTCCAGCGTCCAGGCGGCCATGCGCTCGTCGATCATGCGCGTGTGGAAACTGCCGTCGCGCGTTTCCGGCAAGGCCAGCAAGCGCTTGAGGAAGTCGCGGTTGGTGATGACGCCGAACACGCTCATTTCGTCGAGTGCGAGCTGCATGCGGTCCATCGCCTGATCGCGCGTCGGCGCGCAAGTGATGAGTTTGGCCAGCATCGGGTCGTACCAGGGCGTGACTTCGCTGCCGCTATCGACCCCGGTCTCCACCCGCACGCCGCGCGTCGGGAAACTTGCATGCGCGAGCCGGCCCGTCGATGGCAGGAAATTGGCCGCCGCGTCTTCGGCGCAAATGCGCGTTTCCACCGCGTGACCGCTGAGCTGCACCTGACCTTGTTCCAGCGACAGGCCTTCGCCCGAGGCAATGCGCAGCATCAGCTCCACTACGTCCAGCCCGGTCACCTCCTCGGTGACCGGGTGCTCCACTTGCAAGCGCGGATTCACCTCCAGGAAATAGTATTGATCCCCCTGCACGATGAACTCCACCGTGCCGACATTGCGATACCGCAGGCGCTCGCCCAGGCGCACCGCATCGGCCAGCAGGCGTTCGCGCACACCCGGCGCCAACGGCGCGGCGGGCGCTTCTTCGACCAGCTTCTGGTGGCGGCGCTGCAGGGTGCATTCGCGTTCGAACAGGTGGATGACCTTGCCCATGCCGTCGCCGACGATCTGTACCTCAACGTGGCGCGCATGCTCGATCATCTGCTCGACGATCAGGGCCGGCGAACCGAAGGAGTTCTTGGCCTCGCGCATCGCGGATTCGATGTCCCCTTCCAGCGTGTCCAGATCATGCAGCGCGCGCATGCCCTTGCCGCCACCGCCGGCCGCGGCCTTGAGCATCACCGGCAGTTTCAGGCCGCGAACCGTCTGCGCGATCGCCGTGGCGTCGTCGCTGGCGCCGTCGCTGCCCGGCACTACCGGCACGTCGGCGGCGATGGCCTCGCGCTTGGCCAGGGCCTTGTCGCCGAGCCGGTCGATGACCTCGGGCGTGGGGCCGATGAAGGCCAGGCCCTCGGCTTCAACGGCACGGGCAAACGCCGCATTTTCGGCCAGAAAACCGAAACCCGGATGAATGCCCTCGGCGCCCACGCGCTTGGCCGCCTCGATCACGCGGTCAATGCGCAGATAGCTCTCGGCCGCCGGCGCGCCGCCGATCTCGATGCTTTGGCCGATCTGGCGTACGTGCAGGGCGTCCCGGTCGGCGCTGGAGTGAACGCCGGCTGCGGACACGCCCAGGCGACGGCAGGTCCGGGCAATGCGGCAGGCAATTTCGCCACGGTTGGCGATCAGAATTTTCTTGAACATGGTCGATGGTCAGGTTGGAGTCGGCCGGGCATCACATGCGGAACACGCCCATGCGGGTCGGGACAGCCTTGGTGCGGCCGGCGAGATCCAGCAACAGGGCCATCACCTGGCGGGTCTCGCCAGGTTCGATGACCATGTCGCACCAGAGGTTGCGTGCGTAGTTGTAGGGGCTTGCGAAGTCAGTGAATTCTTGCCGGATCGGCGCCTGGAAGGCCTCGCGTTCGGCGTCGGTCCAGCTGCCGCCGTCACGCTGATGAATGGTCTCGCGCACCATGGTCAGTGTGGTCGCCGCCTGATCCGGTCCCATCAGCGCCGCGTGCGCGGTCGGCCACATCATCATGCAGTGCGGACTGAAGCCGCGACCGCACATCGCCATGTAGGCGGCGGCATAGGACGCGCCGGTGATGAGTGTGTACTTGGGCACGTTGGCCGAAGCCATCGCGGTCATGAATTTGGCACCGTGCTTGGCAATGCCGGCGCGCTCCACCGTGGTGCCCACCATGAAACCCGGGGTGTCGACCAGAAACAGCATCGGCACGTCGCGCTTGCAGCACATTTCCATGAAGTGCGCGCCCTTGACCGCGCTCTCCGGAAACATGACGCCGTTGCTGGCCAGGATGCCGATGGGATAGCCGTGGATGTTGGCGAAGCCGCAGATCAGGGTGTCGCCGAACAGCGGCTTGAATTCCTGCAGCTGGCTGTCATCGACCAGTCGCGCCAGAATCTCGCGGGTGTCGTTGGGTACCCGGCGATCCGCGCTGAACAAGCCGTAGATTTCGGTCGGGTCGTAACGCGGCGGTTGCGGTGGCGCCAGCGGCCAGCGCAAGGCCGGCCTGGGCTCCAGCCGCGCGACGATGTCGCGGGTGATGGCCAGGGCGTGACTGTCGTTCTCCGCCATGTGATCGGTGACGCCGCTGATGGTGCTGTGCATCTGCGCGCCGCCGAGCGATTCGACGTCGATCACTTCCTTGGTCGCGGCGTAGACCAGCTGCGGGCTGCCGAGAAACATCGCGCCCTGGTTGCGGATGATCACGACCTCGTCACACAGCGCCGGAATGTAGGCGCCGCCGGCGGTGGACGGCCCATGCACGATGGCGATCTGGGCGATGCCCTCGGCCGACATGCGCACCTGGTTGTACATGATCGAACCGGCATGCCCCTCGTCCGGAAAGATGTTCGCCAGGTCGGGCAGGAAGCCGCCGCCGGACTGCACCATGGTGATGCACGGCAGGCGGTGCTGCCAGGCAAACAGCTGCGCCCGCGTGTGCTTCTTGGTGGTCATGCCGAACATGGTGCCGCCCTTGACCGTCGCCTCATTGACGATGAGCATGCAGGCGCGGCCCTGCACCATGCCGACGCCGGTGATGACGGTGGCACCGGGCGGCACGCCTTCGTACAGCCCCTCGCCCGCCATATGGCCGAATTCCAGAAAAGGCGAACCGGGATCGAGCAAGGCGCTGATGCGCTCGCGCGGCAGCAACTGGCCACGGCGCTTGTGCAGCGCGCGCGCCTTTTCCGACCCACCGGCACTGGCCTGGCTGCGGCGCGTTTGAAGCTCGGCGATCTGTTCGAGATAGGCCGCGCGGTTGCGCGCGAATTCCTCGCTGGCGGTTGATACGTGGGAAGTCAGTACGCTCATGGTGATCTCATCCTCACATGCGGAACACGCCGAACTCGGTCGGCTGTGTGGGCGCGCGGCCCGCCAGTTCCAGCAGCAGTCCCATCACGGTGCGTGTTTCCAGGGGGTCAATCACCATGTCGCACCAGGTATTGCGGGCGAAATTGTAGGCGTCGGCAAAATCCTCGAAGGTCTTGCGCGTGGGCGCCATGTAGGCTTCGCGTTCGGCTTGGGTCCAGCTGGTGCCCTCGCGCTTGTGGATGTCGTCCTTGACCATGGCCAGCGTGGTTGCGGCCTGATCCGGCCCCATGATCGCGGCGCGACCGCTGGGCCACATCAACATGGCGTTGGGCTTGAACGCGCGACCGCACATGGCCAGGTAGCCGGCGCCGTAGGAGGCGCCGATGATGAGCGTGTACTTGGGGACTTCGGCGCAGGCCATGGCGGTGATCATCTTGGCGCCGTGCTTGGCAATGCCGGCCTCCTCGGCTTCGCGACCGACCATGAAGCCGGTGACATCGGCCATGAACAGCAGCGGGATGTCGCGTTTGCAGCAAAGATCGATGAAGTGCGCGGCCTTCATCGCGCACTCGGAGAACAGCACGCCGTTGTTGCACAGAATCCCGACCTCGAAGCCCATCATGCGGCCAAAGCCGCAAATCAGGGTTTCACCGTACAGCGGCTTGAACTCGCGAAACTGGCTACCGTCGACAAGTCGGGCGACGATCTCGCGGTTGTCGGTCGGCACGCGGGTGTCGCGACTGACGATGCCGTAGATGTCGTTGGGGTCATGCAGCGGTGGTTGCGGCGGCAGCACCTTCCAGCGCTGCGCCGGCGGCGTGCCGAGATTGGCGACCAGGTCGCGCACGATGGCGATGGCGTGGCCGTCGCTCTCGGCCAGATAATCGGTGACGCCGCTGACGCTCGAATGCATCTCGCCGCCGCCCAGCGTCTCCTCGTCCACCTCGTCCTTGGTCGCCGCGTACACCAGCTGTGGCCCGCCCAGAAACATGCGTCCCTGGTTGCGGACGATCACGTTCTGGTCGCACAGCGCAGGCATATAAGCGCCACCGGCGGTGGAGGTCCCATGCACGGTCGCAATCTGCGCGATGCCTTCGCCCGACATGCGGATCTGATTCCAGAAGATAGTGCCGAACTGCCCCCAGTCCGGGAACACATGGGGCTGGTCCGGCAGGTTGGCACCGCCGGACTGAACCAGCGTGATGCAAGGCAGGCGGTGCTGCCAGGCAAAGCGCTGCGCGCGCACGTGCTTTTTGCAGGTGATGCCGTAATAAGTGCCGCCCTTTACGGTCGCGTCGTTGGCGATGACCATGCACGGGCGCCCCGCAATCAGCCCTACGCCGGTGATGATGCTGCCGCCGGGCGGAACGCCTTCATACAGGCCTTCGCCGGCCAGGTGCGAGAATTCCAGAAACGGCGAGCCGGCGTCGATCAGCGCCGTCACTCGCTCGCGCGGCAGCATCTGGCCGCGCTTCTTGTGCAGCCGCCGGGCACGTTCGGGTCCGCCGGCGCTGGCTTCGGAACGCCGCTGGCGCAGGTCGGCCACGCGGGCCAGATAGGCCTCGCGGTTGAGGCGGAAGTCCTCGCTCGAGGACGCCACCCGGGAAGGCATCAGGGCCATCGGATTCAAAACTCCTGGAAATTTGCGCCGCTACCAGACGGCGTCGATGAGCAAGGTGGCGGTGATACGCGTACTGGTGGAGGGCGTCGGGCCGCGACCGCGCCCCTGAAATCTATCAAACGCTTGATAGATTTCTTGACCGCAATTTCTCCTGATTCGCTGGACATCGACAATGTTCTCCCCCAGGTTTCGGCGTCGTTCGGGATGTCCGCCACAGCCACGGCGACGCGATCCGTGAACCCTGAGATTGCCCGCGCGAGCTTGCAAGCGCAAGCCCCCGGGCAAGCCTCGAGGCGTCCGCGACGCGGCGCGCGATCCGCGTGCGGAATGTGACTTGCTAGTTGGCGGGGGTCGTCGCCTCGCGCAGTTCGCGCTTGAGGATCTTGCCGACCGGGTTGCGCGGAATGGCTTCGACCACCCGCAGCGACTCTGGCAGTTTGTAACTGCCAAAGCCCTGTTCACGCATCCAGTCGGTGACCTCGGTCAGCGTCGGCGGATGCGCCGGGTCACGCGCCACCACGCACAGGCAGACTTTCTCGCCCATGATGTCGTCCGGCACTGCGATGGCGGCGCAGTCAACGACGGCCGGATGCCCCAGCGCCATGTTCTCGACCTCGGCGGCGCTGATGTTGAAACCGCCGCGGATGATGATGTCCTTCTTGCGATCAAAGAAGCTGACAAAATGGTCTTCCAGGATCTTGAAGGTGTCGCCGGTATAGAAAAAGCCATCGGCGTCGAAGGACTTGGCATTGACGTCCGGCCGCTTGAAATAGCCGGGGAAGACATTCGGCCCCTTGTAGGCCAGCTCGCCCACGCCGCCCGGCTCGGTGACGGCAGCGCCGTCCTCGCCGACGATCTTGACCTGCACGCCGGGAATCGCCGACGGCCACTGCGTGCCTTGGCACCCCCACCAGGGCAAGTGATCCACCCGCTGCGACGGGTCGGGTACGTCGTGCGGTCCGGCGACCAGGGCAGTGCCCTCGTTCTGCCCCCACAGATTGATGATCTCGATATTCCAGCGCCGCTTGAACGCCTCGATGGCGTAGGCCGACGGCGGTGCCGAACCGACCGCCAGCGTGCGAATCTGGCTCAGATCGATCTGGTCAACGTTGGGCAGCTTGCAGATCATGTTGAGCATGGCCGGCACCAGGCTGGAGAACTGCACGCCGGCGGTAGCCAGCTGCTGGACGAACAGTTCCAGGTTCAGCGGATGATGCAGAATCAGGGTGCCGGCGTTGAACAGCCAAGGCAGCATCATCGCGCCGACGCCGGTCATGTTGACGATCGGTGCCGCACAGAGAACGCGGTCCCCATCCCGCACATCGACCAGCGACAGCACCCGACCGGACTGGAAGAACCAGTTGTTGTGCGACAGCGGTGTGCCCTTGGGCAGCGACTCGGTACCGGAGGTCCAGCACAGCGTGAACACATCATTGGCGTCCAGCGACACCTGCGACAGCAACGCCGGATTCGACGCGCCGCCGGCCCATTGGGTCAGCGTCTCAAGGCCAATGCGATGCTCGATTTGGTGGTCGCCGGGCAGCTTGTCCACCAGGCTCAGGTACTGGTTGCCCTTGAACTGATCGGCCGCGATGTAGAAGCGGGCGCCGGTGGTTTGCGCAACGTGTCCAAGCTCGTGCTGACGCCACTGCATGGCCAAGGGCGAAGGAATGCCGCCGGCCATGCTCACGCCGAAGTACAGCACCACCAGCTCCCAGACATTGGGCAGGTGCATGATGACCACCTCGTCCTTCTTCAGGCCCAACTCCAGCAACCGGGTGGCGATGGCCTGCGCGGCCGCGCCCACTTCTGCCCAGGTCTTCTCCTGGGGCGGCGTCCCCACCAGCTCGCTGCGGTCGGCCGGGTCGATCAGCGCGACCCGATCACCGTGCGCGGCAACCTGTTCGCGCAGCGTGTCGATCAGCGTCGTCGTGCCCCAGTAACCGGCGGCGGTGTATTCCCGAATCGTCTTTTCATCATGCAAAATCATGTTTTTCCTCCGTTGTCGTTATTGCGGGGTGGCGGCTCAGACTGCGGCGCTGCCGCCGAGTCCGGTCAGAAATGGCCACAGACCTGCGCCGCCAACCTCCAGCGCCTTGCGGCCGAGCAGCGTGTTCCAGTACACCTCGGTGCCGAACTCGTCGCGCCAGCTCCACAGCCGCCGGGTGTAGTGGTGCAGACGGTGCTCGTGGGTGAAACCCATCGCGCCATGGACCTGGTGGGCAATCTTCGTCGCCGAATCCACCGCCATGCTGGCGCGCGCCTTGGCCACCGCAATGTCGAACAGACCGTCGCCGGATTGGGCGGCGGCGGCGGCGGCGTCAACGGCGGCATCCACTGCCGCCACCTCGGCGGCGAGCAGTGCCAGCGTCTGCTGAATGGCCTGGAAGGCTGCCAGCGGGCGACCGAACTGCTTGCGTTCCAGCGCGTACGCCGAGGCCAGCGCCAGACAGCGCTGCAAGGCGCCAGCCATCTGCGCACTGCGCATCAGCGCGCCCAGTGCCAGCCAGCGCGTGGCGTCAATCGACGATGCGGCATCCAGACTGGATTCGGATTGCGCAAGATCCAGATCGTCGCGCGGTTCGCCGGCCGGGTTGACGTCCTGCTTCAGTACCCGCGCACGCGGATAAAGCTTCAGGCGTCGCTGGTCATCAGCGCCATCCAGCGCCACAACCGGCAGATCGCGCCCCCAGGGCACGCGTCGGTGCGTACCCGAAGAGGCGGCGCTCGCCGGCTCCGGCGGCGTGATCGTCAACGCCCCGCTCGGCAGCGACTGGCCGGCATCGACCAGCGCCAGGCCCGCCAGCCAGTGTTCGGCCAGCGGCACCGGCGCGGCGTGATAGCCCGCCACCTTGAGCAGGGCCATGCCATCGGCCAGCCCCAGTTCGGCGCCTCCGCAGGTCATCGGCAACAGCGCGTTGGCAAGCCCGTTTTCTTCCAGCGCGTGCCACAGGTCTTGTGCCCACTGACCCTGCTCCAGGGCGTTGACGCAGGCCACCGTGCTCAGGTCGGTGAAGATGCGGTCGGCCGTCTGCAACAGCAGTTGGGTTGATTCGCTCATCGCAGTCCCAGTCCTCGTGCAATTGCGCCGCGCAGGATTTCGTTGGTGCCGCCGCGCAAGGTGGACGATGGCGCGCGCAACACCGCCTCGGCCAGCAGTCGACCGAACTCGCCATCGTGCAATGAAATGCCGGCGTTGGCGGCAATCAGGCGAGCCTGTTCTGGCAACAGGCGCTCGAAGCGCGTCCCCAGATCCTTGACCACCGCCGCTTCGACTTCCGGCGAGCTGCCGGCCTGCAGACGAGCGGCGATGGACAGCGACATCTGCCGCAGGGTTGCCAGCTGCGTGACCAGCGCGCCGACCGCCGTGGTCAACGGACTGTCGACCTCGCCGAGCTGCGCGGCCAGCGGGTCGAGCAGACTGGCCAGCACCGGGTAGTAACTGAGAAATCGCTCCGGACCACTGCGCTCGTAGGCGAGCTCGCTGACTACCTGCGTCCAGCCCTGGCCGATTTCGCCGATCACGCACGTGTCCGGCACGAATACCTCGTCGAACACCACTTCGTTGAAATGGTGATGCCCCGCCAGATTGAGGACGGGGCGCATCTGGATGCCCTTGGCGTCCAGTTCCACCAGCAACTGGCTGAGTCCGGCGTGTCGATTCTGTTCGCGGGGCGAGGTTCGGCACAGCACGATCATGCAGTGCGCCTGGTGCGCGAAGCTCGTCCAGATCTTGCGGCCCGTCAAGCGCCAGCCGCCGTCCACACGGTCGGCACGGGTGCGTACCGAGGCCAGATCGGAGCCGGCGTCGGGCTCGCTCATGCCGATGGCGAAAAAGCATTCGCCGCGCGCGATCTCCGGCAAGAATCGCTGACGTTGCGCCTCGGTGCCGTAGCGCAGCAGCATCGGACCGGTCTGCCGATCCGAAATCCAGTGCGCGCCCACCGGCGCACCGGCCGACAGCAGCTCTTCGGTGACCACATAGCGTTCCAGCGAGCTGCGCTCGGCGCCGCCGTATTTGCTGGGCCAGGTCATGCCGAGCCAGCCTGCGCGACCAAGCTTGCGCGAAAACGCCGGCGAGGCGTTCATCCAGGAATCGCTGCCGGGCACGAAGGTGCCCGCTGCCAGCTCCTGGCGCAGGAACGCGCGGACCTGGTGTCGCAGCGTCTCGGTCACCTCCGGCAGGCGCTCGTGCGGAAACAGCAATCGCTGGGACATCAATCTCCTCGCCCGGCTCGGGCTTGACGCGCGAATCTCAGTGTTCGGGTCATGATTTTGTTGGTGAAGGCGGTGACGCATCGCGCATCGGCGGTGCGATGCGCCTGTCAACGGGGTTGGCGCGGCTGGATGCTCGCGCAGCGTGCGGCAAAAGACAAGCCTGCCGGCTCTGGCGCCGACGATGCCGGATCGGGGCACCGAACGGATCCGGCGCTGAACCGTGCCGTGCCGCAGGCCGCGCCGGAATCACAGCGTGGGCGCTGCCCGCTGGGGGTCGCCAGCGCAGTCGGGGCGATGCCACGGCAAGGTTTGCGACGACCCCTGCCCGCCCGCGCGGTGCGCGCTTGGTCGCCGCAGGCAACGGCCTGCGGGCGCTGCCGAATCGGCTCGCCAGGGCTTTGCCAAAAGGTAGCTGCGCCACCATCATGGGTTTGGGGTCGGCCAGATCAACACGCGCCAACAGCGCGAGCCGGCGCTGCAAACATTCGAACGTGACCGCCTGCCGCAACATCCCGGCCGTAGCGTCTGAACATTCGAAAAAATCATGATCAAAGGAAGAGAGAGGACACCATGGAAAACAACATCGCCCTGCCCGATTGCAGCAGACTGTTCATCGGCGGCCACTGGAAGGAGCCTGCCGTCGCCGCGTCCTACAGCAACGAGAACCCGGCACTGCGCAAACCCCTGTGCGACGTCGCCATTGCCGGCCAGGCCGATGTCGATCTGGCGGTCAAGGCCGCGCAGACCGGCTTGGCCAGCAAGGAATGGGCGGGACTGTCGGCGGCTGATCGTGGCCGCCTGCTGTGGAAGGTCGGCCAGATCATCCGCGAGCGCGCCACCGAACTCGCCACGCTGGAATCCCTGGACGTCGGCAAACTCTACTTGGAAGCCCTGTACGGCGACATGGAAAACGCCGCAGGCGCGTTCGAGTACTACGCCGGCTGGAGCAACAAGATCACCGGGCAGGTGTTGCCGGTGCCGTCCAAATTCCTCGACTACACACGCCGCGAACCGGTGGGCGTGGTCGGCGCCATCATTCCGTGGAACTTCCCGCTGATGATGGCGGCGATGAAGATCGCACCGGCTCTGGCGATGGGCAACGCGGTCATTCTGAAACCGGCAGAGCAGACGCCGCTGACCGCCGTGGCGCTGGCGGGCATTCTCGACGAAGCGGGACTGCCCAAGGGCATCGTGAGCGTGCTGACCGGCTTCGGTGACACCGGCAAGGCGATGGTGGCGCACCCGGGGATCGACAAGATCACCTTCACCGGCTCCACCGAAGTCGGCAAGTCGATCATGCGCGGCTGCGCCGACACGCTCAAGCGCGTGTCGCTGGAGCTGGGCGGAAAGTCGCCGAACATCGTGTTCGAGGACGCCGACATCAAGCGTGCCGTGCGCGGCGTCACCACCGGTATTTATTACAACCAGGGCCAGATGTGTACGGCCGGATCGCGCGTGCTGGTGCACGAAAGCATCCACAATCAGTTCATGGACGCCTTCCTGGCTGCGGTCAAGGAGATTCAGGCCGGCAATCCCTTTGACAAGGCCTCGCGGATGGGCGCGCTGGTTTCTGCGGATCAGTTCGAGCGCGTCAGCGGCTACGTGGAACTGGGACAGAAGCAAGGCGCCACCCTGGCCCTGGGCGGCTCGCCGGGCGACGGCGAAGGCTACTTCTTCCAACCCACCGTGTTCACCGACGTGCAGCCGCACCACCGCATCGCGCAGGAGGAAATTTTCGGTCCGGTCGTGGCCACCTCCACCTTCAAGACCGAAGAGGAAGTGCTGGCCGTGGCCAACAACGTCAGCTACGGCCTGGCAGCCGGCATGTGGACGCACGATCTGGCACGAGCGCACCGGGTGGCGCACGCGCTCAAGGCGGGCACGGTCTGGGTCAACACCTACAACGCCATGTGGCGGGAATCGCCCTTCGGCGGCTACAAGCAGAGCGGACAAGGGCGTGAAGGGGGCCAGGACGGCGCCGAGTTGTATACCGAGGTCAAGAACATCTGCATCGCTGTCTGACCAACGGCGCGTGCGTACCTCTGCTATGGGGTACCCGCGCCGGGATGTTTGCGGTAGGCTCGTCTACCTAACATTCGTTCCAAACACAAGAGTGCGCCGGAGCTCACCGCCCGAGCGACACCTGATCAACTGGAGGAGACATCATGGCAAGCAAGGAATCGCTGGAACTGGAAAAGCTTTATCGCGGCTGGGTGGCCGAGATGGCCGCAAACCCGGACGCCGACGTCGACGAACTGCGCCGATTGTTCGAGCACTGGGGGGATGTGACCGCCGAGCCGGGGGGCGTGGACTACCTGGAGGTCGATGCCGGCGGCGTACCCGCCATGTGGGCGGTCCCCAAGGGGGCGACGCAGACCAAGGCCCTGCTGTGCTCGCACGGCGGCGGCTATGTGGTGGGGTCGATGTACACCCACCGCAAGCTGTTCGGGCACATCGCCAAGGCCGTCGGTTGCCGGGCGCTGATCGTCCACTATGACCGTGCGCCGGAGAATCCGCTGCCGGGGCCGGTCAACGACATGGTCACGGCCTACCGCTGGCTGCTGGAAACGCAGGGCCTCAAGCCGGGCGATATCGCCTTCACCGGGGACTCGGCCGGCGGCGCACTCGCGGTCACCACGATGGCCGCCGCGCGCGAACAGGGCCTGCCCATGCCAGCGGCCAGCATGCCGATGTCGCCCTGGGCGGGCGCCGACACCTCCGGCGAAAGCTACGACAGCAACGCGCAGCGCGACGCGCTGGTGTCGCGCGACACCTCACAGGGCCTGGGCGGGCTCTCGCTGGGCGAAAACGGCGACCCCAAGGCGCCGCTGAACAACCCGCTGTACACCGACTATGGCGGCATGCCGCCGATCTACATCCAGGTGGGCGAAGCCGAGACGCTGCTCGATGACAGCCGGCGCCTGGCCGAACGCGCCAGCCAGGCCGGTGTCGAGGTGAAGATCGATGAGTTCCCGGACATGCAGCACGTGTTCCAGTTTCTCGCCGGCACCGCGCCAGAGGCCGACGAAGCCATCGCACGCATGGCGCAATGGGTGCGCCCCCGGCTGGGCATGAACTGACACGCTCGAATCGTTCCTGGAGGACGACATGAGTCAGAGTGAATATGACGTGGTGGTGGTCGGTGCCGGTTTTGCCGGCCTCTACCAGCTCCACAGACTGCGCGCGCTCGGCCTGCGGGTTCGTCTGTACGAGGCCGGCGCTGAACTGGGCGGCATCTGGTACTGGAACTGCTACCCCGGCGCGCGTGTCGACACCCACGTGCCGATGTACGAATACGGCCTGGAAGAAATCTGGTCAGAGTGGAATTGGAGCGAGCGTTTTCCCGGCTGGGAGGAGCTGCGCCGCTACTTCGACTTCGTCGACCGCAAGCTCGACCTGCGCCGCGACATCCAGTTCAACACCCGCGTCAGCGGCGCCAGCTTCGATGCCGCGCGTCAGCAATGGCAGGTCGAGATCGACCCGGGCGAGCCGGTGCGCGCCAAGTTTCTGGTGCTCTGCGTCGGCTTCGGTTCCAAGATCTTCATCCCCGACCTGAAGGGCCTGGAACGCTTCCAGGGCGATTGCCACCATACCGCGCGCTGGCCGCAGCAAGGCCTGGATTTCAAGGGCAAGCGCGTGGCCATCATCGGCACCGGCGCCAGCGGCGTACAGGTGGCGCAGGTCGCCAGCCGTGAGGCCGCACAGCTCACCGTGTTTCAGCGCACGCCCTGCCTGGCACTGCCCATGGGCCAGCGCAAGCTGGATGCAGCGACCCTTGCGCAGTGGAAGCAGAACTACCCACAGCGCTACGCCAAACGCCGTGACACCTTTGGCGGCTTCGATTTCAGCCTGCTCGACGGCTCGGCGTTGGCGGTGAGTCCGGCCGAGCGCAACGCCAAGTTCCAGGAACTGTGGGACGAAGGCGGCTTCCATTTCTGGATCGGCACCTGGATGGAGGTGCTCACCAACGAGGAAGTCAACCGGACCGCCTACGACTTCTGGCGTGACAAGACGCGGGCACGAATCAGGGATCCGCACATCGCCGATCTGCTGGCGCCGATGGAGCCACCCTACCCGTTCGGGACCAAACGCCCCTCGTTGGAACAGGGCTACTTCGAGATCTTCAACCAGGACAACGTGCGTCTGATCGATGTCAACACCGATCCCATTCAGGAGATCACGGTGCGCGGCATCCGCACCCACAATCAGGAACTGGATTTCGACGTGATTGTCCTGGCGACCGGGTTCGACGCCGTCAGCGGCGGTCTGGCCAGCATCGACATCCGTGGCACGCGCGGCCAGACGCTGAAGCAGCGATGGGCTGAAGGCACGCGCACTTATCTGGGGCTGGCCACCGCCGGGTTTCCCAACCTGCTCTATCTCTACGGCCCGCAAAGCCCCTCGGGATTCTGCAACGGACCCAGCTGCGCCGAGCTGCAAGGCGACTGGGTGGTGCGCTGCCTGGCCGATCTGCGCGACAAGGGCGTCGACCGGATCGAGGCCACCGAAACCGCCGAAACGGTATGGGGGCAGATCGTGCACAGCCTGGCGCAGATGACGCTGTTCCCGCGCGCCGACTCCTGGTACATGGGCGCCAACGTCCCCGGCAAGCCCCGCGAGATGCTCAATTATCCGGGCGGTCTGGCGCTTTATCTGCAGCAGTGCGAGGCCGTGGCCGACCGCGGCTACGAGGGCTTCGAGCTCGACGGTCAGGCGATCGCGCCCGCCCTGAACGATGGCCAGCCGCAGTTTGAGGTCGTGCGCCTGATGGCCGAACTACAGGCCGCAGCGGCTGACGCCGCCCAAGTCACCCCACGCGAAAATGCCGGAGGCGCCGCATGAGCTATGAAACCCTGCGGGTTCGACACGAGGACGGCATCGACATCCTCACCCTGTACCGGCCAGGGGTGTTGAACGCTTTCAACACCACCATGGCCGATGAACTTGAAGACTATTTCTGCGGCGTGAATCACCGCGACGAGGTACGGGCCGTCGTCGTCACCGGAGACGGACGCGCGTTCTGTGCCGGCGCGGATCTATCCTCCGGGCTCGAAAAGTTCGTCGTTCCGGAAAAGGCAGACACCACGCTTGCCGAGCTGGACGCGCACTTCGACGACCCCGGCATGCGAGGGGTCCGCGACATCGGCGGCCGCTCGGCGCTGGCGATCTACGCCTGCACCAAGCCGGTGATCGCCGCCATCAACGGCGCCTGCGTGGGCATCGGTGCCACGCTCACGCTGCCCATGGATACGCGCTTTGCCAGCCAGGATGCGCGCATCGGTTTCGTGTTCGGACGCGTGGGTCTGGTGCCCGAAGCCTGCTCGAGCTGGTTTCTGCCGCGCCTCGTCGGCATCAGTCGCGCCCTGGAGTGGTGCTACCGCGCGCATCTGATCGACGCGCAGGAAGCGCTGGCGGGCGGCTTGTTGCGCGAAGTGGTGCCAGCCGATCAGCTGTTGGACCACGCCATGGCCTATGCGCGTTCGCTGGTGGCCGTCAGTTCGCCCGTCTCCATCGCCATGACGCGGCAACTGCTGCTGCGCAATTGCGCGGCCGAGCACCCGGCCGAAGCACACAAGGCCGAATCCCTGACCCTGTTGCATGTGTTCACACATGACTTCAGGGAGGGCACCCGCGCCTTTCATGAAAAACGGCCGGCACGCTTCACCTCCAGTCCGTCGCGGGATCTGCCACCGTTCTACGAAGACTGGATCGCCGGTCGCCGCGGACCGGTCGAGCCGGACTGACCGCGACACCCACTTCAACCAACCGAGAACTCCAAGTCATGCGAATTACTGCCGCTGTATTGCGTGAGGTGGGCCAGCCGTTTCAGATCGAAGAACTGGAGCTGGCGCCACCGCAACAAGACGAGGTTCTGGTGCGCACCGTGGCAAGCGGCATCTGTCACAGCGACTACTCGATTGCCCACGGCGTGCTGCGTGCGCCCATGCCCATCGTGCTGGGCCATGAGGGTGCCGGCATCGTCGAGCAGGTTGGCCCCGGCGTCAGCCACCTCAAGCCCGGCGACAAGGTCATCGGTTCGCTGACGCCCAGCTGCGGCGAATGCGTCATGTGCAAGGAGCACAAACATTTCATGTGCGTCCAGATGGGCGCGCTGCTCAACAACTGCACCTACATCGACGGCAGCACGCGGCACAAGACCCTGGATGGGCAAGCGGTTTACGCCATGTGCGGACTGGCCTCGTTCGGGTCGCACATGGTCATGCCGGCGGGCTCGGCCATCAAGGTGCCGGACGACACGGCGCTGGAATCCACCTGTCTGATCGGTTGCGGTGTCACCACCGGCGCGGGCGCGGCGCTGAACACGGTTCAGATCGAGGCCGGCGACGGCGTCGCGGTGGTCGGCTGCGGCGGGGTCGGCCTGTCCATCATCCAGGGGGCGCGCATCGCCGGTGCCGGCATCATCATCGCCGTGGATCCGGTGCCCGAAAAGCGCGAGCTGGCGATGCGCATGGGCGCCACCCACACGCTGCATCCGTTCGAGGAGAACGTGCAGGCTGCGGTGCGCAAACTGACCGGCGGGCTCGGTGTGCACTTCGCTTTCGAAGCCCTGGGTCGCCTGGAAACCATGGAACAGTGCTGGAGTCTGATCCGACCCACCGGGCGCGCGGTCATCGTGGGCATTGCCGCACTCAACCAGTCCGTGCGCTTGCCGGCGGCCGGCTTGCTGGCGGAGTACGAAATCCAGGGCAGCTGCTATGGCTCGTCCTCGCCGGCAGTGGACATCCCCCGCTTCGCGGCGCTGTACAAGAAGGGCGAGCTGCTGCTGGACGAAATGATCACGCAGCGCATCGGCTTGCAGGACATCAACCGCGCGTTCGAGGAAATGGGTCGCGGCGAAGGCGCCCGTTCGGTGATCACCTACGGATGAGCGTGCACGACCTGCCCTGAAACGGCGCCCGAAATATCAGACCGGAACGCAACCGGTGGAGACGATCAAGACATGAAAACCAAAGCAGCCGTGCTGTATGCCGTGGACCAGCCTCTGGTCATCGAGGAGCTGGAACTCGAAGCCCCGCGCGACAACGAGATCCTCATCCGCTGTGTCGCCAGCGGCATCTGTCACAGCGACTACTCCGTGCGCGACGGCACCCTGGGCCTGACGCTTCCGGCGGTACTCGGTCACGAGGGTGCCGGCATCGTCGAGGCGGTCGGCAAGGGCGTGACCCACGTGGTTCCGGGTGACCACGTCATCGTTTCGCTCACCCCGCAATGCGGCGTCTGCGTGTTCTGCAAGGAACACAAACCCTTTCTCTGCGCGCAGATGAGCAAGGGGCTGACCAAGGGCCTGCAACCCGATGGCAGCAAGCGGCTCAAGAACAGCAAGGGCGAAGACATCGGCCAGTTGCTGGCGCTAGGCACCTTTTCCGAACGGGCGGTGGTGCCAGCCGGCACCGCGATCAAGGTCAAGCCCGATGTGCCACTCGAATCCGCCTGCCTGATTGGTTGCGGCGTGACCACCGGCGTCGGCGCCGCGCTCAATACGGTTCAGATCAAGCCCGGCGACAGCGTCGCGGTCATCGGATGCGGTGGCGTGGGGCTGTCGATCATCCAGGGTGCGCGCATCGCCGGCGCCACCACCATCATCGCCATCGACCCGATTGCCGAGAAGCGATCACTGGCCACGCAGGTCGGCGCCACCGACACGCTGGACCCCAGCGGCGACCATAACGTGGTCAAGCAGGTGCGCAAGATGACCGGCGGCGGCGTGCATTTCGCGTTCGAGGCGCTGGGACGCAAGCAGACCATCGAGCAGGCCTGGGCCATGCCGCGCGTCACTGGCACGGCGGTCATCGTCGGCGTGCCGAAGAATGACACGATGCTGGAATTGCCGGTGCTGGGCTTCTTCGGCGAGAAGCATTTCAAGGGTTCGGCCTACGGCAGCTGCGTGCCTTCGCGCGACATCCCCAAATACGTGGATCTGTTCATGAGCGGCGAGCTCCAGCTCGACTCAATGATCACCCAGCGCATTGCGCTGGAACAGGTCAACGAGGCGCTCGATCAGATGGGTCGTGGCGAAGGCGCACGCTCGGTGATCGGGTTCGGCTGATGAGCGTCCGCCTCGAACGTCTGGGCGCCATCGCGCGCATCACGCTGGAGCGCCCCGAGGCGCTCAACGCGCTCAACGGCGAGATGAAGGATCGCATCGGCGACCTTGCCCTTGAGCTCCAGCGCGATGCAGAGGTGCGCTGCGTGGTGCTGTGCGGCCAGGGGCGCGCCTTCTGCGCCGGCTCCGACATCGGCACGATGACCGGCTTTGATGTCCGCGCGGGCCGCGCGCGGTTGCAGCAGGCTCATCGCCTCATCCTGGGCATTGCCAATCTAGACAAGCCGGTCATCGCTGCGGTACGCGGTGCCGCCGTCGGCGTCGGCTTCAGCCTGGCCCTGGCCAGCGATCTGATCGTTGCCTCGCAGACGGCGCGCTTTGGACTGGTGTTCAAGAAAGTCGGTCTGGCGCCCGATGGCGGAATGGCCTACTTCCTGACGCAGGCGATCGGCGCGCGCCGCGCCAGGGAGTTGATGCTGTCGGCGCGGCTGTTCGATGCACACCACGCGCAGTCACTGGGCCTGGTCAGCGAAGTGGTGGAGGACGCCGAACTCGAAGCACGCGCGATGGTGCTGGCCGAAGAAATGGCGTCGTCGGCCACTTTCGCGCTGGCCATGGGCAAGCGCATGTTCCACGCCGCCGCCAAGCCAAGTCTCGAAGAGTTTCTGGAGATGGAGTCGCACATCCAGACCGAGGTTCTGCAGACGCAGGACCACCGTGAAGGCGTGGCCGCCTATCGCGAAAAACGCAAACCCCTGTTCCACGGCCGTTGACAAAGGCCATCGCTTCCGGAGTGACCATGTTTCAACTCGACCCTGAACTCGAATCCTTTCGTGACGAAGCCCGCAAGCTGGCCGAACGCGCCTTTTCAGCCAAGGCCGCCTATTGGGACGAGGAAGAAATCTACCCGATGGAAAACCTCAAGCTGCTGGCCGAGCTGGGTTACCTGGGACTGGTGATCCCGGAGGAATATGGCGGCTCCGGCGCGCCGGTCATTCAGGGCACGCTGGTGCTCGAAGAGTTTGCCCGGGTCTGCTTCAACACCGCGCTGTTGGCGCAGATGGGCCTCAATGGTCCGTCGCGCGCGATCACGGTGCTGGGCAACGAGGAACAGAAAAAGCGCTGGCTGCCGGGCTGCGTGAGTGGCCAGAACATCTTCGGTATCGGCATCAGCGAGCCGGGTGCCGGTTCGGCCATGACCGACATGATCACCAGCGCCACGCCCGACGGCGACCACATTGTCCTCAACGGCCAGAAGTGCTTTTGCACCGGTGGCCACATGGCGACCCACATCCTGGTGTTTGCACGCTGGGGCAAAACCCGGGGGCCGCGCGGCATCGGCGCGCTGGTGGTTGAAAAGGGCACGCCGGGGTTCGAGATCGGCCACCCCGGTCCAAAGATGGGCGGGCGTGGTGTGGCCGAGGTGGAGCTGTTCTTTGACCATTGCCGGGTGCCCAAGGAGAACGTGATCATGGCCGGCGACCCGGACTCCACGCGCAGCTTCAAGCGCCTGATGAGCTCCTTTGGCCCGGAGCGCGTCGGCAATGCGGCAATGTGTCTGGGCGTTGCCCAGGGCGCCTACGAGCTGGCACGCAGCTACTCGCTGGAACGCAAGCAGTTCGGCAAGCCGATCTGCGAATTCCAGGGCATCCAGTGGAAGGTCGCCGACATGGCCACTCAGATCCATGCCTCGCGACTGATGATCTACCGCGCCGCCACCAATCTGGTGGACGGCTTCCCCGACCCGCTGGAAGCGGCCTACGCCAAGCTCTACGCCAACGAGATGGTGCAGCGCGTGACCAACGAGGCGCTGCAGGTCCATGGCCATTACGGCTTCACCCGCGAGTTTCCGCTGGAGCGCATGGTGCGTGACTCGCGCGGCTTTGCCCTGGGTGGCGGCACTACCGAAATTCTGCGCAACACCATCGCCGCCATCGTCTACGGCAGAGCCTTCGACCAGCGTGCGGGCAGCCGTTCCAACTGAGCACAAACATCTGACCAGGAGAGCCCAGCATGAGCGCCATCGAATCATTTGATGCCATCGTGATCGGCGCCGGCATCGCCGGCATGTATCAGCTGCATCGCCTTCGGCAACTCGGTCTGAAGACCCGCGTGTTCGAGACCGGCGACGGTGTCGGTGGCACCTGGTACTGGAACCGCTATCCCGGCGCGCGCTTTGATTCGGAAAGCTACAGCTACGGCTACTCCTTTTCCGATGAAATTCTCAAGGAATGGAAATGGAAAGAGCACTTCTCTGCGCAGCCGGAAAACGAGCGATACCTCAATTTCGTGGCCGACAAGCTCGATCTCAGACGCGACATCCAGTTCAACAGCCGCGTCACCACGGCGCGCTACCTGGAGGACGACAACCTGTGGGAAGTCGGACTCGAAGACGGGCAGCGCGCACGGGCACGCTTTCTGATCACCGCCGTCGGCATTCTTTCGGCACACACCCTGCCCCGCATCGAGGGAATCGACAGCTTCCAGGGACAGTCCTGGCATACGGCGCGCTGGCCGAAGGCGCCCGTTGAACTGGCCGGCAAGCGCGTGGGCGTCATCGGCACCGGCGCCACGGGTGTGCAGACCATTCAGGAAGTGGCCAAGGTCGCCGGCCAGCTCAGCGTGTTCCAGCTGGACCCCAACTGGTGCGCGCCGCTGAACAACGGCCCGATCTCCGACGCCGAGCATGAACAGATTCGGCAACGCTATCCGGAAATCTTTCAGGCCTGCGCCACCTCGTTCGGCGGTTTTGTCCACAACTTCCAGTCGCGCCCCTTCGCTGAGGTTCCCAAAGAAGAACGCCTGAAACTGTACGAGGCGCTCTACCAGGGGCGCGGGTTCGGCATCTGGCTGGGAAATTTCATGGAGACGCTGATGGACCCGCAAGCCAACGCGGAAATCTCCGAGTTCATCGCCAACAAGATTCGCGCACGCGTCAAGGACCCGGCGACCGCCGACAAACTCATCCCAAAGAGCCACGGTTTCGGCACCAAGCGGGTGCCCATGGAGTCGAATTATTACGAGGTCTACAACCAGGACAACGTCGAACTGGTGCACCTGCCTGACAACCCGATTGAACGCATCACGCCGGTTGGCGTGAAAACCCGCGACCGGGAGTACCCGCTGGATCTGCTGATTTTTGCCACCGGCTTCGACGCGGTGACCGGCGCGTTCAAGCGCATCGACATCCGTGGGCGCGGCGACCAGAAACTGACCGACAAATGGAACAACGGGCCGCAGACCTACCTTGGCCTGCAGATTTGCGGCTTTCCCAACCTGTTCACCCTGGTCGGTCCTCACAATGCGGCCTCCTTTTGCAACATCCCTCGCTGCATCGAACAAAACGTCGACTGGGTCAGCGCGTGCATCGATCACATGCGCAAGACCGACAAGACGCGCATCGAAACCACCGAAGACGCCGAGCGCGAATGGACGCGCCATGCCTACGAGGTCACGCAGGGCATGCTGCTGTCCAACGACGCCTGGTTCGTGGACACCGAAACCGCCGACGGCACGCCTCGCTTTCTGGTCTACATCGGCGGCACCCCCAACTACCGCGTGAAGTGCGACGAGGTGGCGGCCAATGACTATGAAGGCTTCGTCCTGAACTGAAAATGCCGCCGACCGTGCCGTTTGCCTTCACCGCCGAGCAGCAGCAATTCCGCGACATCATCGCGCGCTTCTGCCGCGAGCAATCGCCAATCAGCCGGGTGCGCCGACAGATGGCCAGCGACAGCGGTCTTGACCGAGAACTGTGGAACGGCCTGTGCAGCGAGCTTGGCCTGTCCGGTGTACAGGTGCCCGAGGCGCTCGGCGGCCAGGGTTTTGGCCAGATCGAACTGGGGATCGTGATGGAGGAACTCGGGCGCGCCAATGTCTGCGCGCCCTATCTGGGCTCGTCGGTGCTGGCAATCAACGCGCTGCTCAACGCGGCCGCACCAGCGCCGCGAAACGAATGGTTGCCGCAGCTGTGTGATGGCAGGCTGATCGCCACGCTGGCGCTTGCCGAAGCGGACGGCCAATGGGATCCGGCCGCCACCACCGTCACCGCGACCAGAGCGGACAAGGGCTGGCGAGTTGACGGCATCAAGACCTATGTGCTGGATGGCCATGTGGCCGATCTGATCCTGGTGGTTGCCCGCACTCCGGCAAGCCGTGCGCACGAAGGGCTGTCGCTGCTGGCGGTGCGCGCGAACAGCCGCGGCATGCGGGTGCGGCCGCTCGACAGCCTTGACGCCACACGCCGCCTGGCTCGCGTGGAGTTCTCGGGCGCCGAGGCCCTGCTGCTCAGCCAGGAAGGGGACGCCGCCGCCGGCCTGGAGCGGGCGATGGATGAATCCTTGGCGGCACTGTCCTGCGAGATGGTGGGCGGCGCGCAGGCGCTGCTCGACGCCACGGTGGCCTACGCCAAGCTGCGCGTCCAGTTCGGGCGGGTCATCGGCAGCTTTCAGGCCATCAAGCATCGGCTGGCGGACCTGTTGCTGGAAATAGAATTCGCGCGTTCGGCGGCCTATCGCGCCTGCGAACTGGCCACCGAAAACCCCTCGCCGCTGCGCCAAACCGCCTCCATCGCCAAGGCACTGGCGTCCGACGCCTTCCTGCTGGCGGCGCGCGAGGCGATACAGTTCCACGGCGGCATCGGCTTTACCTGGGAACACGATACTCACCTCTACTTCAAGCGCGCCCAGAGTGCGTCGGTACTGCTGGGCAGCGCCGCCGACCATCGTGATCGCTACCTGCTGAGCCGGGCGGCGCGCACAGCCGGAGACGGCCCTTGAGCACCCCCACCGAAGCATCGGTGCGCGCCGAGATACGCGCCTGGCTGGCGCAGAACTGGAGCCCGGAGCTGAGCCTGTCTCAATGGCGCCGACGGCTGATCGATTCAGGTTGGGGCTGCCCGGCCTGGCCTGTGCAATGGTTTGGGCGCGGCCTGTCGCCGGCGCTGGCGGCGGTGGCCGAAGAAGAGATGCGCGCCGTTGGCGCCATCAGCGTCGCGCAATTCGGCGTGCGACTGCTGGTGGCCGCCACATTGCTCGAACACGGCACGGACGATCAGAAGCGCCGCCTGCTGCCGCGTCTGCTGACCGGCGAGGACACCTGGTGCCAGCTGTTCAGCGAACCCGGTAACGGATCGGACCTGGCCGGCGTGACGACGCGGGCCAACCAGGACGCCGAAGGCTGGCGCGTGACCGGCCAGAAGGTCTGGACTACCAGCGCCCAGCACGCCGACTACGGCATTCTGCTTGCGCGCACCGACTGGGACCTGCCCAAGCATCGCGGCCTGAGCTTTTTCGTGCTGCCCATGCGTCAGGAAGGCGTGGAGGTCCGTCCCTTGCGGCAGATGAACGGTTATGCCTCGTTCAACGAGGTGTTCATCAGCGATGCGCGCGTCGGTCACGATGGACTGGTCGGCAAACTCGGCGACGGCTGGAAAGTGGCGCTGACCACGCTGGCGCACGAACGACGCATGGCCGATTCGATGCGCAACTGGGGGCGACTGCAACTCGGCGAAGGTCGTATCTATGAGGAGCTGAAGACCGAATACGCAGCGGTGATGGAGCCGTACAAGTGGTACGCCCAGCGCGCCGGTCGCGCCGACCTGTTGCTCCAGCGCGCGCAGCGCAGCGGTCGTATCGACGATGCGGTGGTGCGCCAGGAGATGGCGCGTGCATTGATGATCGAACACGCCGCCGAGTGGACTGCGGCACGCGCGCGAGCCGCACGCGACACCGGGCAGCCGCCGGGGCCGGAAGGTTCGCTGGGCAAGCTCGCGGCCAGCACCCTGGCCCGCGCGTGCGCACGCGCCCATGCCAGCATCAGCGGCGCCGAATCGATGCTGGCCGGCGCCGATGGACCCGAGCAAGGGCTGATTGCCGAAGTGCTGCTCTCGGTGCCGGCGTGCTCGATCGCCGGCGGCACCGACGAGATCCAGCGCAACATCATCGCCGAGCGGGTGCTCGGCCTGCCCAGGGAACCGGGCGGCGACGCCGACCTTCCGTTCCGTCAGGTGCGGCGCAATTCCTCCGTCAACCCATAATCAGGAGAGACTGATGATTCTGGACCCCATCATCCGCGCCTCGCGCGCGCAAACCCTGCGCAGCAACGGACAGTGGCGTGACATTCCGCTGCTGCATTATTTCGACGCTGCCGTCGCGGCCAGTCCCGAGCGGGTTGCCATCCACGATTTTCGCGAAGGCTCGGCACCGCGCTCGGTGACCTATCGCGAACTCGACGACGCCAGTCGGCGCATTGCCGCCAACCTGGTGCGCCTCGGCGTGCAGCGTGGTGACGTGGTGTCCTTCCAGTTGCCCAACTGGTGGGAGTTCATTGCGGTTCACCTCGGTTGCCTGCGCTGCGGCGCGGCCAGCAATCCGCTGATGCCGATTTTCCGTCAGCGCGAGCTGTCGTTCATGCTGTCCTACGCGCAGGCGCGGGTGGTCATCGTGCCTCAGCGATTCCGGGATTTCGATCACGCCGCGCTGATCCGCTCGATGAAGCCGGATCTGCCGCATCTGCAACAGCTGGTGGTTGTCGGCGAGGACAGTGCCGAAGGCTTTGACCAGGTCCTGCTGGCGCCCTGTGACACGCCGCTGACCGAGCCACCGCTGACCGCCGACGAAGTGGTTCAGCTGCTCTACACCTCCGGGACCACCGGCATGCCAAAGGGCGTGATGCATTCTTCCAACACCTTGCTCGCCAATGTGCGACCCTATGTGGAACGGCTCGGCCTGAACAATAGCGATGCGGTGTTCATGGGCTCGCCGCTGGCACACCAGACCGGATTTCTCTACGGCATGTGGCTGCCCATCGTGCTGCAGAACACGCTCTCACTGATGGACGTCTGGGACAAGGAGCGCGCCTGGTCCATCATCCAGGCGCAGCAGTGCAGCTTCACCATGGGCGCCACGCCGTTTCTCGCCGACCTGATGACGGCCAGCAACGCACCGCCGGCCACCGAGGTTGCGCTGCGTATCTTTGCCTGCGGCGGCGCGCCGATTCCGCGCGCCCTGGCTGAACAGGCGGTTGCGCGTCTGGGCATCAAGTTGCTGTCCGTCTACGGCATGTCGGAAAACGGCGCTGTCACCGCCACCGCACCCGATGCACCCGCCGACAAGGTGTTCAACGCCGATGGCTCGCCGCTGCCGGGCGTGCGCCTGCGCGTGGTGGACGCCAAAGGCGCCGATCTTGCGGTTGGTGAAGAGGGTCGCTTGCTAATCCATGCGCCTTCGAACTTTCTCGGCTATCTGCTCAAACCGGAGGCCTACGGCATGGATGCCGACGACTGGTTCGACTCCGGTGATCTGGCTCGCATGGACGCCGACGGCTACGTTCGCATCACCGGGCGCAGCAAGGACATCATCATCCGCGGCGGCGAGAACGTGCCGGTGGTCGAGGTGGAGAATCTGCTGTATCGCCACCCGGCCATTGTCGATGCGGCGGTGGTCGGCATGCCGCACCCACGCCTGGGCGAGACCGGCTGCTGCTTCGTGAGTCTGCAGCCAGACCAGCGCTTCGATCTGGCGGCGCTGCGCCAGTACCTGGAGACGGCCGGCGTGACTCGCAACTATTGGCCCGAGCACGTCGAAGTCATCGAGAACTTTCCGCGAACCGCGAGCGGCAAGATCCAGAAATTCCAATTGCGTGAAGTGGCGCGCCAGTTGGCGGCGGAAAAGCCGGCGAGCTGATACCCGTCCATACGACCCAAGACTGACAAGATCCGATGGCAGGACCTCTGCAGGGCGTGCGCGTCCTTGATTTGACCACGGTCCTGATGGGCCCCTATGCCACGCAGATTCTGGCGGACTACGGCGCCGATGTGCTCAAGGTCGAGCCGCCGGAAGGCGACGGCACGCGCGGCATCGGTCCCATGCGCTCGCCGGGAATGGGCGCCATCTTCCTCAATGCCAATCGCGGCAAGCGCAGCATGGTGCTCGACCTCAAGCGCCCCGAAGCGCGCGCCGTTCTGTTGCGTCTGGCCGAAGACATGGACGTGCTGATCTACAACCTTCGTCCACAGTCGATGGCGCGGCTGGGTTTGTCCTACGATGAACTGCGTGCCGTCAATCCGCGCATCATCTACGCCGGCGTGTTCGGGTATGGCCGCGCTGGGCCGTATGGCGAGCGCCCGGCCTACGACGATCTGATCCAGGGCGCAGCCGGCCTGCCGGCACTGTCGCTGATGGCCGGCAGTCAAACACCACGTTACGTGCCGACGACCATCGCCGACCGCACGGTCGGACTCAGCGCGGTCGGCGCCATACTCGCCGCGCTGCTGCATCGTGAACGCAGCGGCCAGGGTCAGAGCGTGGATGTGCCGATGTTCGAGACCATGACGCAGTTCGTCATGGGCGATCATCTCGGCGGGCGCAGCTTCGTACCGCCCGAGGGCCCGGCGGGTTATGCGCGCCTGCTGGCGCACGAGCGTCGCCCCTACCCGACGCGCGACGGTCACCTGTGCGCGCTGATCTACTCCGACCGCCAGTGGAAGAGTTTCTGCGCCCTGATCGAGCAACCGCAGATGTTCGACACCGACCCTCGGCTGGCCAGCCTCACGACACGCACACAGCACATCGACGCGTTGTACCGGTTCGTGGCCGAACAGATGGCCACGCGCAGCACCGCCGAGTGGATGCAGGCGCTGGAGCAGGCCGACATCCCCTGCATGCCGATGCACACGCCCGACAGTCTGCTGCAGGACCCCCACCTGCGGGCGGTGGATTTCTTCTCGCAGGTCGAACACCCCAGCGAGGGCAGCTTGCTTTCCATGGCGGTGCCCAGCACCTGGTCCCACAGCCAGCCAGGTCCAGCCCGACCTGCCCCGCGCCTAGGGGAACACACCGCCGAGGTGTTGCGCGAACTGGGCTATGACCAGACCACGATCACCGCGCTCACCCAGGGCAGAACCGCGGCCACTGCCGCCGCCAAGGGACCGGCATGAAGACCATTGGCATCGGCTTCTATTACGAAGATCTTCCGCTCGGTTTCCGTTTTCGCAGCGCTGCTCGCACGCTGGCCGAGGCCGACCTCGGCAATTTCGTGAACCTGACCTGGCTCACCGAAGAAATCTTCACCAACCACGCCGCGCGCCAAGGCCAGTCCCTGCCCGCCAGGGTCGTGCCCGGCGCCCTGGTCATGAGCTTTGCCGAGGGTCTGCTGACGCCCGCCATTCAGCACACCGGACTCGCCTTTCTGCACGCCGACCTCGATGTACGCGCGCCCACCTGCGTGGGCGATACCATTCACGTCGAGTGCGAGGTCATCGAGGCCCGCACCACCTCCAGGGGCGACCGCGGCCTGGTTCGCTGCCGCAATCGCGTGCTCAATCAACATGACCGGGAGGTGCTGGTGTATACACCCCTGCGGCTGCTGCGGCGACGCCAAGCGGCCTGATCCATCCAACACGACCACCTAATCTGACGTCCCCATGCCCATCGAACGACAAGAACGGTTCCCGGAAATGCGCGACGCGCTGCGCGACCTGTGCAGCCGTTTCCCCGACGAATACTTCCTCAAGATCGACGAGGCACGCGGCTACCCGGAAGACTTCATCAAGGCGCTGACCGAAGCCGGCTGGCTGTCGGTGATGATCCCCCAGGAATACGGCGGTTCCGGTCTGGGGCTGGCCGAGGCCTCGGTCGTCATGGAGGAGATCAACCGTTGCGGTGGCAATGCCGGCGCCTGCCATGGACAGATGTACAACATGAGCACGCTGTTGCGTCATGGCTCGGAGGCGCAGAAACAGTTGTACATGCCCAAGATCGCCAGTGGCGAATGGCGCCTGCAGTCCATGGCAGTGACCGAACCGACCACCGGCACCGACACCACCAAGCTCAAGACCACGGCAGTCAAGAAAGGGGACCGCTACGTCGTCAATGGTCAGAAAGTGTGGATCTCGCGCCTGCAGCACTCGGAGCTGATGATTCTGCTGGCGCGCACCACACCGCTTGAGCAGGTCAAGCGCAAGTCCGAGGGCATGTCGATCTTCATGGTGCATCTGGACCAGGCGCTGAACAACGGCATGGAGATGCGCCTGATTCCGAACATGGTCAACCATGAGACCAACCAGGTGTTCTTCGACAACCTGGAGATTCCCGAGGAGCACCTGATCGGCAAGGAAGGCCAGGGCTTCAAGTACATCCTCGACGGCCTCAATGCAGAGCGCACGCTGATCGCCGCCGAATGCATCGGTGACGGCTACTGGTTCGTTGACCGCGCTACCGGCTACGCCAATGATCGCATCGTGTTCGACCGGCCCATCGGCCAGAACCAGGGCGTGCAATTTCCCATCGCCGAGTCCTTCATCGAGGTCGAGGCCGCCAACCTGATGCGCTGGCGCGCCTGCGAGCTGTTCGACCAGCACCAAGCCTGCGGCGCCGAAGCCAACATGGCCAAGTATCTCGCCGCCAAGTCCTCGTTCGAGGCCGCCAACGTCTGCCTGCAAACCCATGGCGGTTTCGGTTTTGCGTCGGAGTACCACGTCGAGCGCAAGTTCCGCGAAACGCGCCTGTACCAGGTTGCGCCGATCTCGACCAACCTGATTTTCTCGTACGTGGCCGAGCACGTGCTCGGCCTGCCGAGATCGTTCTGATGTCGGCGATGGGCCGATTGGCTCGCGCCGGCAACCGCCTGTTCCGGATTCAACACTGCCCCAGCTCACAGGAATAAACGCACATGACCGCTCCCCTGCTGTTCAAGGTCGTCGACGGTGTCGGCGACATCGTCCTCAACCGTCCGGACGCCGGCAATGCCTTCGACGAACCCATGCTCGATGCCTGGGTCGAGGCGCTGCAACAATGCCACGCCGATGACGCCGTGCGCGCCGTACTGCTGCGCGCCAACGGTCGCCATTTCTGCGCCGGGGGTGATCTGCACGACATGAAACGCGAACTGGAAGGCCCACCCTCGATCCACAAGGACAAGCTGTGGTCGGGCGTCCATCGCATTCCGCGGCTGATGATGCAGATCGACAAGCCGGTGGTAGCGGCAATGCAGGGCGCGGCCACCGGCGCCGGTCTGGACATGGCGCTGCAATGCGACTTTCGCGTGGCCGCCGACAACGCGCGCGTCGCCGCGAGCTACGTCAAGATCGGCCTGGTGCCGGGCGATGGCGGCGCGTGGCTGCTGCCGCGCATCGTCGGCCTGCCGCGCGCACTGGAGATGCTGCTCACCGGCGACTTCGTTGAAGCCGAGGAAGGCCAGCGCATCGGCTTGTTCAATCGGGTGGTGCCGCTGGCGGATCTGGAGGACCAGGGCCGTTCACTGGCGCAGCGCCTGGCCGACGGCGCCGCCACCGCGATGCGCCTGACCAAGCGTGCGGCGTATCAAGGTCTGCATCTGGACTTCAGCACCCACCTCGATCAGATTTCCTCGCACTTCGTGCTCGCCGCCAAGAGCCCCGAGCATCGCGAGGGCGTCAACGCCTTTCTGGAAAAGCGCAAACCCGACTTCAAGGCCTGAAACCGAAACCACACCGGGTGGCCGTCAGGCTCAGTCCTGCGCGGCCATCTGCCGCTGCCGCTTGATGCCCGAATAGCGGTACAGCCCCAGGCCCAGCAGCGCCACCCCGGCAAACAGCAGATAGTGTCCGTAGCGCTTGGACGGGATGCCCACGCTGAACGGAAATCGCGACACGTACTGCCCCTGATCTCCCGCCGTCACCAGGCCGACGAACCTGCCCGGCGTGCTGAAGCTGTACTCAAGCGCCACGCTGCCCGACGCATAGATTTCCGGCGGCAGGTGGGCCACGGTGATTGCATCCAGGTGGCTGTCGTCGCCGGTGTCGCGAATGATGCGCACCTCGATCGGGATTTCGCGCAGCGCCGGTTCGATTGCATCCATCACCACGATGGTGTGGCCCACCATCGGGATGTCTTCGCAGAACTCGCGGTTGCCGTTGGCGCGCGGCTGATAGCCGGTGAAATGCAGGTTGAACGGGCCCAGGCGCAGCTTGCACATGTCGTCGTCGATCGACAGACCGCCGTGCGCGCTGACCGTTTCACACAGCGCCAGGCCCAGCAAGACCCCGCAGGCAACGAGCGTCCGGCGCAGTCGTTGCCGGGCAGACCGATCGTGCACCGTCACCTGTCCCACTCAGGGCCGCTGCGCGAGTTGCAACTGCGTGAACACAGGGATGATCGGACCGAACACTTCGGCCATGTGCCGCTGACCCTGTGCGTCGTAGAAAAACAGCATGCCACCGACGCGGCTGTCCACGTTGGTCAGGAAGCTGACGAGGCGCTCGATCTCCCAGGCCGCATCGGTCGCCTCGATGCGCAGCGTCCGCTTCTGGCCGGGCGCAATCGGCGAGTCGTCGCTGAGTTTGAGTCCCGAACCCGCAATCAGGTCTTTCGGGAACGAGGGATCGACCCCGGCAACGGCCACCTCCAGCGACTGGTTCAGAAACCGCAGATTGGCGGTACTGAATTCCCCCAGGCGCATCGGCGTGTCGGACTGGTTGGTGATCTCCACGTCCAGCCGCAGGCTGCGGCCCGGCACATCATAGGTGGCATCGGTCATCTCGACCGCCACCAGCGACGGCGCCTGCGGCAGCGGCTTGGTCTTGAATGAACCCGCCTGCAGTGGGACCACGTATTCGTATTTTTGCGTGGTGTAGCGATATCCGCCGATCACCAGCACCAGTACCAGCACCAGCATTGCGGCGGCGACACGATCATCGAGGCGGGTGATCAGCAGGTCCTCGCGTCCCTTGCGGATCACGTTCCAGCGCGGCACGATCAGCGGACGACGGATCCACCAGATGATCCAGCCCAAGGCAAGCAGCGCGTAGCCGGCCTGCCACCACTGCACACGCGCCACCCCGTAATGCTGAAGATCGTCGATCACTTCGCCGGTCATGGTCGTCACCGGCAGCTTGTAGTCGGCCGCGTTGCCGGTGACCTCCACCCAGTGCCCGGGTCCGACGATGGGCCCGGCGCCGTGCACATTGAGCACCGGATGCAGATGCCAGCGGCCGGGAATGCGGCCGGCCATCACCAGCTTGAAGCTGTAGTCGCCACCAATCTCCAGTTGACGCACCGACTGCTGCGCCGGCATGCCATTGATGTATGACTCCACGCGTGTCATCACCGCGCCCGGCGTGGCGTTGGACAGAAACGCCAGTTCCGGCTTGGAGGCGGCATCCGGCCAGTCCGTGAACAGATGAAACTTGCCTTCCACCGTGACCGTGTCGTTGACACCGATCTGCTGGCTTGACCAGGTCACGTCGTACCAGTGCACGGTGCGCGTGCGGATATAGGGTTCGGTGGCGCGCTCGCCGTGTGCGGCGACGGGCAGCGGAATCAGTGTGCTCGCCAACGTCATGGCAGCGAGCAACAGCGGCAGGGCGAGGCGCCGAATCGACAGGCTCGACATGCGGTGCGCACTCATGACGCCGCTCCGGTTCGGGTCTCTGCGGCATCGCTGGCGTCAGCGGCACCGTCGGCCTTGCGCTTGGCGCCGTAGATCGACTTGAAGCGCTCGCCCACCGGGAAAAAGCGAGCGTTGCAGGCGAGCACGCCCAGGCCCCAGAACAGGTAGTACAGGAAGATGCATACGAACGCGGAGAAGAATGCCGACACCCAGGTCGGGGTGTCGCCGAAGGTGCGCAAGGTGCCGCGTTCGATGATGCGGATGTATTCCGGAGTGCCGGCACGCGGGAAGGTGTAGCCGATCAGGTCGGCGACCGAAGTCATGTCACCCATGTTCTGCACCGGCTGAAAGTACCCGGCCATGTAGATCCAGTTGGATGGATAGAACAACAGGCCGTACAGCACCGCACCGAACGCGCCGGTCACCAGCCAGCTGCGCGACAGCACCAGAATGGCATCGAGCACCAGGGCGCCCAGCAGACAGGTTCCCGGCACCACCAGACTCAAGGGAAAATAGGCCAGCCCCTGCCAACTGTGATAGCGCACGATCCAGGTGCCCACGAGCAGCAGCAGCAGGCTCGCCGTGGCGCCGACCGGAAGCCGGAACAGATTCCAGAAAATGGCCTGAAACGCAGCAGCCATGATGATGGTGGTGATTGGGATGATCAGGATCCAGTACTGGCGATCCTTCCAGTCGATGAAGAAGTCCCAGTCGCCCCCAAGCAGCAGGAAGCTGATGTGCGACACCGACCAGACCAGGAAGGTGGCCACCAGGATGATGAGCAGGTCCAGCGTGCGTGACCAGCCGATCGCCTGTGGCGACAGCTCGGAGGCTTTCAGAATTTCACGATCATTGGCGGTCATCATGACTCGGCCTTACTCCTCATTGTTTTGTTGCGCCCGTGCAGGTCACCACCGGGCGGCGCGCCCACAGCGCGTCGCCCGAATGTCCCCTGATTGCGGACCACAGTGTCTTGGTTGGCGGGCCGCAATCGGCGCGACCCGTCATACGCGCTTGCGACTCAGGCCGGATCGGCGCTGTCCGCCGGGCCGCCGACTTCCTTGAACAGCTCCGCCATGCGACCGATCACCTGGATGAACAGCCCCCCCAGGGCAAGGCCGGTCCAGCCCAGCACCGGAAAGCCCCAGTGCAGCGGATGGCTGAAGATTTCCTCGGTCATCCAGAACGCATGCCCCCACTCATTGAAGCCGAGATTGGGCAGGATCAGGCCGGGACCAAGCACCGCCATGATCAGCGGCAGCGAATAGCCACGCGAGAACGCCGGAATGCGGGTGGTCGCATACAGCAGGCTGCTGACGCCGAACACGATGTACATGGGCACGCAGGCGTAGAACACCACGATGTGGCTGGGCGTGAGCGCCGTATCGCGGATCACCGTCTGATGCCAGGTGGCATCACCCTCGCCAAAGAAACTGGCGATCCACAGAAACGAAAACGTGTACATCATGAACCAGCCGATGAGGCCGAAATAGCGCTTCAACTCCGTCTCGCCGCTCATGCGGTCCATTTCGCGGTCGCGGGTGAACCACAGGTACAGCCAGATGCACAGGCCGCTGCCGAAGATCAACGGCACCTGGACCTTGAACAGCGTGATCCAGTACTTCGCGAATTCCGGCGATGTGGCGTCGAGTCCGTATTCGAACGAGAACGCACCCTGGTAAAAGCGATACCCGGCGTAGATCGCCAGCAACAGGCCCCAGCCAATGGCAATGGGCCCCAGATTGAACAGCTTGCGCGCCTTGGGCGCACTGGAAACCCTGGTGGACGGGATCGATGACGCGACTTGGGTCGACATGATTGGACTCCTGATCAGCGGGTTGAAATCGGTGCCAAGCCGGCGGCTTGCAGCGCGCGGACTTCGGCGGACGACAGGCGCAAGACCGGTCGGCGGCAAGGATTCGGCGGCGCTGCGGCGACACCGCGCGCCCCTGCTTGATGCCCATGGACCGACCAATGGATCGATTCCGTCATTTTTTTCTCCTCGCCGTGGCCCCTGAACGGGGTCTGTGGGATTCGATTCCATCCGATATTGATAAAATTGTCAATAGTCTCTTGACCAACGGAAATCCCGCCGTCCCGCGGTGCCGTTTTCAAGCGGCCCGGCCCGATGTCCGGACCGTCGTGGCGCAGCGGCAGGTGACCGCGACGGGAAGGCAGAAATGTGGTCGCTGCTATCCTGACCGGGATGACAAATCCAAAGACTTCAACAAGATCGACCGTCAACCCGCGTCGCGGGCGAATGGACCGCCAGGCGCGCACACGCCAGCTGCTGGACTGCGCCATCACCGCGTTCGCCGAGCGTGGGACCGCCAGGGCCGGTCATGCCGACGTCGCGCGTCTGGCCGGGGTATCGGTGGCCACGGTTTTCGAATACTTCCCTACCCGCGAAGCGCTGCTCGACGCGGTGCTCAGCGACATCGAGCGATTCCTGTTCGCGGTGATGGCCGTGGGGACGGATGCGGCCGACACACGGGGCCGCGTGCTGGAAATCTTCCATGCGTTTCAGGGCTGCGTGGATAATCAACCCCACCACATGCGGGTCTGGCTGGACTGGAGCACCTCGATCCGCGAGGACGTCTGGCCACATTACGTGGAGGTGCAGGAACGCATCATCGACATGTTCGAGGAAATGATCGAAGCCGACCGTGCTGCGGGCGCGATCAGCCCGGCGGTCATCGCCGGCGATGCGGCGCGCATTCTGGTGGGACAAGCACACATGATCGTGATGATGCGATTCGCTCACGTCGATCAGCAAACCGTGATCCGGTTCATCGATCACATGATCGACAGCGCCCTTTCGCACTGATCGCGGCGCGCTTCCCGGAGCACCACGTCGTCGCACTCAGAAGCATGCGGCTGGCAAGGCCGTGCGCCTGCTTTGCGCAGTGTCACCGGCAAGCCAGCCGGATCCACTCGCAGGGTTGATCCCCGACTGGACCGGGTCAGCCTCCGAACGCGGCGATTCCGGTTTGCGCCCGGCCAAGGATCAGCGCGTGCACGTCGTGCGTGCCTTCGTAGGTATTGACGGCTTCCAGGTTCAACACGTGACGGATGACGTGATACTCGTCGGAGATGCCGTTGCCACCATGCATATCGCGTGCCGTGCGCGCGATGTCCAGCGCCTTGCCGCAGTTGTTGCGCTTGATCAGCGAGATCATTTCCGGCGCGGCCAGGTTCTCGTCCATCAAGCGCCCAACCCGGAGCGCGGCGTGCAGGCCCAGCGCGATCTCGGTCTGCATATCGGCGAGCTTTTTCTGGATCAGCTGGTTGGCCGCCAGCGGACGGTCGAACTGCTTGCGCGCCAGGGTGTATTCGCGCGCGGCCTGCCAGCAAAATTCCGCCGCGCCCATTGCACCCCAGGAAATACCGTAGCGCGCCTTGTTGAGACAGCCGAAAGGCCCCTTGAGTCCGCGCACCTCGGGCAGCAGGTTTTCCTGCGGCACGAACACCGCGTCCATCACGATCTCGCCGGTAATCGAGGCACGCAGGCTGAACTTGCCCTCGATCTTGGGCGCCGAAAGGCCCTTCATGCCCTTTTCGAGCACGAAGCCGCGAATTTGCCCGGCGTCGTCCTTGGCCCAGACCACAAAGACGTCGGCGATCGGCGAGTTGGTGATCCACATTTTCGATCCGCTCAGCAGATAGCCACCGTCGGTGGCGCGCGCCCGCGTGATCATGCTGCCGGGGTCAGAGCCGTGATCGGGTTCGGTCAGGCCGAAACACCCCACCCATTCGCCGCTGGCGAGTTTCGGAAGATACTTCTGCTTCTGCGCCTCGGTGCCGTAGGCATAGATCGGATACATCACCAGCGAGGACTGCACGCTCATGGCCGAGCGATAGCCAGAATCCACGCGCTCCACCTCGCGCGCAATCAGACCATAGGCGACGTGACTCACGCCCGGACAGCCGTAGCCGTGCAATGAGGCGCCCAAAAGACCCAGCGCACCCATCTCGGTCATGATCTGGCGATCAAAATGCTCGTGCCGGTGCGCCTGGCGCACGCGCGGCAGCAGCTGTTCCTGACAATAGTTGCGCGTGGCATCAAGCACCAGGCGTTCCTCGTCACTGAGCTGGGCTTCCAGCTGCAGCGGGTCTGCCCATTGAAAACTGGCGTGGCTCATCGGTCGTTTAGATTCTTGCGTGTGAGAGTTAACGGGAGCGACTCAATCGGCCACCTGCGGACGGCGCACCTGCGGCTTTCTGCCCCGGCGATAAACCAGCAGCGTTCGCCGGAACGAAATGACCAGTCGTCCGTCCTGGTTATGCCCTTCGGTGCGTACCGTGACCACGCCCACGTCCGGTCGCGAGCGTGACTCGCGCTTCTCCAGCACTGCGGAGCGCGAGTAGAGCGTATCGCCCTCGAACACCGGGTTCGGCAACCGCACCTCGTCCCACCCCAGGTTGGCGAACACGTTTTGTGAAACGTCGGTGACGCTCTGGCCGGTGACGAGCGCCAATGTCAGACAGGAATTGACCAGCGGCCGCTTGAACTCGGTCTGCGCGGCATAGTGCTGGTCAAAATGCAATGGCGCGGTGTTCTGCGTCATCAGCGTGAAACCGATGTTGTCGTTCTGCGTCAGCGTGCGACCCAGTGGGTGGGGATAGACATCGCCCACCTCGAAGTCCTCGAAAAAACGACCTTCCCAGCCGGTCTTGACTGCCATGCTCGATGATTCCGTGTTGGTTCGTGAATGGGCCGGCCACTTCGGCGTGGCGCCCCGATGAGCGCGCGGATGAATTGGGCCGGCAGGCCGATGCTAACAATTGTCCGGTTCGCCTGACGGCACACCGGCCGTGGCGCCAGACCGGGACCCGGCATGGCCGACACCAAGCTGCGGGTGAACACCTCAAACAGGCTTGCACCTGGCGGTCATAGCTGCAACACTAACAATTGTTAGTTAGAAGTAATTCTTGTATTCCGGCCCTCGACGAGGGCGCATGCTGGAGACTCCATGATCGGGATCACTTCCTTTGGTGCCTACGTTCCCCGTGGGCGCCTCAACCGAGCGGTGGCCGCCAAGGCCAATGCCTGGGCCAATCCGGGCCTGATGGCGCAGGCGCGCGGCGAGCGCGCGATGGCGGGCTGGGACGAAGACAGTCTGACGATGGCGGTGGAAGCCGCGCGTCATGCGCTGGCGGGTCGCCAGGCCACGCTGGGTGCGGTCTACTTTGGCTCGACCACCCATCCGTTCAGCGATCGCCAGAACGCTGGCGTCGTGGCCGGCGCCCTGGACCTGCCCGAGGCCGTGGCCAGCGCCGACTTTGGCGGCTCGCTCAAGGCCGGCACCGCCGCCTTGCTCGCCGGTCTGGACCGCGTGGCCGCCGGACGCGATGGCGAAGTGCTCGCGGTGGCGGCGGAACACCGCCGCGCACGCGCCGGCAGCGTGCAGGAGCTGATGTACGGCGACGCTGCGGCGGCCTTCACGCTGGGTACCCACGAGGTCATCGCCGAGCACCTGGGCAGCCACAGCGTGTCGACCGACTTCGTCGATCACTACCGCGCCGCCGGCCAGCCCTTCGACTATCACTGGGAGGAGCGCTGGCTGCGCGACGAAGCCTTCCGGAAGTGGCTGCCCGAAGCCATCGGTGACGGGCTTTCCAGGATGGGTCTGGGGGCCGAAGCGGTCGATCATTTCGTGCTGGCCGAACCGGCCCCCAAGCTGGCCGCCGGCGTTGCCAGACAACTGGGCATTGCCGATGCGGCCGTCGCCGACGGACTGCACGGCAGCGTCGGGCAGACCGGCGCTGCGCATGCCTCGTTGATGCTGGCGGCTGCCCTGGAGCATGCCAGCCCGGGGCAGACCCTGGTGGTGGTCGGTTTCGGCCAGGGCTGCGACGTGCTGGCCTTTCGTGTCACGCCGCAGATCACGCAGCTGGCGCCGCGCACTGCCGTGGCAGACGGCCTGGCCCGGCGTCGGGAAGAAAAGGACTACGCCAAGTTCCAGGCATTCAACGACGTCGTGACCCTGGAAAAGGGGTTGCGCGCCGAAGCCAATCCACAGACCGCGCTGTCGGCCATGTATCGCAAGCGGCGCATGCTGCTGGGTCTGGTCGGCGGTCGCTGCCGCAAGTGCGGCACACCGCAGTTCCCCGCCGCCCTGCGCTGCGTGAACCCGAGCTGTCATCACGCCGAGGAAATGGACCCGCACCGTTTCGCCGACGAGCCGGCACGGATCAAGACCTGGTCGTGCGACTGGCTCACCTATACGCCCGAGCCGCCGGCGCACTACGGCATGATCGAATTCGAATGCGGCGGCCGCTTCATGGCCGACATCACCGACTGGGACCTGGGACAGGTCAGCGTCGGTCAGCCGGTACGCATGGTATTCCGCGTACGGGGACGTGACGCACAGCGCGGCATGGTGCGCTATTTCTGGAAGGCCGCGCCGCTGGCGGGCACAGGAGAGCATTGAGATGAGCAGCGGAATTCGTGACAAGGTGGCCATTCTGGGCATGGGTTGCTCGCGTTTTGGCGAGCGCTGGGACATGGGCGCCGAAGAATTGATGGAAGAAGCCTTTTCCGAGGCCCTGACCGACGCCGGCATCGACGCGCCCCAGATCGGCGCGGCCTGGCTGGGTTCGTGCATGGACGAGGTCAACATCGGCAAATCGGCCACCCCGGCCTCGCTGGCGTTGCGGCTCGACAACATCCCGGTGACACGGGTCGAGAACTACTGCGCCACCGGGACCGAAGCCTTTCGTGGCGCGGTGTACGCGGTCGCCGCTGGCGCCTGCGACATCGCGCTGGCCATCGGCGTGGAGAAGCTCAAGGACACCGGCTACGGCGGTCTGCCGGGGCTGGAAATCGGCTCGCTGCCGCCGCTGTGGTGGCCCAACCTGTCGGCGCCGGGCGTCTTTGCGCAAGTGGCCAGCGCCTACATGGAGCGCTACAAGGTATCGCGCGACACCCTCAAGCGCGCGCTGGCTGAAATCTCGGCCAAAAGCCACGTCAACGGCGCCAGGAATCCCAAGGCGCACCTGCGCAAGCCGGTGAGCTGCGATGCCATCATGGGCGCGCCCATGGTGGCCGAGCCGCTGGGCCTGTTCGACTGCTGCGGCGTCTCCGACGGTTCGGCCGCGGCCATCGTCACCACCCCCGAAATCGCCAAGTCGCTGGGCAAGCATCCCGAGCAGATGGTCACGGTCAAGGCGCTGCAGCTGGCGCTTTCCAATGGCGCCGAAGGCGGCTACAACGACTGGGACGGCTCCTACATTCTGACCACCCGCAAGGCCGCGCAACGTGCCTATGCCGAAGCCGGCATCAAGCAGCCGCGCCAGGAACTGTCGATGTTCGAGGTTCACGACTGCTTCTCGATCACCGAGCTGGTGACGATGGAAGATCTGGGCCTGTCCGAGGACGGCGGCGCCGTCAAGGACGTGATGGATGGCTTCTACAACGCCGACGGCCAGATCCCCTGCCAGATCGATGGCGGCCTCAAGTGTTTCGGCCATCCCATCGGCGCCTCCGGCATCCGCATGGTCTACGAAATGTACCTGCAGCTGCTGGGCCGCGCGGGCGAGCGCCAGCTCAAGGATCCGCGCTACGGCCTGACCCACAACCTGGGCGGCTTCCCGCACCAGAATGTGGTCGGCATTTCCATCGTCGGTCGCTATCAGTAACTTTTTCAAGTTCCACCAGGAGCCCTGCGCATGAATCCCCTCGCGGCCATCGTCGCCGTGTCCGAGATGAAACCCGGACGCTACCCGCATTACAACGGCATGGAGATGTACCGGCAGGTCATCGCCCAATTCCTGCGCGAATGGCCGCAATTGCGACCCTCGGACATCGGCGGCCTGCTGTCGGCGCCGGCCGGCATGGCCTCGGCCGACGGCACCGACGTGTTCGCGCACGAAAAGATCGCCGAAGAACTGGGCATCGAGCCGAGCTTCAGCGAAACCATCAATGCCGGCGGCGGCACCTACGCGCTGATGCTGATCCGCGCGGCCCTGGCCATCGAGCGCGGGCTGTGCGATTCGGTGCTCTGCCTGGGCGCGGGCCGCTTTCCCAATGTGGGCAGCGGCATGGCCGAGATGATGAGCAAGCTCATCAGCCATCCCGAATTCGAATACCCCTACGGCACCTACATCCCACCCATCTTCGCGCTCAACGCCACCCGCCACATGCACGAATTCGGCACCACCCGCGAGCAGCTGGCGCAGGTGGCGGTGTCGCAGCGTCAGTGGTCGCTGCTGCACCCGGACGCGCTGATGGCCCCGCAGGGGGCGCTGACCATCGACCAGGTGCTGTCCTCGCGCCCCATCGCCTACCCGTTCAATCTGCTGGATTGCTCGGTGCCCAGCGAAGGCGGCTCGGCGGTATTGGTGGTGTCTCCAGGCATCGCCAGGCGTTATGCCGACAAACCCTGCTTCCTGTACGGCTACGGCGAAAAACACACCCATTCCAGCATCAGCCAGGCGCATGACCTGACCACGCTGGGCTCCAAGGAGACCTCGGCCCAGGCCTACCGCATGGCGGGCGTCGGCCCCGAGGACATGGACTTCGCCCAGCTCTACGACTCTTTCAGCATCAATCCCATCATCTACGCCGAAGACCTCGGCCTGTGCCCCAAGGGTCAGGGCGGGGCGTTCTTCGCCGATGGCCGCACCGCCCCCGGCGGCGAGTTCCCGGTCAATACCTACGGCGGGCTGATGTCCTTCGGCCATGTCGGCGACGCCTCCGGCCAGACCATGATCGTGGAAGCCGCACGCCAGGTCATGGGCATCGCCGGCGGCGAACGTCAATTGAAGAAAGCCGGCCTGGGCGTCGTCCACTGCTACGGCGGCATGATGTCCGAGCACGCCACCCTCGTCCTGGGGAGCCCGTCATGAGCCAGACCACCGTCAATCCCAAGCCGGTTCCGGAGATCAACGCGCACAGCAAGCCCTACTGGGACGGCGCGCAGCGCGGCGAGCTGATGATCCAGCGTTGCCGCGGCACCGGCAAGCCGTTCATGTACGCGCGCTGCTGGAGCCCGTTCGACTTCTCACCCGACCCGACCTGGGAAAAGGCCAGCGGGCTGGGCACGGTGTTCAGCTACACCATCGTGTATCAGCCGCCCTACCCGGCCTTCAAGGCCGACTGCCCCTTCGTGATGGCCATCATCGAGCTCGACGAAGGCCCGCAGATGATGAGCAACATCCTCAACTGCGACCCCGAATCCGTGCGCATCGGCATGAAGGTCAAGCTGTGCTTCGAAACCCGCGGCGACGGCTTCCAGATTCCGCAGTTCGAACCCGCCTGAGCCTTTTTGGGCGGCACAAGCCGTTTTTCCGAACAAACCCGACAAGCAGGAGCCTGCCATGAGCGAAGAATCCATTGCCGCCGTCCGTGAAGCTGCGGAAGGCCTGACCCGCGGCATCTCGCGCGATTACTGGTTGCAATGCGCCAGGGAAAAGAAATTCCCGCAGAAACTCTGGGATGCGATGGCCGAAACCGGGCTGCTGGGGCTGACCGTCCCCGAGGAACACGGCGGCAGCGGTGGTGGCCTGTCCGAGCTGATGGTGCTCAACGAGATCACCGGCCGCGCCGGCATCATCTCCTTGTTCTTCGTGCTCGGCAGCTTCGCGCGCATGCCGATCATCAAGCACGGCACCCCCGAACAGATCGCAAAATTCGTCACGCCCACCGCCACCGGCGAGGGCAAGATGTGTTTCGGCGTCACCGAACCCAATGCCGGCACCAACACCTTCCGCCTGCAGACCACCGCCGCCAGGAATGACAGCGGCTGGCTGGTCAATGGCTCCAAGGTGTTCATCACCGGCGCCAAGGACTCGACCTCGATGCTGCTGATCGCGCGCACCTCGGCGTTCGACCCCGATCGCCCGCGCGGTGGGCTGTCGCTGTTCGTGCTGGACTCGCACACCCCGGGCATCGAGTTCCAGCGGCTGAATATCGACGTGCTGGGCGAAAGCCAGTATCTGGTGTTCTTCAAGGATGCGCAGCTGCCGCCGGATGCGCTGATCGGCGAAGAAGGCAAAGGCATGAAATACCTGTTCGACGGCCTCAACACCGAGCGCCTGGTGCTGGCCTCGATGGCCGTGGGCCTGGGCAACCGCGCACTGGACAAGGCGGTGGAGTACGCAAAGGAACGCGCGCCCTTCGGCACGCCCGTCGGCAGCTACCAGGGCCTGCAACATCCCATGGCGCGCGCCAAGGCGCACCTGGAAGCCTCGCGCCTGGTCATGCAGGAAGCCGCCCGCACCTTCGACCGCGGCGAGGACGCCGGCCCGCTGTCAAACATGGCCAAGCTGCTCACCTCCGAAGCCTGCGAGGCGGCGGTGGACATCGCCCTGCAAGCCCACGGCGGCTATGGTTTCGATCAGGACTACGACGTGATCACACTGTGGCCCTTCGCCCGCCTGATGCGCGTGGCGCCGGTCAACAACGAGATGATCCTCAATTACATCGGCGAGCACGTGCTCGGCCTGCCACGCTCTTACTGACGCTGCGCCCGCACCACGACCCTGACCCATGGCCAACGATCTGTCCGTCACCACAGCGCCCTACTTGTTCAAGCAACGCTGGAACGAAAGTCCGTTCATGCAAGCCCAGGGCCTGACCGCCGAGGAAATCACGCCCGGCGAAGTCGCGCTGCACCTGGCGGCGCCGACCCCCGCCCAGCGCGGCGCGGGCGGGCCGCCCGACGCCATCAACGGCGGGGTGATTTCGTACATGTTCGACGGCGCGCTGGGCTACGCCATCGTCTCGGCACAACTGCCGGCCCTCGAAGCCGCCGGATTGTCGCTGGCCAGCTATTCGCAGGTGACGATGAATCTCGACATCACCTACCTGGCGGCCGCCCAGGGCGAGCGCTTCAAGGCCATCGGCCGCGTGCTGCGCGCCGGCCGTGGCACGGCCTTCGCCGAAGGCGAGCTGCTCAACGAGCGCGGTGAAGTCTGCGCCAGCGCCAAGGGCATCTGGCGCGTGTTCTGGCCACGGCAGTAATTCCCCCACCTTCGATCGGGTTCGAGCATGAAACAGACTTCCCTGCGTATCGGCTGCGCCTCCGGCTTCTGGGGTGACACCGAGAACGCCGCCGCCCAGTTGGTCCATGGCGGCAACATCGACGTGCTGGTCTTCGACTATCTGGCCGAGATCACCATGTCGCTGCTGACACGGGTCAAGGCCAGGAACCCCGACGCCGGCTTTGCGCCCGACTTTGTCAGCACCCTGCGACCGCTGCTGCGCGAAATCAAGGCGCGCGGCATCCGCGTGGTCAGCAATGCCGGCGGCGTCAATCCAGGCGCCTGTCGTCAGGCGCTGGCCAGCGCCGCCGAAGCCGAAGGCCTGAGCCTGAAAATCGCTGCGGTCAGCGGCGACGACCTGCTGCCGCAGGTCGAGGCGATGCGCCAGGCCGAGGTCCGCGAAATGTTCAGCGGTGCGCCGCTACCCGCCAGGCTGGCCAGCGCCAATGCCTATCTGGGTGCCTTTCCGATCGCCGCTGCGCTCGACGCCGGCGCCGACATCGTCGTCACCGGTCGCTGTGTGGACAGCGCCGTCGTACTCGGCCCCCTGATTCACGCCTTCGGCTGGAAACCCGACGATTACGACCAGCTCGCCCAGGGCAGCCTGGCCGGCCACGTCATCGAATGTGGCACCCAGTGCACCGGCGGCAACTACACCGACTGGCATCGCGTCCAGGGCTGGGAGAACATGGGCTTTCCCATCGCCGACTGCGCGCCCGACGGCAGCTTCGTCGTCGAAAAACCCGAGGGCACCGGCGGCCTGATCGACCCTTCAACGGTCGGCGAGCAGGTGGTCTACGAGATCGGCGATCCGCGCAACTATCTGCTGCCGGACGTCGCCTGCGACTTCAGCCGCATCCAGTTGGAGACGGTCGGCGACCACCGCGTGCGCGTCAGCGGTGCGCGCGGTCGCCCGCCCAGCGACCAGTGCAAGGTCAGCGCCACCTATGCCGACGGCTTTCGCGCCACCGCGCAATTCATGATCGGCGGCATCGACGCCGCAGCCAAGGCCCAGCGCACCGGCGAGGCGCTGCTGGCACGCTGTCGGCGCCTGTTCGCCGAACGCGGACTGGGCGACTTCACCGAAACCAGCATCGAGGCCCTGGGCAGCGAAGCCACCTACGGCCCGCATGCGCGCGCCCACACCCGCGAAGTCATCGTCAAGGTCGCCGCCCGCCACCCGGACAAGAACGCGCTGGAGATCTTCTCGCGCGAAATGGCGCCGATGGCGCTGGCCAGCGCACCGGCCATCACCGGCTTCTCCGGTGGTCGGCCCAAGGTCACGCCGGTGATCCGCCTGTTCTCGCTGCTCTGGCCAAAGACCAACATCCGGGTCAACGTCGAGCTCGACGGCAAACCCATCGCCTGCCCGCAGCTGAGCGGCACCGCGCCGCAACCGCTGCCGCCGGAACAAATCCCCGCGCCACCGACCGCCGCAAGCACGCACAGCGTCCCGCTGCTGCGTCTGGCCTGGGGCCGCAGCGGTGACAAGGGCGACAGCGCCAACATCGGCATCCTGGCGCGGCAGCCCGAATACCTGCCGTGGATTCGGGCGGCGCTGACCGAACAGGCCGTCGCCCAGTGGTTCGCCCACCTCACCCAGGGGCCGGTGCACCGCTACGAATGGCCAGGGCTGAACGGCCTCAACTTCCTGCTGGAGCGCGCACTCGGCGGCGGCGGCATCGCCTCGTTGCGCATCGACCCGCAGGGCAAGGCCTACGCCCAGATGCTGCTCGACTTCCCCATTCCCGTTCCCGCCGGCCTGATCACCGAATGACCCCACAACCGATACGGCGACTGCTGGTCGCCAACCGCGGCGAGATCGCCGCCCGTATCCTGCGAACCGCACGCGCACAGGGCCTTGAATGCGCCATCGTGCGTCACCCGTCCGAGGACGGCGGCCTGGCGCCGCAGCTCGCCGACACCATCCTGCGCATCGAAGGGGCAACGCCGGTCGCTGCTTATCTCGACGTGGCCGAGATCGTGCGCGTGGCACGTGAATGGGGCGCCGACGCAGTGCACCCCGGCTACGGATTCCTGTCCGAGAACGCGCGTCTGGCGCAGGGGCTGGCCGAGGCCGGCATCGGTTTTGTCGGTCCCACGCCCGAGGTGATCGAGCTGATGGGCGACAAGATCCGTGCGCGCAACTTCGTGGTCGAGCGCGGCTTTCCGGTCGCACCCAGCGCCATCGAGGCCGACGACCCCGACAGCTTCCCCCAGCGGGCGCTCGCCGTGGGTCTGCCCGTGCTCATCAAGCCCGCCGCAGGCGGCGGTGGCAAGGGCATGCGGATCGTGCGCGAAGCCGCGGCCCTGGAAACCGAGCTCGCCACCGCACGCCGCGAGGGCGAACGCTACTTTGGCGACGGTCGCCTGTTTGTGGAGCGTTACGTCGAGCGCCCACGGCACATCGAGGTACAGGTCTTCGGCGACAGTCACGGCAACGTCGTGCATTTCGGCGAGCGCGAATGCTCGGTGCAGCGGCGCTTTCAGAAGATCATCGAGGAAACACCTTCGCCGGCCCTGACTTGCGAAAAGCGCGCCGAAATCTGTGAGGCGGCGGTCGGCATCGCCCGCGCGGCCGGGTACGTCGGTGCCGGAACGGTGGAGTTCATCTATGGCGCCGGCGGCGAGTTCTATTTCCTGGAAATGAATACGCGCCTGCAGGTCGAGCACCCAGTCACCGAGATGGTCACAGGTTTTGACCTGGTGGCCGAGCAGTTGCGTGTCTGTCAGGGCGAAGCACTCGGCTACGCGCAGTCCGACATCAGCATGCAGGGTCACTCGATCGAGCTGCGCATCTGTGCCGAAGACCCAGCGCAGGGCTTCGTGCCCGCGACCGGAACGATCCATCTGCTGCGCGAGGCCAGCGGCCCCGGCGTGCGTCTGGACAGCGGCGTCCACCAGGGTCAGCGTATCGGTTCGGACTTCGACCCGCTACTGTCGAAGCTGATCGTGCATGGCCGTGATCGCCGCCAGGCCATTGCGCGCGCACGACAGGCCCTGCGCGATACCGCGCTGCTGGGCGTGACCACCAACACGGCCTATCTGGATCGCGTACTCGCCCATTCGCAGTTTGCCGCCGGCGATTACAGCACGGCGTTTCTCGACGAGCAGAGTGACGCATTGTCGGGTCAGGACGAGACACTGCCCACCGACCTGCTGCTGGCGGCTGCAGCATTGAGTGACCGACAGCTGGTCGACGCCGCCGCCTCGATGCCGGCGATCTATGCCGCCATGGGCGGCTGGCGCAACTGAACCATCGACCATGAAAAAAATTATAGTCATCAACGACGAACAACACAGCTGCGCGCTGACGCGCAGCTCCGACGGCCTGCGCCTGCAAACCGACGAACGCAGCGTCGACTGTGCGCTCGAGGCACTCGGCGACGGTCGCCATCGTGTACGCGCAGGCAATGCCCAGCGCGAAGCCCTGATCGCGCAGCACGGGGATCAGGTCTGGATTCATCTGGACGGTCGCACGCACGAGATCCAGCGACTCAACCCGCTCGATGTCCTGACCGCCAGCGGTCGCGGCGGCGCTGACAGCGCGCAATCGCCCATGCCCGGCACCATCCTCACCGTGCAGGTCAAGGCCGGCGAGACCGTCAAATCCGGCCAGGTTCTGCTCACCATGGAAAGCATGAAACTCGAAGTCACCATCACCGCGCCGCACGACGGCGAGATCGCCGAAGTGCTGTGCGAGCCAGGACAGAGCGTGCCGGTCAAGGCCACGCTGGTGCGTTTTGCCGCCAAGGCGGAGGCCAGCGCATGATGCAGCGTATCGAAACGCGGATTTCGCCCGCCGCAGCCGATTTCCGCGACAACAGTGAACAGATGCAGCGTATCTGCGGTGATTTCAAGGCCTTGCAGGAGCGCATTCGTCACGACCGTCCGCAGCGCGACATCGAGCGCCTGCGGCGCCAGAACAAGCTGCTGGTGCGCGAGCGGCTGGACCTGCTGCTGGATCCGGGCACGCCGTTTCTGGAACTGTCCAGCATTGCCGCCTACGATCAGTTCAACGGCGAGGCACCGGGCGCCAACGTCATCGCCGGTATCGGCGTGATCAACGGTCGCGAGGTGATGATCCACGCCGACGATTCCAGCAACAAGGGCGGCGCCTGGTACCCCTTGTCGGCACCCAAGATCGTGCGCGCGCTGGAAATCGCCATTGAGAACCGGCTGCCCGTCGTGCACCTCTGCGACAGCGCGGGCGGCTATCTGGAAGACCTCTCGGGCGTGTACGTGATGGGCGGTCGCGTGTTTCGCCACCAGTGCATCCTGTCGAAGATGGGCATTCCGCAGGTGGCCGTGGTGCTCGGGCATTGCACCGCCGGCGGCGCCTACGTCCCCGCGCTGTGCGAGCACACCATCATGGTGCGTGGCACCGGCGCGGTCTTTCTCGGCGGCCCGCCGCTGGTCAAAGCCGCGACCGGCGAAGAAGTCACGGTCGATGCGCTTGGCGGCGCCGACATGCATACCTCGGTGTCCGGCACGGCCGATTACGCGGTCGACAGTGAGGAGGAAGGCATTGCGCTGGCGCGCACCCTGGTTTCCAGCTTCTCGCAGCCAAAGAAACACTTCGACTGGGTGGATGCCGAAGCGCCCTACTACGATCCGCGCGAGCTGTACGGCATCATCCCGGTGGACTACAAGACCCAGTTCGACATGCGCGAGGTGATTGCGCGCATGGTCGATGCCAGCCGCTTCCAGGAATACCAACCCAATTACGGCACGACCCTGGTCTGCGGATGGGCACGGCTATGGGGCTGCAAGGTTGGCCTGCTCGGCAACAACGGCGTGCTGTTCTCCGACAGCTCGCTCAAGGCTGCGCACTTCATCCAGCTGTGCAACCAGATGGGCACGCCGATGATCTTCCTGCAGAACACCACCGGCTACATGATCGGGCGTCAGTACGAGGAAGGCGGCATCACCAAGGACGGCGCCAAGATGCTGATGGCGCAGGCCGGCTCGGAAGTGCCCAAGCTCACCGTCGTCACCAGCGGCGCATTCGGCGCCGGCTATTACGGCATGTGCGGTCGCGCCTGGGATCCGCGCATGATCTTTTCCTGGCCTCAGGCGAAGATGGGCGTGATGGGGCCGGAGCAGGCCGGCAACACCCTGGCCGACGTCAAACTGCGTCAGTTGCGCCGTGATCGACCCGACGCCGGCGACGAGGAAGTGGCCGAACTGCGCCGGCGCACACGCGAGAAATGCGAACGCGAAACCAACAGCCTGTGGTATTCGGCTCGCATACAGGACGATGGCGTGCTCGATCCCCTGGACACACGCAACGCACTGGGCATCGCGCTGTCCTGTGCCGCCAACGTGCCGGTCGCCGAACCGCGCTACGGCGTCTACCGCATGTGAGGAAGACGCGATGAACCCGGCCAGCGACGAGCGTCACGACCAACCGCTGATCGACGCGGTCGCGCGCTTCCTGCGCGCCGAGGTGCGCCCGGTGGCCATCGATCTGGAGCAGGCCGATGAGTATCCCACGGCCATTGTCGAGCAGATGCGCGAGATGGGCCTGTTCGGCGCCATCATTCCCGAGGCCTACGGCGGACTGGGGCTCAGCGCGCAAACCTACGCGCGGCTGATCGAGACCATCGCGGCCGAATGGATGTCGCTGTCGGGCATCATCAACTCGCATCTGATCATGGCCTCGGCGGTGTTGCGGTACGGCACGGACGCGCAGAAAGATTATTTCCTGCCCCGCTTCGCCCGGGCCGAACTGCGCGGCGGCATCGCACTGACCGAGCCGGACTGCGGCACCGACCTGCAGGCGATTCGCACCGTCGCCCGCCGCGATGGCGAGCACTATTTGGTCAACGGCGCCAAGACCTGGATCACCAACGGGCTGCACGGCAACTGCTTTGCGCTGCTGGTCAAGACCGATCCCGGGGCCGAACCGCGCCATCACGGCATGAGTCTGTTCATTGCCGAGAAGGGTCCGGGCTTTTCGGTACCGCGAAAACTGCCCAAGCTGGGTTACCGCGGCATCGACACCGTGGAGATGCTGTTCCAGGACTATCGCATTCCACTCGCCCGCCTGATCGGTGGTGTCGAAGGCCGCGGACTGCAACAGATTCTCGGCGGCCTGGAACTGGGCCGTATCAACGTCGCCGCGCGCGGTGTCGGCGTGGCGCGTGCAGCCTGCGAGGAAGCGCTGAATTACTCGACACAGCGCAAGACCTTTGGCAAACCGATCGGGGAACATCAGGCGATCCAGCTCAAGCTGGCCGACATGGCCACACGCGTACAGGCAGCCCGATTGCTGGTGGATGCCGCCGCCCGCGCCTATGACGCCGGACGGCGCTGTGATCTGGAGGCGGGAATGGCCAAGCTGTTCGCCACCGAAGCTGCCATGGAAAACAGCGCCGAAGCGCTGCGCATCCACGGCGCCTACGGCTATTCCCCCGAAGTGCGGGTGGAGCGGCTCTACCGCGACGCCCCCCTGCTCGCCATCGGCGAAGGCACCAACGAGTTGCAGCGCATCATCATCGCGCGCCGATTGCTGGAAGCCGGTGCCTGAACCCCGAAAACCGTTGCCGACTCCGACCGCGCTACCCGGGCAACGTTCGGGCGCGCGGATCGGCCTGCATCGGCAACCGCGGTTTAGGCGGCCAGCAACCGCGTCACCCGCTGTACCGGTGACTGTTTCAGGTGACGGTCGCCACGGTAGAAGCGCAGATACCCGTCGTGCAGATTGCCGTAGCGCAGCGTCGGCACGTCGAGCAGGTAATTCTGCAGATTCTGCCAAGGCGGCTTGGTACCCTGCCGCGGCAGCCGGTCGTTGGCGCGGCGGATATAGCCAGAGTTCAGGTTGAGGAAGTTCTCCTCGGCCACGCAACCCTCGTCGTCCTCCGGCACAACCACATCGGCACCCGTGCGGCGCATCTCCTGCAGGATTCGTGCAACAAAGGCGTTGGCGATGTTGGCCTTGAGCGTCCAGGACGCATTGGTGTAACCGAACACCAGCGCGAAATTCGGCACGCCCTCGAGCATCATGCCCTTGTACATCAAGGTTTCGTGCAGGTTCAGCTTGCGATCATCGATGAAGTACTCGGCCCCACCCAGCAGCTGCAGATCCAGGCCGGTGGCGGTGACGACGATGTCGGCCTGCAGCTCGGCGCCCGACTTCAACCGAATGCCGGTCTCGGTGAAACTGTCGATGTGATCGGTCACCACCGAGGCCTTGTCCTCGCGTAGCGCCTGGAACAGATCGCCCTTGGGCACGGCACACATTCTTTCGTCCCAGGGGTTGTAGCGCGGCTCGAAATGGCTGATGTCGACGTCCGACCCCAGCTGCTTGCGCACCGCCGACAGCAGCACCCGACGCATGGTCTTGGGCGCGCGGCGGCAGACGTCGAACACGGCGCGCTGCAGCACGACATTGCGCACGCGGGCCAGCCGATAGGTCAGCGCCTCGGGCAGCACGCGCCGCAGGTTCTCGGTGATCAGGTCGCGTTCCGGGACCGATACCACGTAGCCGGGTGAGCGCTGCAGCATGGTCACGTGCGCGGCCTTGTCGGTCATCGCCGGCACCAGGGTGACGGCGGTGGCGCCGCTGCCGATGACAACCACACGCTTGCCGCTGTAGTCGTAGTTCTCCGGCCAGTGCTGCGGGTGAATGACGTCGCCCTTGAACTGCTCGACACCCGGCAGCGGCGGCGTGTAGCCGGCGTCATACTTGTAATAGCCGGTGCAGCCATAGACGAAACGGGCCGTGAAGCTGACTTCCTCAGGTTTCGACGCGTTCTCGCGGATCGCGGTCACGGTCCAGAGTTTGTCCTGGCTGGACCAGCTGGCCTTGGTGAGCTTGTGTCCGAAGTGGATATCGCGGCGTACGTCGTACTCGTCGGCGGTGTCCTCGATGTACTGACGGATCGAAGGGCCATCAGCCAGCAGCTGGGTGCCGGTCCAGGGCCGAAAGTCGTAACCCAGGGTGAGCATGTCCGAATCCGAACGGATGCCGGGATACTTGAACAGGTCCCAGGTACCGCCGGCGCGCTGGCGGCGCTCGATGATGCCCAGCTTGATGCCGGGAATCTTGGACTTCAGGTGACAGGCGGCACCAATCCCGGACAGCCCTGCACCGAGAATGATGACGTCGAACTGGGCTTGTGACATCGGGCAATCTCCATCAATGACGTGGTTTGATCATGAATCTCAAAGCACGAAATTATAGAGCATCCGTAGTGCGGAGTCCAACAACGCGCAGGTGGATTGCGACGCTCGCCGACTCAGGTGTGGTCCGCCCACTCCGGGTGCTTGAGCGCCATGCGATAGTACAGCGGCGGCAGCAACAGCAGGGTCAGCACCGTGGAGGCGATCAGGCCGAAGATCAGTGAAGTGGCCAGGCCCGCGAACATCGGGTCGCGGTAGAGCACCAGCGTGCCGAGAATCACCGTTGCCGCGGTCAGGCCGATCGGACGCAGGCGCACACGGCCCGCCAGCTTCACCGCCTCCTCGAGGGAATGCCCCTGGCGCTGGTAGTCGTGCACGAAGTCGATGATCAGCAGCGAATTGCGCACCACCACGCCGGCCAGCGCCACGACCCCGACCGTCGAGGCCATGCTGAACGGAATGCCCAGCAGCCAGTGACCGGGGAAGATGCCGATCAGACCGAACGGAATCGCCGTCATCGCCATCAGCGGCAGCGAGAACGAGCGGTAGACGCCGACCATTAGCAGGTAGATCAGGACCACCACCACGCCGTTGATGGCCCCCATCTCGCGCGCTGCGTCCAGGGTCAGGCGCATCTCGCCGTCCCACATCAGCTCGTAGCTGTCGATGGTGTCCGGCGGCTGGTTGAACAGCGTCAGGTTTCCGGTCTGCAGTTGCGTGCCGTCGACCGACAGACCGTCGAGCGCGGGTTCCATGTCCATGATGGCAAACGCCGGCGCGGTGGCGGCCACCACGTTGCCGCCAACATAGGTTACGCGCTCGTTGTCCTTGCGCAGAATGGGATGCTCCAGCGGCCGATGGACCACCCGCACCAGCTCGGACAGCGGCACCGTCCCACCCTGGGCATTGCGTACCGCCACGCGATCCAGCCCTTGCGGACCGACTTCGTGCTCGCGCGGCACGTGCAGACGGATCGGCACCGGATTGTGTTCACCCGGGATGTGCGCTCGTGACACCACCATTCCGTCCATCACCGCCCGCAGGGTCTGCTCAACGTCGGCCGTGGTCACGCCCGAAAGCAGCGCTTTTTCCTTGTCCACCACCAGGTCGATCTGCTCGCCCTGCGCAGCCACGGAATCGAACACGTCCACCACACCCCAGGTCTGTTGAAAGCGCGCCTTGACGGCGGCGGACAGCGCCCGCAAGGTCTGTTCGTCCTTGCCGTGGATGTTGGCCAGCACGACCGACCGGGCCGGCGGCCCCGGCGGTGCCTCCATGAAGCGCACGTCCATCTGCGGATACCGCGCACGGATCGATGCCGTCGCCTCACGCAGCTCCGCCACGATCTGCATCGAGGTCTGACGGCGCTGCGACTCGTCGCTGAGTTTGACCCGGATTTCCGCCTGATTCGGCCCGACGCGCTGACCGCCACCGCTGACCTGGGCGGCAAAATCAATCACGCCGGGCAGACCGACATAGGTCAGATAGTGGTTGACCTGCGGATGATTCCGGAGGACTTCACCGAACTCGCGGGCGACGCGGTCGGTGCGTTCGACGGTGGCGGTCTCCGGCAGATCCAGGGTGATGGCAAAACTGTTTTTGTCATCCTTGGGCATGATCGCCAGCGACACCCCGCCCGCCGACACCGGGCCGCCGGGGCCGTCGGGGCGCATGAATTGCCAGGTCGGCATCAGTGCCGACCCCAACAGGGCGACGATGACCAGGCGTACCGCCCAGCGTCGCCGACGGGCGTTGCCCATCAGCGGCGCAACCAGCCGCTGATAACGCTGCTGCAGGACGCCGCCCTGCTCGGGTTCGGCCGGCGCCTTGCCGGGATGCTGCGGCAGCCAGCGCACGCAGGCCCAGGGCACCACGGTGTAGGCAACCAGCAGCGAGAACGCGATCGCCACGGCGACGTTGAACGAAATCGGCGCGAAATAAGCCCCGTTCATGCCGGTCAGCAACTGCAGCGAAACGAAGACCAGCACGATGGTGATGGTTGCGGTGGTTGTCGGCTTGCCGATCTCGTGGGTCGCCAGCGCCGCAGCGCGTCGTCGGTCGGTCACCCCCTGTTCGTAGTGGCGGTGGATGTTTTCCATTACCACGATGGCATCGTCAACCAGCATGCCCAGCGACAGGATCAGCGCGAACAGCGAAATGCGGTTGATGGTGACGCCGGCAATCATGTCCACCGCCAGCGTCAGGCTCAGCACCAGCGGTACGATCAGGCAGACGATCAGCGCTTGTCGCAGGCCCAGAATCGGCATCATCACCAGCAGCACCGCGCTGATGGCGATAGCCAGATCGAAAAGCAGCTTGTTGACGGTGTGGTTGGCCTCGTCACCGCCATTGCGGGTATTCACGACCACCACATCCGAGGGCAGGAAGCGCGCCTGCATGCGGGCCACCAGCTCCAGCACCTCGTCGGCAACGACAACGGCGTTGGTATTCTGCTTCTTGGCGACAGAGATCGTCACCGAAGCCATCTCCCCGTGCAGCTCGCGCTGGGCAAACCGGGAATCGGCCGGGCCGAAGGCCAGGCGCGTGAGTCGCTCCGGGTCCGCCACCGGGCCGTCGACGACCTCGCCGATGTCCTCGACGTAAATGAGCCGGCCGCCATGGGTCCCCAGCGGCAGGCGGCGGATCTCGTCCAGCGACCCCAATTGCCCCTTGAGCTGCACACTGCGGCTGTGACCGTCCTGCACCGAGCTGCCGATGATCGCGGACAGATTGCTCGCCTGCAGAATGGCGATACCTTCGCGCAGGGTCAGGCCATAGGCCTGCATGCGTGCCGGGTCGAGGTCGAGGCGGATCTCGCGGGTGCGGCCACCATGCACCTCAACCACCGAAACCGCTGGCAACGTATTCAGGCGTTCAGCCATGCGCTCGGCCATCCGGCGCAGGGCGTAGTCGTCGTAGCGCGCCGACGCCAGCGAGACGGTGACGATGGGCACATCATCCACGTCAAGCTGCTGCACGGTCGGCTCCAGCGTTGCGGCTGGCAGGCTGTGGCGATGGGCGGCCACACGCTGACGCACGCGGCTGATCGCATCGTCCTCATTGACGCCGACGTAGAACTGCAGCTGGATCTGTCCCACCCCCGACATGGCGGTGGCGAAGCTGTGCTCGACACCGGAAATTTCGCGCAGCCGCGCTTCCATCGGCGCCACGATCAACCGCTCGACCTCCGCAGCCGTGCTCCCCGGCAACTGCCAGGTGACCATGGCCCCGGGCACCAGGATCTGCGGATTTTCCTCGCGCGGGGTGATGACTGCCGACAGGATGCCGAGCAGGAACACCGCCACCACGAACAATGGCGTGAGCTTGGAGTCGATCGAAGCCGCCGCCAAGCGACCGGCGAGGTTCAATCTGGGTTCAGACCCCGGGCTGGACTCAGACACCGGCGCCCCCTGGCGTGCGTGCGCGCGTCAACATCTTCACGAAGCCTCCACCGCATCGGTCACCACATCGCCCTCGCGCATCTCATACGGCGGCGCGAGTACGATGCGCTCGCCAGGGTCCAGGCCGGCGCTGACGACCAAACCCTGCTCGCTCTCATCCTCGGTGCGCAGCCAGCGAAAGCGCACGCGCGCGTTGTCGTCAACCACGTATGCCCCGCGCAGGCCGCCGCGCTCCACCACGGCGGTGGCCGGCACCACGATGGCCTGACGCGTGCCCACCGCAAACCGGGCGCGGCCAAACATGCCCGGCAGCAGTCCGTCCACGCCCGGCAGTCGGATTTTCACCTCGAAGCGACGCGTGACCGGGTCACCCGAGGCCACGCGCCGTTGCACTTCGCCCTGAAGGCGTTTGTTTCCCAGCGCGTCGATGCGCACCTGTACCGCGTCACCGATCTTGATGGTGCCGATGGTTGACTCGGCCACCTGCGTCTCGAACAGCAGGATCGAGTCGGACTCCACCGTCAGCAGCGGTGCGCCCGGGGACGCCAGATCGCCGGCACGCTGGTGCCGTGCGACCACCAGCCCGTCGATGGGGCTCAGGATGCGGACATACTGCCGTTCGGCGCGCGCGCGCGCGGACTCGGCCTCGGCGGCGATCAGCGCCTCGCTGGCTTGCTTGAGTTGCAGCCGCGCCTTGCGCAATCGGGCGTTGGACACCGCGCCGCGCTCGTGCAGGGTTTGCGCGTCCTCGAAATCGCGCTGCGCATCTTCCCGTGCGGCGCGCGCTTCCTCCAGCGCCGCGCCCGCGGTGCGGACCACCGCGTCGATGTCGCGCGCGTCCAGGGTCGCCAGCAGCTGACCCTCGGTGACGCGCTGTCCCTCGCGCACCTGAATTGCCCGGATGTAGGCGGCCACGCGCGAACCGATGTCCACACGCTGGTCGGATACCACCGAGCCGGTACCGGTGTGAAACCGCGGCAACCGTTGTGCGGCCACGACCGTTGTCGGAACCGAGAACGATTGCGGAGGCGGCGCCTCATGCGACGCGCGCTTGTCGCTGCAGGCCGTCGTCAGCAAGGCCAGCGCCGCAAGCGCGGCGAACACTGGACGACACCGGTGCCTGCCGCACTCGGGCGCAACGCACCGAACCGCAGGCCGGGATGCTTCCTCGATCATTCTCATGTCTGAAACCTGAAGGCTCGCCGACCGCTCCGCGTCGGCCCGCGTCGGATCAATCTTCGCAATGGAAACCGCTCCTTACAGAAAATTTGCTTGCAGCCTGGCGGCCGTGCATCTGCCGAACCGGCCGCAGTTATCGCCGACGCCGCCTCTCGTGCCCCCCAGGACATGCTGGTTGACGCAGCAGTGACATGGCGCAATTGCGCTTCGGTTGTCTACCGTCAACATCGACACCGAAAGATCGCACTGAGGCTATCAAACATTTGTTATACACGCCAGCGTGCGACCTCAGTCGGTGGCTCCGGTGTAGCGCGGCGCGGTGATTCCGGGAACGCTGGGCAAATCCTCGCCGCCCTTGCCCACCTTGAGTTGGGCCTTCAAGCCCTTTTCAGTGTGCTGGGCGATGTCGCAGTGGACCAGATAGGTCCTGTCATCACCCGGAACGATGAAGGTGCCGGTCATCGTGCGCCGCCCTTCGGCCTCCAGGTGAAACATGCCCTGGGCGTAAATGTAGGACGGCAGCCCGTGCAGCATCCACATGTGCCGAACCTCGTCCTCGTTGACCAGCGTGACGCTGACGCGGCTGCACGGTGGCACCTGCCACTGGTAGTCGCTGTAACCGAACATGAACCCCTCTGGCGCGTACTTGCGCCCCACGTGCACCTCCAGGCTCACGTCCTGGCTGATTTCGGTGCAATCGGCAGGCAGCGTATCGCCACGGTTCTCACCCATGGCCATGCCCTTGGCGTCCCAGACCATGCGATGGCCCGGACCGTGGTGACCATTGTCGGCCGCCTGCGCGGTCGCCGCCAGCGCACAAGCCAGCACGATGGCGGTGCCGAGTCGGCGTCCCTGTCGATGTGACATGCGGGTTGGCCTCGCCTCACTCTGTGGCCGAAGCCGGCGGCGCATCATCCGAGGCTTTGACCTGGATTGCTCGCACCGAAATCAGATCGTATTCCTGATGGGTGGCGTTGGAAATGGTCACCTTGAGCTCGTGTTCACCCGTATCCAGCGTCTCCGGCAACTCCAGCTCGTAGGCGGTTCGGCCCGCACCGACCATGGCCTGGAGCTCACCGTCGACGTACAGGTGCCAGTGATCGCCCGCCGCGTTCATGCCCTGCGTGCGCACCTTGACCGGCACCGTGGCGCCAGCTGCGAACACCGCTTCGTCACCCGGCTCGACGATCTCGATCATCATGCCTTCCGGCGTGGGAACAAGGCTGGCGTCGCCAGCGTCGTTGTGGTCGTGATGCGCGCCGTGCTGGTGTTCGCCTTCCTGGGCGGCGCGTACCGGCCCGCTGGCCAGCAGCAGAACACTTGTCACTGTCAGCAGGGCCACCAGCCACAGCAGCCAGCGCCGGCGGCTGTCCAATGCAGCGCCCCGGCCAAAGCTGCGCTGATGCAGCGCCGCCGTTCTCGCCCTGGTGGCGTCCGCCGGGCGTGTACGATCCAAACGCCTGTCCAGTCGCATGGTCATGATGTTGCCTCCTTCGGGGTGTCAGTGGTTCTGCGGGACGGAAGCCCCGCCATAAACGCCGGGATCCATGTGCTCGAAGATGTCGATCTCGCCACGGTAATAGGCTGGATCAAAGAAGATCGAAATATCGTGGGCAGTTTCGGGCATGCCGCTTTCGTCCAGAAAGGACTCATAGGTAATGGTGGTGATATCGCCCCCGGGGTTGATGCCGTCGGTGGTGACGCCGCTTTCGCGGTGATCGTGCATGAACCATACGCCCTGGCCATAGCTGTGCAAACCGTCGTTGGTGGTGCGCAGCTCCATATCGACGCGCTGCGCCGGCCCGATGTGGATGACATCCCGGGTGATCGGCGCCTCCAGTGCCACGCCGTCGAGATGGGTCACCGTCGGTTTGTGTCCGTGCGGATGCAGATACACCGGACTCTCACCACTGTTGATGGTGCGCAGCTTGACCGTCTCGTCCGGCGCAACGACGATCTGCGACTCGCGCAAGGTATAGGGGAATGACCGGCCATTGAGCAGGTGGTACTGCACCTGGCGTTCGCCGATCTTGTATTCCAGATTCATGGCGCGGGCAATCGAACGCGCATCGTTGGTTCGCTGAATCAGGTTGTGCAGGTTGCGATCCATGTCCTGGTAGTGCAGATCGTACTCCCGGTCATAGTGCTCGCGCGAGGCAACCGATCGATGGCGCACGCGACCACCACCAATGTTCAGCGTCTGGAGACGGTTGTCGGGGCGATTTTCCTCCACCACCAACATGCCCGCCAGGCCCATGAGGATGTGGGCCTGCGGCTGGACGTGGCAATGGTAGAAAAAGGTGCCCGGCTGTCGTGGCGTGAACTCGTAGGTTCGCGCGCCCCCCGGCTGGATCGCCATCTCGCTGACCATCGGCACACCATCGTTGCCCTGGCCGTTGGCCCGCCTGAAGGGGTGATCGACGCCATGCAGATGCAGTGTATGCGGCAGATAATGCGTGTTCTCGATGGTGATCCGGACACGGTCCCCCTGCTCGACCCGGATCGCGGGTGACGGCAGCCGCAACAGATCATGCGCGTCGTTGCTGAGAAAGTTCGAGGTCGCCATGCCGCGTGTCTTGGGCGTGAATACCCAAATGCCGGGGGTGATGCCCGGCGCGATGGGAAACTGCAGGGACGGCACCGGAAGGTCGGGCGAAAAGCCATTGAGTTCGGCAATCTCGAGTTTGACGTGGATGTCGTCCGGGTCACCGTCGCCGTCGAGGTCGCGGCCTTTGACCACCGCATCGCGCGCCAGCCGCGTCGCCATCAGCGCGCCCAGCGCACGGTTGGTTCCGCGCACCACGGCGGCGACCAGGTGCGGGTCGTCGGGCAGGCAGGAACGGTCGGCTTCGATATCCACGCCGTCGACCCGCTGCGCCGAGCGCCAATGAATCGCCACGTCCGCCGGGCATGGCCGCTCGACTTCATCGCCGGCAGCCACTGGCGCCGACTGCGGCGCCCACACCAGACGCCAGCCGAGGTAGCCAACCGCACCAGACACCATCAGCGCAATCAGCACCAGCCGGAACTCGACCGCGCCCCGCATGGCACGACCCATGGCCGATCCGATTCGCCGACGCGGCATTCGTTGTGTTGGCGCAGTTCTCATCGCTTTCCCAGTGTGATTGACAACCTGACCGGCGGTTCACCGGCCATTGGTCTGACGCTCGCACATGTCCGGCTCATGGTCTGGAGGTCGACAAAGCCAGCTGCGACCGCCGCCCGGAACACGCTCTGCGCTGGCGCGCACGAGCGACCGTGAGCACACTGGCAAGCCTAGCATCTTGCCCCCGTACCGGGATCACCGTCACGGTGGGCCGCGTCGGCGGCATGTAGTCAGGCACGCCGTGCCTGACAGATCGTGAATGTGCTGCACTGCAGCCCGCCGGGGTCGGATTTCGCAGCCGTGCAAGGCCGTGCGAACCACCAGCTTGACACGACATTTTCAGGGGCGTATAAAACATAAAGTGCGTAGTTCTACTATATGCTTTGTCTCGTTACTTTATCACACCGCTTTATCACACCAGCTGTCCCCGTATTCAGATCCGCCGGATGCGGTTTCATTTGCGGCCCCGACCGGCGCCAACATCATCGTGCCGATGACCCGCGCCGCGAGCCAAACGGTAAGGAGGAAACTTGGAGATGAACCAGACTGCGATGGAAATGAATCAGGATGCGGCCTCGGCGGCTCGCGCCGATGCCTATTCGATCCCCTTGGCCGAAATCAACGTCGCCAACCCGACGCTGAACCGCGACGACACGCTGTGGCCATACTTCGAACGCCTGCGCAAGGAAGACCCGATCCACTACTGCCCGCAAAGTGATTACGGGCCTTATTGGTCGGTCACCCGCTTCAAGGACATCATGAGCGTGGAGACCAACCACAAGGTGTTCTCGTCAGACGTGCGCTACGGCGGCATCGCCATCATGGACGATAACTCGGCCACAACACTGCCGATGTTCATCCAGATGGATCCGCCCAAGCACGATGTGCAGCGCAAGACGGTCAGCCCCATGGTGGCGCCGGAAAACCTCGCCCGACTGGAAGGTTTGATCCGGCAGCGCACGGGCGAGGCGCTGGACACGCTGCCGGTCGGCGAGACCTTCAACTGGGTCGATCAGGTCTCGATCAATCTGACCACGCAGATGCTGGCGACGCTGTTCGGCTTCCCGTTCGAGGAGCGCGCCAAGCTGACGCGCTGGTCGGACGCGACCACCGCCGAGCTCGGCACCCGCGGCATCGACACCGAAGAACAGCGCATGATGGAGATTCAGGCGTGCGCTGCCGACATGACCCGGTTGTTCAACGAACGCGCCAATACCGAACCGCAGCCGGATCTGTTGTCGATGCTGGCGCATTCGGAAAGCACCCGCAACATGAGCCCGGAAGAGTTCCTGGGCAACGTGCTGCTGTTGATCGTCGGCGGCAACGACACCACCCGCAATTCGATGAGTGGCGGCGTGCTCGCGCTCAACCAGTATCCGGAACAGTACCGCAAGCTGTGCGCGAACCCGGCGCTGATTCGGTCGATGACGTCCGAAATCATCCGCTGGCAGACGCCGCTGTCGAGCATGCGCCGCACCGCGCTGCAGGACGTCGAGCTCGGCGGCAAGCAGATCAAGAAGGGAGACAAGGTGGTGATGTGGTACGTCTCCGGCAACCGCGACAGCCAGGCAATCGACCACCCCGACCAGTTCATCATCGACCGCGACAATCCGCGCTATCACCTGTCCTTCGGCTTCGGCATCCACCGCTGTGTCGGCAACCGCCTGGCCGAGATGCAACTGCGTGTGCTCTGGGAAGAAGCGCTCAAACGCTGGCCGGACCCCGGGCAGCTCGAGGTCGTCGGTGAGCCGCAGCGGGTCTACTCGCCCCTGATTCGCGGTTACGACCAACTACCGGTGCGCATCAACGCCTGAGCGGCCAGAACGCAATGCGCGCCAAGGTGGCCGTTGTCGCGCCGGGCACGCCGGCAGCGACCGCTTCGAATCGTGCGCTGGATCAACCAGAACGGGCCACGCCGCGCCATCTGGGCAGCAGCACTCCGGCAAGGCGCTGGCGATCCGGTCGCATTCGCGGCGCCAGATCACAGAACCGACTTTTGAGGTTCCGCATGATGCGGATCGACAGTGGAGGATGACGACGTGAGCAAAATCACTTTTGTCGAGCACAACGGCACCGAGCACATGATCGACGCCGAAAACGGCCAGTCGCTGATGCAGGCTGCGGTCAACAACCTGGTGCCCGGCATCGACGGCGACTGCGGCGGTGAATGCGCCTGTGCAACCTGCCACTGCTACATCGAGGGGCCGCTGGCGGAAAAGCTGCCGGACATCAGCCAGACCGAGCGTGAGATGCTGGGCGTGGCCGAGGGCGTGACCGCCAGCTCGCGGCTGGCCTGTCGCATCACCGTGTCCGATGACCTCGAAGGGCTGGTCGTACGCACCCCGCTGGCTCAACACTGACTGCGCTGGCGGCCACGCTTGCCGCCGGCGAAAATGCGGTTGCCGCTCAGGAACCTGCGCCCTGCCGGTACTGATCGGGCGGTTGCCCAAACCAGCGCTTGAAGGCGCGCCTGAAACTTGCGCTGTCGTGATAATTCAATACCGAGGCGGTGGCCTCGACGGACAGTTGGTTGTCGATCAGATAGTGAATCGCCTGCTGTGACAGGATTTCGTCGCGGATCTGGCGAAAACTGCTGCCTTCCTGCTTGAGTTTGCGCGCCAGGGTGCGTTTGCTCATGAACAGGGCGGCGGCGGCCTCGGTTTCACTGAGTGTTCCCGGGGGGCGGGACAACATCATTTGCTTGAGCCGGGTCCGACAGTCCGGATCACGGGTCTGCAGTCGCGCCAGCATTGCCTCGCATTGCTGCAAGGCCAGGCGATGATTCTCATGATTGGCCGAGGCATTGGGCCGTCGGCACAGGATCGCCGGGATTGTCACCTTCAACTGCTCGCAGCCGAAGTGAACCGGCCCCGGCAAGGTGCGCGCGTAGACCGCCTCGTAATCCGGCGCCGGATGAGTGAAACAGACTTCGGCCTCGAATATCGGCCGACCGACGATGAACTCCCCGATTTCAAGAATCGCCTTCACTGCGGTATCGGCCAGGCAGCGCGCAACCGCCTGGTCCAGCGGCCCCTGAATATCCGCCAGACATTCCAGTCGATCTTCCACCTGTTGCAGGTGCAAGCGGATGAAGCTGGCGCGCGTGGGCAGAAACTGACGAAACGCCTCCAGCGCGGTGAGCAAGTCGGGACTGCTGTAAGCCATGAAGCCCACCGCTCCGTGGGTTGCCGGCGTCAAGCGTGCGCCCAACCGCAACCCGAACTCCGGTCTGCCCGACAGCTCCAGTGCATTACGCAGAATCCGCATCTGTTGCGCCACGGTGAGCAGACTGTCCTGGCTCAGGAACTGCCCCACGTCGAACCCGGTGCCGCGCAGCAGCCTGGGAAGCTGACGCGCCGACAAGCCAAGCTCGCGAGCAATCAGCCGCGAGTAATTCGATGGAACCTCAGCGACGGAGGTTTGCGGGTCTTCCGCCTGCGACAGCATGAAAAGCCGAGTCAGCGATACCTGCGGCCATTGTCCGAAAATCACCCCATAATGTCAATAAATGTCCTCGTTAACGCACCACCACAAGCCCAAGCTTGAACCGTAGATCGACATCACAGGAGCAAAGTTTTGGGCAAGATCACCTTTATCGAGCACGACGGCACTGAACATGCCGTTGATTTGGAGGCTGGCGCCTCACTGAAGGACATCGCGGTGGGAAATGCCATTCCCGGCATTGACGCGGACTGTGGCGGCGAGTGTGCCTGCGGCACCTGCCACGTCATCCTGGCGAAGGCCTGGTTCGAAAAGACCGGCGCACCCAGCCCGGACGAAGTACAGATGCTGTCCATGACACCGGAGCGAGCCGAAGGCTCACGTCTGAGCTGCCAGGTTCAAGCCACCGAGGCGATGGACGGCATGACCGTTCGCCTGCCCGAATTCCAAATGTAAGCACGGAGAACGCCATGTCAGTACACACCCAAGCAATCGATGCAATCCAGACCCGAGTGATCAACGCCACCTCCCGAGTGGTGCCGATGCACTTGCAGATTCGGGGGCTGAAGGCCGTGATGAACGCCAAGAAGAAAATCATCGGGCCACGCCGGCCGGTGCCCGACTTCGTGGAAACGCCGGTTCCCGATGTCAATACACTGGCGCTTGAGGACATCGACCCCAGCAACCCGTTTCTGTACCGGCAGGATCAATGGGGAGCCTATTTCAAGCGGCTGCGCGACGAGGCGCCGGTGCACTACCTGAAGAACAGCCCCTTCGGGGCCTTCTGGTCAGTGACGCGCTATGACGACATCCTGTTCGTGGACAAGCATCACGAGCTGTTTTCCTCCGAGCCATTCATCATCCTGGGACACCCGCCGGAAGGACTGTCGGTGGAGATGTTCATCGCCATGGATTCACCCAGGCATGACGTGCAGCGCCAGTCGGTGCAGGGCGTGGTGGCGCCGCAGAACCTGAAGGAGATGGAAGGGCTGATCCGCGATCGCACCGGCCAGGTGCTCGACAGCCTGCCCCGGAACAAACCCTTCAACTGGGTCCCGGCGGTTTCAAAGGAACTCACGGGCCGTATGCTGGCTACGCTACTGGATTTCCCTTACGAGGAACGCCACAAGTTGGTTGACTGGTCGGACCGATTGGCTGGCAATGCAGCCGCCACCGGCGGCGAGTTTGCCGATGAATCCAACATGTTCGACGCAGCTGCGGACATGGCCTGGTCGTTCTCAAAGCTGTGGCGCGACAAGCAAGCGCGCCGCGAGGCGGGTGAGGCGCCCGGTTTCGATCTGATCAGCATGCTGCAGAGCGGCGAAGACACCAAGGACATGATCAACCGGCCGATGGAGTTCATCGGCAACCTGGGGCTGCTCATCGTCGGCGGCAATGACACCACGCGCAACAGCATGAGCGGCGGCGTGCTGGCCCTGAACCAGTTCCCGGAAGAGTTCGCCAAGCTAAAGGCGAACCCCGCACTCATCCCGAACATGGTCTCGGAAATCATCCGCTGGCAAACCCCGCTGGCACATATGCGCCGGGTCGCCAACCAGGACGTGGAACTGAGTGGTCAGACCATCAAGAAGGGGGATCGGGTGGTGATGTGGTACGCCTCGGGCAACCGGGACGAGCGCAAGTTTGACAACCCCGATCAACTCATCATTGATCGCAAGGACGCCCGAAACCATATTTCCTTCGGTTATGGCATCCACCGCTGCATGGGCAACCGCCTGGCCGAATTGCAGCTGCGCATTCTGTGGGAAGAACTGCTCAAGCGCTTCGACGACATCGAAGTCGTCGGCGAGCCCGAACGTGTGCAGTCCAACTTCGTGCGGGGCTACTCCAAGTTGATGGTCAAACTGACGGCCAAGCCACAGTAAGCCGGGGCAGCGCAACGATTGACGAGGTGACGGGCGTTTCGGAGCTCGGCAAACGCCAGCGCGGCCCATGCTGTTTTCAGCATGGGCCGCTGGTCTTGGGCGCCCGACGGGCAGCTGCCACCGACGCAGACCCCGGCGGCACCGACCATGCCGCGCATGTCGCCGACAAACAATTGACAGTCGGCCCCGCCAGCGTGGCGACAACAAGACGCTTTTCGCCGCCGAGCCGACGCCTGATTCGGTGTCGGGCCGGACTTTCGGCAGCGCTTGTGGGACTTTCGAACGTTTGATAGATTGTGAGGATCAGGCGGGGATCAGCGGCCGTGCGGCCACACCGGGGCGGCGAATCCCGAAGCGCACATGCGGACGACCACCCGACACGGTGCGCCTTGCCAGGAGACGCCAAGCAATGAATCTGGATCTCATCATCCCGCCTGCACGCGAACAGGCGCTGCTGAGCGATTTCGGCGACGCCGAACGCCGCAGCCGCCACCAGCAGCCGGATCCGGTGCAACGCACCCCGGAAACCCGCGGCATGGCGCGCAACCCATGGTCCCAGCACATCGCGCCGGCGCGCCCGTGTGCGGATCGACGTGGCCACGACCGGGTCTGCTGATCGGACCGCCCGTCGCGACGGCACTCACCCACCCACGGCTGCGTCCGCTGTACCGACGCAACCCCATACGAATTTCCCCGGAGGAACGAACCATGAGCAAAATTCCCGTCGTGATGTCGTCGGAAGTCACCGAGGGCCGCACCCTGGCCTGCCATGCCGAAGGACAGTCCCTGCTTCTGACCCGCATTGACGGCTGCGTCCATGCCGTCGAGAACCGCTGCCCGCACATGGGGCTGCCGCTGACGCGCGGCAAGCTCGACGGCACGGTACTTCGCTGCCCCTGGCACGGCGCCCGCTTCGATCTGAGTACCGGCGAAAATCAGGGGTGGGCGGACTCCGTGGTGGGCATGTCGATGCCGCGTTGGTCGCACGCTCTGTTGGCGGCAGGTCGCAAGCCGCGACCGCTGCAGACCTTCAAGACCACCGAAAACCAAGGGCGTGTCTGCATTGAACTGCCGGACGCCGAACCGGGCAAGGATGCCTAACATTCGTTAGAATGACGCATCGCCCGGGCCCACCAACCAAAGACGATCACCTGCCCCGTCCATGCTGACACGCGACGCCCAAACCCAGATGCGCAAGGCGCTGACCGTCGCCGGCCGGCTGCCGATGATGATGCGGCGGCAATCCGGCCACAGCCAGCGGTCCGGCACCCGTGCGCGCGGCCATGCCGTCGCCGACATGACCAAACCCCTGGGCGTCAAACCCGGGTTCGAGGGCGGCAACGTCTGCCCGCAACACCACGGCGGCTTCGCCTCGGTGCTCCACCTTGAGCATCCGTTCGACCCATTGCGCCGGCAGCAGACGCCGCCGATCTGCGTCAAGCTGAGCTTTTGCTGCATGGACGCACCCGTGCGCGATCTGCCGAGGCCGTCCTGATGCTGCCGCTGGAAGGCTTGCTGGTGGTGTCGCTGGAACACGCCATTGCCGCGCCGCTGGCAACGCGCCACCTCGCCGATCTGGGCGCACGCGTCATCAAGATCGAACGCCCCGAGGGCGGCGACTTCGCCCGTGCCTACGATCAGCGCGCGCGCGGCATCGCCTCGCACTTCGCCTGGTGCAATCGCAGCAAGGAAAGCCTGACGCTGGATGTCAAGCATCCGCAGGCCCATGCCGCGCTGATGAAGCTGGTGTCCGGGGCCGACGTGCTGGTCCAGAACCTCGCGCCCGGTGCCGCCGCCCGCCTGGGCTTGTCGTTCGAAGCGCTCAGCCCGACGCACCCGCGCCTGATCGTCTGCGACATTTCCGGCTACGGCGACAGCGGTCCCTATGTCGAGAAGAAGGCCTACGACCTGTTGATTCAGGCCGAATCCGGTTTTCTGTCAATCACGGGCACCGACGAGGCGGCGGCCAAGGCGGGCAATTCCATCGCCGATATATCCGCCGGCATGTACGCCTACAGCGGCATCCTCGCCGCATTGCTGGAGCGCGCTCGCACCGGCCGTGGCCGGCGCGTGGACATCGCCTTGCTCGAATCGATGACCGAATGGATGGGCTATCCGCTGTACTTCGGCATGGACGACGCGCCACCACCTCCGCGCACCGGTGCCGCGCACGCCACCATCTATCCCTACGGCCCGTTCTCCGCCGGCGACGATGGCAGCGTCCTTCTGGGTGTCCAGAACGACCGCGAGTGGAAACTGTTCGCGCGCATCGTCCTGCAACGACCTGAGCTGGCCGACGATCCGCGCTTTGCCGGCAACGCCCAGCGCGTGGCGCACCGTGACGAAATCGACGCCGTGGCGACAGAGGCCTTCGCCGGCATCGGGCTGGACGAACTCGTGCGCCGGCTGGACGAGGCCGGCATTGCCAACGGTCGCATCAACGATGTGCACGCGGTGTGGAAACACCCGCAACTGGCCGCACGGCGCCGCTGGGCACACGTGTCGACGCCCGACGGAGACCTTCCGGTGCTGATTCCACCCGGCCGGCGCAATGTTGCCGACGCCCGGCTGGGACCCATTCCGGCGCTCGGTGAGCATAGCCGCGCCATTCTCGCCGAGCTCGACTACACCGCAGCCGACATCGACCGACTCGCCGCCGACGGCGCCATCTGACCCCCACCTGCCATGACCCAAGCCCCAAACGAAGCCGGCGCCACCCTGGCGCGCTTTGCCGCCACACTGAGCCTGTCGCAGATTCCCGAGGCGGTGCGCCGGCGCGCGGAGGATCTGTTCCTTGACTGGTTCGCATGCGTGCTGGCTGGCCGCCGCGGCGAGCCGGTACAGGCACTGGAGCGCTATGTCGAACGTCATGCGCGCGCCGGCGACGCCGAGCTGCTCACCTCACGCCGATGCGTGGACCCGCTGTTCGCGGCCATGCTCAATGCCGGCGCCTCGCACATGGTCGAACAGGACGACGTACACAACGGCTCGGTGTTTCACGCCGCCGCCGTGGTGTTCGGACCGGCGCTGGCCATCGCACAGTCGCGCAACGCCAGCGGTGCGCAGATGCTCGAAGCCATCGTCGCCGGTTACGAGGTGGGCATCCGCGTCGGTGAATTCCTCGGTCGGTCCCACTACAAACGCTTCCATACCACCGCGACCGCCGGCTGCATCGCCGCGGCCGCCACCGCCGGCCGTCTGCTCGATCTGGACGCCGAACGCATGCTGTGGGCGTTCGGCAGCGCCGCCACGCAGGCTGGCGGCCTGTGGGAATACCTGAAGGAAGGCGCGCAATCCAAGCAACTGCACTGCGCACACGCCGCCATGGCCGGCATCACCGCCGCCGAGCTGGCGGCCGACGGCTTCACCGGCGCCCGACGCGCCCTGGAAGGCACCGGCGGCATGGGCGCGGCAATGTCCCAGGACGCTGACCCCGCACGCCTGGTGGACGGCCTGGGTTCACGCTGGACGCTGGCCGAGTCGTCCTTCAAGTTCCATGCTTCCTGTCGCCACACGCATCCTGCGGGCGATGCGCTGCTCGCATTGATGCAGCGCGAGGGGCTTGACCACGACGACATCGCCGAAGTGTGCTGCGGCGTGCATCAGAGCGCGCTGGATGTACTCGGCCCCATCACGCAACCGCAGTCCGTGCATCAGTCGAAGTTCTCGATGGGCACCGTGCTGGGCCTGCTGGCGGTGTACGGCAAGGCGCAACTGCCAGACTTCGAGCAGAACTATCTGGAGCCACGCGTGGTCGCCTTGCGCAACAAGGTTCGCATGCAACTGGACCCGGAAGTGGACGGCGCCTACCCCGCGCGCTGGATCGGCAAGGTCTGGGTCACGAGCACGGACGGCCGCCGCTTCGAGTCGCGCATCGACGAACCCAAGGGCGACCCCGGCAATACCCTGAGCCGGATCGAGCTGGAGGACAAGGCGCGGCGGCTTGCGGCCTTCGCCGAGGGCGCCAGCCCGACCGAGATCACAAACGTGATCGCGCGCGTGTGGAACCTGGAACACGAAGCGCAGCTGCGTCACTGGTTGCCGTGAACGCGCCGCGCAGCTATCTGTTTGTACCGGCCACCGGCTGCGAACGCATCCCCAAGGCGCTGGCCAGCGGCGCCGACGCCGTCATCGTCGACCTCGAGGACGCGGTGCCGCCGGCGGACAAGGACGCCGCGCGCCGGGCCCTGCCGCAGGCGTTGTCCGCCAAGGCGCCAGTGCTGTTGCGTATCAACGGCCAGGGCACGCCCTGGTTCGAAGCCGACCGCGCCTTGTGCGACCTGCCCGGTGTTGCCGGCATCGTGCTGCCCAAGGCCGAGTCGGGCGAGCTGATCGCCGAGCTGCATGCGACCACCGGCCGGATGATTCTGCCGACGATCGAGAGCGCGCTCGGTCTGGCGCGGCTCGACGCACTGGCCGCGGCGCCGGGCACCGCGCGACTGATTCTCGGCAGCATCGATCTGCGGCTGGACCTGGGCATTCCCGGCGGCGAGCCGGTGCTCGACCCCTACCGCATGCAACTGGTACTGGCCTCGCGCCTGGCCGCTCTGCCTCCGCCGGTGGACGGCGTGACGCTGCAATTCGACGCGCCCGAACCGGTTGAAGCCGACACCCGGCGTTCGGCGGCGCTGGGCTTTACCGGCAAGCTGTGCATCCACCCGCGCCAGGTGGCGCCGGTGCATCGTGGCTTCGCACCGTCACCACACGAGGTCACCTGGGCACGGCGCGTGATGGACGCCGATACCCAGGCCGCGGGCCGCGCCGTGGCGCTGGACGGACAGATGATCGACCGTCCGGTAGTCGAGCGCGCCAGCGCGATCCTGGCACGCGCCACCGCGCCGGTCAGCGACAGTGATCGGAGCGTCTGTTGAACACTGTCCGCCGGTCAGCGTTGCCGACGGCGGCGTGGGTGCAACGTCGGCTGGGAGGCCTTGCAGCGATCCGATGCGCTGGTGCCAGTGCCAGCACCATCACCTGCAAGCACCACAAGGCACAGTGATGGTTTGCCACTGGCGCTTACTGATATTGCTGGCGACCTGCCTGGGCAGTGCCCTGTCGGGAGTATCGGTGGCGCAGGACGGCGCCGGGACCGCCTCGGTGGCGGCGGAGAATCGCTTCTATGTATCGCCAATGGCGTCCTACACCATCGCCGACCCCGACCGTGGTACCGACGACGGCATCGGCGGCACGCTGGCCGTCGGCAGGATGTTCGGGTCGCAGTTCGGCATCGAACTCGAGGCCGTTCACGGTAGCTACGACCCTGATCGGGGCGGTGACACCGCCACCCTGACCGGCGGCGGCCTGCGCGGCGTGCTGTTCCCGTCGATAGGCAACTACTATGGTCTGCTGGGTTTGGGTTACGGGCGATTCAAGGACCATCCGGGCACGGATACGGCATATGACTCGGTCCTGGTCACTCTGGGTCTGGGCTATGTACTCGGCCCCTTCGACTTCATCGCCAGCGGCATCTGGCTGCGCGCCGAGGCGGCCCTGCGCAGCGATGTCCACGGCCGCGACCAGACCGCGGAGCGCCTCAACAACGCGCTCAATGAGGGGCTGTTCAATCTGGGTCTGCTGATCCCCCTGGGAACAACGGCGCAGCCCCCGCCCCCGCTGGAACCCACGCCGATCAGAATCATCCAGCCCATCGCCACCACCGATAGCGATGGTGACGGCATCGCCGACGCGGCCGACCAATGCCCGGGCACGCCGTCCGGCGCCAGTGTCGATGGACAAGGCTGCCCGCCAGCGCCGCCAGCGCCGGCCTGTGACAGCGGGGCCGCAGGCATCGAGCTGGGCGGTTGCGAGCCGGGGCAAACGCTGGTACTGCACGGCGTGAACTTCGCGTTCGACCAGGCCGTGCTCACGGCCAACGCCAGGACCCTGCTCGATCAGCTCGTTCTGGCGCTGAAAGCATCGCCGCATCTGCGGATCGAAATCGGCGGTCACACCGATGCCCGTGGAGGCGATGCATACAACCAGGCCTTATCCGCACGCCGCGCGCACAGCGTCGTCGACTATCTGGTCGGCCAGGCGATCGCGCCGCAGCGTCTGCAAGCCGTCGGTTACGGAGAAACGGCCCCGCTTGCCGACAATCAAACCGAGGCGGGCCGCCAACTCAATCGCCGGGTGGCTTTGCGCATCCTCGAATGATGCCGGCGTGCACCGGCCCGCGCGGCCGGCGCCTGGCAACATCCGCTGCACTTCGTTTTCAAGCACGTTCAACAAGTAGATCGAGAGACACATCCCCATGACCAAGCTACAGCCCCACCTGAGCCGGACCCGCCAGCTTCTGGCACCGGTCGTCTTCGTCACCGTGCTGTCCGCGCTCAGCGGCGCGGCGGCTGCCGCTGCCGGCACCGCCGTCAACGCCGAGCGACTGGCCGCCGCCGATGCCGAAACGGCCAACTGGATCCAGCACGGCCGCACCCAGTCCGAACAACGCTACAGCCCGCTCGACCAGATCCATGCCGACAACGTCGATCAGCTTGAACTGGCCTGGCACCTGGACCTGGGCACCACGCGCGGCCTGGAGGCAACGCCGCTGATCGTCGACGGCGTGCTCTACTTCACCGGCGAATGGAGCGCCGCCTACGCGGTCGACGCGCGCAGCGGCGAACTGCTGTGGAAGAACGACCTCAAGGTTGATCGCGACCGCGGCCGCTTTGCCTGCTGCGATGTGGTCAATCGCGGCATGGCGATGTGGAACGGCAAGGTTTACGTCGGCACCATCGACGGTCGCCTGGTCGCGCTCAATGCCGAGACCGGCGACATCGTCTGGGATACGCTCACCGTCGACCTGAAGCACCCCTACACCATTACCGGCGCACCGCGCGTGGTCAACGGCAAGGTGCTGATCGGCAACGGTGGCGCCGAATACGGCGTGCGCGGCTATGTCAGCGCCTACGATGCCGAGACCGGCGCGCTGGACTGGCGTTTCTACACCGTGCCGGGCGACCCGTCCAAGCCCGTCGAGCATCCGATCCTGGAAAAGGCCGCGGCGACCTGGGACCCCAGCGGCAAGTATTGGGAAGTCGGCGGTGGCGGCACGGTGTGGGACTCGATGGCCTACGATCCGGAGCTCGATCTGCTGTACATCGGCGTCGGCAACGGCTCACCGTGGAACAAGCACATCCGCAGCCCTTCGGGTGGCGACAACCTGTTCCTGTCGTCGATCATCGCGCTCAACCCCGATACCGGCGACTACGTCTGGCACTACCAGACCACGCCGGGTGACGGTTGGGACTATACCGCCACCCAGCACATGATCCTCGCCGATCTCGAGATCGAGGGCGAGCTGCGCAAGGTGTTGATGCAGGCGCCCAAGAATGGCTTCTTCTACGTGATCGACCGCGCCACCGGCGAGCTGCTGTCGGCCGAGAACTACGTGCATGTCTCCTGGGCCGAGCGCGTGGACCTGAAGACCGGCCGCCCGGTCGAAACCGACAACAACTACAAGGATCGCGGCGTCTACCAGTTCCCTTCGCCCATCGGTGGACACAACTGGCAGCCGATGTGCTTCCATCCCGAGACCGGCTACGTCTACATTCCGGCGCGTGAGCTGGCCATGATCTACCGGCACGACGCGTCCTTCGAGTACAACCCGAACTTCTGGAACGTCGGCATGGAGGTGATGAAGGATGTCACCGTTCCGGCCTGGATGTCCTCGGAACTGGTGAGCAAGGTAGGCGCGGCCACCGCTCAGGGTTTCCTGCTCGCCTGGGATCCTGTGGGTCAGCGTGAAGTCTGGCGTCACAACAGCCAAAGCCCGTGGAACTCCGGCGCCTTGTGTACCGGCAAGGACCTGGTGTTCGAGGGCACCGGCCGTGGCTATCTCGACGCCTACCACGCGGCCACTGGCGAACGCCTGTGGCGCTATGACGTGCAGCAGGGCGTCATCGGTTCACCGGTGACCTACACCGTGGATGGCGAGCAGTACGTCTCGGTGCTGGTCGGCTGGGGTGGCGCCTTCGGCCTGTCCTTCGGCTTTGCCAGCAACAACCGCGAACCGCTGTCGACCCAGGGGCGGCTGATGACCTTCAAGCTCGGCGGTCAGGCGCAATTGCCACCAGTGGAACGCCCACGGCGTCTACCCGAACCACCGCCGCAGACCGCTTCCAGCGACGAGATCAAGCAGGGGTCGTCGCTCTATCACTACAACTGTGTGTACTGTCATGGCCCCGGCGCCATCAGTCACCCCAACCTCGCCGATCTGCGCTACATGGACGCGCAAGCCCATCAGACGTTCGATGCCATCGTGCTCGGCGGCGCCCAGCGCGACCGTGGCATGCCACCTTTTGCGGGATTGATCACACCGGAGGAATCCCGGCTGATCCATGCCTATCTGATCGAACTGGGCCACAACACGCTTGAAAAGGAAGAGGCGCGAGGCTCGTTGTGGTCACGCATCAAGTCCTGGAGTTACGCCGTGGCCGCCCAGATTGCCGACTGGGGGGTGGGTCTGCTGCGCTGGTTGCGCAGCGCCGCAGACTAACCAACACCGCGCCGATGTCGGGCGCAGGCGCGCCCTCAAAGTCACTTTGACCGACCACCGGCGCGCCATCGACCCGAAGCCCCAATCACATAACAAACGTTTGGTTGACAACTTGGCCGGGCCGGTACATATTGAACCACCGCTCGGAAATATGTCTCTTTTTTGAGGAGGAGCGATCATGAACGCAGTCACCCCCATTCGCATTGCCGAGCCTGCCGAATCACCGGCAGCCGGACCGATCCACCAAGCCTTCGAATCCCAGCGTGCCACCGCCCTGCGCTGGCGGGAATCGACCGCCGAGGAGCGCATTGCCCGCATCCGCAAACTGCGCGACGCGGTACAGGCGGCAGCCGACGACATCCGCCGCGCCGCCGCCGAAGACTTTCGCAAGCCGCAGGTGGAAGTGGACCTGACCGAACTGTTCACGGTCATCTCCGAAGCCAACATGGCCATACGCAAGCTTCGACGCTGGATGAAGCCCAAGCGCGCCGGCTTCACACCGCTGATGGCCGGCACTCAGGGACGTATCGAATACCAGCCGCGCGGGCGCTGCCTGATCATTTCGCCGTGGAACTATCCGGTGAACCTGACCCTTTGTCCGCTGGTGCTGGCATTGGCGGCCGGAAACACCGCCATCGTCAAGCCTTCGGAGATGACGCCGAATCTGTCGGCGGTGATGCAGAAGATCATCGACCGCACCTTCGCCGCCGACGAAGTGGCCCTGTTCCAGGGTGATGCCGACGTCGCCAAGACCCTGCTGGATCTGCCCTTCGACCACATCTTCTTCACCGGGGCGCCCGCCCTGGGCAAGGTGGTGATGGCCGCCGCCTCCAAAAACCTGACCAGCGTCACCCTGGAGCTCGGCGGCAAGAGTCCCACCATCGTCGATGCCAGTGCCGACCTGAAAACCGCTGCGCGCAACATTTGCTGGTCCAAGTTCATGAACAATGGCCAGACCTGCATCGCGCCGGATCATATCTACGTCCACGAATCCGTGGCCGATGCCTTCATCGAGCAGGCCAAGACGCGGCTGGGCGAGGTTTACGGGGCCGACGACGAAGCGCGTCTGAGCTCACCGGATCTGGCCCGCATCGTCAACCAGCGCCACACCGGCCGCGTCAAAAACCTGCTGGACGATGCGCGAACCAAGGGTGCACGCGTGGTGTTCGGCGGAGAGACGCACGAGGAACAGTGCTACGTCGCGCCGACCCTTCTGGACCAGGTTCCGGAGGATGCCGCAGTGATGCAGGAGGAAATCTTCGGCCCGCTGCTGCCGATCATCCGTTTTCGTGAGCTGGACGAGGTCGTCGAGCGCATCAACGCCGGCGAAAAGCCGCTGGCGCTGTACGTCTGGACGCGTGACCGTGCCCGGGCACGCGCCATTCTTGATCGCACCTCCTCCGGCGGGGCCTGTGTCAACAACACCGTCGTGCATGCGCTGCACCCGCTGCTGCCCTTTGGCGGTGTCAACAATTCCGGCATCGGCAGCACCCACGGCGAATTCGGGTTCAGAAGCTTCTCGCATGCCCGTGCCGTCGCCGACACCCGCATTCCACTCGTTCAGCTGTTCTATCCGCCGTACACCGGGCGCGTGAAATCGCTGATCGATCTGACGTTGCGCTGGTTCGCCTGAGCCTGACGCTGGTAGCCGCCGGCGCGCCCTTCCCTTCCGGGGGCGGCGCGGACGGCCTGCTGCGGCCGGACGTCACGCGGATGTGCGCACCTCAAAGCGGCCAATTTTCAACTGCAGATCGTGGAGAACACCGATGAAATCACCCGTTGTTGTCGCAGGCGTCGGCATGGTGCCGTTCGTCAAACCCGGCGCCAGCGCGCCTTACTTCGAAATGGGCGCCGAAGCTGCGCGCCGCGCACTGGACGATGCCGGGCTGGATTACGCCAAGGTACAACAGGCCTATGCGGGCTATGTTTATGGCGACTCCACCTGCGGTCAGCGGGCGCTGTACCCGGTAGGCATGACCGGCATTCCCGTGGTCAACGTCAACAACAACTGCTCCACCGGCTCCACCGCGCTGTTCCTGGCGCGACAGGCGGTGGAATCAGGCACGGTGGACTGCGTGATCGCGCTGGGCTTCGAGCAGATGCAACCCGGTGCGCTGGGCAGTTACTACAATGACCGGCCCACACCCTTCGAACCCTTCGACCAGGTCTGCGAAGAGCTGGTCGGCCAATCCGAGGTGCCGCTGGCGATTCGCTATTTCGGCGGCGCCGGCATGGCGCACATGCGCAAATACGGCACCAAGGCGGAAACCTTCGCCAAGATCCGCGCCAAGGCCAGCCGACACGCCGCGCGCAACCCGGTGGCCCTGTTCCGCAAGGAAGTGTCGGCACAGGAAGTCATGGATTCGCCGGTGTTGATCGGACCGATGACCCGACTGATGGCCTGCCCGCCGACCTGCGGTGCAGCCGCGGCCATCGTCTGTTCCGAAGCCTTTGCCAAAGCCAACGGACTGGATCAGCGCGTGCGCATCGTCGCGCAGTCGATGACCACGGACACGCCGAGCACTTTCGAGGCACGCAACATGATGCAACTGGTTGGCAGTGACATGGCACGCGCCGCCGCCGACCAGGTCTATGAGGCGGCCGGCATCGGTCCCGAGGACGTCGATGTGGTGGAGCTGCACGACTGTTTCGCAACCAATGAGCTGTTGACCTACGAGGCACTGCGGCTGACGCCGGAAGGCAGCGGCGAGAAAATGGTCGAGGACGGCGACAACACCTACGGCGGACGTGTGGTCACCAATCCCTCGGGCGGCCTGCTGTCGAAGGGACATCCGCTGGGCGCCACCGGGCTGGCGCAGTGCACCGAGCTGGTCCAGCAACTGCGCGGACAGGCCGACGAGCGTCAGGTGGAAGGCGCACGCGTGGCCCTGCAACACAATCTGGGTCTGGGCGGCGCCTGTGTGGTGACGATGTACGAGGCGGCCTAGGATGCAACGCAGCTTCACCTACGCCGGAGGGCGCGCCGCGCCACCGAACAACTGATCGGGAGATTCAAAATGATCGACAAAAAACACATCGGCCTGCAGCTGCCGACCGTCCCCTTCGAGGTCGAAAGAGGGCGTCTGCGCTTTTTCGCCAAGGCGACCGGCGAGACCCGGCCCGAGTACCTCGACGAAGCCGCCGCCAAAGCCGCGGGCTACCGCGACCTGCCGGCACCGCCGACCTTCCTGATGGGCGCCGACCTCGACGCCGGCACCATGACCACATTGCTCGACACCTTGGGCGTGCCGATCGCGCGCATTCTGCACGGCGAGCAGAGCTTCACGCCGCACGCACCGGTGTGCGCCGGCGACGTGCTCAGCGTCGAATCGAAGATCAGCGACATTTACAGCAAGAAGGGCGGCGCGCTGGAGTTCATCGTCAAGGATTCGCAGATCAAGGATGCGCAGGGTCAGATCGTACTCGAAGCCCGCAGCGTGATCGTCGTACGCAACCCGCAGGAGAAATCAGCATGAATGCCCCCACTCGTGACCAGGTCAAGGTTGGCCAGGAACTGCCGCCGCTGAAGCTTCCGCGCATCACGCGCACGACGCTGGCGCTGTTCGCCGGTGCCTCGGGGGATCACAACCCGATCCACATCGACATCGACTTCGCCAAGGCCGCCGGCATGCCGGATGTGTTCGCCCACGGCATGCTGTCGATGGCCTACCTGGGACGCTTCCTGACCCAGTGGGCGCCACAGACGCAGCTGCGCCAGTATTCGGTGCGCTTTGCCGCGATCACCCCGGTCGGCGCCAAGCTGACCTGCGGCGGCAAGATCGCCGAGCTCATCGAGCGCGACGGCGAAACGCTGGCGCGCCTGGAGATCGGCGTGGTCGACGACAAGGGCGAAGTCAAACTCGCCGGCGAGGCTCTGGTGGCATTGGCCTAGCCCCCCAGGCAGACGAATCACAACGGCCTGAGCACGCACCGCAGCATCAGCAATGCCCGAATCGTCACCACGGCCCCTGAGTTTTTTCTTGCATCGCATCGCGTATCCCGCGCTGATCCGGGTGCGGTTCATCGGGTTCAGTGGCTGCCTCGGTGGCCCGGGACGCAACGCCGCTTGCGCGACTCGGGACTGAAACGCTCCCTACTTCCATTAAAATAGGACACGCTATGAAACTTCAAGACAAAGTGGCCATCGTCAGCGGCTCGGGCCGCGGCATCGGCCGGGAAATCGCCCTCAAGCTGGCGGCCGACGGCGCCAGCGTGGTCGTTAACGATCTCGACGCTGCTCCGGCCGAAGAAACGGTGGCGGCGATCAAAGCCGCTGGCGGCAAGGCCGTGGCCTGCGTCGGCAGCGTCACCGAAGCCGGTTTTGCCGAGCGCTTCGTCAACACCGCCATCGAGCAGCTCGGCGGCCTCGACATCATCGTCAACAACGCCGGCTACACCTGGGACAACGTCATTCACAAGATGACCGACGAGCAGTGGCACGCCATCATGGACGTGCACGTCAGCGCGCCGTTCCAGATTCTTCGCGCCGCCTCCGAGTACTTCCGCGTGCAGAGCAAAAAGGAAGCCAAGGAAGGACGCGCGGTATCGCGCAAGGTGGTCAACATCTCCTCGCTCGCCGGCACCGGCGGCAATGCCGGCCAGGCCAACTACTCGGCGGGCAAGGCAGCGGTGATCGGCCTGACCAAGGCGATGTCGAAGGAATGGGGTCGCTACAACGTCAACGTCAACTGCGTGGCCTTCGGCCTGATCAAGACGCGCCTCACCGAAGCGGCCGCCGACTCGGACGCCAGCATCGACGTCGAAGGTCGCAAGATCAAGGTTGGCGTGAATCCCGATCTGCTCAAGACCTTGGAGACCATGGTGCCACTGGGTCGCAGCGGCACGCCGACCGAAGCCGCCGGCGCCGTCTACCTGTTCTGCATTCCCGAGTCCGACTACGTCAGCGGTCAGACACTGATCTGCGGCGGCGGCTTCTCGATGTGACGAACATGCCCACCATGACACCGGATCAGGCGCCCTGGATGAACGAAGAACTGGCGCTGTTCCGCGACAACGTCCGCAAGTTCATCGCCACCGAAATCACGCCGTTCGAGGAACAGTGGAACGAACAGCAGCACGTCGACCGTGCGCTGTGGACCAAGGCCGGAGCCGCCGGCCTGCTATGCACCGACGTGTCCGAGGAATATGGCGGCGCCGGCGGAAGTTTCGCCCATGAAGCCGTGGTTCTCCAGGAACAGGCGCGGGCCGGCAACACCAGCTGGGCCAAGGGCGTGCACGAGATCGTCACCCATTACATCGTCGGCTGTGCGACGCCGGAGCAGAAGCAGCGTTGGCTGCCGAAGCTGGTTTCCGGCGAGTGGGTCGGGGCCATCGCAATGACCGAACCGGGCACCGGCTCGGATCTGCAGGCGGTGCGCACCCGCGCCGAACGCAAGGGCGAAACCTATGTGGTCAATGGCGCCAAAACCTTCATCTCCAACGGTCATCACTGCGGCCTGCTGATCATCGTCTGCAAGACCAATCCGGCCGAAGCCGCCAAGGGCGTGTCACTGCTGGTGGTTGAACAGCCGACCGAACAGCCGGGTTTCCGTCGCGGCCGCCTGCTGCACAAAACCGGCCAGAAAGGCCAGGACACCGCCGAGCTGTTCTTCGAAGACCTGCAGGTTCCGGCCGAGAACCTGCTCGGTGGCCAGGAGGGTAAGGGCTTCTACCAGCTGATGAACCAGTTGCCGCGCGAGCGTCTGATCATCGGCGTCGGCGCCATCGCTGCGGCCGAGGCGGCGCTGGCGCACACCCTGGCCTACGTGCGCGAGCGCAAGGCTTTCGGCAAACGTCTGATCGAATTCCAGAACACCCGCTTCAAGCTGGCCGAGCGGCAAACTGAACTCACCATTGGCCGGGTATTCATCGATCACTGCATCCAGAAACTGATCGAGGGCAAACTGGATGCCTCGACCGCCTCGATGGCCAAATGGTGGTGCACGCAGAAGCAGTGCGAGATCGTCGACGAGTGCCTGCAATTCTTCGGCGGCTACGGCTACATGCTCGAATATCCCATCGCACGCTTTTACGCCGACGCCCGCGTACAGAAGATCTACGGCGGCACCAACGAAATCATGAAAGAGCTGATCGCGCGGGGACTGGAGTGATTGGGTGTGCCCTTGCCGAGCGCCGGACGCGGTTGAATGGGGCTGCCGAGTGCGCCCCAACTGCAAGTGTTGGCCAGCGTTGAACGCACCCGAGGATTTTGAGCCGTCATGAATCTCTACGAACGCTACGTCCTGCCCTACGTGATCGACGCCGTCTGCGGTCTGCCGACCTTCGAAGCCGAGCGCAAGCGTCTGGTACCGCGGGCACAGGGCCGAGTACTGGAAATCGGCGTGGGCACCGGACGCAACCTGCCACATTATGCGGCCGGACACGTCAATTGCGTCTGCGGCGTTGATCCCGGTCTGCACCCGAAAGCCGAGCGGCGCGCACAGGCGCAGGGCATCCAGCTTGAATCCCTGCCGTTGTCGGCCGAACGCATCCCGGTGGACGATCACAGCTTCGACTGCGTGGTCTGCACCTTCAGCCTGTGCACGATTCCGGACCCCGTCGCCGCGCTGGTCGAGATGCGGCGCGCCCTCAAACCCGACGGACAGCTGCTGTTCGCCGAACACGGCGCCGCACCCGACCCCGGTCTGCGACGCTGGCAGGATCGCATCACCCCTTACTGGAAGCGGATCGGCGGTGGCTGTCATCTCAACCGCCCGATCGACGCGCTGGTGGAGCGTGGCGGATTCCGCATCGAAGAAGGCTGGCAGGGATTCGTGCGCGCCCCGCGCCTGCTCGGTTACTTCTATACCGGGATCGCGGTTCCACTCCCGGCCTAGCCCCACCCGGCCTGGTCTCATCCGTACCCTGATGGCGCTCGACGCCTCGGGGTCGCTTTTACTTCAGAAATTTTACCCTTGACTAACAAACCGCCAACGGCCGTGCTCGATCAAACTTCCTCCATGTCTCTGCGTGCGACCGAATTCGCGGGCCGGGACGGCAACATCCTCGCCGCCGAGGTGGCCGGTTCGGCGCAGGCGCCGCCGGTCATTCTGCTACACGGCGGCGGTCAGACACGCCACGCCTGGGCCGGCACCGCCCTGCGGCTGGCCGACGCCGGTTTCCTGGCGATCGCCCTGGACGCGCGTGGTCACGGCGACAGCCAGTGGGCCGCCGACGGCGACTACAGCGCCGACGCGATGGTGGGCGATCTGGCCTGCGTCCGCGCTTCACTGCACTCGCCGCCTGCACTGGTGGGCGCCTCCATGGGCGGCCTGACTTCGCTGTTGGCGATCGGCGAAGGACCGACGGATTTTTCCGACGCCCTGGTGCTGGTCGACATTGCCCCGCGACTGGAGGCCGACGGCGTGGCGCGTGTACTGGATTTCATGCGCGCCCATACCGGCGGCTTCGCCAACCTCGAGGATGCGGCCGACGCGGTGGCAGCCTACAATCCACACCGCAAGACGCGCAGCACTTCAGGTTTGCGCAAGAACCTGCGACTGCGCGAAGACGGACGCTGGTACTGGCACTGGGACCCGCGATTCCTCGATCACGCCACCCGCTCACGCGCCGGCGAAGCCCTGGTCCAGCAGGAGCGCCGCGAACAGGCCGCCCGCTGCATCCGCGTCCCGACGCTGCTGGTGCGTGGCGGATCCAGCGACGTGGTCAGCCCGGAGGGCGCGCGCGAACTGCAGCAACTGATCCCACATGCCGACCTGTTCGACGTCGAAGACGCCGGGCACATGGTCGCCGGCGACCGCAACGATGTCTTCAGCAACGCCGTCATCGAATTTCTGCGCCGCAAGTTGCCGGTTGGCAACTGAAGCGCCCGACCTTCCACACCGTTACGGAGTTTCCATGAATCTTGATTTTTCTCCCGAGGACCAGGCGTTTCGCGCCGAAGTCCGTGCCTGGATGCGCGACAACGTGCCGCCGCAGGAGGGCCCGTCCATCGGCATTCCCAGCCACAAGGAAACGCAGTTCGCCTGGGAGCGCAAGCTCGGCGCCAAGGGCTGGCTCGCCTATAACTGGCCCAAGGAATACGGTGGCCCGGGCTGGACCGCCACCCAGCGCTATATCTTCGATACCGAACGTGCGTTGTCCGGAGCACCACCCTGCGGTCCGTTCGGTCTGTCCATGCTCGGCCCGGTGCTGATGCAGTACGGCAATGAGGCGCAGAAGCAGCGCTACCTGCCGCCGATTGCGCGCGGCGAGGAGTTCTGGTGCCAGGGCTACTCCGAACCCTCGGCAGGTTCGGACCTTGCCGGACTCAAGACGCGCGCCACACGCGAGGGTGACCATTACCTCGTCAACGGCCAGAAGATCTGGACCACGCAGGCGCACTGGGCCCAGTTCATGTTCTGCCTCGTACGCACCAATCCCGACGTGCCCAAGCAACAGGGCATCTCCTTCCTGCTCATCGACATGAGCACGCCGGGCATCGAAATCCGGCCGATCACCACCATCGACGGCCACCATCACCTCAACGAAGTCTTTCTCACCGACGTTCGCGTGCCGGCGGAAAACCTGGTCGGCGAAGAGGGTCAGGGCTGGACCATCGCCAAGTACCTGCTCACGCACGAGCGCACCACCATCGCCGGCGTCGCCGACAGCTACTACCAGCTCGGACGCCTGAACGAAGCGGTGGCCGCCGACCCGGTTCTGGCCAAAGATCCACTGGTGGCCCGCCGTCTGTCGGAGCTCAAAGTGGACCTGCTGGCGCTGGAGTACACCAATCTGCGCACGCTTGATCGTGTCTCCAAGGGACAACCACCGGGCAGTGAATCCTCCGGCCTCAAGGTCAAGGGCACCGAGCTGCAACAGGCCATTTCCGAAGCGCAGATGGAGCTGGGTGGCCCCGGCGCGCTGCCCTGGCTATCGTCCGGCGATGATGTGCATCCGGTGTTTGCCGGTGCCACGCAGCGCTACAACTTCCTGCGCGCCAGCACCATCTACGGCGGCACCAACGAAATTCAGAAGAACGTGCTGGCCAAGCTGCTGCTGCAGCTCTGAACCGCACAACCGCAAGGACACTGTCATGGACTTTTCCTACTCCCAGGAACAAAAGATGCTGCGCGAGAGCGCGACCAAGTTCGCAGTCAAGGGCTACGGCTTCGAACGCTATCAATCCACGCTCCAGCTCCCCGGTCACTGCGATGCCGCGCTGTGGTCACAGATGGCCGAGTTCGGCTGGCTCGGTTTGCCGCTGTCCGAAGATGTCGGCGGACTCGGCGGCAGCGCGCTCGACGTTTCGCTGATCTGCGAGGCGCTGGGCGGCGGCATGGTACTGGAACCCTACATCGCCGGCGCCGTACTGCCGGGCCGCCTGCTTGAGCTGTGCGGAGCCGAACCCGAACTGCTCGGCCGTCTGGCCGAGGGCCAGGCGCAGCTCGCCGTGGCCTGGAGCGAACCCGGCGCGGCCGACAACCCCGCCCATTGCGTGACGCGTGCGCAGGCCGATGGCGACGGCTACGTGCTGAGCGGACGCAAGCAATGCGTGCTCAATGCGCCCAACGCCACCACCTTGATCGTCAGCGCCCGCACCGCCGGCGGCGACCAGGACGCGGACGGGATCAGCCTGTTCGTCGTCGACCCGCAATCCGACGGCATCCAGCTCAAGCCCTACCCGCTGATGGGCGGCGGCTACGCTGCCGATATCCAGTTCAACCAGGTCCGGGTCGGCGCGTCCGCGCGGGTCGGCGCGGCTGACGGCGGCCTGGCGCCGCTGGATGCGGCGCTCGATCACGCGACCGTCGCCGCCTGTGCGCAGGCGCTGGGTGCGATGAATGCATTGCTCCAACGCACCAATGAGTATCTGCGGGTGCGCAAGCAGTTCGGTACGCCCATCGGCAGCTTCCAGGCACTGCAACATCGTCTGGTGGAGATGTTCGTCGAAGTCGAACAATCGCGCTCAATGGTGATCATGTCCGGCGTGCGCGTGGAAAGCGCCGAGCCCGCCGTGCGGCGGCGCGCGGTGTCGGCCACCAAGGCCTATCTCGGGCAAGCCAGCAAGTTCGTCGCCCAGCAGGCGGTGCAGCTGCACGGCGGCATCGGCGTCACCGAAGAGCTCGACGTGGGTCACTACTTCCGCCAGCTCAGCGCCTTTGGCACGCTCTACGGTGGCCGCGAGTACCATCTGCGGCGTTTTGCCGACAACGACGCCCAAGCCGAGGCCGCGTAAGCACAGTCGGCTGCGCGACGTGACCGTCAAACGGCCCTGCGCGCTACGCCGGCATCCGTGCAAGGGGAGCTGGCCCAAGGCCTGGGCGGCTCCCCGAACTCACTGTTGTCCAATGGAGGTCAGGAAATCATGTTGACTGAAGACCGCAATACCCTGTCGGTCGAACGCGTCGGTCGAACCCTGTGGATCATCTTTCAACGCAGCCAGCAGATGAACGCGATGTCGATGCAGATGCTCGACGAAATGGCCGACACGCTCGCCCAGGCGATGGACGACGACGAGGTGCGCGCGGTGGTGCTCACCGGCGCTGGCCGCGCTTTTTGTGCCGGCGCCGACCTCAAGGAAGTGGCCGAGGCCAAGTTGAAACCGGGCGAACCGGACCTGCTCGACCGGGTGGAGCGCGCCTTCGGGCTGATCCGTAACGGCCCCAAGCCGGTGATCGCCGCGGTCAACGGACTGGCGCTGGCGGGCGGGCTGGAAATGGTGATGGCCTGCGATCTGGTTTTTGCCGCCGAATCGGCAACGCTGGGGGACGCCCATTCCAACTTCGGCGTTTTCCCCGGTGCCGGCGGCGCCGCGATTTTGCCGTGCCGGATCGGGCTCAACCGCGCCAAATACCTGTTGTTCTCCGGCGATCAGATCCCGGCGCGGGAGATGATGGACTGCGGGCTGGTAAACCGAGTGGTGCCCGATGACGCGCTGCGCGATACGGTGCAGGCGTTCACCGACAAGCTTGCCGATAAGAGCCCGGCGGTACTGCGGCGGATGAAGGCCGTGGCGAACCGGGCCATGAACGTGGACGAGCCCTCTGCCCTGGCCGAGGAAATGCTCAACCTGCGGGCACACATGCGCTCCTGGGACTTCCGCGAAGGACTCACGGCCTTTGCCGAGAAACGCAAACCACAATTCAGGGGCTACTGAAGCCAAGACAACACGCGCTGCAGGCCGCCCACATTCGCCAGCCTGAAGGCGCCAGCAAGGCCATCGCCGACAACGGTGGCGGGCTGCACGGCACCGAAGAAGACCTGGCCTGCGTCACCATCCTCGGACGCCGAGACAGGAGATCACATGGAAAACGTCTTTGCCGCAGCTCAGGCAATCTATACCGACGAACAGCGCATGCTGTTGGAGAATTTCCGTCGCATGGCCGAGTCCGAGCTTGCGCCCCTTGCCGACCGGCACGAGGCGCTCGGCCATCCGCCCGACGCCGCAGCGCTGAAGGGTCTGTTTGCCAGGGTCGAAGAGTTTGGCCTGATCAGCGGCCTGATTCCCGAGGCCGACGGCGGCGCCGACATTGACCGCATGAGCTACGGCATCCTCTACGAGGAACTGGCGCGCGTCTGGCCGGATCTCGCAATCGCTGTTCTGATCCAGGGCCATGCCGCGTTCTGCCTCAGCCTTTTGGGCAACCCGGCACAGAAGGAAATCTATCTGGCGCCGCTGCTGCGCAGCGAACGTATCGCCTGCACTTGCATTTCCGAGCCGGACGTCGGCTCGAACGTGCGTGAAGTCAAGTGTCGGGCCGAGCGCGAAGGCGACAAGATCTTCGTCAGCGGTCAGAAACTGTGGATCTCCAATGGTGCGCAGTCAGATTTCGCGGTCGTCGTCTGCAATCTGGACGACGGAATCTCGATGGTGATCGTCGACCGCCAGACCGGCAACTACCAAAGCCGCGAGCTGCGCAAGCTGGGCCTGATGGGCGCCTCGACCTGCGAGCTTTTCTTTGATCGCGCCGAAACCACCGTGGACCACGTGCTGGGCCAGCCCGGCGGCGGACTCTTCCAGACACTCAAGCTGTTCGAGAGCGCGCGGGTCTTTGTCGGTCTCACCAGTGTCGGCATTGCACAGGCGGCCCTGGAGTGCGCGGTGACCTACGCACAGGACCGGCATCAGCACGGCAAGCCGATTGCCGGGCACCAGTTGATCCAGGGCTACCTGGCCGACATGGCGACCCAGCTCGATGCGGCGCGGCTTCTCTGCCAGCGTGGCTTGCAGCTTCTCGATCTTGGCGTTCGCTGTGACACGCAGACTTCAATGGCCAAGTGGTACGCCACCGAGATGGCGGTCGAGATCGCCGGCAAGGCGGTGCAGATTCACGGCGGCAACGGGATCACCAAAGAATTCCCGGTGGAACGACACTTCCGAAATGCCAAGGTGATGCCGATTCCCGACGGCACCACGGAGATTCAGAAGTTGGTGATCGGGCGCAACCTCACCGGCGTCGGCGCATTCTGACTCGGGATCTCAAAGGCGGCCGGGCATTGTCATTGCGCCCGGCGCATGTTGCGGAGTCGCCACGAATTTCGCGTTGCATCGAAACTGTACTGCCAGCAAGCGGTCGCCGTTGCTGTGCGTGCGGATGGAATGCGCCGATCAGCGTCCTGATCGCAGTGGCGCACTGCGATCATGCGGCAAGAACCGAACCGGTCTGGTCACGGCTCAAGCAATTTTCGCCATCAACGGCGGCTGACCTCGGCAACCGCCGGGGTGTCATCCGTTGCTGGCGAATACGCCATCCGAGAGAATGCACACCATCTGCTGGACGACCTCGTCCAGGCCACCGCGACTGGCATCGAACCACTCCACCGTCCAATTGATCGCCCCCAGTACGATCAACCGCGTCTGGTGCAGATCGGCGCCGCTGCGAATCTCGCCTCGCGCATGCGCTTCAGCCAGCAGACGGTCCCACAGCGCACTGTATTTGCGCCGCCGCGCCTGGTTCGAACGTCGAAGTTCCACCGGCAGCTGACCGTAAACCCGAATGCTTGCCGAGGTGTATTCGCCGTGCTGGAGCAATCCGGTGAGATGCCCCTCCAGCGCGGTGGCAAACCGTTGCCGACCCGAGGCATCCTTGGGCAATGCTGCGAGCCGATCAACAACGGTCTGGTGAACCAGATCGATCCCCAGGTCCAGAATTTCGGAAAGAATCCGGTCCTTGGATTCGAAATGGTAGTAAACGCTGCCCGCCTGGATGCCGGCATCATCTGCAATCTGGCGTAAGGTGGTCGCCGCATAGCCCTGGCGCTTGAAGAGGCTGGCTGCCGCCTTGAGCACCTGTTCCCTGGTCAACTCGGCCGCTGAGTCACGACTCCGAGCCGCAGCGCTCTTTTTTCTTGTTCCATTGGCCATCAGTTAGCGGTGATCAGGTTTTGTCAAGATTACACGAATGGCGCAGCAGTCAAAGTGCTGATCTATACAGGATACACAATCTAACTATCATTTGATAGGATCATAGATCAGGGCGGCACAGAGTCAAGTATCCCCTCGGTTCCGTCGGTCATCAGCTCGCGCTGTCGCGACGCTGAACACTTGTCCACCAAAGCGTCAGGGAGCACGCAGCCCATGAATCTCGAACTCGCCAACAAATCCGTCATCGTCACCGGCGGCGGCTCCAACATCGGCCGCGCCATCGTGCTGGCCTACGCCGAGGAAGGCGCCAGAATCACCATCGGCGACATCGACGAGGTGCAGGCCGGCAAGGTTGCCGAACAGGCGCAGGCGCGCGGCGCGGCGGCGGTACAGGTGGTCAAGACCGACACCACGCAGCTTGATCAGGTCAAGACGCTGATGGACGAAGCCGCCTCGCGCCATGGCGGGATCGATGTGCTGGTGAACAACGTCGGCTGGGACCAGCTCATGTTCTTCACGCAGACGACGCCCGATCTGTGGGAGAAAATCGTCCGCATCAATTATCTGAGCGTCATCCACTGCACCAGCGCCGCGCTGGAAAAAATGATCCCGGCCAACAAGGGCAGCATCGTCTCGATCAGTTCCGATGCCAGCCGCCAGGGCGAGCCGCGTGAAGCCGTTTATGGCGGCACCAAAGCCGCCGTCAACAGCTTCATGAAGACCATCGCCAAGGAGAACGGTCGCTACGGCATCCGCTGCAACTGCGTGTGCCCCGGCGTGACCATCCCCGAAGCCGAAGACGAAGTCGGCAGCGCCAGCATGTGGGCCAACCCGCTGTTTACCCCGGAGCAACTGGAAAAGGTTGCGGCCTCGCTGCCGCTCAAGAAGGTTGGACGCCCGCGCGACATTGCCAACGCCGTGCTGTTCCTCTCCTCCAGCGCGGTAGCCGGCCATGTCACCGGACAGGTGCTGTCGGTCTCCGGCGGCTACAGCATGATCGGCTGAAGCGGCCATGAATGCCACCACACACAGCGATGTCGGCACAGCGCTGGGCAGCTATGAGCAGGCCCGCCAGTGGATCGGGCGCCGTAGCCAGCCGCGCCTCATGGACACGGCCGTGGATGAATCGCGCTGCAAGCTGTTCGCCGCCCTGTCCGAAGACGGCAATCCGGCGTACTGGGATCAGCAATGGGCCACCGCGCAGTTCGGCGCACCGCTGGCGCCCAGCGGCATACTGATGAGCCTGATGATGCCGCTACCCTGGAAGCCGGGCGGACGCAGCGCCGTGCCAACCATGGCGGTGGATGTACCGCTGCCCGGGCGCACCCTGATCAATGTGGAGACCGACTGCGAGCTGTTGCGACCGGTGCAATGGGGCGACCGCCTGAGCCTGTGCGAAGAACTGGTCGATGTCTCGCCGGAAAAACATACACGCCTGGGGCGCGGCCATTTCGTCACCACGCGGCTGTTGCTGCTGGACGCCGACCAGCAGCCGGTGGCGACGATCACCAATGTGCTCTATCGCTACGAAGCAGCGGACAGTGACGCATGAGCGAACACTACCCGCAGAAGTACTGGAGTCAGGTACAGCAAGGCCAGACGTTGCCGCCACTGCACTTCCCCATCGATTACGCCCGCATCATCCTCAACGCGGCCGCGACCTGGGACTATTTCCCGGGCCATCACAACCCCGACTACGCCCGCGCGCAGGGTCAGCCGGATATCTACGCCAGCACGATCTTCTTCCACGGGCTGATCGACCGTTTCATCACCGACTGGAGCGGCCCGCGGACGCTGGTCCGCCGGCGCCGGATGCGCATGATCGCCAGCGTGCACCCCGGCGACACCCTCAGCGCTGAGGGACGGGTCCTGCGCTGCTACCGCGAAGATCAGCTTGGGCTGATCGACCTCGAGATCACGCTGAGCACGGCGCGTGGCCTGTGCGTCCCCGCCAGCGTCTGCGCCCGGCTGCCGCTGGATCACGACGATTCCACCCTCTCCCACACCATGAAGACAACCACACCATGAACGAGCTTTCCGGTCAGACCGAGTCCCTCACCACCCGCATCCGTCAGGTGCAGGAAGCCACCCGCGGCATTTCCGAGCAATTCCCGCGCGCCTATATCCGCGAGTGCATCGAGCAGGACCGCTTTCCGGACGAAATGTGGAAGGCCCTGGGCGACTATGGCCTGCTGGGTCTGACCGTGCCCGAGGAATACGGCGGCAGCGGCGGCGGCGTGGTCGAGATCGTGGCGCTGGCCGAAGCCCTCGCCCTGGGCGGCGTCCCGACGCTGTTCCTGGTCGTCACCGGCCTGGGCCGCGTGCCGATCGTGCGCAACGGCACGCCCGAGCAGATCAGGAAATTCGTCACGCCGACCTGTGACGGCTCGGTCAAACTGTGTTTTGCCATCACCGAACCCAACGCCGGCACCAACAGCTTCAACATGAGCACGCTGGCCACGCGCGACGGCGAGGACTGGGTGCTCAACGGCCAGAAGGTGTTCATCTCCGGCGCCCGCGACGCCGACATCATGCTGGTGATCGCACGCACCCAGAAGGCTTCGGATGTGGGGCACCGCACCGAAGGCATGTCGCTGTTCGTGATCGACATGAAAACCCCGGGCATCACCCTGCAGCCCCTGAACATCCAGGTCGAGACCGCCGAGCGTCAGTACATGGTGTTCTTCGACAACGTGCGCCTGCCCGCCGACGCGCTGATCGGCGAAGCCGGCAAGGGCGCCAAGCTGATGTTCGAAGGCCTGAATTCCGAGCGGCTGCTGGCCGCCGCCGCCGCCCTGGGCATCGGCGACTACGCCCTGAACAAGGCGGTGAACTACGCCGGCGAGCGCAAGCCCTTCGGCAAGCCCATCGGCAGCTATCAGGCACTGCAGCATCGCATGGCCCTGGCCAAGGCCGAACTGGAAGCCGCGCGCCTGATGACCTACAGCGCCGCCGAACGCTTTGACGCCGGCGAGAACGCGGGCGCGCACGCCAACATGGCCAAACTGCTCGCCTCGCGCGCGGCGGTAGCGGCGGTGGAGGCAGCGATCCAGACCCACGGCGGCTACGCCTTCGACCGCGATTACGACGTGGTCACACTGTGGCCCATGGTGCGGCTGATGGAGATCGCGCCGATCAACAACGAAATGTTGCTCAACTACATCGGCGAGCATGTGCTCGGCCTGCCCAAGAGTTACTAGGCGCGCGGCGGATTAGCACAGGAGACTTCAAATGACCGAGCAACAGGAACTTCTCTACAAGGTCGAGGACGGCATTGCGACCGTGACCCTCAACCGCCCCGAACGCCGCAACGCACTGTCTCCCCGACTCACGCACCTGCTGGCCGACACCTGGAAGCGCATTGATTCCGACCCCGAAGTTCGGGTAGCCATTGTCACCGGCACCCCGTGCGGCACGTTCTGCGCCGGCATGGATCTGCGTGAGGCGGCGCGCCTCAAGGCCGAAACCGGCAAGGACATTCTCGAGTTCTTCGCCGACCTGCGCAGCGAAGGCATCGGCAAGGTGCGCAAACCGCTGATCGCCGCAATCAATGGCCACTTTCCGGCCGGCGGCATGATGCTGTCGCTGAACTGTGACCTGCGCGTGGGCCTGGCCGGCACCCGCGGCGGCATCACCGAGGTCAAGGTCGGTCGCGGCTCGCCCTGGGCGGTGCCGCTGCTGTGGATGATGCCGCAGGCGCAGCTCATGGAAACCGTGCTCACCGGCGACATGATCCCGGCCGAGCGGCTTTACGAGGTGGGTTTCCTCAATTACCTGGAACAGACCGACGAGGCCGTGCAGGCACGTGCACTGGAACTGGCACGCAAGATCGCCGACGCCGCCCCGCTGTCGGTGATGGCCGGCAAGAAGGTGCTCAAGGAAGCGACCACGCTGGGCTGCGAACCCGGTCTGCAACAGGCCTGGGACTACTTTGAGAAGTACGTCTACTCCAGTGAAGACGCCATCGAAGGCCCCAAGGCCTTTGCCGAGAAGCGCAAGCCACAGTGGAAGGGCCGCTGAAGATCCTGCCGGATCGCGCCGTACAAGGATGGCCTGAACCCGACACCCGCTGATCCACCGGAGCACAACCCGCATGAATACGCCCTCCCCTTCGGCTGCGGTTGTCGCCAAGCCAGCCGCCACGCTGCTGCTGCTGCGCGACGGGGCCGACGGGCTGGAGGTGTTCATGGTCGTGCGCCATCACCAGATCGACTTTGCCTCCGGCGCGCTGGTGTTCCCCGGCGGCAAGATCGCGCACGGCGACCGCGAGCCGCTGACGCACGAGTCCGCCAGTGGGCTGCAAGGCCTTGATCCGGAACAAACCGCGCTGCGCATCGCCGCACTGCGCGAAGCCTTCGAAGAGTGTGCGCTGCTGCTGGCGCGCGAACGCGGTAGCAGCGAGCTCATCGGCCCGCAACGGCTGGAACAACTGGATCATTATCGCGGCCCGCTTGATCGCGGTGAGCTGGGTATCGGAGAGATGTTGCGCGCTGAGAACCTGCAGCTTGCCTGCGAGTCGCTGGTGCATTTTGCCCATTGGGTCACGCCGACGATGATGCCCAAGCGTTTCGACACGCATTTCTTTCTGGCGTCGCCGCCGGCAGGGCAGCTGGCACGCCACGACGGCCGCGAACTGGTGGATTCGGTATGGATTCGCCCGGCCGATGCACTGGCACAGGCCGAGGCCGGCCAACGCACCATCATCGCGCCGACACGATTGAATCTGCAACGCCTGGGACAAAGTCACAGCGTCGCCGAGGCCGTCGCCGCCGCACGCGCCCAGCCCGTGGTGCGCGTGCTGCCGGAACTGGTCGAGACTGACCAGGGTCCGCGACTGCGGATTCCGATCGAGGCCGGCTACCGCGTCAGCGAATTCGACCCCAGCGCCCCGGTTGCCACAAAGCGCTAGCCCCGCGAACGCTCATGCCGCAAGCCACCGCCCAAGACGAACCTCAGACTTGGCGTGGCCGTCCCCACGCCACTGTCCGCAGACGTCCCCGCGCTTGGCCTTGCGCACGCCGCCGAACATCGGCCCCACCGGGCAAGGTTCACGTTCGAGATTCACGTCAAGGAGGAGATCCCCCATGGCCGTTACCGACCTGCTGCTGCGCAACGTCACCCAAACCCCCGACAAACCCGCCGTCATCGCCGCCGACGGCGAACTGAGTTTCCACCAGCTCGATCAGGCGGCGGGCCGCGTCGCCACGCGGCTGCATCAACGCGGCGTGCGCCGCGGCGACACCGTCGCGATGGCAATGGATAACGCCCAGGCGGCGCATTTCACCGCCAGCTATTTCGGCATCCACAAGCTCGGCGCCATTCCGGTGCCGATGAACGTGCGCTGGGCCGCGCCCGAAAAGGAATACGTGCTGGCGCACAGCGACGCCGTCGCGCTGATCTGCGGAGCCGAGCACACGGCGCACTTCGCCACGCTGGCCGAATCCCCCCGCAGCGACCTGAAGCTGCGTAGCTGGCTGGTGACCGGCACCACGCCCACGGCCGGGTTCGACCCGCTGGGCAACCTCCATGACGGCCCCATCGACGTGCCGACGCTGACGCCCGCACCCACCATGGACGATCCGGCCGATCTGCTCTACACCTCGGGCACCACCGGCATGCCCAAGGGCGTGCTGGTGCCGCAGGGCAATCTTGCCGACCAGCCCACGCCGCCGGGCCAGCCGAACATCACGCAGGCGCTGGCGGCGCTGTTCGGCGAACGCCTGCTGCACGCCGTACCGCTGTTCGGCTTCACCGGCTGTCACGGACTGATGCTGATGTGCGCCCGCGCCGGCATCACCCAGGTCGCGCTGCCGCGCTTCGACCCGGAAACCCTGCTCGCCAGCATCGAAAAATACCGCGCCACCTCGATGATGGGCGTGCCGACCATGCTCAATCTGGCGATGAAACACCCGAGCCTGGGCCAGCATGACTACAGCTCCATGAAGTTCGTGTTTTTCGGCGCCGCGCCGATTCAGCCCGACACCGTGCGCAAGATGTTGCAGGTATGGCCCGGCGTGCGCATGCTCAACGGCTACGGGCTCACCGAGGGCGGGCTGGGTGCTGCCTGCATGCTCGGCCCGGACCCGCAGGACATCCTCAACCGGCCCGGCTGCGTTGGCCGGCCAGCCGGTTGCGAGGCGGTGATCGTCGACGACGACGATCACCCGCTGCCGCAGGGCGAGATTGGGGAAATCTGTTTCCGCTCCGACGTCACCCACCGGCATTACTACAAGAACGATGCGCTGACCGCCGAACTGTGGCGTGGCGATATGCTGCACACCGGCGATGTCGGCTATATCGATGCCGAAGGCTTCGTCTACATCACCGACCGCAAGAAGGACATGGTGCTGCGCGGCGGCTACAACATCTTTGCGGTCGAGGTCGAACGCATACTGCTGGAAATTCCCGAGGTCCTGGAAGCCGCCGTCGTCGGCATCCCGCACCCCGACCTGGGCGAGGACATTCTCGCCGTGATCGTACCGCGGGGCGACGCCGAGCCAGGCGTCGGTGCGCTGGACCCCAAGCAGATCAACGCTTTCTGCCGCGAGCACCTTGCCGATTACAAGAGCCCGCGGCACGTGGTCTTTATCGACGAGCTGCCCAAAAACGCGATGGCCAAGATTCTCAAGCACGAGCTGCGTGACCGCTACCGCGAGCTGCTGACGCAAGCCACTTGAACCGGTGAGGTTCGAGCGTTCGGGAGCGGTTCCCCGAAGCACTCGATCAAGGAGACGCGGCCGCTAGTCGGAAGCGGAGTCGGCGGGAATTTCGCGCAGCAGTGTTTCGATGGTCAAGCGCAGTGCCGTGAGCAGGCCCTCGCGGTCGAAGTCGGAATTGACCAGCGCGCGGATCGCGAGTCCATCGAACAGGGCGGCGATCAGGTTTGCGCGACCATCGAGCAGCGCCGGTTCGCTCGACAGCGCAGGGACGGCGGCGATCAACGTCTGCTTGAGCGTGCTCATGGCCAGCCGATCCGATTCGCACAGCGTCTCCAGCATGCCCGGGTTACGCGCCGCCTCGGCGAGCACCTCGATCTTCAGCGCCGCGCGGTTGCGCGCCGTGTTCCGTGCCATGCCATCGTCGACCCGTTCGACCAGCGCCGCGAGCACGTCGGGGTGACGGCGGACCTCTTCCATCCGGCTGACCAGTTCCTGCGCCTGAATTTTGACCATTGCGCGAATGATCGCTTCCTTGTTCTCGAAGTAGTGATAGATGTGGCCGACACTCATGCCGGCCTTTTTCGAGATCTCGGCCATGCTCGCGTTGTGGAATCCGCGCCGCTCGAAGCATTCGGCCGCCGCATCGAGAATCTGCCGGCAGCGCTGTTCGCCGCGCTCGGGCGGTTGCGGCTTGGCGTTTTCACTCATCGGTTCTGCTCCTGGGTCGCCGATTCCGGCTTCCCATTGGGCGACGCCGTGTTTTAGAATGAGCGTTCATTCTAACAGGCCACCTCGAAACCGTCGCCCGCGCACGCCCGTTTCACCAGCCAGCGGGTGTGGCATTGACGCAGATTTCGGTGGCGACGCTGTTGTTCCCGGACTCCAAGCCCATGCCCCCGATCCAAACATCGCCCGCAGCGGGTAGCGGCACGCGCGCTAGCCTGACGGGTGTCGCATTGACTCTCTTGGTCGCCGCCTGTGACCGCCAGACGCCGCCACCGCCACCACCGGTTCCCGAAGTCAGCGTCGTGACACTGCGGCCGCAGGCCGTGCCGCTGTCCACTGAACTGCCGGGCCGTACAACGGCCTACCGTTCCGCCGAGGTGCGGCCACAGGTCGACGGCATCATTCTCAAGCGCCTGTTCACCGAGGGCGCCGAGGTCCGGGCCGGCCAGCCGCTTTACCAGATCGACCCGGCGCTCTACGAGGCGGCCTACGCCAGCGCCCAGGCCGACGCCGCCGCCGCGGCGGCACTGGTCAAACGCTACCAGCCTCTGGTCGAGGCCAACGCGATCAGTCGCCAGGATTATGATGATGCGGTCGCGGCCAAACTCAGAGCCGAGGCCCGGGCCGAAACCGCCCGCATCAACCTGAGCTATACCACGGTGCTGGCCCCAATCTCGGGACGCATCGGCCGCTCGGCCGTCACCGAAGGCGCGCTGGTGACGGCACGTCAGGACACGGCGCTGGCCACGATCCAGCAGCTCGATCCGATCTACGTCGACGCCGCGCAACCCAGCATCACCCTGCTGCGTCTGCAACGCCAGTTCGGCGCCGCCGCGCTCGACAGCGGTGGCGAGCAACAGGCCGAGGTCACGCTCCGACTGGAGGACGGCAGCCGCTACGAGCATTCCGGCAAGCTGCAGTTCGCCGAGGTGACGGTCGACCCGGGCACCGGGTCGGTGACCTTGCGCGCGGTCTATCCCAATCCACAGCGCTTGCTGCTGCCGGGCATGTTCGTACGGCAGCGCGTGCAGCAGGCCGCGCTGACATCGGCACTGCTGGTGCCGCAACAGGCGGTGACGCGCACACCACGCGGCGAAGCCACGGCGCTGGTGGTCAACGACCAGAACAAGGTCGAGTTGCGCGTGTTCAGTGCCGGCCGCACCGTCGGCGATCAGTGGTTGGTCAGCGACGGGCTCGAGGCTGGCGAGCGGGTGATCGTCGAGGGCGTACTCAAGGTCACACCGGGCGCCCAGGTCAGAGTCGCCGAGCGCGACACGGCATCGACCGCGGCCGCCGGAGTGCGCTGAATGGTCAACTTTTTTATCGATCGCCCGATCTTCTCCTGGGTGATCGCCATCGTCATCATGCTGCTGGGCCTGTTGTCGATCCGCACGCTGCCGGTGGCGCAGTATCCGGCGATCGCCCCGCCGTCGATCGCTATCACCGGCAGCTATCCCGGCGCCTCGGCGGCAACCGTGCAGAACACGGTCACCCAGGTGATCGAGCAACAGATGTCCGGACTCGACAAGCTGTTGTATTTCTCTTCGCAAAGCAACAAGGACGGCACGCTGGCAATCACCCTGACCTTCGAACAGGGGACCGATCCGGACGTAGCGCAGGTGCAGGTGCAGAACAAGCTCTCACTGGCGACGCCGCAGTTGCCGACCGAGGTGCAGTTGCAAGGTCTGCGCGTGGCCAAGGCAACGCGAAACTTTCTGATGGTTGTCGGTTTCGTCTCCACCGACGGCAGCATGAACCGCAGCGACATCGGCGACTTCATCGTCTCCTCGGTGCAGGATCCGCTCAGTCGCACGCCGGGCGTGGGCGATTACCAAGTATTCGGCTCGGCCTACGCAATGCGTGTCTGGCTGAACCCGGCCAAGCTGCGCAGCCATTCACTGACGCCGGTGGATGTCATCGCCGCAATCCGCGCGCAGAACGTGCAGATCTCTGCCGGCGAGCTTGGCGGCCTGCCCGCCGTTGCCGGTCAGCAGCTCAATGCGACGGTGGTCGGGCCGACGCGTCTGCAGACCGTCGAAGACTTCCAGAACATCCTGCTGCGCGTGGACCCCGACGGCGCGCAGCTGCGCCTGGGTGATGTCGCGCGCATCGCGCTGGGTGCCGAGTCCGAAGCGATCAACGCGCTGTACAACGGCAAGGTCGCCTCGGGCATCGCCATTCGCCTGGCCGCCGGCGCCAATGCGCTGAATACCGCCGATGCGGTGCGCGCAACCATCGAACGGCTGCGCCCGAGTTTCCCGCATGGCCTGGAAGTCGTTTATCCCTATGACACCACGCCGTTCGTGCGGCTGTCGATCGAGGAAGTGATCAAGACGCTGGTCGAAGCCATCGTGCTGGTCTTCCTGGTGATGTACCTGTTCCTGCAGAATCTGCGCGCGACCTTCATCCCGACGATTGCGGTGCCGGTAGTGCTGCTGGGCACCTTTGCCGTGCTCGCCGCCTCCGGCTTCACCATCAACACGTTGACCATGTTCGCCATGGTCCTGGCCATTGGCCTGCTGGTGGACGACGCCATCGTGGTGGTCGAAAACGTCGAGCGCGTGATGGCCGAGGAAGGGCTGTCGCCACGGGAGGCGACGCGCAAGTCCATGCGGCAGATCACCGGCGCGTTGATCGGTATCGGCCTGGTGCTGTCGGCGGTGTTCCTGCCGATGGCTTTCTTCGCGGGCTCCACCGGGGTGGTTTACCGCCAATTCTCGATCACCATCGTGTCGTCGATGGCGCTGTCGGTACTGGTGGCACTGATCTTCACGCCGGCGCTGTGCGCCACCATTCTCAAGCCAACGGCACACAGTGACCAGCGGCCGCGGCGCGGCCTGTTTGGCGCCTTCAACCGCGTTTTCGACGCCAGCAACCGCCGCTACCAGTCCGGCGTGCAAGGCCTGCTGCACCGCGCCGGTCGCTGGATGCTCATCTACCTGGCCATCGTGGTAGCGATGGGCTGGACGTTCACGCGCATCCCGACGGCGTTTCTGCCACAGGAGGATCAGGGACTGATGTTCGTGCTGATCACCGCGCCACCGGGCGCCGTCAGCAGCCGCACCGAGGCGGCGCTGGCGCAGGCCCGGGACTATCTGCTCAACGACGAGGGCGAAATCGTCGACTCGGTGTTCACGGTCAGCGGCTTCGGCTTCAACGGCCGCGGCCAGAACGTCGGCCTGGCCTTCGTCCGCCTCAAGGACTGGGCGCAGCGACCGGGCGTGCACAACCACGTGCAGGCGCTGGCCACCCGCACCACCAAGCGCTTCGCCGACTACCGCGACGCCCGCATATTCGCCGCCGCGCCGCCGGCGATCATCGAACTGGGCACCGCCACCGGTTTCGACGTGATGTTGCAGGATGTCGGCAGCATCGGCCACGAACGACTCATGCAAGCGCGCAACCAGTTGCTCGGCATGGCAAAGCAAAGCCCGGTGCTGGCCGCAACCCGTCCCAACGGCTTGTCCGACGAGCCGCAGTACAAGATCGACATCGACTGGGAAAAGGCCAGCGCTCTGGGCCTGCGGGCCAGCGACATCAACGGCACGCTGGGCGCCGCCTGGGGCTCGGTGTTCGTCAATCAGTACATCGACCGTGGCCGCGTCAAACGCGTCTTCGTTCAGGGTGACGCCGCCGCGCGCATGAACCCCGAGGACTTCGGGCAGTGGTACGTGCGCAACGCCAGCGGGCAGATGGTGCCGTTCTCGGCCTTTTCCAGCGGCCGCTGGATCCACGGCTCGCCCAAGCTGGAGCGCTACAACGGCATTGCGTCCTCGCAGATTCTGGGCGAGCCGGCCCCCGGCTACACCACCGGCGAGGCGATGCAGGAAATGGAGTCACTGATCGCCAAGTTGCCGTCCGGCATCGACCACCAGTGGAGCGGTCTTTCCTTCGAGGAACGACGGGCCGACGGTCAGGCGCCGGCGCTGTACGCGATCTCCATCCTGGTGGTGTTCCTGTGCCTGGCGGCGCTCTACGAGAGCTGGTCGATTCCGTTTTCGGTGATGCTGGTGGTGCCACTGGGCGTGATCGGCGCGGTGCTCGCCACGCTGCTGCGCGAACTGAGCAACGACGTCTATTTCCAGGTGGGGCTGCTGGTCACGGTCGGCCTGTCGGCAAAAAACGCCATCCTGATCATCGAGTTCGCCAAGGCCAACTATGAGCAGGGCATGGATCTGATCGAGGCGACCGTGCACGCCGCACGCCAACGCCTGCGGCCGATTCTGATGACCTCGCTGGCCTTCATGTTCGGCGTGCTGCCGCTGGCGCTCTCCACCGGCGCCGGCTCCGGCGGTCAGAATGCCATCGGCACCGGCGTCATCGGCGGCATGCTCGGCGGCACCGTGCTGGCGATCTATTTCGTACCGGTGTTTTTCGTCTGGGTGCGTCGACTGGTCGAGCGCGGCCAGGTTCGGTCGCAGGGCAACCCCGCAGCTGACGATCCGCCGGCGGCGCAACACTGAAAGGCGCACCGAATGATCAACCTCACCCGGACGCTCACCGCCCTTTCCGTCTCCGCCGCATTGGCGGCCTGCTCGCTGGAGCCGCGCTACGAACGCCCAGCAGCGCCGGTGGCCGCGGCGTTTGCGCAGGCCCCGGCGCAGGACGCCGCAACGCCGTTGACGGCCGACATCGGCTGGCGCGATTTTTTTGCCGACGCGCGCCTGCAAAAATTGATCGAAATCGCGCTCGCCAACAACCGCGATCTGCGGCTTGCGGTGCTCAACATCGAAGCGGCGCGCGCACAGTACCGCATTCAGCGCGCCGACCTGTTGCCCGGAATCGACGCCGATGCCGCCAAAACGGCGCAGCACCTGCCGGACGCATTTTCCGCGCCCGGCCAACCGAACACCACGCACAGTTACAGCGCCGCGCTGGGCATCACCGCATTCGAGCTCGACCTGTTCGGCCGCGTGCGCAGCCTCAGCCGTGGCGCGCTGCAGCAGTACCTGAGTATCGAGGAAACGCGACGCAGCGCACAGATCACCCTGCTGGCGGAGGTGGCGAGCGCCTATTTGAACCAACGAACCGACCAGGCCTTGCTCGAGATGACGGCCGAGACCCTTGCCAACCAGCAATCGTCCTACGCGCTGACACGGCGCCGTTTCCAGGCCGGTGTTGCCAGCGCGCTTGATCTGCGTCAGGCACAAACCGCGCTGGAGACCGCGCGCGCCAATCTGGCGAAGTTCCGCCGCCTGCTCGAACAGGATCGCAACGCCTTGCGGTTGCTGTTGGGCGTTGCGGCGTTGCCCCCCGGCCTGCCCGCTCCGCGCAGCCTGGACACGCCACAACTGCTCACCGAGCTGCCGCCTGGCCTGCCATCCGAGGTATTGGCCCAGCGTCCCGACGTGCGTGCCGCCGAGCATCGCCTGATCGCCGCCAATGCCAACATCGGCGCGGCACGCGCCGCCTTTTTCCCACGCATCACGCTGACCGGCAGCCATGGCAGCCTGAGCCGCGAACTGGACGGGCTGTTCGACGGTGGCACACGCACCTGGCGTTTCACGCCGTCGATCAAGCTGCCGCTTTTCGCCGGCGGCGCCAACCGCGCCAACCTGGATCTCGCCAGGACGCTGAAGGACATCAACGTCGCGCGCTACGAGCAGGCGATCCAGACCGCGTTCCGCGAAGTGGCCGACGCACTGGTGGCACGCGACGCGCTCGACGAACAGCTGTCGGCACAGCAGGCGCTGGTCGAAGCCACGCAAGACAGCTACCGGCTGGCCAACATGCGCTTCAACGCCGGGGTGGACAGCTACCTGGCGGTACTGGACGCGCAACGCTCGCTGTACGCCGCCCAGCAGTCCTGTCTCACCACCAGGCTCGCCCGACTGCAGAACCTGGTGACGCTGTACAAGGCGCTCGGCGGCGGCTGGCATCAACGTACGGTCAGCGCCAGCACCGCCGCGCCGTAGACGCAGCCGTCTGCGGCGCTACCTTGTCAGCGGAACGGACTGAAGTCTGGCTTGGGTTGACTCCCAAAATGCGCTGGCACCCTCGGCCGGCTCACCGGTGCGCAAAGCCGTTGGGCGCGATCTGGGTGGTCATGTCGTTCCTGTCGCACATGCCGACGCCGGCATATCAAGGATATGTTTGCTTGATTTCATCGGCGCTTGATTCCCGCGCTTGATCCGGGGTCGCGAACCGGTCAGACCCGCAGCGACGCCGGGAGTTGATTCCGGGTTCTGCCTTATGTATCGTCTCGCGCGTTGTGAAGAGCCTTACGCCGCACAATGCCCCAATCAGATACCCCAAAACCCCGAAGAGACGCTTGATGAGCTACAAGAAATGGCACTGCGTGATTTGCGACCTGGTTTATGACGAGGCGCAGGGCTGGCCCGATGAAGGCATCGCCCCCGGCACGCGATGGGAGGACGTCCCCGAAAGCTGGGCATGCCCCGACTGCGGCGCATCAAAGAGCGACTTTCTGATGGTGGAAGCGGCCTGAGCGCCTGACGCTCGACAGCGACGAACGGTCAGCGACGACCACGATCAGACCCCATGCAGCGAACGTGCATGGGGTCACAAGTTCATCAATCACCGCTGGCCGGTTGCGGTCCCCGCAACGAGGGCAATGCCCCCGCGCGGTGCCGCTCGACGGCTTTCTAGCTCACCTGCCGCTTGTGATCTTCCCAGAACGGCTTGCGCAGCTCGGTTTTGAGGATCTTGCCGGCGCCGCTGACGGGTAGCGGCTCGCTCTGGAACGATACGCTACGCGGTTGCTTGTAGCCGGCGATGCGTTCCCGACAATGCTCGATGATCTCTTCGGCGGTCAGCGTCACGTTCGGTTTGGGCACCACCACGGCGTGTACGGCCTCGCCCCACTGCTCGCTGGGCACGCCGATCACCGCGCATTCCTGAACGCCAGGGTGCTCGTAGATCGCGCCTTCGACCTCGACGCTGAACACGTTCTCGCCGCCGGAGATGATCATGTCCTTGGCGCGGTCCACAATGTAGACGAAACCGTCTTCGTCCATGTAGCCGATGTCGCCGGTGTGCAGCCAGCCGTTGCGCAGGGTCTGTTCGGTTTGCTCCTTGAGCCCCCAGTAACCCTGCATGACGTTCATGCCGCGCGCGCAGATCTCGCCGGCCTGGCCACGCGGCAGCTCGCGGTCGTCGTCATCGACCACGATCACTTCAACGCCATAGGCCGGACGCCCGGCGCTGGTGAGCTTGGCGCCGCCCTGCGTATGAAAGCGCGGTTCCAGAAACGTGATGACCGGTGCTGCCTCGGTCTGCCCGTAGCCCTGTGCCAGTTCGACGCGGGGCAACAGGGTCATTGCCTTCTTCAGCAATGCCTCCGGCATCGGCGAGGCCCCGTACATGAGTCGCCGCCAGCTGGAGAGATCGTATTCGGCAATGCAGTCGGAGTGCACCAGCAGGTTGATCATCGTCGGCACCAGTATGGTGTGCGTGACCCGGTGCTTGGAGATCGCATTGAGTACATCATCGACATCGAAGCGCGGCACGACCACGTGGGTTCCGGCGCCCATCGTCACCGCGAAGGTGCTGGCCATGTCGGCAAGGTGGAACATCGGCGCGGCGTGCAGATAGACCGCCTGGTCGTCATAACCCAGGGCCGGCAGCACGTTGAGCGCGTTGTAGACCACATTGTCGTGTGAGAGCATCACGCCCTTGGACTTGCCGGTGGTTCCGCCGGTGTAGAACAGACCGGCCAGGTCGTCGCCGCCAGCATTGGCGTCCGGCACCGGGGTGCTGTTGGCCAGCAGTTGCTCATAGTCGATGCAACCCTCGGGACAGGGGCCGTCGCCGATGAAGATCAGATGCTTAACCGCCGTGAGCAGCGGGCGCAGGGCCGGCAGCATTTGGGAAAACGCGTCGTCGACCAGCAACACCGCGCTTCCCGAATCTTCCAGCGTGTACGCGATTTCAGGGGGCGCCAGGCGGATGTTGACCGGGTTGCAGGCGGCGCCCGCCCAAGCCACGCCGTAGAGGTACTCGAGGTAGCGGTCGCTGTTGAGCGACAGGATGGCGACGCGGTCCGCCGGACCGACATTGAATTGCTTGAGCGCGCCTGCCAGTCGCGCGACGCGGTCCTGGAATTGCTGCCAGGTCTGCTGGCGTTCGCCGAAGATGGTTGCGGTGCCGTTGGCTTTGATCTGGACCGCCCGGCGCAGGGTTTGGGTAATGAACAAGATAACTCCTCCAGGTTCTGTGATTGCTTGCGATGCGACCTAACGAATGTTAGATTGTCATGCAATCGAACACAAGTGCAAGCCCGCGTCGGGTCGGCGCGGGTCCATGGAAACACACTTGGCGTGATGCCTGCCCGCCGATCGGAATCCCGTTTGATGAATACCAACCCCCTGTTGAGCGGCATCCGCGTACTGGACCTGTCGCGCCTGCTTCCCGGCCCTTTCGCCTCGCTGTACCTGGCCCAGCTCGGCGCCGAGGTGATCAAGATCGAAGAGCCGGGCAGCGGTGACTACGCGCGGGAGATGCCGGGTTTGTTCGAACAGGTCAATCGCGGCAAGAAATCCGTGGTCCTGGACCTGCGCCAGGCGGCGGACGCCGAACGCTTCAAGGCCATGGTCGCGACTGCGGATGTGGTCATCGACACCTTCCGGCCGGAGGTGATGCCCAAGCTCGGCTGCGGCTATGACACGCTCAAGACCATCAACCCACGCCTGGTCTACGCCGCGCTCACCGGCTATGGGCACAGCGGCCCCTACCGCGACCGGCCCGGCCATGACATGAACTACCGTGGCTACGCCGGGGAGCTGGAACAGAATGGCCCCGCCGACGGCGCGCCGCTGGTCGGCGGCTTCCAGGTCGCCGACCTTGCCGGCGGTGGCCTGTCCTGCGTCATCGGCATCCTGGCGGCGCTCAACGGCGTGCGTGCCGGCGGGCCGGGCTGTTTCGTCGACGTGGCCATGCTCGACTGCACGCTGGCATTGCAGGTGGCCACGCTGGCCGAGCTGCGCGACCTGGGTCGGCCGCCACGCCGCGGTCGCGGCCTGCTCGCCGGCGCCATGCCCAACTATCAGGTCTACGAATGCGCCGACGGCCGCTACCTCGCACTGGGCGCATTCGAACGCAAATTCTTCGTCAACTTCTGCAAACTCGCCGGCCGCCCCGATCTGCTGGAGCTGCCGCACACACCGGGTCCGGAGAGCCGGCCGCTGCACGAAGCGCTGGCCGAACTGGTCAGGACGCGAAGCCGTGAGGCATGGGAGCGGCTACTCGCCGACGAGGACACCTGCGCCTCGGCGGTCCTGAACATGGATGAGGTGTTGGAGGATGAACAGGTCCGCGCACGCGAGCTGATCCAGTGGGCTGGAGGCAAGCCGGCCTTCGGCATGCCCATCCGGTTCGACGGCCAGGCCCGCCCGGCGCTGGGTCCAAGCCCGGCGCTGGGTCAGCATGACCAGGAGTTGCCTGACCGCTGACACGTCAGCCGGCGGTGCATGGGTGGCTCTGGGTCGATCAAATCGGGCGGACGCCGCGTCCGCATCGAACCGTCAAAAAGATAGGGGAACAGGATCGCGCCGGTGGATATAGTCGTGAATCTCACTGCGGATACCACCACCATGAATCGCGTCATCTATTTGAAACAAACCCCCGCCGCTGAACTCCTGCCCGCTCATTTCGAGTTGCGCGAAGAAGCGGACCCCACCGCTGGCGAGGGTCAGGTTCTGGTGCGCAACGTGCTGATGTCGATCGACGCCGCCAACCGAGCCTGGATGCAGGGGCCGACCTACCGCGATCAGGTCAAACCGGGCGACCCGATGGCCACCTACACCCTGGGCGAGGTCATCGACAGCAAGGTTTCGTCCTTCAAGGCCGGTGACATCGTGCTGGCCGACGCCATCTGGGCGGACCGCTTCGCGGTATCACCCGCGGCGCTGACACCGATGCCGAATCACCGACCGCTGAGCCATCTGCACTCGGTCATGGGCATTGCCGGGCTGACCGCCTATCACGGTCTGCTCAAACACGGACGACCGGAATCCGGCGAAACCGTGGTGGTTTCGGCTGCCGCCGGATCGGTGGGTTCCTTCGTCGGCCAGATCGCCAAGATCAAAGGCTGTCGCGTGGTGGGCATCGCCGGCGGCGCCGAGAAAGTAAACTGGGTGAAGTCCGAGCTGGGCTTTGACGATTGCATCGACTACAAATCCGGCGACGTGGCTGAAGCATTGCAGTCTGCCTGCCCCAAGGGCATCGACGTCTACTTCGACAACGTCGGCGGTGACATCCTGGAAGCGGTGATGATGCAGATGAACGATTTCGGTCGCATCGCCTGCTGCGGCGCCATTTCTGCCTACGAAAAGGGCAACCCGCCGCGCGTCACCGCCTTTCCGATGGCGGTGGTCGTCAAACGTCTGAAAGTCAGCGGCTTCATCGTGATGGATCACGCCGCCGAACACGCGCAGGCGATGGCCGATCTGGGCCAGTGGGCCGCATCGGGCCAGCTCAAGGTGGCCGAAGACATCGTCGACGGGCTGGAAAACGCCCCGCAGGCGCTGATCGGTCTGCTCAACGGCAACAACCGCGGCAAGCGCATGGTGCGCGTCGGTCCCGACCCCGCCTGAGCCGCCACGGATTCAAGCCAACAGCGTGATGCGAAGCCGGCGTCGATGGGAATGATGCCGGTGTTCCCACAAGTAGGCACCCTGCCAGGTGCCCAATTCGAGCTCGCCAGCGACAATCGGCAAACTCAGCGCGCTGCCGGTGAGAACCGACCGCACGTGGGCGGCCATGTCGTCCGGCCCCTCGGCGCGATGGGTGAATCGCCGATGGCCATCCTGTACCAGCTCGCTCATCCAGCGTTCCATGTCCACCAGCACATCCGGATCGGCGTTTTCACAAAGAATCAGCGAAGCGCTGGTGTGCGGGAGAAACACATGGCAAACGCCCTGTGCCACATCGCCGTTGCGTACAATTCTGCTCAGTTGCGCGGTGATTTGGTGAAAACCACGGCCCTGTGTTTCGATTTCGATCAGTGTCTGCATGGCGCTCAGAAACATCGCGTTGAAATGTTTGCCCAAGCCCCCCAAATCGACGACAGATTGCTGTAAAATGAGCAGCTTGTTACGCGGGCCCGTAGCTCAGCTGGATAGAGTACCTGGCTACGAACCAGGGGGTCGGGCGTTCGAATCGCTCCGGGCCCGCCATCAACATGAGAGAATCAGGATGTCACCGACTTCTGATTCCTTTTTTGTTGGCTGACGAAACATAAAGTGCGCTCTGATCGATAGGCACGATCACGGTCAATGCGCGCACCGAAGCGGGTGCGGATGCCGCCGCACGGGCTGGATCCATGAACATGCGCTGGTGGATCGCAACGGGCGTCACGGTCTATGACCGCTACGCGCGACCCGGAACGGGTTCCTGCAACACGCGCTGAATGCGGCGCCCAGCATCGGCGCAAGCGCAATGCCAAATCCTGTTCTTGCATCAGCACAGCAACAGCGCCGAAATGGAGCGACGACCCTGCGCGCCGCCAACGCGTACATCTTCATCGATTTTCGTTAAGCTTCGACGACAGCCCGCAGCCGATGCGCCGGCTTGGAAAAAACTCGACATCGGGTGCATGGCCAGCAGTGAAAATCCGCGCGCCCGGCATGTTCTGAATCGACTTCAGTGCAGATCGCATCGAACTTGCGACTCAGGCCCCGCAAAACAGCCCCATATGAGGGACCCGCATGAGCCCAAATCAAAAGGAACGGTTTGAATTTGTCATCGTCGGTTCCGGCATCTCCGGGATCAGTGCCGCGCTGACCCTGCGCCGCAATGATTTCGACGATTTTGTCGTTGTGGAGGCGGCCGATCAGCCGGGTGGCGTATGGCGCGAGAATACCTACCCGGGCATCGCCTGCGACATTCCCTCCATCCTCTACCAGTTCAAGTCGGACAAGAACCCGGACTGGAGTCAGCTATACGCCGGTGGCGCGGAAATCATGCGTTACCTGCGATCGGTTCAGGCCAGAAACCGTATTGACCGCAAGACCCGTTACGGCATCAAGATCACCAAGGCCGAGTTCGATGAATCCCGCTCGATGTGGCACTTGACCGCAGACAACGGACAGCAACTCGAATGTCGTTATCTGATCAAGGCCACCGGCGCCTTCAATTCGGTGTCCGTTCCCAGACTGCAAGGGATGGACGACTTTCATGGCGATCTGTTTCACACCGCACGCTGGCCCAAAAAGCTCGACCTGCAAGGCAAACGCGTCGCCGTCATCGGCAACGGCGCCAGCGCCATTCAGCTGGTCCCGCTGGTGGCCGAACAGGCCAGCCAGCTGTCGGTTTATCAGCGCACGCCCATTTGGCTGCTGCCGAAGGCCGACTTGAAGATTGCACCCATCGTTCGTCGCGCCTTCAGCAACGTCCCGGGGCTGTACGCCTTGAGCCACAAACTCAGCTACCGATCCATCGAATTTCTGCTCAGGGTATTGCTCGTCACTTCCGGCAAGCATCCGCGCACGCACAAGTTTCTGGAAGCGGCCGGACGCTGGAATATCCGCCATCAGCTCGACGATCCGGAATTGATCAGCAAATTCATGCCGGATTACAGCCTTGGCTGCAAAAGACCCAGCTTTTCCAACAATTACTATCGAACGTTCACCAAGCCACACGTGCGTCTGATCACCGATGGCATCCAAAAGCTCACCACAGACGGCATTCTGCGCAAAGGCGCCGACAAGCCCGACCCTTACGATGTCATCGTGATGGCCACCGGCTTCAATATTCTGGATGAAAAATCCACCGCGCTACCGGCGTTTCCGGTGATTGGCCGCGCCGGCAAGAACCTGAGAAGTTTCTGGCATGAAACCGATGGCTTCAAGGCTTTTCGGGGCGCATCGGTTCCCGGCTTCCCCAACCTGTTTCTGAACCTGGGCATTCCCTATGCCGGTGGCACCAGCTGGTTTGAAACGGCGGACATGATCAGCGCCCACATCACGCATTGCGTTGGCGTTGCCAAGCAAAGAGGTCTGCCAGAAATCGAAGTCAAACCCGAGGCGGTGGATGAGTACATGCAGCACGTTGCGCAGTTACTCGTTTACTCGGTGCATTACACCGGGAATTGCGCCACGTCGAATAGCTACTATTACGACAAGCACGGCAACGCACCGCTTTATACGGCCGAGCCGCCGGACCAAACCTGGGAAAAGGGCAAATCTTCGGTGCTTGGCAGCTACGTTTTCCGAGCCGCCGGCGCCGGCATCCCGGCGTCGCCGCTCAATACTTGATCCCTACTTGACCGCCACGCCGTCAGTGCGGCGGTCAACGGCGGCTGCGATCAAAAGTGCTTTGCCACCTTACGCAACACCTGGCCCGCCACCAGTGGCACGGCGCGCTGCGCAACGGCCGATAGTGGCCACAACATCTCAAAGTTCATCACCCAGGCAAGCTCGGTACCACCGTCGCGCTCACAGACGCGCATTTCAGCTTGATAATTTCGGATCGGGCCACCGTTCCTGGAAATCGTATAACGCACGACTTCATTGGGCACCACGTCCAGAATCGTTTCTTCGGCACCGATCACCGGCGGTCCGACGCGTCGCACGGTTCCCGGACCATCCGGCTCGGCGCCATCGCGGATACGCTTCATCGGCAGACCAGCGGCCTTGCCCAGCGCGTTACTATCCTTGATCAGGTCGAACACGCGTTCAATCGGGGCATTGATCGGCTGACTTACGGTGATATGAACTTTGGACAATTTGCTCTCCAGTGATGACTTCGAACCCAATATGCGCGGCGACGACCGCGTGCGCATTCCGGCATGGAAAACGCCGATTATAGGCGACAACCAACCCGAATAACTCATGAGGGGGCGGATGCTGGCGTGCGAGGTTGAGACGCGACTGTAGCGTCGAGGCCAGAGGCGTCATCGCGAGCGCCCTTGTAATGATTCGAGCTAAACCTTTTCACGGCACATAAAAAAAGGGCGCCTTTGACAGACGCCCTTCTCGTAAGCTGTCAGAGCCGCCGAACTCAGCCGAACTGCTCTTCCTCGGTCGAGCCACTCAAGGCCTTGACGCTGGAGGCGCCGCCCTGAATCACGGTGGTGACGTCGTCGAAATAGCCGGCGCCCACTTCCTGCTGGTGAGACACAAAGGTATAGCCCTTGTCGCGCGCCGCGAATTCGGGCTCCTGCACCATTTCGGTGTAGTGCTTCATGCCTTCGCCGCGTGCATAGGCATGCGCGAACTGGAAGGTGTTGTACCAATTGACGTGGATGCCGGCCAGGGTGATGAACTGATACTTGTAACCCAGCGCGGACAGGTCTTCCTGGAACGAGGCGATCTGCTTTTCGTCCAGATTCTTCCGCCAGTTGAAGGAGGGTGAGCAGTTGTAGCTCAGAAGCTGCCCAGGATTTTCCTTCAACACCGCCTGCGCGAATTCGCGCGCAAAGCCGATGTCTGGCACGCCCGTTTCACACCACACCAGATCCGCATACGGCGCGTAGGCCACGCCACGGCTGATGGCCTGTTCCAGACCATTCTTGACGTTGTAGAAGCCTTCGGGGGTGCGTTCGCCCGTAATGAAGGGTTTGTCGTTGGGGTCGAAGTCGGAGGTCAGCAGGTTTGCCGCTTCCGCATCGGTCCGCGCCAGCACGATGGTGGGCACGCCCATGACGTCCGCCGCCAGACGCGCGGCAACCAGCTTCTGCACCGCCTCCTGCGTTGGCACCAGCACCTTGCCGCCCATGTGACCGCATTTCTTCACCGCGGCCAGCTGATCTTCGTAATGCACGCCGGCGGCGCCATTTTCGATCATGTTCTTCATCAGCTCAAAGGCGTTGAGCACACCGCCGAAACCGGCTTCGGCGTCGGCCACGATCGGCAGGAAGAAGTCCACGTAATCCTTGTCGCCGGGGCTGATACCCTTGGCCCACTGGATTTCATCGGCACGCTTGAAGGTGTTGTTGATGCGGCGAACCATGGTCGGGACCGAGTTGTAGGCGTACAACGACTGATCCGGGTACATGGTTTCTGAGGTGTTGCCGTCGGCGGCGACCTGCCAACCGGACAGGTACACCGCTTCCAGACCGGCCTTGGCTTGTTGCATGGCCTGTCCGGCGGTGATGGCGCCAAAAGCGTTCACATAGCCCTTTTTGGCCTCGCCGTTGACGAGATTCCACAGCTTTTCCGCGCCACGCTTGGCCAGCGTGTGCTCTGGCTGCAAGCTGCCGCGCAGACGAACCACGTCCGCCGCTGAGTACGGGCGCTTGACGCCTTTCCAACGGGGGTTGTTCGCCCAATCCTGTTCCAGGGCCTTGATTTGCTCTTCACGAGTGCTCATTCGATGCCATTACCTCGAAATCTTGTGCGGTGAGCGGCTGATGCCGCGCTTGCGGCAGGGGGAACGAAACCCGCACACGGCTCACCGCGCGTACGGTTCGGGTCGAATCAATCCAGATATTCGTAACTGGGCAGCGTCAGAAAGTCCGCTACCTTGCTGGCCGTGGACATGCGTGCAACCAGTCCGGCAGCCTCGATCATGCGGCTTTCAAAGAACCTGGTCTGGCCCAGCTGCTGGCGAATGACGGCCATTTCCTCGTCGATGACCTGCATGACCAGGGCCGGCGTCACGGTGCGACCGTCGCTCAGTTCCACGCCGTATTTCTGCCACTGCCAGATCTGGGTGCGGCTGATTTCGGCGGTGGCGGCGTCTTCCATCAGATTGTGCAGCGGCACACAGCCGTTGCCGCGCAACCAGGCCTCGGTGTACTGAATCGCAACGTTGATGTTGTTGCGAAGACCGGCTTCGGTCATTTCGCCCTTGGGGCATTCCAGCAAATCCTTGGCCTTGATCTTGTAGTTGAACTGCTTGCCGACCTGATTGGCCTGCGGCATGTGTTCGTCAAACACGTTCATGGCGATGGGCACCAGGCCCGGATGCGCCACCCAGGTGCCGTCGTGACCGTTCAACACCTCACGCAGCTTGTCGGCTTCTACCTTGGCAAAGATTTCTTCGTTCTTCTTTGCATCCTTGGTGGGAATAAACGCCGCCATGCCGCCCATGGCGTGGGCGCCGCGCTTGTGACAGGTTTCGCACAGCAGCTTGGAATAGCTGTCAAGAAAGTGCTTGTCCATACCCACCTGCTGGCGGTCGGGCACCATCCAGCCACCGTCGGCGTTCAGCGTCTTGATGGCCGAGAAGATGTAGTCCCAGCGCCCACAGTTCAATCCCACGATGTGGTTGCGAAGCTGATACAGAATCTCTTCCATCTCGAAGGCCGCCCACAGCGTTTCGATCAGCACGGTGGCCTTGATGGTCTTGCGCGGAATCTTCAGCCAGTCCTGCGCGTCATTGAAGATTGCGTTCCACAGCCGCGCTTCCAGATGCGACTGCATTTTCGGCAGATAGAAATACGGACCGGTGCCGCGCTCGATCTGTTCCTGCGCGTTATGGAAGAAGAACAGCGCAAAATCAAAGATGCTGCCGGGACAGGGCTTGCCGTCGATCAGCACATGCTTTTCTTCAAGGTGCCATCCGCGCGGACGCACGATCAGCGTGGCCACCTCCGAATTGAGCTTGTACTTCTTGCCCTTTTCATTGGTGAAGGTGATCTTGCGGCGCACCGCGTCCGCCAGATTCACCTGCCCGTCCATCATCAGCTCCCAGGTGGGGCTGGAGGAATCCTCGAAGTCCGCCATGAAGCACTTGGCGCCGGAATTGAGCGCGTTGATGATCATCTTGCGGTCGACCGGGCCGGTGATTTCCACTCGACGATCCCGCAGATCCGCAGGCACCGGCGCGATCTTCCACTTGCCGTCGCGAATTTTCTTGGTTTCCTTGAGAAAATTCGGCTTCTTGCCACGGTCGATCTCGGCCTGACGCTCGCGACGAAAGTTCAGCAACTTTTCCCGTGCGGCGCCGTGCTTGCGAACCAGCTTGACCACAAAGCGCAAGGCTTCCGGGGTCAGAATCTTGCGATACGACGCATTCAGCGGCCCCACTATCTGAACGCCTTTGACAGCACTCATCCGAAAACTCCTTTCTAGGCTGAGTCGGCGCAGCTCAGAGCCATCCTGAACGGCTCGCTCCACGCCGGCAGTCGCATCAGCCTTTGCGACGATGCGGCTGCAAAAAAAGGGCGCGAATCATAGCCAAAGCGTCACCGTCCCGCAATGCAAAAAGCAATTGCCGGAGTGGCTCCACGGTCAAATCGGTCTTTCAGACGCTATCCGTGAATGGCTTGATCAGAAAGCAGAATGCCGTCGGCGTCCGCGTACAGCCAGGCACCAGGCGCAAACCGGGCGCCGGCAAAATGAAGGATCCGATCCTCATGTGCCAAGTGCAAGCCTTTTTCGCTCTTGCGCGGACAGGTTCCCAAAGCCTTCAAACCAAAAGCCTGCTGCGCGATTTCCTCGCAATCACGAATCAGGCCGTAAACCACGACGCCGGCCCAGTTGTTGTTGACCGCCAGCTCGCCAAGATTGCCACCGAACAGCGCGCAACGGGTCGAGCCACCGCCATCGACCACCAATACCCGCGCCTGCCCCTGGGTTTCCAGCACCGCGCGCACCTGGGCGTTGTCTTCAAACACCTTGAGCGTTTTGATGAGACCGTGAAAAGCGACCTTGCCGCCGAAGTCGCGAAACACGGGTTCACAAATCTGCGAGTCCGGATGGGCGTCGGAGAGGTCGGTGGTGGCGTAAGTCATGTCTTTGGTGGATCGAGGAAAATCAATTTCAATTCATTGCGCCGGCATTTCAAGCCGCCGCGCGAAAACCGGAATGAGGATGGCAAAAACGCTCAGGCCGACGAATGTCACCAGCGTCCAGGCCGGCAGCGACAAGCCCAACCAGGCGGCGTCGATTTTGGCGCAATTACCATCGCCCCTGAGCACCAGCTGGACCACCTCCATCAACGGCATCAAGTCCATCAGGTAATCCAGGCTGGGGCCGCAAGCCGGAACCTGGTCCGGCGGCAGACTTTGCAACCAAACGTGCCGCCCGGCGATGATCGCACCGACCGTAGCCGCAACGTCAACCAGCCCCGCGTAAATCCAGCGCCCCGTATCGCGTGGACGGTGAACGGCCGCCAGCAGAAACAGCAGCCCCGTCACCAGCAGCGCCACACGCTGAAAAATGCACAGCGGACAAGGTTCATAACCCTTGAAGTGCTGCAGATACAAGGCAAACGCCAGCCCGAAAACGCAGGCGGCGAATCCGGCCAGGTTCAAAATGAGATAGTTCAGTCGCATGTTGCGGTCGCGATAAAAAAGGGCCGGCGATGCCGGCCCTTGAATTCTAACGCCTGAGAATCAGATGATGCCGTAGGCCATCATGGCATCGGCCACCTTGACGAAACCGCCGACGTTGGCACCGCGTAGATAGTCCACATGACCATCGGCCGATCCGTACTCCACGCAAGTGTCGTGAATGCCCTGCATGATGTCGCGCAGGCGAGTGTTGAGTTCGTCGCGGGTCCAGGACAGGCGCATGCTGTTTTGCGTCATTTCCAGCCCCGACACCGCCACGCCGCCGGCATTGGCCGCCTTGCTGGGCGCGTACATCAGCTTGTTACCCTGGAACACGTTGATGGCCGGCGGCTCGCTGGGCATGTTGGCGCCTTCGGAGACACCCATGCAGCCGCTGGCCACCAGCGCCCTGGCGTCGTCCTCGTTGATCTCGTTCTGCGTGGCGCAGGGAAAGGCCAGTTGCGCCGGCACGCCCCAGGGCCGTTTGCCGTCCAGATACTCGGCGTTGGAGAATTCCTTGGTGTATTCGGAAATGCGACCGCGCTTGACCTCCTTGAGCTCCTTCACCCAGGCCAGTTTCTCCGCGGTGATGCCGTCCTTGTCATAAATCGTGCCGCCGGAATCAGACAGCGTCAGCACCTTGCCGCCCAGCTGAGTCAGCTTCTCGCAGGTGTACTGCGCCACGTTGCCGGAACCAGAGACGGCGCAGGTTTTACCGTCGATCGCATCACCGCGGTGCTTGAGCATGTCTTCCATGAAATAGACCGCGCCGTAACCGGTGGCTTCCACGCGGATTTCACTGCCACCAAACGCCAAACCCTTGCCGGTCAGCACCCCGGTGAACTGATTGGTCAGCCGTTTGTACTGCCCAAACATATAGCTCACCTCACGACCGCCAACGCCGATATCACCGGCGGGAACGTCGGTATAGGGACCGATATGGCGCGACAGCTCGGTCATGAAGGCCTGACAAAAGCGCATCACCTCACGGTCTGACTTGCCTTTGGGATTAAAATCCGCACCGCCCTTGCCGCCGCCCATGGGCAGGCCGGTGAGGCTGTTTTTGAAGGTCTGCTCAAAAGCCAAGAACTTCAGCACTGACTCCGATACGCTGGGATGGAAGCGAATGCCGCCCTTGTAAGGGCCAATGGCGTTGCAATGCTGCACCCGATAGCCACGGTTGACGCGCGCGTTGCCGGCGTCGTCCTCCCAGCACACGCGGAAGCTCACCAGGCGATCCGGCTCCGTCAAACGCTCAAAAATACTGGCTTTTTGATACTGCGGATTGGCAAGCACAAACGGAACGATGTGTACCGCCACTTCGTATACCGCCTGGTGAAACTCCGGTTGGCCTGGGTTACGCCGCGCTAGACCGTTCATGAATTCGTCTAGTCGGCTTTTTGCGTCTGCTGAGAGTCCTTCTTCCATTGTTGTATCTCCTTCCTGGGTTTTGATAAGCCCGCTGGTTATTCTGGAGCACACGCAGCCGACAGCATCCGCAATCGCCCGATGAGCGCTTGGACTCTGCTTGAACGCGGCGCTATCTCAATACTCCCCCTCTCTAGGCCCTTATATCCGGCTAATGTGATCAACCGAAACGGACACGTACTGTGCACCCATTTCTTCACCGCGTCGAGTGTTTTAGGGGCTCAATGTGACGCAGTTCACATAAGGTCGGTTTTTTTTGGCTTACAGATTTTAGGCTTCGGTTTGCCGTGGTAATGCGCTGGACGGCAAAGCCGGCGTTGGGGATCAATAGGGTTGTTGTGGTGAGCTTGAGTGACCCATGTATTACAATGTGCGCACACAAAAGCCGATGCATGAGTCATGCCAGCCACTGCCAATATCAATGTCCGAACCACGCCTGAACGACGGGCGGTTATAGACCAGGCTGTTGAGGTCCTGGGGTGCAACCGCTCGGAATTCGTCCTCGAAGCGGCGGAGGAACGCGCGCGCGAAGTTCTTATGGACCGTACAAGTTTTGCTTTGGATGCCGAGCGGCACGCAAAATTCATGGAAATGGTTGATCAGCCTTTGCCCAAGGATTCTCAGGCGGCCCTTGCCCGCCTTCTAGGAAAGACTGCGCCTTGGGAGTGAAATATCTTGCTCCCATGCCATTGGGTGAAGATCATGATCTCAACACATTTGCCTGCCGTCACGAATCTCTTGCAAATTGGTTAACTCGTCGTGCCCGAAAAAACCATCAAAGCGGCGCGTCGCGGGTGTTTATTGTCAGTACCGATGGTGGCGAGGTAGCAGGCTACTACGCGTTGGCTGCTGGCTCAGTCAGCCTCAAAGCTGCCCCCGGGCGCGTAAGAAGAAATGCTCCAGATCCTGTTCCTGTTGCGGTATTGGGCAGGCTGGCGACTCATCGTCATCATGAAGGTTGTGGTATTGGCTCAGGAATGCTCAAAGATGCGTTATTGCGCACGCAGCAGCTTTCCACGGAGATTGGTATTCGTGCAATCCTTTGCCATGCCATTGATGAACAAGCCAAAGCTTTTTATCTCCATCACGGTTTTATTGCTTCTCCGATTGAACCGTTGACTGTGATGTTGCCCATCAAATGAACGCCATCTGGTTCTGCGCTGTGGGTATCGGGACGTTAGTACAGTTGATGACCAACAAATCGTGGCACATCAGTCAATCAGCGTTTCTCTAATCAGTAGCCAACACCTGCCGCATGGAATACCAGCCAGGCGCTTTGCCGCCAAGCCAGGCTGCCGCGCGCACCGCACCGTTGGCGAAGTTCAGCCGTGAGCTGGCGCGGTGGCTGATTTCCACCCGCTCACCGTCGCCCAGAAACATCACCGTGTGATCACCCACCACATCGCCGCCACGCACGGTGGAGAAGCCAATCGCCTTTTCCGGCCGCGCGCCGGTGTCGCCGTAGCGTTCAAACACTGCGTATTTCTGTAAATCACGGCCGGCGCCGGCGGCAATCGCCTCGCCCATCGCCAGGGCAGTGCCGCTGGGGGCATCAACCTTGTGCCGGTGATGCGCTTCGACGATTTCAATATCAAAGTCATCGCCCAATGCGGACGCGGCCTGTTCCAGCAGGTTCAGGCACAGGTTGACGCCGATGCTGAAGTTCGCCGCCTTGCAAATGGGCATGCGTTCCGCCGCCGCGCGCAGGCGATTCTCCTGCGCTGGCGTATAACCGGTGGTGCCGATCACCATGCCGCGCCCTTTTGCAAGGCACAGCTCCATGGCGCGAATGCTGGGATCGGGACGGGTGAAGTCGATCAAGACATCAAAATCCTCAATCACCTGTTCCAGCGCGCCGACAATGGGAACACCGGCGGCGGACAGGCCGCAGAGTTCGGCAGCATCCTGCCCCAGATATTCGGACTCCGGATGTTCCACCGCGGCGCCCAGGCGCATCGCAGGCAGCCGACCCGCCGCTGCAATCACCGCTCGCCCCATGCGACCCGCCGCGCCAAGCACTGCAATTCTTGTGTTTTTCATTTCTGATTGGTGTTCTGATCGGTTTGATTCATGGTCGGACGGCAACGCTCTGCTTGTTTGGCTTTCTGCCACAGCGCCTCCATGAATTGCAGACGCCGCGGATCTTCCATCGGCGGCCAATCCGCGCGGCGCGACTGCACAACGCCATAACGACGCTGAAACTTGCGGTTGGCGCCGGTCAAGGCATCTGCACAGTTGACGTTCAGATGGCGCGCCAGATTAACCATCATGAACAGTAGATCACCCAATTCCTCGTGAACCTTGTCGGGTCCGATGCTGACGGCTTCCTTCAGCTCCGCGATCTCTTCATCCAGCTTGTCCCACAGCTCGTCCAGCTGGCGCCAATCGAAACCCTCCCGGGCCGCGGCGCGTTGCAGCCGGTCCGCCGATTCAAACGCACTGGCATCAGTCTTCATGGGCCTGCAATTTCAGACAGAGATCGCGCAGCATCCAGGCGGTGGCGCCCCAAATCCGTTGCTCGGCATAGTTGAGTTCAAAATATGGCAGTCGCAACCCTTCGCTGACGAAAAAAGCGCGCCGATAACTCGCCGGGTTCAGAATCAGCGACATCGGTACTTCGAACACCTCGGCGACTTCGCCAGGGTCGGCGGTCAATTGCGGCTGGCCACGCACCAGCCCGACCACCGGCGTTACGCGATACCCGGTGCCGGTGGGATAGTCGTCCAGATAGCCCAGCACATCGACATGATGTGGCGCCAAACCGACCTCCTCCCGCGCCTCGCGCAAGGCGTTGGCGGCGGCAGATTGATCCGCCGCATCGCGTCGTCCGCCCGGAAAGCTGACCTGCCCCTTGTGCGACTTGAGATGGTCCGCACGCCGGGTCAGCAGCATATGCGGTCCATCGGCTCGTTGCAGAACCGGCGCCAGCACCGCCGCCGGCTTGAGCTCGCGCAAGGCCACGGGCATCAGCTTGCGTTGCACCGCGATCGGCAGATCGAGTTTTGCCAGCGGGCGCGGCGCGCGTTCGTGGCTGTCCGCCAGGGCCGCTCGCAGACGCTTTTCGAGCGCGGCGTTTTCATCTGGCGATGCACTCACCGTCTGCGCAGCACCACCGATCCCGCCGAATAACCCGCGCCGAAGGCACACAGCACTCCGACATCGCCGCTGACCAGATCGTCCTGATATTTGTGCAGGGCAATGACCGAGCCCGCCGAACTGGTGTTGGCATATTCATTCAGAATCACCGGGGCTTCATCATTGCCGGGTTCACGACCCAGCACCCGCCTGGCGATCAATTGGTTCATGGACAGATTCGCCTGATGAAGCCACATGCGCCGCAGCCCGTCCGGCGCCAGATTCAGATCAGACAGGTGTTTCTGGATCAACTCGGAAACGATCACCACCACTTCCTTGAACACCTTGCGACCGTCCTGACGAAACAGCAGGTCGTCCCAGCGGCGCTGCGGCTGTTCGCTGGCGTTGAGAAAGCCGAAATTGTTGCGGATGTTGTTGGAGAACTGCGTCAACAGGCGTGTGCCCAGCACTTCGAATCCGCGATCCGCTTGCGCCGACGCCAGCGGTTCGACCACCGTGGCGGTGGCGGCGTCGCCAAAAATGAAGTGGCAGTCACGATCACGAAAATTCAGATGCCCGGAGCAGATTTCCGGGTTCACCACCAGCGCGCACCTGGCGTTGCCCTGACCGACCGCGTCGATCGCCGTCTGCAGGCCAAACGCCGCCGACGCGCAAGCCACGTTCATATCGTAGGCAAACCCGCCCGCGCCGAGGTGAGCCTGTAGTTCCACCGCCATCGCCGGATAACCGCGCTGCATGTTGGAACAGGCCACGATGACCGCGTCCACGTCTTCAGGCTTGCGCCCCGCCCGCTCCAGGGCTTCGCGCGCCGCACTGGCACCCATTTCCACCATCAAGGCGGGTTCCTCATCGCTGCGCAGACGGATTCTTGGCCGCATGAAGCCGGGATCGAGCACGCCGGCCTTGTCCACCACATAGCGGGATTCGATGCCCGACGCCTTGAGGATGAACTCGGTCGACGACGGCTGTAGCGCCTGGATCGCACCGGATTGGATTTCACCCGCATGTTCTGCGTTGAATTGCTCCACGTACTGATTGAAGCAAGTCACCAGTTCGTCATTGGAAATGGACTCGGCGGGCGTGAACAGCCCGGTTCCGGAAATACAAGCCTTGGTCATGAAATTCCTGCGTTTTCGTTCTGCGGCCGATAGACCCTGGGGCGCAACTATATCGGCTCGAAAACCTTCCAGTTGGCGGCACCCATGGCGCGTCTCAAAATCTGTAGTGGCATGCTCTGGGTTCTGACGCTCAGATGCGAGCCTTGATACCAGTCCACCGCGCACTGCCAATGCCGGCCCAGCGCCAGCGGATGCGAGGATGAAAGAATCAGATCACCGGTGGCGGCGAAGATGTGCCGCCGATCCGGCGCCACCTTGGGCTCGACCGCCAGCGGGGAAACCGGCTGCAGAATTTCAGAGAACGTCGCCTGATCCAGATCGCGCGAGGCGTAGTACTGTTGATGTTGGCTTGGCAACACCCCCCACAGCGGGGCGGAAAGGTCAGATACCGGGATGCCGGCAACAACAAAATCAAACGCTTCGTAGGCGCTCAACAGCGCCGCGTTGTAACCGCCCAGGCTGATACCGTAAGCGCCGATGCCGGCCTCGGCCTGCTCGGTGCGCAGCCATTGCACCCAGCGCCGCAAATCCCACAGCGCCTGTGACTGCGCGAAGATCAGTTCGAGCAGATCGCCATCCAGATAACCATCGCCGCTTTTTCGTCCCACACGACGCGGCCCGTGCAGCGGCAGGACCGGCATCAGCAGGTTCAGGCCCAACCGTTGATGCAGGTGTTGTGGCGGAAACAGGGAAAAATCCATCCACGGTTCACCCATGCGGTAACCATGAATACAGACCAACCAGGGGCGCGGGGGCCCCGGATGTCTCAACACCCAGGCGATGGCCCGTTGATTCGGTGTATGCAAGGCCCATCGGCCGGCGCCCGGCAGGCTGTCGTTGGCCTGGTGTTGGCTGTCAAAGCAAATGCGTTCGTAATCATGGCCGTAGCGTTGCGCGCGACGCACATTGACGCGCTCGGGCGCCGCCGGGCGTGCATGAAACTGCGCTGGATTTCGATCCCAACCCCGCGCCTGAATGATTTGACGCATCTGCTGGGCCTCATCACACATGCGCGCGGCTTCTTCCCCACTGGGAATTTTCGCGGCCACGCTGAAGTAGCCCATCACCGCCTGATCTATGCCGGCCTTGACCTGCATTTCCCAATCGTCATCCGCCACCGGCGCGCCTTCGGCAGTCGGCTCGTCGCGCAAGCCAAGGCGTCCGGCAAGGGCAAAGCTGGCGCCGAACAACAGCACCGCCAACAGCGCGCCACCCAGATCCGCGGCGAACACCAGCGGGATCGCCAATACCGCACCGACCGCCGAACCCAGGCCAAGGTAGGCCTTGATTCGACGATCACCCGGCATCAGGAACAAGATGGTGCCGCAGGACAGCACCAGAATTCCCGGCACCCCCGCCACAAGGGCGGAAAAAAATCCTTCGCTGAGCCTCAGGCCGTGGAGGCCGGCCAGCATGGGCACAATGGCCCACCAGTCGCGTTGTCCGGGTGTGTCTGGCCCGCGCATCAGCGGTATTGCTGGTAAAGCACGAGCGAACACACCAGCCCGATGGCCAGCGCCGCCAGCTGCGCCTGCCACCACCACCCGGCGCGGCGCTTGATACTGAGCATGGCCAAATACCAGGCGCCACTCATCACGCCGAAGATCACGACACTGATCAGCAACAGCGGCAGTTCATCGCCAACCCGCGGCGAAAGATCGGCGTGAAAGGCGTACATGATGCAGACCACCGCCAGCACCAGGCCGATGGCGCCGGTGAGCGCGGTGATCGCCCCGTTCAAGATCAGCAAGTATCTCACCGCTTGATGACCCGGCTGAGGAATCGCAGGCCGGGAATCAGCTCACGCACCACCTTGGGCTGGGACAGCGCGGCGCGGATGAGCAAGGTCGTGAAGCCGCGGGTGATGGCGTCGCGACTTTCAAACACACTGTTCACCATGGGAATGTGTCGCTGATCGATCATGGCGACCTCATCCTCGGGCTCATCACCAAAACGCACCTTCACGGTGAGTTCCACGTCCACCGGCTCCTTGGCCTGGCTTGGACGCCGGGAGTGCTTGCCTGTCATCCTTGGCCTCCCATTCTTGCGTTGTGAAACCCTCCTCCGATGACAGCCGAAAAACTCGTTTGTTTCGCCCACGGCAAGGAAAGCGGTCCCTGGGGCACCAAGATCACCCATTTGGCCAAGCTGGCGCGCGATCGCGGATTCGAGGTCATGAGTCCGGATTATAGCCACAGCCACGACCCACACCAGCGGGTCAGACATTTGACCGAACTCGCACCCAGAGCCGAGCAGCTGGTTCTGGTGGGTTCGAGCATGGGCGCCTACGTCTGCGCCATGGCCTGTCAGACCTTGAAGCCCGATGCGCTGTTCCTGATGGCGCCCGCCCTGTACTTCGAAGGCTGGGGTGAAGAACCAGCCGGCATCCCGTCAAACTGCAGCGTGGTCCACGGCTGGAAGGACGATATTGTCCCGGTCGAGCGCGCATTGCGTTTCGCCATGAAAAATCAGGCCAGCCTGCACATCCTGAACTCAGGGCATGATCTGAACGATCAGTTGCCAATGCTGTGGCAATTGCTGGATCAGGTATTGGTTCGGTTGGGAAACTAAGGCCTGTTAACGCTACGCCGGTCGTTGCGTTAACAGGCCCTAGTCTTTTTGTCGCGCGCCTTCATGCGGCGACGCGTCCCAAAACTGGCCAAGACGCGTAGCCGCCTCACGCAGGCGCTGGATTTCCACATTTCCCACAACCGAATCGCGCGCGCGACTGAGATTGGAAAACGTGGTGCGAGTCTCAGCGGCGAGCTGCTCCAGCGTCTGCTTTGGTGCATCCTTGCCCTGATGCTCGACAAGATCGGTGATCGTCCGAATGCCCTGTTGTCGAAGGTCGGAGACCGACTCGCCCACGTAGGCGCAGAGCTTGGCTTGCAGAATCCAGTCGGCCAACTCGCGCGCCGAGTAAGGCGTCTTCAACACCAGCGGGATGAAATCGGCGTTGGCCAGGTCGTAACAATCGTCGATGCCCACTTCCTGCAGACGCAGCACGTCGTGCATGTTGACGCCCTGAATCATCTCCAGCGGCGCCGGCTGAGCGCCAAGCTCAGACTCCGTGGAAAAAATTGGCGCCCTTTTCACCAGCCAGTTCAGCCCACGCTGGGGGAACAGGCCAATCAGAAACCCCATCGCCGGCCACAGGGTGGCGTCAACTGCGGTCTGCTGGCCTTCGACACCGGCGAGCGCGCCATAAGCGTTGTAAATGACCAGTGCGATCACGGCCGCCATGATCATGCGCAGCGACAAAGAGTAATAGACGCTGGGAATCAGATCGTTTTGCGCATAGCGCCGAAACAAGTGCTGCAAACCCCACAGGTAACCGCCCACGAACGCCATGGCGAACACGGTGCGCGAGCCGGCACGCGGATAGGCCGCATCGCCCAGTGTCAATGCCGCCAAACCCGCGATGCTCTGACCTTCGGCGCCGAACAGGACCAACAGCCCCGAGGTGGAGAGCAGCCACGCGAAAAACACCGCAAGCCCGTATTGCCAATTGTATTGCTGAACTTCGTGGATTTCGCGGAAATCCTTGTTGAGCTTGAGCTGTGTCAACAGCCGCCTGATTTCCGCAGCGCGCTGCTTGCGCCGCACGCTGCAATAGGTCAGGCCGGTAAGCGGCACGAATGCCGTTAGCAGCAAAATGACGCCCAATCGACTCAGTGCCGCCACGTCCAGGGTTTCCATCGGCCTCCCCCAGCGGATGCATGCGTCGATGCTAACGCATCAGCTGGATCGATCCAGGTGCCCCAATTGCCGATCCGGTGCAATCTGATCCCGCACGCTTCTCTTCAAGGCGGTGATCTCCGGAAATCCGCCATCGCGCTTGCGATCCACAATGACCCGGCTGCCCAGCTGAATACGGAACGCGCCGGCCTCGGCTGAAGGTTTGAGCGCCAGTTCGTCCAGCTCCGCAACAAACGTCTGCAACAGTTCCTGCGCCAGCCAGGCGGCGCGAGGCAACCAGCCGCATTTGGGGCAGTATTCGATCACAATCCGGTTCATGCCCTACTCCTTTTTTCTGGCCGGCTGATAGGCGCAAAAAGCCGGCGGCATGCGCCGGGGTTTGCCACTTTGCATGTCAATGCACACGAATTGACTGCGGGCGCGCATCACCAGCGCCTGATCCTGCTCGCGGATGATCTGGTAGCCGCGCCACATGCAGAGCCGGAAATCGTTTTCATCCACCCAGGTGGCAACGGCGAGGCGGTCGCCCAGATGGGTTGGCGCCAGATAATTCAGCTCGTGCCGCCGCACCACACAGCCGGCACCAAGCCGCTGATAGTCAGCCATACCCAATCCCAGCTTCTGAGAGTGCATCCACGCCACGTCCTGCAACATGGACAGGTAGGACACGTTGTTGGTGTGCCCGAATTCATCCTGATGTTCGTCAATGACGGTGATGGTTCGCACAAACGGCTCGTGGACGTCCCAGTTCAGCCCGGCCTTGCTGATTTCCAAGTGATTCATGCCACCGGATTCTGTCATGAAAGGCACGACCGCTTGTGAGCGCAAGGTGCAAGGCTCTAAACTAATTGGTACCAAAGTGGTCTTGTATAAACCACACCTTTTCGTCTCGCCAATGTTCAAGATCGGCAAACTCACAGACTATGCAACGGTGCTGATGACCGCGTTGGCGGCGCGGCCGGACGTATTGCGCAGCGCGCAGGAGCTTTCGCTGGAAACCCATATCGCGGCACCAACCGTTTCCAAGCTGCTCAAGAAACTCAGCAAGGCGGGATTGGTGGAATCTTCACGTGGCGCCACTGGTGGTTATCGGCTGAGTCGTCCACCCGAGCAAACCAGCATTGCGCAAATCGTCGATGCCATGGAAGGTCCGATTGCCGTCACCGGCTGTTCGGTCCATGGCGGCGGCTGCAATATCCAGGCGCACTGTGGTGCGCGCACCAATTGGCAACTCATCGGCAACACCATCCGCGAAGCCCTGGATGCGGTGAGCCTGGCGCGCATGAGTCAGCCCGGCGGGCTGAGTCACCAGCCCACCGAACACCCCCTTCAATTCATACGAGCAGCAAAGGCTGAACACCATCCAGGCTAAGACAATCAACGGCAACCCCATGGCAGCCCAATCTCAAGAAATTCAGGATCTGATCAAGCGCGGCGAATACAAGCCCGGATTCGTGACCGATGTGGAATCGGACACCCTGCCCCCGGGCCTGGACGAATCGGTCATTCAAGCGCTTTCGGCGCGCAAACAGGAGCCGGATTGGCTACTGCAATGGCGTCTCAAGGCTTATCGCCGCTGGCTGAAGATGAAAGAGCCACGTTGGGCGGCCGTGCAATACGATCCGGTGGATTATCAGGCGATCAGTTATTACTCGGCGCCAAAATCGATGAAGGATGCGCCAAAGTCACTGGACGAGGTGGACCCCAAACTGCTGGAAACCTACAACAAGCTGGGCATTCCGCTGAAGGAGCAGGAACTGCTCGCCGGGGTGCAGCAAGTTGCCGTGGACGTGGTGTTTGATTCGGTTTCCGTGGCCACCACTTTCAAGGAAAAGCTGCGCGAAGCCGGGGTGATTTTCTGCTCCATTTCCGAGGCGGTGAAACAACACCCGGAACTGGTTCAAAAATATCTGGGCAGCGTGGTGCCCTACGGCGACAATTACTTCGCCGCCTTGAATTCTGCGGTATTCACCGACGGCAGTTTTGTTTTTGTACCAAAGGGCGTGCGTTGCCCGATGGAGCTTTCCACCTATTTCCGAATCAACGAGCGCAATACCGGACAATTTGAGCGCACCCTGATCGTCTGCGAGGAAGGCGCATCCGTCAGTTATCTGGAAGGCTGCACGGCGCCGCAGCGCGATGAAAATCAGTTGCACGCCGCCGTGGTCGAACTGGTGGCGCTGGACGACGCCAAGATCAAGTATTCGACTGTCCAGAACTGGTATCCGGGTGATGAGGATGGTCAGGGCGGTATTTACAACTTTGTCACCAAGCGCGGTGATTGCCGTGGCGCACGCTCCAAGATTTCCTGGACGCAAGTGGAAACCGGCTCGGCCGTGACCTGGAAATATCCCAGTTGCATCTTGCGCGGCGACGATTCGGTCGGCGAGTTCTACAGCGTTGCGGTCACCCATCACCGCCAACAGGCAGACACCGGCACCAAGATGATTCACGTCGGCAAGAACAGCAAGTCCACCATTATCTCCAAGGGAATTTCCGCCGGGCACGGCACCCAGTCCTATCGCGGTCTGGTACGGGTATTACCGTCGGCGGACAACGCCCGCAACTACACCCAATGCGACTCCTTGTTGATTGGCGACCAGAGCGCCGCCCACACCTTTCCCTATACCGAAGTCGCCAACCACAACGCGCAACTCGAACATGAAGCCACCACCTCGAAAATCGGGGAAGACCAGCTGTTTTACTGCCTGTCGCGCGGCATCCCGGCGGAGGACGCGGTTTCCATGATTGTCAGCGGCTTTTGCAAGCAGGTGTTCAAGGAACTGCCGATGGAATTCGCCGTGGAAGCGCAAAAACTAATGGCCGTCACCCTAGAAGGGGCTGTGGGGTGAGCACCGGTTCCCAAAGGGAATCGAAAGCCACGGTGTGGCTTTCGAAGGTGCGAACGCCCGCTTGCTCCGCAAGCGGGCCGGGGTGCTCATACCACAGCCAAGGCTCAATACCCCGCAAGCGGTCCGGGATCTTGGGTTCCGAACCAAGGCCCGATGCATCCGCAAGCGGACCCGGGCGGCGAATTTCCCAAGCATCACCCTCACCAGTTTTGCCCGCGAATGCGGGTGCCACGTTTCCCAGGTCCAGTGCAAGCCGCCCTGGATTCCCGCCTTCGCGGGAATGACGAGCCAGTGCGTGGTTTGGAGTCACAAATCGGTCAACAACATTTCGCCGCAAACACCTGATTCGTAATTCCGCACACCCGCCGTCGCGGGCACGACCAACTTTCCAGATTACATCAACGAATAATGCTTGAAATTACCGATCTCCACGCCAAAGTGGAGGACAAACACATCCTCAAAGGCATCAGCCTGAAAATATCCGCTGGCGAAGTGCACGCGGTGATGGGTCCCAATGGATCAGGCAAATCAACCCTGTCGCACGTGCTGGCGGGACGTGAGGGTTATGAAATTACCGACGGCAGCGTGGAATTCATGGGCCAACCCCTGTTGGAAATGGAAGCCGAAGCGCGCGCCGCCGCCGGCCTGTTTCTGGGCTTTCAGTATCCGGTGGAAATTCCCGGCGTCAGTAATCTTTATTTTCTGAAAACGGCGTTCAACGCCCAACGAAAACAACGTGGTGAAGAAGAACTGGACGCTGGTGACTTTCTCGCCTACGTCAAACAGAACGTCAAGCAAATGCAGATGCAGCTCGGCATGTTGCAGCGGGGCGTCAACGAAGGCTTTTCCGGCGGCGAGAAAAAGCGTAATGAAATTCTGCAAATGCTGGTATTGCAGCCGCGCTGCATGATTCTGGACGAAACCGACTCGGGGCTGGACATCGACGCATTGCGGGTGGTGGCCGACGGCATCAATACCATGCGATCCAAGGATACCGCCACCCTGCTGGTGACGCATTATCAACGGCTGCTGGATTATGTGAAGCCCGATTATGTTCACGTTCTGAGTGACGGCAAGATCGTCAAATCCGGCGGGCCGGAACTGGCGCTGGAGCTGGAAAAGAAAGGCTACGGCTGGCTGCAGGCGGCCTAGGGCGAGCCAATGCAACAACTTGATAATTTTGAGCAAGGCTTTGCCTCGCTACCCGAGGACGCCAAAACACCGCCAAGAGAAGCAGCGCTGCGGCATTTATTGGCCAAGGGGTTGCCGAGTCGCAAACAGGAACGTTGGAAATACACTGACCTGGGACGGTTGAACAGGCTGCCGCCTTTTACGCAGGCGCCATTGGCGGCGTCACTGTCCGCATCGTTGAGCGAATCAGCCGATGGCATCGAGGCGATCAATCTTGCGTTCGGCAACCAAGGTCTGGATTTAACCGTTCCGGCGCGTGCGCAGCACGACCAATTACTGATTGCAAATGGCAGGGGCCACCGCCGACATCACCTGACGGTTTGCGAGCAAGCCAGCGCACAGTTACGACTGGATACCTGCGTCTCGGACCCGTTCCAGACCGTGATTCTGGATATTGAATTGCAGGCCGGGGCGCGTCTGGAGCTGCTGCGTGTTCATGAAGCGCTTGCCGATGCCCATCACATCACGCGCATTCGCGCGCGTCTGGCCAGGGACGCGCAGCTGGATGTGAGCACGCTGGACCTGGGCGCCGGATGGGCGCGTCACGAACTGGACGTGGATTTGGCAGCGCCCGGCGCATCGGTGCAATACCGTGGCTTTTTTCGTGTGGCGGATCAGTCCTTTGTTGATAACCACAGTCACTTTGATCATCACGCCGCCCATTGCAGTAGCCGGCAGTTGATGCACGGCATGGCCGAGGAAGGCGGTCGTGCGGTGTTCAACGGCAAGGTGATGGTGCATCGCGATGCCCAGAAAACCGACTCTGATCAGAAAGTCGCCAACTTGATTCTCTCCCCCAAGGCGGAAATCAACGCCAAGCCGGAGCTGGAAATCTACGCCGATGATGTCAAGTGCGCGCACGGCGCCACCTTCGGACAGATCGACCCGACCGCGCTGTTTTATTTGCGCTCACGTGGTTTGAGCCAGGCGCAGGCGCGCAGCCTGTTGACGCTGGCGTTTGCAATGCAACCCTTGCGGCATATCCCCTGCCCCGATTTTCGACAGACCGCACTGCGCGCAGCGGCGCAAAAGCTCGGCGCGGAAATCGACGAAACGGTACTGACATGAATCATCTGGATCTGGACGCGATCCGCGCTGATTTTCCGATTCTCGCCGAGCCGGTTCACGGCAAGCGGCTGGCCTATCTGGACAACGCCGCCACCACGCAAAAGCCCGCGGCGGTTCTGGACGCCCTGGATCATTATTACCGGCACGATAATTCCAACGTCCATCGCGCGGTGCATGAATTGGCGGCACGGGCCACCACCAGATACGAAGCCGCGCGTGATCGCATCGGACGCTGGTTTGGCTGTTCGCGCGAGGAAGTGATCTTCACGCGCGGCACGACCGAGGCGATCAATCTGGTCGCCCGCAGTTTTCTTGCGCCGCGCTTGCGCGACGGTGACCAGGTACTGCTCACCGGCATGGAACATCACTCCAATATCGTGCCCTGGCAGTTGGCCGGCGCACGCACGGTCGCCGCCGAGGTCAAGGACGACGGATCGCTGGACCTCGAGGATTGGCGTGGCAAACTCAATGACAAAACGCGCCTGGTGTCGGTGGCGCATGTGTCCAACAGCCTGGGCACCGTCAACCCGATCCAGACTATGATCGCCGAGGCACATGCCCGCAACATCCCGGTGTTGATCGACGGTGCCCAAGCCACCGCACACACGCCCGTCAACCTGCATCACTTGGGCGCTGACTTCTACGCCGCCTCCGCGCACAAGGCCTATGGCCCGACAGGCTTTGGTTGTCTACTGGCCAGACGCGAACATCTCGAAACGATGCTGCCCTGGCAGGGCGGCGGCGACATGATCGAAACGGTGAGCTTTGCGCAGAGCACCTGGAACGAGCTGCCCTACAAATTTGAGGCCGGCACCCCGGATATTTCCGGCGCCATCGGCTTTGCCGCAGCGCTGGACTGGATCGAAGGCATAGGACTTGATGCCATTCACAAACATGAGCAGGCGCTGCTGGCGTACGCCACGCCACGCATGCAAGCCATCGACGGTCTGCGTCTGGTGGGCACTGCGGCACAAAAAGCCGGGGTTCTGTCGTTTGTGATGCAACAGGCTCACCCGCAGGACATCGGTTCGATTCTGGATATGGAAGGCGTCGCCATCCGTACCGGACACCACTGCACCATGCCGCTGATGCAGCGCTTCGGACTGCCCGCCACCGCGCGCGCTTCGCTGGCGGTGTACAACGGCACCGATGACATCGACCAGTTGATCGCAGGGCTGCAAAAAGTCGTCAAATTGTTTGCCTGAACCACGTCTCGGGCATGCGATGATGTAAGCATCATCCGTCCCTGGTTTTGACTACGCGCGTGCCGAAACAACCGTCCAGCCCATCGCCGCGGCGGATCAACCTGCAGCTTTCCAGTCTGAACTGGCGCCTGGCCGTCGGCTTTGTGACCATTGGCGTGGCCAGCGCCGTGCTTTGGTTCTGGATCACACCCTGGTTCGTGACCGGCGCCCAGACCTCGGCGGCGACGCCTGATTCCTCAACACAGGCGCAGGCCCGCGCGCGGTCGGTCATCAGCTTGATGGCTCGCAGTCACGCCTTGGCAAGCGCCATCGCCACTGAATACCAGAACAGCACCGCCTCGCTCAACACGCGCCGTATGCAGACGCTGGTTTCAGCCAGCGGCCTGGAACGCACGCTGAGCAGCGTCGGTATCTGGCCACGACCCAACCCCAGCTCGAAGCCACCCGGGCAAGCCAGCCGCCTCTGGACCTTGAGCGACAACGGCGAGTTGCAATATCGCGTGGAATATCAGGATCCGCGCGCCATCGCCTACTGGCGCGAGGCCTGGTACACGCCAGCGCCGTATGTGCGAGACAACAGATGCTATTGGACGCCGGTTTACAAAGACGCGCTGCTCAAAAAGCCGGTCGTGACTTGCAGCCTGCGCATGGCAAAGGACCAGCGCTTCACCGGCGTGGTAACGGTCACGCTCAAACCCGCGACTTTTGACACCGACCCAGCGAACGCAGGCAGCAATGCTTACACGCTGTTGATTGACGGCATGGGCAGGATTCTCGGCGCACCCAGCGCTCACCGGCAATGGCGCAACAAGACCCTGGCGCAAGTGGGGCAACAGCACACCGGTTTGCAAGCGCTGGCGGTCAAAGATCATCGGCAGTCCCTGGATTTTCTAAAAGCCGCGTCGCGATCCGCCCATTACGACGAAGCGATCATCACGCGGCTACAACAGCGCACGCGTGACTTGGGACTGAACGAGGCCACAGCAGCGCTGTCGTCCGTGTGGCATCGCCCGCGCACTTCGACAACGCTCGGTGAACCCACGCCGCTGGCAGCCGACCCGATTCTCCATACCGCTGGTCGCGCCTGGTTGAATAGCCTGCCGAACAGCCATTGGAAGCTATGGACGATTGAACGCGCGCCCAGCCCAGCCCATAAGCACCGCATGGTCGGCGGCCTGATTTTTCTGTGCCTGCTTGGCGTCAGCCTGGTTCTTGCCTTTGTGCTTTGCCACAAGCTGCTGACCCTGCGGCTACAGCGCATGCTGACAAGGCTACAAAGCGCCAGAAACCTGGATGAGGCGATATTGCTGCGCCTGCAAGACACAAAAAAGGATGAGATCGGTCGCCTGGCAGCGATCTACGATCAGCGCGCCGATCAATTGCAGGAAATGCAGGACCAGATCGAACAACTCAATGCCAGGCTGGTACTGGAAAGCGGCGCCCGCGCTCGCGCTGAAGCCAAAGCCGAAGCCGAAGCCGAGCAAGTAACGTCAAACCACGGCCTGCCGCATCAGACGACAACCCCCGAATCGAACACACCAAACGCGCCGTCCCCCAGCCTCAAGCGCCACGCGGCAGCGGCCAGCACCGACAGTGACGATGCGCATCGCGCCCGTCAGTGGGTCCGTCAAATCGATCGGGCGCTGGACAACGGGCAACTGCACTTGAGCTCGCAGTGCATCATCGGCGGAAGCCGACAGCCGCAAAGCGGCGGTATCTGGGAAATCACCGCCGCACTGGAAGATGAGGAAGGATTCTGGAATCACTCCGCCGATTTCATGCACGTGGCCGAAGATTCGGCGGCGGTCTCGGCGCTGGATCGGTGGACCCTGCAAAACGGGCTGGCACACCTGGCCAAGCACCCCGAACTGTTGCCCGGTCTTGCATTGTGCGTGCTGCCCGCGCACGAGGCGAGCCTGAGTGACGGTTCGCTGATCGATCAACTGCTGACCGATCTGGACGCCCACAAGCACATTCCGCCAACCACGATCGCTTTCGTGTTGCGTCGCCACAGCCTGCAGAACAAGCAAGTGGCGAGCATCAGCTTCGCGCGTGCCTTACATGACGCCGGTTGCAAGCTGATCTGCGCGCTGTGGCCGAATGTCGCTGACGATGACATCGAGCTGCTGCGCAAGCTGAAGCCGGATGGTCTGCGCATGGATTCGGCTGATTTTCGTTCGATTGAAGATCCATCAGCGCCGGTACGTCAAGCCGCCAAACGCTGCCTGGAACAAGCACAATCGCTGAGCAATCTGGTCTTGATTGAAAACGTGGACACGCCGGAACTCGCCCAGGCCTGGCGCGAACTGGGGGCAGACTACCTGCAGGGCGATGCGGTTTCCCGCAGCTCGCCCATCCTGTTCTCGCGCGACTAAATCAATTCTTCAATCCGCAACTCCAGGTTTTCCCGGCCCTGCCAACGGTTGATTTCCAGCCCATAAAGCGCGTGAACCCCGCCCTGCCGGCGGATTTGTTCAACCCCGCCAAAGTGAATCGCCGTCAGCGTCCGGTGCCCGTCGGCGCGCAGCCGATAACGGACATGTCTTTGATCGGCGCCCACCACTCTGGCATCCAGCACTTCAAACGGATCGTCGAACAAGGGCGCCGGAATCCCCTGCCCCCAGGGTCCGCCGTGCTGAATCGCCAACGCGGTTTCCAGATTCAGTTCCGACGGCAGCAACGCGCCGTCGGACCAGCGCCGCCGTTGCAAGGCTTCGGCCGACAAAACGTCTTTGCAATGGGCGTTGAAGGCCGCGCCAAACGCCTGCAGATGGGCGGCGCGCAGGCTCAGGCCGGCGGCCATGGCGTGACCGCCGAATTTGTCCAACATGCCCGGATGTGCGCTATCAATTGCCGCCAGCGCATCACGCAGATGCAGGCCATCGATGGTCCGCGCCGAGCCCTTGAGCATGCCGTCCTCTTGCGCTGGCGCCAACGCCACCACCGGACGGTGCATGACTTCTTTGACCTTTGACGCCACCAGACCGACGATGCCCTCGTGCCAGTCCGCATCGTGCACGCAAATGCCAATTTGATCGGCGTCCAGTCGGCGAGTGATCTGCGCCAGGGCTTCCTCGCTCATCTGCGCCTGCATCTGACGGCGTGAACGGTTGATGTCGTCCAAAGCCTTGGCCAGCGGCTCGGCAGTGGCCCGATCCGGCGCGAGCAGGCATTCAATGCCGATGCGCATGTCATCCAGACGACCGGCCGCGTTGATGCGCGGCCCCAGCGCAAAGCCCAGATCGCTGGCGCTGAGCTCGCTTGGCTCTCGGCCCGCCAATCCGAGCAGGGCGGACAAGCCGGGCCGAAGACGACCGCTGCGCATGCGGCGCAAGCCCTCATGTACCAGAATCCGATTGTTCTGATCCAGCGGCACCAGATCGGCCACCGTGCCCAGCGCCACCAGGTCCAGCAGTGAGGACAGCGCCGGTTGCGCCGACGCTGCGAATCGACCTTCGTCGCGCAGTCGCTGACGCAAGCGCATCAACAGGTAAAACACCACACCAACGCCGGACAAGCACTTGCTGGGAAAGGAACAGTCCGCCTGATTCGGGTTGACGATCGCGTCCGCCGCCGGCTTCTGCTCCCCCGGTAGATGATGATCGGTCACCACCACCCGCATCCCCAACTGTTTGGCGCAGGCAACCCCGGACAGGCTGGCGATGCCGTTATCGACGGTAATCAGCACACCGGCTTGTTTTTGCGCCGCCATCTCCGCCAGTTGCGGCGAAAGACCGTAGCCCATGGTGAGGCGATTGGGCACCACATAATCCAGCGCCTCCAGACCCAGCATGCGCAAGCCGAGCATCGCCACCGCAACCGCGGTCGCACCGTCGGCATCGTAATCGCCGGCAATCACCACCTTCGCCTTGCGATCGATGGCCTCGACCAGGACCGATACCGCCGTGTCGATGTCCTTGAGGCGATCCGGCGGCAACAGGGCGGACAGGCTGCGCTCATGCTGCGCATCATTGATGATCCCGCGCGCCGCCAATACACGCCCCAGCACCGGGTGGGTGCCAGGCTCAAACTGATGCGCAGGGACTACGCGGCGCTGAAAGCTCACGCCAGCCGATCAGCGTTCAAGGCGGCACAACGCTGGACGCCATGCCGGCCGCCGCCAGCTGCTTCTTGACGGCGTCCGCCTTGCCACGTGCATAGGGGCCGCTGCGCACGCGATACAAAGCCCCTTTCGAAGTCTCGGCCGGCGAAATGATGCTGTTGACGCCAATCGCCCTGAGCTTGCCGCGAACCCGTTCGGCATTGTCCAGCATGCCGTAGGCTCCCACCTGAACGTACCAATTTCCGCCCGCGTCGCTCGGCACTGGCGGCGGCGCTGCTGGCTTGGGTGGTTCTTCGGGCGCCGGTTTGGGCGTCGGCGGTTTTGTTGGCGCAGGCTTGGGTTTTGGCGGTGGCGATTCGGCTGCAAGCCGCTCTGGTTTTTTCTCCGGCGCGGGCTTTGGTGGCGGTGGTAGCGGTGGTGGTTTTTCAGCGCGCGGTTGCACGATCTCCTCGCGCGGCGCGGGCTTGCTTTTTTGCGTCGTGGCTCTGCTTTGCGGCGGCGCATCGCTCGGTGGCGACGGCGGCGGCAACACGCTGGGGGCCGCAGGCGCCGGATCCGGCTGATCTGCAAACGCGCCAACGTCGTCGTAGCCCTGCTCGGCCGGCGTCGCAAAGCGCATTTCCGATTCCTGCGGCAGTGGTGGCGCCTTCGGCGGATCGCTCTGTTTTTCCGCGCGCCGTTGCTCGACGAAGCCTTCTGGAGATGACAAGTCCATCGCCAGCACCGGCGGTTGCTCCTCGGCACCGGGAAACAGCCCCGGTCGCGGCAGAATCCAGCTCAACGCAAGCGCCAGCAGCAGCAGACATAAAATGCCGAGCAGACGTTGGAGCAACAAATCATCCATGCCTTATTGAACCAGATTCGAGCGCCGCGGCAACGGTGAGAAACGAGCCGGTGACCAGTACGCACTGCTGGTCGGCGCAACGTGCCTGCGCCTGCGTCAAGGCTTGCGCCATGTTGGCATGACAGCTGCCATCCAATCCGGCGGCCCGCGCACGACGCGCCAGCGCCTGGGCGTTGAGCGCGCGCGGATCATCCAGGCCCACGAAATGGCAATGGCGCACCGCTGGCTTGAGTGCTCGGCAGAAATCTTCCACCGGCTTGTCGCGCAACATGCCAAGCACCAGCGCGACATCGCCCTGGCCCTGTAATTGGTGCAGGTTCTCCAGCAGCGCCTGCGCGGCCTGCAGGTTGTGCGCAACGTCCAGAATGAGCTTGCCGCGACGTTCAAAGCGCCCCGCCAGACGCGCACCGGTCAAACCCCTGGCGATGCTCGCCGAATCAACATGCACTTTGGGTGCCAGCGCCTTGAGTGCCGCAATCACGCCGGCGGCGTTGCGAAGCTGAAACGCGCCGGAAAAGTTCGGAAACGGCAAGTCCGACAACGCCTGATCACGACCGCGCCAGCGCCATGCGGCATGGGTCACGCTGATCCGGAAATCAACACCAAAGCGCTGCAGATCAGCGCCAATCTTGCGCGCGTGCGCCGCAACGCTGGGTGGCGGCGCCGGGTCGGCGCAGATCGCGGCCCGCCCGGCGCGGAAGATGTGTGCCTTTTCCCAGCCGATGGCGTGGCGATCGTCTCCCAGCCATTGGCTGTGATCAATATCGATGCTGGTCAGCAACGCCGCGTCGGCGTCCATCAGATTGACGGCGTCCAGACGACCGCCCAGACCCACTTCCAGCACCTGTACATCCACCGCCTGCTGTTGGAACCACCATAGGGCCGCCAAGGTACCGAATTCGAAATAGGTCAGCGTGACATCCTTGCGTGCGGCTTCCACCGCCGCAAAGGCGGCACACAAACCCGCGTCCTCAATCGGTTGCCCGTCAATACGGATGCGTTCGTGATAGCGCAGCAGGTGCGGCGAGGTATACAGGCCGGCCCGATAACCTGCGGCGCGCAATATTTCCGCAGCCATGGTTGCGGCCGAACCCTTGCCGTTGGTGCCGCCGACGGTCAGCGTCACCGGCGCCGGCGCCGGCCGCAGCAGCCGGCGGGCGACGACCCGCACCCGCTCCAGGCCCAGTGCGATGGATTCCGGATGTATTTGCCGTTGCCAGGCCAGCCAGTCATCAACGCTGGCTTCGGCCGCGGGGCGCCGCGCGCCCGAATCAGGCAGCGTCTTGCACCTCGCCGCTGCCGTGCGTGAGGATGGACAGCATGCGATGGATCTTCTCCCTTAGCTCACGACGGTCGACAATCATGTCGATGGCGCCATGCTCGAGCAGGAACTCCGCGCGCTGAAAGCCCTCCGGCAGTTTTTGCCGCACGGTCTGGGCGATGACGCGCGGTCCGGCGAATCCGATCAGAGCCTTGGGTTCAGCGATGTGAATATCACCCAGCATCGCAAGACTGGCGGATACCCCGCCCATGGTGGGATGCGTCAATACCGAAATGAACGGCAAACCGCGTTCCGACAGCCGCGCCAAAGCCGCCGAGGTCTTGGCCATTTGCATCAGGGAAAACAGCGACTCCTGCATGCGCGCGCCACCGCTGGCGCCAAAACACACCAGTGGGACGCCGTGCTCCAGACAGGCATCCACCCCGCGCACGAATTTTTCGCCGACGACGCTGCCCATGGATCCGCCCATGAAACCGAATTCAAACGCCGCACACACCAGCGGCAATTGCAGCAGGCTGCCACGAATCACGATCAGCGCTTCTTTTTCCGCAGTGTCACTCTGCGCTTCCTTGAGGCGCTCGGTGTACTTGCGCGAATCCTTGAATTTGAGCGGGTCCAGCGGCCTGATATCCGTACCGATTTCCTCTTGTGGCTCGGCGTCCAGGAAATGCTTGAGCCGCGCCCGCGCGGTAATGGGACGATGCGTCCCACACTTGGGGCAGACTTCCAGCGTGCGTTCCAGCTCGGCCCGATAGAGCACCGACTCACAGCTTTCGCACTTGGTCCAGAGCCCCTCCGGTACGTTGTGCTTGCGGACCCCCGCCTTCAACAGCTTTGACCCAGAAATCTTGTCCAGCCAAGTCATTGGAACTCGTTCCCTTCTGGCAATGTGTGCGTCTCGCGGCGTTGCCAGCACCGCGCGCTGATTGGTCGAATGCCCTGCAGTTTATATTAACCCGAACTTGAACTGTTCAGCGCATTCAAGGCCTTACGCATAGCATGCAAACCGGCGTGCAGGATGGCCGGCAATTGCTCCGGCGTCCGCTGGTGTTTGTCGATTTCCGACACCAACGCGCTGCCCACGACGACGGCGTCGGCGACCGCGCCCACCGCCGCCGCCGACTGTGCGTCGCGGATTCCGAAGCCGACCGCGATCGGCAATTTCGTTTGCGCCCGAATCTCGGTGAGCTTGGCCGTTACCGCCGCCACATCCAGATTGGCCGAGCCGGTCACGCCCTTGAGCGACACGTAATAAAGATAGCCGCTGGCCTGCTCGCTGACCGCGCGAATGCGCTGCACGGAACTGGTGGGGGCCAGCAAAAATATGCAATCCAAACCAGCGGATTTGAGCGTCGGCGTGAAGTCCGGCGCTTCTTCGACCGCCAGATCCACTACCAGCACGCCATCAACCCCGGCTTGCGCCGCCTGTTGCGAGAACTGCTCGGCCCCCATGCGCTCAATCGGGTTCAGATAACCCATCAGCACCACCGGCGTTTGGCTGTCCTGCTGGCGAAAGCTTTCCACCATGCGCAGTACATCACGCAGGCGCGTGCCCTGCGCCAGCGCGCGCTCACAGGCGAGCTGGATGACCGGGCCGTCCGCCATCGGATCGGAGAACGGCACGCCGAGTTCGATCACATCCGCGCCCGCCTTGACCAGCGCGTGCATCAGGGCAACGGTGTGATCCGGGTGCGGATCGCCGGCGGTGATGTACGGCACCAGGCCTTTTCGCCCTGTCGCGCGCAAGGCGTCCATTCGACGCTTGAGGCGGCTCATGTCAGCGCAACTCCTTCACGCTTGGCGACGGAGAAAATGTCTTTGTCACCGCGACCGGAAAGATTGATCACGATCTGCGCATCAGGCGGCATTTCGCCGGCCAGTTTCTTGCCGTAAGCCAGGGCATGGGAGGACTCCAGCGCCGGGATAATGCCCTCGGCCTGGGACAGTTCATGAAACGCCGCCAGTGCTTGTTCATCGGTGACGGCATCGTATTTGACGCGGCCGCTGTCCTTGAGCCAGGCGTGCTCCGGCCCCACGCCGGGATAATCCAGACCGGCCGACACCGAGTGCGTGCCGATGATCTGTCCATCCTCATCCGCCATCACGTAGGTACGATTGCCGTGCAATACGCCGGGCGATCCGGCCGATAGCGGTGCGGCATGACGCCCGGTTTGCAAACCATCGCCGCCGGCCTCGATGCCGTACATGGCGACCTGCTCGAATTCCAGCATGGGGTGAAACAGACCGATGGCGTTGGAACCGCCGCCCACACAGGCGATCAGTGCATCCGGCAAGCGGCCGATCCGCGCCTGACTCTGCTGGATCACCTCGCGCCCCACCACACTGTTGAAGTCGCGCACCAGCATGGGATAGGGATGCGGGCCGGCCACCGTACCGATCACGTAGAAGGTGTCGTCCACATGGGTGACCCAGTCGCGCATGGCCTCGTTGAGCGCATCCTTGAGCGTCCTGGTCCCGCTGCTGACGGGCACCACCTCGGCGCCCAACAGCTTCATGCGGTAGACGTTGGGCGATTGCCGCTCCACGTCCTCGGCACCCATGTAGACCACGCACTTCAGACCCAGACGCGCGGCGATGGTGGCACTGGCCACCCCGTGCTGGCCGGCGCCGGTCTCGGCGATGATGCGGGTCTTTCCCAGGTGTTTGGCCAACAAGGCCTGGCCGATGGTGTTGTTGATCTTGTGCGCGCCGGTGTGATTCAGATCCTCGCGCTTGAGCCAGACCTGCGCACCGCCCCAGGATTGCGTCAGGCGCTGTGCCTTGTACAAGGGTGACGGACGGCCCACGTAGTGTTTCAGGTCCTGATCCAGCTCCGACAAGAACGCGGGATCATTCTTGAGCCGTGAATAGGCGTCTTCGAGTTGACGCAGTGGCTCCATCAGGGTTTCGGCGACAAAGCGTCCGCCATAAGGGCCAAAGTGGCCGCGCGCGTCGGGGAAGTCTTGGTAGTTCATTGATTGGAGAGCGCCGCGTCGGCTGCACGCACCGCGTCGATAAATGCCCGCATCAAGGCCGGATCCTTGACACCCGGAGCGGATTCAATGCCGCTGGACACGTCCACGGCGTAGGGACGCACTATTCTAATCGCCTCGCCCACATTGGCCGCGCTCAGGCCGCCGGCGAGTATCAGACGATCACGTGAATCATCCGGAATGACGCCCCAATCAAAGGTGCTTCCGGTTCCGCCCAGACCGCCGGGATCATGGCTGTCCAACAAGATGGCGCGCGCCGACGGATAATGGGAAATCTGCGCTTGCAACACCTCGCCCGATTTGGCGGAAAGCGCCTTGAAATAGGGTAAGCCCGCCGCCTCACACTGCGCGGACGATTCGTCGCCGTGGAATTGCAACAGCTCGGGTCGCAACGCATTGATGACGGCTTCCAGCATTTCGGCGTCCGCATCCGACAACAGCGCCACGCTGCTGACAAAGGCGGGCAAGGCGTTTGTCAATGCGGCCGCCTGGGCGGGTTCGATAAAGCGCTTGCTTTTCGGAACACAAACAAAACCCACCGCGTCCACCCCCAGGCGCACGGCTTCCTGCATATCCTGCATGCGGGTGATCCCGCAAAATTTCACTCGGGTGCGTCGGTGCTGTTTCAAGGCAGAAAGAACTCTTCGGGTTCGGGCAGGCCGAATTCTGCGGGATAGTGCGGACCAAGAAAATAAAGACCCCAGGCCGGCGCGGTCATTCCAGCCCGGCTTCGATCCCGCGATTGCAACACATCGGCAAGCCAGGCCGGCGGCCGACGGCCACTGCCCACATCCAGCAGGCTGCCGGCGATGTTGCGCACCATGTGGTGCAAGAAGGCGTTGGCGCGCACATCAATCACCACGAAATCCCGTTGCCGACGCACACAAATGGCCATCAGATTGCGCATCGGCGTGCGTGATTGGCACTCCGCGCTGCGAAAGGCCGAGAAATCCCGTTCTCCCAGCAGACACTGCGCGGCTTGGTGCATCAATTCGACATCCAGCGGCCAGCTGATCCAGGTGGCCGCCTGGTGCAACAGGGCATTGCGCGCGCGATGGTTGTAGATCAGGTAACGGTAGCTGCGTGCCACCGCCGAAAAACGCGCGCTGAAGGCGGTGTTCACCACTTGCGCCCGGCGCACGGAAATGTCGTCCGGCAGCTTGGCGTTGACACCAAAAACCCAGGCCTTCTCATTGCGCCGGGCCGCCGAATCGAAATGCACCAGCTGACCAGCGGCATGCACACCGGCATCGGTGCGACCGGCCACGATGGTGCTCACCGGGTGATCCGCCACCTCGGCGATGGCGTGCTCCAGGTGCGCCTGCACCGAGTCGGCGTGTGACTGTGCCTGCCATCCGCAGTAGGCGCTGCCGCGATACTGCAGCTGCATGGCCCATCGGTTCATCGTGGCCACAGGTAAATCGACAGCCCGAGCGCCATTGGCAGCAGCCACTGCCAGAGCGGTGGTGACATCACACGCAGAACCGGTGCCGAAAGGTCATCACGCTGCGCCCAGTTTTCAGCCTCGCAAACCGCCGCCGCGGCGGCCTGTGTCAACGAATCTTCTGATTTTTCGCGTGCGCTGCGCACCCATTGCTGAACTTCTGGCACCACCTCCAGTGTCATGCCCACCCGTCGGCCAAAACGATCAACGTTCCAGCCGAACATCCGCAACGGGCGCAGCAGCCAAATCAGCCCGCCACCGATACCTTGCGCATCCAAACCCAACAGGCACAGGCGCACCAGCGCAATCAACAGCGCCAGAATCATGGCGCGCCGCGCCCCTTCAAGCAGCCCTTGCCGGGACAGTCCCGGCGTCCATTCATGAATGGGCGTTCCGGCGGTAAAGCCCACATAAGTCACCGCAACGGCAGCAAACAGCCATTTCATGCGCCACAGGGATGTCCGCAACACGCGCCCGTCAGCGGCATTCAACACCGTGATGAGCACGGCCACCAGCAGAAACAGCAGACACAGATCCGGCAACGAAAGCTGCGGCAAGGTGGCCGCAGCCATGGTCAGGCTGACAATACGAACCGCAGGGTGAATCAAGCGCGTTGTTGTCCCTGCTGATCAGGCGCCGAGCCTGCGCAGCAGGTTCTCCGCCTCCTGCTTCTGCGACACCGAACCCTGTTCGACCACCTCTTCGAGCAGGCTGCGCGCCATTTCCTCGTCGCTCATCTCCACGTAGGCGCGGGCCAGATCCAGCTTGGTGCCGATCTCATCGCCGGCGGATATCGGGGCGGGTTCGCTGTCCTCGACTTGCAGTTGCAGTTCTTCGACCTGCACGTCGCCATGTTCGAAGGCCGATGGTCCATCAACACCGCTGGCGCCACCCGGTGACCGGATCCGGGGCGCCTCATCCAGCGTGAACTGTTCTTCGTCCAGCTCCTTGGTCACGTCCGCGGCATCGGACAACTGCTCGGGTCGCGTGCTCGGGCCCAGATCGAATTCGCTCAGATCAAACGCATCGTCAGTCTTGTCCTGTGAGGGTTCCGAGGCTGGTGCTTGCTCAAGGTTCGGTGCCTGAAGCGGCATATCGAACTCGAGCACGTTGTCGTCCTCGGTGTGCTGAGCCGCCGGCGCATCCTCTTCCACCGGAAGATCGACCGGCCCGACCTCTGCCTGGGTTGACGCCGATCCGAAAATTTCCGCATCCGGACAGATCTGCTGCCCCATGATGGCAAGTTTCTGCCACTCCTGGGCTGCCAGCTCAGGCTTCAAGCCTTCGGCCACCTGCAGAAATTCACCGGGTTTACCGGCGGCGAAATAGGTTTCCGCCAACTTGACGCGCAGTTGGCTGCGATCAGGCTCTTTTTCTGCCGCCTGCTTGAGCAACAACGCCGCTTCGTCATACAGGCCGTAGGCAATGTGGAAATCGGCCTCGGCCAGCGGATCGCTGTTCTCGACTTCCAGCTGATGGGTATCGGTCAAGCCAAGCGACGCCGAATCCTCCGGCGCCGCCCCGCCGGGTTCGGCCATGGTGCTTGCGGCCAAGGTGGCGGCGCCCATTCGATGCCCGGCGGTGACGCCGATGCCCGGCCCAGCGACTTCATGTTCCAGCTTTGGCGGCGCTGGCGCCTTCTGTTCGTCCGTGGGACTCGGTTCGGCTTTGCTGGCTTTCTTCTCGGCCTTTTGGAGCTTTTTCGCTTTTTTCTCCGACTGGCGCTCCACCGACCGGGCCGCACGTTCGTACTGACGCGTTGCCCGCCCGGCACGCCAGGCCCGAATGCATAGCAGCGCAATCAGCGCCAGGATCACCAGGCCGGCGATGCCCAGGGCTCTGCCAAACCCCTCCGAATCCAGCTTCACCCCATAGCTTTCCAGTTTCTCCAGAGTCTGCATCCAGCCGGGCTGGGCGAACTCGCTTTCGTCAACGAACGCTTCTTCCAGCAAAAGCGTATCGTCGCCTTCGGCCGCTTCAAGCGGAGCTTCCGCCGGCGTCGACTCATCGTCCGCGGGCAGCTGATCGCCGGCTGCCGACGGCTCGTCCGCAAACGCAGCGTCTGTTGGATCAGGATGCTCGTCGGCCTCGGTGAGCGGCAGGTCCGAGGTGGGCAACCCGATCATGCCCGGATCCAAACCCAGCTCTGCAGCGGTCGAGGACAGTTTTTCCAGCCATTCGGACCAGATGGGTTCTTCTCCGGCCTCCTGGTTTCCCAAAATGGCCGCCAGTAATTTGGAATCACCGTTGTCGGACAGCGTTTCCATTTCGATTGGCGCTTCTTGGGTGACCTCCGACGCCGGTTCCGCTACCTCGTCCGCAACTGGATCATCGGTTTCTGTAAGCACGGTGTCCGATGTGTCACTTGCAACATCCACCGAAGCAGGCAGCTTCGCCTCTGTGTCCGGCTCGGAAACGACTTCTTCTACGGTGTTGTCTGACGGTTCGGCGACCTCCTGGTCCGAAAACTCAGCCACATCAGCTGAAGCTTCATCACTCTCGGCCAGTACGGCCGATTCGGCATCGTCGGCCGCCTGCGCGACGTCACCCAGGTCTTCATCGGTCGCATTGCCCGAGGTTTCGGGTCCGTCTACCTCGGCGACATCGCTCGGCTGCAGCGGCACCGGCTGACCATAGGCCGGTTCGGCTTCGCCTGCGGCGATGGCGCGCAGCTGGCGCCGTGCAGCGGATTCTGAAACCGCCGACATTTCCGCTGCAGTAGGCACATTCAGCGTCGCACCTTTTCGCAGGCGGTTGATGTCACCGCCGGCGAAGGCATCGGGGTTGGATTCATACAGCGCCAGCGAGACCTGTGGCAGGCTGATCCCGGTGCGGCTGCCGCGCACCTCGCGCGCGATGATGGACAACGTCTGGCCAGATCGCACCGGCCCGTAGCTTCCATCGTCAAATGCGCCCGCAGAAGTTCCACCGCTGGAGGTCGGGGTGGATGTTCGAACCGCAGGCGCTCGCGGTGTGGTATCGGTTGGCGCAGGTGGCAAGGCAGCCAACTCTTCCGGCGTCAGGAAATAATCACGCGAGCCGGCCGATGCAGCTCGAGCAGGCGGACGCGCACTCACCACGGGCGCGCTCGATGCCGGCCTTGAAACGGACCTTGAAACGGGTGCCGGCCGGTCATAACGCACCACCGGTGGCCCGATGGGGTCCGTCACCGCCTGCGTGCGAATCGGCGATTTGACGGTTGCGGGGCTCGGCCCGCGTGCAACGACGCGCGCGTTGGCAGCGGAAGACGACGCGGCGCCGGGACGCGCCACCCCAATCGCGCGTGGTGCGAGTCTTGGGGCCGGCGCCGCCTGTGGAAGCGGCGCAGGCGTCCGGGCAACGGCGGGCGGCGTCGGCAGACGCGCTTGGGCCGGATCCAGCAAGACCGAATATTCGCGCAACACGCGCACGCCGCCGGATACCGCCTCGACCAGAAACACCAGCAATGGTTCACGCGCGATTTCGCTGCTGCGAATGGTCAGCCTGGGGTTGTCATTGGCGATGACGTTGAATTTCAGGCTGGAAAGATAGGCCGCACGCTCCAGTCCCAGGCGTTCGAAGTCGGCGTTGGCCGCCAGACGAACCTTCAACGTTTCGGCTTCACCAGGCTCCAGCGCCAGAATGGGTACGCTGGCCTCGAACGGCTGATTCAGGGATGAGCTGACATGGATTTCTCCCAGACCCAGTGCCCACGCAGCCGGTGCAGCAAATACGCCGCTGACGAGAAACACCAGCACCAATTTACGCAGCATGAGCACTCCCTGATTTTCGGTTCGCCCAAGCCGTTACAAAGATGGTCTGCAAGTCCGAAAACCACGGCGCTGCGCATGCGAACAAGCAAACTCTTTGCTTGAGCTTGGCTTTGTAACTGCTTTTATACAGGATAAATGCGGTGAAAATGAAGCAGAAGCGCAAACGACAACCGGCGGCGGGACGCCGATCAGGCGGCGGCATCCAGAATGATGCGCAATACGCGACGCAGCGGCTCGGCCGCGCCCCACAGCAGCTGATCACCAATCACGAAGGCGCAGATGTATTCCGGCCCCAGATTCATCTTGCGCACGCGTCCCACATGAATCTTCAAGCCGCCGGTGACCTGTGAGGGATTCAACTGCGCCACGCTCTCCTGGCGATGGTTGGGCACCCAGTGCACCCAATCATTGCCGGCACGGATGTGCTGCTCGATTTCCGGCAGTGAAAGATCGCGCTTCAGCTTGATGGTGAGCGCAAGACTGTGACAGCGCATCGCGCCCACCCGCACGCAGAGTCCATCGACCGGAATGGGTGCTTGCGAGCCGAGAATCTTGTTGACCTCGGCCTGCCCCTTCCATTCTTCGCGGGTCTGGCCGTTTTCCAGCTCCGCGTCGATCCAGGGAATCAGGCCGCCGGCCAGCGGCGCCTGAAACTGCTCGGTCGGCAGACCGTCGCGGATCACCGAGGCGACCTTGCGGTCGATCTCCAGAATGGCGGAGGCCGGATCGCTCAGCTCGGCGGCGACGCTTTGATGAATCACGCCCATGCCTTGCAGCAGCTCGCGCATGTGCTGCGCCCCGCCACCCGAGGCGGCCTGATAGGTCATGGAACTGACCCATTCCACCAGGCCCTGTTGAAACAGGCCGCCCACGCCCATCAGCAGGATGGAGTTGGTGCAGTTGCCGCCGATGAAGTTCTTCACGCCTTGATCGAGCGCGCGGTCGATCAGCTTGCGGTTGACCGGGTCCAGCACGATGAGCGCGTCGTCGTCCATGCGCAGCGTGCTGGCAGCGTCGATCCAGTAGCCGTCCCAGCCCGCCTCGCGCAGCTTGGGGAAGATCGCCTTGGTGTAGGCACCGCCCTGACAACTGATGATGCAGTCCATCTGTGCCAGATCGGAAACGCTGTTGGCGTCCTTGAGCGGCTGCGCATTCAGACCCGGCAGCTGCGGGCCTTGGCCGCCAGCGTTGGAGGTGCTGAAGAAGGTGGGTGCGACCAGCGAGAAGTCGTCCTCGGCCTGCATGCGCTGCATCAACACCGAGCCGACCATGCCGCGCCAACCGACCATCCCCAGTTTTTTCTTGGCCATGTTTCCGCCTCCGACCGATCAGGCGCGCAGCGCGGCGACCACCGCGTCGCCCATCGCGCGACAGCCGATCACCGCCTCGCCGGGCTGCGCGATATCGGCGGTGCGCAGGCCATCGGCCAGCACCTTGGACACCGCGTCCTCGATCCGCTGCGCCAGCTCCGGGCGCTCCAGGCTGTAGCGAAACATCATCGCCGCCGACAGAATCGTCGCCAGCGGATTGGCCTTGTCCTGCCCCATGATGTCCGGCGCGCTGCCGTGGATGGGCTCGTAAAGCCCCTTGTTGTTGGCGTCCAGCGAGGCGGAAGGCAACAAGCCGATGGAGCCGGCCAGCACCGACGCCGCGTCCGACAGAATATCGCCGAACAGATTGCCGGTGACGACGACGTCAAACTGCTTGGGATCCTTGATCAATTGCATGGCGGCGTTGTCCACATACATATGTGACAGCGTCACGTCGGGGTAATCGGCGCCGACCCGCGTCACCACCTCGCGCCACAGACGCGAGCTTTCCAGCACGTTTTCCTTGTCCACCGAGCACAGCCGGCGATTGCGCTTCTGCGCCGCCTGAAACGCCACATGCGCGATGCGCTCCACCTCCGGCACGCTGTAATGCATGCTGTCGAACGCTTCCTCGTGACCATCGGCGGTCTGGCGCCGACCGCGGGGCTGACCGAAGTAAATATCGCCGGTCAGCTCGCGCAAGATCAGAATATCCAGACCGGCGATCACCTCCGGCTTGAAGGACGACGCACTGGCCAACACATCGTAGGCCAGCGCCGGACGGAAATTGGCGAACAATTCCAGATCCTGACGAATGGCCAGAATGCCGCGCTCCGGCCGCAGTTCGCGCGGCAGGGCGTCATATTTCGGACCGCCCACCGACCCCATCAGGATCGCATCGGCCGCGCGCGCCGCAGCCTTGGTGGAATCCGGATAGGGATGGCCTTCGGCGTCGTATGCCGCGCCGCCCAGATGGGAGAATTCCAATTCCAGGGCTTCGCCTTCGGCGCGAAACACTTCCAGCAGCTTGACCGCCTCGGCGACGATTTCCGGCCCGATGCCGTCGCCGGGCAATACCAATACTTTTTTCATCATTCGATTCCTGCGATTCCTGTTCAAGCCTGCCCAATCAACAGCCCCTCTCCCATTGGGAGAGGGGTTGGGGTGAGGGCGTTCAGTCTCTGTTGCAAGCTTCGTTTACCCAGCGAACAACCACGGCGCGTCCTTGCGCCGACGCTGTTCATAAGCCTTGATCTGATCCGCCTGTTCCAGGGTCAGGCCGATCTCGTCCAGCCCTTCGAGCAAGTTGTGTTTGTGGTGCGGATTGATGTCGAAGGCGAATTCCCCAGCGGCGCTGCGCAGGCTTTGATTCGCCAGATCAACTTCGAGTTCGGTTTCCGGGTTCTGCGCCACGGCGTCAAAAAGCTGTTGCACCTGATCGGCCTTGAGCACCACCGGCAACAGGCCGTTCTTGAAGCAGTTGGAAAAGAAGATATCGGCAAAGCTCGGCGCCACCACCACGCGGATGCCGACGTCGTCCAACGCCCACACAGCGTGTTCGCGCGAGGAGCCACAACCGAAATTGTCCCGCGCCAACAGAATCTGCGCGCCCTTGAACGCCGGATCGTTGAGCACGAAATCCGGATTGGGCCGCCGCGTGGCCGGGTCGATATCCAGATCGCCCGGATCCAGATAACGCCAGTCGTCGAACAGAAAAGGCCCGAAGCCGGTCCGGCGGATGGATTTCAGATACTGCTTGGGAATGATGGCGTCGGTATCGACATTGGGCCGATCCAGGGGGATGGCCTTGCTCTTGACGGTATTGAATGCGCGCATCTTCAGAAGCTCCGAACATCGACGAAATGACCGGCAATCCCTGCGGCGGCGGCCATCGCCGGAGACACCAAGTGCGTCCGCCCCCCCTGCCCCTGCCGGCCCTCAAAATTCCGATTGCTGGTGGAAGCGCAGCGCTCACCCGGCTCCAGCCGATCCGCGTTCATCGCCAGACACATGGAGCAGCCCGGCTCGCGCCATTCAAAGCCGGCTTCGGTGAACACGCGGTGCAGGCCTTCGGATTCGGCCTGTTCCTTCACCAGGCCGGAGCCGGGCACCACCATCGCCAGCTTCACCGAATCGGCCTTGTGACGGCCCTTGACCACCGCCGCCGCCGCGCGCAAATCCTCGATGCGCGAATTGGTGCAGGAGCCGATGAAGACCTTGTCGATCTGAATATCGGTGATGGCCTGACGGGCTTCGAGATCCATGTAGGCGAGCGCCTTCTGCATGCCGCTGCGCTTGACCTCATCCGATGCTTCATCCGGATCGGGCACCCGGCCGCTCACCGGCCCCACCATTTCCGGCGAGGTGCCCCAGGTCACCTGCGGCTCGATGTCCGCCGCTTCGAGCACGATCTCCTGATCGAATACCGCGTCCTCGTCGGAACGCAATTGCTTCCAGGCCGCAACCGCCGCATCCCAATGTTCAGCACTCGGCGCATAGGGCCGACCGCGCACATAGTCAATGGTCTTGTCGTCCACCGCGATCAGGCCGGCGCGAGCGCCGCTTTCGATCGCCATGTTGCACAGGGTCATGCGCCCTTCCATGCTCAGATCCTCGATCGCCTCGCCGGCGTATTCAGCCACGTAGCCGGTGCCGCCGGCGGTGCCGATGCGGCCGATGATGGCCAGCGTGATGTCCTTGGCGGTAACCCCCGGCCCGACGTTTCCGCGCACCGTCACTCGCAGCGTCTTCGCTTTTTTGAGCACCAGCGTCTGCGTCGCCAGCGCGTGCTCGACTTCCGAGGTGCCGATGCCGAAGGCCAGCGCGCCGAAAGCGCCGTGGGTGGAGGTATGAGAGTCGCCGCACACCACCGTCATGCCCGGCAGGGTCGCACCCTGTTCCGGGCCGATGACGTGCACGATGCCCTGACGCCGATCCATCAGATCGAATTTGGTGATGCCGAACTCCGCGCAGTTGGCGTCCAGCGCCTCCAGTTGCGCGCGCGAGATGGGGTCTGCGATGCCCTGCGCCCGGTTCAGCGTCGGCACATTGTGATCCGGCACCGCCAGATTGGCGTTCACCCGCCAGGGCTTGCGGCCGTTCATGCGCAGGCCCTCGAAGGCCTGTGGGCTGGTGACTTCGTGCACCAGGTGCCGGTCGATGTAGATCAAGGCGGCGCCGTCGCCGGCCTGCGTCACCACATGCGCGTCCCAAATCTTGTCGTACAGCGTTTTGCCGCTCATCGCCTGTCTCCGTTTGCCGCTGAAGCGCTTCCATCCCGGAATCGGTAGCGCATCTTACGAAGCGGGAGTTGATAACTCCAATGAATTGTTTTCATTATTCACATTCGCATAAAGAATAAATGAATGATGGATATCCCCCTGCTGGAAGGGTTCGCCGCCGTCGCCGAACAGGTTTCGGTGTCGCGCGCCGCGCAAAGCCTTCACATCACCCAGCCCAGTCTCAGCAAACGCATTCGTCAGCTGGAGTCGCAAGTCGGGCAGCCCTTGTTCGACCGCATCGGTCGTCAGCTCAGGCTCAACGAGGCCGGCCGGGTGCTGTTGCCGCACGCCCGGCGGGTATTGGCCGAAGTCGAGGACGGTCGCCGCGCGCTGGCGGGACTTTCCGATCAGGTCTCCGGACGCCTGTCCATCGGCACCAGCCACCACATCGGCCTGCATCGCCTGCCCAATGCCTTGCGACACTTCGTCGCGCGCTATCCGCAGGTGGAGCTGGATATCCACTTCATGGATTCCGAGCAGGCCTGTCTGGCGGTGCAACAGGGCAAGCTGGAACTGGCCATCGTCACCCTGCCGCCGGAGCCGATTCCGCAGATGCAGACCGAAGTCATCTGGCCCGATCCGATGGCGGTACTGGTGGCGGGCGATCACCTGCTCGCCCAACAAGCGCGCGTGACCACCGCGCAACTGGCACAACACCCCGCCCTGCTGCCCGACGAAGCCACCTATACCCATCGGCTGGTCGGCGAAATGTTCCGCAAGCAAGGACTGCAACCGCGCGTACTGCTGTCCACCAACTATCTGGAGACCATCAAGATGCTAGTCAGCATCGGCCTCGGCTGGAGCGTGCTGCCGCTGAGCATGTGCGACGACGGCCTGCGCGCCCTGCCGCTGAGCGCCATGAAGGTCCAGCGTGAACTGGGGCTGGCCTGGCACGCCAAGCGCAGCCTGTCCAATGCTGCGCGAGCGATGTGTGCATTGCTCCGGCAACAGCAGGTCAGCATCGAACCCCATTGAAACCAATAGCGCGGATTTACCACAGTCACGATTGAATCAAAGCGCGTTCGCCCGGCCCTGTTGCGCCAAAACCGCACCGTGCTGACGGCGCGAACAGGATGACACTCACAACCTGGGTGTGATCATCACATCAACAACTTCGGCGTTACCGAATCAGGCCGGATTTACAAAACCGTATTATCTGAATTTACTGGAAACTACCAGTCCTACCCAGCCGCTCCGAACAAGGCAAGAACGACTTTCTCAGGGGAAACCAAGCAAGGAGCCTGCATTGATATCAAAAAACCACATCGCCCGATGGCTGCCTTTCGGAAAAGTGGCCGAACTATCCACCAAGGCATTGCAACAAAAGATGGAACAAGGCCAGGTACAGATCATCGATGTACGTACCCGGCAAGAATGGCGACTTTCTCACATTCCAGGCGCCATCAACCTGGCCATCACCCATTTTTCCGAATCAAATGTCGAGTCGCTCAAACTCGACAAGAATATGCCGACGGTTGCCATTTGCCTTTCCGCGCATCGCAGCATCCCCGCCGTGAGGCAACTACAGCGGCTTGGATTCAAGGATTGCCAACAGTTGAAAGGCGGAATGCGAAGCTGGTGGAAAAATAATCTGCCGACCACCAATGAGCGGTAACAAACAACCGACAGATCATCCAGAACAGCATGATGCACCTCGCACATCGATTTTTCGGACCTCACCCTGGCTTGAAGCCTGGGCGGTGTCCTGAAAAATCGAGTACGGCACCGTGGATGCAATGTTGTTTGCCCCCGGCCTTTCATTCCGGGCTGTTACCGCCGGAGCAGTCACCAGCAATCTCTCGCCGCAGTCATAAGGTCTGGAATACTGATCAGCCCCACAGCAGGCGATTGCCTAGGCGGCCAACAAGTCGAGCGCCTTGAACTCGTTCAGTAATGCTTGCGGGCTGATACCGTCGGTCACTGTTTTACCGTAGTGGCTGAAACGGACTCTGCCGTCCATATCAATGATAAATGCCGCCGGATACTGAAATTCGTTACCTTCGAACTTGCCATGGCGGTGACCGGATTTCAGTGACCTCACCATCGGCGATAAATTCTTTACCGACAGAAAACCACCAATTCCCCATCCCGCACCGTAGGCTTTGTAGACTTCACCCTTGGGATCACTCAGGGTGGTAAAAGGCAACACTTCTTTAACTGAATAGCGTTGCAGGTTATCCAGGCTGGATTGAAACACCATGACCACCTCCAAACCAGCATCCTTGAGCGCCTGATATTGCTGTTTGTATTCAATGGTGTCCATTTGGCATACGGGGCAGCCGACGTAGCGCATGAACAACAGCGCCACAGGCTTACCGACCAAATCACTCAGACTGAAAGAGTGACCATCGGCGTCCTGCAAATTGAACTCAGGCGCCACATCATCAATAGTTAGTCCCTTGGCCACGATCATTAACCTTTTTGTTGCATCAAATCGTTGAAAAAAATAATCCGCGTACAGAAAACACAGATCATTGCGAAACAAAGCTGAAGCAATCCCCGCCGCAGTGGGAGACCGCCGCGCCTTTCGGTGCTCGCGATACAGCGAGCGCGTCATCCATTCACCCTTCTGGTCAAAAATCATACCCGAAACAAGTTTCGGAACAACATCCGTGCTGTTAATGCAGCTTCATCGCATTGTGCGTGCTGTCGCCCCCATGGGGACATACGATCGCTGACATCGGCTGACAGGCTGCCCCACGCCGAAAGCTTGCGCCACGCCATCCACCCCACGCCGCGCAACCTTGCCGCCACTGGCGACCACGAATCGCCGTCGTCTCTCCGTTCGCACGGCATGGTGACCTCATCCGCAGGTTTTCGCTCGTCAGCCGACCAGCCCGTGGATGACTTCAGCCGGGCGCGTGACGCCAGCGGCGACTGAATCCTGATTCGCCGTCGCGGGCCGATGGCAAGCCTCGGGCTTGAGGGGTGTCATTGGCCACCGGCGCAGCGCCTACCGTTCAAAGCCTGCTGCCGACCGCTGGTCACCGAAACGGCGCCGGGCAAGGTCTCGCATGGTGCACTCAATTCAGGCGCGGGCTTGCGTGGAACATCAACCGGTCGCGACCGGCGCGTTGTCGATGATTCTTCCATACTGTTGCGTATGGTGGTATATGTTTGCAGTGTTCTCAAGATTTTGTGGATGAAATCCATTGTGGTTTCAAATCGCTGTTCCACAGGCCCGGGAAGCCCAGAAGAGGATGAATACGCAATGACAGCCACACTGAAATATCCGGGGCCAGCGCTTTGGCACTGTTTCAGACTGTGCCTGCTGGCGGTGCTGCTCAGCGGCTTTCATCTGAGTCCGGCGATGGCGCGGCGGCCGGCCACCGTCGAACTGAGTCAGTCGGTCGGACAGCCCGGCGAACAACTGCAAGTGTCCGGAAAGCGTTTTGGCCGGCTCAAGTACGGACAGCTGTTTCTGGACGGCGAGCAGGTCGCCAGTTTCCTGACTTCGGTCAGCGGCCGTTTTCAGACCGACTTCAGCATCCCCGACGGCATCGCGCCGGGCGACAAGACGCTGATCGCGGTCACGCAACGGGCCTCGGTGTCCGCCGAATTCGAAGTCATCACCGCGAGCCAGTACCTGTTGCGCGAGGACTTCGAATCATTTTCGCCGGGCCCCTGGCAGGAAGGACAGATTCACGGCGATTGGCAGGTGGTCTACGACGGCTACGGCGAGGTTCGGATCAGCGACGAAGACAGCCAGCTGCTGGAGCTGTCGCCGGCGTCCGCGCAGGAATTCTGGGAAACGCACGGCGCGCTGGTCACCAGCGTGGCGAGTTTCTCCGACCTGGATCTGCGCCTGCGCATGCGCAGCGTCGAGCAGTTGCGCGCCGCTGAACCCAACCCCTGGGAAGTGGCCTGGCTGCTCTGGCACTACCAGTCCAACCAGCAGTTCTATTACCTGATTCTCAAACCCAACGGCTGGGAGCTGGGCAAGGCCGATCCCGCCTACCCCGGCGCGCAGCGATTCCTGGCCACCGGAAACGATCCCGAATATCCGCTCGGCTACTGGAACCGGCTGCGCGTGCAGCAGATTGGCGCCACCATCCAGATCTGGGCGGACGATGAGCTGTTGACGATCTTCACCGACGAAGAACAGCCGTATCTGGAGGGCAGCATCGGCCTTTACAGCGAAGACGCCACCGTGCAGTTCGACGACATTGAAGTGTCCTTGCCGGAGTGAGTCAGCGGTAGGGGTTGAGGATTCTCAAACCCTCGTCGAGCTGCAAGTCATCCTGCAGATCTTCGGAATACAAACTCGTCCGCTGTTCGAGCAAGGCCGCCGCGACGATCATCGCGTCGCACAGCGAAAACGAATACCGCTGCAGCAGGCGCAAGCCAAGTTCATGGGTTTCCACTGTAAAAGGCACCACTTTGCAGTGGGCGCGAAAACATTCAAATTAGCAGCATGACCCGTGCAGAAAACGATGCGTCATTACTGATCCTCGTTTTGCGTTTGCTTCAAGACGCACTCCAAAAACTTGCTGTATTCACAAATCCGCGCCGGGCGTGGCGGCATCGGCAGATTTGAAAGTGGGCAACTGCTCATCGCGTGGAGTCAGATATGCCGCAACAACGCCCACGGCGGCAACCGCTGCGGCGAGGTGATAGACGGCCTCAGCGCCAATGCCTTCCCAGACGTAACCGCCCAGAGAGCTGCCGATGGCGCCGCCCAGCCCGAAACTACAGGCCACCAGAAGCGCCTGCCCCCGGCCCTGCAAGCGCCCCGGAAACATCTGATACACAAAATGCACGGTGACTGCGTGGTACAAGCCAAAACTCGAAAAATGCAGAAGTTGGCCAACACCGACCCACAGAACCGATTCCACCAGCGCCGCCAACATCAGCCAGCGGACAACGGTGGTGACCAGCGCAAAGATCAGCACCCGACGCGGACCGAAACGATCGATCAGACGACCGGTGATCAGAAACACCACCACTTCCGCCAGCACGCCCAGCGCCCACAGCACGCCGATGACACCGCGCTGGTAATCGTGCTGCTCCAGAAACAGGGAGAAAAAGGTGTAAAACGGCGCAAAAGACAGCTGCGAACAAAAACAGCAGACGAACAGAGCGATCACCGCCGGACGCCGCAATACTTGCCACAAGCCTTGTGCGTCCTGGGCGTGCGGGCGCAGATCGCGCCGATCCGGCACGCGAGTGGCCAAGCCGGCCATGACCAACATCATGGCGACCACGATCCACGGCAGCAACTCCAGATCCACCACCTCAAACAGCGGCCCCAGGACCGCCACCGCAGCGATGAAGCCCACGCTGCCCCACAGGCGAATGCGGGCGTAGTCCAGGCCGGTACGTGCCAGTTGATTCAGGGTCACCACCTCGAAAGCGGGCAAGGCCGCATTCCAGAAAATGGCGTAGGCGACATGCAGCGCAACCAGACCGGCAAAGCTGCTGGAAAACGGGATCAGTCCGAACAACAGACCGCTGAACAGCATGGCCACCGCAATCATTTGCAGGCGCCGCTGGCTGTGATCCATCACCCAACCCCAGATCACCGGCGCCACGATGCGCACCAGACCAATGGATGCAATGGCGATGCCAATTTGTGATGGCGAGAAACCCCGCTGATCCAGATACAGCGCCCAATACGGCAACACCGCGCCCAGTACCATGTAGTACAGCGCATAAAACCCGGACAGTTTGGCGTGCAACCAATGCCGCTCGCCGCGACTCAGCGGCGCTTCAATCGGCGTTTGCATCAGACCTGGAGGGGGTCGGCGGTTATACAGCGCCGGCAATCGGCGGCAAGGGCGGCGTGACGTCCGCGCATTGCGCCCGATGACGCAGGGCCTGATCCATCAACACCAGCGCCGCCATCGCCTCGGCGATGGGCACCGCGCGGATCCCGACGCAGGGATCATGACGTCCGGTGGTACGCATCTGCACCGACTGGCCTTCGGCGTCGATGGACTGACCGGGCGCGGTGATGCTGGAGGTGGGCTTGATGGCGATGGAGCACAGCAGATCCTGCCCGGTACTGATGCCACCGCTGACGCCGCCGCTGTGATTCGACAGAAAACCTTGCGGGCTCAGCTCATCCCGGTGTTCGGTGCCGCGCATGCCCGCAACCGCCGCGCCGTCGCCGATCTCCACCGCCTTGACCGCATTGATGCCCATCATGGCGTGGGCAAGGTCCGCGTCCAGCCGGTCGAACACCGGCTCGCCCCATCCGGGCGGTAGCGGTCCGGCCACCACTTGCAGCTTGGCACCGACCGAATCGCCTTCGCGCCGCAGCTGATCGATCAACTGTTCCAGCTCCGGTACGCGACTTTGATCGGCGCAGAAAAAGGGATTGCCTTCCACATCCTCCCAGCGCCTGAAATCCAGTTGCAGGGGGCCGATCTGACTGACGTAGGCGCGAATGCGGGTGCCGAATTTCTCCCTCAGCCACTTCTTGGCGATGCCGGCCGCCGCCACCCGTACCGCGGTTTCACGTGCCGAGGACCGCCCGCCGCCGCGAAAGTCGCGCAGGCCATATTTCTGCACGTAGGCGTAGTCGGCGTGATTGGGGCGAAAAGTCTGCTTGATCTTGTCGTAGTCGTAACTGCGCTGATCGGTATTTTCTATCAGTAGCGCGATGGGCGTGCCGGTGGTCTGGCCCTGAAACACACCGGACAGAATGCGCACCTGATCCGCCTCCTTGCGCTGCGTCACGTACTTGGATTGACCGGGTCGACGCCGATCCAGATCCGGCTGCAGATCAGCCTCGCTCAAGGCCAGGCCGGGCGGACAGCCGTCCACCACACAACCGATGGCCGGCCCGTGTGATTCGCCAAAGCTGGTGACGCAGAAGGCGCGCCCAAAGGTATTTCCGGACATCAGCGCTGCTCCCGCCACCGCATCAAATCTTCGCCGCCGACGACGAACACGCCGCCGCCACCGTTTTCAAACTCCGGCCAGGTGGCCGGAAAACGCTCGAATCGCTGTTCGAATTCCTGCGTGAACGCACCGATTTCACAAACCAGCAAGCCGTCGGTTTTCAGATAGTCAGCCGCCTGATGCAGGATCTGCTCCACCAGCGCCATGCCGTCAGCGCCGGCTTCCAGCGCGATGCGCGGCTCGTGTTGATATTCATCCGGCAATTCGACCCAGACCGACTGCGGCACGTAGGGCGGATTGCTGACGATCAGATCATAGGTGGCGCCGCCCAGTTGCGCGAACAAATCCGAAACCACGCAGCAACAGCGCTGCTCGAGCCCGTGTTTTTCGATGTTGCGCTCACACACGGCTGCGGCCTTGGAATTGATTTCAACCAGATCCACCCGCGAGTCGGGAAATTGCGCCGCGCAGGCAATGCCGATGCAACCCGAACCGGCACAAAGATCCAGGATGGATTGCGGCGTTTCCGTCAACCAGGGCTGGAAGTCCTGCGCAATCATCTCGCCAATCGGTGAGCGCGGAATCAGCACGCTTTGATCGATCTCGAATTCCATCCCGCAGAAATCGATCCGGCCCAGCAAGTAAGGTGCCGGCAATCGGGTTTGGATGCGCTTGTGCAGCAAGGCCGAGACCGCCTGCGCCTCCTCCGGACAGATGCTGGCCTCCAGATAGACTGCGGGCAGATCAAACGGCAGGTGCAATGCGGCGAGCACCAGGTGATAGGCCTCGTCCAGCGCATTGTCGGTGCCGTGGCCGAAGTAGAGGCCGGCGCGTGAAAACGCACTGGCGCCCCAGCGTACCCAGTCGCGAACGGTATTCAATCCTTGCGTGCTCTGCGTTGCAGCCATCGACAGCCTTGGCCTGTGAAATAATGATCAGAACCCGCAATTATGCGTGATGTCCCTTGTTTCGGGACAAAACGCGCAAGCCCCAAAGCCTTATCCATGCATCAAAAACTCACACTGGCCGCCGTCGCAGTGGCCGCGGCGCTGGCCGGCGTCATCGTCGCTTCCATGCTGTCGAACAGCGGTGCGCCAACGGTTCAAAGCGGCACCATCCTCAATCAGCCGCGCCCGATCCCCGCGTTCAGTCTGCGCGCGCATGACGGCAGCGACTTCGCCAATGCGGATCTGCAAGGGCGCTGGAGCATGATTTTTGTTGGCTTCACGCGCTGCCCGGACATCTGCCCGGCAACCATGGGGGTTCTCAAGAACGTCGCAACGCAGCTGCGCGAATCAGAGCGTGATCTTCAGGTCTTGCTGCTGTCGGTCGACCCGGAACGCGACCGGCCCGAACAGCTTGCCGCCTACGTGCAGCATTTTGACCCCGAATTCGTTGGCGTCACGGCGGATCAGGATGAGCTGGACAAACTCGCCAAGGCGCTCGGATTCGCCTTCGTCAAAGTGCCCACCGATGACGGTGACTACACCATTGACCATACCTCGGCATTGATGTTGATCGACCCGCAAGCGCGCGTTGCCGGATACTTCACCGCGCCTCACAAGGCCGCGCAGATCGCCACCGACCTGGCCACCTTGATTCCGGCGAGTTCCTGATGCGCGCATCGCTCAGCCGGCTGTTGGCGCAGGCACAGGTGTTGCTGCCCACGCGCACCCTGTCGTGGTTCATCTTCTGCCTGACGCGCATTTCCTGGCCGTGGATCAAGAATGTGTGCATCCGCAGCTTTATGCGTGCCTATCGCATTTCGCTGGAGGAAGCGGAACTTAAAACGCCAGAGTCGTTCAAGGATTTCAACGATTTTTTTACCCGCGCCCTGAAACCCGGCGCACGCCCCATCGAGCCGGCGTTCGATCAACTCATCTCTCCGGTCGACGGGCGCGTCAGCCAGCTCGGCACCCTGGATGAGGACCGCATCTTTCAAGCCAAGGGGCACCGCTACAGCGCCACCGAATTGCTGGGCGGAGATCCTGAACTGGCCGCGCCGTTTCATGGCGGTCGCTTCTGCACCATTTACCTGGCGCCGCACAACTATCATCGCGTCCACATGCCCGCCAACGGCCGCTTGCGCGAATGGGTTTACGTACCGGGGCGCCTGTTCAGCGTCAATCCGACCAGCACCGCGCAACTGCCGGGATTGTTCGCCCGCAATGAACGCATGGTCGCCATCTTCGACAGCGACCTTGGCCCTCTGGCGGTGGTCATGGTCGGCGCCTTGTTCGTCGGATCACTGGAAACCACCTGGGCTGGCAGAATCTCCCCGCCACACCGTCGTGGCGGCGTTGATCGCTACGCGCCCGGCGGCCAGATTCATCTGTCGAGAGGTCAGGAACTGGGGCGATTCAACATGGGATCCACCGTCATCCTGCTCGCCGGCCACCGATCATTGCGGTGGCTGGACGGCATCGAAGCCGAATCAGAACTACGCATGGGCAGCGCCATCGCGCGGGTGATCGACCAATAGCCTTCGACCCCGTCGGCGGCGGTGTTGCGCGGCTTGAACAAAGGAGAACCAAATGAATAGCAATATCCTGGCTACCTCCCTCTTTTCACTATTCGCGGTGCTAATAGTTTCTTGCTCGGGGGGAGGTGCAAGCCCTGATCCAATTCCCAAAGTCTTCAAGTACGCGGGTGAAACCCAATGTGAAAATGATGGAACTTCGGTTGAAGATATGGAGCAAGAGCTCACTGATGCCGGAATTTCTGTTATTTGCGGGCAACGAGCAGGTGATGGCTACGCATATCCGGCCTGCTGTGGCTGCGCAAGCGGTCTAATCAATGTCTATGAAATTGGAGAAAGTGATTTCTCAGCTGCAGAGGGTCAGGGGTTCGAGCTAGTAGGCACATTACCTGACTACCAAGATCAGGCATGTGAATAACCAGAATTAGAATTACGGTGACATGGAATTACGGTGACATGATACCAATTGCCTATTAGCTGCTGCCTCCTTCCTCTCGCTGCTTCGGCTTTCTCCCCCGCTTTCTCGGCAGTATCGAATGCCCCGTCTTTCGCTCCAGTTCTTCCAACACGGTGCGCGGCATCAAGGGACGCCCGATGCGCTGTCCGCGCGTCAGCGCTTGTTCATAGTCCGGTTCCACCTCAAGTTCCAGATACGCCTGAGCACTGTGTACGCGTTCCAGCAGCGGCGCGACGCTGACCAAGGCGTCATCCTTGCCGAGAATATGGGCAGGACTGCTGGACCACGGCCAGTCCCAGGGATGCGCGACCAGTCCCGCTTTCACCGGATTCATCGCGATATATCGGGCGGCGGCCATCCAGTGCGCCTCATCATGCCGCATTTCCTTGTCTCGACAAAAGTTGGCACCATGGAAAAACGGTGTCACCGTTGGTGAAGCCCGGCTGCGCAAACACCACAAAACACCGTAGAATCGCGCACCTTTTGCGACACCAAAGGCCCGAGCCCAGCCGGCCGAACCAGCACAAGTGACTGCCGACATTAGCAAAATCAGCCCCTGGCGCTTTTGTGCCGCACCAATGATGGATTGGACCGACCGGCATTGCCGGTATTTCTTTCGGCTGCTTTCGGCCAATACCCGTCTCTACACCGAGATGGTCACCAGCGCCGCGCTGGTTCACGGCCACCAGGCGCGTCACCTGCGATTTCACCCCGCCGAGCATCCGCTTGCCTTGCAACTGGGCGGTTCTTCAGCCGAGGATTTGGCGCGGTGTGCCGAGCTGGGGGAACGATGGGGCTATGACGAGATCAATCTGAATTGCGGTTGCCCCTCGGACCGCGTGCAGGAAGGCCGCTTTGGCGCCTGCATGATGCGTGAACCGGAACTGGTGGCCGAGTGTGTTCGCGCCATGCGGGGTGCAACCGCGCTGCCGGTGACGGTGAAACACCGCATTGGGGTGGATGATTCTCCGGACTATCCGTTTCTCAGGCGCTTCGTGGAAACGGTGGCTGAAGCCGGCTGTGAGACGTTCATCGTGCACGCACGCAAGGCCTGGCTCAAGGGCTTGTCGCCGAAGGAAAATCGTGAAGTCCCGCCGCTGGACTATGACCAGGTGTATCGTTTGAAGCAAGAGTTTCCGCAGCTTTGCATCATCATCAACGGCGGCATCACGGATCTGGATCAATGCCTGTCCCACCTGCAAGAGGCGGATGGCGTGATGCTGGGCCGCGAGATTTACGAGAACCCCTGGACCCTGTCGCAGGTTGATTCCCGCATCTTCGATCAACACATCGCATGCACCTCACGCCTGCAGGTGATCGAACGCTACCTGCCCTATCTGCGCGAACAGCTCGCCCAAGGCGTGCCGCTGATGATGATGGCCAAGCATCTGTTGGGGCTGTATCGGGGCCAGCCCGGCGGCCGCAGCTTTCGGCGCGTGTTGTCCGAACACGGTCACAAAAAAGGTGCCGGGGTTGAGTTGTTGATGGAAGCCATCGCCGAGGCCGATCCGGATATCTGGGCGGTTGCAGCTTAAGGACCGCTTTTCTGAGAAAATACGCGGCTTGTCCGCACGGACTTCCATTTCCCGAACGAAAAAATCAATGAGTGAGAATCCCGCAACTCCCGCCAACATCAACGTCTGCCTGCAAACCAGCCGCGGTGAAATTCATCTGCAACTGGACGCTGAAAATGCACCCGGGTCGGTCAGCAATTTTGCGCAATACGTCAAAGACGGCCATTACGACGGCGTGGTGTTTCACCGCGTCATCAAGGGCTTCATGATTCAGGGCGGCGGCTATGGTGCGGACCATCGTGAGCGGCAAACCCGCGCGCCGATTGAAAACGAAGCCAAGAACGGCCTGAAGAACCAACGCGGCAGCATCGCCATGGCGCGCACCAATGACCCGCATTCGGCGTCGGCGCAATTCTTCATCAATCATGCGGACAATGATTTTCTCGACTACCCCGGCCAGGACGGTTGGGGCTATGCAGTGTTCGGCCGGGTCACCCAGGGCATGGAGGTGGTGGACGACATTGCCAACACCCCCACCGGCAGCCGTCCGCCGTTCGGCCGGGATGTGCCACTCGAAACGGTGGTGATCGAAAAAGCCTTTCTGATTCAAGCCTGATCCAAAACCATGACGACTCCGGAAACACCCTACTTCGTTCCGCCACAACGCATGCTGATGGGCCCCGGCCCGTCTGATGTGCACCCGCGGGTACTGGCGGCGGCCGCGCAAACCACCATCGGCCATCTGGACCCGGCGTTCATCGGCCTGATGGACGACATCAAGGGTCTGTTGCAAAAAGCCTTTCGGACCGACAACGAACTGACCATGCCGGTTTCCGGCCCCGGCTCCACCGGTATGGAATCCTGCTTCGCCAATCTGCTGGAACCGGGTGACACCATCATCGTTTGTGAAAACGGCGTATTCGGCGGCCGCATGAAATCCATGGCCGAACGCCTGGGCGCCAAGGTGATCATGGTTCAGGACCCCTGGGGTCGCGCGGTCGATCCGGCCAAGGTCGAACAAGCCTTGCAGGAAAATCCGGCCACCAAGGTGCTGGCCTTCGTGCACGCTGAAACATCGACCGGCGCCCGTTCCGACGCCAAGACCCTGGCCGGCCTGGCGCAAAAACATGGCGCCCTGAGTCTGGTGGATTGCGTCACCTCACTCGGCGGCATCGAGCTGGAAGTCGACGGCTGGGGCCTGGACGCGGTTTACAGCGGCACGCAGAAATGTCTTTCCTGTCCGCCCGGCCTGTCGCCGGTGACCTTCAGTCCGCGCGCGGTCGAGGCGCTGCATCAGCGCAAGACGCCGGTGCGCAGCTGGTTCATGGATTTCACCCTGGTCACGGCTTACTGGGGCGGCGGCGCCAAGCGCTCCTACCATCACACCGCACCGGTCAATGCGCTCTATGGCTTGCACGAGGGCTTGAATCTGTTGCTGGCCGAAGGTCTGGAAAATGCCTGGAGCCGTCATCAGGGCATGCACAATGAACTGGCCAAGGGCCTTGAGGCACTGGGCCTGGCGTTCGTGGTTCCCGAACCCGAGCGCTTGCCGCAACTCAATTCCGTCCGCCTGCCGCAGGATCTGGAAGACGGACCGGCGCGCAAACGCCTGCTGGACGAATTCGGCCTCGAAGTCGGTGCCGGCCTGGGCGACTTCGCCGGCAAAATCTGGCGCATCGGCTTGATGGGACAAAGCTGCTCGCCGCGTCACGTCAGCCATTGCCTGAAATCCATCGGCGCCTTGCTTGGCAAACACGGGTAATGCCACCGTCGGCGTGAGCGTCTGTTTTATTTCCGATCTGCATCTGTCGCCGCGCACGCCGGCGCTGCGGGAACGCTTCTGCCGTTTCCTGCAAACCCGCGCGCGCCAGGCCGAAGCGCTCTACATCCTGGGCGATCTGTTCGAATACTGGATTGGCGACGAACAGGGCATCCGCGACTTTGCCGCTGAAATACACGCCCTGAAAGCGCTCACCGATGCCGGCGTGCCGGTTTATTTTCAACACGGCAACCGCGACTTTCTGCTCGGCGCGCGCTTTTGCCGCAGCACCGGCGTCGAAATCCTGCCCGACCCCTGGATTCTGCAATGGCGGGGCCAGGACATCATGCTGTCGCACGGCGACCGCTTCTGTACAGATGATGTCGCCTATCAACGCTGGCGCCGGTTTTCGCGCTTGAGCTGGGCGCAGTGGCTGTTTCTGCGGCTGCCGCCACAGGCGCGACGACGCATCGCCGGCGGACTGCAACAGCAGAGCGATGGATCAAAGGCGAAGAAGTCACCGCAGATCATGGACGTCAATCCCAGCGCCGTAAAACATGCAATGCACACGGCGCGGGTCAAGACGCTGATTCACGGCCATACCCACCGCCCGGCTGACCATCACATCTGCCTGGACGGCCAAAGCCTCACCCGTGTGGTGCTGGCGGATTGGCGAAACCGCAGGTGTGAACTTGTTTTTCTGGACGACGATGGCCACCGGCGTGAAGTCCTGCGCTGAACAATATCTCTGCGCCTAACCAAAGACTGGCCAAACCCGCAGTTTGCTGGTGTAACTTATACCAAGAATCGCGTCACAGAAATGGAGGCTGCATATGTCCGATTACCGCCGTTATCAATGCCGTTATTGCTCACACGTCTACGACGAACGGGAAGGTGATCCGGACAGCGGCATCGCCCCGGGCACCAAGTTCGAAGACATTCCCGACGACTGGATGTGTCCCGAATGCGGCGCCGAAAAAGGCGACTACGAGCTGGTCGAAGACTGAGCTTGGTCAGCGGCTGGCCCGATCAACTCGGCCAGCTCCTGGTCAGAAAAGCCCGCATTGCGCCTTGCCGCTGCGTTCACCGGCGGGTGGATGCGCATGTTGTATTGCCGCAGCAGCTCCTGAAATGTTGCTTGCGGCGCCCGCGCACGCTGGCGGCAGAAATAAGAAAACCATTCCGAGCCGATGGCGACGTGGCGCTGCTCCTCCTGCAGAATGATTCGCAATATGGAAACGGTTTGAGCGTCGCCGGCGGCGTTCAGGCGGTCGATCATGCCCGGCGTTACGTCCAGCCCGCGGGCCTCCAGCACGCGCGGCACCAAGGCCATGCGAATCAACACGTCGTGGCCGGTTTTTTCCGCCGCCTCCCACAGACCGTTGTGCGCCGGAAAATCGCCGTATGCGTATCCCAGCGTGTTGAGGCGTCTGCACAACATCTGAAAATGGCGCGCTTCCTCCGCCGCCACCCCAAGCCAGTCGCGGTAGAACTTTTCCGGTAATTGCTCAAACCGCCAGGCCGCATCCAGCGCCAGGTTGATGGCGTTGAACTCGATATGGGCAACGGCGTGAATCAGCGCGGCGCGGCCCTGGGGGCTTCCAAGGCCACGCTTTTTCACCTTTTGCGGCGATACCAACCGGGGTCGTTGCGGTCGTCCCGGAATATCACCCGGTCCGAATGCGCCGCTGATCTCCACCGCCAGGCCCTGGCTGAGTCGCCACACCGTTTCACACTTGCGGTCCGGTTCGGACGCGCAAAGGGCTTCCAGAATGGCCGCGCGTGTCGGGGTTTGACTCAAGACAACACGCCGGCCAAATCCGCTTGAATATCGCCAATGTCCTCCAGACCAACGGCAAGCCGCACCAGCCCTTCGCTGATGCCGGCGGCGGCGCGCGCCTGCGCGGAAATACGCCCGTGCGTGGTGGTTGCCGGATGCGTAATGGTGGTGCGCGCATCGCCCAGGTTGGCGGTAATCGAACACAGCCGAACCGAGTCGATCAGCTTCCAGGCGGCTTGCCGGCCACCATCGACCTCGAAGGAAACAATTGCGCCATAACCGCTCTGCTGACGCTTGGCCAGCGCATGTTGCGGATGACTTTGCAGACCCGGATAGAACACCTGGTTCACGCCAACCTGGCAATCCAGCCAATGCGCCAGCCGTCGCGCATTGTCCTCGTGCGCTTTCATGCGTACGCAGAGCGTTTCCAGTCCTTTCAAGAATACCCAGGCGTTGAATGGAGAAACACAAGGACCGGCGCTGCGCATGAAGGCGAAAACATCTTTTCCGACACGCTGTTCGTCCCCAACGATGGCGCCGCCAATACACCTGCCCTGGCCATCGATATATTTGGTGGCCGAATGCACCACATAATCGGCGCCCAGTTGCAGCGGTTGCTGAAAAACCGGCGTCAGAAAACAGTTGTCGACCGCCAGCGCCGCATTATTGGCGTGCGCCAGATCCGCCAGCGCCTGAATATCCGCCAATTCACATAAGGGATTGGACGGCGTTTCCAGGAACAGCAATCGGGTATTGGGCCGGATCGCCTTTTCCCATGCCGCAACATCGGTTTGTTCCACGTAGGTCACTTCCACGCCAAACTTGGCGATGAACTGATTGAACATGGAAATGCTGGCGCCGAACAGGCTTTGCGAACTCAGCAAATGATCGCCGGCTTTCAATACCGTCAGGCAAAGTGTGAGAATGGCGGACATGCCGCTGGCGGTCGCGATGCAGGACGCTCCGCCCTCCATGGCTGCCAGCCGCCGCTCGAAGGCCTGGACGGTCGGGTTGGTAAAGCGACCGTAGACATTGCCTGATTTTTCACCGGCAAATACCTGCGCAGCCTCTTCAGCGCTGCGAAACACAAAGCTGGAAGTGCTGAAAATCGGCGGCGAATGCTCCAGCTGATCGGTACGCAACGGCGCGGCGCGAAGCCCCGTGGTGGCCATGCCCCAACCCGTATCCGGCGAATCACTGGCGGCGGCGTTGTGGTCGGTGTTTTCGTCCATCTGGAATCTCCGGATTCGCGGGCATAAAAAAACCCGCATGGATGCGGGCATCTGCAAATCAGTCGAAACTGATGATCGCTTAGCTGGCGCCCGCAAGCGAATGAAATCGGCAATTCCCTATTCTAGAAATCCCACGGCTTTTGGTCAATGCGCACCCGCATTCTCGATTTCGATGACCGATTGCACCGCGGCCTGGCGCGCCTGCTTTGCCGCATCCGAGCGGAACAGCTCAAGCTGATCCAGGTATTCGCTGGTCACGTCCTGGGTGATGTATTCGCCGGTGAAGACCGAGGTGTCAAAGCCGGTGATTTGCGCGTTCTTGTGGCGCACCGCATCGATCAGGTCGTCCAGTTCCTGATAGATCATCCGGTCCGCGCCAATCAAACGCTCCAGTTCTTCGACGCTGCGACCGTGTGCGATCAGCTCGTTGGCCGAGGGCATGTCGATGCCGTACACGTTTGGATAGCGCACCGGCGGCGAGGCCGAAGCCAGATAAACCTTGCGCGCGCCGGCTTCCCTGGCCATTTCGATGATTTCCCGGCTGGTGGTCCCACGCACGATGGAGTCGTCCACCAGCATGACGTTCTTGTCACGAAACTCGACGTCGATGGGGTTGAGTTTCTGCCGTACCGATTTGGAGCGCTGGCTCTGCCCCGGCATGATGAAGGTGCGGCCGATGTAGCGGTTCTTTACATAACCTTCGCGGTACGGCACGCCCAGTTTGGCGGCCAGCTCCGAGGCGGGAACGCGTGAGGTGTCCGGAATGGGAATCACCACGTCGATATCGTGGTCCGGCCAATCACGTTTGATGCGATCAGCCAGCTTTTCACCCATGCGCAGGCGCGCTTTGTGCACGTAAATCTTGTCCATCAGCGAGTCAGGCCGCGCCAGATAGACATATTCGAACAGGCAGGGCGAATAACCCGGGTTGGCGGCGCATTGGCGAATATGCATCTGCCCGTCGTTGGAAATCAGCACCGCCTCGCCGGGCATGACATCACCCACCAGCTCAAAGCCCAGGGCGTTGAGCGCCACCGATTCGGAGGCGATCATGTACTCATCCCCGTTTGCGCTTTCACGCCGACCGTAAACCAGCGGACGGATACCGTGCGGATCACGAAAACCGATGATGCCGTAACCGCTGATCAGCACCACGCTGGCGTAGGCTCCCCGACAACGCTGGTGCACGCCGGAAACGGCAGCGAACAAATCATCGGGCGACAGCCGCAGCTTGTTCTGACTCAGCAGCTCATGCGCAAAGATATTCAGCAGCACCTCGGAGTCGGACTCGGTGTTCAGGTGCCGTCGATCTTCGTTGAACAGCTCCTGCTTGAGCTCGTCGGCATTGGTCAGGTTGCCGTTGTGCGCCAGCGAAATACCGAACGGCATATTGGTATAAAACGGTTGTGCTTCGGCCGAACTGGTGACGCCGGCGGTGGGATAACGCACATGACCGATTCCCATGTTGCCGCGCAGACGCAGCATGTGTTCCTGATGGTGGAACACATCGCGCACCAGACCATTGTCCTTGCGCAAGTGCAGGCGGTTGCGCTCGGCGGTAATGATGCCGGCGGCATCCTGGCCGCGGTGTTGCAACATGGTCAGCGCATCATAAAGCTCCTGATTGGCTGCCTGCCGCGCATAGATTCCAACGATGCCACACATCAGTTGAGCGCTCCCATGGTTTCGGGCGACAGCTCGATGCCGCCACCTTTTTCGCGAACAGCCTGGATCCAGTCAGGCGGCACCAGCGTGCTGATGGCGTCGGCCACCCAGTGCATACGCGCGATGAATTCGGACCCCATCCACCAGCTGTCATAACGCAAGGTGGTTTCGCGGCCGATCATGACGAAGATCCCCACCAGGACCACGCCGCGCACCAGACCCAGGCCGGCACCGACCGTGCGGTCAGACGAAGCCAACAGGCTTCCCCGAATGAAATGCGATAACACTGCGGTGATCACGCTGCCCACCAGCAATCCGCCCAGAAACAGCAACACATAGGCCACGATCTTGCGAATCGACGGCTCCGACAGAAAGTCCCGCAAATAAGCTTCGAACTGCGGCGCCCAGAACCACGCCACGCCGAAAGCCAACACCCAGGTCAGCAAGCCAAGCAGTTCGCGGGTAAAGCCGCGCATCAGGCCAACCAGTACCGATATCAACACCAGCGCCAGAATCAGATAATCCGCCCAATTCATTGCGACACCGAAACGCCCGCAACCGGATAAGGATTCAAACCGCGCCCCATAGTGGGTGGAACCAGGCGTCGGATTTTACAGGACGATGAACACGACAGCGGCTAAGCCATTTGCGACAACAAGGCTTTTTCCACTGCCGACCGTGTCGCCGGCACCTTGATCAGGCCGTCGACGCCGGCGCTCATGATGATGTCGGGGTCTTTGAGCCCGTTGCCGGTGAGCGTGCACACCACGGTGCTGCCGGGCGCGATACGGCCGCTGTGAATGTCGCGCAGCGCGCCACACAGCGAGGCCGCCGAAGCCGGCTCGCAAAACACGCCTTCGGTCGTCGCCAGCAGTTTTTGCGTTTTCAGGATTTCCGCATCGCTGCATTCGTCGAACCAGCCGCCCGACTCTTCTTGCACCGTCCACGCCAGATCCCAGGATTGAGGATCGCCAATGCGGATGGCGGTGGCCACGGTTTCTGGATCCTTGACCGGAGCGCCGCGCAGAAACGGCGCGGAGCCGCTCGCCTGAAATCCCGCCATCTTCGGTCGTGAGGCGGTCAACGGCGTGTCCAGAAAACGACCCTTGGCGTGTTCGGGACAAATCTTGCTGGCAACGCCGGCGGCCTCGCAATATCCGATCCAGTGCGCGCTGATGTTGCCGGCATTGCCAACCGGAAGACAATGAACATCCGGAGCACGGCCCAGCGCCTCGACGATTTCCAGCGCCGCGGTTTTCTGACCCTGCAACCGATAAGGATTGATGGAATTGACGATCGCCACCGGCGTGGACTGGCCAATCTCCTTGACCAGGCGCATGCCATCGTCAAAATTGCCCTCGATCTGAAGCACCACCGCGCCGTGAACCACGGCCTGCGCCAGCTTGCCAAGGGCGATCTTGCCATCCGGAATCAGAACGAAAGCGGTGATGCCGGCGCGCGCCGCATAAGCCGCCGCCGAGGCCGAGGTGTTTCCAGTGGATGCGCAAATCACCGCCTTGGCACCCTCATGTACCGCCTGCGTCACCGCCACGGTCATGCCGCGATCCTTGAACGAGCCGGTGGGATTCAGGCCCTCGAACTTGACGTAAAGCTCGCCGTCAAAACCCACCTGATCCGGCAGGCGTTCCAGCCTGATCAGCGGCGTGCGGCCTTCGCCCAATGAAATGGCACGGGCGTCAGCGGCCAGGGGCAGACGGTTTCGATAAGCCTCGACGAGGCCGGTATATCGCATGGCGCAAACTCAGGTTAATGGTGGTTGAAGTGTTCGACACGAATGTGTGACGGCTGTTCTCGCACCAACGACAATGCACTGACCCGCGCCAGGGCTTTTTCGAACCGGGCTTCGGATACCTCACTGGTGATCAATGCGATGGTCGCATCCTCATGCTCGCGCGGCTCTTTCTGCAAGATGGCTTCGATGCTGATGTCGAACTCGGCCAGGGCGCTGGTAATGGCCTTGAGCACGCCCGGCTCATCGGCGGCGCGCAAGCGCAGGTAGTAGCTGGAGATCGTTCCCTGGATGGGGACGATGGGCTGCGCCTGCAATCGATCCGGCAAGAACCCCAGGGCCGGCGCGGCGTTTGCAGAACCCAGGGAACGAGCCGCATCGATCAGATCGGCAACCACCGCCGATGCGGTTGGATCACCGCCGGCGCCGTAACCATAAAAGCCCACCGGACCCACCGAACGGCCCTGCACCAATACGCAGTTGAGTCCGCCATCGACCTTGGCCAGCAAATGATTGTCCGGCACCAGTGTGGGATGAACGCGCAACTCAACACCCTGCTGCTGCCGTTTGGCGATACCCAGCAGCTTGATGCGATAGCCCAGCGCGTCCGCATTCTGAATATCCAGCGCGGTGACCTGACTGATGCCCTGGCAATGAACCTTTTCCAAGTTCAGCGGGATGCCAAAGGCCATGCTGGCCATGATGGTGAGCTTGTGGGCAGCGTCCACCCCTTCGACGTCGAACGTCGGGTCGGCCTCGGCAAAGCCCAGCTTTTGCGCATCGGCCAGGGCCTCGTCATAGCTCTGACCTTTGGCCGCCATCTGACTCAGCACATAATTGCAGGTGCCGTTGATGATGCCGGCCACTTCCTGAATCTCATTGGCGGCCAGCCCCTCACGCAAGGCCTTGATGATGGGAATGCCGCCCGCGACCGCCGCCTCGAACGCAACCATCGCACCGGCTTTGGCAGCCGCCGCAAAGATGCTGTTGCCATCTTCGGCCAGCAACGCCTTGTTGGCGGTGGCAACCGGCTTGCCAGCTTCCAGTGCGGCGACAATCAAGTCCTTGGCCGGTTGTTGTCCGCCGATGGCTTCCACCACCAGATCCACTTCCGGATCGCGCACGATGGCGAACGGATCGGAAACCAGCTCAATGCCGTCCACGCTGACTTGGCGCGGCCTGGAAAGGTCACGCGCCGAGGCCTTGGTCACCACCATCTTGCGACCCAGGCGGCGCTCGATATCGCCGGCATTGGTCCGCAACACATTGATCACGCCCTGACCGACATTTCCCAGCCCGATCAGGCCGATTCGAACCACCGACTCGCTCAATGGATACCTTCCTTCAGCATGCGTTTGATCCCGCGCACGGCCTGCCGCGTGCGGTGCTCGTTTTCTATCAGTGCAAAGCGCACATGGGTGTCGCCGTAGTCGCCAAAGCCGATTCCGGGCGACACCGCCACCTTGGCCTCCTGCAACAGTCGCTTGGAAAACTCCAGCGACCCCAGGTGTTTGAAGGCATCCGGAATCTCGGCCCAAACGAACATGGTCGCCTTGGGCTTTTCCACTGCCCAGCCGGCGGCGTTCAGGCCATCGCACAATACATCACGGCGTTCGCGATACATGTCACGAATCTCGGCCACGCAATCCTGTGGCCCTTCCAGCGCGGCGATGGCGGCCACCTGTACCGGCGTGAACATGCCGTAATCCAGATAACTCTTGATGCGTCCCAAGGCGCCGATCAGCGTCGGATTGCCCACCATGAAGCCAACGCGCCAACCCGGCATGTTGTAGCTCTTGGACAAGGTAAACGATTCCACCGCGATGTCCTTGGCGCCCGGCACCTCCAGCACGCTGGGTGCGCGATAGCCGTCGAACACAATGTCCGCATAGGCCAGGTCGTGCACCAGCCAGATGCCATGTTCGCGGCAGAAGTCGACGGTTTTCTTGAAGAAATCCAGGTCAACGCATTGCGTTGTTGGATTGCCGGGGAAGTTCATCACCAACATTTTCGGCGCCGGCCAGGTCTCACGCACCGCGCTTTGCAAGCCCTCGAAAAAGTCCACACCGGGCGTCAAGCGCACATGCCGCACGTCGGCGCCGGCCAGCACCACACCGTAGGGATGAATCGGATAGGCCGGATTCGGCACCAGTACGGTGTCGCCCTTGTCCAGCGTGGCAAAGGCCAGATGCGCCAAGCCTTCCTTGGAGCCGATGGTGGCGATGACCTCGCTTTCCGGGTCCAGATCCACCGCGTAACGCGACTGATACCAGCGCGCCATCGCCCGGCGCAAACGGGGAATCCCCGCGGAAAGCGAATAACGATGGGTGTGGGTACCACCCTCGTCGTGCAATTCCGGCCGTACGTAGTCGCTTTCGGTGCCTCGCACCGATGCCTCGACCAGCTTGTCGACAATATGCTTGGGCGTGGGTTGATCCGGATTGCCCATGCCAAAGTCGACAATGTCCTCACCACGTGCTCGCGCCGCTCGCTTCAATTCACCAACGATATTGAAGACATAGGGCGGCAAGCGCTGAATGCGCGGGAAATTGACGTTCATGGCGAAAGCTGAGAAACAGCTTGAAAATATTGAAAAAATGGCCGCTCACGACGCCTTTCTCAGGCATCGGCCGCAGCTTTGGGGGGCGGTATTAGACCATTGCAATCATCCGTCTGCAATTTAATCCCTTGATTTTTGGGAAAACCATGTGGTCAGCGCGCTAAACTGGTCCAAACCGAGACGATTTTGCTCATGAGTCAAGCGGCATTCAAGCCGGCTACTTACGATGATCTGTTTGATCTGCCGCCAAATGTGACCGGGCAGATCATCCACGGTGTTTTGCACGCACACCCGCGACCGGCCTCACCGCATGCGCAGACGGCTTCATCGCTGAGTTTTGAACTGGGGCCGCCGTTTCATCGCGGTCGCGGCGGACCCGGCGGATGGTGGATCCTGATTGAACCTGAGCTGCATCTGGGACCGCATATTCTGGTGCCGGATCTGGCTGGCTGGCGACGCGAGCGAATGCCACAGATACCGGATGTCGCCTACTTTGAGCTGCCGCCGGATTGGGTGTGCGAAGTGCTATCGCCCAGCACGGCGAAGCTGGATCGGGTGGACAAGCTTGCCATCTACGCTGAATTTGGCATCAGCTGGGCCTGGCTGATCGACCCCATCGCCCGAACGCTTGAAATATTCGCCCTTGACGGCGCGCATTGGCGTCTGCACGCCAGCCATGCCGATGATGCCGAGGTCAAAGCGCCGCCGTTTGACGCCATTACGCTGGAACTGGACGCGCTGTGGCTGACCTCATCCAAGGACGCCCAGGCAGAAAAATCAAGCGACGGCTGAAGCCGATGAACGCTTCGGGCAAGCGCCAGCAAGGCCGATAGCAAATTATTATCGAAAGCATAAAAACGTTTCAATTGCCCTAATGTGCGAACACACATAGACTGCGCCCCGCTCGTGCGGCATCGCACACTTTCATCATCAACCCAAAGGAGTCTTTTGTGAGCGTATTGGTCAACCGTCCCGCCCCCGATTTCACATCCGCCGCCGTGCTTGGTGATGGCACCATCACCGACCAATTCAAGCTTTCCGATCTGAAAGGCCAGTACGTGGTGCTGTTTTTCTGGCCGCTGGATTTCACCTTTGTGTGCCCGTCGGAAATCATCGCGCATGAGAACCGTCGCAAGGCGTTTGAAGCGCGCGGCGTGCAGCTGGTTGGTGTTTCCATCGACAGCCAGTACACGCACTTTGCCTGGCGCTCCACCCCGGTCGAAAAAGGTGGCATCGGCTCCATCGGTTTTCCCATGGTGGCGGACGTCAATCACGACATCGTTCGCGCCTACGGCGTCGAGCACGAAGCCGGCGTGGCTTTTCGCGCCAGCTTCCTGATCGACAAGAACGGCATCGTCCAGCATCAGGTGGTCAACAACCTGCCCCTGGGCCGCGAAGTGGATGAAATGCTGCGCGTAGTGGACGCGCTGCAATTCACCGAAGAACATGGCGAAGTCTGCCCGGCTGGCTGGCGCAAAGGAAAACCGGCAATGAAACCGAACGCCGAGGGCGTCGCCACTTACCTCGCCGCCAACGCCGAAAGCCTGTAGCTTTACGCTTCCCCCAGAGTCGGGGCCAGCCAACCCCCCCCTGTTTCATCAGCCAGCTCCGACTCTACTTTTACCGATCCGTCATGTCACAACATCACAAACTGATCATTCTTGGCTCTGGTCCCGCCGGATACACCGCCGCTGTTTATGCCGCCCGCGCCAACCTCAAACCGGCCTTGATTACCGGGCTGGAACAGGGCGGTCAGCTGATGACGACCACCGAGGTCGACAACTGGCCTGGTGACGTCGAAGGTCTGTTGGGTCCGGATCTGATGGTGCGCATGCAAAAGCACGCCGAGCGATTCGACACCCAGTTCATTTACGACCACATCCAGAGCGTTCAGCTGGGTGAAAAACCCTTCACCCTGAATGGCGATCAAGGCAGCTACACCTGCGATGCATTGATCATTGCCACCGGCGCCTCGGCCATGTACCTGGGCCTGGAATCGGAAACCGCCTTTCGCGGCAAAGGCGTGTCGGCCTGCGCCACCTGCGACGGTTTCTTCTACAAGGGACAGGACGTGGCCGTGGTCGGCGGCGGCAACACCGCGGTGGAAGAGGCACTGTATCTGTCCAACATCGCCAACAAGGTGACGGTGGTGCATCGGCGTGACCAGTTCCGTGGCGAGAAAATCCTGCACGACAAGCTGTTCAAGCGCGCCGAGGCCGGCAAGGTGGACATTATCTGGAACGCGACCCTGGACGAAGTGCTGGGCGATGACTCCGGCGTCACCGGCATGCGCATTCGCCACGTCAAAGGCGGCGATACGCGGGATATCGACCTCAAGGGCGTGTTCATCGCCATCGGCCACTCGCCCAACACCGGGATTTTCGACGGTCAACTGGACATGAACGGTGGATACATCCAGGTTCAGTCCGGTTCCAGCGGCAACGCCACCGCCACCAGCGTGCCCGGCGTATTCGCCGCCGGGGACGTGATGGATCATGTCTACCGACAGGCGGTCACCAGCGCGGGCAGTGGCTGTCAGGCGGCGCTGGACGCGGAGCGTTATCTCGACAAGTTGGGCCTGGCCGGATAAGCCGACACCGACTTGCCACCAACAGGCGCCGCAGGCAGGCTGGAGAATCAACAGATCCACCCACGCCCCATGAAAATGAAGCTGTTCAGCAGCCCCGCATCGCCCTACGCCAGAAAGGTGCGCGTGGTGGCGCATGAATTGGGTTTGGCGGATCAGGTCGACGAGATACACGTCAATCCACTGGAAGCGCCGGCGGAGCTGCTGGCCGCCAACCCACTGTCGCGCATTCCCACGCTGATCACGGAAAAAGGCGAAGCCCTGCCCGACTCCGGGCTCATCGTTGAATACCTGATGACACGCGGCAGTGGCCTGGCGCCGGTTCCACGCGGAGTCAAACGCTGGGGCGCGCTGCGACGAGCCGAAATCGCCGACGGCATGACGGTGGCCGCCGTGGCCTACGTCCTGGAACGGCGGCGGCCGGAAAGCATCGTCTACACGCCGTATCTGGATCGGCAAACCGCCGTTATCCGTCGCGCGGTCGCGTGGCTGGATGTTGAAGCCACCGCCTTGAAACTGGATGCGCCCGGCGTGATTGAGATTGCCGTCGCCACCGGCCTGTCCTATCTGGACTTTCGCATGCCGTTTCTGGAATGGCGCGCCGGCCACGACGCACTCGCCAACTGGCATCGAGCGTTTTGCGAGCGCCCCTCGATGCAGGCGACCCAGCATCCCTCCAAATGAAACCTTGGTGGCGACACATGATCGCCGCCGTGCTGTCTCTGGGCGCGCTTGCAGGATGCGTCAGTAGCGGCTATCGCCCAACACCGGAAAGCGACGCCTTGCGTCGCGCCATCGTGCTCGAAGCCCTGGGACAGATCGGCCGGCCCTACGTGTTTGGCGGCACCACGCCCGCCGGTTTTGATTGCAGCGGTCTGGTGCAATACGTCTATGCCCAGGCCGGCCTGAGCGTGCCGCGCACCACCCGCCAGCAATACAAGGCCGGCGATCGCATTGATCTGGACGAAGCCGAGCCCGGTGATCTGTTGTTCTACCGCTTCGGCTGGCGCGGCATCGATCACGTTGCCGTTTACCTGGGCGAAGGACAGGCCGTGCACGCCCCCAGAACCGGCAAGAACGTCATCGTCGCGCCGGTCGGTAATCGCTGGTGGATGGATCGTTATGTCAGTGCGGCAAGAGTGATCCGCTAAGGCCGACCCTCTTCCAGATCTTCATCGTCATTCCGGGCCAGCGAAGCTGGACCCGGAATCCATTGAGACCTTCTTCTGCGAGGCATGAGGCTGTCACGGCGCTACGAGCCTCGCCGTGACAAAGAAACAATCCGTCATTGCGAAGCACAGCCGACGCAATCTCCTCGGCGCAGGAGATCACTTCGTCATTGCATTCCTCGCGATGACACGCTCCAGGCTGCTGTCGGCTTGAAGGCTGACCTACACCGTCGTGGAATACAGGCAGGTCACCCCTCAGGGCGACGATCAGCTTACGATAATCCGGCTCCCCTCGGTTTCCCCAAGAATCAGCTGATTGAGCCGCTTGACGAAACCGGCGGGATCATCCAGTTGCCCACCTTCGGCGAGTTGGGCCTGTCCGAAAATCAGCTCGGCAAGGTCGGCGAACCGGGCATCGTCGGCGGTTTCCTTGAGCCGCTCCAGCAAAGGGTGCTCTGCATTGACTTCCAGAATCGGCTTGCTGGCGGGCAGCGATTCACCGGCTTGTGAGAGCATTTGTTCCAGGCGTCGGCTCATGCCGAAATCCGGCGCCACCAGGCAGGATGGTGATTCGGTCAAACGCTTGGACAGCCGCACTTCCTGCACCCGCTCGTCCAGCACTTTCTTGATGCGTTCCAGCGTTTGTTCGAAAGCGCTGGCCTGACGCTCGCTTTCCGCCGTTTCCACCAGATCATCCAGCTCGGGGGCGCCCTGGGCGACGGACTTGAGCGACTTGCCGCCGTATTCGGTGAGGTGGCTGACCACCCATTCGTCGATACGATCTGTCAGCAGCAACACCTCATAGCCGCGCTTGGCGAAGCCTTCCAGATGCGGGCTGGCCTTGGCCGCGGCCATGGTCTCGGCGGTGAGAAAGTAGACGGACTTCTGCTCTTCGGGCATGCGCTCGATGTATTCATCCAGCGTGAGCGCGCCTTCTTCGGCTTTGTGGGTCGAAGCCAGACGCATCAGTTTGGCGATGCGCTCGCGGTTGTTCTGGTCCTCGACAATGCCTTCCTTGAGCACCGAGCCAAAGGTTTTCCAGAACTTGGCGTAATCCTCGGCCCTGTTCTTGGCCAGATCCTCCAGCATGTCGAGGGAGCGCTTGACCAACGCAGCCTTGATTTTGTCGGTGGTGCGGCTGGATTGCAGAATCTCGCGCGAGACGTTCAGCGGCAGATCCGCGGTATCCACCAGGCCGCGCATGAAACGCAGATAAGGCGGCAGCAGCTCGGCCGCGCGATCCATGATGAAGACGCGTTTCACGTACAGCTGCAAGCCGTGCTCGGCCTCACGATTCCACAGATCGAACGGCGCGCGCGCCGGCAGATACAACAGTGAAGTGTATTCCAGATTGCCTTCGACCTTGTGATGCGCCCAGCTCAGTGCGTCCTCAAAGTCGTGCGCCAGATGCTTGTAGAAAGACTGGTATTCCTCGTCCTTCAGCTCGTTCTTGGGCCGGGTCCAGAACGCGCGCGCCTGATTGATGGTTTCGATACGCGTTTGTGGCGCCGACGTCTCCTTCGTGGCCTCGTCGCCAGAAGCGGCGTCCTCCGCGCCGGGCGTGTCCTCTGGCTGATCGCTGGGCGGAATATGCAGCCGAACCGGAATGCCGATGTGATCCGAATACTTGCGCACGATGAAAGACAGGCGCTCGGCTTCCAGAAATTCCTTGTCGTCCTCACGCACGTGCAGGATCACGTCGGTGCCGCGTTCTGCCTTGTCGCAGTCCTCGATTTCGAACTCGCCCTCGCCGTCAGAGCGCCATTGCACCGCCGCGTCGGCCTTGGCGGCGCGACTGCGCACGGTGACGGTGTCGGCGACGATGAACGCCGAGTAAAAACCGACGCCGAACTGACCGATGAGCTGCGCATCCTTGGCCTGATCGCCCGTCAGCTTGTTCAGGTACTCGCGGGTGCCGGAACGGGCGATGGTCCCCAGATGCTCCACCACCTCGTCCTTGCTCATGCCGATGCCGTTGTCGCGAATCGTCAGCGTGCCGGCGTCCTTGTCCGGAATCAGATCCACCGCCAGCTCGCCCTCGCCCATCAGCTCGGGACTGGCGATGGATTCAAAGCGCAGCTTGTCGCAGGCATCCGAGCCGTTGGAAATCAGCTCGCGCAGAAAAATCTCCTTGTTGGAGTACAAGGAATGGATCATCAGTCGCAGCAGCGACTTGGTTTCAGCCTGAAAGCTGTGGCGTTGTGTACTCATGACTTCCCACGGGTTTGAACTCTGGTTCCCGCAATGGGGGGCGCGTTCAGATTTTCAAGTGGAAATGGCGCCAGCCGCGTTCGAGGCGATGCCGCCACATCAAAAAAGCCGCGGAGGGTTCAACCCGCCGCGGCCTGTGATTCCGCCGAAAAGCTCAGGACAGCTTTTCCTTGATACGCGCCGCCTTGCCGGTGCGTCCACGCAGATAGTAGAGCTTGCTGCGCGCCACATCGCCACGGCGTTTGACCTTGACGTCCGCCACCAGCGGGCTGTAGGTCTGGAACACGCGCTCCACGCCTTCGCCATGCGAGATCTTGCGAACGGTGAACGCGGAGTTCAGACCACGGTTGCGCTTGGCGATGACCACGCCCTCGAAGGCCTGAAGGCGCTCACGCTCGCCTTCCTTGACCCGCACTTTGACTTCCACCGTATCGCCGGCGTTGAACTCCGGAATCTGCTTGTTCATCTGTTCCGACTCAAGCGCGGAAATGATCTTGTTCGCGTTCACTTTGACCCTTTTGTGTTCTGCTCTTCGATAAATTCGCGGAGCAAACCCTGTTGCTCCGCATCAAGCCGCACATTATCCAACAAATCGGGTCGTTTAATCCAGGTTTTTCCCAAGGATTGTTTCAATCGCCAGCGCGCGATGCGGGCATGATCCCCGCTGAGCAACACTTCAGGAACCGATTCGCCCGCCCAAATCTCCGGCCGGCTGTAGTGCGGATGATCCAGATGGCCCTTGGAAAACGAGTCATCGGCGGCAGAGTCGGCATCACCCAGCACGCCGGGCAACAAGCGACAGACCGCGTCGATCACGCTCATCGCCGCCAGTTCGCCGCCGGACATGACGAAGTCGCCCATCGACAGCTCCAGGTCCACCGCATCTTCAAGCAGGCGTTCGTCGATCCCTTCGTAGCGGCCACAGATCAGGACCAGCGAGGATTCCATGGACAAACGCTCGGCCCAGGCCTGATCAAAGCGCGCGCCTTGCGGCGACATGGCAATGACTTTGGCGGTGCCCACCTGCTGCCTGGCGCAGTCAATCGCCGCCTTCAGGGGCGCGGCCTGCATCACCATGCCCGGGCCACCACCGAACGGGCGATCATCCACCCGTCCGTGCTTGTTATGCGCAAAGTCGCGCGGATTCACAGCGCAAACCGTCAGCACGCCACGTTCGCTTGCGATGCGCGGCATCCCGTAGCCGGTAATGGACTCGACCCAGTCCGGAAACAGCGTGACCACGCTGATCTTCATCGGCCCCTAGTCATCCGTGTGCCAGTCGACCCTGATTTCGCCGACCTGCAGATCCACCGACTGAACAATCGGCCCATGCACAAAGGGAATCAATTGTTCAGGCGCCTTTTCTCTGCGCACCCGCAAAATGGCCTGTGGTCCGTTGCTCATCAGGCTATGCACGACGCCCAGGTGTCGACCATCGCCGTTGATCACCGTACAGCCTTCCAGGTCCACCCAGTAATACTGCCCCGCCGGCGGCTCCGGCAGCACGCTGCGTTCGACCTCGATCTGACAATCCAGCAATTGCAGCGCTTGATTGCGATCAGCGGTCACTTCGCCGTCGGCTCGACGAAGCTGCGCAACCAAGCCTGGCCCATGCGCTTTGGCGTGAGCCGGCGTGGTTTCGTAGGCTTCGCCCTGGCCATCCACAATCCACCAGGGCTGATAACGCAACAGCGCGTCAACCGGATCGGTATGGGACTGGATACGCACCCAGCCCTGAACCCCAAATGCGCCGGCGACGCGGCCCAGTATCAATCGCCTGGGCATTGCGTACGCGGATCAAGCAGCCTCAGCGGCGGCTTTTTCGGTGGTCTTGATCAGTTGCGCAACGCGATCGGACACCTGAGCGCCGTTGCTTTTCCAGTGATCGATGCGCTCCTGGTTGAGCACCAGGCGTTGTTCGCCGCCCTTGGCAACCGGGTTGAAATACCCAAGACGCTCGATGAAACGACCGTCACGCGGGTTGCGCTTTTCCGTGGCAACCACGTGATAAAACGGCCTTTTTTTGGCGCCGGTGCGCGCCAAACGAATGGTGACCATAAAAATCAATCTCTTGCTGATGCGGCGGCAAGCCGCAAAAAAGGGCGCGTATTGTAGCGGTTTACATGCTGATTTCCAGCATTGACCCCGAACCGAGGCTACCGCTTGGGCATCACGCCCGGCGGCATGCGGCCGGCCAGGGCGCGCATCATCTTGTTCATGCCGCCGCCGGCCATCTTCTTCATCATGCCGCGGGCGTTGTCGAACTGGCGCAGCATGCGGTTGACTTCCTGCACCTGAACCCCGGCGCCAGCGGCGATGCGACGTTTACGCGAGGCCTTCAGCAAATTCGGAAAGCGCCGCTCCTGCGGCGTCATGGAGTCCATGATCGCCACCGCGCGTTTGATCTCGCGCTCGGCGTCGACGGTTTTCATCTGCGCCTGCATCTGCGCCGCGCCGGGCAGTTTTTCGATGATGGCGTCCAGCCCGCCCATGTTGCGCATCTGCTGCATCTGATCCCGATAATCGTTCAGATCGAAACCTTTCTTCGACTTGATCTTGCGCGCCAGCTTTTCGGCTTTCTTGGCGTCGACCTTGCGCGTGGTTTCCTCGATCAGGGTCAGAACATCGCCCTGACCGATGATGCGGGTGGCGATGCGCTCCGGGTGAAACACTTCCAGCTTGTCGGACTTTTCGCCGACACCGAGGAATTTGATCGGCCGTTGCGTGACATGCCGCACCGACAGCGCCGCACCGCCACGCGCATCGCCGTCCACCTTGGTCAGCACCACGCCGGTGAGCGGCAATTGATCGGCGAAGGCTTTGGCGGTACTGGCGGCGTCCTGGCCGGTCATGCTATCCACCACGAACAGCGTTTCCGCTGGCTCCAGCGCGCCGTGAATCGCGCTGATTTCCTGCATCATCTGCTCATCCACGCTGGTACGACCGGCGCTGTCGACGATCAGCACGTCAACGTAATCCTTCTTGGCTTTGGCCAGGGCGCGCTTGGCGATGTCCACCGGATTTTCGCCCACCTCAGACGGGACGCATTCCACGCCCACCTGTCCGGCGACCACCCGCAACTGTTCGATCGCCGCCGGCCGGTAAACGTCACAAGACACCACCATGACGTTTTTCTTTTCCACCTCTTTCAAGCGCAGCGCCAGCTTGCCGGTGGTGGTGGTCTTACCCGAACCCTGAAGCCCGGCCATCAGAATGACGACCGGCGGCTGCGCGCGAAGGTTGAGTTCTTCTGATTCGCCGCCCAAGACTTCGGTCAGCTCCGCCTGCACCAGCTTCAAGAAAGCCTGACCCGGTGTCAGCGACTGACTGATCTCGGCACCCAGCGCGCGCGTCTTCAGGCGATCAATAAAGGCCTTGACCACCGGCAGCGCCACATCGGCCTCCAACAAGGCCATGCGCAGTTCGCGCGCAGCGGTGTTGATCTGATCTTCGGTCAGGCGGCCCTGACCGCGAATGGAATCCAGCGTCCGGCTGAGTCGCTCGGTTAAGGTTTCAAACATGAGGTGACAAGCAATCCGAAAGAGCGCAAGTGTGACAGAAAGCCGGCTGCGCTCAGGGAAACACTGATTAATCAGCGTTTCCTTAGGCGCCCCGCTCAGAGGCTGAAGCAGTCACCGCTTTTCAGGAAGTGCATGTCCCAACCGGCCAGCGCCTGCCGGGCTTGCTGCCGGATCCGTCGTTCGCAGCCGGGCTTGAAATGGGTCAACAACAGTTTGGGCCGGTGCTTGAGTTGCTGGATCGCACTGCCGAGTACCTTGGGTGTGAAGTGGCCTGAAATCTGGCCGAGTTCGGCCTGCGCATCCGGGAAGGCGATTTCGATCATCAGATAATCCAGCCGCGGCAGGCGGTTCAGCCCGCGCCACAACGAGGCGCAATCCAGGGTATCGCCGGAGTAAGCGAAAACCCCGTTCGGCCCCTCCACCGCATAGCCGACACCGGGCACGGTGTGTTCCACCTCGAACGCGCGCAGGCGACGTTGATGTCCAATCGATATCGGACGCCCGGAATATTCCTTGAATTGAATCACCGCTTGTCGCGGGTTCGGAAGCTCGGAAAAATCCGGCCAGATGGTCCAGTTGAATACGTGATCCCGCAGCGCCTTGATGGTGGACGTGCTGCCGCGAATGACAATGCTGTGATCAATGGCGCCCACCAGATTGTCCGCCATGAACGCCAGGCCGCAGACATGATCCAGATGCGAGTGGGTGACAAACACCTGTTCGATGCGGGACATGCGCTCCAGACTCAGCGCGCTGACGCCGGTGCCGGCGTCAATCAGGATGTCATCGTCAATCAGGATGGAGGTGGTGCGCAAACGCGGCCCAACCCCGCCACTGCATCCCAGAATCTGAATCTTCATCGCTTTGGCATGTCCGCTGCGGTGCATCTCCCTGAGCGGGATGATGAACTGCTTTTGTGGTCAGCGCCACCGCAGGCGGATGCCGGTGTTATTCTGCGACGCTGATCATGACACCTGCCCTGTTGATCGCCGCCCTCACCGCGCCGCTTTACCTCGGTTTCGGTCTCTGCGCCTGGAAAAAGCACGCCGGCGGCCTGAACTACGTGCCCGCCGCCTTGCTGTTGCACCTGTTGGCGCTTGGATTCGGCGCGGTCGACCAGGGCAATCTGCGCATCGGCGTCACCGAAGCGGCGTCCCTGTTCGCATGGCAGGCCGCCACCTTGCTGTGGCTGTTCAGCCTGCGCGAGCCCATCAGCATCAACGGCGCGGCGCTGTATCCATTGGCCGCGATATTCGTGCTGCTGGCGGCGGTGAACCCCTCGCCGGTCAGTGAGGTGGCGATCAGCAACTGGAAAGTCAGCCTGCATGTGCTGCTGTCATTGCTCTCGGCCGGCCTGCTGACCCTGGCCGCTGCCCAAGCGATCACCCTGGCGATCCAGGAACGGCTCCTGCACCGCCATGTGCTGTCGCCGGCCGACGGCCGACTGCCGCCGTTGCAGACCATGGAGCGGATTCTGTTTCAACTGGTTTGCGTCGGCTTTGCCTTGCTCAGCCTCACGCTGTTGTCCGGCTTGTGGTTCGTCAACGACTGGCTGGCGCAGCACCTGGCGCACAAGACGGTGTTGTCGATTCTGGCCTGGGTCATTTTCGGCGTGTTGTTGTGGGGTCGTTGGCGTTATGGCTGGCGTGGTCGCACGGCCGTTCGCTGGGCGCTGTCCGGCTATGCCACGCTGATTCTGGGCTATTTCGGCAGCAAGTTAATCCTGGAACAAATCCTTGGAAAACATTGGGTTTGATGAACAACTTGAAGCTTACTTGCTTGACAGTTTCCCGCCGCATCCCGTAACAAGGCCAACGGTGCGATGACCCGACCGCCTCTTGAACGAAATCCCGATACCGGTTTTATTCGGCCTGCTGTTTGTCCTGTTGACGCTTTCGGCGTTTTTTTCCAGCTCCGAAACCGGCCTGATGACCATGAACCGGTACCGTCTGAAGACGCGTGCCAGAACCGGCCAGCGCGCGGCAAAGCTGGCGCAGCGCATGCTGGAACGGCCTGATCGACTGATCGGCACCATCCTGCTGGGCAACAACTTCATCAACAGCCTGGCGGCGGCAGTGGCGACCATGATCGCCATTCGCCTGTATCCGGGCGATACCGGCATTGCCATCGCCACCGGCTCGCTCACCATCGCCTTGCTGATCTTTTCCGAGGTCACGCCCAAAACCTTCGCCGCAGTGCATCCCGAACGCATCGCGCTGCCCGCGGCCTTCGTGCTGTGGCCGCTGATGCGTCTGTTTTATCCCATTGTCTGGGCGGTCACCTTGGTCTCCAACGGCATTCTGCGATTAGTGGGCGTCACCCCCGAAGAAGCCGCCCAACACAGCCTGAGTACTGAAGAATTGCGCACCGTGGTTGCCGAAGCCGGCGCCATGATTCCCAAGCGTCACCAGAAAATGCTGCTGTCGATTCTGGATCTGGAAAACGGCACGGTGGAAGACATCATGGTGCCGCGCAATGAAATCATCGGCATCGACATCTCCGAACCCTGGGAGACGGTGCAGCAGCAGCTGATCAGCAGCGAACATACCCGCCTGCCGGTGTTCGACGGCTCCATTGACGAGTTGATCGGCGTGATTCACCTGCGACGCACGGTGCGCGTGATTTCCGAGGAGCGCCTCAATCACAATGCCATTCGCAGCCTGGCGCGTGAACCCTATTTCATTCCCGAAGGCACGCCGCTGAATCAGCAGCTGCTGAACTTCCAGAATCAGAAACGGCGAATCGGCTTCGTCGTCGATGAGTACGGCGATATCCAGGGGCTGGTCACGCTGGAAGACATCCTGGAAGAAGTGGTTGGCGAATTCACCTCCGACCCGGCCACGCGCATCAAGAATGTGTATGCCGACCCCGACGGCAGCTTCCGCGTCACCGGCACCGTGACGCTACGCAGCCTGAATCGGTCGCTGGACTGGAAGCTGCCAACCGACGGTCCCAAAACCATCAACGGCCTGATCCTGGAAAAGCTGGAAGCCATTCCCCAGACCGGCAAGGAAGTGGAGATTGCCGGCTACCGGTTTTCCATCACCGAAACGCGCGCCAACGCCGTCAAGTCCGCGCGCGTGCGCCCGCCGGGAAAACCCCCGAACGACAAATCCAGAACGGCCAACGCCTCTGGCTGAAACCGTCGCCCAATCAGCCACCCCGGGGGCGCTCCGCTATAATTGTCGGCTGCTTGAGCACATCGCTCATCTTTATCGTCACCTTCATAACGGGAGCCAGACATGACGGACAGTTTTCAGTCCAAATCCAGCCTCAGCGTTGGCAACAAGAACTACAGCTATTACAACCTCAAGGCTCTGGAACCCAAGTTCAACCTGGCACGCCTGCCCTACTCCATCAAGGTGCTGCTGGAAAACCTGTTGCGTCACGAAGACGGTGTGAATACCACCGCCGCCGATATCGAAGCGCTGGCCGGCGCGAATTTCAAGAACCTGCCGAAGAACGACATCAACTTCACCCCGGCGCGGGTGATTCTGCAGGACTTCACCGGCGTGCCCTGCGTGGTGGATCTGGCGGCGATGCGCGACGCCATCACCAAGCTCGGCGGCAACGCTTCCAAAGTCAACCCGCTGTGTCCGGTGGAGCTGGTTATTGATCACTCGGTGATGATTGATCACTACGGCTCCAAGGATGCGCTGGATCTCAACGCCAAGGTTGAGTTCAACCGCAACAAGGAACGCTACACCTTTCTGCGCTGGGGCCAGGAAGCGCTGAAGAACTTCAAGGCGGTGCCGCCGGACACCGGCATCGTGCATCAGGTCAACATCGAATATCTGGCGCGCGTGGTGTTCGAAAACGAAGACGGCATGCTCTACCCGGACAGCTGCTTCGGCACCGACTCGCACACCACCATGGTCAACGGCATCGGCGTGCTGGGCTGGGGCGTGGGCGGCATTGAGGCCGAAGCGGCGATGCTCGGCCAGCCCTCTTCCATGCTGATTCCGGAAGTCATCGGTGTGCGCGTGTCCGGCAGGCTGGCCGAAGGCGCCACCGCCACCGATCTGGTGCTGACCGTCACCGAGATGCTGCGCAAGCGTGGCGTGGTGGAAAAGTTCGTCGAATTCTTCGGCCCCGGGCTGGCCAATCTGTCGGCCTCGGACCGCAACACCATCGCCAACATGGGCCCCGAATACGGCGCCACCTGCGGCATCTTCCCCATCGATCAGGAAACCCTGAACTATCTGAAACTGACCGGCCGCAGCGACGATCAGATCGCGGTGGTCGAGGCCTACGCCAAGGCCCAGGGCATGTGGTGGACGCCGGATGCCCCCGAGGCTGAATACACCGACGTACTGGAGCTGGACCTGGGCAGCATCCAGCCCTCGCTGGCCGGCCCCAAGCGTCCGCAGGACCGCGTGCTGCTGTCGGACGTCAAGGCCAACTATCGCGCCGCGTTCGACGCCGAACAGAAACTGCGCCCCACCGCCGGCCCCGCCAGCGTCACCGACCGCGGCGAAACCTTCGAACTCAAGGATGGCGCGGTGGTGATCGCCGCCATCACCTCCTGCACCAACACCTCCAACCCAAGCGTTTTGATCGGCGCCGGCCTGCTGGCGCGCAAGGCGCGCGAACTGGGCCTGAAAACCAAGCCCTGGGTCAAGACCTCATTAGCGCCTGGATCGCTGGCGGTCACCGAGTATCTGAAGAAGGCCGGCCTGATTGACGATCTGGAATACCTGGGTTTCCACGTTGCCGCCTACGGCTGCACCACCTGCATCGGCAATTCCGGGCCGCTGAATGAGCCCATCGGCAAAGCGATTCAGGACAACAAGCTGAGCGTTTCGGCGGTGCTGTCCGGCAACCGCAACTTCGAAGGCCGCGTGCATCAGGACGTGCGCATGAACTATCTGGCCTCGCCGCCGCTGGTGGTCGCCTATGCGCTGGCCGGCAGCACCGATCTGGACCTGACCTCCGAGGCCATCGGTCAGGACAAGAACGGCAAGGACGTGTTCCTGAAGGACATCTGGCCCAGCAATCAGGAAATTCAGCAAACCGTTGCCCAAAGCGTGACCTCCGATCTGTTCAAGGCCAGCTATGCCGACGTGCTCAAGGGCGATGCCCGCTGGCAATCCATTGAAGTCAAGAAATCCGAGACCTATCCCTGGGACGGCAGCAGCACCTACATCCAGAATCCGCCCTACTTCGAAGGCATGACCCTGACCCCGCCGGGCGTGACCCCGATTCAGGGCGCGCGCTGTCTGGCGCTGCTGGGTGATTCCATCACCACCGACCACATCAGCCCGGCCGGCGTCATCAAGCAGGACGGCCCGGCCGGTGAATATCTGGAAGCACGCGGTGTCTCCAAGACTGATTTCAACAGCTTCGGCTCACGTCGCGGCAACCACGAAATCATGATGCGCGGCACCTTTGCCAACACCCGCATCAAGAACCAGATGACGCCGGGCGTGGAAGGCGGCGTCAGCCGTCACATCAACGGCGCCGCCGGTGACGTGGAACCGATCTACGACGTGGCGATGAAATACGCCGCCAGCAACACGCCGCTGATCGTGCTCGCCGGCAAGGAATACGGCACCGGCTCCAGCCGCGACTGGGCCGCCAAGGGCACCATCCTGCTGGGCGTCAAAGCGGTGATTTCCGAAAGCTTCGAGCGCATCCACCGCTCCAACCTGGTCGGCATGGGCGTGCTGCCGCTGAACTTCATGGAAGGCGAATCCGCCGAATCACTGGGCCTGGACGGCACCGAAACCTTCGACTTCGACGGCCTGCAAGTCGGCGCCACCGAAGTCAGCGTCACCGCCAACAAAGCCGACGGCAGCAGCCAAAGCTTCAAGGCCCGTGTACGCATCAACACCCCCAAGGAATGGGACTACTACGTCCACGGCGGCGTCCTGCAATACATGTTGAGACAGATGGCGGCCTGAGCCCCGAGCGAGGGGCCCCACGAAGTGGGGATCGCCGGCAAGCGAAGGCCGATCGAATTCAGAATTCAGCCGAACCCTGCTTAGACCCCGAGGGGCCCCGCAAAGCGGGGATCGCCGGCAGGCGAAGGCCGATCGAATTCAGAATTCAGCCGAACCCTGCTTAGACCCCGAGGGGCCCCACGAAGCGGGGATCGCCGGCAGGCGAAGGCCGATCAAATTCAGAATTCAGCCGAACCCTGCGGCCTGAGCCCCGAGCGAGGGGCCCCACGAAGTGGGGATCGTCGGCAAGCGAAGGCCGATCGAATTCAGCCTTCCCCAGCTTAGATCCCGAGCCCCCCACACAGCGGGGATCGATGGCAAGGCGAAGGTCGATCAAAATCCGGCTCAGCCTTGCCAATCGCGGTAAACACCGCCCCCGCTGGCAAAGCCAGCGGGATCGCCGTCAAGCGGCCGCTCAACCGGATTCGGTACTCGAGGTTTCCCGCTCAGCGCTGCCATATCGCGGTCATCGAACAACAAGCGAACCCAGGCATCGCATCTGAAACCAAGGCATGCAGCCGGGCTGACATCGGGCCTTGCGACAACACGGATTGATTCGGCCATCACAATCCCGCCAGGACCTGTGGCCCGAAACGATGAGCGGGTGGCCCGCCATCTGCGGACCACCGCTGAACACGCCCTGGGACAGGCTGGCGCTCGCCCTGCGCCATCACTGGTGACGCTGGTTGCGGACGCGAGCCGCGCCGCAGCACTGGCCAAAGTGAGCCGAGCACGACAGTTGGCGACGACGGGTCAGCCGGCTCTTCGTCGACGGCTGGTTCGCCACATCATCCACACCCCGCTGACCGCCAGAAGGATCGCGGCCAGGCCAACCGCGTTGATCACGTAGACACCGAACCGGCCGAACAGATGGCCGCTATGCGCGTCCAGCAACAGGTGTTCGAGCGATACCGTCGGCCGCGAATAGGGAATCAGCGATTCGCGCTGGTCCTCGGACAGATCCTGAACGGTGGACCAGGCAACCTGGGCGTTGTTCTCCAGCGGATACCAGGACAGGCCTTCCCGGGAGATGTAGGTTTGGCTGCCGTCGATGGCGACCAGACGCTCACCGTTGATCTCAACCCAGCCGATGCGATCAATGGCGCGCATCGGCAGCAACATGGACGTACCCAGCACATCCACCAGCACGCCGTCGAGCGTCAGCAACACCACTTCGTTGGGAGTGGCGATGAACAGCATGGGGCGCTCGACATGGCCACCGGCGACCATGCCGATCGGGCCGTCGATCTTGTGGGCGATCGCTTTGCCATTGAGAACGGTTTGTTCCTTGGTACTCGCCAGCCAGCGATTGCCGGCAAAATAGCCACTCACCGGCGGTTCCGGATGCAATCCATACAGCGCCATGACCCAGGACCAATCCACCCGAACGGTGTCATAACCCCAGCTCGGACTCTGATTGATGAGCACCCCGCTGAGGCCGAGCCAGCCCATGAACAGGAACGCAAACAGGCCGGCGCGCTTGTGCCATTGACGCAATATCAGGTTCAGATTCTTGCGCGTGCGCGAAGCACCGCTGGCTGCGCCGTCGGTGGTGCCCGCAAAGGTACGAAGCCGCCAGTTCGCAATCTGTCCACGCATCCGATTCGGCGATGATATCGGCGGACCGTTGTTCACCGACAGCCCGGCGACTTCATCAACGGTGATGCTGTCCGGATCTTCAGCCATCGCCTGGCACCAGGGCGTCCAGCTCGATGGCGGTGCGCGACATGCGCTGCATCATCTTCACCGAGTAGGTGGCGCCGGAAATATTGTCCACTTGCCGGTCCAGACCATCGCCATTGGCCTTGGCGCCGAACAACTGCTTCAGGAAAGACATCTCGCCAACCTGCTCGCCCCGGGATTCACGGTAGGTCAGCACGCGGACATGCTCGAGCACGCCATTGTTGACGACAAAGCCCGCAGTCGTGGGCACGTACCCTTCCTTGCCGATGTCATCAAAGATCCAGGCGGTACGACCGCCGCTGGCCCAGTACCTGAGCCGCTGCTGCGGGTAGCGGCGACCGAACACCGTGCTGATGCGGGCCTGCTTTGGCCTCGGTCGGCGGCGTCACGCTGATGGAGAGCGAAGCAAGCCGCCTGTCGAGCATGCGGCTGTTGTCGGTCAGCGTGGCCGACTCGGGCGTCGACACCGGCGCTGAATCGATGACAGGCGCTGCATCAGCGGCGTCGGCCGTGGCCGTTGCCACGGCCGTACCGGAGACCGACACCAGATCAACCACGGTCATGCTCGGGCTGGAGGCGGGCGCCGGCTCATCCGCAGACTCGATGATCCACGAAGCCAGCAGCAGTACGAGCAGATGCAGCAGGACCGACGCCGCCCCGCCGGCGCCGAGTCTGCCCGCCGGCTTCCTCAAAGCCGGCAGGTCCGTTCGTTCCGACACCCACAAGGCCGCTGTGGACACCGTTGCCGAGCGCCCGCGAACCCTCGATCAGGGCAGTTTGGCGCTGAGTTTGACCACGTCGATACTCGACAGTTGGGGGATCGACTTGAGCTGCGCTGCGGAGGTGATGGGGCCGTTGCTGCGGCGATAGGCGATGACTGCCTTGGCTTCCGGGCCGCTGAGCCCGAACGCCACGCCACGCAGCTGATCCTCGGTCGCGGTGTTGACATCCACCTTGATCGGCGTCGGCGTCGGCGTCGGCGTCGAGACAGTCGCAGCGACCGCCGTCGCAGGCGCGGCAACGGGAAGTTTCGACTTGAGCTTGGCAACGTCCACCGACGACAGCTTCGGAATCGACCTGAGCTGGGCTTCGGAGCGGATCGGGCCGTTGGCGCTGCGATAGGCGATGAGCGCTTCGGCCTCGGGCCCGCTGAGCCCGAACGACAGGCCGCGCAGTTCGGCTTCACTGGCGCTGTTGATGTCCACTTGCGCGTGCGCCGCGCCGACCGCAAAAACGGCCACAAACACATACTTTTTCATTACACATCTCCCACTTGGGTTGGAACGGTTGGTGGCTTTGGCCACGGGTTTCAATCGCGCTACAGCAATTCGGCCGCGGCGGTCACGGCACGGGCGGCGTCGCCCAGACGGAGATTTCGATCCATGGCCATGCTGCGCAGGACTTCATGGGCCTTGTTTTCATCCAGACCGCGCCGCTTCATCAGCAGGCCCTTGGCCTTCTCGATATCGCGCCGGTCGGCAAGCTTGAGCTTGGTATCTTCCAGCTCGCGCCGCATCGACTGAAACGCTTCGAACCGGGCCAGGGCGACTTCGATGATGGATTCGAGTCGTTCCGGTCGGATGTCGTCGGCCACGAAGGCGCTGACGCCGGCGTGCACGACGCTGCGGATGGTCCGGGCATCGCTGTGACGGGCGAACACGATCACCGGCCGCGGCGAATGGCGCTGCAGGGCCTGCAGGTGTTCAACGACCTGGCTGCTCATGGCGTCCAGCGCAAGCAGAATCAACTCCGGTTGGTAACGGTCCACGGCCGTATCGAGCTGCGCCGTCGTCTCCGGCTTTGCGACGATCTGGTGATGCAGGCGCCTGAGCGCGTTCTCGGCCGCCTGGTAGCGCGCTGGATGATCTTCCACCAGCAACACGCGGAGCCAATGGCTTTGTGCACCCGAAGGCCTGGGCGCATCCGGATTTGACGGCTGCCTGAATTCCATTGCTTCAGCACAGGCGGTATTCATCACAAAGTCTCCTGCGTACAAAGATGGTGCGCACCATGCGCCACGCACGATTCGTGCTGTACACATGGCACCGCTGCCAGCAAGCGGGGTGGTGAAGACATAGGGAGGTCAATGGACATTCTGGTTTGGGCACCCGTCTGGAAAAACCGCAAATTCCGTGACATGGACGCCGTTGCCCATCGATATACAACTGCCTTGCGACGCGCTGGTGTTCCCCCCGCCCCCCTTTGGGCAGGCGCGTCTTGTCGATGTCAAAGCGATCAGCAATTCACGTGCCAGCCGCTATCCGCCCGCGGTGTCGCTCGATGGCGGTGCGGTATGCGGCAAGGCCCGGCGCCGCCACTGCAAGCAAAGGCCGGACGCTGTCACGCTTCCGGCCAAACCCGAAGCGTTGCCGACGTGGCGTTCGCAAACAGTGGATGTGGGCGTCAGCGCCTGTGCGTTGCGACAACAACAATGCGTGAGCTGACAGCCTGGATCTAACCGTCGAGCTGCGCGCGCCTGGTCTGGTCTGCGTCCATCAGGGCTTTGCGGATTTGCGGATGCGCCCGGTCCACCGGTTCGAAATCAGATCGGCTCAGTTCATACACCGTACATGGCGTGACAGCGCGCACCGTTGCTGCGCGTGGCGCGCGGTGTAACAGGGCCATCTCGCCAAAAAAATCACCCGCCATCAAGGTGGCGACTTCGCGCTCGCCGTCAGGCGTATTGATCACCACGCGGAGCACGCCGCGCGCAATGAGAAACAGCGAATCACCGCTTTCTCCGGCTTGAATGATATTGGCGCCGGCCGGGGTGGTTTTTTCCTGCAAGCGATCCGCCAGCTTGGAGAACTCGGCATCGGTCACCTCGGCGAAGAACGGCACCTTTTTCAGCAGCTCCTTGGGTTCGGTGCGCAGCTTGTCGGCTTCCAGCCCGCGCAAGCGATCCAGCGCCACTTCGGTTGCGTGCAACAAACCTTCGGCGGCGCTGGCGCTGAGCGTTCCATGGTCGGCGCGGCTGGAGTAGACCTCGGACTCGGCGAGTAATCCCATCCTGGCGGCGTGACGCGCCTGCATTGCAGCGACGAATTCCGGGAACTGTTCGGCCGTGTCATCCAGTTGCCGATGCGCCTGACCCCGCGCCTGCTCGTAATGTTGACGCAGTTCATGGCGTAGACGCGCGTCAACCAGGGTGTCGGGCGCAACCAGATCCAGGCGGTCAAGCACGCCGGTACTGGTCTGGAATTGCGCCCATGCGGCCTGATACTCCGCCGCCACCTGGGCAATGGCCCGCTTCTGCGACAAGCCCGGAATCACCGCGGACATCGCGTCGATGATGCCCGACATGCGGCCCTGAGTGCTCAACTTGCTGAGTTGCCGATCCGGCAAGGCGCCGCGATGGCGTGCCGCGTCCAGATGGACCGCATTGGCGTTCAGCAGCAGACGAAACACGCGCTCGTCCAGATGGCCCTTGTCGAACAGGTCGTGCAGCAGCTCGCGCTCGGCGGTCAGCGCGCGACTTGCGGCGAGTGCCCGTTCGGCGTCGCCGTGTACTTCCTTGCCGCGGATGTCGTCGAGCCTGTCCCGGCAGGCGGTTTTTTCCGCCGAATAGGCAGCGGTCAGGCGATTGGCAATGGCGGTGGAAAACACGCCGCCGGCGGACAGCTCCGGCAAGCGTTTCAGCGCCAGCGATTTGGCTTCCAGAATGCTCTCGGCCTTGGCCATGCGATCCGGCAGCGGCGGCGTGCCCAGACCCAGTTTGCGCACCAAAGGGTCCATGGTGACGCCCTGCACCAGCAGCGTGAACAGCACGCCGCCGATCACCAGCGCGGTGAACTGCTCCTTGTAGGCAAAGGCATCGGGCAGGCTCAGCACGATGGCCAGCGCGATGGCGCCGCGCAGTCCGCCCCAGTACATCACCGCCTTGTAGGCCGGACTGATGGCTTGGGCGCCGGGCAGCCGGTCCACCAGCGGCGTCAGGCCGAAGACGATCAGCGCACGCGAAAACAGCATGCCGCCGATCAGCCAGGCCAGGGTACCGCCCAGATCCGAGAACAGCCGCAGATCCACCGCCAGTCCCACCATCAGGAAGATCAGTGCGGTGGCGACGAAGGCCATGTATTCCCAGAAGTGCTCCAGATAGCTGCGCACCGAACGCGACACCCGCATCCAGCCGCGATTGCCGAACACCAGGCCGGCGGTGACGGTGGCCATCACTCCGCTGACGTGCAGCGCCTCTTCGGCCAGCAGGAAGGAGACATAGGCGAGAATGGTGGTGAGGGTGATCTCCACTTCGGCCTGCGCCCGCACCCGCCCGAGAACGAAGTGGGTCAGCTCCGCGCAGGCCCAACCCACCAGAATGCCGCCGACGAAAACGATGAAAAAGTCGACCAGGCCAGAACCCACCTCGGCCAGCGTGATGGTGCCGGCCATCGCGATGCCCACCAGAATGCGCGACAGCACGATGGAGGTGGCGTCGTTGAACAGGCTCTCGCCTTCCACCAGCACGGTCAGCCGTTGCGGTGCGCCCAGTCGCTTGAACAGCGCGATCACCGCCACCGGGTCGGTGGCCGAAAGAATCGCTCCCAGCAGCAGGGCGGCGGCCAGCGGAATGGCGGTGCCCACGCTCAGAATGCCGCCGATGATGAAGGTGGACAGCAACAGACCCGGCACCGCCAAGGTCAGAACCGGGACCAGGTTTCGTCGCAGATCGCGCAAGTCCAGATGGAATGCCGATTCGAACACCAGCGCCGGAAGAAACACGTAAAGAATCAGATCGGCTGAGATTCTCAGCTCGCTGATGGGCGCCAGCAGGGGCACCAGATGTCCCAGTTCGCCCAACAGAATGCCGCCGATCAGCAAGGCCACCGAAAACGGAAAACGCAGCCGGTCGGAAAGTGCCTGAATGGCGATGGCGATCAGCAACAGGCCGACCAGCCCCGCAACGATTTCCGCGGTATGTGATGCGTGCATTGCGCTCCCCCGCCCTGGCTTTTTGCTGAGTCTACGCTGGATCGCTGTCCGTGCCGGCAGTCTGCGTGCAGTCGCGCCGCGCCGCAAGCGCCGTGACGGCCCGAGGCCGCCCCCGTTTCTGACCCCGACCCCTCGGCGATACAATCAGCCGGTGAGCAGCGCAAGGCTCGGCCTGGTGCCGGCTCGCGCTGATCAGAGCACGAACAATTGGATCCGGAGGAGACCCATGTCCAAGATCGTCGGCGGCTGCCTGTGCGGACAGGTTCGCTATCAAAGCGATGCAGAACCCCTGATGACCGCCATCTGCCACTGCAAGAGCTGTCAGAAACAGGCCGGCACCGCCTATTCCACGCTGATCGGAGTTCCCGCCGATGCGCTGCGCGTTGAAGGAGCGCCCAAGGTCTATCAGGATCAGGGGCTGGAAAGCGGACAGCCGGTGTACCGCAGCTTCTGCGGCAATTGCGGCTCGCCCTTGTTCAGCGATGTCGATGCCTTCCCCGGCGTGCGTTTCCTCAAGGCCGGCACGCTGGACGATGCCAGCTGGCTGCAACCGCAAGTTCAGTTCTGGTGCGAAACCGAACAGCCCTGGGCCGGCGACGTGAACCAGATTCCCCGCGTGCCGCGCAACCCGCCGGCGCAATGATGCAATATTCACCGATCAACAATCGACAATGAGGAGAAACAAATGATTGCGTACACCACCGTCGGCACCACCGACCTGAGCCGCGCCGCCGGCTTTTATGACGCCTTGTTCAGCGAACTGGGCGCAAAACGCCTGCTGGAAAACGAGCGCCTCATCGCCTGGGGCACCGGCATGGATGCACCGATGTTTCTGGTCTGCATTCCCTGGGATGACAAGCAAGCATCACCCGGTAACGGCCAGATGGTCTCGCTGGCCATGCCCAGCAAGCAAGCGGTGAATGAGCTCCATGCCAAGGCCATTTCGCTCGGCGCCAGCGATGAGGGCGAACCCGGCCCGCGCGGCGCCGGCTTTTATCTGGCCTATTTCCGCGACCTGGACGGCAACAAGCTGGCTTGCTTTCATCCAAACATCGGATAAGCAAACGTCGTGGGGACTTGAACCCGGCGCCCGCGCGCGCGATGCTGCTGCTGCCCGTCGCAGGAGCATTGCATGCCATTGGCCGGAACCGATTTTGTTCGCCCCACATCGATCCCGGAAGCGACACCGGCGCGCGCTGCGATTGCGCGGCTGGCGCTGGCGGATGAATCGGCCTGTCTGCGTGCCTTGCAGGCGGAACACCTGTTCGACCACGACACCGCCGATCGCATCAGCACGCAAGCGGCGGCGTGGATCAAAAACCTTCGCAAGCGCTCCGGAGGTCCGTCTCGTCTGGACGCGTTTCTACAGGAATACGGGCTTTCCAGCCAGGAAGGCATTGCCCTGCTTTGCCTGGCCGAAGCCCTGTTGCGCACACCCGACGCCGACACCGCCGACCGCCTGATTGCGGACAAGATCGGGCCTGCCAACTGGGCGCAACATCTGCGGCATTCGCCATCGGCTTTCGTCAACGCCGGAACCTGGGGGCTACTGCTGACCGGACGGCTGATCTGGCCACCAACGGCCGAAACCTTGCGACAAGACCTCAAGCGCTGGTTCGCCCGCAGTCGTTCGGCGGTGATCCGCGCCAGCCTGCGTCAGGCCATGCACCTGATGGGAACGCAGTTCGTTCTGGGGCAGGACATCGAGTTGGCCCTGCGCCGTTGCGCCGAAGCCGGAACCGAAGCCGACACGGGTCATCGATATTCCTTCGACATGCTCGGCGAAGCCGCGCTTACCCAAGCCGACGCCGATCGATACTTCCAGCGCTACCTGGACGCGATCAAAAAAGTCGGCGGTCACTTCCCACGGCCTTGGCGGAATTCGCGACAAGGCCCCGGCATCTCGGTGAAGCTTTCGGCCTTGCATCCGCGTTTCGAGGAATCGCAGGCACCGCACATTCACCAGGTGCTGAACGCGCGGCTCGTCGAACTGGCCAGGGCCTGTCAGCAACACGACTTGCAACTGACGGTCGATGCCGAGGAGGCCGACCGTTTGGAACTGAGCCTGGATGTGTTCGAGTCGGCTTTGAGCGCGGTTTGTGCCACCGGTTTCTCCGGGCTGGGCCTCGCCGTTCAAGCGGTGCAAAAACGTGCGCCGGCGGTGATCGATTGGCTGGGCGCCTTGTCGCGCCGACACGCCGTTCGTATTCCGGTGCGGCTGGTCAAGGGCGCCTACTGGGACACCGAGATCAAGCGCGCGCAACAGGCCGGTTTGTCGGACTACCCCGTGTTCACGCACAAGGCGGCAACCGATCTGTCCTATCTGGCTTGCGGCAAACGCCTGTTGGCGGACACCGCAGCGTTCTACCCCATGTTTGCCACTCACAATGCGCACAGCATCGCCGCGCTGATGCAAATGGGCGCCCGAACCGCCGATTGCGAGTTCCAGCGGCTGCACGGCATGGGTCAGGCGCTTTATGCGCTGCTGCATGCGCAATACCAGCTGCCGTGTCGCATTTACGCCCCGGTTGGCGAGCACGACCGTCTGCTGCCCTATCTGGTGCGACGCATGCTGGAAAACGGCGCCAATACCAGTTTTGTCCACGGCGTACATGATCCGGCCATCCCGATTCAGCGGCTCACCGAAAACCCGCTGGATACGCTTGCACGCTCTGCGGCGAAGCTGACCAAACCCGAAGCGCTGTTCGGCCGTCGCCCCGGCGCGCCGGGCATCTGGCTGGCGGATCGCAACACGCAAGCCGAACTGCAAACCCGGCTTGGGCGGATCACATTGCCGGCCGCCCACCCCGATGACCGGAACCCGGTGTTTGATCCAGCGGATCGGCGTCGCTTGCTTGGAAGCTGGCAGGCGCACCAGCCGCAGCAGCTGGAATCCTGCCTTGCGCAGGCGCAATCGGCGTTCCCGGCGTGGGCGGCGACGCCGGTGCAAAGCCGCGCGATCATCATCGAGCGAGCCGCTGATCTGTTGTTGCGCCAACGCGCCCGCCTGTTATTCCTGCTGATTCGTGAAGCCGGCAAAACCCTGCCCGAGGCCGTTGCCGAATGGCGCGAAGCGGTGGATCTGATGCGCTATTACGCGCAACAGGCACGACGTCTGGCCGAGCACCCGCAACAAATGGCCGGCATCAGCGGCGAATCCAATCAATTGCGCTGGCGTGGTCGCGGCGTCTTTGCCTGCATTTCCCCATGGAATTTTCCGCTGGCGATCTTTGTTGGCCAAATCAGCGCCGCGCTGCTGGCCGGAAACTGCGTGATCGCCAAACCGGCGCCACAGACCTGTTTGATCGCGCGAGAAGTCGTCGCCCTGCTGGCGGCGGCGGGCTTGCCGGCTGAAGTTCTGCACTTGCTGCTTGGCGATGCCAGCGTTGGTGCGGCGCTGATTGAGCGGCGCCAGATTTGCGGGGTTGCCTTCACCGGTTCGTTCGACGGCGCGCGGCAGATCGCGCGCCGGCTGATGTCGCGCGATGCCCCGCTGCCGACGCTGATTGCCGAAACCGGTGGGCAGAATGTGATGATTGCCGACAGCACCGCCCTGCCCGAGCAACTGTGTCGCGATGTGTTGATATCGGCTTTCGGCGCCGCGGGTCAGCGCTGTTCGGCCTTGCGCCTGCTGTATCTGCAGGAACAGCAGGCGCAGGCCGTCACCGACATGTTGCGCGGCGCGTTGCAAGCGCTGCGGATCGGTGATCCGGGCCTGCTCAGCACCGACATCGGCCCGCTCATCGACGCCGATGCCGTTGCCGCCTTGCAACGGCATGCGCAAACCCTGCGGCACAAGCATCAGCTGTTGACCCAACTCGAATTGCCGCGCGCCTGCGCGCACGGCCACTTCTTCGCACCTTGCATCGCTCGCGTCGACGGCATCGCCGAGCTGCAACGGGAACACTTCGGACCCATCCTGCACATCGCGCATTACGCCGCCGGTGAACTGGACAAGGTGCTGGATGCCATCAATGCCGCCGAGTTCGGCCTGACGCTGGGGGTGCACTCGCGCATTGAATCCACTTGGCGACGGGTGGCGGACACCGCACGCGTGGGCAATATCTATGTCAACAAGCCGATGACCGGGGCGGTGGTGGAATCGCAGCCGTTTGGCGGCGTGGCACGTTCCGGCACCGGCCCCAAAGCCGGCGGCCCGAATTATCTGCCGCGTTTCTTCCACGAGCAAAGCATCAGCATCAACACCAGCGCCATCGGCGGCGACCCGGCGCTGCTGGAGTCGGCACGCCACTGATCCGCGGGCGTGGCGTCATCCCTGCAAAACGTGGAGAATGCGGCGCTTGGCTTGGGCGCCGGCAGGCGTTTGAGCGCACAATCCTGACCGCTGGGCACGGCCCGCGCTAACACTGTATTTTCCCATGACACTGCGAGTTGTTTTCAATCAAAAAGGGGGCGTGGGCAAGACCACCATCGTTTGCAATCTGGCCGCCGTGGCGGCCGCACGCGGACGCAGAACTCTGGTGATCGACCTGGATACCCAGGCCAATGCCACCCAGTACTTGCTGGGTAGCGGTCCGCGCAAGCCGCGCAAGAACATCGCCGACTTCTTTGAATCCACGCTTTCGTTCTCACTGCAAAGCCCCTCGTTTTCCAGCTACGTGACCGGTACGCCGTTTGACCGGCTGGACGTGATCAGTGCCGATCCGCGCCTGGAAGAACTGATCGTCAAGCTCGAATCCAAGCAGAAGATTTACAAACTGCGCGATGCGCTGCGCAAACTGCGCGGCTATGACGAGGTGTTCATCGATACGCCGCCGGCGCTCAACTTCTACTCGCGCTCGGCGCTGATCGCCTGCCAGCGCGTGCTGGTTCCGTTTGATTGCGACGAGTTTTCCCGGCAGGCGCTATACACGCTGCTGGAAAACCTGGCGGAAATCCGTGAGGACCACAATCCGGCGCTGCTCACCGAAGGCATCATCGTCAATCAGTTTCAACCGCGCGCCAAACTGCCGGCACGGGTGGTCGAAGAACTCACCGCCGAAGGTCATCCCCTGCTGAGCGAAACGCTGGCGCCTTCGGTCAAGGTCAAGGAGTCGCATGAGCAACACCTGCCGATCATCCATTTCGAACCCAAGCACCGCGTTGCGAAAGACTTTCTGGCGCTAGCCGATCGCCTGGGCATCAAGTAAGGTCTGGGCGTCGCGCGCCAGGCGTACCGGATCCCGGCTGCAATGCCATTGGATCGGCGCTGAGCCGTGGCCGCTGTACAGCGCGCGCCCGGCGTCCAGCACACTGTGAACCCGTCGGGCAACCGCCTCGCCACTGTCCACAATCTGTACCCCGGGGCCGGCCACCCGCGCGATGGCCTCGCGCAACAACGGGTAATGGGTGCAGCCCAACACCAGGACATCCGCCCGGTTCTCCAACAAGGGGCCGATGTATTGCCGAAGCAGCTGATCGGTGCGTTCACCATTCAGGCAAAGACTCTCGACCTGTTCCACCAGCCCCGGACAGGCCTGCGTCAGCAGATGCACGCCGTCGGCGTGGGCCTTCACCAGTTGCTGGAACTTGGCGCCGGCCAAGGCGGGGCCGGTCGCCAGCACACCAACGACCTTGCTTTGACTGAGCCTGGCGGCGGGTTTCACCGCCGGCTCCATGCCCACGAAAGGAATTGAATGACGCGCGCGCAGCTCGGCGATGGCGGCAATGGTGGCGGTATTGCAGGCCAGCACGATCATTTTCACGCCGTCGGCCACCAGGCGCTCGGCAAGAACCGCGACACGTTGGCGAATCCGGCTGTCGTCCAAACTGCCGTAAGGACAGAACGCCCGATCCGCCGAGTAGATCAGACGCTCCAATGGCAGACGCTTGCGAATCTCATGCAGCACCGAAACGCCACCAAGGCCGGAATCAATCAGGCCGATGGGCGCCTCAGCGTTTGCGATGCGCCCGCAGTGCACTGGCGGCAATCCGGATTGGACTCACTGTTGCGCCCCCGAGGACGGTCGGCACATGCAATGCGCGTAGATACCCTTGGGATCGTTGAAGCGGTTCAGCCAGGCTTCCAGATCCGTTGTTTGCATCAGGCGCTGAATCGCTGCGTTGCGCAACAACGGAAGGTCCAGTTGCAATCGCCCGAAGAACGGTTTCAGCAATCCAAGGTTGAATGGTGTGGCTGGCGCGCGTTCAACCAGACGCCAGGCGCCGGCCTGCAGACCCGCCAGCTCGGCCGCGATTTCCGAGGCCCGGCGCAGTCCGCCCATTTCGTCGACCAGCCCGAGCTGTTGCGCGTCCTGACCGCTCCAGACACGGCCTTCAGCCAGCTTTTCGACCTGTTCCATCGGCAATCCTCGGCCCTGGGAAACACCGCCCAGAAAATCCCGATAACCCTTGTCGATCTGCGATTGAATGATGGCCTTGACCTGCGCAGAAAGCGGCCGGTCGATCCGAAACGCACCGGCAAGAGAGGTAGTGCCAACACCGTCGCTATGAATCCCCACCCGTTGCAGCGGCTCTTCAATGGTGGGAATCAGGCCGAAGATGCCAATCGATCCGGTCACCGTCGACGGGTGCGCCAGAATCCGATCCGCATCCATCGATACCCAGTACCCGCCGCTGGCCGCCACCGAACTCATTGAGGCGACCACCGGCTTGCCGGCGGCTTTCAGGGCCTGAACGCCACGCCGGATTTGCTCGGATGCCCACACGCTGCCGCCCGGAGAGTCGACGCGCAACACCACCGCCGCGACACTGTTGTCCCGTCGCACCTGCTCCAGCAAACGGGAAACGGTCTCGCCACCGGCCTGACCGAATTCACCACGCCCATCGACGATCTCGCCCTGCACCACCACCAGTGCGATCTGTTTGGAAACCTGCTCGGTCGCCATGGGCTGGCTCGCCCGCAGATAGTGCAGATAATGGATCTGACGGAAACTGCCGTGTTTGCTGTCTTCGCCCACCTGCGCTTTCAAGCGCGACCGGAATTCGCGCAGTGATTCGACATGCGTGACCAGGCCGCGATCCAGCGCATAGGCCGCCGCATCACCGCGATGTTGATTCAGACCTTGTTCGAAGCCTTCAACGTAGGCATGCGCCGCACCGGCTTCCAGGCCACGCGACTGGCTGGCCTGTGCATCGTATTCACGCCACAGATCACCCAGCCACTCCTGGTTGGCGCGCCTGGCCTGCGGTGACATGTCGTTTCGTATGAAAGGCTCCACCGCGGATTTGAACTCGCCCACGCGGAATACGTTGACGTTGACGCCGAGCTTTTCCAGACCCTCGCGAAAGTAGTTGCCAAACAGACCAAAGCCCTGCAGGAACACGCCGCCCAACGGATCGATCGAAACCGTATCCGCGGCGCTGGCCGCCAGGTAGGCGCTCTGATCCATCACCGGACTGAAGGCGTGAATGGTCTTGCCGGCATCCTGAAAGGTCTTCATCGCCGCGCGCAGTTCCATCAGTTGCGGCATGCCGGCGGACCACATCGTATCCAGCTTGAGCACGGCGGTGCTGATGCGGTCATCCCGGGCGCCGCGTTCCAGGGCTTCGACCAGATCACGCAACAGAGTTTGAGAAGCCGGCTCGCCGGAAAACTGCTCGAACAAGCGCCGTCCCGGCTGATGGTCCAATTGTTCCACCAGGTTGCCCGACGGCCACACCACCAGCGCCATGTTCTCTTCCACCGTCGGCGCACGCCCGCCTTTGGCGGCCAACCACAACATGCCGACGAAAACCACCAGACTCAGCATGATGAACAGCTTGTAGAGCGTGCTCATCACAGCCCAAAGGCCGTTGAACAGGCGGCGTATCAAGGAAGGTTTTTCGGTCATCTGAAGGTTTCCTGCTTGGGGCGGGTCCACGCTCAGGAGCGCGGCCGGATGGCGGGCAGATAAACCGAAGGGTTGACCGGCTTGCCGCGTTCACGAATCTCGAAGTGAAGCGTTGGACGGTTCTCCGGTCCCAGGCCCAGCTCGGCGATGGGTTGCCCGCCCTTGACCATGTCGCCTTCGGCCACCAGGCGCTTGCGGTTGTAACCATAGGCGGATAGCCGCACGTCATCGTGCTTGATGATGATCAGCTCGCCATACCCCTTGAGCGCGCTACCGCTGTAGACCACTTTGCCCGGCGCGGCCGCAACCACCGTTTGTCCGACCTTGCCACTGAAGTCCCAACCCTTCCAGCCCTTGTTGGGCGAAAAACCACGCACCACCTGCCCTTGAACGGGCGTCCGCCACCCGCGCTTGCTGACCGCTTGCGGCACGACTTGCGGCTGGTCGGCGACCGGCGGCGACGCCTGAGGCCTTGGTGTTGGTGCTGGTGTTGGTGCTGGTGTTGGTGCTGGTGTTGGTGCTGGTGTTGGAGAAATCGGCGCGGTGGCAACCGGTGTACCGATGCCGCCCGAAGGCGGCGGAATCGGAACCGGCGCAATCGGCACCGGTTCTTCAATGGCCACCGGTTCACGGGTGATGGCCTCACCCTGCCCATAGCTGGGCACCGAGCCAAGCACGCGCCCATGACCCGATGGCGGCGTGAAATTCTGCGGCGGCGTCAACCGCAGCACCTGCCCGGGGACGATCAGATAGTCCGGTCCAACCTGGTTCCACTGCGCCAGTTCGCGGTAATCCAGTTGATGGCGAAAGGCGATGGAGAACATGGTATCGCCGCGTACCACGCGATATTCGGCGTCGGACAAGCGGCCGGATGCGCCCGGAACCGCCACCGGCCGCGGCCGGTCATCCACCTGATTGTGACGCCTGCGCTCGCTGCTGGTGTCCCAGCTCCAAAAGCTGGCGCAGGCAGACAGCGTCAGCGTTGCCGTCAGCAGCGTCATGGTGCCCAGCAGCCTCATCTGACCGATCTCTCGCGCCCCAGCAGAAACCACAGAATGAATATCGCCAGGCAGATCACGCTGACGATGGCCACCTCATGCGTGTAACCCATGATCAGCGCCAGTGCCGGCTCCCCCAGCCAATAACCACAGGCCACCAGCACCGCGCACCAAATGGCGGCGCCAAGACTGGTCAGCAGAACGAATGGAATCAGCGGCATGCGGAACACGCCGGCCGGCAAGGAAATCAGATGACGAATCACCGGCAACAGGCGACCGATGAAAGTGGCCATCCTGGCGTTGCGCAAAAACAGACGTTCGGCGCGCTGGTACTTTTCCGGACCAATGAAAACATAGCGCCCGTAACGCAACAAAAATGCACGCCCGAGCGTCATGCCCAGCAGGTAATTGCAACTGGCGCCAATCAACGAACCCAGCGTCCCGGCGCCAATCGCCAGCCAGGGATCCAGTTGACCCGTCGCCGCCAGATAACCCGCGGGAATCATTACCAGCTCAGAGGGCACCGGAAACAGGCTGGACTCCAGCGCCATCAGAAACATGATTTCGACGTATCCCAGTTCGGAGACGATGGCCTCGACCCAGGCCAGGAATTTCTCCATCAGGACTTGCCGCTCAACAGCGGCACGAAGCTGACCGGTGCCAGATCCGACTGTTTCAGACCGTGTGTTGTGCGTTCGATCAGCCGCAGGCTTTGCGACCCCTGCGGCCCCACCGGGATCACCATGCGCCCGCCCCGATCCAGTTGCTTCAACAAGGCATCGGGAACCGTGGCGCTGCCCGCGGTCACCAGGATGCCGTCGTATGGCGCGTAGGGCGACCAGCCAAGGCTACCGTCGGCGTAGCCGAAATGCACGTTGCGATACCCCAGCGATTGCATGCGCCGACGCGCCACCTGGCTCAGCGCGCGGATCCGTTCGACGCTGAACACCACGTCAACCAGTTCCGCCAGAACGGCCGTCTGATAGCCGCTGCCGGTGCCCACTTCCAGCACCCGCTTGCGTGGCCCATCGGCCAGCAGAAGCTGGGTCATGAGCGCAACCACATAGGGTTGCGACAGGGTTTGCGCATGGCCAATGGGCAGCGCGCGATTCTTGTAGGCGTCGCTTTTCAGCGCCTCCTCGACGAACTCATGACGCGGAATCCGGGCCATGGCCTGCAGCACGCGCTCATCATCAATGCCTTGTTGCTGCAATTCCTTGAGCAGCTTGCCGCGCACGCTGGAAGCGGTCATGCCCATGCCGTGACTGTGATGATGCCGACTGGCCAGATTCTTCACAGACCCTGTGCCCATTGCTTGAGCGCATCCAGCTCCGAGTATCGCGTCAGGTCCACCAACAGCGGCGTCACCGCAACGCGACCATTGTTGATGGCGTGAAAGTCGGTGCCCGGTCCAGCGTCGGCACCGTCACCGGCGGCGCCAATCCAGTAAATCGGCCGGCCACGCGGGTCTTCGGCGGCGGTCACCCGCTCGCTGCGGTGGCGGTGCCCCAGCCGCGTCACTTCGATACCGCTAATCTGATCTTCCGGCAGATCGGGCACGTTGATGTTCAAAATCATGTTTTTCGGCAGCGGACGCGATTGCAGTCGCTCCAGCAGGCGCAAGGTCACACTGGCGGCGGTCTCATAGTGTTTCGGCGGATAGGCGCAGGAGGAAACCGCAATGGCCGAATAACCCAGCCAGCGGCCTTCCATCGCGGCGGCGACGGTTCCCGAATAAAGCGTGTCGTCGCCCAGGTTGGCGCCGGCGTTGATGCCCGACACCACGATGTCCGGCAACGGCGACATCACCCCGTTCAGCGCCAGATGCACGCTGTCGGTCGGGGTTCCATCCACGCAGATGGTGCCGTCCTCATGCGTGTGGGTGCGCAAGGGACGCATCAGCGTCAGTGAATGGCTGGCGCCGCTGCGGTTGCGGTCGGGTGCCACCACCGTCACCTGGTGACGGCTGCTGAGCTGCGTTTTGAGGCACAACAGCCCGGGGGCGGTGCAGCCGTCATCGTTGGAAAGAAGAATCCGCATGGGCAAACTGGAGAAGATCGGCGTATTTTACCGCGCCGATTTGAGGAATTTGTGGCGACTGCGCGCGAAAGATGAATCAAGCTGACGATGACGAAGATCGCCGCGCCTTTGCAGCGGCGATGCAGGGCGTGCAAGCTCGCGGACAGAGCGCGCGCGTGCGCAAAACCCGCAAGCCCCCGACGCCCGAACCACGTGCACGTCTGGCTGATGAAAAAGCCGTCCTGGACGAGCTGTTGCGCGACACTATACCGGACGATTACGAAAGCGGAGATACCCTCAGCTATCGCGCGCCCGGCGTCCGCGAAAATCTGCTGCGGCAACTACGGCGGCGCAAATTCCGCATCGACGACGAACTGGATCTGCATGGTCTCAACCAGGTTCGCGCCCGCCAGGCAGTGATCGCCTTCATGGCCCATTGTCGTGATCAGGATTTCGGCTGCGTACGCATCATTCACGGCAAGGGGCACGGCTCGCCCAACAGCGGCCCGGTCATCAAGCAACGCCTGGACGGATGGCTGCGCAAGTTTCGTGATGTGCTGGCATTTTGTTCGGCACGCCCCGAAGACGGCGGCACCGGCGCGGTTTACGTATTGCTGCGAAAGTCGCGCTGAGGAAGATCACGCTGAGCTTGTCCTGAGCCGAAGCCAGATGCGTGCACCGGATCGATCCGGAAGCTGTCGGTCCACCTCGGCGATAATGCGGCGATGCAGCCCGGAGGCAACTGACTGACCGTGTGGCTAACCGACATCTGTGTGAAACGCCCCGTGCTGGCCACGGTGCTGAATCTGTTGCTGGTGGTATTCGGGCTGATCGCGCTGTCCGGCATTGCCGTGCGTGAATATCCGGACATCGACGCCCCCGTCGTTTCCATCCGAACCCACTATCCGGGCGCGGCGGCGGAAATCATCGAAACGCAGATCACGCAGGTCATCGAGGGACGCATTGCCGGAATCCAGGGCATTCGCGCCATCAATTCGTCCAGCCGCGACGGGCTGTCCAACATCAGTATCGAGTTCCGCCTGTCACGCAACATCGACGATGCCGCCAACGATGTGCGCGACCGGATCTCCCGCGTGCTGGACAACCTGCCCGATCGCGCCGACCCACCCGAAGTCAGCAAGGCGGACTCCGACGCCTATCCCATCATGTGGCTTTATTTGAGCAGTGAAAGCCTGGACCGCATGCAGCTGTCGGACTACACCGACCGGGTGCTGGTGGATCGGCTTGGCTCGGTGGAGGGCGTATCCGGCTTGCTGACCGGGGGGGATCGCCGGCCCGCGATGCGCATCTGGCTGGATCAGCCGGCGCTGGCGGCGCGCAAGCTGACGCCGGCGGACGTGGAAGACGCCCTGCGCCAGCAAAACGTGGAACGCCCCGCCGGCCGCATCGAATCCGAGCAACGCGAGTTCACGCTGCGCACCAGTCGCGCCTTCACCACGCCGGAACAGTTTGAGCAACTGGTGGTTGCCAGCGATAACGACGGCTATCCGGTGCGGATTCGGGACATCGCCAACGTCGAACGCGCACCCGAAAGCCTGCGCAATGACTTTCGCGCCAACGGTGTGGGCGCCGTCGGCATGGGGGTGGTCAAGCAATCCAAGGCCAATACGCTGGAGGTGGCGCGTGCGGTGAAGGCGGAAATCGAGGCCATCAATCGAGAGCTGCCGCACGACATGGCGCTGCGGGTGACCTCGGACTTTTCGCTGTTCATTGAAGCGTCGCTGAAATCGGTGGTTCGCACCTTGCTGCAGGCGGCATTGATTGTGGTGGCGGTCATCTTTCTGTTTCTGGGCAACCTGCGCGCCACCCTGATTCCAGCGGTGACGCTGCCGATCTCACTGGTCGCCTCCTTCATTTTTCTGGGCGCGCTGGGTTTTTCCATCAACATCCTGACCCTGCTGGCGCTGGTACTCGCCATCGGCCTGGTGGTGGACGACGCCATCGTGGTGGTTGAAAACGTCCATCGTCGATTGGAAATGGGCGAACCGCCCCTGTTGGCGGCCTATCGCGGCGCGCGCGAGGTGGGTTTTGCGGTGATCGCCACCACTCTGGTGCTGATTGCCGTGTTCGCTCCGCTGTCCATGCTGGGCGGAAACGTGGGCCGCCTGTTCAGCGAATTCGCCCTCGCCTTGTCTGCGGCGGTGGCCTGTTCGAGCGTGGTTGCCTTGTCGCTTTGTCCGGTGATGGCGGCCTTCTTGCTCCAGTCCGGTGAACATCAGGCACTGCCGCAAAACCGTTCGCAACGCCTGTTTCAAGGCATCAGGCACCGCTATCGGAATGTCCTGCAACAGATATTGCACCGGCACTGGCTGGCCCTGGGCAGCCTGCTGCTGCTGCTGCTGGGCAGCGCCTACCTGGTTTGGAGCCTGCCCAGGCAAGTCACGCCATCCGAGGATCGCGGCCAGTTCTTCGTGCAATCCAGCGGCCCCGAAGGCGCAAACTTCGAGTACATGGACGAACACGTCAGCCGCATTGAGAATCTGCTGCTGTCACGCCTGGGCGCCGGCGAACTGGACCGCATGATTCTGCGCATTCCCGGGTTCGGGTCTTCAGAAGCGGTGAACTCTTCCACCATTCTGGCATCGGTGGTGGACTGGTCGCAGCGCCAGCGCAGCACCGGGGAAATCGTCGCGGAAATCAACCGCGACTTGAGCCAGATCACCGGCGTTCGCGCCATTGCCGCGCAACGTGGCAGCTTTTCCAAATATCACGGGTTACCGGTGCAGTTCGTGCTTGGCGGCGGCACGTTCCAGGAGCTGGCACAGTGGCGCGACCAACTCATGGCGCGCATCGCCAAGGATAATCCGGGATTATTACGACTGGATTCGGACTACAAGGAAACCAAGCCCACCCTGGACTTGAAAATAGACCTGGATCGCGCGGCCGACCTCGGGGTCTCGGTGGATCAGATTGCGCGAACCGTGGAAACCATGTTGAGCGGACGGCGCGTGACCACGTTCATCGACCGCGGACAGGAATATCAAGTGATCCTGCAGGCCGAGCGCCAGAATCGGGCCACGCCGGAACAGATTCATTCGGTTTACGTCCGTTCTGAAGACCGCAATGCGCTGATTCCGCTTTCCAGCCTGACACAGTTCGAAGAAACCGCCAGCGCGGACCGATATAACCGCTACGACCGACTGCGCGCCGTCACCATTTCGGCGGCCTTGGCGCCCGGTTATACCCTGGGCGAGGCCTTGGCCTACGTTCAGCGAATCGTGCGCGAAGAATTACCAGGCACAGTCAAGCTGTCATACAAGGGTGAATCGCGCGAATACCGCGACGCGTCCAACGCACTGGCACTGATGTTCGTGATGGCCGTGGTGATTGTTTATCTGGTACTCGCCGCTCAATTCGAGAGCTGGATTCACCCGCTGGTCATCATGACCACCGTTCCACTGGCGATTTTCGGTGCGCTGTTGGCACTTTTTCTGAGCGCGAATACACTGAATATCTACAGCCAGATCGGCATCGTCATGCTGGTGGGACTGGCTGCCAAAAACGGCATTCTGATTGTGGAATTCGCCAATCAACGCCGCGATCAGGGCGCCGAATTCACCGAGGCCCTGCTCGAATCCGCCAGCGTGCGTCTGCGGCCGATATTGATGACTTCCATCGCCACCTGCGCCGGTGTTTTGCCGCTGGTGTTTTCCGCCGGGGCCAGCAGTGAAGCGCGGCATGTCATTGGCCTGGTGATCTTCTGCGGCGTTGCTTTTGCGACCATTTTCACCTTGTTGATGGTGCCGGCGTTTTACCAGCTGTTGTGTCGGAATACCGGGTCCCCCGGCGCGCAGTCGGAAAAACTTCGAATCCAGCAATCGCAGTAGTCAAACGCAGGACGGTTCGCCCCCCAACCCGTGCGGGTTCGGTTTGATGTACGGCGGGCCGCCCCCGCCACCCGAGGTTTGTTTCCCCAACCGCCACGGCGGCCATGGGCAACCGAATCAACGCGGCATCCAGCCCTCGGCCCAGGTCAGGATATAGGCCACGTCGCCAAAGTTTTCCGACAGCGAATGCCCCAGCAACACCATGACCACGATCACGCACATCGCCGTGAGCAAATTGATGACGAAATCCGGTTTCATGCTGCCAGTCGGTCGGTTTGGCCACTGAAAAATCAAAACCGATTGTGCCGCCTGCCGAACCGGACAGCACTCAGCGTCCGGACGAACGGCCTGTGGCTCCCGATCAGCCTCGGTTTTTTTGAAGAAGCACCACCGCGTGGGCGGCGATGCCCTCCTGCCGGCCGATACTACCGATGCCTTCGTGGGTTGTGGCCTTGACGCTGACGGCAGCGGTTTCCATCGCCAGATCACCGGCCAGCGTCTGACGCATCGACTGGATAAAGGGCGAAAGCCTGGGCGTCTGTGCGATGACGGTTGCATCCACATTGCACACGCTGTAGCCCATGGCGCGGATGCGCGCGACCACCGCTCGCAACAGTCGCCGGCTATCGATATCGCGATACTGCGGATCATCGTCCGGGAAGAACTTGCCGATATCACCCAGCGCCAAAGCGCCGAGCATGGCATCGCACAAGGCGTGAATCAACACATCGCCGTCGGAATGAGCGATCAGCGAATAATCACATGCAATCTCCACCCCACCGAGCCGGATACCCTTGCCAACGCTCAGACGGTGGACGTCATACCCGTGCCCAATACGGAACATTGTTTCTTCGTATGTTGTTGCTCGAAGGATGGTTGTTTGCGACTTTTTTCGTAGCTTAACGCGCCGCCGTGATGCGCGTCACAAACAAAGTGCGTTGTCACTCCTGAATTCGTCAGATGCCTTATTCAAGGTCGGCGCCAGTCATTTTCCATCGCGTCACCCGCAGCGGACACATTGAGCCGAGTATCGATCGTGTGATCGGCCCGGCGGGGGAAGCCACATTGGACAACCAGAATTTCGACGCGAAGGCCTGCCAACTGATCCGGGATTTCTTCGCTTTACGGCTACGAGAATAACCCGCTCGGGGTGAGTTTCAGGCTTGGACCTCACCCACCGGAATCCGCATCAAACAGGCGCCCCATCATCTGTAAATGCTCCGGATAGGTCAGCTTGAAATTCGTTTCCGCACCGCGGATCAATCGCGGCTGGTAGCCAGCGTATTCCATGGCACTGGCTTCATCGGTAAGCCGGTGACCATCACTCAGGGCTTGTCTCATCGCTGAAATCAGCAAGTCCAGTCGAAACAGTTGAGGCGTTTGCGCCCGCCACAAATCTGATCGGTTCAACGTTGATTCAACCCTGCCATCCTGCTCGCGCTTGACCGTATCCGCCACCGGCATTGCCAACAGCCCACCGTGTTCATCGCTGGCCTGGCGACGTAGCTTGTCGAGTAACGCCAGCTCGATTGCCGGTCGCGCGGCGTCGTGCACCAAAACAAAACATGGCGCCGCCTCATCAGCCAGCGATTCCACTTTCAGCAAACCATTGAGCACGGACGTGGCGCGGTCATCGCCACCGGACACCAGCTTCAATTTCGGGTGTTTCGAAACTGGCAGGGCCGCGAATTCCGAATCCGCCGGCGACAGAACCAGCACCACCCCCGCAATCCAGTCGCATTCGAGAAACGGCGACAGGCTCCATTCAATGACCGTTTTTCCCGACAACGGCAGATATTGCTTGGGCGTCTCCGATTTCATTCGGTTGCCGCTGCCAGCAGCGGGAATCACCGCCCAATATTGAGTCGTCACCGAACGCAACGATCAGGATTCGCGGACGACCAGATAAAACGATTCGTCCGGCCGGATCATGCCCATGGAAATACGCGCACGCGACTCGATTGCGGCGTGGCCCGAATTGAGGTCTTTCACCTCAGCATCCATCTCGAAATTGCGAAGGCGCAGTTGTTCATTTTCCATCTGCGCCTGCTTGAGCTGCTCATGCAAACGGTGCGCCTCCCCCAGGCCGCCGTCAGCAACCCACAAGCGCCATTGCAGGGCGAGCAGCAACACCACCAATGCCAACATGACATTGCGTATCTGCATTTTCAGAACGTTTTTCCGCAATCTTGCCGCGCCACCGCGCCGTCCCCTCACAGCGAGGCTGAAGTTCAGCCGTCAATTAACGGATTTTAACGGGTTTTTTTTGATTTGTCCGTAGGGTTCAATCGGCGAGCGCCGCGTCCGTCATCGGAGGTTCCTTTTCCTAGCGGTTTCGGCGACCTGAAGCAATCCCCGCCGCAGTGAGAGATCGCCGCGCCCAACGGGCTCGCGATGAACTGTGCTGAGTGTCAAGCCAATTCTGGCGAGAATGGCCGATTTTGTGTTGCCACGGCGAAAGCCTGCCTGAGCAATTTGTGCGCAATGGCCACGTTGATGACTTTGGGCGGCTTGCCGGCTGCACGCAACCGAGCATACAGCGCGGCGCAAGCCGGGTTGTATCGTTTGGCCGTCCAACTGCACAGATACAACAATTGCCGCATGCGACCTTGGCCCAATTTGGCAATCGCGCCGCGCCCCCGGATCGAGGGGCCTGAGCAAAACGTGCTGGGACTGATCCCAACATAGGCACTCAAGGCCTTGACGCCTTCAAATCGACTGAAACCGTCCGTCACCACAATCAGCTCAATGGCGGTCTTGTGAATCGCCCTGACTTTCCCGGAGGCTTCTAATCTTGAGAGGATTGAAGCATGAAAGGAAAGTTTTCACCGGAGGTACGTGAGCGAGCGGTTCGCATGGTTCTTGATCAGCAGGCTGAGCACCCTTCGCAGTGGTCGGCCATCGGCTCGATTGCTGGAAAGATTGGATGCAGTGCGCAAAGCCTGCACACTTGGGTTCGGCGGTATGAGCGGGATCACGGGATGCGCGAGGGCATGACCAGCTCGGACCGGGATCGACTCAGTCAGCTAGAGCGCGAGAATCGTGAGCTCAAGCGGGCCAATGAGATTCTTCGCAAGGCGTCTGCTTATTTTGCCCAGGCGGAGCTCGACCGCCGCGGCAAGTGATGATGTCGTTCATTGACCGGCATCGAGACGAATACGGGGTCGAGCCGATCTGCGCACAGCTGCCGATCGCCCCTTCGACGTACTACGCACACAAGGCCAGGCAACGGGACCCATCCTTGGCGCCGCCACGTGTGCAGAGGGACGCTATGCTCAAGCCCGAGGTCCGTCGTGTCTGGGACGAGAATTTCCAGGTCTACGGCGCAAGCAAAACCTGGAAGCAGCTCAATCGAGAGCAATGGGACGTGGCGCGCTGCACGGTCGAGCGGCTGATGCGGGACATGGGAATTCGTGGGGTGGTGCGCGGCAAGCCAATCAGGACCACAATCCCGGACCCGAAGCAGCGCTGTCCGCGAGACCTGGTCCAGCGGGAATTTGCCGCTGAGCGCCCCAACGATCTGTGGGTGGCGGATTTCACGTACGTCGCCACCTGGCGTGGCTTCGTCTACGTCGCCTTCGTGATCGATGTGTACGCCCGCAGAATCGTCGGCTGGCGGGCCTGCAGCACGCCGCGGACCGACTTGGTGCTGGATGCCCTGGAGCAAGCCATTTGGGCACGCCGGCCCGACAAGCAACGGCCCACCCATCACAGCGACAGGGGGTCGCAATACCTATCCATTCGGTACACCGAGCGACTGGCCGAATCCCAGATCAAGCCGTCGGTCGGTAGCGTCGGCGATAGCTACGACAACGCCTTGGCCGAAACCATCATCGGGCTGTACAAGACCGAAGTGATTCGCAAGCGTGGCCCCTGGAAAAACTTGGACGACGTCGAGTACGCAACTTTGGAATGGGTGGACTGGTATAACCACCGTCGCCTGCTCGGCCCCATCGGAGATATTCCACCCGCTGAAAAGGAGCAGCAGTACTATCTACAGCAGCAACAGGAGAGTCAGCCTCTTGCAGCCTGACTCAAAGTAAATGGCCTCCGGGTTTTTCGGGGCGATTCAGTCAGTCGGGCCGGGACACCATTTCAGCTACCAAACTCCCCTTCCGTCATCCGGTAATCCCCCCATTTCTAGCTGCTGCCAGAAGTGGAATGCGATTTAGGCGGCATTGGCCAGTTTCATCATGGGCGTGATGCCGCCTAGTGCCATGTTGGGTCGTTCGTTGTTGTACGTTCAGAGCCACCGCGTGGCGGCGTTCTGGACTTGGCCGATGGTGTCGAAGATGTCCTGGTTGAGCCAGTCGTAGCGCGCAGTGCGATTGAAGCGCTCGATGTAGGCGTTCTGCTGCGGATTGCCGGGCTGGATGTACTGCAGGGTGATGCCGCGCTGCTCGGCCCAAGCGGTGAGCGCGCCTGAGATCAGCTCCGGGCCGTTGTCGCAGCGAATCACCTGCGGCTGACCCCGCCACTCAATAGCTTGTTCCAGACAGCGGATGACGCGCGCTGCTGGCAACGACAAGTCGGCCTCCATCGTGATGCCTTGCCGGTTGTAGTCGTCGATGACGTTGAAGAGCCGATAGCTGCGCTTGTCGCTCAGGCTGTCGTGCATGAAGTCGATCGACCACGTCTGGTTGATGCCAGTCGGCACGGCCAGCGGCTCGGGCTTCTCGCGGATCAGCCGCTTCTTGGGCTTGATCCGCAAGTTCAGCTCCAGCTCGCGGTAGATGCGGTACACGCGCTTGTGGTTCCAGCCGTAGCCCTTGACGTTGCGTAGGTACAAAAAACACAAGCCGAAGCCCCAGTTGCGCTGGTTGTGCGTCAGACGGATCAGCCAGTCGGCGATCTCGGCGTTTTCCGTCGAGCGCTTGGCTTCATAGCGGTAGCAGGTCTGGCTGATCGCCAGGGCGCGGCACGCAGCCTTGATGGTCAGACGCTTCGCAGTGACCAAGTGTCTGGCCACCTCACGACGGTGAGATGGCCTTACCATTTTCCCTCGATCACCTCCTTGCGGACTTCAGCAATCAGGCGCTCCTCGGCGTACATCTTCTTGAGCCGACGGTTCTCGTCCTCCAGCTCCTTGAGGCGCTTCATCAGGCTGGCATCCATGCCGCCGAACTTGCTGCGCCACTTATAGAACGTAGCGCTGGACATGCCGTGCTCGCGGCACAGCTCAGGCACGGGCGTGCCAGCCTCTGCCTGCTTGAGGATCGAGAGGATTTGGGCGTCGGTGTATCGGGACTTTCTCATGCGGAATATTCTCCTGCGTTGCGGTGAGAACATTCCACTTCTGACAGTGACTATTTTCGGGAGGATTACCGTAGCAAAAGTGGGTGGCGGGTCAAACGTCACCTGCAGCGATTTGTTAGATGCCCGGCTGCGACAATGCACGATACTGGCGAATATCAGAGGATGAAATCTGATCTCTCGGCACCAACTTATAGTGCTTTTCCTGTACCAAGCGAATTTGGTCGTCTTGTACCGTAAGCTCAAAAATCGCGATCAGATCATCTGCCATAAACTGCGTTGAAATCGCGCGACAAATAAGATCGGGATACTTCTCGGCACAACAAAGAATGTCTTGCTTGGTCTGTACGCCCCCAAGCTGATCATTACCGCCCTTGGCTTGCACTGGCACCACATACTGAACGCCATTCTGATCGATGCCGACATAAATCTCATCGATCTCGATTTGTCCGACACCTTTCACGGTTGTTCGTAGATGATTTTGCAAAGAATAGCTCGTTACCCCCAAAAACAAATCGATGAGCCGGTTGTAGCGGACTTTTGCCAGGAGAGCCTGTTCATCAGAAAGGGCATATTCGGACACAATCTCCGGCGTCGCATCCGGAATCTTGATGGTAATGAGCTCGGTGTTGGGCGTAATCCGATTGATCTTTACGAGTTTGAATGCGTATTTAGCACGACCAGCACCCTCAATAATCCACTCTTTTCCATCGCGTTGTGTAGCCTCCACGGAAGCCGGAAGTGGAGTCCGATAACGCATCGCATAGACAACATCTCCAAGATTCTTCGGGAGTCCGATGTCGAGATCGCTTGCCGCAGATTCCAAATCTTCGCGAACGAAGAATATTTCTTCAGAGCCTTCTTCGAAGTTATCAAAGAAAATTTTTTCTACCAGCATCTGGTAGCGATTTGTGGGTTTTTTAGCCACAAGCCAGCCCCAACGATTGCTCGACTTCAAGCTGCGACCGCTTTTTAGCACCGCTCTTACGATCCCGCTTGCCGATAGGCACTTCGATACCCCAGAACTTAGAAGCCTTGGACATATCCATTTCCAGCAATTCAGGACTACCGAGCTTGATCGTTCGTTTTGGCCTCTCCGGGCTCAAACCCATCGCGCAGATGATCTTCGCCCCGATTTCCTTTGCGAGTGGCGGAGGTACGGCATTACCGATTTGCCTCGCTCCGTGCCACTTCGTGGCGTGAAATCGAAACCAATCAGGAAAGCCATGAAGACGGGCCATCTCGCGAACCGTCACGCAACGGTTGTGCGCGTAGTGAATGGGCCTAGGACTTGTGAACGCACCTCGTGCAGAATCAGTACCTGCACGAAGTGTATTTGACTGTCCATCGGAAGGAAGTTTGAAGAATCGAGAGATTGGCTCAACTTTTCCTTCGGGAGTTTCACCGAATCGACGCCGGGAAATTTCGGTATGAGATGTTCGCAAGCTTGATGTCAATAGCGAAGGATTCCAAGTTCTTCTATAGCCAAAGTCCCAACCGTTGCGGCCAAGGCAGCGCATCTGCTTTGCATATTTCGACAAGTTGGATGCATGTTCGTAGGCTACGTAATCTTGGCTTTCGAGCTCTGCGAACGATTCAGCGTCAGGCAAGTCACCAATTGCATCTTCGCAACTAACCAACGATGTATGTGATTCGGGATATTCAGGAGGTTCGCCGTCAAGACAGCCTATTAGAAACAACCTTTCTCGATTTTGTGGAACTGAATAATCCCGAGCATTCAATACTTTCCATGGCCGTCGAACGGAATATCCTTCGCCTTCTAGAGTTTCGACGATTTCTTCTAGAAATTTACGATGGTTTCCGAGAGTTAGGCCTTTCACATTTTCAAATACGAAATAGCGTGGACGAACCTCGGAAACGATACGGATGAACTCTTTCACCAGCGAGTTCCGCGGATCATCTAGTGCTCGTTGACCTATCAAAGAGAACCCTTGGCAAGGAGCGCCACCCACTATAACGTCGACGCTTCGATCTCCAGCCAACCTCAACAGGTCTGCGCCCGAAATCTTCTCGACTGACTGCGGGAACACCGCGCAATCGGGAAAGTTGAACTTATGCACTGAGGCATGAACTGGATCAACTTCGACGGCCGCAAGTAGATCAAAGCCCGCTTGTTCAAAACCAAGGCTCAGTCCACCCGCGCCCGCGAAGAGATCGATGACAATGGGGCGTGTCGTCGTCATGGGGCGATTATACGGATGGATGATGAGGGCATCTAACGCCTGAGCTCAGCTGCGTTTGAGGCGACGCCTGCTTTTGCGACAGCAAAAGTAGGTGGCGGGTCAAACGTCAGCTGCAGCGATTTGTTATACCTAAAACTCCACCTGATTCTGATCATAAAAGCTAATTAATTCGTATAGATCTTCGACATACTTAACAAACTGCCCCATATTTGCGAGAAGCACGCCCTTATCCAGGTTTGGCGGAAGATGCGGATGCCCAGCCTCATTTCTACAGATGCGGCAGAACTGAAAAATCTGCTCAATCTTGATTTCAATGTCGTTGGTCCATCCGAAACCATTTGGCCGGTTCTTCGAGCTTTTCCAAGACCCCTTAAACTCATCATAGACTTTGGAAATGAACTTCCCAGACGTTCTTGAGATGAAACGATCTCTCATGACCTGGTCCGAAATAGCTTTAGCATACGTATCTACAAGCAGAAAAAACGCCTTTTCAGATGCCCCGCCCAGCAGAAAAGCACAGCCGAGATTGGAGCCAGCTTTCAATGAGAGAATTGCCTCCTCTACGAAACGCACGATGATTGGGTCAATATTAGGTGTGTTTTCTTTCAATACCTCTGGGAACCGTTCGATCTCGAATGGTAGTACTTCACCTATGTTTTCTTCATTCTCGACGGCATTCTTTGCTTCTTCCAGGGATTGCTTGAGCTTACTGTCGGCCCCTTGAAGCTGCACTTTCCCGGTGTTGTAGACCTTTACAGCGCATTTAGCTGTTCCGTGTTGTACGTTGATCCGTTTGCAATGTTGCTCTTGCGCCTCGTCAAACGGGAACTTGTTTCGCTCAATGTACGATTTCATTTGAGCGTAGTTCGATTCCATGATTTCACTCATGAGGTTTCCTTTTAGGTATAACGCCAATTCGACGTCAAAGTGACGTATAACCGCAGTCTTACACCGCACAGAGCCGCAAAGCCTTTCATCATCCCAAATCCGCTCGTTTCAAATCTCTGAGTGTCCGCCGTTGCTTTTTATCCGGCTTTTGCCGCGTAAACATGCCGGCGTGGGCTTTGCGGGCCAGGCGGTGGTCTGCGCGTTTGTCTTGGCTGGCTTCGGTTTCCTGATAAAGAAGCTGGGCGCATGGGGCGCCGAGTCGCTGATCAGACAGGGCCAGGACTGTTATTTCTTTCTCTTCCCAGCCCTGTCGGATTCTCAGTTTGGCGCCGACAGCTACGCTCTTACTGACTTTGCTGCGTTCGCCTTCGTAACGCACCTGCCCGGCTTCAATCGCTTTCTTGGCAAGGCTACGGGTTTTGAAAAATCGTGCCGCCCACAGCCATTGATCCAGGCGAACGGCTTCGACCAGCGCCGGGTGCCGTGATGGCGGGTTGGTGTTGGCTTGGGCGTTGGTCATGCCCGGTGATCAATGAGTTGCCATCAACACAGGCTGTTGATGGCGCGCAGGACATCGGAACGCGAGATCTGGCCGACGAGTTGATCGCCATCCAGCACCGGATAGCGTCGGTAAGATTTGCTGATGAACAGGTTGGCGACCTGGGTAAGGCTGTCGTCGGGGCTGACGGCGGTGACGCCGGTACACATGAACTGGCTCACTGGCCCGGCCACGCAACTGTCTTCGGCGGCAATCAGCCCCACTTGCAGGCAGTCCACTTCGGACAACATGCCGACCAACTTGCCGTCTGCATCAATCACCGGCGCGCCGGTGATCTTGTTCTTCACCAGCTGATTGACGGCCGCCATCACATCCATGTCCGGGCGCAGGGTGACCAGCCGGGAGGTCATGTAGTTGCGCACTTGCACCGCGTCGAGTTTGGCCATCCACCTTCCCCTTTTCTTGTGCCCGATGTCACCTTACGACTGCCTGCCGCGCCTGACAATGCACTGCTTTAGTATTTGCGCATCAGGGCTTCCAGATCCTTGCGCGAGGCCTGCATGGCCTGGTGCATGGGAACCCGTTTGAGCTGCGGACCGCCGTTGACGATGGTGGCAAACGCCATCCATCCGCCGTTCTTTTTTCGCATGTATCCGGACAGGCCCAATACGGAACGGGGCTGACTCATGCTGCCGGTCTTGAGGGCAACCCGGTCCAGCCAATCCGCGTTGCCCTGACGAACATAACGAAACGGCGCCTGACGCGGCACGGTCAAACTGCCGTAAAACGCCGGGAAATTGCGTGTGTCACGATATTGATACGCCAGCATTCGCACCAATTCTGCGGCCGAAATGCGGCTTTCCGGCGTCAGGCCGCTGCCGCTCAGCAGTGACGGCGGCTGCGACTGACGATGCTCACCCTGGGTGCGATGCACGAATCGATTCAGGCTGTTTGATGCGTCCGCCAACTGATCCGCCGCCTGTCCGGTGCGGTGCTTGTCCATCGACAAGGTCAGCACGTCCGCCACGTAGTTGTTGGAGAAACGCATCATGCGGCCGATCTGTTCCTTCAGGGACAGACTCTCCACTTGCGCCAGGCGCTGCGCGTTGGCGGGCGGCCGTTCACTGCTGACCCCGACCGGCCCCAGAATGCGGATGCCCATCTCGCGCAGGTGCGCACGCAGCAACAGGCCGGCCCCCAGCGAGGGGTCGGACATTGCTCGAAACAGCTTGGTGGGCGCGCGAGCCGGCGCATTGCCGCTGAGCCTCAGCCGGTCGCCGCCTGCATCGGTAAGGCGCTCCACCCAAAACGTCTGCTTGCCCTTGGCGCTGATGGTCTTGATCTTGCCTTCCATCGGAATCGGCATGGGTGCACCACCGCAAGCGCGAACGTCCGCCGGCAACCCGGGACGCAGCGGCTTGACCATCACACACCAGGTGCCGTAGTCCACACCCATGGCCGAAAGCGGCGCGTGATAGGCGGTTCCGCTTTGCTCCAAAGCGTCGCAACGGTCCTTGGTTTCGCAGCCCAGCGCCCCGAACGGCGCGGTACTGACCGTGATGCCGCCGTGAATTGCCTTGACCCCCGCACCAACAATCTGCGCGGACAAGGCCAGCAGATCCCGATGCTGAAAGGTGGCGTCGTGCTCACCATGAAGCAACAGATCACCGTTGATTTCACCGTTCTTCAACGGTGCCAGGCCGTAGACACGCGTGCGAAAGGTCTTGCTGGCCGGCCAGGTATCCAACGCCGCCGCCGCGATCACCAGCTTGCTCAACGAGGCCGGTGACAGCCGCGAATCCGCATTCTTCGTTGCCAGCATCTGGCCGCTCTGCAAGTCCATCACCGCCGCGCTGACTTGCGCGCCGCGCGCCTGAAGCTTGCTCATCTGCGTCCAGGCCGCTGATACCGGAGCAGTAGCGCAGGCCAAAGCCATCGCCAACCATCCCACCGCCAGGCTGCGCACGCTGCGCTTGCCACACCCGCGACGCCCCAAGGCGACTCCCAATAATCTCACTCGGCTATGCTTCCGTGTTCAAAGCGGCGGATTGTAACCAGCCTGCCATCGGCGCCGACCGCGTTGCGCCGAGTCCGCCATCAGGACATTGCCTGCACTTATTTGTTCCCAAGGTTCATTCAACGGCGCGCTGGATACTGCGGCGTGCAACACAGATGGACGACACAACCGGCCGACATCGCCGTGTGCATTGGCTGTCACCGCGCCCACTGCGGCTCGCAAACCGGATCACGCCGCGCACAGCGCCATCAATGAAAGGCCCTGGCGACGAATCTGGTTCAACCACTCCATCCCTCTGCATCGACAGCGGATTGACGCGCAAGGCTCGCGCCCGGAATTGGGCCGCCCTGTCGGCTTGCTGAGGCAACGCCGTCACTTCCGGCGGCAACCACAACAACTCGGCACTGCGCCACCCGGCCCATATTTCTGCATGCGCCGATCAAACGCCGCGTCCGGATTTCCCACCGCAACCTGAGCACGGGCAAGGAACGGCCACGCCCGAGTTCAGTTCGGACACGGTGAAGGGCAGCTTGCCAAAACCAAAACTGTCGCGTGTGCTTTCGTCAACGGCTCGGCGCCTGAACCCGCCAGTGACATACGGGTGTCATGCGGCTCGGCTGTAAAATGACGGCTCACTCCGCATTGGACAATGATCCTCCGTGAACATCACCGTCTTTGGGTCCGGCTACGTTGGCTTGGTCACCGGCGCCTGCTTTGCAGATGCCGGCAATCATGTGGTTTGCGTGGACGTGGATCCGGACAAAGTCGCCCGCTTGCAGGCTGGCGAGTGCCCCATCTACGAACCGGGACTGGACGCGCTGATCGTCAACAACGCGCGCCAGGGGCGGCTGCGCTTCACCACCTCCGCCGAGGAAGGCGTTGCGCACGGCCTGTATCAGTTCATCGCCGTCGGCACGCCGCCCAACGAGGACGGCTCGGCCGACATGAAATACGTGCTGGAAGTGGCGCGCACCATTGGCCGTCATCTGGATGACTATCGGCTGGTGATCAGCAAATCGACGGTGCCGGTGGGTACTGCGGATCGGGTGCGCGATGCGGTGGCCGAAGCGCTCAAAGCGCGTGGAAAGAATATTGAGTTTGATGTGGTGTCCAACCCCGAATTTCTCAAGGAAGGCGCGGCGGTGGGCGATTTCAACAAGCCGGATCGCATCATCGTGGGCGTTTCCAGCGAACGCGCCGCCGATCACATGCACGCGCTCTACGCGCCGTTCAATCGCAACCATGACCGCATGCTGGTAATGGACGTGCGTTCATCCGAACTCTCAAAGTACGCGGCCAACGCCATGCTGGCCACCAAGATCAGCTTCATGAATGAGCTGGCGAACCTGGCCGAGCGATTGGGGGCGGACATTGAGAAGGTACGGGTGGGCATCGGCAGTGACCCGCGCATTGGCTTTCACTTCATTTATCCGGGCTGCGGTTACGGCGGCTCCTGTTTCCCCAAGGATGTCAAAGCGCTGGCGCACAGCGCCGAAGAGGCCGGCTTTGATGCACGCCTGCTCAACAGCGTTGAAGCCGTCAACAAGGATCAGAAACAGCGTTTGTTCCAAAAGATCCAGGGTTATTTTGGAGACCTCAAAGGCAAGCGCATCGCCCTTTGGGGACTGGCCTTCAAGCCCCGCACCGATGACATGCGCGAAGCCCCGTCACGCGATCTGATGCAAGCCCTGTGGCAAGCCGGCGCCAACGTGGTGGCCTACGATCCGGTGGCGAGCGACGAGGCGCGTCACATTTATGGCGAGCGCGAGGATTTGCAGTTCGCCAGCTCACCCGAAGACGCCTTGCAGGACGCCGACGCGCTGGCCATCGTCACCGAATGGCGCGTGTTTCATGCGCCGGATTTTGAGCGCATCCGCAGCCTGTTGAAGACGCCGGTGATTTTTGACGGCCGCAACCTGTACGACCCCGCGTTGGTGGAAAAAGCCGGCATCGCCTACTACGCCATGGGTCGCGGTCGCACATAAGCGCGGTCGCACATAAGCCATGTCCGAGTCCGAAAACTGCGTCGCACTGGTGAGCTGTCCGCCGGATGCCGCCAAGGCGCTGGCACGGACGCTGGTCGAATCCAGACACGCGGCCTGCGTCAATATCCTGCCCGGCATCACCTCTGTTTACCGTTGGGAGAAGCAGTTGCAAGAGGATGATGAGACTCTGCTGGTGATCAAAACCACGCGCGCGCGTTTTGAAGCTTTGCGAGATGCCGTGCTGCAACACCACCCTTACGAACTTCCGGAAATCATCGCGGTCGATATCGCCGCCGGGTACCGCCCCTATCTGGATTGGATTCGTCAATGCGTGGCTTGATCACCGCCGCACTACTGGCCTTGCTCTGGGCGCCAGCCACATCGGCCAACTGGTTTGAACCAAAGCCGGCGCAATCGGATCTCCCCAGCGTGGATGAAGCCTTGGTGCTGCAACCGGCAATACTGGAAAACGGCGTGCTGACGCTGAGCTGGGACATCGCCGAAGGCTGTTATCTGTATCGCGATCGTCTCGCCGTTGAAGCCGAGGGCGACGCAAACACCGCCCTGGGCGCACCCCAATGGCCGGACGGCGAGTGGGTCGAGGACGCCCACTTCGGCAAAGTCGAGGTTTATCGCCAACGGTTGCATCTGCACATCCGCGTCAACCAAACGGCGCCGGATTGGGTGCGCGTGCGTTATCAGGGTTGCGCCGAAGATCGCGTGTGCTATCCGCCGCAGGAGCGGTTGGTCGAAGTCATCAACTTGAGCGCAACACCGTGAGGCAGCTCATCCTGATCAGCGTGCTGGCGGCCAGCGCCGGCTTTGCCGGTTTTTTCGCCTATCAGTTCTTTTCGGCACGCACGCCGCAGCCGGCGCCGGTCCTGAGCATGCCGGGCCTGGACGGCGAAACACTCCACCTGAGCGACTATCGCGGCAAACTTGTTCTGATCAACTTCTGGGCCAGCTGGTGTACGCCCTGCCTGGCCGAAGTGCCCTTGTTGGTGGACATGCAATCGCGTTATGGCGCGCAAGGCCTGCAAATTATCGGCCCCGCGCTGGACCAGGCCGAACCCATCCGCAAGATGCGTGACCGTCTTGGCATCTCCTATCCCATCGCCGTCGGTGAGCCCATGGTGGGTGATGCCATGACCGCCCTGGGAGATACGCTCGGCGCATTGCCGTTTTCGGTGTTGATCTCGCAGCACGGCGACATCCTGATGCGCAAATACGGCGAGTTCAAGCCCAGAGAATTGCAGACGCTGATCGAAAAACATCTGCGCTGAAGCGGGCGCATGGGACACCGCCGCGCACAAACGGCAAAATGTCCCGATCAGCCCTCAATCTGCCGCAAACGGTCGGCAAATTGTCGCCAGAGCCATGGATTATTTCCATTCTGCAATGACTTGAGGCAGAATTTGCCCACAACCTTTCGAGCACCGGCTAAACCCCTTGAGCCACCTGCTGCTGATCAACGGCCCGAACCTGAACCTGCTCGGCAAGCGCGAGCCTCAGATTTACGGCCAAGCCAGCCTGGCGCAGATCGAAGCCGACCTGCGCCAGCGCGCAAAACAGCTGGGGCATGCGCTGGACTGTTTTCAGTCCAACCACGAAGGGGCACTGGTGGATCGGGTGCAGCAGAGCGCGGGCAAGATCGACTTCATCCTGCTCAACGCCGGCGCCCTGACGCATACCAGCATCGCGCTGCGCGACGCCTTGCTGGGCGTGGACATTGCGTTCATCGAAGTGCACCTGTCCAACGTGTTCCGGCGCGAAGCCTTCCGCCATCAATCGCATTTTTCCGACATCGCGGTCGGTGTCATCGTCGGGCTTGGCCCCATGGGCTACAACCTGGCGCTGCACGCTGCCGATCACCATTTGAAACAACGCGCCCAACCGGGCACTCACTAGCCGCCAAGAGATCAACGCATGGACCTGCGAAAAATCAAAACCCTGATCGAACTCGTCGAGCATTCGGGTATTTCGGAACTGGAAGTCAAGGAAGGAGAGGAATCGGTTCGCATCAGTCGCAACAGCGGCCCGGTGACGCAATACGTTCAAGCCGCCGCGCCGATGGCCGCTGCGGCACCGGCGGCTGCGCCTGCCGCGCCGGCGGCAGCCACCGAAGCCCCGAAAGCAGACGCAAAACCAGCCGCCCCGGCGGCGGATAATCGTCACCGCGTCAAAGCACCCATGGTCGGCACCTTTTATCGGGCGCCCTCGCCCGGCGCCAAGGCTTTCGTGGAGGTGGGGCAGACCGTCAAGGCCGGGCAGACCCTGTGCATTATCGAAGCAATGAAAATGCTCAACCAGATCGAGTCCGACCGCAACGGCGTGGTCGTCGAGATACTGGTGGATAACGAAACCGCGGTGGAGTTCGACCAAGCGCTGTTCGTCATCGAATGATCAATCACACCGGCGCCACCGCGCTCGGCAACCCTTATTTCATTTTGGCCTGGGCATGAAAAACATCAAAAAAATTCTGATTGCAAACCGCGGTGAAATCGCGCTGCGCATTCAGCGCGCCTGCCGCGAAATGAACATTCAAACGGTGGCGGTCTATTCGCAGGCGGATCGCGACTTGAAACACGTCTTGCTGGCGGATGAAGCCGTGTGTATTGGTCCGCCGGCGGCCAACAAGAGTTATCTCAACATGGCGGCCATCATGAGCGCCGCCGAGATTACCCAGGCGGACGCGATTCATCCGGGTTATGGCTTTTTATCCGAAAACGCTGACTTTGCCGAAAGCGTGGAGCGCTCGGGTTTCACCTTCATCGGGCCCAAGGCGGAAACCATTCGCCTGATGGGCTCCAAAACCAACGCCAAGGCGGAAATGATTGCCGCCGGCGTGCCCTGTGTGCCCGGCTCCAAGGGCGTGTTGCCCGAGGATGATGAGACCTGTCTGAAAGTGGCCGAGTCGGTGGGTTATCCAGTATTGATCAAGGCCGCCGCCGGCGGCGGCGGGCGCGGCATGCAAGTGGTCAGAACCCCGGAAAACCTGCTGGAAAAAATCAGCGTCGCCCGTACCGAAGCGCTCAACGCCTTCAAGGACGAAAGCGTTTTCCTTGAAAAATATCTGGAAACCCCGCGCCACGTGGAAATCCAGGTGCTGGCAGACGGCCAGGGCAATGCGGTTTATCTTGGCGAACGCGATTGCTCCATGCAGCGCCGCAACCAGAAAGTGGTAGAGGAAGCCCCCGCCCCTGGTATTACTGAAGAGCAACGCGCGCAAATCGGCGCCTTGTGTGCACAAGCCTGTATTCGTATCGGTTATCGGGGCGCCGGTACGTTCGAATTTCTGTATGAAAACGGACAGTTCTATTTCATCGAAATGAACACCCGTATTCAGGTGGAGCATCCGGTGACCGAAATGGTGACCGGGGTCGACCTGATCCGCGAGATGATTCTGATTGCCGACGGTGAACCGCTCAGCCTCAAGCAGGAAGACATCAAGCTGCGCGGTCACGCCATCGAGTGCCGCATTAACGCGGAAAACGCGCGCAACTTCATTCCCTCCCCCGGCGAAATCAGCGCCTATCATGCGCCCGGTGGCCTGGGCGTGCGCATGGATACGCACATTTATTCGGGTTACCGCGTGCCGCCGCATTACGACTCCATGATCGGCAAGCTGATCTGCTGGGGAAATAGTCGCGAAGACGCCATCGCCCGCATGAAGTGCGCGTTATCGGAAATGATCATCCTGGGCATCGACACCAATATTGCCCTGCAAAGCCGCATCATGGACGATCAGGTCTACGCCAAGGGCACGCATCACATTCACTACCTGGCGGACATGCTCGATGCCTGGACCGCCGAATAGCACAGGCAAGGCACGCCGGTCATGAAACAGTGGCTGCGTATTTCCGTGTCCTGCGATCAGCCGCAGTACGCCGAGGAGCTGTTGTTCGCCATGGGCGCGACCTCGGTCAGCCTGGTGGACAATCAGGACGACGCGATTCTCGAACCGCCCATTGGAACGACACCGCTGTGGCCGGACACCCGCGCCGTCGCATTGTTTGATCGCGAATACGCCGCCGCCGACATTATCGAATCGCTGCGGCGCGAGCTGCCCAGCGCCGCGGTGATGGAAGACCGGCTGGACGATCAGGACTGGATCAAGAGCTGGTCCGAACAATGCGAACCGCTCAGGTTCGGCGAACGCCTGTGGGTTTGTCCGCGCGAAAAGGCCGTGCACGAAAGCGGCGCCGTCACCGTACTGCTCGACCCCGGCCTGGCCTTTGGCACCGGCACCCACCCCAGCACCGCGCTGTGTCTGGAATGGCTTTCCCGGACTCGGCTGGACGGCAAGCGGGTCATCGATTTTGGTTGCGGCAGCGGCATTCTGGGCATCGCCGCGCTCAAGCTCGGCGCCGCACATTGCATCGCCTATGACATCGACCCGCAGGCGGTGATCGCCACGCGCAACAACGCCACTGACAATGCGGTTGCAGACCGTATGCAAGTGATCGAGGCCGACGAACCCTTTCCGGTCCAGGCTGCGGATCTGGTGCTCGCCAACATTCTGGCGCGCCCGCTGGTCGAACTGGCGCCAACGCTCGGTGCCTGCCTGGCGCCGGCCGCGGACATCGTTCTGGCCGGCCTGCTTCGGCGTCAGGCGGATGAAGTCAAACAGGCCTATGCCGGCCACTGCCAATTCGAAAGCGACGCCCAACAGGACGACTGGGTGCGCGTTCATGGCCGCCGCAAGCCGTCCTGATCCAAACACCAAAAATCAAAAATTGGTCGCCAGCGAACAGCTTGGACGCTGATCCCAAGACCTGACTTCAAGCACCACTTTTTCCGAGCCCGGCTTGGCGCTATGATTGCCGGCCCTTTTTGGGGGCCTTGCCTTCACCCTCGCCTTTGCGCGGACGCTCGGACCAGGAATTCGACTGACAATGCCGCTTCCCAAGACTTCCGGATGCAAGCCACTCAGCCACGCTGTGGCCGACTCGCTGGAAGACTATCTGAGCCACCTCAACGGTCACTTGCCGCAAACCCTGTATCACACGGTGCTGGATCAGGTGGAACCGCCGCTGCTGCGCGCGGCGCTGCGCTACTGCGACAACAACCAGTCCAAAGCGGCGCAGATGCTGGGGCTGAACCGTGCGACATTGCGCAAGAAATTGCGCCATCACAACATCGATCTCTCTGCGGAACAATGACGGATATTGCGGTACGCAGGGCACTGTTGTCAGTGTCCGACAAGACAGGCCTGCTCGAATTGGCGCGAGCACTTTCGAACAACGGGACGGAAATCGTTTCCACGGGTGGCACGTACCGTATGCTTGCGTCCGACGCCGTTCCGGCGCGTGAGGTTCGCCAGCTGACGGACTTTCCGGAAATCATGGACGGTCGCGTCAAGACCCTGCATCCGCGTATTCACGGCGGACTGCTCGGCCGCCGCGGCATCGACGACGCCGTCATGCAGGAACACGGCATTGCCGCCATCGACCTGCTGGTGGTCAACCTCTATCCGTTCCAGCAAACCGTGGCGCGTGCGGATTGCACCCGCGAGCAGGCGATCGAAAACATCGACATCGGCGGCCCCGCCATGTTGCGCGCCGCCGCCAAGAATCACGCGCATGTGGCGGTGGTGGTGGACCCGTCGGATTATCCGGCGCTGATCCAGGCGCTCGGCAACGGCGGCATCAGTCTGCAGCTGCGGCAGCAACTGGCGCTCAAGGCGTTCGCGCATACGGCGGCTTACGACGCGGCAGTCGCGGCCTATCTTTCCAGCCTGCAAACCGACGGCACGCGCAAGGCGTTCTGCGATATTCGCGGCGCCCAATGGCACAAGGCGCAGGATTTGCGCTACGGCGAAAACCCGCATCAGCAGGCCGCCTTTTACCGGCAGAAGGACGCCCCGCAAGGCTCGATTGCCGCCGCCGAACAGCTACAGGGCAAGGCGCTTTCCTACAACAACATCGCCGATGCCGACGCCGCGCTGGAATGCGTCAAAGCCTTTGAGCAGCCCGCTTGCGTGATCGTCAAACACGCCAATCCCTGCGGCGTGGCGATCAGCCACGACGGCATCAGCACCGCCTATGCGCGCGCTTTTGAAACCGATCCCACCTCCGCCTTTGGCGGCATCATCGCCGTCAACCGGGCGCTGGACGATCAGCTTCTCCAGCGCATTCTGGAACAGCAATTCGCCGAGGTGATTCTGGCGCCCGCCGTTTCTGATGCAGCCCGTGCGGTGGCAGCAGCCAAACCCAATCTGCGTCTGCTGCAAGTCGGCGATTGGGAAGGTGAACACAGCGCGCGGCTGGAACTCAAACAAGTCAACGGCGGCGTGCTGGTGCAGGACAGCGATACCGCGCTGGCGTCGGCCGATCAGCTCAAGGTGGTCAGCCAACGCACGCCCAGCAACGAGGAAATCCAGGACCTGGTGTTCGCCGCACGCGTGGCCAAATATGTGAAATCCAATGCCATCGTCTACGCCAAGTCCGGCCGCACCATCGGCGTCGGCGCCGGTCAGATGAGCCGGGTGTATTCGGCCAGGATCGCCGGCATCAAGGCGGCGGACGAAAACCTGACGGTCAAGGGTTCGGTGATGGCCTCGGATGCGTTTTTCCCGTTCCGGGACGGCATCGATGCGGCCGCCGCCGCCGGCATCACCGCGGTGATTCAACCCGGTGGTTCCATGCGCGACTCCGAAGTGATTCAGGCCGCCGACGAAGCCGGCATGGCGATGGTGTTCAGCGGCACCCGCCACTTCCGACATTAGACCCATTTCTAATCGAGCATCCGCGCGCGCAGACGCGGCAAGTAGACGCCTAGCGTGCATGCTCGCGCCGCGACGTAAATCAGCATCGCCCACCACAATCCGTGATAACCAAAACGGACGCTGAGCAAATACCAGGCGACGATGAATACCGCCAACGCCATGCCGGAGGCATTGCGCATCTCCTGGGTCTGGGTGGCACCGATGAAAATGCCGTCGAGCTGAAACGCAGCGAAAGATAACCCAACGTACATGGCGGCATAAAACAGATAACCCTGCGCCAGCGCACGGACCGAGGAAATATCGGTAAACCATTGAATCGCCTGCGGGCCGATAACGAAAATACCCACCGCAAGACACAAGGCGCTGCTGGCCGACCAGGCCAATGATGTGCGCAACACCGCGTCAAAATAGCGACGCCTTTTTTCACCAATCGCCTGCCCCACCAACGGCTCCGCGGCGTGCGCAAAACCATCCAGAATCAAGGCGCTGAAGGTGATGAATTGCAACAGAATGTGATTGGCGGCCAATACCTCATCGCCGAAACCCGCCGCCTGATTGGTGAACCAGGCAAAGCCGAACAACATGAACAGCGTGCGCAGGATAATGTCGCCGTTGGCCGCAAGGCTTTGCCGCAGGCCTTGACGGTCAAGCATCAGCGCCCAGGGCAGCTCGGGGCGTTTTCCATTCCGATCGACCAGATTGCGCGCCAGCAAAACCAGCGCCAGTAAAAAACTGAGCCATTCGGCAATGGCAGTGCCCACACCAATGCCGACCACGCCCCAGTCCATCACCCCGGCCAACCACAGGTCCAGGGCGATATTGACGCCATTCAGAAACAGCTGAAACTTCAATACCAGATCACTGCGGCCCAGACCGATCCATGCACCGAGGATGGCGAAGCTGGCCAGCGATGCCGGCGCCCCCCAGATGCGACAGACAAGGTACGCACGCGTCTGCGCTTCCACCGCGGCGCTGGCGTCCAGCAGGGACAGCGCCAGACTCGCCACCAGCGTCTGCGTGATGACGAACGCCACGCCGATCAGAAACCCCATCATGAGTGCGCGCAACAGCGTTGCCGTCACTTCCGGCTGATCGCCGCGCGCCCTTGCCTGCGCCACGAAGCCGGTGGTGCCCATACGCAGAAAACCACAGCCCCAATACAGAAAATTGAAAATCAGCGCGCCGAGTGCGATGGCCCCCAATGCCTCGGTGGAGCCGGTATTTCCGATCACGGCGGTGTCCGCAAAGCCCAGCAAGGGCGCGGCGCAATTGGCCAGCATCAATGGCCAGGCCAGCTGCCAGATCCGCCAGCCCAGCGGCGATGAATGCTTGCCCGGCGACGTCGCCACGCAACCGCCGTTATTCGATGATTTTCAGAACCCGTTCCTGCGGCTGGCCTTGGTGCAACTCCCAGCCGCGCATTTGCAGCACGCCCTTGGTGTCCAGAGAAACCAGAATCAGGCGCCGATCCGGCGTCAACTCGTCCGCGCTCGGCACTGCCTGGCGATTGGGCTCAGAACGCAGGTCCGCCCAATGGGCGTGACCTTCGGGCAAGGCCTGGCCATCGAGAATGAAAGCGGCCGGCGTACCGTTGCGCTGCGCAATCTCGCCGGCGATGGATTGCGGCTTGGCGCTTTGCGCCGCATGCAGGATGTGAATCGCCAACCGGCGCGGAATCATCAGGTCTTGCCTAGTCATTTTTGGTCCCCGAACAAACCCCGCAGGCGGGATCGCTGGATAATTTCAGTGTTCTGTTTTCCATTCGCAGCGCGTCCCAAACCTGTAGCTGCGCGATGGGCTGCTCGATGCCAATCAGCAGTTTGATGGCCGCCAGCGCTTGCAGGCCGCCAATCACCTGAGACACTGGCCCCAGAATGCCGGCGTCCTCACAACGCTCGGCAGCCTCGCCGGTTTGTGGATACAGGCAGGCGTAGCAAGGTCCGCCATGGCGCAGATCGAATACGCAGAGCTGCCCTTCCAGACGGATCGCCGCGCCGCAGACCAGCGGCTTGCGCATGGCCACGCAAGCGGCGTTGACGGCGAAGCGGGTGGGAAAGTTGTCGCTGCAATCCAGCACCACATCCGCTTGCCGCACCGCGTCCTGGAGCGCGTCCGGCGGCAGACGCTGCGGCAGCGTGGTGATTTCAAGCTGCGCATTGAGTCCGCCCAACTGGGCTTTCGCCGCATCGACTTTGCAACGCCCAACATCGGTTTCGCGATACAGCAGTTGCCGATGCAGATTGCTGACTTGCAGACGATCAAAATCATTGATCATCAAATGACCGACCCCGGCGCCGGCCAGACAGCTGGCCGCTGCCGAGCCCAGCGCGCCCATGCCGATCAGCAACACGCAGGAGTCGGTCAGCATGGCCTGACCGTTGACGCCGACTTCCGGCAAAACGACCTGGCGCGAATAGCGGCCCAGGTCACTCATGCTTTGCGTCCACCGCTGGCGCGCGGCAAGCCCGCCAGATCCGCGCGCGTCTGGACGTCGCTAAAACCGGCTTGGCGCAGCAGCTGGGTCACCGCTTCAGCTTGCTGGCACCCGTGTTCCAGCAACAGATGCGCGCCCGCACGCAGATACGCGGCGGCCTCAGCGATGATATGGCGCAAATCCTCCAGACCATCTGCGCCAGCAACCAGTGCCGATTGCGGCTCATGGCCGAGCGCGTGGAGATGTGCGTCGCCATCGGCAACATAAGGCGGATTGGCGACGATCAGATCAAATGTCATCCCCGACAAGGGCGCGAACCAACTGCCCGCGAGCAAGCGCAGAGGCAAGTTCAGTTGGTGCGCGTTTTCAGCCGCCACAGCAAGCGCCGCGGGACTTCGATCACAGGCGCACACATCGGCATGGGGTCGCTCTTTCTTGATGGCCAAGGCGATGGCGCCGCTGCCGGTGCCCAGATCAAGCACGCTTGGCGTCTGGTTTGCAGGCAGCAACTGCAGCGCCCATTCCACCAGCAACTCGGTTTCCGGTCGCGGAATCAGCACCGCCGGCGACACCTCAAGCGTCAGCGACCAGAATTCCTGCTGGCCGGTGATGTACGCAAACGGTTCTGTGGCCGCGCGTCTTGCCAACAAGGCTTCGAAATGCCGCGCCGCCTGCATTTCCACCGGCATTTCCGGAAATGCAACCAGACGCGCGCGCGAATGCCCGCTGGCAACAGCCAGCAACAGCTCGGCCTCCATCGCAGCAGTTTCGCCCAATGCGGCCAGCACCCGACGCCCACGCGCCAACAGCTCGCGGACCGGCTGTGACTTGGGCGGCGCCATCACCGCGCTCACTGATTCAGCTCGGCCAGCAATTCGGCTTGATATTCACTCAGCAACGGCTGGACAACGGCGTCCAGATCGCCCTGAATCACGCGGTCGAGCTGGTACAGCGTCAGGCCGATGCGATGATCAGTCACCCGGCCCTGTGGAAAGTTGTAAGTGCGAATGCGCTCACTGCGATCCCCGCTGCCCACCAATTGTTTGCGGGTCGCGGCCAATTCCGACTGTTGCTGACTACGCTCGGCATCCAGCAGTCGGGCGGACAACAAACTCATGGCGCGCGCGCGATTCTTGTGCTGTGAACGCTCGTCCTGGCACTCAACGACAATGCCGGTCGGCAAATGGGTGATGCGGATGGCAGAGTCGGTCTTGTTGACGTGCTGACCGCCGGCGCCGCTGGCGCGAAAAGTGTCGATGCGCAGATCCGCGTTATTGATCTCCACCTCCTGCGCCTGTTCCACCTCCGGCAGAATCGCCACCGTGGCGGCGCTGGTGTGAATTCGCCCCTGGGCTTCGGTCTCCGGCACGCGTTGCACCCGATGCGCGCCGGATTCGAACTTGAGTTGGGAGAAGGCGCCAAAGCCGGCGATGCGCGAGATGATTTCCTTGTAGCCGCCGTGCTCACCTTCGCTGAGCGACAGAATCTCCATTTCCCAGCCGCGCTGTTCGGCGTAACGGCTGTACATGCGATGCAAATCGCCCGCAAAAATCGCCGCCTCGTCGCCGCCGGTGCCGGCGCGGATTTCCAGGAACACGTTGGCGTCGTCCATCGGGTCGCGCGGCACCAGAGCCAGCTGCAACTGTTGCTCCAACGCCGCGCGACGCGTCTGGGCGTCTTCCAGTTCCTGTTTGGCGATGGCGCGCATTTCCTCGTCCGGATCGCGCTGCATGGCCTGCAGATCGTCTATTTCACTCAACACCGCCTGCCAGGCCGCGAAGGCCTCCACCGACGGTCCCAGGCCGGCGTATTCCTGCGACAGGCGCTTGAAGCGGTCGGCGTCCGCCGCCACCGCAGGGTCGGACAGCTCGCGTTCGATCTCCGCGCGTCGGTCGACCAGGGCCTGCAGTTTGTTGATCAGAGAGGCTTGCATGCGATGAATAGGGTTTGCCGCGGTGGGCCGCCGGCAGAAAATCAGCCGCGCAGTATCTCAAATCTGATCGTCGTCCTCGGGAATCTCGAACAGCTTGCGCGCCGCGTTCAGCAGCAAGGCCTGCTCCACCGTCCCCGCCCGCCGCAACTGACGGCTGGGCGCGTGCAGGATCTTGTTACTGAGCGTATCGGCCACGAAACTCAACACCGCCTCAGGTTCGGCGCCCGCCGCCAGCTTGCGCTGCGCACGCGCCAGTACCACGTCACGGTGATCACGCGCCTGCTCACGTATTTGCCGAATCATCGCGCCGGCGTTGCGACTCTCCAGCCAATGGGTAAATTCACGCGCATATTCGCTGACCAACAGCTCCGCCTGCTCGGCGGCCGCAGCGCGTGCGCGTTGATTCTGGGCGATGACGTTGCGCAGGTCGTCCAGCGTGTAGAGATAAATATCTTCCAGTTTGCCGATCCGCGGATCGATATCGCGCGGCACCGCCAGGTCGATCATGAACACCGGCTTGCGACGCCGCTTGCGCAGCGCACCCTGCATGGCGGCGTTTTCGATCACGTGCGCACGCGATGCGGTGGACGACACCACCAGATCCGCATCGCCCAGATAGGCCGGCAGATCCGACAGGCTGATGGCATAGCCGTGGATCTCACGCGCCAGGCGGTTGGCGCGCTCGAGGCTGCGATTGGCCACCACGATCCGGCCCACCCCCTGCCCCCGCAGATGGCGCGCGATCAAGCCCATTGTTTCGCCGGCGCCGATCAGCAAGGCGCTTTCCCGCTTCAAATCGGAAAAAATCTGCTTGGCCAACTGCACCGCGGCGTACGCCACCGAGACCGGATGCGCACCAACCTGGGTCCGACTGCGTACGATCTTGGCCACCGCGAAGGCGTGTTGAAACAGCCGCGACAACACCGGCCCCAGTGAGTCGCTTTGCCTTGCGGTGGCAAAGCTGTGCTTCATCTGGCCCAGAATCTGCGGCTCCCCCAAAACCATCGAATCCAGCCCTGCGGCCACCCGCAAACTGTGCAGGACGCTGTTTTCATCAACATGGGTGTAGGCGAAGCGTTCGATCAGACCGTCCGGCGCATTCAGCTCACGCCGCCACCATTGCATCAGCGCCGCCTCCATCTCCGGCGCGGCCACGGTCATGATTTCGGTGCGATTGCAGGTGGACAGAATCGCGGCTTCATCGATACCGGCCATGGCGCGCAGACGCGCCAAGGCGGCCGACAATTCGGCTTCGGTAAACGCCAGTTTTTCGCGCGCGTTCACCGGTGCGCTGTGGTGGCTCAGCCCGAGCGTGATCAGGGCCATGTGCTGCCTGCTTGGAATCCGACGACATTTTCCCAAACTGCGACCGCAAGCCTCAAGTCCGCGCTCACCGTCGGGCGATCAGGGAACCGGAGTACCATAGCGTCGTCCTACTCTTTTCCAGGCTATTTCAGGCAACGTGGCCCGCTTGCATTCCTCATTGATTCCCTTGGCGCTGAGTCTGGCGCAGAGTCTGGCGCTGAGCGCCTGCGCGAGCCTGCCGTCTGGCGACGGCGCAAGCCAGGCCGCCGGCGCCGAAGCGCCGGAAACGTCGCAAACATCGGACCCCACCTCGCCATCCACCGAAGTGGCCAAGGCGCCGCTGGCGACCAATGCCGACGACCACGGGCCGGCCGCGCACAAACGCGCGCAGGCCCAGTATCACGTGCTCGCCGGCGAAATGGCGGCAGGACGCAACGAACCAGCCATCGCCGCGCGCGAGTTTCTGCGTGCGCTTTCCATCGTCCCCGATGCCACGCTGGCGCGACGCGCAACCGAGTTGGCGCTGAGTGCGCGTGACGGCGCCTTGTCCGCCGCCGCCGCCAAGCGCTGGCTGCAAATCGCCCCCGGCAGCGTGGAGCCGCGCGAAGTCATCGCCCGCCTGGCCCTGCGCACTGGCGAGCTGGAAGTAGTGCATGAACAGGCCAAGGCCATTATTGACGGGCATCGCCAAGGTCCGGCTGAAGGGTTTCGCCATGTGGCGCTGATACTGTCCGCCGATCGCGACGCCGCCGAGCCGGTGCAGTCGGTGCTGGCGCGTCTGGTGGACGAGCATCGCCAACTGGCGGGCGCGCATTACGCCATGGCGCTGGCCGCGTTGCGCTACGACAACCTGGTACAGGCCGAGGCCTCGGCGCGCAAGGCGCTGGCGCTGGAAGCCGAATCACGCGATTACCAGCTGCTGATGGTGGGCGTGCTGGTACGCAAGCCGGCGCTGGCCGAAGCCGACCAGCGCATGGCCAGGCTCACCCAGCAACAGCCCGAGGATGCGCGCGATCTGCGCATGGCCTACGTCAAGCTGTTGCTGGAAGCGCGTCAACGCGCGCACGCGCGGCAAACCCTGCACAAGGCGCTGCAGCAAGACGGCAAGCACGACGACGCACGTTACGCGCTGGGCATCATGTCGATCAACGATGGCGAGCTGGAGCGCGCCAGGCAGTTGCTGCAATCGCTGGCCGATGATCCGGACCGGGCCACCGAAATCCAGTTTCAACTCGGTCGCGTGGCCGAAGCGCAGTCACGCTTTGCAGACGCACTTGCCCACTACGAGGACGCCCAGGATGGTGACCGCCAGGTGGAAGCGATACTGCGCCGCGCAGTGGTGTTGGGACAGCTGCAACGCCTGGACGAAGGCCGTGCCCTGCTGGCCAACTGGCGCCACCGCGCCCCCGCGCTGGAGCAGCGTTTTCTGCTGGCCGAAGGCGAGCTGTTGGTCGAAGTCGGCCAACACGCCGAAGCGGTCAGTTTCTACAGCCTGGCGCTGGACAGCGACCCCGCCAACCCGGACCTGCTCTACGGCCGCTCCCTGGCGCACGAAAAGAACCATGATCTGGCGCGCGCCGAGGCCGACTTGCGCAGTATTCTGGCCGACAACCCGCAGGATGATCGCGCCATGAATGCGCTGGGCTACATGCTCACCGTGCACACCCAGCGATACGCCGAAGCACACAAGCTGATTTCACGCGCGCTGGAGCTGTCACCCGAAGATCCGGCCATTATCGACAGCATGGGCTGGGTCGAATACAAGCTCGGCGACACCGAATCCGCGCGGGAATATCTGGAAAAAGCCTATGCGCAGGTTCAGGATCCGGAAATCGCCGCGCACCTGGGTGAGGTGTTGTGGCACCTGGGTGAGCGCGAGCGCGCGCAACAAATCTGGGATCGCGCCCTGGGTACCGAACCCGATCATGAGGTGTTGCGGGAAACTCTACAGCGTCTGCGACCGTGAGCGCCGTCCGTCTCATGCTGGTAGCCATGAGCTGCCTGATCGGCGCTTGTGCCACACACCGGCCGAACCCGAGCCAGACGCCGGCTGACATCGGCGCCCGCTGGCAGGCGCATCAGGCGCAGCTGGCAGCGGTCAAAGCGTTCCGGCTGGACGCCAGAATGGCCGGCGGCTTGCTCGGCTTTCGCGCCAAGCTGCGCTGGCAACAATTCGCTGACGCACAATTCAGGATGCGTGTTTCCGGTCCGCTGGGCAGCGGCGCCACCGAGCTGTCCGGTGACCCGCAAGCGGTCACCGTTCGTCACGCCAAGGGGGAGGCCTTTACCGCCGACCCGGAGTCCTGGATTCGTACACATTACGGCTGGCAGCTGCCCATCAACGGCTTGCGGGACTGGGCCCTGGGTCGGCCACAATCCGGCATCGCTCACCACCTGGAACTGGACGAAAGCGGCCGCGCCGGGCGCATCGTGCAAAGTGGCTGGCAACTGGAGTATCTGGAATATCAGACCGTGGCCGGCATCAGCCTGCCGCGTCGCATCAACGCCAGCAACGGCCAAACCCAGCTCCGCCTGGTGGCTGATCAATGGGATCAACTTTGTTGTCCAAACGCGCCATGAGTCCGTTCCACCAAGCACCGTTGACGGCCGATTTTCCGTGGCCGGCGCCCGCCAAGATCAACCTGTTTCTGCACGTAACGGGGCGGCACGCCGACGGCTATCACGATCTGCAAACCGTGTTCCAGTTCCTGGATCACGGCGACAGTCTGTTCTTCCGGCCGCGCGGTGACGGCCTGTGCCAGAGAATCGGCGGGCTCGAACAGGTGCCGCCGGAACAAGATTTGGCCATCCGCGCCGCCGAATTATTGTCCAGAGCCAGCGGTTGTGAACTGGGCGCGGACATCCGGATCGAAAAGCGACTGCCGCTGGGCAGCGGACTGGGCGGTGGTTCGAGCAATGCGGCGACCACACTGGTTGCACTCAACCGGCTCTGGAACCTGGGCTTTACCCGCGACGAACTGGCCGCACTGGGACTCAAGATCGGTGCCGACGTGCCGGTGTTCATTCACGGACATGCCAGTTTCGCCGAAGGCGTGGGCGAACGTCTGAGCACCATCGAGCTCCCCGAACCCTGGTTTCTGGTGGTGACACCCCCGGTGGCCGTCAGCACCCGTGCGGTGTTCACCGACCCCGCGCTCAAGCGCGACACGCCGCGCCTGAGCATGCATCAGTTTCGAACCGGCAGCGGCGTCGGCAATGATTGCGAGGCCGTCACCCGCGCGCGTTATCCGCTGGTGGACGAAGCGCTGCGCTGGCTGTCCCAGTTCGGCAATGCGCGCATGAGCGGCACTGGCGCCTCGGTGTTCGCCGCGTTCGCCTCACGTCCCGAGGCGCTGATGGCGCGCGCGCAAACCCCCGTCGGATGGTCCAGTTTCATCGCGCGGGGCTTGAACGAATCGCCGCTGGCGCGATTGCGCGCGGGGTGAAGCGGCGGCGCTTTGTATAATCACCGGACTTTGATGACACTGGGGCGTAGCCAAGCGGTAAGGCAGCGGGTTTTGATCCCGCCATGCGCAGGTTCGAATCCTGCCGCCCCAGCCATTTCAAACATGTCGGACGACCGGTCGCCAGCGAAAGCCCATCCATGACCACAGCGCGCCAGCCCCACCACTGAACATCGACTCGCCCATGTCCGAATCTCAATTGATGCTGTTCACCGGCAACGCCAACCCGCGGCTGGCGAACGAGATTGCCAACTACATGCGCTTCTCGCTGGGCAAGGCGGTGGTGAGCCGCTTTTCCGACGGCGAGATTCAGGTCGAAATTCTGGAAAACGTGCGCGGTCGCGACGTGTTCGTGATCCAGCCCACCTGCGCGCCGACCAACGACAACTTCATGGAACTGGCGATGATGCTGGACGCGCTCAAGCGCGCCAGCGCCTCGCGCATCACCGCGGTCATCCCCTACTTCGGCTACGCGCGTCAGGATCGGCGTCCGCGCTCCACCCGCGTGCCCATATCCGCCAAGGTGGTGGCCGACATGATTGGCGAATGCGGCGCCGACCGCGTGCTCACCGTGGACCTGCATGCCGATCAGATCCAGGGCTTTTTCGACATCCCGGTCGACAACGTCTACGCCAGTCCGGTGCTGCTGGGCGACATCTGGCGGCAGAAATACGAAAACCTCATCGTCGTCTCACCCGACGTTGGCGGCGTGGTGCGCGCCCGCGCCGTCGCCAAGCGCATGGACGATGCGGATCTGGCCATCATCGACAAACGCCGCCCGCGCCCCAATGAAGCCAAGGTGATGAACATCATTGGCGATGTGAATGACAAGACCTGCGTTCTGGTGGATGACCTGGTGGACACCGCCGGCACCCTGGGTCAGGCCGCCGGCGCCCTCAAGGACGCGGGCGCGATTCGCGTGGTCGCCTATGTCACCCACCCGGTCCTGTCCGGCCCGGCGGTGGACAACATCAGCAATTCACAGCTGGACGAACTGGTCGTCACCGACTCGATTCCGCTCAGTGAAGCCGCCGCCACCTGCCCCAAAATCCGCCAACTGTCGATCGGTGGATTGCTGGCGGAGACCATTCGCCGGGTCAGCGCCGAAGAATCGGTCAGCTCGCTTTATATCGACTGAGTTATCGACTGAATTGAGGCCGCAGCCGCAGTTGTGTATTGCGGCGAATGCCGGCGACTCGCCAGCCGACGATCCCACTGCTGTGAACTGCGGCAAGCCAAGGGCAAACACTGGCGTTTTCAGTCGGTTCCCAGAAACATCTCGTATGCTGGGTTATCGCTTTCTTCCCAATAGCGATAACCCAGGCCGTCCAGCGAACGCCGGCATTCGGCGCGTTCACGGTAGGGCACCTGCAGGCCACACAAGACGCGACCGAATGCAGCGCCGTGATTGCGGTAATGAAACAGCGAGATGTTCCAGCGGCTGCCAACGGCGTTGAGAAAGTCCAGCGCCGCACCAGGGCGCTCCGGGAATTCGAATCGGAACAGGCGCTCGTTGTCCAAACCCGGCGCGCGACCGCCAACCATGAAGCGCACGTGCATCTTGGCCATTTCATTGCCGGACATGTCCACCACTGGATAGCCGTGTTGGCGCAGCGCATCGATCAGCGCGATGCGCTCCTCATGCCCCTGGGTCAGCCGCACGCCGACGAAAATATGCGCAGCCGAGTCCGAGGCGTAGCGGTAGTTGAATTCGGTGACCGCGCGACGCCCGAGCTGTCGCAGAAATTTCTTGTAGGCGCCGGGCTTTTCGTCGATGGTGACCGCCAGCAGGGCCTCGGCCTCGTCGCCCAGTTCGCTGCGTTCGGCGATATGACGCAGGCGGTCAAAATTGACGTTGGCGCCGGAAACGATGGCGCACAGGTTCTTGCCGCTGACGCCTTTGTCCAGCACCCAGCGTTTGACGCCGGCAACACCCAGGGCGCCCGCCGGTTCGGGCAGCGCACGCACTTCGTTGAACACGTCACGAATCGCGGCGCAGATTTCATCGACGCTGACGACGATGCTCTCATCCACCAGATGGCGCGCCACGGCGAAGGTTTCCTCGCCCGCCTGACGCACCGCAACGCCATCGGCGAACAAGCCAACCTGCGGCAGCTTGACGCGGCGACCGGCCTTGAGCGCCGCGCCCATGCAGTTGGAATCCTCGGGTTCGACGCAGATGATTCTGGTGCGCGGCGAATGCGCTTTGACCCAGGCGGCAACCCCCGCCAGCAAACCGCCGCCGCCGGTACAGACAAAGATGGCGTCGAACCGCTGCCCCTGTTCCCCGGCCTGTTGCAACAGCTCACAGCCGATGGTGCCCTGCCCGGCAATCACGTCGGGATCGTCATAGGGATGGATCAGGCACATGCCGCGCTGCTCGGCCAATGCAATGGCGTGCGCCTGCGCATCGTCGTAGGCATCGCCGTGCAGAATCGCCTTGCCACCCAGCGCACGCACCGCGTCCACCTTGATGCTGGGTGTGGTTTTGGGCATCACGATCCACGCCGGCACGCCCATCTGACGGCCGGCCAACGCCACGCCCTGGGCGTGATTGCCGGCCGAGGCGCAGATGATGCCGCGTTGCCGGACCGCATCCGGCAGGCTGGCAATCTTGTTGTAGGCGCCTCGCAACTTGAACGAATGCACCGGCTGCATATCTTCGCGCTTGAGCCACACCGTATTGCCCAGCCGATGGCTGAGTTTGGGCGCTGCCTGCAAAGGCGAACGTTGGGCAACATCGTAAACGCGTTCCGCGGCTTGCTCGATGCGCGTTCGGTAGCGCTTCAATACCCGCTCATGCGCGGCGCTCGATCGGTGGGAAGATCGCTTGGCGCCACCACCGCCGCCAGTCTGTTTGTTGTTCGTCATAGGCTTGGACCGCTTATGATAGCGGGCCTTGTATTGGCTACTCTTGGAGCGCCCGTATTGAATCAGGGCATTGTATTCATCGGTGGCGGCAACATGGCCGCCAGCATGATTGGCGGATTATTGCAGCAGGGCCACCCACGCGAGCGGATCACGGTGGTCGAGCCCGACGCAGCGCGCGCGCGCGCCTTGCAGGCGCGCTTCGACATCGCGGTGATTGCGCCCGGCGCGGACCTTCCACACCATTGCGACAGTTTCGTGCTGGCGGTGAAACCGCAACAGATTGGCACGGTGCTGTCACAGCTTTCGCCAGCGCCTGGAAGCACCATCGTTTCCATCGCCGCCGGCGTGCGCCTGCAAACGCTGAAGAACAGCTTGGGTGAAAACCTGCATTACGTGCGCTGCATGCCCAACACCCCTGCCCTGTACGGCGCCGGCATCAGCGGACTCTACGCTTCCAGTGACACGCCGCCATCGGCCCGCCAGGCGGCGGAAAACATCCTGTCGGCCTGTGGTGCGGTGTGCTGGCTGGAGCGCGAGCAGGATCTGGACGCCGTCACCGCCGTGTCCGGCTCCGGCCCGGCTTATTTCTTCCTGCTGGTTGAAGCCATGCGCGACGCCGGCGTTGCGCTGGGCCTGAGCGCCGAAACGGCGATGACGCTGGCCAGCCAAACCTGCGTTGGCGCCGCACGCATGCTGGAGCAGGATGCCGAGGACGCCGCCGCCTTGCGCGCGCGCGTCACCTCCAAACGCGGCACCACCGAGGCCGCCCTGAATCACCTTGAAAACGCCGGCCTGCGCCGGACCGTCGAACAGGCGCTGCGCGCGGCGCATGATCGCTCACAGCAACTCGGCGACGAAATCGCCGCCGCCAACCAATAATCAAACCACCTATTCAACATGGGCGCCAACGTCGACAACGCCGTCTATTTTCTGATGACCACGCTGATGAATCTGTTTCTGGGCGTGGTGATGTTGCGGGTACTGCTGGCCTGGCTGCAAGCCGACTTCTATAACCCGATCTCGCAATTGGTATGGAAGCTGACGCAGCCGATTCTTGGTCCGTTTCAGAACCTGGTGCCGCGCTGGCGCACGCTGGACGTGGCCGCCTGCGTGTTGCTGCTGCTGTTGTCCACCGCCTATATCTACGTGGTGATGTGGATGGTGAGCGTCAGCACCGGCCTGGGTTCGGCGCTGTGGTTCGCCTTGCTGAAAGTCTTTTCGCTGGGCGCCTCGCTGTACACCATCAGCCTGTTTGCGCAGGCGATTCTGTCGTGGGTCGGGCCGGGGATCAACAACCCCGCCGCCAATATTTTGTGGAGCTTGAACGAACCGCTGTTGCGGCCGATTCGCCGCGTGATTCCGCCCATCGGCGGACTGGACCTTTCACCGCTGGTGGTGATCCTGGCGCTACAAGTGCTGTCACGCTTGTTGCCGCTGCCCGGGGTGTTTCGGTAATCGATGAACGACGCTGCCTTGCTGTCCGACTCGATCGGACTGGTCCGCCCTGAGCTGCTGCGTTTCGATCAGACGCTGCAACTGGAAAGCGGTCGCTCGCTGGACGGCTTCGAGCTGATGGTGGAAACCTATGGCCGCCTGAACGCCGCCGCGTCCAACGCCGTGCTGGTCTGTCACGCGCTGTCTGGGGATCACCATGCCGCGGGCCGCTATTCCGTCGACGACAAAAAACCCGGCTGGTGGGATAACTGCATCGGCCCCGGCAAACCCATCGACACCGACGAATTCTTCGTCGTCTGCCTGAACAATCTGGGCGGCTGTCAGGGCTCGTCCGGCCCCAGCTCCATCAACCCTTCCACCGGCAAGGCCTGGGGCCCCGACTTTCCCTTGCTGACCGTTCGTGACTGGGTGCGCTCACAGGCCTTGCTGGCGGACCGGCTGGGGATCAACACCTGGGCGGCGGTCATCGGCGGCTCGCTGGGCGGCATGCAGGCCATGCAATGGGCAATCGATTGTCCGGAACGGGTGAAGAACGCGGTGGTGATCGCCGCCGCGCCAAAGCTTTCGGCGCAGAACATCGCCTTCAATGAAATCGCGCGGCAGGCGATTCTGTCGGACCCGGACTTTCACGGTGGCCACTTCTATGCACACGACGTCGTCCCTTCGCGCGGTCTGAAACTGGCGCGGATGCTGGGGCATATCACCTATTTGTCGGATCAGGCGATGCGCGCCAAGTTCGGCACCGAGCTGCGCCAGGCCGACCGCGCGTTCAACTTCGACGTGGAGTTCGAGGTCGAAAGCTATCTGCGCCATCAGGGACAAAGCTTTGTGGATCGCTTTGACGCCAACACCTATCTGCTGATGACCAAGGCGCTGGATTATTTCGACCCGGCGCGTGATTACGATGACTCACTGACCGACGCCCTGCGCCAGGCCCGCGCGCGCTTTCTGGTGCTCGCCTTTTCCAGTGACTGGCGCTTTGCCGCATCGCGTTCGCGAGAAATCGTGCGCGGCCTGTTGCAGGCCGGACGCGATGTCAGCTACGCCTTGATCGAGTCACAGCTCGGGCACGACGACTTCCTCATGCCGCTTTCGGATTATCACCGCATCTTCGGCGCTTACATGCGGCGGGTCGCCAAAGACGTGCGAGAAATCTCATGAGCCCATTACGTTCCGACCTCGCCGCCATTGCCGAATGGATTCCGCCCGGCGCCAGCGTGCTCGACCTGGGTTGTGGCGACGGTCAGCTGCTGTCCCACCTGCGTCAATCACGCCAGGTCAAGGGTTATGGCCTGGAAATCGACACCGCCAACGTCGCCGCCTGCGTCAGCGCGGGCATCAACGTGATTCAGGCCGACCTCGACGACGGCCTGATGGACTTCGACAGCGGCTCGTTTGACTACGTGTTGCTCACGCAAACCCTGCAGGCGCTGCAACGGCCCGACCAGATGCTGAGCGAAATGCTGCGCGTGGGCCGGCACGCCATCGTCACCTTTCCCAATTTCGGCCATTGGCGTGTTCGCCTGCAGCTGATGTTCGGAAAAATGCCGGTTACCTCAGACCTGCCCAACCGCTGGTTCGACACGCCCAACATCCACCTTTGCACGGTGCGCGACTTCGAAGAGCTGTGCCAGCTTCAGGACTGGCAAGTGGAAAAACGCAGCCTGCTGGATCGCAGCCATCACGACCATGCTCGCATTCGCTACTGGCCGAATGTGTTCAGCGAGCTTGCGCTCTATCAACTTCAGGCGCCGAACGCACAATGAGCCGGGCCATCATCGCCATCGCGCTGTTGCTGACCACGCTGACCGCGCGCGCCGAGCAGTATGTGGAGCAAGACGGCTTTCGCGTGCATTACGCCGCCCTGCCGACCACCGACCTGCAACCCGAAGTCGCCAAACGGTTCGGCGTCAGCCGCAGCAGTCGCAGGATTCTGTTGGTGCTCAACGCACAACGCGTGCTGGCCGACGGACAGACCCAATCCGTCGCCGCCACCGGAAACGGCAACGCCAGCAGCCTGCTGGGTCACGTACAGAAACTGAGGCTGCGATCAGAACGCGAAGCCGACGTTCATTATCTGCTGGCTCAACTTCAAGCCCTGGACGGCGAGTATCTGAATTTTGATCTCAGCGTCACACCCGAAGGCACGCAGCGGCCCATCGGCATTCGTTTTCAGCAGCAGTTTTATCTGGATTGACGACTTGGACCGCACCGCCCCGTAGGGCGACCCATGGCCACCGCAACCGTTGGGAACATGAACCTCGGTTGGTGGGCATGGCCTGGCCTACATTGGACGGAACCGAACACGGCCTGTCTTGTTCAGCCACGCTCAGTTTTTCGACGCCGCCAATTTTTCCCGTACAAAATCGGCGTGGGGCACGTACAACAGGTCCGCCAGACGCCGCAGCAAGTGCTCTTCCTGTGGGTCCAGATGATCATCCGCATAGGCCACGCGCCAAAGCATGGCCATCAGCTGTCGTTTTTCATCGGGCGACATCTGCTCATTCAATTGGGCGACGGTATCGTGCAGGGAGATGGCTTCCCTGGCCTGCGCGCCGCCGCTGCCGATCAGGGTTTCCAGTTCTTCTTCGGCCAGCCCGTATTCCTGCCGCAGGGCATCGCGCACCGCGATGATTTCGACCTCGCTTTGGTCGAAGTCGGCGCGGGCGCACTCCAGCAGCAACACGGCAACGGCGAGCCGGTGATCGCGCACCGGCTCGCGTGGCTCGATCTTCAGCTGTTTTAGTAGTCGGTCAAACATGCGGCTCGCGGACCCCGTTCAAAAGGTAAAACCGGCGCGCAGGTTGAATACGTCCCGATCACCGATGCGTTCGTATTCCGGGGTAATGCCGAACAACAGACTCAGGCGCAGGCCGATGAAGATGCGTGATTCGTCCACATCGGTGTCCTGCAACCCCTGCACGGACTCATCGATCTCATAGCGGCTCCAGACATAACCGGCGCCGGCGTAGGGCGTGAGCGGACCAAAACCCTTGGAGATGGAAATGTCCAGGCCGTAGGCGTCGAAATCAAAATCATCCACGCCGGTGAGCACGGTATAGGTGCCACGCAGCGCGACGGCCGGTTGCGCCAGGCCACCATCGAGCAGCGCGTAGCGCACTTCGCCGCCAATGACGTCGGCATCCGCGCCGGGGATGTAGGCATAACTCAGGCCCACGTCCAAACCCAGCGGCAGGCCTTTTTGGGCGGCGATGCCGACCATGCCGATTTCATCGACGCTGTCGTTGGTGACCCGCCGCCAGGGGCCGTCGTCTTCGGTGGCCACGTAGGATGCAAACGCGCCGATGCCAAAACCGACCAGGCCCAGCGGTTCGGCCGGCCCCAGCGCCTTGTAGTTGAGTACGGCGGTGATGTCCTCGGCCATCGACTCGAAATCTTCCTGGTTGACCTGATTGCCGTCCAGATCGAATTCGGCATCAAGTGCACCCGCCACCATCGGGACGACGCCCAGCACGAACCCCAGCAGGCAATGCTTCATCGGACCGCTCCATGTATTTGATTGATGGCGCTGAGTTTAGCGCTTGTGCGGCGATGGTCCCAGCGCAGACGCCGCTCACCAATGCGATTGCAGGAACGCAGTTGCGGCACCGCGAACATCGGCGAGCCGACCATGAAAAAAATGGCCGGCGCCGTCCACTGCATGCATTTCTGGCTCGGGATCGTATTGCGCCAGGGACTGCCGCGTTTGCGCAAACGGCACCGTGTCATCGTCGCGGCTGTGAATCACCAGCCAGGGGCAGGCGGGATGATCGGGCAGTTGCTCATCCTCAAAATAACGCCCGAACGGCGGTGCGACGGTGATGAGATTTTTCGGTTTCAGCGCCGCACTGGCCTTGAGGCTGACGTAGGCGCCAAAGGAAAAGCCGGCCAGCAGCAGTTCCAGCTGCGGTTGTTGCGCTTGCAACCATTGCGCCGCCGCCACGCAATCCCGGGTTTCGCCATGCGTATGGTCATAGCTGCCTTGACTGCGACCAACGCCGCGAAAATTGAAACGCAGACTGGCCAGACCGGCATCCAGGGCCGCCGCCGCCAGGGTGTAAACCACCTTGTTGCTCATGGCCCCGCCGAATTGTGGATGCGGATGACAAATCACCGCCACACCTCGCAAGTCGTTCTTGGGTACCGACAGCATCGCCTCCAAATCTCCGGCTGGGCCGGGAAGGATCAAGTCGGCCGATTGACCCGCGCCGGGCCATTGCAAGCCGCTGTTCACAAATCCGCCCACCCGCGACGACCGCGTCGCGGAAACAGCGTGAACAGCAGGCCGAACAGGATTCCGGCGGCAAAGATCAGCGCACCGGTGATCATGCCCGCGCGGCCGCTGGGCTCGGGATCTTCCAATACCGCCGCCGGCGTACCTTCGGGAATCAGCACAGTGCTGGGGTTTCTGCGCGCCAGGGCAAGTTGTCCTTCCAGTTCACGAATGCGCAAGTCCCTGGTTTCCAGCTGCGCGCTCAACTTGGCCAGGCGCGCGCGCGGGTGCGGCTGTTCGGAAATGAATCGACCCAACACCCACCCCACCTGATCCGGCGCAGCGCGGACGCGGATGTAGCCGCTTTGTTCGTCAATCTGCAGCAGCTCCACGCGGGTGCCGCTCTTGAGCAGGCCAACCGCCTTGCCTTCAACACCCGGATCCTGACGCAGGGTGATGGCCATCTCATCGCTGATGTAGCGCACCGGCGGCTTCAGACCACCGGGCTTTTCGGCGCTGGCCGACGGCTCCTCGGGCGCTTGCGCGACCGCAGACTGCACGCCCGGGCTGACCAACATCAACATGCCGACCAGCAACGCAAGTGCTGAGCGGCGCAACTCGGCAAACTCATTCAGATACACAGCCTTTGTGGTCATTGGTGGCCGATGGGTAATCGTAAAGTCTAGCCCGTTAGACTAGGGAATCACACCGCCCGCCCCGCCGCACCCATCGCCGCCGCCCCATGCTGAAACGTCCGCAACCCATTCTGGCCCTGGACCTGCGATCACTGGCGCTGACCCGCGCGGGCCTTGGCCTGCTGTTGCTGATCGACGCGGTCTGCCGATTCGGAACCGCCGGTTTGCTGTACAGCGATAACGGATTGATGCCCCGCAGCGGCGTGATGGAACTCGTCGAACCCACACGCCTGTCGCTGCACCTGATCAACGGCGGCAACGGGTTCATCCATACCTTGCTGCTACTGCAACTGCTCGCGGCCGGCGCCCTCATGTTGGGCTGGCGAACGCGCATGGCCACACTGTGCCTGTTCGTACTCAGCCTGTCGCTGGCGGTGCGCAACCCGCTGGCCTTGAGCGCGGCTGACGCGCTGACCATCAGCCTGTTGTGGTGGGGACTGTTTCTGCCCTGGAATGCGCGCTGGAGCGTGGAATCGGCGCTGACGGCTGACCCCATCGATGACGAGCACATCGCCTCAGCCGCCAGCGCCGGCCTCATCTGGAGCGTCATCGGCGCGTTCGTCTGGCTGGCTGCATCACTCGACTGGAGTGCGCCTTCCGAACTGGCGCGCGCCGCCGCAGCGCTGTTGGATCAAGCCAATATCGCCTATCCCTGGAGCGCCTGGATCAGCGTCGTCCCCACCCTGGATGTGATGCTGGCCTGGTGGGCGCTGGCTTCGGTCGCGCTGGCGCCGATCATGGCGCTGATTCCATTGAAATGGCTGCGCGCACCGGCCATCGTCAACCTGTTGCTGTTTCTGGCGTTTCTGGTCACTCATTTCGCGCTCGGCAGCCTGCCGTGGATGCTGGCAGTGGGCCTGTTCGGCCTGATCGGCGGTGGCTTCTGGCGCTGGTGCGCGCGCCGTCACCATCGCGCCACCGGCGATGGCGTGCTGCGGATCTTTTACGACGGCGACTGCCGTTTCTGCCATCAAAGCTGTCTGCTGCTGCGCGAATTCCTGATCGTTCCCGCCGCCGAAATTCGCCCGGCTCAGGACAATGGCCGCGCCCACGCCCTGATGCAGGCGCAATACTCCTGGGTGGTGATCGACCGCCAGGACAACGCCCATCTGAAATGGGACGCCTTTGTCTGTCTGCTGCGTGAATCGAGCTTGTTGCGACCGCTCTCCGGCTTTTTTGGCCTGCGTCGCTGGCGATCACCCGGCACTCGCGTCTACGACTGGGTGGCGGAGCATCGCGGCGCTTTTGGTCGTGTTTCGGCCCGGCTGCTGCCGCGCAATCCAGGCCTGACGCTGAATCCGCAAGGGGTGCGGACCATCGCAGGCATCAGCCTGCTGTTCGTCGGCCTGTGGGAATTGTCGGCCGGAACCCTGCCCTCGGTCGCCAGGCTGGTACAGACCCCGGTGCAACTGCTGGGATTGGACTATCGCCGTGACCGCCTGATCACCCTGCCCGAATATCGCGACGGCTGGTTTCTGGCGGTGGGGGAAACCCATGACGGCGAACCGATCGATGTGCTCAGCGCAAACCGGGGTCGCCCGCGTTATGAGCCGCGTCGCTGGCCGTCCTTGCAAGGCATCAGCACGCGTGAACAGGCCTATCGCCAACGTTTGATCGAACCCGAACATCAACACCTCCGCCAGTACTGGGTGAGTGATCTGTGTCGCCGCCATCCCGAGGTGCAAAACATTCGCCTGCTGGTTCTGATGGAACGCGATGCCCCCGGTGCGGCGGTAGAACAAACCGTGCTGCATCGCCAGAACTGCACCAAATCCAAATGAACAGCGGGCTGATCGACATCGGCGCCAATCTGGCGCACGACAGCTTTGACACCGACCGCGAGGCGGTCTTGCAACGCGCCTGGGGTGCCGGCCTGGATGCCATTGTGATCACCGGCAGCAGCCGCAACAGCGCGCTGGCGGCGGCCGAATTGGCGAAGAAAAATCCGCGCCTGTTCTCTACCGCCGGTTTGCATCCGCATCATGCCGACGAATGGAGTCAGGAACTGCGCAGCCTGTTCGCGGAACTGGCACAACAACAGCATGTGGTTTGCCTGGGCGAATGCGGGCTCGACTATTTCCGCGATTTTTCACCGCGGCCACTGCAGCGCCAGGCCTTTGTGGCGCAAATACAGCTCGCCATCGAAGTCGGCAAGCCGCTGTTTCTGCATCAGCGCGACGCGCATGAGGACTTCGCCGCCATCTTGCGCGAACACCGCGCCGCACTGGGCGCGGTGGTGGTGCACTGCTTTACGGATAGCGCCGCCGCCGCTGAGGCCTATCTGGAAATGGATTGCCACATCGGCATCACCGGCTGGATCTGCGATGAGCGTCGCGGTAAACATCTGTTAGACATCGTGCCCAATATTCCTGCCAATCGCTTGATGATCGAGACCGATGCGCCGTATCTGTTGCCGCGCACGGCACCCAAACAGGCCAGCCGACGCAATGAACCGGCCCTGCTGCCCTATGTGCTGGCGACCATTGCCAAAGCGCGCAATGAAACCGAAGCATCGGTGGCGCAAAACACTCGCGACAATGCCTGTGCTTTTTTTGGTTTGGACGGGGCGCTGACGGAGCGCAACGGCGAGTCAATCCGGTAAGGGAATGAACCCTGGTCACAGCTAGTGCTCGGCACAACTCGCGGTGCTGGGCTCCGGCGCTTGCAAGCGTTCGGCGCCAGCGCGCAAAGCGTTCAGGCTGATCACGCCGATGCCGTCGGCGCTCAGGCTGCCCAGGTAAAGCCGGCCCTGATGCTCTTCGACGCTGGTGACGGGCGCATAGGCGCTGCGGTGATCGAACTGGTAGTTTTCCACCACCTCCCCATCCAGATCAATGCCCAGAACGATGGCGTGATTCGCCAGCCCGGGCTGCAGGAATCCGGGCAGGCGCGCGATGATTTGCCGAATATGAGGCTTGGGCAGGGACCAGTCGAGCAAGGACGAACGCGGGGCGAACAGGGCGACCCAGATACGGTCGCGGCCGTTGAAGCTGAGGTTGCCCGGGAACCCGGGCAGGTTGTCGATCCAAACTTCCTGAGTGCCGGCCTTGTCGCCCTTGAGCCAGTATTTGAGGATGCGGTATTTGGTGGTTTCCGCCACCAGCACGTATTCATCGTCCGGCCCCAGCGCGACGCCGTTGGCAAAGTACAGGCCGGCCATCAGCGTTTCGGCGCGCCCGCTGTCCTTGTGATAGCGAATCAGCCGACCGTTGCCACCATGCTCGAGGGCTTCGCGCATGTGTTCGCCATAGCCGAATTTGTGCGAGGCATCCGACAGATAGATCAGGCCGTTGCCGTCCTCATCCAGATCATCGGCGAACTTCATGGCGATGCCGTCGGCGCCGTCGGCCACCCGTTCGGCGTCCGCGCCGGGATCGAGTCGCATCAAACCCTGTTTGGGGTCGGCAATCCAGACGACGCCGTTTTCGTCCACGTGCAGCCCCAGGGGGCGACCGCCGGTCTGACCCAGAATGCGACAGTCGTCGCCGTCGGCCGACATGGAGACGATGCGTCCATCGGCAAAGCCCGCGTACAGCCGCTGATCCGGGCCAATGGCGACACCCTCCGGCCCTTTGCCGAATCCGCTCAACAAGCGGCCGACACCGCGTAGCTTGTCGTTGCTGGCGAAGGGGCCATCGGTGGTCGATGGCGCCGGCGGCGGCGTCCAGGCCTTTGGCGTCAGGCCGGTATTCCAGGTGAACAGATAGACGGTCAGGCCGGCGACAAGAATGATGATCGGGCGAATCAAAACACGCTCCGGTGGTGGTGGTTGGTCAATACAGGCCGTTTCGGTATGGGTTCAAACACTTATTGAAGCTGTTTGAGCGCCTGCTCGAAGTCCTGCGCAGCAGCGGCGGTGAACAGCCGTTCGGCCCGTTGCCGAAGTACACCCACGTCCGATTCGCGCACCACGCGCTTGACCTCCAGGATGCTGCTGGGATGCATGGAAAATTCGGTCAGCCCCAAGCCCAGCAACAGCGGCGTGAATCTGGGGTCGCCCGCCATCTCACCACACATGGACACGGAAATATTGGCATCGCAGCCGGCTTCAATGGTCATGCGCACCAGCCGCAGCACCGCCGGATGCAGTGGGTCGTAGAGGTAGTTCACCTCGTCATCCACACGGTCGATGGCCAGCGTGTACTGGATCAGATCATTGGTGCCGATGGAGAAGAACTTGCAATTGCGCGCCAACAGCGGTGCGGAAATAGCGGCCGCAGGCACTTCCACCATGCAACCCACCGGAATATCGTCAGCGATGGCATGACCTTCAGCAATCAGCGCACGCCGGCAATCATCAATAATGGCTTGCGCCTGACGAAATTCATTCAAGCTGGAAATCATCGGCAACATGATTTTCACCTGACCATGAGCAGACGCGCGCAACAAGGCACGAACCTGCACCCGGAACAAATCGGTCTCTTTCAGACATAGACGGATGGCGCGCAAGCCCAACGCCGGATTATTCGGCGTGGGACTGCTGCTGCGGCCCGAGTCCACTTGTTTGTCCGCACCCAAATCCAGCGTGCGAATGGTGATGGGATGCGGCTTTACCGCCGCCACCATGGTGGAATAGGCCTCGTATTGCTCCGCTTCGCTCGGCAAATCCTTGCGGTTCATGTAGAGGAATTCGGTGCGATACAGCCCCACGCCCTGAGCGCCGTTGGCGGCGGCTTCGCGTGCGTCTTCGGGCAATTCGATATTCGCCATCAGCCGGATGTCGACGCCATCGCTGGACACGGCGGGCTTGTCGCGCAACTGTTGAAGTGCGCGCCGGTCCCGGGCCTGTTGTACCTGCTTGTCGCGGAAATGCGCCAGCGCGCGCTGATCCGGGTCGGCCAGTACATGGCCTTTTTCGCCATCGACGATGACCTGCTCGCCCTCTTTGAGCAAACGCCGTGCGTTGTGCAGGCCCACCACCGCCGGAATGCTGAGGCTGCGGGCAAGAATCGCGGTATGCGACAGCGGGCCGCCGTATTCGGTGACAAACGCCAGTACCGATTGCTGCGACAGCAGAATGATGTCGGCCGGGGTGATGTCATCAGCCACGATCACCGTTGGTCCGCTGCTGTCCACCACGGTGAGCTGGCGTTCCGAGTTCAGCAGCACGCGCAGAATCCGCGCGCAGACGTGTTCCACATCGTCCCGTCGCGTCCGCAGATAGGGGTCGTCCATCTGCTCGAACACACCGATCAGGGCGTCGCGTGAATGCACCAGCGCGGCCTCGGCGTTCATCGGCGCCGCGCGAATCTGATTCACCGTGGCCTCGGTGATGGAGCGGTCGTCCATCATCAACAAATGGGTGTCAATGAAAGAGGCGATATCACCCGGCGTGCCCGGCGGAATCTGTGCACGCACCGCTTGTAGCTGATCATGCGCGGTTTTCTGCGCCTGGACGAAGCGTTCGACCTCCCGCTCGATCCCGGCGCCCTGCGGCACGCGCTCAGGAATCTCCAGATCGCCGCCGTGCAGTTTCTGCACACGGCCGATGGCAATGCCGCGACAGACGCCGATGCCGGAAAGCCAGAGGCTCATGGCTGAAGCCTCACGCCTGTTCCCCGAAACGATCCGCCACCAGTTGCGCCAGCGCGTCCAGCGCCTGCACCTGATCTTCGCCTTCGGCCACCAGGGTGATGCGGCTGCCTTGTGCAGCCGCCAGCATCATCACCCCCATGATGCTCTTGCCGCTGACCTGGCGGCCATCTTTGCGAATCCGCACATCGGCGCTAAAGCTGGAGGCCAGCGTCACCAGCTTGGCGGCGGCGCGTGCATGCAGCCCCAGCCGGTTCACGATTTCAACTTCACGCTGCACCGGCTTGCCCCTGATTGCTGTCGCCATTGCGCGGGCAGCGAAACACACCGCGCTGGCCGCCCTGAACCGCGATTTCCACCAAGGCCTCGGAAGAGGCCTGCGGATAATTGAATACCCGCACCAGCATCGGCAGATTCAGACCGGCAATCACCGGGGTGGCGGTGACATCGCCCAGCTTGTTGGCGATATTGCTGGGCGTGGACCCGAACGCATCGGTCAGAATCAGCGCCCCCTTGCCGCCATCGAGCCGGGCGAGCATCTGGCGTCCCTGCACGATCAGCTGATCATGCGATTGCACCCGCGGCACTTCCAGCACTTCAGCCGCCATCGGCAGCGGGCCGATGATCTCCTGCACGCACTCCAGCAGGAAATGCCCCAGCTTGCCGTGGGTCACCAGCAGTAAGCCGACGCTCATGCCGGCAGTTTCCAGTGTCGAGTTTCCAGTTTCCAGTCATTGAGGGGTGGCCCCAATTGGTGAATCCGCATGGATTGCGAGCGTTTCTGGAAACTGGAAACTGGAAACCGCTTCATGGAAGTTCTTTGTGTTTGACGATCACCGGCGCAAAATGCTCAGCCAGGCGCGCCGCCAGTTGTTCAACAAGATACACGCTGCGGTGCTGACCGCCGGTGCAACCCACGCCAACGGTGACGTAGGCCCGGTCCTGATCGCGAAAGCGCGGCAGCCAGGGTTGGAGAAAGTCGTTGATATTCTCGATCATGCGTTGCGCTTCGGGCTGCTGATCCAGCCAGGCCGCAACCGGGGCGTCACGGCCAGACAGTTTCTTCAAGGCCGGCTCCCAGTGCGGATTGGGCAGACAGCGCACGTCGAACATGAAATCGCAGCCGTCGGGTGCGCCGTGCTTGAAACCAAAGGACAGCAACAACAAGGCCAGCTTGCCGGCACGACCTTCCGGCAAGCGTGCATGAATCGCCTCGCGCAACTGGTGCAGATTCATGCGTGAGGTATCCAGCACCTCGTCGGCGTGGTTGGCAATGGGCGCCAGCAGACGGCGTTCGAGCTGAATCGATTCCAGCAAGCAAGTGCGCGCGTCGAACAAGGGATGCCGGCGTCGCGTCTCACCGTAGCGACGCAGAATGGTTTCGTCTGCGGCGTTCAGAAAGATCAGGCGCGCCTCCACATCGCGCGCCCGCATGCGCTCCAGGTAGGACGGAAAACGCTTGATCTGGGTTGGCGCCTCGCGCGCATCGATGCCCACCGCCAGCCGCTGATAGCGCTCGCCCTGAACGCTGGCCAAGCGGGTGATCGCCGGCCCCAGCAGCGTCAGCGGCAGATTGTCGATGCAGTAATAACCCAAGTCCTCGCACTGCTTCAGCGCCACCGTTTTGCCGGCGCCGGATAGCCCGCTGATGATGACCAGCTTCACGGTTGCGACTCAATTTGTTGCATCTGTCGTGCAATCAGATCTTCGGCCGCATCGTAGCCGCCGGCGCGCAGTTTCTGATCGCGGCAGGCGGCTTCGGCCACAGCCGCCAGATTATGCCCGACCCGTACCGGCAACCGCAGTTGCGACACACCCACGCCCAATACCGATTGCTGACCGCGACGTCCGTGCAATCGATCAAGCGGCTGGGCGTCCGCCGACGGCTCCAGAAACAGAATCAGGTCCAGTCGCGCCCGCTCGGCCACCGCGTCTTCTCCAAACATGCGCCGCGCATTGAGCACACCCAGTCCGCGCACCTCGATAAACCCGCTCAGCAATGCCGGACAGACGCCGATAAGCTGTTTCGAGGCGTTCAGATGAAACTCGGCGGCGTCATCGGCAATCAGCCGATGCCCGCGGCCCAACAGTTCCAGAGCCAGCTCGCTCTTGCCGACGCCGGCGGGACCGGCCAGCAAGACGCCCACCCCGAAAATCTGAATGAAAACGCCGTGCAGGCTCGCGACACGGTCTTGCGCCACAGCGACAGCGCCCTACCCGGACGGCGTGAAAGCACACAAGAGCTGGTACAGCGCCTGACTGCTTTGCGCCGCGCGCAATTTGGCGCAAAAGGCTTCGTCGGAAAACATTTCCGCCACCGCGGCCAGGTGCTTGAGATGGGTCTCGGTGGCCGCTTGCGGCACCATCAGGCCGAACACCAGATCCACCGGATTGCCGTCGTGCGCGTCGTAATCCACCGGATGCTTGAGTCGCATGAACGCACCAAGGCTGGAATCGAGCAGATCCACACGCCCGTGGGGAATCGCCACGCCATGCCCCAGGCCGGTACTGCCCAGTTTTTCCCGACCCGTCAGGCTGGTGAAAACATCTTGCGCCATCAGATCTTCCGAACCCGTGGCCAGCATCCGGGAGAGCTCCTCCAGGGCCTTTTTCTTGCTGCTGAGGCTGACGCCGTTGAGGACGCGATCCGCCGTCAGGATTTCAGCGAGTTTCATCAAGATTCTCCGGGCAAGGCGGGATGTGGGCCGACAATGATTATGCGATGAATCGCCCAACAAAAACCCCGCCACGAACACTCGTGGCGGGGCCTGGATCAAAGGCTACTGCGTAACCATGCGTTTTGGTGCTTGCTTGACGTGGTGATCGCGCAGTTTCTCCTTGTGTTTGCGGGTTTGCTGATCGAGCTTGTCGATCAGGGCGTCAATGGCGGCGTACATGTCGTCATCGGTCACCGCATGCGCATGCATGTTGGCGCCGCTGGCGTGAACGGTCGCCTCCGCCTTGTGCCGCAATTTTTCCACCGACAGGATCACATCGGCATTGATCAGATGATCAAAGTGCCGTTCGATCCGCTTGATCTTGGCCTGGACGTAGTCCTTCAACGGCGGCGTCAGATCAAGATGGTGGCCGGAGATGTTCAGATTCATCGTTTACCTCCTTACGCGTTTGGGGCAATGCCCCGGGAAAAACTGGTCGTCCCTACACCGTCTGTTTTCTTTGGTGTGAAGGCGCGATTTTCAATGCCTCGCGATACTTGGCGACAGTGCGCCGCGCGACCTGGACCCCTTCGTCCAGCAAGTGTTGCGCCAGCGCCGCATCCGACAGTGGCCTGCCGGGACTTTCGGCGTCCACCAGCCGCTTGATCATGGCCTGGATCGCGGTGGAGGAGGCCTGACCGCCGCCGGTGGTATGCACGTGACTGGAGAAAAAGAACTTGAACTCGTACAGCCCACTGGGCGTGAGCATGTATTTGTTGGCAGTGGCTCTGGATACGGTGGATTCGTGGATCCCCAGTTGTTCGGCGATATCGCGCAGCACCATCGGGCGCATGGCTTCGGGTCCATGTTCCAGAAAATCGCGCTGTTGTTCAACCAGGCAGTGCGCGACACGCAGAATGGTTTCGTGGCGCGACTCCAAGTTATTGATAAAACTACGTGCTTCGCCCAGGTGTTGTTTGAGTTGCTGTTGGTCGGGGGAGGTGTCGGCCCGCTTGATCAGTGCCTGATAGCGCGCATTGATGCGCACGCGCGGCAAATGTTCGCGGTTGAGCGCGACCTGCCAGCGACCATCCTTGCGCTTGACCACCACATCCGGCGTCACGTAGCTGGCCTCGTGAGGGGTGAAGGCGCGGCCCGGATGCGGCTGCAAGGTCCGGATCAGGCTGACCGCGCCCGCAATCTGCCGCTCCGAAAACCCCTGCGCGCGCATGGCCGCCTGATGGTCATTGCGCGCCAGACGCATCAACCCCAGATCCAACAAAGCCTGAGCCGCGCCTGCTTCCTGGTCCGGCAAATCCAGTTGCCGCAGCTGCAATTGCAGGCATTCATCCAGATCACGCGCGGCAACGCCGGGCGGGTCGAACTGCTGCACCCGGCGCAACACCGACTCAATGTGAGTCGCATCCAGTGCGCTGCGTTCGATCAGCACCGACAGCAGCTCGTCCCAAGTTCGCAGATAGCCGTCTTCATCGACCGCGTCCACCACGAATTCGGCGATGGCGTAGTCAACCGGCGTCAGCGTCAACAGCTTGAGCTGCGCACGCAAGTGCGCCTGCAGGTCGCCGTGCAGATGCAGATTGGCGTCCAGAAAATCGCGCAGCCCATCATCCGCGCCTGACGCGGAGCCGGTGGGCAGCAGATCATCGGTGAGATCACTCCAGTCCGCGTCCACCGGCAAGTCCTGAGGAATGTCCTCGGCCTCGGGCGCGGTTGCTGGCACCGTCGAATCAGCATCAGCGGCGGCCTCGATGTCGGCTTCGGTCGACGCAGCGGACTCGTCCTCGTCGGGTTCCAGCAGCAGGTTGGAGTCCAGCGCGTCCTGAATCTCCTGCTGCAAGTCCTGGGTGGACATCTGCAACATGCGGATCGCCTGCTGCAGCGCAGGCGTCATCGCCAGACTCATGCCCTGCCGCAAACCCAGCGACTGGCGCATTTTCAGAATCTCTCGTTCATTCGGCTCATTCGGATATTGTAGCCGATGGTACGAGTCTTGCTTATAAAACAGGGCCTGTTGGCGTCACAAGGAAAACTGCTCGCCCAGATAAACCCGGCGAACCATCTCATCATTAAGCAATTCCTGGGGTTGACCTTCGGCAATCACGCGCCCTTCGGCCAGGATGTAGGAGCGTTCACACAAGGCCAGGGTCTCGCGGACATTGTGATCGGTGATCAGCACGCCGATGCCGCGATCACGCAGATGATGGACGATGGTCTGGATATCCCCCACCGCGATCGGATCAACGCCGGCGAAGGGCTCATCCAGCAACACGAAACGCGGATTGGCGGCCAGCGAACGGGCGATTTCCACCCGCCGCCGCTCGCCGCCAGACAGCGACTGACCTTCGCCGTCGCGGATATGCTCGATATGCAGCTCTTCCAGCAGCCGCTCCAGTTCCTGCTTGCGCTGCTTGCGGTTGAGATCCGGTCGCACTTCCAGAATCGCACGGATGTTCTCCGCCACCGTCAGGCGCCGAAACACCGACGCCTCCTGCGGTAAATAGCCCAGGCCAAGGCGCGCCCTGGCGTGCATGGGCAGGCGCGTGACGTCACGCCCATCGAGCTCGATGCGACCGTCGTCACAGGGCACCAGGCCCACAATCATGTAGAAGGAGGTGGTCTTGCCCGCGCCGTTGGGACCCAGCAGGCCGACGATTTCGCCGGCGCTGAGTTCTAGCGAAACCTCACGCACCACGGTGCGCTTGCCGTATTTCTTGACCAGACCGCTGGCGCGCAATACCGAGGTTTTGGCGGCTGTCGCTTCAGGGATCATCATTGACCTCGGACGCTGGCGCGGGCGGCAAAATGGTGATGCGCACCTGCCCCTGATCGCTGCCGCTGGCCTGGATGCGACGCCGCACCACGTCGTAACGAATGTTCTCGCCGCTGATCTCATCGCTGCCGCGTTTCATGAACGCATCGCCGCGCAATTGCACCATGCCTTCACGCGCGTCGTAGTGCAGCGAATTGGCGCGCGCCTGAACCGGATCACCGCGCTTGCCTTGCGCCTGCACGCCGCGATGCGCCAATTGCGCCGGCGCGCCACTCACCTTGGCTTCAAACTGGCGATCTTCGAACTGGCGCAACTCCAGCCGCGCGCCGCGCAATTCCAGATCGGTCGAACTGAGCTTGACGCGCCCGGTGTACACCATGGCCCCGCCCTGCGCCCACTCGGCGTGATCGGCGGTGACGGTGACCGGGCCGCGAATCGGCACGCGTCGAGCCGGCGTTGGCGCGGGCGCTTGGGCTGCAACGGCTTCCTCGGACGTTTCTGGCGCAGACGGGCTTTCCTGCGCCTGCGCCCAGCAGCACAGCGACAGCATCAAGGCGAATGCGCTAAGGCGTGACATAGCGCATCTCCACGTTCTGTTGCAGTGCGATGCGCTCGGCCTTGGCATCCAGCCGCAGTCCGCGACCGCTGGCCTGACGGCTGGCGCTGTGCAAACGCACCGGGTCGTCGGTCTCCAGAACCTTGGCGACCACGTCCACCCGCATGCGCTCGGACTCGAACTTCAGCGGCTCGCCGTCCGGCCATTTTCCTTCGCCCTTGACGCCGCCGTGCAATTGCAAGACCTGCTGACCCGCCGCGCTGAAGCCTGCTGGCGCACGCATTTGCCAACGGCGCTCGCCGTTGTCCAGCAGATACAGCCACACGTCCGACAACCGCGCGGACTCATCGTCGAAATAGCGGATGGTCTCCGCCTGGGCATCAAAAATGGGCGCACCCTGCTGATCCAGCCGCTGCCATTGCGCGCCGCGCACGATGTAGCGCGGAACCGCCTCCGACCGATCCGCTTCCACCGCCGGCGATTGCTGGTCGGGCATCAGCCAGGCGAGCGCGATTCCGGCGAGCACGATCAATAACAGTGACCAGCCGATGTGCATTACCCGATATCCGGTTCGGTCGCTTCCTGCGCCGCCGACGCGCCCGCACGCGCCGCCATGATCAGGTCCACCGCCTCGCGAATGGCACCGTCACCGCCACGATAGCGGCTCACCCACTGCGCGCGCTGCAAGGCGCTGGGGTGCGCATCCGCCACCGTCATGGACAGGCCCACCCGGTCAAACAGGGGGAAGTCCAGCACATCGTCGCCGATGTGGGCGCACTGGGCGTCGGCGATATTCAGCGCCGACTGCACCGCCTCGTAGGCCGGAATCTTGTCCTGCTGATCCAGAAAGATGTGGACGATGCCCAGCGACTCCAGCCGTTTTTGCATGGCTGCCGACGGCCTTCCGGAAATCACCGCCACCTCGACGCCAGATTGCCTGAGCATTTTCATGCCCAGGCCGTCGCGCACGTTCACCGCCTTGAGCTCGGAACCGTCGGCGGCGATGTAGAGCTTGCAATCGGTCATCACGCCGTCAATATCCACGAACAGGCAGCGGATGTTCGCGGCACGCTGTCGCAATTGGCTGGCGTCGAGTTTGGTGGTTTGGTTCATCAGACCACTCCGGCGCGCAGCAAATCGTTCATGTGCACCACGCCTTGCAGCGCGCCGTCATCATCGGTCACCAGCAGGGCCAGAATCTTGTGTTGCTCCATCATCTGCACGGCTTCGGCGGCCAGATGATCCGCCGCGATGCGTTTGCCGCCGGGCGTCATCAAATCCTCAATGCGCGCGCCGTGCAGATCAACCCCCTTGTCCAGGCTGCGGCGCAGATCACCGTCGGTATAGATTCCCAGCACCTGCTGCTTGTCGTTCACGACTGCGGTCATGCCCAACCCCTTGCGGGTCATTTCCAGCAAGGCCTGGCTCCAGAGCGTATCCGGACGCACCATGGGAACCTGTTCACCGCCGCGCATGACGTCGGCAATCTTGAGCAACAGCTTGCGCCCCAGCGACCCGCCCGGATGCGACAGCGCGAAATCCGAAGCGGTGAAACCGCGCGCTTCCAGCAGCGCAACGGCCAGCGCATCGCCCATCGCCAGGGTGGAGGTGGTACTGGCGGTGGGCGCCAAGTTCAAAGGACAGGCCTCTTTTTCTACCGAAACATCCAGATGCACATCAGCCGCCCTCGCCAACGTGGATTGGGCTTTGCCGGTCATGGCAATCATCGGCGCGGCCATGCGTTTGAACAGCGGCAGAATGGTGACCACCTCCGCGGTTTCGCCGGAGTAGCTGATCGCCAACACCACGTCCTCGCGCGTGATCATGCCCAGATCGCCATGACTGGCTTCGCCGGGATGCACAAAAAATGCCGGCGTGCCGGTAGAAGCCAGGGTGGCGGCGATCTTGTTGCCGATGTGGCCGGATTTGCCCATGCCGGTGACCACCACACGACCCTTGCAATCCAGCATCAGCGCGCAGGCGCGGGCAAAATCCTGATCCACGCGCGCGATCAGGGCGGAAACGGCGTCGCGCTCGATTTCCAGGGTTTGGCGGCCCAGGCGCAGGAATTCTTCTTGTGCGGTCATGACGGCGTCAGGCGGGATCAAGCAAAAGTATACGTAGGGCGGCTGAAAGAAACCCTGTTTGATGATGCGCTATGGCATCGCCTTGATGCGCTGATAGGCTTCCAGCGCTCGTTGGCGCGTTTGTTTCAAGTCCACCATCGGCGCCGGATAGTCACGTCCCAACACCAGACCACAGGCCTGCAAGACCGCCGCCGGTGCGCGCCAGGGTGCATGGATGAACTTGCTGGGGCAATCTTTGAGTTGCGGCAGCCACTGGCGAATGTAGTCGCCCTCAGCATCGAATTTTTCCGATTGCAACACCGGATTGAATACGCGGAAATAAGGTGCCGCATCAGCGCCGCATCCGGCAGTCCATTGCCAGCCCAGGCTGTTCTGCGCAAGGTCTGCGTCCACCAGCGTGTCCCAGAACCATTTGGCGCCCTGTTGCCAGCGAATCAGCAGATTCTTGGTCAGGAAGGACGCCACCACCATGCGCACGCGGTTGTGCATCCAGCCGCTGTGCCAGAGCTCGCGCATGCCGGCGTCCACCAGAGGAATACCCGTTCTCCCCTGCTGCCAGGCTTGCAGGTCCGCCGAATCATCGGCGCGCCAGGGAAAGTGCTCGAACTTGGCTTGCAAAGGCGCATCGCTGGTGTGTGGAAAATGAAACAGCTGATGATGAGAAAACTCGCGCCAGCCGATCTGACGCAAGAAACCGCTGCTGTTCTCCACCACGCCATCTTGGTGGTTGCTCATCTCGGCCTGCCTGAAGCGCGCAAGAATCTGTCGCGGGCCGATTTCACCAAAGTGCAGATAGGGCGAAAGACTGGATGTCCCCGCCGTCGCCGGCTGATCGCGGTGCGGCTGATCGTCCGCCAGCGCCGTTTTGCAAAACCCATCCAGTTGCGCCAGCGCGCCCGGCTCACCGGGCCGCCAACGCTGTCGCAAGCCGCCGTCCCAGGCGATCCTGGGCAACAGGGCCAGGGCATCCACCGTCAGTCCCTCACAACTCTGGCCTGGAATCTGTTGCGGCGCCGGCACCGGCTGTTGCGGCGGCAGCAAGGCCATGGCCGCGCGCCAGAACGGCGTGAAAACCCGATAAGGCTCGCCGCTGCCGGTCTTGAGCTGCCAAGGCTCGACCAACAATGCGCCATTGAAGCTGTGTACGTCCAGGCCATCCTCGCGCAGGGCTTGCTTGATGTCAGTGTCGCGCGCCACCAGCGCCGGCTCGTACAGGCGATTCCAGAACACCGCGGTGGCGCCGCACTCGGCGGCGATGGCGCGCAATATCGGCAGGCTTTCGCCACACCGAATCACCAGTCGAGCGCCGCGCTCGGCAAGCGCGGTGGAAAGCTGGATCAGGCTGTGATGCAACCACCACTGCGACGCCGCGCCCGGACGCCAGGGGCCGGCTTCAGCGGGCGCGTGAATAAACACCGGCACCACCCGGTCCGCCCATTCGATGGCCGCCGTCAACGCCGGCTGATCGGCCAGACGCAAGTCACGACGAAACCAGACGATGGCGGTTTTCACATTTCGATCCGCTTTCGAATCATGCCTCATCATAACGAGGCATTCGGCGCGCGCCGCTTATAATTTTCGCCATGAGCACATCCCCATCTGATGCCCTGCGCGTAGCGGGCGTCACAAAGTCTTACGGCCCGCTGCAGGCCTTGCGAGGGGTGGATTTCTCCATTGCCGAAGGTGAGTTCTTCGGTTTGCTTGGGCCCAACGGCGCCGGCAAGTCCACCCTGATCAACATCATTGCCGGCCTGGTGCGCATGAGCGCCGGCGCGGTAACGGTCATGGGTCATGACAACGTGCGCGAATTCCGCGCCGCGCGACGCCACCTGGGCCTGGTGCCGCAGGAGCTGGTGTTCGACCCTTTTTTCAAGGTGGTGGATCAGCTCAGAATCCAGGCCGGCTATTACGGCTGCGGACGTGAGTCATGGCCGTGGATTGACGAAATCCTGGAACGTCTGGGCCTGGCGGACAAACGCAACAGTTCCATGCGCGCACTGTCCGGCGGCATGAAACGCCGTGTGCTGGTGGCGCAGGCCCTGGTGCATCGGCCACCGCTGGTGATTCTGGATGAACCCACCGCCGGCGTGGACGTGGAGTTGCGTCGCACGCTGTGGGATTTCATGCGCGATCAACACGCGCGTGGCACCACGGTGGTCCTGACGACGCATTACCTGGAGGAAGCGCAGGAGATGTGTAACCGCATCGCGATTCTGGATGACGGCGAAATCCGCGCGCTGGAAAGCACCCAACAATTGCTTTCGCGCCATCCGTTCCGTTTCCTGCGGCTGAAACTGGCCGACCCAAGCCAGCTGCCGCAGGCGCTGAAGCCAATGATTTCCGAAACCGATGGCCACTACGTGGAGCTGAAACTGGAAACCGCGCGTCACCCCATCGCCAGCGTGTTCGATGCCTTGCGCGACGCCGGCCTGCCGATTGAGGACGTGCACACCCGCGAGCCGGATCTGGAAGACATCTTCGTTGAACTGACGCGCGACGATGTCCCGCTGGGGGCGGCATGAGTCCGGATCAGGTCGGTTTTCTGACCCTGCTGAAAAAGGAGTTCATGCGCTTCTGGTCGGTGTTTGCGCAAACCGTGATGGCGCCGGTGATCACCGCGCTGTTGTACCTGTTCGTGTTCGCCCAGGCCTTGCAGGGCCGCACGTCGGCTTATGAAGGCATCAGTTACACCGAGTTTCTGCTGCCGGGCTTGATCATGATGACGGTGCTGCAAAACGCCTTTGCCAACACCAGCTCCTCGCTGATTCAGTCCAAGGTGATGGGCAATCTTGTATTCATTCTGATGTCGCCACTGGGCGCGCTGGAATGGTTTGGCGCCTATGTCCTGGCCGCCCTGGCGCGGACCACCGCCGTGACCGCCGTGATGCTCGCCGCCACCTACCCCTTTGTTCCATTGCCGCTGCATTCGGTGATGAGCCTGTTGGCGATGTTTTTTCTGGCCAGCGCCAGCCTGGCGGTGCTGGGCATCATCGCCGGCATCGTTTCGCAAAAATTCGATCACATCGCCGCCTTCACCAATTTCTTCATCATGCCGCTGAGCTTTCTTTCGGGCGTGTTCTATTCGGTCCACGCGCTGCCCGAATTCTGGCTCAAGGCCTCGCACCTGAACCCCTTTTTCTATCTGATTGACGGCTTTCGCTACGGCTTTTTCGGTGAATCCGATGTCGCCATCGGCCTGAGTCTGCTGTGGGGCGCTTGTTTCTTTTTGATCTTGTCGGCAATCTGCTTGTGGATGCTGGCAACCGGGTATCGGCTGCGGCATTGATCAGCAATAACAACGGGGGGCGAGTCGGTTCGGACGATGTCTGAGGTCAGCCAGCAAGTCGCGGATGATTCGGCGAGCCGTTTGGGCGCGAAAACCGTCTGGCTGCATGTGCGTGGCATCAGCGCCGCCATGCTGGTGACGGTGGTGCTGGCGCTGATCGGGCTGGAACTGGACTGGCGTCAGGCCGGCCTGCTGCTGCTGTTGACCCCGGTGGCCATCTCGGTATTCCTGGTTCCGGAACTGATACAGATGTGGCAGCGCTTTGCGCCCTTGCGTCACTGCATCGGGCTTCTGGACCGCGGTCAGACGCTCGAGCCGCAACAGGCGCGCGCGGCGATGGTGCGAACGCTGAACCTGCCCATCCACAACTTCGCACGCATCAGTTTCGTGCACGGGCCTTTGGGCGCCATCGCCGGCGTGGCCGCGATCTGGGCGGCCAATCAATGGTTTGCGGCGGACATGCACGGCTGGCAAATGTTGCTGTTCGCCCTGATGATCTTGCTGTTCGCCGCGCCGGCTCACGCCATCGTGGAATTTTTCGGGCTTTCCAGCCGCCTGGAGCCGGTCGTCAAACGCCTGTGGCCGCACTGCCAGCACCGCCTGGATTGCGAGGACGAGTCGCTGATCAACGTCACCCTGCAGGCCAAGCTGTTGTATCTGTGCATCTTCATCACCGCGCTGCCGCTGGTGTTCATCGCCGTCTCGGCCCTGCTCAAACTGGACGTGATGCTGCAACAGCAGGGGGTGGAACAGACCCGCGTCATCATGCATCCGCTGGGTCTGTGGATCGGTCTGGTGACGCTGTTGAGTCTGGGCGGCGGCATCGCCATGTCGGTGTTGACCGCCAAGGCCGTGACTCGCTCGGCGCAACGGCTGATTGAAGGCATGAACGATGTCGAACGCGGCCACCTGGCAGCGGTGGATCTGGAAATCTCCAGCACCGACGAATACGCCCAGCTCTATCGCGGCTTCAACATGATGGTGGACAGCCTGCGCGAAGAAGTGCGCATGCTGGAAATCACCCAGGACCTGGCCACCGAACTGCATCTGGATGCGCTGATCGCGCGCATTCTGCGTGCCGCCGCAGACCTGCTGGACGCCGACCGCGCCACGCTGTTCGTGCACGACCCCGAAACCGGCGAGCTGTGGTCACGCTACGCCGATGGCATGGAGACGCGCGAAATCCGTTTCAAAGAGGATTTCGGCATCGCCGGCGCGGTGTTTTCCACCGGCAAGACCGAAAACATCTCCGACCCCTACGCCGACCCGCGTTTCAATCCGGACGTGGACAAGCGCACCGGCTATCGCACGCACTCCATCCTGTGCATGCCGATTGTCAACAAGACCGGCACCCGCATCGGCGTCACCCAGGTGCTGAACAAGAACGGTGGCAAATTCCATCAGCGCGACGAACAACGCCTGCGCGCCTTCACCTCGCAGATCGCGGTGACGCTGGACAACGCCCGTCTGTTCGACGAAGTGCTGGCGATCAAGAACTACAACGAGAATATTCTTTCCAGCACCTCCAACGGCGTCATCACGCTGGACAACCAGCAGCGCGTGGTGACCGCCAACGATGCCGCCCTGGCGATGCTGGGCATCCAGGCCGCGTCGGTAGTCGGCATCAGCGCCGAAGGTGTGTTCGGCAACGAAAATCATTGGGTGGTCGACTGCGTGGAAAAAGTCATGACCGACGCCGAGAGCCACAGCGTGGTGGACGCCGACCTGCAACGGCCGGATCAGTCCAGTGCCTCGGTCAACCTCACCGCCACACCCATGCACGATGCGCAGAATCAGACCATCGGCTCGGTGCTCACCTTCGAGGACTTCACGCGAGAGAAACGGGTCAAGGCCACCATGTCGCGCTACATGAGCAAGGAGGTGGCCGAACAGTTGCTGGAAGCCGGCGAATCGGTACTCGGCGGCCGCCTGCAAAAGGTATCCATCCTGTTTTCGGACCTGCGCGGCTTCACCAGCATTTCCGAATCGCTGGGCGCGCGCGAAACCGTGTCGGTGCTCAACGATTACTTCGAGCACATGGTCGAGGTCATCTTTGAGCACCAGGGCATCCTCGACAAATACATCGGCGACGCCATCATGGCGCTGTTCGGCTCCCCCTTTGTCGGCGAACAGGACGCCGACAACGCCGTTGCCACCGCCACCGGCATGATCAAGGCGCTGGCGCTGCTCAACGCCGATCGCAAGGCGCAAGGCGCCGAACCCATGCAAATGGGCATTGGCATCGGCACCGGCGATGTGGTGGTGGGCAACATCGGCTCGCACCGACGCATGGAATACACGGTGATCGGTGACAGCGTGAATCTGGCGGCGCGGCTGGAAAGCGCCACCAAGCAATACGGCCTGCAGATTCTGATTTCCGAGGCCACGCTGGCGTCCATGACCGATCCGGTGCGAGTGCGGGAAATCGACCGCATCCGCGTCAAGGGCAAGGATCAGGCGGTGGCGGTGTTCGAACCGCTGGACCACCACGACGACAACAGCTTCCCCCACATGGAGGAATGTCTGGTCTGGTATCAGGCCGGACTCGACGCCTGCCGACGGCGTGAATGGCCGCAGGCGGTCACCGCTTTTGAAGAGGTCTTGCAGCTCAATCCGGACGACCGGCCATCCCAGATCCATCTGGAGCGCAGCGCCTATTACAGCGACCACCCGCCTGCGCCGCATTGGGATGGTGTGTGGACGCTGAAAGAAAAGTAACGCCGCCGCGCATTACAATGGGCGCATGACCGCAGAAGAAATTCAATCACTGATCGAAGCCGGCCTGCCGGGCGCGAACGTCATCGTGCGCGGTGACGACGGTCAGCACTTCGAGGCGCAGGTCTCGTATTCAGGCTTCAGCGGCAAGTTGCCGCTGGCCCAACATCGCATGGTGTACGCCACCCTGGGCGAGCGCATGGGCCGTGAGATCCACGCGCTGCAATTGACCACGCGCGCCGAATAAACTCGCGTCCGTGGGCTCATGATCGTTTCGCAGCGCGCGTACGCAGCGTTGCGAAAGCATTGAAATCAAATGGATAAGTTCATCATTGAAGGCAACGGCCCATTGGCCGGTGAAATCACCGCGTCCGGCGCCAAGAATGCCGCCCTGCCCATCCTCTGCGCATCGCTGCTGAGCGATGAAGATCTGCAACTGAGCAATGTGCCGCAGTTGTGGGACATCCGCACCGCCACCCGGCTGTTGTCACAAATGGGCGTGGCCGTCGAAGATGCCGGCAATGGCCAATGGACGCTCAACGCAAAGTCCATCTCCACCTGTGTTGCACCCTACGAGCTGGTGCGCACCATGCGCGCCTCCATTCTGGTACTGGGGCCATTGCTCGCCAAACGCGGCGAAGCGCAGGTTTCTCTGCCCGGCGGCTGCGCCATCGGCGCCAGGCCGGTCAATCTGCACCTGATGGGTCTGGAGGCGATGGGCGCACAAATCTCGCTGGAAGGCGGCTTCATCAATGCCCGAGCCAGCCGCCTGCACGGCGCGCGCATCGTGTTCGACACCGTCACCGTCACCGGCACCGAAAACCTGATGATGGCCGCCAGTCTGGCCGACGGCGAAACCGTGCTGGAAAACGCCGCGCGTGAACCCGAAGTCATCGATCTGGCCAACTGCCTGATCGCCATGGGCGCAAACATCGAGGGTGCCGGCACCACCACCATCCGCATCGACGGCGTCAAAACGCTGGGTCACGCGCGCCATGCGGTGATTGCGGATCGGATCGAAACCGGAACCTACCTCACCGCCGCCGCCGCCACACGCGGAAACATCCGTATTCAAAATGCCGATCCAGGCATGCTGGACGCGGTGTTGGTGAAGCTGCAACAGGCCGGCGCCAAGATTTCCACCGGCACCGACTTCATCGCCCTGGACATGCAGGGCCGACGGCCCAAAGCGGTGAATATTCACACCATGCCGCATCCGGGATTTCCCACGGACATGCAGGCACAAATCATGGCCATGAATTGCCTGGCCGAGGGCGTGGGCACCATTCGCGAAACCATTTTTGAGAACCGCTTCATGCACGCACAGGAATTGTTGCGGCTGGGCGCGGACATTCGCGTGGAGGGCAACACCGCCGTCATCACCGGCAAAGAACGCCTCACCAGCGCCCCCATCATGGCGACCGATTTGCGCGCCTCCGCCTCACTGGTGATCGCCGCGCTGGCGGCCGACGGCGAAACCTTCATCGACCGCATCTATCACATGGATCGCGGCTACGAGAATATTGAAGGCAAGCTGTCCACCTTGGGCGCGCGCATTCGCCGCGTGTCGCGTTTGATTCAGGACTAAAGCGCAGACCATTACACTGAATGTCACTACCGTTTCCGCAAGCTTGAAATGAGCCGCATAACTCTGGCCCTGTCCAAGGGTCGCATTCTGGAAGACACGCTGCCCATGCTCACCAGCCTGGGCATGGGTCCCGATGGCGACATCGACCGCCTGTTGCGCGTGCCTTCGGTGGACCCCAACCTGCAATTTCTGATCATCCGCCCGGCGGACGTGCCGCCCTATGTTGAATACGGCGCAGCGGATCTGGGCATTACCGGCAAGGACGTGTTGATGGAACACGGCGGCGAGGGTTTGTATGAGCCGCTGGATCTGGATATCGCCGGTTGCCGGCTGTCGGTGGCGGCGGTGAAAGGCTCGGCCTTTGACGGCCCGGTCGCCGACATCATCAGCGCACAGAAACGCCGCATCCGCGTCGCCACCAAATACCCGGAAATCACCCGTCGTTTCTTCGCCGAACGCGGCGAGCAGGTGGAACTCATCAAGCTCTACGGCTCGATGGAATTGGCGCCATTGGTGGGCCTGGCCGACCTGATCGTGGATCTGGTGGATACCGGCCGCACGCTGGCCGCCAACGGCCTGGTGGAAACCGAAGTGATCTGCGACATCAGCTCGCGCATCGTGGTCAACAAGGCGGCGATGAAAACCAGGAACGCCGCCATCCGCAAGCTGCTGGCTCAGATTGCTGAAGCAGCCAATCTGCGTGCGGCGGCCTGAGATAGTGGCGTGAAAATCAAACGTCTCAACAGCCAGGATTCCGGTTTTGACGCAGCGCTCGCAGCGCTGCTGGACCGTGCGCCGGAACAAGATCCGGGGCTGACGCAGTCGGTCACGGAGATCATCGCCCGGATTCGTGAACAGGGTGATGCTGCGCTGCTGGACTACACCGCGCGTTTTGATCGCAACCCGATCAGCGATGCGACGCAACTGGAGATTTCAAAAGGTCAATTGCGTACGGCCTGGGATGGCTTGCCAACCGATCTGGCCAAGGCCCTTGAAGTCTCGGCACAACGCATCACCGATTACGCGCAGCGGCAAAAGCTGGCGGACTGGTCGTTTGCCGATGAGGCCGGCAATCAGTTGGGGCAACGCGTCACGCCGATGGATCGAGTAGGCCTCTACGTGCCGGGCGGCAAGGCCGCCTACCCCTCCTCGGTGCTGATGAACGCCATTCCCGCCACCGTGGCCGGTGTGCCGGACATCATCATGGTCACACCCACGCCGGGCGGTGAAATCAACGCCACGGTGCTGGCCGCCGCCCATCTGGCGGGCGTCAGCCGCGTGTTTTGCATCGGCGGGGCACAAGCCATTGCTGCGCTCGCCTACGGCACCCAAACGATTGCGGCGGTGGACAAGATCGTCGGTCCCGGCAACGCCTGGGTCGCCGCCGCCAAGCGGCAGGTGTTCGGACAGGTGGGCATCGACGCCATCGCCGGACCTTCCGAAATCGTGGTGATTTGCGACGACCAGACCGATCCGCGCTGGATCGCCATGGACCTGTTCAGTCAGGCCGAGCACGATGAAGACGCCCAATCCATTCTGCTGTCAGCGGACGCGGCTTTTCTGGATGCGGTCGCCGAGGCGATGCAGACCCGGCTGGCCGAATTGCCACGCGCGAACATCGTCCGCGCGTCCATCGAAAATCGCGGCGCACTGATTCAGACCCGCGACATCGATCAGGCCATCGACATCAGCAACCGCATCGCGCCCGAGCATCTGGAACTGTCGGTCGAAGCGCCGCGCCAATACCTGCCCAGGATCCGCCACGCCGGCGCCATCTTTTTGGGTCGCCACACCCCCGAAGCCTTTGGCGACTACTGCGCCGGACCCAACCACGTCCTGCCCACCTCACGCGCCGCGCGCTTCTCCAACCCCCTGGGCGTCTACGAATTCCAGAAACGCAGCAGCCTGATCGAATGCTCCGCAGACGGTGCGCAAACCTTGGCCCCTATCGCCGGTCGCATCGCGGACGCCGAAGGGCTGCAAGCCCATGCCGCATCGGCGCGGGATCGGCTGAAGTCTGATTCCTGAACGCCGACGCTGTTTGTCCTCGAACCTGCCTGGACGTCATTGCGAAGGACCGCGCCCCTACTACCAGATACGCTGTATGCCGTAGCGGTCGAGCAAGCGGTCACCGCTCACCAGACGCAGGCCGGCATCCAGTGCCTGACAAACCAGCAAGCGGTCGAACGGATCCTTGTGATGGAACGGCAGGTCCTGAACCATGGCAACGTGCTGAAATTGAATCGGCAGTTCCGTAAATCGGTTCTGCGCCAATTGATCAGGAAAAAGGCTGCGTACTTTCGTTTGCAGCTTCAGCCTGCCCAAGCTGGCCTTGATCGCCATCTCCCAAGCGCTCACGGTGCTGACGTGGATCGCTTGCTCGTCCGCATCGGTGATGGCGTCGCGCGCGATCTCAGACAAGCGCGGATCATCAGTGATCCACCACAAGAAACTGTGCGTATCCAGCAGCACGGCTCAGATGTATTCCTCGAAGCCTTCAGGAATTTCATCAAAATCCGGCGCCATATAAAGCACCTGATCCTTGGCGCTTCCTGGCTGGCGCGGGCGCTTCGATCCACCGATGGGCGTGATGGTGGCGACCGGCGTTTTGCCCTTGGTGATGATCACCTCTTCGCCCAGCTGCGCTTTGCGAATCAGGGCCGGGAGCTGCGACTTGGCTTCTGTAATGTTGACCGTAGTCATTGCTTTCAAATGGCTTGTATATCTGGTCCAGATCGTATTCTGGACTAGATTAAATGACAAGATAATTGTCATGTTTCAGATCACCGTTGTACAAGAAGACGATCACCCGGCCTACTTTGCCGCCGTCGGCGGTTGCGACATGCATCCTGGATGGCGGGCACGGCCCGCCCTACATTGAACTCACCTTTTTTGGGGCGACCGACCTTTTGCCTTGCCGTGGTTACGGCGTCCTAGGGTTCCTCAATCTGTTCGCAGGAACTCAGGATGCGGGTGATGAGTCCAGGCGCAGCACCGACGCAGGTATCAAACCCCGGTCCGCCGAACAGCAGGTCGCCGTCACGCCACCAGAAGAACGGCAGGAAGCTGGAGTTCTGATCCGGACCGCCGATCAGCAGATCGTCGCCGCGGCCACCCTTGATCAGATCCCAGCCCTCGCCGCCGTCGGCGGTGTCATTGCCGGCGCCCAGGAAGATCTTGTCCGGGCCGTCGCCGCCGCAGACCAGATCGTCACCATCGCCAGCGAAGATGATGTCCTTGTGGCTGCCGCCGATGATCACATCGGCGCCGCGCGTACCCAGAATCCAGTTGATGCCGGAACTGGTCTGACACAGCTGATTCGGCACGCCGTTGACGGTGCAGCCGTTGCTGGGTGTGGCGTCGGCGCAACTGCCGGGCTCGGGATCCGGGTCTGGATCCGGATCTGAGCTGCCGGGCACGACCGCGATACGCCCTACATCACCGTCTGACGCTGGTCCCTGGCTGAGGTCGCCGAAATCAGAGAGTAGAGTGCGCTGCCCGCTAACGGGGTCCACTCGAAGCAGCGCGGGGTCGTTTGAAACCGCAGCGCCCTCAATGATCTGAAGTTTAGCGGAGACCAGGATGTCTCCGGAGGCTTCCACCGCCACGCTACGGGGATCGAGGCCGAGTAGCCCCTGGTTGGGGTCCTTGAAATTGGAAATGATGGTGCGGTTGCCGGTGGCGGGGTCGATGCCGAACAACGCGCCCTCGGAAAAGGTGCCGGCGGCAGTGCTTCCGTTGGCATCGGTTACCAGAATCCGACCGGAAGCATCGATGGCAACGTCGTTCGGCTGCGAACCTGTTGGACCCTGGTCACCCAGCAGGTCGTTGCGGAAGTCGGAAACCAGGGAGCTGACGCCGGTGGCCGGATCCACTGCCAGCAGATAACCGGCGCTGCCGCTGCCGCCGCCTTGATCAATCACCAGAATGCGACCAGAGGCTTCCACAGCAATGCCTTCGGCGCTCAAGGGGAGCTGGCCGTCGGCGATGTCGGAGAAGTTGGCCAGGATGGCGCGATTGCCGGTGGCGGGATCGACGGTGAACACCGCCGGCCGGAACGCGGGCGGGCCGCGGGTGCCGGCGTCCGCATCGGTCACCAGAATACGGCCGGAGGCCTCAATGGCCACCGCCTGCAGGAACTCATCCGCCGGCCCTTGGCTGGGGTCGCCGAAGTCGGACAATATCGTGCGGTTGCCGGTGTTGGGGTCGATGGCAAATAACCTGCCAGGGGTGGGGTTGCCACCGGTGAGACCAGGATCAACCGCCAGGATGGTGCCCGGCGCCAACTGCGCCTGGGCGGGACTCCATGCCAGCAACAGACACAGCGCCAGCGCGGCGCTGACGGATCTGGAAGCCCGGACGAACCACCGGACCTGTGAGCTGCGCGGCGAAACGGTCAAGTTCAGCATAAATCCCCCCGATAGACACTGGTAGGCCCGCTCACGGAACATCCCTTTTCCGCGTTTTCGGGCGGATACTGCACCGTAACCCTACCCTTCGGGGGGGGGGGGGGGGGGGTGGCGCAAGCCGTAGGGCGGACCATGTCCGCCGGGGATGGTTCGGGAATATAAACCTCGGATGGCGGGCGTGGCCCGAGCTGCATCAGCGCAGGCGGTAGGCGGGTTTGCTTTCGGGCAGCGGACGCAGGCGGTAGGACTTGCGAGCCCCCGCAGCTTTTTGTCGCACGGGACTGGCGGCGGCGACGGTGTTGACCTGAAAGCCGGTGGTGAAGTCCAGCCCGGTGACGGAGGCGCCGGAGAAATTGACTTCGGTGAGCTGGTCCAGCGTGGTGTAGGCGCCACAGGCTTCGCCCTCATCGCAGATAAAGCCGTCTTCGTCGCTGTCGGTGCCGGAGATGATCTGATAACGGCCCGCGCGCACCTCGTCGAACTGGAATGCATAGACGCCGTTTTCTGGCATGACGATTTGCTGCACGGCCGTCTCGCCGCTTTGCGCATCCACCAGCAGGACATAGTGCAAGCCGGCATTGGCGATGGGCGCCGGGCCGCCGACGCTCAGGAAAACCGGAATCCGCATGGAATTGGCGCTGCTGGAGAAGTCGATGCTGGCGCTGTAACTGCCATCCGCCAGATTGCTGCGGTCCACCGTCACGGCGTAGCGCAACTCGCCGTTACGATCGTCAATCAGTCGCAGGCCGACGAAGGCCTGATCCGCAACCGGCTCGGCGACGGTGAGTTCACCATCGCCGCTGTTTCGCACCAACAGGCTCAGACTGGTCAGGCTGGCTCCGAAATCCAGACTCAGCGGTTGCACGCTCAGCCGTGGAACTGCGGGCAAAGGGCTTCCGCCAGCCAGTGACTGTGCTTCACGCACCGCAGCGGCGGCATCGATGATTCCGAAGCCGATTTCGTCATTGCGATCCGCATTGGGCCGTCCGTTTGTGATCGCACCGCTACGCAACAGCGTGTCGAACTGAACCGGACTCAGGTTGGGATGCACGGCGCGCATCAGGGCAATCACCGCGCTGACGTGCGGCGTCGCCATGGACGTGCCCTGCAGAAAGCCGAAAACCGGAACCCGTTGCCCGCTGGTGTCGTTGGCGAGCGTGCTCAGAATGCCGCCTTCGCGCACGCCAAACCGGCCCTGATCACCGCCCGGTGCGGCCACGTCGACGGCGGCGTTGAACTGCGAATAGGGCGCACGCTGCGCAATGCCGGACAACGGCGGCCCAACCGCCGCCACAGAAATTACACCGTCATAGGACGCCGGATAACTCAGCGCGCTGTTGCCTTCGTTGCCAGCCGCGGCAACGACCATCACCCCACGGCTGCGCACTTCATCGTAAACCGCTTGTTCGGCGCTGGAAAAACAGCCCGTGCAACCCAGGCTCATGTTGATCACGTCCGCCGGGCGCGCAGGCACGCTGCCGCTGGAGTTTTCCAGACCGGCGGCATAACGCACGGCATTGATGATGTCGAAACTGCTGCCGCTGCCACCATTCCCCAAGGCGCGCAGCGGCATGAGGCTGGTATTCCAGCCCAGCGCCGCCACCCCGGCCTGATTATCAGTATTGGCGCCGATCACGCCGGCCACGTGGGTACCGTGAAAAGAGCTGCCGCCAACACGGCTATCCCCGGGATCGTCGGCATTGTTGTCGATGCCGTCGCCGTCGTTGGCGCTGTTCACGTCGCTGACGAAATCAACGCCGCTGGGGCCGGCCGGATCAAACTTTCCGACCAGGTCCGGATGACTCAGCACCACGCCGGTATCGATAACGGCCACCACCACATTGCTGCTGCCTTGGGTGATGTCCCAGGCGCTTTGGGCGTTGAGCAGTTCGTAATTCCATTGCAGCGGGAAAAATTCGTCGTCCGGCAATAACCAGGTGCGGTAGCGGAAATTGGGATCGACGGACAGCACGCCGGGAACGGTGGCCATCTGCTTGAGCGCCAACAGGGTTTGATGCCGCGCGCGAACGTCGGCGTTGACGAATCCGTGCGTACTTTTGGCCACCGCCAGTTGCGCCGCCGCAATATCGGCCTGAAATGCCTCGCCCGTGCTGAGCAAGCTGGCAAAGCCGGGAATTTCCCCCAGCACGTGCGCCGCCAGACCCGCGATGGCTGTTTTGGCTTGCGGCGCATTGGCCTCAACATAACGCAGCAGCATTTGCCCGGGAATGAAGTCTGCGTCAGTGCGCATGCCGTGCGTGAACGCGGCCGGCGCGCCGGGCGGGGAGATGGTCAATACATAGTTGGATGCGCCGGAAAACGGCGCCACCAGCACATCGAACAATCCACCCGTGGGTGCCACGATGGTTTCGCGATTGGTCACGCTCAGCGATGAAACCACCAGCTCGTTGTTCTGATTGAGCAGGCCCAGATCCAGATCATTGCTTTGCCCGTCGCCGGCGATGTACAAGGTGATGACCTGCCCGGCCGCGAGTTGCACGCGGTATCGGTCCGCCGGATCGGTTTGCAGATCGGCATGACCGCCCAGCGTGACAGGATTGCCAATGACCTGCGCCTGTGCCGCCGAATCATTGGGCTGACGCGGGCTGTTGCTGTCCTGCGTGTCGCTGTCAATGGCGGAAAACGGGGCGGCGGCGATGGTGCCCGACAACTGCGGCGATGCCGCGCCAGACGAGCCACCGCCGCCACCGCAGCCGCTGAGCACCATCCCGCCGATGGCCAACAAGCGCCCGATCAAAGCCGGCCAGGTTTTCATCCCAGTTCCTTCAATAAGTGGCGTGCCAGGGACACCCAGCTTATGCCATCGATGATGTAAACATGTGTAAAGCAGGCGATGTCTGTCCGCGCAGCCCTTCCATGTCTGCGCCGCAGAGAACAGAATGCGCGACTCGACTCGACTTTGCCCCGACCGCTGGCGCCTCAGACCCACGTGACAGAAAACGACCCTTCCGCATTGCTCGGACAGCTGCGCATCGACCGCGACGCCCAAGCGCCTTCCAAGCCGCGCTGGCCCTGGGCGTTGGCGCTTGCCGTCATCGTGGCCGGCGTGGTGCTGGCCGTGGTGCTTCGTCCGGCCCCGGCGGTGCGGATCGAAACCGCGCTGGTGGAATCGCTTGGCGACCGTGCCGGCAACAACTCGGTACTGGATGCATCGGGTTATGTGGTTGCCCGGCGGCAGGCAACGGTGTCTTCCAAGGTCACCGGCAAGGTGATGCAAGTGCTGATTGAGGAAGGTCAGGCGGTCGAGGCCGGACAGGTTCTCGCGCGCATTGATGACAGCAACGCTCAAACCCAGTTGGCGCTGGCGGTGTCACAGCGCGACGCCGCAAGTGCTGCGCTGCGCGAGGTTCGTGTGGCGTTGGCCGAGGCCGAACGGCAGCTCCAACGCAATCACGGCCTGGCGCAACAAAAACTGATTGCCGATGCGGTGCTCACCGCCTCACAAGCCGAGGTCGATCAGCTTCGCGCACGCCTGGCCAGCACCCAGAGCAATGTGACGGTGGCCGAGCGCAGTATCGCCGTGCAACAGCAGCTATTGGACGACACCGTGGTGCGGGCGCCGTTTGCGGGCGTCATCACCATCAAAAATGCGCAGGAGGGTGAGATGATTTCGCCGCTGTCCGCCGGCGGCGACGGCACCCGCACCGGCATCGGCACGCTGGTGGACATGGACTCGCTGGAAGTGGAAGTGGATGTCAATGAAAACTTCATCAACCGGGTAAAGCCCGGTCAGCCGGTGCTGGCGCGGCTCAACGCTTACCCGGACTGGAAGATTCCGGCAGAGGTGATCGCCGCCATTCCCGCCGCGGATCGCAGCAAAGCGACGGTGCGGGTGCGTATTCGATTGAAAGAAAAAGACGCGCGCGTGATTCCGGACATGGGCGCCCGCGTCAGCTTTCTGGACGCCGAACAATCCGACACATCCTCAGCCGAACGCCCAAGGATGCTGATTCCACGCGATGCGGTGAAACAGGAGAACGACACCACGGCAGTCTTCGTGGTACGCGGCGATGCGGTGGAACGCCGCGCCGTTCAACTGGGTCCGGCACGCGGTGAAAAGCTTGAAGTGATCGCCGGCCTGTCCGGCGGCGAACGTCTGGCGGTGAGCGAACTGGCGCAGTTGGCCGACGGCAGCAAGGTGGAACTGAACAAGGACTGACATGAATCCATCGCTGATTGAATTGGACAAGGTTTCCAAGCACTACCAACGCGGCAAGCAAAAAGTTGAAGTGCTCAAGGACTTGAGCCTGTCGGTGGCTGAGGGCGATTTTCTGGCCTTGATGGGGCCCTCCGGCTCTGGCAAAACCACTTTGCTGAACCTGATTGGCGGGCTGGATCGCCCCAGCAGCGGCAGCGTGCGGGTCGGCGATGCACGTCTGGAATCCCTGCGTTCGGGGGCTTTGGCCGCGTGGCGGGCGCGTCACGTCGGTTTCGTGTTTCAGTTCTACAACCTGTTGCCGGTGCTGAGCGCAGCACGCAACGTGGAGCTGCCGCTGCTGCTGACCCGGCTCAATGCGGCGCAGCGCGCCAGACATGTGGAAACGGCGCTGAAAATCGTCGGCCTGGCGGATCGCGCCAAACACAAGCCGAACGAGCTCTCCGGCGGTCAGGCGCAGCGCGTCGCCATCGCCCGCGCCCTGGTGGCCGACCCCAGCTTGCTGGTCTGCGACGAACCCACCGGCGATCTGGACCGCAGCACGGCGGATGAAATCCTGGGGCTGTTGCAGACTCTGAACCGGGATCACGGCAAAACCATCGTCATGGTCACGCACGACCCCAAAGCCGCCGACTACGCCACCCATCAGTTGCACCTGGACAAGGGCCAACTGGTGCAACAGACGGCGTCGGTCGAATGAAATTCCTGCCGCTGCTATGGGCCGCGCTGTTGCGTCGCAAGCCGCGCACCATCTTCACCAGCCTGTCGATTATCGTCGCGTTTTTGTTATACGCATTATTACAAGCCTTTAATCAGGCCTTTAATTCCGGGGTGGAAATTGCCGGCGCGGATCGGCTGGTCACCACCGGCAAGTATTCGCTCACCCAGATCCTGCCTTATTCCTACTGGCAGCAGATCAAAAACATCGAGGGCACCAAAACCGTCAGTTTCGCTTCCTGGTTTGGCGGCGTTTATCAAACCGAGCGCAATTTCTTCGGCCAGTTTCCGGTGGACATGGAGAGTTACCTGTCGCTCTACCCGGAGATCATCGTCGCGCCCGAACAGCGCCAAGCCCTGCGCCAACAGCGCACCGGCGTGGCGGTGGCGAAAACCCTGGCGGACCGATTCGATTGGAAACTGGGCGACCGCATCCCCATTCAGGCCACCATCTGGCCCAAGGCCGACGGCAGCAACAACTGGGAGTTTGACGTGGTGGCGATCTTCGACACCGCCACCGCCGCCCAGCGCGGTCAGTACGAGATGATGCTGATCCAGCACGAATACTTTGACCAGGCGCGCCAGTTCGCCAAGGGCACCGTCGGTTGGTTCGTGACCGAGGTGGAAGATCCGTCCATGAGCATCGAGGTTGCCAGACAGATCGACGCCCTGTTCGCCAACTCGCCCAACCCCACCAAGACCCAGACCGAAAAAGCCTTCAACGGCGCCTTCATCAAGCAGATGGGCGACATCAGTCTGATCATCAGCTCCATCATGGGCGCGGTGCTGTTCACCCTGCTGATGCTCACCGGCAACACCATGATGCAGAGTGTGCGTGAGCGGGTACCGGAACTGGCGATCCTGAAAACCCTCGGCTTCAAGGACTGGCAGGTGCTGGCGCTGGTGCTGGCCGAATCCGGACTGCTTTGCGTGTTGGCGGCGGGCGTCGGCATCGGCCTGGCGGCGCTGATCGTTCCGATGCTGGCGGGGAACCTGCCGGGCGGCTTCAGCGGCATGCAATTGCGATGGGACGCGGCCATCGAGGGACTGGGCATCGCGGCGCTGCTGGCGGCCCTGGTCGGTGCGCTACCGGCGTTTCGCGCCATGCGTCTGGATATCGTCAACGCACTGGGTGGTCACTGATGTTGAAACAGATCTGGGCGATTACCAGCCTCAACGTTCGCACCATCCCTTCCCGCGCCGGCGCCTCCATGGTGATCGTGGTCGGCATCGGCGGTGTGGTGGGCGTACTGATCGCCTTGCTGGCCATGGCCGAGGGGTTCAAAGCCACGCTGGCATCCACCGGCAGTCCGGACCGCGCCCTGATCATGCGTTCGGGCTCCAACGATGAGCTGGCCAGCGTCATGAACTCGCAAAGCTGGAACATCGTCCGCGAGTTGCCCGGCATCAAACAAGATGCGCAGGGCGAACCGCTGGCGATCGCCGAACGCTACATCCTTACCGACGTGCCCAAGCGCGGGCAGGATACCGGCGCCAACGTGGTGGTTCGCGGCACCACCACCGATGTGTTCCGCGTACGGCCCGAAGCCAGCATTGTCGAAGGCCGCATGTTCGAGCCGGGCAAGCGCGAGGTGGTGGTTGGGCGCAGCGCCGTTAGCCAGTACGAGGGCCTGGAAATCGGCAATCAGGTGGAAGTGCGCGATGGCCACTGGCCCATCGTCGGCGTATTCGAAACCGACGGCGACGTGCATGAATCCGAAATCTGGGTGGATGTGAACACCCTCAATTCCCTGTTGCGTCAGCCGATATACGCCACCATCACCGCGCATCTGCAGGATGATTCGCCGCAAACGCTGCAAGCGTTCAAAGACCGCATCACCACCGATCCGCGCCTGAATCTGGGCGTTCAGCGACAACCCGATTACTACGCCTCACGCTCCGTCGCGCTGGAAAAGTTCATCACCATTCTGGGCTATTCGGTGGCCGCCATCATGGCAGTGGGCGCGGTATTCGGCGCGCTCAACACCATGTACGCCGCGGTTTCCACACGCTCGGTGGAAATCGCCACGTTGCGCGCCATCGGTTTCAACGGCGTGCCGGTGGTGATTTCCGTCATGATCGAATCCCTGCTGCTGGCCTTGCTGGGCGCCAGCCTTGGCGCCGCCGTGGCCTATGTGATCTTCAACGGATACACCGTCTCCACCCTGAATTTTCAGACCTTCAGTCAGGTCGCCTTTTCGTTCCGGGTGACGCCGGGGCTGTTATGGCAAGGCATTGTCTGGGCCAGCGTCATCGGCATGCTGGGCGGATTGTTTCCGGCGGTGCGTGCAGCACGATTGCCGGTTGTGGAAGCCTTGCGCGCCGCCTGACCCGAATCCGTCACCAGACTCGCCAGGGATGGTGGCGCGGTGTGCGCTGATGGCACGACGTTCCAGACCGGCCAACGCAGCAGCCAGCGCCCTGATGACGGTTTCAGGCTAGTTGGCATTCGGTCCGGGATGATCGGCCGGTTCGGCGAGTCCGGATTCGCTGGATGTTTCGTCCTGCGGTGGCCACAAAAAATCCTGCGGTCGGGCCAGCAATCGTCGCAGCAGATAAGCCATCAACTCCCCGGCGCCGCCAATGCGCGCCTGCTGGGAACGCAAGGCAACCCACAGCGCCAAACCGAAACTGACGCCCAGGTTGAGCGCACCGATCAGGAAGATCCCGGCAATGATCTGCACCAGAAACCCCGCGCTGATCTGTTCCGGAACGGTAAACAGGGCAAATACGGTGTTGGCGGTGGAAAAGGTGACGTGCAGCGTATCGATCGGCAGGCCGATGAGTTTTCCGACGATGCCCGTGCAGGCCAGCAGCAACCCGAATGCCACGCTGCCGACGATGGCGCCGAAATGATTTTCCAGCCAGGTGATAAAGCGAGCGGTTCGCTCCGGCCCTAAAACACGGCGCAGCCGTCGCAACTGACCGATGCGTTGCGGAATGCGGTCATAAACCGCGCGATTATCGTAATAACCGGAAATCAGGCCACAGAGGAATAACCACAGGCCGGTGATCGCGCCCCAAAGCCAGGTTTTCCAGGCCAGTGGATCAACCTGGGCGATCAGCGCTTCGGCCTTGTCTTGATCCAGATAGGCGCCGTAACCCAGAGCGGCGTGCGCCAGCAGCAGCAGCAACGGCAACGGAATGGCCATGGCGAAATTTCCGGCCAGCGCAATGAACTGACTGCGAAAGGTTCGAATCATCAGCTCGCCCAGATTCGCCAGCCGCTGCGGCGCGCGATCCGCCTGCAGGCTCGAAGCCAGCGTGCTGGCGGTCATCGCCGGCTGCTTGGTCGCCAGCGCAAAATGAAAAATCGACATCAGCACAAACCCGCTGACATAAATACCGCTGTACAGCAACGCTTTGCCCGGCAACGCCTGCTCCGGCGCAACCGCGAGTTTGGTGAATGCCATGATGGCCACCAGCAAACCGGCGCCAATGGCCGCGCGGAACAAGCCGAAGTATTGCCTGCGTCCGTGCGTGATATAGGCCTCACCCGCTTTGCCGGCGTTGCCGGTGATCCGTCGCGCCAGCAATTCCAGATTCCGGGAGCAGAATTCGGAGAGCGACAGGCGCCGGTTTTCCGCCCGCACCAGGGCCTGAAACAGGCGCACGCGATCAGTGTTGAGTTCGTGCGCGGGCCGATCTTCCAGTAATTCCAGCAACAGATGGAGCCGGCGAATACTTTGCTTCAGACGCAGCAGCAATTGAGTCAACCCGATGCTGGTGCCGACCTGGCCGGCCAGCTTGCGGACCTTGATCAACACTTGCTGGCATTGATCCAGCAACACCAGCAGCTGCTTATCGTCCACCGGCGGCATTTGATCACCGCTGGCCGAGGGCTGCCGGGATTCAAGCAGGGTCAGCAGTTCCGCGTTCTGACGCAGAAACGGTGATTCGTAGCGTTCGATGTCCGGGTAGATGCGCACGAATTCGGCTTCCAGACTCATGGCGGCAATACGATAGGAAACCACCTGCAGCGCCTCAAACAACGGTGCGTGATGCTCAGACGCTTGCGATGACGACGAAGGAATCTCCAGCACGTCCAGCAGCGAGACCCAGGCCGAGTCCGGCAAACCGCACACCCAGAGGTAATCGCCGGGGCGGTGAAACAGTTCACGCAGCACGCCGCGCAGGGATTCATGATCGATGATTTCCGGCAGCAGGCGTTGCGTCAGTCGCCGTTGCAGGCCACTGAAAAAACCTTCATGGCGATAAATGCCGGTGTCGCTCAACAAACGCAGGGGCTGCTTGCTGGCAAGCAGTTCCAGCAGCAGATTGCGCAAGCCCTGGCGCAAGTCCTGCGACGCCTCCAGCAAGTGTGTCAGCTCAATCAGCCGTTGAAGCGCCACCGAAACCTGATCTGGCCTGGCCGGTCTGAGCCAGGCGAGCAGACGGCCCAAGGCTTGCAGCGCTTGATCCGGCGCTGCCGACGGCAAGTCTTGGAGTACCTCGTGCAAACGCTCGATCTGCTGCTGACTGGCGGGGCTGGGCATTCAATGGCGGATGATATGGAGCTGAGGGAACGCATCTTCGCCCAGGGCGTACCGAGGATTCCATGCGCGGCGCCCCGAAAAACCACATGGCGCATTGCAGCATCGAGCCATTGGCCGCGCGGACAATGCGATCCATGTTTTATTTTAAATGAATATTTGTTTTTATATACATATTAATCACATCTTTTCTTGATGTGGCGATACCGGATATTTTCTGCGTAACCTTATGATTTCATGAACATACTTTTGACCGTTTGACAGCTTGCTGAGGAAACCCGGATACGCGGCTGTCAGCCACAAACCGGCCACTCACCCGGAACCACAATTGATCCACAACAGAATTCTGCGAAAAAAGTCTGAAACTTAGCGCAACCTTCCACAATTCATACACAGGTTCAGCAGGCTTGTGTCACAGGTATAAACACAGAATGTAGGGGTTGACGCTGCAAACAGCCACTAGATATTGTTGTTGGGCAATTGCAGCCCACCCATAAGAACCAAGCAGGGATCCGTCCAGCATGCAGCCCCCGTCTGTTGAAATCACCACCGCCGCCCGCCCCGAAACGCAAATTCCGCAACACCAGCCCAGCAACGCAGAACTCAAAGCCGCCGCCCCCGGTGGACTCAAGGTCATCCGCCGCAACGGCAAGCTCACCAGCTTTGATCCGGGCAAGATCAGCATCGCGCTGACCAAGGCGTTTCTTGCCGTTGAAGGGGGGCAGGCCGCCGCCAGCTCGCGCGTTCGCGAACTGGTGCAGAAGCTTGCGCAACAAGTACATCAAGGCCTGACCCGCAACATGGAAGGCGGCGGCACCCTGCATATCGAGGATATCCAGGATCAGGTGGAACTGGCGCTGATGCGTGCAGGCGAGCACAAGGTGGCACGCGCCTACGTGCTTTATCGCGAGGAACGCACGCGCGAACGAGCCGCCGAAGCGGCCAGATCCGCCGCCAATGACCAGGCGCCGGTCGCACCGACACTGCACGTCAAGCTGGATGATGACAGCGTGGTGCCGCTGGACGAGGCGCGCATGCATCGGCTGGCCGCCGAGGCCTGTGCCGAGCTCAGCGGCGTCGACGGCGAAGAGGTGGTGAGCGCCGCCATTCGTGATCTGTATGACGGCATCCCAGAAGCCGAGCTGTCGCAGGCACTGACCATGGCCGCCCGCGCCCGTATCGAAAAGGAGCCGAACTACAGCTACGTCTCCGCACGGCTGCTGCTGGACGCACTGCGGCATGAGGCGCTGAAATTCCTCGGCATGACGCCCTCGCGCCCGACGCTGGAAGAAATGAAAGGCCTGTATGCGGATTATTTCCGCGAGTACATCCACAAGGCGGCGGATCTGGAATTGGTGGACGCCAAGCTCAGCCTGTTCGACCTGGACAAGCTCGGCAAGGCGCTCATGCCCGAGCGCGACGCCCAGTTCGATTATCTGGGGCTGCAAACCCTCTACGACCGCTATTTCATCCACAGCCAGGGCGTTCGCTTCGAGCTGCCGCAGGCCTTTTTCATGCGCGTGGCGATGGGCCTGGCGATGAACGAGATCGACCGCGAAGCGCGCGCCATCGAGTTCTACCAACTGCTCAGCTCGTTTGATTTCATGAGCAGCACGCCCACCCTGTTCAATTCCGGCACCCTGCGGCCGCAGCTGTCCTCCTGTTATCTGACCCAGGTGCCGGACGATCTGCACGGCATCTTCGGCGCCATTCACGACAACGCCATGTTGTCCAAGTTTGCCGGCGGTCTGGGCAATGACTGGACGCCGGTGCGCGGCATGGGCGCCTACATCAAGGGTACCAACGGCAAGTCCAACGGTGTGGTGCCCTTCCTGAAAGTGGCCAATGACACCGCGGTGGCGGTGAATCAGGGCGGCAAGCGCAAGGGCGCGCTGTGCGCCTATCTGGAAACCTGGCATCGGGATATCGAGGAGTTTCTGGACCTGCGCAAGAACACCGGCGATGATCGCCGTCGTACGCACGATATCGACACCGCCAACTGGGTGCCGGACTTGTTCATGAAACGGGTGATGGAAGAAGCCCAGTGGACCCTGTTCTCGCCCGAAGACACGCCGGACCTGCACGACCTGATTGGCGAGGCATTTGAAAAACGCTATTGCGAATACGAAAAGCTGGCCGACGAAGGGCGAATTATCAATACCAAGCGCGTGCCGGCGGTACAGCTGTGGCGCAAGATGCTGTCCATGCTGTTTGAAACCGGCCACCCCTGGGTGACTTTCAAAGACCCCTGCAATCTGCGCAGCCCGCAACAACACGTAGGCGTGGTGCACAGCTCCAATCTGTGCACCGAAATCACCCTCAACACCAAGGCGGATCAGGAAATTGCGGTCTGCAATCTGGGCAGCATCAATCTGCCGGCGCACATCAAAGACGGCGAGCTGAATCTGGTCAAGCTGGAAAAAACCATTAATACCGCCTTGCGCATGCTGGATAATGTAATTGAGTACAACTATTACTCGGTTGGCACCGCGCGCAATTCCAATATGCGCCACCGCCCCATCGGCATGGGCCTGATGGGCTTCCAGGACGCGCTGTACAAAATGCGCCTGCCGTATGAGAGCGATCAAGCCATTACCTTCGCGGACGAATCCATGGAGGCGATCAGCTATTTCGCCATTCAGGCCAGTACCAATCTGGCGGAGGAACGCGGTAAATATTCCAGCTTTGACGGCTCGCTGTGGAGCCAGGGCATTTTGCCGATTGATTCCATCCAGCAATTGTCGGAATCACGCGGCAAGGGCTATCTGAAACAAGATAACAGCCAGACCGGCCGTTTTGACTGGGACAAGCTGCGTGAGCGGGTGCGCCACATTGGCATGCGCAATTCCAACTGCATGGCCATTGCGCCCACCGCCACCATCGCCAATATCACCGGTGTCTCCCAGTCCATTGAGCCACAGTTCAGCAACCTTTACGTCAAATCCAATCTGTCCGGCGAGTTCACCGTGGTCAATCAACACCTGGCCAATGAACTCAAATCACTGGATTTGTGGGATGAGGTGATGGTGCATGACCTCAAGTATTACGACGGCTCAGTGCAGCAGATTGATCGCGTGCCGGAGGAAATCAAACAGATCTACAAATGCGCGTTTGAAGTGGACGCCAAGCGCCTGGTGGACGCCGGCAGCCGTCGTCAGAAATGGATTGACCAGTCGCAATCCCTGAACCTGTACATGGCCCAACCCAGCGGCAAGAAACTGGACGAGCTGTACAAACATGCCTGGATCAGCGGCCTGAAAACCACGTATTACCTGCGCACACTGGGCGCAACGCACGCCGAGAAAACCACCATCAATGACGGACGCTTGAACAAGGTGGGAGAAAGCAGCGCATCCGGCGCCAGCGCGGCACCGGCGGCTGCAGCAGCGCCGAAACCCGCCACCGACGTATCCGGGGCCAATGTGTGCTCGATTCTGGATCCCGGCTGCGAGTCCTGTCAGTAATCACATCAGGGGATCGCCATGCCGATACAAGGGCCGACATGGAACAGGTGACCTGGTCACCCACGCCGGAGCTGAGTTACGACTTCGGAATCTTTTCCATGGGCGCGCAATGGAACAGCGTTGGCGGGGTCTATATGTTTGCCATGCAGGATGAAAAGTGCCAATGGCAACCCATTTATATCGGACGCACCAAACATCTGGACCAGGGCATCCCCTTTCACCCGCTGTGGCCCGCCGCGCAAGCGCGTGGCGCCACCCATGTGCTGGCCTGCGTGATGGCCGAAGAACGAACACGCATCGCCCTGGAACAGGAACTGATCCGCTCGCTGCGTCCGCCGTTGAATCTGCAACAGCAGGCCGTTCAGGCCGCCTGATCACGCAAACCCTGACAAAAACCCTGATCGCGCGACGCCGTCGCGCCTGATCCTTCCACGGAGAATAACAATGCTGAGCTGGGACGACGAACCACAAGTCACCGCCAAACCACAGACCGCGCCTGCCCCCCAGGTATCCAAGCCGCCGCATTCGACGGTCGTCATGCAAGACGTCAAAGCCCCGCAAGCCGTGCCGCCCATCCCGGGACCGGAAGACTTCGACCTCAAGCCCACCCAATCCAAGCCTGAAGCCGGCAACACCGGACTGGAAGACGTGCAGATGGGCGCCGGCCGCATCCGCGTGGATGACAAGAAAATCATCAACTGCCGCGCCGATCTCAATCAGCTGGTGCCCTTCAAGTACAAATGGGCCTGGGAAAAATATCTGTCGGCCTGCAACAACCACTGGATGCCGCAGGAAATCGGCATGAGCGCGGACATCGCCTTGTGGAACGATCCCAATGGCCTGACCGATGACGAGCGCACCATCATCAAGCGCTCACTGGGCTTTTTCTCCACCGCCGACAGTCTGGTGGCCAATAACCTGGTGCTGGCGGTGTACAAGCACATCACCAACCCCGAATGTCGCCAATACATTCTGCGGCAGGCGTTTGAAGAAGCCATCCACACCCACGCCTATCAATACATCATTGAATCGCTGGGGCTGGACGAGGCGGAAGTCTTCAATATGTATCGTGAGATTCCGTCCATTCACGACAAGGCGGCCTGGTCCCTGCCCTACACCCAATCCCTGGCGGACGAAAACTTCCACACCGGAACCCCGGAGACCGATCAGCGCCTGCTGCGCGACATGATCGCCTTCTACGTGGTGTTTGAGGGCATTTTCTTCTACGTCGGCTTCGTGCAACTGCTCAGCTTCGGCCGTCGTAACAAAATGGTCGGCGCCTCAGAGCAGATCCAGTACATCATGCGCGATGAAGCCATGCACATGAACTTCGGCATCGACGTCATCAACCAGATCAAGATTGAAAACCCGCAGCTGTGGACTGAGGCGTTTCAGGAACAAGCCAAGAAAATGATCATCGAGGCCACCGAACTGGAAATCCGCTACGCCCACGACACCATGCCGCGCGGCGTACTCGGCCTCAACGCCGGCATGTTCAATGAATACATGAAATTCATCGCCAACCGCCGCTGCAACCAGATCGGCCTGTCCGCCGTCTACCCCGGCGCCGACAGCAACCCCTTCCCGTGGATGAGTGAAGTCATCGACCTCAAGAAGGAAAAGAACTTCTTTGAAACTCGGGTGACGGAATATCAGACTGGCGGGGCGCTGAGCTGGGATTGAGTGATGCCGGCGGGAATCCCATAAAGCTGACCCGAAACGCGCGGGCTTCGGTTAGCGGGAAAAAACCGGCGGTTTGTGCCTGGAGCCGACTTTCGGCGTCAGCCGAACAACTCGGAATGGGAGCCGGTTCTGACCAAGCGAAGCGTGGATTCGTCAGGCCTGGAGTAGATCAGCAGCAGATCCGGCTTGATGTGCAATTCCTGATAGCCAGACCAGACACCGGAGAGTTGGTGGTCTCGGTGTGGTGGATCGCTCAGCAAAACCTCGTTCGCCAGGTCAGCAATAATAGGTTTCAGCCAATCGTCCAGTCTGCGGAATTTGGGATTGCGCTTGGCCTTGCGGTAATCCCGTTTGAACTGGGAGGCGTATTCAATCGTCCGCATCGAGCTGATCGAACAGACTCTCTACATTCTCGGCGCGGTGACCATGCCCACCTTCCAGTTCATTGATGGCCTCCCGGGTTGCGGCGTTGGGAACTCGCAGTTCGAAGGGCAGACGCTGCTCCGCGCTGATTCTCGCCAGGTACACGCGCACGGCCGTGGACAAGTCCAGCCCCATGGCTTCAAGCGCCTGCGTTGCCTTGGCTTTGGTTTCATCGTCCACCCGGACGTGAATTGTGCTCGTGCTCATGCCTGATCTCCTTGCAGAGTGCAACACATTGTAACACGCTCGCGTGGAGTTCCTATCAAGGCGCGGCGCCCGGCCTACCGGGCGCCGGAATCGGGGCTATCGAAAACCGTCGCTTCACCGACACCACGCGGGTCGGAAGCCGCTTTGACCACACCGGTCCCTGGATTCCAGCTCACCGCGTGCATGTTGCCGTATTGACGTGAGGATTCACTCAACACATGCCCCCTGCCCTGGAGTGTGTCACGTACTTTTTGGGATAAGGCGCCGGGTTCAAAAAACAATCTGTCGGGCAGATATTGATGATGCAATCTTGGCCTGGCGACCACCGCATCCAGATCCATGCCACGTTCCCAGCCCAGGATGGCGCGCAACACCATGGTGATGATGCGACTGCCGCCCGGTGTGCCAATCACCAACACACCGCGCGGCCCTTCCACGAAGCTCGGGCTCATGGATGAAAGCGGGCGCTTGCCCGGTTCGATCCGGTTCGCCAGCGAACCGGCCAGGCCGTAGGCGTTGGCGGCATCCGGGCTGGCGGAAAAATCGTCCATCTCGTCGTTCAAGACAATGCCGGTGCCCGCGGCCATGAACGCCGAACCAAAGGGCAGGTTGATGGACAGTGTTGCCGCGACCCGGTTGCCTTGTGCGTCCATCACCGAAAAATGGGTGGTGTCGCGGCCCTCGACAAAGGCTGCCGCCGGCGGTAATTCGGCACTGGGGGTGGCCTTATCCGGGTCGATATTGCGCGCGAGATTTCGGCTGTAGCTGGTTGATGTCAATCGCTTCATGGGCACACGAACGAAGTCCGCATCTCCCAACCAACGGGCACGATCACGGTAGGCGCGACGCATCGCCTCGGTCTGCAGATGGACCGAATGCGCGCTGTCGTCATCGCGCCAGTCGAGCGCTTCGAGTTGGCCGAACACCTGCGCCATGGTGATGCCGCCGGCCGACGGCGGTGGCGCGGTGACGATGCGTAATGTGCGGAAGAATATTTCCACTGGCGCCCGTTCCAAGGCCCGATAGTTGCGCAAGTCCTGTCGCGTCCAGATACCCCCGGCGCCCCGGACCGCGTTCACCAATCGCTCTGCGGTCGGGCCTTCGTAGAATCCAGCGAATCCTTTTTCGGCCAGGCGCTCCAGGCTTTGCGCCAGATCAAGCTGGACGATGCGCCCCCCGCTTCGTGGCGGCTTGCCGGCAAGCGCGAACACCTCCCTGGCCTCGTCATTCATCCGCGACCAGTGTGCCGCGAACGCACCCGCCAGTTTTTCGTCGCAAACAAACCCCTGCCGCGCATAAGCGATGGCTGGCGCCAGCGACCGCGACAAGGGCAGGCGGCCGTATTTGCGGCTCAGCAGAACCAGCGCTGCGGCCTGCCCCGGGATGCCAGCGGCCAGGGCACCGTCACGGGACAGACTGGCGATGGCTTTGCCTTTTTCATCCAGATACATGTCGGCGCTTGACGCTGCGGGCGCCATTTCCCGACCATCCAGAAAGATTTCCTCGCCGTCGCTGGCGCGATGCAAGAGCCAGAATCCGCCGCCGCCAAAGCCAGAGCCCGTGGGCTCGACCACCGCCAGCGCGGCACTGATCGCCACCGCCGCGTCAAAGGCATTGCCTCCGGCCTTGAGCATTTGCGCGCCGGCCTGGGTGGCCAAGGGGTGCGCGGTGGCGATTGCATGTTTTCCCGGCGCGGCCGTCGCCGAGCCCAGGAAAAGTCCCGTCAGTAGAATGAACAACGCTCGCATTAGGCGTCACCACCGGTCAATCGGCGGTACTTGCGCATCAGCTGCTGCTGGGTTTCAACGTGTTGCGGGTCCAGGGGGATGCAGTCCACCGGACAAATGGCGCGGCATTGTGGCTCGTCAAAATGACCGACGCACTCGGTACAGCGCGCATGATCGATCTCATAGATTTCCATGCCCTGCGATATTGCCAGATTGGGACAAACCGGCTCGCAGACATCGCAATTGATGCATTCCTCGGTGATTTTCAGCGCCAAGGCTCGCCGTCCTTAGTGTTCGGCCTTGCGTCCAAACCGCGCCAGCAAATCCGGAATCACCGCTTCTGGAACGAGTTTGGATACTGGCGCGCCCAGGCCTGCCAGCTCCCGAACCAGGCTGGATGACAGATGTGCGTATTCCGGAGAAGGCGCCAGCATCACGGTATCCAGATCCTGATAAAGATCACGATTCATCACCGCCATCTGCTTCTCATAATCCACGTCCACCACGGTGCGAACGCCCCGCACCAGGACGGTGACGCCGTTTTCACGCGCAAAGTCCACCACCAGGCCGGAAAAGGGCTTGACGTCCACGTTGTTCAAATCCGACGTGGCGTCACGGATCAGATTCACCCGCTCGTCGATATCGAACTTGGGATGCTTGGTCGGGTTCAGACCCACCGCCACGATCAGGCGCGGAAACATGCGCGCGGCGCGGTGAATGATGTCGTTGTGCCCCAGCGTCAGGGGGTCGAAGGTTCCGCTGTAGGCGGCGATCACCGGCATGGTTGGTCTCGGCTTGAAGATTCAGCGATAAGTCAGTAGCCCGTAGCTTACCCGACCGGCTGATTTTTCCCGGATCCATGCGTAGCCCGGCGGCAGTTTTGGTGTCTGCCCCAGCGGCCATTCCACATAGATGCGCGCGTTGGCGCTCAACAGCGGCGGCAACAGATTCAAACAGGGTTCCAACAAACCGCTGGCATAGGGCGGATCGAGAAACACCAGCTCGAACTTCTCATCGTCGCGGTTTGGCCGAGCCGCTGTCGCGCCCAACCAGCTCAGCGCCTCGGCCTGCTCGACCCGCGAACGCTCGACGGCACCGAGGGTGGCGACCGAATCCCTGATCGCGGCCAGGGCGACGGGAGACTGTTCCACGAACCTCACCACGGCGGCGTCGCGCGACAAGGCCTCCAAGCCCAGAGCGCCGCTGCCGGCAAACAAATCCAGCGCACAGGCACCGCAGACGCGCGGCGCCAGCCAATCGAACAAGGTTTGCCGAACCCGATCCGGCGTTGGCCGCAAACCTTCGACCTGCGGCACGAGCAGCCGCCGGCTACGCCACCGGCCACCGATGATGCGCAACTGACCCGACGGGCGCCTCACCGCGAACAAGGGCCGTCGCGTGGTGGCCAACGGCCCATGTCCTGCTTATTCAGAAAGCGTTCCGGCGGTCGCCTCCGGCGGAATCTCGATCACCGGCGGCGGCGCGGCCGGCTGTGGCGGTCGGGCGGGCTGGTCCATCCCCGCTTCCACCATCAGGCGTTGAGCCACAACACAGGCCTGTTCCCATTGACGGCGCGCCTGCAGGATGGCCGGGTCCGACAGCGGGTCGGCAACGCCGGCCTCCAGGCGCTGGACCTTTGCCTTTTCCTGCGCACAGACAGCACGTGCCTTGGCCACTTCCGATGCGCTGGGTTGTGCCGCGGCGATTGCTGGAAAAGCGGTGATGATCACCGCCAGCGTGGTTACTGAAAATCTCTGTTTTGCATTCACGGCTTTCTCCTTTTCAAGGGACCGAATGGGCGCGCCCACGGCATTGCGCGGTCGCGCCTGGCGGATTCCATCATCCGCATCAGCAGTGAACAAGATATGAACTGATCGTCAGCTTTCAAGCACTGGTGCCGCCCACGGTCAGGCCGTCCACCCGCAAGGTGGGTTGCCCTACCCCCACCGGAACGCTTTGTCCGTCCTTGCCGCAAATCCCTACGCCGCTATCGAGTTTGAGGTCATTTCCGACCATGGAAATGCGTTGCAAGACCTCTGGTCCGTTACCGATCAGCGTGGCGCCCTTGACCGGCCGCCCGACTTTCCCATCTTCCACCAGATAGGCCTCAGAGGCCGAGAACACGAAATTACCGGAAGTGATGTCCACCTGACCGCCGCCAAAATTCACCGCGTAAATTCCGTTCTTGACCGACGACAGAATCTCCGCCGGATCGTGTGGGCCGGCCAGCATATAGGTGTTGGTCATGCGCGGCATCACCAGACAGGAGAAGGACTCGCGCCGCCCATTGCCGGTTACCGGCTGATTCATCAGACGCGCGTTGAGCGCATCCTGCATGTAGCCGCGCAACACGCCGTTCTCGATCAGGGTGGTGCATTGCGATGCGTGACCTTCATCGTCCTGCGACAGCGATCCACGTCGTCCCGGCAGGGTGCCGTCGTCCACCACCGTGCAATGCGCCGGCGCCACGCGTTCACCCACACGGCCGCTGAATGCGGAGCTGCCCTTGCGATTGAAATCACCCTCCAGTCCGTGGCCGACCGCCTCATGCAACAGGACGCCAGGCCACCCGGGGCCGAGCACCACCGTCATCTGACCCGCCGGCGCGGCCACCGCGTCCAGCGCCACCAGCGCTTGTCGCACCGCCTCGACCGCCAGGTCTTCAGGGTGCGAGGTTTGCAGCAGCGCCAAAGCATCACGCCCGCCACCGCCGCTGTGCGCCTGTTCGCGACGACCGTCCTGTTCGACAATCACGCTCACATCCATCCGCACCAGCGGGCGGACATCGGCACTCCAATGACCGTCGCTGCGCGCCACCATCACCAGTTCCGACTGCGCCGCCAGCGAAACCATCACCTGTTTGACGCGCGAATCCGCCGCGCGCGCCGCATGATCGGCGCGGCGCAACAAGGCCAGCTTGTCCGCCGTTGGCAAGCTCCTGGGCGGGTCGGCCGGTGGATACAAGGCGGGACGGGATTCAACCTTCAAGGCCGCGCCGGCGCCCGCGCGACCGTCCGCCACAATGGCGCGTGCGGCGCTGGCGGCGTCTTTCATCGCATCCAGCCGAATATCTTCCGAATACGCCAGCCCCTGCCGGTCCGCCGCCACCGCGCGCACGCCCACGCCCTGTTCCAGGCTGTGACTGCCGGACTTGACGATGCCGTCTTCCAGCGACCAATGTTCGGTGCGGGTGGACTGGAAATACAGGTCCGCAGCGTCCACACCCGGGCGCATCAAGTCACCCAGCACCGATTGCAGCTGGTGTGGTTCCAATGCGGCCGGATCAAGAAAGCGCTGCTGCGCAAGATCGATGGATGGCTTGTTCATCGCTGGCATGTTACAGCCGCCGGTGATCCAATGCGGGAAAGCGTTGCCGCTGGGATTGCAAGCCGTTCAAATCGATCTCGGCGTTGACCACGGCTTCGCCGCCGTCCGCCTCGGCCAAACACTGCCCCCAGGGGCTGACGATCATCGAATGCCCCCAGGTCTGACTCCCACCCGGATGGACGCCGCCCTGATTGGGCGCCAGCACATAGCAAAGGTTTTCCACCGCGCGCGCGCGCAACAAGGTGGACCAGTGCGCTTCCCCGGTCTTGGCGGTAAACGCCGACGGCACACACAACAATTCGGCGCCCTGTTCTGACAAAGCCCGGTAAAGCTCCGGGAAACGCAAGTCGTAACAAATGCTCAGACCCAAGCGCCCGGCCGGCGTTTGCACCACGGCGGGCGATGGCGCGCCGTGGGCAATGGATGAGGATTCGCGGTAATGCTCCAGCTTGCCGTTGCGCTCCACCGCCACGTCGAACAGGTGAATCTTGTCGTAACGCGCCGCCAACGCACCGTCGGCCTGATAGACCAGACAGGCGGCATACACCTTGTTCGGTTCATCCGGTACCGCCATCGGCACCGAACCGGCCACAATCCACAAGCCCAGACGCGACGCGGTGGCGGCAAGAAAATCCTGAATCGGCCCGCCGCCGGTTTGCTCGGCATGCGGCAACTTGTCGCGCTCGCGTGCGCCGGTAAAGGCAAAATTCTCCGGTAGCGCAGCCAGCACCGCGCCCTGCCCTGCGGCAATTTCCAGCAAGGCGCCGGCGCGTGACAGGTTTTCTGACAGATCGGCCGCGGACACCATTTGGATGACGCTGACTTTGGCGTTCATGGGCGGCCCACCTGCGGCTTGCGGGTGGACCTGGGCGTCTCAAGAATGGCCAGCGAACGTTCCACTTGCGGATCCTCCCATTTTCCCGTCACCTTGTAGCGCAACTGCGTTGCCTGATCCAGCGGCTTGTCCAGCACCTCCTGCGCAATCAGCGCCAGGGCGCCGGCGGCGGGACCGCCGAGCAGCAAGGCGCCGAGCGTCACGCCGGATGAGACATCCGGGTAAACCGCAACCTCCTGATCGTAGCTGCGATCCGCCAGCCCGACGTCGCCGCGCAACTCCATGCGCAGGGACGGTCCGACGATATCCAGGTTATCGGTGGTCGCGGTGCCCTGAGCCAGCAGAAAATCGCCCTTGATGCGATCAAAGCTGAGTCCCTTGGATAAGACATCGCCAAAATCCAGAGCCAGGCGTCGCGGCAGCGCGTAGAAGTTGATCAGCCCCAGGACACGGCCCGCACCCGGCTCCACCGCGCGTAGTTTTCCATCATCAAACCGCAGCTTGATTTCACCGCTTGCGTGACGCCAATTCAGGCCGTGCTCCGCGCCAGGTACATCCTGCGGCCAGCGAATCTGTCCGCTGAATGCGCTTTTTTGCGAACTCAGGTTGGGTACATATCCCAGCGTCTGGAGGATGGCATCGATGTTGTCGGTTTGGGCATCAAACGCCAGCTCGGCGGAGGAACGCTGATCGCGGCGCTGCCACCAGCCTTGCAGCGAAATCTCGGTGCCCTTGCCACCGGCGGCGAAATGATCGATGCGTTGTCCACCGGCAACCGCCTGCGTGCGCAATTCCAGTTTACCCAGCTGCGCAGCGCCCATGCGCAACTGCTCGACCTCGACATCCAGCAACGGCAGCTTGCCCGGATCGACCGCGCTGGCCGGAGCTTGCGATTGCTGCCGGCCATTGCTGCGCCCCTGCGCAGCAAGATGCAGGCGCTGCAGGCGGGCGCTGAGCACACCGGCGCGTTGATCGCGACGAAACCCGATCACCCCTTCGGCGCCATTGCCGCGCAACTGAGCAAACCACCCGCCCGGCTGCGGCGTCCAGCTCATCCGAACCCCTTCCACCATCGGCCCACCCAGGTGCACGCGCCCGGCATTCAAATCCAGGCGTGTCTGCATCGCGGCGTCACCGCCGCCGGCCGGCAGCAACTGGCCCCAGCGCCAAATGTCCAGTTCCGGCACCGTGCCGGTGATCACCAAACCATCTTCACTGGCGACTGGCGCCGCTCCCGGGCCAAGCCGAATCAGGGCACGACGCAGCTTCAGCGGAGACGCCGCCAGACGCGAAAATGCCAGATCCAGTCCAATGCGCTCGGCCACTTCCAGATTCACCCGCAGCGGAAATTCATCCTCGAAACGCAGCCGCAGGTCGGTGTTCCAGGCTTCGTCCGCAGCTTTTTCCAGCGGCAACGGAAGCTTGGCGCTCAACCCCACCAGATCGGACTGCAAACGCAACTGTGGCCGTACCTTGCCTTGCAAGGGCAGGCTCGCGCGCCAGCGGCTACTGCCACTGAGCCCCGAACGAAGATTTGCGGGAATGAAACGACCGAGGCCGTCGGCGCCTTGCTCTGCATTCCAGTCAAAGCTTGCGCGCAACAAAGCACCTTCGCTCAGGCTGAGGATCGAAGCACGGATCGGGGTTTGATACAGCTCGCCCGTCAACGCATCGGCGGACAGACTTTTTCGGTCAAAGGCAATCGTGCCGCGGATTTTTTCGATGGGGGCACCCAGGCCGGTGATGCGCAGCGCGGTGTCTTGCAGGTGAATCTGCCCCTGCACACGGGTCTGTTTGGGCGTGCGCAGCGGCACATTCAATTCCAGCGTGGTACGCACGGTTCCGGTGGCGCTGGTTTGGTCGCTGAGAAACCGCAGGCGCTTTGCCAAGGGTGTTTCAGGCAGCACACGGTAATACTGTTCGGCCTGGCCGCTCACCGCGCCGCGAATGCGCAGCTGGCGCTGTTTGAAATCCACGAGATCCGCCGTGCCCGATTTCACCGACAAGCCGCCCACTTTCGCCGAACGCGATTCCACGCGGATGCCGCCGCCGTCAATCGCGATCCTGGCGTTGGCGCGCTCCACCGCCGGCCATTGCCGGTGATAGTCCAGACGCCCGTTTCTGACATCCAGGTCAATATCAAACCGCCCGGGGTGTTCGACGAACGGAAAGTGCGCCAGTGCACCGTCGACCACCACGCTGCCGGCTTCGACACGGCCACCCTGCACGGCGCGGCCCAGCCATGATCGTAATTTTGGATGCCAAACCTTTGGCATCCAGGGTTTGAGCCGGGTGGCGTCCTCGGCCTTGAAATCGGCACGCAGGGACAGACGTGGGGAGCGTTCGTCGCGCGGCAGATCAAGGTTCACCTGCGCCGTGCCTTGGGTGCCCAGCCCGCGCCAGGAAAGATCCGATGAGCTGAGCTCAACTTCGTCCGCCGTTTGCGACCAGGCCAGCTCACCGCCGATCTGCTCCAGCAGCAGGGCCTGATCGAACAGGCGCGCGTATTCCAGTTGAATGGCTTGATCGGCAAACTTGAGACGCCCGCCGGTTTCCGAAAGCCATAGCTGCGCCTGCAGGCCCTCGAACGAGGGGCCGTCGGTTTGACTGCGCAGCGCCACCTGTTGCAGACCCGCCTTGGCGTTGAAACGCAGCCGGTTGTCGTGCAGGCGACTGCGCAGCACCAGGCCTTGCACCTTGCCTTGCAACCCGGCGGACAGTGCCTGCGCCTGCGGCGGCAGGCCGCTGGGAAACAAGCCGAGCCAGGCCACCATATCCGCCAGCATCAGGTGATCCAGGCTGAGCGCGAATTCACGTGAGCCGTCATCGTTTTGGCGAAACTCGGCGTGCCCACCGGTCTGCGGCCAGAACCCATTGACGCCTTGGGCGGAGAGATTTCGCAAGGCGATTCGCCAACCCTCGGCGCCGCGTGTGACCGCCGTTCTCAGGTTCAGATTTCGCAGGCGGTGGGTTTGTTCCGCCAGGCGGCCACGGATCAAATCCGCGGAGACCTCGGCATCAATCTCCTGCAATTGCATGCCCAGCAGCTCCGCGCTGAGATGGAGCTCGGTGCCGGCGAAATCGATGCGACCGCCCGGTCGCAGCAAGGCGTCCAGCCACGGCAAATTTCGCAACTTGCGAACCTGCATGCGCCACTGGCCGCGCCATTCGTCCGCTTCTGACAAGTCTCCGAGAATTTCCCCGTCCACTTGAATGGATTGCCCCATATTAGGCGGCAGCAATAACTCCACGCTGGCCGCAAGCCCGCGTTCGGTGCGATGCAATTGCGCTTCGAGCAACTGAAACGCGCCCGGATCGCTGTTTAACTGCGCATCCTCCAGGCGCAACTCGCTGTTTTTGAATGTGAGCTGATCAAAGCGTTCCATCAAGGAAGTCCAGTCCTCACCCGAGGCCTGCCCGCCGGCACTGTCCAGCCCACGGATGGAGAACACGCCCTGTTCGTTGCGACTGACCACCAACTGCACACCATCCACGCCCACACGCGACGGCAGCCGCGAGCCACGCAGCAGCCGCGCCCATTCAAAATCCAGATGCAGGCGGCGCGCGGACAAGGCCGGACTCAGACCATCGTCGGCGTACACCGTGATGTCGGACAGCGTCAGACGCGGCGACATGCGACGCCACACCAGCGACACCCCACCGATATCGACCTGCCGTTCGGCGACTTTTTCCACATAGGCGGAAATATCGTTGGACAAGCGCGGCACCATCAGCACCGCCAGCTGAAACGCGCCGCTGAGCAGCGCGCCCAGAATCACCAGCGACGCCACCACGGTGACGACACGCGCCCACCAGCGACGACTTACGCGTTCCATGACTGGTAAATCATCAAGATTACAAGGCCGGAGGGGTCAATGTCGCCTGGCGCGGAACAAGCAAGTGAAGGTGAATGGGCCGGTCCGGCGTGGTGTCAAAGCCATCTACAGCGGGACGACGTCAAAGCTTTCCGGATGATAAGCCGCCTCGGATTGTAGGCGGATTGGCCGGTCCAGGCTCGCCTCGAGTTCGGCCAACCCGGAGGCCTGATCGTCCACCAGCCGCTGAATCACCGGCGGCGCCGCCAACACCAGAAAACTCCTGGCCTCGAACTGCCGCGCGGCGCGGCTGACCTCGCGCGCCACATCATGACAGATCGCCTCCACCGTCTTGATCGAGCCGCGCCCTTCGCACACCGGACAGACCTGACACAGAATGTGTCCCAGCGACTCACGCGTGCGCTTGCGCGTCATCTCCACCAGGCCCAGAGGCGAGAACGGGAACACCTGCGAGCGCGCCGAATCTCGCTTGAGTTCTTTCTCCAGGGTCCGCAACACCTGCTGGCGGTGGTCCTCGTTGCGCATGTCGATGAAGTCCAGCACGATCAGGCCGCCCAGATTGCGCAATCGCAACTGACGCGCGATGGCCTGCGCCGCTTCCAGGTTGGTCTTGAGAATGGTCTCGTCCAGATTGCGGTGACCGGTGTAAGCGCCGGTGTTGACGTCCACCGTAGTCATCGCCTCCGTCTGATCGACAATCAGGTAGCCACCGGATTTGAGGTCAACCTGCCGTTGCAGCGCGCGATCAATATCATCCTCGACCCCGAACAGATCGAAAATCGGCGCCTGCCCCTGGTAGTGCTCGATCTTGTCCACCGCATCGGTCACGAACACCTCGGCAAAGCGACGCACGCTGCGATATTCCTCGGCGTCGTCGATACGGATACGCTCCACCTCGGTGCCGATCAGATCGCGCAGAATGCGCATGGACAGCGGCAGATCGCCGTGCACCATGCTGTGCGGCTGCGCCGACTTGGCCTCCTCGCTGATGGCCGACCACAACCGCAGTACGAAATCCAGATCGATGCGCAGCGCTTGTTCGTCAATGCCCTCGGCGGCGGTCCGGGCGATGACGCCAAAATCCGGACAGCGTTCCTGCGCCAGATTGGAAACGATGCCACGCAGTCGCTGGCGTTCTTCCTCATCCTCGATCCGCGCCGAGGCACCGCTGTGCGGCTCGAACGGCAGGAGTACCAGATAGCGCGACGGCACCGACAACAGCGTGGTCAGGCGTGCGCCCTTGCTGCCCAGCGGATCCTTCAGAATCTGCACCAGGACTTGCTGCCCCTCACTCACCAATTGCTGAATCTGTGGCGGCGTTTGTGTTTGCTGACCGTTCCCCGGCAAGTCCACCATATCCGCCGCATGCAGGAACGCGGTGCGCTCCAGGCCAATTTCAACAAAGGCGGCCTGCATGCCGGGCAGCACACGCTTGACCACGCCCTTGTAGATATTGCCCACCAAACCGTGACGCGAGGTGCGTTGAATATGCAACTCCTGTGTGGCGCCGCCCTCCACCAGCGCTACGCGCGTCTCCTGTTGACCTACGTTGACCAGCAACTCCGTACTCATGTGGATTCCCGCGAAAAGACATTGAATTCGCTCAACAAGCGGCAGGTTTCGAACAGCGGCAGGCCGACCACGCCGCTGTAACTGCCGTCGATGGAGATCACCCATCGCGCCGCTCGCCCCTGAATGGCGTAGGCGCCAGCCTTGTCCGCCGGCTCGCCACTGGCCCAGTAGGCGTCGATTTCCGAAAGTGAAATCGGTGCAAGGCGCACCTTGGTTTCGGTATGGCAAATGCGTTTGACGGCGCCGTGGATCACCGCGACCGCGCTCACCACCAGGTGCTCGCGATTGGCCAGCGCGCCGAGCATTTGCCTGGCCTGGTTCAAATCCGCAGGCTTGCCCAGAATACGGCCGTCGATGGAAACATCGGTATCCGCCCCCAGCACCGGCATCCGGGTTCGGGTCTGGTCCTGTACCGCCTGTGCCTTGGCCAGCGCGATGCAGCGGGCGAAATCCACCGGCGACTGATCCGGCGCGGCCACCTCCTGCAGATCGGCCGGAACGGTCTCGAATCGATAAGCCTGCGCGCGCAACAACGCGACCCGCCGCGGCGAGCGCGAAGCCAGTAAGAAATCAGTCATACGTCAACTATCGCATGCGCCGCGGGTTTTTGGCGCCGCCCGTCGCGGCGCCGGGTCCAGTATGCTTGGCGGTGATCACGGGCACGGCTGTTTCCTATGCAACACCTCACACCGGCTGACTTCAAGCAGCTCATTGAGCAATCCGGCGTCCAGTTGTTGGATGTCAGAACCACCGATGAAGTGCAGACTGCCACCATCGGTGGCGCGCAACACATTCCGCTGGATCAACTGGGGCAACGTGTCGGCGAGCTGGCGGCACAGCAGACGGTGGCGGTTTATTGCCATCACGGCGTCCGCAGCGAGCGGGCCGGCCGGATACTGGAAAAAGCCGGCTTCGACAAAGTGGCGCATCTGGCCGGCGGCATCGACGCCTGGTCGGATCAAATCGACCCCAACATTCCAAAATACTGATGAAGGTTCTCCAACGATTGCTGTTTACGGTCGCAACCTGCGCGGCCGCCGCCCCGGTCTCGGCCAATGAGCTCAACCGCGTCTACACGCGTGCACTGCAGAACGACAGCGTGCTGCAAGCCGCCCAGCACGCGCGCGACGCGCAACTGGAGCGGCGACCACAAGCGCGTGCCGCACTGCTGCCGCAGCTCGGCGCATCCTATAGCTATTCGGAAGGCGATGCGCAGGGCAGCGCCACACAGATCGGCACCAACCAGGGACAGGATTTCGTCATCGCCAGTCAGTTCGACTCCGACAGCAGCAGCGAATCCTTTGGCCTGAGTCTGAACCAGGTGATCTTTGACTGGGCGGCATTTCGCAGCTATGCCATTGCCGGTGATCAACTGGCGCTGGCGCAGGCGGTCTACCGCGAGGCCGAACAGGCGCTGATTCTGCGCGTGACCCGCGCCTATTTCGACCTGCTGGCCGCAGACGACAATCTGCGCTTTGCCCGCGCCGAAAACAAGGCCGTGGAACGTCAGTTGGAACAGGCGACGCGCCGCTTCGAAGTCGGGTTCTCTGCCATCACCGACGTGCAGGAAGCCCAGGCCCGTTTCGACCTCACCGTTGCGCGGGAGATTCAGGCGCGGCAGCTGCTGGCCAACGCCCATCAGGCCTTGCGCGTCATCACCGGCCCGCAAGACAACCGGGTGGCCAAATTCCGGGCGGACATTCCGCTGCCAACACCGGATCCGCTGGACCCCGACGCTTGGGCCCGGTCCGCGCAGGAAAACAATCTGGACCTGCTGGCGGCGCGGCTATCGGCTGACATTGCCAGGAAAGGCATCGGTGTGGCGCAAGCCGGTCACCTCCCCACCGTCGGCCTGCGCGGCAGCTATACCGACGCCGACGATGAAACCGGCGACCGTTCCCAGCAAATCGAGGCGGACAGCATCGGCATCACCGTCAACCTGCCGCTGTTTTCCGGCTTCGCGGTGCGTTCACGGGTGCGTGAGGCCAGCGCGGTTCATGAACAAAGTCTGGCGCAGCTGGAAACGGTCAGCCGCAGCGTGGATCAGCTCACCCGCGATGCCTATCTGGGCGTGATGGCTGGCGCGGCGCGGGTTCGCGCCTTGAAACAAGCAGTGGTGTCCAGTCGCACCGCGCTGGAAGCCAGCCAGACCGGCCTGGAAGTGGGCACGCGCACCGCAGTGGATGTGTTGAATTCGCAGCGCGACCTTTACAACGCCCAGACCAACCATGCCCGCGCCCGTTATGACTTCCTGCTGGCGGTACTGACCCTCAAATCAGCGGCCGGGCAACTCAAAGCCACTGACCTGAATCAGATCGATGCCTTGCTTGACGGCTAGAACGCGCGCTCAGCCCAGCTGACATACCGTTCAGCCGGCCCTCAGGCGCTCACCCAGGGGCTGATCTATAGTGCGCTCGTGCCTTGATCAGAACCGCCCGATGAAGCTTCTCACACCGATTTGCGCCGTTTGGCTTACCACCATTTCCCTGTTTGCACAGGCGCAAACTCAGGATACGTTTTTAGATAGCAGCGCGTTTTACAGCGTATCTCCCGGGGCGCTTGCGCAGGCGCAGCAAGCACTTGCAGCAGAAGAAGCGAACCTGCCAACCGTTGCGATTCCGGTATCGGTCGATGTCGGCCTCGAACACGGCCAATGGACGGATCAGGGCGATGTGGCGACCTGGTCGCTGCGCCTTTATTCGGCGGGCGCCACCCTGTTGATTCCGGCCTTTGATCGTTTCAATTTGCCGCAAGGCGCATCGCTGAGCGTGGCCAGCGCCAACGGGGACATGATGCATGGCCCCTACGATCGCAGCCACCGAAAACGTCACGGTGGCCTCAGCCTGCCGTACGTGGCAGGTGACACATTGATCCTGCAGCTGCGCGTGCCGGCAAACGCGAAATCCGACGTCGCATTGCACTTAAATCGTCTGGGCCACGGCGTTCGCCCGCTCGACAGCAGCGGTTGGCCGGTGGCCAAGGCCGCGCCTTGTGAAATTCACGTCGCCTGCCCGCAAGGCGATGGCTGGCGCGATCAGATCCGCTCGGTGGTGAAACTGCAAGTGGAACGTCGCAACAGCTTCGTGTTCTGCACCGGCCAGCTCATCAACAACACCGCGCAGGACGGCGCGCCCTACATTCTCACCGCGCGCCATTGCAACATCACCGCGGCAAACGACGATGATGTGGTGGTGTTCTTCAACTTCCAGTCTTCCAGCTGCGCCTTGGACGATTTCAATCAGGGGCAGTCCAGCCCCGGCACCTTGTTTCTGGATTCCTTTTCACGTTCGGACATGACACTGCTGGTGCTGGACGAGAATCTGGGCCGCTTCAACGCCTTTCTGAGCGGTTTCAACGCCAGCAGCGGCGACGTTCCGCAAAATGGGGTCAGCATCCACCACCCCGGCGGCGAACAGAAACGCATCAGTGTCTTCAACGGTGGGGTGTTCAAGACGCCGGTGGACATCGTTGGCGACGGCTTGCTCAGCAACTTCACAGTGGACGCCTTTTCCGTGGACTGGGAACAGGGCGTGACCGAACAGGGCTCTTCCGGCGCCGGCCTCTGGGATCAGAACAAACAGCTGGTGGGCACGCTGTCCGGCGGCAGCGCCACCTGTCTGGGCGGAGAGGATTTCTACGGCCGCCTGGAGCTGGCCTGGGATGACGGCCTCAGCGGTTTTCTGGACCCCTTGAGCACGGGCCGTCGCTCATTCTGCGGCAGGAACTTCAGCGGGCCAACCTGCAATCCAATCGCACCACCGGCATCGGGCAGCAACGGCAGCGGCAATCCCGGCACCAGCAGCAACAGCAGCGGTGGCGGTTCCGTACCTCACTCCAGCCTGTGCCTGCTGCTCGTGATGGGCATCATTGCCATGGCACGACGTCGGTCTGTTGCCGGGACGATCTGAACAATCTCAGGCTCAGGCGTTTTCGCGGCTCTGCAACCAGGCGTCGATGCCGGCGGCGTTGAGTTCGATATCGCCCTTGAACAATTCCAGTGTGGTGGCCTCATCCACCGTCCATTGCTGACGTTCACGCTCGCTCAGTACCAGCGCCTGCACCGCCGCCGTCAGGCTGGCCAGACGTTGCGTGCCGGGCGACTGATCCGCATGCGCTTCGCCAATCTCGGCGTGTGCATTCACCAGCCGATGCATGTCCGCCGACAGCCGATCCAGGTCCCGAACCTGTGAATAATGCGTCAGGTACACCGCCTCCGGCGCAAAGTTCATGATGCGATCAATGGACGCGTTGAGCGCCAGCGGATCGAACTGCGTGGGGGTGGTGGACGGAAATATCGAGGGGCGACCGCCCTGATCCAGTTCGCGATAGGAAACGCCGAAGGTATCGCCGGTGAAAATGTGCCCGCTGCGCCCGTCCCGAATGAAGACGTGATGCCGGGCATGCCCCGGGGAATCGTGAAAGCTGATTTGCCGACCGTTGAGTGAGACGCTGAGCCCATCGGTGGCGTCAATCACACGCTCGGCGGCAATGGGAACGATTTCTCCATAAGAAGCCTCGGCAACCTGCTGGCCGTAAACCGCCACCGTTGCGTTCCATAGTTTGCCGGGGTCGATCATGTGTCGCGCGCCACGCGGGTGCACCACCAGCCTGGCATTGGGAAACTTCTGCATGAACTGGCCGGCGCCGCCGGCGTGATCCAGGTGCACATGCGTGAGCAGGACGTAATCCACCTGTTCGGGCGTTGCGCCTTCCTGTTCCAAAGCCGCCAGCACCCGCGGCACCGAATGATTGGTGCCGGTATCCACCAAAGCCAGACGATCACCCTCGCGGATCAGATGGATGGCGTCAAAGTGCGGTCGCAGGAAGCCGGAATCCACGGCCATGATGCCGTGATCGTATCGGGTGATTTCTTGCATGCCTGACTCGCCGTTCTGGTTGGGTGCCGCCATTGTAGGCAATGTCGCCGGTCGCGCCGCCATGGCCTTGACGTATGCTTGGATCAGGGAGAAACGATGATCAGACGACTTTCAGCCTTGGCCTTGTTGCTGATGGTGGTGCAGGCATGGGCCGCGCCACCAACGATTCGGGATCTGGTTTCGCTGGACCAGATTCGCGATCTGGCGTTGTCGCCGGATCAGACCCAACTGGTTTACACCCTGCGACAAACGGATATCGATGCGGATCGGGTTTATGACGCGCTGTGGCTGCTGGACCTGAGCAGCCAAAAAGCGCGCCCGCTGACCGACTTGCGCGGTGACGCCCATCGCGCCCAATGGAGCCGGAACAGTGATGCGCTCTATTTCCTCTCCAAACGCAGCGGAAGCCGGCAAATCTGGCGCTTGCCGATGGGCGGCGGCGAAGCGCAGGCAGTCACGCAATTGGCGCAGGCCGTTCAACATTTTCGCTTGTCTCCGGATGGCACAAGGCTGGCGCTGCTGCTGCGGGTGCATCCGGATTGCGCGGACCTGGAATGCAGCCTGCGCAAAGACCGACAGCAGCAGACAGGCAATGGGCGGGTTTACCAACGCTGGCCGCCACGGCACTGGAATCAATGGCATGACGGCAAGCGTAGCCAGCTGTTCGTTTCAAAGCTGGGGCCCGACGGGCGAGCGTCCGAGCCACTGCTGCTGAGTTCCGGAATTGATGCGGACATCCCGCCACGTCAATTCGCGTCGAGCGCTGAAATCGCATGGTCCTCGGACAGCAAGGAAATCTACTTCAGCGCGATAAACCCGGCACCGGCGTCGAGTTACAACCTCGACATTTACCGCGTGCCGGCCGATGGGCGTCGCGCGGCGGAAAATCTGACGCGTGACAACCCGGCCGCGGATCGTGCGCCACAACCCAGCGCCGATGGTCGCTCGCTTTATTATCTGGCCACTCAACGACCCGGCCATGAATCGGACCGATACCGTCTGATGCAGCGCGACCTGCGCCTGGGCAGCGTGCGCGAAATCACCGCAGACTGGGATTTCTCACCCGACGCGCTGCGGTTGCAGGACGATTTCGCGTTGCTGCGCGCGCACGATGCCGGCGTGCATCGCCTGTTTCGAATTGCCTTGCAAGGCGGCGACATCGCAGCGCTGGGCGATGCCCGCTCGGTGGGCGAATTCGTCGCCGCAGACAACACCATCATCGCCGTCAGCCACGCACTGGATCAACCCGGCGAGCTGGTTTCCATCGGTCCAACACCCGAAGAAGCGGTGCGCAGCATCGCGCCAGCCCCCAGCAACAAAGCGCCGCTGAACTGGAGTCCGTTCGAATCCTTTGCCTTCAGCGGCTGGAATGACCAAAGCGTTCAGGGCCATCTGGTATATCCGGCCGGCTTTGATGCGCAGCAAAAATATCCGGTATTGCTGATGATTCACGGCGGTCCGCAATCCAGCATGGGCAACGCCTTCCGCCGCCGCTGGAATCCGCAGCTGTTCGCTGCCCAGGGCTTTGCGGTGCTGTTCTTCGACATTCACGGATCGCTGGGTTACGGCCAGGCCTTCACCGATTCGGTCTCCGGAGACTGGGGTGGCAAGCCGCTGCAAGATCTGCAACGCGGCTGGAAATTCGCCCTGGAAAACTACCCCTTTCTCGACGCGGATCGCGCCTGCGCCATGGGCGCCAGCTACGGCGGCTATCTGATCCAGTGGATCGCCAGCCAATGGCCGGACGCCTTCGGCTGTCTGGTCAGTCACGCCGGGGTGCTGGACACGCGCAGCATGCATTTGAGTACGGATGAAGCCTGGTTTGTGGACTGGGAATTCGGCGGTCCGCCGTGGTCGGCGCAGGAACTCATGGCAGCGCAGAACCCGGTTGAACAATTGCAAAAATGGCGTACGCCCATGTTGCTGAGCCACGGGGCGCGCGATTATCGGGTCCCTGTCGAGCAAAGCCTGGCCAGCTTCAATGCCTTGCAGCGGCGCGGGATTCAAAGCCGCTTGCTGATCTTTGAGCAAGAAGGCCACTGGATCAGCTCACCGCAAAATCAATGGCAATGGCAGCAAGAGATTCTGCGCTGGCTCAAACGCTGGACCTCATCCAACACGTCGCCGTAGCTCGCGCAAGCGCTGCGCACTTTGCAATGGGCGACCGCCAAGGTGTGGCGCCAGGGCGGCGCGCAACACCGCCTTGGCGGCCTGCAGTGCGCTGGGACTGCGCAAGGTTTCATCACGCAAGGCGGCAATGTCATCGCCCCGGATCACCGCACGGCTATGTGCAGCGGCCGCAACGAAGCCCAGCTGCGGAGTGAAAACATAATGCCGATCCGGACCAAGCGCAGGCGGAAAGTCCAGGCCAAAACCCAGGGCTTGCAGCAAACGCAATTCGAAACGGCGTAGCGTGGGTTCAAGCTGTTGCGGCAAACGCCGAAGGCTCTCGGCGTAGAGATCGTACACCGCCGCTTGCGGATCATGCCGATGCAACATCCGCAACAACAGCTCGTTCAGATACCAGCCACAGAACACCGCCTCGCCCTTGAGGGCGACCGCCGCGCCATTGGCCTCCACCGCGTTCAGGTTGCCCAGATCCGCCGATTCGCGCCACGAAAGCAACAGCGGCTGAAACACCTGCAACAGGGCGCGTTGTCGTGACCTGGGGCCGCGCGCGCCGCGCGCGATCAGCCCCACCCGACCGTGATCACGACTCAGGCATTCGAGCAAGAGACTGGTTTCACGAAACGGTCGCGCGCTGAGCACAAAAGCGGGCTGCAGGACGACTTGCGAACGCGTTGCCACAGCTTGGGCAGGCTGTTAGTCGTTAGGGTCCAGCCCGAACTGTTTCAGCGCTGCCGGATCATCGCTCCAGTTCTGCCGCACCCGACACCAAAGCTGCAGGAAAACCTTGCTGCCCAATTGCGCCTCCAGCTCCCTGCGCGCCGCGCTACCCACACGCTTAAGAGTCTGACCGCCCTCACCGACCACGATGCGTTTCTGGCCGTCGCGTTCCACCCAGATGACGGCATCAATCCGGTGCAGGCGCCCTTCCATCTCGTATTTCTCGATGGAAACCGTGAGCGAATACGGCAACTCCTGATGCAGTTGGCGGAACAACTTTTCGCGTACCAATTCTGCGGCGGCAAAGGCCTGGTCGTAACCCACCGTCATATCTTGCGGATACAAGGCCGGGCCTTCCGGCATGCGTGCAAACAACTCCGCAATCAGTGCATCCACATTCTGACCGCGGGTGGCGGAAACCGGCACCAGAAACTCGAAGGCACGTTTTCTGGAAAGCTCGTCCAGCTCCGGCAGCAGCACGGATTTGTCGTCGCGCTTGTCCACCTTGTTCAGGGCCAGACCCACCGGCGCCTCCAGCTCACGCAAACGCTGGAACACCGCGGCATCCTCATCCGTCCAGCGGCCGGACTCGAGCACCAACAACACCAGATCCACGTCTTGCAGGCTGGCGGTGGCGGCGCGGTTCATGGCACGGTTCAGGGCGCGCCGTTCGGCCTGATGCAGACCCGGGGTGTCGACAAACACGATCTGGCCCGCCGCGCCGTGCAGGACGCCCTGAATGCGATGCCGTGTGGTCTGTGGCTTGTGGGAAACAATACTCACCTTCTGTCCCACCATGCGGTTGAGCAGTGAGGACTTGCCCACATTGGGCCGGCCAACGATGGCCACCATGCCGCTACGCATTGCTGTTCGCCTGTGTTTGTTCGCCAAGCAATTGCCCGAGCATTTGTCTGGCGGCTGACTGCTCGGCGCCGCGACGGCTGGAGCCGCTGGCTTCGGCGAGCTGTTGGTCGTCTTCCAGCGCGCAACGCACCACGAAATGACGTCGATGCGCCGGCCCGGATTCACTCAGAACCTCATACACCGGCAAGGGACGCGACTGCGCCTGTAAATGTTCCTGCAATCGGGTTTTGGCGTCCTTGAGCTGCTCGGCGTCGGGCAGGTCGGCCAGCAGCTGATCAAACAGCTTCAGGGCGACATCACGGGCCGCTTCGAAGCCGCCGTCGAGCAGGATCGCGCCCAACACCGCCTCGAACGCATCGGCCAGGACCGAGGCGCGCCGCCAACCACCGCTCTTGCGTTCGCCCTCGCCCAAGCACAGCAGCGAACCCAGATCGATCTGCCGCGCCAAACCGGCCAGACTGGACTCGCACACCAGGCTGGCGCGCAGGCGCGACAACCCACCCTCATCGGTTTGCGGCGCGCGCTCGAACAGACCCTGGGCAATCACCAGATTGATCAAGGCATCACCCAGGAATTCCAGACGCTCGTTGTTTTGAGACGCCGCCGAGCGATGCGTCAACGCCTGTTGCAGCAGCGCCTCATCTTCAAAGCGGTAGCCCAGCGTTTCACAAAGTGCGAGCAGTGACGAATGTTGTGAACTCAGGTCAGCCCCCGCTACCACGCAGGTGATACAGATTCTTGAAACGCACCACGATGTCGATGTTGTAGAACAGGGTGACGCGCGCCTCGTATTTGTAAACCAGCGCGCGGCCCTTGGGCGTGCGCTTGAGCTTGACGTCGCGCGCCTGGATCTGGTCGATGTAATCGATGTCCCAGCGCCGCTGCAGCCGATCACGCAATACCGCCGGAGGCGCGTCAGCCAGCTCCGGATCGGTCGCCACGCCGTGCACCGCACGCGCCACATTCATCTCGTTCAGATACAACGGGCCGATCTTGATGACAATCACCGCCACCAAGGCGATATTGGCCAGAATCACCAGCAACATCAGCAAGCCCAGACCGCGCTGCCGATGCGGAACGACCATGTTCGTTACGCCCATTTGGCTACCCCCGGTTGGCGAAGACCCGTAGCTTACCGAATCGACTGGCCGATGCGGGAAAAAATCGGCCGCTTGCGGTTGCTGTCCCAGCTCATCCAGATGAAAAACGCTTTTCCGACCAGGTTTCGCTCCGGGACGGTTCCCCAGCCACGACTATCAAAACTGCCGTCGCGATTGTCTCCCATGGCGAAATACTCGCCGGCGGGAACCACCAGCTCGAAGGATTCGGATCGGCGGTCGGGATCCACGATGATGTGATGGCTGACCTCACCGATGGTTTCTTCCATGCGATAGGCGGTGATCGGCCCCTTGGGTAACGGCGCGGCGTAGACGCCATCGGCCTCCAGCTCGGCGGCCTCACCGTTGACGTACAGGGTCTTGTCGCGGTAGGCGATGTGATCGCCAGGTACGCCGACGATGCGCTTGATGAAATCGACCGACGGATCCTGCGGCCAGCGAAACACCGCCACATCACCACGCTGCGGCCGTCCGCCACCCAGGAACTCGGTGTGGAACACCGGATCACGCAGACCGTAGCTGAACTTGTTGACCAGGATGAAATCGCCGACCAACAGCGTGGGAATCATCGAACCGGACGGAATGCGGAAAGGTTCGGCGACGAAGCTGCGCAACACCAGTACCGCCAGAATGACCGGGAAGAAGGAACAGCAAAAATCGATCAGCCAGTTGGGCTTGCGCTCACCCTCGGCCCTGGCGCGTCGTCTGGGCCCCAGCCAGAAGCGGTCCAGCAGCCAACCGGCGCCCGTCAACAGCGCCAACAGACTCAGCGCCACGGCAAAGTCGAAATGCACGTCGGGGGAGATATTCACGACAAGCGCTCAGTTCCGGCGATCCACACCCAACACCGCCAGGAAGGCCTCCTGAGGAATCTCCACCGCACCAATCTGTTTCATTCTTTTCTTGCCCTCTTTTTGCTTTTCCAACAGCTTGCGCTTGCGGCTGACGTCACCGCCATAGCACTTGGCCAGGACGTTCTTGCGCAGGGCTTTGACCGTGCTCCTGGAAATGATTTTGGAGCCAATCGCCGCCTGAATGGCGATATCGAACATCTGCCGGTGAATCACATCCTTCATTCGCTCGCAAAGATCGCGCCCACGCGCATAGGCGCTGTGACGGTGCACGATGGTCGCCAGGGCGTCCACCTTGTCGCCGTTGACCAGCACGTCGAGCTTGACCAGATCGGCGCCCTCGAAACGATCAAAATCGTACTCGAAGGAGGCGTAGCCACGTGAAACACTTTTCAGGCGATCGAAAAAGTCCAGCACCACCTCGGCCAGCGGCAGTTCCACCTCCATCTGCACGGTGTTGCCCATGTAACGCAAATTGCGTTGGATGCCGCGCTTTTCCATGCACAGCTGCATCACCGGCCCCACATAGCTTTGCGGCATCAGCACGCGCGCCAGAATGATGGGCTCGCGAATCTCCTGATAGGCGCCGGCCTCGGGCAAGTCCGCCGGGTTATCGATCTTGCGCAGCTCGCCGTCCAGCATCTGCAGCTCGTAGACCACCGACGGCGCGGTGGTGATGAGGTTGAGCTTGTATTCGCGCTCCAGACGTTCCTGCACGATTTCCATGTGCAGCATGCCCAGAAAGCCGATGCGGAAACCAAAACCCAGCGCAGAAGAATTTTCTGGCTCGTACTGCAGGGCCGAATCATTGAGCCGCAACTTGGACAGCGATTCGCGGAAATCCTCGAAGTCGTCCGCGTCCACCGGAAACATGCCGGCGAACACCCGCGGGCGAACGGTGCGGAAACCCGGCAGTTGTTCCACATGGGTATTGCCACTCAAGGTCAGCGTATCGCCCACCGGCGCGCCGAAAATGTCCTTGATGCCGGCCACCAGCAAACCCACTTCGCCGGTTTCCAGCGCGTCTTTTTTGACCTGCTTGGGGGTGCGCACGCCCAGCATGCTGACCTCATGATCCTTGCCGGTGGACATGACGCGCACTCGCTCGCCCTTGCAGATGCGACCGTTCACGACACGCACCAGCGACACCACCCCCAGATAGTTGTCAAACCAGCTATCCACGATCAGCGCCTGCAGCGGCGCGTCCGGATCGCCCTGCGGCGGCGGCAGATCGTGCACGATGGACTCCAACACGTCTTCCACATTGAGGCCGGTCTTGGCGGACACCCGCAAGGCCTCCTGCGCGTCCAGGCCGATGATCTGCTCGATTTCGTCGGCCACGCGTTCGGGCTCGGCATTTTGCAGGTCCACCTTGTTCAGCACCGGAATCACTTCCAGGTCCTGTTCAATGGCGGTGTAGCAGTTGGCCACGGATTGCGCTTCCACGCCCTGGCTGGCGTCCACCACCAACAGCGCGCCCTCACAAGACGCCAGCGAGCGGCTGACCTCGTAGCTGAAATCAACATGCCCGGGGGTATCGATCAGGTTGAGCTGATAGGTCTGACCGTCGCGCGCCTGGTAGTTGAGCGACACCGCCTGCGCCTTGATGGTGATGCCGCGCTCACGCTCGATGGGGTTGTCGTCCAGCACCTGCTGCGTCATCTCGCGCGCCTCGAGCCCGCCACAGCGCTGGATAAAGCGATCCGCCAGCGTCGACTTGCCGTGATCGATATGCGCGATGATGCAGAAGTTGCGGATTTGGCTTTGTTTCATAAACACCGGCACCGGAGTCGGACGCCCGGCAAAAAAGGCTGCGGAGTATAGCCCGTCGGCGCGCAGGCCCGAAGGGCCGGCGCGTCAGGCCAAGACCTTGCGCAATGCCTCCGGGTCAAGGTGCCCCTCACAGATGACGCGGCCATCCGCACCCAACAACACGGGAATGCGCAGACTGAAGCGCTTGCGCCAATCGGCTCGACTGCCAACGTCCACCTTTTGCAGGCGAGTCCGAGCCTGAGGAAACGCCTCCCAGATGGAGTGCCACATTTCATCGCACAAGGGGCAGTCTTCGCGCCCCAGCAGTCGCAGCGTCGGCGAGTCTGATTCGGTTGCGCTCAAGGGTTGGGCACCTCGGGAACCTGCAATGGGCGAAACGAGGGGTTTCCATTGCGACTGACCAGCACCGGCACGCTGGAGCCCGGCGTCAGACGAGAAAACACCTCCGCCAGACGTTCGGGAGAATCCACTTCCTGTCCGGCGATGCTCAGAATCACATCGCCGGGGCGGATCCCGGCGGCCGAGACCGACTCACCACGCACCTCGATCACCACCACGCCGCCGGACAGCACTTGCAGATCTCGCCGCTGCTTCTGGCCCAGACTGCTCACCACCATGCCCAAGGCGCCATCAATCAAGGCCGGCGCGCTGGGCGGAATCTCGCCTGCCTGCCGAGAAACCTCCACATCCTGATTTTTGAGCATGCCGATCTCGACCTTGAACATCACCCGGCGGCCGTCACGAAACAATTCCAGATCGATCAAGTCACCCGGATCGACTGCGCCCACCAGCGGCGGCAACCCGCCCGAATGCGCCAACGACTGATCGTTGAAACTGAGGATCACATCGCCTTCGCGCAAACCGGCTTCCTGTGCCGGGCTGTTTTCCACCACCCGAGTGATCAGCGCCCCTTCCGGCTTGTCCAGGCCGACCTTGGCGGCAATTTCCCGGTCCACCTCGCGCACCACCACGCCCAACCAGCCGCGTTGAACGCGCCCGTTGTCGCGCAATTGTTTGGCGACCTTGAAGGCGACGTCGGTCGGCACCGCAAACGACAGGCCCTGATAGCCACCGGATTGCGAGTAGATCTGCGAGTTGACGCCCACCACCTCGCCCTTCATGTTGAACAAGGGGCCGCCGGAATTCCCCGGATTGATGGCGACATCGGTCTGGATGAAGGGCACGTATTGCTCGGAGGGCAAACTGCGCCCCATGGCCGAAATGATGCCGGCGGTGACCGAATAGTCGAACCCGAACGGCGAGCCGATGGCCAATACCCATTGTCCGGGGCGCAGTTCCTCTGGATCCGCCAGGCGCACGGCAGGCAGACCTTTTGCGTCAATTTTCAACAAAGCCAGATCGCTGCGCTCGTCGCTGCCGATGACGGTGGCGGTGAGCTGACGACGATCCAACAAGCGCACCACAATTTCGCGCGCGTCGCGGATGACGTGAAAATTGGTCAGGATGTACCCGTCTTCCCACAACACCAGTCCCGAACCCAAGGATTGCGGCTGGCTTGGCGCGCCGTCGTCTTCGGCGGCGCCGTTTTCCTCCAGAAAGCGGCGGAACCACTCCGGCGTGTCCTGCAGCTCATCGGAGACCGACCGTTGTTCGCGCACCAGATCCTGCGACAGCGCACTGATATTCACCACCGAAGGACTCACCTCGGCCACCAGTGCGGCGAAGTCCGGCGCCGACCCGCCGGGCGTGGGCGAACAGCCGGCAAGCCAAAACACCGTCAGCAACAATCCCCCGACCAGCCGCGGCAAAGAGGCAGCAGCGCCCATTGACAGGCTCTCCGATTAAGAAATCCTCGGAATTCTAACGGTAACCGCCGGCCTGGGCCGTGTTCGGGACGCCGCAGTTCTGGCCTTCGTTTCGGAGAATGATCGGTTGTGCCTGGGATCGCCCGGACAAATGCCCGGCAAAGCGGCGCCCCACCCACATGCCGGCGCACAGTCCGAGCAAGGCGAACACGGCGACAACGCCCTCGGGAAAGGACCAGGCATCGGCCACGGCGGCGGCGATCAACAGGCTGATCAGCGGCAGTGCGTATCCCAGCAGTGCCGCCTGCGTGACCCGTGCGCCGGAAATGCCGATGACCACGGTATCGCCCACCTGAATTGGATGCGCGTCCACCGATGGTATCGGCAGACTGACCCGGCGCCGACGCAACAGCCGCATCATCAAGCCCGCGCCGCAGCCCTGCCCGGCGGCGCAGCGTGCGCAGTTGGCGGGATTGCCCTCGCGTACCCAGATCTGATCGGCGGTGATCCGCTCCACCACCACGCGCGCTTCAAGCATGAGTCCAGACCTTCAATGCGGGCTGCTCGTTTCCTCAAGCAGGGGCTGCCGAGCGAAGTTGTCGCCGATCATGCGCACAGTGCGTTTGGGCGCCTCGCCCACGACGGTGATGCGAATATGACCGCTACGACGGCTGTAGGCATTGATGGCGCCGATCTGATTCACGCGCTGCTGGGCGTTGTCTTCGGGCACCGCCACTGGCGGACTCGCCGAGCGAAAAACCGACACGGCGGTCAGGCCGTCCGAAAAAACCAGATGCTCGACCACTCCACGATCACCGGGCAACTTGCGCACCTGTCGCTTCACCAGCCGGTAGCCGGGAGGCAGGTCGGTGACTTTGGAGGCCTCGCTTTGCGCTTGCTCCAGCACCGGCTCGCGCTCATGGGCATCGGCGATGGCGCTGGCGGCGGTGGCCGAGGCATGTTGCACATCCTCGGCGTTCAATTCGCTGGAGAAGGCGGAATCCGGAATCTGCTGCGGAAACTCAACCTCGGTAAAAAACATCTGCTCCAGCACCTGACCTTCGGCCGCGACCAGGCTGACTTTCAACGGCAAGGCGGTTTCCACGTCCCCCCAGATCTCGTAGCCATAACGGAAGGCGTCACGCGGAGAAATGAAAATGCCGCGGCTGTTGCGGCCCGCGACCCGCGCATCACCCAGCTCTTTGAAGGCGTAGACCTGCTCCAGTGTCGCCACGTCTTCCGGACGCATGCTGGGGAACAGCGTTTGCGGGGTGGGCCGATTACGGGTGAGCGCCCCGTCTTCGGGCAGGATACAGGTGAGTTGATCGTTTTGCTGGAGGACTTCGCGCACCTCGCCGGTCAGCGATTGCACCCGTTCACGCTCCGAACCGTTGGCAAAGCGGTGCGTCACCCGAAAGGTTTCCAGAATATCCTCACCGCGATACACCAGAACACCCTCGTAGTTGGATTGTCGCGCCGCCGTGCCCATCTTGACCAGCCAATCGCCGGCGTCAGCGGCCAGGGCGCTGCCAGCACTAAAGCTCAGGCAGAGCAGAACGATGCCTGGAGGCGGAAAGCGCATCTGTTCTATTCGCCGGGCTGAGGTCGATACGCCGCGTTGTGTGCGGCAAAGCGCGCGTAACGCAAGGTGCCGCCGACGCCTTGATCGGCCACGCTGTGACTGTGGTCCAGCATGTAGTCACGCAACATCTCTCGATAAGCCTGTTCCTCGGCCGTCTCCTGAGCCTGATTGGCCAATACGAATCGGGGTTGCTCGGCCACCGGGACCGGTACCGTCTCATCGCCGGGCTGCAACACCAATACCGCAGCCGCGCCCATGGACGCGGCCGCGAACAGTCCAGCCGCCGGGCGCAGCAGGTGCATCGCCGGCCTTGGAAAGGCCATTGGCTTGCTGGCCCGATGCACCGCCAGATCCACCACATTTTCCGACGCCGAGCTGCCCTGTTTGAGGCCATTCATGACGCCGTCGCAGATACAGGGCTGATTCTGGCCAAGGCGCACCCCGCGTGCGATATCACGGCTGGCGCAAAGCCGGCTCCAGCGCATGGCGAGCTCAGGGTCGCCTTCCATCTGCCGCAGCAGTCTGTCCATTTCCTCGGGACTACATTCCCCGTCCAACATTGCAGAAAGCAGATCTTCAGACATCGGCCGAACCTGTGAATGAGGCTGCCGGCATTCCGGCAACTATGCAGTAAACCACGAAAAACACGGAAAGTTCCGCCGTCGCGCTGATTTTGTTCATGCTGTTCGGACCGTCAGGCTAGCTCATCAGAGGTTTGACCACCGCATCAATGGCCTCGCGGGCGCGAAAGATACGTGAGCGTACTGTACCAATGGGACAATTCATAACTTGCGCAATCTCCTCGTAGGAAAGCCCTTCAAATTCGCGCAGGGTGATCGCCTGCCGCAGATCCGGGGGCAATTTAGCGATGACCTCGCCCACCTTGATGCGAATCTCGTCGCTGAGCAGAACCGCCTCGGGCGTGTCGACATCGCTCATCTGCTCCATGTGACCGTAGAGCTCGGCGTCGGCCACGTCGATATCCTGATTGGACGGCCGCCGGCTGCGCGCCACCAGATGATTCTTGGCGGTATTGATGCCGATGCGGTACAGCCAGGTGTAAAAAGCGCTGTCGCCCTTGAAACCCTTGAGCGCACGAAACGCCTTGATGAAGGCTTCCTGAGCCACGTCGGGTGCGTCCGCCTCGCCCACCAGCCGACCGACAAGCTGCACGATCTTGTACTGATACTTGCGCACCAGCATCTCAAAGGCGGCATGACTGCCGTCTTGCGCGCGCCGCACCAGTTGTTCGTCGGTTAGTTCTTCGCTCATGGGTCTTGCGGCAGGCGGAGCCTTCGGTATTGGCTACACTGCGTTCGGTTTGGCCGTCGCCCCCATTGCGACGCACAAGGGGCTTATTCTAACAAGGGGTGGTTCACGTCGATGATGTCGAGCGACGTTTTGATACTGGGCAGCGGCGCCGCCGGGCTGTCGCTGGCACTGCGACTGGCGCAGTACGGTCGAACGGTTACGGTGGTGTCCAAGACCCACCTGGAGTCGGGTTCCACGCTATGGGCGCAGGGCGGCATCTCTGCCGTCATCGACGGCGATGATTCGCTGCAAAGCCACGTCACCGACACCATCGAAGCCGGCGGCGGCCTGTGCGATCCAGATGTGGTGCGCTTTGCGGTCGAACGCGGCCCGGAGTGCATCCAATGGCTGATCGATCAGGGGGTTTCCTTCACACTGGACGAGCAGGATCCGCGCGGCCGGCGATTGCACTTGACGCGCGAAGGCGGTCATTCGCACCGCCGCATCGTGCACGCCGCCGACGCCACCGGACGCGAGGTCGAAACCACACTGTCATCGCTGGTCAGCGCCCACCCCAGAATCACCGTGCTGGAACGCCGGGTGGCGATCGATCTGATCCACGCGCCGAACACCAAACGGGTTTGCGGCGCCTATCTGTACAACCGCGACAGCACGCGGGTGGAATCGCACGCCGCGCGCGCGGTTGCGCTTTGCACCGGCGGCGCCAATCAGGTCTATCTGTATTCCAGCAACCCCTTCGGCGCCTCCGGCGACGGCATCGCCATGGCCTGGCGCGCCGGATGCCGGGTGGCCAACATGGAGTTCATGCAGTTTCACCCCACCTGCCTGTTTCATCCAAACTCACGCAACTTTCTGATTTCAGAAGCCTTGCGCGGCGAAGGCGCGCGGCTTTGCCTACCGGATGGCGATGGCAACAGCGGCGAGCCGTTCATGCACCGCTTCGACGCCCGCGCCGAATTGGCGCCGCGCGATATCGTGGCGCGCGCCATTGACCATGAAATGAAGCGGCTGGGACTGAAGCACGTCCTGTTGGACATCAGCCATCGCCCGGCGGATTTCGTGCGCAGTCACTTCCCCAGCATTCATGCCCGCTGTCTGGCCATGGGCATCGACATCACCACCTCGCCGATTCCGGTGGTGCCCTCGGCGCATTTCACCTGTGGCGGCGTCATCACCGACCGCCGCGCACGGACCGACGTGGACGGTTTGTATGCGATCGGTGAAGCCGCCCACACCGGCCTGCACGGCGCCAATCGGCTGGCATCCAATTCACTGCTCGAATGCCTGGCGTTTTCCATCGCCGCCGCCGAAGACTTACACGCCTGTTTGGACCAGATGCCAGCGCCCGTCTCGGCGCCGGACTGGGACGAAAGCCGCGTGCGCGACTCGGATGAGGATGTCGTCGTCAGTCACAACTGGCTGGAACTGCGTACCTTCATGTGGGACTACGTCGGCATCGTGCGCACCACCAAACGGCTGGAACGGGCGCTGCACCGGGTGCAGTTGCTGGCGCAGGAGATTCAGGACTATTACGGCAACTACCGTGTCAGCCATCATTTGATCGAGCTGCGCAATCTGGTGGTGTGCGCCGAGCTGATCGTGCGCTCGGCGCTGCGGCGCAAGGAAAGCCGCGGCCTGCACTACACCCTGGACTTTCCGGATACCAAAGCTAGCGTTCAAGCGACCGTACTGACGCCAACCTCTTGAGTTTTTCTCTTGTCTACAAACGGCAAGTGATTGCATTGACCCCCATCAGATCACCGGCCGGGCCAGTGGCCCAGGATTCAATATCAGATATCACCTGATATCGATATTGGAGAACGAAACGATGCGCCGCAAGAATACGCTGCTTGCCGTGGCAGCAATTGGACTGAGCGCAGGCTCAATCTTCACTGTGCAGGCCGACACCCCCTTGATTGTCCGCATCGGCGGCCACAACGTGGACCCCAAATCGGACAACGGATCGCTGGCCGCAGACACGCTGCAGGTTGAGGTGGATGACGCCCTGGGGCTAACGCTCAACTTCAGCTATTTCCTGGCGCCGAACGTCGCCATTGACGTCTTGGGCGCGGTCCCATTTGAACACGACATCAGCATCAACGGTTCAAAAGCCGGCTCGACGGTTCACTTGCCGCCCACGGTGTCACTGCAATATCACTTTGCCCCCAAAACAAGCATCGACCCGTTCATCGGCGTTGGCGTGAACTACACCCTGTTCTGGGAAGATAAACTGGATGATCCGAATACTGGTTTGGAGTTGGACGACTCGTTCGGTTTCGCGGCTCGAATCGGCGCCGATTGGTCGCTGGGGCCGGAAGGCAGGTGGGTCCTGACCGCAGACCTTCGTTACATGGACATCGATACAGATGTGAGCGTCAACGGCGCGGACGTGGGCACGGTCGAGATTGATCCCTTGGCCTACGGGCTGGCGCTGGGCTATCGCTACTACTAAATTACTAAATCGCAGGCCTCTCAGCTACGGCGATCATTCGCAAACCAGCCCGCGTGATCCACGCATGCTCCGCGTGCGCCCTGCTCAAGGGCCTGCCTGAAATCGTCCGGCACGGGCTGCTTGTTGAGCGATGCGTCAACCACCACGTAGATGGTTTCCGAGGCGGCGATGTGGCGTCCGCCATCGGCGGAAGCAAAATCGAACTTCAGGCTGAACGAGGTGTTGCCAATGCGCCCCGCCTGAACGGCGATGGCCAGCACCTCGTCAAACTGCGCCGGCGACGCCCATTCAATGCTTTGCTTGACCAGCTGATAATCCAGCCGTCCGTCCACCATCTGCGCGCCAAAGCCCAGCGCGCGAATGAACTCGGCAGAGGCGGCGTCCATGTAATCGCCATAACGGGCGTTGAACACCACCTTTTGCGCATCACATTCGCCGTAGCGAACCCGCAGAAAATATCGAAACGGTTCCGGTGGCTTCACGACGCCCGGCCAGGGATGGTGCCGCGATCAGGCCGCCGTGGTCTGCAGGCGCAGCAAACGCACGCGCTGATACTGCTCCTGCAAGGACTGCTCCAGCGCCTGTAGGCGACGCCGCGCCTCGCTGTGATTCCAGCGCTCAGCGACGCGATCCATCATCTGCTGCTTGGCGTGCTCAAACTTCTCGCTCTGCAGGTGGGTCCACTCGTTGACGGTGGCACGGAAGGTTTCCATCTCCTGTTCCAGCAAGTGCTTGACGTGCTCCATGCGCGAATTCGGCGTGGCGCGCTCCAGGCCTTGTTGCGCACGTTCAAACTGACGCTCCACCATGGCGCGACGAATCTTGAACTCCGGCACACGGCGCAGGTTGCGCGCCTGACCAAACCAGCTGCAGAAATTGATCCACCATTTGGTCAGGTCCAGCTGCCACCAACGCACGCCGTTGCGGTAATCCCACTGAAACAGGTGGTGGTAGTTGTGATAACCCTCGCCGTAGGTGAACAGCGCGATCAAATCGTTGTCGCGCGCGGTGTTGGCCTCGGTATAAGGGCGGCGGCCCCACATGTGCGCCAGCGAGTTGATGAAGAAGGTGAAATGGTGGTTCACCACCAGACGCAGCAGGCCACCCAGCAGCAGAAAGCCCCAGGGGTCACCAAAGGCGGCGCCAATCAGCAGCGGCAGGCCAATGTTCATGAACAGCGCAATGCCCAGGTAGTGGCGATGCTGAAACATGACCAGGGGGTCACGCTGCAGATCCTGCGCGTTGGAGAAATCGATTTTCTGGCTGCTGGGGTAGTCGCGCAGCATCCAGCCCATGTGCGCGAACCAGAAGCCGCGCTTGATGGAATAGGGGTCGTTGTCCACATCATCCACATGCTTGTGATGCACGCGGTGCATGGAAGCCCAGATCAAAATGCTGTTTTGCAGCGCTTGCGCTCCGAACAGCATGTAGAACAGTTTCAGGACCGGGCCGGCTTCATAGGACCGATGCGCCCACAGCCGGTGATAGCCGCCGGTAATGGAGATACCGCTGGCGTAGAGAAAGACGAAGAAGCAGACCCAGGCGCCGATGGAAAAATCCTGATACCAGGCGTAGAGCGGAAACACCGTCAGCATCAGCAGCGTGGTCAAGCCAAACAGAATGCTGGCGGGAACGTTGACCGGATGGTCCGAGGAAGCGTACGCGGTATGATCCATGATGATGCTTGTTGGTCTTGGACTTGAGCTCGAATCAGCTGCTTGGGATGCCTGTATTGGGCGTGGCCCAGACGTAAACAAAGCCGCGGTGCCCAAAAGCACCGCGGCTTTGCAATGACAGACTCAGCCGCCGATCAAAGTGGCTTGATCTGCGTGGCTTGCATGCCTTTTTGGCCGCGCACGGAAACAAATTCCACGCGTTGACCTTCCTTCAGGGTCTTGAATCCAGTCCCCTGGATTTCCTTGAAATGGGCAAACAGGTCTTCACCGCCACCTTCGGGAGTGATGAAACCAAAGCCCTTTGAATCATTAAACCACTTAACAACACCAGTCGAAGCGTTCGACATGAAACTTTCCTCTTAAACGATTGAGATCGCGGGACGGTGCCCGCATGCTTGCAAGCGTCCAAGAAGCTGAGCCCGGAACTTACCGCCCCCCAACAGATCCGTCCAGGGAACCTCAAACCACGCGACCATACTGCTTGAAACGACTGCGCGCGCACCATAACGCCCCGCCGCAGGTTTGTCGACTGCTGTCATCAAACACTTGCAGCGGCCGGCGCGAAAATACGGTTTCCGCGCCAAGCTTGCGCCTGAATCAAAGGCCAACGCAGACCGATTTGGTCTCCAGATAGTTTTCCAGCACCTCCGGCCCCATCTCGCGACCCCAGCCGGATTGCTTGTAGCCACCAAAGGGCATACCCGCATCCAGCACGTTGTAGGTGTTGACCCAGACCGTCCCGGCCCGCAAACGCGCTGCCAGTTTGTGCGCACGGCTCACATTGGTAGTGAACACACCGGCGGCCAGACCATAAATGGTGTCGTTGGCCTTGCGCAGCAAATCCCCGTCCACGTCCTTGAACTTGATGGCGGACAGCACCGGGCCGAAGATTTCTTCCTGATAGATCTTCATCTGTTCATCGGCGTCGGCCATCACGGTGGGCTTGACAAAGTAACCCTTGTCGCCATGACGCTCACCGCCGGTGACACAGCGTGCGCCCTGTTCCTTGCCCGAGTGCAGATAGCCGGAAACCCGATCAAACTGGGTTTGCGACACCAGCGGCCCCATCTGCGTGCTTTCCGACATGCCCGGCCCCAACTGAATGCTTTGCGCGGCCTTGGAGACGCCTTCCACCACCTGGTCATAGACTTTTTCGTGCACGAACAACCGCGAACCCGCGGTGCAGGCCTGGCCGTGGTTGAAGAAAATGGCGTTGGCGGCGCCGGGAATGGCCACTTCCAGATCGGCGTCATCAAGAATGATGTTGGGCGACTTGCCGCCCAGCTCCAGGGACACCTTTTTCAGATCATTGGCGGCGGCCTGAACGATCAAACGTCCGACCTCGGTGGAGCCGGTGAAGGCGACCTTGTCCACCGCCGGATGCGCCGCCAAGGGCGCCCCGCAGGTTTCGCCAAAGCCGGTGATCACATTCAGCACGCCGTCCGGCAAGCCGGCTTTCTGGCAGATTTCTGCCAGCTTCAACCCGGAAAGCGGGGTTTCTTCGGCCAGTTTGAGCACGATGGTGCAACCTGCGGCCAAGGCCGGTGCCAGCTTCCACGCCGCCATCAGCAGCGGGAAGTTCCAGGGAATGATCTGCCCCACCACGCCGATGGGCTCCTTGCGGGTGTAGGCGTGATATTCGGCGCCTGGGGTGTAATGCACGGACGGCGTCATCAGGCGACCATCGATCTTGGTGCACCAGCCGGCCATGTAGTGAAACATTTCGGCCGACAGCGGCACGTCCGCGCCGCGCGCCATCATGATGGGTTTGCCGTTGTCCATGGCTTCCAACTGCGCCAGCTCTTCATTGTGGGCGCTGATCAGCTCGCCAATCTTCCAGATGATCTTGCTGCGGTCCGCCGGCGTCATTTTGGTCCAGGGGCCGTCATCAAAGGCCTTGCGCGCGGCCATGACGGCGGCGTCAACGTCGGCTTTGTCTGCGGCCGGAACGTGGGCGATCACCTCTTCGGTGGCGGGGTTGCGGACTTCCAGGGTGTTGCCACTTTGTGCGTCCAACCATTGACCGCCGATAAACATGCGGCGCTTCTCACCGATAAAGGCCTTGACTTCGGGGTGCAAACTCACCAGGGGCGCATCTTGAGTCATGTGATTTCTCCTCCATATAAAGTTCCACGTTGCTCCGGCCAATCCGGCGAGCACCGACAGGCGCGCCGGCCTGATCAGCCTGGACCGGGCGATAAAGGTCCGGCAATCACACCCGGTGCGCAATTGGGGCGAACCCCGCCCTGTTAACCTTGACGGGGGTTTGTCGCCCTGCTTGCGGCAATCAACGGGAAGACATGGAACAAATCAACAGCCGAAGCTACACCGGGTTCGAGGGCCTGAAGCTGAGCGCGGATGTCGGTGGGCCAGCAAACGCCCCGCCGGTGATTCTGCTGCACGGCGGTGGACAAACGCGGCATTCATGGGGCGGCGCGATGCGCGAGCTGATCCGGCGCGGCTACCACGTCATCAGTCTGGATGCGCGCGGCCATGGTCAGAGTCAGTGGTCGGATTCGGGCAATTATTCGCTGGAATCGTTTTCCGGCGACTTGCTGGCCGTCATCCGCAGTTTGTCCGCACCGCCGGTCATTGTGGGCGCATCCATGGGCGGTGCCACGGGACTCTATCTGTTGGGCAATCAGCCACCGGAACTGGCGGCAGGTCTGGTGTTGGTCGATGTGGTTCCGCGTATGGAAAGAAAGGGGGCGGAAAAGATCGGGCGCTTCATGCGTGGCAACCCGGACGGCTTTGCCAATCTGGAAGAGGCCGCCGAAGCGGTTGCGGCCTACAACCCACACCGCCCCCGGCCCAAGGATCCCGAAGGGCTGAAAAAGAATCTGCGCCAACGCAACGGCCGTTGGTACTGGCACTGGGATCCCAAGTTCACCGAGCCGCCCGAATCCGCCGAACCGCCGGATTTCACCGCGCCGCTGCTGCAAGCCTGCGCCGGCATCAAAGTGCCCACGCTGCTGGTTCGGGGCACACAAAGCGACATCGTCGGCGAGCGCGGCACCCAGGAACTGCAGCAACTGATTCCATCGGCGCAGGTATTCGACGTCGAAGGCGCCGGTCACATGGTGGCGGGTGATCGCAATGACGCGTTCAACGCTGGCGTCATCGGCTTTCTCGAACAACTGCCCAGCCACGCCCATCCAGCTTCCAGCTAAATCACTTCCACTACATCATGCCGATTTCCGATCAAACCCCGATTCTCGTTGGCATTGGCGAGTGCTCAGAACGCATTGACGCGGCCGACTATGCCGCCCGCTCGCCGGTGGAGCTGGCTGCCGAAGCCGCCCGCCGAGCCTGTGACGATGCGCTGTCCACCGACAAACTGGCATCGCAGATCGACCTGGTGGCCGGCATCCGCCAGTTTGAAAACTCCACGCCAATGGCTACCGCACCGTTTGGTCGTTCCAACAACTTTCCGCGCTCGGTGGCGCAGCGCATTGGTGCGACGCCGGCACAGGCGGTGCTGGAAATTGCCGGCGGTCAGGGGCCGCAACACCTGGTGTCGGAAATGTGCGGGCGCATCGCCAGTGGCGAACTGCGCATGGCGCTGCTGTTCGGCGCCGAGGCCATTTCCAGCCAACGCCACCTGGCCAAGGCCTCGCCCAGACCCAACTGGCGTGAGCAGGTGGACAGCCAACTGGAAGATCGCGGATACGGCTTGCGTGGCCTGGCGAGCATGTACCAGCAGGCGCATCGTTTATTGAGCGCACCGCCGGCCTACGGGCTGTTGGAAAATGCGCGTCGTGGTCGATTGGGTCAGTCGCCCGAGGCATACGCCAAAGCAATGGGGGAACTGTTTGCGCCGATGACGCAGGTGGCGGCTCAACACCCCCATTCGGCCAGCAGTGAAACCTGGTCGGCAGCGCAACTGATCAGCACCAGCCAAAGTAATCGCATGATTGTGTCGCCCTATCCGCGCCGCTTGGTGAGCCGCGATCAGGTCAATCAATCTGCGGCGTTGTTGCTGACCTGCGTCGGTGTGGCCAAACGACTGGGCATTGCCGAGACGCAATGGATTTTCCTGCACGGCCATGCCGATGCGCGTGAAAAAGAGCTGCTGGAGCGCCCCGACATGGGCAGTTATCCGGCCGCCGTGGCCGCCTGCAAACAGGCATTGAAAACCGCCGGCATCCATCTGGATCAGCTGTCCTGGCTGGATTTCTACAGCTGCTTCCCGGTAGCGGTTTCCAGCCTGCTGGACGGCCTGGGGCTGTCCGCGGATGACCAACGCGGTTTCAGCCTCTGTGGCGGCCTGCCGTATTTTGGCGGCGCCGGGAACAACTACGCCATGCACGCCATCGTGGCGGCGATTCGCAAGCTGCGCGCCGAGCCGGGCACGCACGCTTTGGTCGGCGCCAACGGCGGCTTCTTGAGCAAGTATTCGGTCGGCGTTTATTCCACCACGCCCCGGGACTGGGTGGCCGCCGACAACGCCGGGCTACAGGCTGAACTGGACGCGATCCCCGCCTGCCCCGTCGTGCAGGACGCGGACGGTGAAGCGACCATCGAAACCTACACCGTGATGTACGAACAAGGCGCGCCGTCCTTCGGCATCGTGGTGGGGCAGCTCGCCTCAGGCGCCGGCCGCTTCTTGTGCCTGACGCCGGAAAGCGGCCCGCAAATCCTGCAACGGCTGCTGGACGAAGACCCCATTGGCCAGCGCATTCACGTCAAGTCACTGGGTTACGGCAACCGTTTCGCCTTTGACCACAAACAGCTGCGGCAACTGTTTCCGCCGGGCCCCAAAATACTGCAGGACAAATACGCGCATTGCCTGGTGGAGCGCCGCGGCAACCTGCTGGAAGTCACCATCAATCGGCCGGCGTCGCGCAACAGCCTTCACCCGCCGGCCAATGAAGAGCTGGGGCAGATTTTTGACGCCTTCCTGGCGGACGACTCGCTGTGGGTGGCCATCCTCACCGGCGCCGGCGACAAGGCGTTCTGCGCTGGCAATGACCTGATGTACCAGGCCAGCGGCAAATCCATTTACATCCCGAAGAATGGCTTTGGTGGCCTCACGCGCCGTTCCGGCCGCAACAAGCCGGTGATTGCGGCCGTCAACGGCGCTGCCATGGGCGGCGGTTTTGAAATTGCCCTGGCCTGCGACCTGATCGTCGCCGCTGACACGGCGCAATTCGCCTTGCCGGAAGTCAGGGTCGGGCTGGCGGCGGGCGACGGCGGCATCGTTCGACTACCTCGCCACATCCCACGCAAGCTGGCGATGGAAATGATTCTGACCGGGAAACGCATTGACGCCGCCGAAGCGCAGTCTCTGGGACTGGTGAACCATATCGCACCACAAGCCGAGCTGATGGATGCCGCGCGCGCCCTGGCCGACAAAATATTGCAAGGCTCGCCATTGGCGGTTCAGGCCTCGATGGAGTTGTTCGAGAACAGTCTCGACACCGGCGACGATTTTGCCGCCACGCGCCAGCCCAACAAGGTGTTCGACAAACTCATGACCAGTAACGATCTGTTCGAGGGGCTGGCCGCGTTTGCCGAGAAGCGCAAGCCCAAATGGTCCGGGCGTTGAATTCGCGTTGCCGCCGTCACCGGCGACCAGACCCGTATTGAGCGCGTCACACCCCTGCCCTGCGTCAATGTGTGACCGATGCCCCCGGCGATGCTTCATGCGCCGCCGGGGGTGAGCCAGGGCAAAGCGATCCGGCAACCGGGCTCTCAGCTGGAACCCGCCACCTGGATCCGGGGGGAAACCTCCATCTTGTGCTGGATGGTCATGTCATGATTTTTGCGGACCTCGGGTTCAATCAGTTTCCAGATCTTTTCGGTGTTGTAGAACGGCGCCCGTGGGTACAAGTGATGCATCAGATGATAGTGATGACCTTGCAGCAGAAAGCCCATCAGCGGCTCCCAACCAAAGCGCATCGTGGTCGCCCGGGTGTAGTTTTCTTCCTGGCTAACGTTGTGCGGCACATGCGGTAGCCACAGGAAGGCAAAGGACACCAACAAAAACGTGATGCGTGTGGGGATGAACCACAGCATCAGCACTTCCATCCCGTACCCGGCAACGCACAATCCAGCGATGACAACCGCCAGCACCATGGTGTTGCGAATGGTCCGGTCAAGATAGGGCTTGGCCACCTTGGACGGATTACGCACCGCGTAGGTCATATAAATGACATCCAGGAACATGAAGCGAAACGGCAGCGTCCACCAGGCGCCCTTCAGCTCACGGTCCGGATCTTCAGGCCCCAAACCGAAGCGATGATGCAGGATGTGCACCCAGCGAAACATGCGCTGGTCCGAAGACGGCGACCAAATCAAAACACCCAATTGGCAGATGAAATCGTTCAGGCGCTCATTCTTGGAGATGGCCCGATGAATACCTTCATGTACCGGGGTAAATGCGAAGAACCCGATCACCGAATTGATGATGCAAGCAATCCATAACGGCAGGTAACCGATGCTTCCCAGGCCGATCGTCCCGACATAAGCAACGAAAAGAAAGATCGTTCCCAAAACAGTGACCCAGGCGACTGGCGGCGCGACGGTCAAAGACTTGAGTCGCTGCTTGTCCTGGGCGCTAAACGCGCGGGTATCGATGACTTCATTCATGCGGTGGCTCCTCTGCTTCATCAGGATCTGAACTCTATTTCCCGCGCCAGACGAAGTCGCCTAACCTCCGTTAGGAAATTCACCCGCAGCGCGCGGCGCCAATCCGGGACACGCCGCCCGATGCACGGCCGAGTCGTCGCATGACCAGAGCGGCCAGAGCGCGCCAACGTTCGTTGCCGCAGCAAGCGCTATCATCCATTCAGATCACAAGGACGTGGCACTGCGTGCCAGCCGCGCAAGAACGCGTCCGTAGCATTCGGGGAGGACGAGAGATTGCCGACACCAAGCGACGCTCGAAAGTCGGCCGGGCCAAATCCGACCGCCGCGCCCTTCGAAGAAGGCCGAATTCTGGAACGCCAACGCCTGCTGGCGTTGGACCAGGGTCAGCCGATTCTGGTTGCCGAGGCGCCATCGGGATACGGAAAGACTGTTCTTGCGCGGGCCTGGTTTCGTCAGGCAGGTGAAGCCGCGCGCAGCGTCTGGGTCTCACTGGATGCAGCGGCGCGAGACCCAAGCGTGTTTTTGCAGCGGCTCGCGATCTCGTTCGGCACGCTCGATCATGATGCGCCCCGTGGAATGATCGACGACGAGGCCGATCTGGCCGAGCTGTTCGCGCGCCTGGCGGATCACTTCGCTCAAGAATCCAGCACGCTGTATCTGGTCCTCGACGACGCGCATCATCTTGCCGGAAGCCCAAGCCGGCAGTACTTGAAGCGACTGGTACTCGGTGCCAGCCGTCGCCTGAGAATTTTTCTCACCGTTCAGCCGGTCGCATTGGATATCGGACTGAGCGAGCTCACCGACGGTGGTCGCGTTTGCTGGATACACGGTCACACCCTGGCCCTGACCCGCAGCGAACTGCGCGACTTCGCCAAATCCTGTGGCCATGACTGCACCGACCAGACGCTGGATTCCCTGATGGCCGCCACCGGCGGTTGGCCAGCATTGGTTCAAATGGCGATGGCGGCCACGCCGCAACAAGGCGCCCTGGACCTGAGCAGCATCGTGGGGCACGGCGCAATCCGGGAGTACATCTATGAACGCTTCCTGACGCGATTGGATCACCTGGATCAAACGCTGCTCTGGACATTGGCCTGCCTGGGCGCCAGCCCAATACGCTTGCTGGGCGATCTGTCCACCCAGTGCAAGGACGTCGACCAACGCATGCCGCGTCTGTATTCGCTGGGGATCGTGCAAAACGAAGAACCCGCCTCAGAGCCGTCCGTCAGAATTCACCCCCTGATCCGGGAAGCCGTTCTCAAAGTGCTGCCGATGCAGGCGGTGCAACAGCGTAGCGAGGTGCTGGCGGCGGCAGCAGACTGGTACCTCAGAAAACAACGCAGAATCGACGCCGTCCGGGCTCTGATCGAGGCCGGGACAAATCACCTGGATACCGCCCGTGATCAGTTGATCATCCTGGGCAGGGAATTGATCTTTCGTTCCGGACAGCACCAGACGCTGCTCGAACTCGCCGCGCTTTGGGAGCAGGCCAGTGGAGAGATCGACGCCGAAATCGACAGCGTCGCGGTGTGGGCGCTGACCTTCCAGCGACGCTTCGCCATGGCTGAAGCGCGACTGGAGCGCTCGCTTGGCGATCACGGGGCGCACGCGACTTCAGACGCGGCCCAACTTCAAAAAGCGCTGATCGCCGGCTTGGGAGATGATTACCTCAGGGGCGGCAGACTTGCGCGCCAATGGTTGGAAGCCAAACCGCGAGAACCCTCTTTTTATACCGGACTTGCGCTGACGATCTACGCCTACTCTCTCAAGTGTGATGATCGAATCCCGGAAGCTTTGGCGGTCACCAGGCAAGCGCATGTCCCCTACACCAAGGTTGGATCCGTGTATGGCACCGTTTGGGCCTGCCTTTCCGGCGCCCTGGCCCATGTACGACTGGGGGGTTATCGAGACGCGCTTGCGGAAATAGAACAGGGCTTGTCGCGCTGCGGGGATACGCCCGGCTTTGGCGGCCAACGCGCCATGTTGCGCGCACTTGAGGCCTTCATTCGATACGAACGCAACGAACTGCCCACGGTGCGTGATCTGCTGGATGCGTCCCTGCCGCTGTTACCCGACCAGGGCATGGTCGACAGTCTGGTGCTGGGCTATTGCGCGGCGGCGCGTCTGCGCGCATCCAGCGGAGACCTCGGCGCGGCGCTGGATATTCTTTCCGAAGCCGAGCGTTGCGGACAGCAAAGACGGTTTCGTCGGCTCATTAGCGGGCTCCAGGCCGAACGTGCGCTACTTCTGGCCCGCAACGGCGCACCAGATCAGGCCCGTCAGATCGTCGAATCCCTACGGTTCCAGGCCGATGGTGATCTTGCTTACGCCGAGTCAGAGCGGGCCAGCAGGCTCCGTGCGCGGCTAGCGCTGGCCGACGGCAACATCGCTTTGGCCCGGCAGATCATCGAGCCGGCACTCAAGCAATCATCGGCTGCGGCAAAGCGCTACAAACAGTCCGAGCTGCTGATTCTTCTGGCCATGACCTGTGACGCCGCCGGAGACGAAAACGGTGCGTTTTCCGCAATCAAACAGGCGCTGACCATCGCCCGCAGCGAAAACTATCAGCGGGCGTTCATCGACGAAGGCTCGGAGCTACAGGCGCTACTTCAGCGCTGGATCGCGTCGCCCAAGAACGCCGCCATGCACAAGGCCGAAGTCATCTGGGCCAATCGCATTGTCGGGGCCAACGCCGGCCAAAGCGCCGCCGGCGACACCCAGGCATTGGTAGAGCCATTGAACAAACGCGAGCAGCAATTGCTTGGGCTGCTTGCCGAAGGACTGAGTAACGCTGAAATTGCGGCGCAATGCTTCATCACCGAAGGCACCGTGAAGTGGCATCTCCATAACTTGTACGGCAAATTGGGGGTTCGAAGCCGAACCGCCGCCCTCAGGGCCGCTCGAAGCTATGGCCTGATGTGACCCCTGACGCTTTTCAAACGCCACCCCGCACGCAGCTTCCGCCAATCAATGGTCGATCACTGCATCAACGCCCGCTGGCGATACGCTGAAGTATTCGCGGCGCCCTAGTTTTTCCAGCGCAGGTCGATCACGCCCAGCACGCTGCGATCCGGCGCCGGCTCGTAAAAGCGGCCGTTGCCATCGTTGACGATCACCGAACCGACGTGATCCTCGTCAAACAGATTGTCAACGCGCAGCGTCATCTGCGCCGTCAGCTTGCCGAACTGGGCGATGTATCCCGCCGCCGCCGCCAACACACCGTATGAGGGCGCGGATTCGGTGTTGGCATCGTTGACCGCCACCGCGTCCACGTAGCGACCTTCCAGCAGGCTTTGCCATCCGGTCTCGCCACCCCAACGCAGGATGCCGTAAACATGCGATTCGGGAACGCCCGGCAAATCATTGCCCGCGGCAACCACCGTGGTGGCCTCAAAACAGGGAATGCCGGAGCAGGCGGTATAGGTTTGGCGCACTTCGGCATCCAGCAGCGTATAGGCCAACTCGTACCGCAGACGCGGCAACAGTTGACCGCCCAACGACAGCTCCGCGCCCTGGCGCCGGGTTTCACCGGCATTGACGAACGTGGATCGGCCGCCTGCGTTTCTGGCCACCACCAGCTCGTCTTCGGTCTCGGCGAGGAACAGTGCAAGTTGCCCCTGTAGCGCCGGGTGCAGCCGGAACTTGGCGCCGATTTCGCTGTTGTCGGTTTCGGACGCATTCAGGTCAAAGTTCAGGCCGCTGCCACCGTCGGCGCGATAGGCGATCTCGAACAGGGTGGGCGTTTCAAAGCCTTCGCCGTAAGCGGCATAGAGATGGACGCGCGGATCCAGCCGATACAGCGCACCGAACACCGGCGTGGTGGCGGAAAAATCCGTGCTGCCGCCGTCCAGCGGATTTTCATCGGTGACGAAGAAGTCCTGCGAATCAAAATTCACCTTGCTGTTGCGCACGCCGGCCAGCAGCGTCACCTGCGCCACCGGGTCCCAGCCCACCTGCAGATACTGGTCAAAGTGATCCACGTCATTGGTTTCATTGCGCCGCAGCTCGCCGCGAACGCCCAGGGTATCGCCGATGAAATTTTCGAAACCACGCCGATCCTGCGACAACGCCTCATAATTGAGCCCGGCGACGACAAAAAATGGCCGACCGGACATCTCACCATTGTAGGCCCAGCGCGCATCGCCGCCGTGATACCGCGAGTCCAGATCAATCACCCCACCAGAGTGCGTTGGGCGCCCTTGAGCGCCGGCCGGGATCGCCAGAAACTGAACCACCTCACGCCGGCCGGTATAGCCGGAAATACGAATTGAATTCGCGGCATCAAGGCTGTTCTTGTAAACCAGGCCCGCCTGATTCTGCTCCACTGACTTGCGCGTATTGAACTCGGTGGCGCGTGAGGTTGCCTGCCCCGGGTCCTGGTCGAATTGCTCGCGGGTCAGACCCAGCGGATCCTGTGTATCCGGCGAGTCAAAGCGATTCAGGACCAGACTGAGGTTTCCAGCGTTGCCGAAATCCCGCGTGAATTTGCCATTGAAGGAGTCGCGACGGGTTTGGCTGTGATCACGAAAGCCATCGGTATCAAACCGCGTGACGCCGATGTTGTATTGATTGCCCGCCACGGTGCCGCGAGCGCCAAGGCTCGCACGCCAGGTGTGGTCGTCACCGACGGCGGTACTGGAGCCAAACTCCGGCGCGGGGGTGCCTTCGGCGCTGCTGACGTCAATCACACCGCCAGAGGAATTGCCGTACAAGGCGGAGAACGGCCCGCGCAGCACTTCAATGCGTTCGGCCGTGGCCATGTTGAAATGCGAAACCTGACCCGCGCCATCGGGCTGGGTGGCGGGGATGCCGTCCAGATACAGGCGAATACCGCGAATGCCGAAGGTGGAACGGGCGCCAAAGCCGCGAATGGAAATCTGCGTGTCCTGGGCGTAGTTCTGCCGGTCACGCGTCAGCAAACCCGCTACGCCGGAAACGGATTCGGTCAGGTTTACGCCCAGGGTATCCGCCCGCGGATCGAGCACATCAACCGAAGCCGGAACCTCAAACGTGGACTTTTCGCCGCGAGTGGCGGTGACAGTGATGGTGTCTTGTGCAGCGTGCGCCTTGTCCTGGGCGATTTCATCCGCCAGCACGGGCAGGCTCAGTACGGCACACAGGACAACGGTGGGGAATGGAAAGCCGGGGCTTGGCCGTGCAATACGCATGAGGTCTCCCAATTTCATATCGGTTCAACCGATTCGGTTTCTAGTTGTTGGCCGACCGGATACAGCGTCCGGGCGAAGGAACGGACAAGCATACGACGCTGGCCGTTTTCAGCACAAAAACAGAGCGCCCATCAACAGCACGGCGCTTGTGGTTGTTGTGCCTTGCAAGCACGGCAAACATTGCGACGCCGTGCAAGCGTTGTTGTTCTGGCAACATGCGGCACCGGCCAGCGTGGCCAGCATCCCACAGCCCGGCTGGCGCACGCGAACATCAACGGCGCTGACCAGACCGCTTATCCTGCGCCGTCGCCCGTGCGGACAAAACGCCTGCTTCAGTCCTGAAACCTTGGTGCGCGTTTTTCGCTGAAAGCGGCCATCGCTTCGCTGAGGTCCTCACCCACCAGCATGGCCGCATTCCAGGTGGCCGTGTAAGTCAAGCCATCTTGAACCGTGTGATCCCGCGCCCATTGCAGGTTGCGCTTGATCCCACGCGCCGTGGCTGGCGATTTTCGGGCGATGGACTGCGCCATCTGGCGGGCCGTTTGCATGAGACTGCGCGGGGTTTGCTCGACCCTTGACACCAGGCCCAGCGCTTGGGCGCGATCAGCGCCAAAGGTTTCTGCGGTATAGCTCAGTTCCGTCACATTGGAATATCCAATCACGTGCGACAGCCGCTGCAGGGTTCCCACGTCGGGCACGACCGCCAGGTCGATTTCCTTGACACAGAAGCTGGCGTCCGCCGAGCACAGGCGAATATCACAGGCCGAGATCAGATCCACCCCACCACCGATGCAAGCGCCATGGATGGCGGCGATGACAGGCGCCGGATAGCGTTCGATGGCGCTGAAACTCGCCTGAAGACGCGAAATCAGATCGAACAAGGCTTCGCGCCCACGGGTTGCGCGATTCGGATCCGCCACCAGGCCCCGCAGCTCGGCCAGCATCGACACATCGACACCAGAGCAGAAGTGCTCACCCTCACCGCAAATGATGAGCGCGCGCACCTGAGTTTGGGTGGCCAGCCATTCCAGGGCCGCTGGAAACGAGCGCCACAACGGGGCGTGAAACGCGTTGGCCCGTTGCGGTCGGTTCAGACGCAGATAGGCGATGGCGTCCTCAATGTCGATCCGCAGCGAATCAAATTCGGGCAAGGATTCTGCTTGGTTCATGGTGCTCTGTTGCAGCGAATATGACCCATATCCTACCCTTGATGGCCGCAGGCGAACCCGAACTATAGGTAGGCCATACAAAAGTTGGGGTCACACTGCGTTGATTTTATTGTGTTATTTGATCTCTGCGTCAGCCGTTCCCGCGCGCAACGGCAAAACAAGACTTTTGGCAGGCGAAACAGCCACCGCTGGCGGGCATGATGGATGCTGGTCGCAATGCACGAGCTTGGGCGCGTCAGAGCGTGGCAAGTGCGCCGCAATGCACCTTCCAAGGACGTGGCACAGGTTCCGACTTATCATGATCCGGTGAGCGTGTCGCAGACTGTTCTCAATGGTGACTGGATCCGCCGGACAAAGACCAGACACCGCTCCGGGAGAAGCCGTCAAATGAACATATTTCGCGAAAGCTTTGCCGCCAGTGGCATGGCGCTTCGGCACGAGGCGCGTCGCTTGACGCGCGATCCACGCATTCTGACGCGGATCGAATCACTGGCCCGGCAACTGGATCGGCCACTGCCACAGGTCACGCGTGATGCCGAATCCCGACTCAATGAAATGGTCACGGTGCAAAGCGCCACGCATCGCTATCTATGGGACAAGGCGCTGGGCCCGGCACACACCCGCGCCTTTACCGTGGACGCGGATCAGGCCGCACTGTCGCGCCTGAAAAAGCTCAACAAGCAGTATCCGCTGGTCATTCTGCCCTCGCACCGCTCCTACGCCGACCCCTTCATCATGGCCAAGACCATTGTCGAACATGGTCTCAAGCGCACACATATTCTGGGCGGGGACAATCTGAAATTTTTCCCTTTCGCGCCCATCGTGCGCGGCAGCGGCGGGGTATTCATCCGGCGCCGATTCGGTGACGATGAAATCTACAAGGCGATGGTGCAGGAGTATCTGAGCCATCTGCTGGCCGAAGGCGAGAACATCGAGTGGTACATGGAGGGCGGCCGTTCGCGCACCGGAAAACTGCGTCCGCCGAAATACGGCCTGCTGAATTACCTGGTGCAAGCCATCAAGAACGGCGCGGCCCGGGACGTGATGCTGGTTCCCACATCCATTACTTATGACCAGCTGCACGAAGTCCGCGCCATGGCGCAGCAGGAAATCAGCGGATTCAAGCCCAAGGAGGGGCTTTCCTGGTTATTGGAATACGTCCGCGGTCAGCAAAAATGGATTGGCGAAGTTCATATCCGTTTTGGTGAAACCATTTCGTTGGCGCAGCGCATTCGTGCCGCCGGAGAAGACACCGAGTTGAATCGATACCTGGTGGAAAAAACCGCGTTCGAGGTTTTCCGCCAAATCAACGCCGCCACGCCGGTAACCGCCCAGGCACTGTTGACGCTGGCCCTGTTGGCGGCGGATCGCGCGCTGACGCTGAATGCGCTTTACCAGCAGCTACAGCACTTTCTGGAATACGCCCGCGCGCGCAGCCTGCCCACCTCCCAGCTCGAGCCGCTGCGTCATCACCATGGCGTGATGGATACGCTCGAAACCCTGGTCGGCACACAAGTGGTGGATCGCTTTGAAAAAGGCACCGAGCCGGTTTTCAGCATCAAGCCCGGCCAACACAGCGTGGCGGCCTTTTATCGCAACAGCGCCATCCACTGGTTCATCAATCGCGCGGTGCTGGAGCTGGCAATGTTCAAGGCTGCCTACAGCGGCGAATCCGATCTGGTCAAAGCCGGCAAACGGGAAACCCTGGCGCTGCGCGACCTGCTCAAGTTTGAATTTATTTTCAGTGATCGCGCCGGCTTTCGAACCGAACTGTTGCAGGAGTCGGACTTGTTCGACCCGGACTGGCGCCAACAGATCGCCACCGCCGAACAGCGCCTGAAAATGATTGAAGCAGCGCCCTTTCTGGTGGCGCACACCGTTTTGCCCACCTTTCTGGAGGCTTACTTCGTACTTGCCGACCGTCTGGCCGCCAAGCCCGCCGGCCACCGCATCGATCGCGATCAGCTGCTGGATGAATGCATGTCCGTGGGTCAGCAATATGTCCTGCAACGGCGCCTGCGTCACCCGGAATGTTTGTCGCGTGAGCTGTTCGCCAACGCCTTGCGGCTGGCCGACAACCGCAACCTGCTCAAACCCGGCGGCCCGGAATTGATCCAGGCGCGGGCTGATTTGGCGCGTGAATGTCAACAACACGTTGAAGCCGTGAACAACCTCGAAGCCCTGGCGACACGGCGCAACGATCAGGCCGCCGTCACCCATGCGGCCGACCACACCGTAACGGAGGCCAACCATGTCGCCGCTTGAGCAACGCATCGCAGACGTGCTGGCCGGCCCCTCCGGGTCGTCCATCGGCGCGTTCTTCGATTTTGACGGCACCCTGATCGACGGCTATTCCGCCGCGGTTTATCTGCGCGAACAGATGCGCAAGCGCGAAATGGGGTTGGGCGAGTTCGCCAATCTGTTGCTGTACTGGCTGATTGACGAACCCACGGAGGCTGAATTCCATGAACTGGTCAGCGCCAGCGCGCGAAAATGGGCCGGTCTGGAAGAATCCGCGCTGGCGGAAAAATGGAAAACGCTGTTCTACAAGCATATCGCGGCGCGCATGTTTCCGGAGTCCTGGCAACTGGTCAAGGCACATCAACGCATGGGACACACCGTGGTCATCGCCTCCAGCGCCACGCCTTATCAAATCCAGCCGGCCGCCGACGAATATGGCATCAAACATATTCTGGCCACGCCGCTGGCCGTCAAAAACGGTGTGATCACCGGCAAACTGGACGGCGAACCGCTGTGGAATCAAGGCAAGGCCAGGGCGGTGCGTCAGTTTGCCAAGGATCACAAGACGGATCTCAAGCAAAGCTACGCCTATGCCAACGGCGACGAGGACATTGCGTTCCTGTCCAGCGTCGGGCGGCCCATGGCCCTCAATGCCGGAACGCAGCTGGCCGAGGTGGCCGAAACCCATCAGTGGCCACAGACACGCTTTTCGGTGCGCCGGAAAATGCCATTGAGCGCCAAGCTGCGCACCGTTGCCTCATACAGCGCCATGGCCGGAAGTTTTCTCGGTGGCCTGGCCGCCAACAAGCTTGGCGTGCCGCAAAAACAGGCGCTGAACTTCATCACCGCCGTGGCGCCGGAAATGGGCCTGGCGGCCGCCGGCATCGAGCTGAACATTATCGGTGAGGAAAACCTGTGGGCCGAGCGTCCGGCCGTGTTCGTTTTCAATCACCAGTCCCCTCTTGACCTGGTGATCGCCATCAACCTGATGCGCAAAAACGCCACCGGCGTGGTCAAGCAAGAAGCCGCCGACATGCTCGGCTGGGGGCAGTTCCTGAAATTCATGGACGCCGCGTTCGTTGATCGCGCCGACCCCGAAAAAGCGCGCGCCGCGCTGGCGCCAGCAGTCGAGAAACTCAAGAAAGGCATGTCTCTGGGCATTTGTCCCGAAGGCACCCGCTCCTATTCGCCGCGCATGGGCCCGTTCAAGAAAGGGGCCTTTCACATGGCCATGCAGGCCCAGGTACCCATCGTCCCGGTGGTGTTGCGCAACGCGGGCGAAGTGATGCATCGCAATGCCGGATGGATGCGGTCCGGCGTGGTCGACATCTGCGTGCTGCCGCCGATCTCGGTCGAGAAGTGGAAGCGCGAAAACCTGGACCAACATATCGCCGACGTCCGGCAGCTGTTCATCGACACCCTGGATCAATGGCCCAAACACGGCACCGTCAAGGCCGTGCGACGAAAACTGGCGGCCTGATCGCAAACCCTGATCAAACTCTTCTGCGACCCATGAGCAAAACCAAAGCCAAGGCCAAGCCCAAGGCCAAACCCAAAGCCAAAGCCAAGCAACAGAAACTGGAATGGGGCTTGGAACCCTCGCTGGACGCCTTCGAATCCCTGATGTGGCGGCTGGATCAATATCCAAACCTGCGGTCCACGGTGGTCGGTCTGGAGATTCTGGATTGCGCACCGCATCGCCAACGGTTGCGCAATGCCCACCGGTGGGCCGTGCAAACCGTGCCGCGCCTGCGGCAACGACTCATCGATTCGCCCAGTCGGCTCCCTGAATGGGTGGACGACCCCGACTTTGATCTGGACAAGCATCTGGACTTCGTCAAACTGCAGGACGAAGGCAGCATGCGGCAGCTGCTGGATGCGGCACAGGAATACGCCATGCTGCCGTTCGACGATGGTCGACCCTTGTGGTCCGCTCTGGTTTTCGAGGGCCTCGAAGGCGGGCGTGCCGCTTACTTGCTGAAGCTGCATCACTCGCTGTCAGACGGCATTGGCATCATTCAATTGCTGTCGTTCATGCACAGTCGCCAGCGCCAACCCAGCGGACGTACCGCCGCAGCCGAGGCCGAAGCGGGTAAAAAGGCAAAGATTCCGGGCAAGCTGGCAGTTTTTGGCCGGCAACTGCGGCGTGAGCTGGACAAGGCGCCTGACCGGATTCGTGAAATCAGCCACGGCATCCGCGCCGGCCTGCGCAAGCCCGACGACCAGTCCTATGTTTCCAAGATGGCGCGCTACATGGCCTCGTTGCGGCGGGTGATGGACCCGCCGAAAATTCAGTCTTCACCACTGCTCAAGCCAAGAAACAACCTTTGGCATTTCGACTGCATGGACATTCCGCTGGCCGCTTTCAAGGCTGCGGCAAAGTCCTGCGGCGCCACCATGAACGACGCATTCGTATCCGCGATCATCGGCGCATTTCGGCGTTATCACCTTTGTTTCGATGTGGATCTGGATGAAATTCCCATCGTGATTCCCATCAGCATCCGCTCTGAAAAGGACAGCGCCGGTGGCAATCATTTCGCCGCTGGCTACCTTTCCGGCCCCATTGGCGAGGCTGACCCGGTCAAACGGATGCAAGATATTGGCGGTCAGGTTTCGCGCCTGCGGCAGGAACCGGCAATGAAGGCCACCATGGCGATCATGCCCGTGTTGGCGCGACTGCCCGCACCCATGGTTGCAAAAATCATGGGACCAAAGATGGCGGCCAACGATATCCAGATGAGCAACGTGCCGGGCATTGCCGAAGACGTTTACATGGCGGGCGCCAAAATCACCCACGTGTATCCGCTACCGCCCCTGCCCGGCTGTCCGGCCATGGTCGCGATGGTGTCGCACGGCGAACACTGCTGCCTGGGAATCAACCTGGACCGCGCCGCGGTCACCGAACCGGAGGTGATGATGCGTTGCTTGCGGGAGAGTTTTGACGAGATTCTGGCGCTGGGGCATTAAAAAACACGGATGCCCGAGCCGGGTTGCCAAGCGCCGTTGACCCAAGCGCGCGCTTTTCCGGGCAGAGAGGCGACTGGGCTTGACCCCGTAGTGACGTACGGCGTTCTAATGGCGCTTTCATCTTCAGGGCAATGACATGCCATCACTGACCGTCGGAAAAGTCGCCAAGGCCAGCGGACTGAACATAGAAACCATTCGCTACTACGAGCGCGACGGCCTGTTGCCACCACCATTGCGCAGCGCCGCCGGCTACCGCTTGTATCAGTCGGACACGCTTGATCGACTGCAATTCATCCGGCGCGCCAAACACCTGGGGTTCAGCCTGCGCGAGATTCGTGACCTGTTGAGCCTTCAGGACCAAGCGGGCAGCAAGTCCCAGGCCAGGAAACTGGCCGCCGGCAAACTGAAGCTGGTGAATGAAAAGATTCGCGATCTGCAAGGTATCCGCCGCGCGCTGGACAAGATGGTGGAACAGTGCTCCGGAGACGGAAGCGTCTCGTCCGGCTGCCCGATCATTCAGACCCTTTCCGGAGACGCCGAATCATGACCGCAACCGTCAAAGGCGCCTGTCATGCAAACCAGCATCGCAAGATCAACGCGCGCACCGCCGCATCAGCCACCGTCCATTGCCTGACCGGATGTTCCATCGGCGAATTTCTCGGTCTGGCGATCGGCGTCAGCCTGGGTTGGGCGCCATGGCAAACCATTACGCTGGCGGTTGTACTGGCATTCATCAGCGGTTACGCCTTGAGCCTGATCCCGTTGATGCGCGGCCGCGGACTGTCGTTCACCGCAGCCTTCAAAATTATCTGGCTGGGCGAACTGATCTCCATCGGCGTGATGGAATTGGCGATGAACATCGCCGATTACCAGGCCGGCGGCATGCACGCCACCTCCGTGCTCGACCCGGTTTTCTGGATCGGATTCGCAGCGGCCTTGACCGCCGGATTCGTCGCCGCCTATCCGGTCAATTACTGGATGCTCAAACGCAATATGAAGGCCTGCCACCAAGGAAACACTGATTAATCTACTGCGCTCGGCATCTCGAGTTTCGGCGGTGCTGGTTCGGGCTTGGCGAAGCGATGCTTCGCCCGAACCAGCCACTCACCCTCATGTATTTCAATACATTGCGTTCGCCGAACTGCGAAGCTGTGCTTCGTTCTCGGCTCACCTGTGCTCCGGCGCAACCCGAGATGCCTTCGCTCGCTACGATTAATCAGCGTTTCCCTAACGCGAAAGTACGTATGCGTGCAAAAGCCATGAAAATCGAAGCGTCGAATCCGCTGATGGAAGACATTTTTCAGGAACACCGTTCGACGATCGGTGATCTCTTTCTGGCTTACCGGAATCATGCTTGTCGGGTCGTGCCATTTTCAGACTTCAGGCAAGTTCGGTGATTCGAAAAACCTCGCGATGCGTCCCGACTCCGGTCGTTGGATGACGCCGTGTTCACAAACGATGGCGTCGATGAGTTCAGCCGGGGTGACATCAAAAACCGGGTTCCAGGTTTGCGTACCAGCCGGTGCGATGGGACGCGACTGAATCTGCACCAGTTCTCCAGGACCGCGTTCTTCGATCGGAATCCACGTCCCGTCCTTGCAGTCCAGATCGAAACTGGAACCGGGGGCGACGACCATGAACTTGACACCGTGACGCCAGGCGCTGACCGCCAGCGAATAAGTGCCGATCTTGTTGGCGGTGTCGCCATTGGCGGCGATGCGATCCGCCCCAACGATGACCCAATCCACCACCCCGGTCGCCATCAGGTGCGCCGCAGCGCCATCGGCCATCAGCCGCGACTCGATGCCCTCGCGTTGCAGCTCCCATGAGGTGAGGCGCGCGCCTTGCAGCCAGGGACGGGTTTCGGTGTTGTATACGCGCTTTATTTTCTTCTGTTGCCAGGCGCTGCGGATCACGCCCAGGGCGGTCCCATGTCCACCGGTGGCCAGCGCACCGGTATTGCAATGGGTGATGACCACGGCCTGATCCGGCAGCAGGTCCGCGCCGATACGGCCCATCGTTTGATTCTGTTGCCGATCTTCAACATGAATGGCTTGAGCTTCAGCGATCAACGCCTGACTGCCGCCGCCCTGGGCGATCAAGACGTGCATGCGCCTCAAGGCCCAGGTCAGATTCACCGCGGTGGGACGCGAGGCCGCCAATGCGGCTTCGGCGCGACGCAGGTTTTCACCGGACTGGCTCGCCATGGCCATGCCGTAAGCCGCGGCGATGCCTATCGCCGGCGCGCCGCGCACGGCCATGTTGCCAATGGCATCCGCGACCTGGGCCGAGCTGCGACATTCCAGCCACACCTCGGCTGCGGGCAACCGGCGCTGGTCCAACAGGCGCAAATGATCACCGCTCCAGACGATGGCTTCTACCGCGTTGTGCATGAGGTGTCCCGGTTAGGGGAAACGCTGATTCAGTCGGCCGCGCTCGACGTTTCCGGGCTTGGCCCGAATCAGCCAGTCACCCTCGTGCATTTTCAATACACTGCGTTCGCCGGGCTGCGGCGCAAGCTGACCGCTCCCGGCTGGCGACGATCAAATCAGCGTTTCCTTAGAATTTGGCCTGCGCGAGGCGTCCGCCCCATTTTATAAATCTTTGATCCCAAGAACCCTGGCCAAGGCTATGCAAAGCATCGACCTACTCGTTGTTCCGCGATACCTGATTCCGGTAGCGCCCGCCGGCAAGGTTGATGAGCAAACCGCAATGGCGGTGCATGACGGGCGCATCATTGAGTTGCTGCCCGCCGATCAAGCGCGCGAAAAATATATGCCAGCCGAAACGCTGGCGCTGAAGCAACACGCGGTGATGCCGGGCCTGGTCAACGCGCACACCCATTCGGCGATGAGCCTGTTTCGCGGCCTTGCCGATGATCTGCCGTTGATGCAGTGGCTCAATGATCACATCTGGCCCGCCGAAGGCGCGCACGCCAACGCCGAGTTCTGCCGTGACGGTGTGGCGCTGGCGATCGCGGAGATGATCCGCAGCGGCACGACTTGTTTCAACGACATGTACTTCTTCCCGGAGGCGACCGCGGAAGTCGCCGGCCGCGCCGGCATCCGCGTCTGCATCGGGCTGATCGTCATCGATTTCCCGTCGGCCTGGGCACGGCCGGGTGAATATCTGCACAAGGGTCTGGCGTTTCGTGACGCGGTGCGTGATCAGCCGCTGATCAAGACCCTGTTCGCGCCCCACGCCCCGTATTCGGTCAACGACACCGCGCTAGCCGAAGTCCGCAAATACGCCAACGAGCTCGGCATCGGCATTCACATGCACGTGCACGAGACCGCGGACGAAGTTCAACAGGCGCAGGACAATGGTGGTGCGCGCCCCTGGCAGCGCTTGCGCGATCTGGACCTCCCGGGCAGCGACTTTGTAGCCGTCCACATGACCCAGCTCAACGATGAAGAAATCGAACAGGCGGCGGCCTTGGGCGTGCACGTTGCGCATTGCCCGGAATCGAACTTGAAACTCGCCAGCGGATTCTGCCCGGTGGCAAAGTTGATGCAAGCCGGCGTCAATGTCTGCCTGGGAACCGACGGCGCCGCCAGCAACAACGATCTGGACCTGTTGGGCGAAATGCGCACCGCAGCCCTGTTGGCCAAAGGGGTGAGCGGCGACGCACAAAGTGTTTCGGCGCCACAAGCACTACAAATGGCGACCATCAACGGTGCGCGCGCCCTGGGCCTGGATCAGGACATCGGCTCGCTGGAAGTTGGAAAATCAGCCGACTTCATTGCCGTTGATCTGAGCGCCTGTCACACCCAACCGCTGTTCAATCCGATTTCGCAACTGGTTTACGCCGCCAATGGCCGTGACGTCACCCACAGCTTTGTGGCCGGTCGCGCGCTGATGCGGAATCGAACCTTATCAACCATCGATGAACCAGCGATTCTTGGTCGCGCCGCTCAATGGCGCCAACGAATTTGCGGAGCTGAACAATGAGCAATGTTGACGCCGATGAAATCCGAAAATTCGAATCCATCGCCAATACCTGGTGGGATCCCAAGGGGGAGATGGCGCCGCTGCACGCCATCAACCCGGTGCGCGTGCGTTATATCGATCACAGCATTGGCGGACTCAAGGGAAAACGGGCGCTGGACGTGGGTTGCGGCGGTGGCTTGCTCAGTCAGGCACTGGCCGATGGCGGCGCTGACGTGCTGGGCATTGACATGGCGGCGGCATCCATTGAAGTGGCGCGGGCGCACGCCAGACAGACCGCCAACGACGCGCGCTACGAATTGATCTGCGCCGAGGATTTGGCGCGCAAATCAGCGGCGGACTTCGACCTGGTCTGCTGTCTGGAAATGCTGGAACACGTGCCGGACCCCGGCAGTGTCATCAAGGCCTGTGCAGCGCTGGCCAGACCCGGCGGCGATGTGATTTTTTCCACCATCAATCGCAACCCGAAAAGTTTTGCGCTGGCCATCGTCGGCGCCGAATATCTGCTCGGCCTGCTGCCGCGCGGCACGCATGATTACGCCAAACTGATTCGACCATCCGAACTTTGTGAGTGGTGTCGCCAGGCCGATCTCGACGTCATCGAGCTCAAAGGCCTGAGATACAACCCGCTGCTCAAGAGCGCCAGCCTGTCGGACGACGTGGACGTGAACTATCTGCTGCATTGCCGCAAGCCCGCCCGGCCATGAAGCTGAACCGCAAACCGCCAGCCGCCGTCCTGTTCGACCTGGACGGCACGCTCGTCGACACCGCACCAGACCTGGGCCATGCCGCCAATCTGGTGCGCCAGGAGTGCGGCCTGACACCACTGCCACTGGACGATTATCGACCCGAAGCTTCTTCCGGCGCCCGCGGATTGCTGAAAGTCGCATTGGGGCTGACCCCCGATCATGCGGATTTCAACACGCGGCGTGACAGCTTTCTGGCGCACTACCGCGCCAACCTGACGCATCGATCCAGACCCTTTGCGGGTATCCCGGAATTGCTGTTGCAGCTTGAATTGCATCAGCGACCCTGGGCCGTGGTGACCAACAAACCGGGCTGGTTGACCCAGCCGTTGCTGGCCCAGCTCCAATGGCTGGATCGCAGCGCCTGCTGGGTGGCCGGGGACACCGCCGCAAAGCCCAAACCGGCAGCCGATCCCTTGCTTCACGCAACACAACACATGCAACTTGCGGCCGACCAGTGCGTCTACGTTGGCGATGATCTGCGCGACATCCAGGCCGCACACGCCGCCGGCATGCCGTGCATCGCCGCCGCCTGGGGTTATCTGGGCCACAATCCGGATATTGCAAGCTGGAACGCCGATGCCGTTTCGCAAACGCCGGCGGATATCAATGCGCTCATTGGCATCTAGGGTTCGATCACCCCGGCGGCGCCCGCGATACTGGATTCAGCCGCCCCCCGCAGACCCACCGCGCGGCCAGGCTGTTGACGATTCGCAAGCCATCGTTTTTGGGCATCGACCGGATCAAATCACAATCGTCACACCACGTTTTTCGCCGCGCCAATGCGACAATGGTGGCCATGTCTGAAGCTTCTACTTTCCCCGCGACCATGAATCAGCCGCTCCAAGACCGCGTCATCCTCATCACCGGCGCCAGTGGCGGCCTTGGCAATATCCTGGCGACGGCCTGCGCCCAGGCCGGCGCCACCACGGTCTTGCTGGGACGCAGTCTGAAGAAACTGGAGGCCTTGTACGACCGCATCGAAGCCGCCGGCGGGCCGCAACCGGCCATGGTTCCGCTCAATCACGCAACCGCGACGCTGAAAGACTTCGAGCAGTTGGCCATCACGCTGGAACAGGAATTCGGACGGCTTGACGGGCTGGTGCATTGCGCGGCGCATTTCAAGGGCTTTTCGCGCCTGGAAGACCTGGACCCGCGCGAATGGCTGGACACCTTGCAAATCAACCTCACCGCACCCTACGCGCTGACGCGGCTGTGCTTGCCCGCGCTGAAGCGATCCGGCCGCGCCTCCGTCGTCCATGTCCTGGACCGAGCCGAACGCACCACCGCGTTTCGCGCCGCTTATGGCGTGGCACAAGCCGCAACCCAGGAAATGATTCGGAGCTGGGCCAGCGAATGGGCGGATCAAGAGGGCCTTCGCATCAATGGCTTTGACCCTGGCCCGATGCGAACCGAATTGCGCGCACGCGGCTATCCGGGGGAGTCCTCCAGCCACATCGCGCCACCCGAAAACGCGGTGGCCCGCTTGCTGTGGTTACTGGGCGACGACAGCGCCCAAGTCAACGGAAGGATTTTTTGCGCCGATGATCCGGTTTGAGGTGTTTGCCGGCAGCCGGCGGATCGAGCGTGGAAAGATCCAGGTCCACCGCCTTGCATAGCGCTTTCTGCTCGGCGGCTGTCGCCTCACGATAGCCGCCGGCGCGGATCCCGCGCCCGAGTTTGATGGGGCCAAAGGCGGTGCGCATCAGCCGGCTGACCTGTAATTCCTGCGACTCGAACAGACGGCGAACTTCGCGGTTGCGACCCTCACGCAATTCCACTTCGAACCAGCGATTGGCGGACACCGATTCGGTCTGCGGCGGCTCAATGGAGATCAACCGCTCAAACCTGGCCGGGCCGTCCTCCAAACGCACCCCGCGCAACAGCTTTTGGCGAATCTCCGGGCTGATGTCACCCAGCACGCGAACCGCGTAGCAGCGCTGAATCTGATAGCTGGGGTGCATCAGTCGCCGCGCCAGCTCGCCGTGATTGGTCAACAACAACAAACCCGAGGTGTTGATGTCCAGGCGACCCACCGCAATCCAGCGACCACTGTCCAATGCCGGCAGCTTGCGAAACACCGTGCGCCGGCCGTCCGGATCGTGGCGCGTCACCAGCTCGCCCACCCGTTTTCGATAAAGCAGGATCCGTAGCGGCTCGGCCTGTGTCGGCAAGCGGATGTTCCTGCCATCCACTTCAATCCGATCCTGCGGGCTGACCTTTTGTCCCACCACCGCCAGCTTGCCGTTGACGCGAATGCGCCCCTCGCCAATCCAGGTCTCGATGCCGCGACGCGAGCCAACACCGGCCGTCGCCAGCACTTTTTGAATGCGTTCACCGGCACCGGCATCCGGTGACGCGCCCGGTTTCGGCTTGGCGTCGGTTTTGTTCAGTGCAGCACCTGCTGATTCTGATCCGACGCCGACGCCGGCTCGGTTTCCGGCTGCGCCTCGGCCAGTTTCTTCAGCGCGGCGTCCAGTTGGTCCAGGTCCTTGATGTCGGGCAGGGCCGGCAACTGATCCAGTGAACGCAGGCCAAAATCATCCAGAAACTGCGCGGTGGTACCGAACAGGGCCGGACGCCCCGGCACTTCCTTGACGCCCACCTCCCGTACCCAGCCACGCTCCAGCAAGGTTCGGATGATGTTGCTGGATACCGCCACCCCGCGAACGTCTTCGATCTCGCCGCGGGTAATCGGCTGCCGATAGCAGATCAGGGCCAGGGTTTCCAGCAAGGCGCGCGAGTAACGCGGCGGTTTCTCCTGCCACAGACGACCGATCCACAAGGCATAGTCCGAACCCACCTGGATACGGTATCCGCTGGCAACTTCCTTGAGCTCCAGCGCGCCCGCGTCCACCCGCTTGGCCAGATGCTCAATTGCGGCGCGCAGGGTTTTCTTGTCGACCTCGAACTCTGGCTGCACCAAGCGCATCAGCTGATCCAGCGACAACGGCTGATCCGACGACAGCAGCAGCGCCTCCACCACCTTGGACAGCCGCTCCAGAACTTCCTCTGACGGTGGCTGGCCGGCCTGATCTTGAATTTCGGGTTCACTCATGACGCGGTTTCTTCGGTTTGCGGGTTCGCGCCGGACGCGCTCGCCAATTGCAGGGCCAATTCGGCGAACGGCCGTGCCTGGCTGACCTCGATCATGCTCAGCTTGGTCAGCTCCAACACGGCGATGAAACACACCGTCACCCCGGCGCGCCCCTCGCTGGGATCACACAACCGGGTGAAATCAGCCGGCCCGGCGCGCAGCCGATCCATGATACTGCTCATGCGTTCACGGGTGGAAAGCGGTTCGCGCGCCACCTGATGACGTGAAAACATTTCCGCACGCAACAGCGCCTGGCGAAACGCCAGCATCAATTCACGCAGGCTTGGTGTCGGTAATGGTGCGCTCGTCGGCACCGCTTCGGGGCGCGCCGAGGCACGGTGCCAATCACGCCCCATGCGTGGCATTTCATCCAGATGCTCGGCTGCGGTCTTGAAGCGCTCATATTCCTGCAGGCGACGCACCAGCTCCATGCGCGGATCGCCCGGGTCTTCTTCTTCGGGTGGCGGTCGCGGCAGCAGAATGCGGGATTTTATTTCCGCCAACAATGCGGCCATCAATAAGTATTCGGCCGCCAGATCCAGGCGCAATTCCCGCATCAGCGCCATGTATTGCAAATACTGCTCGGTAATCTTTAGTACCGGAATATCCAGAATATTCAGGTTTTGACGGCGAATCAGATACAGCAACAGATCCAGTGGCCCCTCAAAGGTTTCCAGAAAAACCTGCAGGGCATCCGGCGGGATATACAAATCCTCCGGCAGCTTTTCCAGCGGCGCCCCATTGACCAGCGGCAAGCGCGTGGCTTCGGACGGCGGCGCTTCCGGGGCCGGATCCGGATTCTGAACCTCTGTTTCTTCAGCGCTCATTGGGCTTGCGGGATGAAGCCCAGGGCATCGTGTACGCGTTTTAATGTGACATCGGCCCGCGCGCGCGCTTTGTCCGCGCCATCGCGCAACACCGCCATCAAGGCGGCCTCGTCACCACGAAGCGCCTGATAACGGTCCTGAACCGGCCGCAAGCATTCCACCACCGCATCAGCCACGGCTTTTTTCAAATGGCCGTAACCCTGTCCCTGAAATTGCTCCACCAGCGATTCCATGGGCGCGTTGGTGGTGGCGGCGAGAATCGAGAGCAGATTGGAAACGCCGGGCTTTGCCGATGCATCAAAACGAATCTCGCCGTCCATGTCGGTCACCGCGCGCTTGATTTTGCGGGTAATCACATCCGGCGGATCCAGCAGATAAAGCGCATCGGTGGGCGCATCGCCGGATTTGCTCATCTTGCCGGTGGGTTCCTGCAAGCCCATGATGCGCGCGCCAACCGGCGGAATCATCGGCTCTGGCACCACGAATACATCGCCGTGCGCGTTGTTGAAGCGGATGGCGATGTCGCGCGTCAGTTCCAGGTGTTGTTTTTGATCATCACCCACCGGCACCTGGCTGGCGTCATACAACAAAATGTCCGCGGCCATTAATACCGGATAATCGAACAGGCCGGCGTTGATATTGTCGGTGTGCTTTCCGGCCTTGTCCTTGAACTGCGTCATGCGGCTCAGCTCACCCATTTGTGCATAGCAGTTCAATACCCAGGCCAGTCGCGCATGCGCGCTGACATGGCTTTGCACGAACAGGACATTGTCATCCGGGTCCAGCCCGCAGGCGATGTACAAGGCCAGAAACTCAAGACAACGCTCACGCAACACCTTGGGGTCTTGTCGCACGGTAATGGCGTGCATGTCCACCAGCATGTAGTGGCAGGCGTACTGCGTGGACAAGGGCACCCAGTTCTTGATGGCGCCAAGATAATTGCCAAGCGTGAGCTGGCCGGAAGGCTGAATACCGGAAAGAACAACGGGTTTGGGGTGCTTCGGCGGAGACATTTCTAGGGCTTAGGGAACCAGGGGAAGCTGAATGGAAAACAGCCAGAACAGGACAGCCTGCACGAATACGAACGGCCCGATCAACACTTTCATCAACACGCCGGTGAGCATCAGCGCAATCAGAATCAACAGGCCATAGGGTTCGACCCGCGCCAGCCAGCTCGCCGGTCGCATCGGCAACAGGCCAACGGCGATGCGGCCGCCATCCAGCGGCGGCAAGGGCAACAGGTTCAACACCATCAGAATGACGTTGATGGTGACGCCGGCAATCGCCATCTGATGAAAGAAGTGGGCCGTCATCTCACCACCGGCGACCGCCTGGGTCAGACTCAGCACCAGGGTCCACCCGGCGGCCATGATCAGATTCACCGCCGGGCCGGCGAAGGCCACCACCGCCATGTCGCGCTTGGGTCGCTTCAGGCGTCGAAAATCCACCGGCACCGGCTTGGCCCAGCCGAACAGGAACCCACCGAGCAACAGCAACAGCGCCGGCACCGCGATGGTGCCCAGTGGGTCAATATGACGCACCGGGTTCAGGCTCAAACGGCCGGCTCGGGCAGCGGTGTCATCGCCAAGCCATTGCGCGGTGTATCCGTGCGCGGCCTCATGCACGGTAACGGCGAACAGCACCGGCAAGGCCCAGACGCTGAGCTGGACCATGAACTGGGAGAGATCAGGCATAGGCAATTATATCGGTCGTGGTTTCCGGCCTAGTCTTCTAACCACGAATAGTCTCCCTTGCCCTTGCGCAGCAACTGCGGCTGATCCTGACTCAGGTCGATGACCGTGGTCGGCTCCATCCCGGACGGTCCACCGTCGACCACCACGTCAACGGCAGATGTCAGTTGCGCGCGCCATTGCTGCGGGTCTGACACCGGAAAGTCCTCACCGGGAAAGTTCAGCGTGCAGCTGATGATGGGTTCGCCCAATGTCGCCAGCATGGCCGCGACCACGGCGTGATCGGGAACCCGGATGCCGATGGTCTTGCGGCTGTCGTGCGCCACCCGACGCGGCAACTCCTTGGTGGCGCGCAGCACAAAAGTGTATGGGCCTGGCGTATGTTGCTTGAGCAAGCGGAACTGCCAGTTGTCGACCCGTGCGTAGGTGGAGATTTCCGACAGATCGCGGCACACCAGAGTGAACTGGTGGTGACGGTCAAATCGGCGGATGCGCCGCAGCCGGTCCGCCGCCTGCTTGTCGTCCAGATGACAGCCCAGGGCGTAGCAGGAATCGGTGGGATAGGCGATGACCGCGCCTTGCCGCAGACGCACCGCCACCTGCGCCAGCAGACGCGGTTGCGGGTTGACCGGGTGAACTTCGAACCAATCAGACATCCGTCTATTGTCGCATTCGGCGCCAAATCGATTCGGCGATAATATGCGCCTCCGCTCTTGATTCGCCCTTGAATGCATGAAAGCCCTGCTCGACTTCCTGCCGGCGCTGGCCTTTTTCGGCGCCTATCTGGCCTCGGACATCTACACCGCCACCGCGGTGCTGATCGGCGCGCTGTTCGTGCTGGTGATCGCCTATCGGCTGCTGGAAAACCGCTGGCACAAGGCGCATCTGATCACCGCCCTGGTCGCTGGCGCATTGGGCGGGATGACGCTTTATCTGCGTGACGACACCTTCATCAAGCTCAAGCCCACGCTGGTTTACGCGGTGTTTGCCATCGCCCTTTTTGGTAGCCATTTCATCGGCAGCAAGGTGTTGCTGGCGCGCATTCCGCAATCCTCGGTTCAATTGCCGGACAGCGTGTGGCGCAAGGTGAACATGGCCTGGGTGCTGTTCTTTGTTTTTTGCGCGGCGCTCAATCTGGTGGTGGCTTACGGCTACAGCCAGGACTTCTGGGTCAAATTCAAGACCTTTGGCTTCACCGCCTTGATGTTCGTGTTCATGGTCGGCCACGTGCCGTTCCTGTCGCGCTATTTGCAGGAAGCGGAAAACTGATGCTCTACATGATTCTGGGCCGCGACCAGCAAAACAGCGGCGACGCACGCATGAACGCGCGGCCAGCACACGTGGCGCGCCTCAAGGCGTTGCAGGAACAGGGACGCTTGATCGTCGCCGGGCCGCTGCCACGGATCGACGCACCCAGCCTGGAAGGCGGCGTCAGCGGCAGCTTGATCGTGGCCGAGTTCGAAGATCTGGCCAGCGCCCGATCCTGGGCCGACGCCGATCCCTATATCGAGGCCGGCGTCTACGCCGAGGTTGAAATCAAGCCCTTCATCAAGGCGCTGCCAGCATGAGCGAACAACGCATGGCGCGCATGCGCCGCGCCTTGTTGGCGCAATTCCCGGACGCGGACATCGCCTTGGAAGATGAGAGCCACTTGCACGCCGGACACGCCGGCGCGCGCAGCGGTCGCGGCCACTTTCGGCTCAAAATCGTTTCCACCGCGTTCGAGGGCGTGACACTGATCGCGCGTCATCGGGCGGTTTACGCCGCGCTGGGCCAGATGATGCAAACCGATATTCACGCCCTGGCCATCGACGCCACCACACCGGCGTCAGACGCCTGAATCGCCCGCTGCGGCGACGCCGGTGCGGATGGCGCTGCTCATCCAGATCGCCTCACACCCCCAGCTTTTTGTGCATTGCCGGGCTGGTGGTGGTGTATTGCAGATTGATCTTCTGATCCGGATACAACTGGTGCTTGATGGCAAAGGCGGCCAGCGCGGCTTCGTGGAAACCGGACAGAATCAGCTTCTTCTTGCCGGGATAGGTATTGATATCACCCACCGCGTAGATGCCGGGCGTGCTGGATTCGAACTTCTCCGTATCCACGGTGATGGTGTTCTTGTTGAGATTCAAACCCCATTCGGCAATCGGCCCCAGCTTGGGCAGCAGGCCGTAAAACGCCAGCACGTGATCCACCTCGATCTGGTGATCATTGCGGTCGATGTCCGTCACCTTGATCGACGCCAGCCGATCACCTGCGGCCTGATAATCCACCACCGTCCCGCTCATCCATTTGAGCTTGCCCTGCTCGCCCAGTTCTTTCATGCGATTGACCGAAGCCGGCGCGGCGCGGAAATTGGCGGAGCGGTGGATCAGCGTCAGGTCGCACTGGTCATATAACTGCAGCGCCCAATCCAGCGCCGAATCGCCGCCGCCGAGCACCACGACTTTCTTGCCGTGGTGATCAGACGGATCGCGCACCTTGTAGAACAGCTGCTGGTCGATGAAACGGTCCACACCCTCAAGCCGCAACGGCACCGGCTGGAAAGCGCCGACGCCGCCGGCAATCACCACCGCCTTGGCCGTGACTTCTTCGCCGGCGGCCGTGATCAGATGAAAGCGGCCATCGTCCTGTTTCTGTAGCTGGCTGACCGGTGAACCCAGCACGAACTCCGCGCCAAAGGGTTTGATCTGTTCCAACAGCTTGTCGATCAACTCCTGCGCGCCGATGATCGGATAGGCCGGAATGTCGTAGATGGGTTTGTCCGGATACAGCTCGGTGCATTGGCCGCCGACCACCGGCAGGGCATCGATCACGCAGGCCTTGAGATCCAGCAGTCCCAGTTCAAAAACCTGAAACAGGCCGCAGGGACCGGCGCCAATAATGGCGACGTCGGTGTTGACGCTCATGTTGAATGCCTCTTCGGAGTCAATCGGGCGCGCATTATGCCGCGCCGACCCGGCAGAAAAATCACCCGCACAGCGGAGTTTCAAGCTTATGTGTTTTTGGAATTACAAACGCGCAACTTATGCAATGCACTTTCCGAGTCAACGCTGCAGCTCCTTTTCCTGCATCACCACTGCGGCGATCTCCTCAATCGACATATTGGCCGAGTTGACGCTGGGAATGCCGAGCTTGCGGTAAAGGCTTTCGGCCTGACGCAGTTCATACGCACATTGCGCAAGTGAGGCATAGCGCGAACCGGCACGGCGCTCGGTGCGCACCTGCGCCAGGCGTTCGGGATCGGAAGTGATGCCGAAACAACGGTCGGCATAGGGACGCAAGGACTCGGGCAACTGCAGGTTTTCCAGATCATCCTCGGTCAGCGGCACATTGGTGGCGAAAATACCGTGCTGCAAGGCCAGATAAAGCGTGGTCGGGGTTTTTCCGCAGCGAGACGGGGCAATCAGAATCACCTGCGCGCGGTCCAGGTCGCGCGCCGCCTGACCGTCATCGTGCTCCATGGCGAAGTTGGTGGCCTCGATCCGCGCCTCATATCGCCGCGAGTCTCCCTGGCCGTGCGCGCGCCCCTGGGCATGAGTCGACTTTTCACCCAACTCGTCCTCGATGTGATGAATGAAGGCATCGAACAAATCGATGAACAGGCCCTTGCACTGCCTGACGATCCCGCGCACCTCGTCGTTGACGGTGGTGGAAAACACGATGGGCCGCGGCTCCTGGTCGGCCACGTAATCGATGTACTGCACACAGTTGCGCGCCTTTTCCACCGAATTGACGAACGGCAGTGTGGTCTTGCGAAATTCCACCGCGTCGAACTGCGTCAACAGGGTATTGCCCAGGGTTTCGGCGGTGATGCCGGTGCCGTCGGAAACGAAGTAAACGGCGCGCGCCCCCGGCACGGACGAACTCAAGGCCCGAATCCGGCGCGGACCCGCCCGTGCCGGCCTGGCGCGGACCCATCAGTCGGCATCATCTGGCGCACGACCTGCCCCCCGATTTGTGTGACGCAATTCACAGATCAATCTTCACCCGAAAAAAAACCCGGTTCTGGAAGTGACGCAGATCACACTTTAGCGGAATTCGCGGTTTCATCTTCCGGTCGCCAGGCATAGGCTGAAAGTCCGTGTTCGGGGACGCGCAAACCAACCGCTCGCGGATCAATTTCGCTTTTTTCGGGGGGAACAATGATGAATCGATCCAAATGGTTTTACGGCGCAGGTTCTGCGCTTTTCGGTGCCTGTCTGGCGGCATCCACCATGGTCTCGGCCGCAGTTGATCCGGATCATGTTGAGGTCACACTGGAGGCGGGCGAGTCCACCACCATCAACAAGCATGTGACGATTCCGGAAGACACGACGCCGGACAAGGTGGATGTGGCACTGCTGGTGGATCTGTCCGGCAGTTACAGCAACGATCTACCCAACATCAAGTCGCAGATTCCGGAAGTGTTTCAGGACCTGGTGGACGCCGGCATCGATACCCGCTTCGGCCTGTCCTCCTTCATCGACTTTCCACTCTCGCCCTGGGGCGGCTCCAGCGACTACGCCTATCAGCGGGATCTGGATCTGACCAGCGATCAGGGCGCCTTCTCCACCGCCCTGAACGCATTGACCACAGGCAGTGGCTTCGATGGCCCTGAATCACAATACGAAGGCGTGTTCCAGACCGCCACCGGCGCCGGCAATGATATTCCCGGCACGATCGGCGACGTGCCGGCCGGCATGGGCATGAGCTTTCGCACTGACGCGCTGAAGGTGATCATCATCACCACCGACGCGCCCTTCCACACGCCGGGCGACAGCAACTGTTCTGGCGGCGATGCCTGCCCCTTCGGCTATCCGGGCACTTCGCGCGACGACACGGTGGCGGCGCTGAACGCCAACGGCATCGCCGTGATCGCGCTCAAGGCGCCGGGTTCGGGCTCGGAAATGGATGATCTGGCCGATTCCACCGGCGGCAGCGTGCAGACCACGGATGGATCCAGCTCGGATATCGGCAACGCCATCGTCGCCGGGTTGAGCGAGGTCTCCACCACGATCATGCCGTTCGCGGTCGAACCTTGCGCGGTGGATGTGAGCTTTGCGCCCGAATCCATCACCTTCCCGGCCGAAGGCGGTGAAGGTGACTTCACCGAAACCGTGACCGTGCCCGAAGACACCGAGCCGGGCACCTATACCTGTCAGGTGTCCTTTGGCGTGGCCGGCACGCAAACGCTGGTGGTCACGGTGCCGGACGATGAGATCGAGACCCAGCTGGATGCGCAGGCCTATGTCAGCTCCAACACCTCGGCGCGTCTGCTGCGCTTCCTGCGCACCCGTCTGAACATCGGCTTTGACGCCACCCTGACCGCCGAGGGCGCGCCGCTGGCCGGCGAGGAAGTCGTGTTCAGCGCCGGATCCTACAGCTGCAGCGGCGTCACCAACGCCAACGGCATGGCCAGTTGCAGCCTGAGCCTGCGCGGCTTGCTGTCGACGGTGCTGAACTTCGGCTACACGGCGGAGTTCGCGGGCAATCCGCCCTACCTGCCTTCCAGCGACAGCGGCGCACTACTGTTCGTCAACGCCAATGTGAACTGAGCCTGTAATGAACCTGTAGCAGGCTTCCCGCTTTTCGGGGGAACTGGGCGCGGTCGATTCGGCCGCGCCTTTTCTTTTGCACCGACGGGGCAATCCCATGCCCACCAACCAAAGGATTGGCGTCAACGGCACCGATCACCGGCAGCGGGAAAGTACAATGCCCTATTTCTGACACATTCGGGTGCCTCGAGCGGCGCGACAATCAGGGGTTTGGTGACGAAATGAGCGAGCAGGTTCTTTGGTATTCCGCCCTGGGCATGGGCGACGTGGAAACAGTGGGCGGCAAGAACGCATCGCTGGGCGAAATGATTTCCAATCTGGCCGCATCCGGCGTGAAAGTGCCCAACGGCTTTGCCACTACCGCAGCCGCTTACCGCCAGTTTCTGCAGCACGAAGGCCTGGACGAACGCATCAATGCACAGCTTTCCGGGCTGGACGTGGATGACGTTCAGGCGCTGGCCGAGGTGGGCAAGACTATTCGCGCCGCGGTCATCCAGGCGCCCTTTCCCACGCAGCTGGAAAAAGAAATTCGCGCTGCATATCAAGAACTTGTGGAAGATTCCGGCGCTGAAATCACGGTGGCGGTGCGTTCTTCGGCCACCGCCGAGGATTTGCCGGACGCCTCCTTCGCCGGACAGCAGGAGACCTTCCTCAACGTGCACGGGATTGAAAACGTGCTGCACGCGATCAAGGAGGTGTTCGCCTCCCTGTTCAACGACCGCGCGATTTCCTACCGCGTGCATCACGGCTTTGAACACGCGGCGGTGGCCTTGTCCGCCGGCGTGCAGCGCATGGTGCGTTCCGACAAGGGCGCCTCGGGCGTGATGTTCACCATGGATACCGAATCCGGCTTTCGCGATGCGGTGTTCATCACCGCCAGCTACGGCCTGGGCGAGGCGGTGGTACAGGGCGCGGTCAACCCCGACGAGTTTTACGTCTACAAACCGGGCCTGAAGCAGAACCGGCCGGCGATCCTGAAACGCGGCCTGGGCGAAAAAGCCAAGAAGATGGTGTATTCGGCCGAACGCAAACTCGGTCGAACGGTGGAATTCGTGCCGGTTTCCACCGAAGAGCGTGGTCGGTTCTGCATCAACGATGCCGACACCGAGGCCTTGGCGCGTCAGGCGCTGATCATCGAAGAGCATTACCAGCGCCCGATGGATATCGAATGGGGCAAGGATGGCGTTGACGGTCAGATCTACATCCTGCAGGCGCGACCGGAAACCGTGCAATCACGCGCTTCGAGCAGCACCTTGCGCCGTTACAAGCTCAAGTCCGGCGGCAAGATTGTGGCCGAAGGTCGCGCCATTGGTCAGAAAATCGGCGCCGGGCCGGTGCGCTTGCTCAACTCCATCGATGAAATGGCGCGCGTCCAAAGCGGTGACGTGCTGGTCACCGACATGACCGACCCGGATTGGGAGCCGGTGATGAAACGCGCCAGCGCCATCGTCACCAATCGCGGCGGTCGCACCTGTCACGCCGCCATCATCGCCCGCGAACTGGGCATTCCGGCAGTGGTGGGCTGCGGCGACGCCACCGAGGTTTTACGGGACGGGCAGGATGTCACCGTGTCCTGCGCCGAAGGCGACACCGGACACATCTATGACGGCCACATCGACTTCGCGGTCGATGAGGTTCACCTGGACAAGATGCCGGATGTTCCGGTCAAGATCATGATGAACGTCGGCACGCCGGAGCAGGCTTTCGACTTTGCCTCGCTGCCGCATGCGGGTGTAGGCCTGGCGCGGCTGGAGTTCATCGTCAATCGCCAGATCGGCATTCATCCGCAAGCCCTGCTGGAACTGAACACCCAGGCACCGGAAGTGCGGCGCACCGTGGATACCATGATCAGCGCCTACGACAGCCCGCGCGACTACTTCGTCAAGCGTCTGGCCGAGGGTGTGGCGACCATTGCCGCCGCGTTTGCGCCGGAACCGGTGATCGTGCGCATGTCGGATTTCAAGTCCAACGAGTACGCCAACCTGGTGGGCGGCAAGCGTTACGAGCCGCACGAAGAAAACCCCATGATCGGGTTTCGCGGCGCCTCCCGCTATATCGCTGAAAACTTTCGCCCCTGCTTCGACATGGAATGCGAAGCGCTCAAGTTCGTGCGCGATGAAATGGGCCTGACCAACGTCAAGATCATGATCCCCTTCGTCCGCACCCTGGAGGAGGCGCAGCAAGTCAACCACATCCTGGCCGAGAACGGCCTGAAGCGTGGTCAGAATGATTTGCAGCTGATCATGATGTGCGAGCTGCCTTCCAACGCCGTGCTGGCCGATGAATTCCTGGAATACTTTGACGGCTTCTCCATCGGCTCCAACGACATGACCCAGCTCACCCTGGGTCTGGACCGTGACTCCGGACTGATCGCGCACCTGTTCGACGAGCGCAATCCGGCGGTCAAGAAAATGCTGCACATGGCGATCCAGGCCTGTCGCAAGGCCGGCAAGTATGTTGGCATCTGCGGCCAGGGCCCCAGCGATCATCCGGAGCTGGCCAAATGGCTGCTCGACGAAGGCATTGAGAGCATGTCGCTCAACCCGGATACGGTGGTGGAAACCTGGTTGTTTCTGGCGGGTGAGAAAACGGTTTAGGCCAGGCCTTTGAGCATCTCAAACATGCCTCTTGGCGCAAGCACGCGCATGGAGCCAATCGCTTCCAGCCACAGAAGCACCTGATCATCGGTCACGAACATGTCTACCTCAGCGACCATGGCTGCGGTGAGGGTCGGCACATCGTCCTTGTCAGAAACTTCGCGCGCCCAATCGCCGGGCTCGTGCTCGGGCGCATGGGATAAGGCATCAAGCACTTCCAGCATCCCCCTTGATCTGCTGATCATCGGCGCGAAGTTTCGATGTCATCGTGCGAACCTACTCCTCGCGCATTGCCGTGGAAATCAGAATCCGCGCTTCACCAAACTCCATTCGGTCCAGCACTAGTCGGACAAGGTCGGCGCAAATGCCGCGTGCAACCGAGGCGCTTACCCACACGTTGGTATCGAGAAAAACCTTCACGAAATATCGCGAAAAACATCCTCATCTGTCAGATACCCGGCCGCTTCGCCCAACGGCATGAGCGACTCGCCGAGAATAGCAGCCACCTTCCGACGGTGATCATGCATGCCCCACAAATTCGCGTCTAACCGCCCGTTTTATATCTAAATGAATCTTGCACTGAGCCAAATTTTCACCGCCGAACAGCTCGCCGGCTTGCAACAACAAGTTTCACAACTGAAGTTTGTGGACGGCGCCAGCACCGCCGGCTGGCACGCCAAGCTGGTGAAGAAAAACCTGCAGGCGGACGCCAAAGACGAATTAACCCAAAAGCTCACCGCCGGCATCCGAGAAGCGCTGCTCAAGCACCCGCTGGTGCAGACCGCGCTGTTGCCGCGACGCATTCGCATGCCGCTGATTTCCAGGTACGAACCCGGCATGGAATACGGCGCGCACGTGGACAACGCGCTGATGGGCGGCAGTGAAGCGGTTCGCACCGACATTGCCATCACGGTTTTCCTGACCGAGCCTTCGTCTTGCGACGGCGGCGAGCTGGTGATCGAATCCGCCTCCGGCTTACAAAAATTCAAGCTCGAAGCCGGTCAGGGCATCAGCTATCCGGCCACCACCCTGCACCGGGTGGCGTCCATCAGCCGCGGACACCGCATCGCCGCCGTCACCTGGGTGCAGAGCTTTGTGCGTGATGCCGCACAAAGGGAGATTCTGTTCGATCTGATGAGCGCGCAGCGCAGCATCTTCAAGAAGGACGGAAAAAGCCGGGAATTTGACCTATTGGCAAAGACTTATGCCAACTTGCTCAGGCGTTGGTCGGAAAACTGAGTTGCGCATGAGTCGGCGCGGCAAGGCTAGCGCTTGACCGGCTCACCGCCAGCGGTGTTCTGACGCAAGGCTGGCGGCAACGAAAACACGATGGTTTCTTCCCTGCCCTGCAACTCCTGGCTGGAAACACCACCCAGTTGCTTGAGGCGGTCAATCACCCGCTGAACCAGCATTTCCGGCGCGCTGGCGCCGGCGGTGACGCCCACCTGCAGACAGCCCAGCAACCAGTTTTGCTGAATATCTTCCGGGCCGTCGATCAAATACGCGGTAGCGCCACACAGCTCGGCGATTTCTCGCAAACGATTGGAGTTGGAGCTGTTGGCCGAGCCCACCACCAGCACCACATCGCACTGCCTGGCCAGCTCCTTCACCGCGTCCTGACGGTTGGTGGTGGCGTAACAGATGTCATCCTTGCGCGGCCCCTGAATGGTCGGAAAGCGCCTGCGCAGCGCATCGATGATTCTGGCGGTGTCGTCCATCGACAGCGTGGTCTGGGTGACATAAGCCAGGTTCTGGGGGTCGCGCACGTCAAGCTGGTCAACGTCGGCTTCGGTTTCCACCAGCGCAATCCGACCGCCCCGCGACAGGTCGAACTGCCCCATGGTGCCTTCGACTTCCGGGTGACCGGCGTGGCCGATCAGCACCACGTCAAAGCCATCGCGCGCGTAGCGTTTGACCTCGATATGCACCTTGGTGACCAGCGGACAGGTGGCGTCAAACACCGTCAGATTGCGCGCCTTGGCCTGTTCGCGCACCGCTTGGGAAACACCGTGGGCGGAGAAAATGCAGTTCACACCGGGCGGAATTTCTTCGATTTCCTCGACGAAGATCGCGCCCTTGTCGCGCAGGCCATCCACCACGAAACGATTGTGCACCACCTCATGGCGGACATAGATGGGCGCGCCCAACTGATCCAGCGCGCGCTCCACGATCTCGATGGCGCGATCCACGCCAGCGCAAAAGCCACGCGGATTGGCGAGCAGGATTTTCATTCCGATGCCTTGGACCGCGTGCGTTCGCGCAAGTGCTGCAACAACATGTCCAGCAGCAACAGGCCGGCGCCCACGGTGATGGCGGCGTCCGCAATATTGAAGGCGGCGAAATGCCAGCCGCCCACATGAAAATCAATAAAGTCGGTGACGTGACCCAGGCGGGCGCGGTCGATCACATTGCCCAGCGCGCCGCCCAGAATCAGGGACAAGCCGGCCGCAACCACGCGCTCTCCATTTGGATGACGACGCAACCAGATCAGAATGCCAACGCTCACCGCCACCGCCAGCAAGATGAAAAACTCGCGCGGCATCTCGCTCATCATGGAAAATGCCGCGCCGCGGTTGTGCATGTGCACCAGATTCAGAAACGGCGCCACCGCCACCCGTTCGTAAAGCTCCAGTGCGCGGATGATCATTTGCTTGCTGACCTGATCCGCAATGATCACCGCCAGCGACAGCCATAACCAATAAACGTTGCGAAAGGCGATGGCCATCAGATCAGCTGCCGGGTTTCGCCGTCGCCGTCGACGTTGTCCACGCAGCGGCTGCACAAGCTGGGGTGTTCCAGATGCGCACCCACATCCGCCCGTTGGTGCCAACAGCGCACGCAGCGCTCGTGTTGCGAGACGCTGGTCACCAGCTTGATGCTGTCGCCGCCTTCCAGCTCGAATACTTCGGCCTGCTCCGGCGCCAGCGAGGCGTGACCGACGTGCGCATCCGAGGTGATGAACCAGAAGCGCAGTTCGGCGCCGAGTTGATGGAGCGCGTCAAACCAATCGCCGTCGGCAAACAGCATGACCTCGGCGTTCAGGCCGGAGCCGATCTCGCCCCGGCTGCGGCGATTTTCCAGCGATTTGCGCACCGCGTCGCGCACTCGCAGCAAGCGGTTCCAATCCACATCATCGGCCTTCACCGCCGGCAAGTCGTACCAGGTCTGCGCGAATACGGGCTGCGTGCGGTCACCCGGCAACAGATTCCAGATTTCATCCGCGGTGAAGGACAGAATGGGCGCAATCCAGCGCACCATCGCCTCCGCCAGATGAAACAGCACCGTCTGCGCCGAACGCCGCGCCAGACTGTCCGAGGCGGTGGTGTAGAGCCGATCCTTGAGAATATCCAGATAGCCGCCGCCCAGATCCACCGAGCAGTAGTTGTGCAGGCGTTGATAGACCAGATGAAAAGCGGAAGTCTCATAACCGCGCTTGAGTTCGGATTGAACCTTGCTCGCCTCGCTCAAGGCCCAGCGGTCGATTGCCAACAGCTGATCCGCCGCCACCAGGTCGGTTTGCGGATCAAAACCGTTCAGATTGCCCAGCAGATAGCGCACCGTATTGCGAATGCGACGATAGGCGTCCGCGGTGCGATCCAGCAGCGATTTTGAAATGGCAATCTCGCCCGAATAATCACTGGCCGCCACCCACAGACGCAACACGTCCGCGCCCAGGGTCTTGGTGACTTCCTGCGGCGCCACCACATTGCCGAGCGACTTGGACATCTTGCGACCCTGCTCGTCCACCGTGAAACCATGGGTCAGCACCGAACGATACGGCGCGCGACCGTACATTGCGACGGAGGTTAGCAGCGAGGACTGAAACCAGCCGCGATGCTGATCCGAGCCTTCCAGATACAAATCCATCTGCGGCGCAACGCCGCCTTCCAGCGCCTCCGGCTCCACCGATTTGAACGCACATTGATGCGCGACGCCGCTGTCAAACCAGACATCGAGCGTGTCGGGACATTTTTCGTATTCGGTGTCGTCCACACCCCAATCGCCGGGGCTGGAAGCAAACCAGGCCTCCAGGCCATCCTGTTCCACCCGGTCTGCGATTTTGGCCAACAGCGCCCCGGTATCCGGATGCAGGGTCTGATGTTCGCGGTGTACGAACACCGCCATCGGCACGCCCCAATAGCGTTGCCGCGAGATGCACCAGTCCGGGCGTCCGGCCACCATTTCACGAATGCGCGCTTCGCCCCAACCCGGAATCCATTGAGTTTGGGCGATGGCGTCCAGCGCGCCATCACGCAATCCCTTGGCGTCCATGGACACAAACCACTGCGGTGTGGCGCGGAAAATCAGCGGCGTCTTGTGCCGCCAGCAATGCGGAAAGCTGTGCGAAATCTTGCCGTCGCACAACAGCGCGCCTTTGTCTCGCAAAGTTTCCAGAATCGGCTCATCCGCCTTGCGCACGAACAGGCCTTCCACCACCGGCGTTCCGGAAACAAAACAGCCGTTGGACGCCACCGGGTTATCAAAGCTGAGTTCAATGCCCTCAGCGCGCGCGGCATTGGCGGCTTGATAATCCTCCACGCCGTGCGCCGGCGCGGTGTGTACCAGCCCCGTGCCCGCTTCCAGGCTAACGTGATCACCGCAAATGACCGGCACCTCACGCGCGGCAAACGGATGTTGCGCGCGCAAGCCTTTTAGCTGCGCGCCATCGCACTCGCCCAGCGTACGCGTTAATTCCAAGGCGCTGCGTTTAAGCACGGCTGGGACCAGCTCGCTGGCCAGAATCAGATAACGAGCGCCCTCTGATCCCTTGGCTTCCACCAGGCTGTATTTGAGTTCGGCATTGACCGCGATAGCCTGATTGCCCGGCAGCGTCCAGGGCGTGGTGGTCCAGATGACGAACGATGCGGGCACCGTCTCACCAATTCCGAAGCACGCCGCGACGTCATCGGCTTGCGCGGCGGCGAAGGCAACGTCAATCGCGTGGGATTGCTTGTCCTCGTATTCCACTTCCGCTTCGGCCAGCGAGGAACCGCAATCCAGGCACCAGTGCACCGGCTTGAAGCCGCGCACCACATGGCCGTTGCCAACGATTTGCGACAGGGCCCGCAACTGTTCGGCCTCGAACAGTGGGTCCATGGTCAGATAGGGCTTTTCCCATTCCGCCAGCACGCCCAGACGCTTGAAGTCCAGCCGCTGGCGCTCGACCTGTTTGCCGGCGTATTCACGGCAGCGTGCACGAAAGCGGGCCGCGTCCTGTTTGACGCCGACCTTGCCGTGCTTTTTTTCCACCTGCAGCTCAATCGGCAAGCCGTGGCAATCCCAGCCCGGCACGAACGGCGCGTGATAACCGTCCAGCCGCCTGGATTTGACGATGATGTCCTTCAATACCTTGTTGACTGCGTGGCCGATGTGAATATCGCCGTTGGCGTAGGGCGGCCCATCCACCAGCCGCCAGGTCGGCCGGCCGGCGGTTTGTTCGCCAATCCGCCGATAAAGCCCTTCGGCTTCCCAGCGCTTCAGGAACTCCGGCTCACGCCGCGCCAGGTTCGCCTGCATGGGAAACGGCGTTTTCGGCAGATTGATGGTTTTTTTGTAATCCACGGTGAACGGTTCGGGCGAAATTTTCCGCCTCAAGAGGTTGCTGACAATAGGGAGCGCGCATGTTCGGCATCGCGCTGCATCTGCGCGGACAGAGCGTCCAGCGAATCAAACTGCGCCTCGGGACGCAAGAATCGGCAAAACTCGACTTGCAACAAAGCGCCGTAGAGATCGCCCGGGTCACCGAATACATGCGTTTCCAGCACGTAATTGCTGGCGGCCACGCTGGGGCGCCGCCCGATGTTGGCCACCCCATCCCAGCGCTGCCCCTGGCAATGCGCACGCACTGCGTAGACGCCATCACGGATCGCCAGGGGTTTGCGCAAATGGATGTTGGCGGTGCGCATGCCGAGCTTGCGACCGAGCCGCAAACCACGCCGAACGCGGCCACTGATCCGATAGGGCCGACCCAGCATCTCCGCTACCGCCGCCAGGTCGGCTTGCGACAGCGCGGCGCGAATCGCCGAGGAGCTGCAACGTGCGTGACCGGCGCGCAGGGTGTCGATGCCATCGACCAGGTAATTCAGGCGCTCCGCCCCGGCGCGCAAGGTGGCGATATCGCCGGACCGCATCTTGCCGAAATGGGCATCATCCCCGACCACGATGCCGCGCATACCCAGCCGGCCGATGAGCAAATCCTCGATGAAGGCACGCGCGCTCATGTCGGCCATGGCCTGATCGAAGCGCGCGATCAGCAAGTAATCCACGCCGCATTGCTCGAGCATGCCGACCTTGTCGCGCAACACGTTGATACGGCGTGGCGCGCCATCGGCGTCGAAAAACTCGCGCGCGGTCGGCTCAAAGGTCAGCAGCAGCAGCGGCAAACCCAATCGCTGCGCATGACGCTGCCCCAGGCCGATCAACGCCTGGTGGCCGCGGTGGATGCCATCGAAGGTGCCGATGCTGAGCACGCATCCCCGATGCCGATCACGCAAGTTGTGAAGGCCGCGGATCAGCTCCATGGCAAAGGGTTCATCAAAAAAGGACCGGAAATTATAGCCGGCGAGCGGCTCGCATCCGCCAAGCGCTTGCCTAGCCCGGACTACGAAACTGGTGCAGTCTGACGCCGGACACCCACAACACCAGAAAATAACTCGCCGCCGCGGCCGCAACCACACCCAGCAGTTGACTCGCCCTTTGCTCCATCGCCGCCGCGATCCACCAATCCAGCGGTTGATTCACCCACCACAGCACCAGCGCCATCGCCGCGTTGGCCAGCAGCACGCGCAAGGCGAATACGCCCCAACCCGCGCGCGGCAACAACACCCGGTCGCGCAACAAGCGTCGCAACAACAGGCCGGCGTTGATTGCGGCGCTGAGCGAGGTTGCCAGCGCCATCGCCGCATGCGGAGCAGCAAAGTCCAGCCACAACGCCAGGCCCAGAAAGCTCAGGCTCATGGCCATGCCGCAACACAGGGCGATGATGGCGTAACGCACCGGAATGCGCGTTTCCTGCCGCGCGTAAAAGCCCGGCACCAGCACCTTGACCAGAGAAAAGCCCAGAAAGCCGAAAGCGTAGGCGCGCAGCGCCCATTGCGTCATCTGCAGATCGTGGGCGTCAAACTCGCGGTACTGGAACAAGGTGCTGATCAAGGGACCGGATAACAGAAACAGTCCCAGCGCTGCCGGCACGCCAATCACCAGCATGGTGCGCAACCCCCAGTCCAGGGTGTTGCTGAAGTCCTGTGGAGAATCGCTGGCGTGACGCATGGACAGGCTCGGCAGAATCACCGTGGCCACCGCCAGCGTGAAAATTCCCAAGGGAAACTCCATCAGACGATCGGCGAAGTAAAGCCAGCTGACGCTGCCGTCCACCAGAAACGAAGCCAGCACCGTGTCCAGCAGCAGGCTGATCTGCGCAACCGAAGAGCCGATCATGATCGGCACCATCAGGTTGATGATTTTGCGCACGCGCGAATCGCGCCACGCCCAGCGTGGCCTGGGCAGCATATGGATGCGCGCCAGCCAGGGCAGCTGAAACAGCAGCTGCAAGACACCGGCGGCAAACACCGCGTAAGCCAGCGCGTTCACCGAATGCCCGTCCAGCAACACCGCGCCGATCAGGCACAGATTCAGAATGATGGGCGTCATCGCCGGCACCGCGAAGCGACCGTGAGTATTGAGCACGCCGCCGGCCAGCGAGGTCAGCGAAATAAAGAACAGATAAGGAAACGTCCAGCGCAGCAATTCGGCGCCCAGCGCGTGTTTCTCCGGGTCGGCGCCGAATCCGGGCGCGAACACCCAGATCAGCAGCGGCGCCCCCAACGTGCCGATCAAGGTGATCAATCCCAGCACACCGCCCAGGGTTCCGGACACCACATCCAGCAGGTCGCGCACTTCTTCCTGCGGCGCTTTTTTCCGGGCCTCGGAGAACACCGGCACGAAGGCTTGTGAAAACGCGCCTTCGGCAAACATGCGACGGCCGAAATTGGGAATCTTGAGCGCCACCAGAAAGGCGTCCATGCCGCTGCCCGCGCCGAACACCCCGGCGAACAGCACGTCGCGGACGAATCCCAGAATCCGGGACAGGAAAGTCATCAGGCTGACGATGCCGGAGGACTTCAACAGAGACGATTTGGACATCGATTACGGTTGGCCCACGTTCCCCACGGGGTCGCCTTCGATCCCGGCATTCATTTGAAACTTTCTTGGCATCTCGGACAAAAGTGGGGTAAGTGATTTAGGTGGATCGAAGGCTGATTGGCGCTGACCTGTCTGCGGCGCCACACGGCAACGACACGGTGTCTGTGCAACAGCGGGCGCGGGAGTTGCCGTAAGCGCCCGCTCCCGTACCCACCTTAACGGACTCCGTGTCACCGGCGCTTCGGGCCGCCATCCATTGACAAGAGAGGGGCTGATCCGAATACTAGCGCGCTTTATTTTTTTCCGCGCCCGCCCGTTTGCGGGTGAAATCATCCAAGGAGTTCAGGTTTTGGCCAATATTGCCAGCGCGAAGAAGCGCGTTCGTCAGGCGACCAAGGCGCGTGCGCGCAATACCGCACAGCGTTCCATGATTCGCACCACCATCAAGAAAGTCGTCAAGGCCGTGGAGGCCAAGGACAAGGCGGCAGCGCAAACCGCCTATCAGGAAATGGTGCCGGTGCTGGATCGTTACGCCAACCGCGGCCTGATTCACAAGAACAAGGCCGCACGGCACAAGAGCCGCCTGCTGGCGCACATCAACGCGCTGGCCTGATTCATCGTTGATTTCAAAAAAACGCGGACACGATCCGCGTTTTTTTATGCCGGGCCGGTAACGGGTGTCAGCTTGAGGCGAGCACCAGATTATCGCGGTGGATCAGCTCCTCGGCGCCCGGATAACCAAGCCTTGAGAGAATTTCGCCACGTCGCGCACCCAGCAACTTGCGCGTCTCGTTTGCGCCGTAATTGCACAGACCGCGGGCGATTTCTTCCCCGGACGGGCCGATGCACAGCACCAGATCACCCCGATCGAATTCACCGTCAGCGGCGCGAACCCCCACCGGCAACAGGCTTTTGCCGCTGCCGGCCAGAGCCCTGGCGGCGCCCGCGTCCAGATGCAGGCGTCCGTTGCTCTGAAGCTGTCCGGCGATCCAGCGCTTGCGCGCGCCCATGGGGTTGGCATCGGCGAGCAACAGGGTGCCGACGGCATCGCCTTTTGCGATCCGCATCAGCACGTCGGATGTGCCACCGTTGGCTAACACTGTGGCGGCACCCGAACGCGCCGCGATGCGCGCCGCCGACAGCTTGGTACGCATGCCGCCGCGCCCCAGTTCGCCCTTGCTGTCACCGGCCATGGCGTTCAAGGCCGGATCGGAAACCGCACGTTCTGCAACCAGCTTTGCGTCCGGGTGTCGGCGCGGATCCGCATCAAACAGGCCGTCCTGATCGGTCAGAATCACCAACAGGTCAGCATCGATCAGGTTAGCGGTTAACGCCGCCAGACTGTCGTTGTCGCCCAGGCGGATTTCGTCGGTGGACACGGTGTCATTTTCATTCACCACCGGCACCACGCCCAGCTTGAGCAGCGCCTTGAGCGTGGCGCGCGCATTGAGATAACGGCCGCGATCGGCCACGTCGTCGTGCGTCAACAAGACCTGCGCGGCGTGCAAGTCATGGGCGCAGAAGCCATGTTCCCAGGCGCGGATCAGCCCCATCTGGCCGACGGCGGCGGTGGCCTGCAACAGATGTAAAACTTCTGGCCGCTGACCCATTCGCAAGCGCACCATGCCCTCGGCAACCGCACCCGACGACACCAGCACCACCTCCACGTTGTGTTTGCGCAACTGCGCGATCTGCGCACACCAGGTGCTGATGGCGGCGTGGTCCAGGCCCTGACCGTCGGCGGTGATCAGCGAGCTGCCGATCTTGATCACCCAGCGTCGGGCGCGGGCGGCAAGCTGCCGACTCATGGCTGGTCTGGCTCAGCATCCGGCGGGGACGCCTGGTCTGAAACGTCTTGCTCGGCTTGCGTCTCAATCCATTTCATGGTTTCCGCACACAGCGCATCGCAACCCTGCTGCGTTGCTGCGGAGATCCGAAACCACGGCCCGGACCAGCCCAGTTCGGACAGACATTGTTGAATGGCCTGATTGGCATCAGCCTCCGCCAGCAGATCGGCCTTGGTGAACACCAGCCAGCGTTCCTGCGCGGACAGCTCCGCGCTGAAGGCGCGCAATTCGCCGGCGATGGATTGAATCTGCTCGCTCAAACTGGATGCGTCCGGATGGCAAAGGTCGACCAGATGCAGCAGCAAACGCGTACGGCTCAGATGCTTCAGAAAACGAATGCCCAGGCCAGCGCCGTCCGCGGCGCCCTCGATCAGGCCCGGAATATCCACCATCACGAACGAGCGATGCGCACCGGCGTAAACCACGCCTGGCTGTGGATACAGGGTAGTGAAGGGATAGTCCGCAATGCGCGGGCGCGCGGCCGATACCGCCGACAGCAATGTGGACTTGCCGGCGTTGGGCAAACCCAGCAAACCCACATCCGCCATCAGCGACAGCTCCAGCTGCAAGTCGCGTTTGTCCCCTGGCGAACCCGGCGTGGCGCGCCGCGGCGCGCGATTGGTGCTGGACTTGAAGCGCGCGTTACCCAGCCCATGAAAGCCGCCCTGGGCGATTTTCAGGCGCGTACCGGGCTGCACCAGCTCGCCAATCTTTTCGCCGGTTTCCAGATCGAACACCTGGGTACCCAGCGGCATGGGAACCTCCAGATCCTCACCGCTGGCGCCGCGACAGTTGGCGCCGCTGCCCTTGGCGCCGCCCTTGGCGCGATAAACCCGCGTGAAACGAAAATCCGCCAGCGTGTTCAGGTTGCCGTCCGCGACCGCGAACACGCTGCCGCCGTCGCCGCCGTCGCCGCCGTCGGGACCACCGAAGGGCACATACTTTTCGCGCCGGAAGGACACACAGCCGTTGCCGCCGTCACCGGCCTCCACGCGAATCCTGGCTTCGTCGACAAATTTCATGGGCGCAGCATGTCAAAGATGGGGCATCGGCCACAAAAAAGCCCCGTGTAACGGGGCTTTCGTATTCATACTTTGTGGACCTAGCGAAGCGCTGAAAAACGTAGCGCGCGAAAGCAGATTGGGCGCACAGGAGCGGAGAAAGCGCAATTTATACGGGTATAAATGAGCATTTCGAGCACCGCATGCGCGCCTGTTGCCGAGCGCAGTCGTTTTGCAGCGTTTGGCTAAGCCGTTACGACGTCCACAAAGGTGCGGTTCTTCGGCCCGCCGGTGCGAAAGGTCACTTTGCCATCGCTCAAGGCGTAGATGGTGTGATCATTGCCCAGGCCAACATTGACGCCGGCATGATACTTGGTGCCGCGCTGACGGACGATGATGTTGCCGGCAATCACCTGTTCGCCGCCGAACTTTTTCAGGCCCAGGCGCTTGGATTGGGAATCGCGACCGTTCCGAGTACTGCCGCCTGCTTTTTTATGTGCCATTTGTTAAGACTCCTTAGCTGGGCCGATCAGGCGCCGGCGATATCGGTGATCTTCACCTGGGTGAAGTTCTGCCGATGCCCCTGCTCCCGGTGATAGTGCTTGCGACGGCGGTGTTTGACGATGCGAATCTTGTCGCCACGACCGTGCGCCAAAACCTCTGCCTTCACAAGGCCACCTTCCACCAGCGGGCTGCCGACCTTGACCGCCTCACCCTCGCCCAGCATCAGCACTTGATCAAAGCTGACCTCGGCGCCCACCTCGGCTTGCAGGGTTTCGATCTTCAACGTGTCGCCGGAGGCAACCTTGTATTGCTTGCCACCTGTCTTGATTACCGCGTACATCGCTTGCTCCAAAGTCCGAAGCATCGCTCCGGAAAGTGCATGACCGGATGAATTCCGGCGAAAAAAGAGCGCGAATTTTAGAGATCGGCACCGCCAACGTCAATCTCGGCGTAACGCCACCCGGTCGCCTTGCGCCGGATCGGGCACCCAGTGGCTATTCTTGTCGGCTCACCTTGCCACAGGCGCCGCCCCGATGCCGAACAAAATCAGCCTGGATGCCTTTGCCCGCGATCTCAAACCCGGCATGCGCGTGTTTTTGCCCGGCATGTCGGGGGAGAGTCTGGCGATATTCGATGCCTTGTCGGCACAGGCCGAACGGTGTGACGGCGTGGAGTTCGTTCAGGTCGCCTTTCCCGGCATCAATCGATCAGATTTTCTGGCGCTGCACCCGGGTGTCAAACAGCGCGCCTACTTCATGCAGGCGGGCATCCGCAAAGGGCTGGCCAACGGACGCGCCGAGCTGCTGCCACTGGACTATCCCGCCATCTACCGGGATCTGAGCGCGCTGCAACCCATTGACATTGCGGTGGCGCAGCTCAGCCAGCCGGACCACAACGGTCGATGCAGCCTGGGCACTTGCAGTGACTTTCAGCCGGCAGTGCTGGCCAACGCCAGGCGCAAGGTCGGACACATCAATCCACGCATGCCGCGCACCGCTGGCAGTTTTGACATTGCTTACCAAGACCTGGACACGGTGATCGAGGCCGACGCGCCGTTGGTCGAGTTCGACGCCGGCGCACCCTCGGCTGCGATGCGGCAACACGCGGCGTTGATCGCGCAACTGGTGCGCGACGGCGATACGCTCGAATTCGGCATCGGCAAGCTGCAAGCGGCGATTCCGCGTGCGCTGGAGTCGCATCGGCATTTGAAGGTCTATTCGGGCATGGCCTCGACCCCGCTCACCGAACTGCTGGACAGCGGCGCGGTCCAGGGCGCGCGCAGCGTGCAGATCGGCATCGCCATGGGCGATGCCAACTTCTACGCGCGCTGCCAGCAGGACGCGGCCTTCTACTTCCGACCGGTGTCGGAAACCCACGACGTGCGTCACATCGGCGCCATCGAGCGTTTCTGCGCCATCAATTCGGCGGTGGAAGTGGACCTGTTCGGCCAGACCAATGCCGACAGCGTCAACGGCAAGCTGATTGCCGGCGTCGGTGGCCTGCCTGCATTTGCCGCCGGCGCGCGGCTATCGCCAGGGGGGCGTTCCATCATCGCCCTGCCCTCGGCCACCGATGATGGTCGTTTCAGCCGCATCGTGCCGACACTGTCCGGCCCCGGCCTGTGCGCCCTGCCGCGTCATGTGGCCGACTACGTGGTCACCGAGCGCGGCATCGCCGAACTTGCCGGCAAAGGCATTCACCAACGCGCCCGCGCCTTGATCAACATTGCCGCGCCGCAATTTCAGGAGCCGTTGGAACGTCACTGGGCGCAGGCCGCGAAAAAATTCTAGCCCGGACCCGTCACCACGATGGCGGCACCCTGACAGCGACCCTGGGCGGCGTCAGATCAATGTGGACCCGACCGGCCACGCTGACGCCCCCCGGCACCGCCTCAATCGTAGACCACCACGCTGCGAATCGACTTGCCCTCATGCATCAAATCAAATGCCTGATTGATGTCCTCAAGCGATAGCACGTGGGTGATCATGGGGTCGATCTGAATCTTGCCGTCCATGTACCAGTCCACGATTCTGGGAACGTCGGTGCGTCCGCGCGCGCCGCCAAAAGCGGTGCCCTTCCAGACTCGGCCGGTGACCAACTGAAACGGACGGGTTGAAATCTCCTTGCCGGCTTCGGCCACGCCGATGATGATGGATTCACCCCAGCCACGGTGACAACACTCCAGTGCCTGACGCATGACTTCAGTGTTGCCGGTGCAGTCGAAACTGTAATCGGCGCCACCGTCGGTCATTTCCACCAGCCTGGCCACCAGATCACCATCGACTTGCCTGGGGTTGACGAAGTCGGTCATGCCGAACTTTCCACCCCATTGGGCCTTGTCCGCATTGATGTCCACGCCGATGATCTTGTCCGCGCCGGCCAGTTTCGCGCCCTGAATCACGTTGAGGCCGATACCCCCCAGCCCGAACACCACAACATTGGAACCCGGTGTGACCTTGGCGGTGTAAATCACCGCGCCAACGCCGGTGGTGACGCCGCAGCCGATGTAACAGGCCTTATCGAAGGGCGCATCCTGCCGAATCTTGGCGACCGCGATTTCTGGCAACACCGTGTGATTGGCAAAGGTGCTGCAACCCATGTAGTGATAAATCGGCTTGCCCTGATAAGAGAATCGTGACGTGCCGTCGGGCATCAACCCCTGTCCCTGGGTGGACCGAATCGCCGTGCACAGATTGGACTTGTGACTGGTGCAGGTCTTGCAGGCCCGGCACTCCGGCGTGTACAGCGGAATGACGTGATCGCCCGGCTTGACGCTGGTGACGCCCGCGCCCACTTCCATCACCACGCCCGCGCCCTCGTGCCCCAGAATGCTGGGGAATACGCCTTCAGAATCCAGTCCATCCAGGGTATAGGCGTCGGTATGACAGATGCCGGTGGCCTTGATCTCAACCAGCACTTCGCCGGCTTTGGGGCCATCCAGATCCACTTCAACAATTTCCAGCGGCTTTTTCGCCTCAAAGGCCACCGCGGCGCGGGTTTTCACGATCTGCGTTCTCGTATCCATTCCAAGGAACGCAAAGCCTGTGCGATTACTCCGGCGCTTGCAACGTTGCCTTTGCCCTCTAAGGACTGGACAAGAATGCGTTGCCGTATTGCGCGTGCGGCATGGTCAGCGCGCCCAGATCCGGCTCGGTGCGGATGCGATTCCATGCGCGTTGGCGCACCGCGACCTGCATGTCTGAAGGGTCATACGCGCGACCCGCACAATTGACGTTGTACTGTTGCTGCTGCGCCTCGACTGCCGCCACGCGCTGGTTGTAGCGCGTCAGGTTGCGGCTGTGTTCGGCCAATAATTGCGAATGCTCCGCCACCATTGCGCGCCGCGCGCCAACGGCCTTGGCGTCCCGGCGGCCCACCGTCTGCTGACTCTGCTGAAGCTTGGCGCCCAGCAGCTCGCGCAACTGCACCTGTTCGATCAATACGTCTTCGCGACGGCGCAATTCGATCAAGGACTGCTCGATCTGATCGCGCCAGCTCATGCATTGCTTGATCTGTTCCGTACTGAGCCGATGGCTGATTTCGGCTTGCGGCTCGAAATTCCCCGCAGACGGAAAGCGCTGCGTGCTGCTCAAATCCGCGCCCGCGGCCGTCGTCAGGTAAGCCGCCGACAAAAATGAAAGTGCGCCGGCATGGGTGGCTATGGCTCGCATCGTGCCCTCGTGGCTTGTGCTCGATTGATGAAGAACAGAGCGTATTTTCCGTGGCGTGACCTCACCGCCCGGGCGCCATGAACGGCGCAAGGCAACCGACAAAAGGAATCCACGGACGCTTCTGGCACACTGCCGCTGTCACCCAAAGGGGGAGAAACCATGACAACCGCTTATTGGTGTGTATTGCTCGGCGCGCTGATGCCGATTCTCTGGACCACGGTGGCAAAGGCCGGCGGCCGCCGGAAAATGTCAATTGCCGAAAATGCTGCGCCACGCGCCTTCCTGTCCGGGCTGGAAGGTCACCAGCAACGCGCGGACTGGGCGCAGCAAAACGCGTTCGAGGCGTTCCCGGCATTCGCCGCGGCGGTGATCATTTCGCACCTGGCCGGCGCCGAGCAATCCACGATCAATGTTCTGGCCATCATCTGGGTGCTGGCGCGACTGGCGCATGGTGCGGTCTACATCGCCGATCTGGCGACGCTGCGCTCGCTGGCCTATTTCGTTGGCATTGGCTGCGTCGTTGGACTTTTCGCGGCAGCGGCCTAGGAGCCGCGATCAATCTCCACCGAGGTCAAACGGCCGTTCTGATACATGAAACGCACCACGTCCTTTTCGCCCTCGAAAACCGAATAGCTGTTGCCACCACGGCTGGGCTGACCCATTTTCTCCAGCGCGTCTTTGCGCGTGTCACCAATCTTGATACCGCCATGCAGCTCCCGGCCCGGCCCGTTGAGCTTGACCTGACTCAGAAACGCCTGTTCGCCGTAATCCACCACCCGTACCCGCAAACCGCCTTGATAATGCAAGGTCACCAGGCGCGGATAGGGTTCGGCATCCTGCGCATCCAGATCCGCGTGCAAGGACTGAACCTCTTCCCGTATGAAACCCTGCTGCGCCTTGAATTCATTGATGTTCTTTCCCGGCGCCAAGCCGGTGGACGCGGAAAATGCCCACAGGTCGATGTCTTCAGCCGGTTTCTGCGCTTGCGCTGCACCAATCGTCAACAGCAGCGTCATGCCGATGAGCCATTTTTTCATGTTCTCTCTCCAGTTCAAGCGCCAGATCGAACCAGCGCAGCGACAGTTTAGCGAGCCTCGACAGCGACTTGCCGAAACTGACAACGGTCGGCCATCTTGCGCAACAGACGCGCGTCCTGCGCAGGGTCTTGATCAGGCGTCGATTGCGCCTTGGATTCGCCACCGGCGCCGTAGCGCCCGCAGCTGGCCACTGAACGCGCACGACCGACATGCTCGAACCTCGTCGCCGCTGTGATGCCCTTTTGGCGGCAGGTTCAGATCAGCCGGCGTCAGCATGGTTATGTCACAACTGATCGAGAACGTCCGCGGATTCCGAGCCGGCGGTGCGCGCGGCCTCCAGTTGGGGAGAGTACAAGCACGCCTCACCGTGCCGCCCCTCACCGGCGTACTTGTTGATTTCAAAGCGGCCGGAATCGGTTTTCCAGCTCACGGTGATGTTGGTGTATTTGCCGCCACGGCGCCCACGAAACAGGTCCATGTTGCGTTGATCAGGCGCGGCGCCGAACTTCCTGGTGTAAGCGCTCACGATGTCGTCAAACTGGATGGGGCGAAAATGCAGACCGGCGGAAATCAGTTTCCCGCCGTAAAAGTGATAGGTCATTTCCAGTTGGTTCGGGCCAAGCCCGATCTGCCGACGACAATGCCGATGCCCGCGTGCATCTGCCGGCTCGGGGCAGTGGGACGCGGCGAAGGCGTCGGTCAAGGCATCGCCCACACGCAGGCCGCCGGCGTCGAATCGCGGCAATTGGGCTGGCGCCTGCTCCGCCCCGGCCAGCGGTGCCGTCAGCAAGCAAAGCGCTGCAAGTGTCGCTTTCAGGTTCCTGAATCTATTCATGGCATGCAGCGGCCTGCGCCGAAAAGTCTAAGTGCGTACCTGCGGTAGAGGTTCGCCTTCGGCCACGAAAATCAAGGCCTCGCCGTTGTTGCAAAAACGCAATCCGGTCGGCTGCGGGCCGTCTTCGAACACGTGGCCGTGATGTCCCCCACAACGCGCGCAGTGATACTCCGTGCGCGGGTAGCCGGCGTGATGATCGATCTTGGTTTCCAGGCGCCCTGGAATGGGATCGAAAAAGCTTGGCCACCCGGTGCCGCTCTCATATTTGGCATGCGATTTGAACAAGGGGATAAAGCATCCGGCGCAAACATAAGTGCCATCTCGCTTTTCCTGATTCAGCGCGTGCGTGCCGCAAACTTCGGTGCCTTCCGAACGCAGCACCCGATACTGCTCTGGCGTGAGCAATGCTCGCCATTCGTCTTCGGTTTTTTCCAGACGCTCGGGTATTGTCTGACTCATGTATTCACCATTGCTGCTGTCCTTCTGCGCAATGATAGCCAGATCAGTGCCCACACCGCGATCAGCGCGCCCCCATGCTGGCGCAGCGCTGGTTAAGATGCCTTGCCGAGGCGGGTATTGAAAAATATATGGGAGGCGAAATGCGCAAAGAATCGCAATGGATGGCTGCGGGTTTGGCGTTGGCCATGATGATTCCGGCCCTGCAGGCGAAGACGGTGGTGGACGCCAAGGCGCTCAGCGATCAGGAGCAAGGGGCGAACTGGCTCGCTTATGGGCGCAATTTCCATGAACAGCGTTTCAGCCCGCTGGACCAGATCAACACCAAGAACGTCAAGAATCTGGGCCTGGCCTGGAATATGCCGCTGCCCAGGGATCACTCGCTGTTGGCAACGCCGCTGATCATCGACGGCGTGATGTATTTCACCGGCAGTTGGAGCGTGACCCGCGCGGTGGACGCCAAAACCGGCAAGCTGCTGTGGGAATACGATCCGCAGTCCATCAAGCACGCGGGTGACCGGCTGCGCATCATGTGGGACTCCAGCCGGGGCCTGGCTTACTGGAAAGGCCAGCTGTTCATCACCACCATCGACGGACGGCTGATTGCGCTCAACGCCGAGACCGGCAAGCCGAACTGGAGCACGCAAACCACCGACATCAGCAAGCCGCTGTATATCTCCGGCCATCCCAAGGCCTTTCGCGGTCTGGTCATCGTCGGTGATGGCGGGACCGAATTTGGCGCCAGTCGCGGGCAGGTCAGCGCCTATCATGTCACCAGCGGCAAGCTCGCATGGCGTTTTTATGTGGTGCCGGGTAATCCAGCGGACGGGTTCGAAGATGCAGCACAGGAAATGGCGGCCAAGACCTGGACCGGCAAATGGTGGGAGTATGGCGGCGGTGGAAATGTCTGGAACGGCATCACTTACGACCCAGAATTCAACCAGATTCTGATTGGTACCGGCAATGGTTCACCGTGGAATCGCAAGGTACGCAGCCCCGATGGCGGTGACAATCTGTTCCTCTGCTCGATCGTTGCACTGGACGCGGATACCGGCAAATACAAATGGCACTATCAGACCGTGCCCGGCGAGTCCTGGGACTACAACTCCAGCATGGATATCGTGCTGGCGGAGCTACCGCTGGGCGATCAGGGCAAAGCGCGAAAAGTGCTGTTGCACGCGCCCAAAAACGGCTTTTTCTACGTCATCGACCGTGAGGACGGCGAGCTGCTATCGGCGGAAAAGATTGCCAAGGTCACCTGGGCTTCACACATCGATATGAAAACCGGACGGCCGGTGGAAGTCGAAGGCCAGCGCTATGAAAAGGAACCCGCCTTTGTCTGGCCCAGCCCGTTTGGCGCCCACAACTGGCACGCCATGTCGTTCAATCCGCAAACGGGTCTGGCCTATATTCCGAAACAGGAACTGGGCGCGATCTTCAACGATACCGGCGTGGATCTGAATTACTGGAAATCCCCACACTTCCAGATCGATGCGGGGGTGGACACCGGCTTGACTGGCGACATCCCCAAGGACTTCGCCAAGAGCACGCTGCTGGCCTGGGATCCCATCAGGCAGCAAAAGGTCTGGGAAGTGGATCAGCGCGAATTCTGGAACGCCGGCACCATGACCACGGCTGGCGATCTGGTGTTTCAGGGCAATGTGACCGGTGACTTCAGCGCCTTTGATGCCAAAAGCGGCAAACAGCTGTGGTCGGTCAATGTGGGCTCGGGCATCTCCGCGCCACCAGTCACCTACGCCGTCGATGGGAAACAATACGTTTCACTGCTGGTGGGATGGGGCGGCGCGGGCACCTCGTTCGGCGGCGGTACCGCTTTGCAACAGTTTGGTTGGTCCTATCGCGCACAAACCCGGCAGTTGCTGACTTTCGCACTGGACGCGAACCAACCCATGCCGGAGGTTGGCGCGCCGGTGGTGCCGGTTCCACTCGTCCCAGACGATTTTGAAGTAGACGCCGACAAGGCAAAAGCTGGCGGCGCCATCTATGTGAGGAATTGCGTCGCTTGTCACGGCTCCGGTGCCGTCTCCGGCGGCTATGCGCCGGACGTGCGCGCCTCGGCGGCATTTGCCCATCCCGAGTCCGCCGACGCGATTGTGCGCAAGGGCGCCTTGATTTCCAAGGGCATGCCGGGCTTTCCTGATTTATCAGACGAAGATTTTGAAGCCTTGCAGCACTTCGTCCGCCATCGCGCGATGGAAGCTGTCAAAGCCCAGGCTGAAGCTGCTGGAAGCACTCAAGAAAAAACGCCAGACTCCTGATTCCCAAGCTCAAACGGCGGGTTGACCGCCAGATGCCGCCGGCCGGTTCATGCCCAACAACAGGATGCCGGTCATCACCAACCCGGTGCCGCTGAGCTGAACCGCACCCAGCGGTTCGCTGAGAATCCACCAAGCCAGAAACAGCGTGGAAACCGGCCCCACCATGGCCGCCAGCGACGTATTGCTGGCGCCAATGCGCGCCAGCGCCACCATCGTCATGAAGATGGGCAACACGGTGCAGACCGCGGAGTTGACCAGCGACAAGGTCCAGATCTGCTGAGACTGTTCGAACAGGCCTTGCCACGGACGCAACACGATGTACTGCAAGAGGCTGGCGATGGAGGCAATCACCATGGCCAGCGACACCAGACGCAGTGGGCCAACCCGCCGAATGATCTCCCCGGCCAGAATCAGATACAGCGCGTAACAAAACGTCGCCACCAGCACCAGGCTGCCGCCGAGAAAGACCTGATCGCCAAGGCGCACGTCGTGCCAGAACACCAATACGATGCCTACGTAAGCCAGCAGCAGGCACATCCACTGTTTGTGCCCGATCTGATGCTTGAACCAGAAGCGATTGATCAGCAGGACAAAGCTGGGCGCCAGGAACAGAATCATGCGCTCCAGGCCAGCGCTGATGTACTCAAGCCCCAGGAAGTCCAGCATGCTTGCGGCGTAATAGCCCAACAGGCCGATGACGGTGATCCGCCCCATGTCCGGCAGCGTCAACCTTGGTTGCTGATTCCAGGTCAGTATCACCACCAGCGCAAATGCCGGCAGCGCCAGCAACATGCGCAGGGCGATCGCGGTGACTGCATCAATCCCCTGTGCATAAAGCAACTTGGCGACGATGGCCTTGGCCGACAGGAACACAGCACCAAACACCGCCAGGGCGAAGCCCTGCAGGTAGGCGGCGCTGCCTTCATCAGCCACCGGATTCGGTGGAGAGAGCGCGTTGAACATCTCGGCATTATGACCGAGTTGCGGTCGCGCCTGAATTCATGGCGAACCAAAACCTGGATTTTCCGCGATTCCGGACTTTGAGCAGAAAACTGCCCGAATTTGGCAAAAAAACCAATGCAGGACAATCAACTTTCATGCCGATGCATCAAATTATTGCAATGTAATCTTGTTAGAATCGTGAACTGGATCACAAACGAAGCGGACGCTGCGGCCATTTGGCCACGGCATGTGGCCCGTTTTTTGCTTTTCCGTGATCGAAAAGGCGATCAGCATCTTTCTTGATATTTTCAGCTTGAGTATCGAAAAATGAGATTTTTTGCGAGAAGTTTCAAATTTTTGCTTGCACTATCCACTTCTCTGCTGCTGATCTGGGCCCCCGCCAATGCGTTGGCGCTCAAATCCTTTGATGAGGGCCAGGTCAGCCTGCGGGTGACCGCGACCGCTTACAACTCACTGCCCGGCCAGACCAGCGGCAACCCCAACATCGGCGCCTGGGGAGATCGCATTGACCAGCTTGAACCCGGTCAACGCGCCATCGCGGTTTCCCAGGACTTGCTCAAGAAAGGACTCACACGCGGTCAACGGGTTCGTATCGCCGGCTTCAAGGACGAGTTCGTGGTGCTGGATCGCACCGCCAAGCGCTGGAGCAACCGGATCGACATCCACATGGGCAAGGACCGCAAGCGTGCACTGCGCTGGGACAAACGCCGGGTGCTCATCTCCTGGAATCAGCACTAAACCGCGATACTAGGCGACGCGTTCAGCGCCGACGCCAATGGCTTGCGGGTTGATTTGACGCGCGGAGCCACCGTACAGGCTGTCCACATAGGCTTGTTGTTGTTTGCGACCATGCCTGGCCAGGCGGTCCCGTCCGCCCGGCAGCAGATAGCGCATCGATAGCGAGCGCAGCGCATTGCCCGGCCATCGCAGCAGCGGATACCAGGGCAGAGTGTGGTGATCAAGCTCCAGCTTTTGCATCGCCTCGCGGCCCAGAAAGAAACGATTCATCGAAAGATGCTGGGTTCGCACCCAACGCTGACGCAGGCCCTGCGGGAAGGCGAAGGCTTCGCTGAGGGGCTGATCGGCCAGCGCCTTGGCCATTTGCAGACAGACCGGCCTGGGCCCTGGCTGCACTTGCAGCAAATTGATGAAACGCTCCATGCACTGGGCAGGGTCGTCGCAAAGGAATTGCTCCTCCACGCCCAGCAACCAGTGAACGTATTTGAACAGGTGCAGAATGGCACGAAAATCAGCAGGACTCAGCACCACACGGCCCAGCATCATGGCGCCGATCACCGCAGCGAAGGCGATGCCCAGATAGGTCACGACCATGTCGGTCTGATTCACCGCGATGCCGTCCCGATCGGTCCGCCAATCCGGCAGATTGCTGATGCGGCTGCGAACCAGGGCGTGCACCAGGCGTAGCTCGACCGTGGTTTTCCAACCGGCGGCGTGGCGATCCATGCCGCCTTCGGCGGTGACGCGCATCACCCAATCGGCGGTCTCGGCCAGGCGCCGTGTTGGTCCCTTTTGCAAACCGCCGGCGCGGGCCAGAACTTCATTGATGGACGACGACAGATAACCCCCCATCAGAATGAAATCGCGCGAGGCGTAGATCGCATCGATGCCCAGCGCCGCGTATGCCCTCGATCCGCGAACAAGCTGTTCTTCGTCCAGCCAGCACGGCGGCGTCTCCAGCATCTTGAAGAAGGCCGCCAGCGGCGCGGGCGCATCTTCCAGCTGCTCGATGCCCTGGTTCAACGCCTGATCAAACAAGGGGCGGGTCTTGCGCATGCCCTGGTCACGCATCCATTGCAGCAAGGCGTCCATGGGCGGATCGCCCACCAGCGTTGCCGCGCCATAGGCATCGCGCAAGGCAGGATTTTCCTGCACGCGCAAGCCAGGAATCGGCCGAACGCGCCGAATCATGAACGCCCAGGCCTGCGAATCACTGCCGTGGCGGGAAGGAATCTGGCTGGCGCCGTCGCTTGAAAAATTGAGATTGCCCATCGCGATTTCCTTGCATCGAAGTTCGCAAGCAGATTAAATCGAATGATTATTCGAATACAATTCGATTTCTTGCATGCGAAATCAACCCCGGCAAATGCGTTCCAAACGCATGGTGCAGACGATCATGGAGGCCACCCTGGATGTGGTCGGAACGCACGGTCTGGACAACACCACCACCAGCCACATCGCCGCGCGCGCGGGCATCAGCGTGGGCACGCTCTACCACTATTTTCAGAACAAGCAAGAGATATTCAGCGCATTGCAACAGCGCCTCTCGGAGGAATTCATCGCCGCCATTGGCGCCGCCACCCCCACGCTGGTTCAAAAAGACTTCGGCCAAATGATTCGCGGAATCGCACAGTTGTTCATCGACGAGCTCAATCGCGACAACGGCAAGCGCCTCAGTTTCACCCAGGCCATCGTCAACCGTGGCTTCGCCCACCAACTACGGGAAGTGGAGCAGACGATTCACGAATTCTTTCTCGGCTACATCGGTCATCACCCGGAACTGACGCAAGTCCGGCAACTGCCAAGGCTGACTTACATCCTGTTCAACAGCATGGCCTTCAATCTGATTCGCAGCATCAGCCAGCCGCCGCCACACATCACGCAGGACGCCTTGCTCGATGGCCTGAGCGAATTGGCGCAAGCGTATGTGCGCTCACAGATGACGCCGCCGGGGGCGCACCCCTGAACGCGCGATAGACTGTTGCCTCCAGTTCATTGCCCGCATGCCATGTCCATCACGCCTTTTCGCATCGACATCCCGGACGCCGAACTGCTCGACCTCAGGCGGCGGCTGGCCGCAACACGATGGCCGGAAGACTTCGCCAACGATGATTGGGCCTACGGCACCAACACCGCCTACCTGAAGGCGCTGGTGCACTACTGGCAGCACGATTTCGACTGGCGCGCGGCCGAAGCGCAGATGAATCAGTTTGCCCACTTCAAAACGCATATCCAGGACACGCCGATCCACTTCATCCACGAGCGCGGCAAAGGCCCCAAGCCGATGCCGCTGATTCTCAGCCACGGCTGGCCCTGGACCTTCTGGGATCTGAAAAAAATCATTCGTCCGCTAACTGATCCTGTCTCGTTTGGCGGCAAGGCCAAAGATGCCTTCGATGTCGTCGTGCCTTCCCTGCCCGGCTACGGATTTTCCACCCCCTTGAGAAAAACCGGCTACAACTTCTGGCGCAGCGCCGACCTTTGGGCGCAACTGATGACACAACTCGGATACGAGCGCTTCGCGGCCGAAGGCGGCGATTGGGGCGCCGGCACCTCAGCCCAGTTGGGCCATAAATACGCGGATCGGGTATTGGGTATTTATATCCACTTGACCTTCCCGCTCAACGCCTTTATCGGCCCCATGCCCGAAGCATCGGATTACTCGGAAGACGAAAAACACTGGATGGCAAAAAACCGCAGGTTTTTCACCGACGGCAGCGGGTATTCCGCCATTCAGGCGACCCGCCCGCAAACCCTGGCACCGGCAATCAACGACTCACCCGCCGGGTTATGTTCCTGGATTCTTGAAAAACGGCGCGCCTGGAGTGATTGCAAAGGTGATGTCGAATCGCGTTTCAGCAAGGACGAGCTTTGCACCACCATGAGCCTGTATTGGTTCACGCAAAGCTATGGCACCTCCGCCCGCTATTATTATGAATGCGTCCACAACCCCTGGCGGCCGTCGCATGATCGCCAGCCGCCGGTGCAATCGCCCACCGGCATTGCCGTGTTCGAAAACGAGGTGTTCAATCTACCCAGAAAATGGGCGGAACGAACCTATAATCTGAAACGCTGGACACCCATCGAGTCCGGTGGTCACTTCGCCCCCATGGAAGAACCGGAAACCCTGATCGAGGAAATCCGCAGTTTCTTCCGCCCCTTGCGCGATTAACTAGCCAAACAACATGCATCCCGATAAAGATCCAATCCGTGGTGACTATATCCCCGGACAGAGCGGACAAAACCAACACGGTCGATGGCAAAGCGCCGGCGTCCGCATTGTGCGCCTGCCCTTGTTTGGCGGCACCCTGGGGTTTGGGTCCATGCTGGCAATCACCGTCAGCTATAACCACAATGAATCCATCGGCTGGGCCATCGTGCACGGCCTGCTGTCCTGGTTTTACGTGATCTACACCGCGCTGTTTCAATAATCCATTTCGGGCGTGCATTACCGCCATCACCATCATGCGGGTAATTTCGCGGATGTGTTCAAACACATCCTGTTGATTGGACTGCTGGACAAGCTGAACCGAAAGAGCAAACCCTGGTTTTATCTGGACAGCCATGCCGGCGCCGGTATTTATGATCTGCATGCGGACGCGGCGCGGTTGACCGGAGAATGCAGCCGCGGCGTTGATCGGCTCAAACACCAGCCCGATGCCGGGGTATTCATGGTCTGCCGTTACCTGGAGACGATAACCCGACTGCAACGCGAAACGCCCGCCGCTTATCCAGGGTCGCCGGCCATTGCCGCAATGATGGCACGCGATAATGATCGCATCGTCCTGTGCGAGTCCCAGACCGACATCGCCACCCAATTGCGCGTGAACATGAAGCGATTCGATTCGGTGCAGATCCACCAGCGCAATGGTTACGAACTGAGCGCTGTGCTGCCGCCGGCGGAAAAACGCGGCCTGATTCTGATCGACCCGCCGTTCGAGGACCCGCGGGAACTGGACAAGGCCGCTGCTTTCCTGACGCGGGCCTTGCATCGATTCGCCAACGGGGTTTATGCCATCTGGTACCCGATCAAGAACAAGCATCATGTTTCGCGTTTTCAACGTCAATTGAACCCGATGGCCGATAACCAGACCCTTCATGCCGAACTGTATACCGGCGCCAGCGGCGATGGCCGCATGCGCGCTTGTGGACTGAGCGTGATCAATCCACCGTTCGAATTTGAATCCGAAGCCGGCAAGGCGCTGCAATGGCTTTGCCCGATACTGGCGCAGGGCCATGGGGCGCGCTGGCACCTGGAGTCACCTGCTCGATGAACCGAACCACTTCGCATGAGAGCCGCTTTTTGCGCTTGCTGCACGAGCGGCACGCAGGAATTCTCGGCCTCCTTCCAGCGTTCCCAGCGGGGCAGTAACCAGGCCAGCCAACGGGGCGCAGGACGCCACCGAGCATTAATCGCAACACTTGGTTATCCACCAACCAAATACACCCATGGGCCTATTAGATGCAGCAAATCGCGGCATCGTCGGTGGCCTTTTGAGTGCGCCAGTTGATCTGGTGAATCTTGCTGTCCAGGCAGATAGCCCCGTTGGCGGATCCGAGTGGTGGGGAGATCAGATGCAACGGGCCGGAATAGTTGGCCCTGAACGCAATCCCATGGCGGAATTGGCGTTCGGGTTGCTCGGGCCAGGGGCTGCCCTTGGAACAGCCGCAAGGCTCGGAAAACTAAGGAAATTCATCCCGGAAACAGGGTCCGCAAGAGGTCTGCTGGATGATAAAATAACGGGGCAGTACGCGAGTAAATCCGCGAGTATCTACGACCCCAAACCGCTACCCGAAAGGCCCTTTCATGCCGACTACCCACAAGCAAGCCCAAGCGATGCTGGACGCCGACTTGAGGTTGACATCGATGGGCGTCCTTTGTCCGCAAGTGCGTTCATCGCAGGACGCAGAATTGGCGGATCGGCAGACCTTGGCTTGTCGAATAGCGACGTTGACCGGGTTGCCCACCTCCTGGGAGTCCAGAAAAGATTTGCGCCACGATCTGACCATGATCTTGCGGGCAATTCGGGCCGGTACATTCGTGCCGATGGAGACCGAAGAATCGTCATCGACCAAAATTTGGAGAAAGCGCCTGGGGATCGAGTATTCGCACACGAAACAGGCCACGCAATCGATGACCTTGCGCAGTACGCATCCGGCATTCCTACCAAGGGCCTGAGCAAAGAGCTAAAGCGGGTCTATGAAGACTTGAACACGGGAACGTGGTTCAAGCCTGGGCGCGGCATGACCCCGCAAGGCATGGGATACAAGCATCCGGATGACGTTGAGCGAGAACTGATGGCAGAAGCCATCCGCGCGTACATGCGTGACCCGAACTATCTAAAGACGGTTGCGCCCAAGACTGCCGCCAGAATTCGGGAATACGTCAACCCAAATCCGAACTTGAACAAGGTGATTCAGTTCAACTCTGTTGGGGCTGGAACGGTTGGGGCTGGGCTACTGAACGACGATTCTTGAACGTCGAAGCTTCCCCGCAAACCTGGATTTCGGGGATTTTCCGGGAAAATACCGGGAAAGAAGCTATCCACAACGTAAGTCATTGAATTTGGTAGGCGCGATTGGATTCGAACCAACGACCCCCACCATGTCAAGGTGGTGCTCTAACCAGCTGAGCTACGCGCCTAGCGTTGTCCGCAAGGGCGCGAAGGATAGCCGTCGCGCTGGCCGGTGGCAACTCCGGCCTCAGGCGTTGTTGACCAGAATCAGTTCGCGCAGCTTGCGAATTTCGTCTCTGAGGCCGGCGGCCTTCTCGAATTCCAGGTTTTGCGCGGCGTTGCGCATCTGCTTTTCCAGCGTGGCGATTTTCTTGGCGGCGGCTTCCGGCGTGATGCGCGCGGCGTACTGTTTGCGCTTCTCCGCCGCCTTGAGCTGAAGGTTTGCTGCGCCTTCCTCAAAGCCAAGCCGCATGACGTCGGCCACTTTGCGCTGGACGCCCTTGGGGGTGATGTCGTGCTGTTGGTTGAAAGCGATTTGCTTGTCGCGCCGACGATCCGTCTCTTCCATGGCGCGCTTCATGGAGCCGGTGACGCGGTCAGCATAAAGAATCGCCATGCCGTTGAGATTGCGCGCGGCGCGACCAATGGTTTGGATTAATGAACGGTCCGAACGCAGAAAGCCTTCCTTATCCGCATCCAGAATGGCGACCAGCGATACCTCCGGCAGGTCCAGGCCTTCACGCAACAGGTTGATGCCGACCAGCACGTCAAACACCCCCAGGCGCAGGTCGCGGATGATCTCGGCGCGCTCGACGGTGTCTACGTCGGAGTGCATGTAGCGCACCTTGACGCCGTTTTCGTGCAGGTAGTCGGTGAGATCTTCGGCCATGCGTTTGGTCAGCACGGTGATCAGTATCCGCTCCGACTTTTGCGCACGGGTTCTGATTTCGCCCAGCACGTCGTCCACCTGGGTTCCGGCCGGGCGCACATCCACCACCGGATCGACCAGGCCGGTGGGCCGCACCACCTGTTCGACGATGCACGAACCCGAATGTTCGAGTTCGTAAGCGCCGGGCGTGGCGCTGACGTAGATCGCCTGCGGCACCAGTTGTTCGAATTCCTCGAAGCGCAGCGGGCGGTTGTCCAGCGCCGACGGCAAGCGAAAGCCGTATTCGACCAGGGTTTCCTTGCGGCTGCGATCACCCTTGTACATGGCGCCGAGCTGCGGCACGGTGACGTGGCTTTCGTCGATCACCATCAGCGCGTCCGGCGGCAGGTAGTCGAACAGACAGGGCGGCGGATCGCCGGGCGCGCGACCGGATAGATAGCGGCTGTAATTCTCGATACCGGAGCAGTAGCCCAGCTCCTGAATCATCTCCAGATCGAAGGTGGTGCGCTGCTCCAGCCGCTGCGCCTCCAACAGCTTGCCGCGCGATTGCAGCCAATCCACCCGCTCGCGCAGTTCTTCCTTGATGGCATCGAACACCGCCAGAATGCGCTCGCGCGGGGTGACGTAGTGGGTCTTGGGGTAGACCGTGTAGCGCGGCACTTTCTGCCGCACTTCGCCGGTCAGCGGATCGAACAGGGAAATGGATTCGATCTCATCGTCGAACAACTCCAGCCGCACCGCCTCGGCGTCGGATTCGGCGGGGTGGATGTCGATGATCTCGCCGCGCACGCGATAGGTTCCGCGCTCCAGATGGGTCTGATTGCGCGTGTACTGCATGGAGGTCAGGTGCCGGATCAGGGTGCGCTGATCCACCCGGTCGCCCAGCTTGGCGTGCAGCACCATCTTGAAATAGCTGTCCGGATCGCCCAGGCCGTAGATGGCGGACACGCTGGCGACGATGATGGCGTCGCGCCGCTCGATCAGTGCCTTGGTGGCGGACAGCCGCATCTGCTCGATGTGATCGTTGATCGAGCTGTCCTTCTCGATATAGGTATCCGAGGACGGGACGTAGGCCTCCGGCTGGTAGTAGTCGTAATAGCTGACGAAGTATTCCACCGCGTTGTGCGGGAAAAAGGCCTTGAATTCACCGTAGAGCTGCGCCGCCAGGGTCTTGTTCGGCGCCAGCACCATGGTGGGGCGCTGCACCCGCGCGATGGTGTTGGCAATGGCGTAGGTCTTGCCCGATCCGGTCACGCCCAGCAGCGTTTGATGCGCCACGCCGGCGGCCAAGTTTGCGCTCATCTCGTCGATGGCCGCCGGCTGATCCCCGGCGGGCGGCCAGTCACTCTTGAGCCGGAACTGGGCATCATCGCGCGCGTTCAGGCGAAAGATTTCCGGATCTTTTCTGGGGGCTTGCTTCATCAGCGGCGGCGGTATGGGGTGCCGGTATGGTCGGGCATTGACGGCAATCCGTTATTCTCTCGCCCTTCGTGTTTACAAGCCAGCACCGTGGAACTGCAACTTGCTCAGCGCGTCACGCGCATCCAACCTTCACCGACCCTCGCCGTCACCGCCAAAGCCGGTGAACTCCGGGCGCAGGGCAAGGACGTCTTGTCGCTCGGCGCCGGAGAGCCTGACTTCGACACCCCGGCCCACATCAAGGCCGCGGCGCAACGCGCAATCGATGCGGGTCAGACCAAATACACGCCGGTGGGCGGAACGCCCGCGCTGAAACAGGCGGTGGTCAACAAGCTCGAGCGCGACAACGCGCTGAGCTATGAAGCCAGTCAGATTCTGGCCTCCAATGGCGGCAAGCAGTCCTGCTACAACCTGTGTCAGGCGCTGCTCAACGCCACCGATGAGGTCATCATCCCGGCGCCCTACTGGGTGAGCTATCCGGACATGGTGCTGCTGGCCGACGCCACGCCGGTCATCGTCCCCACCACACAGGCGCAACGTTTCAAGATCACGCCGGAACAGCTGGAAGCCGCCATCACGCCGCGCACGCGCATGATCTGGCTCAATTCGCCGTCAAACCCCTCCGGCATGGCTTACACGCGCGCCGAACTGACCGATCTGGGCGAGGTGCTGCGGCGTCATCCAAGAATCGTCATCGCCTCCGATGACATGTACGAAAAAATCCTGTGGGCGGACGAACCTTTCAGCAACATCATCAACGCCTGCCCGGATCTGTACGATCGCACGGTGGTGATTCACGCCGTCTCCAAGACCTATTCCATGACCGGCTGGCGTCTGGGCTTCGCTGCCGGCCCGCAAGCGCTGATTTCGGCCATGGCCAAGATCCAGTCGCAGTCCACCTCCAACCCCAACTCCATCGCCCAGGCCGCCGCCATTGAAGCCATCAGCGGCGATCAGAGCTGTGTCGAAGAAATGCGCCTGGTGTTCAAGGCCCGTCACGACAAGCTGGTCAAGGACCTCAACCAGATCCCCGGCATCGAATGCGCCGCCGGCGACGGCACCTTCTACCTGTTCCCCAACGTGCAGGGTATGGCGGAGCGGCTGGGCCTGAAAGATGACCTGGCGCTGGCGGAGAAGTTGTTGCAGGAAGCGCTGGTCGCCATCGTCCCCGGCACCGCCTTCGGCACCCCCGGTCACGCGCGTCTGTCCTTCGCCACCAGCGATCAAGTGCTGGATGCCTGCGTCGAACGGCTCGCAAAACTGGTCAAATAGCACGCAACCCGTTGCACCGGCGCGAAGACCTGATTAGAATCGCGCCCCCAAGCGATTCCGCGATAGCTCAGTTGGTAGAGCAAGTGACTGTTAATCACTGGGTCCCAGGTTCGAGCCCTGGTCGCGGAGCCAAACAATCAGGGGCTTGCCACTGGCAGCCCCTTTTTCATGCCTGAGTCCCGGCTTGAGTCGCATGCCCGTAACGGGCATGACGCCTCGTCCCTGCGCCGCTGCTGTGCCTGTGCGCTCACGCCCTGGTGGCAGGGTCAATTTCAAACACGTGACGGTGTTTGGGGAATGGGCGGCCCAACAGCGCCCGGAATGGCTTGACGGGGCGCGCTAGTACCGCCCTGGTCGGTGATCGAGCGGCACATCGGGCAGGGCCGCATGAATTTCAACGACTTCGTACTGCCATGACAGGCGGCCCTGAATATCGAGCGGGCCGGAGCCGAAGTAAATCGTCTGCGAAACGCGAGCCGATGATTCGGGTGCGATCACCACGTAGGCGGTTCGCTCGGCTTGACCGATCAAGGTGCAGTCGTCCGCTGCCGGCCAGGCGCAATCCTCGGCGGTGACCATCAGGGTCAATCGCCGAACTTCAAAATCCTGCGAGTGATTGGTGACGCGAGCCTTGAACTTGAACGAGGAGTAGTCGGGAATCAACTGCTCGTCTTCGAATTCCAGCTCGGCGGCCGATACGCGCTCGACCGCCTTGCGGTCTTCGATCTCGCCCAGCAGCAACATGATCACCAGCACCGCCGCCCCGGCAGCAACGGCGATGGCGACCAGCCGCCTGATCTGCGGAAACGCCACGCCGAGCAGAACACCGGCAACAAGTGCTGCGGCCCAAAGTGTCATGAGAAAATCAGCGCACCGCCTGACCCGGCGGCTGTCCACCGGTGGCGATCAAGGCTTGGCGCGAACAGATCGGTATTCACTTCCGGCTCCAGCTGGTGCGATTGCTTCCATCCTACATGGCCCGCTCTGGCAGGGTGCGCGGACCCGATTCACCACCACACCGCCGACCTGATGCTGCAACTCGAAGCCCAACAGCGACAAGATCGCGATGAATCGGTCCCGGGTCAGCCTAGGGCTTGCTACAGACCCGCGACCACCGCTGGTCCGGAAACAGCAGCTTGAGCACATAGTCCGCCAGCTTCTGCGCACTTTGATGCATTTCGATCTTGGCCCCGGCAAACTGGGCAATGGTCTCCAGGCTGATCAGGCCAAACACCATCGCGTAGATGGAAAATGCCAGCTCCGGCGCGCTGCGCTTGTCGGTAATCTCGGCCACTGCGGGCACCAGCATCTTGTATTCGCCGGTGAAGTGATTTTCCGTCAGCGAACGAAAGCGACGCGACTGCGGCAACAACATCTCACGCTGCAGGATGCGTCGAAACTGATGTTCGTTGAGAATCAGATCGCACAACGCGACAGTGAACCGTTTGAGCCGCTGTTGCGCGGTGCCCGGCGCCTCCAGTTTCTGGTGCAGGATTGCCGAAACGTGCCGGAACGCATGCGCGCAGCAGCGATCATACAGCCCCGCCTTGTCACTGAAATAGTGATAGATGGACGGAATGGTGACATCGCAGGCATGCGCGATATCCCGGATCGATATGGCGGCGTAGCCCTTCTCGGAAAACATCTGCGTGGCAACTTCAACGATCTTGATCTGCGAAACCGAATTGCGCTTGGCGCGGGTTCCCAGCGATGCTGTTTTGGCGGCGGCCGTGGTGCTCATTGCTGATCTCATGATTGGGTTTTCACCTTGGCTGAGGGAAACTCCCGTGAGTCGGGGGCCTGGCTCAGGCCTTTCACAGGCCTGACCGCCGGACCACGGAAAACATTGGGCGCCGGCGGCTCAGGTTTGCAAAAGATATAAAAGGATATAACAGGCGTTTCAATATCTCTAACAAGCGTTCGAACAAGCGTTCAGACAAGCCGCCAGCACGACCTCGGATCGATTCGGTCGGACGGCGCATCCACACCCCAAAACAGTGATGAGCTGTCGCATCGCCATTGACGCAAACTCGGCCACGGCGATGCGATCAAACGGCACCTGGGCCGCGCTGTTCGTAACTGGTACCGGCAGGGTTCAGCGCCGCCTCGGCCATTGCAAGTGATGCCACATCACTTGCCGATGGCGCGCCCGGCGATCACAGCCGTCCTTGAACTCCTGCCCGAACCAGCGGCTGCCATGCGCACCTTGGGAGCCGACACGGGCTAACCGGCGAAGTGATCGGCGATGTGCTCGGCAATCAGTCGATACCCGGCGGCGTTGGGATGAATGCGATCCATCTGAAAATGTTTGCGCGCCAGCTTGGCGCCCAGACCGTCGATCAGCTCGGCGCCGCTCTGCCGCGCCACCCGCCGATAAACCGGATGATCCTCGGACGTTCTTGGACGTGGCACGGCGATCAACACCGGCGTGGCATCGGCGGCGCGCACCATTTCAATCGCGCGCAACAGGTTGGACGCCAGCGCGCTTTGCGCACCGCGCAACATATCGTTGCCGCCGGTGCAGATCAGCACCCAGTCGTAATCATCTTCGGACAGCAGTTGCTCGAGCCGACGCAACAACCCAGCGCTGGTTTCGCCGTTTTCTCCGGCCGCGACCACCCGTGCCGGGACGCGCGCCTGCAGTTGCGCCGGATAGGTCTTGTCACGGTCGACGCCATAGCCGTGAGTCAGGCTGTCTCCGACCGCCAGAACCACCTCCGTCGCGGTCAGACGCGACGGTTTGTCCCGGCTGCAGGACACCACAAGCAAGGCCAGGCAGATCAGCAGGATGTGGCGCGCCGGGGTTGGCCATGGCAACGCCAACCGATCAGGCATACATGGCCTCGATCTCAGCCTTGTATTTGTCGTGAATATTGCTGCGCCGCACCTTCATGGTGGCGGTGACTTCGTCGTCGTCGTGATCCAGTTCCTTGGTCAACAAATGAAAGCGCTTGATCTGCGCCACCGACGGCAGCTTGGCGTTGGCCTTTTTGATCTCGGACTCCACCAGCGCCCGGGCGGCGGGGTTCTCGGTCAGATTCTTGAAGGTGGTGAAGGCGTGACCATGCTCCTCCGCCCACTTGGCGGTGGTTTCGAAATCGATCTGCAACAAAGCGCTGACGAACTTGCGGCGGTCGCCAATGACGATGCATTCCTTCAGATAGGGGCTGGCTTTGACCGTATTCTCAATTTCCGACGGCGAAAGGTTCTTGCCCCCGGCGGTGATGATGATGTCCTTGATGCGGTCAACAATCTTGAGCTGCCCGTCCTGCCAAACGCCGACGTCGCCCGTGTGCAACCAGCCCTGCCTGACGGTGTCGCGGGTGGCTTGCTCGTTCTTGTAGTAGCCATGAAACACTTGCGGGCCACCGATGAGAATCTCTCCGCGATCGTCGAGCTTGACCTCCACCCCGCCGATGGCGACCCCGATGGTGCCCGGAATCACCTGGTCCATGGGCTGACAGGTGGCGAGTCCGGCGGCCTCGGTCTGCCCATAAATTTCCACCAGGGGAATGCCGATGCTGCGAAAAAACTTGGTGATCTCCGGTGAAATGGGCGCCGCGCCGGTTAGCGCAATGCGCGCTTTTCTGAGGCCGATGAAGTTTTGCAGTGCGCGAAACACTAGCCAGTAGCAAATACCGAATTGAAGTCGCTGCATGAGCGTCCAGGCCGGGCGCGGCAAATACGCCAGACTGGCCCCAAAGTTCATGGCGCGGTGGTACAGCGCCCGCCGCAATGCGCCGGTCTCGAGTATCTTGATGTGGATCGAGGCGTGCAGCTTTTCCCAAATCCTCGGAACGCCGAGGAAGCAGCTGGGTGCGACCTCGCGAAGGTCTTCCTGGATGGTCCGCAGACTTTCGCCGAAGCTGACCACGCTGCCAAGATAAAGCGGCACGAAGTTGGTCATCAACTGCTCGGCAACGTGACACAGCGGCAGGTAGGACAGACAGGAGTAATTCTTGTCCAGATGCAGCGCATCGATCAGGCCCGGCGTCGCTGCCCAGATATTGCGCCAGGTAATCATTGCACCCTTGGGCTTGCCGGTGGAGCCGGAGGTGTAAATCATCATCGCAATGTCATCGAGCCGGCTCTCGTCCAGCCATTGCTCACATAACTGCGGCTGTGCCTTGAGCTGCTGCGCGCCAATGGCCTGAACCGCCTCGAACGCCTTGACGCGCTCATTGTAATAGGCGCGCATACCCTTTTTCTCTACCGTCAGGCACAGTCGCAGCGTGGGCACCTGATCCCAGATTTCCAGAACCTTGTCGGTCTGCTCCTGATCCTCACAGACAACCAGCTCGATGTCGGCGTGTTCGAGCACATAGGCGATCTCGTTGGCGGGACTGGTGGGATACACGCCAACCGTCACCGCGCCGAGGATGCCGACCCCCATTTGCGCAACCACCCATTCCTTGCGGTTTTCCGAAACAATGGCAACGTGGGCGCCGGGTTTGACGCCCAGTTTTTTCAGCGCCAGGGCAAAACAGCAGGATTCACGATAATACTCGGCCCAGCTGACCGGCTGCCAGATGCCGAAATCTTTCTGTCGCAGCGCCAGTGCATCGGCCTGCGTCTGCGCGTGATGGCGCAACATCTGCGGCAAGGATTTTTCAGGTAACCGGGTATTCATGACAGCCAGCGCTTGCGGCGCTTGTAATGCTTGATTTCCCGGTAGCTGCGGCCGCCATCACCGGCGCCCACGCCCAAATAAAACTCTTGCACGTCCTCGTTTTCCGCCAGTGTCTCGGGCGTGCCGTCGATCACCACCTTGCCGTGTTCCATGATGTAGGCATAGTGCGCCACCGCCATGGACACCGCCGCATTCTGTTCGACCAGTAGCATGGCCACGTTCTGCTCGCGGTTGATGCGCGCGATGATGTGGAAAATCTCCTCCACCATCAACGGCGCCAGGCCCAGCGACGGCTCGTCCAGCATGATCAAACGCGGTTGCGCCACCAGCGCGCGCCCGATGGCCAGCATTTGTTGCTCCCCGCCAGACAGATAACCGGCAAGTTGCTTGCGCCGCTCCTTGAGTCGCGGAAAATAACCGTAAACCTGCTCGTAATCGGGTTTTGCCGAGCGGCCGGTCAAGGCATAACTGGCGGCGATCAAGTTCTCGTCGACCGTCAAGTCCTCGAAAACGTGACGACCTTCCATGACGTGAAACAGGCCACCGCGCACCAGTTTTTCGGGTGCGGTTCGCAGCACCGAAGCGCCGTCATATTGAATATCTCCGGACAGCACTTCACCGTCTTCCAGATCAATCAGGCCTGATACGCTCTTCAATGTGGTGGACTTTCCGGCGCCATTTGCCCCCAGCAGAGCCACGATCTGCCCCCTGGGAACGCTCAGCGAAAGCCCGCGCAAGACCTGAATCGTCTTGTTATAGACGACCTCGATGTTGCTGATGTCGAGAACGGAATCCATTAGTGGGAATCAATCCACCTCGATCCAGTCCGAGATCGGCTCGAACTTGCCGCTCTTGGCGTTGGCCCGGTACACCCGCCCGGCCGGGATGGCCTGATTTCTGAACGACACCGGGCCACCGAAAATGCCGCCGGTATCCCAGTCCTGAATCGCGTCCAGCGCCTGGCGCAGATTCTTTGCGTTCAGCTCCTTGCCGGCGTCCAGCGTATCCTCAATCACCTTGGTGTAGATCATGCCGTTGAGCCAACCGTTGAGATGGGCGATATGGCGGTAATCCACATCCGGGTCGGCCTTCTTGGATTGCTCGACCATGGCCTTGAACATCGGCCCTTGATTTCCCGAATCAAAATAACTGTAAGGCATTACGCCAATCAGACCGTCCGCGTCGTCGCCCATTTTTTCAATGGTATGCCGGTCCGAAGTCCAGAAGGTGCCCATGAACTCGGTCTTCATCTTCATTTGCCGCATCTGCACCATGAATTCGGGAACGGGTGACAGCACATAACCCTGGAAGATCACATAATCGGGCCGGCTGCGACGCAGCTTCAACACCTCGGCGGAAACGTCAACACTCCCCGGCTTGGTGACGATTTCATCCACCAACTCGATACCGAGTTTGTTCGCATGCGCCTTGGCGGCCTGGATGGGGTCGCGGCCGAATTCGGTATCGCTGTACACCAGCGCCAGCTTGGCCTTGCCACCTTTTTCCCTGGCCTGACTGGCGATGAACTCGATCAGAATCTTGGCCTGTTGCGCATAGGTGGGGCCGGACACGAAGGCATAGGGGTTCTGCCCGTCCTTGGTGAGGTCCGACGCAAAAGAGCCGCCGCCCATCAAGGTCGTGCCACGCTTGGTCAGCTCCGAGGCCATCACCTTGACGAAGCCGGTGTTGTCGGCATAGTAAACCGGCACCTCGTAGCTGGCGGTGATCTTCTTGAAAGTCGCCACCGAGCGGTCCACCTTGTAGCCGGTATCTTCGAACACGTATTTGACCGGCCGACCCTTGATGCCGCCGTTGTCGTTGAGCCAGTCCACGTACTGGCTCAAGCCGCTGTTCATGTTCTCGCCGGCAATGGCGAACACCCCGGTCAAGGCCTGGGAAGCGCCAAAAACAATCGGCTCCTGATCCTCGGCCACCGCCGGGGTACAGATGGTGATCAGCCCCGCCAGCGCCAGGGATGCGCGCTTGGCAAAGTTTCCAAAAAGCATGGCTTCTCCTCGTGATTTGAATCAGGTTTTGAATGGCCAAAGATGGAAGAAACGACGGATGCGTCGCCAAATTTCCGCCAGACCGTGTGGCTCGAAAATCAGGAACCCCACAATCAGGGCGCCGAAGATCACTTCGCGCATGGGCGAGAGAATCAGCGGCGCGTCGGGATAATAAGGCGTCACGAAGGCGGTCAGCGCTTTCAGGCCTTCCGGCACCAGGGTCATGAAGATGGCGCCCAGAATACCGCCCAGAATGCTGCCCATGCCGCCGACGATGATGGCGGCCAGATAGAAAATCGACATCGCCAGCGGAAAACTTTCCGGCGTAATGGCTTTGAAGAAATAGGCGAACAGACCGCCGGCGACCCCGGCGTAGAAAGAGCTGATGCCGAAAGAAAGCAGCTTGTAACGAAACAAGTTGATTCCCAAAATCTCCGCCGACAAATCACGATCACGGATGGCGATAAAGGCGCGACCGATGCGCGTGCGAAACAGGTTGCGCGCCGCCAGCAACATCAATACCGCCAACGGCATGATTAGCCAGTAGATTTTCTGATCCGTATCAAAACTGAAACCCAACAGTGATGCCGGCTCGATGGTCAGGCCGCCGATGCCGCCGGTCACCGGCTCCCATTCCACGAAGATGAAATGCAGAATCACGCTCGACGCCAGCGTGGCGATGGCCAGATAAAGCCCCTTGACGCGCAAGGACGGCGCGCCCACCAGCACCCCGATGCCGGCGGCCAGTAATCCTGCGGCCGGCAGCGCAACGAGCATGGACAGTTCGGTATTGTTGGAAAACCAGGCCACGGTATATCCGCCGACGCCCATGAATCCCGCCTGCCCCATGGAGATTTGCCCGGTATATCCGGTGAGAATATTCAGCCCGGTCGCACTGATCAGCGCAATGCCCACCAAGCAGGATAAATAAAGCAGGTAAGGACTGGCGACGAATGGAAAAATCGCCATCACAGCCAACAAGATGCCGAACCAAACGCGCGCGGTCTGCGAGTCGAATAAGGCCTCATCACTGGCGTAGTCGGATTTTGCGTCACCGATTCTCACAGGCGCTCAATCTCCCGCGTACCGAACAAGCCGTAGGGCTTGAACACCAAAATCACGACCAGTACCAGGAAAGTCGCAAGCTGTTTGTATTCTCCGCCCAGGTAGGCGCCAGCCATGGTTTCCCACCAGCCAATAAATAATCCGGCCACCAAAGCGCCCAGAATGCTATCCAGTCCACCGACGATGACGATGACCAATACGCTCAGGCCCACCACGCCCATTTGCGGACTCAGGCCGCCGCTGGCCGCCACCAGAATACCGGCCACCGACGCCGCCATGGCGCCGAAAATCCAGGACAGGCTGTACACCCGCCTGACGTTGATGCCGACCGAGTAAGCCGCCGCCTGATCCGACGCCGTTGCGCGCAAGGCAACACCGCCACGGGAAAACCGGAAATAAAGCAAATAGGCGGCCAGCACCACGGCGGCGATCAAGAAGCCGTAAGCGGCCTTGGGTGCGACGTACATCTCGCCGAGGAAAATCGGCTCGCGCGGCAGAAAATCCGGCAGGATTTGTGGGTTGGGCGACCAGATCATCTCCACCGCGCCGATGAAAATGCTGGCCAATCCGATGGTGAGCATCACCACCGAAATGGGCGGTTTGCCCAGCATGGGACGGATCAGAAAGCGTTCCACAATCCCGCCCAGAATCGCCCCGCCCACCACCGCCAGAATAATCGCCAGCCACGCCGGAAAGGCCATCCCGCCGGCAAAGCTGAGAAAGAAATACGCCGCCATCATCATGATTTCGCCAATGGCGAAATTAATCACGCGCGTCGCTTTGTAGATCATCACAAAGCCCAGAGCGATTAATGCGTACAAGCCACCGGTGGCCAGACCGGCCAGCGTGATTTCGCCGAAAAACAGCCAATCCATCAGGCGGCCTCCGCGCGCAAGCGCTCACGCAGATCATTCACATCACCGCTGCCCAGATAGGCCTTGATCACCTCCGGATCATTACGCACGTCCTCTGGCTTGCCAGCGGCGATGACTTCGCCAAAGTTGAGTACCACGACGTGATCAGAAATATCCATCACCATGCCCATGTCATGCTCCACCATCAGCACGGTGGCGCCCCAATCCTGCTTGATGTCCAGAATAAAGCGCGCCATGTCTTCTTTTTCTTCGCGGTTCATGCCGGCGACCGGCTCGTCCAGCATCAAGACCCTGGGACGAACCGCCAGCGCGCGCGCCAGCTCCACCCGTTTGCGTAAACCGTAAGACAGGTTGGCCACCGGCTGTTTGCGAATGTGGTCGATTTCCAGAAAGTCGATGATGCGGCGTTCCACCTCTTCGCGCAGCGCCACCTCTTCACGCCTGGCGCGACCGAAATACAGCAAGGCGCTCAACACATCCGCCCTGGTATGCGCGTGCGCGCCGAGCTTGATGTTGTCCAGCACCGTCATGCCGCGAAACAGCGCGATATTCTGAAAGGTGCGCGCCAATCCCATGGCGGCACGTTTAGGCGGCGCAACCTTCGCCAAATCCTGTCCTTGCAGCAGCACCCGCCCGGACTGCGGTTTGTAGAACCCGGAGATGCAGTTGAACAAGGAGGTCTTGCCGGCGCCGTTGGGGCCGATGATGGTGGTGATGCCGCCTGCGGGCACTTCGAAGGACACTTCACGCAACACGTGCAAACCGCCAAATCTCAGTGAAATGGCTTCAACCTGGAGAACGGTCTTCGGCGCCTGCGTCATGACGGCTGCGGTGGGTGGAAAATTCGCAAACCCCGGACTATACCTTGGCGTTGGCAACCATGGGTGTCGGGCCTGCCCCGAGCCAGCGTCGGCAAACGAGATTGCGGCATCTGTCGGCTGTCAGATCTCAATTTTCCGCCGCGCGCGCCAGCATTGAAGTGGTGGAATAGCCTTCGTGGAACGCCAGCACCGTGACCTTGCCACCGTTGGCCTTGACGATGTCATGTCCGGCGATCTGCTCTGGTTTGTAATCGCCACCTTTGGCCAGCACATCGGGCAGGATTTCGGCAATCAGGCGCGCCGGCGTGTCTTCCGAAAACGGCAGCACGTAATCCACCGGCCGCAATCCGGCCAGCATCGCCATTCGGTCCGCACAGGCATTGACCGGCCGTGATTCGCCTTTCAGGCGGCGCACCGAGTCATCATCGTTCACCGCCACAATCAACAAGTCACCCAGCTCACGCGCGGCCTGCAAATAACGCAGATGCCCTGCGTGCAGAATATCGAAGCAACCGTTGGTGAAAACAATTTTCTGACCGCGCGACCTGGCCGCCGCCACGCTGGAGAGCAGATACGCCCGGCTCACCAGGCCCTGGGCGCCAGCGACCGACTGCTTGCTGCGGGCGCTCAACTCGCCGGGTGTCACGCTCGCCGTTCCCAACTTTCCCACCACGATACCCGCAGCCAGATTGGCCAGACGCACCGCATCTTCGATGGTCTCACCGGTCGCCAGGGCACTGGCGATGCTGGCAATGACGGTATCACCGGCGCCGGTGACGTCGAACACTTCCTGCGCCTGGGCCGGCAGGTGCAGGGGCGGACGCGAGGGGCGAATCAGCGTCATGCCCTTTTCGCTGCGCGTGATCAGCAGGGCGCTCATTTCCAGTTCAATGCGCAGGCGCTCGGCGCGCTCGAACAAGGTTTTCTCATCCGGGCAGCTGCCGATGACCGCTTCGAGCTCCGACAGGTTGGGTGTGATCAGGCTGGAGCCGCGGTAACGCGAGAAATCGCTGCCTTTGGGGTCGACCAGAATCGGCTTGCTGGCGGCGTAGGCGTCGGCGATCAGGCCTTCGACGTCCACCAGCGTGCCCTTGTTGTAGTCCGACAGCACCACCGCATCGGCCTGATCCAGGCACTGGCCGAAGCGGCCCAGAAACTCGCCGCGATCAAACGCGCCTGCGACCGCCAGGGATTCCTCAAAATCCAGGCGAATCACTTGCTGGTGGCGTGACAGGACCCGCAATTTGGTGATGGTGGGCAGCCGTGCCGCCTCCACCCATTCGGTCACCACGCCCACCCGGCTCAGGTATTGATCCAGCGATGAAGCCGCGTCGTCAGCGCCGACCACGCCCAAAAGACGCGCGGTTGCGCCCAGCGCCGCGATATTGATGGCAACGTTGGCCGCACCGCCGGGACGCGACTGATCATCCTGCACCCGCACCACCGGCACCGGCGCTTCGGGGGAGATGCGTTGCGTCGCACCGCTCCAGTAGCGGTCCAGCATCACATCGCCCGCCACCAGCAGCCGGGCCTTGGAGAAATCCGGAATCCGCAGGCTCATGTCATTGGTCCGGCGTCAGGCCGTCGCGTTCAAATGTGGCTGAGCCATCCCGAATACTTGTCTGACTTGCCCTTGACCAGGTCCAGATAGGCAGCCTGCAGCTTTTCGGTAATCGGGCCGCGCGAGCCGCTGCCGACGCTGCGATTGTCCACCTCGCGGATCGGCGTCACCTCGGCGGCGGTGCCGGTGAAAAAGGCTTCATCGCAGATATAAAGCTCATCGCGATTGATGCGTCGCTCGGTCACCTTGTAGCCGAAATCCCGGGCCAGCTGAATCACGCTGCGGCGGGTAATGCCGTCCAGACAGGCGTTCAGGTCCGGCGTATGCAGCTCGCCGTCCTGCACGATGAAGATGTTTTCGGCGCTGCCTTCGGCCACGTGGCCGGTGGTATCCAGGGTGATGGCTTCGTCATAACCCTCACGCAGCACCTCGTTCAGGGCCAGCATGGAGTTGATGTACTGGCCGTTGGCCTTGGCCCGGTGCATGCTCGAATTGGCGTGGCCGCGAGCAAACGAACTGGTCTTGACGCGGATGCCGCGTTCCATGTTGTCCGCGCCCAGATAGGCGCCCCAGGTCCACGCCGCGACGATGGCGTGGGTTTTCAAACCATCGGCGCGCAGACCCATGCCTTCGGTGCCGTAAAACACCATCGGGCGCAGATAAGCCGCGTCGAGCTTGTTGGCGCGAAGCACCTCCAACTGCGCCTGATTCAGTTCATCCTGACTCCAGGGCATGGGAATGCCCAGAATCTTGGCCGAGTTGAACAGCCGGCGGGTGTGATCCTGCAATCGGAAGATCGCCGTGCCCTTGGGGGTCTGGTAGGCGCGCACGCCTTCAAAGACGCCGACGCCGTAATGCAAGGTATAGGTCAGCACATGCACGGTGCAGTCGCGCCAGGGGCGCATTTCACCGTCATACCAGATGAAGCCGTCGCGATCGGCCATCGTGTTCATTCTTATTCCTCGCAATACCAAAAAAACAATGCCCGCAGCGCGCGGGCAATCCGTATTATAGGGTTCAGTTTTCAACGCGCGCATCGCCCTCACCTCTTGAGCCTTGACCTGCCGGTTCGCGGCGCCGCGCCGCGCATTCTGATCGTTCGTGTTTCCGCCCTGGGCGACATCGTCTTCGCCACCAGCCTGTTGCACGGCCTGCGCCAGCGCTGGCCCGACGCACACATCGACTGGGCGGTGCAGTCCGGCTTTGCCGGCGTTCTGGAAAACGACACGCGCATCAATCGCCTGATTCGTCTGCCCACCAGGCTGCGACTGACGCCGGGCGTCATCTCAGCGCTGCGCGCCGAATTCAGCAAAGGCGCTTACGACTGGGTGATCGACGCCCAGGGGCTGCTCAAAACCCGTTTCCTGGCGCGCCTGGTGCCCAATGCCTACCGCATTGGTTTTGAATCCAAGGAACCAGGGGCTTGCTGGATGGATCAACTGCTGCCCAAGGGCGGAGCAATCACCGACATCGCCTCCGAATACCGGTTTCTGGCGCAAAGCATCACCGCAATGCCGGCGCCGGCGCCCAGACTGAACGCCATCGACCACAAGGCCGTGCTCAAACATGCTGCGGACTACACCGTGCTGTGCCCATTCACCACCCGGCCACAGAAACACTGGATGCAGGAAAACTGGGGCCAACTGGCCGCCTTGATACACGCGCGCGGCCTGGGTCCGGTGGTGTTGATGGGTGGACCGGGCGATGTCGCGGCCGCCAGGGATATCGAAGACACACTGCCGCAGGGCAGCATCAACCTGGTTGGAAAAACCCGGCTGGATGCGGTGGCCGGGGTGATTGCCGGCGCCCGGCTGCTGATCGGCGTGGACACCGGCCTGACGCACATCGGCATCGCCACCGGCCGGCCGGTCGTGGCGCTGTTTGGTTCGACTTGCCCTTACACCGGCGGCGCGGATTCGCCGCTGCGGGTGATGTATGACGCCCTGCCCTGCGCGCCGTGCAAGCGCCGACCAAGCTGCAACGGCGCCTTCGACTGCATGCGGGGACTATCCCCCGAACGCGTGTGCGCCGCAGCCACGCAATTGATCGGCGCATGAAGATCATTCACGTCGAAACCGGCATGCACTTGTACGGCGGCGCCCAGCAAGTGGCCTATCTGCTCAAGGGCCTGAAAGCGCGCGGCGTTGAAAACCTGCTGGTGTGTCCGCCACGCTCCGCTATTGCGCTGGAGGCGCGAAAGTCCGGGATTGAAGTCCATGAGATCCCCTGTAATGGCGATCTGGATTTTCGCTTCCTGTCACGCCTGATTCAGCTGTTTCGCGCCGAACAACCCGAACTGGTTCACCTGCATTCCCGGCGCGGCGCGGACGTGCTGGGCGGCATCGCGGCCTGTCGCGCGGGGGTGCATGCGGTGTTGTCACGCCGCGTCGACAACCCCGAATCACGCTGGCTGCTGCCGCTCAAATACCGCATGTATGAACGCGTCATCTGCATTTCCGAAGGCATCGCCGCCGTTCTGAACGACCAAGGCGTGGACGCAGCAAAACTTCGCGTGGTGCGCAGTGCGCTGGACCCCGACGTGTGGATGCGGGCCAAACCCCGGCCGGCACTTGATGTTGAATTCGGCATTGCACCCGAGCGCCTGTGCATCGGCGTGGTGGCGCAACTGATCGAACGCAAAGGTCATGCGGTGTTGTTCGACGCGCTGTCGCAGCTGCCGGCGCATACCCCGCCCTACCAGCTGCTGATTTTCGGGCAGGGTCCGTTGCGCGCCGAACTGGAGCGACTGGTTGGCAGTTTTGGCTTGAGGGATCGCGTGGTTTTCGCGGGATTTCGCAAGGACCTTTCCAACTGGATGGGCGCTCTGGATTTGATGGTGCATCCAGCCTTTGCCGAGGGTCTTGGCGTCTCGCTGTTGCAGGCCCAGGCGGCGGGATTGCCGGTCATTGCCAGTCGCGTGGGCGGTATTCCCGAGGCCATCGTGCACCAACAAACCGGCGTGCTGGTCGCCCCCGGCGATGCGCAAGCGCTGAGCCAGGCCATTGCCGATTTGCTCAACAATCGCGAATGCCGCGTCAGCCTTGGCATGGCGGGCCGGCGGCGCATTCTCGGTGAGTTCTCCGTTGACGCCATGGTTGACGGCAATCTGGCCGTGTATCGCGACGTGCTAAACCTCGATTAAGCCCATGTACTGCAGATAACGCCGCGCGCTGGTGGGCGCACGGTACTCATCAACGGCTTCTTTGAGCATTCGTGCATCCGGCGGTTCGCGCAGGGTCTGAATCATTGCCCGGGCCAAGCCGGCGGCATCCGCCACCGGCACCAAGGGGCCGACCCGGCCGCCGTCCAGAATTTCATCGGGACCGCTGGGGCAGTCGGTCGAAACGCTGGGAATGCCCAGCGCGAGCGCTTCGGTCAGGGCATTGGGCGAACCCTCCCAGGCCGACGACAGCACGAACAAATCGGCACGTGAAAGCCAGGCGTAGGGGTTGGACTGGAACCCGGCCAGATGAAAGCGCGCGGCGATGCCAAGTGATTCGGCCAGCGCCATCAAGTCCGCACGGTCGCTTCCTTCACCCAACAGAATCAATCGCGAAGGAATCTGCCGTTGCATGGCGGCGAACGCGCGCAACAGGCTTGGGAAATCCTTCTGCTGGTTCAGGCGTCCCATGCCCATCACCACCGGCCAGGACCGCTCCACCAGCCAGTCATGCGGCGGCGGGGCTTGCGCCTGTGATTCAAATGAGGGCGTGATGACCGGATTTCGAATCACCCGAATCCGTTCCGCCGCAAGCCGGGTGGTTGCCACGGTGTCCTGTCGCACCCCTTCGGAAACCGCGATGACCCCGCATACCGATGGATAAAGCCGGCGCATGGGAGCAAGGCGCAGCCATCGGTTGAATGCACTCTTGCGCGCCAGCGCGGCGGACAGGTTGGTACCCAATCGGATAAAGACGGGGAGATTTCCGCCATAACGCTTTGCCGCTTTCAAAGCCGCGCGCCCGGCGCGATCCTTGGCGGCGAGCAGGACATCGGGTCGCTGCTGCTTCAGATAAGACGTCACCTCGCCCACGCAGGTTGAACTGTGTCTGGATTTGAGACGGATCAGATTGACACCGTCGGGGATACGATCCGCGTGCCCGCCGCTGAGTTTCAGGGCCAGCAAATCCACTTTCACATGCTTGGCGAATTCCGCGCACAGGTTAAGCACCATGCGCTCCACGCCGCCGTCCCCGGACAAGGAAATCAGCACCGCCAGTCGTTTGCCTTGATCAGTGCTCATAAATAATCCAGCGGATTGTCTTGCACCCCTGGCACGGACGAATCACCTTCAACGAAAAGGCGATGCCAGATGGCGAACTGCATCAGGTTCCATACCTCACGGCTGCAATCGGCTTTTTGCTGCTGACGGGCGATAAGGTTTTTTACCACCTCCGGCACACACCATTGGCGAATCGCGTCGTTCCGCGGCAATGCAGTTGCCAGTGAAGCCAGAAACGCGCCGCCTAGCCATTCACCGACCGGCACGTGGAACCCGGATTTCTTGCGCCATAGATGATCCGCCGGCAGGAAGGATTCCGCCCAGCGCTTGATCAGCAGCTTGCCCGCATTTGAGTTCACCTTCAGCGCATCCGGCAAGGAAAGTCCGAACTCCACCACGCGGTGGTCCAGAAACGGCACCCGTCCTTCAAGGGAAAACGCCATTAACATGCGGTCCGCCTTCACCAACAAATCGTCCGGCAAATTGGTATTCAAATCCACGTGCTGCCGGCGTTGCAAATCCGACCAGGACGGCGGCGTTTCGGACCAGGCCTCGGTATAAGGCGTGCGATGTGTTTGCAGCGCGGCTTGCAACTCCGGCTTGAACAGGCCCTTGATCAGCCTGCCGCGCAATTCCCCGCGCGCGCGAAAACCGCCGCTGCCCGGATAACGCAGGGATTTGAATTGCCGCTCCACCCAGCCGGGCCGATAACGGCCATATCCGGCGAATGCCTCGTCCCCGCCCTCGCCGCTGAACACCACTTTCAAATCCTGCGCGGCGACTTCGGCCAGAGCCATGGTGGGCAAACAGGCGTAATCGCGCATCAAGTCATCGGCCGCCCAGACGCTGCGCGGCAGGCGCCGAAACACCTGCTGAGACGACAAGCGAATCGGCTGATGATCGGCGCCGAATAAATCAGCGATCCGCTGCGCGCCCTCCAGTTCATCTTTTTGTTTTGCGTCTGACCAGCCGATCGAATAAGTGCGCACCGGCCTGGATTGAAAACGATGCAACTGCGCCAACAGCACCGCCGAATCCACACCGCCAGAGAGAAAAGCACCGACGGGCACATCCGAGCGCATGTGCTCGCGCATCACCTGCTCAAACAGCGGCTCCCATTGCTCGATGGCTTCAGCCTCATTGCACTGACGCGGCTCGACCGCAGTGCTTTGCCAATAACGCCGGTGCTCAAGCGTCAAGGATTCATCAACGCGAATTGCCTCCCCTGGCAACACGCGGTAAATCCCCTGGAAAATCGTTTCGCGGCCGCTGGAATGCTGGTTTTGAAAATACTGCCCCAGCGCAGCCACATTGATACTTGGCTTGTTCGGAAGCGCCGGCAATATGGCCTTGAGCTCGGAAGCGAATAACAGACCATCCGCCAGGGGCGCGTAATAAAGCGGCTTGATGCCCAGCCGATCACGCACCAGCCACAACGCCTTTCGCCGCCGGTCCAACAAGGCGAAGGCGTACATGCCACGCAAGCGCTGCAACGACGCTTCACCCCAATGCGCCCAGCCGTGCAATGCGGCCTCGCTATCGGATCCACTGCGCGGTTTTGCACCCAGCGCTCTGAGTTCATCGAGCAGTTCGATGTAGTTGTAAATCTCTCCATTGCAGACCAGGGCGTATCGCTGATCGGCATCCATCAACGGTTGGTGCCCGCCGGGCAAGTCGATAATCGACAGGCGGGTGTGCGCCAGACCAACGTTTTCCCACACGAACTGACCGCGATCTTCGGGGCCGCGGTGATCCAGCGTTCGCGCCATTGTTGACAGCAGCTCTGGATCCGGCGCCTTGCGCCTGAGCGCCAGGCCAGCAATGCCGCACATCAGGACTTACTCTGGATCAAACCGATACCCCAGCATTTCCACATCGCGCCGAAAAAAATCGCCGACCAGCTGCGCCAGATCGTCCGTGTAATAACTTCGATAATCCTTCTTGCGGTCAGTGGCTTGTCGTTTGTGCGGCAAGGCTGGCGGGTTGATTCCAAGCCGCATGCAGATGTATTCCCAGTCCTCCTGCAAGTGCTCGTAGCGGCCGATGAAATCGGTCAGCAGATTGCCGCGCAGGTCGATCAGATAATCCGTCAGCGGCGTGATGGCGGTGTCCAGGTGATACTGGTACGGGCGCTGCGGATCGAGCTTGTAGCGGGTGAAGGCTTCAAAACTCTCATGCCCTTCCAGCAAATGCGGCCGCTCGCGCTTGAGATGGTGATAGCTTGAAACCTGCAAGTCCCAGGGGTTGCGCACGAAGGCGAATTTGAACAGACCGTCGAAATGCGCTTTCTCCAGCATTTCCTGCGCGCAGATGATCTTGGCGTGGCGCGGCAGCTTGGCGGCGATGCGATGCCCGGTGAGCCCCGACAGGCGCGAACAAATCCACTGCGCCAGATAATAGGGATCGCGCCATTGCAGCGAACGCAAGGCCGCGCGCACGCTGGTGCCGCCGGTCTTGGCGATGTGGACGTAGAGAAAGTTGTAACGATTGGAGAGCAACACTTATCAACAGGAGCCTCGCCGAACCAGCCGGCATTATCCTTGATTGACGCCGTCGAGCGGTTCCTGAAGGCTCTTTTCCGGGCTTGCTCTAAGATGGTCGATCATTCGAAACCAAGGTCCGCCGCATGGCGCCCGTCATCATCATCGGCATGCACCGATCCGGCACCAGCCTTGCAAGCTGGTTGCTGCAAAGCTGCGGCTTGTACGTGGGAGGCGGAAACTACCCTCGCACCAACGAAAACCCCTTCTTCGTGCAGCTCAATTCCTGGGTCTTGCGGCAATGCGGGGTGGACTGGGATCTGGACGACCCGGTGCCATCGTTGATGCAATGCGCACCGGCGGCGGATCTGATGACTGACGCGCTCAGTGCGGCGATGCGCTCACCCTGGTCGATCCGTTATCTGGGTTGGCGTGGATACCTGAAACATCGCAACGTCACCGCCTTGAACGCGCCCTGGGGATGGAAGGACCCGCGCAGCACGCTCACGCTGCCGCTGTGGATGCGCCTTTTTCCTGACGCGCGCGTGGTGCACGTCACCCGGCATGGTGTCGATGTGGCCGAAAGCCTGCGCGCTCGCTGGGAACGACACTCACTGGCCAGGGTGGAGCATTACCGGCGGCGCTTGCCGCTGTACATTTTCCGACGCAAACGCATTGGCGTGTTCTACACCCGTTGCGCCGAGCCACAACAAGGCCTGAACCTGTGGGCGCAATACATGCGCGCGGCGCAGAACAATCTGCTTGCGGTGCCGGCCCATCAGCGCTTGCAGATTCGCTACGAAGACCTGTTGAGCGACCCGCTCCCCGAGCTGCGGCGTCTGGCGAGGTTTTGCGGGCTGCCCACCGATCAGCACCGCATCGCGCAAGCCATCGATCAGCACCGTTTGAACGACGCCCGTGCTTACGCGCACCGACAGGATCCGGATCTGCGCGCCCTGGCCCACGCCAACGCCGGGCTGCTCGCCGACCACGCTTACGACGCGCCGTCCGCGCACATGGACGCACCCGCATCGCCTGCCGAGGGCGCAGACAATCCGAGTGCCGCCACATGGGCGTCCGCGGAAGCTTCGGTTTCGTAAACCCTTGCCCCTTGCCGCAATCGTTCAGCTGACGGCGGCGCATTCAGCGCATCGCGCATCGCCGAGGCCATTGCCGAAACATCGGCGACGGGCACCAGGGTGCCGAGTTGGCCGTCGTTCAAAATCTCTCGCGGACCGCTGGGACAATCGGTGCTGATCACCGGCGTTCCCACTGCCAGGGCTTCAATCAAAACAAAACCCAGACCTTCCCAGCGCGCGCTGTGTACCAGGGCCGTGGCGTGCGCCATGTATCCGAAAGGTTGGTCAACAAAGCCCGGCAACTGCACCCGATCAGCCACCTTCAGCGCCTGCGCCAGGGCTTGCAAGCGGGACTGTTCGCGCCCCTTGCCAAGAATGATCAGCCGCGCCGGATGAGTTGCGTTGAGTTGGGCGAAGGCGCGAATCAGGGTGGCGTGATCCTTGCGCTCGGAAAGCTCGCCCACAGAAACGAAAACAGGCTCGGTCGATGACCGGTACCAGGGGTGATCCGGTTTGGGGCATGGCGCCTGAAGCAGATCGGCGTCGATCACCGCGCGCGGCACCACCTGTACAGCTTGCGACGCAAGCCCGGCGCAGGCCGCCAGGTCATCGGCCACCCCGCGCGAATTGGCGACCAGCAGATGGGCGTTGCGGTACCAATGCGCAATCACCCAGCGATGAAGCGTGCGTTCGAACCATCCGCGCCCGGCCAGATCCACGGAGACCGTGGTCCCGCTGGACAATACCAGACGGCTTTGGCTCTTTGCCCAACGGTGTGCCAACAAGGCCGCCAGGTTGACCCGGTACTTTCCGGCGAAAAGCACTTGTGGCTGGTTGTGCCGCAGATAACGCACCAATGCCGGAATCGCCGAATAAACATGTCGTGTTCCCAGGTCGATGCGCCGGCAATTCGGCGGCAGCGGTTCGATATACGGGCCGTGCCTGCGCACCTGCAACAGGTCGACGCGATAGCCGCGTCGCGCCAGCGCCGGCACCAGTCGTTTGAAACTGCGATCCACGCCGCTGTGCCCGGAAGTAGCCAGGAACAAGGCCAGATGCGGGCGCTCACCCTGCCTGCGGACCACCTCCATGCCCGGGTCAGCGCTCATTCGGTCTCGAACACCCCGTCCCACAAGGCTTCGACCGCCTGCCGCTCAACCAGAAAATCCCGGGCCGCAGCCAAGGTGGATTCCGACTGCAAGGATCGACGATGCGCCCAGGCGCGATACCTTCGATAGCAGTCGATGAGTTGATCCTTGTCCTGGTTGCGGATGATGTCGGCATCGGCCAACACCTCCAGTTGGCGCCAGTTATCACTCCACCGCAAAATCTCCGGGTGGGCATGGGCATCGCGCAACAGCAGGAACTGGGTGATGAATTCGATATCGATCAGCCCGCCGCGCCCTTGTTTGACGTCCCATTGATCGTCGTTGGATTTGTCCAGATTGGCGCGCATCTTCTGGCGCATCGCCAGCACGTCTTGGCGCAGTTGCCGCGCGTCACGCGGGCGACCCAGCACGGCGCGCCGGACCTGCTCCAATGCCGACTGCAAATGCGCCGGTCCGGCGACGGCGCGCGCTCTGGCCAACGCCTGATGCTCCCAGGTCCAGGCCTGTTCGCGCTGATAACGCTGGAACGCCGACAAGCTCACCACCGGCAAACCCGAGGCGCCATTGGGTCGCAGGGCGGTGTCGATCTCATAGGCACGACCAGCCGGCGTCAGGGTGGACAACCAGTGAATCAGACGTTGCACCAGGCGCGACAGATAAACCCCGGCAGTGACGCTGCGTTCGCCGCCCACGGTTTCCTCATCGAGCGCATCACAGTCATGCACGAACACCAGGTCCAGGTCCGAGCCGTAACCCAATTCGATGCCGCCAAACTTGCCGTAGGCCAGAATCGCCATCGCCGCCGCCTCGCCGTCGCCGCGCAACACCTGACCATAGGATTGCCGAAGATCCAGCGTCGCGCGCTCCAGGGCAACTTCAACAACGGTCTCGGCCAGCCAGCTCAGACGGTCACTGACCTTCACCAGCGGCAGTTGCTCCATCACATCCGCCGCCGCGATGCGAACGGTGATTTCCTGCCGGTAGCGCCGCAGGCAATCCATGCCGGTTTCGACATCATCGACCGGCACCGCCTGCAAGCGCTGTGTGAGCTGGGCGCGCATCTGATCGCGATCCGGCGGATTGAACAGCGTGCGCGAATCCAGCAAGGTGTCCAGCGCCGACGGCGATGCCGCAATCTCCCGGCTGATCAGCGGGCTGGACGCGCAAAGCCGCACCAGTTGCTGTCGCGCATTGGCCGACTCATGCAGCAAGGCAAGATAGGTTGAACGACCGATGATGGCGTCAATCACATCCATCACCCGGTCGGCGGCGACTTCGGGCGCGTCGTGCCCGACGCAGCGCTCCAGCAAAGCGGCCATCAGTTCGCGCAGACGCACCATGGCCGCGTCCGACAGCGTCCGCGCCATGCGCCCGTTCAGAACCCCGGACAGCCGCCGCGCAATGCCCGGCGCCGATGGCGCGGCAAAACCGGCCGCCGTCAGCAACTCGGCGGTACGCCGGAGCTGGTCCTGATCGCCTTGCGTTTGCGCACCGGCAATGCGTACCGCCTTGGACAGCGAGCCGTCCGACGCCTCGCGTTCAGGTTCGGCGAACACTCGCAGGAATTGCTGATGCACGAAATCGCTGACGCGCTGGTAGCGCGCCGTCAGGGCCGACCAGTCCGCAAACCCCAACGCGATACACAGCGCCGTTTGCGCGGCTTCATTGCGCGGCAGCGCGTGGGTCTGTTGGTCCGCGTACATCTGAATCGCGTTTTCCAGCCGCCGCAAAAATACATAAGCCTGATCCAGTTCGTTTGCGGTCTGCCAGGGCAGCAAGCCGCACTCACCCAGGTATTTCAGGGTGGGACGCAATTGCGTGTTACGCAGTTGCAAGTCCTGGCCGCCGCGAACCAGCTGGAAGGACTGGACGATGAACTCCACTTCACGAATGCCGCCGGCGCTGAGTTTGACATCGTCCCGCAACTGGCGGTTGACGACATCATCATGGATGCGCTGCTTGAGTTCGCGCAGGTTGCCAATGGCGTCGTAATCCAGATAACGGCGATAGACGAAAGGCCGCAGCCGCGCCATCAGCGCACGACCCGCCTCCAGGTCGCCAGCGATGGGTCGCGCCTTGATGAGCGCGTATCGCTCCCACTCCCGACCATGCGTCTGGTAATACTCCTCCGCCGCATCAAAGCTCACCGACACCGGCCCAACCGACCCGAAGGGTCGCAGCAGGGTATCGACACGGAACACGAAGCCGTCTTCGGTGACGGCGGCAACGATGCGACCGGTGTTCTGCGCCAGCTTGGCGAAATACTGTTCGTTGTCGAGCGGACGAATGTTCTCGCCTTGCGTCTGGCCGGACAGGCTGTGAAAGAAAATCAGGTCGATGTCCGAGGAAAAATTCAGCTCCGCGCCACCGAGCTTGCCCATCCCCAACACCACCGGCGCCGATGCCCTGCCCTGTTCGTCCACAGGTCGCCCGTGCGCGGATTGCAGCTGCGCCTGCGCAAACTCCAGAGCGATCTGACAACAGCATTCGGCCAGTTCACTCAGCTCGCCCAGGGTTTCATCCAGTTCCGCGCCGTGATTCATGGCGCGCCAGGCAATGCGCAACATTTCGCGATTGCGTTGCTCGCGCAGGCCGCGCATCAGCCTCGCCTCGTCATCCACGCCGACCAGGGCTGCGCGCAGACGCCGCGTGATTTCGTCTGGTATCCGCGAGCGGCCCAGAAATGCGCCGTCACGCCATTGCGGATGCCGCTGCAACTGCGTGCGGACGAATTGACTGGCCTGTTCGGCAATCGAACTTGATTCGCTCATCCGTCCGATTATCCGTGATCCGCTTACGAATGGGACAAAAAAATCGGGGCGCCCGAAGGCGCCCCGATGATGCAGCGATACAACGGGTTTTGGAGCCGGCTTAGAAGCCGCCCATGCCACCCATACCACCCATGCCGCCCATGTCGGGCGCCGGCATCGGCGGTGCATCCTTCTTCTCTGGCGACTCGGCAATCATGGCCTCGGTGGTCAGCAGCAGGCCGGCCACGGATGCGGCGTTCTGCAATGCCAGACGGGTCACCTTGGTCGGGTCGATGATGCCGGCCTCGACCATGTCGCTGTACTCACCGGTGGCGGCGTTGAAACCGTTGTGGCCGCTGGCCTCGGCCACCTTGTTCAGCACCACGCTGGGCTCGCCGCCGGCGTTCTTGACGATCTGACGCAGCGGTTCCTGCACGGCACGCTTGAGGATGTTGATGCCAACCTGCTGGTCCTGATTGGCGCCTTCGAGCTTGTCCAGCGCGGACGAGGCGCGAACCAGCGCAACACCGCCGCCGGCAACGATGCCTTCTTCCACCGCCGCGCGGGTGGCGTGCAGGGCGTCTTCCACACGGGCTTTCTTTTCCTTCATTTCCACTTCGGTGGCGGCACCGACCTTGATCACCGCAACACCGCCGGCCAGCTTGGCCAGACGCTCGTGCAGTTTTTCCTTGTCGTAGTCGCTGGTGGCGGCTTCGATCTGGGTGCGGATCTCGGCGATGCGCTCTTCGATCTGACCCTTTTCACCGGCGCCATCGACGATGGTGGTGTTTTCTTTTTCAATCTGAACGGTCTTGGCGTTGCCCAGATCTTCCAGCGTCACCTTCTCCAGGCTCAGGCCAACATCGTCAGCGATGACGGTGCCGCCGGTGAGGATGGCGATGTCCTTGAGCATTTCCTTGCGGCGATCACCAAAGCCCGGCGCCTTGACGGCGGCGACTTTCAGAATGCCACGCAGATTGTTGACCACCAGGGTGGCCAGGGCTTCGCCCTCGACGTCTTCGGCGATGATCAGGAACGGACGGCCCTGCTTGGCCACGTTCTCAAGAATCGGCAGCAAGTCACGGATATTGGAGATTTTCTTTTCCGTGATCAGGATCAGCGGATTCTCCATTTCGCACTGCTGGCTCTGCGTGTTGTTGATGAAGTAGGGCGACAGATAGCCGCGGTCGAACTGCATGCCTTCCACCACGTCCAGCTCGTTGTCCAGAGCCTTGCCTTCTTCAACGGTGATCACGCCTTCCTTGCCGACCTTGTCCATGGCGTCGGCGATGATGTTGCCGATGGCCTCGTCCGCGTTGGCGGAAACTGTGCCCACCTGGGCGATCGCCTTGCGATCCTTGCACGGGGTGCTGATACCGCCCAGCTCGGCGGTGATGGCCTCGGCGGCCTTGTCGATACCGCGCTTGATGTCCATCGGGTCGATGCCGGCGGTGACCGACTTCAGACCCTCATTGACGATGGCTTGCGCCAGCACGGTGGCGGTGGTGGTGCCATCACCGGCGGCGTCGGAAGTCTTGGAAGCCACTTCCTTGACCAGCTGCGCACCCATGTTCTCGAACTTGTCTTTGAGTTCGATTTCCTTGGCGACGGAAACGCCGTCCTTGGTCACCGTCGGGGCGCCGAAGGATTTGTCCAGCACCACGTTGCGGCCTTTCGGGCCCAGGGTGACCTTGACCGCGTTGGCCAGGGTGTTGACGCCGGCAACCATGCGCGAACGGGCGTCATCTCCAAATTTCACATCTTTTGCTGACATTGATTCGATCCTCTATGTAAGTCGTTAGTTCTTTTGAAAATAGTTATTCAGGAAATAACCGCCATGATGTCGTCTTCACGCAGCACGACCAGCTCGTCGCCGTCAACCTTGACGTCGTTGCCGGAATATTTGCCGATCAACACGGTATCGCCGGGCTTGACGTCGGGGGCGTGAACCTTGCCGTCATCGGTGCGCTTGCCGGGGCCAACGGCCACAACTTCGGCCTTCAAGGGCTTCTCAGCGGCGCTGTCAGGGATGAGGATACCGCCAGCGGACTTCTTGTCTTCTTCCAGTCGCTTCACGATCACACGATCGTGCAGGGGACGCAGTGCCATAGTGTTCTCCAGTTTTATCAGTGGGTTAGGACGAAATTCGAAGAGATCGCACAACGCCTGCACTGTTTCCGACCGGCATTTGTTAGCACTCTCCCTCGAAGGCTGCTAATTGTTGGCGGCACTTTTCGCAGTTTCAAGGGGTTCACGAAAAATTCTTTTGCAAATTTCGTTTTTCGCGACGATGGCAGCATTTCGTGGCGCGCCATGGCGACCAGCGGGCGGGCAATGAGCGAACATGGTGGGTACGGTCCGCCCTGCGTGACGGTATTCAATCGCAGATGACCTGGCAGGTAATTGCCGCTGATGCGCCGCAGATTGATGATTTGCGCCCCTTTCGAAAGCGGAGACCAGCCATGCAACGCAGCCTTCTCGCCCTGACCCTGATCGCCTTTGGCGCGCTGACCGTCGTCGCCCTTGCCCATCACGGTTACTGGGGCATCGTCGCCCCGCATTTCCAAAGCTTTGGCGCCGGTCAGGTGTTCGCAGACCTGGTCATCGCCCTGTTTCTGGTGCTGATCTGGATGTGGCACGACGCCAGGGCCCTGGGGCGCAACTTCTGGCCCTGGGCCGCCATCACTCTGTTCATGGGTTCATTCGGGCCGCTGCTCTATCTGATCACGCGCAAGAATTCGGCCTTCGTCGGGCCGCAGGCGGAGACGCAAATCGTCTGAACCATCAGACGCCCAGCAACGACTTGGTTCGTGACAACAAACGGCGACGATCTTCCAGGCCGTTGACGCCGCCGTTGATGCGACGGGTGACGGCGGTGAGATCGTCGTCATCGGCCATCGCGTTCAGGCCACGCTTGCCCCAGAACCAGCCGGCTACATCGCTGCACAGATGGATGTCCGTTTCCACCAGTTCCGGTTCTTTCAACAACTCCGCCTCCCGCCCCAGGGCCTTGCCGTACTCGGCATAGTTGGCACGCCCGGTGAGCTGAATCAGCCCCCGCCCCTTGAAACGCTTGCCATCGCCCGCCTGAGTGTTGCCCAGATCAGTGCGCCCTTCATAAGCCTCACCGCTGGCAATTTCCGCCCGAAAACGCAGCTCACCAGATTCGTGACCGATTTGCGCCAGAAAATGCGCTTGCCGCAAGGGCGAGTCGATCTTGCGATTGGCCATGGCTTTGACAATGCCGGGACAAAGCTCGGCGATGTCTTTGTCCGAAGCGCGCAGATAAGCAAGACCCAGGATCACCGGATCGACGACATCCGGCAGCGCCTCACACAACAGGCGCTGGGTCCCGCGATCAGGGTCGATGCACCCGTCCGGGCTCGTTTGACCGCCCACGCTGCGTTGAAAAGCACGGATGGCGTTCAGCGTCTTGTTGCCAAACGCGCCGTCCGGCTTCAAGGCCGCACCGTCAATTTCGAACCGCTGCTTTGATGCGGACAGGTTCAACAGGCGTTGCACGGTTTCCACGTCATCGCGCCGATTGTCTCCACCGGCGCCGACGGATGCACCGAGCAACCCTTTTCCACGAAGCGCCCGATCCGGCGTATCGCTTGCAGACGCCATCTCAGGCGTCACCCCGGGCCTGACGCGACCTTCACGCCGTTCGAAATGCGGCGTGTCCTTGAACGAGGACCAGTTGCCGCCCCAGCGGTTGGCCGCATCCAGCCCCTCCCAGAAATCGCCCAGGGGACGCAGGGTTTCCACGTCACAGGTCAGCTCCAGACCGCCGCCGGGCTTGGGTCTGAAGAAATTCAGGTCCACCGCCAGCCGTTTGAGGTGCTGACTGTTCATGGTCTTGCTGCGACCGTTCTTGACGTGCAATGCCTGTTGTTCCGAGCTGCGATACAGCTCGCCGCCGGATACCTCAAAGCCCAGTTCGGCGGCTTTGTTGATCAACGCCGCCACTTGCAGCAGAAAGGTGGACTGCTCGCGCACCAGACTCATGACCCGTCTCCGGTGCCGGAAGGTCCGCGAGCCGAACGCATCGGCTCCGTCAGCAGTCTGATTTTTTCTTCCATCCACAACATCGGCAGTCCGCTCGATCACAAATCGCCATCGGGATTCATGGGCCGTGCGCAAAACGGCTCAGTTCGCGCGCACACCCTCATTCAATGCGATATTCATTTCCAGCACCTCCAGCCCGCCCTCATGCTGCATCTTGACTTGCACCGCGCTGTCCGCCACTTCCACATATTTGCGGACCACGTCCAGTAACTCCTGCCGGAGTTGTGGCAGGTAGGAAGGCGCAGCGCTGTCGCCGCCATCACTGCGTCCATCCTGATCGCGTTGCACCGCGACCACCATCATCAGGCGGTCGCGCGCGGTCTGCGCCGACGGTTGTTTGTTTGTCCGGAAAAAACCCAGCCAGTCCATGATCAGCCTCCGAACAGCTTACCGAAAAACCCTTTCTTTTCCGCATTCAGAAAACGATGCGGTCGCTCCTCGCCCATGAAACGCGCCACCAGGTCCTGATAGGCCTGACCGGCGTCGGAATCGGCGGTGCCAATCACCGGCACCCCGGAGTTGGAAGAGTTCAGGATGGCCTCGGATTCCGGAATCACGCCCAGCAGCGGAATCGCCAGGATGTCCTCCACGTCCTTGACCGAGAGCATGTCGCCCCGCTCGACCCGCTCGGGGTTGTAGCGTGTCAGCACCAGATGTTCCTGCACCTTGCCCTCGCCACTTTCGGATTTCCGGGTCTTGCTGGCCAACAGACCCAGCACCCGGTCCGAGTCGCGTACCGATGACACTTCCGGATTGGTCACCACCAGGGCTTCATCGGCAAAATACATCGCCAGATGGGCGCCACGTTCAATGCCGGCGGGCGAGTCGCAGATGATGTAGTCGAACTCTTCGCGCAGCTCATTGAGCACGCGCTCCACGCCTTCCTGCGTCAACGCTTCCTTGTCGCGCGTCTGGCTGGCCGCCAGCACGAACAGATTTTCGTGCGTCTTGTCCTTGATCAATGCCTGACGAAGGTTGGCCTCGCCCTGGATGACATTGACGAAATCGAACACCACCCGGCGCTCACAGCCCATGATCAGGTCAAGGTTGCGCAGCCCAACGTCAAAGTCGATGACGACCGTCTTCTTGCCACGGGCGGCCAGGCCGGTGGAAAACGATGCGCTGGTGGTGGTCTTGCCGACGCCCCCTTTACCGGACGTCACGACGACGATTCTTGCCAAAGTCAGCTCCTGAAAATGGATTGATGATGAGATTGATCCTGCCCACGGCGGTGGCGCCGGGCGAAACCGGCCGCAACTACCATTTGAGCTCCTCGATCTTGAGTTTGCCTTCCTGCAGAAAGGCTTGAACCGCACAGCCCCGCAACACCCCGCGAATCTGTTCGGCCACCGAATAAATGCCCGATACGGCCAACAGCTCGGCTTCCATCGTGTGGCAGAAAATGCGCGCGCCCGAATCCCCCTTGGCGCCGGCAATGGCGCGACCACGCAAGGCCGAATAAACATGGATACAGCCGTCGGCGATGATTTCCGCCCCCGGATTGACCGTACTGGTCACCACCAGGTCCGCGCCTTCGGCGTAAATCTGCTGGCCCGAACGTACCGGGCTGTTGATGACCCTGGCGGGCTTTCGCTGCGCAGCAGGTGGCGGCTCGGCGGGTGGCGCCGGCGTTGCCTTGGGCGACGGTGATGGCGGCTCCACCGCCCTGGCCGGGCGCGAGGACAACGCGTCCGCCGGAATCAGGGGCAGGCCAGCGTCCAGCGCGGCGTTGTTGGCCGGCCCGTCCAGCATGGCGATGGGCTGCATGCCGGCGGCGCGCAAGGCATCGACTGCGGGTCTGATGTCCAGGTTGCGTTCGGCCTCCAGCAGCATCGGCATGCCGCTGGCCGCTTCGCCCAACTGACGGCCAAAATTGCTCACCTGTTGCTGAATCATTTCCGGTTGGTCGTCCAGAATCAGCACACGCGTCAGTGACAGCATGCGCCCCTTGAATTCGAGGGCTTTGGGGTTTTTGCTCATTTCAGCGGGAGGAAAAGCGGCGGCAGTTCGGGCCTGTTATCCATTAAGCGATGGTTGCGCGAGATGCAGAGTGCCGGCAGGGCAAGCAAGGGCTGACACAGTGTATTGGAATACATCGGGAGGCAATGACGCCGTCATAGCGGCATTTTGCCGCTCGCCTGACGGATTGCCGGCAAACACCCGGCCCGCAGACCGGTGGCCGATATTCGTAAGCCTTTGAGCGAATTGCAGCACCGAATTAAAGTCTCTTACTCTAAAACTTTGTTGTATATTTACAAACAGTGTTACATCATTGTCTTTAGATTTCAATCTGTCTGCGGCATATTCAAAGGAACAAGCACCGTCACATCGACCACCGTTCAGGAGTTTCCCGAGAGTCTTCTGCGACATCATGATCCCCTCCATCCTCAAGCTCGACGCAGGCGGCATGCCGGTCGCCTGGATTCGCTGGCAGTCTGCGGTGACGCTGTACGCGCGGCAACGGGTGCGCTGGGAAGCTGGCCAGGAGCGCTTCCGGGTATGGGGCGGCATCAATGCCCGCACCGGCACGCGATCCCAGTTCGAGATCGGCTCCATCATCGCGGTGGCGGATCGCTCCAGAAAATTTGCCTCCGGCGTGCCGCTGCTCACCAATCGCACCTTGTTCCAGCGGGATCGCAACCTGTGCCTGTACTGCGGCGAGCAGTTTCCGGTTTCCGGCCTGACGCGCGATCACATCATGCCCGCCTCGCGCGGCGGCGAGTGCGTGTGGGAAAACTGCGTCACCGCCTGCGAGCGCTGCAATCACAAAAAAGCGGACCGCACGCCCGAAGAAGCCAACATGAAGCTGCTGGCCGTGCCCTACACCCCCAATCTGGCGCAATACCTGATTCTGTCCAATCGCCGCATCCTGGCCGATCAGATGCAGTTTCTGCTGCATTTCGCGGCGAAGAAAAACCGCGCTTCCAGCAAATTGAAGTCGTAGACGAATCTAGGATTCAGCACGCGTTCCAACATGCCGCGACCGATCCGTGGCGTCATGCAAAATTCGAATCACTTCGATAACTTCCGACTCATTCTTGGCGAGTCGCAAGATCAAAAAGTGCCTGGCTTTTCTCCCAGCATGAGCAACGTGCAGCGCCAGAATCCCATCGCCAATATCGTCCCGTGTCCTGATCCCAATGCCGTGCGGCCCCCTGGAAAGTTTCTGAATGGCCAAAATCAAAGTTTGAGCGCAGGCCTTGGCCTGACGTTTTCCAAACCGCTGATTCGTCCATTCAATGATCCGGGCAAAGTCCTCTTCCGCCACTTGAGACAGCCGTACCGTCCAGTTCACGCTATGCGTCAGCCGCGCCGGGCTTGAATGCTTCGACCTGCCGCAGCCGAGAGGCATTTCTCTATTTCGTCAGCGTTGTTAAAGCTCGTAAAGCGCCCGGCATCAAGGTCCGCGACGCCGATTTGGGCCGCTTCTCGCAGCGCCGCAAGTCGCGCCTCCTCCTCGGCCTCTTGGCGTTCCACCAACCGCAAACCGTCGCGCAAGACTTCGCTTGCATTTTGATAACGGCCCGTACTTACCAAGCGCTCAACCAAGTTTGCTTGATGATCCGTCAGGACGACATTGCGAGTCGGCATATCCCGCCTCCAATGATTGGCAGATTACGCCATTCCTCATGAGAAACAGCGGTATCCGAGGCCTCCGCTTGGCGCTACTTGTTCCCAACGAGCTTCGCCAAACCATTGGCGGACAGAATTTCAATCCAGTAGCCATCCGGATCCTTGATGAAGGCCAGGCCTTTCATCTTGCCGTCGTCAGGACGTTTCACGAATTCGACCCCGTTTTCGTCAAACCATCTGCAGGCCTCGTAGACATCAGGAACGGTGATGCCGATGTGACCGAAACCTTGCGGCGCACTGTTGCCATCGTGGTAGCCGCCAAAAGCTTCGTCATTCTCCGTGCCCCAGTTATGGGTCAGCTCAATAGCGCCCAATTGCCGAAAGGTGAAAGCGGCGCGTTCCACCGGGTCAGCGGGAATGTCACGGTCACGCAAAAACCCCAGAAAATACAGCGAAAACTTCATTTCCGGGAAATCGAACTGGTTCAGCAGCGTCATGCCCAGCACATTCTGATAAAAGGGGACGGACACCGCCGGATCCTTGATTCGCAGCATGGTTTGCGTCATCGCAAACTCGCGGGTCTTGGTGAGCGAATCCATCAACTCTGAATTCAGCGGCGAAATATCTTGCGGTAGTGGCATGAGCCTCCTCCTTAGGGAAACACTGATTAATCTACTGCGCTCGCTACGATTAATCAGCGTTTCCTTAGATTGCTGATGGCAACGCAAATCGCGTTCACGCAATGAAACTATGCTAGAACTGCGTCCACTCATCCACGACCGGGCGGTCGCGCGCCCGGCAGGCTTGATTCAATTCAATGCAAATCACCGAGATTTCAGAGGATTTCTGGAACATCCGCGGAAGTTTTCGCATTGGCAGCGTGCTGGACATTGGCACCCACGCCTCCCTGATTCGCAAACAGGACGGCCGCTTCCTGATGCTGGATTCGCTGCAGTTGGACGGGCGCACCAGACAGAGCGTCATGCAGTTAACCGATGACGGCGCCGCGCTGGACGCCATCATCAATCTGCACCCTTTTCATACGGTGTTCTGCGAACAGGCACACGCTGATTTTCCAGACGCGCGCCTGTACGGAACCGCGCGTCATCAGCAACGCTTTGCCGATCTGCCATGGGAGGATGAGCCAAGCGACGACGCGGATTGCCACGCGCTGTTCGAGGCCGATCTGGCATTTTCCGTTCCCGAAGGGGTGGACCTGGTCACGGATAGCGAGTTGGTGCATTTCGCCTCGGTGCTGGCGTTGCACCGAAGCTCCAACACTCTGCATGTGGACGATACGCTGATGGCCGTCAAACCACCGGCCCTGGCGCGCGGCGCCGGCATGAAAACGCGCCTGCGTCTGCATCCGACTTTGGCCTTCGCGCTGCAAAAGCGACCCGGCGCAGCCGATGCGTTCGAGTACTGGACCGAGCAGTTGGGTCAGGATTGGTCAGAGGTTTCCACCATTTGCGCCGCCCACAATGATGTGCTCCACACGCGCAATTTTCCGCTGGACTTGCGCAAAGCGGTCAAACGCATGGCGCCCATCCTGTGGCGACACCGCAGAAAGTACGACTAGGACGCATAGATGATGGGAATCAGAATCACCGTCATGATGCCGAACAAGGCCACCAGCGGCAGACCAAAACGCAGGAAGTCGCCCAGGCGATAACCGCCCGGCCCCATCACCATCAGATTGGTCTGATAGGCCATGGGCGTGGCGAAAGAGCTGGTGCATCCAATCATGACGGTCATGGTGACGGCATGCGCGGACAAGCCCACGCCGTGCCCCGCCGCCAGAGCCAGCGGCATGGAAAGCGCCACCGCCGCGGCGTTGGAAACCAGGGTGGTCACCAGGGCGGTGGTGAGGAAAATCGCACCCACCACCAGCCGCGGTTGATCGCCTGCGGCGTCAATCACCCATTGCGCGACGGGCTCAAGAATCCCGTTCTCGGACAGGGCGTTGCCAATTCCAATGGCACCACCAATGACCATCAGCATGGACCAGTCGATACTCTGGCGCGCCTTCATCAGCGTGGTGCAACGGCCCAGCACGATAGCGCCAGCGGCCAACATCGCGCCTTGCAACACCGACCAAAGCCCGATCACATTGCCCAACACCATTGCCGCCACGGCGCCGATGGCCAGCGTCGGCCGCTGACGAACCGGCACCTGGGCACCATCCAGCCAACGGGCCAACAGGAATTCGCGCGAGCCGGACCAGCGGCCGACGAAACCGTCGCCGGCATCCAGCAGCAGGGTATCGCCGGCCTGAAACACAACGTCACCGATGCGCCCGGACAAGGGCGTGCCGTCGCGCGAAACGGCGATGATGGCGGCGTCATAGATTTCCCGGAACCGGCTTTGGCGCAGCTTTTGCCCGATCAGACTGGCGCGATTGGACAACACCGCCTCGGCCAGGTGGCGCGCGCGGTTCGGCTGATCGGCGCCGAACCAGCGATCCGACGGTGGCGCGATGCCGGACACCCGCAAGAGGTCGGAAACATAGGCCGGATCACCGAAAAAAATCAGCCGATCAGAGGCTTGCAACAACATCTCCGGTTCCACCGGCGCGATGACCTGTTCGCCGCGCACGATTTCGGAAAGATACAAACCGCCCAGTTGACGTAATCCGGCCTGACTCACCTTGCGACCGACAATGGGACCGCCCGGCTCCACCATCATCTCCACGGCGTATTGGCGCGGGTCCTTCAGACGTTCGGTTGGCGAGCTTCGCTTCGGCAGAAAACGGCCCAGCAGAATCACGTACACCAGCACGCTCACCGTCAGCGGCAGGCCAATCAGTGCCGGCTCCAGAAAGCCGATGCCCGGATCGTCCGGCTCGGCCGCGCGCAAGGCGCTGTTGGCCACCATGTTGGTGGCACTGCCGAGCAAGGTGATGCTGCCGCCGGCGATGGCGGCGTAACTCAAGGGAATCAGCAGACGCGAGGCGGACAGCCCATAACGCGCGGCCCAGTCACGCACCAGCGGCACATACAAGGCAACGATGGGCGTGTTGTTGACGATGGAACTCAGACCCGCGACCGGCCCGGTCACCAGCCATTGCGCGTGTCGCTCCGAACGCGGTGTCACCAGCAGGCGCGTGCCCAGTACATGCATGGCGCCGCTGTCGCGAAGGCCGGCGGCGACCACGAACAAGACCGCAATGGTCATGACGCCGGGATTGGAAAACCCCGCCAGCCCGCCCTGAACCGACACGCTGCCGGTGGCCAGCAACAGGCCCAGGCAGCCCATGACAATCATGTCAGCGTCACGCGGTCGTCGTGCCAGGCCCCAGAAACACAGGGCCAGCGCCAACAGCGAAATGAAGGAACCAGGGGTCAAACCGGGCGACTCCTGAAACGATGGGCAAAGGCGGCTTGCCTCACGAATCCGCGCCGCCGGCTATTGCGCGCAACCAGCGGCTGATGGCCACCTGCCCGGAACGAATCCGCAGGAACTGTTTCTGCGTCATTTCCGGCAACCACACCGGCCCCCAGAATCCGGGGTGCAGACTCATCACCTGATTGCCGTGCACCAGAATCTGATACGGCAGAAAAGCGGCCGTGCGCACGCCGGGCGCCGCTTCGATCTCGGCGATGGTCGACCAGATTTGCTGCACTTGCTGGTCGTCACTTTCAGCAAATGAAACACCGAACACGGTCTGCGATTTGTCTGCGATATCCATGCGATAAATCTGTGCCGAACCGCCGACGGCCTTGCGCAGATTTTCCGCGACCGTGTCGCGTGCCTGCTCGTGGCTTTGATGGCTCGCCAGCTCGATGAAATCGCTGAAACGTTCCGCGTCGGCCTGATAGTTGTAGACGCTCAGCGCATCGGCGCTGATGGCGCGGCGGCGACCGAAGCCGCTTCCCTCACCCAGCCAGCGGCCAAGTCTGGCAGCAACCGCGCCCAAATCGTCAGATAGCCGATATGCCTGCGCCAGATAGCGTGGCTGCCGATAACTCAACTGAACGCCGTCATCGGTGGCGTGCAAACAAAAATGTTGAACTGCGGCATAGCCGCCGAGCGCGTCCTTTGCCGCCGCCGCCCGCAAGCTGGGATCGGTCGCCACCAGCACCACCGTATCGGCTCGCGGCGCGTATTCGCCCAGCCGTTCCATCCCGGCTTCATCCAGTTTGTGCGCCAGATCAGCCTTGGCCTGCTTGAGTGTTTGCCCGCCCCATTGAATCAGCACATAGGGCTGCAAGCCCTCCTCGGCGGACAGGGGCGTAGCCATCAGGCCGAGCAGGCCAATCACGAAAGCCGCGCGCAGACGAGGCGGCAGGCGAAAACAGCTCAACATGGACGAATCAATCCAGCGATCAGGTCAGCGCAACACTCTAACCCAGACGCTTCAGCGCAACAGGCTACGCACCGCCGCATCGGTGGACAGATGCACATGGGCACCGCCCAGCTCGCGCAGAAAACGGGCGCCCTTGAGCCGATCCATCACCGGGCCCTTGACTTCCGCCAGATGCAGACCGACGGACATTTCCTTCAGTGAATGATGCAGGGATTGCAGCATCTCCAGGCCGCTGGCGTCGATATAGCTGACGCCCGAGCAAATCACGATCACCGCTTTCAAGTCATCTTTTTCCAACACCAGATCGCTGAGCCGCGACGCCACCCGTGGGGTATTGGCGAAGTACAGATTTTCATCAATCCGGACAATCAGCAATTGCGGCCAGGTCTGAACCGCGTGCCGACACACGTTGCGGTAATGCTCCGTACCCTGAATGCGCCCGACCACGGCGATATGCGGCCGACTGGTGCGGTACAAAAAGAAGGCTGTACTCATGCCCACGCCCAGCAACAAACCGCCTTCGATGCCGAGCAGCAAGACGCCGGCGATGGTCGCCGCCTGCGCCAGACCGTCGCCGCGATCATAGGCCCAGGTCCGCCGCACTGATCGCAGGTCGATCAACTGAAATACCGCGACGACGATGATCGCCGCCAATACCGGCTTGGGCAGGTTTTGCAGCAAGCCGGCGAAAAACATCGCCCCCAGCCCGACCCAGATTGCGGTGACGATTGCCGCGCTCTGGGTACGCGCACCGGCGTCGAAATTCACCATGGATCGTGCGAACCCGCCAGCCACCGGCATGGCGCCGACACAGGCGCCCGCCGCGTTGGTCACGCCCAGAGCCAGCAATTCCCGATCCGGATCAATTTTCTCGCGTCGCCGAAATGCCAGCGCCTTGGCGACCGAAATGCTTTCCACGTACCCCACCAGCGCAATCATGGCCGCCGATGGCGCCAGCGCAATCCACCCGTCTGCGCCCAAGAAACTCAAATCAAAAGCGGGCAAGCCGCTGGGAATCTCTCCAACCACCGCCAGGCCTTGCGCATTCATGCCAAAGGTCGCGGCGACCCCCGTTGCCAGCGTCACCAGAACCAATGGCATGGTCCGGCTGGCCACGCTCGCCGCCGTTTTCGACAAACCCAACCGGCATAACAGGTTCACCAACCGATCCCGCGCCAGGATCAGACCGGCCACCGAAAGCGCGCCAAAAAGCGCGGTTAGCAAGTGCAGATCAGCGGCATTTGCAAACAGGGTGTGCAGGATTTCCAAAAACTCTGCTTGCCTGGGCACGGCAATGCCGCTGAGCGGCCCCAACTGGGTGCCGATGATAAAAATCGCCGCACCGGTGGTGAACCCGGATAACACCGAATGGCTGATGAAATTGGTCAGCCAGCCCAGCCGCAAAATCGCCAGAATCAGCAGCAAACCGCCGGTCAAGGCGGACAGAATCAAAGCGCCCGTCAGATAGCGGTCCGGATCACCCTGGGCGTAAGGAATCAAGGCTGCGGAAACCATCACCGCCGCCACCGCCACCGGCCCCACCGCCAGGCTGCGACTGGTGCCAAAGAAGGCGTAAACAATGGGCGGAATGATGCTGGCGTACAGACCCACTTGCGCCGGCAGGCCCGCCAGAATGGCGTAGGCCAAGGCCTGCGGAATCAGCAGCACTGCGGTAATCGTGCCGGCCAGCAGGTCCTGACCCAGCGTTTCCCCGCGCGTCGTTTTCAGGTCCGCGAGCAGCGGGAACAGTCGGAGAAATTTCACCTGTCCCCCACCCTTCACCTGCCTAGTCCGATTCAGACATGGTGATCAGGACTGACCGCAAGCCAGGTTGGCGGGAACCGCTACATCCATCAACCTGGGATCGGCCAGGTTCAGACCACGCATGATGTCCACGTATTCGCTTTGTGTCTTGCCGGCGATTCTCGGGTTGGCGCGCTTTTCCTCGCCGATGCTGGATGCCGTCCAGCCCTTGTAATCATGTCCGGGATACAGCGTGGTTTCATCCGGTAACTTGAACAGCTTGTTGACAATCGAGTCCCAGGACTTGTTTGGATCACCACCCTGAAAGTCGGTGCGGCCACTACCGCGAATCAGCAACACATCACCGGTGAAAACGGCCTTGGGCTTTGCCGGGTTCAATACGAAACTGAAGGACTCGTCCGTGTGCCCCGGGGTGTATATCGAATCCAGCTTGATGCCATCCACATCGATGGTTTCACCTTGGCTCACGCTCTGCGAAACACATTGGGCCTTGGTGAATTCGCCCATCATGGTCACGCAGCCGGTACGGTCGCGCAGATCGCCCAGCGCGGTGATGTGATCGGCATGCGTATGCGTATCGATTGCCCGCACCAGTTTCAGATCCAGATCGTTGATCACCGCCAGATACTGCTCCAGCTTTTCCTTGACAGGATCGATGATCAGCGCCTCGCGGCCGGGGCCGGACGCAAGCAGATAGGTGTAGGTGCTGGAAACCGGCTCGAACATCTGTCTGAAGATCATGATGTCACCTTTGTTGGATTCCTGAGCGGAGCCGCCGCTCCTCACCTGTCGATTATATACTCTAGGGGGTACCTTATCAAGCGCGCCACGTCGCGCGCGGCCAGGCGCTGATCGGCTGCGTTTTCACATCACACGGGTCCTTGACGATGTCGGCAATGAACCGGCGGCGCGGCATGATCCCGGTCCGCCGCTCCAACGACAAGCCGGTTTCTGCTCAGGACGTCGAAGCAACCGCCTTTGCTGACGGCGGCGGCGGTGGCAGCCATTGGTTGATCCGATCCGCCAGCCACATGCCGGCCATCATCGCCAGCACGAAAGCGATCACCAGGGGCGAGCCGCTGGACAAACTGGCGATTGCCGGGCCGGGGCAAAAGCCCGCAATGCCCCAACCCACGCCGAACAAGGTCGCGCCAGCCAGCAGGCGAACATCCAGATCCGTTCGGGTCGGGCGGAAAAAGCGTGCCTCCAGCAGCGGTTTTTCGCTTTTGCCCAGCAGCTGGAAACTGGGAACGGTAATACACAGCGCCGCACCCATCACAAAGGCCAGTGACGGATCCCAGGCCCCCGCAAGATCCAGAAAACCGATCACCTTGGCGGGGTCGGTCATTCCACCAATGCTCAGGCCGGCGCCGAACAACAGGCCGGAAATCAACGCGGTCAATCCTTTCATGATCAGCCCCCCAGCAAGTGACGAACCAGGAATACGGTCACGAAACCACCAGTCATGAACGTGACGGTGGCAATCAGCGACCGCCTGGACAAGCGCGCAATTCCGCATACCCCGTGACCGGAGGTACAACCACTCCCCAAGCGAGTTCCGACACCGACGATCAGACCCGCCACAATCATTCCCGGAAGCGAGACCTGCATCGCCGCGCTGACCATTTGCGGCTGCGCCAAGCCGACGATGAAGGCGCCACCGATCAGGCCCACCAGAAACAGAATCCGCCATGGGGCATCCGATGCATCACGGCTGAACAACAGGCCACCAAAAATGCCACTGATGCCAGCGATGCGGCCGATGAGCCCGTACATCAACACGGCGGCGATGCCGATCATGGCGCCGCCGATGGCGGCCAAGGTCCACGATTGTGGGTTTACCAATACTTCCACCTTGCTGCTCCTTCAATACGCCAGGTCTTGACCCTGATCCGAAAAACCGTCTTGAACCCGAATGACAAGCGCCGCGCCGAAAAGCTTCTAAACATATCTCCGTAGAGTATGAGCATTGAGCATAAAGCTCCCGCAAAATAGCGTCTGGACACCGCAGGTCGTCTCTCGGCTTTTTCCAAGGGTACTATATGGGGTATATTGCGAAAAGTAGTGCAGCTCGTTCCGGGGTCGCGAAAAAGGAGCGAAAGACCGTGAACACTTCAAAAATCATTCCGCTGGAAAGACCACATCAGCAGGACGTCATGCACCGCCTGCGCCGAGTCGAAGGCCAGATTCGCGGCGTACTCGGCATGATGGAAAAAGAGGAACCCTGCGACGCCATTGCGCAACAGCTTGCGGCGGCACGCAAAGCGCTGGACCGTGCCTTTTACGAGATGATGGCCTGCAGCCTGAAGACGGAAATCATCCAAGCGCAGGACAACCAGGAGCTTTGCGAACGCATCACCGAGAAAACCAGGCTGCTCGCCAAGTACGCCTGAGCTTTTTTCAGCGCGTGCATTGGTGGTGGTGACACTGCCCAGCGCTGGCGCCGCCGGTTTTCAGCAATCCCCAATCATCGAACTGGGCGAAATCGACGGGTCGTTTTTCGGTAAACGCGCTGACCCCTTCCTGGCATTGTGGCGATTGCGCCAGCGCCACGATGGACTCTCGCTCCAGCCGGCGATGCTCGCCGACGTCATGCCGACCGGCACTGTGCATCAATTCACGCACTTTCAAGATCGCGTTTCTGGGTGACGCCGCCAGACGCAACGCGGCTTGAGTGGCTTCCTGCATCAGCTGATCATCGTCCACGCAGCGCCAAATCAACCCCCATTGCTCGGCCTGCTCGGCATTGAACTTGTCGCCCAACATCGCCACCGCCTTGGCGCGGGCGGTACCGATCATGTGCGGCAAATACCAGGTCGAACCCATATCCGGCGTCAAGCCCAACTTCGGCACAAACGGCAACAGGAACCGGGCGGACTTTGCCGCCAGCGTGATGTCGGCCTGCAACGCAAAGCCAAGGCCGCCACCGGCGATCACGCCATTGATGGCACACACCACCGGTATCTTGACCTCATACAGCGAACATCCGCCGATGTAATGCAGGCTCAACATGCGGTCAATGGCGTGGGAAACCGATTCCTGCGCCAGCAGATCCGGCAGGTCCGCGCCGGCGCTGAACGAGCCGTCCGATCCGGTCAGAATCAGGGCGCGAATCTCCGCGTCTGATTCGATTTGCCGCAAGGCGCCACTCAATTCTTCCGCCATCTGAAAATTGATGGCGTTGCGCGCCTGCGGCCGATTCAGACGAACAATGGCAATCGGCGCCTGCCGTTGAATACGGATGGTTTCCATTTCTTACCTCAACACCTGGTGGTTCGACCCAGTCCGACGCAGCCTGCGCAGGATCAAGTCTTGATGCTCCCGCAGCAACCTTGACTCGGCAAGCGCCGTTGCTGGTCAAAAGACTGGGTGTCGACCCCCCGCCCATGCCACCGACGGCCACAGCGCGTCAGCGGCCTTGCCGGCGCATGCCAGTTGTCTGCGCAGCGTCAATGCTGGTGTCACTTTCGCCAAAGCGGCCGTGGAAATGCGCGCCTGGCCGATCCGCCGTGATTTCGACGGTGGCGGCAATGATGCGGCGTGGCGCAGCTCAAGTCGCCAGCGGCGCTGTGGCCGGATCAAATTCCGGAACCGCCTGCTTGAGCACTTCCCAATAACCCTTGGTCAGGGTTTGCGGATGTTGATCGTAAAAACCCTTCGCTACCAGCTTGCGGTGAAAGTCCTTCAAGCGATAACCCGGCACGCTGGCGGCAAAATGATGCTCGGCGTGGTAATTGAGGTGGTTGGGGCAGATCAGCAAACACTCCAGCGGGTTGGCGAGGATGGTGCGGGTATGCCGTCGCGGATCGGGGTCGAACAGACCAGCCACTGCGCCGTGCTCGGCCACCTGCCGCAAGCGGGCCACCAGAGAATAGGTGGTGATGTAGGCCAGCATCCATAATAGATACAGCTCACCAACGCCAAACGCCACCAACACGCCCAACAGGACCAGATTGGCCAGCAAGCCCTTGCCGGCGGGATAGTGTTCGCCATCACGCATCATCATGTTGCGGGAGCGACCGAAAAAGATGCCACGCAGATTACGGATGCCGGTCTGCCCGGTCAGGTCACGAATCACCTTGCGCCGGAAGCTGGCCTTGCTCACGGGGTAGCTTCGATAGTTCGGAAGGTCCGGGTCAGCGTCCGTGCCCGCCATCTTGTGATGCTCCCGGTGCGAGGCGCCGTAGGCATCGCAATCGCCAAGAATGGGATAGGCGCAAAGCCATTGGCCCAGCCAGCGATTCAACGCCTGGGTCTTGAAAAAGGTTTTGTGCCCCGCCTCGTGCATCAGCCCGGCCAGGCCCATTTGCCGACCGCCCAGCAAAATGACCGCCACGATGATGGTCACCGGGTTGGTCCACACCGACACCATCCAGAAGGTCGCGGCAATCATTGCCCAGTTCAGCAGCAGAACACGCCCGGCGTGCCAGTCACTGCGTTGTGTGAACTGAGCGATTTCCTCTCGACTGAGCCAGTCGCTGATTTTCGTTGGCATTTCCATCACAACCCGGTCGCCAGCTTCCGAACCCTGATCATACGCCCTTCCACGGCGTCATTGCACTTGCCGGCTTGCGCCCGCTTGACCCGTTCACGCGGCGGCGTTGGCTCTTGGCATCGCCGCCTCGGCGGGAATCGGCTTGCGGTCATACATGCCGATGGTTCAACCGCACACCCGCAACCGGCTGCGTGCCCTGAACAACCCCCGGCGCCGAACTCAAACCCTTGACTGGCAGAACGAATGACCAACGCGCCTGGGCGGTCGCGCTGATGGCGCTCCGTCAATCACGGCGCCGGCACCTCGCCCGCAAGGCCGGTGACGCGGGCAAAAGCATGATGTTGCCACGGCCCTGCCCACGCTCGAAGCGCGCCCGACACGCGCCTTCGAGCCGGTCTCGACTCAGGCGGCTTTCTCCAGCGCCGCCAACTCATTCTCCAAATGCTCCAGCAAGCGCTGCACATGTGGCAGCGTCTTGCGGCAGGCGATCAAACCGAAATCGACGAAGTCGTGCCGACTGATGAGGGTGAAGTTCAAAGCGATGCCGTCGGTAACAATGGACACTGGATACATGCCGGTGAGCTTGCAACCCTGCCAGTACAAGTCGCGTCGCGGGCCGGGCACGTGGGAAATCACCGTATTGAACGCGGTGTTGCGACCCATGCCGCTGACCATGCTGAGCACCCCCGGCATCAGAAACGCGGCGCCAAAGGCGGCGATCTGGCCGGGACTGAGTTGGCTCAGTCGCGCTTTGTTGTAGTCCATGCAGTTCTTGATGACCTGCAACCGCCGAGCTGCGTCATCCACATCCGTGGCCAGACTCGAAAGCGCGAACGCCACCTGATTGCCCGACTCGCTGTCATCACGTCGCAAGGAAACCGGCACCGCCGCCACCAAGGGCCGGTCCGGCAATTCGTTCAACTCCCCAAGGTAGGCACGCAGGGCGCCGCCCACCATACCCATGATGACGTCGTTGGCGGTGGCACCGAATCGCTTGGCCACGCCCTTGATGCGAGCGGTGGCATAGGACTGCGCCGCGAAACGCCGCGAACCGGTGATCTTCTGATTCAGGATGCAGCGCGGCGCCTGCACGCTGTGGACCAGATCCGGATGCTTGTGGCGTAAATCGGCCCAGGTGTCCTTGAAGGCCTTGGCCAGGCCCGGAAACGCCCGCACGCCCTCGCCGGCCAGGGCCCGCATGGCGTCCATGCTGCTGGCCGAGGGGTTGGGAATCGGCAGCGCCGACTGCCTGGACTTGCGGGTTTTGACTTCCCAGGGTGGCGGCATTTGCATGGACTGCGCCATGTCCGGCGACATGGATTTCATCATCAGCCGCATGCCGGCTACGCCGTCCACCAGCGCGTGGTGAATCTTGGAGTAGGTCGCGATACGACCGTCTTCCAGGCCTTCGATCAAATAAGTGCGCCACAAGGGATAGGCGCGATCCAGGTGCGCGCTGTGCACGCGCGAGGCCATGGTCAGCAGTTCACGAATCCGCCCCGGGCTGGGCAAGGCCAGATGCACGAAATGGTGGGCGATGTCGAAGTGGTTATCGTCCGCCCAGTACCGCACGCCCACCTTGTTCTCCAGGCGCCGGTTGAAAGGTGATGCAGCCTGCGTGGACCTTCGCAGACGCTCCGCCAGCTCGGCAACAAAGTTCGGCCCGGCACCCTCGGGCAGCTCGTAGAGCATCAGGGCACCGACATGCAGCGGCTGATGACGCCGCTCCAGCATCAGGAACAGGCTATCCAGCGGCGTCAATCGTCTCACGGCTCTCTCCCATTGAACGGATGGGTGCATCGTACAGCGGCGGACTCCCGGCACACCAATGGGGAGCCTCGACGCTAATGAACCGCAGTTTGCAAAGTGCGTGCCAAGGCCTCCCACGGCAGGCGAATCAAGCGCAAAACCGATGGGTTAAGCTCGCCCCCCTTTTGGGTCAGGGCAACAGGCACCGCCAATGAAGTTTGAGGAATACCGTGCGCAGGATGCGCTGGGCCTGGCCAAATTGATCGCCGACCAGCAGGTTAGCGCGGCGGAGCTGCTGGAATGCGCGATTGCGCGCGCCGAGGCCGTCAATCCCAAGCTCAACGCCATTGTGCGACCGCTCTACGCACTGGGTCGCGAACGCGCAAGGCAATCGCTCAACGGCCCCTTGGCTGGCGTCCCTTTCCTGCTCAAGGATCTGATGGCGGATCTGGCGGGCGAGCCGACCAGCGGCGGTTCGCGCTTTTTTGCCGATTATGTGCCCGAGCAGGACAGCGAACTGGTCGCGCGTTACAAGAAAGCCGGCCTGGTCATCTTCGGCAAAACCAATACGCCGGAGCTGGGCCTGACGCCGTTTACCGAACCCGAGCTGTTCGGCCCGGCGCACAACCCCTGGAACCTGGACTACACCCCTGGCGGCTCCAGCGGCGGTTCCGGCGCGGCCATCGCCGCCGGCATCGTGCCGGCCGCCAATGGTGGCGACGGCGGCGGCTCCATCCGCATTCCCGCCGCCTGTTGTGGTCTGGTGGGCCTGAAGCCGACGCGCGGACGCATTCCAACCGGACCCTTGCGCGGCGACTTCTGGTACGGCAGCGCAACCGAACATGTATTGACCCGCAGCGTGCGCGATACCGCCGCCTTGCTCGACGCCACCGAAGGCGCGGATGCCGGTTCGCCCTACTTCACCGCACCGCCCGCTCAACCCTTTCTCAAGCAGCTAAAGCAGGAGACACCCAAGCTGCGCATCGCGTTTTCCGCCAAGCCGATGCTGGGATTGAAGATGGACCCGGCCTGCATCGACGGCCTGCAGCGCAGCGTCCAATTGCTGCAGGATCTGGGTCACGAGCTGGAAGAAGACGCGCCCCCGGTGGATCGCGAATCTTTCCTGCTGGCGTTCGCGCAACAGATTGCCGGCGAAACCGCCGCCGAATATCGCGCCGCTTGCCAAGTGCTTGGCAAACGCTTTGATCCGCGTCAGGTGGAGCCGTTCACCATGGCGCAGATTCGCGTCGGTCGGGCGCTTAGCGCTGAAGCGCTCGGTGTCGCGCGCCGGATCCTGGCGCTGGCAACGCGTCAGATTGGCCAGTTCTTTGAAAAATATGACGTCTTGCTGACGCCGACTCTGGGCATGCGGCCGTTCAAGATCGGCGCCCTGCAGCCGCAAGGCCTGGACGCCTTCAAATTGCAGCTGATCAACAAGCTGCCCTTGGGCACCCTGGGCAAACGGCCAACCGAGATGCTGACGCTGGCGGAAAAAATCTTTGAGTGGATTCCGAATACGCCGGTGTTCAACGTCACCGGCCAACCGTCCATCTCCCTGCCGCTGCATCAGTCCGAGGAAGGATTGCCCATCGGCATGATGTTCACCGCGCGTTTTGGTGATGATGCGACCTTGCTAAAACTGTCCGCACAACTGGAACAGGCGCAGCCGTGGTTTGCGCGGGTGCCCGAGCTGTAACAATACAGGCCCTGGAAAACGCGGCGAACCCAGGCCGTAGGGCGGCCCACGGCCGCCGGGATCGGTTGGGGAACAACCTTGGTTGGCGGGCATGGCCCGCCCTGCACTGGATGGCGCCAAGCCGAACACGCAAAGCCGTGGTTTGATCAGGCGCTCAATACCGTCAGGTGAGCAATACCGCCTTGCCGGTGATCTTGCGTTCCATCATGTCGCGCAGCGCCTGCGCGGCCTTGGCCAGCGGATATTCCTTCGACACCACCGGCTTGAGTTGACCCCGGTTGAACCAGTCGTAGAGACGCTGCACGTTCTGCGCCTGCGCCACCGGCTCGCGATGGACGAAGTCACCCCAGAACACCCCCATCGCCGACGCGCCCTTGAGCAGCAGGCGGTTGAGCGCAATCTCCGGAATCTGACCGGCAGCGAATCCAACCACCAGGAAGCGACCATTCCAGTTGATGCAGGAAAAGCACTGTTGCGCCAGATCGCCGCCCACCGGATCGATGATCACGTCCGCGCCCTTGCCTCCGGTGAGTTGCTTCACCGCGTCCTTGAGCGAACCGTCCGCGTAATTGACCAACTCATCGGCGCCCTGCGCCTTGCACAACGCCAGCTTTTCATCTGAGGAAGCAGCGGCGATCACGCGGGCGCCCATCAGTTTTCCGACCTGCACCGCCGCCAGCCCCACGCCACCGGCGGCGCCCAACACCAGTAGCGTCTCACCAGACTGCAGCTTTGCGCGCTGCTCCAGCGCGTGCATCACCGTGCCGTAAACCAGATGAAAGCCGGCCGCGACGCTGGCGCTCATCTCATTGGGCACCGGCACGCAAGCCACGGCCGGCGCCACCACTTCTTCGGCAAACGCACCCTGCATGCACAGGGCGGCAACGCGGTCCCCGGGCTGCCATTGCTTGACGCGCTCGCCGATCTCCACGATGCGGCCGCTGACCTCGGCACCGGGAGTAAACGGCGGTTTGCCCTTGAACTGATACAGATCCTGAATGATCAGCACGTCGGGAAAATTCATGCCGGCGGCTTCCACCTGGATGCGCACCTCATCCGGCCCCGGCTTGGGTGACGGCAGTTCCTCGAACACCAGTTTTTCAGGTGGCCCAAATTCCTTGCAGACAATAGCTTTCATGTCGGTGTCCTGGATGCGAGTCGCTCATTTTATCCGCCAACGACATCGGCGGCGTCCCTCCAATGTACGGCGCCGATGAAGATCAGGCGAATCTGACGCACAAAGTGATCCATCATTTCGCGCTCCGCCTGCGGCTGATTCTTGGGCAAGTCAAGAATATCCACCGCCGCGTTGAGCATGGTGGTCACCACCAGCGCGCAAATCATCCGCAAGCTGGCCGATGACAACTGCGGAAACAGGTCCAGATGGCGCAAATCGCTGGCCATCTCATTGCTGAAATGTGAGACCTCTGCGCGGATCGCGGCGCGAATCAGGGGCGAACCGCCGCCGCGCTCGCCTGCCACGAAATAGAAATGCAGGCGGTTCTGCTCCAGATAGTCACGGTAAATCCGTACCGAGTGGCGAATGATGTCCTCGCCGGGAACCCTTTGCTTGCGCGCCTCACGCAACAAACGCCGAAGGCGAATACCGCTGGCCTCCACCAGCGACAGTCCCAGATCGTCCATGTCCTTGAAATGACGATAGAACGAAGTGGGCACCACCCCCGCTTCGCGCGTCACTTCGCGCAATGACAGCCCGGTAAAGCCCTTGCCGGCACCCATCAGACTGAGCGCCGCTTCCATCAGCGCCTCTCGTGTGCGCTGCTTGCGGGCATCGCGACCCAAACGGCTGCCCTCGCCTCGTCTGCTCATCCGACCGATCCGGGAAAAAGTACGACCAGTATACATCTGTAATCATAATTTATCCTCTTTTTTCTCTTTAATTTCTTTTTTAAACAGCACCTTGCATTAGAGCCGTTGACACGGATAGAAACTATAGTGAACATATGTACACCGTTTGACTGAGATTTCAGGAATGAAGGCGATTGACACCAACATCCCATCCCGCCCGCGCTGGTTCCAAAACCCGCTGCTGCAACCCTTGCAGGAAGCGCTCCGACCGGACGAATGGGCACAACGCATCGACCCCATGTGGAGCTGGAACAGCGTCCGCGCCAGGGTCGCGGGCATTGAGGATCAGACCCGGGATTGCAAGCGCTTCCAGCTTCAGCCGAACCGCAACTGGCGCGGATATGAAGCTGGCCAACACGCCCTGGTGACGCTTGAAATCAATGGCAGAAGGCTGCAACGCGCCTATAGCCTGAGTTCGGCGCCCGCAGACGAAACCATCGAGATCACCGTCAAACGCCAGCCGGATGGCCGTGTCTCCAATTACCTGCACGATCAACTCCGCGTCGGTGATGTGGTGGAACTGGGCGTTGCCACTGGCGACTTTGTTTTACCTGCCGACACGCCCAAAGGCTTGTTGCTGATTTCCGCCGGCAGCGGCATCACGCCGATGCTGTCCTTGCTGCGTGAAGTCAAAGCGCGCGCCCCGGAAACCGACGTTACACTTGTTCACTCATGCAGGAATCAGGCGGATTTCATCTTCGCCGCCGAATTGCATCGGATGGCTGGCGAACTGCCGAACTTTCGCCTCATCCCGCATTTCACCGAAGCCAGCAGACGGCTGAGCGCGGCGGATCTGATGGTCCAGCTTGCCGATGTCGCCGAGCGCAAAACCTATGCCTGCGGCCCGGCGGCCATGCTGGAGGACATTGAAACCCGCTGGCGGGATGCCGGGCTGAGCGATCAGTTGCACGTCGAACGATTCGGCCCGGTGGCCGTGCCGCGCGATGCCAACGCATCCGATCAGACCGTCGATGTGCGATGCAGCCGTTCTGAGCGCGTTTTTGAAGCCAAATCCAAGGGCAATCTGCTGGAGCAGGCTGAACGCGCCGGACTCAATCCGGCCTATGGCTGCCGTATCGGAATCTGCCAGTCCTGCCGTTGCAAGAAAGTCAGCGGCCAGGTGAAGAACTTACTAACCGGCGAAGTTTCCGCCGAAGCCAATGAGTCGATTCAGCTCTGCATCAGCGCAGCGCAATCCGAAGTCGAACTCGATATCTAAGGCAATTTTCAAGGAGCGATTTCCAATGAGTAACTATCCCGTAATGAGCCGTGAACAGGTGGACGCACTTGAGGCCGAACTCACCCAGATCAAGAACGAGGCGATGGCCGATCTGGGCGAACGCGACGCCAACTATATCCGCCGCATCATCCGCATCCAGCAAGGCGCGGAAGTCGCCGGTCGCGGCCTGTTGATGTTTGGCTTTACCCCCGTCTCCTGGGCGCTGGGCACCGCCGCGCTGTCCGTCTCCAAGATTCTGGAGAACATGGAGATCGGCCATAACGTCATGCACGGTCAGTACGACTGGATGAATGACCCCAAGCTCAACGGCAATACCTATGACTGGGACAACGTCTGCACCGGCGACAACTGGCGTCATTATCACAACTACGAGCACCACACCTACACCAACATTCTGGGCAAGGACCGGGACGTGGGTTACGGCATTCTGCGCGTAGCTGAGGATCAGCACTGGCGACCCAAGCATTTGTTCCAGCCGCTCTCCTACGCCGCACTGGCGGCCCTGTTTCAATGGGGCGTGGGGGTGCACGATCAGGACCCGGCGCGCAAGCTCAACAGCAAACAGGGCCGCAAGGAGCTCAAGACCAGCATGAAACCCTTCTACAGGAAGGTGCGCAAGCAGCTGTTCAAGGACTATGTGTTCTTCCCGGTCATCGCGCTGTGGAACGCGCCGCGCGTGTTCGCCGGCAATCTGGTGGCCAACCTCATCCGCAACATCTGGTCCAACGTGGTGATTTTCTGTGGCCACTTCCCGGACGGCACCAGAACCTTCACCCTGGAAGAAACCAAGAACGAAACCCGGGGTGACTGGTACTTGCGACAAATGCACGGTTCGGCCAACTTCGAGGGCAGCCGCCTGATGCACATCATGAGCGGCCACTTGAGCCATCAGATCGAGCACCATTTGTTCCCGGACCTGCCGGCGCACCGCTATCCGGAAATCGCGCCCAAAGTGCGCGCGGTATGCGAAAAATACGGCGTGCCCTACAACACCGGCAGCCTGTTGAAGCAATACGGCACGGTGCTGAAGAACCTGTTCCGCTTCAGCCTGCCGACGCGGCAGAACACCGCATTGAGCGCGGCGTGAACCAGGGCATCATCGGCGCCTTTGTGGCGCGGCAAGCCCGGGCCGCTCGCAGAGCCGCCCTGCTTGATACAGTATTTGCGACGATCTCCAATCCAGATTCAGGAAAGCAAGATGGCAACACTGGAACGTATCCAACTGATCAAGGACATGATTCAGCAAGCGGTGGACCGCGGCGCGACCTCGGTGGAGCAGATTCACCAATACATTGCGGATCTGCCGTTTGAAGTGCTGGAACAGTCCGGCCTGCTGGAGACCGACAAGATGGACCTGCGCGCCAAGAAAACCCGCACCATCGGCACCGTCTACGCAGCCATTCGGCAGATCAATCAACAGATTGGCGATCTGATTTCCGATCAGATCGAAAACCTGGAAGACGCGGACTACATTTCCAAAGTCCTGAAGGACAAGGAAGGGGAATAGGCGAGCGTCCACAGGGGCCCTTGCGCCGCCTTCGATGACACCAACACCCGTCGTGCTCGCTTTTGCGGGTGCAACGGGTGTTTTTTTGGGTCATTGCGAATCGCAAGATGAAGCAATCTCCTGCGCACTGGGGATCACGTCGTCACTTCGTTCCTCGTGATGACGGCGAAGTGAGACTCACGAAAACAGACGAAGCGCAGCCGTGACAAATTGAATCATGCAAGGCCTAAGACCGTTTGCGCGGCTGCTCTTTCTTCGGCGCCTGGCTGTAATCAGCAAACGGACCATCGCGCTTTTCAATCGCGGCGCCCACGCCGTCTTGTTTTGCCTGACGGACGAAGTCCCGCCCTTCCGGCGTATTGCGCATGATGCCGTCCAGAATCGGACCCAGCGTCTGGGTACTTTGCAAGCCCATGTTGTCGTAGGTTTGATTGACGATCAGTTTCATCGCCACCAACTGCGTCTGCGGAATCCGCACCAGCTTGTCGGCCAGTGCCTGGGTGCGCTGACCCAGTTCTTCCAGCGGACAGGCAAAGTTGATCAACTCAATCCGGGCCGCTTCCTTGCCGCTGATCCATTCGCCGGTGAGCGCGTAATACTTGGCCTGGGCCAAGCCCAGCCGGTACACCCACATGCCGCTGAGGTGACATCCCCAGACGCGCGAATAGGGCGTGCCGAAACGCGCGTCTTCCGACGCGATCACCAGATCCGCGCACAAAGCCATTTCCGAACCGCCGCCCAGGCAATAACCCTGCACTTTGGCGATGGTCGGCTTGGAGCCGCGCCACAAACCCATGAAGTGTTGCAGATAACTGGTGTGCTGGCCGGTGACGAATTGCACATCGTAGCCAGGGTCATAACCCCGCTCGCGAATCTGTTCGAAATGCTCCAGGCCGTCGGAAAAATCAAAGCCACCACAGAAATTGTCGCCGGCGCCCGCCACCACAATCAGCTTCACTTCCGGATCACGATTGGCCTCCGCCAGTTTTTGACCGAAGCTTTCCAGCATGTCAAAGCGCAGCGTATTGGCCTTGTCCGGCCGGTTCAGCGTGATGGTGGCAATGGCGCCGTCGCGGTGGTAGAGAATGTTTGAACCGCTCATACTTTCGGGGAGTCTCTGAACACCATAAGGCGCTTCATTGCGAAAGCCGCAGGCCTGGCGCAATCACCCTGACGAAGGAGATTGCTTCACTTTGTTCGCAATGACGCGAACGGAAGACGTCATCACGAACCGCGAAGCGGTGTGGCGATCTCCTAAGCTGCGGAGTATGCATTGGCGATGCCTCGCGAGAAACCGTTCGGGCGCGATCATCGCGACCAGATTTCGGGCAAGCCGTCCGACACTTTTGACTTGAAGTCCGGATCGCGTTTTTCCAGAAACGCGGCCACGCCCTCTTTGCCGTCCTGCTGGCTGAGATAAAACATCGCCAGCGAATCGGCGCGGTGCGCGGCGATGGGGTGGTCTTGCGCGGAATTGCGGTACAGCATCTTGCGCGTCAGCGCCACCGCCGCCGGCGAACGATTTTCGACGAACTTCTTCGCCATCGCCCGGGCCTGGTCCAGCAGATCCTCCGGCGCATGAACCGCCTTGAGCAAGCCGCCTTCGCGCGCCGCTTCGGCGCTGAGAATCTCCGCCGAATAAGTCCATTCCAGCGCCTGCTGGATACCGACGATGCGCGGCAGAAACCAGCTTGAGCAGGCTTCGGGCACGATGCCGAGCTTGCCGAACACGAAGCCGATGCGCGCTTTTTCCGAGGCCAGGCGAATATCCATCGCCAGCGTCATGGTGGCGCCGATGCCCACCGCCGCGCCGTTGATGGCGGCAATGACCGGCTTGTTGCAGTCGTAAATGGCCAGGGTCACGCGGCCGCCGGTGTCGCGAACGCCCTTGTGAATGGCCGGATCATGCAGCCGCTCGAGCATGTCCCGCGGCGTCGGCTGCTGGCTTTCGTCCAGCCCGAATACATTGCCGTCGGTAGACAGATCCATGCCGGCACAAAAGGCCTTGCCGGCGCCGGTGACAATGATGGCGCGTACCGCGTCGTCCTGGCTGGCGCGGTTGAAAGCCGCCTCCAGCTCATCGGCCATCTGCGTGGTGAAGGCGTTGAGCTTGTCCGCACGGTTCAGCGTCAGGGTGAGAATACCCTGTTCATTTTGCCAATCCAGGGTTTGGTATTCCGTTGCCATGCTGTCTCCGCGATTGCCGACTAGAACGGAATATCGTCGTCCTCAAACTCATCCTCCACCACTGCGGGCGCGTTCTGCGCGGGCGCGGCGGCGGGAGCTGCACTGCGACCGCCGCCGTAATTGCCCTGCCCGCCGAAGCCGGCGTCGCCGCCGCTCTGACCGCGGCTGTCCAGCATCTGCATTTCGTTGGCGTGAATCTCGGTGGTGTAGCGATCCACCCCGTTCTTGTCCTGCCACTTGCGGGTGCGGATGGAGCCTTCGATGTAGACCTTGCTGCCCTTGCGCAGGTATTGCGCGGCGATCTCACCCAGACGGTTGTGAAACACCAGGCTGTGCCATTCGGTGCGTTCCTGCTGTTGGCCGCTCTTGTCCTTCCAGCTGTCCGTGGTGGCCAGGGTGGCATTGGTCACCGAACCGCCGTTGGGGAAACTGCGCGATTCCGGGTCCTTGCCGAGGTTGCCGATCAATATGACTTTGTTGACGCCTCGCGCCATGATTCTCTCCTGTTTCGGGTGCCGCGCCCAAGGCCGGCTTCGAGCCGGCAACTGTACCGTATCCGCCTGGCCAGCTGGAGGGCAACCGCCATCGCGGGCGCGCAAATGCGCCCGGCGCCGCGCCACGACAGGGAACCGGCCCGCATGGCGGCGAACGCGGCAAGCCTTGATCGTGGCATGGGTCGGTCCGCAAAGGTTGCTCATCACCAACACAGCGGCACCCGTCAGGCATGACGCCGGGACGGTCAGCCCGTGTTTTCATGCCTGCCTGAAACCAGAACATCCGTTCGGCGGCCTGATTTCTGGACCGATCAGCCGACGGCGGCAGCGCCGGGGCATGCCTGAACGGTGGTCAACCACCCAGATCCGAGGCGGTTGTTTTCACCGGCACGCGTGGCGCTTCGAAACAGGCCACCAATAGCCAAACCGAGGTCAGGATGCCCGCCGCGGTGAATCCGGCGGACAGGCCAAAGTTTTGCATCGCCCAGCCGCCGGACATGGCGCCCACAAAGCTGCCCATGAACTGCGCGCTGGAATACACACCCAGCGCCGCGCCTTTTCGCGATGCGGGCGCGATGCGGGAAATACGCGACGGCAAGGCCGCTTCCATGTAGTTGAAAGCCACGAAAAACAGCCACAGCGACAACAGCAGTCCAATGACCTGCGCATGCCAGTGCGCGGCCGCGAACAAGGCAGTGGAAAGCAGGCCGATGGCGATCAGCATGGCGCCCTGCTCCCACTTGCGGCTCCACCGAATGAGCGCGAACAAGGGCAAGATGGACAGTCCCAGCACCGGCAGATAGACCTTCCAGTGCGTCTGTGTCGCCAGCCCCAGGGTCTGCTCCAGACTGAAGGGCACCACCACGAACAGCGCGGCCATTGCCGCGTGCAGGGCGAAAATGCCGAAATCCAGCCGCAGCAAAGCCGGGACCGCCAACACTTTTGCGATGTCGGCATGACTGCGCGCATCGGACGCGATGACCTGATCCGGCGTCGGCACCAGCCACAAGAGGCCGGCAATGGCCGCCAGCGCCAGCAACCCGGTGAGGGCGAAAATGCCATCCACGCCGATCACACCAGCCAGCAGCGGGCCGAGAATCAAGGCCAACAGAAACGAGGCGCCGACGCCGATGCCCAGCACCGCCATCGCCTGGGTTCTGACCTCGGCACGGGTGGAATCGGCCAGCAATGCCGAGGCGGCGGCGGAAATCGCACCCGCCCCCTGTACCGCACGGCCGACAATGACCCATTCGATCTGATCCGCCAGCGCGCAGATCAAACTGCCAGCGGCGAACAGCAACAATCCGATGACGATCACCGGCTTGCGCCCCCAACGGTCCGACAGCGCACCAAAGGGAATCTGCAAACTGGCCTGCACCAGGCCGTAGATGCCGATGGCCAGGCCGATCAACATCGGCGTCGCGCCCTGCGGCAGGTCACGCGCGTACAGTGCCAGTACCGGCAACACCATGAACATGCCCAGCATGCGCAAGGCATAGATCAGGCTCAGGGCAAGCGTCGCGCGGATTTCGGATCGATTCATTGGGACAGCGGCGACGCTTGGCGCCACGAACGAGGGTGAAGGCGCGCGGGTCATCCTGTCCAGGCCGCGCGGCGTCGTATAGTAACAAGCTGTCTTCAATCAGCATCTGCTTGATGCCGCCGCGACCGGCACCCTGAGTCCTCAAAGAACATGATCCGTATCCGCGGCGCCCGCACGCACAACCTCAAGGATGTCAGCCTGGATCTGCCGCGCGACCGGCTGATCGTCATCACCGGGCTGTCCGGCTCCGGCAAGTCCAGCCTGGCGTTTGACACCTTGTACGCCGAAGGTCAGCGACGCTACGTGGAATCGCTGTCGGCCTATGCGCGCCAGTTTCTGAGCATGATGCAGAAACCGGACGTGGACGGCATCGAAGGCCTGTCGCCGGCGATTTCCATCGAGCAGAAATCCACCTCGCACAATCCGCGTTCCACCGTCGGCACCGTCACCGAGATTCAGGATTATCTGCGTCTGCTGTTCGCTCGCGTCGGCACCGCCCACTGTCCGAATCATCCGCAGGTAAAGCTGGAAGCGCAGAGCGTTTCGCAAATGGTGGATCAGGTGCTGGCGCTGCCGGAAAAAAGCGCCTGGATGCTGCTGGCGCCGGTGGTGCGCGGCCGCAAGGGCGAGCACGCCGAATGGTTCGAGCAGATGAAGACACAAGGCTTTGTCCGCACCCGCGTGGATGGCCGCGTCTACGAGCTGGAAGAAGTTCCGGTACTGAATCGCAAGCTCAAGCACGATGTGGAAGTGGTGGTGGATCGCTTCCGCATCCGGCCCGACATCAAACAGCGCATCACCGAATCCTTTGAAACCGCCTTGCGCCTGGCCGGCGGGCTGGCCATCGTCGCACCGCACGGCGAATCCGACAGCGAGGAAATGCTGTTCTCCGACCGCATGAGCTGCGCCCACTGCGGCTATTCGCTGGAAGAGCTGGAACCGCGGCTGTTTTCCTTCAACGCCCCGCACGGCGCCTGCCCCAAATGCGACGGCCTGGGCAGCCTGCAGATTTTCGACCCCGACCGCGTTGTGTTGCATCCGGAGCGTTCGCTGGAAGAAGGCGCCATCCGTTCCTGGGACAAACGCAACCCCTATTACTGGCACTTTGTCAGTTCACTGGCCAGGCACTACCGATTCAACACCGACAAACCCTGGCAACGGCTTTCCAAAAAGGTGAAAGACCTGCTGCTTTACGGCAGCGGTCAGGAAACAATCGAGTTCGAATATCCGAGCGAGACCGGTCGACTGGTCAAGCGCACGCATCGCTTCGAGGGCATCATTCCCAATCTGGAGCGGCGTTACCGCGAAACCGAATCCGCCGCGGTGCGCGAAGAGCTGGCACGTTATCTGTCGGATCAACCCTGCCCCGAATGTGATGGCGCGCGCCTGAATACGGCGGCGCGCCACGTGTTCGTCGCCGAGCGCAATCTGCCGAGCCTGACCGAGCTTTCCATCCGTGACGCCGAAGCCTTCTTCAACGCCTTGAAGTTGCCGGGCCACAAGGGCGAAATCGCGGAAAAGATTCTCAAGGAAATCTGTGCGCGCCTCGGTTTTTTGAATAACGTGGGGCTGGACTACCTGAGCCTGGCACGCAGCGCCGAAACCCTGTCCGGCGGCGAGGCGCAGCGCATCCGCCTGGCCTCGCAGATCGGTGCCGGCCTGGTGGGGGTGATGTATGTGCTGGACGAGCCCAGCATCGGCCTGCATCAACGCGACAACGAACGCCTGCTGGCGACGCTGTTCCGGCTGCGCGATCTGGGCAATACCGTGATCATGGTGGAGCACGACGAGGAAGCCATCCGCATGGCCGATCATGTGGTGGACATCGGCCCCGGCGCTGGCGTTCATGGCGGCGAGATCGTGGCCCAGGGCGCGCCGCTCGACATTCAGAAAGCGCCGCGCTCGGTCACCGGCGCCTATCTATCCGGCAAGGAAAAAATTGCGGTTCCTGAGATGCGCACGCCGGCGCAGCCGGACCGGCAGGTGCTGATCCGCGCCGCGCGCGGCAACAATCTGCAACGGGTGGAAGCGCAAATCCCGGTCGGCTTGCTCACCTGCGTCACCGGCGTCTCCGGCTCCGGCAAATCCACGCTGATCAATGACACGCTGTACGGCTTCGTGGCGCGCGAACTCAACGGTGCTTCCACCCGCCACGCGCCCTGCGACGGCATCGACGGCCTCGAACATCTGGACAAGGTGATTGACATCGATCAATCCCCCATCGGTCGCACGCCGCGTTCCAATCCGGCCACCTACACGGGCCTGTTCACGCCGATCCGCGAGCTGTTCGCGGCGGTGCCCGAATCCCGCGCCCGCGGCTACACGCCGGGTCGCTTCAGCTTCAACGTCAAGGGCGGGCGTTGCCAGACTTGCGAAGGCGACGGCGTCATCAAAGTGGAAATGCACTTTCTGCCGGACGTCTACGTCACCTGCGATACCTGCCAGGGGCGGCGTTATAACCGCGAGACGCTGGAAATTCAGTACAAGCACAAGACCATCGACCAGGTTCTGGAAATGACGGTGGAGGAAGCGCTGGAATTCTTCCACCCGGTGCCGGTACTGCGAAAAAAGCTGGAAACGCTGATGGACGTAGGCCTGTCCTACATCACCCTGGGGCAGAACGCGACCACCCTGTCCGGCGGCGAGGCACAGCGCATCAAGCTGGCCAAGGAACTTTCACGCCGCGACACCGGCAAGACGCTCTACATCCTGGACGAACCCACCACCGGCCTGCATTTTCACGACGTGGCGCAACTGCTCAAGGTGCTGGAACGGCTGCGCGATCACGGCAACACGGTGGTGGTGATCGAACACAATCTGGAAGTGATCAAGCGCGCCGACTGGATCATCGACATGGGTCCCGAAGGCGGCGACGGCGGCGGTCGAATCGTCGCCGCCGGAACGCCCGAACAGGTCGCCGGCAACAAAGCCTCGCACACCGGGCGCTTCCTTGCCCCATTGCTCAAGCCGACCAAATCACCGCGCAGACAGCGTCATCGATCAATGGCATCATCATCGGCCTGAGCACACCTCTCCTGCTGCCAGCTTGAGCCGGTGTCTTACGGCAAGACATACAAAACAAACGGGGGAAAACAATGATTGAAGCAGCATGGGCCGACTTTCAGGCCAATATGTGGCTTTATCTGTCAATGCCGGTGACCAGCGGCGTGGTCGGCTATGTCACCAACGTCATCGCCATCAAGATGATGTTCCATCCACTGGAGTTTTTCGGCATCAAGCCGCCGATTCTGGGTTGGCAGGGCATCGTGCCGCGCAAGGCCGCCAAGATGGCCGGCATCGCCTGCGACACCATTGTTCCGCGGCTGGTATCCGAAGTTGAGATTTTCGAACGCCTGGACCCCAATCGCGTCGCCGAAGAGATCGAAAAACCCATTCTGGCGCTCGTCGACGAAATCACCGATGAGGTGATGCGCGAGTACGAACCCGCCTTGTGGGAAACCCTGCCACTGAGCGTGCGCGAACGAATCATCAAACGGGTGCAGAACGACGCGCCGGAAGTCGTGGCGCAAATCATGCAGCAGATCAAGGAAAACATCACCACGGTGTTTGACTTGAAAGACATGGTGGTCACCACGCTGGTGCGCGACAAGGCGCTGATCAACAAGATCTTTCTGGAAACCGGCAAGGACGAATTCCGCTTCATCGGCCATTCCGGTTTCTACTTCGGCTTCCTGTTCGGCATCTTCCAGATGATCGGCTGGACCTTCTTCAAGGCGGACTTCCAGCTGCCGCTGTTCGGCCTGCTGGTGGGCTATCTCACCAACTGGATCGCCTTGAAGATGATCTTCCGCCCGCAAACACCCTTGCGCGTCGGCCCCATGGTGATCCAGGGCCTGTTCTTCAAACGCCAGAAGGAAGTCTCGGCCGATTACGCGCGCCTGATCTCGGACGAAATCGTTACCCCGTCACACATCATCGAGGCGGTGCTCAAAGGCCCTTATGCGGACCGCGTGTTCAACATGATCGCCAAGAACATCAAGCGCGTGATCGATGAACAATCCGGCATCGCACGCCCCTTCGTCGCCTGGTCGGTCGGCACCAAGCGCTATATCGCGATGAAGGAAAAAGCGGCCGAACGACTGGTGCAACACCTGCCGGAAACAGTCAAGCACATGGACGACTATGCCAAGGAGGCCATGGACATCCAGCAGACGCTGGCCAGTCGCCTGGAAGTGCTGCCACCGCCGGAATTCGAAGGCATGCTGCGCCCCGCATTTCAGGAAGACGAGTGGATTCTGATTGCCGTTGGCGCGGCCCTGGGCGCCATCGTCGGCGTGGGTCAGCTCATGATGTTCAAGCTGGTGGCGGTGGGCGCCAGTGAGGCCGAATCCGCGTCGGCGGTGATTCGCGCGCTGGCTGGGGTGGGATAGCCGCGCGCTGGCCCAAGCGACCACAAATCACCCGACGGCCATGGCGCTTGTGTCCGAGGCGCGCAAGCGCTTTTCAATGTCCGCGCGCTTTTGGCGGCTGCGGGTCGTCAGCGTCTTCTTGGTCACGCGCCGTCGCCAACGAGCTAGTCGTAAATCACCATACAGCGAACCTCAATGCTCTGCCGGTCCGGCGCGTCGCGCGCGGTTTCAGGATGATCGAACGCGCTGTGGAAGCTGAAGGTGGACGGCGCTTGGGGATGGTCAGCGTCGGCTTGTTCACCGTTTGAGCGTGCCATCGCGCCGGCGCAATCCCATTGCTTGATCAGCAAGGCTTCGTCGCGGCTCATGGCGGGATAATGAAACCAGCGATGCCGCGCTGCGTGCTTGGCGAAGTAGTTTTCGCCAATCCGGTCCTGATAATGAAGCTCAAATACCACCAGATCCTTTGGCCTTACGCTTTGCGCATCGCACAAGGCAAGCGGCAATCGAGCCACTGGCTCGGGCGCGATGCTGCGCCAGACGTTAATAATGGCGAAGCGACCGCCCTCGCCCAATGCCTGATGCATCAAGGGCTTTGAAATCAGCGATTCGCCATCCGCAAGCACCCTGCGCAGCGTGTCATTCAGCGAGGGTGGATTAGCCAGATCACGCAGGCGTTGCGGTGCGCTCGTCAAAGTGTAATCGCCGTGTACGAGTTGCAAGGGCTCCTGCACCTGTTGGCCGCCGGCGATGCGTCGCCCCACCTGCTTTTCCCGCGCGGATCGGACGTTGTGATCAAATGCAAAAGCGCGTCCGCCACTCACGGCCTGCACGATGCGCTCGCATTGCGGATAGTAATGTTGCAGCACGCTTTGCTGATCAAAAAAATCAATCGCGCCGGCGTCCAACGGACTGTCGATCAACTCGAATCCGTTTTGCGCCAAACTCGCTCGAAGGTTCTCAGCATCGCGCGCGTCCTGCACCGGCATCTGATGCCGTGCCTGCATCAGACCCTGAATATCGTGATCGTTGCCGTCCGCGTCGCGCCGCAGCATGACTTTGCCGTTGCGGTAAAGCGATGACTCGGCTGCGCCATGCAGATAATTGAAACCGGCGACGGTGGCGTTACTCATTCGGATCATCCGCGCTTTCTTCTTCCGTCTGGCCGGCTTCTTCAGACGCGCTTGGCAGCTGTTGGCTTTCTTGATCTTCCGCCGACACCGATGGCACTGATGCTGATGATTCAGTCGGCTTTGCATCATCCGACGCCTCCGCCGCTTGCAACGGCTTCTGTGCAGGCGCTGTGTCCGCTTCGACCTCCGCTTCCGCCGAGGCTGTGGCGTTTTCCGGTGATGACGCTGCGTCCGCCGCCGCCTCGCCTTGCGTCACTTCGGCTGCGTCGCGCACCGCTTCCATGTCTTCTTCAATTTCTTCAATTTCTTCGGGTTCGGGCGGTTCCAGTTCGGCGCGCAGTTCCTCGGCATCGCTGAGCAGACTTTGCTTGCAGCGGGCGCAAGCGGTTTTCGACGCAAGCTTTTCGATGCGCGTGATGCGCTTTGGCAACGGCAGGTCTTGGTCATCAAGCAGCTTGGCGCCGAGCTGCTCATAAGCCGGTTCCAATAACTGCTCCAGCTGGTTTTGCATACCGGTGAGCGATTGCAGGCTGTTGGCGTCCAGACGTTCAAGCGCGCCGGACCGCAGCAAGCGTTTCACCGCGCGCAACTCCGCCTCGGCGTGGCCCAGCGCGGACGCACCCGGCTTCCTGGCCAGGGTCGCTGCCCAATTGGGATAGTTCTGCGCCTGATCGATGCGCTTGAGGGTGGAATCCCAGATCGCGGCGTATTGGGTCTGCCCGCGCACCGCAGCCTCACGGATACACTGATCCAGCTGATCGGATCGCTCGGCGAAATGCGCCTCCCAATAGGCAGTGCGCGGCCTTTCCAGCAACGCGAACTGCTGCGCGTGACGCAACAGGCGCGCCGGATATTCGCGCTGGCTCATTTCCGCCTGCTCCCGCCGAATGCGCACCAACAGTTCGCCGCGCGCCAGAATCTGCCGCTCGTTCTGAGTCTGGCGGCGCGCCAATTGCCCCGAGGCCAGCAACTCGCGCAAATCACTCCAGTCGCGCGCATTGGCTTCGCAGCTCAGCCCCGACCCGATGAAGTCCTTGATCGAACGAAAATCCGTCACGTCCAGCTCAAAGCGCACGTAAGCCCTGTCCGGCTTCCACGGCGCGCCGCTTGCATCACACAGGCCGGTCGGCGATGCCTCATCCGTGCACGGACTGAGCACCGGCGGCGGCTCCGGCGCCATGGTGGTGGAATTGAGCAGCACCACGAACTGACGCCCGTCCAGCGCGGCCAGCCCCTGATCCGCGCGCAAACCCAACAGGGTTTTTTCTTCCCAGGGTTTGTTGGTGGTCTTGATCTCATCGCTGAGCATGTCACCCAGCTTGGTGCTCAGCGGACTGAACGCGGTGGCGCCCGGAATAAAACTCATGCCCACGCGCAGCATCGGTTCGGCGGTGGCCACTTCCAGCAGATTGGTCACCCACTTGGCCTTGTCCGCGGCCACACCGCGCACAAAAATCTGCAGATGGGGCGACTTGGACAGCGACTCGGGATCGACCAGCACCCCTTCGGTCAGCAGGGCATTGTCCACCACCGAGGACAGCGTCTTGCCGGCCTGAATGTCGTACAACAGCACCGGGATCTCGGGGTCGGCGTCGTTGGCGAAGCTGGCCACGGTGCCTTTGCCGAAACGCGCCGAAATCAGCATCATCGCCGGCCGGTCATTTTGCTTGCCGAAGTCGATCAGCTTGCCGCTGTCGTCCAGGTTGGAGCTGACGAAGATCCGCAGGTAAGCGTCTTCAAACCTGGATTGCAAGCCGCTGACGCGATCCGGCGCGATGGGCGCGGCCACCGGCTTGACGAAGCGGTCCCGGTCGCCAGCGCAGGCGCTGAACAGCAAGGGAACCGCGCAAACAACAGGAGTCAGTAACTTGAACATGAGCGCCATGACCACATATGCGGGGTCTATCAAAGCCGAGTCTATTATCGACCGAGCCGCGATTGGACGCGTCACGCAAAAAAAGTTCGATTGGCCGTCAACCGATTTTCCGCCGCGGCACTGATTGAGATGTGGGCGCCATGACCCACCTCAACAGGAACACAAGGATGAAGATTTCGAAAGGACTTTGCTTGGCAAGCGCCGGCGCATTGATGATGATCCAGGGCGTCGCACAGGCCGCCGACGGCCAACGCATCAATGATCGGCTGGACGCCCGTGGCGATCGGATCGAGCATCGGCTCGACGCCAAAGGTGACCGCATCGACGACCGGCTGGACGCCAGGGGCGATCGGATTGATGCGCGCCTGGACCGTCGCTCGGATCGATTGGAAGCCGCCGGCAAAAACAAGGCGGCAGCACACCTGGATCGCAAAGGTGACCGTATCAACCAGCGCCTGGATCGCAAGGGTGATCGCATCGATCGGCGGCTGGACCAGCGTGGCCATCGCGCCGAGCGCCATCTGGATCGCAAGGGCAACCGGATCGAACGCCGCCTGAGCAAGCGATAAGCTAATGTCATGGGGGCGATCAGCGATGCGCAGAGCAACCGACTGGATCAGTTTCTGCAGTCGATTCAGGCGCGCGCGCTGCGCAGCGCTGAAATCGCCACCCACAGCCGCGAGGATGCCATGGACCTGGTACAGGACAGCATGATCGCCCTGGCAGGCGACTACGCGGATCGCCCGGAACAGGAATGGCCACCACTGTTCTACCGCATTCTCAACAATGCCATCCTGCAATTTCACCGCAAGCGCAGACGCCGCCATCGCTGGCTCGGCTGGATGGAAACCGACGATGCCATTCTGGACGCCATTCCTGACCCCGGCCCCAACCCGGCGCAATCCCTGCAGCACGATCAATCCATGCAAACCCTGTTGCGGACCATGGAAAAGCTGAGTCTGCGGCAACGTCAGGTGGTGTCTCTGCGCATCTGGGAGGGCCTGGACGTGCGCGACACCGCCAAGGCGATGGGCTGCGGCCAGGGCAGCGTCAAGACCCATCTGTCGCGCGCCTTGTCGATCCTGCGCGAGCAATTGCAGGCGGTGGCCGATGTCCACTGAGCACCAGCACGCGCTGACGCCGGAGGAGCGTCGAACCGCCGAGCACCTGCGCACACAGATGCAACGGACGGAGGCATTGGACGCCGTGCGCAGCGCCAAACTGAACGCAGCCCGCCGAAAGGCGGTGGAAGCGGCACGGGCGCCTTCAACCTCGTGGAGGCCCGGATTGATGCGCCCGGTTGCCGCCACCGTGGCGGTCGCCGTGATTGCGTCCATGGGCTTTCAACTTTGGAATCACCCGCCTGCCCCGTCGGTCGAATCCGGCGCCCTGGAGTGGCTGGTCTTGAGCGAAGACGATCCCGAGCTATACGAAAACCTGGAGTTCTACGAGTGGCTGAACGATGAAGTGGGCAGGTCGGGCTGATGGTCTGGCACTGGCTTTGTGTGCTGGCTTGTCCGCAACCGCCCAAGCGCAGGAGGCGGGCCTGGAACTGCTGGAATTTCTGGGCGGTGTGGATGACTCGGCCCTGGCCTTGCATGAGCAGGAACAACCGGTCACGGCCGTTCAACAGACGCCAGACGACGCCGATGCCGATGCCGATGCCGATGCCGATGCCGATGCCGAAAAGGAACCCACCCATGTGGAATAAGCGCTTGTTGGTTTTCGCGTTACTGCTGGGCAGCGGCCTGGCGCAGGCGTCGATTGACTGGGACAGCCTCAGCGCCGACCAACAGCGCGTGTTGCACAAGGCGCAACCGAATTGGGACAAGCTGCCGGCGCAACGTCAACAGCGTTTGCAGAACGGCGCACAACGCTGGCTGGAAATGAGCCCCGAACAGCGTCACAAAGCCGCTCACCGGCTCAAACGCTGGCAATCACTGACGCCGGAGCGGCGCACGCAATTGCGCCAACGCGCCAAACGCTTCCGGCAATTGCCGCCAAAACGGCAGCAACGGCTACGTCGCTTGCGCCACGAATTTCAAAAACTCCCGGCCGAACAACAACAGCAACTGCGTGACTGTCGACGCCAAAAACGCGCCGGCAAGTCAGTCGATTGTCGCGCGCTTTGGCCGGATGCACCGCGTCGATGAACTTCGCGTCTGGCGCTGCGGGCGCATGCAAAGCCACGGGCCTGCAATAACCCGGCACCAAAGCCAGCAAGGCGGTTGCGGCCGGAGCATTCCGGCGTCGGCTCGGATTCGCCCCCATCCAGCGCTGCCACACCCATCAACCGGCATTGAATACATCCGGCCGGTCGATGATGATGCGCACCGCGCTTTCGCCAAACTCGCCAACCATGTTCCTGCAATCGGCCATGACCAGTTTCGTCGAAAGGGTAAAATGTACGCATGCAAACCGTTGCCTTCGCGGCGCGAGCCGATGGTATTGCAGGATATTGATTTCTCCGCCGGCGGCTGAGTCGCAGGCTGCGGCGGAGTCCCTCGTTTACTGGGAGCATGGAAATGAGCAGCAAGCTTTTTGAAAGCGCCGAGGCGGCCTTTGATGGCCTGACCTTTGATGGCATGACGGTCGCCGCCGGCGGATTCGGCCTGTGCGGCGTACCGGTGGACCTGATCATGGCGCTCAAGGCGAGTAACGCCAAAGCCTTGACCGTGATCGGCAACAACGTCGGCTGTGATCAGCACGGCATGTGGCACGTACTCGCCAACGGGCAGATCAGGAAGGTGATCCTGTCCTACGCCGGCGAGAACAAGATTCTGGCGGACGCATTCATGAATGATCGCATCCAGATCGAGTTCAACCCGCAAGGCACGCTGGCCGAACGCCTGCGTGCCGGTGGCGCCGGCATCCCCGCATTCTTCACCCGCACCGGCTACGGCACGCGCATCGCCGAAGGCAAGGAAACGCGGCAGTTTCCGGATCACGACGGCAATCTGGACTGGTATGTCATGGAAACCGGCCTCACCGCCGACCTTTCCCTGGTCAAGGCCTGGAAAGCGGACAAGGAAGGCAATCTGGTCTACCGCAAGACCGCGCGCAACTTCAATCCGATGATCGCCAGCGCCGGCAAGATCACCATCGTCGAAGCCGAACAGATCGTGGAGGTCGGTGAAATCGACCCGGATTCGGTGCACACCCCGGGCATTTTCGTGGACCGCATCGTGCCATCCACGCTGCAACCCAAACACATCGAAGTGCCCACCACCCGAGCCAAGGAGGCCGTCTGATGCCCTGGAATCGCCAACAGATGGCGCATCGCGCCGCGCAGGAATTGCAGGACGGCTTCTACGTCAACCTCGGCATCGGCATCCCCACCCTGGTCGCCAACATGGTGCCGCAGGGCATGAAGGTGACGCTGCAAAGTGAAAACGGCCTGCTCGGCATCGGCCCCTTCCCCTACGAGGGCGAGCTGGACGCCGACCTCATCAACGCCGGTAAGCAGACCATCACCGACCTGCCCGGCTCCAGCTATTTCTCCAGCGCCGATTCCTTCGGCATGATCCGCGGCGGTCACATTGATCTGTCCATTCTGGGCGGCATGGAAGTGGCGCAAAACGGGGATCTGGCCAACTGGATGGTGCCCGGCAAGATGATCAAGGGCATGGGCGGCGCCATGGATCTGGTGGCCGGCGTGCGCAGGATCGTGGTGGTGATGGATCACTGCGACAAGGCCGGCAACCCGAAATTCAAGGGCCAGTGCAGCCTGCCGTTGACCGGAAAAGGCGTGGTGGATCTGCTCATCACCGATCTGGCAGTGTTTGAAATCGATCGGCGCGGTGGCAGCGGCGCAAAGCTGATCCAGCTGGCGCCGGACGTGGACCTGGACACCGTCCAGTCCAAAACCGAAGCCGACTTCGAGCTTGCGCTGAGCCCAGAACAATGACCCGAAGCAACCGCTCTGGCGCCCTGGCTGGGTGCGACCCTGCCGGCCAGACGGGTAGCGCTTGCCTGGCTGCGGCCACCGCGGGCGACACAAGAATGTATCAACCGGGCGGTTTGTCTCCCCATCGCAGGCCGGGCCTGCTATCATTCCGCCTTTAATGGTGGCCGTAGCTCAGTTGGTAGAGTCCCAGATTGTGATTCTGGTTGTCGCGGGTTCGATCCCCGTCGGTCACCCCAGTTTGATCAGACCAAAAGTCAAAACAAACGGGCTGCTAGCTCAATTGGTAGAGCAGCTGACTCTTAATCAGTAGGTTCGGGGTTCGAGTCCCTGGCAGCCCACCAAGAAATCAAAGACTTGCGTATTACTTGCGTCGACTTTCGCAATACTTTCGCAATTCTTCGCGATAAAAGTCAGTTGGTCGGGATGACCATGACGGGTTTGCGCATATAAAACTTGCCTAAGGTTCGGGGGCCATGTGGCCAAGTCATTGGCTGTCTTTGGCGTCTGAGCCGGCTTGGACGCACATTTGCTACGCAGGCCGTCAAAGCTGAATCGCGCTGCGATCAGGCCTTGTTGACGGCAGTCACGAATGTGATGCTGTCATGCGCACCGGAGACCTTCGGCACTTTCCAGGCAGATCGCATCTTGCGGCAGGCCATCACCGGCTGACGCGCTCATCCGGCGGCCGTTGAAGGCGTTTTGAATGATCCGCCTCAATGCCGATTGCAGACGATGACGCAGCATTTGGCTAGTCCGAATAATTCACAAGGGCGCTGGCTTGCCCTCGCACGCCGGGGAAAAGCGCCGCCGAGCCTGCTTGTCATCGATTCCTCGAGCAGCCGCGTACGGACGAACAGGCCTACGATTGGATGGTCGCACTCAGGGTCCACGAAAAGGCATCATGCGCGCGAATTCGGCATGCAGGCGGAGTGTTCGTCGCAAAAAAAACCCCGCACTCAGCGGGGTTTTTTCTGTTCCTTGGACTCGATCAGGGAACAAAGGGTGGCGGCAGAGTGGTTGCCAGACAGGCGTCGCCCACCAGGAAGGTGTTGAGCGCCGTCACCACGCCTGAGTTGAAGTCCAGCTCGATGGCATCAAACGGCTGCGTCGCACCGAAGGAAACCAGACCGAATTCACGGTCACCCAACAGCGTGGTTCCGAGCAGATCCAGTTTCAGCAGTTCGGCGTCTTCCCGCGAAGACTGCACCTCCACATTGTTGCGCAAGGTTCGAACCGTGATCTGAGACAGCAGCTCGACCTCGGCCAGAATGCCCGGCGGTTGCAGAATCAGGAAGCCCGGTCCGGGTTGCGTCGGCGTCGGCGGCAATGGACTGAACGTACTGCCGAGCGTCACCCGCAATCGCGTTCCGGCCGTCAGCAAACCAATCGGCGTGTTCATCGTCGCCACGGTCTCCGGATTGTCGTCAATCACGTTTTCCGGATTCATGACGCTGCAAAGCACGCACAGACCGAAGGGATCGCCGGACGCAAACGGCCCTGCGTTTGGCACATCCGGCTCCGGCTGCGGCGGACTGGAACGGATCGGCGTCGTGCAAATCTGATCGGTGACCACAACCGATGCGGTGGCCGAACGCTGCGCAGCTTCCGGAAAAGCATCGGTCTTCAAGGTGCCGGTCAGTGTGGTTGTTCCTTTGCTGTTGCCAGTCACGACGCCGAAGGTGTTGGCCTCAGCAATAGCCGTTGCACTGGTCGCCCAGTCAATCTGACTGTCGTCAATGGGCGCTTCGCCGCTGGAGAAGTCGCCAATCAGCGTGAACTGCTGATTACCGAAGACCGGGATATTCGCATTGCCTGGTTCGACGCGCAGTACGGCATTCAACACCGGCGCCTGCACCGTTACAAGTGCATTTCCGGACACCGGATCATTGTTGCGGTTGATGATGGCGGCGGTGATGGTGGCCGGTGTCGGGCTGGCGGTAACACCGGTCACGACGTTGGTTGGCCCGGTGGTGTCCTGGGTTGCGGCCACCGATTGATTGCTGGATGTCCAAGTCACCGGCAGGTTGACCAGCGGCAGGTCTGCGTCGATCACACCCGCCGGGGTGTTGCTGAAGCGACCACGCGCAACCAGGGTCTGGGTGGTGCCCGCCGGGATGGTCGATTGATCCGGCAGCACCACGATGGCCTCGATCACCGCCCGGGTGACGGTCAATCCCGTTGCGCGGGTGACCTGCGCCCCTTCCGAGTTGGTGGTCACCGCGGTGATGGTGGTCGAACCGGTGGTGCGCGTTGCGGCGCTGGTGGAGCCACCAACAACCGGCGCGACTCCGGCGACGTCTTCGACCGAGGATGTCCAGGTGATTTGCGACTGAATCGGTCGCAAGTTGGTGCCGTTGGGGTCGTCAGAGAATCGACCCAGCGCCGTAAAGGTCACGTTCCGGCCCAGCGGAACGACGGGGCTGGCTGGCTGGATGATCATTTCCACCAACACCGGTCCTTCGTTGACCGACAGACTCACCGATTGGCTGACCAGCAACCCCTGTGAGTTGGTGGCGGATGCCGTGATGTTGGTATCCCCGCCGTCGAGCGCGCTGGCAACGGTGTTCTGACCCGTGGTCGGGAATACCGTTGCCACGCCGGTGGCTGAGGAGCTCCAGTTCACCGACACCGGCGCGGTGCTGGTGACGTTGCCGTCAGAAAAGATGCCGATGGCGGCCAGCGGCGTGGTATCGCCTTTGTTAACAACCAGCGGCGGATCATTGGCGGGATCCGGATCCGTTGGCGCCAGCCCATCGGAGTTGGTATCGATGATGATGCCAATGAGCACAGGATCAGGCAGCGGTGCCGGAACCACGGAAACCGCTGCAGTTCCGGACATCACATTGCCGTTATTGACAGCGGTTGCCTGAATCACCACCGGGCCACCCGGACTGATGCCGGTGACGGTGGTGGTCGAGCCTGTTGCCGGGCTGACCGCGGCCACGCCGGGCACCGAAGATGTCCAGGTCACCGAAACCGGACGAACACCATCCTGGAAGGTTCCGGTGGCGCTGAGTTGCACGGTTCCGCCTTGGGTGATCACTGAATTCTGCGGCGTGACGTCAATGCGAAGCAGCAAGGCACCGTCACCCGGATCGTCCAACACCACCCTTACCGATACCGGCGGTGAAGTCACCCCGTCTCGGCTGGCGGTGATCTGGGTGGTGCCAGGCGCAACGGCGGTAAACAAACCATTGCCATCGATGCCGCCAACGTTGCTGGCTGAAGATGCCCAGGTCACATCCGAAACGACGCGGTCTTCGCTCGCTGCCGGCGCTCCGGGCGGCGCATCGAAGGTACCTGTTGCGGTGAAGGTCTGGGTATTGCCCACAACCACATCAACCGAGCCTTGGCTGTTATTGGGAGAAACAAACAACGCCTGCAGCGTTGCCTGAAAATCCGGGCTGTTGGCGCCGTTGCCGCCGCCGCCACATCCGGCGATCACCAACACCGCAAAAGCGGCAATAAACGAACGCAGAGCGACCATGGTCAAGTTCTCCCTTCCGGTTTCCAATCGCGCGGTTTGCGCGTGATGAACTGTGTGAAGTATAAGCTCAAGTTTACGAAAATAAAACACGAATCGGCCGTCAGGAAATAGTGGCTTCCCGGGCAGAATCTGAAAAGATATGCGTGTATTACTGACTATTTGGCGGCGAAACCGCAAGTTCCTGCAAAGCAACTATCCCCCACGGTAGCGAAATCGCACGCGCTGCGTCAGACCACAGAATAACTCGTATGCAAGCGTTCCTGCTCGTTGGGCGATTTCCTCGGCCGGCAGGGATGCGCCCCACAGCGTCACCGCATCACCAACGTCCACCTTTTTCAGGCCGCGAAGGTCCAGACAAATCATGTCCATGGAGACACGGCCGATCATGGGGACGGTCTGACCGTGAATCATGGCCGGCGTGCCATTGGGCAGACACCGATGAACACCGTCGGCATAGCCAACCGCAGCCACACCGACCGGCATCTTTTCCGGCGTGATGTAGCTACCGCCATAACCGATCGCGCTGCCGGCCTCGAGGTCGCGCACCGCAATCAGTCTGCTTTCCAGACACAAGGCGGGCCGCAAGCCGATATCCGCGCCGATCTGACCGGGCATCGGAGAGGCCCCGTAAAGCATCAGGCCCGGACGCACCCACTCGCGCCGCGAATCCGGCCAGGCGATGATGCCCGCCGAATTGGCGATGGATCGCGCGCCAGCCACGTCCGCCAATACCTCATCGAAGGCCCGAATCTGACGCGGCGTCTCCGGTCGTTCAACCTCATCCGCGCAGGCCAGGTGGGTCATCCAGCCCTGGAAACGCCAGAACGGCCGTCGCCTGATGACCGCGCGCAACTCCGGAACCGCGGACAAGGGAAAGCCCAGACGGTGCATGCCGGTATCCAGCTTGAACCAGACCGCGATGTTGGAACTGGCCGGCAGTGCCTCCAGCAGTTCGATCTGCCAGAAGTCGTGCACCACGATGTGCAGATTCTCATACGCCGCCAGCGCGGCCTCATCGGCCGAAATCACGCCTTCGAGCAGTGCGATGGGTGCGCGCACATGCGCCTCACGCAGCTTTTGCGCCTCTTCCATACAGGCCACCGCCAACACATCCACGCCGGCGGATTCCAGCGCCCGCGCCACCGGCACCGCGCCGTGCCCGTAAGCATGGGCCTTGACCGCCGCCATCACCTGCGACTGCGGCGCATAGCGACGCACCACCGCCAGGTTATGACGAATCGCGTCCAGGTCAACGGTGGCCGTGACGCGTGGAATCACGCGTGGAAGTCCTCCTCCCCATGCGCCAGATTGTCAAAGCGCGTGTAGCGGCCGAAGAACGCGGTCTTGACCATGCCGGTGGGACCGTTGCGCTGCTTGGCGATGATGATTTCGGCCGTGCCCTGATCCGGGCTTTCCTTGTTGTAGACCTCGTCGCGATAGATGAACAGCACGATGTCCGCATCCTGTTCGATACCGCCGGACTCGCGCAAATCGGCCATGCGGGGCCGCTTGTTGTCACGTTGTTCGACACCACGGTTGAGCTGCGACAACGCGATGACCGGCACCCCCAATTCCTTGCCCAGACTTTTCAGGCTGCGGGAAATCTCCGCGATTTCGTTGCTGCGATTGTCACGCGTACCCGGCACCTGCATCAGCTGGATGTAATCCACCACCAGCAGGCCGATGCTCTCGCGCATCGCCAGGCGGCGCGCGCGCGCGCGCAGCTCCAGTGGAGACAGCGCGCCGGTCTCGTCGATGAACAACGGCGCCTTGCGCAGCTTGCCGACCACCCAGCTGAGCTGATCCATCTCTCGATCATCCAGCTTTCCCGAGCGCAGATTGCTCTGATCGATGCCGCCGCGCGAAGACAGCACTCGATAGCCCAACTGTTCAGCCGACATTTCCATGCTGAACACCGCCACCGGCACCTGTTTTTCGAACGCGGCGTGCTCGGCGATGTTCATGGCGAAGGTGGTCTTGCCCATGGACGGCCGGCCGGCCACGATCACCAGATCGCCGGCCTGCAAACCGTTGGTCATGCGGTCCAGATCGACAAAACCGGTGCGCAGCCCGCCGCCCTCGTCCGGGTTTTCACGCAGCTGCATGACCTTGTTCTGCACTTCCGGCAATACCTGGGCCATGCTCAGATAGCCGCTCTGCGTGCGAATACCGCGCTCACGAATGGCGAACACCTGCTGTTCGGCCACATCCAGCAACTCGCGAGGATCGCGCCCTTCGGGTCGAAACCCCAACTCGGCAATCTGTCCGCCGGCGCCAATCAGGTTTCGCAACACCGAGCGCTCGCGCACGATGTCGGCATAGGCCAACACGTTGGCGGCACTGGGTGTGTCGTTGGCCAGGGTGCCCAGATAGGCCACCCCGCCCGCCTGCTCCAGCTGCTCGCGGTCACGCAGATACTCGGTCAGCGTGATGAAGTCGCAGGGCCGGTTGGATCCCACCAGCTCGCAGATGGCGCGCCAGATGAGCTGATGATCGGCGCGGTAGAAATCGGTGTCGCCCAGCCGGTCCACCACATCATTCCAGCTGCGGTTGTCCAGCATCAGCCCGCCCAGCACCGATTGCTCGGCTTCAATCGAATACGGCAGGTCTCGGGGTTCGGTCATGGCGTGCCGCGCCGCGTTGGCGGGTCAGAATTGAAAAGGCCCGCGGGAGCGGGCCTTGATGATATGTTGGAACGAAGCTGAGCGAGCGGACTACTCGTCCTCGTCCGCACTGGCCTGTCGCGGATCCGAAACCTCCACGTTGATGCTGGTTTCAACTTCGCTGTGCAGATGAACGGCCACCGTGTAAGTGCCAGTGGCGCGGATCGGGCCGCCGACCACGTCGATTTCGCTCTTGTTCAGGTCCAGACCCTGAGCCTTGGCGACGTCGGCGATTTCCGCCGGGCCGACCGAGCCGTAGAGCTTGCCTTCATCAGAGGCGCGAACCGAAACCGTCAGGCTCTTGTCCGCCAGCGCCTCGGCCCGCGCACGCGCGGCGTTGAGGGAATCGTTGGCTTTCTTGACCAACTCGGCCTTGCGCTGTTCGAAAACGCCGCGGTTCTGCTCATTGGCCGGCAGCGCCTTGCCTTGCGGCAGCAGGAAGTTGCGACCGTAACCAGCGGCAACTTTCACGGTATCGCCCAGATCGCCCAGGTTCTTGATGCGTTCAAGCAGGATGACTTGCATGGGTTGTCCTCCTTACTCGTGCTTGTCGGTGTAGGGCAGCAGCGCCAGAAAACGCGCACGCTTGACCGCCACCGCCAACTGGCGTTGATAGCGGGTGCGTGTGCCGGTCACACGCGCCGGAACGATCTTGCCGTTCTCAGCGATGTATTGCTTGAGTGTGGCCAGATCCTTGTAGTCGATGCCCTCGGCGTTTTCCGCCGTGAACTTGCAGGATTTTTTGCGTCGAAAGAAACGGGACATCAGACGGTCTCCTCAGCGGCGGGCTTGTCATCGGATTGCTCGGCCGATTCTTCAGAAGATGACGCCTCGGCAGTTTCCTCCGCCGGCGCTTCACCCTCTTCCAGCGCGGCTTCCTGGCGCTGCTTGTACTCGGGTTTTTTGTCTTCTTCCGGTGCCTTGTACAACGGTGACTGTCCGGTTTCGGCCGCTTCCATGCGCACCACCATCTTGCGGATGACGGCGTCATTGAAGCGGAACGAGGTTTCCAGTTCTTCCAGGGCCTTTTCGCCGCACTCGATGTTCATCAAGACGTAGTGCGCCTTGTGCAGCTTGGCGATGGGGTAAGCCAGCTGACGCCGACCCCAGTCTTCCAGACGGTGGACTTTGCCGCCGTCGGCTTCAATCATGGCTTTGTAGCGGTCAGTCATGGCACCCACCTGATCACTCTGATCAGGGTGCACCATGATCACCAGTTCGTAGTGACGCATGGAATCTCCTTTGGATGTCGAATCACCACCAATGGTGATTCGGGGCAGTCCCCCGCGTGAACGGTGGGACAGGATTGGCAGCAACGCCGCCAAAAAGGGGCGCGAATCTTAGGTGATCGCCACGCTGGACGCAATCTCCCGCACCGGCATCTAAGGTGTCATCACACAACAGCTGGGATTGGCGAGGATCTGGGCCGCCAGCGCGCGCGCCGCTTCGATCTCCACGCCGCGCAGCTTTTGCTCCAGCAACGCCAGCATCACCTCCACCCGCGCATCCCGTCCCGCAGCGCTCATGATCTGATCGAAGGCAAGGAAATGCGCGTAAGCCTGCACAAAGTCCGGCGGCGCCATTTCCTCGTTCATGTGCCACCCTGCAATGGTGCGCAGCGCCTCTACCGAGCCCGCCTGTTTGGCGCTGTAGACGTAGTCCTTGGCTTCCTGTCGCAGCGCCGCCATCAGCTCGCGTTGCTGCGGCGTGCATTGCTCGATGTATTGGCAATACTCCCCCGGCGGCAGGTGATACATCAGCCGCAACTGCGCCTCCATCAAACCATTCTCGGCGGCGCGGCGGATCCATTGCCGATATTCGCCGCGCGCCTGTTGCGGAATGCCAGCGCAGTCCGCGTGCTTGGCGCGCAGCAGCGCTTCTTCCAGCTTGGGGTCGCTGATATCCCAGCCGTCCAGCTGACGGGTCTGATAGAGCACGTCGATCTTCTGCTCCAGCTCAGCCAGCGCTTCGGGCATGTTGCGGCAGTCGTACAGCATCAGCCCCAGCTGCATCTGCGCGCCGTGCCCACCGCTTTCGGCCTGACTCAGCAGCGCGGGATAGCGCTCCGCAAACGGGGGATCGGGCCGCCGCAGGCTTTCACGCTGATGCAATCGAATGCGCTGCCCGCTCTCCAGCTGAGCTTCAATCACCGGCGGCTGGCTGATCTCAGATTGTTCAGAAATCGGTTCCATGCCGACCGGGGGTTCAGCCGGCACGGCGATCACATCCACGGGCGGCGGCGGCGCCATCTGCTTTCGCCCCATCAGGATCAGAGCAACCAGCAGCACGAGCAACAGGCCCGCGATGAATCCATAACGACGCAGGCGCGACTGGCTCGGACTCAGGGCCTGCATCGTTGGCGAACCACCTCGTACAGGCACACCGCAGCAGCCACGGACACGTTGAGGCTCTCGCAGGGCTCACGCATGGGGATGCGCACCAGTTGGTCACAGGTTTCGCGCGTCAAACGGCGCAAGCCCTCGGCTTCGGCGCCCATGACCAAGACCGTGGGCGCTCGAAAGTCCGCCTCATGAACGCTGATTTCCGCCTGTCCGGCCAGGCCGGTCAGCCAGTAACCACGCTCACGCAATTGCGTGAGCGTGCGAGACAGATTGGTGACGAAGGACACCGGCAAACGTTCCGCCGCGCCCGCCGCCGCCTTTCGCGCCACCGGCGTCAACCCGGCGGCGCGATCACGCGGAACGATCACCAGTTGCGCACCGGCGGCTTCCGCGGTCCGCAGACAAGCGCCCAGATTATGCGGATCCTGAACCCCATCCAACGCCAGAATCAGGCCGTCCGTCGGTGCCGGCCGCGTCAGCAAGGCCTCACCCGACGGCGCCTGCGCTTGCACCCGCGCCAACACGCCCTGATGTTTGAGACCGACGCCCAGCAAATCCAGCTCGGATCGCTGACACAGCCGGATGCGCACGCCGCGCGCGCGCGCGGCCTGATTCAGCTTGCGCGCGCGCTCGTCCTTGCGGCTGTCCAGCAGCAGAATTTCCGACGGCGGGTTGTGTTCCAGCGCCGCCATCACGGCGTGAAATCCGCCGATGTAGTGTTCTTCACTCATGCCACGGGGATGCCTTATTCGGACATTGCCTCATCAATCCGCTGCGGGCTTTGCTGTTGCGCCTCGATGGCACGGTCAAGCTTGTCCGCAATTGGCGTGCCGTCATGACCAAGAACCTGAATGCGGCGCAGATCACGCGTTTCCGGCCGGCCTTGTTCCGAGGAAGAATGGGCCGGTGGTGACTCATCGGCGGGCACGCAGGCCGTAAAGAACAAAGCGCCTGCCACCACGGCAAGCGCTTTGTTCGGCATCGACGGCACGGCCTGATTAGCTGCCCAGATAAGGCGGCGGCGCCCAGGCGGCTTGCTCGTTACCTTCCACCACCGGCTTGATCACAATATCCACGCGACGGTTGCGCGCTTCGTTGACGTTGTCTCCGGTACGCACCGCCAGCTCGCGCTCACCGCGGCCTTCCTCACGAATGCGCTCGCGCGGCACGCCACCCTGCGCCAGATAGGCGCCGACCGAGGCCGCACGATTGATCGACAGCTGCTGGTTGTAGTCCGCCTTGCCGAGCGTGTCGGTATGACCGACGACATGGATCACGGTCTTGTCGTAGGTGGACAGCACGTTGGCGATCTTGTCGTAAGTGCCCAGCGCCGCCGGACGAATCTGCGCGCTGTTGACGTCGAAGCTCACATCGCTGGCGATACCCACTTTCAGCGAGCCGTCGGCCAGCTGGATGATGCTCAACTCATTGCGCGCCGCCTCTTTGGCGAGCCGTTCTTCCAGCTCGCGCTTTTGCTTGTCCATGTAATTACCGACGGCGCCGCCGGCAATGGCGCCAACCACCGCGCCGACGATGGGCGCGCCGCGCGCGTCGCTGACCTGCTTGCCGATCACCGCACCGGTGACCGCGCCGATGCCGGCGCCGATCTTGGCGCGCTGGTTGGGATCGTTGGCGCAAGCGCTCAATCCGATCGCGGCGACCGCGATGACGGTTGTTTTGACGAACTTCATGTTGCTTTCCTTCATGAGTGATTAAGAGAATTTATTCGAGCGCTTCCATCTTGAGCCAGAACGCTTAATCCGTGATGAACCCTTGGAAGCGCCCTTGGGTTCGTCGACGATTTCCAGGTCAATCTTGCGCTCATCCAGATCCACGCGCACCACCCGAACCCGCAGCCGCTCGCCCAGATTGTAAGTCCGACCGCTGTTGTCACCAATCAGCCGATGGTGCCGCGCCTCGTACTGATAATAGTCATTCTTGAGCTGACTGACGTGCACCAGACCGTCCAGAAAAAGGCCGTCGAGCTGCACAAACAAGCCGAAGGCGGCAATGCCGGAGATCACGCCGTCGTATGCCTGTCCCACGCGATGATGCATGTACTCGCACTTGAGCCAGGTGGTGACGTCACGCACGGCCTCGTCCGCCCGACGTCCGGTCATCGAACAATGCGCCGCCGCCTGCTCGATCTGCGAATGCTCGTAAATGAACGCCGCGCGCTTCTGCTTGCGAATCAGCTGCTTGATCGTGCGATGCAGCAGCAGGTCGGGATAGCGGCGGATGGGTGAGGTGAAGTGCCCGTAATGCTCCAGCGCCAAGCCGAAATGCCCCAGATTCTCCGCGCTGTAACGTGCCTGCATCATGGATCGCAGAATCACCGTATGCAGCACCTGCCGATCCGGCCGCTTGGCGGTGCGTCGCATCAGCTTGCAAAAGTCGTCACTGCTGGGCGAATCACCGCCGCCCAGCACCAGCCCCCGTTCGGCAAGAAATTCTCGCAACGCCTGCACTTTTTGTGCATCGGGTTGCTCGTGAATGCGATACGGCGCCGGTGCCTTGCGCCTGGCCACCCGCTGCGCGGCGGCCACGTTCGCCGCGATCATGCATTCCTCAATGATTTGATGGGCGCGATTGCGTTGCACCGGCACGATGCGCGAAATCTTGCGCTCCTCATCAAACAGAATGCGCGTGTCGCTGCTCTCAAATTCGATGGCGCCGCGTTGCTGGCGCGCCGCGAACAGCGCCTTGAACAAGTCATCCAGCTGCCGCAATTGCGGCAGCAACGCGTCGAGCTGCTTGGCCGCCGTGCGCTTGGGACGATCCAGCGCTTCGGCCACCTGCTCATAAGTGAGCCGCGCCTGCGAGCACATCACCGCCTCGTAAAAGCGCGCGCGCAACACCTCACCCTCGGGATCGATCCGCATTTCGCACACCATGCACAGACGATCAACCCTGGGATTGAGCGAGCACAACCCGTTGGACAGCTTTTCCGGCAGCATCGGAATCACCTGCTGCGGGAAATAAACCGAATTGCCGCGCTCGGCGGCCTCCTGATCCAGCGCCGAACCCGGCAACACATAGGCGGAAACATCGGCGATTGCCACCCAAAGCCGCCAGCCACCGGTACGACCCTTGACCGGCATGCAGCAAACCGCATCGTCAAAGTCACGCGCGTCTTCACCATCAATCGTCACCAGCGGCAGCGCGCGTAAATCCTCCCTGCCCTGGCGCTGCTCTGCGGTCAACGCTTCGGGAACCGCCGCCGCCTCCTGAAGAACCGCTTGCGGGAACTCGAATGGAATCGAATGCGCGCGAATCGCGGCTTCGATTTCCATACCGGGCGCCAGATGCTCGCCCAGCACTTCACTGACCTCACCCACCGGCAAGGTGCGATTTCCCGGCGGCGCAAGAATCTGCGCCACCACCATCTGACCGTGCCTGGCACCGCCCATTGCGTCCTGCGGAATCAGCAAATCCTGTTGCTGACGTGGGTTGTCGGGAATCACGTAAGCCACCCCACGCTCCACATGCAGGCGCCCCACCATCTCGCGCGAGCCGCGCTCCAACACCTCGACCAAGGCGCCCTCGGGCCGCCCCTTGTGATCGTGCCCGGTGATACGCACCAGGACATGATCGCCATTCATGAGTGATCTCATCTGTCGCGGCGGCAGGAAAATGTCCGGCCCCTCGTGATCCGGAATCAGAAAACCAAAGCCGTCCCGATGCGCCTGAACGCGTCCGGCAATCGCGTTCATCTGCGAAACCGGACCGTAGGCGCTCTTGCGATTCTTCAGTAGCTGACCATCACGAATCATCGCCGCCAGCCGCTTCTCCAGCGCCTGCTGTTGATGCGCCTGCTGCAAATCAAAATGTTCCAGCAAAGCTTTGAGAACCATCGGCCCCCGCCGCCGTCCCAGCACCTTCAAGATCATTTCCCGTGACGGTACCGGGTCCGCATAGCGCTGCTTCTCCGCCGCAAAGGCAGAATCCTGCTCACGCCAGTCAGCAACAGCTTGATGATGCTTTTTTTTCATTGACAAGTGGCTCGAGCGCCGCGAAAATGCGCGCCCTTGTGTGGATGGCCGGCTCTGGTCCGCATACGCAAGCCGAGATGGCGGAATTGGTAGACGCGCTAGCTTCAGGTGCTAGTGGGCGAAAGCTCGTGGAGGTTCAAGTCCTCTTCTCGGCACCATAACCCCTATATTAATCAATAAGTTAGGGACATTGGTGGGGTAAGCCATCGTCCAAGGTAGCGGGCTTGCTGTCACGCCGTCGCGACTGCCGGCTGCCATGCGCGACGCCAGATGTCACGGCGATGGTAGAAATAGGCGGTGATGCCGAAATCGAACGCCGCGCAAAAAGCGCCGTAGGCCAAGGGAATGGCGGTGGATTGTCCGGGTTCAAAAACCTGCGCACCACCGTGCAACTGCACCTCATGCAGAAAGTCCCACAATCCGTGCAGCAGATAACCCAGAATCAAGGCCGGAGTGAATCGGGCGCCAATGATGGCAAGCGCACTGAAACCCGCGATTGCGCGTAGCTCCATAGGCCAGGCCTCATCCGCCTGAAAATAGCCCATGAACGGAATGTAGAACCCGGCGATGGCGATCAGAAAGCCAGCGTAAAAAATTTGCTCTATTCTGGGCGGCATCAGCTTCTGGGTCACCACAATCGAGCCCAGCACGGCAAACAGGCCGACGGATGCGTACAGAACAAAGATGATGGACAGGCTCAGAGCTTCTGACACGGACCGATTCCCTGGTATCGCAAAAACAAGCTCGAGCTTATCAGGACGCTCCCACGCCCGGCGAACGCTTTGCTGTTTGTTGCTGTTGCTGGCCAGCGGATGTGCGCAGAGCGCGGATGAGATCCGTGGCCGCGCCAGGGTGATCGACGGCGACAGCATCATTGTCGACCGTGTGGAAATCCGCTTATGGGGCGTGGATGCGCCCGAATACAAGCAACGCTGCCGCCGCAATCATCGCAACTGGGAATGCGGCAAGGCCGCAACCAAAGCCTTGCGAAGCCGTCTTTCCGGCCGCTCGCTGCGTTGCCGCCGGATCAGCAAGGATCGGCATGACCGGGTGGTGGCGCGCTGCAAAGCCAACAATGAGAGCATCAATCGCTGGCTGGTGCGAAACGGCTGGGCGCTGGATTACCGCCGCTTCAGCAAGGGCGCCTTCGCCGGCGAGCAATCACGCGCCAAGGCACAGCGCAAAGGTATTTGGTCCGCCGAATTTGAAGCGCCGGAGAAATACCGGCGCCGTAATCGCAGATAGCCAGTGGGAGTCAAAGGGCTGTTGAAAAACGTAGCGAGCGAAGGGAGATTGGACGCAACGGAGCGCAGAAAGCGGAGTTTATGTAGAGATAAATGAGCATTTCGAGCACCGGATGCGTTCAATATCCTGAGCGCAGTAGTCTTTCAGCAGCCCCTTAGTCGAAGGGATGGCGCAGCGTAATCGTGTGTTCCCTATCCGGCCCAGTGGAGATGATGGCGATCTGGGTTTGCGTCACTTCCTGCACGCGATCCAGATAGTTGCGCGCCGCTTGCGGAAGATCGTCATAGCGGGTCAGGCCATAGGTGCTGCTGTTCCAGCCTGGCAGCTCTTCGTAAATCGGCTCGATTTTGTCAAAGGCCTCGGCGCCGATGGGCGGCACCTCCACCGGCTGACCATCCACCTTGTAGCCGGTGCAAATGCGCAGGCAATCCAGCTCATCCAATACATCCAGTTTGGTCACGCACAGGCCGGTGACGCTGTTGTTGAAAATACTGCGACGGGCAGCCACCGCATCAAACCAACCGCAACGACGCGGCCGCTTGGTGACGGTGCCGTACTCCTGGCCCTTGTCACGGATTTGCTGGCCGGTCTCATCATCCAGCTCGGTCGGGAACGGACCACTACCCACACGCGTCGCGTAGGCCTTGACGATGCCCAACACGTAATCCAGCTCGCGCGGTCCGACGCCGGAACCGGTTGCCGCCCCGCCAGCGGTGGTGTTGCTGCTGGTGACAAAGGGATAAGTGCCGTGATCAATATCCAGCAAAGCGCCCTGCGCGCCTTCAAACAGGACGTTGTCGCCCTTGGACAGTCGGTCACGCAGGTGATCGGTGACATCGGCCACCATCGGCCGCAGGACTTCGCCTTGCGTCAGCAGATCGTCCAGGGTCTGTTGAAAATCGACCGGCTGTTCCTTGAAGTATTCACTCAACACAAAGTTGTGGAACGCCAACAGCTCGCCCAGCTTGGCGGCCAGCGCCTCGCGCTGGAACAGATCACCCACGCGAATCGCGCGACGCGCGACCTTGTCCTCATAAGCCGGGCCAATGCCCTTGCCGGTGGTGCCGATCTTGTTTTCGCCGCGTGCGCGTTCCCGCGCCTGATCCAGCCGCACGTGCACCGGCAACACCAGCGGCGTCGCCTCGGAGATGCGCAGGCGATCACGCACCGAGGCGCCGGTGGCTTCCACCTTTTCAATTTCCGCAATCAGGTCCGGCAGCGACAGCACCACGCCGTTGCCGATGTAACAGGCCACTCCCGGCCGCATGATGCCGGACGGAATCAGATTCAGCGCGGTCTTGACCCCATTGATCACCAGCGTATGACCGGCGTTGTGACCCCCCTGGAAGCGGACCACCGCCTGCACGCGATTCGTTAACAGATCAACGATTTTTCCCTTGCCCTCGTCACCCCATTGGGCGCCAATGATAACTACGCTCTTACCCATCACTTTCTTCCGTGTGGCGCCCAATGGGGCGCTGCCGCGAGTACATCGACAGCCGGCTCAAGACCCGGCTTCGGGGCGCCAATGACGACTACACTTTTACCCATGACTTCCTCTGTGTGGCGCCCAATGGGGCGCTGCCGCGAGTGCATTGACAGCCGGCTCAAGACCCGGCTTCGGGGCGTCAGTGACGACTACACTTTTACCCATGACTTCCTCTTATCGGCGCTGGATTAATTTCCGAACGTCATGCCGGACTTGATCCGGCATCCAGTTGTTGTACCGACGAGGCTGGATTCCGGATAAGCGCTGCGCGCTTCCCGGAATGACGGTTTTCGGACTGGAGCTCAAATGACCGTCGTACCCCATCATTCAGTGCTTCCAAGACGCAACAACTCATTCAAATCCGCGGAAAATCCGGTCGCCGGCATGGGCCGATCAAACTCCTGCCCCACCCCGTCGTAACGTCCGCCGCGGGCAATCTCGCGTCCATAACCGGGCACGAACGCGGCGAACACCAGCCCGGTGTGATAGCGCTGACCGCGCAACTCGCCCAGGTCAATGTGAATCGGCTGACCCGGTCGCATCTTCTGTACGGATGCCACGATGCACTGCAAGGTATCCAGCGCTTGTTGGATCACTGCGTTGCCGGTGTCGAGCACTTGTCGCGCACGATCAATGACCTCAATGCCGCCGTTCAAATCCATCAGCGCGCGCAGCGCCTCAACGGCACCGTTCATGCCGCGCCGGGCGCCGAAATCCTGCAGGTCCGGCTGCGACTTTCTCTGCAGGATGTTGAACAGCTGCGCCTCATCATCGGTTGCCAAATCCAGTTGGGCGATGGTGGCGCGGTAGATCGCCGCGTGTCCCAGCTCCAGATGCACGTCTTCCACCCCGGCCAGCTCCAGGGCTTGCAGCATCAGCTTCAGAATTTCGGCGTCGGCGTCCGGTTCGCTGACGCCGAACAGCTCGCAACCCACCTGACGCGGGGATCGCGCGCCGCCTGGACTGTCCGGCACGGTGCGCAACACGGTGCCGATGTAGCAAAGCCGGACCACCTGCGCCGCTTCAAATCGACGCGCGGCGATACGCGCCGCTTGCGGCGTCATGTCTGCCCGAACCCCCAGCATGCGCCCGCTGGCCGGATCGGCAAAGCGAAAAATCTGCTGCTCCAGCTCGCTGCCGGCGCCGGTCAGCAAGGCGTCCAGGTGCTCCAGTATCGGCGGCAGAATCAGCTCATAGCCGGCCTCACGGAAGCCGTCCAGCAAGCGCCGCCGCAGCGCTTCCAAAGCCCAGGAAGTGGGCGGCATCGCCTCTTCCATGCCGTCCGGCAATATCCAGCGTCTGCTTGGCATTGAAATCTTTGGGGGAAGGCGAATCAGCCGCCTATTTTAACCCTTGCAGCAACAACAGCCCCGCCAGCATCGATACGCCGCCCAGAATCCGAAAGCCGCGGTCACTCATTTTCGCGGCCTCCAGCAAGCTCGATCGAAACCCGGACGGGCAAAGAAACGGCAACACGCCCTCCAGCACCATCAACAGTGCCAGCGCACGCAGAAAGTCGGCCCACATCAGAAGGTTCCGTCCGCAGAATTCATCAACCAGCCTACCCGATGCGCGGATTTTGCTGGTTTCTACCGCAACCGCGCGATGATGGCCTGACAGTCAACTTCACCATCATCCGGCAATAACCGCGCGCCCTTGCGGTCGATGACCAGATCATCCGGGTCTTCGGTCTTGCGCTCGGTGGAAGCCATTGCTGCGCGTCCGATATTCGGCTCTCGTACCAAACCGAGCGCAACTGACCTCCTCAAATTGAGGAGGTCGCCTCAACGCAAAGTTACTTCTTGTTGAAGTACTGGAACAGCTCGCCGTCCGGCTCCAGCACCAATACGCCATCGCGATTGGAGAAAGCGTCGCGGTAGACGTTGAGCGAGCGGTAGAACTTGTAGAACTCCTCGTCCGAGCCGTAGGCCTTGGCGTAGATGTCCGCCGCCTTGGCGTCCCCTTCACCACGCAGCTTTTCAGCATCGCGATAGGCGTTGGCGACGATGATCTGCGCCTCACGGTCGGCGTCGGCACGGATGCGTTCGGCCTCTTCCTCGCCACGGGCGCGCAAGTCCGAAGCCACGCGGGTACGCTCGGCGCGCATGCGCTGATACACCGAGTCGCTGACGTCGCGCGGCAAATCCACGCGCTTGACGCGGACATCAACGATTTCAATGCCAAGATCGCTGACCTTCTCGCGTGCGCCTTCCAGCAGCGCCTTGAGGATTTGATCGCGCTCGCCCGACACCACTTCCTGCACGGTGCGCGAGCCAAACTCGTCACGCAGGCCGCGGTTGACGATGGCCGACAGACGATCCATGGCCACCAGTTCCTGACCGCCGGTAGAACGATAGTAAACCGGGGTGTCAGCGATGCGCCATTTAACGAAGTAGTCGACGTCCACATTCTTCTTTTCGACCGTCAGGAAGCTTTCCGTCTGGTTGTCCAGCATCAGAATGCGGCCGTCGAGCCGTTCGACCCGCTGTACCAGCGGCAGCTTGAAGTGCAGTCCCGGCGGATAGTCCGTGCCCTGAATTTCACCCAGTTGGAACAACAGGGCCCGCTCGCGCTGATCCACCGTGAACAGGCTGCCGGAGATCAGCATCAAGGCCAGCACCGAGATGATGGCCAAAACCGTCATATTCATTCTCATTACCGCCCCCGAGCACGCGAACGCGCTGAATCTGATCTGTTACTGGATGGCGTCACCGTATTTGGAAGCGAGACGTAATCCCCGCTGGAGCCTTGAGGTTTCTTGGGCGCATTTTTCAGCAGCTGATCCAGCGGCAGGTAGAACATCGGGCTGCCCTGATCCACGTCCAGCAGTATCTTGGAGCTGGATTGCAATACCGAACTCATGCTGTCCAGGTACAAGCGGTCACGTGTCACCTTGGGCGCCTTGCGATATTCAGTGACCAATTGCTGAAAACGCGAAGCATCACCTTCGGCGCGCGCAATGGTCTGATCCCGATAACCGGTGGCTTCGGCCAACTGACGGGCAGCAGCACCACGGGCTTTGGGCAAGCGATCATTGGCGTAGGCCTCGGCCTCGTTCTTCAGACGCTGCTGATCCTCACGCGCCTTGATGGCGTCGGCGAAGGCGGCTTGCACCGCTTCGGGCGGCTGCGCCTGTTGCAGGTTGACCTCGGTCACGATCAGGCCGGAAACGTATTCGTCCAGGCTTTCCTGCAACAAGACCTTGGTCTGCTCGGCAATTTCCTCACGACCGGCGGTAAGGATGAAGTCCATCTCACTGCGACCCACGGTTTCACGCACGGCGGACTTGGTGGCCTGTTTGAGCGTGGTGTCCGGCTCGGAGACGTTGAACAAATAGTCTTCGGCCGAGGACACGCGATACTGCACCGTCAGTTCCACATCAACGATGTTCTCGTCCTTGGTGAGCATGCTCTGACGGTCATTGATCTGACGCACCTGGGTGACGTTGACCACTTCCAGCCGTTCGATCGGCCACGGCGCGCGCCACCCCAAACCCGGCTGCGTGGTACGGCTGTAGGCGCCAAATTGCAACACCACGCCGCGTTCCTGTTCGTCCACCACGTAAAAGCCAGTGAGCAGCCACAACACCACAAAGCCCAGGACAGCAAGCCCGATCACGCCCTTGGGCAAGCCGGAAAACTGTCCGCCGCCTTTGCCACCGCCGCCGCCGCCGCCGAAACGTGCTTTGAGACGTTTCAGTAATTCATCCAGATCTGGCGGCCCATTGCCACCCGAGTTGCCGCCACCAGGGCCCTGATTCCAGGGATCCCGGCCCGGTCCTGGCTCGTTCCAAGCCATCGATTGTTACTCCAGGTTAGTTGATTGGTTGGGCAGTGCCATGAAAAACAGCGCTTGCCTTGAAAATGAATGCTTCGAACATCGCGCAGGGTGCGGGATTTTAGCCCGAACGATAATTGTTCGGGCTAGGTCGCCGCCTCCCAATCCTCAATCATGCGGGCTTGCGGCGGCGCTTCAAGCCCTGCCGCCTGGCACAGGCCGCGAAGCTTCTGATACGGCATCAACACCTGCAAGCGAAAGCTGCCATCGTCCTGCAACTGCTCACTCTGGATGGCGCGCTGCTGGAACAGCTGCGCGCGCAATCGCGCCGAGGCCGCCGGCACGCAAAGCTCGTAGACCTCGCTTTCGGTCTGCTGCAATTCGGCAATCGCCGCGCGCAGCAAATCCAGCCCCTGGGCCTGTCGCGCGGACAGATAGACCCGACGCGGCAGCCCCTGCTCGTCGCGTTCGATGCGCGCCGATTCCGTCTCGCGCAAGTCGATCTTGTTGAACACCTGCAGGCAGGGCACATCACCGGCGCCGATTTCCTCCAGCACCGCTTCGACCTGGGCAATGCGGGTATTGCGCTCGGGATCGGCGGCGTCCACCACGTGCAGCAGCAGGTCCGCCTCGCGGCTTTCCTCCAGGGTTGCGCGAAACGCGGCGATCAAGTCGTGCGGGAGGTCGCGGATAAAACCGACGGTATCGGCCAGCACCGCCGGCACGCCGACCGGCAAGTCCAGACGCCGGACCGTAGTGTCGAGGGTCGCGAACAGTTGATTGGAGGCAAAGCCCTGCTCGCCGGTCAGCGCGTTGAACAGCGTGGACTTGCCGGCGTTGGTATAGCCCACCAGAGAAATCGCCGGCGTTTGTCGGCGCTGACGCGCCATGCGGTTTTGCGAGCGCCGTTTGCGTACCTGCTCCAGATGGCGCTTGAGCGTTGCCATACGCTCACGAATCATGCGGCGATCGGTTTCCAGCTGTGATTCGCCCGGACCGCGCAGGCCGATGCCACCACGTTGCCGTTCAAGGTGAGTCCAACCACGCACCAGCCGCGTGGAAAGATGGCGCAACTGCGCCAGTTCCACCTGCAACTTGCCTTCGTGCGAACGCGCACGCCGCGCGAAAATATCCAGAATCAGCCCCGCCCGGTCCAGCACCCGACAGCACAGAATTCGTTCCAGATTGCGCTCCTGGCTGGGCGAAAGATTATGGTTGAAAATGGCCAGTTCCGCGCATTGCTCGCTGACGGCGGCGGCGATCTCCTCGGCCTTGCCGCTGCCCACGAACAGCCCCGGATCCGGTCGGTTGCGCGAACCCCCGATCAGGCCGAGCGTGTCCGCGCCCGCCGATGCGCAGAGTTCTTCGAACTCCTCACGCTCGGATTCGTAATCTCCACCCGGAAGCGCCAGGTGAATCAGAATGGCGCGATCCCCCTGACCCGGCCGCTCAAAAAGTTCTTGAATAGACAAGGATTTCCAAAAAAACTAGGCGACGCTCTCGGCAGCGCCGTCCTGCTCCGGGTCATAAATTCGCACCGGGCGGGCGGGCACAATGGTGGAGATGGCGTGCTTGTAAACCATCTGGCTGACGCTGTTCTTGAGCAACACCACGAAGGAGTCGAAGGACTCGATCTGGCCCTGCAACTTGATGCCGTTCACCAGATAGATGGAGACAGGGATGCGTTCTTTGCGCAACGCATTCAAAAACGGTTCTTGTAGCGTCTGACCCTTGGACATTTTTGATTTCCTTTATGTTTTTTAAACCGGCGTGGCGGGCGCCGGGTGGGACCGCAGTCACACTCCCTTGCAACTGAAAAGTCTAGCACGCGCATTGCACGCGTCGACCGCCGAATCATGCGGCAAACCCGCCTGCCGCCGCCCTATGACGCCTGATTGGACACAAGGTTCCAGGCCTGATCGAGCAAATCGGGCGCCAGTGCGTCCAGTGTCTGCAGGCCCGTTTCCGAGCGCAGCCAGGTGAGCTGTCGCTTGGCGAATTGGCGGGTGGCGGCCAGGGCGCGTTGTTCAGCGTGCTCGCGCGATGTCTCCCCTTCCAGATAGGCCCAGATCTGCCGATATCCGACCGCGCGGATGGACGGCAGCGCGGGGTGCAGATCGCCGCGTGCGTGCAAGCGCGCCACCTCCTGATGAAATCCGGCTTCAAGCATTTTTCGCAGGCGATCTTCAATGCGCTGGTGCAGGCGCTTTCGATCATCCAGCTGCAAGGCGATACGCAGCATCGGCAGCTGCGGTCGGCGCTGCGCATTCTGCAATTGGCTGAGCGCCTGTCCGCTGAGCATCGCCACTTCCAGCGCGCGCTGGATGCGCTGACTGTCGTTGGGATGCAGGCGCTGTGCGGTGACCGGGTCCAGCGCTTGCAAGCGCTGATGCAAGGCCGGCCAACCGGCAGCCTCGGCCTCCGCGCTCAGCTTGGCGCGAAACTCGGCCGAGGCCGGCGGCAGCTCCGACAGTCCGCCAGCCAGCGCGCGAAAATACAGCATGGTCCCGCCAACCAGCAGCGGCACATGCGCACGCGATTGAATCTCCTCGATCAGGCGCAGCGCGTCCTGCCGGAATCGCGCCGCCGAATAGGGCTGCGCCGGATCCACAATATCAATCAGATGGTGGGCAATGTTGCCGCGTTCGGCCAGACTGGGCTTGGCCGTGCCGATGTCCATGCCGCGATAGACCTGCGCCGAATCCACGCTGATGATTTGCGCCGGCTGGTTGTTGTCGGCCAGGCGTTGCGCCAGGGCCACCGCCAAAGCGGACTTTCCCGAGGCCGTCGGCCCCATGATGCAGATCGGATCCATCACTTACTTTCCGCGCAGAAACAGACGATCCAGCGCGGACATCTCCAGTTGCACCCAGGTGGGTCGACCGTGATTGCATTGACCGGACAGCTCGGTCTGTTCCATGTCGCGCAGCAAGGCGTCCATCTCCGCCAACCCCAGGCGTCGGCCGGCCTTGATGGCGGATCGGCAGGCCATGTCCGCCAGCACGCGATGCTGGGCGTCAAGCACTTCGCCCAGGTGCGCGTGCGGCAGGCTGTCGGCCATGCCATCGGCAATTTCATGCACCAGGCCGCTCAGCTCCCCCTTGGCCAGACAAGACGGCGCGGCGCGCACCTGAATCAGGCCCGGACCCGCCCGATCAATCCGCAAGCCCAGGCGACTCAGGGCCTCCTGCTGATGTTCAATCGCGTCCGCCTGATCTTGATGCAATTGCACCGCCTGTGGCGTCAGCAGGCTTTGTGAAGCCACGGTGCCATCCTGCAGCTCTTGCTTGAAGCGCTCGTAGATGACCCGCTCGTGCGCCGCGTGCGCATCCACCACCACCAAGCCCTTTTCGTTTTGCGCAAGAATGAAAACCTCGTGAAGCTGCGCCACCGCGGTGCCAAGATAGCCGGCCGATGCGGCGCGCTCGGCGGGCAGCTGGCTTGGCTCAGCATGACTGTGACGCAACAAGGCCCAGCCGGTTTGTTGAACCGGCGCTTCGGCGACGCCGCTGCGGGATTGCGGCCTGGGCCGCCATGCGCTTTGCCAAGCGTCAGCGCTGAGCCTGGGCGCTTCCGGCAATTTGGGGCCAGCCTCACGCGCTTGCTGATCCGGCGTCAGCGACCGCAGGCGTTGATGAATGGCGCCGAACAAAAGGTCGTGAACATCGCCGCTACGACGGAATCGCACCTCCGACTTCTGCGGATGCACGTTGACATCGACGCTGGCCGGATCCAGCTCCAGATACAAGACGAAAGCCGGATAGCGCGTCGAATGCATGGCATCTGATAATGCGCGACGAATGGCGAACGACGCCAGCCGATCGCGCACGCTGCGACCGTTGACGAACAGGTATTGCAGTTCGGCATTGGGCCGCGAAAAACCGGGGTCGGCAAACCAGCCATGCAGTCGCATGCCAAGGCGCGTTTCGTCCAGCGCCACGCGATGATCGAAAAAGGATTGACCGCAGATCTTTCGCAAACGCTGATCCATCGCCTCGGCGGTGGATGCTGCTTTCAGGTCGAAGATCTGCCGGTTTGCATGTTGCAATCGAAAACCGACTTCGGGTCGCGCCAAGGCAAGCCGGCGCAGCCACTGATCCGCATGGCGCAGCTCGGTGGCGGTGGATTTGAGAAACTTGCGTCGTGCCGGCGTGTTGAAAAACAGATCGCAGACTTCCACGCTGCTGCCGGGCGGGTGTGCACCGGGACGAGGTTTCTGATGCCTGATCTCACCGTCACCACTCAGCACCCAGGCATGCTCGGCATCGGCGCACCGCGAACTGAGCGTCAACCGCGACACCGACAGAATGCTGGGCAGCGCTTCGCCGCGAAAACCCAGCGTCGGCACCGACTCCAGGTCTTGCAACTGGCTGATCTTGCTGGTGGCGTGACGCTGCAGCGCCAGCGACATTTGTTCAGCCTGGATACCGCGACCGTTGTCGCGCACCAAAATGCGACTCAGCCCGCCATTTTCCAGCTCCACCTCGATGCGGGTCGCGCCGGCGTCCAGGCTGTTTTCCACCAACTCCTTGACCACTGCGGCCGGACGCTCCACCACCTCGCCGGCGGCGATCTGGTTGATCAGAAGCTCGGGTAATTGCTGAATCGGCAAGGGGAGAGACTTGCGGCAGGCAATCGGCAAGCATAACGCTGTAGCGGATTGGCCGGCGCTACCGCTCCAGCTTCAGGTTGGCGGTGACATACTCGCCGCGCGGGCGATAGTGATCGAAATAGCCGCGAATGCCCTTTACCAATTGCTTGGCGATCTTCGATTGCCCCCAGGAACTGCCAAGCAGCTTTTCTTCCTTGGGGTTGGTGATGAAGGCGGTTTCCACCAGCACCGATGGAATATCCGGCGCTTTCAGCACCACAAAACCCGCCTGCTGCACCCGCGGGTGCTGCAGCTGATTGAATTGCCCCAGCGAGCCCAGCAGGCGCTGACCGATATCGAAGCTGGCTTCCAGGGTGGAGGTTTGTGACAAGTCGATCAACACCGCAGCCAGGTCGCTGGCTTTATCCTGAATCTCGATGCCGCCCACCAGATCGGCGGCGTTTTCCTTGCGTGCCAACCAGCGCGCGTGCTCCGTGGACACCCCGCGTGGCGACAGTACGTAAACTGCCGATCCCCGTGTGCTGCGTTTTTTCCAGGCGTTGGCGTGAATGGAAACGAACAGGTCCGCCTGTGCCGCGCGGGCGCGCTTGACCCGTTCATACAACGGGATGAACACGTCGCGGTCACGCGTCAACACCGCTTTCAGCGGCGGATGGCGATTGATTTCCGCGGCCAGTTTCTTGGAGATCGCCAGCGCGACATCCTTTTCGCGCAGCCCGCCGCGACCGATCGCGCCCGGATCCTTGCCGCCGTGGCCGGCGTCGATCACCACGATGATGGGTTTGGCGCTACCGCCAGGCAAGGTTGGACCGGAGATGGCCGCTGGCGTCTGAGGCTTGGGCGGCGCGGGTTTGACGACCGGCGCTGGCGCACGGCTGGCCATCAGCTGTTCAATGGCATCGCCGCCCGAACCCTTGGGCGTTCCCGGCGCAGCGGCCAGATCCAGCACCAGCCGGTGACCGCTGTCCGCTGACGGTTCCAACAGGAACGTTCGCGGCTCGACAGCCTCATGCATATCCAGCACCACGCGGATACCATCCCCACGCGGACCGGAACGAACGCGCTGAACCGGCCCCACCCCGGTGGCGCGATTGGCCACCCGTACCCCAGACCTTGGAACGCCCGGCAAATCCACCACGATGCGGCTTGGATTTTCCAGCGTGAATACCTGATGCGTGGGCGCGTCCTTGAAGTCGAACACCACGCGCGTGCCTTCGTCCGAAGCCCACAGGCGCAAATCCTTGAGGTCGGCCGCAAACCCTTGCGTCACACAACTCAACAGAAAAAAAGTCAAAAATAGACGCATCGTCGCCTCGGGCCGACCCGAATGGCGCGCAACTTAGCCGTTTGCGAACAATTTTGCAAACTTTTCCTTGAAAACCCGGCAGATAAACGTGTTTTTTAAAGCGGGACCCGGGTTTTGAGCTGATCGAGCAGTTGTTCGTCGCGCGAATGCAGGTTCACACGCCGGCCGCTGCCCTGAACCGACAGCTCGATTCGCACATCCGGCGCCGGCAGAAATGCGTCACCGCGCGAAGGCCATTCCACCAGCCAGATGGCTTGATCCTGCGAATAATCGCGCAAACCCAGCTGATCCAGCTCCACCGGATCGGCAATGCGATACAAGTCCAGATGCAGGCAGAAACGATGCTGCAGCCGGTACAGCTCCATCAGCGTGTAAGTTGGACTGCGCATCGGCCCGCGCACGCCACCGGCATGCAGAAAGCCCCGCGCCAGACAGCTTTTGCCGGCACCCAGATCGCCTTCCAGAAAAATCACCGCGCCGTCGTTGCTCGCAAGCGCCTGATATAACGATGCGCCGAAGGCTTTGGTCGCTTCCTCGTCGGCAAGATAGTGGCTCAGCATGGGTTGACGCATTGGCGAATCCGCTCCATCAAATCGCTGGCCAGCAGGCCGCGCTCACCGCCTTGGGCGGCGCCATCACCGGCCAGCGCATGAACCAAAACCCCGGCATTGGCCGCGTCCTCGGCGGACAGACCCTGCGCGAGCAGGCTGCCAATCACCCCGGTCAGCACATCGCCCATGCCACCCACAGCCATGCCGGGATTGCCGAACGGACAGATGCGTATGCGCTGGCCTTGCACGACGGTGCCGGCGCCCTTGAGCACGGCGATGGCCTGATAACGCGCACGCAGCTCGGCGGCGCTGGCCAGACGATCGGCCTGAATGGCCAGTGTATTTGTCCCCAACAGGCGCGCCGCTTCTCCCGGATGCGGCGTGATCACGCATGCGCCGGCGGGACGCTCATCGGCCTGCATGGACCACAGATTCAGGGCATCGGCATCCACCACCATGGGACCGGCGAAGCTGGCAACCGCCCGCCACAGCGCCTGCCCCCATTGGCCGGTACCCAGCCCGGGGCCGATGGCGATGACACTGGCCTTGTCCATCAGCGGTTTCAAGTCCGCGCCGGATTCGACCGCATGAAACATGGCCTCGGGCTGCGCGGCGCTTAGCTGCGCGGCGTGGGCGGCGCGTGTGGCCACGCTCAGCAAGCCGACGCCGGCCCGGAGCGCGGCGCGTGCCGCCATCAGGATGGCGCCGCTCATGCCCTGCTCTGCACCGATCATCAACAAATGGCCATGCTGGCCCTTGTGCGCGGTACGCGGCCGTGGCGGCAACAAGTCGCGCAGCCAGTGCGGATGATGAAGCTCGGCGGTGAACGGTTGTTGACCGACAAATGCCGCCGACAAACCCAGCGGGTCGAACAAGCGCTCGCCGGCGTACGCCGCGCCCTGCCCCAGATAAAGCCCCAGCTTGCGGCCAATGAAACTCACCGTGAGGTCGGCGCGCACGGCATCACCGTGCACCACGCCGCAGTCGCTATCCAGACCGGAAGGGATATCAAGGCAGAGTACGGGCCGCTGGCAGGCATTGATGGCATGGATCGCCGCAGCCGCCGCGCCGTTGACGGCCCGATCCATGCCAATGCCAAAGATGGCGTCCACCACCACATCGGCATGGTCCATCGCTGCGGCGGCAAAGCCGGGCGACCACGGCTCGATCTCGCCCGTCAGATCACGCCAGGCCTGCATCGCCTGCCTCGCTTCATCGCGTTGCGGATCCTTGCCGATCCGGGCCAGACGCACTTCCAGCCCCTGCTGCACCGCCAGGCGCGCCAGCTCGTATCCGTCACCGCCGTTGTTGCCCGGACCACACAGCACGGCGACGGATTTTGCATCCGGCCAACGGGCGCGCAAGCCATCCAGGGCGGCGCGACCGGCGCGGCGCATCAACACATAGCCGGGCACGCCCTGGCCTTCAATCGCCTGCCGATCCAGCGCGCGCGCCTGCTCGGCTGAATACAATCGGGGCAACAACGGGTCTGTGTTCGACATCAGATCAGTATGGCCTGAGCACCACGGATCGAAAAGAGCATTTCATGCCGTCAACCGCAATCAATCCCGATCAGCTGGCCGGCGATCTGAAACAGTGGGCCACAGCGCTGGGCTTTGCCGATGCTGCCATCTCTCATCTGGACCTGAGCCAGGACCTGGCGCACCTGCGCCGCTGGCTGCAAGCCGGCCATCACGGTCAAATGGCATTCATGGCGCGTGACGCCGAGCAGCGCGCCAACCCGAAGCGATTGCACGCCAATACCGTGAGCGTGATCTGCGTGAGGATGAATTACAAGCCACGCAGCGCCGACGATGCCACCGTCCTGGCCGACGGCGACGCCGCCTACATCTCGCGCTACGCACTGGGGCGTGACTATCACCGGGTGATGCGCAGCCGGCTGTTGCAACTGGGCAAACGCATCGCCAAACAAATCGAGCCGCACGGTTATCGGGTGATGGCCGACAGCGCACCGTTGCTGGAAAAAGGGCTGGCCCGCAACGCCGGCCTGGGCTGGATCGGCAAGCACAGCTTGCTCATCAAAAAGCAGGCCGGCTCCTGGTTTTTTTTGGGCGAACTGCTGACCGATCTGCCCTTGCCGGCTGAACCACCGGCGCCGGCCGACAACCTGTGTGGGCAATGCAACGCCTGCATGCGCGCCTGTCCCACACAAGCGATCGTGGCGCCCTACACGGTGGATGCGCGCCGCTGCATTTCCTATCTGACCATCGAACACCGCGGATCGATACCGCTTGAACTGCGCCCGATGATGGGCAATCGCATCTTCGGCTGCGACGACTGCCAGCTTGCTTGTCCCTGGAACCGGCAAGCGCCGCAAACGGCGGAAAACGATTTCTCGCCGCGTCACCAGCTGGACCACGCCGACCTGGTGGACCTGTTTGCCTGGAGCGAAACCGAATGGCTTTCGCGCACCCAAGGCATGGCGCTGCGCCGCCTGGATCACGCCCGATGGCTACGCAATCTGGCGGTCGCGCTGGGCAATGCGCCGCGCAGCCAGAAAGTGCTTGATGCGCTCACGCGTCGTGCCGATCACCCCGACCCGGTCGTGCGCGAACACGTGCAGTGGGCGATGGATCAGCAGCGCAGCGCCAAAAGCGGCGAACCCGGATCAATCACGCGCGATGCCGCACCCCGCACGGCGGGTGGGTCAACCCCCCATGAAACCGGCTTGCCAAAGCCGCCGTGACCAACGGACAGGTTCATTGCCGACAACGCCGGCAGCCCGACCCATGGCCGCTCATGACGCCCGCGGTGTGGTGACTGGGCCGAGCTGCCGGGGTACGCGAAACCAGGCAGCGTACAGGGCGGGCACGAACAGCAAGGTCAGCCCGGTTGCGGCAATCAGTCCGCCCATGATCGCAACCGCCTGCGGCCCGAAGAACACGCTTGTCGACAACGGCACCATCGCCAACATGGCGGTAGCCGCGGTCAGGACGATGGGACGAAAGCGACGCACGGTGGCTTGGCTGATGGCTTCAAAGTTCGTCAGGCCCGATTTCAGATTCTGATCGATCTGATCGACCAGAATGACGGTGTTGCGCATGATCATGCCGAACAGGGCAATCGTGCCCAGCATGGCGACGAAGCCGAAAGGTTTTCCGAACATCAGCAGGAACGCCGGCACGCCGATCAGCCCGAGCGGGGCGGTGAGCAACACCATGGCAACCAGCGACAGCCGCTTCAACTGCAACATGAGCACGGTGACCACCACCAGGAGAAACAGCGGCATCCCGGCGTTGACGCTTTTTTGTCCCCTGGCGGCATCCTCTACGGTGCCGCCCACCTCCAGGCGATACCCGCGCGGCAACTGCGACCTGATGGCTTCCACCGCCGGCGCCAGTTGCGCAACCACTTGCGGCGGTTGAATATCCGAGTAGATGTCGGCGCGGGCGGTGACCGTGGGCATACGGTCACGACGCCAGAGGATGCCTTCCTCGAAATCAACGCTCAGCCGGGCGATTTGAGAAAGCGGAATGTTGGCGCCGGTGTCGGTCGGCACGGACAGGCTGCTCAGCCGCTCAATCGCCGCACGCTCACTGCGGGCGCCGCGCAACTCGATCCCGACCAGGCGATTGTTCTCGCGCATGGCGGACAGCTGGGTGCCTCTGATGGACGTTTGCAGAAAATCCGACACCGAACGTGTGGACACACCCAAGGCGCGCGCCCGATCCTGGTCGATTTCGACCCGGATGACTTTGGATTTTTCGGCGGTGTCCAAATGCACCGCTGCAGGATGGGGGTTGGCGCGCATCAGGTCGGCAATTTTCTGCGCCTGGCGGCGCGCAACATCAACATCGGGGCCGGAGATGCGGTACTGCAGCACATAGCCGACCGGCGGACCGTTTTCCAGCCGGTTGATGCGCCAGCGAAGATCCGGAAAGTGCCGGGGCATTTGCTCCAGCAACCATGCGCGTATCTCTTCCCTGCTGTGGATGTCGTTCGTATTGATCACGAACTGGGCGAAGCTGGACGCTGGCAATTGCAGATCCAGCGACAGAAAAAAGCGCGGTGAGCCGCTGCCGACATAGCTTGCGTAACTCTTGATGCCGGGCCGGTCCTGGATCAGCGCTTCGAATCGCTCCACGGCCGCCTCGGTTGCCTGAATCGACGCGCCCTCGGCAAGCTTGAGATCGACCATCAATTCGAGTCGGGTCGAGGACGGGAAAAACTGCTGGGGAACCACCGCGAACAGGCCAAGACTTGCGATGAAGATTGCGACCGTGGCGATGATCGTGGTCCAACGGCGATTGATGCAGAATTCGACGATGCCGCGAAAACGCTTGTAGAACGGTGTCTGGTACAGGCCGTCATCTTCACCCATGCCGGACTTTGTTGCGCGCCCCTTGGCCGGCAGCAGCCAGTAGCCGAGCAATGGCACGAACATGACCGCCGCGATCCAGGACAGCAGCAAGGCGATGGTGACGACCTGGAAGATGGACCGTGTGTACTCGCCCGTGCTGCTGGCGGCGGTTGCGATGGGCAAGAAGCCGGCGGCCGTGACCACGGTTCCGGAAAGCATGGGAAACGCCGTGCTGGTGTAAGTGAACGCCGCCGCCTTGATGCGATCCATTCCTTCTTCGAGTTTCACCGACATCATTTCCACGGCGATGATGGCGTCGTCCACCAGCAGGCCCAGGGCCAACACCAGCGAGCCAAGAGAAATCTTGTGCAGGTCGATGTTGAAGTAGTGCATTGCCGCAAAGGTCATCGCCAGCACCAAGGGAATGGAAAGGGCGACTACCAGCCCGGTTCTGACGCCAAGCGAAAGAAAGCTGACCGCCAGCACGATCACCACGGCTTCGGCCAGTACCTTGACGAACTCGCCGACACCGCGTGTGACGGCCGCCGGCTGGTCGGCCAGCTTGGACAGCCGCATCCCCAGCGGAACATCCTGCGTCAAGGCCGCGAATTCGGCGTCCAGGGCCTGGCCAAGCCTGACGATGTTCCCCCCTTTGTGCATGGATACGGCGATGCCCAGCGCCGGTTCGCCGTTGAAATGCACACGCGGCGCCGGAGGATCCTGATAGCCGCGATGGACCTCCGCAATATCGCCCAGCCGGAATGTCCGCCCCTGGTAACGAATGGGGAGATCGTGCAGCTGATCCACGGTCTCCAGGTTGCCGCTGACGCGGACATGGATTCGGTCGGTTTGCGTGCTGAAATCCCCCGCGGCCAGCACGGCGTTCTGGGATTGCAGGGCATCCACCAGTACGGCGGCCGGAATCTTCAGCCGGGAACGGCGAGCGTTGGTCAGGTCGATGAACAGGCGCTCTTGCTGCAGCCCCAGCAATTCGACCTTGGCGACGTCCGGCACACGCAGCAGGCGTTCCTTGATTTGGTCGGCATAGTCGCGCAGTTCCTCGTAGGTGAAGTCCGGTCCTTGCAGGGCGTAGATATTGCCAAAGGTGTCGCCGAACTCATCGTCGAAAAACGGACCTTGCACACCGACCGGAAACCTGTGGCGGATGTCGTTGATTTTCTTCCGCACTTGATAGTAGTGCTCGGACACCTGCTTGGGATCCCCGTCGTCGCGGAAGATCACGAACACCTGCGACTCTCCGGGTCTGGAGTACGAGCGCAGATAATCAATCGCACCCAAGCCCTGCAGCTTTTCCTCGATGCGGTCAGTGACCAGCCGATCCACCTCGTCCGGGGTCGCGCCGGGCCAGAACGCGCGGACCACCATGACGCGGAAGGTGAACGGCGGGTCTTCCGAACGCCCCAGCTCGAAATAGCTCAGCGTCCCGATGACGCCCAACAGCGCCATGAAGAAAGTGACCAGCTCCCGGTTGGCCAGTGCCCACTGGCTGAGGTTGAATCGACGCATGGCTTCGGGCTCAGAGCGCCGGCGGCGCTTGCCGGTCGACCGGGGCTACGGGCATCCCGGCGGTCAACAGGTGAATGCCGGCGGAGACCACCAGATCGGCCTCGGTCAGATCACCCGAGACAATGACGGCACCATCGAAAACCTGAACCACCTGTACCGGGCGGGGTGATACGGTTTTGGGGCCGTCGGCGTCGCCGGAGACCACCCACACCGACGGTTGATCCGCTGCGTTCTCGCCGACCGCAGTCGACGGCAGACGAAAGGCCTTGATCGCCACCGGGTTTCCAATCACCACATTGGCCGTGGCGCCCAGCTCGACCGCCTCATCGGCTTCCAAAATGGTGACGCGGGCGTCGTGCGTCCGCGTGCTGGGGTCGGCCTGGGGACTGATGTCGCGAATCCGGCCGACGTAGGCTCGCTGCGGGTGCGCGTAGAGCCGAACGCTGATGCGCTGCGCGCTCATCAGCTCACCCACCCGACCTTCGGGGACGACGAAACGTACTTCGCGCGCGCCGTTGGCCGCGAACCGCGCGATCGGCTGTCCGGCGGCCACCACCATGCCAGGCTCGGCCAGCACCTGCGTAATGACACCATCAGCCTGCGCGGTCAGCCGGGTGTAATCGGACTGATTCTTTGCCAAATCCAGATTTGAGCGCGCCTCTTTGAGCAAGGCCCGGGCGCGCTTGGTCGCGTTGGCCCGGCTGTCCACGAGCGACTGCCCGACGAAACCACGTTCCTTGAGATCCCGGTGGCGTCGTTCCTCTTCTTCGGACAGCCACAGATCAGCCTCGGCCGCGGCCACGGCGGCGCGGGCCCGTTGCAGATTCAAGCGTGCGTCTTCGGGGTCCACCGTGGCGATGGTGGCGCCTTTTTCAACGCGCGCGCCCATGTCCACTGGCCGCTCGATGATTTTCCCGGAAACCCGGAACGACAGATCGGCTTCGGTGGCCGCGTGAATCGAGCCCGGAAACACTTCGGCGCCGGCCTCGGTCACCGCGACCGGAGAATCGACCACCACGACTCGGGCATTGGTTGGCGGCGGCGCTGGCGCCTTGCAGGCGACAAGCGCTGCACAGCCAACGACGCCCATCAGGCAAATCCGCACCGTCTTGCGCAAGCTAGGCTCCGGTTGATCCAACTAAACTGTACGGTATAGTACATAAATTAGTGGGTCGCGAGAAATGTCCGATCGATTCGGAATCATCAGCAACGTGAAAGATTCTCAACTTTCAGGCCGGGAAGAACGTGGGCACCAGGCCAGCGCATCGGGCCGCGGCACCAGGGGGCGACCGCAGAATGCCGAAAAGCGCGACGCAATCCTCGACTGCGCCAAGCGTCTGTTTGCCCGCCATGGGCTGGATGGAACCAGCATGGACCAGATCGCGGCGCAAGCCGGTGTATCGAAAGTGACGGTCTATCGGCATTTCAACTGCAAGGAAGATCTGTTCCGGTACGCAGTCACCGCCAAATGTGCCCAACACACGCCCGACGCGGTATTTCTGGGCCAGTCGGACGAGCCCGTCAGGCAGCGCCTGTGCCGCATTGGAGAGGGCTTCCTGGACCTGATTCTGGATGAGGATCCCATGAATCTGTGTCGGCTTCTGGCCTCGCAGGGCGCCCGAGTCAACCGCCTGGGTCGCCTATTCTGGGAGTCCGGCCCCGCACGAAATATCGGGCTGCTGGCACAGTATCTGACCACGGTGCATGATGCCGGCGACCTCGATATTGCGGATCCCGAGCGGGCCGCCACCCATTTTCTGTCCATGATGAAAGGCCAACATCATCTCAAGCAGCTGGTGGGCGCCGAATCCATGTTACCAAGCCAAGCGCGCAAGAAATATGTGAAAGAGGCGGTGGACGTGTTTCTGCGCGCCTATGCGCCACGATAGCAGCGACTCAACCCCGACCGATCAAACCGGTTCGCCGCATCAGTGCACGGGTAGAGGCATCCAGCGACGCATCCTGGCTGGCACCGGGCGCCAGCAATCGCCTGGCTAGCTGCTTGCCCAATTCCACCCCCCATTGATCAAACGCGTTCAGATTCCACAAGACGCTGAGCACAAAAGTGCGGTGTTCGTAAAGCGCCAGCAAGGCGCCCAGATGGGTGGCGTCCAGCCGCTGCATCAACAAGGTATTGCTCGGACGGTTGCCGGAGAACACACGATGCGGGATCGCTTGCTCCAGTTCTTCACCGCGCATGCCTTTATCAAGCAATTCCTGTCGAACTTTCTCCGCGCTTTTGCCTTGCATGAGCGCGGCCGACTGCGCCAGACAATTGGCGATGAGCAGGCGATGTTGTTCGGCAAACGGGTGTTCGCATTGAACCGGCAGGATGAAATCCACCGGATGACGGTCGGGGGATTGATGCAGCATCTGAAAGAAGGCGTGCTGGGCATTGGTGCCCACATCGCCCCATAGCGCCGGGGTGGTCGCGCTTTGCGCCGTCACGCCATCACGCTGCACGGATTTTCCGTTGGATTCCATTTCCAGCTGTTGCAGCCAGGGCACGAACAGCTCCAGCGCCTGCGCATAAGGCGCCAGCACCTGACTTTGCATCTGCAACCCGTTGCGGTTCCAGAATGCCAGCAGCGCCATCAACACCGGCATGTTTTCGTCCAGCGGCGTTTCACGAAAGTGCTGATCCATTTGTCTGGCGCCGGCCAGCAATTGCTGAAATCGCGCCGGCCCCAAGGCGATGAGCGCGGACAGCCCGACCGCTGACCACAGCGAGTAACGACCGCCCACCCAATCCCAAAATCCGAACACCTGATCATCGGCAATGCCAAAGGCAGCGGCGGCGTCCAGGTTGGTGGAAACCGCCGCGAAATGCTGTGCGACCGCAGCCTCTCCCAACTGCGCCGTCAACCACTGTCTCGCCGCATTGGCGTTGGCCATGGTTTCCTGCGTGGTGAAGGTTTTGGAGGTCACGACAAACAGACTGCGACGCGCATCCAGCCGCTTCAAAACGGTGTCGATCTGATGGCCATCCACGTTGGCGACGAAGTGCGGCTGCGGACCGTCAATCTGTGGCGCCAGCGCCTTGCAAACCATCCGTGGCCCCAGATCAGAACCGCCGATGCCGATGTTGACCACGTCGCTGAAACGCTCGCCAGTGGCGCCCAGCAACTGCCCATCGCGCACGCCTCGGGCAAAGCGCGTCATCGCATCCAGTACCCGATGTACTTGTGGCACCTGGTTTTCGCCATCCAGTTCGAAACACTGATCACGGCTCGCACGCAAGGCCATGTGCAAGGCGGCGCGATTTTCGGTGTGATTGATGCGCGCTCCGGCGAACAGTCTTTCAATCCACTGATCCAGCTTTCGCGCCTTTGCAAAAGCCAGCAGTTTTTCCAGCACCGTATCGTCCACCAGCTGCTTGGCGTAATCCAGGGTCAAGCCGCCAGCGCTGAGACAATAGCGCTGCGCACGTTGTGGATCGCGCTGAAACAGGTCGCGCAGATGCTGCTGCTGCATACGCCCGGCTTGCGCATGCAACGCCGCCCGACAGGCGCTTGAATCACCCTCACTCATGCACGCACTGTAACGCGCAGCCCCGCATCCAGCCTATTGCCAGTGGTAGTTGAAGCTGATGCTGACCCGTTCGGTCTTGACCGGATTGGCCGGCACCTCATGCCGCAGCCAGCTCTCGAACAGAATCAGATCGCCAGTGCGCGCGGGCAACGTGACGTGACGCTGCATGGCTTCCTCAACGTCGGCTCGCATCGGCGGCGCCGCCATCAAACAGCTCAAGCGCGGATCCTCGATCCGCAAGCCCGGCGCGCCCTTGGGGACGAACGCATAATAAGTGCCGCTGATGGCGGATTGCGGATGCAAATGAAAGCTGTGCGCGCAAGCCTTGGGCATGATGTTGAGCCAGCAATCGGTCATCACCAGCTCGATCCGGTCCAGATCCCAGGCCAGCGCACGCGCGTAGCGTTCGACGTGGCGGTCGATGGCCTTGCGCAAATCGTCAAAGCCCGAGGAAAAGCGATGCAGCTGATCCATCGATCCGTAGCTGGTATAGCCGCCGGGATAGCCCTTCTTCGACCAGCGCTGTCCAGCACGATCATAATCCCGAATCTGGCGCGATTCTTTCAGCACATCGCGCGCAAAACCCGCGCCGCCGCTGCGAAGCAGCGGCGCCTGGTAAATCTGCGTTGCGAAGAAGGATTGCGCGGACACGCGCCTTGCGTGCTCCCGGGAAAGCGCTGAACGAAGCGTTACCGCCTTTGACTAGGCGGCCTGAACCGGAATGGTATTGGCGGTGCGCACCACCTGATTCTGCTGATCCAGGTAAATCAGTCGCGGCTTGAACGCGCGGGCGGCGCCGGCTTCCATGCCGCCATAGGCACAGATGATCACCCGATCACCCACACTCGCCTTGTGTGCCGCCGCGCCATTGACGGAAATCACCCCCGAACCGGCTTCGGCCCGAATGGCGTAAGTGGTGAAACGCTCTCCGTTACTGATGTTGTAAATCTCGATCTGCTCAAACTCGAGCATTCCCGCAAGATCCAGCAAGTCCGAATCAATTGCACAGGAACCGTCGTAATCAAGTTCGGCGTGGGTCACACAAGCTTGGTGAAGCTTGCACTTGAGCATCGTCAGTTGCATGGGACTTTCCATGGCAGGCGACCCCGGGTGGCCCACTAAGACATGCACCCGGCATCAAGTGTTGGTACTACGAAAGAAAGGGCGGCCCACTAAGACATACGCCCGCGAATCAAACAGCATGTTGAACTGAAGGGGTGGCAGTTTACTCGCCGCTTAACGGCCCCGCAAGCCAACTGTCACAATTCGAAAATTACGTTATCAATCAACCGTGTAGAGCCAAGCAGCGCGGCGACCAGCACCACGCCGCGCGTTTGACCTGGGCAAGGATTGTCCAAGTCCGGGTTGCGAACGCACAAATACTGCGGCGTGAAACCCTGCGCCTTCAGAACAGCCAGGCCCTCGGCTTCGATCGCCGCGTAATCCTGCCGACCCTTGCGCAATTGATCGACCGTCTGTTGCAGCAGCGCATGGATCTGCGGGGCTTGCTGGCGCGAAGCCGCATCCAGATACTGGTTGCGAGACGACAGGGCCAGGCCGTCGGCTTCGCGCGCGGTGGGATGGCCGATGATTTCGACCGGCAAGTGCAGGTCATTGACCATGCGCCGGATCATCAACAACTGCTGATAATCCTTCTGCCCGAATACCGCCACATCCGCCTGCACCTGATTGAACAGGATGTTGACCACGGTGGCCACGCCATCGAAAAAACCGGGGCGAAACTCGCCTTCCAGAATGCGCCCCAGCCGCGGCACCTGCAGGCGCGTCATGTCCTGGCGCCCATTGGGATACATGGTCTGTGCAGTGGGCGCAAACAACAGATCACAAGCCATCGCCGACAGCTGCTCGGCATCGGCGCTCAGCGTTCGCGGATAGGTGGCGAAATCTTCATTGGGCCCGAACTGCAGTGGGTTGACGAAGATGCTCACCACGACCCGATCACACACTTGCTGCGCCTTGCGTACCAAACACAAGTGACCTTGGTGCAGATTCCCCATGGTGGGCACGAACCCGATCCGCTGGCCCTGAGCCCGCCACGACTGAACTTGCTGGCGCAGCCGTGCGACCTCATGCACCGTGATCATGCTCAGAGAACGCGGCTTAGAAACAATGCTCAGCCGCCGGATAAGCACCCGACTTGACTTCCGCCACGTAGTTGCGAATCGCCTGTTCGACGTCCGCGCCGCCGGTCATGTAATTCTTCACGAACCGCGGCGTGCGCCCAACGGTGACCATGGGTGAGATATTCAGAATGTCGTGCAGCACCAGAATCTGGCCATGCACCTTGGCGCCGGCGCCGATGCCGATCACCGGCACCGGACTGGCCTCGGCCAGTTGCTGACCCAGGTCCGGCGGAATACATTCCAGCAGCAACAGATCCGCACCTGCCTCGGCCAGAATGTGGGCGTCCTGCAACATCGCCTCAGCCGCCGCTTGCTCACGCCCCTGCACCTTCATGGCGCCCATCTTGTGCACGAACTGCGGTTGCAAGCCCAGATGCGCGCACACCGGAACGCCGCGAACAGACAGGTATTCCACGATGCTGGCCTGCTCACGCCCGCCTTCCAGTTTCACCATCTTGGCGCCGCCTTCCTGCATCACGCGCTGGCTCGCATCCAACGCCCGCTCCAGAGTGGCATAGGACAGAAACGGCAGGTCCGCCACCAGAAAGGCACGCTTCAGATGCGGCGCGACGCAACGGCTGTGGTAAACGATGTCGTCCACCGTCACCGGCGTGGTGGTCCCGCCGCCGTGCAACACCATGCCCAGCGAATCACCGATCAGAATCAGATCAACACCGGCGCGATCCTCGATCAGCGCGAAGCTGGCGTCATAGCAGGTCAGACAGGCGATGCGCTCGCCATCTGCACGCATGCGCCGCAGTTCGGCCATCTGAACCGGTTTGGTTTCGCTCATGCTCGCTCGGCTTGGGAAACGGGCGCCGCAATATAACAAAGCAAGGGGTGGCGACCGTTCAGGAAGCTGGCCAGGGCGCCAGATTGGCCTGTTCGATTTCGGCCGCGAGTTGGCCGATATCGCCAACACCTGGAATCTGCAGATCCGCTGCGATTTGCGCCAGCGGCACCAACACGAAATTGCGACGGGCCACGCCCGGATGCGGCAACCGCAAGCGCCCCTGGCAGGACGTCACGCCCTGAACATGCAATAGATCCAGATCCAGCGTGCGCGGCCCCCAGCGATCCTTGCCACGGTCACGTCCGTGCCGACGTTCCAGCCCCAGCAAAGCATCCAGCAAGACCAGCGGCTCCAGGCTTGTCCGAATCGCACAAACCGCATTGCAATAATCGGGCTGCGCACTGCCATCCATCGGCGGGCTGCGAAACAGCGCCGACTGCGCAAGCAGGTGGCTCTGCGGCAACCGCGAGATTTCCAGCAAGGCCTGCCTGATCTGCGCATCCGGTGATTGCAGATTCGCGCCCAAGCCGATGTACGCACAGCGCTCCGGCATCGGGTTCAGTCGGCTGACGGTTGCGCGGCGTCCGAACGGCTGGCGTTGCGTCGGCGCCCGCCTCGCCGCCGACGTTTGCGCGTTGGCGCATCCGTGACCGACACGCCATTGAGTTCCTCGGTCAAGGGCGGCAATTCGGCGTCCTGCTGTGCTTGAGTCCACCATTGAGCAAGCGCCTGCAGGCCAGCGTCGCCAAACGGTGCGCGCAGCAACAGAAAATCATAAGCGGCACGGAATCGCGGATGCGTCATCAAGCGTTTCGGACGGCTGCCGTGCACGCGCGTCAATCGCACCTGTATGTCCCAGATTTCCCGCATCGGCACCGAAAAACGTTTGGGAATCGCCACCCGATGCACAGCCCGGGCAATCACCGCTTCCCCGGCCTGCGCCATGGCAATGGCCGGATTGTGTCCCTGCGTCTGCGTCAGTTCTTGCGCCTGCTGTTCCACCGCCGGCCACAACAGGGTCGCGTACAGAAACGCCGGACTCACCGGCAAATCATCTTCAATGCGTTTGGCGGTGTTGTTGAGCGCGGCCATGATGAAATTCATCACCGGCGGCTGCTCCAGCAGCGCATCGGTTTGCGGAAACAGCTGCGCGAACAGGCCGTACACCCGCATGCCGTACAGATTGTCGGCGGCCTGTGGGTTCATCAGCACTTTCAGCACTTCATCGAACAAGCGCGCCGGCGGCACCTCATTCAGCAGCGCGGCGAACCGGGCGATGGGCGCTGCGGTGGCTTCGTCGAGCCGATACTTGAGCTTGTTGGCGATGCGAATCGCCCGCAGCATGCGCACCGGATCTTCGCGATAGCGCAGCTCCGGGTCACCAATGAGCCGCAGAACGCCTGCATTGAGATCGCCCACGCCGTCGCAAAAGTCCACCACCGCGTAGTCGCGAATGTCGTAGTACAGGGCGTTGACGGTGAAGTCGCGCCGAAAGGCATCCTCCTCCAGCGTGCCGTAATCATTGTCACTGAGAATACGGCCGGTGTCGTCGCGCTCGTGACCGTCGGTGATCGGGCCGCGAAAAGTGGTCACCTCCAGCACCTCGCCGCCGAAACGAACGTGGCAAATGACGAACCGCCGACCGATCAGCCGACAGGAACGAAACAGCGCCTTGACCTGCTCCGGGTGTGCATCGGTCGCGATGTCGAAATCCTTTGGCTGCAAACCAGCCAACAGATCACGCACGCCACCGCCGACCAGGTAGGCCTGAAATCCGGCGTCTTTGAGGGTATAAAGTGTCTTCAGCGCGCCGCTGGACAGGTTCGAGCGCGAAATCGGATGCTCGGCGCGCGGATAGCGTCGGGGCAATGACAAATCTGCTTCCGGGGTTGGCTGCGTCGCACGACGAGTGGCGACAAGGCTGCATATGATACCTGTCTGCTGCATCGACATCTCCACTGGCGCCCGCAAACTGTTCGTATAATGAGCGGCGCGCGACACGCTCCCATCGTCTAGCGGCCTAGGACGTCGCCCTCTCACGGCGAAAACCGGGGTTCGAGTCCCCGTGGGAGCGCCAATAAAATCAATTAGTTGCGCAACTCCTGGGCGAAATTTGGCGCAAGCCGCTGCAAATCCTCATTCTCCGGATTTCATTCGCCTGCTGACGCCGGCGCCATCAAGCACAGCCGCACTTGAGAACCTGACCCTCGCACCCAGGCGCCTTGACCACGGTTCCCCCGGCACGCTCGAGCCCTCACTCAGCACCGCTGGCGCGCCGGTGACTGAGGCATGTCCCCGGCAACGCGACTGTCGCAAGCCAGTGCGGCGCTCACCGTTGGCTCGTCAATGGCCTCAATGGCGAGCCGCAAACAAATCACGGCGCGACGGCAGCACCACGATGCGTGACGCAACACGGCTACCTGCACACGCGATTTCATCGTAACCTATGCCGCTTTGGTGCCGAATGGGCCAAGACCCGCCGGCAAGCACACTTTCGGGCGAAATCGACCCACAAACCAGGGGGCCGCACATGTCACAACAAACCATTCTCAGTCGTTTGTACCACTGGGAGAAAACCACGCCGAACGATCTGCACTTCGTGCAGCCCATCGGTGCCGGCAAAGTACAGCAGCTGAGCTGGGCCCAATGCATGGATCAAACCCGCAGAATGGCCGCTCATCTCAAGTCGCTTGATTTCCCCGCCGGCAGTCAGATCGCCTTGCTTGCGAAAAACAGCGCGCACTGGATGATGGCGGACTGGGCGATCTGGATGGCGGGACATGTCTCGGTTCCCATTTATCCCACACTGAATGCCGAGTCGGTTCGCTACATTCTCGAGCACAGTGAAGCACGGCTGTTGTTTGTTGGAAAACTGGACGACTGGGACGATATGAAACCCGGCGTCGCCGATGATCTGCCCGGCATCACGCTGCCCATGGCGCCGGACACCCAGTATCCGCAATGGGACGACATCATGGCCAACACCGAGCCCATGCCCGGCGAGCCTGAGCGTGACCCGCAAGAAATGGCGACCATCGTCTACACCAGCGGCAGCACCGGCAAACCCAAGGGCGTCATGCATAGCTTCAAGGCCTTTGAAATTGTTGCCGGCGCGTCAAAACGACTGCTGGGGGTCACGCCGGCGGATCGTGCGTTGTCCTATCTGCCGCTGGCGCACGTCATCGAACGCGCGCTCATCGAAACCCCAAGCTGTTTTTTCGGCAACCAGGTTTATTTCACGGAAAGCCTGGAGACCTTCCCACAGGACTTGCGGCGCGCCAAACCGACGGTATTCATGTCGGTCCCTCGCCTGTGGTGCAAGTTTGAATCGGCGGTCAACGCCAAGATTCCTGAAAAACGCCAAAAGCTGCTTTTCAGGATTCCGGTCGTTTCCAAAATCTTCAAGAAGAAAATACTGGAACAGCTGGGGCTGGAGCACGCGCGATTCGCCGGCACCGGATCAGCGCCATTGCCGGCGGTGACGCTGGATTGGTATCGCAGTTTGGGCCTGGAACTGCTGGAAGGCTACGGCATGAGTGAGGACTTCGCCTACTCCCACATGAGCGAGCCGGGAGCGGTTCGCGTCGGTTATGTCGGCGTACCGCAAGATGGCGTGGAAACACGCATTGCGGAAAACGGTGAAATTCTGATCAAGAGCCCCGGCTGCATGATGGGTTATTTCAAGGAGCCGGAAAAAACCAAAGCGGCGTTTACCGACGACGGCTTCTTCAAGACCGGCGACATGGGCGAGTATGACGATGAAAATCGTTTGAAAATCACCGGTCGCATCAAGGAATTGTTCAAAACGTCGAAAGGCAAATACGTGGCGCCGGTGCCGATCGAAAACAAACTCAATACCCACCCGGAGATTGAGGCGGTTTGCGTGGGCGGCGCCAACCAGCCGGCCACCTTCGGCCTAGTGATGCTGGCCGAGGAGGCGCGCACAGCGCTCAACGACAACCACCGAAACGCGCTTGGCGAAGAGCTCAAGGCGCTGATGAACCAAACCAATGCCGGCCTGGATCCGCATGAGCAGATGAAATTTCTGGTTATCGTCGGAGAGACCTGGAGTATTGCCAACGGCTTTCTGACGCCAACGATGAAAATCAAGCGCAACATCATCGAAGACCATTACGCGTCGAAAATCGACGACTGGTTCGCGCAGAAGAAAACGATTATCTGGGAACTTTAACGAGCACCCGCTCCGTTCGCTCAGGCGTTCGGAGCGTGCTTTTTCAGCACTTCCTCGGTCACGCCCTCGCCCACCAGCAAATCCTTGCGCGCCGCGAACGCCGGCTTGACCAGTCCAACCAGCAAGGGCAATACCACCAGCGCCATGAGCATGTTGATGCCCATGATGACGACCAGCAGCAGCCCCATATCCGCAACGAATCGAATCTCGGAAAGAAAATACCAGGGCAGAATCCCGACCGTCATGATGGTGGCGGTGAACATGATTGCCTTTCCGGTGGTGGACAGGGCCTCACTGATGGCACGTCCCCAATCGCCATCGGCGGCCTGATATTCCTCACAGATGCGCGACAACAGATAAATCCCGTAATCAATCCCGACGCCGACGCCGATGGCGGCGACGATCATGGAGTTGACATCCAGCCCGACGCCGAGCAAATGCATGGCGGCAATCATGACCTGATGCGACAGGTTTACCGGCACCAGCAGAATCAAACCGGCAACGACCGAGCGATAGGCCAAGCTGCAGGTGGTGAACACGAACAGGTTCAACACCGCCACGACGATCCAGTGATAGCGATCCACCACCAGGTTCACCGCCTCCTGCAATGCGATGGTCCCGGTGCCCAGGCGAACGGTGAAATTTTCGTGATCCTCACCCACCGCGTCGATGGCTCGGCGCGCTGACGCCAAGGCCGCATCAATGGTTTCCTGCTTGTTGTCCTTGTACCAAATCGACACGGTGGCGTTCTGCATATCAAAGCTCACCACATGGCCAAATGCCTTGGTACTGGAACCCATCATGACGCCAACTGCGGCCGCATTGGTGGCGCGCGTACGATCATCCAAAGGCACCCATTTCGGGTGACCACCGTTGAATAAACGATTGGCTTCGCCCAGATAATCGGCGAATGAAAGCGTGGCTCTGGGCGGCAGCGCCTCGTTTTCAAGATAACGCTGCAAACGCTGCATGATCTGGATGCTTTGCGACTCCGAAGCCATCCACTGTTCGCGTTCCTGGTCCTTGGCTTCCAACACGATTTCCAGGGTGTTCACCCCTGGAAAATTGGCGTTGATCTGGCGAACCGCAGTATTGAATTCCGAATCATCCCAGAGCAGATTCGTCCCTTCGACCGGGTTTCCGATTTTTATCTGAAACGCGGTGTAGGTGGCACTGACGGCCAGAATGGCGATGGCCACCGCCGTATACCGCGCACGCGAGCCGAAGCTCAGGCGTGCAATCCAACGAAGAAGCACACTGAAGCGGCTATGTACGCTGGACTGTTGCCCGCGCCCCACCAGTCGATCCACGTCTTTTGGCGGCGGAAGGCTACAAAGCAATAATGAAATCAGAAATACGCCGGTGGGAATCAGCCACACCGCCCACATGCCACAGAAAATGGCGTGCTTCACCATGGCCGGAATCGGCGCCGCAACCACCACGAAAATGCCAAAGATATCGGTGATGATGCTCAAAATACTGGGCGCCATCATCACCCCCATGGTGATTTCCGCCGCCTTGTGTCGGTCCTTGACGTGCGCATATACCTCGTAATAGCGCTCGGTGAACTGAACGCCGTGCGAAAACGAGCGCGCGGTCAACAGCAAGGGCACGATCATCAACAAAGGCTCGATGGAAATATCGAGCCAGGCGACCAGTCCAAAAGCCCAGATCGCCGCCACCAGACTGGTAATGACGGGGGTGAGAACACCCACCAGATTGCGCATGTAGAAAACCAGCGCCAGCAACAGTGCGAGCAGCGTGACCGCGAAAATGCTGATCATCTGCAGCTCGTATTTGTAAACCCAGCCGGTCAGCGCCGGTTGCCCTGCCAGATAAACGTCGTGATGTTCGTCACGCGCGGCTTCCACCAGATTCTGGACATAATCAAATGACGCACCGTAGTCCAGCTTGTGCTCGATAAAGGTGGCGGTGATGATGGTGGCGGTATCGTCGCGCGAAATCAGAAACACGCGCACATTGGGCGACTTGTCGACCCGCGCTTTGAAAACGGCGATTTCTTCTTCGGTTGTCGGCGGCCGATCCCCCATCAAGGGGCGCATGTCCACACCAAAAGGCGTGGCTTCCGAATAACGCGCTTTTTCGGTGGTGATGGACAGGATTTGATCGTGATCAACCGCCGGCGCCAGATCGATATCCCGCGTCAACTGCCACACTTTCTGGATGGTTTCGGCGTTGTAGACATCGCCATCCTTGCGCCGAACCATGACCGCCATGGTCAAGGGGTTGCCGAAATTGGGGTGATCCTTGAATACCTGGACAAACGGATCATTGCTGGGCAGAAGGTCAGAAAAAACCGTCTGTAGTTTCACGTTTGGCAGCCCGGCGGCGAAAAACAAGGTCACCAGCGCAAAAAAAGCCCAGACCAGCTTGCGGTGCGCCAGTACCCAACGGGCCAGCCGAAAACGAAATGAATCCATTGCGAAAAACGCCTCCCCTTGTTCTTCTGTTGTCATGAAACCATGGGGGTCGTCTGGGTTTCGACGATCCTTGGCCTTGCCTGGTGACGCTTTACTAAACCTTGCCCAGACGCATCAGCGCAACCTGCGTCAGATAATTCTCGTACATGTCCGGATCATTGGCGCCGCTGACATGGCCCTGAATATCCTTGACCTGCTCCAGGCGGGTCACCTCTCCGGTCTGAATGTTCGAAGACGTCAAGTGCCCCCAGCTCCAGTACGGATGGGCACCATCGATGACCTTTTTGTCTCCACCGTGATCGTACAGATCATACGCGCCGTCGAATGAGCGAAACGGCTGCCCCTTGCGGTCGTAGGTGATCATCCCGGCCAGCAGTTGATTCCGGGCATCGAACCAGACCCGTTTCTTGGATACCGGCGCGCGTGGAAATCCGGTCGGTTGCGCCTCAACCGTAATCACTTCGGGCACCATTTCCACGGTCGCGTCCCAGAACGATTCGCCCTTGGGACCGCCATGGGTGCGGTGCTCCCAGTTCGGGTGATCCGAGTTCCAGCCGCCGGACAGCCCGCCCAGAAACGGCCCGCGATGCACGATCTTGTAACCACTCCAGGTATACAGCGGATCACCCGCGGCCCAGGCATCCGACAGGTACAGCGTCAGCCCTGGCAGCAATGGTTCAAAACGCTGATCCGTGGGGAACTGTCGAATACGGCGAAATTCCGGCACGTAGCCATAGAGCAGCGGGAACTCGCGGTGATCGTAGCTCCAGATATTCAGAAATGAAGTGCCGGCATACTGGTTGGGTTCGGTGAAGAAAACACTTTGAAACCGCAGCTTGTCGATGTGTTCTTCCCAATAGGGCTTGGGGTCCATCACCACCCGGCCTACCGGCGCCAGCTCCGCCCAACCGCCCTCGTAGGTATGGGTGATGGAACCCTTGGCATTGAGGTTGTACATCTTGACGGCGTAGAACGAGGCATCGTGCCGCCCCCAACTCAGGGTTTGTGCCGCAAAAAGTTCCAGACCATTTTTGGGATCCGGGAAAGGGTTGCCGCCAATCCAGGGTCTTCCGTCTGGCGCGACCACGTTGCCGTTGTCGTCAAAGCGGGCTTTTCCGGCATTTTTCAGCGTCGCCTCGATGTACTCCCAAGGCGAGGTTTTCATGATGTCGGTGGTGGTCGGCACCACTTTCAGCTGACGCCCGTGTTTGAGAATCTGCTCGTAGCGGATGGGTTCGAGCAAATCCTTGACATGCTCCACATTGGCGGAGGTGATCATGTCGCCGGTTTTGACTTTGCCCTTGGTATAACCCTCCACGGACAGCAACTCCTCCGGATAGGCCTTGCTGATATCCCCGGTCTGCGCGATCGCCTGCCAGGTGGAACCCAGCACGCCTGTGCTCAGAACACCTTTCGCGGCGTCCGCCAGGAACTTGCGGCGCGTGAATCCGCGATCGAATTTACGAATATGCATGCGCTTGCTCCAACTTCACCACCCTGACCGCAGGCACGCTCACCGGCGGGCTCGAGGCTTGAATGTCCACATCCAGCTGATCCGCCAATCCCGGCATCGAACGTCGCCGGCTCAGGCAGCGGTCAAGCCGCCGTCGACCACCAGTTCGGAGCCGGTCATGAATCTGGATGCATCCGAGGCAAGGTAAATCACGGCATGGGCCACGTCCGGCGGCTCGCCAAAATGCCCCACCGGATGCAACGCCATGATCGAGGCATGCGCCGTTTCCTGATCCGGCGCCAGCCCCAATTTCACGAAGTCATTGATGAAATTGGCGCCCATATCGGTCTGGATGATGGCCGGATGGATGGAGTTGATGCGGATGCCGGTTTGCAATTGCGCCGCTTCCACCGCCGCCGCCTTGGTCATCAGCCGCACCGCGCCCTTGGATGCGTGATAGGCCACGTGCGCGGGGGTGCCGATGATGCCGGCCACCGAAGACAGGTTGATGATGGAGGCGCCGGCTTTCATCACCCGCATGGCGTGCTTCATGCCCAGAAAGACGCCGGTGACGTTGATGTCCATCAGCTTGCGGAAATCCTCCACCTCGCATTCGGTCACCAGCGCGGCGGTTTCAATGCCGGCGTTGTTGACCAGAATATCCAAGCCACCGAACTGGTCGAGCGCGGCCCGCACTGCCGCTTCCCACTGCGCTTCGTCCGTCACATCCTGTTTGACGAAGCCGGCCTTGACGCCGGCCTGCTCGAGCTCGGCCACCACCGCTTGTGCGGGTTGTTCGAGAATATCCGTGACCAGTACATTGGCGCCGGATGCGGCCAGGGCGCGACAAACCTCGGCGCCGATGCCGCGCGCCGCGCCTGTGACGAGTGCGTTACGACCGTCCAGCCGAAATGATGTCTTGTAATCGGTCACCGATGTCTCCTCCGGGGTGTTTGATTATTTCTGGCCACAGCCACGGACTCGGCCTGAGCTGCGTTCTTAGCATAGTTGTCCGGCATGAACACCTCCCCACCCGCGGGTATAGGTGCCGGCAGCCGGCTCGGCGTCAAGGACGATCACCTCCGGAATCAGCTCGTAGCAGGCATCGACGAAGGTCTTCCCCTTGGGGCGCCCCGCATTCCGGGTGCGCCCAATTGTCGTCGTAGCCCCCATCCAGTTGCCGCTGTAGTCAAAGTCGTATTCGCGGATACGCATCAATTGGCTCGGCGGCGATTCAAACCCTGGGGTTGCGTCGGTCGACCGTGGCGCACGCCAGCACTTTTGGATTGCGCTTGGCCTTGACCTTGATACGTTGGCGCCGCCTGAGCGGATGCCGGCTGCCGCGCGTCAACCCGGGATATGCACGATCTTTCCGGCCTGGCCAACCGCGACAAAACCGCCATCGGCGGACGGTCCGACCGCCGAGTACCAGTTGGTCAGAATCTCGGGATCCAACAGCCGACGCCAGCGCTTGCCGCCGTCCTTGCTGATCGCCATCTCGCGCATGCCGGCAAGCACCACCAGACCATCGCCGCCGAAATACACCCCCAGCAAGTTGGCGCCGAGCCCATGATCGACCGGAGTCCAGGTCTGCCCCCAGTCGGTAGTCTTGATGGCAGCACCCTCCTGACCCACCGCCATGCCGACGCCCTGGTCGCCAACATCAATCGAAAACAGGGAGGCATCGGCGCGATGGGTCTGCGCCCAGGACTCGCCGCCATCGGTGGATCGAATCACGGTGCCGAACTCACCCACCAGCAACACCTGACCATCCTCACCGACCCTGGCGTCATACATGTGTGGCTCGACCACGGCCTGCGTCATCCATTGCGTCCAGTCGATCTGCACAGGCGTCCAGGATTGGCCGCCGTCGGTGGACCGAATCACGGTGCCGAAAGCGCCCACCGCAAAGGCCAGCCCCTTGTTGTTGGCGGACACCGAAAGCAGGCGCTGATCGGTACCGCTGTCAACCTTTCGCCAGTCACCGTCGGCGCCGTCCTTGATCACCACCAGACCGCTCTGACCAACCGCAATGCGTCGCTCACCGCGCAGATCAATGCCCAGCAAGGCATGATCGCCCGCCGGCGCGGCCGCGGTTCTGGTCCAGGTGCGCCCACCGTCGCTGGATTCAATGACGGTGGCCACCGCACCCACGGCGACCGCATGCCGGGCGCTGTCGTCAAAATCAATGGAAAACAGGGCATCGTGCGCAATACCTTCCACCAGAATCTCTACGCCCTGCTGCGCGGCGACGCTCACCGGCGCAAGCAGCAGCCACAACGCTGCGAGGACAGCACCCCAGTCTTGCCTCTTGTTCACTTTTTTCCTTTGCCCAGTCGCGTTGACGGTGATTTTTCACCCTTGATTTACCCTACCTCAAAAAGGCGCGGGTAGCGCTTGGGGTTTCCCCGGAAGCGATCCGCCGGATTCCTTGTGACGCCAAACCAACGAATCCTAGTCCTAGGGCACCAAGCCCATCTGCCGCGCGGCGTTGATGGCCTGCAACCGGCTGCGCACGGCCAGCTTGGAATAGATGTTTTTGAGGTGAAACTTGATGGTGTTCTTGGAGACGAACACCTGCCGCGCCAGCTCTTCATTGGAGACCCCTTGCGCCAGCATGATCAGGATGGTCTTTTCGCGCTCGGTCAGTGGCTCCAGAACCTGGAATCTGGACGCTGCGGCTCTGGCCTGTCGATCAATGCCAGCTGCGTCCAGCAGCTTGTCCAGATGCGCTTGCAGCGGACTCTCCGCCGTCAGCGCCTGATAAGCGGCCTGCATCAAGCCGAGCAACTTTGGCCCCTCGTCCAGAAAGGCTCTGACATAGCCGCCGTCGGCACCCAAATGCAGTGCCTTGTTGAGGCTTTGCAGGGCTGCCTTGTCGGCGCCCAGCGCATGTTGCGCCACAGCCTCCAGTAACAGCAGACGCATTTGACGTCGAACACGCCCCTGCTGTTCGGCGGCGGCGATTTCACGGCCCAGGTCCGGCAGGGCCGATTTGGCCTCGCCACTGTGAATGGCCAAACGCAGGCCGCCGATCACATCACCCTCGGCGTCTTCGGCAAACGTCAGCCATCCCGCAGGCAAGGCATCTTCCTCAACGTTGATGCGACTGGCGATCACGCGGGCGCGCTCAACGCGCCCCTGAACCAGACAGCGTCGCACACGCTCCCAGGCCAGGATGCGCACCAGCCGCGGCCACAAGTTGGCGTACGCCAGATTCTCCGCATCATCCAGCGCCTCGGTCGCCAGCGTGCTGCGATCGGTATCGTCATAGATCCGGGCGATGGTCACAAACGCCACCGCCACGTAATCCAGCAGCGCGCATTCCTCGATCACCGCGCGCGCACGATTGAACAGTTTTTCCGCGGCCGCCAGATCATTGGACTCATACAGCGCCTGCAGATGGCAAGCCGCCAGACTGGCGGTGGCCAGTGAATCATCCTGATTCAGACGATGATTGGCATGGCCTTGCCGGAAGCGCGCCAGCGCCTCATCCAGCTGCCCCTGGACGATCAGATTCATCGCATTCATGCTGATGGAATAGCCCAGGGAAAACGAGGAGCTTCCGACCTCTCCATAGGCGCGCGCGAGCACCAGATGCTCCCGAGCGGCTTCGAAGTCTCCGGCCGCGATGTCCAGATAACCGCTCAGGTTGGCGGCGGCGCCCAACTCGAACGCCTCAAAACCCTGCGGACTCTTGCCATGAAGTTGGATGGAACGCGAAAGCCGAACGCAGCGATGAATGTCGTCATTGACCACCGCCAACATGCCCTGGACGATGGCCGCGTTGGTCTGCATCTGCGGTTCGGCCTGTGTCAGCCGATCCAGCGCGGCACGAATCGGCTTCAGCTTCTGGTGACGACGTAGAAAACTCAGCGCCCAAGCCACCTTCACCAGCAGATCGGGGCGCGACTGGACTTCGCCCAGCGGCAGCATTTCGTACCAGCGCTCCACGGTCATCAACTGCGCCGCCGGAATCAGACGCGATGACCAGGCGTCGAGGATTTCTGCGGCCAGTCCGTACTCATCGGCTTCGACGGCATGGAAGATGGCGTCCTCGAACAGGGACTGCTCGCCGAACCAGCGGGCGGCCTTGCGATGCACCTCCACCGCGGCGGCCGGGTCCTGCTCGCCAAGCTGTTCCTGCAACAGCGACGCGAACAATGCGTGATACCTGAACCACCCCGGCTCGGTGTCCAGACTGCGAATGAACAGGCCGCTTCGTTCCAGGCGCTGCAGTGTCGCCTGTGATCCGCTGCACTCCAGAATGTGATCGCACAAGGGGCCGGACAGCCGTGTCAGAAACGCGGTCCGGCGCAAGAACGCCTGCGTTTGCGCCGGTTGCAAGGCGATGACATTGTCCGCCAGATAATCGGCCAGCGCGCGCGGTCGCTGCACCGCGTCGACCTGCAAGCCCGCGCGCACCTGCGGGCTGGCCAGACTCAGACGAAACAGTTGCAGGGCAGCCGGCCAGCCTTCGGTCTGCGCGTAGATGCGATCAATTTCATCGCGACGCATCGCAAGTTCGGTGGCGGCGCCAAAGAATTGCGTCACCTCCTCGGCGCTGAAACACAAATCGTCAGCCCGCAACACCAGCGCCTGTTGGTTGACCACCAGCCGCGCCAGGCCAATATCCGGCACCGAGCGCGACGCCAGAAAAATCCGCAGCGGTTCTGAAATCTGGGCGATGAGTTCTTTGAGAAAGGCCAACACCGCTTTGCTACGCAGAAACTGCACGTCGTCAAAAAACAGCGCCACGGGTCCGTTGAGCGCACTCAGTCGCGCCAGGAATCGCTCGGGACCGGATTGCAGATCCGTGTCCCCGGACGTCTGAATCTCCGCCTCGGACTCCAGCGGGCCGAGCATGGCGTCCAGGTGCATGGAAAAACGACGCAGATCGTTATCCGACACATCCGCCGTGAACCAGGCACAGCGCCAGCCGCGCTCACGCCCCAGCACCTGAACCTGTTGCAACAGGGTGGTTTTTCCGTGTCCGGCCGGCGCCTGCAGCAAAACCACCGAGGCCAGCGTTTCCTCAAAGATGCGGTCAATCAAGGGCCGACGCGCTATCGCCCCTTCAAAGGTCGAAGGTGCGGTGAGCTTGTAACCGTATTTGTATTTTGAGGGTTTTTCGGACATCAACAACGCAGCAGCACCGGTCAGGTCGCCGCCGTTGGCACACCAGACCCAAGTCTAGCGGCTGTGGCGCCGCCACACCCGGCGCTGTTTGAGTCGGCCAAGCGCCGGCTATACTCGCCGACTGCATTCAGCAAGCCGCCCGGTACGTGTATCAAAGCTTTTTCAATCTGCGGGAGATGCCCTTCTCCATCACCCCGGACCCGGCATACCTGTATATGTCGGCTCACCACCAGGAGGCTCTGGGCCACCTTCTGTACGGCACCGGGGAGTACGGCGGTTTCGTGCAGCTCACCGGCGAGGTCGGCACCGGCAAGACCACCATCATCCGCACCCTGCTGGAGCAACAGCTGGACGGCGTGAACGTGGCCATGATTCACAACCCGCGACAAAACGAGCGCGAGTTCGTGCAATCGATTTGCGATGAGTTGCGGGTGGCGTACGGCAGCGCAGACGCCACACTCAAACAACTGGTGGACGCGCTCAATCAACACCTGTTGCAAGCGCACGCCGACGGCCAACGCACCGTGTTGATCATCGACGAGGCGCAAAACCTGGACCGCCCGGTGCTGGAGCAGGTTCGCCTGCTCACCAACCTGGAAACCGACAAGGCCAAGTTGCTGCGCATCATGCTGGTGGGCCAACCGGAGCTGGCGGTGCAACTGTCGGCGGCCGAGATGCGCCAGCTCGCCAGCCGCATCACCGCGCGCTATCACCTGTCGCCGCTGAGCCCGCAGGAAACCGGCCGCTATATTCGTCACCGACTACGGGTTGCCGGCGCCAACGAGGATATTTTCAACGCTGCCGCCATCAACCAGATTCATCGGCATTCGCGGGGCATTCCGCGCATCATCAACGTGCTGTGCGACCGCGCCCTGCTCGGCGCCTATTCGCGCCATCAACGGGTGGTGAACGCCAATATCGCGCGCGGCGCCATTGCCGAACTGCAGGGCACGGCCGGCGTCGACCGCCACGGGCCCGGCCACCGGCTCGGCAAGCTGCGGGCTGCCTTGCGCGATTTTCTGCGCAGTTTCCGGCGTCCCTTGAGCTGGGTTGACGGTGCGTTCATCGGCCTTGGCCTGATGATTATCGGCGCGCTGATCTATCAGGGCGCCCTGCATCAACCAGCGGGCACCGCCACTGCCAAGATCACAGCGGCCACGGCGCCGGTGTTGGCCGACCCGCCCACGTCCCGATCCGGGCAACCCGGCCTGAGTCCGCCGACGGATGAGGCAACCACCCAGCCGCCGGATGATCCGCAACCCACGCCCGCCGAACACCCGCTTGCCGAGCCGCCCGCCGAAGCATTCGATGCAAGCATCGGACTGGATCAGGCCCTGACCGACGGCCTGCCCCTGTCCCGGCTCACCAGTGCATTGATTCGCTTGTGGGATCCGGTCATCACCATCGCCCCCGGAGAAAACGTCTGCCGTGCGCTCAAGGCCTCCGGGCTGGAATGCCTGCAGGCGCAACTGAGCTGGGATGAGCTGTTGAATATTGACCGGCCTGCCATCCTTTCCCTGCGCGACGCCGGCCCAGAGCCGGCACATCTGTTGGTCGTGGCCATGAATCAAACCCGGGCGCTGGTGAAAACCAGGCACGCGCCGGTGTGGCTTGACCGCCAAAGTCTGGCCTCGGTATGGGACGGACAGGCGCTGCTGTTGTGGCGCAATGAGATTCCCGGCCTGGCGATTGGTCCCGGTTCGGACGCCGGCGCGATCCGATGGCTGAGACGACGCCTGGCGCAAGTTTCCGGGCAGCCCATCCCGGCGCAACCCAGCGGCGTATTCGACGCCACGCTCGAGGCCGATATCCGCGAGTTTCAGGCGACCAACGGTCTGCACGTCGATGGTGTGGTCGGGCTGCGCACGCGCATCGCGCTGAGCGATGGCGCACCGGGCAACCCCAGCCTGAGCGCAGCGCCATGAGTTACATCCTTGACGCACTGCGGCAGGCGGAAAAAGATCGTCAACTCGGCAAGACGCCAAGCCCGGCGGACCTGACGCCCGACAACGCCCCCCCCCCGGCGCCAACGCGTCCCGGCACCCGTATCTGGCTGCTTGCGCTGTTCGCGGCCATTGCACTGGCGTGGATCTACTGGCCGCGAAGCTGGCTTGAACAGCCCGCACCCGCCGAAGCCGAGGCGGTCGCCGATTTCATCACGCAACCCACTGCGGCGCCATCGGCATCGGCTGAAGCCACACTCCCGGCAACGCCGGATCAAGGCACACAACAAGATACTGCAACGCTGGCGCTGCAGCTGGATACCGACCTGCAACAGGATTTGCTGGCCGAACTGAGGCAGTTCGCCGATGCCGCCATCGGTCGCGGCGCCGACCTCACGCACTTGTCGGATCTCACCGATCCGGCGGCGCAACAGGCAGTGCCCGCGCCGCCACCGCCAAGCCATGCCAAGCCGAAACCAGCGGCGGCCGAACCAACACCATCGCCCCCGGCAAGTCAGCCGCCGGTGGAAACGCCCGCACCGCTGCTACGCGATATGCCGGCCGGTTTCCGCAACCGATTCCCGCCGGTCAATGTCCAGGTTCACGTGTTCGACGCGCTGGCGCAAAATCGTTGGATCATGGTGGAAAACCAGCGTTATGCCGAAGGCGACGTGTTGAGCGTCGGGCCACGAATCGATCAGATTGCACGCGATGGCCTGGTGCTGATGTATCGCGGAGAAACGGTGTTCATCCCCCTCAACTGATTCGCGTTGCCTGGACTGGCGATTGCGAGCGCCTCGCCTCAAGCACAGCAGTGGAAACGACCGGCCGCGCAGTTCACGGCTTCGGGCAGAACCCTGGCCCGGGGACGGTGATTGATGCCGGGCCGAGGGCTACAAGGAAACATTCGACCGCGCCGGTGAACCAAGACAGTGGCTGCCATACCTCATCAGGCATCGCCCAATGGCCTGATCAGCCCCTCAAGGCTTGGGTGAAGCGGACACCAACGTTGCGTGCAACAGCGCTTTGGCCTTGCGCACCCCGGCTTCGATCGACTGCGCAATTTCATCGTGAATCCCGGCGGTTCCGATGCCTGCGGCCCAGTTCACGCTGATGGCGATGCAGGCATAGGGCAAGCCCAGCTCGCCGGCGAGTGCGGCTTCGGGCATGCCGGTCATGCCCACCATGTCGCAACCGTCACGCGCCAGTCGTCTCACCTCCGCCGGGGTTTCCAGGCGCGGACCTTGGGTGATACCCATCACACCCTCACCTGCCAGGGCCACGCCGGCACGTTTGGCGGCGGCCATCAGGCGCACGCGCAAATCTGCACTGTAGGGCGCAGTGAAATCCAGATGATTCAGCGCAGCGTCCGGGCTACCATCCGAGAACGTGTGTTCACGGCCGAAGCTGTAATCGATGAGATCACCGGGAATGGCAATTTCCCCGGGAACAAACCATTTCGCAATACCGCCCACCGCCGCCGTTGATAACACCTGGTTTGCGCCCACATCCGCGAGTGCCCGCAGATTGGCGCGGTAGTTGATGCGATGTGGCGGAATCTTGTGCCCCTGGCCGTGACGCACCAAAAACACCACGTCGGTATTACCAATGCGGCCAAATAACAGCGGCGCGGACGGCGCACCGTACGACGTTTCACAAACGCGCCGTTCGATGACCTCCAGATCTGGCCATTGGTTGAGGCCGGTGCCACCAATGATGCCGATCAAATCCGATTTACTCATGGTTAGGTTTCGCTCACCGCGTAAATCGCCGGCAGTTGCCGCCAATACTCTTTGTAATCCATGCCGCAGCCGAACACGTAGCGATCTTCCACTTGCAGGCCGATGTATTCGGCGTGTGCCTCAGGCACACGGCGCGTATGCATTTTTTCCGCCAGCACCGCCACTTCCAGACTCGCAGGTTGAAACTCCTGCAACGCCTTGCGAATCGCCACCAGGGTATGCCCTTCATCCAGAATATCGTCAATCACCAGCACGTTGCGATGCGCGATGCGCTCGGCTTGTGGCTGACGTTTCCAAACCAGACCGCCGCCGACGGTGGCGCCGCGATAACGGGTGGCCTGCAGATAATCCTGCTCGAACGGAAAATCCAGGCGTTTGCAAATTTCAGCGGTCGGCACCAAACCGCCGTTCATCACGCACATCATCAACGGATTGCTGGCGGCGTAACGGCGGCAAATGGCATTGGCCAGACGATCGTAAGCCTGATTCACTGCGGCTGCGTCGTGCAGACAGTCGGCCTGTTGCAGGACGCGCCTGGCCTCGTCCAGCGCGCTTGGGTGATCAGCACTCATCGGCGCAGGTACAGACGGCGCAACCGATTGCTGCGCACCGCGCTCACCCGAATGTCCTTGAGCCCATCCAGCAAGCGGATGACCCCAGGACGGTCGTTGCACACCGGCAACATGTCGCAGCCGGCTTGCAGCGCCAGACGGGTTCTTGCCTCCAGATCACCCATTACGGCGGCGCCTTTCATACTCAGGTCATCGCAAAATAGGGCATTGGAAAAGCCCAGCTGCCGCCGCAACACCTCGCCGATCCAGCGTGCCGACAAGGAAGCCGGCGTTTCATCCAGCGCGGTATAACGCACGTGCGCCATCATCAGTGACTCGATGCCATCGGCAATCAGCGCGCGAAATGGTTGCAGTTCGGTCTGTTCGATCTCCGCCATCGGTCGGCGGTCGATCGGCAATTCCAGATGCGAATCCGCCGCCACCGCGCCGTGGCCGGGAAAGTGCTTGCCGGTGGCCGCCATGCCCGCCGCGTTCAGGCCACGACGAAACGCACGCGCCAGATCAATAACGATCTCAATGTCCTCCGCAAAGGCACGGTCTCCGATCACACCTGACACGCCGAGGTCGCGGTCCAACACCGGTGCGAAACATAGGTCGATGCCATAGTCGCCCAGCTCGCGACCGATGATTTGCCCCTGCTGTTGGGCGGATGCGCGCGCCGATTCGGCCGACTCAAGATAGCGATGCCCCAAATCACCCATCGCAGGAATGCGGCTGAAACCGACGCGGAAGCGCTGGATACGACCGCCTTCATGATCCACCGCAACCAAGGGACGCGGCGTTTTGACGGTGTGAATTTCTTCACACAAGACGCGCAGCTGATCCGGATCGTGATAGTTGCGGGTGAACAAGATCACGCCGCCCACCAGCGGGTGCGCCAGAATCTGGCGGTCCTCGGCGTCCAGCCGATGCCCGGCCACATCCACCATCAAGGGTCCAATCAATTCGGCGCTCACTCGTGCAACTCCACTTCACTGCCGGCTGGCAGGCGGTCAAAAAGTTGAATCACGGACGCATTGTCCATGCGTACGCAGCCCTTGGATCCGGGCGCGCCCAACCGCGTGATGGGTGGCGTGCCGTGGATATAGACATAACGCCGCATGGTATCCACACAGCCCAGCCGGTTGCGTCCCGGCTCACAACCCGACAGCCACAGAATACGGGTCAATATCCAGTCGCGCCCGGGAAAGCGATCGTGCAATTCGGGCGACCAGATTTCACCGGTCGGACGACGCGCGCGAAACACCGCGCCCGGCGCCAGCGCGGCGCCGATCCTGGCACGCACGATGTGCTTGCCGCGCGGCGTGCATCCCGAGCCGTTGATTTCGCCAATGCCGTTGCCGCCGGTGGACACCGGCGCCTCCATCCACAGCCGACCCTGATCCCAGGCGCGCAGCGTTTGACGCGTCAAGTCGATCTCAAGATGCATTCCAGCGGCGGAAAGGGTGAAGGGCGAGCTGATGATTGTAATAGCGGCGCTGATCGGTGACCTCTTGTCCCAGCCAGTCGGGGAGCAGCACGGCCTGATCTTCGCGGTCAAGCTCGACTTCGGCGATCACCAGGCCCGCGTTTTCAGCGGCGAACTCGTCAATCTCCCAGGTCAGGCCGTCGCGCTCCACATAGTGGCGGGTTTTCTGCAATCGCCCGACGCAGAGATTGTCCAGCATCTGGTGCGCCTCAGCCAGGTCAATGGGATATTCGTATTCGGCGCGCGACGCACCGACCACCGCCGCCTTGATATTGATGCGCGCCTGCTGGCCTTCGATCCGTACGCGCACCGATGCCTTGCCGCCTTCACCGCACAAATAACCCTGATCGAACGCCAGGCTGCGGCCGACTTCGGACCGCCATTGATCGTCCACCACCAGGAACTTTCTTTCAATTTCCAGAGGCATGAGGTGAGTCGCCAACCGAGCTGTGAACAAACAACGCCATCGATTCAACATGCGCGGTGTGTGGAAACATGTCCATCACGCCGGTGCGCAGCAGTCGATAGCCGTATTCGTGGACCAGCCGCGCAGCGTCGCGCGCCAGCGTGCCGGGATGGCAGGACACATAAAGCACGCGCGCAATGCCTTGTTTGCCAATCCATTCGGCCGCCACTTCGGCACCGGCGCGCGGCGGGTCCAGCAGCACCGCGTCAAAGTCTTGCCGCGACCAGGCGTGTTCTTCAAACGGCGCGAACAAATCTGCGGCCTCGAAACGAATGCTCGCACCTTGCGCCAGCGCGTTTTCCCGCGCGCGTTGAACCAGGGCCGGCTCACCTTCAACCGCGGTGAGCCGAGCGCCGGCCCTGGCCAGCGGCAAGGAGAAATTACCCAGACCGCAAAACAATTCCAATACATTTTCCCCACCGCGCGGCTGCAACCAATCCAGTGCCTGCAGCACCGCCTTTTGACTGACCTCTGCGTGAATCTGCACGAAATCCGTGGGCTCAAAGCGCAGTCGGGTCTGACTGCCATCCGGAGAAAAATGTAACGGCGACGCCGGTGGCCGCATCGGCGCAATCGTCTTGGGGCCGCCGGTTTGCAGATACACATCAAAGCCTTCTGACGTCGCCAGGGAATCAAGCTTTAACAAGTCCTGCGCGGTCGGCGTTTTGAGAACGCGGAATACCAGCGCCACCCGATCCGCGCAGGCAATTTCAATCTGCGGAATCTGATCGCGAATACTCAGTCCGGCAATACATTCGGCAAGTATCGTCAGCTTTTGACCAACACGCGCATCCAGCACCTGGCATTGCTGGATGCGCGCCAAACGCCGGCCGGAGCGATCACGAAAACCCACCAACACCCGATCCTCGGACGGCAGATATTTGACGCTCAGACGCGCGCGCCGCCGATACGCCTGGCTTGCGCCGCGCACCGCCGCCGCCAGCTGTTCGGGTTCCACCTTGCCGATGCGCTTCAGCGTTTCCAACAATCGCTGTTGCTTGAGCGTGATCTGCGCATCCGCCGAAAGGTGTTGCAGGCTGCAACCGCCGCAATCACCAAAATGCGCACAGGGCGGAGTGACCCGATCCGGCGAGGCTTGAATCACCGCTGTGACAAAGCCTTCGTCCGCGTTCTTGTTCATCCGCGAATAAGCAAAGCGCACCTGCTCATCCGGCAAGGCGCCGGCGATAAAACAAACCTTGCCGTCCACTCTGGCGACGCCGCGCCCGTCTTCGGAAAGATCGGAAACGCAGGCTTCAAACTCGCCTTCGGGAACCGGCTTGCGCCGGCGATTCTTGCGGCTCATTCCACCCAGGCAGCCGAAAATTGCGCCCAGTGCGATTGCGCGCTTTGATCCAGAAACGCGCGCGCGCGCATCAACTCGGATGCGTACTCATCATCAGACAGATGCCCGCGCATGAATTGAAAACGCAGATAAACCAGCCAGGTATTCATCACGTCGGTTTCACAATAAGCGCGGATGCCCGCCAAATCCCCCGACCGCCAAGCGTCAAAGACTTTGGATCCATCCATGCCCAGCTTTCCGGGCAATCCCAGCAGAACCGCGATTTCCGTCAGCGGCGCGTTTTGTCGCCCAGTGTATAAAGCCAGCACGTCCATCAAGTCGGTGTGCTGAAACTCATAGCGTTTGATATAGCTATTCCACTTGGTGTCGCGATCAAAAAAACCGTTATCCCAATAACGCTGCGCGCGCACGCCGTGAATCAAGGCGCGGTAATGCAGCACCGGCAAATCAAAACCGCCGCCATTCCAGGAAACCAGAATCGGACGATACTTTTCCACACCGTCAAAAAAACGCTGGATCAATTCCTCTTCGGACGCCGACTCATCGCCAATGGACCAGCAGCGAAAGGTATCCCGGGCGCGCAACACACAGGAAATGGCGACGATGCGCTGCAAGTGCGCCGGCTGAAACTCATGCCCTTTTTCCGCGCGACGCAGGGTGGTCATCGCCTGCCACACCTCATCATCGCCGCTCGAGTCCATGCCAAGAATCCGGCGCGCGCCGTCGATATCCGGAATGGTTTCGATATCAAAGACCAGGGTGGCGGGAAAGCTCACGAATATCGACGCCTGATCTATGAGGGAAAGACGCCAGTGGACACATAACGGTCACCGCGATCGCAAATAATGCAAACCACTACCGCATTTTCCAATTGCTTGCAGGTTTGAACCGCGGCGAAAATAGAACCGCCGGACGATGGCCCGCAAAACAAGCCTTCGGCGGACGCCACCGTGCGCATCATGTTTTCCGCATCCTCGGCTTCGACTTCAATGATCCGGTCCAGCCGGCTGACGTCATAAATACTGGGCTCGTATTCCTTGGGCCATTTGCGAATCCCGGGAATGGAAGATTCCCCGGCCGGATGAACACCGACCAGTTGAATAGCCGCGTTCTGCTCCTTCAGGAAACGGCCGGTTCCCATAATCGTGCCTGTGGTCCCCATGGTGGCGACAAAGTGCGTGATCTTGCCGTCGGTATCGCGCCAGATCTCCGGCCCGGTTCCTTCGTAGTGCGCGCGCGGATTGTCGGGGTTGGCGAACTGGTCCAGCACCTTCCCCTTGCCGTCCGACTGCATCTGCAAAGCCAGATCGCGTGCGTATTCCATGCCCTGCTCCTGGCTCACCAACACGATCTGAGCACCATAGGCTTTCATCTGCGCGCGACGCTCGGCGCTCATGTGCTCGGGCATGATCAGCGTCATGCGATAGCCGCGCATGGCGGCTGCCATCGCCAGGGCGATGCCGGTGTTGCCGGAGGTGGCTTCGATCAGCGTATCCCCCGGTTTGATCTCGCCGCGTTCTTCCGCGCGCCGGATCATGGAATCAGCGGGTCGGTCCTTGACCGATCCGGCCGGATTGTCCCCTTCCAGCTTGGCCAGCAGAATGTTGTTGCCGATGCCCGGCAGCCGTGTCAGTCGCACCAGCGGCGTGTTGCCGATGGTCTCGGCGAGGGTGATGGTTTTCATAGCCGCAGAATTCTAAGCCATGCGCCAGTCTGAGACGGGAAAAGGCCAATCTGAGTGAAAGTCCTGAGCGTTCAAGTCAAACCGCGGTCCCGCTCCAGCGTTCTGGAACGCCAAGATGACGGAAGCTGGCTGGCGCGGTTGAAGGCGCCGCCAGTAGACGGCAAGGCCAATGCAGAGCTGATCGCGCTCATCGCAAAAACGTTTGACTGCCGAAAATCCGACGTGCGCATCACCAGCGGAGCCACATCCCGTTTCAAGCGGATTGAAGTGGTGGATTGAGCATCCCGCGCTCCAACACCACGAAGGCCATTACCATGCCGCCTTCGTCGCTGAGCGACAGATGCGCGCTGGACACGCCCAGATCGTTCAATCGCTGCCGCATGCGTGCTGACATGACGATGAACGGGCGTCCCAGCTCACCGCGCACAACACCAACCTCCGGGTTGTCGTAATTGCGCACGCCGGTTCCCAGCGCCTTGCCGAAGGCCTCCTTGGCGGCCCAGGATTTGGCCAGAAAGTTGATCGGTCGCGCCGATTGCTGGAATTGCGCGTATTCGCGCGGATGCAGCAGGCGACGCGGAAACCGTTCGGGGTGCCGACGATAAACCTTGTCGATCCGCGTGATGCGAATCAAATCGGTGCCGATCCCGTAGATCGCATCACTCACGCTTGCGTACGACCGGCATCCATCGCGGCGCGCATTTCGCGCACCGCGCCGTCCATACCCAGGAACACCGAGCGCGCCACCAGGGCGTGACCGATGTTCAGCTCGCTCAACTGAGAAACAGCCGCAATGGGGCCGACATTTGCGGTCGTTAGACCGTGTCCGGCGTGGACCTCCAATCCGGCTTGATGCGCGTCTTGTGCAAAACAGCGAATGGCGCCCAGCTCCTTTGCCTGATCCGCGCCGCTCAAATCGCAATAGCGGCCGGTATGAATCTCACAACACGGCGCGCCGACCTTGAGGGCGGCGTCAAGCTGCGACATCGCAGGATCGATGAACAAAGAAACCCGAATACCGACCTGTGACAGTTTCGAACACGCCTGCCCCACCCGCTCGAGATTCCCCGCCACATCCAGACCGCCTTCGGTGGTGAGTTCTTCGCGGCGCTCCGGCACCAGGCAAACATGCGGCGGACGCACGTCTACCGCCAGTGCCACCATTTCCGGGGTGACCGCCATTTCCAGATTCAAGGGAACATCGATCCGCGCCAGCAGGCGGTGAATATCCTCATCCTGAATATGCCGCCGATCCTCCCGCAAATGTGCGGTGATCCCATCGGCACCCGCCGCCTGCGCCATCAGCGCCGCCTCAACGGGATCAGGATAATCGGTGCCGCGCGCCTGGCGCAGCGTTGCGACATGATCGATATTGACGCCCAGCCGTAACTGACGCATCAAGCCGCCGCCATTTGTGCGTGATGGTCTTTGTGCCTGAGCACGCGCCCAAGACTCTGCTGCCCGAATATCCGGGTATAGGCACCTTCGTTCCAGGCCAGCTGGCCGTTGAGCAACACGCTGCTGACCACGCCGTCGGGCCGGTTGACCAGCTGTTTGTGAGCAAAACATTCGCGCATCTGGAATCGGTAGGTATCGTCCGGATTCCATTCACGCAGTTTTTCCGGGTCCACCAGCACCAGATCGGCGCGCGCCCCTTGTTCCAGACGGCCGGCGTCGACCCCCAGAAAATCAGCCGGCTCACGACTCAGCCGATGTACCGCCTGCGCCACTTTGGCGTCGCCATCTTCCTGGGCGATTTTCAGCGTGCGCAAATTAGCGTCGAAAAACGCCATGTTGGTAATGTGGGCGCCGCTGTCATTGAACCCGGGCAATAACAATGGGTGAAACAGCAGGTGCTTGACCACTTTGGGATCGACATTGGCGGTCACGCACCACCAGCGCAAGTCGGTATCAAAGCGCCGCAACAAGTGCAAAAAGAAGTCGGCATCGTCGCAGGGATTGGGAAAGCTTGCGAACAAGCTTTCCTCGTCCGCGCCCATTGCACCGTGGCCACTGATCTGCCAGTTGCAAAGCCGCTCGAATACGCGCTGCATGGTCTGCCCGTTCCAGTCCGCGTGCGGACAGGATTCGATATGCATGTCGCTCAATTCTCTGGACAACACGTTGTGATCCAGGCGCAGCCAGCGCTTGATGCGCGCCAGCGAAAAACCCTTGCGGCCGTGCAACCACATGCGCCGAAAGGCCTGAACCCATTGCGGATCATTCAGTATTTTCAGGCGTCCCTCACGGTCGTCCAGATCCAGTTCGTTCAAACGGCGCAGCTCGGGAATTTCTTCAGCCAGCGGCGTCACGACGCCGTCGCTCCAGGTCTTGAACGGCGCCGCCAGCGCCTGCATGCGAAAGTGACCCTTGACCAGTCTTGAATTCAGAATGCGGGACAACAAGATACCCATGATCTTGATGCTGCGGTCGGTGGCGACATCCAGCGCCGCCACCGCCGTGACTTTCAATGTTTTTCCATACAACCGGCCGGAGGTGAGCAGAAAGTTACGGATCACCGCCTTCTTGTCATCCTTGGGCGGTGTCGCCTGCCACACCCGCCCCCACCGGCGGACGATGCCGGTCAGTGTTTTCAGTTCGGAAAACGGCGCGAACTGGGTGGGGATCTGCTTGTGCGTATTGGGTTGATTCGCCAGATAATGAAATGGCAGGCCGTCGGTTGAAAAGCCGACATAACCTTGCCGCATCCCCTTTTCCAGCAGTTCGGACATCTGCCGCAGTTCATCGTCGGTGGGATCGCGGGTCACCGAATCCTGCAGGCCCATCACCTCAATTCGCAGCATGGAGTGCGGAATCATGGGCACGATATTGGGGCCCAGCGCCAACCGATCAAAATGATCCAGATATTCGCCAGAATCTGCCCAGTTACAGGCGTCCGCCACCTTGCGCAAGACGTCCTTGGGCACGTTCTCCACCCGCGCGAAGCAATCCACGATGGGGTCCGCGCCATTGTTGCGCTGATTGCCAAAGGCCAGACCCAAGGAACAATTTGCCACCAGCGCGGTGGTGGTGCCATGACGCACCGCTTCCGGCAATTGCGGCTCAAGCTCCACTTCCAGGTCGTAATGCGTGTGGATGTCGATGAGTCCGGGCATCAACCATTTGCCGCTGCCGTCAATCACCTGCTTTGCCGCATCCACAGGCAACCCCGCGCCAAGCTGCGCAACGCAATTGCCCGATACCGCCACATCCACCTGCCGCGGATTTCCAGCACTGCCGTCAAAAACCTTGGCGCCCCGGATCAAATAATCCCAGCGCATTGCGTCACCCTCCATAAGGCCTCACCCTTGCGTTTTCTGCGATCTTACGCCCACTGGGCGCAACAGTGGCATGAACGGCGCTGTCCCGGCCTCAAGAACCGACAACTTGACCCTGGCTCGGCAGTACGCGCATGATTCAATCGCCACTTTCATCACCAATGATCTTGCTTTTTGCGCTGATTACGGAAAGTGGTTTGATCAAGCATTCTTGATCACGCAGGTGCAAGCAAGACGCAGGAGGGTCAGCTGATGAAAACAGCTTCATTGATCGCACTTTGCTTTGCTGGAAGCACGGCGTTTTCAGTCGCCCTGGCAAGTCACGTCTTTAGCGCAACGGATTTGGTCATTGCAACCCAGACCAGCCATTCCGGCGGTACGGACAAAGACGGCTGCCATACCGACAGCAAGACGGGCGAACGCCATTGCCACGAAAAAGAAGGCGACAAAAAAGAGTAAGGGTCACAACATTTGCAGTCAGGCGCCGGCTTTGTCGGCGCCTGACTGGGCCGCCGTTTACGTTTCTGGCGGCGCAATCAGCATGGCATCGCCATAACTGAAGAAACGGTAGCGCTGGTGCACGGCAAAGGCGTAGGCCTGCATCATCCGTTCGTATCCGCCAAAGGCGCACACCAGCATCATCAAAGTGCTTTGCGGCAGATGAAAATTGGTCAATAACAGATCAATGCTGCGGATGCGATAACCCGGCGTGATGAACAGTCGCGTCTGGCCGCGACCGGCACGCAGCTGACCGGATTCATCCAGCGCGGATTCCAGGGTACGAACCACCGTGGTTCCCACCGCCACGATGCGACCGCCCGCCTTGCGGACGGCGGCGACTCTGGCGGGCAATTCGTTTGGCACCATCCAGACTTCGGCGTGCATCCGGTGCTCAGCAAGCTGCTCTACCCGCATGGGCTGAAAGGTTCCGGCGCCGACGTGCAGCGTGATGGTTGCAACCCCAATCCCTTTTTCCCACAAGGCATCAAGCAGCGCCCGATCAAAATGCAGACCGGCCGTTGGCGCCGCCACCGCGCCCGGATCACGCGCAAACAAGGTCTGATAACGCGACTCGTCTTGCGGACCAGCAGGATGTTCGATATACGGCGGCAACGGCAATTGACCCGAAGTTTCCAGTACTTTGGACCACTCAAGCGGCGCCTCGAGCTTGAGTCGAAACAAATCGTTTTCCCTGTCAATCACCTGCACAGGCGTATCCGTGCCGCTGATCAAGATTTCAGACCCGGCCTTGGGCGTTTTGGAAGCGCCGATCTGGGCGAGCGCAGTCCGTGCATCGATCACCCGCTCGATCAGAATCTCTACCTTGCCGCCACTGGGTTTGCGTCCGTACAGTCGCGCCTTGATGACGCGCGTGTCGTTGAAAATCAGCAGATCCCCAGGTCTGAGCAGGGACGGCAGATCGCGAATCTGACGGTTTTCGGCGACACCAACCGCCGGCAGGTGCAACAAGCGGCTGGCACTGCGCGTGGCCGGCGGATGTTGCGCAATCAGCTCGGATGGAAGATCGTAGTGGAAATCAGATTTTTTCAATGGTGCGCAGCAATCGTCGGTTCGGTGCCGCTATAATCATCCGCTTACCCGCCTGAGTGGCGGAATTGGTAGACGCAGCAGATTCAAAATCTGCCGATGGCAACATCGTGGGAGTTCGAGTCTCCCCTCAGGCACCATGAACGGGTAAGAAAATCAATATGTTATGGCTTGATCGGCGCACTGGCGGTGCAGTGCATCGCTATTTTAACCTGCAATTCAGGGTTCAAAGTCCGACTTGCGGGATTGCTTGCTGATCACAGCTCATCGCTCAACCGCCCGGCTCCGGCCGCTCCAGCGTCAGCCGCATTGCACCGAATCGCCTTGTTCAAGCTCGGGTTCGGGTTCACATGCTCCGAGTTCTGACGGCTGTCTGGGGCGCGACCGTCTTGAGATGATTCGGGTCGTGCATGTCATCACGGACCTCATCGGCGCGGGTCCGATTCCGCAGCCGTTGCCACCGCTTTTGATCGAAGGCTCTCTGCGGACGCCATCGCAGCGAATCGCCCGCAAGACCACGGCGGGATCGTGCCACGAGTCCATTTCTGGACCTCCCAAAGGCGGGCCGCGCATATCAGGTGGTTCCAATGTCGGGGAAAACCTACTGCGGTCGCCAAATGAGTTCGCAAAAAAAAACCGGCACCCTTGCGGGCGCCGGTGACTGACTCTCCGGAGAGCATGGAGAGCTGATGAGGAAAGCGCTCTGAAATCTAGAACTGATACTTGAAACGCACGGCCAGTTCATCCGCCCAGGTCACACTGTCTATCAGGTTTTCCTTGGGGTTATCGCCCCAGGCATCGCCTTGCAAGTAGTTGTAATAGATTTCGGCAATCATGCCCTTGCCAATGTTGTACTGCAGCAGCGGCTGGACCAGGACGCCACCCTTGACGTCAATCAGCGTGCCAAACTCGAAGATGTACTTACGACCCGGCCACGGCTGCAGGGCCGCCAGCACCACGTAGTTCGCGCTACCGATACCAGTCGGGCCGCTTTGCGGGGTCGCACCGTATCCACTCAGATGACGTCCCACCAGATCGCTTTCCGAACGATGCATGTACTGGAACACCAGGTAGGCCGCCGGGAAGGCGTCCGTCCAGCGGGTCCACTTCTCAACAACCAGTGAAGCGATGTACTCATCCTTCTCCAGGAAACCGGCGCCCAGATCCTTCTTGGTGAACATACGATCCGGGGTGTACTGCGCTTCCAGATTGAAGATGATCTGGTTCAGCCACTCGTTGTCGCTGTTGGTCACATAGCTCAGACCGCCACCAAACACCGACTCACGGTGATACTCGCGCTCGATGAATCCGCGCAGACCACCACTGGCCACAAAAAACGTATTCAGCAGGTTGTAGGTTTCCTCGTAGCTGTTGACGTTGGTGGCGTAAACGTCCTTCAGCGCAGGGAAATCATTCACCGCTGCGTTTACGCCCTCAATACCGTCGAGCCGAACATCGGCGGCATAAGTGAACCACTCATCCGCACTGATGACACCACCTGGCTGGGCTACGAACGGGGTCAGGGCAAGCGCCTCGCCCAATGATCCGCTGTTCCGGCACAGCGTCGGATTCACCGTGCCGTCGCAAGTCGGCAGCTTGATTGCATAAGCCGTACTCGCAACCGTACCCAACAGGCCCGCACCAGTGACTGGCGACTCCAGCCCGGTTGCTGCCCAGCGGAAAGTGCCCCCCGGGTTATAACGACTGACATAAACGGCCTGCCAACCCCAGTTGCCGTAATCGGTTTTGATCCGGATGCCGGCATCAAGCTTGTCGTCATATCCGCTGGAATGGTAGTTCTCCTGAACCGTGAACTGCGAAGGAATGACGTTATAGGTGGTGTTCGGATTGCCGAAAATCGTCGGCTGGAACTTACTGACGTAAGTGTCGAATACGGTTTCCTTTCTCTGGTACGTCGCACGCAGTGTCAGGCGCGGAACACGCTTGTCGGAAAACTCTTCAAACGCACGGTCAAGTATCGAGTGGCGACGCAGATCCAGTCCGTTTGGCAAATCCAGGGTCTGGAAGAAAATGGCCTGCCCCCAGGCGATCTGCTGATTGCCCGCACGAACCGTCAAGTTACCTGAGCGATACTCAAGCATCAGCGCCGGCACATCGATCATGTAGTCGTCGCTTGCGACTTCCAGAGGGTTCACGCGCCTACCATTTCGACCGATCGCTTCAAAGTAATTCGGGTCAGATTCGTAAAGCTCGGAACGTCCGCCGGCGGCGACAAGCCCATTGCCTGCGGGGTCCATCAGAATGTCTGATCGCGCGTCGAATTCCTGATAGATCCCAGGATCAAACACACCGCGAATGCGGCCAACAATACGCCACTCACGGTTGAACTTGATCTGCATCTCGCTTTCGGCGCGAACGATGGCGTAGTTGATGTCAACATCGCCCGGACGTACGAAGTCGCCACGGTTGACCTGGTCATCAAATACCAGCAGGGGCACCGCCCAGTCATTGGCGGCACTGACCCCGCCGCCCGGCCCGGTATTGGCCCCATTCAGAAGCTGCAGCCCCGCAATCGTTGGCGGCAGATAAGTATTTCGCGTAACGGTTCTGTTATTGAACGGATTCGTCCGCTGGTTATTCAGGTTTTGCTTGCCTGTGGTACGAAATGCACCGTCGACACGGATGAAGCTGCTGTAGTTGATGTCAATTGCATGTGCCGGCGATGACACGAATGCAACCGTCACCAGCGAAACAATCGCCCCCCAATTTGAAACACGCTTCAAAAACATTCGGCCTCTCCTAATTAGAGTATTACTTTGGTTACCACGTTTTTGTGCGACTTGCACGGCCTGACCCGACGCACGACAGTTTCATAATGTCACTGCGGATTCAGGCGAATAATGCTCGCACTGTGCCCAACCGCCAACAGTTGCCCCGGGTCGGAACTGGAAATGACATCACTGTACCAGTTCAGTTTGAGGTCTTCGTTGTTCAGTACATTCCAGGTTTTTCCGTCATCGCCACTGGCAACTGCCTCACGCATGCCGACGGCAACAACCCCGCCCATATCGGTACTTGCCACCGCCAACAAATTTCGCGTTGCGGGAGACTCAACTTTCACCCAGCTTCTCCCGTAATCATTGGTGCTCATCAGGAATCCGGCCTGCCCGACGGCAAAACCAACGCCATCATCGCGGATATTCAACGCATTGATCGTTGGCGCGATCACATTGACCGAAATCTGGGCCTGGTTCACCACCTCCCACGGCTCACAGGGCCCCGCCGACCGCAGAACGAACTCCAGCTCTCCACCGAGTAGCGCCGAGCCGTCGGCGAAGGTTTGTATGGCGTACATGGACGGTTCGCCAGCGGCGCCTGACAGCCCACCGCCTCCCGCATCACGGTCACCAATATTGAGCCAATCCGGGGCGGCGTTTTCCCATGTCTGCCCATAATCGATCGATCGCAGAACGGTACCGAACGCACCCACGGCGTAGACCAGCCCCATATCCATGCCAGAAACGTCGATCAAGCGTTCCGGCGTCCCGCTTTCCACTTGTTCCCAACCAGAGGATTCGGTGTGCACCATAATCAGACCGGTCTGTCCAACAACGATAATGCTGTCCTTGAGCAGCGTTACTCCGAGCAACGCCAGATCGGTAGGCGCCTTTTCTCGGCGCCAGGTCTGGCCACCGTCGTCAGAACGCATGATCAAGCCAAGGTCCCCCACTGCCACGATTCGATCGCCATGACGTGCGGCATCAAACAGACGCTCATGTTGAACGCTCTCGAACGCAACTTCTGATTCGACCGCCGCCATTGTGATGTGTGCAACGCCGAGGCTGCACACGGAAACCAATACTTGCGCGGCGATAACTGCCCGTTTCGGAAATATCATCTGTAATTCCAGTGAAAGCCGTCAGCGCCAAAGCGCTGACGGCCTCGGTCCGGTTTAGACGCGACCCAATGCCTGCTGGGCAGCGGTGGTGAGATAGGTGTCGTACATCCAATCCTCGTCAATCACGAATTGGCTCTTGATGCCCGACGCTTCCTTGGCGTGATCAATCCGGCTCATGCGATTGTTCTGCATGTTGTAGCTCATCACGTAGGCCCAGGACCATGCCGGGTTCTTGCCGTCGTGACCGATTTCAACGCGATCACCGTCCTTGTAGTAGCAGAACGCGGACTCAAAGTTCACCCATGGCTTGCCCTGACGGTCAAAGCGAATGCAGCCGGTGTAGGTGGAGTTACGCATGTCAAAGTAAGCCAGACGACGGCTCACCGGCGCACGCGGATAACCCGTTGGCTTGGACTCCACGACCGCAACTTCAGGAATCATGCTGAACGCAACATCAAAGAACTTTTCATTGCCCTCCATTCGAGGCAGTTCCCAGTTGTCGTTCTTGATTCCAAAGTTACCGGACGTCGCGCCCAGCATCGGCTTGCGCTCGATGATCTTGTATTCGCTCCAGGTCAGCATGGGATCGCCCGCGGCCCAGGGATCGGTCAAGAACCAGGTGGCCCCCGGAATCAGCGGCTCGAAGCGCTGGTTGGCCGGATACTGACGCACGCGGCGGAACTGAGGCAGATAGCCAAACAGATCCGGAACCTGACGTTGGTCATATTTCCAGATACTCAGGAAGGAAGTACCGCGAACATCATCCGAGCTTTCGAAATAGGCGGTCTGACGACGGATCTCATCGTCGTGCCCACGGAAGGCCTGACCATCCAAACGGGACTGCATCTGCAGCTCTGCCCAAGCAAAATCATAGGCGTATTCTTCTTGGCCATCGCCACTGAAATCGACCTGACGGACTGCGTAAAGGTTTGCGTCCGCACGTCCCCAGCTCATGGCCGCATTGGCTTGAATTTCGATTGCCTTCGTGGGGTTGGGGAACGGGAAACCACCCTTCCAAGGCTTACCGTCTGGCCCGGTCACATTCCCGTTCGCATCGAACTGCGCTTTGTAGCCTTGCTTTTCGTTCTCCAGCGTCTTGACGAGATTTGGATACGTGAACATCTGCGTCACATTAGTCTCAGGCGGCCCAACCTTGAGACGACGGCCGTCGTTCTTGATCTGGTGAATCACGCAGGGATCGAGCAGATGCTCGGCGTGATGCAGATTGTCCGGGGTAATCACATCACCGACGGAAATCTTGCCCTTGGTCTGTGCTTCGACCGAGAGCAGTTCATCCGGATAAATCTTGGTGATGTCGTCCAGACCATCCATGGCCCACAGATTGGAGTAGGAACCCAGCACGCCCGCCCCGGCGGCGCCCATGGCCATCTTCTTCATGAGCTCTCGACGGCTCCAATTCACATCATATTTTCTTATACGCATAGTCTTTTCTCCAGTTTCCAGTTTGCACGCACTCTTGTACGTAACGTGTTATACGTGATTTTCAATGATTCAGATGCATCCCAAGTCTCTGATTTATCTATTTTTTCAGGCCATCGCCTCTCGGAACTGGGTGAGGTCGACGCTTTCACCCACAATCAGATCTTCCCGCTTGACGAAGCTGGGGCGAATAAACCACACCAGCAGCGGCAACACCATCAGCGCCAGCACCATGTTGATCAGCATGATCGCGGCCAGCAGTAATCCCATATCCGCCATGAATTTGAGATCGGACAGGAAATACCAGGGAAGAATGCCCAGCAACATAATGGTTGCGGTAAACATGATCGCCTTGCCGGTTGTTTTCAGTGACACCTCAATGGCCTTGGCCCAGTCTCCCTTTTGCACATGGTATTCCTCGCAAATCCGAGACAGCAGGTAAATACCGTAGTCAATGCCGACACCAACGCCCAGAACCGCGACCATCACCGAGTTGATATCAAGACCGATGCCCAGCACGTGCATGGTGGCAGTCAGGTAAAAGTTCGCCAGAGCGACGGGAATCAGCACGATCACCGCGCCCATTGGTGATTTGTACGCGTACGTTGCAATCACGAAAATCGCGGCACCGAGCAAGCCCAGAATGAGCCAGTGATAGCGTTCAACCACGCGATTCGCCGCTTCCTGGAGCGCGATGGTTCCCGAGGCCAGCCGGATATCGAACCCTTGATGCTCCTCACCGACTTCCTTGACGGCACGGCGTGCCAGCGCCAGCGCACCGTCAACCGTGTCCTGCTTGTTGTCCCGATAAAACAGTGAAACGGTTGAGTTCTGGAACTTGAAGTCGGTCATGTTGGAAAAGTTGACCGCGTTCTGGCCGAAGCTGATCGCCATGGCGCCGGCGGTCACCGCCCGGTCATCCGGGTCCAATGGCAACCATTTGGGATGGCCACCGGAGAACAGGCGGTTTCCTTCTTCCATCATGTCCGAAAACGAACGTGTTTCGCGGGCAGCAACCTCGCCTTCACCTTCGCCTTTTTCGGCGATGATCTGAAGTTTTCTTGAAATCTCGTAGGACTCTGCCGTCCGCACGGTCCGCTGCCGACTGCCATCATCCTTCGAATCAAGAACAATCTCCAGCGAGTTGACCCCGGGAAAGTGATTGTTCACCGCTTTCACGCCGACGTTGAAGTCGGCAATCGGCCACAGCAGATTGCTGCCCTCGACCGGGTTGCCCACCTCGATCTGGAAGGACAGATAGGTGGCCACCGCCGACACCGCCAACACGATGACGCCGGTCACGTTTGCGGCCTTGTTGGTCACCAGGCTCGCCGTCGCCGACAGGATTTTTCGCTGCAGCTTGTGTACACCCTTGTCAGACGCCTCGGTCTTGCCAACGATGGAGTCGACGTTTCCAGGGGTCGGCAGATAAGACAGCAACACGGAGATCAGTACGACGCCGGTCGGAATCAGGCAAATGGCCCAGAACCCGGTAAACAGGGCGAACCGTTCCATGGCCGGAATCGGCGCAAGCCCGATGAACGCAATGCCCAGGGTATCCGTCACAATACCCAGAACACTGGGCGCCATCATCACGCCCATGGTGATTTCGGAGGCTTTTCGCTTGTCGTGAATCTCTTCCAGAATCTCGTAGTATCGCTCCGAGAACTGCACACAGTGAGAAAATGAGCGCGCAACGAGCAACAGCGGAACAATCATCAGCAGCGGCTCGATCACCGAGCTGATCCAGCCCACCAGACCAAAGCCCCAGACACCGGCAACGACACTCACCACAACCGGTACCGCCACACCGGCAACATTCTTCATATAGAAGACCAGTGCCAGCAGCAATAGCAGCAGCGTCACGCCGAAAATCGCGTAGGTCTGCCGTTGTAATTTGTATACCCAGCCGGTCAGAACGGGCTGACCGACCAGATGAATCTCATGATTTTCGTCAGCGGCCTTGTCCGCCAGATCCTGGACAAAGGCGAAAACGGTGTCGTACTCCAGCAGATGCTCATAGAACGCGGCGTTGACCAACGTCGCGGTGCCGTCTTCGGAGACGAGGTATTTTCTGGCGATCGGAGACCGTTCGACCCGCTCGTGGAACCCCGCCAGGGTTTCAGCGTCCGAGGGCACCTTGTCACCCATCAGCGGCCGCATATTGATCCCTTGCGGCGTCGCCTCGGCGTAGCGCGCCTTTTCCGTGGTGATGGAAATGATGGCGTCGTGGTTGACACCTGGGGTGAGATCGATGTCTCGCGTCAGGTCCCAGACCTTCTGCAAGGTCTCCTCGTTATAGATGCTCTTGCCGTCCGTGCGCTTCACCATCACGGTAACAGTCAGCGGATTGCCAAAGCCGGGATGGTCCTTGAAAACCTGGACGAAGGGATCATCGGCGGGGAGCAGATCAGAGAAAATCGTCCTGATCTCGACCGATGGGATGCCAATGGCGAACCCTACCGTAATCACCGCAAACAGCGCGCCCACGACCGCCCGGCGCGCCATAATCCATTTCGCAAGACGAAACCGTAGGTTCTCCATAAATTATAGTTCTCTAGTTGTTGTATGACGGTGCAACGCCGGAACATGCCACACCAGCGAGGACCAGTGAGATTGTTTCAGCCACGCCTTTGACGATGCACCTAACGAAAGTCGGGGATTGGCCCCTGCTGCCGTCAGATCAATGCTACTCGCCCGAACCGCAATTCTTGCAACCTTCCTTTGGGTAGGTGCAAAACGATGCGACTGGAGCCCAAGCTCGGCCATGCGCTATGGTTGAACGAACTTACGCGGCGAGCACGGAAACCCTGATCATGCATATCGGCAAATACGGAAAAGACTTCAGCCGGCGAGCGTTCCTGCGCAAGACCGCGCAGGCCGCTACGGGTTCGGGGTTGCTGATGCCGCTCTGGAGCGCCATTGCACGAGATGGTGATATCTCCAAGGCCTATCCCGATGAACTGCTGTCCATTGAGGAGTTCACCAAGGGCGCCATCAGCACCGGAGATGTGATCGACGCCAACAATGTCGAACACGTCAAGGATCTACTGGAGCCGATCCGCTACGAGCAGATCAGGCAACATGGTCGCAAGCTGACCGTTGTCAAAACCACGACCGATCCGATGCGGCTGTCGCCCTGGGAGTACATGGAGGCCACCCTGCGCAACGCCGGCAAAGCAAGGTTCGATGACACCGGCAACATCGTCAACGAGGACGGCAAACCATGGATCGGCGGCAACCCCTTTCCTGACGCCAAGCGCGCCATCGAACTGTACGCTGCGCAAGTACTCAGCTGGGGGCGACACGATGCCTCGTTTTACGCCATCAAGATCGACTCGCTGGACCACAAGGGCAACAAGCAGTTTCATTACAGCGGCGGATGGGCCGAGCTCAACACGGTTTCGCGCGTGTCCATGGACCCCAAGCCGTATTGGCCCGAACATATCGACAAACTGCGCTTCCAGTCGGTTTTCTTTCTGGAGCCCAATCAGTTCGCCGGCACTTCATTTCTGAACAACTGGCACTATGATCAACGCAAATTCCCGGAGCTTTACGGCTATGTGCCGGAGTTTCGCCGGATCCGCCAGTTCCCGACCGATCAACGCTTCGAGCCGCTGTTGCCCGGCCTGACCCTGTATCTTTCCGACGCCTGGGGCGCGGGCGATCCGCTGCAAACCTGGGGCGATTTCAAGATCATCCACCGCGGCCCGTTTCTCGCCGGCCTGTCTGACGGCTGGTCATCGGACCACCCCAACTGGGAACACAAGACTCACGGCGGCCCCAAGGGCGACTCGTTCTGGGACACCAAGGTGGAGCTGGTTCCGGAAGCCATTGTGGTGGAAACCCGGCCAACCGGCTACAGTCGCGCGCCGGTTTCGAAGAAGCATCTGTGGTTTGACGCCCGCAATCAAGTGCTGATCGGCATGGTCACGTATGATCGGCGCGATCAGCCGTTCCGCTCGTTTGATGGCGCTTCCAGCCTCTATGAAAGCAAGGACGGCAGCAAGACGTTCATGGACGGCAAGCATCCGTACTGGAGCTGGGTGCACGTGACCGCTTCGGATATTCAAACCGGCGGTATCACTCGCTTGCAGCAAGTGCGCGAGCTGGACGGCGAACATCAAAGCGGCGCCAACGAACCTTCCATTTATGAGCGCTATTTGACCCAGTTGGCACTGCACAACCTCGGGCGCGTTTGATGGGCTGAACTGAGCAATCCGCCGCCGATCGGCATCACCCGATCACTGGCCGCAAAAAGGCGTCAACGCCGGCGTCGCCATGCCAGTTGAAGATCCGCGTTTGGCGCTCTGAAGCCATCGCCGCCATCCGTCAACGGGTTTGCCCGCGGGGAGCGGTGCGCGGCGTGATGTGGCACCCGCAGGCAGCGCCAACCGCGCCCAGTTGCCGCGACCCTGGTCAAGCTCAACGTGGATTGGCGCCCGCGTCAGACCGCTGCAAGCCATGCAGATCCAGCTCGCCACCGCATCGGTGGCTTCTTGGCGGCACCAAAAGTCCGGACTGTTGCCAAGCGCCAGACGCTGACCCTGGAAGGCTAACCACCGCCAAGGCGCTGCGGGCGGTCAATCGGCTCTAAAATGAGCCAATATCAACCGCAAGACCTCCACAAACACCTCCTTCCCGACCTGGATAATGACCACTGACGCCGCAGACGGCCTCCCCGAAACTGAATCGCTGGCGATGCTGGCCGAGCGCGTTCTGGAAATGGCCAGGCGCAAAGGCGCAAGCCAGGCCGAATTGAGCCTTTCGCATGCGCGCGGGCTCAGCCTCAACGTGCGCAATGCGGAGGTGGAAAGCCTGGAGTTTCAGCGTGATCGCGGTCTGAGCCTGACCGTGTTTTTCGGTCACCGTCGCGGCAGCGCCTCCAGCGGCGACCTCAGCGATGACGGCCTGGAAGATTGCGTCAGCGCGGCTTGCGAAATCGCCAAGGCAACCGAGGAAGATCCCTGCGCCGGGCTGGCGCAAGCCGAACGCATGGCCACGGAGATGCGCTCGCTGGCATTGGACCACCCCTGGCCCATCAGTGCGGATGAAGCCATCGAGCGGGCGCGCGCCTGTGAGGCCGCGGCCCTGTCCGTGGATCGGCGCATCCAGCAATGTGAAGGCGCCAGCCTGTCGACCCATCGCGGCGTCTCGATTTACGCCAACAGTCACGGTTTTTTCGGACCGCGCAGCGGCACCCAGCACAGCTTGAGCTGTTCGGTGGTGGCGGCGGACGACAAAGGCATGCAGCGCGATTATTGGTATGACAGCCATCGCAGCGCGCAAAGCCTGCAATCACCTGAATCCATCGGACGCCAAGCTGCGCAGCGCACCGTGCGACGGCTGGGCGCGAAAACCGCGAAGACCGCACAGGTGCCGGTGCTGTTCGCCCCTGAGGTGGCACGCAGCCTGTTCGGGCATTTTGTTGGCGCCATCTCCGGCGCCGCGCTCTATCGCCAGGCGAGTTTCCTGTTGGACAAGCTGGACCAGCCGGTGTTTTCGCCCACCGTCGGTATCACTCAACAGCCCTTTATTCAACAAGCGGCGGCCAGCAGTTGTTTCGATTCAGAAGGCGTTGCCACCCATGAACGGACCCTGGTCGAACAAGGAATCCTCAAGGGATGGCTGCTCGGCAGCTATTCGGCGCGACGTCTGGGCCTGGAAACCACCGGCAACGCCGGCGGGGTATACAACCTGATGATCGAGCCCGGCGAACAGGATTTCGCAAGCCTGCTCAAAGACCTGGACGAGGGACTGTGGATCACCGAACTCATGGGGCACGGCACCAATATGGTGACCGGCGATTATTCGCGCGGCGCTGCGGGTTTCTGGGTCAAGGGCGGCGAAATCATTCATCCGGTCGAGGGCGTGACCGTGGCATCCAACCTGTTGCAGATGTTCGCCAACATCCGCGCCATCGGCAATGATGTGGATACGCGCGGCGGCACGCGTTGCGGCTCGGTATTGATCGACGGCATGACCATGGCCGCCGAAAGCTGAGGAAGCGATGATCGTTTCCTTAAGGTTCAGGTTGCGCCGTTACACTGACGCCCATCATCCCCAAAACCCGGAGTCGTTCCCATGCGTTCTGTCATCCTTGCCGCCAGCACCCTTGCGGCTGTATTTAGCCTCCCCGCCTTGTCCGCAGACAAAATCAAGCCCGGACTTTGGGACGTGACGGTGGACATGAACCTGGGTGCCAACGCACCGCAGATTCCGCCGGGGGCACTGGAACAAATGCAGCAAATGGGCCTGGAAGTGCCATTTGCCCAACCCATCACCCGCCAGACCTGCATCACCCCGGAGCAGGCGGCTCAGGACAAGATTCCGGCGGTCACCGATGCGCAAAGCGGTTGCAGCGTGACCAATTCCAAGCGCAGCGGCAACAACTATTCGGCGGAAATGGTGTGCAACGGTCAGATGCAGGGCAAGGGCAGCATGAACATGACCCTGCAAGATCCAAAACATTACAGCGGGACGATGAAGTTTCAGGGCGCCGGCCCCGGCGGCATGCCCATCGACATGACAAGCACCGCCAAAGGCACGTGGGTCAGCGCTGATTGTGGCGGGGTTGCTGCCTTCGACTGAGAGCGGCGTGAACGGCGGGCACGGCGGGCACGGCCCGCTCTACATCAGAATCAGGGCGCCCAGACCCAACAGGCTGAAAAAGCCGACCACGTCGGTCACGGTGGTCAGGACCACGCTACCGGCCAGCGCCGGATCGACACCGATCCGCTCCAGCGTCAAGGGCACGAAAATGCCGGCCAGCGAGGCGATGGTCTGATTGATCACCAGAGCCATCGCGATCACCAGCGACAGCTTGCCTGAACCGAACCACAGCCAGGCGATGGCGGCGACCGCAACCGCCCACAACAAGCCGTTGATCAGCGCGACCAAGACCTCCTTGCGCAACAAGGTGGCGGTGTTGCCATCCCCCACCTGTTTCAGCGCCAGGCCGCGAATCATCAGCGTGAGCGTTTGACTGCCGCCGATGCCGCCCATGCTGGCGACGACCGGCATCAGCACAGCCAGGGCCACCACCTCGCTGATGGTGACTTCGAACAGGCCCACCACGTAGCTGGCAATGAAGGCGGTCATCAGATTGATGCCGAGCCAAACCGCACGGCGGCGCGCGGCCTTGCCGACGGGCGCGAACAAATCCTCTTCGCCGCGCAAACCGCCCATGGACAAAAAGGTCTTTTCACCCTCGGCGCGAATCACGTCCACCACGTCGTCAATGGTGATACGACCGACCAGACGACGACCGTCACGGGTCACCACCGGCGCCGACACCAGGTCGGAGTTGGCGAACTGGCGTGCGACTTCATCCGCCGGCAGATCAACGTGCAGCGCTTCCAGCTCGCGGTCCATGACCTCGGCAACCGTGGATTCGGGATCGCGCGTCAACACGCGCTCCAACGACAGCGTTCCCAAATACGAACCGTAGCGGTCGACCACGAACAGGGCATCGGTGTGCAGCGGCAGATCACCGCGCAAGCGCAGGTAACGCACCACCACCTCCAGTGTCACATCGGCACGCACCGTGACGATGTCGGTATTCATCAGGCCACCAGCGCTGTCGGCCTCATAGGCCAGCACCGCTTCCAGACGGGCGCGATCCGCCGCCGACAGCGCCTGCATCACCTGACGCGTCACGGTTTCCGGCAGACCGTCGATCAGGTCGGCCAGGTCGTCAATCTCCAGATCACCGGCGGCCTTGACCAGTTCCACCGTGTCCATGCGCTGCACCAGGTCCGCGCGGATTTCCTCCGGCAGGTGCAGCAACACCTCACCATCGTCCTCGTGGTCCACCATCTCCCACAACAGCAGACGTTCCGGCAAGGGAAGCGCGGACAGCACACCGGCGATTTCCGCCGGATTCAGCGCTTGCAATGCGCTGCGCACCGGCCGCATTCGACCGCTACCCATGGCCTCGCGCAGCCTGCGAACAGGTGAATTTTCAGCGGTTTCGGCCATGATCACGCGGTGGGGTGAAGCTGAGAAGGCGGGAGAAACTATCTGTCCGGCAAACGGAAGTCCAGCCAGCTTATTGGCAAGTTCTTTCTCAGGCGTGAAACTCGCGGGTTCCCAGCACCTGATGATCTTCGTCGGCCGTTTCCAGGTGGACCGAAAAGCCCCAAAGCCGCGCCAGGTGCTTCAAGACTTCCTCGGCTTCCGAAGATAGCGGCCGTTTGCGATTGCGCCGATGACGCAGCGTCAGCGAGCGGTCGCCCTGCAGATCACAGCGAACGATTTGTATATCCGGCACCTGTTGATCGCGACTGTATTGCTGAGCGAGCAATGTCCGCAACCGCTTGTAGCCGTTTTCGTTGTGAATGCGGTCCACGCTGAGATATTCATCGTCCTCGTGGTCGGCGATGGCGAACAGATGAAACTCGCGAATCAGCCGCGGTGACAAATACTGGCTGATGAAGGATTCGTCCTTGTAGTTGCGCATGGCGAAGTCCAGTACCTTGAGCCAGTCCGCACCCGCGATATCCGGAAACCACTCACGGTCTTCGGCATCCGGCGCTTCGCAGATGCGACGCAGATCGCTCATCATGGCAAAGCCCAGCGCATATGGGTTGATACCGCCAAAACCCTGTTCGTCAAAGCCGCGCTGGGCAATGACGTTGGTATGCGACTGCAGCACCTCCAACATGAACCCCGAATCCACCAGACCCTTGTCGAACAGACGATTGAGCAAGGTGTAATGCCAAAAGCTGGCCCAGCCTTCATTCATCACCTTGGTCTGGCCCTGCGGATAGAAGTACTGCGCCAGCTTGCGCACAATACGCACCAGTTCCCGCTGCCAGGGTTCCAGCCTGGGTGAATGTTTTTCGATGAAGTAGAGCAGGTTTTCCTGTGGCTCGGCCGGAAACTGCGCCGTGTCCGCCTTGTGGTGACGGCGCTTGCCTTTGGGCACCGTGCGCCACAGATCGTTGAAATGCTGCCAGGCGTACGCCTCACGCTCGCGCAGCCGGGCTTGCTCTTCGTCCGCCGATAGCGGCGCCGGCCGCCGATAGCGATCTACGCCGTGACTCATCAGCGCGTGACAGGAATCCAGTAAATCTTCTACCTCACGCGCGCCGTAACGCTCCTCACAATCCAATACATATTTTTTCGCGAATACCATGTAATCGATAATCGCGTCGGCGCTGGTCCATTGACGGAACAGATAATTGCCCTTGAAAAAAGAGTTGTGCCCATAACAGGCATGAGCGATCACCAGAGCCTGCAGGGCCATGGTATTTTCTTCCATCAAGTACGCAATACAGGGATCTGAGTTAATGACAATCTCATACGCCAACCCGCGTTGCCCACGCCGATAAGCCTCCTCGTTACGCACGAATTCCTTGCCGTAACTCCAGTGCGGATAACCGATCGGCAAGCCCAGGCTGGCGTATGCGTCCAGCATTTGCTCACTGGCGATGACCTCGATCTGATTGGCGTAGGTATCCAGCCCGAACTCATTGGCCGCCACATCGTGAATCACGCGGTCGTAGCGCTCGATCAGGTCGAAAGTCCACTCGGCGCCGGTCGAGAGATATTTCCGGTCGCTCATCCGCTGACCTCTCGTTTGAACAATTCGCGCAGCACCGGATAAACGTCACCGGCACCGCCCACGCTGCTCATGGCGAAGCGTTCATCCTCAATTCTCGAATAAGCATGCGACAAGGGGCTGAGCCGGCCGCTATCGTCCGGCACCTCCACATAAGCGTAATAACGCACCAGGGGCATGATCGCCTCGCTCAGCAGCGTGCGACTCTTTTCCGGGTCCGCGCCGAACGCATCGCCATCGGACACCTGCGCGCCGTAGATATTGAAACTCTCCGGCGGGTAGCGCGCCTTGACGATGTCCAGCATCAATCGAAGCGCGGACTGCACCACCGTACCACCGCTCTGGGTACCGTAGAAAAAGGTCTGTTCATCCACTTCTTCGGCATTATCCGTATGACGGATGAACACCAGCTCCACCGTTTCATACTTCCGTGAAAGAAACAGATAAAGCAACGTGAAAAACCGTTTTGCCAGGTCTTTTTTCTGTTCAGTCATCGACGCCGAAACGTCCATCAGGCAAAACATGACCGCGCGCGAAATCGGCAGCGGTTCACGCACCCGATGACGAAACCGAAGGTCGATCTCATCCAGAAAGGGAATCCGTTTGATACGTTGCTCGAGCGTCTGGATCTGCGTTTCCATTCCGGCCTGGCTCGCCGGATCATCGCTGTGCCGTTCGGCTTGCTTCAGGGCGCTGATCTGCTCGCGCAAGGGGGCCGAAAGGGCGATGCGCCTTGCAAGCGCATTGCGCAAGGATCGGCTCACAGACAGATTTGCCGGCACGCCGCTGGGCGTAAAACCGGCGCGGTGCCATTTGAACTCGCGCACGTCTCCGAGAAAATTGCGCGCCATGCGCGGCAGTTCCAGGTCATCGAAAAACAGATGCATGAACTCCTCGCGCGACAGCGAAAAAACGAAGTCATCTTCCACCGCCTGACCATCGCCTTCACCGTTGCCAGACCCTGCGCCGTCACCCTGGGATTCTGGGCGACGCAGCTTGTCGCCCTCTGCAAATTCGCGGTTGCCCGGAAACACCTGTTCGCGATCACCGCCGGGTCCGTGGCGGAACTGGGGTTCGCCGATATCGCGGGTGGGAATACTGACCTCACCCCCCTGCTCCATATCCGTAATGGAACGCTCGCTGACCAAATCCCCCACCGCGCGCTTGAGCTGCTCCTTGTAACGCCGCAGGAAGCGCTGCCGATTGACGGTATTCTTGTTCCGGTCGTTCAGTCTGCGATCGATAATGATGGACATGGGCGATCCCTGTTTTATCTCACCGCCAAGCCATGATCCCTGAGTTGATGAGCATCACGGATCAGGCGCTCTTTCTGACGCGCAGATACCACTCCGAGAGCAAGCGCACCTGTTTCTCGGTATAACCCTTGTCCACCATGCGGCTGACAAAGTTTTCATGCTTCTGCCGGTCTTCCGCAGACGCCTTGGCGTTGAAGGAAATCACCGGAAGCAAATCTTCTGTGGAAGAAAACATGCGTTTTTCAATCACCTCCCGCAGTTTTTCATAAGAGGTCCACTTCGGATTCTTGCCGCCGGCCTGCGCACGCGCGCGCAGCACGAAGTTAACGATCTCATTGCGAAAATCCTTCGGATTGGCGATGCCCGCCGGCTTTTCTATTTTCTCCAGTTCGGCGTTCAGCGCCGAACGGTCGAAGGATTCTCCGGTTTCCTGATCGCGATAATCCTCGTTCTGTATCCAGTAATCGGCAAAGGTCACGTACCGATCAAAAATGTTCTGGCCATACTCGGAATAACTTTCCAGGTAAGCGGTTTGAATTTCCTTGCCGATGAATTCGGCATAACGCGGCGCCAGCCAACCCTTGATGAACTCCAGATAGCGGCGCTGGGTTTCCTGTGGCAGTTGTTCACGCAGCAAGCGTTGTTCGAGCACATACATCAGGTGCACCGGATTGGCCGCCACCTCGTGCTGATCGTAGTTGAACACCGCCGACAGCACCTTGTAGGAAAAGCGGGTGGAGATGCCGGTCATCCCTTCGTCCACCCCGGCATAATCTCTATATTCCTGATAGGACTTGGCCGATGGATCGGTGTCTTTGAGATTCTCGCCGTCGTAGATCCGCATCTTTGAATAAATGCTGGAATTCTCCGGCTCCTTGAGGCGGGTCAACACCGAGAACTGGGCAATCATGTCCAGCGTCCCCGGCGCGCAGGGCGCTGCGGACAGCGAGCTGTTCTTCAGCAGTTTCTGGTAAATCTTCACCTCTTCTGAAACTTGCAGGCAGTACGGCACCTTGACGATGTAAACCCGGTCCAGGAAGGCCTCGTTGTGCTTGTTGTTGCGAAAGCTCTGCCATTCGCTCTCGTTGGAGTGCGCCAGCACCACGCCGTTGAAGGGGATGGCGCTGAAACCTTCGGTACCCTTGAAGTTGCCTTCCTGGGTGGCGGTCAACAGCGGGTGCAACATCTTGATGGGCGCCTTGAACATTTCCACGAACTCGAGCAGACCCTGATTGGCCAGGCACAGGCCGCCGGAATAGGAATAGGCGTCCGGGTCGTCCTGGGCATAGGATTCCAGCTTGCGGATGTCCACCTTGCCGACCAGCGAGGAAATATCCTGGTTGTTCTCATCCCCCGGCTCGGTCTTGGTCACCGCGATCTGGCGCAGCACCGAAGGTTGCACCCGCACCACCTTGAACTGTTCCAGATCACCGTCGAATTCGGTCAGCCGCTTGACCGCCCAGGGCGAGGGCACGCCGCTGAGATAACGCCGGGGGATACCGAACTCCTTTTCCAGCATCGGGCCGTCACGTTCGGGTGAAAACAAGCCCAGGGGCGACTCGTTGACCGGCGAGCCTTTCAGCGCATAGATCGGGTATTGCTCCATCAGCGACTTGAGCCGCTCGGCAATGGACGACTTGCCGCCGCCCACCGGCCCCAGCAGATAGAGAATCTGCTTGCGCTCTTCCAGGCCCTGCGCCGCGTGCTTGAAGAAGGCCACGACCTGCGAGATCACGTCCTCCATGCCGTAGAACTCGCGAAAGGCGGGGTAGCGGTGGATGATGCGATTGGAAAAAATGCGCGACAGCCGTGGATCGGTCCGGGTGTCGACGGCTTCGGGCTCGCCGATGGCGGCCAGCATACGTTCGGCTGGAGAAGCGTATGCCATCGGATCCTGCCTGCACAAAAGGAGATAGTCCTGCAAAGACATTTCCTCTTCCCGCGCCTGCAGGAACTGCTGCCGGTAAGAATCGAAGATGTCCATGTTGCCTCCTAGCGCTTGGTGACTAAATCATTTTCCGGTGCCGAAATGGTCTGGATGCGCGCCCAAAAAAGCTGGTTCGTGGTGCTGGGCATCGACCGGAAACCGCTTGCAAACATCATGCTCATGGACCCGCTTGCCCTAGACTGAATGAAACCATTGCACATCTCATGCCAACTTTGTAGACACCCGATGCAGCTCTCAGATTCCGCGATTTTTTCGTTCGTGCCATTCTGCTGCGACTGGTGGATGCGCTGATCCGCCAAGCGGCGCCAATGGCGTGGTTTCTACCGCTGCCTTCCCTTCAACGCCCCTGTACAGGACAACGATCCGATGATGTTTGTTTGCCGCCCCAACCGCGTTCGCATCCCGCTTGATCTGGGCCCGGTGACGGTGCGTGACGACGCTTCCGAATGCGCGCTGGCGGACACCGACTTGAGCGCCAAAGCGCTGGACGAGATCTGGGCCGCCACCCAGGCGCTGTATCGCAGCGGCTATCACCCCATGGTCAGCATCGCACTGCGTCGGCGCGGCAAACTGGTCCTCAATCGCAGTCTCGGGCACCGCATCGGCGCCGGCCCGGACGAGCGTGATGCGGCCGAGCTTGCCAACCCCGACACGCCGGTGTGCCTGTTTTCCGCCTCCAAGGCCATCAGCGCCATGCTGGCGCACAAACTGGTGGAGAACGGCGTCATCCGCCTCGAGGATCGTGTGGCGGATTACATTCCCGAATACGGCGTCAACGGCAAGCATCTGACCACCGTGCGCGAGCTGCTTGCGCACCGTGCCGGCATTCCCAGAATTCCGATGAAACGGCCTGATCCCGAGATTCTGTTTGACTGGGATGGCGCGGTGCGTCTGTTGGCGCAAGCCAAACCCCTGATGCCGACCGGCACCTCGCAGGCCTATCACGCCATCACCGCCGGCTACGTGATCGGCGAACTGGTGCGGCGCGCTTCGGGCCGCGAGTTGCGGCCATTGTTGCGCCAGTGGATCGCCGAACCCTTGGGCTGCCGATTCATGGATTTTGGCATCGCACAGGAGCATCGCGGGCTGGTCGCGCACAATGCCTTTACCGGGCGTCGTCCGGGCCTGGTGCTCAACACCGCCGCCCGCCGCGTGCTGGGCATCGAGTTTGAGCGTGTTGCCGAATTATCCAACGCCGATGGGTTCCACAACGCCATCATTCCGGCCGGCAACATTTACGCCAGCGCCGATGAGATGTGCCGCTTCTACCAGATGATGCTGGACGGCGGTCGTTGGGGCGAACGACAACTGTTCACGCCCGAAACCATCGCCCAGGCCACCCGCCCCTTCGGTCGGCTGCGAATCGATCGCAGCCTGATGCTGCCCATGCGTTTTTCCGCCGGTTTCATGCTGGGCGAAAGCCCCATCGGCATGTACGGCCCCAACTGCCCGCAGGCCTTCGGACACCTGGGATTCATGAGCATCTACGGCTGGGCGGACCCGGCGCGCGACATTTCGGTTTCCATTCTCACCACCGGAAAATCCGTCGCCATCGGCAGCCTGGTTCCGGTGATGCGGCTGCTGAGCGCGATCAATCGCTCCTGTACGCCGGTGGCTTAAGTCATCGTTGCCGGCCTGGGACCACTGCAGCGGCGACGAATCCTCTCTGCCGGAACGCTCAATTGCACCATCAGGTATTGCTTCAGATCTTCCGGGTAATCCTGTAATTCCAGCGCTTCTCGCATGCAATCGAGCCACATGTTTTTCTCCACGCCGGTGATCGGCAAATGGCCATGCGCGCCTGGAAGATTGATGGCGCCGTATTTTTCCCGATAACGCTTGGGGCCGCCCATCCAGCCGCAAAGAAAACGCGCCAGCTTGTCCGCGGCCAGTTCCGCTTCCGGGTGCCAGTCAAAAATGCGCCGGAATCGTGGATCGCTGGACATGATTTTGTAGAAATCATCCACCAGCCGCCGAATGCCGGGCTCGCCTCCGGCGGCCTGAAAAGTGGCGTCCTGGTATCCGTATCGCGGTTCGCGCTTTTGGCCACTCATGCTTTGGCTTTCGTTCATCGGGTTTTGGGACGATGGATTAAGGATTGAAACCGCGGTCGCCCGACTCGACCCGCGCCACCTTGCCGTTTTCCAGAACAAGGATGCGCATGCGGTGCTGCCGACCAAAGTTGTAAACCCATTCCTCACGGTACACCTCAACCGGTCGCACGGCCCGCCGATGCCCGAACGCGGAGCGTCCCGGATATTGTGAAAGCGTTCGCACAAAGCCTTGCACTTGCCGTGTCAATGGCTCGCCGCAACGCGCGAGCAAGCGATATTTGCTGATGCCTTCATTCATCGTACTCGGCGCGCAACGACCGGGCGACGATGGCCGGAATCCGTAACCGCCGGTTTCGATGTCCGCCAGCCGACCATTGCGCATTTTCAGAACCCGAATCAGCTGATTCGGACCGGGGTTGTAGGTCCAGTGCTCCACCTCCGCCACGGTCGACAGGCCTTGCGGATGCGAGGCGTAGAACACATCGCGAAAATCCGGTTCGCCACACACCGCCAACACCTTGGCAGCGCGATCCTCTACGGACACGATACGCGATCCACAGCGCCAGGAGTCAGAACCCTGCGCGTTCGGCCAATGGGCGATACTGGCCAACAGCAAACCGCCGCACAGCATGCAACGGCTCAATTGACCTGAACCTGTTGGCGGATTTCGAGTCACACACCCTAAACTACCCCAAGCCTCACCCATGCGCATCCTCCTTGGCCTCATCGCCGGACTGGCCTGCTTCCTCATCAGTACGCTGGTCAGTGCCGCGCCGGTACAGCGCGATCACCTTGAAGCTGAACTGATTGCGGAAAACCACGCGCTGAGCGTGGGAGAAACCAACTGGGTGGCGTTGAAATTGCGTCCGGATCCTGGCTGGCATGTGTACTGGAAAAACCCTGGCGACTCGGGCATCGCCACGCGCCTGCAATGGCAGTTGCCGGACGGCATCGGCGCCGGCGAAATCCATTGGCCCTACCCGCATCAACACAAACTCGGCGAGCTGACCAACTACGGTTACGGCGAACAAACCCTGCATCTGGTGCCGCTGCAAGTCACGGCCCGACCGTCCAGCGGTGAAACCACCTTGAAGGCCAAGGCCAGCTGGCTGGTTTGCGCCGATATTTGCATTCCGGGCGAAGCCGATTTGTCGCTGACGATGCCGGTGATTGACGGCGATGCGCAACCCGACCCGGCCTGGGCGCCGGACTTTGCCAAGGTGCACGCTGATTTACCGCAACGCATCGATGGCCTGGCAGCGCGGTTTTCAGTCAGTGATGATGATTTTTCCATCGACATCAGCGGTGTGGAGAACCTGCCCGGCGCAAAGGTCGACTTTTATCCGGAACAGAATGACCTGCTGGATCACGCCGCAGCGCCGCGAGTGGCCTGGACCGAAAACGGATTGCGTTTGAGCCAGGTCGCATCCAGCTATTTTTTCGAGGCGCAGAACCCGGTGGTTGGCGTGCTGGTGATTGACGGCGCAGACCAAACGCGCGCCATTACCATCCGTGCCGTACCGGGCGATGTTGCGGCAGTGCCGCAACAGACCGTGGCGACCCAAACCACGGCACCGACCGCAGCAGCATCGCCGTCCGGCGCTTTGCCGCTGATGCTGGTTTTCGCATTGACCGGCGGCCTGTTGCTCAACCTGATGCCCTGCGTGTTTCCGGTGCTGTCGCTCAAGGCGCTTTCGGTGGTACGTGCCGGGGATGCGCATCCGGGCGCCCGACGCACGCATGCCCTGGCCTACACCGCTGGCGTGCTGCTCAGCTTTGTCGCCATCGCCGTCCTGCTGATCGTGCTCAAAGCCGGCGGCGCCGCCTTGGGATGGGGTTTTCATTTGCAGTCCGCCGCCTTTGTCGCCCTGCTCGCCTACCTGATGTTCACGGTGGGCCTGAGCTTGTCCGGCGCCATTTCCATTGGCGGACGCTGGATGGGCCTTGGGCAGTCGCTGACGCAAACCCGGGGCTTTTCAGGTTCGTTTTTCACCGGCGTACTGGCGGTGGTGGTGGCCAGCCCCTGCACCGCGCCATTCATGGGGCCGGCCATGGGCTTGGCCCTTGCCCAGCCCGGCTTCGGCACGCTGCTGATTTTCATTGCCCTGGGCCTGGGCCTGGCGTTGCCGTTTTTGCTGATTGGTTTCATTCCCCGTCTTGCGGCCTTGTTGCCGCGTCCTGGCGCCTGGATGGAAGTGTTCAAACAGTTTCTGGCCTTCCCGATGTATCTCACCGCCGTGTGGTTGCTGTGGGTGCTCGGCGGGCTGACGGATCGAAACGGCATGGCGCTGGCGCTTGTTGGTCTGGTGGCGCTGAGCCTGGGCTTGTGGATGATCCAGCATCGCGCCGTGCTGGCGCGCGCCTTCGCCTTGGCGGTGATTGCGCTGGCCGTCGGTTCGGCCTTTGTCCCGCAAGCGGTTTCCATTCCCGGCCCGCTTGTTGCATCGCAGGCCTATTCGGACGCGCGCTTCGAACAACTCAGACAACAGGGCCGTTCGGTCTTCGTGGACTTCACCGCCGACTGGTGTCTGACCTGCAAGGTCAACGAGCGCGGGGCACTGCAATCGGCCAGCGTCAAACAAACCTTTGAGCGAGAAAACGTCGAAGTCTTGATTGCCGACTGGACCCGCGCCGACCCGGAAATCACCACCGTTTTGCAACGCTATGGTCGTAGCGGCGTGCCCTTGTATCTGGCTTCCGTGCGTGGCGGAGAGCCCCAGGTACTGCCGCAGATTCTGACGCCCGCCATCATCGCTGACGCCTTTGCCGGCAACGGCGCCAACAAGCTGGCCAAGTCCACCCCATGAGTCGAGTATTGAAAATGAAATCCTTCAGCGGTCTGGCCTTGTTGCTGTTCTGTGGTCTGGCCCTGGCCAAGGCCAAGGTCGGCGAACCGGCGCCGTCGTTCAGCGTCATCAATGCCCAGGGCCAGACGGTGAGCCTGGCGGACTATTCCGGCCAGCGCGTAGTGCTGGAGTGGACCAACGACGGCTGCCCCTTTGTTCAAAAGCACTACAACAGCGGCAACATGCAGGGCCTGCAACAACTGGCGGCGGAACAGGACACGCTCTGGTTCACCGTGATCTCCTCAGCGCCCGGCAAACAGGGACACAAGGACGGCGCCGCAGCAAAGGCGATGATCGCCGCCTGGAAGGCAAGCCCGGACGCGGTACTACTGGACGACAGCGGCGATGTCGGCCGCGCCTACGGCGCCAAGACCACACCGCATATGTACATCATCGATGCCGAAGGTGTCTTGCGCTACGCCGGCGGCATTGACGATATTCCCACCGCCAACACGGCGGACATCGCACGGGCAGAAAACTATGTGCGAAACGCGATGAATGCCTTGGCTCGGGGCGAGCCGGTCGCAGACGCCATCACCCGCCCCTACGGCTGCTCCATCAAATACTGACACCTGCTCATGACAAGCTCAGACGCCCACGCACTGGCGCGACAACTCTGCCAGACGCTGCTGCACCGCAGACAAACCATGGCCGTGGCCGAGTCCTGCACCGGCGGCCTGGTCGCCAAGATCTGTACCGACCTGGCGGGATCATCGGCCTGGTTCGGCTACGGCGTGGTGAGCTATTCCAATCAGGCCAAACAGCGTTTTTTGGGTGTTGATCGGCGCACCCTGGAGCAGGACGGCGCCGTCAGCCGGGCTTGCGCCGAGCAAATGGTCACCGGCCTGCTGGAAAAAGGCACCGCGGACTGGGGGGTGGCGCTCACCGGCATCGCCGGCCCCGGCGGCGGCGGCGCGGACAAGCCCGTCGGCAGCGTCTGGATGGCCTGGAAACAGGCCGACACGGATGCGCAATCGCAACTGTTCTGCTTTGACGGTGATCGCGCCCAGGTCCGGGAGCAATCGGCGGTCGCCGCCTTGCAGGGTCTGCTGCAAAGGATGGGCTGACCGCCGCAATGGCGGCTCCCGGACGGTTCCTGGCGCCGTTCTGTGGGAAACTAACGGGCTTGAAATGACGGCGCCGGCGCAAGCTCGGCGCTGAATCTCCAATGACATAGGGATCAATCGACACAGCCTCATGGACGACAATCGCAAGAAGGCGCTGGAAGCCGCGCTCGGCCAGATCGAAAAGCAGTTCGGCAAGGGTTCGGTCATGCGCATGACCGGCGACGACCAGGTCAAGGATGTGGAAGTCATTTCCACCGGATCGCTGACGCTGGACGCGGCGCTGGGCATCGGCGGATTGCCACGCGGACGCATCGTGGAGATTTACGGACCGGAATCTTCGGGCAAGACCACGCTGACCCTGCACGCGGTGGCGGAATGCCAGAAAGCCGGCGGCGTCGCCGCGTTTGTGGACGCCGAACACGCCCTGGACGCGCAATACGCCGCCAAGCTCGGCGTGCAGATCGAGGACCTGCTGGTATCGCAGCCGGATACCGGCGAACAGGCGCTGGAAATCGCCGACATGCTGGTGCGTTCCAACGCGGTGGACCTGATCGTGGTGGACTCGGTGGCCGCGCTGGTGCCGAAAGCGGAAATCGAAGGCGAGATGGGGGACAGCCACGTGGGCTTGCAAGCCCGCCTCATGAGCCAGGCGCTGCGCAAGCTCACCGGCAATATTTCGCGTTCCAAAGCCACGGTGATCTTCATCAACCAGATTCGCATGAAGATCGGCGTGATGTACGGCAGCCCGGAAACCACCACCGGCGGCAACGCGCTCAAGTTCTATTCCTCGGTGCGGCTGGACATCCGCCGCATCGGCGCGATCAAGAAATCTGACGAGGTCATTGGCAACGAAACCCGCGTCAAGATCGTCAAGAACAAGATGGCGCCGCCGTTTCGTGAGGCGATCTTCGAGATTCTCTACAACGAGGGCATTTCCAAGATGGGTGAGCTGATCGATCTGGGGGTGAACCACAAGCTGATCGAAAAAGCCGGCGCCTGGTATTCCTATCAGGGCAACAAGATTGGTCAGGGCAAGGAAAACGTGCGGCGTTTCCTGCGCGAGAATCCGGACATCGCCGCCGACATGGAAGCCACCTTGCGAGAAAAGATCATGCCGTCCGCCAATGGAGCGGCCGAAAAAGCCTAAGAAAAAGCCCTCTGTTTGCGCGCGCGATGCTGCCTTCAAGGCGCTCGCGCGTCGCGAACACAGCGCCCGTGAGCTGCAATTCAAGCTCGGCCAGCGCGGCTATGAAGAAGCCGATGTCGTGCAGGTGCTGTCGGACCTGCAAGCCGACGGTTGGCAATCCGATCAGCGCTACGCCGACATGCTGGCGCGAACCCGCAGCGCCCAGGGTTACGGCCCCTTGCGCATCCGGGCAGAAGCGCATTCCGCCGGCATTGATGAGTCTGAAATCAATCGCGCCATCGCAGCGTTGGAAGAAGATTTTGACGCGCTGGCGCAACGCGTCCACGCCAAACGTTTTGGACAGACGGCCGCCAACCCCAAAGATTGGCAGAAGCAGTACCGCTATCTGGCCGGACGCGGTTTTGACAGCGAGCAGATTCGCCAGGCCTTGAAATCCGGACCGCCCGAAGAATAAGCCGCAAGCAATACGGGCAATAGCCAAGGGCGTATCGTTCGCCGGGCCAGCGGGCTAAAATTGCCGGTCTTTGCCCAGCCAAACCCCAAGCAAACCTTATGACCAGCAACGCGCTGCGCGCCCTGTTTCTGGAATTCTTCAAACAGCACGGCCATCAGACCGTCGCCTCCTCGCCGCTGGTGCCGGGCAACGACCCCACCCTGCTGTTCACCAACGCGGGCATGGTGCAATTCAAGGACGTGTTCACCGGCCAGGATCGACGCAGCTACACGCGCGCCGCCTCCAGCCAGAAATGCCTGCGCGCCGGCGGCAAACACAATGATCTGGAGAACGTGGGTTACACCGCGCGGCATCACACCTTTTTCGAGATGCTGGGCAACTTCAGCTTTGGCGACTATTTCAAGGACGATGCAATCGCCTTTGGCTGGGAATTCGTCACTGGAAAGAACTGGCTGAATATCGATCCGAACCGGCTCTTGGTCACGGTGTACGAATCGGATGACGAAGCCTTCGACCTGTGGAAGAAAGTCGGCGTTGCCGAGTCACGCATCGTGCGCATCGGTGACAACAAAGGCGCGAAGTACGCATCGGATAACTTCTGGAGCATGGGCGAAACTGGCCCCTGCGGCCCCTGTACGGAGATCTTTTACGACCACGACCCGGACGGCTCCAAAGGCATCGCCGGTGGTCCGCCGGGCTCGCCGGACGAGGACGGTGATCGCTGGATCGAAATCTGGAACATCGTCTTCATGCAGTTCGACCGCGACGCCCAGGGCAATATGACCCCTTTGCCAAAGCCCAGCGTGGATACCGGCATGGGGTTGGAACGCGTCGCCGCGCTGATGCAAGGCAGCAATGACAACTATCGCACGGACACTTTCCAGAAGCTGATCAGTGCGATTGCCGACATCGCCAAGCAAAAACCCTATGCCAGCCCCTCGCAGAAGGTCATCGCCGATCACATCCGCGCCACCAGTTTTCTGATTGCCGAAGGCGTGCTGCCGTCCAACGAAGGCCGTGGCTATGTGCTGCGCCGAATCATGCGTCGCGCGCTGCGCCATGGCTACAAACTAGGCATTAATGAACCGTTCTTCTATCGGCTGGTAGAGCCACTAGCTTCCGAAATGGGGGGGGCGTTTCCAGAACTGAACAAGCGCCGAGAATCTATTGAGCAGGCGATCCGAGCGGAGGAAGACAGCTTTGCTCAAACGCTTCACAAGGGCATGGAACATTTCGAAAACGCGGTGATGGATTTGGTTCAAGAGTGGTTCTCGAATACTTACGAAGACGAACTACTGTTCAGTACCGGGCGTTCCGGTGGATATGCTGATCGGCTAGCCATCTTCCAAGGAGAGAACAGCCTTAAGTTTGTTCATTTCATACGCGAAGCCAGCCTCACTGGGAACGAAAGTGTTGGTGATCTAGAAAAAGAAGTTTCACGTTTTACCGCAGAAAACATTGAGACCTTCGCTGGCCACAATGGCGAAACGTTCCGGTACGTGGTCATCATTCGCTCTTCAAGTAGCTCGAGTTCCCCAGCTTTACCCGACGGAACACTGACGACAATTCAGTCAATCAAAGAGTCAGACCTTGGCGCATTACCCGGCGACATCGTGTTCAAGCTCTACGACACGTACGGCTTTCCAGTGGATTTGACCGCCGACATCGCACGCGAGCGCGGATTGAAACTGGACGAAGCCGGTTACGAACAGGCAATGGAAGGCCAACGCCAGCGCGCCCGCGCCGCCAGCAGCTTCAAGGCGGACAGCAAGCTGAGCTATGACGGCCCGGCGACACAGTTCGTGGGATACGAAACGCTCGGCGCCGAGGCCAAGGTCATCGCCTTGTTCAAGGATGAGCAGCCGGTTCAGTCACTGGCGGCGGCCGAGTCCGGCGCCATCGTGCTGGATCAGACCCCGTTCTACGCCGAGTCCGGCGGTCAGGTGGGCGACCGTGGTCGCATCGGAAACTTCGAGGTTCGCGACACACAAAAGATCGGCGCTGGCTTCGCCCACTTCGGAACGCTGCATAACGGCGCCATCGCGCTGGGAGATTCGCTCAGCGCGCAAGTCACGGACAGCACGCGTCGCGCCACCATGCGCAATCACTCCGCCACCCACCTGATGCACCAGGCCTTGCGGGAAGTGCTGGGCGATCACGTCGCGCAAAAAGGTTCGCTGGTGGACGAAACCCGCACGCGATTCGATTTTTCCCACAACCAGCCGGTCACCGCGCAGGAAATGGCGGAGATTGAAGATCGCGTCAATCGCGCGGTGATGGCCAACGTGGAAGTCGCCGCCCGGTCGATGAAATACGACGACGCCATTGCCGCCGGCGCCATGGCGCTGTTCGGCGAAAAATATGGGGACGAGGTACGCGTGCTGTCGATGGGCGCCTATTCCACCGAACTCTGCGGCGGCACCCACGTGCAACGCACCGGCGATATCGGCCCGTTCAAAATCATCAGCGAATCCGGCGTTGCCGCCGGCGTGCGCCGAGTGGAAGCCGTCACCGGGGAGAACGCGCTGCAATATTTCCGTCAGTCCGAAAACATACTGCTGGACGCCGCGGCGCAACTGAAAACCGGGCGCGAAGACCTGGCCGAAAAACTGCTTCAGCAGATTGAGCGCAGCAAGCAGCTGGATAAAGAAATCAGCACGCTGAAAACCAGGCTGGCTTCCAATACCGGCGGCGATCTGGTTTCCCAGGCCAAGGACATTAGCGGCGTCAAAGTCCTGGCGGCGAAGGTGGACGGCGTGGCCGGCAAGGAAATGCGCGGCCTGCTGGATCAATTAAAAGATAAAATGCGCTCCGGCGTGATTCTGCTGGGCGCCGCCAACGGCGACAAAGTAAGCCTGATCGCCGGCGTGACGCCGGATTTGATCGACAAGCTCAAGGCCGGAGAGCTGGTGAATTTCGCCGCGGCGCAAGTCGGTGGCAAGGGCGGCGGCAAACCGGAAATGGCGCAAGCCGGCGGCTCTGATCCGAGCAAGCTCGGTGAGGCGATCGATTCCGTATATGGCTGGGTCGAAAGCAAGCTCTAGCGCCCCGGCGTTTCAAACTTCGTTAACCATTGGCGGTGGTAAAAAAGGTGCCGCCAGGCATTCAAGTTCATGGCATTACTGGTTCAAAAATTCGGCGGCACCTCCATGGGTTCGGTGGAGCGCATTCAGCATGTGGCCAAAAAAATTGCCGGCTTTCACGAACGCGGCGATCAGGTGGTTGCCGTGGTTTCGGCCATGTCCGGCGAGACCGATCGGCTGTTGAAACTGGCGCGCAGCATCAACCCGCAGGGCAGCCCGCGCGAGTACGATCAGATCGCCGCCACCGGCGAACAGGTCAGCATCGGCCTGCTGGCCATGGCCCTGCAATCGCTTGGCCTGCAAAGCCGATCCTATACCGGCTGGCAAGTCCCCATCCGCACGGATGACGCCGCCTCCAAGGCACGGATTCAGGGCATCGATCCGGAACGGCTGCAAGCCGACCTGAAAAACGGCATCGTCCCGGTGGTGGCCGGATTCCAGGGTTTGTCGCCAGACGGCTCCATCGCCACCTTCGGACGTGGCGGCTCGGACACCACCGGCGTTGCACTGGCGGCGGCGCTCAAGGCCGACGAATGCCAGATTTACACCGATGTGGAAGGCGTCTACACCACCGATCCCAGAGTCGAACCCAAGGCCCGGCGCCTGGAAAAAATCACCTTCGAGGAGATGCTGGAAATGGCATCGCTCGGCTCCAAGGTGTTGCAGATCCGCTCGGTGGAATTCGCCGGAAAATACAAGGTGCCCTTGCGCGTGCTGTCCACCTTCGTTGAAGGCCCCGGCACGCTGATTACGCTAGAGGAAAACAACGTGGAAGATCCCCTCGTCTCCGGAATCGCCTTCAATCGTGACGAAGCGCAGTTCACCATCGCCGGCGTTCCGGACCGGCCCGGCATCGCGGCGGCCATTCTGGGGCCCATTGGTGATACCAATGTCGAAGTGGACATGATCGTGCAAAACGTGGGCGCCGACGGCACCACCGATCTCACCTTCACCGTGCATCGCAACGACTTTGACCGCACCCTGGCACTGAGCAAGCAACTGGTTGCCGACCTGAACGCCAAAGACGTGCGCACCGCCACCGACATTGTCAAAGTCTCGCTGGTGGGCGTGGGCATGCGCTCGCACGCCGGCATCGCCAGCCGCATGTTCAAGGCGCTGGCCGCGGAAAGCATCAACATTCGCATGATCTCCACCTCTGAAATCAAGATCAGCGTGGTGATCGACGAAAAGTACCTGGAACTGGCCGTTCGCACCCTGCATCAGGCGTTCGAACTCGAAGCGGAGTCAGAAAACGCTTAATTATTTTCGCATCTGCCTTGTTGAACGGCACCGCGGAAGCTAGAATTCAGCGCTTGCTGCGGCTTGACCGTCACGGCATGCGGAGAGATGGCCGAGTGGACGAAGGCGCTCCCCTGCTAAGGGAGTATAGGGCTTATACCCCTATCGAGGGTTCGAATCCCTCTCTCTCCGCCAAAATCAAAGGGTTACAGCTTGTCTGTAGCCCTTTTTTCTTGCCCGGAAATTGCGGCTGTACGGTAGTTGTACGGAAAACCGACTGCGCAAAATACCCCGACAATCTCAATTCTCTAGCTGCTTCGCATGGTTTTGTTTGCGGTATAAGCAGAGTTGTGTTGCGGTGGTGCTGATGCGTTCCTGCCGGCCTTTTTCATCACCTGAGGCGTCGCCGGGGTCGGAGCAAGCAGCATCATAGTGGGGTCATCACCGTAGACGCTGATGGGTGGGTGAATACGCGCGCGGCTTGCGCTTGCAGCGCTTGAGTGCCTGGTCGGCAACGATGGGGCCGCAGCCGTCATTGCGAAGCAGGTGGCCGCATCTGCTGCATCAGCTGCTGAATATTCGGCGCCTGCGTGGCCTTGACCCCCTTCGGCAACTCGAACGCCGCATCCGGTCCACCATCGCCACGCGTGACCTTGACCGCAGTGCGCGTCATGGAGATCCCGGCCATGTTGGAGCGCACCAGCAGCGTCAAGCCATCGCTGGTCACGCAAATGTCCTGACCCAACTGCGCCAGCTTCCAGTCCTGGCACGTTTCGCCGGCGATGGTCTGGCTGGTACCGGTTGGGGCGCCGCCCATGGCGGTGAGCATCGCCTTGCCCGCCTCGACCGGATCCTTGTCTTGCATCGAGGCGGCGATGGAGTCGTAAAGCGGATTGGTGGTCTGCGTGGCCGTGCCCTTGGTCAGGTCCAGCGTGGTGATCTTGTTGCCTTCAGTAATCACCCGCTGATGATGGCGGATGCTCATGCCCATCATGTTGGTGGTGGCATCGGTGGTTTCAGAGCGCTGGTTGCCGTAGTTCCGCGAATGCTCGATCACGGTGCCCACCTGCATCCCCTCCTGCTTGTACTCAACGGTATAGGCCTTGAGTGGGTGCAGACGCGGCGCGGCAAGGGCCAGCGTGCTGGTGCCGGCGGCGACGAACAACATGGTGGTAGCAAGCACGCTTCTCATGGTTTCTGATCCTCGGCTGATCTGGGTGGGTGAATTATGCCGCGCATTGAATGACCGTTAATCGTGGGTTTTGCCCCAGCCACCCCCACCCGGCGTTTCGATCACGATCTGATCACCGGCCTCCACTTCCACCGACGCGGTGGCGCTCAGGCTTTTCTCATCAGCACCGTCATGAATCAGGGCGCATCGACCGGGCGCACCGTCCCCACCGCCGATCAGCCCCGGCGGCGCAATCGTTCGACGTCCAGACAGGATAGACACCGTCATCGGCGCCAGAAAACGAAGCCTGCGAATCACGCCGTCGCCGCCCCGGTGTTGCCCTGCCCCTGCTGAGTTCGGGCGCATACCGAATTGTTCGACACGAACCGGAAAACGATTCTCCAGCACTTCCACATCGGTCAGACGACTGTTGGTCATATGACTGTGCACCGCGCTGGCGCCGTCAAAGCCGGGGCCGGCGCCGACACCACCGCAAATGGTTTCGTAATACTGGTGCTGGCCGTCGCCAAAGGTGAAGTTGTTCATGGTGCCCTGCGAGGCGGCTTGCGCACCCAGCGCGGCAAACAGGGCATCAACCATGATCTGGCTGGTTTCCACGTTGCCGGCCACCACCGCCGCAGGGTAGTCCGGGTTGAGCATGCTGCCTTTGGGAACGACCAGCTCCACCGGCCGCAGACAGCCGTCGTTGAGCGGGATGTCATCGTCGATCAGGGTTCGCAACACGTACAACACGGCGGCTCGACAAACCGAGAGCGGCGCGTTGAAGTTGTTGGCTTGTTGTGGACTGCTGCGACTGAAGTCGATGCGCAGGCTGGTTTGTGTGGGGTCCAGTGCAATGTTGACGCGAATCACTGCGCCGTTGTCCATGGCGCACTCGGCACTGCCGAGTTTCAGCTTGGGAATGAGCTGACGCACCGCCGCTTCGGCGTTGTCCATCATCCAGCCCATGCAGGCGCCAACCGTTGGCGCGCCGTAACGCTGAACCATCGCCATCAGTTGATGAGCGCCGCGTGTGCAAGCCGCCAGTTGTGCGCCCAGGTCCGCCAGATTCTGATCCGGATTACGCGCCGGCCAGGCACCGCTGGCGAGCAGCGTTCGCGCCTCGGACTCCAGCAGTTCACCGTTGCGCATCAGCTGGAAATCTTCAATCAATACACCTTCCTCGTCGATATGCCGACTGTTGGGCGGCATCGAACCCGGAGTCATCCCGCCGATATCGGCGTGATGACCCCGCGCGGCGACGAATGCGAACAAGCCTTGATCGGTGTCGAACACCGGCATGATGACGGTGATGTCCGGCAGGTGGGTCCCACCGTCGTAAGGCGCATTCAGCATCCAGGCATCACCGGGTTGGAACGTGGTGCTTGAACGCGCCCGTCCCGCGATGACCGCGCGTACGCTGTCGCCCATCGACCCCAAATGCACCGGAATATGCGGCGCGTTGGCCACCAGGCGACCGTCCGCATCGAAGATGGCGCAGGAGAAGTCCAGGCGTTCCTTGATGTTGACCGAATGCGCGGTGTTGCGCAGCGCCTCGCCCATCTGTTCGGCCACTGACATGAACAGCTTGTTGAAAATTTCCAGCGTCACCGGGTCAGCGCTGCTACAAACCGGCATTCGATGGTCCGACACCTGTGTGCGCTGCAAGATCAGATTGCCCAACTGATCCATACGGCCACGCCAGCCGGCCTCGATCACGGTGGTGGCGGTTGCTTCGACGATGATGGCTGGGCCAGCAATGGATTCACCGGTGGCCAACTGCTCGCGCCGATGCACCGGCACCTGCCGATGGACGCCGTCGACCATCATCAGCGTATGGCCAGCGGCGCCACGCCCGGGCATCTGTTTGATGCCAGTGCCGGTGGCCGGGCCACCGTCGGAAACTTCCACGGCTTCGACCGATGCCGTCGCGATTTCCACCGCCTGATCCGGCCGATGAAAGCCGAATCGCTGCTGATGCAGCCGCTCGAACCGGGCTCGCAGCTCAGAAAATTCCTGACAGGAAAGACTCAAACTGGTGTCGCTGCCTCGATAACGCAGGCCAAGTGCGTGGTTTGGCTCGATCCGAGACTGGGCGACGCCTTGCGCCACCAGCGCCTGTTGCGCAGACGCCGCCAGGGCTGCAAGCACCTGTTTGAACTCAGGCTCGGACGAAGGGTCCAGATCGAGCGCCAGGCTTTGCTCACGAATCACCCGGCGTTGCGCCAGCCCCATGCCGTAGGCCGACAACACGCCCGCCAAGGGGTGCAGCAGGATGCTGTCCATGCCCAGGGCATCGGCAACCAGGCAGGCGTGTTGACCGCCGGCGCCGCCAAAGCAGGACAGACAGTAGTCGCGCAAATCATGGCCACGTTGTACGGAAATCTGTTCGATGGCCTTGGCCATGTGCTGCACGCCGATACGGACAAAGCCTTGCGCCAATTCGGTCGGCGTTATGACTTGGCCGGTTTCATCCGCAACTTGCTGGCTGAGCTGCTCAAATTTCTCAACCACAACGTTTCGATCCAGCGGCTGATCCGCATCCGGCCCAAATACGCGGGGAAAAAATTCGGCTTGCAACTTACCCAGCAGCAGGTTGCAGTCGGTCAGCGTCAGCGGGCCGCCGCGGCGATAACAGGCCGGGCCGGGAATGGCGCCCGCCGATTGCGGACCGACCCGCAAACGCGCGCCGTCGAACCAGCAGATCGAACCCCCGCCGGCAGCCACGGTGTGAATATCGAGCATGGGGGCGCACAGGCGCACGCCGGAAATCTGTTTTTCATGTGTCCGCTGCATCTCCCCGGCATAGTGGGAAACGTCGGTTGAGGTGCCGCCCATGTCAAACCCGATCACTTTCTCGAAGCCGGCCTCGGCGGCGGTTTGCGCCATGCCGACGATGCCACCGGCCGGTCCAGACAAGACTGCATCCTTGCCCCGGAAAGCCTCAGCGTTGATCAGCCCGCCGTTGGACTGCATGAACTGCAGCGGGCGCTCGTCCAATTGCGCTTGCACGGCTTCAACGTAAGCCTTGAGCACGGGCGACAGATAGGCATCGGCAACGGTGGTGTGGCCACGGTCGATCAGCTTGATCAGGGCGCCAACCTCGTGACTGACGGAAATCTGGCTGAAGCCCACCTGCGCCGCAATCTCCGCCACGCGACGCTCATGCGTGGGAAACCGATAGGCGTGAATCAGCACGATGGCCAGTGCGCGATAGCCAGCGTCAAACGCACTTTGCAAGGCACAACGTGTGGCCGGTTCGTTCAAGGGGCGCACCGTTTCGCCGGATGCAGCCATGCGTTCCGGAATCTCGATCACGCGTTGATACAAAGGCAATGGCTGCACGATCTGCCGTGCGAAGATGTCCGGGCGCGTCTGATAACCAATGCGCAGCGCGTCGGCAAAACCGGCGCTGATCGCCAATACCGTGTCTGCCCCTTTACGTTCCAGCAAGGCATTGGTGGCCACCGTTGTGCCCATGCGCACACTTTCAATTGCGGCGCATTCCAGACTTTCGCCGACGGATTCCAGCACCGCCCGAATGCCCGCCACGGCGGCATCTGAATACTGCTGCGGATTCTCTGACAGCAGCTTGCGTGTCAGTAACGTTCCGTCGGGCCGGCGCGCGACGATGTCGGTGAAGGTGCCGCCCCGGTCGATCCAGAACGACCAGGCTTTGTGGACATGCGGAGTCAACATGACTTGCTGTTTCAGGGCGCTAACGATCAGGCCAATTTGATACGAATCCAAGCGTGGGCGAGGTCGGCCAACATCTGCGGTTCGCCGACGAGAATCGCGCCCAAGCCCTTAGGGTGCCCCCATCAGACGTTGACGACCAGAATCTGACCCGACTCGGCGGCCTTTGTCGCCAGCGCTGGCGCATCTCGTCCGAGCCTTGATTCGACCGCATCGCGCTTGATTTTCAAGGTTGGCGTCAACAGACCGTTTTCAATCGTCCAGGGCGTGTTGCTGACAATGATGACGCCGATGCGGGCGTGCTTCTCTACCGCCTGGTTCAGCGCTTCAGCGCTGGCGCGCAGACTGGTTTCCACATCAGCCGCCGGCTTTTGCTGGGCGGCGGCGGACAGCACGCAAACCATCACGGTTTTGGCCAAACCACGACCCAGCAGACAAAGCTGCTCCACGTCCGGGTTGGCGGCGAATTGATCTTCAATCGGCACCGGCGCCACAAACTTGCCGTGCAGGGTCTTGAAGTAATCCGCGACGCGGCCGGTAAGAAACACAAAGCCGTCGGCGTCGATCCGCGCTTTGTCGCCGGTGTGGACCCAGCCGTCAACAAAGGTCTCGGCGGTCTTTTGCGGCTGCTTGTAGTAACCGGGCGACAGACCATCGGCCTTGCACAGCAGCTCGCCCTGTTCGGACAAACGCAGCTCCACCCCATCCAGTGGCTGACCGACGGATCCGGTTCGATTTCTGTCGGGGGTGTTGAGAACCAACGACATGGCCTCGGTCTGACCAAAGCCTTCCACCACACAGATGCCGAGTTGCTGGTACCACTTCAACAGGGTCGTCGGAATGGGGGCGGCACCGCAGAGCAGGTAGTCGTAGTCGGTGAAGCCCAAGGCAGTGCGCACTTTTTCCGAGACGCCGGCCGGGTCGGCGGCAAAGGCCCGTTCGAAGGCATCCGGACCGCCGAACTTGCCAACCACACCCTGGCGCAACATCTCCCAAACGCGCGGCGCGCCGAAAAACAGATTCGGCCGAGTTTCCGACATATCCCGTACCAGCGTGCCGAGGTCTTCGTTGAAGCTCACTTGCGCGCCCTGGATCAGGCTTTGTACGTAGACGATCTGCCGCTCGGCGATATGCGACAGCGGCAGGTAAGACAGAAAACGCGGATGCAGACGCGACGGAACGGTTTTCACCGTGCGCTGCATGGGCAGAATCATCGAGGTGTGCGTTTGCATCACACCCTTGGGTTTTCCGGTGGTCCCGGATGTAAACACGATGGTGTACAAATCACCGGACCGGCATTCATGCTCGGGCCGTTTCCCGGCATGTTCGGCAACGATGTCCTCCCAGGCCACCGACCCCGGCGGCGCCTCAATACCCGGCAAGGTGACGATGCGAACATGATCGGGAACGATGTCACGCAAGCGCTCCCAGTTTTCCGCCTCGCCCAGAATCAGCATCCGCGCTTCGGAAAACTCAAGGATGTACTGCCCGATGTCCGCGGTCAGCGTGGTGAACAGCGGCACCGAGACATGGCCGGCAGCGGCGATGGCAAGGTCGGCCATGAACCAGTGCGGACGGTTCCTGGAGAGGATCGCGATTCTGGTGCCCTTTTCGCCGAGCTCGGCCTGCAGCCAGGCTGCCACCGCGTCCGACTGCGCCAATGATTCTTGCCAAGTCCACTGGCGCCGATCATCGCCGGATCGCTCTTTCATCCAGACGCGATCCGGACATTTGTGCGCCCAATCCCTGGCCAAGCCGACAACGGTTGGTGCCGCAACGCTCATGCCCGCCTCCATCGCTTTTTTATCGTTGAGCGCCCAGCCTAACGCGATACGGCGGCGATGTCTCAGGGTCGGTTGAGGCGACGGCTAGTGATAACGCAAGGCCGTCGCCTTTCCCCAGAACACGCGGTAGGCAAAGATCGTGTAGGCAAGAATCGCCGGCACCGTGATCAGTACGCCATAAAGCATGAACTGCAACGATTCAGGGGCGGCCGCCGCCTCCCACAGGGTGATGCGATCCGGGACCAGATACGGAAACAGGCTGTAGGCCAATCCCTGAAAGGCCAGAACAAACAGGCCGACACTGAGCGCGAACGGCGCCCACACCCAACGTTTCAACCCGCGACGATTACGCCGCTGAACGTCCACTGCCAGTCGCCCCAGAAATACCTCCAGCAACACGAACAGGGCAGCCGAACCCAGGGGAATCGGCAGCAGCGCGAAGATTTCCGGCAGGGAAAACCATTTGTCGAAAATACTCTGACTGACCAGCGGCGTGGCCACGGAGATGGCGCCGATGCCCGCCGCCGCGCCCCAGGCAGACCAGCGTGCCCAGGTCACGGCCTTTGCCTGCAAATCACCTTCGGTTTTCATGATCAACCAGCCCGCGCCCAGCAAGGCATAGCCGGCCGCCAAGCCCATGCCGACAAACAGCGAGAACAGCCAGGCGCCCAGACTGTTGGAAAAACCGGTAACCAGTTGACCCAGCATGACCCCTTGAGAGACCGACGCCAACAGCGAACCAACCATGAAAGCGCGGTCCCAGCGGTGCTTCTGACGGAGCCGAACCTTGACCCGGAAATCAAACGCCACGCCGCGCAAGATCAGCCCGGCCAGCATGACCGCGACCGGCAGGTAAAGTCCGCCCAGAATGATGCCGTGCGCCACCGGAAAGGCCACCAGCAACAAACCGACCCCGAGCACCAGCCAGGTTTCATTGGCATCCCAGAACGGGCCGATGGAGGCGATCATCACATCGCGTTGCTCCGGGCTTGCCTGCGACAACCAGATGCCGACGCCAAGGTCGTAGCCGTCCAGCAAAACGTAGAGCAGCATCGCCAAACCCATCAGGCAGACGAAAATCAGCGGCAGCCAGAATGCAGCGCCTTCAGCCATATCAGGAATCATGCTCATGCCGGCACCTCCGTCAATTCGGGGGCGGAAGGCTGAATCGGTTCCGCCGCTTTGCGTGCCAGGAAAAACACCGCGGAGACAAAGGCGACGGTCAGGAACAAATACAGCGTCAAATACATCACCAACGAGGTCGCAATCATCGGCGCGCCGATTTTTGAAGCCGCATCAGCGGTGCTCAACACGCCGTGTACCAACCACGGCTGACGCCCGATTTCGGTGACATACCAGCCGGCCACCACCGCGATCCATCCGGAAAAACTCATCGCCACCAAACCTTTCAGCAGCAACGGCGGCAAGGTGCGTTTGCGCACCAGCAGAAAGGAAGACAGCCATGAAAAGGCGAGCATCAGCAGCCCCACGCCCACCATGATGCGAAAGCCGAAAAACACCGGCGTCATCTTCGGGTGCGCGTCCGGAAAATCATTTACGCCCTGCACCACCGCGTTTGCATCGTGCTTGAGATATATCGAGGCCAGCTTGGGAATGGCGATCTCAAACCGATTGCGGCGCTGTTCCTCATCCGGCAATGCGAACAAGATTGCGGGCGCGCCGGCCTGGGTTTCCCATAAACCTTCCATCGCAGCGACCTTGGCCGGCTGATGCTGGAGCGTGTTCAGGCCGTGCAGATCACCCGCCAGAATCTGTAAGGGAATCAGTATCGCCGCCAGATAGATGCCCACCTTGAGGCCGGTCAGCACCTCCGGCGCACGATCACTTTGCAAATAGCGGTAGGCGGAAATCCCCGCCAGCAGAAACGCGCCAGTCAAACCGCAGGCCAGCAGCATGTGAATCAAGCGATAGGGCAAAGACGGATTGAACACGATGGCCCACCAGTCCACCGCATGCGCAACGCCGTCGCGCATTTCAAAGCCGGTTGGCGTGTGCATCCAGGAGTTCAGCGCCAGAATCCAGAATGCGGACAAGGTGGTGCCAATGCAGACCAGCGCCGTGGCCAGCGTGTGCACGCGCTCGCTCACCCGATTCATGCCGAACAGCATGATGGCGAGAAAGGTCGCCTCCATGAAAAACGCGGTCAGCACTTCGTAAGCCAACAGGGGGCCGGCGATATTGCCCACCTTTTCCATAAAGCCCGGCCAGTTGGTGCCGAACTGAAAACTCATGGTGATACCGCTGACCACACCCAGGGCAAAACTCAGGGCGAAGATTTTGACCCAGAAGCGATACAGCGCCATCCACACCGCATCGCCGGTGGCGCGGAAACGCAGCTTGAAAAACAGCAACAGCCACCCCAGCGCGATGGACAGGGTGGGGAACAGGATATGAAAGGTGATATTGGCGGCGAACTGAATCCGCGCCAGAAGCAGTGGATCATCCATCGACGAAATCCTCCGTTGTCGCTCGACCGCCACCGCTCATGCGGTCGCGCATTTCCATCAAACGCACCACGCCCGCGCCCAGCTTCATCAGCTGGGTCAGCGACTTTTGATCCAGCCGATAAATCTCCTCAAACCAGCCGGTGAGCATCTCAATCATTTCCAGCATCCGCTGCATGCGCCGCTGAGCGTGGGCATCGCGCGGATCATCCGAAGGATTGAGCAGTGCATCCCGCAACATACTTAGCGTCGGGTCAATCTCGCGCTTTTTGCGCTCCTCCGCCAGCGTGCGGAAAATGCCCCAAACGTCCTCCGGGGTGGAAAAGTATTCGCGCCGGTCGCCGGCCTGATAGCTGCGTTGCAGCAGCCGCCAGCCGTCCAGCTCCTTCAACCCCATGCTGACGTTGGAACGTGAGAACGAAAGCGCTTCGGCAATTTCCTCGGCGTGCAGCGGACGCTCACTGACGAACAGCAGGGCGTAGATCTGCCCCACCGTGCGGTTGATCCCCCAGCGGCTGCCCATTTCACCGAAGTGGGCGACAAAGCGGACTGCAAGCGGGCTGAGCTCCATGAGTTTCTGGTATTTCAGTAATTACTGAAATAATAGTTCTTCAGGAAATAGCTGTCCAGCCCGGGAGGGTATACGGCAACGTCGGTGCGAACGCGTTGGTGCAGCTTCCTTGAGAACAGGAGCTCGCCGCGCCCTTCGGGCTTCGCGATGACAGATGGGGGATGTCGTTCCCTGTATCAGGTCTCCGGTGGCGACTCGCCTGGCGCCCCAGCCATCTGCATCAAGGCCGCTTCAAACGCATGAATCAGGTGGGTGATCATCTCCGAAACGTAGATGGACAACGAAAAACCGCTGGCCAGCAACACCCAGAACATCAGCGCAAAGTCGCCGCTGGGATCTTGTGGCAACAGCTCGGCCGCCCACCACATCAAGCCCGTTCCGGCAATCAACATCACCGCCAACACCCCCACCATCTGCCGGATGGCCGCAGCCAGATTCAGTTGCGCGGTTGCGGCGCGATCCAATCCGGCGGCCTCCAGACCACGGGAAAGCGCGCGCACCTCCCAGACCACCCAGGCCAGATTCGTGACCAGAATGCCCAGCACCAATTGGCCGGCCAACGCCAGCGCGGACCCTCGATCCTCACGCGAGACGAACAGCACCACGCTGACCGTCCCCAACATGGCGACAAAAACCAATCGGCGTGCGTAACGAACGCGAAGCTCCCCCCGGAGCCAACTTCGCGGAATAGGCATTTTTCAAACCTTGTGGCGGAACACGCTCATGCTGCCATAGTAATGTTTTGCGCACGCTCGGACGTCAGCTGCGGGCCGTGCATGCACGCAGCGACGAACCCTGGCCCCAATGACACCGCCAAAGGCCAACACGCCACTGATCAAGCCGAGGAAGAAACCGTTGCAGTGCGCGCCGTGGTGACGGCTTCGGTCGCGGGCACCGTGAAATATTCGTCGATGCGCGCCTGCGCCTGGTCGCCGAACAGAATCTGACAGGCTTCCGTCAACCCGGGCGCATCGCGGATGACTTCGGCGCGCTCCACCAGCGCAATCTTTGAACGGCGTCGCAGAAAGTCCTCCAGCTTGACGATCATTTCACGCCGCCGGGCCTGACGCAGCTCGCAACGAATGTATTCGGTGCCCTTGATCAAGACTTCGGCCTCACGCGGATCCTCGCGGATGTTTTCCAGCAGACCGATGGCCTGGGCACCGTAGCGACGCCATAAACGCCGGGTCAGTGGCTCACTGGATTCGGGCGCGGTATAGGCGTCCAGATTCATCAGCCGCGCCTGGTGCAGAAACTCATCGCGCACCGCGCGCGAGGATTCGCCATACCACTGGAAGTCCGGGTACGGCAGCTTGATGCCGAGCCGGCGAACCTGTTCGCAAATTTCCTCACCCACGTTGATGCAATCGGTCAGTTTGCCGCCGAAAACGCTGATGTGCCGATGCGCGACATTGGCTTCCACCGCGTGCTTTCGCGAAAGCTGCAGAAAGTCGGTGTCATCGTCGGCCTGCCCCTGAACCACCAGCGGCCGCACACCGCAACGTTCGGAAATCACGTCGGCCCTGGTCAGTGGCTGCTGCAGGTTCAGACGCTTGTTGATGTTGTCCAGCACAAACTGGCGATCCTCATCGGTCATTCGCGCCACCGGCGTGGGCACGCGCGTGTCGGTGGTGCCCACGCAGGTGCGATTGCCCATGGGAATAGCGAAAAACAGGCGCCCGTCGTCAGCAAAAAAGGCCAGCACCCGATGATGCCTGGCGATGCGCGGCACAATCAGATGCACGCCCTTGGAAAAAATGTGGCGATGCGCCGTCTGCTCCGCGCTGAGCCGGTTGTGTTCGTCCGCCCACGGGCCGGCGGCGTTGATCAATACTTTTGCGCGAATGGGAAATGTGTCGCCACCGACATGGTCTTGCGCACTGACCTGCCACACGAAGCCGTCACCTTGCGCAATCCGTTCGGCGCCGGTGGATTCCACATAATTGGCGGCGATACCGCCGTGCGACATGGCGGTACGGATGAAGTTGAAAACAAAGCGCGCATCGTTGTCATGCAGGAAGGCGTCGGAGTACTCGAAACCGCCGCTGACATTCTGCGTATTGACGATGGGCTCTTCGGCCTGAATTCGCGCACGCGTGCGCAGACGCGGAATGCGGGTAAAGCAATTACCCAGAAACCAGTACAGCCAGGTGCCGGCCCACAGGATCCAGGGGTGCCAGCGAAAACCGCGCTGAATGATGGTGGAGAAACGAATCTCCTGGACGCTTGAGGGATAGGCCCGAATCAGCCGGTTGCGACTCATGCACAGGGCGCGCACCAATGGATATTCCCAACTCTCCATGTACTTGATGCCGCCCCAGGCCAGGTTGGACGAATGCTGGCTGGTGCCACCGGCGAAATCATTGCGGTCGATCAGCCCGACCGAGGCGCCGCGCGCCGCCAGCGCCGAGGCCGCCACCGCACCGTTGATCCCGCCACCGATGATCAAGACATCAAAGGTTTGGGATTTGAGTTTCTGCAGATTGCTGGCTCTGAGTTTCACGCAAAAAAGACTGCCGAGGATGCGAGGCGGGCGCGTAAGCATAACCAGCCGCAAACAACCGGAGCTGGTCGGATTTCCGGCGCCGACCGATGCGCGGATGCGCAACACGCCCGATGGCACGCTATTGCGCTGCTCACCACCGATCACCGCGCCGGGCAACCGCAGGCTGTCAATTCGGCCAATCGCAATGCAGCACGGCTGCTCCAGAATCCGCGCCGTCAACGATTTCGGAGAAACTCATGCCGACCTACAAGGCCCCGCTGCGCGACATGCGCTTCCTGATGAACGAGGTATTCGACTTTCCAGCGCATTACGCCGGCCTGTCCAATGGTGAAGACGCCGACACCGATACCGTCAACGCCATCCTGGACGAATGCGGCAAGTTCTGTGAGGAAGTGCTGGCACCGCTGAACCTGTCCGGTGATGAGGAAGGCTGTCACTTTGAGGATGGCGAAGTGCGCACACCCAAAGGATTCAAGGCGGCCTATGAACAATACGTCGCCGGCGGCTGGCAGGGTCTTTCGCACCCGGCCGAATACGGCGGCCAGGGCATGCCGGCGTCACTGGGTCTGATTCGAAGCGAAATGATGGGCACCGCCAACTGGGCGTTCACCATGTATCCGGGCCTGTCCCTGGGCGCCATGAACACCATCATGCAGTACGGCAACCCGGAGCAGTTGCAGACCTATATGCCGCCGCTGACCGAAGGCCGCTGGAGCGGCACCATGTGTTTGACCGAACCGCAATGCGGCACCGATCTGGGCCAGCTCAAGACCAAGGCCGAACCACAACCCAACGGCAGCTATCGCATCACCGGCACCAAGATTTTCATCTCCGCCGGCGAACACGATCTGGCGGAAAACATCGTCCACGTGGTGCTGGCACGGCTGCCGGACGCACCGCCGGGAACCCGCGGCATTTCGCTGTTCATCGTGCCCAAGTTTCTGCCCAATGACGACGGCGGCGTGGGCGAACGCAACCCCGTACACTGCGCCTCCATCGAACACAAGATGGGCATCAAGGCCTCCGCCACCGCGGTACTGAACTTTGACGGCGCGCTCGGCACCATGTTGGGCGAACCCAACAAGGGGCTGGAGGCGATGTTCACCTTCATGAACACCGCCCGCGTGGGCACCGCCGTACAAGGCGTGGCGCATGCCGAATTGTCATTCCAGGGCGCGCTGGCCTACGCCAAGGAACGGCGCTCCATGCGCGCCTTGGGCGGCAAGAAGGAACCGGAGAAGAACGCCGACGCCATCATTCATCACGCCGATGTGCGCCGCATGCTGATGACGCAAAAAGCCGTCGCCGAAGGCGGTCGCGCGATGATCTACTACGCCGTGCAACTGGCGGATCACATGACCAACGGCGTTCTCGAAGGCGACCAGGAGAAGTACAGGAAATGGGATAACAAGCTGGGCTTTTTCACTCCCATTCTGAAAGGCTTTCTGACCGAGATGGGCCTGGAAGCGGCCAATCAGGGCATGCAGGTGTTGGGCGGCCACGGCTATATCCACGAACACGGCATGGAGCAGATCGCGCGCGACGCCCGCATCGCCACGCTCTACGAAGGCACCACCGGCATTCAGGCGCTGGACCTGTTGGGTCGCAAGGTGATGGTGCAGACGCGCGGCAAGGCGGTGCGCCAATTCACCGGCGAGATGGCCAGGTTCGCGCTGGATCGCATGACCAATCGACGCATGCGCGGTTACGCCACCACGCTGGGGCGGCTGGCGGCGCAATGGAATGTGCTGACCATGCGCCTGATGCTCATCGCCCGCAAGGATCGTGACGTGGTCAGCAGCGCCAGCCATCACTTCCTGATGTACTCAGGTTACGTCACCATGGCCTATTTCTGGGCACTGCAGGCTGAGGTGGCCTATGAAAAACTCGAACAAGGCGGCAGCGAAAGCGCCGAATTCTACAAAGCCAAGATCGGCATGACGCGCTTTTATTTCGATCACTTGTTACCGCGTGCCAAAGCGCACGCAGCGGCCATGACCAAGCCCAGCAAAACACTGACGCGCCTGCCCATCGACAGCTTCGCGTTCGAGTGAACCCGGATCGCCTGACTCAGCGGCCGCCCGGCGTGGCAAGAAAACGTGGCGAGCCAGGGCCGGCCGGATGCAAGGCCGCGGGCAAACTTGTTCGACCGGGTTTGCGTCGAGCAACGGCCCGCGGCAATGATCTGGAATATGTGAGAATCCATCGTCAGGCCATGTATGAGGCTGGCCGCCGGGGCGTTGCGGGTTTTGCAATCGACACCCTTGTCAGCCGCTTGTTCAACGCACCCGCACCCACCAGCGTTTGTTGCAACCATTGATTCGGGAGATCAGCCATGCAGCGCCACAGCTTTGAACACCGCGGATTCAAACTTTCTTATCTGGACTCGGCACCGCAGGATAACGACAGGCCCGTGGTGCTGATGCTGCACGGCTTTCCGGACCATGCGCTGATGTGGGCGGGTCAATTCGAGGCATTGCAGGGTGCGGGTTTTCGGGTGCTGGCGCCGGATACCCTGGGTTGCGGTGAATCGGAGATCGCACCCCAGGTTTCCGACTACGACCGAAACCTGGTGGTATCGGATTTCGTGGCGCTGTTGGACCACCTGGGTATTCCACGGGCGAAAGTGGTCGGACATGACTGGGGCGCGGTACTGGCATGGCTCATGGCCGTCAATCATGCAGACCGCGTGCAGCAACTGATTGCGGTTTCTGTGGGGCACCCCACCGCCTATGCTCGCAGTGGCTTGAAACAGAAACTGATGGGCTGGTACACCCTGTTCTTTCAACTACGCCGAATTCCCGAGCGCGTTTTGATGAGCAACGGACCTTTGAGCCTGCGCAAGCTCATCCCGCTGCATCCGGAAATTGACGAAGTGATGCAGCGCATGCGTGCACCGGGCCGGTTCACCGCCGCCTTGAATCTGTACCGCGCCAACATCCTCGGCATGCTGCTTACCAAACTGGATAAAACCGCTGTGCCAACGGTCGGCATCTGGAGCGACAAGGACGCCTATCTCACCGAATCGCAAATGTTGGGTTCCAGAAAATACCTGCAAGGCGAATGGTCTTACGAGCGCCTCAGCGGCGGACACTGGATTCCGCTTGAACAGCCACAGGTACTCAACAAGCTGCTGCTGAAGTATCTTGAACCGGACGCGCAACCAGCCCGAATGTGATTATTGCGCTTGTGCGAATGCGGCCTTGTAAAGGCTCTGTTTGGGTTCGGCGAATACCTTGCGCAGCGCCGGCTCAAACAATCGAAGGCTCAGTTTCGGCTTTTCGTGATCGAAGGCCAGGTTGTCATAGCGTGCGATAAACCGTGCCGTGCGCTCATAGTGTTCGGACGACCGAAACCGATCCCGCATGTTGCGGTCCATGCCCAGGTGATGAAAAAAGTTGTAACCCTGAAAGATGGCGTGATGTTTCACCATCCAGTGATTCGCCTCGGACACGAAGGGTTGCAGAATGGCCGCCGAAACGTCGGCGTGATTGGTACTGCCGAGCACGTCCCCGATGTCGTGCAACAGTGCACACACCACATACTCATCGTCTTCACCGGCTTCGGCGGCCAGTTCGGCCGTTTGTAGACAATGCTGCAGGCGGTCGACGGGAAAACCGCCGTAATCGCCACAGAGCAGCTCCATGTGCGCGATGACACGGTCCGGCAAACCGGAGACGAACTTACTTTGTTCGCCGATGATGATCTTCCAGTCATCCGCAGTGCTTTGGCTGAAAGACTTGAAGGTGGTTTTCATTTTGCGCCTCCGGTGGTCGCATTGATGTTGCACTATACAGGCGCCGGTCGAACACTGCTGGCCAGCGTCGATGAATGATCATCCCGCCTTGAGCAGCCCGTCCAGGCGATCCCGAATCAGCTTCTCGGCGTCCCCCATGATGCCGTCAATCAACTCCTTGCAGCTGGGAATATCGTTGATCAACCCCGCCACCATGCCGCAGGACCAGGCGCCGGCGTCCATGTCCCCGTCCAGCATGACGCGCGGGTAGACGCCCGCCACTTGCCCGGCAATATCCTCGAACTTGATGTGGCCGCCTTTTTCCCGTTCGATCTCCAGCATGCGCTCCACCGCCGCGTTGGTCAGAACCCGTTCGGTATTGCGCAAAGGCCGCATCACCAGGCGAGTATCCAGCTCGCTGGCGGCGACGATGGCTTTTTTCACGTTTTCGTGCACCGGCGCTTCTTTGGTCGCGACAAACCGCGTTCCCATGTTCATGCCGTCCGCGCCCATCGCAAGCGCCGCCACCAGCGAACGCGCATCCGCCATTCCACCGGACGCCACGAACGGCACTTCCAGCTCGTCGGCTGCGCGCGGCAGCAAGATCATATTGGGAATATCGTCCTCGCCCGGGTGACCGCCGCACTCGAAACCGTCGACCGAAAGGGCGTCACAACCCACCGACTGCGCCTTGAGCGAGTGACGCACGGTGGTGCATTTGTGAATCACCTTGATGCCGGCATCCTTCAACGGCGGAATGAACTTGGCCGGATTGTTGCCGGCGGTTTCCACGATCTTGATGCCTGCATCAATAATCACCTTGATCAGGCCCGGATAATCCGGCGCGTCCACCACCGGGAGAAAGGTGAGGTTCACGCCGAAGGGCTTGTCCGTCATGTCCTTGCAACGCGCGATCTCATTCGCCAGCTTCTGCGGCGTCTTCTGCGTCAGGCCGGTAATAATGCCCAAACCACCTGCGTTGGAAACAGCCGCGGCCAATTCCGCAAAGCCCACGAAATGCATGCCGCCCTGAATAATGGGGTGCTCGATCCCGAGCATTTCAGTAATACGTGTTTTCATCGTTTTGCCTTTTGTCAATCGATTCAATACTGTTCAGCCAGCGGCCGGACTATTGGGTTTGCGCCATCCAGTTGGCAACCGCCTGGCCAATCTGGCCGGGAGCGTCCTCCTGAAGAAAATGTGAACCCTTGACGGTGACTTCCTGCTGATTGGGCCAGCGGCGACAGGATTCTCGCGCCTTTCCAATCAAGATGGCGCCGGGTTCGCCATTGACAAACAATTTCGGGAACGGCGCCCGCGCCATGAAAGCGCCATATTCCTCGACCAGCTTCACGATGTGGGCTGGCTCACCGCCCAGGGGAATCTGACGCGGCCAATTCAGCAGCGGCTGCCGATCTTCCGGGTTGGGGAAGGGCCGCCGATATTCATTCATTTCGGTTTCGGTAAGGTCTCGAAGAATCGCGTTTGGCAGAATCGCCTCCACAAACATATTGCGATTCAATACGATGTCTTCGCCCTTGTCCGAACGCATACCCCGAAATATGCCGGCGAATTCCTCTGGCCAGTCTTCCCACTCCCAGGCTGCGACGATGGCTTCCATATAGGCCACACCGCGAACCGCGTCGGGGTGGCGCATGGCCCACATAAAACCGATGGCGCTGCCCCAGTCGTGAATCACCAGGGTAACGTTGCGATCCGCGCCGATTGCCTTCAACAGCCCGTCAACGTATTGATAAGCCACCTCCAGGCGATAGCGCCCAGGGCCATCTGATACCGGCAACTTTTCAGAATCTCCGTGCCCGATCAGATCTGGCACGATCACGCGGCCACTGTCGACCAACTCCGGGATCACGTTGCGCCACAAGAATGAAGATGCCGGGTTTCCGTGCAGCAGCACGATGGGATGACCCTGCCCTTGTTCAACATAGGCGATTTTCCTGCCGCCGATCTGGGCAAATTTCTTGGCGTAAGGCATGGTCTCCAGCATGAGGGCTCCTCCGGTGATCAAGTGGCCAGACCGATCAGGGACAAGCTGGTGTCCACAATGGCCTGAAGCTCCTTGGGTGATGCACTTTTGCGCGACTGCACACGTAATCCCTGATTGACCGTCATGACATAACAGGCCAATTCGTGGGGCGATAACCTGGACTTGAGTGTTCCCTGACGGCGCGCAGAACGAAAAGCCTGCTCGAATGAGGTTTGAACCGCTTGCAGTTCCTGGCTCGCCAGGTGACAGAGTTCGGGGTCGTTGTCGGCCAGCTCCAAAACGGTATTGACCAACATGCAACCTTTTTGCAGACGATGTTCCGGCACCCCGGTCAAGGTGGACTCGAAGAAACAGCGGACCACGGCTACCGGGTCGGCCCGCATATTTTCGCTTCGCGCGAAAGCGCGTGTACCTTGCCCAAACAGCTTCAGGCATTCGACGAACAGCGATCGTTTGTCGGTAAAGCTGGCATAAAAACTGCCACGACCGATTTGCATGACGGTGAGCAGATCGTCCAATGAGGTTGCCGCATAGCCTTTGCGCCAGAACAGTTTCATGGCGGCAACGACAGCACGGTCACGATCAAATGCACGCGGTCTGGGCATCAGCAGGCTCATTCCTCAGTCGGCCATTCTGTACTGATTAGTACAAATCATGCAAGCCGGACCGGAAACAGGACGGATGAATGACCTCAATCGCGCCGCAGAACGGGGTTACTGCAACATCCCCAGACGTTGCGCCTGCGCGATGGCGCCGGCGCGATTACGCACGCCCAATTTTTCGTAAATATTGTGAAGGTGCCACTTGAGCGTGCCTTCGGAGACGAACAGCGCTTTGGCCAGACGCCTGTTGCTCAGGCCGCTCTGTGCCGCCCGGCGCAAAATTTCGGTCTCACGGCGTGTCAGGCCATCGGCGATCTGATCGTCCACGCCGACGGCCTGGGGGTGCATCATTCCAAGAGCTGCCGCCAGTTGCTGGAGCACCTGATCCGCAAGATCCAGCTCCTCGCCACCATCCCAGCTCGCCTTTCGCGCCTTGAGTTGCTCGGCGATCATCGCCTGGCCCTGTTTGCCGCCGTGCAGCATAAAGCGCCAACGCCCTTCCACCCCGGCCAGTGCCAGCAATTCCCGAAACCGGCGACCGGCCTCGTTGTTGTCACCAACGTGATGGGTGGCGATGGCCAACAGGTAGTCGTATTCCATCGCCAGGCGCAAATTGCCCTGCGTGCGGACTTTTTTCAGCGCGTCCTTGAGGACCGACTGAGCTTCCAGATATTGGCCATTGGCCAAGGCAAAATGGATCCGCAGCAGCTGCGCGCACTGCGCACGGTAGGTGACAAACTCGTCCTTGGGGTAATCGAGCAACTGACGGCCACGGATGACCGATTGTGCCGCGACGTGTTCGCCGTAGGACAAATAGGTGATCGCGCGACGGGTCGCCAACTGCAGGGTCAGTCGCGGCAGACCAATGTCCATCCCGCGCTGTTCCCCGTCTGCCAAGGTGGCGATGGCCAGCTCCGGCTTGTTCTGATCCAGGGCCATCAGGGTCTGCGTCAGATACGCCGCATACAGCGGCTCGACCACCCCTTGTGCCTCGATGAATCGCAATCCTTCGGCCAGGTAGTCACCGGCGGCGGACAGCTCGTTGTTTTCGTACGCCAGATAACTGAGCTGGGCGTGACACATCCCGGCATGCTCGGAGTCGCCACCGAGTTCTTCGCTGATGGCGGCCAATGCTTTTTTCCCGTAGGCGCGCGCATCGGCAAAACGTCCGCCCTTGGTCAGCACGGAAATGCGCACCACTCTGGCCCAGGCCAGCACGTAATCACGCTGTCCGTCGGCAAGTGCCTCATCGGCGGCGTCCAGCGCACGAAACGCCAGCTCCAGCTGATTGGCGTTGCGTGCCGAAGAGGCCAGGCCCGCATTCATCAGTCCGCGTTCCCACATGGGGGCGTCCGGGTAATCCCGATCCCAGGCCCTGAGCGCATCAAGCTGTACCTGTCCACGGTCGCGCAGCGTCTCTCTGATCATGCGTAGCAGACGGATTCTTCGCGTCAGATCTTGCGCCGCCTCGGCTTCCAGATCCGGTAACAGCTTTTCAAGCTGACACAGCGCGGCTTCTGACTCTGCGGTGCGCTTGTTCACATCCAGCGCCCAGGCCTGGTGAAACAGCAGCTCCGGATGCTTGTTGCGCTCCTGTTCGGGCAACGCGCCCAGCCATTTCAGATAGCTCAGGTGCTCGCCGTGGTGCATGGTCATGGCTTCGGAAACGCTGGACAGGCGCTGGCCCATGGTTTGCCAGTCTTCGGCAAGCCTGGCCGACTCGATGGCCTCGCCCTGGTGGCCGTGATCCCAGTACCAGTCTCCAGTGGCGATCAGCACTTGCACCCAGCGTTTGGGCGCGTGCGCACGCAGGCGACGGCTCAGAAAGTCCCGATAAAGCGCATGGAAACGGTACTCGTCATGACCATCGTCCACCGGATACAGAAAAATATTCGCGTGTAGCGCGTGGTCCAGCAAGCCAGCAACGTCGTGCTCGGGCGCCAGATGCTGCGCCAGCGACAGACCAAACTGCCCGGGGACCGCCACCCGCATCAGAAAATCCTGCATCTGCGGGTTCAAGCCAGAGAAAACCGATTCGTTCAGATATTCCGCAAGGTCTCCTTCGGCCCCGGAAAAATGACTCAGGAATCGTTGCGAACGCCGAGCGTCGGACATTCCCACCGCACAAAGGTGAAGGGCGGCAGCCCAGCCTTCGGTCTTTTTCAATACCTCGGATAGCGCATCGCCGCCGAGTTCCACACCGTGCAGCTCGGCCAATAATTGCCGTGCCTCATCCAGGGTGAATTGCAGCTCGCCCGGGCCAAGCTCCACCGTTTCTCCGGCAAGTGCGTACTTGCGCAAGGGCAGTTGCGCGGCGTCGCGGCCCCCAAGCACGAAACAGACCTGCTTGGGCATGAATTCCAGCAGGCCCATGATGGTTCGTGTGCCGTCGCTCTGATTCAGGGCCTCCAGGTCATCAAAGAACAGCGCCAGCCGGGTACCGCTTCGGGACAGCTCGCGCGCCATGGAATTCAGCACCGGCTCCACCGCAAACGAGGTAATTGATCGCAGGTTCTTTTGCGTGGCCGGACACAGATTCGCGCCCACCTGCATCTCAAGGCAGGCGAGCAAATCCTTCAGCAGAATCTTGGGATCATGGTGACGGCCACGCAGACGCAACCAGGCACAGGCGATTCCCGCCTGCTCCAGCGCGTTGCGCCATTGCGACATCACCGTCGATTTGCCGTAACCGGCCGGCGCAAACAAGGTGGCGATGGAACACTCGCCATCGCGCAGCGCTTCGGGCAACGCCAGGCGTGGCCGCGCCAGACGAATCTTGCCGCCAGCAGCAGCCCGTGGCGGGCCATGCCTGATACTAGCCGCGGTGACCGCCGACATTGCTCACTCAAAATTCCTCGTCATAAGTTCGGCAGCATCTGGGGCGCTGCTTGACTTGATTCTGGCACAGACACGCGCGAATTTCCCGACACCTCCGTGGGCGAAGCCCGGCTTGCTTGTTTGCGCCGCCGGTTCTTCGGCACGGCAGCGGGCCGGGTGCCACCGCAGAGGATGTGGTCCGGGCGCTTTGTCTGGCGCCGCGCGGCCTGCGTCGCAAGCTGGATCAGGAAGGCAGCAGCTTGCGCGCCATATTGGATGAGCTGCGACAACAACTGGCCGAACAACTGTTGCGCTCAACCAACATGAAGATTGGCGAGCTCGCCTTCCATCTGGGCGATGCCGATACCGCCAGCCTGACCCGCGCCTTTCGCCGCTGGTTCGGCATGTCGCCCGGTCAGTTCAGGCAGACTCAAGCCGCGCCAGCTGATCATCCATCACCTGATTGAACCGCCTCAACGCACCTTCGAAGCGGCCGAACAGCATCTGTTGGCAAGCGCCGGCATCGATCCCGGACTGGATGCGTTCGCAGATCTGCATATCTTCAGTGAAGGTACTGACCGAAATCCGGTGATTCCGCCGCCAGTGCGCGGCATCCTTGCCGGCAGCCAGCGGACCATCGGTGGGCACCAGGGTGGTCATGCGCATCAGGCTTTGCTGGGCCGAAATCGGACGCGGCGCAATCCAGGTGATGTGATCCTGGCTCAGCAACAGCTGGTCGGTCGGAAACAGTGAGTAAACCAGATTGGCGTGATCGCGCAGGCGCCATTGTTCGCGCGGCAATTGGTCCAACCCGGAAATATTCGAACGCGCCAGCACGGATCGCATGTGCGGTCCAAAATTCTCAAACGTGGAAAGATTGTCCTCGAAATGCGGGCCGATCGTCTGCCGGTGCGCACAACGAAAATGATATGCCTCAATGCCGCCTTCAATCAGCAGCTTCCAGTTGGCGGCGCACGGACGTTCATCCGAATACGCCACCCGCATGTTCTCGATCCGCAAGGCTTCCAGCTCCGGTGCCAGCGAACCCAGCCAAACGTCAAGGTCCAGTGAATCATCGCCCAGTCCTTGCACCCAGATCAGGCCGAAACGCTCCTGACACGGCAATGACTTCAACCCCAGTGCATCGCGATCCAAGCCGCCGAATCCCTGTTCGAAATGCGGCGCCGCAATCAGTGCTCCGCTGCTGTTGTACGTCCAGGCGTGATACGGACAGACGAATCGATGCTGACACCCCGCCGCGGCGTCCACCAACCGGGTGCCGCGATGACGGCAGACATTCACCAAGGCATGGACGACGCCGTGTTCGTCGCGCGTCAGCAACACCGGCAACCCCAGGAGGTTGTGCCGGACGAACGCGCCCGGCTCGGCCAATTCACTGGCGTGGATGAGAGGCCGCGGAAGCGACTGCATCAGCCGCCGTTCGCGCTCGAAACGCCTTTGACTGGCGTAGTTTTCAACCGGGTTGCGGGCAACCGCTTGCTCCAGAAACAGCCCACCGCCGGATTTCAGGGCGAGCAACTCATCGATCAGCTTCAGCTCCGTCTCGCGCAGCATGCATTCCCCTTTCAGCACAATGTCCCGACCGTGTGGCGGCGACATTGCCTGACGTCATACGAGCCGTCAAAAGCACATTCGAACGCGCGTCCATCCGGTTTTTTCGCTTGGCGAACAACCGTTGGGCACCGGCACGCTGCCGGGTCGGCACCCCGCCGCAAAGGTCACCGCCGCTGAACGATTCACGGCCGAGCGGCGCACGGCGAAAAAATGTCCGCTTCGGCGTTGAAAAACAGGCCAGGCGTCCGGCGATGATCTGCGTTTTGTGCCTTGATTCGGCCAATTTTCGCCCACGCCCGCCTTCGTTCAGAAAAGTCGGCGTCTGCCTAACGCAAAGCGCGCGCAATCAACTCCGTCCGAATATCACTGAGCTTGCCCTTGACCACGGCAGCGTTTTCAGGGCCGATGCGCATCATGATCTTGTGACCGGATGAGCGCGCTTGCAGACTGGGGTCGGCGTATTCATACAAAACCTTGGGCCGGATCAGTTCCAGCGGCGCATCATTCTCCGGCGCGGCCAATAGGTGCTCAATGATCTCGATCAGCCGGTCATTGAAATATCGGCCCGGATAACCCAGATTTTCATACGCTGCCTGAAACAGGGGGTAATGCCGATAATAAAGTGACACCAGTTCCGCCGGGTCGGCCTCCGACAACAAACCCACGTAGCGCGCATAGCGCGCGCCGTTTTCCGGCGTAGAAAGGTACACGCCCTGGCTCTGCGCCAAGACTTGATATTGGCCGGGAACATGGCGCAGCGGCCAGGCGCGTGGCGGAATCGGGGCGCCGTCCAGGCTGTTGACGGTCGCCACGATCCGCCGCACCAGGCCCTTGGGCATCAGATACTGCTCAATCCGCTGCCGATCGAACAATCGCAGAATGGCCCTGCCCAGCCGTTGATCTCCGTTTTCACGCGGCTGCGTTTTTTTGGCTTTCGGCGCAGCGGTTGGCGCCGCCTGGATCGCCACCGGCGACTGCCCCGGCGGCGGCGAATCGATCAGGTCAACCGCCTGGCTGACTTGTTCGGGTTCGGTTTCTGGCACCGGATACTGAATCGGTGGTGGCGCTTCTGGCGCCAGCGTTGCGATGCTGTCGTCCGGCGGCGCCGACGCGATGTCCAGATTCGTCGGCAGCTCATCCCGGTAGAGGTAGAAACCGATACCGCCCAGGATCGCCAAACCGGCGATGGTTGCTCCCCAGACGGTTTTACTCATTGAATGTTCCCTCCCTGCGCGCCATGAAATTGGCCGGAATGAGCCATAGTTTGCCTGCTGGCGGCCATTCCCGAAACCGTGTCAGGCTCGAAATGCTTGGGTTGCTGCGATCACCCTGCCTCACCCGCGCGCGCTCATTGCCGACGACACCAGCTCGTGCGCCTTCAAGCGATGCTGGTGACTGTGCATGTTGCACACCAGCATCAACTCATCGGCGTTGGCATCGGCACAGATGGTCATGAGTTGCTCAGCCACCGCTTCGGCGGCGCCGACCACATTCAACCGCGCATGACGGGCGATGGCCTGCCGGTCACTGTCGGTATAGGAATAAGCCAGCGCCTCTTCCGGACTCGGAATGGGCGGAAACTCGTTCGACAGCATGCGCAGGCGCATCAGGTCCAGAGACGCGCCGTGGTATCGCGCTTCGTCCTCGGTCTGGGCGCAGACGAATGAAACCGCCACGATGGCGTGCGGCTCCGGAAAATGAGCCGAAGGACGAAAGGCCGCGCGATAGGCCTGGATCGCCGGCGCCGCCGGTTCGGGGCTGAAGTGGGTGGCAAAGGCGTAGCCCATGCCAGCAGCGCCCGCGGATTGGGCGCTGGCGCCGCTGGAACCCAATATCCAGATCGGCGGCGCATTGGCATCCGAAGGCATCACCGGCAGGTGATGGAAGGGATGTCCCGGCTGGTACAGACGCCCGAAGAAAGACAGCAATTCCGACATCAGCGATGAAAACTGTTCGCCGCCGGCGGCGCGCAGCGCGCGGCTGGCACTGACATCCGAGCCGGGTGCGCGACCGATCCCCAGATCAATCCGCCCCGGATAGAGCGCGGACAGACTGTGAAAGGACTCGGCCACCCGCAGCGGTGCGTGATTCGGCAGCATGATGCCGCCCGAACCAAGACGAATGCGCTGCGTGCGCGCCGCGATGGCGGCGATCAGCACCTCCGGAGACGAGCTTGCAACCGCCGGCAAGCCGTGATGTTCGGCAAACCAGTACCGTGCAAAACCCAGGTCTTCGGCCAGCCGGGCCAGATCAAGCGTCCGGCGCAGGGCTTCGGATGCGCTCTGACCGCTGCCCACCGGCGCCAGATCAAGCACCGACAAGGGAACCGATTTCTGCGGACGGCGGCTCAATCGATCAAACCGATGGCAGCAGGTGGGCAGGTGACCACGCGCGGTGATTATCGGCCGGTTGATCGTGGACCGAAGTTGTAGCGCACGCCGACTTCAAAGCGATCATCGTCTCCGCCCTGTGCCGCCACCTGCAAGTCCAGTTCGGGCGTGACACTGAACAATCCGGCGACGCGAACCGAGGTGCTGTCTTCGTCGAACACATCCACGTAGCGCACTTCGGGGTGAATCTCCAGATGGTTGATCGGCTGCCAGCGCAGGCCGCCACGCAAGCCGATGCCGGTGTCATCGTCGACCCCCACGTCGACGTTTTCCAGCGACGCGCCCAGCACCAGATCCAGTTGCTTGTCCAGCGCAGTGTGGAACAGCGCACCGGCGGTGATCTGCTCGTAATCGTCGATATCGGCGTATTCACCGAACAGCGCGATGGGCGGCGCCAAATCATAGCTGCCGGCGATACGAATGCCGGTTTCATCGTCGCTACCCTGATCCTGATTGACCAGGCCGCCTTCCAGGTAGCTGTAGTTGTGCGCGCTCGCGGCGCAGGGAACCGCCACCAGCAATGCCAGCCATGTCTTTCTGCCGCGATTCCTGATCATTTTGTTGACTCCTTGAGGTTGTTGAATGGGTGAAATATTGCACGCCGCCACTGATCAACGACGGCGAACATCAGTCTGCCCATGTTTCGCCAAAGCTGAGCTGAACGCGCCGTCACGTCGGATTGATTCATACTAAGCGATCAACGCAGATGGGTAGTTCCGATGAGCCTTTCGATGTATCAGATCAGCGTGCCGCCGCTGGCGCGCGTGCTGGGCCAACTGCAGCACATTTTGCGGACTGGCGCGGCGCACGCCCGCGAACAGGAGATTGACCAGGCCATTCTGCTGTCATCACGCCTGTTTCCCAACATGTTCGATCTCACCAAGCAGGTGCAGATCGCCACTGACATGTCCAAGGGCTGCATCGCACGCCTGACGCAGCAAACCGCGCCGGTGTTCGAGGACAATGAAACACGGTTTGAAGCGCTGTGCGCGCGCACCCAGGCCACCGTGGACTTCATCCAGTCCACTGGCGAAGAACAGTTTGAAGGCAGCCAGCAACGCGCCATCGACTTCAAGACGCCACGCGGCCTGCTCAAGTTCACCGGCTTGAGCTATGTACAGCGTTTTGTGCTGCCCAATGTCCATTTTCACACCACCACCGCCTACAACATCCTGCGCAGCAACGGCGTGCCCTTGAGCAAAATCGATTATCTGGGTGACCTGCCGATGGCCTGAGGCGCTGCCGGCGCGTCAATAATGCGGTGGCACCTCGTCCGCCGCACTGTTGGCGGGCTGTTCGGCGGCGATGCGACGCATGCGCTCGGACAGCGCCACAAGGCTGCGCTGGATACGCTCCAGCTGATCCTGTTGGCGCTGAATCACCTCATCCAGCGCGCGTAGCGTGTCCTCCTGAAAAGCAATGCGCGTTTGCAGGTCAATGATGCGTGGATCGTCCATGTTCTGCGCCGATGATTGGGTATTGATTCCATTTTGCGGCTTTCCATCATGAAAAAAACCTCCTTTCCAAAATCCGATATCCGTGTACTGCTGCTGGAAGGCATCAGCCAGACTGCGGTGGAACATTTCCAGGCCGCCGGTTACAGCAACATCGAGTATCACGAAAAATCCCTGCCGGAGCCGCAACTGGCGGAAGCGGTTTCGCGCGCGCACATCGTCGGCATTCGCTCGCGCAGCCAATTGACGCAGCCGGTCTTTGAACAGTCGCGCCGGCTGCTGGCGGTGGGCTGTTTCTGCATCGGCACCAATCAGGTGGATTTGCAGGCCGCGCAGCGGCGCGGCGTGCCGGTATTCAACGCGCCCTACTCCAACACGCGCAGTGTCGCCGAGCTGGTGATCGCCGAAGCCATCATGCTGATGCGCCGCATTCCAGAAAAAAATGCCCAGTGCCATCGCGGCGGCTGGGCCAAAACCGCCGCCGGCAGTTACGAAATCCGCGGTAAATGTCTGGGCATCGTGGGCTATGGACACATCGGCACCCAGGTCGGGGTGCTGGCCGAATCTCTGGGCATGCGCGTGATTTATTACGACGTTCTCAACAAGCTGGCACTGGGCAACGCCAGCGCCGCACGCAGCCTTCCCGAACTGCTCGGCCAGGCCGATGTGGTTTCACTGCACGTCCCGGAAACGCCCGCAACCCAGTGGATGATGGGCGCCGAACAATTGGCGCAGATGAAAAAAGGCGCCTTGCTGCTCAACGCCTCGCGCGGCACCGTGGTCAACATCGACGCTCTGGCAGCATCGGTCCGCGAAGGTCATCTGGGCGGCGCGGCGGTGGATGTTTTTCCGGTGGAACCCAAAGGCAACAAGGAAGCTTTTGAATCCCCATTGATCGGCCTGGATAACGTCTTGCTGACACCACACATCGGCGGCAGCACGCTTGAAGCGCAGGAGAATATCGGCGGGGAAGTGGCGGCCAAGCTGATCCGCTACAGCGACAACGGCTCCACGCTGTCCGCCGTCAACTTTCCGCAAGTCACGCTGCCGGAGCACCCCAACAGCCGCCGTTTGCTGCACATCCACGAAAACCGCCCCGGCATGCTGTCGGCCATCAACGAGGCGATCTCCCAGATCTCCTGCAACATCGACGCCCAATACCTGCAAACCAGCGGACAGGTGGGCTACGTGGTCATGGATGTCGACGCCGACGACGACTGCACGCAGCGGCTGAAAAACGCCCTCAGCGCGCTACCGGGCACGCTACGGGCGAGGCTGTTGTACTAGGGAAACGCTGATTAATGGGCCCTAGAGCCCCAGGTTTCCCAGATTCATTCCCGGCGGCAGATTCATGCCGCCGGTGACCGACTGCATCTTCTCCTGGGAGGCGGATTCCAGTTTCTGAACCGCATCGTTGATGGCGGCGGCCAGCAGATCTTCCAGAAATTCCTTGTCTTCTTCCAGCGCCGCCGGATTGATCTCCACCTTGCGCGCCTGATGGCGGCCGTCCAGCGTGACCTTGACCATGCCGGCGCCGGATTCTCCGGTCACTTCCATGCTCGCCAGCTCTTCCTGCGCGCGCTTGACCTTGTCCTGCATCTCCTGCGCCTGCCGCATGATTTGACCCAATGCGCCCTTCATTGCTCTGACCTCTGATTACTTGAAATTGAACTAGAAACGGAATCGGGACGCAGACGCGCCCCGAATTGTTCGGTGAATGCCTGCACCTGCGGATCGGCCAGGATGGCTGCTTGCGCGGCGGTGCGCGCCGCCGCCTCCTGATCGGCCTGCTGACGCGCCGGGCTGACACCGTCCTGATCTTCCTGGATCTCGATGCGCAAGTTGACCGAACGCCCCAACTGCCGAGTCAATTCGTGCGCAATGGCTTTTTCGTGCTGTGCGCTATGCAGATACTGCAGCGTTACCGCCAATCCAAGGCGAATCTCGTCACCCCGTTCGCCCAGCCAGGCGCATTGTCTGGCCAGTTGACGGCTGGGACCATCCAGCTGCATGGCCTTGACCCGCTCACTCCAGCTCGCATCGGCCGCCAGCTTTGGCATCGGCGTCGGTTCTGACACGTTCGTGGTAGCGGCCGAAGGCGCTGGTTCACTTCGTCGAACCGTGGCACTGCTTGTGCGCCGTTCACCGGAACCGCCCCCAGCCGGACGAAAAGCCAGCATTCGCAGCAGCGTCATTTCAAGGCCGCTGCGCGGATCCGGCGCCCACGGCAGATCGCGCCGCCCGCTGACGGCGATCTGATAGTAAAGCTGCACGTCCTCGGCCGACAGACGATCCGCCAGCGCCAGCAAGCGCGCGCTGTCGTCTTCCTGCCTGGCGTCCGCCACCTGCTGGATCACGGCGATGCGCTGCAGTTGCGCCGCCAGGTCGGTGATCAGCGCGGCATAGTCCGGCGCCTGTTGATCGACCTCGGCCAGGGCCTGCATCAAACGCGCGCCATCACCGTCGGCAATGGCCTGGAGCAAATCTTCGACCGCCTCACGACCAGCGGTGCCGAGCATGTCCTGAATCTGGTCCAAGCTCAGCGCGGCGTCGCCGGCGTAGGCGATGGCCTGATCCAGCAGGGACAGGCCATCACGCATGGAGCCGTCGGCGGCGCGCGCGATTTCCTGCAGCGCCGGGGCCTCAAACCGCAGCGCTTCGCTGTCCATGATCCGCGCCAGTTGATCGCTGATGATCTGGCTCGGCAAACGGCGCAGATTGAACTGCAGACATCGCGACAACACCGTCACCGGCAGTCTTTGCGGATCGGTGGTGGCGAGAATGAATTTCACATGCGCCGGCGGCTCTTCCAGCATCTTCAACAGGGCGTTGAAGGCGCTTTTTGACAGCATGTGCACCTCGTCGATCAGGTACACCTTGTACCGTCCACGCACCGGCGAATACTGCGCGTTGTCGATCAGTTCGCGCACGTTGTCAACGCCGGTGTGGCTGGCGGCGTCGATCTCCAGCAAATCCATGAAACGGCCACCATCGACCTCGCTACAGGCCTGACATTGCCCGCAGGGACTGGCCGACACCCCCTGGCCACAGTTCAAACCCTTGGCGACGATGCGCGCCAGCGTGGTCTTGCCGACGCCGCGGGTGCCGGTGAGCAAAATCGCCGGGTGCAGTTTGTCACCATCCAGTGCGTGCGACAGCGCCCGCACCACATGAGACTGACCCATTACGTCCTCGAAGCGACGTGGACGCCATTTTCTTGCCAGGGCCAGATAGGTCATCGCTTGGATGGTTTGTCCCGATCAAATTCAAGAAGTGGCCCGCGCCAGCTTGCTCCGGCACCCGGTTATACCGCTACCGTTGCTTCCTTCCGGACCTGGCGGGGTTCACAGCGCACCGTCGCGGAGGGCCAGCGCGGGCCGGTTCACATTATCCGTTATTTCAGCGGCAGCTGTTCGACGGCGCACCAGGGCGATGGTTTGGCGCCGCCAAACTTGCGCCAAAAAAACGACGTGCCGCACCTTGCGGCGGTGCACGGCACTAAGGTTGCGCGGCTTTTTTCGCACGCAGGAGCGCCTGCTCCCGCAGATTCAGAGCCACTTTGTCGCGCACGTACAGGGGCGTGAGCGCGCTGGCATCCTGCCAATTGCGCGCGCCATCGTGCGCCACAGCCAATGCCGTTTGCGCATGAGGCAGGGCATCGGCGTCGACGCCGTGAACCTGCGCATCAAGCCGCGCTGTTAGCGCATCCGAATAGGCGGCCCAGGCGCTTCCACAAGCAAACCAGTGATGGCCCTGTGGTTGCGGTAGACGTTCGGGCGTCACCAAGACGGGATCGGACTGGGCTTGCAAAGTCCCGGTTCGGGAGCGGACGAAGGCCTGGAAATAGATCTCGCCCATGCGCGCATCGATCGCCGCCAATATGCGGTGCTCACCGGATTGCAGTGCGCGCCGGGCCAGCATGGCCAGTGAACTGACCGGATAAACCGGACGATCCAGGCTCATCGCCATTCCCTTGACCAGGCCCACGGCGATGCGTACGCCAACAAAACTTCCGGGGCCGACCCCGCAAACCAGGCCGTCCAGCTGCCGGGCACTGACGCCCGCCTCGGCCATGAGTGCGTTCATCATCGGCAGCAGCCGCTGGATGTGCGACTGACCGACAATCTCGAAGTGCTCCAGCAGCTGCCCATCCACGGACAGGGCGACCGAGCAGGCTTGGGTGGAAGAATCGATGGCGAGGATGCGTTTCATGCGGATTTCACAAGGTTTCAAGCCAGCGCCTGGACTGGTCCAGATCCAGTCGCGGCATCGCCGGCAGGGCAGCCAGACAACGCTGACCGTAGGCCTTGCCGCGCAATCGCGGATCGCACAGCACCAACAGGCCACGATCCTGCTGATCGCGGATCAGCCGTCCCACGCCTTGCCGCAGGCGCATGATGGCTTCCGGCAACTGTAATGTCATGAATGGATTTTCGCCGCGATCACGGCTGGCCTGCAGACGCGCCTCGAACACCGGATCGCCCGGCGCGGCGAACGGCAGCTTGTCGATCAACAGCATGCGCAGGGCGCGACCGCGCACGTCCACGCCTTCCCAGAACGCCTGCGTGCCCACCAACACGGCGTTGCCATCGCTGGCGAAACGCGCCACCAAGCGCGCGCGGCTGTCCTGGCCCTGCACCAGCAGCGTTTGCGAAATGTTCTGTTCCAGGACGCCGGCGATCTGTTCGACGGCGCGATGGCTGGTACACAGCACAAACGTCCCGCCACCTGAGGATTGAATCAGCTGAACCGCAAGCTGCGCAACGCTGGCTGAATAGGCGGGTTCGCGCGGATCCGGCAAGCTGTCCGGGAGCAGCAGCCGCGCCTGTTGCGCGTAATCGAAGGGACTTTCCAGACAGATCTGCTGCACCTCGGCCCCGGGCGCATTCAGGCCCAGACGACTTCGATATGCGCTGAAATCGCCAGCGGCGGACAGGGTGGCCGAGGTCAGCACCCATGCCGCGCGCTGCGCGCTCAGCAGCTTTTCAAAGCCTTGCGCGGCATCGATTGGCGTTTTGTGCAACGCGCCGCCGCGACCGCTGGATTCAACCCAAAAGACGCTGCCCGGTTCCAGGGCGCCGGTCACCGCGCGCCAACGCAGCGCCAGCCGCCGGGTGCGATCTTCCAGCGCTGCGAACACTTCCTCACGTTCGGCCGCAGATTTGGCCATACCCGCCAACTGCTGCAGGGCGTCGTCAATATTCCCCAGGACGGCTTCGGTCGCGGGCTTGCGGTTGATCCAGTCCAGTCGCGGCATCCGTCCGCTCGTGCCGACGAAACAGCCTTCCAGCTCGCCGGCAAGCTGTGACAGCACACGCGCGCATTGGCGCAGATCGGAAAATTCGGTGGTGGATTCACGCAACACATCATCCGCCAGTTCACGCAGTTGGCGGCTGGAAACACGCTGATCGAAAAATTCGTTCAACAACTCGGGCAACTGATGCGCTTCATCCACGATCACGGCGTCGGCGCTGGGCAAGACTTCGCCAAAACCGTCGTCCTTGAGTACGGTGTCGGACAACAGCAGATGGTGATTCACCACCACCACGTCGGCGGCCATGGCGGCGCGGCGCGCCTTGACCACATGACAGCCGGAAAAATCCGGACACTTTGCGCCCAGACAGTTGTCCGCCGTGGAGCTGATGCGCGGCCGCAGGGCGCTGTGTTCACCCAGCGCGCCCAGCTCGGCCAAATCACCGGACGCCGTGGACTGCGCCCATTGCTGCAGAGCGGCGTACTGCGGATCCATCGCCACCCCCAGGCTGCGAAAGCGGTAGCGGCAGAAATAGTTCGACCGCCCCTTGAGAACGGCGCACCGCGCCGAGACCCCCAACGCCGCACGCAGTTTGGGCAAGTCGCGATCAAACAACTGATCTTGCAGATTCCGGGTGCCGGTGGAAATCACGATCATGCGACCGGACAACAGGGCCGGCACCAGATAGGCAAAGGTTTTTCCGGTGCCGGTACCCGCTTCGATCAGCCCGCTACCGCCCCGCTGCAGGACCGAATCCACCGCTTGCGCCATTTGCAGTTGCGCCGCGCGAGGGGCGAATCCTTCGATGACTTTGGCGAATACCCCGTCGGAACCAAAGATTTCCTCAAGCACGCGCCTCAGCCGTCGATCTTGCGCTGCAACTCATCGACCTTGGATTGAGCCTGCAAGGCGCCGACCGCGTCACCCAGTGCATCTCTGGCCTTGGCGATGGTTTTCCAGTTTTCCAGCTCTATATAGAAATTGCCGCGCGCCAGACTGTTGGACTTTCCAGCCACCGCCTCGGCCTGTTCGTACTGGCGCTGGTCGAGATAGATCTGCGACAGCATGGACCAGACGAAATAATTTCGCGGCTCGATGCGCAGCGCGCGTTCCAGACTGGCCGCCGCGCGATCCGGCTCGCCATCGTCGCGTGCTTGCCGCGCCGCCTGCATCAACGACGAAACCGCGGCGCCGCTGATTTGTTCGGCAGTCCGTGGAAATTCAGGCAACGCCGCCGGTTCGGTTTCGATGGGCGTGGGATCGGGGATCTGCTCCACCGGCGCCGGCTGTTCGTCGCTGGGTGCGATCACCACCGGTTGCTGGGGTGGCGGCCAGGAACGCTCATAGGTTCCGCTGGATGAGGCGCATCCGGCGATCAACAACACCCCTGCAAGATACAAAAAGGGCCGCATCATTCAAAGATCTCCCGCAACCAATTCATCGGTGTCGGCTCGCTGGCGCTTGCACAAGGCGCATAGTTTACGGGGGCGTGACCGCGGATATAAGGGATGGTGATGGTACTGGTGCATCCCTGATCCGCGCGCAGACTGGTGAACTGGTCGGTCAGCACCTGTTCGACATCCGCCGGCGGGATCATGTCCAGACTTCGCGCGCCCAGATCACGCATGGTTCTGGACCAGATGGGCAAGGCGCCGCTGGAGCCGGTGAACCCCATCGGCTTGTAGTCATCACGTCCCACCCAGATCACGCCGACCCGATCAGCACCGAATCCGGCGAACCAGGCATCGCGCAAATCGTTGGTGGTGCCGGTCTTGCCCGCCATCACCGCAGTGCCCGGAAGATAACGATAGGCCGATCGTGCGGTGCCGTTGCGCAACACCTTGGTCATGGCCCAATGCATGAGATAGCTTGGCGCTTCTTCCAGAGTCTGCCGCACGCGGATCGGATAGCGATTCAGCGGCATGTTCTCCTTGGTGGTGACCTCACGAATGGCCGACAGCGGACTGCGGTAACCGGAGGCAGCCAGGGTGGCGAACATCTGCGCCACTTCCAGCGGCGAGATTTCGACCGAGCCCAGAAACAGGCTGGGCAATGGCTCGGCTTCGCCACTGTATCCGGCCGCGCGCAGGGTTTTCAGCACCTGCTTGGCGCCCACTTCCAGTCCGGTGCGCACCGCCGGCAGGTTGTAGGAATGCGCCAGAGCCATGTACAGCGGCTGCGAACCGTGCAGCTTGTGATCGTAATTCCTCGGCGCCCATGTGTTGCCGTTGGGCAAGCGAATCTGGATCGGCTCATCGTCAATCAGACTGTGCAGACTGAACCGCTCCGGTTTGGCAAGCGCGGTCAGATAAACGAACGGCTTGACCAGCGAACCGATCGAACGCCGCGAATCCAGTGCCCGGTTGAAGCCGGCGTAACGTACTTGACGTCCGCCCACCAGCGCCAGCACCTCGCCACCGTCGACACTGGTGACCACGCCGGCGGCCTGCAACTGCCCGGCTTGTTTCTCACGGCGTTTCTCAAGTTGCGCCAGGCCGCTGTGGACGTTGAATTCCAGCACCTCCTGCGCGCGCGGATCGAGCGTGGTGAAAATGCGCAGACCTTCCTCGGTGAGGTCTTCCTCCTGATACTGGCCACGCAATTGGCGCTTGACCAGATCCACGAAGGCCGGATACCGCTCCACGCCGCCGCCGACGCGACCGGCAAGGCCCAAGGGGCGCTGGATGGCAGCGTCGTATTCGGCGTCGTCAATCAAGCCGCTGTCACGAAATACGCCCAGAATCAGATTGCGACGCTTGGTCGCCACCTGTGGCCGGCGGCGCGGGTTGTAGGCCGAAGCGCCCTTGACCACCCCCACCAACAGCGCGATCTCGTGCGAGCGCAACTCGCGCAAGGGTTTGTTGAAATAGAACTGGCTGGCCAGTCCGAACCCGTGCACCGCACGGTTGCCGTCCTGGCCCAGATAAATCTCGTTGAAATAGGCCTCCAGTATCTCGTCCTTCTCATAGTGAGATTCCAGCAACAAGGACATCAGCATTTCCTTGAACTTGCGGCTCCAGTCACGCCGGCTGGTGAGAAAAAAGTTCTTGACCAGTTGCTGAGTAATGGTGGACGCGCCCTGCACCACGCGTCCGGCGCGCACATTGGCCACCGCCGCACGCGCCACGCCGCGAACATCGATGCCGAAGTGCTCGTAGAAACGTCGGTCCTCCACCGCGATGAGGCCGTCACGCAGCAGCGGCGGCAACTCGTTCAGGCGCACCAGCACCCGGTCCTCGCCCTGCTTTTGCGGATAGATGCTGCCGATCAGCATGGGATCCAGCCGCAGGATATGCAGCGGCTGATCGCTGGCCAGGTTCTGCAGCCGGGAAATACCCGAGCGGTTGAAGTGGGCCGCCAACTGCTGCTCGGCCTGCGCCCCGTCCCAGAAGTGAAAAGCGCGGGAATGAAGCTGAATCCGGTCGCCGGAAACCGCGAAGGTGCCGGGGCCATCCAGACGCGACAACTGCCGGTAGCCCAAGCGTTGCAGCTCGTGCTTGAGTCCGTCGCGCGTGATCCGCTGCCCCGGGTACAGGTCCGTCGGCGCCGCGTATACCTGCGCCGGCAACGCCCAGCGCACGCCGGCGAACTTGGTTCGGATTTCCTGATCCAGCTTCAGCAGATAGCCGGAGAGCACGACGCCGCCGGCGCCGACCGCAACAATCGTCACAATCAGCGTGAAATAGATCAGGCGCCGTAGCAGGCTCTTTTTTTTGGCTTTCCGGGGCATTTAGCGGCGGCATATTACCCTGTGCGCCCTGCGGGCGACTTGGCGGCCGCGCCAATGCGGATCCACAAGTCGCAGCAAGCGTCGGTTGCTGGCCTTATTCGTCGTCGGAATCGCCCAACACTTCGCGCTCTTTTTCTTCCAGCGAAGCGTGGCGCACATCCGTACCCTTGACGAAGTAAATCACGTATTCGGCAATATTCTTGGCATGATCGCCGATGCGCTCAAGCGCCTTGACGCACCACATCAGGTCGATCACGCGGCTGATGGTGCGCGGCTCTTCCATCATGTAGGTGATGCACTGACGCAACAAGCCTTCGTATTCACGATCGATGCTGAGGTCGTCGCGGACCACCGCCAGCGCCGATTCGGCGTCCATTCGCGCAAAGGCGTCCAGCGCGTCGCGAACCATTTGCGACACCTGGCGTGACAGGTGCTGCGCCTCGCTCATGTTCTTTACCAGGCGTTCCTTGGCGCACAGCTGAATCGCCATCTTGGCCACCTTCTGCGCCTCATCGCCAATCCGCTCCAGATCGGTGATGGTCTTGATGACGGCGTACACCAATCGAAGGTCACTCGCCGTGGGCTGACGACGCGCCAGAATGCGCGAACACTCCTGGTCGATCAGCAACTCCACTTGATCGACCTTGTCATCGTTCTTCAGCACCTCCACCGCCAGCGACTTGTCCAGCTCCAGCAGCGCCTTGGTCGCGTCGACGATCTGTTGCTCTACCATGCCCCCCATCGCCAGCACCCGCTGACGCACGTCTTCGAGCTCAGCGTTGAACTGACTGGAAATATGTGAGCGGTAGGCTAGATTCATGACGGTGGGTATTCGATCAGGCGCGCCGACTAGCCGTAACGGCCAGTGATGTAATCCTCGGTCTGCTTTTGTTGCGGCTTGGTAAACAGTTGATCCGTCCCGCCGTATTCAACCAGATCGCCCAGGTACATGAAGGCGGTGTAATCCGACACGCGCGCCGCCTGCTGCATGTTATGAGTCACGATGACGATGGTGTAACGGCTCTTCAAATCGTTGATCAGCTCCTCGACCTTGAGCGTGGAGATGGGATCCAGCGCCGAGCAGGGTTCATCCAGCAGAATCACTTCGGGCTGAATGGCGATGGCGCGCGCAATCACCAGCCGCTGCTGTTGTCCGCCGGACAAGCCAAGCGCCGAATCGTCCAGGCGGTCCTTGACCTCATCCCACAGCGCCGCGCCCTTGAGCGCCCATTCCACCGTCTCGTCGAGCACGCGCTTGCGGTTGACGCCGCCCAGCCGCAAGCCGTAGGCCACATTCTCGTAGATGGACTTGGGAAAAGGGTTGGGCTTCTGGAACACCATTCCGATCTTGCGCCGCAGCTGCGCCACATCGACATCGCGATCAAAGATGTTCTTGTCGCCCAGACTGATCCGGCCGCTGATCCGGCAGTCGTCAATCAGGTCGTTCATCCGGTTGAAACAGCGCAGCAAGGTTGACTTGCCGCAGCCCGAGGGACCGATAAAAGCGGTCACCTTCTTTTCCGGGATGAGCATGTTGATATTTTTCAGCGCCTGCGCCGGACCGTAGTACAGATCCAGCTCGCTGACCTCCAGCGCGACCGGCCCCTTCTCCAGCGGTTCGGTTTCGGACGCACGCATCATTGCGTCCACGTCCATGGCTTCTCCGATTCGTGTTTTGCTCTGCACTCCACTCATGCGCACTTCGTCCATAACGTCGATAGTATTGGTGCCAAGGCTAATGTTCCAGCGCTTTGTATTTTTCCCGCAGCCGGTTGCGGATCGTAATGGCCGCCAGATTCAGCACGATGATCACCAGCACCAGCAAAAACGAGGTGGCATACACCAGCGGACGCGCCGCTTCCACGTTCGGGGACTGGAACCCCACATCGTAGATGTGAAAGCCCAGGTGCATGAATTTTCGTTCCAGATGCAGAAACGGAAACAATCCGTCCAGCGGCAGTGAGGGCGCCAGTTTGACCACGCCCACCAACATCAGCGGCGCCACTTCTCCGGCCGCCCTGGCAATACCCAGAATCAGTCCGGTCATCATCGCCGGCGAGGCCATTGGCAATACCACCCGCCACAGGGTTTCCCACTTGGTGGCGCCCAGGGCCAGCGATGCTTCGCGCAGTGATCGCGGAATCCGCGCCAGACCTTCCTCGGTGGCGACGATGACCACCGGCAAGGTCAGCAGTGCCAGCGTCAACGACGCCCACAGAATCCCCGGCGTGCCGAATACCGGCGCCGGCGCCGCCTCCGGATAGAACAGGCGATCCAGATTGCCGCCCAGGAAATAGACGAAGAACCCCAGGCCGAACATGCCGTAGACAATCGACGGCACCCCCGCCAGGTTGTTGACCGCGATCCGGACGATGCGCGTCACCAGCCCCTGTTTGGCATATTCACGCAGATACAGCGCAGCCAGAATGCCAAACGGTGTCACGAACACCGACATCAACAACACCATCAGCACCGTACCGAAGATGGCCGGGAAGATCCCGCCTTCGGTATTGGCCTCACGCGGATCATCGAAGATGAAGTCCCATAGCTTGCCGAACCAGAATCCGGTCTTTTCAAGGACGTTCATCTGGTTCGGGCGCCAACCGGAGATCAGCTCGCTAAGCGGAAACTCGCGGATGCTGCCGTCCACCAGACGTACGGAGATGGTGTCACGCTCCAGCGCCTGGTAGAGCGCGCGCCGCGCTTCGGCAAGTTGGGCGTAGCGCCGGTCCAGTTCCGCGCGTTCGGCGTCCAGATCGGCGAACGCCTGCGGCTGCTGCGCACGAAAAACACCCTTGAGCTCGCGACCGCGCTCGGCCAGACGCAATTTCTCGATCGCGTGATTGATGGCGCCAATCTTGCGCTTTTCGATGTCGCTGATCTGCTCACGCAAGTCGTTGGCGCGCGCTTGCGCTTCCAGATAGGCCGGCCAGGCATCGGCGCCGGCGTGGCGCTGCTTGCCCAGTTGAACGAACTCAAGATATGCGTGCAGATTGCCCCACTCCACCCGCTCCCACACTGCGGCGTCTTCAGGGGTGGTTCGGTCTTCGAGCCAGTCCGACACCACGTAGCGAAAGTCCACGCCATTGACGTCGCGATTGCCTATTTTCAACAGCGCGCGCTCGTAGGTATCGCGGCTGCTGTCCACCGGCAGGCCGGCGTCCCGCAAGCGCGCCGAGGTGACCTGTTCACTGGAACGGATTTGTGCGAGCAGCAACTGTTCACTGCTTCCGGGCTGGCGATAGTGCGCCTGCACCAGGTCATCGGGCCAGAAATGCGCCGCGCCGCGCACCATGATCAGCCCCAGCAGGGCAACGGTCATCAAGACACTCAGCGAGATCGCAGCGGCGGTAATCCAGACGTAAGGATCGCCAGAGCGGACGTAGGCGCGCACATCGATGCCGCCCTGCTTGACGATGGACGTCGGCACGGATTGATCTTTATTCGCGTCCATCAGATTGTCGAATATTTTTCACGCAGGCGTTGGCGAACCACTTCGGCCAGCGTGTTGAAGAAGAAGGTAAACAAGAACAGAACCAGCCCCGCCAGAAACAGCAGTCTGAAATGGGTACTGCCGACTTCCGACTCCGGCATTTCCACCGCGATGTTGGCCGACAGCGTGCGCAAGCCCTGAAACATGCTCGGGTCCATGACCGCAGTGTTGCCGGTGGCCATGAGCACGATCATGGTTTCGCCCACGGCCCGCCCCATGCCAATCATGATGGCGGAGAAAATGCCCGGAGACGCCGTCGGCAGCACAACGCCCAACAGGGTTTGCCAGGGCGTGGCGCCCAACGCCAGCGAACCCACCACCAGATGCTTGGGCACGCCGAAAATCGCGTCTTCGGCAATCGAGTAAATATTGGGGATCACCGCAATGCCCATGGCGATGCCCACCACCAGCGCGTTGCGCTGGTCATAGCCAATGCCCAGTTCTTGATCCATCCAGGATTGCAGATTGCCACCGAAAACCACCGCTTCGATGGGGGTGGCGATGGCGAAGCTGAACCAGATCACGCCGATGACCACCGGAATCAACAAGGCCGCTTCCCAGCCCGCCGGTACCGCATTGCGCACGCGTTCGGGCGTTTTGACCCAGAGGTAGCCGAAGATGGGAATGGAGGCCGGCATCAGCACCATGCCGAGGAAAACGCCCAGCAGGTTGGACTCCATGAATGGCGCCAACCACAGACCCGCCAGGAAACCCAGAATGACGGTAGGCAGCGCGCCCATCAGCTCGACCGTGGGCTTGACCGCCTGCCGCATGGCTGGGGCCATGAAATTGGCGGTGAATATGGCGCCCAGTACCGCGATGGGAACGGCGAATACCATGGCGTAAAACGCCGCCTTGAGGGTGCCAAATGACAACGGCGTGAGGCTGAACTTGGGTTCGAAATCCGCGCTGGCGGCGGAGGACTGCCACAGAAAACGCGGCTCATCGTAACTCTCGTACCAAACCCTTCCCCACAGGCTGCGCCAGGAAATCTCGGGATGCTCATTGTGCACCGCATAGCTGATGGCCTGACCCTGGTCATCGACCGCCAGCATCGAGTTGGCCCGAGGGTTGAACGCAAGCAGCTGGATCGGGCGATCCATGATCTGCTCGGAGGCGAGCTGGGCGCCGGAGGTGGCATAGAACAGACTCACACGACCGCTTTGATCCCCGACCGCGAACGTACGACGCCGCTGCTCCGGACCGATCGCGGTCACCTCGGCCGCCCCGCGCAACTTGAAATCACGCACCCGTGCCAGATAAGGCTCGCCCGACGCATTGCGTGCGACAAACCATTGCGACACCTGGCCATCGGACTGGGCCACCACGATGGAAATGCCGCCCGCCAGATAGCTCGCCGCCTGAATGCGCGCACCCACCTGCTGCTGCTCGATCAATGTCGGCGGACCATCAGACTGCAACTGATACATGGCGATGACGCCGGCTTGCCGGTCGATCACGTAGAGCCAGCTCATCAACGGTTCCAGCAGCAACAGATCCGCCGTGATCGGCGGCAGGAACCGGGTCACGGCGCCGGCACTGATTTCCACGTCGCCAAACAGCGATTCGGTCTTTTCGAACCGCTTGACGAGCACCTCGCCGCTTTCGGCGATTGCGGCCATCACCATGGCGCTGCTTTCGTCGCGCAGCACCAGTCCGCGCACCGGCTGCTCGGCAAACGCCAGCGGCGTTTCCCCGTAGGGCAAGTTGAGCTTCGGCGTAATCAGCCGTTGATCGGAGGGGTAGCTGATCTGATAGTCGTGCTCGAACTGCAATACCCTGCCGTCCGACAGCAGCGCGGCCAGACGGGCCTGGCTGGCGGAGACTTCGGTGACTTCGACAATGGAGGCCTGTTCCAGCGGCAGCGCCAGGCTCGCTCGCGGCGCACCGTTGGCCAGATCAAAGAAGTTGACCTGCCCGTTGGCGATGAGCTGCATGCCGACCTCGCCCTGCTCCTCGGCCGCCACGTACAGCGTCGGTTGCGATGCTTGCGCATCACCCGCCTCCCGAGCCACCGACGGCAGCGCGAAGCTGGCGCGCTGTTCCAGTTCAGCGCCGCCGAACAGCGGCAACACCTCTGACAGCAGGTAGAAAAAGATCAGCATCAGGGCGGCAATCACGCCAAAGCCACCGCTGACGACGACATAGCGGGCCAGTCGATCCTGGAAATAGCGCCAGCGCAAGCCCCTGGGCTGTGTCGCCGCTACCGAGCCGGACAAGTGCTGATCCGCAGTTTCTGCTGCCTCTGTCATATTGATTCAGGAACTTAGAGTGGCGCAAGCCTACTCAAGGCGTGTGACATTTTTTAGTGGATTGAAATCAATGGCGCCAACATCAGCCTAAAAGCTGATTTGCGCACGCATCGAAACCGAACCGGGTTCATCCCGGACACGCTGTCCGTCCAGCGTCTGTTCAGCCATGCCGCTAACGTAATTCAGCATGAACCGCACGTTTTTCCGCGCATACCAGTTCAAGCCCAGGCTGATGGCTTCGGCCTCCGGGGCGGCAACGCTGTCACCGTTGTCGGCGTAGTCGTAGCGCGCGGCCAGCTCAAAGGCGCCTCTGGAGCCGGCAGGCTCGGGCGAGCCATACACGCCCTTGTCGAACTTGTACGGCTTGGTTTCACCGCTCAACATCCAGCTGAGCTGCACATAGTAGGCATCAACCGTCTGATCCGGGCCCGAATCGCCCTGACCCAGCGTTTGCGACATGTATTCACTCTGCAGGCTCAGCGGCCCGGATTGGGCGGCAAACTCCAGCCCCAGGGTGTTGGCATCGTCGAACTCAGCGGTCGTACCCAATACGATGTTCGGCCCACGGCGCCCCGCATAAACCGCGCGCGTTCCAAGCTCCCCGGCGTCGTCGTCATTGTTCAGGCCATCCGGCTTCTCGATGCTGTAGGACACGCCAAAATGCAACATCGAGCGCGCCCCCAGTCGGGGGGCGTAACTGAGACGCCCGTTGGCGCCGGTACCGGGCGTACTGGGCGTGTTTTCGCGACGCAAGGAATAGGCGCCAAACCCATAGGTTCCGCGCTGCAGAAAGGTTCCCTTGTAGAACACCCCGAGCTGGAACTCGCGGCTGCGCCCCCCGGCGAAGACCCCCGCCGCCGATGCAAACGGCCGCTCCATCATCGTCACGTCATTCGAGCTGGTGAGCTCCTCCATCCCCCTGAACGGTCGCCGTTGGCCGAAAATCAGTTGCCCGGGTCCCAGCTCATGCGCCAGATAGACGTCCTGAAAGGTATTGCGGCTCGATCCGGTCGCATTGCTGGGCGCCCCCTCGACTCCGAGCCGGTATTCCCAACTTCCGACTTTTCCCTTCACCATCAACCGGATGCGGCGAAAAAAGAAACCGTCATTTTCACTGGACACACTGCCGAATGCGGCATCCTCATCCACATCCACCAGGCTGCCGTCGAAATGAATTCGCCCCCCCAGCTTGGCACTGACCGTGACCGGTTTGAGCTGGATATTGATGTCCCGACCTGCATCTTCGGCCGCCGACCACGCCGTCGATGAAACCGTTGCCAGCAGCAGGACTGCGACCGCGCCGCTCGATCTTCCCTTCATTTTTCCCCCGTAATGAATCCCCAGGGCGCCAGTTCGCGCCGCCGGGCATCATAACGTGGAGAGGCCCCTCAAGCGTCACCTCGAATGTCTATTCCAGTCCCAGTTCCTGCTTGAACCGGGCCGCCACTTTGGCAGGCAGCGGAATGTAACCGTCCTTGGCTACCACTTCCTGACCCTGCTTGGACAGCACCATCTTGAAGAACTCGGCTTCCATCGGTGACAGGGGCTTGTTCGGTGGCTTGTTGACATACACATAAAGCACTCTGGCCAATGGGTATTTTCCGGAGGTCGCGTGTTCGGCCGTGGCGTCGAAGTATTCGCCGCCGTCGGCCTTGGCCAGCGGAATCGCACGAACCCCAGAAGTGTTGTAGCCCACGCCGGAATAGCCGATGGCATTCAAGCCAGTGGAGACCGACTGCACCACCGACGCCGAACCCGGCTGCTCGTTGACGTTGGTCTTGAAATCACCCTTGCACAGGGCAACCTTCTTGAAGTAACCATAGGTTCCGGAAACCGAGTTGCGGCCGTAAAGCTGAATCGGCTTGGTGCCCAGGTCGCCGGTCACGCCCAGGTCACCCCATCGCTTGACATCCTTGCGCCCCCCACACTTGCGGGTCGCGGAAAACACCGCGTCTACCTGGGCGATGGTGAGCCCCTGGATCGGATTGTCCTTGTTGACGAATACGGCCAGCGCATCAATGGCCACGCCCACCGCGGTGGGTTTGTAGCCGAACGTCTGCTCAAAAGCCTGAATTTCCTGATCCTTCATCGCGCGTGACATCGGACCGAAATTGGCGGTGCCTTCGGTCAGCGCGGGCGGCGCGGTGGACGAACCCGCGCCCTGAATCTGAATGTTGACGTTGGGGTAGTACTTCTTGTAGGTCTCTGCCCACAGGGTCATCAGATTGTTCAGGGTATCCGAGCCCACGCTGCTGAAGTTGCCCGAAACACCCGCCGCCGGTGCGTAGTCGGGCAGGTTTGCGTCCACTTCGGCGTTGACCGCGCTTGTCAGGGAAGCGCCCAACAAGCAGCCGCTCAGAGCCATGATTTTCAGTTTCATTCAGAACCTCGGGTGACGTGCAGCCTCAGGCCGCAACGCAGAGAAATGGCGATGGGCGGCAGAGTACGCGGCGCATGTGACGGATTTGTGACAACTGGCGATCAATTTTCGCACGAACGACCGGCCCGAACACGATGCATCATCGAATTTCGTGCAGTCACGGGTTTGTCGGGCCAACCGCCACCGCCGACGCCCCGGAACACCGCACGCGCAATGCCCGCGGACATATTCCCGTTTAACCAGTAGGAAGCCTCACCCTTATTCTCTTGTGCTATAAAAGAACTTGCTCAAGGCTCCGCAAGATCGAACCGATCGTGAAGATCCGTCAGTTGCATTACATCTACGAAGTCGCGCGCCGCAATCTGAATGTGACGGCGGCGGCCGAGGCCTTGTTCACTTCCCAGCCCGGCGTGAGCAAGCAGATTCGCATGCTCGAAGACGAGTTGGGAGTCAGCATTTTCGTGCGCAACGGCAAGCACCTGTCGGAGGTCACGCCCGCCGGCAAGAAGATTCTGGAATACACCGAGCGCCTGCTGCACGAGGCGGACAATATCCGCAACATTGCCGAGGAATTTCGTGCCGCCGATCGAGGCGATTTGTCCATCGCCACCACCCACACGCAGGCCCGCTACGCCTTGCCGCCGGTCATCAAACGCTTCCGGCAACAGTTTCCAAAAGTCAGCCTGCACCTGCATCAGGGCTCGCCGCCGCAAATCGCCAAGATGGCGGCAGAGGGCAAGGCCGATTTCGCCATTGCCACCGAGGCCATCGAGCACTTTGAGGATCTGGTGATGCTGCCGTGCTACCACTGGAACCGGGTGGTACTGGTCAAGCCGACGCACCCGCTGGCGCGGCTGGAAAAACTCAGCCTGGATGCGCTCTCCGAGCACCCCATCATCACCTACACGTTCGGTTTTACCGGTCGCTCCAAGCTGGATCAGGCCTTCGCCGCACATGGCGTGAAGCCGGATGTGGTGCTGACCGCAGTTGACGCCGACGTCATCAAGACCTACGTGCGTCTGGGTCTGGGCGCCGGCATCGTCGCTGACCTGGCGTTCGACCCCAAGGAAGACAAGGACCTGGTGGCATTGCCCGCCGATCACCTGTTCGAACCCAGCACCACGCATATCGGCTTTCGCCGCAGCATGTTTCTGCGCGGCTACATGTATGCCTTCATCGGCGCGTTCGCGCCGCACCTGAACGAGCCGCTGGTCGATCAAATCGCGGGCATTGGCAACGTGGAGGAGCGGCTGAAGTTCACACGCCGGCACATCACCGAACTGCCAACGCGCTGACTCGTCTTTCTATTCCAAACAGATATTAATATAGATGCGCTTATATCTGTTTTGTTTTGCTCATGGTGGTTAGCCTTAACCACCCATTTTCGGCCACATCGGCCGTTGCTCCGCTCAAGCCCATGTACCAATACGATCAATACGATCAACGCCTCGTCGACGAGCGCGTCAAGCAATACCGGGATCAGACCCAACGCTATCTGGCCGGCGAAATTCCGGAAGAGGAATTTCGCGCGCTGCGACTGCGCAACGGCCTTTATATCCAACGGTTCGCGCCCATGCTGCGCGTCAGCATCCCTTATGGATTGCTTTCATCCGATCAAATCCGAACCCTGGCGCACATCGCACGGACTTATGACAAGGGCTACGGACATTTCACCACGCGTCAGAACATCCAATACAACTGGCCCAAGCTGGAGCAAGTGCCGGACATTCTGGAAGACTTGGCAAAGGTGCAGATGCATGCCATCCAGACCTCCGGCAACTGCATTCGCAACATCACCTCCGATCATCTGGCCGGCGTCGCCCAGGACGAACTGGTCGACCCCCGCCCCTATTGCGAGCTGACCCGCCAATGGGCCACCTTGCACCCGGAATTCAACTGGTTGCCACGCAAGTTCAAGATCGCCTTTTCCGCCTCCGGCTCGGATCGCGCCGCGGTCAAGGTGCACGACATCGGGGTGCAAATCGTACGCAATGACGCCGGCGAGCTGGGCTATCGCATCTTTGTCGGCGGCGGTCTCGGGCGCACCCCGATTATTGGCGTGGTGATCCGCGAATTCCTGCCGGAGCTGGATTTGCTGTCTTATCTGGAGGCAATTCTGCGGGTCTACAACCGCTTGGGCCGGCGCGACAACATCTACAAGGCGCGTATCAAGATTCTGGTCAAACAGACCGGCGTTGAGAAATTCACCGAGATGGTGGAAACCGAGTGGAACGCCATCCGTGACGGTGATCTGCGCCTGAAGCTGGACGACATCGAATACTTCCGCGCCCACTTCGTGCCGCCCGAATATCCGGACGCCAGCGACGGCGAGGCGGAGCTGGAAGCATGCAAGAACGACAACGGCGCCTTCGCCGCATGGTTGCGGCAAAACGTTCAGGCCCACCGCGAACCGGGCTACCACATCGCCTTTGTCTCACTCAAGGCCCGTAACGTTGCACCCGGTGATGTCACGCATCAGCAAATGGACGCGCTGGCCGATCTGGCGGACCAATATTCCTTCGGTCAAATGCGGGCGACGCACGATCAGAATCTGGTGTTTGCCGATGTCGCCAGCAAAGATCTTTTCCCGCTGTGGGAGGCGCTGCAGGCGCTGGGACTGGCCACCCCCAATATCGGCCTGTTGACCGATCTGATCTGTTGTCCGGGTCTGGATTTCTGCTCCCTGGCCAACGCCAGCTCCATCCCGGTGGCGGACGAAATCTTCGAACGCTTCGAGAGTCTGGATCACCAGCACGACGTTGGCCCCATCAAGATCAAGATGTCCGGTTGCATGAACGGCTGTGGGCACCACAGCGTCGGACACATCGGGATTCTGGGCGTGGACAAAAAAGGCGAAGAGTGGTACCAGATCACGCTCGGCGGGTCGGCTGAAAACGACAGCAGCCTGGGTGATCGCACCGGGCCAGCGGTCGCCAGAAGCGAGATCGCCGGCGCTGTCGAACGCATCGTGCAGGTGTACCTGGAGCAGCGACAAAGCGAGGACGAAAGTTTTGTGGACGCCTATCGTCGCATCGGCATGGCGCCGTTCAAGGAGCGCATCTACGCAGAGGTCGTGACATGATCGTGCTCGACACCACCGGTGGCTGGCAAACCGATGACTGCCGGCATCTTGACGACGAAACTGCAATTCCGGCAACCGGCGCGGTCACTGTATCGCTTGCGCGCTGGGAAAAAGAGATCGAAAGCCTGGTGGCCAGAGGCGATGTTGGCGTCCGCATTGAAAACACCGTGGACGTTCTGCAGCACGCGGACAGCATCACGCAAGCGCCGCGCATCGTTCTCAGCTTCCCCGGCTTCGCCGACGGCCGCGCCTATTCCCAAGCGGCCCTTCTGCGTCAACGGCTGAACTATCGCGGCGAGCTTCGCGCCAGTGGCGATGCCGTCGTTCGCGACCAACTGCACAATATGCTGCGTTCCGGTTTTGACGCCTTTGCCTTGCGTGACGACCAGAACCCGGAGTCCTGCGCAAAGGCCATCAGCGACTTCTCCATGGCTTATCAGCCCGCGGCGGACAAGACCACCATCGTCCGGCGTCTTCGCTTCACCAACTAGCCAACTAAGCGGCGCCGATCTCCCTGAGCTTTTCGCTCAACGCCAAACGGTCCAGCTTGTCCATCGGCAAGCTTGCAAACAGCTCGATGCGGCGGCGTAAAGTAACAAAGGCGGTGGTAAAGGCGTGTCGGATTTCCGTTTCCGACCCGCTGACCGCCGCGGGGTCGGGAACGCCCCAATGCGCCGTCAAGGGCTGACCCGGCCAGGCCGGACAGGATTCGCCAGCGGCCTGATCACAAACAGTGAATACGAAATGCAGTTCGGGCGCGTTATCGGATGCGAACTCATCCCAGGACTTGCTGCGTAAATCGTCCGTCGGGATATTCGCACGTTGAAGCACCGCCAGCGTCATGGGGTGAACCTCCCCCCTGGGGTGGCTGCCGGCGCTGAATCCGCGAAACTTCCCCTGACCGATCGCCAGGTGATTGATCGCCGCCTCCGCCATGATGGAGCGCGCCGAGTTACCGGTACACAAGAACAAAACATGATGCGCTTGATCAGACATGCGTTTCTCCGGCTCAAATATCAAAACAAAAAAAGGCGGCCCCGCAGGGCCGCCGTTTTTAGTGAACTGATGACCCGCTTACGGCAGGGAAACCGTTCCCGGGAACGTCCATCCGGCCCACCAGGCACTGCCCGCCGGCGTGCCCGGCTCCACCGCGCCCACATAAGTCGTCGCCTCATGCGTAAAGCCTGAGCCGTTGGCAATCTCCGGAATCACCGGCGCCGCAACGCTTGCTGCAAGGTCGGTCAAGGCAAACGCATTATCGATGGTAAAGGCCAGCTCGGTGGTTCCGTCGATGTCGGCATCACGTCCCTGCTGATAAGTGCCGCCGGCACAGTTGGTGAGCAGGTTAACGAAGTTGATGACCGATACCGCCGGCGGATTGGCGTCAGGTTCGTCCTGGATGCGCACGCATCCGGCATCAAAACCACCGACCGCGGAATTGTAAACACCGGTGGTCACGGCGCCGCGCAAACGAAAGCCCGGCTGACCCGCATTGATCGCACCGCCGATGATGGTGGCGTTGGAAATCGTCGCCATCGTTTGCGGCACGTAATCATCAACACCGTCGCTGTTGGCTTCAATACCACGCGGATCGTTACTGCCCGTGGGGGTCGCGGCCGGGTTCTGATCCATGATCACAATGGCGTACTGAACGTTGATGCGCGCACCTTCATCGTAGTCGATGCTGTCGTCGTCATTATTGGTCGCAACGATATAACGGGCGTTGGCGGTTCCACCAAACCACTCAAAAGCGTCGTCCAGATTATTGTGAACCTGAACATACTCGATGGTGGTGTTGTAACCCACACCCTGCAGCGTCAGGCCATTGACTTCATTGTCCGGTCCAGCCACCAGGCCACCTTCGGCAATACGGACATAACGCAGCGTACCGCTGTCGTCATCGTCATCCGTGCCGCCATACAACGCCACCGTGCTGCCGCCTTCACCGGTGACGTTGCAGACATCGCCAACACCATTGCATGCGCCGGTATTGCCCGAGCCGAACTGGGTCGCAAAGCCCTGCACCACGATGCCGCCCCATTCGCCCAGGCCGTCGAAATCACCGTCCAGGCTGCTGAAGGTAATCGGTGCATTGGCCGTGCCGTTGGCCTCAATTCTTGAACCACGCGTGACCAGCAGGACGCCATCGGACAGGCCCTTGACATTGACGCCGGGCTCGACCGTGAGGGTCACGCCGGCCGCCTTGACCGCCGCAACATCCGCCAGACTGTTAACCATCTCGTTACCCGTGCCCACCCGGACGGTGCCGGACAAGCGCCATTCAACACCGGCAGTAAAGGTGTAGTCCTGATCGATGGTGCCCGTGACCGTGCAGACGGTGCTGGAACCGTTGCAGCTCACAAAGGACGCCGGCGCAGGCGCTTGACTGGCGGTACTGATCGTGCCTGGCAGCGTCCAGCCACTCCACCATGCGTTGCCAGCCGAGGTTCCCGGGGCAATAGCGCCAATGTAACTGGTTTGATCAAAGGTGAAGCTGGAACCGTTGGCGGTCGGGGGAATGACGGTCGCGCCGACGTTGGCGACACCTTCGACGATGGAAAACGCTTCATCCAATGTAAACGCCTGGCTAATCGTGCCGTCCGTATTCGCCGCGCGTCCTTGCTGATAAGTACCGCCGGCGCAATTGGTGAGCACGTTGACGAAAGTAATCACCGAATTGGCGGTATCTTCGTCCTGAATACGAACACAACCCGAATCAAAACCGCCGATGGCTGAATTGTAGATTCCGGTGGTGACCGCACCACGCAGGCGTGCACCAGGCTGCCCGTCATTGATCGCCGATCCGATGATGGTCAGGTTGGCCAGCGTTCCGTTGGTTTGCGGAACAAAGTCATCCGGGCCGTCGCTGTTGGCTTCAATACCACGCGGATCATTGCTGCCGGTAGGCGTCGGCTTGTTCTGATCCATGATCACGATGCCGTACTGCACGTTGCCACGCCAGCCTTCATCGTAGTCGATACTGTCGTCATCGTTGCCGGTGGCAACCAGGTAGCGGGCGTTGACCGTGCCGCCAAACCATTCGAAGGCGTCGTCCAGATTATTATGGACTTGCACATACTCGATGGTGGTACCGTGACCGACGCCCTGCATGGTCAGGCCGTTGACTTCGTTATCCGGACCGTCAACCAGGCCGCCTTCGGCGATCCGCACATAACGCAAGGTTCCGCTGCTGTCGGCGTCGTCATTGCCGCCATACAGCGCAACGGTGTTCCCACCTTCACCCGTGACGTTACAGACCTCACCGCCGCCGGTGCAGGCGCCGGTGTTACCGCCGCCAAACTGGGTAGCGAATCCCTGCAGCACGATACCGCCCCATTCGCCCAGGCCGTCGAAATCATTGTCCAGGCTGCTGAAGGTAATCGGCGCATTGACGGTGCCGTTGGCCTCAATCCTGGAACCACGGGTGACCAGCAAAATGCCATCGGCATTGGCGCGAACGTTGGTTCCAGGCTGCACCGTCAGCGTCACGCCGGCCGCCTTGATCGCATCGACGTCCGCCTGGTTGTTGACCGTCACATTGCCGGCACCGACCCGGACGGTTCCGGACAGGCGCCAGTCAAACTGCGACTGCATGGTGAAGTCCTCGTCAACGGTGCCCGACAGCGTATAGACGTTGCCGCTGCACTGAAGAAACGAAAGTTGATCGTTGGGCGCAGGACATCCGTTGGTGGTGCCACCGCCGCCACCGCCACCGCCACCGGTGTTACCGCCGCCACCACCGCCGCCGCAGGCGGACAACAACGCAGCGCTTGCCAACAGAGCTGTTGAGAGTGTTACAGGTTTCATTTCAGGTTCCAGGTCCTTTTGCAAATTTGCGACAGTGGGTCAGCCTCACTGCCAGTTTTCCGCTTGATGCGTTGGGTGAATTCAGGTTTCGACGTTGGTTTTCGAATCAGTTGAATTTGAGCGAATATCCCAGCGAAATGGCCATGCCTTCTCGCCAGCTCTCGATGACCTGGCCACCCTGGATATATTCGACTTCCTCGTCCAGAAGGTTTTTCAGTTTCAGGCTGATCTTTGACGACTCAAAGAGTTCCTTTTCGTAATTGAGATTCACGATGAGTCGGCCGCGCTCTTCGATGGGCGCGACCGCCCGGGTCACCGCATCGATGCGGTCATCAAAGTAATTCGCCAGCAAGGTCGCCTTTTGCGCCCACGGGAAATGGTCATAGGAGATTTGCAAATTGGCCAAGAAGGGAGATTGGCCCTGCAATTCACGACTGGGGTCGATTTCCAGGCGCTGGCCGATTTCATCCAGCTCGATTTCTGATTCGATGAAGGCCATGTTGGCCCCCATGCTCAGACCATGCGCCTGGGTTTCCAGAAAAGTCACCGAAAGATCCAGCTCAAGGCCGGAAATGGTCGCGCTTTCGTTGTTTCTGAAGGTCAGGGCATCAGTGGCTGAACCGGACCCGTCCGCGACGGAGCGTTCCAGTGGCTGATCAATATCCTTGGTAAACAATGCCACCGAAAAGCTGTCCTGATCGTTGAAATAGTATTCGGCGCGCAGGTCGAGGTTATCGATGGTCGAGGCTTCGCAGGTGGGGCATCCGATGAATTCCCGGCCACGTTCGTCAAAGAATCGTGACGGCGCCAGCTCGGTAATATTGGGACGCGAAACGGTTCCGGCGTACGCCATCCGCAGCTGGATGGACTCGACAGGACGATAAATCAAGGACAGCGACGGCAAGGTTTCGTTGGATTGCAGATCGGCGGTCGCGTCCGGACTGTTCGGGAACACCAGATCCTGACTGAACTCGTCCTGCCGCACGCCGATGATGGCGGTCCATTTCTCCCCGACATCGGTCTGCACCGAGGCGAAGTAGGCCATCGCCTCCTGCTCGGCATCGTAGGAATCCGTCAGCGTTGAACGTGAATTCAGCCGAAACGCATCGTTGGCAAAATTCTCGGCGCTGAGCAATGATTCCAGATCGTTTCTGAGCGAAACGGGGTTGCTTCCGGTACGCACACCGATGCGGACCAGTTCCACATCTCGCTGGCGATCATTGGCCAGCGCACCGACGGTAAGTTCGGTGAATACCCGATCGGTGACGTCAAACGGAACTTTGTACTCAAGCCCGAGATCGATGCCATCTTCGGTGAGTTCGGAATAACTGCGCTCAACGGTTGAAACCGCGAGCGCATCATCCAGAAACGTGTAACTTCGTCGGTCCGGGGCATCACGGCTGGTCTGTGACAAACCGGCGCGCCAGTTCAGCTCGTGCCGCTCGTTGAAAAAGTAATGTGTCCCGGAAAACTGCTGGGCCAGAAACTGGCGCTCCTCCCACTCGAACAGCACATCGGTGAAGTCGCGTTCCTCGCCCGTGTCACGGCCGTTCTCGACCTCGACCGTGTCTTCGGTATTGCGCAGCAGCATGGTCTTGCTCTGCAACGACCAGCCCTGCGCCGCGGCCAGCTCCGCGACGAAATACCCACTCAGGGAAACATTGGTCTTGTCGCGCGAGTATTCCGACTCTGTTTCCAGATCGCGGACGAACGCATTCTGGCGAGAGCTGCTGGACGCATCGTAGGACGCGGTTGCATAAACCCCGACGTCGCCGATCTCTGGTTCGAACAAGTTACCCAGGGTGTAGGAAAGCCCGAAGTTGGGAGGCGCCGACTCGGTTCCCGGATTCCACTGGTTGGGCAAGCTCTGGGCAAGCGCAACGGCGCGATCCTGCTCGATACAATTGGTCTGGTCGGCAACCTGGCAGATCGTGAATCTCAGCCCACCATCGCTTGCCGCGTCCAGCGCAGTCGGCAGTTGCCGCAGACCATCGTCAAACCCAAGGGCGTCGGAGTCGCTGCCTTCGTAGCTGGCCAGTTCTTCGCCGGTGGTATCCGAGACGAATCCGACGGAGAATGAAAACTTGTTGATGTATTCATCCGGCGCATCCCGGGTCGCCATTTTAATAATGCCGCCGGTAGTTTCACCGGGAAGATCGGCGGAGAAATTTTTCTGAATTTCTATACCGCCCAGAATATCCGATGGAAACAGATCCAGCTCGACGTCACGACGAAACGGGTCCGTGCTCGGCATCAGATTACCGTTGAGCGTGCTGGAAATGTAGCGGCCGTCGAGTCCGCGCACCACGGCATATTTTCCGCCCGTCACCGAGACGCCGACGATGCGCTTGAGCGCGGCAGCCACGTCGCTGTCACCAAAGCGCAGCAGTTCTTCGACGCTGATAGCGTCCGTGACGGTAACTGAAAACCGTTCGATATCAACCGTCGAGCGCAGCGCTGGCTTGTAGGTGCCAACGATGACGATCTCCTCGATCTGACTTGCCGCCGGCGCGCGAGGCGATGCAGCCACTGGCGCTGGCGCTGGCGCTGCATCTTCAGGCGCCGCTTCACCGGGCGCCTCGGCCTGACGATCATCATTCGACGGAACTTCAGGCCTGCGAACCTGGGTTTGTACCTGTGCCGTGACCGAACCAGCACCCGTGTCGGTTGCCGGCTCAACCACATCAATCAACTCGCTCAAGCCCGCGTAGTCCGCTGATTTGGGCTTGAGTGCAATCATGGCCGCAACACCGACGTTGGCGATGATCCGCACATTGCGTTTGGTGGCGGTCTCATGTTGCGGATGAGACACGCTGACGGTGTAAACACCACGCGGCACTTCGAAGCGGTAATAACCCGAATCCTCGGATAGGAACTCCTGATTCAGTTCTTCGATCCGCACCGTGGCGCCGGGCAGTGCGTAGCCTTCGGCGTCGGTTGTATAACCTTCGAGAATACCGTCAGCGCCGCCACCGCTGGCGGCGTCGTATTGATCGATAGTGATCTCTGGTGGCGTCTGAAAATCAACAAAGCTGATGCTCAGGTCGGCGCTATGGCCCGCTCTTGCCTGAAACTCGTAACTGGCAAGGGGCACATTGCGTTTCATCAAGCGAACCTGGTTGCGCCCGGCGGAAAGCTCGGTGGAAATTTCACCCTGCTTTCCGGTCACGCCCACAATCGCGCCATTGACCTCAACTTCCAGATCCGCCAGCGGGTTGGGACCCAGAAAGGTATTGAGATATAACTCCGCCGCGATCAATTGGGGAGAAGCGCTCAGAAGCAACGCCAGTGCGCAAACCTTGAAAGACAATTTCATCAAGAACAGCCCGAATCGGATGGGCGATAGAACCGCCGCCAGCAAACCCTAACCACCAAAAGTGACGGGAATATTTCAAGACCAGCCAGATACCCGGCGGCTTGCCTCTTGCAGGCCGCCCAGAAAGGACCGATCAACACGCGCAAGCTTCCGCCCCCCGTCATTGGCGGCGGCAAATCCCCTTGGACGGAAGACCTAGTCACGGTTCACACGTTACCCAGCCGACGTGACGGTTTTATGACGTCTTGTGACAGTCAGGTGACAAACAGGTCCCGGCAAGGCTCCGGCGGCGGTGCCACCGGCGTGGTGTCGGCCCCGGCAGTCGTACGCCACCGGGGCTGACACCGCATCACTTTGTCAGCCGATGCGTTCCAGTCCGCCCAGGTAGGGCTGCAGCGCGGCTGGAATGCGGAAGCCGCCGGTTGGCAGCTGGCCGTTCTCCATGAGCGCCACCAGCGTGCGTCCCACGGCCAGGCCCGAGCCGTTGAGCGTATGCAACAGCGCGGTCTTGCCGGTGGCCGGATCGCGGTATCGCGCTTTCATGCGCCGCGCCTGGAAATCTTCAAAATTGGAACAGGAGCTGATTTCCCGATAGCGGCGCTGTGACGGCAACCACACTTCAAGGTCGTAAGTCCGGGCGGCGGAGAAACCCATATCACCGGCACACAAGGCAACCACCCGATACGGCAGCTCCAGCTGTTGCAGCACCGCTTCTGCGTTGGCGGTGAGTGATTCCAGCGCCGCCTCCGAATCTTCAGGCTTGACCGCTTGCACCAGTTCCACCTTCTCAAACTGATGCTGGCGAATCATGCCGCGCGTGTCCTTGCCAGCCGAGCCCGCCTCGGAACGAAAACAGGGCGTATGCGCCACCCACTTTCTGGGCAAGTCCTCCGCGGCGGCGATTTCATCGCGCAGCAGGTTGGTGACCGGTACTTCGGCCGTCGGAATCAGGTACCAGTCGGGGCTGTCCTTGAGCGCAAACAAATCCGCTTCAAATTTCGGCAACTGTCCGGTGCCCCGTAGAGACGCGGCATTGACCACATAAGGCACGTACAGCTCTTCATAGCCGTGCTCGCGCGTGTGAAGATCCAGCATGAACTGGATCAGGGCGCGATGCAGTCGCGCCAGCTCACCGCGCAATACCGAAAACCGCGCGCCGCTCAGCTTGGCAGCTGCAGCAAAATCCAGCAGCCCGGCACTTTCGCCAATCTCAACGTGATCCTTGGCGTTTTCGGCCTGACCAGGCGCCCCCCAGCGTCGCACTTCGAGGTTTTGTTCCTCACTCAGACCATCCGGCACCCAGGCCTGCGGCGTATTCGGAAGCTGCAGCACGAAAGCTTCCATGCGCGTCTGAATCTCGTCCAGCTCGGCGTTGGCCGCGTCCATGTCCGAACCCAGCGCGGAGACCTCGGCCATGATTTGCGACACGTCTTCCCCACGCGATTTGGCCTGTCCGATCAGCTTCGACCTGGCGTTGCGCTCGGCGCGCAACTGCTCGGTCCGCGTTTGCACTTGCTTCCTGCGCGCTTCGGTAGCATTCAGAAAGTCCAGATCCAGGGCAAAACCGCGCCGCGCCAGCTGTGCGGCAACGTCTTGAGACTCGGTGCGCAGTCGTTTGGGGTCCAGCATGTTCGATCAACAGGTCAAAAAAGGCGCCGAATTATCGCGGCTCCGCAGCAATCAGGAAAACGCCAGCCGAAACAGTCCCACCCCAGTGGCACAGGCCAGCAGCGGCAGCGCCGTGCGCCCCGATGCAAAACGGCGGCAACCCACCCTGGGGGTTTCCCCGCCCATGTCGGCCCCTGCACGGGCTCGACGCTTCAACCAGGGATGCTCGGCGACAAAAAAAGAACGGGGCGGCAAAAATTCTTTTGTTGCAGCGCACAAACATGTAAACTCCGCCGCCGCTGGGAACGCGTCCGCCGGTGACGCGACCACCGCGTCACAAATCATTGCGAACGCAACCCAGTTCGGCCCAATCCGTGGGCCTTGAATCCAACCGACGCCTGAACCGGAGCCGCCCCAAAGTGCGGACAGGCTTTCAGGAGTATTTCATGTCTTTTTCAGACCTCGGGCTGATTCCAGCCTTGCAGGATGCCGTTGCGCGTTCGGGCTATCAGAACGCAACGCCGATTCAGGCGCAATCCATACCCAGAATCCTGGCCGGACAGGACATCCTGGCCGCAGCGCAGACCGGCACCGGCAAGACCGCAGCCTTCACCCTGCCGATGCTGCAATTGCTCAGTGGCACCGCGCACGGCGCAGGTCAGGTGCGTGCCTTGGTGCTGGTGCCGACACGCGAATTGGCGACGCAAGTCGGTGACGCGGTTGCCGGCTACGGGCGCGCATTGAACATGCGCTACAGCGTGATGTTCGGCGGCGTGGGCTATCACCCGCAGATCAAGACATTGCGGCGCGGCGTGGACATTCTGGTGGCCACCCCGGGGCGTCTGCTGGATCACGTGAATCAGGGAAACCTGGACCTTTCGCGTATCGAGTTTTTCGTCCTGGACGAGGCCGACCGCATGCTGGACATGGGATTCATCCACGATATTCGGCGCGTCATCAAGCACCTTCCCGAACAGCGTCAAAACCTGATGTTTTCCGCCACGTTCTCGGCGGAAATCCGACAACTGGCCAATGGCCTGCTGCGTGATCCAGCGCAAGTGGATGTAGCGCCGCGCAATGCCACCGCGGACAGAATCGAACAGGCCATCGCACACGTTGGCAAGGCGCAAAAGCGCCACATGCTGTCCTGGCTGATCAGCAGTGGCGACTGGCGACAAACGCTGGTTTTCACCCGCACGAAACACGGCGCGAACCGTCTTTGCAAACAGCTCAACCAGGATGGAATTAGCGCCGACGCCCTGCACGGCAACAAAAGCCAGTCAGCGCGCACCCGCGCCTTGCAAGGGTTCAAGAGCGGCTCGATCCGCGTGCTGGTGGCGACCGACATTGCCGCTCGCGGGCTGGATATCGACCAACTCCCGCATGTGGTGAACTTCGAACTGCCGCATGTCCCGGCTGATTATGTTCATCGCATTGGTCGCACCGGACGGGCGGGAGAAAGCGGTATCGCCATCTCACTGGTGGATGCCGAAGAGCGAAGGCTGTTGAAAGATATTCAGCGCTTGTTGAAACGAGAACTGCCGTTGCTGGACGTGAGCGGGTTCGATCAATACACGCCACCCAAGCCGCAAGCGATTCCCGAGCCGTGCCCGCAGCCGAGCCGCACGCAAAAACCCGCACAGAACAAGGCCAAACCCCGCTCAAGACCCAAACACAAGCGGCGCGGTCCGCCCAAGGCGACCGCAAAGGCGCGGGCACGGCAGTCGAATTGACCGCAGCGTTCGCCCGCGCAATCGAGCCGTCCCGACCCGGCCATGCGCGACACAAGCCGACAGGCACACCAGCCGCACCGCCCCTGGTGCTCCGAAATCGACCACTCATCGGCGCTGCGTCAACAAAGCGCTGATGACACCCTATGTTGTGCGCAATTACGTCGGCAGACGCTACAGACAAAGAGCGCGCAAATCATGGAACTCTACGGTAACGGGGTGCGGAAACTGCATTCGGCAATGATTTCACTATTGGGTCCGGGGCCGCAGCGCAACCGGCTCAAGGAAGCCCTGGTTGATAATCTGAATGAGCTAAACCCGGAACAGGACTTGCCAGCGTCCATTCGCTCTGATTTCTCCGCGTTTCGGGACCAGCTGATCATCGCGCCGCCGGATTCGGCGCAAGCCCTGGCCCCGGTGTTCACCATGAGCGATTGGGAAATTGATTCGGCCGCCGCCGAGGTTCTACGCTTCTACGAAGCCGTGTGCCGGGAACAACGCACCCATTAGCGCTGAAATTCGCGCGGCACCAGGGCTGACCCACGCGCGACCGAGAAGCGCTGCCGGTAGGCGCCCGGGGTCAAACCCACGGTGCGCTGAAATATCTTGCGAAAGGCGCTGACATCGGCATAACCCACGGATTCGGCAATGGCGTCGATGGGCCGCTCATCCAGCTCCAGCTGTTCCTTGGCGCGCGCAACCCGCAATTGCTGCAGATAACGATTCGGTGATTGTCCGGTGGCGGACTGGAAACGGCGCAGGAAGGTGCGCTCACCCAGGCCGGCGAGGTTCGCCAGGGTGTTGATGCGCACCGAACGCGCGTAGTGCAGCGCCAGCCAGTTCTGCACCTTGACAATGCCGGCGTCGGCATGGGCCAACTGGGGTTCCAGGCTGGAATAAAAGCGCTGTTCGCGCCCCCCCGGATCGATCAGAAACATGCGCGCGGTGGCCAACATCGCCGGCTTGCCCATCCAGCGTTCAATCAGCCGCAAACCCAAGTCCGTCCACGCCATCACGCCGCCGGCGGTCAGCACGTCACCGTCGTCCACCAGCATCTTGTCCTGATCCAGTTTGACCTTGGGGAATTCCAGCGCGAAACGCTGCGCCAACACCCAATGCGTGGTTGCCGGCCGGTCATCCAGCAAGTCGGCGTCCGCCAGAATGAAGGCGCCGGCGCAAACCGAACAGGCGATGGTCCCTTCGCAATGGCGCGCCCTGATCCACTCCTTGAGGGTGGCCAACGCGCCTTTTTCAACCGTGCCGGTCAAACAGGGCGGCAGAATCAAGGCCAACAGTCCGCACTGGTATTCACCGCGACAATCATCGGCCGGCAGGCGCAGCACCGAAAACCGTGATGCGCCGGCGTCACGCGCCGGATTCAGACGGTTGGCGGTCTCGAACAAATCGATCAAGCCGTGAATGGCGGACTGCTGCGCGCCGGGGTAGTCAATGACCGCAATCTGGTGCTCAAGCTGCTCGGCCATGGGTTGTCAGATATGCCTCTAATATTGTCATTTCTGACTATAGCAAGGCAGTTGGCGTCTTCCTAAACTGCCAGCACACCATTCATCCGTCGGAATCAGTCAACAATGAATAGCGAAAACCTGCTGAAAATCTCCCTGTTGGGCGGCATCGCTTACTTTTGCTGCATGAGCGCGGCGCACTTCATCGGCTTCAAGGTGCCCATTTTGTTTGTGTATTGGGATGTGCCGTCCTTCCACTATCAGGACATGATCATCTCGTTCTGCGCCTTCACCTACGCCTGCCTGTTTTTTGCCGCCTTCAAACACCGCGCGGTATTGCCGGCGGTATTGGTTGCCATGGCCGGAACCACGCTGGGCTTGTCCGCCGTAAACCTGTCGGGTGATCTGCAGGAAAAAATCGAAGGCGCGTCCACCCTCGCCTATTGGCTTCAAACCGGCATGATCGGCGGCATCGGCGCCTGGCTGGGGCTGTTGCACCTCAAGGCCCCCAACTGATCTGCTGTCACCACGGCGCAGCCGGCTGTTCGACCCCAACCATGCAAACCCGAGCGCTGATGGTCTACGGAACGCTGGCGATGTCGTCCGCGCATCCCATGGCGGCGCGCCTTCGCAAGCAAGCAAGATGGCTTGGGCGTGCGCAGGTGCACGGAACCATCCATCAGTTGGCGGCTTATCCCGGCCTGGTTCTGGACCCGCAAGCGACGCCGGTAACGGGTGATCTTTTTGAGCTGACGGACCCGGACGCCAGCTTCATCTGGCTGGACGCTTACGAAGGCTGTGGGGCGCAAGATGCCGAGCCTCACGAATATCAACGGCTGACTACCCAGGTGTTGACCGAATCCGGAACGACGACACCCGCCTGGATCTACGTCTACGCCTGGCCACTGAAATGCACACCCATCAACCCGCTGCGCTGAAATCCGCGCCCGAATTTCTGATCGACGCATCCGGCAAAGCCTGTGCTGATGGCCGTTACCTGGGCGCGATTCAGAATCTGAATACCTGCGCGTTCGATGGGCGCGGTCCGTTTTCCAAGCGACGTCGGCAACGCAAGGGCTGGTTGTATTTCGGCATTTTCTCGCCCCGATTCATGATCGGTCTGGCGGTGGTGGACGCCGGTTATGCCGCGACCGGCTTTATTTATGTTTACGATCGTGCGCGCAAACAGTTAACCGAAGAAAAAACCGCGCTTGCCTTCGGTTTTGAAGCCGGCTTTGCCCCGGACTGGCGTCAGGCCTGGAACCTGAAATCCGGCGGCCGGCACTGGTCTTTTGAATACCAGAACAAAGGCTGGGATGTCCGGTTCAGCGGCAAGAAAATTCAACTCGAGCTGCGCTGTGAGGATCACGAGCGCGGCCTGACGGCGGTGAGTCGCGCGCCGCAACGCGCCTTTCATCACACCTATAAGCTCTGTGCGATTCCCGCCCAGATCGCACTAAAGCTGGACGGTACGGATCACCGATTTTCCGGCCGATCCAGTATTGATTTCAGCCTGGGTTATCCGCCGCGCAACACTTTATGGAATTGGGCCAGCCTGGATGGTGTTACCGAAGATGGCGAAAGCATCGGCATCAATCTGGTCGCTCATTTTATGAACGGCCTGGAAAACGCGATGTGGCTGCAAGATCGAGTCCAGCCGCTATCCCAGGCGGTGTTTCATTACGATCAAAATCAACTCTTGTCGCCGTGGCGGATTACCACTGAAGACGGCGCGCTGAATCTGCTGTTCACACCCGAAGGCAGACGCTGCGAAAACCTTCGCCTTCCCTTGCTTCGCAGCGTATTTTCGCAACCCTTCGGTCAGTTTGAAGGCACAGTGGTAAGAAATGGACAGACCCGACGGATTGAGGGCTTCGGTGTAGTGGAGGAGCACACGGCACTTTGGTAATCGCGATACCAAGCGCCGCCGTGATCTAGGCAAGTTCGGAGAGTTCATCGCCTGGGCCACAAGGCCTCAAGCGACCGTTTCACCCCGTGTCTTGAGAACCCGCACATCGGCTTGCAACTGGTCGATCCGGTTGGACAACGCAGCGTAATCACCGTGGTCAGGCCGCCACCACCGGAATCTTGCCGATTTTGCCCTGCCATTGTTGTGGGCCGGTGGAATGCACGGAGGTACCCGCCGCATCGACCGCCACGGTCACCGGCATGTCGGTAACGTCGAATTCATAAATGGCTTCCATGCCCATATCGCCAAAGGCGACCACCTCGGCTTTCTTGATCGCACGCGCCACCAGATAAGCCGCGCCACCCACCGCCATCAGGTAGGCGCTCTTGTGCTTCTTGATTGCTTCAATCGCAACCGGCCCGCGCTCGGCCTTGCCGATCATGGCGATCAGGCCGGTATTGGCCAGCATCATTTCCGTGAACTTGTCCATGCGGGTGGCGGTGGTGGGCCCGGCCGGCCCCACCGCTTCGTCGCGCACCGGATCGACCGGGCCAACGTAATAAATCACGCGATTGGTGAAATCCACCGGCAGCGGCTCGCCCTTGGCCAGCATCTCCTGAATACGTTTGTGCGCGGCGTCACGGCCAGTCAGCATCTTGCCGTTGAGCAACAGGGTTTGACCCGGCTTCCAGCTCGCCACTTCCTCCGGCGTCAGCGCGCCAAGATCAATCCGCTTGGAAGACTTCACATCCGGCTGCCAGGTCACGTCGGGCCAATCTTCCATTTTCGGCGTTGGCAATTCGGCCGGGCCGCTGCCGTCCAGCTCGAAATGGATGTGTCGCGTGGCCGCGCAATTGGGAATCATCGCCACCGGCTTGCTCGCCGCGTGGGTGGGATAGTCGATGATTTTCACGTCCAGCACGGTGGTCAGACCACCCAGGCCCTGCGCGCCGATACCCAGGGCGTTGACCTTCTCCAATAGCTCCAAGCGCAGTTCCTCGGTTGCGCTCAGTTCCTCGCCACGCGCGGCCTTGTCCTTGAGCAGATGAATATCGATGGGCGCCATAATGGCCTCCTTGGCCATCACCGTCGCCTTCTCCGGCGTGCCGCCAATGCCGATGCCCAAAATGCCGGGCGGACACCAACCCGCGCCCATGGTCGGCACGGTTTTGAGCACCCAATCCACGATCGAATCCGACGGGTTCAGGCACACCATCTTGGATTTGTTTTCCGAACCGCCGCCCTTGGCGGCGCAAATCACGTCCACGGTATCGCCGGCAACGATTTCGTAGTGAATCACCGCCGGGGTGTTGTCCTTGGTGTTTTTGCGCGCGCCAGCCGGATCGCTCAATACCGAGGCGCGCAGTTTGTTGTCCGGGTTCAGGTAGGCGCGGCGTACGCCCTCGTTGACCATTTCCTGAACCGAGAGCGTGGCATCCCACTGCACGTTCATGCCCACTTTGAGAAACACCACACAGATGCCGGTGTCCTGACAGATGGGCCGCTTTCCCTCCGCGCACATGCGCGAATTGGTCAGGATTTGCGCCATGGCGTCGCGCGCCGCCGGCGATTGTTCCATCTCATAGGCCTCGCCCAGCGCCTGGATGTAATCCAGCGGGTGGTAATAGCTGATGTGTTGAAAGGCGTCGGCGATTGACTGAATGAAATCGTCCTGGCGAATGGTGCTCATGGCTATTGGCTCGGGCATGGTCAGTGAGACGTGAATTATCCCGCGCCGCCGGCCCAAGGTCACGCGCCTGGGGTGCCGGGATGGGTGCCGGGATGGGTACCGGGATCGCAAGCGGTGTAATCTGCACAGCTTCCGGATTCGAGACCTGAAAGGCATGTTGCCACGTTTGTCCGTACTCGCCGCCCTGCTCCTGGGCGCCTGTGATTCCAGCGTCAGCATCGATCTGAGCAGCGCCGACGGCGAGGGTTTGCAGTCGGTGGTGCTGTCCATCGATGGGGTCCAGTTGCGCGATGGTGACGGCACCCGCCAACGCCTCCAAACCCAGACCAGCGGCATTGAAATGCGCGACCTGCTGGCGGGTCAAAGCCGCAGCCTGATCTCGGGTTTCAGTGTCGCCGAAGGCCGCTACACCGGCTTGCGCCTGAGCTTTGATGAGGACGCCGAGCAGACGCTGAGGCTGCAAACCGGCGCGCAATTCAACCTGAGGCTGGATGATCAGGATCAGTTTTTCGATATTGATCTGAACGTCGAGGAGGACGAGGACGCACGCCTGATCGCGGTGCTGGACTTGCGTTTCTCGCTGCGACAAACCGACGCCGACGACTACCGCCTGAGCCCGTATTTGCGGCTTGTGAACGCGGATCAGGCCGCCAGCATCGATGGCAGCATCAGCGCCGGCGCGGTTTCCAGTTCCGATTGCGCCGCCGACGGAACGCCCGGCAACAGCGTTGCGGTTTATCTGTTCAAGGGCGCGGACGCCGAACCGATCGACTTCAACCGCTCGCGTTTGGGTCCGTTCGCCTCGGCGGCCGTTCGCCCCGCAGACAACGGTTTCGCCTACACGCTGGCCTTTCTGCCGGCCGGCGATTACCGGATCGCATGGACTTGCGATGGCGACATCGACCAACCCGAGGCCAGCGAGACGTTGCGCTTTCGCGATGCGCAGTCGATCAGCCTGGATGAGGGGGAAAGTCGCCTGCTGAACTTTTGACGATCAGCCGTTGGCGGCCTGCATGCGCTGCAATTCGCTTGGGTCGTGCGCGCAAAACAAATCCACCGTGTCCGAATGCTCGGCTTGCAACTGACGCAGCCGCTGCTGATTGGCCAGGCGCTTGCGGCCATCGACCTGCACCAGGTTCTGGAAAATGCGCAACCCGGCGGGGCAACTGGGCGGCGTCTGCATCTCCGCATGATGAAAATAGGCGTCGCCACAGTGAATCAACCAGCGCTCGCCGCTGGCCACTGCGACCCCGCAATGACCTCTGGTATGTCCAGGCAGCGGAATCAGCGCGATGTCCGGCGCAGCACCCGGAATCAGTCGCACCGCCTCGAAGCCGAACCAGTTGTCGCCTTCCACACGATGACGCACCCAGTCCGGGTCGTGATCCCAATGCGCCGGGATATATCGCATCCGTTCGCGCCAGGTTGGCGCCATGGCGGCCTCATGTTCGGGCTCGAACACATGAACGCGCGCCTGCGGAAAGTCACTCATGCCACCGGCATGATCAACATCAAGATGCGTCACCACAATATGCCGAACATCGCCCGGGTCAAACCCCAGGGCGCGCACTTGCGCCACGGCGGTTTCTTCGTAGCTGAGGCGTGGTCGAACCACACGGTTGAACACCCCGCCCAGACGCGCTGGATCGGCAATGTCACCGGAGCCCAAGCCGGTATCGACGAGTACCAGACCCTGCCCGGTTTCGATCAACAGACAGTGACAACACATGGACGCGGACTCAAGCCACCCGCCGTCACCGCTCATCAGGCGGCGGCTGAACGGACACATGGTGCCGCAGTTGAGATGATGGATCCTGACGCTCATGCTCCCTTTCCCCATTTGGCCTGATTTGATTCTCCAACATGCCCCGCGTCCGAAACAAGCCGATCCCAGGCCAGGCATGGCTGTTGACGGCCGTTGTGGTCGGCGCCTGCGCCGGCGACAAAACCGTTCCGCTTGCAAGCGGCGGCGAGCCGCAGGAAATGGCCGGCATGTTGGCGGCGCACAACCATTGGCGAGCGCAGGTCGGTGTCGCGCCGCTGAACTGGTCGCCGGCGGCCGCCGAACAGGCGCAGGACTGGGCCGATCAGCTTGCTCAAGTCGATGGCTGTGAACTAAGCCACAACCCCGACCCGGACCGGCAACAACGCTTCGGCGAAAACATTTATCGCGCCGGCGATATTTTTTCTTACAAGGCCTATCAGGCCACGCCCGAACAGGTTGTCGCACATTGGGCGGATGAGCGGCAGTGGTATGACCCGCAAACCGGATCATGCAGCGCACCCGACGGCGAGACCTGCGGGCATTACACACAGCTGGTGTGGAGCCACAGCTTCAGCGTCGGCTGCGGAAGAGCACGCTGTCAAAAGCTGGAAGTCTGGGTTTGCAACTACGCCCCGGGTGGCAACTGGGACGACCGTAAAGCTTACTGAGGGCAAATGACCCGGCCGCGCAACTCGGCTAACCTGCGGGCCATCAGAGGCGACATCGCAGCCAACGGGAGAGCAGGCATGACGGTCAGCGAGAACAAGCAAATCATCGAAACCAGCCTCAGCGGTTTCGAGCTACTGGAAAACCCCCTGCTGAACAAGGGAACGGCCTTTACGCCAGACGAACGCGAGGCCTTTGGTCTGCACGGTTTGTTGCCGCCGCACATCGGCAGCCTGGACGTTCAGCTGGAGCGTCGATTGACGGCCCTGCGCGGCCTCAGTAGTGATCTGGACCGTTACAACTTTCTACGAGAGCTTCAGGACAACACCGAAACCCTGTTTCACGCGCTGCTGCTGCGCAATCTGACGGAGCTGTTACCCATTGTCTATACGCCGGTGGTGGGGCTGGGTTGCGAAAAATTCAGCCACATCTTCCGCAAGCCGCGTGGCCTGTTCCTGAGCCTGCCGCTGAAGGACAAGATTCGGGAAATCATCGCCCACCCCCGTTATGACCAGATCAAGGTGATTGTGGTCAGCGATGGCGAGCGCATTCTTGGCCTGGGCGACCAAGGCGCCGGCGGCATGGGAATTCCGATTGGCAAGCTTGCACTTTATACCGCCTGCGCGGGCATTAATCCGGCGCATACGCTGCCCATCATGCTGGATGTAGGCACCGACAACGCCGAGCGCCTGGCCGATCCGCTCTACGTCGGTTGGCGCAACCAGCGCGTGCGTGGCGCTGAATATGATGACTTCGTGGAAACCTTCGTTTCCGCAGTCAAGGAACGCTGGCCGAACGTGTTGCTGCAATGGGAGGACTTTGCCAAGGCCAATGCCGGCAAGCTGCTGGATCGCTACAAGGACCGCATTTGCTCGTTCAACGATGACATCCAGGGCACCGCCGCGGTCGCCACCGGCACCGTGCTGGCGGCAACCTCGCTCACCGGCACGCCGCTGACCGAACAACGCATCGTGATTCACGGCGCTGGCTCGGCCGGCTGCGGCATCGCGCGGCTGCTGTTGATGGCGATGGTGGAAGCCGGCTTGCCCGAGGACGAGGCGCGGCGCCGCTTTTATGCGCTGGGCAGTCGCGGCCTGGTCACCAGCGATATGAAACTGGAGTCCTATCAGGCGGAGTTCGCGCAGCCTCGCGAAGCCCTTGCCGACTGGACACTCGAGAATCCGGATCGCATCGGTTTGTATGAGGTGGTCGCCAACGCCAAGCCGACGGTGCTGATCGGCACCTCTGCGCAAGCCGGGGCGTTTGACGAACGCATCGTGCGGGAAATGGCCAGGCACGTCGCGCGGCCGGCCATCTTCCCGCTTTCCAATCCGGTTTCCAAAGCTGAAGCCACGCCCGAGAACCTGATGAACTGGACCGATGGCGCGGTGGTGGTTGGCACCGGCAGTCCGTTTCCGGTGGTGGAACGCAATGGCAGGACCATTCCCATTGCACAAGCCAATAACTCCTTTATTTTCCCCGGCGTGGGCCTGGGCGTACTGGCGACCGGCGCTTCAAAAATTACCGACGAAATGTTCATGGCCTCGGCTCGCGCGTTGGCCAAGCAGTCACCGGCACTGAATGATTCAGACGCCGGTTTGCTGCCGCCGGTGACGGATTTACGTGAAGTGGCCAAAGTGGTGGCGCTGGACGTGGCCAAGCACGCGCAAAAAGAAGGGCTGGCGCCAGAAACCGATGAACAGACGATGAAAGAGCGAATCGCGGCGCTGATGTGGGCGCCGTATTACCGCGAATATCGCAAGGTCTGAGGGAAACGGAAAAAGCCAAGAATCAAAGCGATCCACAGGCTTGGCCGCGGTTTCATCGTGCTGGCTGGCAAACGCATCCATTAAACTGTTGCGTTCGCCTATCCTGCCGTGGAGCGCATGAAGCTCACCTCACTGTCCGCCATCTCCCCGGTTGACGGCCGCTACGCCGAGAAAACCGTCAGCCTTCGTCCCATCTTCAGCGAATACGGCCTGATCCGTTATCGGCTGCTGGCAGAGATCGGATGGCTGCGGGCGCTGGCGGCGCATCCACAGATTCCGGAAGTCCCGGCACTGTCGGATGACGCCAAATCGCGACTGGACGCGATTGCGGAAAACTTTGGCGTGCGTGAGGCGCAGCGCGTCAAAACCATTGAGGAAACCACCAACCACGACGTCAAGGCGGTTGAGTACTACTTGAAGGAAAAGATCGGCGCGCATCCGGAGCTGGCGGAAATCAAGGAGTTCATTCACTTCGCCTGCACCTCCGAGGACATGAACAATGTAGCGCATGCGCTGATGCTGGCGGACGCACGCGAACAGGTGCTTCTGCCACAACTGGATGAACTCATCGGCAGGCTGGCGACGCTATCTCGCCAGTATGCGGATCAGCCCATGCTGTCGCGCACCCATGGTCAGGCCGCCACACCAACCACGCTTGGCAAGGAAATGGCCGTATTCGTTTCCAGGTTAAGGATGCATCGCAAGTCGCTGCAAGAAATGGATATTCTGGCAAAGGCCAACGGCGCAGTGGGCAATTACAGCGCACATCTGGCCGCCTATCCGGAAGTCGACTGGCCGGCGTTTTCGCAGAACTTCCTGAACAGCCTGGGCCTGGCGCCCAGCCCCATCACCACGCAAATCGAGCCGCACGACTACATCGCCGAATACTTTCAGGCGCTGATGCGGGTCAATTCGGTGTTGATCGATCTGTGTCGTGATATCTGGGCTTATATCTCGCTGGGCTATTTTCGCCAGAAAACCGTCAGCGGTGAGGTCGGCTCGTCCACCATGCCGCACAAGGTCAACCCGATTGACTTTGAGAACGCCGAGGGCAATCTGGGACTGGCCAACGCGGTCATGCATCATCTGGCGGAAAAGCTGCCGATTTCGCGTTGGCAACGCGACCTGACCGATTCCACCGTGCTGCGGAATCTGGGGGTGGGCATCGGTCATGGCGTGATTGCTTTCCAGGCCTTGCAGAAGGGTTTGGGCAAGCTGGAGGTTGACGCCTGGCGCCTGGGCCGTGATCTGGACGACAACTGGGAGGTGTTGGGCGAGGCCATCCAGACCGTGATGCGCCGCTACGGCCTGCCCGAACCCTACGAGCAGCTCAAACGTCTGACGCGCGGCCAGCGCATCGGCAAGGACGCGCTGCGCGCCTTTGTCCAGGAGCTACCGATTCCGCAGGCCGATCGTGACCGGCTCATGGCCATGTCGCCCGCCGATTACACCGGCAATGCGGAGCGTCAGGCCTTGAACGTCGGTAAGCAATGAGCATGAGCGGCGGCCTGGCATTCGAGACCCTGGAAGGCAAGGCAGCGTTTGCCGACGCCGCGCTGAACCTGAGTCAGACCGCGCGCAACCAACTGAGCCTGATGTCGCTGGAACTGGAGACCACGATCTACGGCACCGAGGCATTCGTAGACCGCCTGCGCAGTTTCATCCTGCAGCATCGGCGCGCACGGATACGGGTGTTGATCAATGATCCACGCAGTGCACGCAACAACGCACCCCGGCTGATCGAGTTCGGACGCCTGCTGAGCAGCCGCATCGAGTTTCGCGCGCTCAAGGCCGAACATCTTCATTTGCGGGAGGAGTATCTGATCGCTGATGAAAATGTCCTGCTGTTCCGCGCCGCGCCAACGCAGTTGGAGGCCAAGTTTTATGCCGACGCACCAATGGTGGCACGGCAGCAGCTCAAGGCCTTTGACAGCCTGTGGCAGGAGTCGCCGCCGGCAACGGAGTTACGCAGTCTGGCGCTTTGACATCCGGGCGCGGCGTTCAGCCGCAAGCTGGAGAATTTCCCGTCGGGCTTTCGGGTCGGCTTTCGACCAGGCCGCGATTTCCTTCATGCGCCGGCCACACCCCAGGCAGACCTGTTCGGCATCCAGCTGACACACGCCGATGCAGGGCGACTCCAGCCCTGCGTCCTGGGCCGGCCCCTCAACCATCGTGCTGACTCGCCACCGCGCGCGCGCAAGCCGCGATCAATTCCGGCCCCTGATAAATGAAGCCGGTGTAGATCTGTAACAGGTCAGCGCCGGCGGCGATGCGATCCGCCGCCGCCTGCGCGCTGTTGATGCCGCCCAGCCCGATCAGCAATGTGTCCTTGTCCAGGCGCGCACGAAATTTGCCCAGCGTGTCCCGGGCCAGCCGGGCCATCGGCGCGCCAGACATGCCGCCCGCCTGTTCCGCCTTGGCGACGTTCTCCAGACCGGGCCGGCTCAGCGTGGTGTTGGTGGCGATCAAGCCGTCAATGCCCTGCGAGCGCACGGTCTGGGCGATGTCATCAATCTGATCATCGCCCAAATCCGGCGCGATCTTGACCATCAGCGGCACCCGCCGACCCAGCGTGGCGGTGATCTGATCCCGCCGATCAGCAATCTGTTCCAGCAAGTCAGCCAGCCGCTCCTGACGCTGCAGCTCCCGCAGGTTCTTGGTGTTGGGCGAGGAAATATTGATGGTGACGTAACTGGCATAGGGCGCCACGCGGTCAAAGCAAATCAAGTAATCATCCACCGCACGGTCAATCGGCGTATCCGCGTTCTTGCCGATATTGATGCCCAGCACACCACGATAATTGGCGCGTTCGACCTGTCCAACCAGATATTCCACGCCCTTGTTGTTGAAGCCCAGCCGGTTGATCAGCGCCTGCTGTTGCGGCAGGCGAAACAGCCGCGGTCGCGGGTTTCCAGGCTGCGGGCGCGGCGTTACCGTTCCCACTTCCACGAAACCGAAACCCAACCGCTCCCAGGCCGCCAGACACTCGGCGTTCTTGTCCAGGCCGGCCGCCAGACCCACCCGATTGCGAAAACGCAGTCCGCACCACTGGAAAGGATCGTCCACGGTCTTGGCGGACAGCATCCATCCGGCCGCCGACGGCAGCGCCTTTAGCCCGGCGAGGGTCAGCTCGTGCGCGCGCTCGGCTTCGAGCGCAAACAGCGCGTTTCTGGCCCAACGGTATCGCATCAGAGCTGCTTGCCGCCGGCCGCGAAATCAGGCGGCAACACCAGCGGTTTGGGCCGATCCTGACCCAGCGCACGCGGCTCCGGCGGTGGCGGGAACAAGATGTCGCGCCACCGTCGCGGCAAGGGAATCGATTGCACCATGCGTTGGCGCAAGCCGTAAAACTTGCGATCGATCTGATCCTGGGCCACGGTCAGCGGCAGCCGCAAGACGGTCCGCAACACATCCCCCAACATCTGACGACCGCTGGTTTTGTCATACAAGGCGCCAAAACTGCCGGCGGCGGCAAACAGCGCGCGCGACAAGTGCAGATAGTCCCGCCGCAACACCAAGCCGGCCTGCTGGGTATTGGACATCAGTTGCAACACCGTTTGCCCGCGCCGGTGCAGGCCCGCGATGCCGCCGCGCTTGAGTTCGAATACGAAATTGACGCGTGTAAGCGGGGTCACCCCCTTCTTCAGCAGCGTGTCATCCAGGGTCGCTTTGATCTGAGCCCAGTTGCGCTGGTTTTCTTCGGGCTTGGTGGACATGGCCACCAGCGTGTCGGTGAGCACCGCCGTGTCTGCAACGATGGCGCCCGCCAGATAATCCCAGACCGCGCCCCATTTGCCGTCCAGGCTGACCACGTTGCCCCAGTCGATCAGGTGCAGCGCGCCATCCGAGCCGATCATCACATTGCCCGGATGCAGGTCGCCGTGCAGTTCGTTGTGCTTGAAGATGTGATACAGCACCGTGAACAGCAGGCGCTCGCCAATCTGCACCTGGAAACGACGACGCTCGCGGCGTTTCATCCGCGACATGGCGCGCGTCAGACTCTCGGCGTCCGCCAGATATTCCATTTCCAGAATGCGGCGCGAATGCCCATACAGCTGCGGCACATGCCATTGACGCGACCCGATGCTGCGCTGGTAGAACCGCAAATGGTTTTGCGCCTCGGCCTCAAAATCCAGCTCCTCGACAAAGCCGGCGACAAATTCGTCCACCTGCTCATGCAGCGCGCGCAAGAACGGCGTCAGCTTGCCGTGCGGCGCCCAGTACTGGCTCGACATGATGGCCAGGCCGATCACCATTTTTCCGATGGTGAACTCGCGGTCGATATTGTGGCGCCCAACCTTGATCACCACCGGCTTGAGCACCTCGCGGCCGCCTTCCAGGAACGGTTTCTTGGCAAAATAAACGCTGCCGATGGAGCCGGATTTCACCGGCTTGCTGGCATCGAACTCCAGAAACAGCTGGTGTGGCAATTTGCCATAGCACTCGAGGAACGCGGCGTTGACTTCGTCGGCGTCCATGGGCGAGACGTCTTCATGAAATACCGCCAGTTCGCGCGCGATCTCCTCGGGCAAGACGTCGGCGTTGGCCGCCGCAACCTGCGCCATCTTGACGAAGAACGGCCCGAACTCGCGCACCATGGCGGCGATGATTTTCGCCTGCGCGGAAAAGTCTTTCGGATCGGCCTGAAAGAAGGGTTTGATGTAGCGCAGCGCCTTGATCTGGCGCCGCAATATCACCAAATCCTGGCGCACCAAGGCGGCGCGACGCATGATTTCCTTGAGCTGCCACTCGTTGAAGCGGCGGCCGGCCTTGAGGATGTTGACCACCTCGACCAGCAGCGGCTCGTAGGTGCGAACCACCAGCCGCACCATGTCGAAGCTCAGCTCCCCCAGCCCCTTGAGCTCCGGAGCGGAAAACAGCTCGTCAAAGAACTGCCAGAACTCGTCCACCAATGCCTCGGGGACCACCACCGGGCTTCGGCTGAGCACCTGATCCACCAGATAACGGATCAACTCCTCGGTGGACTGCTCGTTGGGAATCAAGCGACGCTTGCGCAAATACGTGGTCAAACGGCCTGACGAGTGCATCAAGGGGTGCCGGTAAAACCCCTTGAAGGCCACATCGATGACCTCCGACAACTCTTCACGTGTAACATCAGATTCTGAGCCCAGTATTTTGAATAAAGGGCGAAATCCTCGTGTAATGTAGTAGGTCGACACGGAGACACGACCGATCTCGCGCAACAACCCGCCACCTTGGCCGGGCTGCTTGGGGTCAGGAGCTTGCGGAGTTACGGTAGCGTCAACCAATGGCCCAACTTATCCGCCTTGGCGCGCAAATAAGCCTCGTTGTGGGGATTCAGGCCGCTTTCCAACGCAATACGCTGCGCCACCTCGATGCCATCCCGGCTCAAGGCATCGAGCTTGCGCGGGTTGTTCGTCATCAATCGAATGCGCTTGAGTCCCAGTTTGTGCAGCAGCTCCACCGCCAGATCGTATTCGCGCGCATCCGCCGGAAATCCAAGCTGATGGTTGGCCTCGACCGTATCCGCACCCTGGTCCTGAATGCCGTAGGCGCGAATCTTGTTGCCCAGGCCGATGCCGCGACCTTCCTGACGCAGGTAAAGCACCGCGCCGCAACCCGCCGCAGCGATGCGCTCCATTGCCTGTCGCAACTGAAATCCGCAGTCGCAACGCAGCGAGTACAGCGCATCCCCGGTCAGGCATTCGGAATGCACGCGAATCAGCGGCGCATCCTCGGCGTTGAGATCGCCCAGCGCCAGAACCGCGTGTTCCTTGCCATCCGGCGCAAGGAAAACCTGCACGGAGAATTCGGCGAACGGAGTCGGCAGGCGAGCCTGGGCGGAGAATTCAAGCATTGGGCTGGAACAGATTATTGACCGACAAAGTTCTGACCACAAACACGTAAGGTCTGGCCGTTGAATCCGGCGGATAATGGTGAACAGAAAAAGGTCACCGCCTCGGCGATATCGATCGGCGTTCCGCCTTGCGAAAGTGCATTCAAACGTCTGCCAACTTCACGTGGCACGGTGGGCATTGCGGCGGTCATGTTCGTTTCGATGAATCCGGGAGCGACGGCGTTGATGGCGCCGCCGGATTCAGTCATCCGCGGCGCAAGCGCTTCAGCATAGCCGATGACGCCGGCCTTGGTGGCGCCATAGTTGGTCTGGCCGGCATTTCCGGCGATGCCGCCAATCGAGGAAATGCACACGATGCGCGCGCCATCGCGCAGTCCGCCCTGCAGTAACTGGTCGTTGATGCGAACGATGGCGCCCAGGTTGATGTCCAGCACCATGTCCCACAGATGCGGCGCCATGTTGCGCAGCATTTTGTCGCGCGTCACACCGGCGTTGTGAACCACGATGTCCAGTTCCCCGGCCTCGTCACGAATTCTGCTGCTGGCATCCTGCGCGGTCACATCCAGCGCCAGACCAGTCCCGCCGATGGCCGCCAGGGTCGAGCCCAAGGCGCCTTCTTCCTGCGGCCGATCAACACCGATCACCTGCGCGCCCTCGCGCGCCAAGGTCTGCGCGATGGCCGCCCCGATACCGCGCGCGGCACCGGTCACCAACGCGCGCTTGCCTTCCAGGGAATGGCAAAAGGTGGACACGGCCTCGGCGCTGCCGGCGTCCAGACGCAACACCTGACCACAGACGAATGCCGAATGCTCGGTCAGCAGAAAACGCAGGGCACCGGCCAGATGTTGCTCCGCACCAGGAACAACCTCGATCAGATTGGCGGTCGCGCCCTTGCCGCCCACTTCCTTGCCCAGCGAACGGACGAAACCACGCACCGCACTGCTGGCCGCGCGTGCCGAGACCTCGGTGAGCGTATCCGCTGCCTGCGTGATGAGCAGCACGCGCCCATTCGTTGCCAGGGCTCGCAAACGTGGATTGAGAAAGTCATACAAGACGCGCAAATCAGCCGCCGATGCTACTCCGCTGACATCGGCGATCAACAGTCCACACTCCATTTTTTCTCCGCTGGGCTCGGCCTTTAGCGAGACACCGCACGCCGCCGCAGCCGACTTGATCGCCGACAGTCCGGTTGGGTCCGGAGTGACGTAAACATCGGCGCCAGCGGCATCCAGCGCCTGCAACAAGGCGGGTGCGAAGCGTGGTCTGGCGCTGGCCGCCAACAACGCCGGCCTGGACGCCAGCGGTGTCTGCGCAAAGCCCTGAGTGGCGCGCACCAAGCGAGGCGGCTTCGGCAAGCCCAGCAAACCCGAGAGCTGCCCGCCCCAGGTCGAATGTGAAAACTTCAGATAACGGTCTGTCATGGTGACTTCGGATGTCTTGCTTTGAAATTGATCTGACTTGCTATTATCCGGCCCGCCTGACGGCGTTCACAGCGCCGGAGCGACAAACCAGCCGGATTACAGGGTCCATCCCGTGTTTCTCCGCTTCTGGCAGTGCGCTATGCTGCAAACCGGCATCAGAATCAGCAACAAACAATACAATCGGGAGAACAGCATGACCGGCAGGGCACTGACCGTTGCGCTTTGCGCAGTAACGGTAACACTGGCGACCTATCACGGCTTGAACTTTTTCATGCCAATGCAGGCGCACCAAGAATCCAGACTGGAAGGCCCCACCGTAGAAAGTATTTATGCCGGGTCGGTCGGCTTTGTCCCCGCGGCAAGCAGCGTGATTGTCGCCGTTGCCGAGGGCGCGGCGGCAACGGCTGAGACCGCCGACGTCGACCCGAACGCCGACCCGAGCGCAGATGTGCCGGAAACACCGTGCTCGATCTTGCGTCGCCGGATCGTGGCCAGCGCAGGCGGTTCGGCAACGGCCATTCCGGCAAGCGCAAGTGCCGACGGTGCAGTTGCCGCCGCCGATGCAGGCGCTGCAAGTGCCGACGAGCCGGCAACGGACAGCGGTGAGATCGATCTGAGCTCATGCCCCATCCTCATGGCCAAGGCAAAAGCCGAAGCCAGCGACGGTCAGGCCGCCAGCGATGACGGCACGGACCTGGATATGGACACTGATATGGAAGTCGAGCGCCAGACCGAGCCGGCACCGGAACCCGAGGTGACGGCGGCGCCAGAAGTGGCTGCGCCCCCCGAAGCGGCGCCAGCAGTGACCGCGGCTCCCGAAGCCGCGCCGGCGCAAACCGCCACCGTCGCGCCGGCGCCGCCACCGGTCGACACCGCGGCGTTGCGTGAGGCCGCCGAACGGGCTGCCAAGCGTCGCGCCGACCCGCCCGAAGACGCGCAACGACCCTGGTGGCCGCAAACGCGCAAGCCCGACCAATTGAACCTGGTATTCGCCGGCAAGGCCGCCTTCTCCGAAGCCATCGTATTGCTGTTTGACGGCGACTTTGCCGACGCCCAAAGCGCCAATGCCCACATCAGCGTGGTCGACGAAGAGGGGCATTCGGCCCAGGGCAAGTGGGTGGTGCCCGGCAAGAACAAGAAAATGCTGGCCTTCCAGGCGCCAACCACCGGTCGATATGAAATCACGGTCGGGGCCGAACTCACCGACGCCAACGGTCGCAGCCTTGGAGAAGCCCTGACAGGCCCGGTTTACGTCCACTAGTCGCCGCGCCAACGCCAATGATCAGCGCTCGGTGTCGTACAGGCACCGGGCGCTTTTTCTTTGCCGGACCGGGCGCGGCTGAACCATGTTCGGCCCCGGCGTTCCAAGCAGCGTAAACTGCTGACCCTGGCTGCCCGGACCACCATGCCTCGCCCTTTTTCAACTTTGCTTGTTGCCGCGCTGATTGCGTTGACTTCGGTCCAGAACAGCCGCGCGGCCGAGTCGGTCGCCACGCAACCGCTGCCAAGCCGGGCGCCGGTCGCCATTGACCTGCCAGTAATGGGCGAACCGGCGGACACCGCGCTGTCGCCAGCGCAGGAAGCGCAGATCGGCGCGCGGATCGTCGGCCAGTTCTACCAGTACGAATATGTGCTGGAGGACGCGCAGATCACCGAATATCTGCAAAAGCTCGGCTGGAAGCTGGCCGCAGCCAGCGGTACCAACCCGCCGCACCTGCGCTTTTTCATGGTCAAGGACCGTCGCATCAACGCCTTCGCCCTGCCCGGCGGTTACATGGGTTTCAATGCCGGCCTGATCACCGCCGCCAGCAGCGAGAGCGAATTGGCGGGTGTGTTCGCCCACGAGTTGGCGCACGTCACCCAACGTCACATCGCACGCAGCGCCAATGCGTCCGGCGGCGTCACCAGCTTCGCCACCTGGCTGGCGGTTCTGGCGGCCATCATCGCCGGTTCCGGTGACTCCGATGTGGTCCTGGGCGCATTGGCGCTGGGCCAGGCCAGCGAGTATCAGCGGCAGGTCAATTTCACTCGCGCCAACGAGCTGGAGGCGGATCGACTCGGCATCCGCACCCTGTCCGCGGCGGGCTTCGACACCCAGGGCATGGCCAGCTTCTTCCAGCGGCTGGAACAACAAAGTCGACTTTACGGATCGGGCGTCCCCGAGTTCCTGCGTACCCACCCGGTCAACACCACGCGGATCGCCGAAGCGCGCAGCCGAGCAGCTGGATTGCCCAGACATGAAGTGGACAGTTCCCTGGAATTCAAGCTGATCCGCGCACGAACGCAGGTGCTGGCGGCGCGCAAGCCCAGCGACGCGGTACAAACCTTCGGCGCGCTGATTCAGGCCGGTCAGAACACGCTGGAACATCAGTACGGACTGGCGCTGGCGTTTCACAGTCTGGGGCAAAACGCGCGCGCCGCCGAGACGCTGCAAGACGCATTGAAAGGCCATCCACGCCAGCCCAGTTTGAACCTGCTGCAAGCGGCCATCGATTTTCAGCTTGAAGGGCATCAGGTGGGCCTGAGCCGCTACGCTCGGATCCTGCGCCACCACCCCAGGCATGCGCCGGCGATTCTGGAATACGCACGCGCGCTGATTACGGCGGACCGGTCCGAAGACGCACGTCAGCTGTTGTTGTCACACGAACAGGCTCTGGGCACGCACCTGGAAACCTACCGCCTGCTGTCGCAAGCGGCCCGCGATGTGGGTAACAAGGCCGAAGCCAGCTATCAAATGGCGAACTTTCTGTTCAAGCGCGGGGATGCCGGTGGCGCCCTGTCGCAGCTGGACGCCGGACTACGGCTCGCCGATCTCGGCGACCAGGATCGGGCACGCCTGAGCGCGCGGCGCGCCGAAGTCCGCCAGGCCTTGCCGGAAGACTGGCGACCCGAACGCCAACAGGTGCGACGCCGCTGACGGAAAGTCGGGATCTAGGCCGCTTCGGCTTTCAACAGCGCGTTGATTTGTGGGAGCGCTTCGGCGGCGCGCATTTTCAGCCGGTGCTGAACCAGGTCTGACACGTCCGAGTCGCCGGGATTGATCTCCACCGTCGGCACCCCTGCGCGTGCCGCATTCTCGACCGGGCCGGAAATATAGGGAAACACGCTGGTGGTGCCGATACTCATCACCAGATCCAGCGGCGCACTCAAACAGGCTTGCAGGCGCGTCACCGCCGGCGTCGGCAGCATTTCACCAAACAACACCACATCCGGGCGCACCATGCCGCAACAGTGATCGCAAATCGGCGGCGGGCGCAGCGCCGCATAGTCCTGCACCCGCCACCGGCGCTGACAGGCCACGCAATACAGCTGGCGAAAGCTGCCATGGATTTCGATGACATCAGGCTGCCCGGCGTCCAGGTGGAAACCATCAATGTTCTGCGTCAACACCGTGAAGCGCTCAAACCGTGGCGCCAACTGCGCCAACGCCTGGTGCGCGGCATTGAAACCAGCACCGCGACAGGCCTGCTCCACCTGCGACAAATATTTCCAGGTCAACTCGGGTCGGCGCAGCATCATTTCCCCGGACAGGGCCACTTCAATCGGAACGTCGTCCTCGGTCTGACCCGATTCATACAGTCCACCGATGCCGCGGTAAGTGGGCAGGCCGGAGTCGGCGGAAATCCCGGCGCCGGTAATCACCAGCACGCGACGCGCCGACCGCAAGGCCGCCACCACCGCTTGCAGCACCGTCTGCTGACGCCCGTCGTCGGCCCGCATCTGCATCAACTCGCCCGCCCCGTCATAATTTTCCACCACAGCACCGATCACAACCATGCCACGCAAGCCCGCTCACGAACAGGTTCACACGCCCAACGCCCTGCAAGCCTCTGCATTCGAGCGCTTTGCGCGACCCGGGGATGAGGCGGTGCCGATCACCGACCTTGCCAGGTCCGCGTGGCGCGACAGGGCCGCGCTGGCGCGCAAGCCGATGAACTTTCTCGTCTGGCGCAGTCTTTCTGACACCATTTTCGTTTGACGCCAGCCGGATCGCGCCTTGCTCACCTCGCACATTCCAATCGCGCTCATGCTGACGTGCCTGACCGCCTTGCTGTCAGCCTGCAGCCAGAATTCTCATTCAGCCATCGACGCGGCGAACCAGCCAACCGCCGTGCCGGTGGCGTTGCAGCTGGCCACGCCGCAAACCTGGAAAGAGGAATTGCAGGCCGTCGGTTCGCTACAGGCCGAGGAGTCGGTCACCATCAGCACCGAGATCGCCGGACGTATCGCAAGGATCGATTTTGTCGAAGGCGAGCCGGCAAGGGCTGGTCAGCAACTGATCCAGCTCGATGATGCGGTCCATCGGGCGCAATTCGAGCAGGCCCAGGCGAACCTGCGCCTGTCACGCCGAAACGCACAGCGCGCCGAGGAGCTGGCGCAACGCAACCTCATTTCCGCCGGAGAGCGTGATCAGGCCCGCGCGCAACTGGCGTTGGATCGCGCACGTCTGGCCCTGGCCGAGGCGCAACTGAAAAAGACCCGAATCACGGCACCGTTCGATGGCATGCTCGGCCTGCGTCAGGTCGGCCCTGGCGACTACATCGAAGCCGGCAAGGCGCTGGTCACGCTCGACGCGGTGGCGCGCATGAAAGTGGAGTTCGAAACGCCCGAGCGTTATCTGGGTCAACTCAAGGCCGGTCAGACGATCAACGTTGCGCTGGACGCCTTTCCCGGTCAGTCGTTTCAGGGACAAACCTATGCCGTGGATTCGCGCGTGAATCCACAAACCCGCGCCATCACGGTGCGAGCCTGGCTTGACAACCCCCAAGCCAGACTCAAACCCGGACAGTTCGCGCGCATCCGCATACTGATCAATGAACGGCCCAAGGCCATTGTGATCCCCGAGCAAGCGCTCATCGCCCGCGGCGAACGCGCCTTTGTTTACGTGGTCGCCGATGACAAGGCAGAGTTGCGGCAAGTTCGCCTGGGCGGACGAAAGCCGGGTTGGGTGGAAATTTCCGATGGCCTTGATGCCGGAGAACCCTTCGTCACCTCCGGCATTCAACGTCTCGGCCCCGGCACGCCGGTGCGTCTTGCCGATGACGCCGATCAAGCGCCGGTCGCACTTGACGAACACCCAGCGCCATATCACTGACACCGTCGCCGTGCGGCCGGATCAAAGCGCTGCGCACGCATCAACGTCTGCGATTGGATGGCCAAATTCACGGCACCACTACAGTACGCCTCAACCGCGGGCGGTCAGCGAATCAGCAGGGTGGGTATTCGCACTGCGCGCAGCAGGTCGCTGGTGATGCTGCCGGTGAGCATTCGGCGCAGGGGCGAGTGACTGTAGGCGCCCATGATGAGCAGGCCGATGTCGTGGTCGAGGATGTATCGGGACAGGCTGCGTTCGGGGTCTCCAGGGATGCGGACCGGATTGACTTGCGCGTATCCGGCGTCGGCGAGGTCGCGCGCGGCACTGTCGAGTGCTTTACTGGCGTCTTTGTCTGCGGCGTGGCCGGACAGGACGATGTCGATGCTCAGGCCTTTGAGCCAGGGCAGCGCGGCGATGCGCTGGAGTCGCCGGCGGGCGCTGCCGCTGGCGTCGAAGGCGAGCATGAGCCGTTGGGGTTCGACGAAGGGCTCGGCCACGGTGAGTATCGGCTTGCGGATGCTGCGAACGATCCCTTCGATGTTTCTGCCGAGGTCGCGTTGGGTGGCGCCAGCGGAGCTTCCGCGCCGACCGAGTACGTACAAGGCGGTTTCGGATTGCAGTTCGATCAGGGTTTCTTCGAGCTGGCCGTGGCGTTGTCGCACATCAACGTTGTCCAGGCGCTGTTCTGGGGGCCGTCCGGCTGCCGGGGCGCAGGCACGTTCGCGCAGCTGATTGAGCAGTACGCGGCCTTGGTCGCGCATCTGCCGGCTGCGTTGTTCGTCGTCGGACGAAAGTTCCTGCAACAGCTGATCCTGGGCGTCGATGCCGATGGCGCCGCTGTGATCCTTGCCGTGACTGATTTCCGGGTGACGGTCCAGTACGTGCAGCAATTCAAGCGACCAGCCGCTGTTGCGGGCGATCCATGCGGCATGGTCGACGATGGTGCCGGCGTAGCTGGAGTGATCCACACAGGCGCGGATCAGCGGCGCTGTTTGAGCTTGCGTGACCACTAATGCCCCATCAGTTTTTCGACATCGGCGGCGCGGTCGTGAACGGCGAAGCGGTCCACCATGGTTGCGCTGGCCTGATTCAGGCCGATGACTTCGACCTGGGTGCCTTCACGCCGGAATTTGACGATGATTTTGTCCAGCGCGTCGATGGCGGTGACATCCCAGAAGTGTGAACCGCTGACATCGATCACGACTTTCTCGATCACTTCGCGGAAGTCGATGGCGGCGAAGAAGCGGCCAGCGGATGCGAAGAACAATTGCCCGGTGACGGTATAGCGCCGCACCCGGCCTTCCTGCTCGACACGCGAGGCAACGTGAAATACCTGTCCGACCTTGTGCGCGAAGAAGATGCCCGAGGCCAGCACGCCCACCAGCACGCCCTGCGCCAGATCATGGGTCAGCACAGTGACGATGACGGTGGCCAGCATGACCACGCTGGAACTCGCCGGCAGGGTTTTCAGGTCGCCGATGGAGGCCCAGCGGAAGGTGCCGATGGAGACCATGATCATCACCGCCACCAGCGCCGCCATCGGAATCTGGGCCACCCACTGATCGGCGAAGAGGATCATCAACAGCAGAAAGACGCCGGCGGAGAAGGTGGACAGGCGGCCCCGGCCGCCGGATTTCACGTTGATGACGGACTGCCCGATCATCGCGCAACCGGCCATGCCGCCCAGAAAGCCGGCGGCGATATTGGATACGCCCTGTCCGGCGCATTCGCGGTTCTTGTCGCTGGGGGTATCGGTCAGCTCGTCCACGATGGATGCGGTCATCAGCGACTCCAGCAAGCCCACCACCGCCAGTGTCGCGGAGTACGGCAGGATGATCCACAGCGTTTCCAGGTTCAGCGGCACATCCGGCCACAGGAACACCGGCAATTGATCGGGCAGCTGGCCGAGGTCGCCCACGGTGCGAATATCCAGTCCCATGATCATGCAGACGGCCGTCAATACCAGGATGGCGATCAATGGCGAAGGCACCGCCCGCGTCAGGTAGGGGAACAGGTAGATGATGCCCAGACCCGCCGCGGTCATGGCGTAGACCTGCCAGTTGGCGTTGTTCAGCTCCGGCAACTGCGCCATGAAGATCAGGATCGCCAGCGCGTTGACGAAGCCGGTGATCACCGAGCGCGAGACAAAGCGCATCAGCGCGCCGAGCTTGAACAGGCCCGCCAGAATCTGAAGCACGCCGGTGAGTACCGTGGCGGCCAGCAGATATTCAAGGCCGTGATCCTTGACCAGCGTCACCATGACCAGCGCCATGGCACCGGTGGCGGCGGAGATCATCCCCGGACGTCCGCCGGTGAAGGCGATCACCACCGCGATGCAGAACGAAGCGTACAGGCCGACTTTCGGGTCCACGCCGGCAATCACCGAAAAGGCGATGGCCTCCGGGATCAAAGCCAGTGCGACCACCAACCCGGCGAGCAGGTCGTTGCGTATATTGGCGAGCCAGTCCTGGCGAAGGGTCTTGATCAAACGGGCGTGTCCTTTGCGGCCGCGCCCGGCCTCGGGATGAGTGCCAGAATCAGGCCGGATTGTTGAATGCCAAGCGAGCCGCCGCCGCCAAAATTTCGGCGACAACGCGCGCACGGACCATGCGTGGCGAACCGTGCCGACAACGGCGCGGGCAGGCGCGCGCACTCTACTTGTTTTGCTGCAATGCAGCAAATATTGCATCATCACCCGGGCCGGCGTTTCGGAGCTTTGCGCCGCCCATTGCTCGGATCCGGGCAATGGGGTCAAGCGCTGACGACGCTTGACAGTCACCGGCAAGTTGAAAGACTAGGCGGCTTGTTGTCGGCAATTCATCTCCAGCACTGTCATGATCGGTCAAGCAATCCAGGCAATGAAATCGAGACTTTTCCCATGAACGCGGCTCTGGCCTGCCTGATCGGTCTGTGTATTTTCGCCCTCGGTTATCGATATTACTCACGCTATCTGGCGGTACAGGTGTTCGGCCTGAAGGACGACGAACCGGTGCCATCGCGCGAACTGGAAGATGGCGTGGACTACGTGCCAACGCCCAAGCCGGTGTTGTTCGGCCATCACTACTCGTCCATCGCCGGCGCCGCGCCGATTATTGGTCCGGCCATCGCCATCGTGTGGGGATGGGTCCCGGCGCTGGTTTGGGTGGTACTGGGCACCGTGCTGATGGGCGCGGTGCATGATTTTTCGACCTTGGTGCTATCGGTTCGACACCAGGGACGTTCGGTCGGCAGCATCGTGGCCGACGTGATCGGTCCGCGAACGCGCGTGCTGTTCCTGCTGGTGATTTTCTTTCTGGTGATGCTGGTGATTGCGGTATTCGCCCAAGCCATCGCCAATCTGTTCATTGCCAAGCCCGGCGCCGTGATTCCGGTGAACTTTTCCACCATCGTTGCGGTATTGATCGGCTGGGCCTGTTACAAGCGCAAGGCCAATTTGCTCTGGCCGTCCATCGCCGCGCTGGTGTCGCTTTACGCAATGGTCTGGGTTGGCGAGCGTTTTCCGATCTCACTGGAAGGCTTGTTCGGTGAGCAAACGCATACGGCCTGGGTGATTGCGCTACTGATGTATTCGCTGGTCGCCAGCATCCTGCCGGTCTGGTTGCTGTTGCAGCCACGCGACTACGTCAACAGCCATCAGTTGCTGGTGGGCTTGTCGCTGCTGATCCTGGGCATCGTCATTGCGCAACCGCAGTTCGTCGCGCCTGCGTTCAACCAGGCGCCCGCCGACGCACCCAACTGGTTCCCCTTTCTGTTCGTCACCATCGCCTGCGGGGCGATTTCCGGGTTTCATGGTCTGGTTTCCTCCGGCACCACCAGCAAGCAACTGTCCTGTGCCAGCGATGCGCGATTGATCGGCTACGGCGGCATGCTGGGCGAAGGCACATTGGCGATGATTTCCACGCTCGCCGTGGGGGCCGGGCTGGCGGACTGGGGGTCGCACTATCACAGCTTTGGAGCGGCCGCCAAACATGGCGTCGCCAATTTTGTGGAAGGCGCGGCCAGCTTCCTGGGCGCGCTGGGAATGGGGACCGGACTGGCCGAAACCCTGGTCGCCGTCCTGGTGATTTCCTTCGCCGCGACCAGCCTGGATACCGGCGTGCGCATTCAACGCTACATCCTGCATGAATTGGGCGAGATCTATCGCATTGGGATTCTGGCGAATCGCTATGTCGCCGGACTGATCGCGGTCAGCCTGCCCTTGCTGCTCGTTCTGGGCGGACAGGCCAGCGAACTATGGCCCTTGTTCGGCAGCAGCAATCAGCTTCTGGCTGGCCTGTCACTGACCCTGATCACCGTCTGGTTGTATCGCATGGGGCGACCGTGGGCAGCGCTTGGCGTGCCGATGGTATTGGTGTTGGCGCTTGCCGGCTTTGCGATGATGCTGAACCTGAGTGAGTTCGTGCAGAAAGGAAATTATCTGCTGGCCTGTATCGGCGCCATCATTCTGGCACTGGAAGTCTGGGTGGTGATCGAAGCCGTTGGCGCTGTCTCACGCTTGCGCGGCGCGCGCGGCGGCACCGCGGCGAACTGAATCGCCCGCTGTGGCGGCACCAGGACATCCGAACCACGATGCGCCACATGCCGCGGCCGAGGACGCGAAAGCGATCGATCGGATTTTCGGTCACGTTTCGGTCACGTCTGCGAAATGTGTCGCTTGAAACGCTCGTAAGTCATTGACTTGGTGGACAGTACTGGGATCGAACCAGTGACCCCCGCCGTGTGAAGGCGGTGCTCTACCGCTGAGCTAACTGTCCAGCATCAACAAATGCGAGCCGCGCATCTTAGGCGCGGCGTCGGGCAAGGTCAATCCGGTCTACGGCCAAAAATGGCTTTGCTGCGCATCAGGAGAACGGTTTCTCCGTCACCATCCTTCAAGGTACATTCGCAAAACACCACGCCACGATCCGGCTTGCTCCTGGAGGGTTTGACGTCCAGAACCTGATAGGTGCCGGTCAACGGGTCATCTGGCCGTACCGGCTTGAGCCAACGGATCTCGTCAACGCCTGGTGAGCCCATGCTCGACGAGTGTTTGGCCATGCCATCGACCATCAGCCGCATCAGCAGGCCACAACCATGCCAGCCACTGGCGACCAAACCACCGAACATCGACGCCTTGGCCTTTTCCTTGTCCAGATGGAAATACTGCGGATCAAACTGCTCCGCAAATTCAATGATCTCCTGTTCAGTCGTCGAAATGCAGCCCAGCTCGATGACTTCACCCACGGTGAAATCTTCAAAGTATCTGAAATTCATCGTTCAACTATTTGGTTCTTTTGCGTTTGAAAAACTGGCGCAACATCTGCGCACATTCTGCCTGCATGATTCCACCTTCCCATGCCACTCGATGGTTCAGGCGGGGATTGGCGATGATGTCATAGACCGAGGTCACGGCACCCGCCTTCGGGTCGTAAGCACCGAAAATCAGGCGTTGGACGCGGGCATGAATGATCACCCCGGCGCACATCGTGCAAGGCTCCAGGGTCACATACAAGGTTGAACCGGGGATTCGATAGTTGCCGACCTTGGCACAAGCCTGGCGGATGGCCAGCAGTTCTGCGTGCGCACATGGATCACTGCTGGCGATGGGACGATTTCTGCCTTCGCCGATGACCTGGCCGTCCGTCACCAGAACCGCGCCCACCGGAACCTCATCCTCGGCCTCGGCCTGATGCGCCAACTGCAGCGCACGGCGCATGAATTGAAGGTCAGCGTCGGACGGCATGGGCGGTCATGACAATGGGCAGATGCAACGACCGCACACGGTCTTGATTGGCAACCTCGTTTGCGCACGTCAACGCCGTGTGCGAAATGACCCCAAACGCCGGACGGCCAGACAAGTGCTTCAGGGGCTGACACCGCATCACTTTGTCAGCCGATGCGTTCCAGTCCGCCCAGGTAGGGCTGCAGCGCGGCTGGAATGCGGAAGCCGCCGGTTGGCAGCTGGCCGTTCTCCATGAGCGCCACCAGCGTGCGTCCCACGGCCAGGCCCGAGCCGTTGAGCGTATGCAACAGCGCGGTCTTGCCGGTGGCCGGATCGCGGTATCGCGCTTTCATGCGCCGCGCCTGGAAATCTTCAAAATTGGAACAGGAGCTGATTTCCCGATAGCGGCGCTGTGACGGCAACCACACTTCAAGGTCGTAAGTCCGGGCGGCGGAGAAACCCATATCACCGGCACACAAGGCAACCACCCGATACGGCAGCTCCAGCTGTTGCAGCACCGCTTCTGCGTTGGCGGTGAGTGATTCCAGCGCCGCCTCCGAATCTTCAGGCTTGACCGCTTGCACCAGTTCCACCTTCTCAAACTGATGCTGGCGAATCATGCCGCGCGTGTCCTTGCCAGCCGAGCCCGCCTCGGAACGAAAACAGGGCGTATGCGCCACCCACTTTCTGGGCAAGTCCTCCGCGGCGGCGATTTCATCGCGCAGCAGGTTGGTGACCGGTACTTCGGCCGTCGGAATCAGGTACCAGTCGGGGCTGTCCTTGAGCGCAAACAAATCCGCTTCAAATTTCGGCAACTGTCCGGTGCCCCGTAGAGACGCGGCATTGACCACATAAGGCACGTACAGCTCTTCATAGCCGTGCTCGCGCGTGTGAAGATCCAGCATGAACTGGATCAGGGCGCGATGCAGTCGCGCCAGCTCACCGCGCAATACCGAAAACCGCGCGCCGCTCAGCTTGGCAGCTGCAGCAAAATCCAGCAGCCCGGCACTTTCGCCAATCTCAACGTGATCCTTGGCGTTTTCGGCCTGACCAGGCGCCCCCCAGCGTCGCACTTCGAGGTTTTGTTCCTCACTCAGACCATCCGGCACCCAGGCCTGCGGCGTATTCGGAAGCTGCAGCACGAAAGCTTCCATGCGCGTCTGAATCTCGTCCAGCTCGGCGTTGGCCGCGTCCATGTCCGAACCCAGCGCGGAGACCTCGGCCATGATTTGCGACACGTCTTCCCCACGCGATTTGGCCTGTCCGATCAGCTTCGACCTGGCGTTGCGCTCGGCGCGCAACTGCTCGGTCCGCGTTTGCACTTGCTTCCTGCGCGCTTCGGTAGCATTCAGAAAGTCCAGATCCAGGGCAAAACCGCGCCGCGCCAGCTGTGCGGCAACGTCTTGAGACTCGGTGCGCAGTCGTTTGGGGTCCAGCATGTTCGATCAACAGGTCAAAAAAGGCGCCGAATTATCGCGGCTCCGCAGCAATCAGGAAAACGCCAGCCGAAACAGTCCCACCCCAGTGGCACAGGCCAGCAGCGACAGGGTGACATTCATCGACACATAAAGCGCGGTACTCAACAGGCCCGCGCTCTGCCATAGCTGAAGCGTATCCAGGGAAAAAGCGGAGAAGGTGGTGAAACCGCCCAGCACGCCGGTCATCAGCCCCAGACGCAACCATTCAGGGCTGGGTCGCTGCAGAAAAAGCGCAAACAGCAGGCCCATCACCAGGCTGCCGAGCACGTTCACCGCCAGCGTGCCGAGCGGCCAGTCCGGCCATGCGGATCGGGATGCGAGCGTCAGCAGATATCGCAACAGAGATCCCAAGGCACCGCCAACACTCACAGCCAGCAAGATGTGCGCGCTCACTTCAGGCCTCTGGCGGCGCGAATTCTGGATAGCCGCTCGGCAATCCGCGCTTCAATCCCGTTCGACGTTGGCTGATAAAAGGAGCCCGCCCTGAGCTCATCCGGAAAGTAATGCTGACCGGCGGAAATGCCGCCCTGCTGGTCCGGGTCATAACGGTAATCCTTGCCGAAGTCCAGATCTTTCATCAGTTGCGTCGGCGCATTGCGCAGATGCACCGGCACCGGCAGCGATCCGCTGCGCTTGACCTCGGCTCGTGCCTGACCCAAGGCGGCGTAGACCGCGTTGCTCTTGGGCGCGCAGGCCAGATAAACCGCCGCCTGTCCCAAAGCCAGTTCGCCTTCGGGGCTGCCCAGGCGTTCATAGGCTTGCCAGGCCGACAAACACAACTCCAGGGCGCGCGGATCGGCCAGGCCGATGTCTTCCACCGCCATGCGCGCGATGCGTCGGGCCAGATAATGCGGATCGCAACCGCCGTCGAGCATGCGCGCCAGCCAGTACAGCGCCGCGTCCGGGTCGGAGCCGCGCACCGACTTGTGCAAGGCCGAGATCTGCTCGTAAAACTGATCGCCCTGTTTGTCGAAACGCCTTACGCCATCGCCCAGCAGGCGCGCCAGGGTCTGGTCGTCCAGCCTGGTTGATTCATTTCCGGCACTTCGGTAGGCAACCGCAGTCTCCAGGTAAATCAGTGCGCGTCTGGCATCGCCATCGGCGGCGGCGGCGATCTGCTGCATCCAGCCTTCGGGCAGGAAATCATGGGTCTGCGCCAGGCCGCGTTCGGCATCGGTCAACGCCTTGCCGAGCAATTCGACCAAGGCGGCTTTTTCCAGGCTGCGCAATACCATCACCCGCATGCGCGACAGCAGCGCGGCGTTGACTTCAAACGAGGGATTCTCCGTGGTCGCGCCAATCAGCGTCAGCGTGCCATCCTCCACATAGGGCAGCAGCGCGTCCTGCTGCGACTTGTTGAAGCGATGAATCTCGTCGATGAACAGGATGCTGGGCTGCGGCGTCAATCCGCTGGCGGCCTGTTGCGCATCGGCCACCGCCTGACGGATTTCCTTGACGCCGGACATGACCGCCGAAAGGCTCAGAAACTGCGCATCGATGTGCCGCGCCAGCAGGCGCGCGATGGTGGTTTTGCCAACGCCCGGCGGCCCCCAGAACAGCAGCGATGGAATCTGCCCGCCGTCAATCCAGCTTCTGAGCGGCGCACCCGGCCCCAGCAAATGATCCTGCCCGCACACCTCGTCCAGATGACGCGGGCGCATGCGCTCGGCAAGCGGTTGAGCGGCGTTCACGAATCGGCTTGTGATTCGATCACTTCCGTGCCTTGTGGCGGATCGAATTTGAATTGCTCGGCGTCGATGTGCGGATTCACTTTGATTTCGGAGAAGCGCACGGTGGTCTCGCCGCCCAATTGATCGCGGAATCGCAACTTCTGCGGCACGCCTTGCCTCAGCCACAGGTCGACCGACTGAAAATCACCCTCGTCGCGCGGAATCAGCCGCAGGCCGCTGGCTCCACCCTCGGTCGGCAAAACCTCAAGGCGGAACTGATCCAGAACGCCCTGGTTCTGCGTCAGTAGTTCCGCCGGCGTCCCCGACAATGCGGCTCTGGCCGGTCGCACCGTGGCTTGTTCCAGGTCCGGATCGTAGAGCCAGATGTTTTCACCATCGCTCAGCATCAACTGCGGGTACGGCGTCTCAAACGACCACCGAAAACGACCCGGTCGCGCCAACCAGAGCTGGCCGCCTTGTTCTGACAACAACTCGCCGGCCTCATCCGTCTGCACCTGCTCAAACACGGCGGAAAAGGTTTTGACCTCGCTCAGGAAGCGCGCCAATTCAGCCTGCGCAGCCGCCTCGTCGGCACGGGCCAGGTTGGAAGCGCACAAAGCGCCCAGAACGCAGAACGCCAGTGCAACAAGAAAACGCTTGTACATGGAAAAAAGGCTCGTATCGAAGACGTCACGCAGCTTGCAGGCAACACGCGAACCCAGGCTGAATGCCCTACTCGCGATTGCCCGGCACCAGAATTTCGCGGTTGCCGCCAGGACCGCTTGGGCCCACCACGCCCGATGCCTCCATTTGCTCGACCATGCGCGCGGCGCGGTTGTAGCCGATCTTGAGACGCCGTTGCACCCAGGAAACGCTGGCCTTGCGGCTTTCGATCACCAGCGCAACCGCCTGATCGTAGAGCGGGTCGGCTTCGGCGTCGTTATCGGCGCCGGCGGGCGCGGCCGGTTCCTCGGCGCAGATGTCCTCCACGTATGCCGGCGGCGCCACCTGCTTCAGGTAGTCCACCACGCGATGCACTTCGTGATCGTCCACGAAAGCGCCGTGCACACGGCTCACCGTGGACGCGCCGATGGGGCGGTAAAGCATGTCCCCGTGCCCCAGCAGCGTTTCCGCACCCTGCTGATCCAGAATCGTGCGGCTGTCCACGCGGGAGGCAACCTGGAAAGCGATACGCGAAGGGATATTGGCCTTGATCAGTCCGGTGATCACGTCAACGCTGGGTCGCTGGGTGGCGACGATCAGGTGAATGCCGGCGGCGCGCGCTTTCTGCGCCAACCGCGCAATCAGCTCTTCCACCTTTTTGCCAACCACCATCATCATGTCGGCCAGCTCGTCGATCACCACCACGATATTGGGCAGCGCCTGCAAGCTTTGAGGCCCGGCCTGCGGCTCCGCCGGGTCCTGGGTGTCGAACAATTCACGCGCAGCGGCCAGCGGATCGGCAATGGGTTCGCCGGCAGCGGCGGCCTCGGCGATCTTCTTGTTCAAACCGGCCAGATTGCGCACGCCCAGCTGCGTCATCAGCCGATAGCGCCGTTCCATCTCGCCCACGCACCAGCGCAAAGCGTTGGCGGCGTCTTTCATGTCGGTGACCACCGGCGTCAGCAGATGCGGAATGTCCGCGTAAACCGACAGCTCCAGCATCTTGGGGTCGATGAAGATGAAGCGCACCTGTTCGTGGGTGGCCTTGTACAGCATCGACAGAATCATCACGTTGATTGCCACCGACTTGCCCGAGCCGGTGGTACCCGCCACCAGCAGGTGCGGCATGCGCCCCAAATCCACCGACACCGGATTGCCGGCAATGTCCTTGCCCAGCGCCATGGAAAGCGGCGAGGCCGAACTTTGATACGAGGCGGAATCCAGAATTTCCCGCAGCATGACGAACTCGCGTCGCTGGTTGGGAATTTCCAGTCCCACGAAGGGCTTGCCTTCAATCACCTCGATCACGCGCACCCGCGACACCACCAGCGAGCGCGCCAGATCGTTGGACAGATTGGTCACCTGCGCGCCCTTGACGCCCGGCGCCAGCTGCAACTCGAAACGGGTGATGACCGGCCCCGGGGTGGCCGCCACCACCTCCGCCTTGATGCCGAAATCCGACAGATGCCGCTCCACGTCACGCGACAGCCGTTCGATCTCTTCCTCGCTGTAGCGCTGCCCACCGCCGCGCGGCGGATCCAGCAGATTGGATGACGGCAAGTCTCCGCAAACCGGCGTCGACGCCGGCGCCGCAGCGCGACGGCTGCGCGTCTTGCGTCGGCTTGGCTCAGGCGGCGCAGCCGGTTCGTCCAGCGGATCAAGCGCCGGCGTCTTGCGGCTGCCGCTGAGCTGGGGTGGATCAACCGCCGGAATGCTGCGTTCCGGATCGAGCAAATCCAACTGACTTTCGGAAGTTCCCAAACCATCAGGTCGCACGCGCTGTTGCGCCTGATGCCTGTAACGGCTGAATCGCTGCTTGATCACCGCCAGCCAGCCCGGCGCCTGGTCTGGCGCCTGGCTGGGTGCCGCCGGCTGTTCTGGCTCGCCATGACGCCATCGCCTCCAGACGGACAAGGCCCATCCACCCATGCGATCCACCACCGCAAGCCAGGAAAACATCAGCGCCAGCGGTGCGCAGGTCAGGCTGACGGTGAGCAACACCAGGGTCGAACCCAAGGGGTTGAAAATGTCGATCAAACGCCCGGCCAGCACCTGACCGGCCATGCCGCCGCCGCCCTGTGGTGGGAACGTGGGCCACACGCCGATGTGCATGGCCGCCAGCCCGGCCAGGGACGGCAGCAACAAAAACCAGGCCAGAATGCGGATCGGCAGCGGCACCCCTTGCACGCCGGTGGCGCCGCGATAAATGCGGATGCCGGCGACAAAAATGCCCCAAGGCAGAAAAAACGCCACGTAGCCGAACAGGCTCAACAAAAAGTCCGCAATCCAGGCGCCAACGGTGCCAATCAGATTGCTGGGGATCACATCGGTGCCAGAAGAATTCCAGCCCGGATCGTCCGGATGGAAGCTGATCAGCGCCACCAACAAGAACAGTGTGACCCCGATGCAGGCGAGCATGCCGGCCTCGCGCGGCAAGCGCTCTAACCAGCTCGTCTGTTCAGGCTCATCGCTGGCCCGGGCTTTGCTATTGAACACAGGAGGCTATAACGGGTCTGTAAAGTGCGGTGGAAGCCCACGAACGGCGTTGCTGAGTATATCAAGCGGCACCTTGAAATCCGTCAGCAAAGCACTATCTTGAACGATGTAGCTCGCATGACATTGAGGAAAATCGCCATGACGGTGCAAACCCGACATTTCGTACTGACGCAAGACGGCAATATCCGTGAATTCAGCGCCGATGAAGCCTCAAAGATCGCCCAAGGCGCTGATCTGCTGCCCGAATTCGCCAAGGCACGGGTGCGTTACCTGCAGGTCACCGTCAATTCAGACCTCACCAACGAGATCAAGATCCAGACCGCCGGCGCCGCCATCCAGTTCGATTCCGATGGCCGGCTGAGCAAGGCCGGTCCGCCGGAAACCGGCGAGCAAGTCAGCAGCTTTGAGCACGATGCGGTGGTGCAATGGACCTTGCGAGAGTTGCCCAACGTCGGCCCGACGTTTCACTGATTTCGCCCGGCAGGCAACGCAAGCATGCCGTCGGGGTCGCTGCGCACGCGGCTGCTGGGCGGCATCCATGAAATTTCCGCGTCGCAGTGGGATGCGCTGTTTGCCAGCCCCTACCCGTTCATTCGTCATCACTATCTGGCGGCGCTGGAGCAGCATGGCTGCGTAGGCGGCCAAAGTGGATGGGAGCCGGCGCACCTGATCATTGAGGATGCGCAAGGCACCCTTCGTGCCGCCGCACCGCTGTACCGCAAGCAACACTCTTACGGTGAATTCGTGTTCGACTGGGCCTGGGCCGATGCCAGCCACCGCATCGGACAGCCCTATTATCCCAAGTGGTTGAGCGCCATACCTTTTGTGCCCGCCACCGGCCCGAGGCTGGCGTATTGCGATTCATCCGCGCAACAAGCTCTGATGGAACAGCTTGCCGCACTGTCCGAACAGGACCAGGCATCATCCTGTCACTTGCTGTTCCTGCCGCCGGATCAGGCGCAGTCGATGCGCAGCAACGGCTTCCTGCTGCGCAATGACATCCAGTTTCATTGGCGCAATCACGGCTATTCGGACTTTGACGCATTCCTGTCGGCGCTCAGCAGCGCCAAGCGCAAGAAACTCAGGCGCGAACGCAAGCGGGTCAGCGACCAAGGCATCAGCTTTGAAATCAGCGATGGCAGCGACCTCAGCCAGACGCAGTGGCAACGCATCTTCGCGTTGTATGCCAACACCTATCACGAGCGTGGCATGTGGCCATATCTGAATCTGGAATTTTTGCATGCCTTGCGTGCAATGCCCGACCGCCCCCTGCGGCTGGTCCTGGCCTACGACGGTCAGGAACTGGTGGCAATGGCCTTGAATCTGCGCGGTGGCGACCGTCTCTACGGCCGCCATTGGGGCGCGGCCGCCAACTACGACGCACTGCATTTCGAGTGTTGCTACTACCAGGGCATCGAAATCTGCCTGCGCGAGGGGCTGAACCACTTCGATGCCGGCACCCAGGGCGAACACAAACGGTCACGTGGCTTCGAGCCGGTGATCACGCATTCACTGCACCGGCTGCGCGATCCTCGCCTGCACGACGCCGTTGATCGTTATCTGCAACAAGAGCGTGCGGTGGTTGCGGCACGCTACGAAGACTTGATGCAACATACGCCGTATCGTCAGCAGACAGGCGAAGCCAGCACGCCAGATTAGTCCATGGACAACCCCATCCGCCTTCACTGGCTTGATCCCAGAAATCCGCGCCAGCCGTTTCCACCGGCACACCTGGCGATGCGGGATCCCAACGGCCTGTTGGCCATCGGCGGAGACCTGTCACCCACGCGTTTGATCCGGGCCTACGCACAAGGCATCTTTCCCTGGTACAACCCCGACGAGCCGATTCTGTGGTGGAGTCCGAACCCGCGCGCGGTACTGTTTCCCGGACAAATGAAAGTTTCGCGCTCCCTGCGCAAATCCATCCGGCGCAACGATTACGCGGTCTCGATGGATGCGGCTTTTGACGAGGTGCTTCAGGGCTGCAGCGAGCCGCGCACGCACAGCCGCGCCACCTGGCTGGGCAAGGAAATGTGTGTTGCTTATCAACAACTGTTCCAGCGTGGCCATGCGCATTCGGTGGAAATCTGGCGCGCCGGGCAGCTGATTGGCGGACTGTATGGGGTGGCGCTGGGATGCGTGTTTTTCGGCGAATCCATGTTCAGCCGAGCCAGCGACGCCTCCAAGATCGCGCTGTTCTGGCTGAGTGAACAATTGGCGGCCTGGGACTATCAGCTGATCGACTGCCAGGTCAGTTCCGCCCACCTGCATGGCCTGGGCGCCCAGGCCATTTCGCGCGAACGCTTTCTCAATCTGCTGCGTCCGGCGGTTGGCAACCAGGGGCACGGCCACCCATGGCACTTTGACATCCAGGCGCCGGCCATGCACTCAAGGCCGGTGAGATGAACGTTCGCACCGTCACCGAACGTATTCGGCTCTACCTCAGTACCGAGCACCCTTGCGGTTATCTCAGCAACCGCATGGCACGCAGCCTGTTCATCGACCCTGACCTGCCGCTGGACCCTGGCCGCTATCAGGCGCTGCTGGAACAGGGATTCCGCCGCGGCGGCGATCACGTTTATCGGCCGCGCTGCGGCAATTGCGTGGCTTGCAGGCCGGCACGTATCCCGGTGGCGGATCATCGCTGCAATCGCAGCCAGCGCCGTTGCCTGGCGAGCAACCAGGATTTGCAACTGCGGATTGTGCATCACAGCACGCAGGAACAATTCGAGCTGTATCAGCGCTATCTGCGCGCGCGACACCAAAACGCCGGCATGAACCCGGATGACAAATCCGGCTTTCACAGCTTTCTGCATTGCCGCTGGGGGCAGGCTGAATTCTGGGAGTTTCGGGAGCAAGACACCCTGCTTGCGGTTGCGGTGGTGGACCGCCTGCCCGATGCCTTGTCTGCGGTCTATACCTTTTTTGATCCGCAACAAAGCGCACGCAGCTTGGGAACTTACGCGGTTTTGCGGCAGTTGGAACAAGCCCGGCAACAGTGCCTGCGCCATGTCTATCTGGGTTACTGGGTGGCGGGCAGCCGCAAGATGGATTACAAGCGCCGTTTTCGCCCCCTGGAAGTGCTGGGGCCGCGCGGATGGGAAGCCCTGGACGGCGCAGCCTGATCAAGTCACGATCAGCGCGGATATAATGCGCGCCCTTTTGGCAAGCCCCTACAAATGGCGAAAGAAGACCATATTGAAATGCTCGGCACGGTTGTTGAAACCCTGCCCAACACCACGTTTCGCGTCAAACTCGAAAACGGCCATCTTGTCACGGCCCATATTTCGGGCCGCATGCGCAAGCACTACATCCGCATTCTGACCGGCGACAAGGTCACCGTTCAGCTCACACCCTATGACTTGACCAAGGGCCGGATTACGTTTCGGGACAAGTAAGCGCAGTCGGCGGGCACGACCCGCCCTACAGCTGCTTCTTTCAAGTGGCACACGCTGCGACGAGACGATGCGGAATCCTGACCGATAGGCGTGTTGCTCAAACCGCCGCCAGCGGTGCGCTTTTCTCCCTGGACTCGATTTCAAAGCTGAGTTCGTCGTCCTGGACGGTGATCAGCACCCGTCCGCCGCTGCGCAATTGGCCGAACAGCAGCTCTTCGGCCAGCGGTCGCTTGAGGCTTTCCTGAATCACCCGTGCCATCGGCCGCGCGCCCATGCGTACGTCGTAGCCGCGCGTGCCAATCCAGGCGCGTGCGTCTTCGTCGATGTCCACGTGAACCCCTTTGGCGGACAGTTGCTCTTCGAGCTGCAACAGGAATTTATCGACCACGCGGGTGACTTCCGCCGGCCCCAGCGGCGCGAACGCGACAATGGCGTCCAGCCGGTTGCGAAACTCGGGCGTGAACATCTTGCGAATCACCTCCAGCGCGTCGGTCTGGTGATCCTGCTCGGCAAAGCCCATCGAGCGGCGCGCGGATTCCTCGGCGCCGGCATTGGTGGTCATGACCAGGATCACGTTGCGGAAATCCGCGGCGCGACCGTTGTTGTCGGTGAGCGTGCCGTGATCCATCACCTGCAGCAGCAGATTGAACACGTCCGGATGCGCTTTCTCGATTTCGTCCAACAACACCACGCAATGTGGGTGCTTGGTGACCGCCTCGGTCATCAAACCGCCCTGATCAAAGCCGACATAGCCCGGCGGCGCGCCGATCAGGCGCGACACCGTATGCCGCTCCATGTATTCGGACATGTCGAAGCGGATCAGCTCCACGCCCAGCAACTGCGCCAACTGGCGTGACACCTCGGTCTTGCCCACACCCGTCGGCCCGGCCAGCAGAAAATTGCCGATGGGCTTGTCCGGATTACCCAGGCCCGAACGCGCCAGTTTGATGCACGAGGCCAGCTGTTCCACCGCGCTGTCCTGGCCGTAGATGACCAGCTTGAGATCGCGCTCCAGCGTCTCCAGACGGTCCCGATCATTGGTGGTGACCGACTTGGGCGGAATACGCGCGATCTTGGCCACGGTTTCTTCGATATCCCGCGCCTGTACCGTCTTGCGCTTGCGGCTTTCCGGCAGCAGGCGCAAACGCGCGGCCGCCTCGTCAATGACGTCGATCGCCTTGTCCGGCAGCTGACGGTCCGTGATGTGCCGCACCGAAAGTTCCACCGCCGAGCGCAATGCACCACGCGTGAACTGCACCGCGTGATGTTCTTCAAAGCGGCTGCGCAGCCCCTCCAGAATCCTGACCGTGTCCTCCGAACTGGGTTCGGTGACGTCGATCTTCTGGAAGCGCCGTGCCAGCGCACGATCTTTTTCAAAGACGCCGCGAAATTCCTGATAGGTGGTTGAACCGATGCAGCGCAAGGTGCCGGATGACAGCAGGGGCTTGAGCAGATTGGAGGCGTCCATCACCCCACCGCTGGCGGCGCCGGCACCGATGATCATGTGAATTTCGTCAATGAAGACAATGGCGCCCGGTGTCTGCGTCAACTCCTTCATCACCGCCTTGAAGCGCTTTTCAAAGTCGCCCCGATACTTGGTACCGGCGATGAGGCTGCCCAGATCCAGACCGTAGATCACCGACTCCTTCAGCAAATCGGGGACCCGGCCTTCCACCACCAACCAGGCCAGGCCTTCGGCGATGGCGGTTTTGCCGACGCCGGCCTCACCCACCAGCAGCGGATTGTTCTTGCGACGCCGACACAGCGTCTGCATGACGCGCTCGATCTCGTGCTCGCGCCCGATCAAGGGGTCGATCTGGCCACGGGTGGCGCGTTCATTCAGGTTGACCGCATATTGCTCCAGCGCCGATTGCCCCTTGCCGCCGCCATCTTCGCGCTCCTCGCTGTCGGCCGGCGCTTCGGTGGATGGCGGCGTCTGGCTGCTCTTGGCGATGCCGTGAGAGATGTAGTTGACCACGTCCAGACGGCTCACGCCCTGCTCGCCCAGCAGATAAACCGCGTGGGTGTCTTTCTCGGCGAACAGCGCCACCAGCACGTTGAGCGTCGTCACCTGTTTTTTACCGGCCGCCTGTACGTGGTAGATCGCGCGTTGCAGTACCCGTTGGAACGACAGCGTGGGCTGAACATCGCCATGTTCACCGCCGGAATTGGCGTGGATGTTGTGGTTGATGTACTCGCGAAGCTGCTGCTCCAGGCGCTCCAGATCCGCGCCGGCGGCGGTCAGCACCTCCGAGACATTGGTATCCGACAACAGCGCAAGCAACAAATGCTCGACGGTGAGCAGCTCATGGCCTTCGCCCCGCGCCGCCAGGAAAGCCGCGTCCAGCGCCTTTTGTAGTTCGTCAGACAGCATGTGGCCTCCCAAAGTCCTTGTTTGCGCAAACCATCAGGCTTTCTCCATCACCGTCAACAGCGGATGCTGATGCTCTCTGGCATAGGAGTTAACCTGAGCGGTCTTGGTTTCGGCAAGTTCCGCCGGATAAACGCCGGCAACGCCACGCCCTTTGGTATGAATGTGCAGCATGATCTGGACCGCCGACTCTCGCGTGTGGTGGAAAAACTGCTGCAAAACCTGTACCACGAACTCCATCGGCGTGAAGTCGTCGTTCATCATCACCACCTTGTATTGCGGTGGCTGCTTGGTTCGCGGCTTGGTTTCTTCGACAACCGCGCCGGGCGTGGATTGGTGATCAGTGTTACTCATAAACTTAGTTTAGCGTCGCTGGTAGACATCACCACCCCATTTTCATGATCCGGCGCGATAAGCCGCGCAAGGTCAGGCGCTTGGTGATGGACCGCCAATCAACGGCGGTCGTTCCCTGCAAACACAATGGGGATCATTCGCCCCTGCACAAGCTCGCGTTTACTTCTGCGTGAAGGTGAAGGCGCCATCCCAGTTCTCGCCGGGGGCATTGGCGCGCAGGTATTCAATGCGCCGCAGAAACAGCGCATACACCTTGCGCGGCGCGTCCTCACGGCAAAGGGTTTCAAATTCGCGTTGCGCATCATCCCATTGTTGTGCGCGATACCGCTTCATCGCACCACGATGGCGCGCCAAAGCCTGCCTGAGCGCGGGATCGAGCCCATCTTTCGGGCCCATGGGTTCATAAATCCCCACCGGCTCACTGCGTCCCTTGACGCGCACCAGATCAACCTCACGAAACGCCCAGTCGCCGGGTGCCAGGGCGCGGGTGAATTCGGTGCACAGCACCGCGCAACCGTATTCCTTGGTCAACCCCTCAACCCGTGAACCCAGATTCACCGCATCCCCCATCACGGTATAGGCCATGCGGAACTCCGAGCCCATATTGCCCACGCTCATGCGGCCCGAATTGATGCCCACGCCGATGTTCAGCGCCGGCCAGCCACGCTTTTCGAATTCTGCGTCCAGCTCGCGCACCGCCTGACACATGGCGATACCCGCCTCCAGCGCGCGCAGCGCGTGATGCTCGTCCGGCAAGGGCGCGCCCCAGAACGCCATCACCGCGTCGCCCATGTATTTGTCGATGGTGCCGCGATGTGCCTGCACCACGGCCGTCTGCTTGGTGAGAAAGCGATTCATCATGGTCGACAGGTCGCGCGCATCCAGGCTTTCGGAAATGGTGGTGAAACTCCGAACATCGGAAAACAGCACCGTCATCTCACGCGCTTCACCTTCCATCGACACGCTTTCCGGGTGCGCCGCCATTTCCTCCACCAGCTGCGGTGGCACGTATTGACCGAACAGGCGTGAGATTTCGCGCTTGCCACGTGATTCAATGAAATATCCGTAGAGCAAGTGGGCAGTGAACAGGGTCAGGGTGAACAGCATCGGCACACCCATGGGCATGACAAAATCAGCCGCGCTCCACATGACGAAGGCCAGCATCCCGATGCCCAGTACAAGCGCGCCGGTCAGACTGGCGCCCAGCAGCGGCGACAGCCGTGAGAACTGCCAGGCCATCAACAAGGACACGAACAGCAGCATCACGGTTTCCAACCCGGCGTAATACGGCGCTTTCTGCCGCACCGATCCGTCGAGCGCGCCGGCAATCAGGCTGGCGTGAATTTCCACCCCCGGAAACACGCCGCCCACCGGCGTTGCCCGAATGTCCAGCAGACCGGCGGCGCTGGTGCCCATCAACACGATTTTGTCTTGCAGGCGACTGCTATCCGCCTGCTTGGAAAGAACATCGGTGACCGACACATAAGGCATGGTGCGATACGGGCCGCGATAGGGCACGTAGGCAGACACATCCTCGTCCACCGGAATACGCACATCGCCCAGCCGTACCGCTTCCAGGTTGAGCGAGGTGCGCATCTGCGGCGGATCGAACTCGAATTCGAACGACGTGCCCAGGGCAAGGCTGAGAACGGCCAGCGCCAGTGAGGGATAAATCTCACCCTGATACGACTGCATCAACGGGATGCGCCGATAAATACCGTCCGCATCCACCCGTGGGTTGTCGAAAAAACCACAATGTGCAACGGCTTGCTGCAGCGCTTGGACATTGCCGCCGAAACCCGCGGGCTGGATGAAATCCACCGCCAATAGCGCCGCCGCCTTTTTCTCGATGTCGGGCGCACAAATCGTGCCGGTGGTCGCTGGCTCGCCCGGAATCACACTCGGCTTGAAGAAATAGCCCATGACGATGGGTCGCCCCTTCAGTGCCTGCGCAAACTGGCGGTCGTAATCCAGCTTCGGACGCAGCCGCGCCAAGGTCTGCTGATCAAGCGCGTCGCCCTGCTTGCGCAGTTTGTCCAGCAGATCGGCACTGGCGCGATCCGGCTCGGCGAAGGCGATATCAAAACCCAGCACCGCCACGCCATAGTGATCGAACAGCAGGTCCACCAGCGCGGCCAGTTTGTCGCGCGGCCAGGGCCATTGGCCTTCGGCCGCGATACTGCGCTCATCGATATCCAGCACCGTCACCTGCGCCTGGCCCGGGCCGTCCAGCGTCAGGCGCGTGCGGGCATCATAGGTCGCTGCCTCGACCAGAGTCAGCAACCGCATGGGCACCAGACCCGAAACGTGCAGCATGAACAGGCCGAGAACCAACAGACTCACCGCCAAACGAACTCCCGTGCGACCACTCATGCGCGCGCTGCCTCCGCCTTCCCGGAGCCGAACCTACCCAATGCGTGGACGCACCGCAATCCAAGGGCCGGCTATGATTGGGCATGGTTCAGTCTCGCGCACAGATTCCGCCCTTGCTGCAAGCCGCCTACACCCGTCACGGGCATCGCCTGCCGGCGCTGATGGAGGTGATTCTGGTCGTTTTGATTGCCGTCAGCCTGGGGCAGCTCGTGTGGCGATTGATTCCAGCGCCACCGTCGGCGCGTTGGCAAGCACCGCCCGCTGAAAATCAGGCGGGCAAGGCAGGCCAGGATGTGAACGCGCAGGTTCAGCGCATTGTCTCGGCACATTTGTTTGGCCAGCCCAAAGCAACCGAGGAAACCCAAGCCACCGACCTCAGCGATGCGCCAGACACACGGCTCAATCTCACATTGCTGGGCATTCTGGCGGGCAGCGCCGATGACGGCTCACGCGCGCTGATTGCAACCTCCAGTGGTGAGGAAAAGCCCTATGCCGTTGGCGACAACATCATTCGCGGCGCCCTGCTGCATTCGATTTTTCCGGACCGGGTGATTCTCAAACGCGCCGGAAAGCTGGAAACCCTGCGCATCGATCGCGACCGACCGTCCAGCGCCTCGGAGACCGCCTACCGGCGCCCGGCCGCAAACAGGAATCCGAACAGTCCGGCGGCGCAGCTGTCCAAGGTTCGCCAAACGCTGTTGGCCGACCCCAGCAAAGCCTCCAATTATCTACGTGTGCAACCCGCCAACAGCGGCGGCCAAATGCGCGGTTACCGGATTTATCCGGGACGTGATCGCAGCGTATTCACCGCCGCCGGCTTGCGTCCTGGCGATCTCGTCACTCAAGTCAATGGCATACAATTGAACGACCCCTCCCAAGGCCTGCAGCTGCTGAGCAGCATCGGACAGGCCAGCGCCTTGACCGTCGTGATCGAACGCGGCGGTCAGCAGCAGACGGTGAATATCAACTTCAACTGACCGTATGAATCTCACCCCCGCAGGCTGGCGCGCCCATTGGCAGGCCATCACCCGACCGTTCGTATTGCTCATCGGCTTGTTCTGCGCCAGCGCGCAGGCCGAGGTGACCCTGAACCTCAAGGACGCGGACATCAGCACGCTGATTCAGACCGTGTCCGAAGTCACCGGACGCAACTTCATCATCGATCCGCGCGTCAAGGGCAAGGTGACGGTGATCTCCTCCAGCCCCATGGACGAGGACAGCGTCTACGAAACCTTTCTTGCCGTCTTGCAGGTGCAGGGTTTTGCGGCCATTCCGTCCGGCGGCACGGTCAAGATCGTCCCCGAAACCAATGCGCGACAGGAAGGTTCCAGCTTCTCGGGCACCGCAAGCGATCTGGCCATCGACGAAATCGTCACCCACGTCTACAGCATCCAGAACGTATCCGCGGCCCAACTGGTGCCGATCTTGCGTCCGCTGGTTCCGCAGTGGGGCCACCTGGCAGCCTACGCGCCCAGCAACATGCTGATCATCGCCGACCGCGCCGCCAACGTGCAGCGCATGGCCAATCTGATCCGCAAGATCGATCAATCCGGTGATCGCGGGATTGAAATCGTGCGGCTCGAATACGCCACTGCGACGGACGTGGTCAGCACCCTGTCGGCGCTGGCGCAAGGCGGCGGCAAACCACAAAAGGGCGCGCAACAGCAGCAGGTGGCGGCCATCGCCGATGAACGCTCCAACGCCGTATTGATCGCCGGTGATCGGGCGGAGCGGCAGAAACTGCTGGAGGTCGTGGCGCAGCTCGATATCCCGGTCGGCGAGGACGGCGCCACCCAGGTGGTCTATCTGCGTTTTGCGGATGCGGAAAATCTGGCGCCGATTCTCGAAGGCTATGCCGAAGAAGCGAACAGATCCGGCAAGCGCGCCGGCGCGGGCAAGGCAGCATCGGCCACCAGGAATCAGAGCCAGGCCACGGTGTTGGCAGACAAAGACACCAACGCGCTGATCATCACCGCACCGCCCAAGACCATGCGCCAGATTCGCGAGGTGATCGCCAAACTGGATATTCGTCGCGCGCAGGTATTGGTGGAAGCGCTGATCGCCGAGGTCAGCGCCAACAAATCCGCGCAGTTGGGCGTGGACTGGGCGGTGCTGAATGACGAGCGCATCGCCGCCGCCGGCATTCTGGATCCGGACACACTTTCGGGACTGGCTGCGGCGCTGGCGCCCAACGGCAGCCCCGCCGGCCTGGTCAGCCAGGGCATCAATATCGGCGCCGGTCGCGACCGTGGTGACGGCACCTCGTTTGCGGTGCTGATCAAGGCGCTGCAAGGCGACGGTGATTCCAACATCCTCTCCACACCCACGCTGGTGACGCTGGACAACGAGGAAGCGGAGATTTCCGTCGGTCAGGAAGTGCCCTTTCTCACCGGCTCCTTCAGCAATACCGGCGTCAGCAGCAGCACCGCCGGCGTGGTCAATCCGTTTCAGACCATCGAACGAAAAGACGTGGGCTTGACCCTGGGTATCACCCCGCAGATCAACGAAGGCAACACCATCAAGCTGGAGCTGGAGCTGGAGATCTCCAGCCTGGTCAGCAGCGCCACCGGCGCGGTGGACCTGATCACCAACAAGCGCACGCTCAACAACACCACCAGCGTCGACGACGGTCAGGTGTTGGTGTTGGGCGGCCTGATCGACGACAGCCTGGACGATACCCAACGTGGCGTACCCTTTTTCAGCAGCATTCCGGTGATCGGCTCGCTGTTTCAGTTCCGCTCGATCAACAAGGTCAAGCGCAATCTGATGATCTTCATCCGCCCGGCGATCCTGCGCAAGCAGGCCGAAGGCGACATTTTCTCGCGTCGCAAGTATGAATCACTGCGTAGCCTGCAGAGAAGCATGGGCAGCACTGCCGTGCCCCTGATTGGTGGCGAACGCATCTTGCTCGCCCCTTACGACCAGTTCGCCGAACGCGGCTCAGGCACGGCCACTGAAGCTGAGGCTGAGGCCGGAGCGCAGCCCTGACATCAACGATGGATAGCTTGAGGCGTCCCTCGTTCGCCTTCGCCAAACGGCATGGCCTGGTGGTGGCCGAAGATCGGGGCGACCACGTGCTGGTGATGGGCCGCAAAGGCAGCGCCACCGCCGAGGCGGTGCAGGAAACGCGGCGCTTTGTGGGACGCCCGCTGCGTCTGGAACTGGTCGAAGCGCAGCGCTTCGACGCGGTCTTGTCACGCACCTATGAAGGTCAGACCGGCGCCGCCGCCAGCCTGATGGACGGGCTGGACGACGAGGAGGCCGATCTCGACGCCATTGCCCTGGCCTTGCAGGAAAATCAGGACCTGCTCGAATCCAGCGATGATGCGCCGGTCATCAAGTTCATCAACGGTCTGCTGATCGAGGCCATCCGCGAGAACGCCTCGGATATCCATGTGGAAGCGTTTGAGCGCAGCCTGCTGGTCCGCTTTCGGGTGGACGGGGTCTTGCGCGAGGTCATGAGCCCGCCGCGTGCGCTGGCCGCAAGGCTGGTGTCACGCATCAAGGTGATGGCCAAACTGGATATCGCAGAAAAACGCCTGCCGCAGGACGGTCGCATCTCGCGCGCCTTCGGCGGCCGTCAGGTGGATGTGCGCGTTTCCACCATCCCCACCGGCCAGAGCAGCGAACGGGTGGTGATGCGGATTCTGGACAAGCAGGCCGAGCGGCTGGATCTGGAACACCTGGGGCTGGATGCCAGCCAGATCGAAATCCTGCGCCGCATCATCTTTCGGCCCTACGGCATCCTGCTGGTCACCGGCCCCACCGGCTCGGGCAAGACCACCACGCTTTACTCGGCGCTGTCGGTGCTCAACGACCGCAGCCGCAACATCATGACGGTGGAAGACCCGATCGAGTACAACATCGACGGCGTCGGTCAAACCCAGGTCAACGCCAAGGTCAACATGACGTTTGCGCGCGGTCTGCGTGCCATCCTGCGGCAAGATCCCGACGCGGTGATGGTGGGTGAAATCCGCGACCTGGAAACCGCGCAGATTGCGGTGCAAGCCTCACAGACCGGCCACCTGGTGTTGTCCACCCTGCACACCAATACCGCCGCCGGCGCCGTCACCCGGTTGCGCGACATGGGCGTGGAACCCTACCAACTGTCTTCATCGCTGGTCGGGTTGATGGCGCAACGCCTGGTGCGCACCTTGTGCAAGCATTGCAAGGAACCTTACGCGCCCAGCGTTGTGGAATGCGAGCAATTGGGGCTGCCGCCGGATTCGGGTGCCAGCACGCAGTTGTATCGGCCGGTGGGGTGTCCGCAATGCCGTCATACCGGCTTTGCCGGTCGCAGCGGCATTCATGAAATCATCGAAGTGGATCGGCAGATCGAAACCCTGATTCACGACGGCGCCAGCGAACAGGCGATCGAGAACTACGCGCGCACCCGCGGCCCCGGCATTCTTGATTCCGGGCGACGAAAAGTCATTGCCGGTCACACTACGCTGCGTGAAGTGCTGCGCGTGACGATCGAGGAATGAGGAACAGCAGCCTCCATGCCCGCCTTTGAATACAGCGCGCTCGACAAAAAAGGGCGCGAGGAAAAAGGCCTGATCGAGGGCGATACCGCGCGCCACGCGCGGTCCTTGTTGCGCGATCGCGGTCTCAACCCGCTGCAGATGAAAGCGGTGGCGGAGCGCAACCAGGAAGATGGCGGCAGCTTCCTGCAACGCGGACGTGGCAGCCTCAGCACCACCGAACTGACCCTGTTCACGCGTCAGCTTTCCACCCTGGTGCGTTCCGGCCTGCCGCTGGACGAAGCACTGACCGCCGTTTCACAACAGAGCGAGTCCAAACGGGTCAAGAAAATCGCGTTGGGCGTGCGCAGCGGCGTCATGGAAGGCGCCAGTCTGGCGCAGTCGCTCAATCAGTTTCCCAATGCCTTTCCTGCCCTGTTCCGCGCCACGGTGCAAGCCGGCGAACAGTCCGGCAAGCTGGACCTGATTCTGGAGCGCCTGGCCGAATACGTTGAAAGACGCCAGGCGATGCAGCAAAAAGTGGTTCTGGCGGCGGTTTATCCGGTGATTCTGTCGCTGGTGGCGATCGGCGTGGTGGTGATGCTGCTGGCCTACGTGGTGCCGCAAGTGGTAGGCGTGTATTCGGATATTGATACCGAGCTGCCCGGCCTCACCATCGGTTTGATTGCGATGAGCGATTTTCTGCGCGCCTGGGGCGTTTATCTGGCGGTGGCCGGCGTGCTGGCCGCGCTGGGCTTTTCGCGCATGATGAAGAATGACGGCTTTCGACGTCAGGTGCATCAGAATCAGCTGCGCATCCCACTCATTGGGCGCCTGGTGCGCGGCGCCAATACCGGCCGCTTCACCCGCACGCTGGGCATTCTGTTTGGCAGCGGCGTACCCATTCTCGAGGCCATGCGCATCGGCACCGAGGTGGTTTCCAATGCGCCCATGCGCGAGGCGATTGAAGCCGCCACCATCAAGGTGCGCGAAGGCGGCTCGCTGGCGCGCTCGCTGGATCAATCCAAGCTGTTTCCGCCCATCGCCATTCACCTGATCGCCAGCGGTGAGTCTTCCGGCACCCTGGATGAGATGCTGGACCGCGCCGCGGAAAATCAGGAACGCGAAGTGGAAACGCTGGTGGCGGCATTGATGGGTGTTTTCGAACCCATTCTCATTCTGGTCATGGGCGGCCTGGTGTTGCTGATCGTGTTGGCGATTCTGCTGCCCATTTTTGACCTGAACCTGTTGGTCAAATAAGCGCGGATTTAAGCATCCGCCAGCAATTGCGTTACTCGCTCCGGCACCCGCTCCCGCACTTCACGAATGCCCACCTCAATGGCGCGCGCGAACGCCACCGCATCCGCGCTGCCATGGGATTTGATGACCGTCCCGTTCAAGCCCAGGAGCGTCGCACCATTGTGTTCGCGCGGGTCGATGCGTCTGGCAAGCGCCTTCAGACTGCGCAGCGCGGTCAACGCGGTCAACTTCCTGATCCAGCTGCGACCGAACTCCTGGCGCATGAACTGACCGATCATCCTGGCCGCGCCCTCGCCGGTCTTGAGTGCGACATTGCCGGCAAAACCATCACAGACCACCAGGTCAACATCCGACAGAAAGATGCCGTCACCCTCCACATAGCCGACGTAATTCAGATGCGAGGCCTGCAACAGCGACGCCGCCTGCTTGATGGTTTCATTGCCCTTGATTTCTTCGGAGCCAATATTCAGCAAGGCGATACTGGGCTTGTCGACGCCTTGCATTGCGGTGATCAGCGCCGAACCCATCACCGCGAACTGGAATAGTTGTTCGGGCGTACTGTCCACGTTGGCGCCCAGATCCAGCATGTGCACCTGGCCGCGAACCGCCGGAATCGGTGACACGATGGCCGGGCGATCAATCCCCGGCAGGGTTTTCAGCACAAAGCGCGCGGTGGCCATCAGTGCGCCGGTATTGCCCGCAGAAATCACCGCCTCGACCCGTCCCTGCTTGAGCAGATCGACAGCCACGCGCATGGACGAATCCTTCTTCTGCCGCAGGGCCTTGGACGGCAATTCATCCATCGCCACCACTTCGGAGGCGTGCTGGACCTTCAAGCGCTGACTGTACACCTCCGAATGTGTTTTCAGGCTTGCGTTGAGGACGGTCTCGTCACCGACCAGGATCAGCTCCAGGTCGTCGTGCGCCTGCAAACAGGAAAGCGCCGCGCGCACGGTGACCGGCGTCCCGTGGTCGCCGCTCATCGCGTCAATGGCAAGCTTCACGGGCACAGCCAGTACCCGGCGGCTTTATTCGTCGCTGTCGTCTTCAACCACCGGCTGTTCGATCACGCGACGGCCGCGGTAGTAGCCGTCAGCGGTGACGTGGTGTCGCAGGTGGGTCTCGCCGGAGGTCGGGTCGGTCGACAGCGCCGGCGCCTTGAGCGCGTCGTGCGAACGTCGGTGGCCACGCATCGCGCGGGATTTCTTGGATTGGGCAACTGCCATGGTAAGGATCCTCGTTCAAGCAACAGGGGCGCAATGCCCTAATCAAATTTCAAACTTTTCAGTACCGCAAACGGTGACGATGATTCCGGGTCCGTGTTGGCTTCCATCGTTTCAGCGGCGATCTTGTCACATGTCGCGCAGCGCGCAATCATCGGCAGGGCCAGCAGAATCTCGTCTTCCAGTAATGGGTGAATATCGATGTGGTCGTCTTCGACCAGATAGGGTTCAGACTCGGAAAGGTGGCGTTTTTCTTCGGATTCGGTTCTGACCAGCCGCAGGCGGTGCGATAATTTCAGGGGCCAACCGAATGCCTGCTCGCAGCTGCTGCAATCGAGCGTCAATTCGCCCCTGCTGTGTCCCCACAGCCAGTCTCCAGCGGCCTGTTCGAACGTCAATTCATAGGATACGGGTTGCGCAAAGCGGATACCGAGTCCCGCCAGGCGCGGCGCGGCGGTCATCTGTAGCTGCCCTTGAACGCGTTGTTTCCGCGCCAAGGCCTGCGAAACACAAATCCTTGAAATCTGAGGCATGGCCGCATAAAAATCGGCGGCGGATCATAAAATCAGAAGCGCGGATTGTCAAAGTCCGGCACTCAACTGTCGTAAGCTTTTCAAGCCCTTATTCGATACGCTGACCGCAAATGTCGCAACTGATCCTGGCATCTGGCTCCCGTTTTCGCGCATCGCTGCTCGAACGCCTGCGCTTGCCGTTCGAACAAATCCCGACCGGCGTTGACGAACGTGTCCGCCCCGGAGAGATGGCGTCAGCGCTCGCAACGCGCCTGGCGCAGGCAAAAGCCGCAAGCCTGGCCGCGCAAAGGCCCGGGGCCTGGATTCTCGGGTCAGACCAGACCGCCGCCTGCGGTACGCGGATTCTTGGCAAGCCCGGCACAGCCGAGAAGGCGATTGAGCAGCTCGGCTTCATGCAGGGGCATGAGGTGCAATTCTTCACCGCCGTATGCCTGCTGAACAAGGCGTCCGAAACCACGCTAAGCCATCTGGACCGGACCAGCGTCAAGCTTCGCGCACTCGGCGTTGGAGAAATTCGCCGCTACGTGGCCACCGAAGACGTACTGGATTGCGCCGGCAGCTTCCGTTGCGAAGGTTTGGGCATCAGCCTTTTCGAACAGATCAGCAGCAAAGACCCAACCGCCTTGATTGGCCTGCCGCTGATCGAAACCAGCCGCCTGCTGCGATCAGCCGGCTTTACCCTGCCCTGACACCACCTCCCCCGACCTCAGGCGATGACAACGGCGTCGTAACCCTTTTCGCGCAACAACAGCGCGGCCAATCTGGGAGACAAGGCATCATCGCCGACGCAGAAATATCTGGCGCGCGGCAGGTTCCACAGACGCGCCCGCAAGGTGAAGAAGGGCATGTTCATCGTGCCGGCACGCTGCCGTGCCTGCGCACGGCTTGGCAAACCCACATCGATCACGCGCCCGATGCCCTGGCCCACGGCTTGATCGGCTTGCGCCTGCGTGACGGTGACGGACAGGGGGTCGACCAGATACGCCATGAATTTCTCGGCCGGCAGGCGCATCAAGCGACCGTCGCTGAGCATTCGCACGGTTGTCTGGCGCTGGCTGCCGCTCAACAACGCGTCCTCACCGAAGAATTCTCCGGCGGCGACCCCGCCCACGCCCAGCGGCAATTCACCAATGCGTTCACGCAGGATCGTTGCGCAGCCCTCGACCATGACGAACACCGAGTGCGCCGCCTTGCCCTGCTGCAACACCGATTCTTCCGCCCGAACCCGCCGGAAGGTCATGGAATGCAATACCCCGCGCAAGCTGTCCGGCGGCAGATTGCGGAAGATGCGACTGCCCGAGAGCAGCGAATGCCACTCCTCCGGCCGCTCACCGTCCTCGGGCTCAAACTCCAACACCTCGGCGGTGGGAATTTCGGGTGCGAAAAGCTGCGCCCGATCCAGCACCCGACTGGAACCAAGGCTTGCGCTGGAACCCGCAGCAGGCGCCGCAAATGAGGCTTCTCCACCATTGGGTTTCTCGTGCAACGAGAACCCGGATTTTTCGAATGCCTGCATCAATTGCCTACCCGTATACCCCCAAGCCGATCGCGCCTGTCATGAAGAGACACAACATTAGCTTAGGGGCGACGAGCATGGAAATACGTGACGCAGTTCACAGTTGACGCCCAATATGTGAACTGCGTCACACTTTCGTCGACAGCCCTGCAGCCGGTGGGTGAGTTTGCGGTCGGTCTTGCGACTTTGATCGCGCCGGATACGAACTCAATGTCCCAACCAGGCAGGCAGCTCGGCGACCGTTTCGATCAAGGCCATTGCCCCGCCTTGACGGATTCTTGCGCCGTCATGCGCGCCGCGACTGACCCCCACCATCGGCATGCCCAGTTGCCTGGCCATCTGCGCGTCATAGTCGGTGTCGCCAACCATCAGCGCCTGTTCGGGGTGCAGCCTTGAACTGGCCAGCAGTTCGGCAAGCATCAACGGATCCGGTTTGGCTGCCGTTTCATCGGCAGTGCGGGAGCCGCACATCATTTGTTCGACCTCCGGTGACATGCGAAGCGCCTGATCCAGACTGCGGCGTGTTTTTCCGGTGGCGATGGCCAGTTGATAACCCGCCGACCGCAGACGCCGCAGTGCGCTGATCGCACCGGCGAACAGCGCCACATCCGGCTCCCCGGCGGCGGGCTTGCCACGCCGATATTCCATGATCCGCGCCAGCAATTGATCAATGTCAGCCTGTGGGTAAAGCTGACGCAGGCCTTGCCGAAAATCAATGCCGATCAGTTCCACGATTTGCTGATCGGTTCTGGACGGCAGATCCAGCGCGACAATCATGTCCTGCATGTGACGCACGATGGCGCCAGTGCTGTCGGCCAACGTGCCGTCCCAATCAAAAATCAGCAGCTGCAACTGCGGCAACCGTCCGCTCATGAGCCAGCAGCCCCCTGTTCCGCCAATTGCGCCAGCACGGCGTCCAACTCACCGGCCAGCGGCGCGTGCACCACCAACTCCGGAAATTGCGCGGCTTGCGGCAGGCGCAACAGATGTGCATGCAGGAACATACGCCGCAAACCGATGGATCGCGCCCAATGCACACTTGCGCGATCCGCATACTTGTCGTCACCGGCCACCGGATGCCCGATGGATGCCGCGTGTACGCGAATCTGATGCGTGCGCCCGGAATGTATCCGCACCTGGCACAGTGTGGCGCCGGCAAAGCGCGTGTGGGCGTGGAATTCGGTCTTTGCGTCCTGACCGCTTTCGTCGTCAACCCGCATGATGCGTTCACCGCCGGCGACCGCCGTCTTGGTCAGTGCGCCGTCCACTTGGCGTATCTCGCCTTTCAGGCGCCCGCAGAGCAAGGTGAAATAGCGCTTGTCCGCCACTCTTGCCGCCAAGGCCTGATGCGCCCGCAACAGCGCGGCGCGGCTCTTGGCCAGCAACATCACGCCGCTGGTGTCACGATCCAGGCGGTGGCAGAGCTCGACAAACTCGAAACGGTTCCAGGCCTTGACCGCCTCGATCACGCCGTAGTCCAGGCCACTGCCGGCATGCACGGCGATGCCGGCCGGCTTGTTCAAGGCCAGGTAATGTGCATCTTCATGAATGATGGCCTCACGCAAGCGGTTCAGCACCGCGTCCGGCGGGCGCGCTTTCTCGCCTGGCCCCGACACACGCACCGGTGGCACGCGAACCTCATCACCCAAGGCCAGTTTGCGCTGTGGCTTGACCCGACCACCATTGATTCTGACCTGCCCCGAGCGCAGCAATCGGTAAACGTGTGACCTGGGCACGCCGCTCAGGGTCCGCATCAGGAAATTGTCGATGCGCTGACCGGCTTCGCCCTCGCCGGCGCGCAAGTATCGGACTTGTTGATTGGCTTGTGGCAAAATGGCATTACTCCGTGATTCCAGGTGGCATTCCCGGAGCCCGAAATCTGACCGCACGGCATGCGCCGTCGGTGACGAGGGATCGAACGGTCGTGCGTTGGCGAACACCGCCAAGAGCTTAGCCTTGTTTCGTTCCCGATGTGTTGTCCAGCCAAAGATCAAATCACAAAGCTGGGACAGATGTTTCCCATTAGCCTACAGGCTCCCGCATCGCAGAACCCGAATCAATCCAATGAACCTGCGCCTGCCAGATAACGCATTCGCGTGGCTGCGGTTGAGCCTTTTCAGAGACCGCATTCATGAAACGCATTTTGATCAACGCCACGCAGCGCGAAGAACTGCGCGTGGCCATCGTAGACGGCCAGAAGCTGCATGACCTCGATATCGAGATCGCTGGACGAGAACAAAAGAAATCAAACATTTACAAGGGCAAGATCACTCGTATCGAGCCCAGTCTGGAAGCCTGCTTTGTTGAGTACGGCAGTCAGCGGCACGGCTTTCTGCCGCTGAAGGAAATCGCCAAGTCCTACTATCGTCAGCCCTCAGGCTCGATCCGTGAAGTTCTGGCCGAAGGCATGGAGCTGATCGTCCAGGTTGAAAAAGAAGAGCGCGGCAACAAGGGCGCGGCGCTGACAACCTACATCTCGCTGGCCGGACGCTATCTGGTCCTGATGCCCAACAACCCACGCGCCGGCGGCGTCTCGCGGCGCGCCGAGGGCGACGAACGGCAGGAAGCCAAGGCCGCGCTGGAGTCGATGAAACTACCGCAAGGCATGGGCGTGATCGTGCGTTCCAACGGCGTCGGCCGCAACGCCGAGGAGTTGCAATGGGATGCCGACTATCTGGCCGATATCTGGCGCGCGATTGAAAAAGCCGCTGAAGACAAACCCGCACCGTTTCTGATCTATCAGGAAAACAACATCATCTTGCGCGCCTTGCGTGACTATCTGCGGCCGGATATCGGCGAGGTGGTGATCGACCACGAGCAGATTTTCGCCGAAGCCCGGCGTCACCTTGAACTGGTGATGCCGCAAAGCCTGAAGCTGCTCAAGCTGCACCAGGACGATACGCCGCTGTTCTCGCGCTTCCAGATCGAATCCCAGATCGAACTGGCGCATGAGCGCACCATTCGCCTGCCGTCGGGTGGCTCGATTGTTATCGATCGCACCGAAGCGCTGACCTCCATCGACATCAACAGCGCCAAATCCACCGGCGGCGGCAGCATCGAAGACACCGCGCTCAATACCAACCTGGAAGCCGCCGATGAAATCGCGCGCCAGCTACGCCTGCGTGATCTCGGCGGCCTGGTGGTGATCGATTTCATCGACATGAACGCCAGCAAAAACCAGAAAGAGGTGGAGAAGCGTCTGGAGAAAGCCTGCGAGATCGATCGTGCGCGCATTCAGGTCGGGCGCATTTCGCGCTTTGGCCTGCTGGAAATGTCGCGCCAACGGCTGCGCCCCACGCTGGCCGAACACACGCAACTGAGCTGTCCGCGCTGCAGCGGACAAGGTCATATCCGCAGCGTCGAATCCATTTCACTGTCCGTGCTGCGCTTGATTGAAGAAGAAGCGATGAAAGACCGCACCGGTCGCGTCATCGTGCAGGTGCCGCTGGATGTCGGCACCTTCCTGCTCAACGAAAAACGTATCGACGTGCGGGAAATCGAATCGCGCTGCCGCGTGACCGTGGCGGTGATTCCCAACGCGACGTTGCAGTCGCCGCACTTCGAAATTCGGCGCGTGCGTGGCGATCAGCTGCAGCAGGACGACAACGCCGCCTGGAGTCATTTGCTGGCGCAGAACTTTGACGCCGACGCGATTGAACAAATGGCGGAATCGCGGCCCGCGGCCCGCAGCGAAGCCGCCGCCGTCAAGCAAATCACGCCGTCGGCTCCGGCTCCGCAGCCGATCGCGCCCGCACCGGCCATGAAAACGACCGAGGGCGAATCATTCTGGAGCAAACTGCTCAAGCTGTTGGGCGTTGGCCCCAAACCGCCGCCCAAACCCAAGAAAGCGCCGCCCAGAAACCGTCGCACCGCGCCGAACAAGGAGGATTCCAAGCGGCGCGCCGACGCCAGCAAGTCACGCAGCAACAACGCGCAACGTGGACAGAACCAGCGTCGCGGCGAGCGTTCCCAAGCGGCGCAAAACAAGAACCAGCCGAAAAAGGACAACACCGCCAGCAGCGCCAAAAACAGCGGTGCACGCAACGCCGGCGCGGAGTCCAGCAACAACAACACCAAGAGCGGCGGCAACAACGGCAACAACGAAGGGCGTCGCAGCCGCCGTGGGCGCCGTGGGCGCGGACGCGGTGAACGGCAAGGCGAGCGCGCGGCATCCGTCAACCGCGACAACCTGCCGCCTGACCTTGCCGCTGCATTGATGCAGACACCGGAGCAGGCACAAACAAAGCAACCCAAGGCCGCCAGTGCCTCGCCGCAAGCGGTGCCGGCGCCAAGCACCGAAAAAACCGAGCAACCCAAGCCGGATACGCCCACACCGACCTCCGGCGCTGCGGAACATTCGACGCCGGTCGAAACCGTGGCGGCGGTTCACGACCCCATCGCGGACGCAGAAACAAGCCCGGTAGCAGAGGCCGTCAAACCCGAGCCCGCGCCTGTCTCGCCGGTTCAGTGCACCCAGAGCGCACCTCCTGAAACCACGCCGCCTGAAATCGAGCCACAAGCGGACGAAGCAGAAGCGCCAGCACAAAACGCAGGAATCACCAGCCCGAACAGCCTGTCCAGCACCGGCGGCGGTCCGTTCGAGAACGTGGAAACCCGTTTCCCGGCGCCACCGCCGAGCATCAGCGCCGAACCGCAAACCATCGCCACGGCCGAGCCGACCGAAGCACCAGGCCTGCAAGCCGACGTGCACACCGAGTCAGCACCTGTGGAACCACCCCAACAAGATGCGGAAACATCCGCGCCAGCGCCCGAACCCGAGCCGGTGGAACTTGAGGTGGAAGCGGTGACCGAAGAACCCGCGGCGACCACCGAGGAATCCCGCACGGCGCCATCAGCCGACGAGGCCGTGGAAGCAATCACGCAAACTGAGGACGAAACGCCAGCCGAGTCGCCAAGCAGCGAACCGGCATCGCCCTTCGTTCAGGTAGAAACCCGCTTCCCGGCGTCCGGCTCAACCCAAACCCGCAACTGAATACCAGGACAGATCATGGGGTGCGGGCACGGAGTACGTCCGCCACCGCCAGTAAATCAGCTTCGGTATCAACACCGGGTGGCGGCGCCTGCCCGGTGATCCCGACCTTGATGCGAAAACCATTGGACAGCGCGCGTAGCTGCTCCAGAGCTTCGCACTGCTCGACCGATGCCGCCGGCAAGCCGCTGAAGCGACGCAAACTGCCAACGCGATAGGCATAAAGCCCGATGTGGCGATACGCCAGGCCGGCGGGGAAATGATCAGCGTCGGAGTCACCACGGGCGTCACGCTGCCACGGGATCGGCGCGCGTGAAAAATAAAGCGCGAACTGTTCTGCGTCCATCACCAGCTTGACCACATTCGGATCCAGCCACTGCCGGGCGGATTCGATTTGGTGACCCAGCGTCGCCAGATCCGCGCGTGGGTCCTGCGCCAGCAGTGACGCCGCCTGCTGCACCAATGCAGCCGGCATCAAGGGCTCATCACCCTGAAGGTTGACCACGATGCTGTCATCCCCCCAAGCGGCCTTTCTGGCGACCTCATTCACCCGGTCCGTGCCCGACTGGTGCGCCGGATCGGTCATCATCGCCTGCGCACCAAAGCCGTTGACGACGGACAGCACGCGCTCATCATCACAAGCCACGACAACCTGATCCGCGCCGGCGCCCTTCGCCGCCTGCCACACGTATTGAATCAATGGCTTGCCGGCAATCTGCCGCAACACCTTCTGCGGCAAGCGGGTGGATGCCAAGCGCGCCGGAATGACGACCTTGAATTTCAAGGCGACGCTCCCTTTCGCTCCATTTTCGTTTATTTGATCTCTTCTTCGCTTAACAGCCTGGCTTCGTCTTCCAGCATCACCGGAACACCATCACGCACCGGGTAGGCCAGACGCGCGGCCGGGGACCATAACTCCTGCTTGTCCGCATGCCACTCCAGCGGCGCGCCAGTCACCGGGCACACCAAGATATCCAACAGACGCTGATCAACAACCGGCACCTTCGCTCATCCTTTTTGACGCAGTGGTTCGATTAATTCTCGCACACGACGCTCGGCGGACGGGTCCAGTGCAATCTCCAATGGAACGGCGTGTAAGCGATTCAGGTCGAAGCCCGCGCATTTGACCGCATCCTTTTCCGTCATCAGCACCGGAAGGGCATCGTCAAAGCGCAGATCAGACTCGGAAAATCGGTGATGATCGGCGAAAGCGTGCTCGATCAGCTCAATTCCAAACGCACGCAAGGCGTCGAAAAATGCCGCTGGCTTTCCGATGCCGGCGACCGCATGCACCCGTTGGCCTGACAAGTCTGAAAGATCGGATTTGGTTTGATCCACCAGATGAATCGCGTGCTGAATCCGTCGCTGATATCGAATCTGATGCGGATGGTGATGTGTAAACCCGTCGCCGTTGATGGCCAACAAAGCCACCTCGTCGAGCCGCGATCTCGGCTCACGCAGCGGGCCAGCCGGCAACAGGGCGCCATTGCCCAATCCACGCGCGCCATCCACCACGCAAATTTCCACATCGCGCGCTAAGCGATAGTGCTGCAAGCCATCATCAGAAATGATTAGATCGACTTCAGGTTTCGCGGCGAGCAATGCTCTGGCCGCCGCCAGCCGATCGGGCGAAACAAAGACGGGGGCCCCGGTTCGCTGCGCAACCAAGGTTGGCTCATCACCGGCAAGCTCGGCGCTGGTTTGTGCACCGACGAACAGCGGGTAATGATCAGCCTTGCCGCCGTATCCGCGCGCAATGACGCCGGGCTGAAATCCCCAAGCGCGCAAGCGTTCGATCAAGTAAATCACCAGCGGCGTCTTTCCAGTGCCGCCCACGCTGATATTTCCAACCACCACAACAGGTACGGGAAGCGGCTGCGGGCTCGCGCTGAGTTGCCGACGGCGGCGACGGCTGATCCACCCGTACAAGGCCGACAAGGGCCGCAAGGCAAGCGGAGCGGATGCGCCATACCAGCGGCGCTCCATCCACTCACGCAAGCCGTCCATCAAGCGCCGCTGGGTGACTGGAATTGCATTTGGTGCAAAGCCGCGTAATGCCCTTGGCGTTGCAACAGCGCCTCATGTTGACCCTGCTCCACCACGACACCGTTTTGCATGACGGCAATCTGATCGGCCGACTGGATGGTGGACAGTCGATGCGCGATCACCAGCGTGGTGCGGCCGACGCACAGGCGTTCCAAGGCCTCCTGAATCAGCCGCTCGGATTCGGTGTCCAGCGCCGAGGTCGCCTCGTCCAGAATCAGGATGGGGGCGTCCTTGAGCAAGGCGCGCGCAATGGCCAGGCGTTGCCGCTGACCGCCCGACAAGGCCACGCCGTTCTGACCGATGGAGGTTTCAAACCCCTGCGGCAGCTTCTGGATGAACTCCCAGGCATGGGCGGACTTGGCAACCTCCATCAAACGCGCCTGGCTGGGTGCTTGCTCCAAGCCGTAGGCGATATTCTGCGCCACACTGCCGGCAAACAACTTCACCTGCTGATCGACCAGGGCGATCTGGCTGCGCAGGCTTTGAACGTCGTACTCACGCAGATCGCGCCCATCCAGCAAAATACTGCCGCCATCAGGATCGTAGTAGCGCGGCAGCAGCGACAGCAGCGTGGACTTGCCGGAACCGGACCGGCCCACCAGCGCCACCGTTTGGCCCGGCTCCACTTTCAGATCCACGCCACCCAGCACCTCGTCCAGTTCATCGCGATAGCGAAAATGCACAGCGCGAAATTCAATCGCGCCCCGTGCACGCTCGATGCCGAGCTGCCCGCCTTCGGGCTCACGTTGCTGCGCCATGAGCTGGAAGATATCGGTGGCGGCGGCAATGCCTTTCTGGATTTTTTCGTTGACGCGACTCAGCGCGCGCATGGGGTTCATCACTCCCAGCATCGCGCCGACGAATGACACGAAGGTCCCGGGCGTGATCTGCTCAATGGTTTCCGGTCGAGTGGCGAAAAACACGATGCCGGCCACCGCCCAGGCGGCGACGAACTGAATCAGCGCATCCGACCCGGCCTTGGTGGCCACCAGCTTCATCGCCAGCCAGCGGGCGCGTTCGTTGACCGCGCCAAAGCGCCGGTTCTCGTAATCCTGCGCGTTGTGGATCTTCACCACCCGCTGTCCGGAAACCGTTTCCTCCGCCGCCTGCGCCACGATGCCCATATTGTCCTGAATATGACGCGACACCTTGCGAAAACGCCGGCTCACATAGCGCACGATCAACGCGATGATGGGCGCCACAATCATGCAGAACGAGGCCAGCTGCCAGTTCAGCCAGAACATCAACCCCACCAGGCCGATGATGGTCAGCCCGTCCTTCACCACCGAGGTGAACGCGGTGCTGGCCGCCTCGGCCACCTGATCCACGTGATAGGTCAGCTTGGCGATCAACTGCCCGGTGGAGACCTGATCAAAGTAGCGCGTGGGCATGCGCAGCAGTTGGTCGAACAGCTCGCCGCGCAAGGTCTTGACCGTGTTGCGCGCAATCCAGGCCATGCCGTAGGTGGCGGCGAAGGACGACAGGCCGCGCATGATGAACAGGCCGATGATGGCGAACGGCATCCAGCGAATCACCTCCGGATCGCGCTCCACAAAGCTGCCGTCCAGCAAGGGCTTCATCAGGCTCATGAAGCCAACTTCGGTTGCCGCCGCCGCCGCCATGCCAATCACCGCCAGCACCAGCACGTGCCAATAACGGCGGGTATAGCCCAACAAGCGCCCGTAAACGGCGTAGGGGCGAAAGTCCTGCGTTGCCTGCTGCGCTTCACTCATCCGCACGATGTTACTCCGTAAACTATTGCACTCAACAAATAACGGACTTTTTCGATGAGCAAGACCCTGTTTGAAAAGATCATCGACCGCGAAATTCCGGCGGACATCGTTTTTGAGGATGAGCAATGCCTTGCGTTTCGCGACATCAATCCCGTCGCGCCCATGCACATCCTGCTCATCCCCAAAAAGCCCATGCCCCGATTGTGTGACGCGCAAGATGCTGACCAAGCCCTACTCGGTCATCTCATGCTGCAAGCCAACGCCATCGCGGAAAAAGAAGGCTTTGGCGAAGCCTACCGCCTGGTGGTCAACAACGGCGCCGCAGCCGGCCAATCCGTGTTTCACCTGCACCTGCACCTCATCGGAGGCCGCCCAATGAAATGGCCTCCGGGGTGAGCAGCGGTGTGCTTTGAAATGCTCCAGTGGAGCATTTCAGCCGCTGCGAACGCCCGACCGCTTGCCGGTCGGGCCGGGCACGCCAATTCAGTTCTCAGGCTTCCTGTCCAGCAATCTGCACGCTCAAAACGACGGTTCGCCCAGACACTTGTCGTAGGAGCCGGGCACGCCAATGCAGTTCTCGGACTTCTTTTAATACATAAACAGCGCCGCGATCAGCCGAATCTCAATCTGCGTCAAAAGACTACCGAACGGCTTAGCCCCTTCCAGCCTTGTTCAACGCAAACCCCACCAGCCGATCCGCTCCTCGCCTTGCACCGGCGATGTTTCGGGCCACCGGCCCTAGCTCCAGCTCCGCCAACGGTCCCGCCGTGAAGATGCGAGGGTGCCACCGCAGGTATCGGTCGACAATCGGATAACCACAGCCGGCGGTGGGTAATTCGAATTGTTCGACCAGCCGGTCCACCAGCTTTCCACCGGGCCGGTGATCGCAAAATCCCGTCGCGAGCAATATCCGCTCGGCTTGAAAGCTCGCACCGCAAGCCAGCTTCACCTTCAGGACGCCGGCACATGGAGTCACCGTTTCCACCTCGCTCTGGTGAAGGTGCAGCCGGCCTTGCTCGACTGCCCGCTCGATGGCGGACCCAATGACATCGGAGACCGAGCCGCGATGCCGCGCCTGTGCAATCATCGCGCGTCGCTGCTCGTAATCAGAACTGCGCGCAAACGCCCGCATGTACTTGGGCCCCAACCAGCCAGGGTCACTGTCGAATTGATGCACCCGCAGCCGGTGACGCATCACCAGATGCACGAAGACGCCTTGTTCGATCAGCCGCAAGCTGACTTGCGCGGCTGAAATCCCGCCGCCAACGACGGCCACTTGATCAGCGCAATGCATCGACTGACCGGGTTCGCGGTCAAACAGATGATGAATGGCAGGATGCGAACGCGCCCATGCCGGTCGCCACGGCTGGTCGCTCAAACCCGTTGCTAAAACGACGCGCCGCGTCTTGCGTACTTTTGCGGTTTCGGACTGCACCTTCAACCCACCACTGACCGGCGAAATATGCGCGACGGATTCGGCCACATGACAACGATCCAGCCCATATTTGCGAATCACGTAGTCGCTGTGCTGATTGAACAAGGCCAGCACGGGCCGATCATAGGGCGGCGCGAACAGGTCGGCCTGTCCGGCTTTGAGCTGGGCCGCGAACCAGCGCAGGGACGATGCCGTCAGGTCAAGGTGATGAACGATGGGCGATCGCAGGTGGCGCATCCCGGTCGCCGCAGTATTGGCTTTCCAGCGCGCCAGCAACGGCTCAGGGTCCACGATGCGTATTTGGTCTGGATCAACCCGTGCTTCGGCAATCAGCCGCGCGGCGATATGCACTCCGTGAATTCCGCCGCCGACAACAAGCCACTCGAACATTGCTGGCATCGCTCAGGCAAGTGCTTCTGCTCGACGCGGTGAGCACACCACGGTCTTCGGCCCCAGCAGCGGCTAGGGCGACTGCAATTGCAACCGCAGATCCTCAACGCGCTGGCGGTTGACCCCGAAGTCGTTGTAACCAAAGCGGGAGATCGAGCGCACGTCCACGCGTCCAGCCTCGCCAAGCAAGACCTCCACATCATCGTGATAACGCATCAGCGGGGTGACGAATACCGCATGCAGATAGCCTTCCGACTCATTTCTGATTTCGCCACCCATGGCTTGCAGCGCGGCGGTGAGCGTTTCCATTGGCGCACTTTGCTTCGCGGACAGGGTCAATGGCGCAATCCGATGCACCCCGCCTTCGGCGACGGAGGACACGCAACTGGGACGCGCCGGACAAGCGGCGAACTCACCGGTCTTGGCATACAGATGCCCCGGTTCGCGCACGGTTTGCACCACGCCCACCGCAACAGCCAGCACCGCAACGATCACAATCATTCTGGTCAGCCTTTTCACCGTTTTTCCCCTTTCTCAATCGGGCGGGATTCCACCAGCAGGGACGGGTCCAGCCTGACATCGAACCAGTTGGCTCGCCAGCACAAATGCGGGCCGGTCGCGCGGCCGGTGGCGCCGACCCGGCCGATCACCTCGCCTTTGGAAACCTTGTCCCCCACCGCTACGTCCAGTTGCGACAGATGCAGGTAAGTGGTGGAAACGCCGTGGCCGTGATCCAGAATCACGGTGCCGCCGGTGTAGTACAGATCCTTCTCCGCCATGCTTACGCTGGCATCGGCTGGCGCCTTGATGGGCGTACCCTTGGGCGCGGCCATGTCAATGCCGAAGTGCGGTCGTTTGGGCGTGCCATTCAACACCCGCCGACTGCCGAACACGCCGGTAATTCTGGCCGAGATCGGCCAGCGGAAGCCGCCGCTGAAATGGGCGAAGTCCGATTCCACCGCGCGTGCTTTTTTCACCAGGGCCGCGTCGCGACCGATGCGATCGAGCACGTTTTGCGGCGGATTGACCATGGCACCGGGCAGGCCGCTGATGCGTTGTTCGTCGTATTGCCGCGCCTGCACCGCGAATTCCTTGCGCAAGACCTGACCGTCCGCCGAATCAAGCCGCAGCTCGGCCGCGGGCGGCGCCTCATAGTGCAATCCGAAAACAAAATCACCGTTTTCCGACACGCGCAGCGCCTCGCCGTTGAAAGACACCTGCGTCCCCGGCGCGGTTTTTCCGACGATCAGCCCGCCCTGTTGCCAGCTTCCGGAAAGCTGCAAGGGGATGTCGGCGGCGCTCGCGGCCATCGACAACCCGGCCGCGACCATCACCGCAAGCCAGCGGCTCACCGCTGCTCCGCGCTCAGCGCCTCGATGGCCTGTTCCAGCGTCAGCGTCTGTTGCTGCTTCTGCCCCAGGCGACGCAAGGTCAGCGTGCCCTCGTCGGCTTCCTTGCGCCCCACCACCGCGATCACCGGAATCTTCTGATTGGAGTGCTCGCGGATCTTGTAGTTGATCTTCTCGTTTCTGAGATCGGTTTCGGCGCGGATGCCGACGGCTTTGAGCGCCTTGCAGGCTTGTTCGGCGTAGTCATTGGCGTCCGACACGATGGGCGCCACCACCACCTGCACCGGCGACAGCCAGAACGGCAGGGCGCCGGCGTATTGTTCGATCAGAATGCCGATGAAGCGCTCCAGCGAGCCCAGAATCGCCCGATGCAACATCACCGGGCGCTGCGCGGAGCCGTCCTCGGCGATGTATTCGGCCTTGAAGCGTTCCGGCAGATTGAAATCCACCTGCACGGTGCCGCATTGCCAGCCGCGACCGATGGCGTCGTACAGGGTGAATTCCAGCTTGGGGCCGTAAAAGGCGCCGTCACCTTCGCTGATGGAGAAATCCGCGCCCATTGCCTCGCAGGCTTGTTTAAGCTCGGCTTCGGCCCGGTCCCACATCGCATCGTCGCCAATCCGCTTTTCCGGTCGGGTGGCCAGCCGCACCTCGACCTTGTCGAAGCCCAACTCACGGTACATCTCAAAAATCAGCTGACCGGCGTTGGCCGCCTCGGCGGGCATCTGTTCCGGCGTACAGAAGATGTGCGCGTCGTCCATGATGAAACCGCGCACCCGCATCAGGCCGTGCAAGGCGCCGCTGGGCTCATAGCGGTGACAGGCGCCGAACTCGGCCATGCGCAGCGGCAGATCACGATAAGACTTGGTGCCCTGATTGAAGATCTGCACGTGACCGGGACAGTTCATGGGCTTGACCGCCAGCATCGACTTGCGCGATTCGCCCTCGTCCACCTCGGCGATGAACATGTTCTGCCGATACCAGTCCCAGTGGCCGGAGGTTTCCCACAGCTTGCGATCCATCAGCAGCGGGGTTTTCACCTCCACATAATCGTTGGCGGCGATCTTTTCCCGCACATAACGTTCCAGGGTGCGGAACAGGGTGTAACCGCGCGGGTGCCAGAACACCTGGCCCACCGCCTCGTCCTGAATATGGAACAGATCCAGTGCGCGCCCGAGCTTGCGGTGATCGCGCTTTTCGGCCTCTTCCACCATCTTCAGATAGGCCTTCAACTCGGCCTCGGTGGCGAAGGCCACGCCATAGATGCGCTGCAACTGCGCGTTGTTGGCATCGCCGCGCCAGTAGGCGCCGGACACCTTGGTCAGCTTGAAGGCACTGCCCAGCCGCCCGGTGGACGGCAGATGCGGCCCCAGACACATGTCCAGCCAGTCCTCGCCCTGCTTGTAGATGCTCAGGGTTTCATCAGGGTCCAGACCTTCCTTGATCCACTCCGCCTTGAAGCTTTCGCCGCTTTTCTCGAAGTGGCTCACGGCCTGCTCGTGCGGCCATTCCTCACGCGTGATGGGCAGATCGCGTTTGACGATGTGCCGCATGCGCTGCTCGATGGTTTGCAGATCAGCCTCGGTGAACGGCGTATCGCGTGCAAAGTCGTAGTAGAAGCCCACCTCGGTGGCCGGGCCAAAGGTGATCTGGGTGCCCGGGAACAGCTCCTGCACCGCCTGCGCCATGATGTGGGCGGCGTCATGACGGATCACCTCCAGCGCTTCGGGCTGATCGCGGGTGACGATGCTGATCTGCGCGTCCTGACTGATCGGCCGGGTCAGATCCCACAGCTCGCCGTTGACCTTGATGACGGCGGCCTTTTTGGCCAGCCCCGGAGAAATGCCCTTGGCAATCTCCAGGCCGCTGACCGGCGCCTCGAATGATTTGTGATTGCCGTCGGGAAAGGTGATTTGAATGCTCATGTTTGCGAATTGGAATCGGTTAAGGAACGGGATTGCGCGTACTCGATGGCGGTCTTCAACCGCGCGAGCGTTCGCGTCCTGTTCATGAGCTCCAGCGTGATTCCCAGCGGCGGAGAAACCGCCTTGCCGATCAGCGCCACACGCGTCGGCTGTGCCAGTTTTCCAAGCTTGATATCCAGCGCTGCGCATACCGCTTTGGCCGTTGCCTCGATCGCCTCTGCGTTCCACGCCACCTGTTCCGACAGCCGATCGGAAAACACCTGCAGATAGCCCCCGGTCTCAGCGCTGAGGTGCTTGGCAGCGTCCTTGGCGTCGTATGGATCCGCGGGCAATTCGGAGAAGTAGGGTCGAGCCTTCTCGGCCATCTCCACCAGCGTTTTGCAGCGATCACGATACTGCTCGATCACCTTCTCCAGATTCGGGCCGCGCATGGGATCGAGGCCAATGCGCCGCAGATGCCATTCAAGCTCTGGCGCAATCAGCGCCGGATCGGTGGCCTTCAGATACTGCTGGTTGACCCAGTGCGCTTTTTCCATGTCAAAGCGCGCGGCCGACGGCGTAACGTGATCAAAGTCGAACTTTTCGATCATCTCCTGGCGGCTGAACAACTCCTGATCACCATGACTCCAGCCCAGACGCACCAGGTAATTGCAAAGCGCTTCGGGCATGAAACCCATGGCGCGATATTCCATCACCCCCAGCGCACCGTGGCGCTTGGACAGCTTGGCGCCGTCCGCGCCCAGAATCATGGAAACATGCGCGTATTGCGGCGGCGTGGCGCCCAGCGCCTTGAGAATGTTGATCTGGCGCGGCGTGTTGTTGACGTGATCGTCCCCGCGCACCACATGGGTGATGCCCATGTCCATGTCGTCCACCACCACGCAGAAGTTGTAGGTCGGCGTGCCGTCGGCGCGGGCAATGATCAGGTCATCCATCTCCGCGTTGGAAAAGCGGATCGGCCCCTTGATCAAATCCTCCAGCACCACCTCGCCTTCCAATGGATTGCGGAAGCGAATCACCGGGGAAACACCTTCGGGTGGCGGCGGCAAGCTCTTGCCCGGCTCCGGTCGCCAGCGTCCGTCATAGCGCGGTTTGCGCTTCTGCGCTTGCTGTTCGGCGCGCAACTGATCCAACTCTTGCTTGCTGGCGTAACAGCGGTAAGCCTTGCCCGCTGCCAGCAGTTCCTCGATCAATTCCCGGTAACGGTCAATCCGCTGGGTTTGATAAATCGGCTCGACGTCGGATTTCAATCCGAGCCACTGCATCCCCTCGAGAATCGCATCCACCGCCGCCTGTGTGCTGCGTTCACGGTCGGTATCCTCCACGCGCAGCACGAACCGGCCACCGTGGCGTTTGGCGTAAAGATAGGAAAACAGAGCGGTCCTGGCACCACCAATATGCAAAAAACCGGTGGGGCTGGGGGCAAAACGGGTGACGACGGACATGAGCGGCAGCGATTTGATCAGCCGCTGATTCTAGCTCAGGGTCGGCCCATCCAGACTTGAATTGGCGTGCCGGCCCCCAAGCTTGTGGGACAATACGCTTCTTTCGCGGCTTGATGGTTGGTCATGAGCAAATCTGTAGAGTTTTCCCGTCGCATCAGTATTGAACAGGTTGAAGAAGGCACCGAACTGGCGCCCAAGTTCGACGAGCATGGTCTGATCCCCTGCGTCACCACCGCCGCCGGCACTGGTGAGGTATTGATGCTGGGCTATATGAATGAAGAAGCGCTGAAGAAAACCATCCAGACCGGCGAGGCGCATTACTGGAGCCGCAGCCGCAAAGTCCTGTGGCACAAAGGCGCCACCAGCGGTCTGGTGCAAAAGATCGTCGAACTGCGGATCGACGATGATCAGGACGCGGTTTGGCTGCGCGTTGAAATCCCCGGCGACGCCAGCTGTCACGTGGGTTATCGGTCCTGTTTCTACCGCTCCGTGCCAACCGGCGAAGGGGCTCCAGATCACGAACTGAAGTTCGAAGAAAACGAAAAGTCCTTCGACCCCAAAGCCGTCTACGGCGACGCGCCCAACCCGACACAACTCTAGCTCGTCGTCTTCAGGTGCTGCCCCGGACAAAGCCGCTGCTCAAGTCAAGCAAGGCGGTATCGGCTGCAACCTTGCGCCGAAGCTGCGGATCGCCCGGATCGCAAACATTCGTCTGCTGACCGCGGCGGAGTCCGGGGGCCAGGCACCTGGCAGACCCTCGGCCCCCTTCAGCTTGCAATCATCCCACCCTCAAGGGGCTCATCCTTCATTGGACGAGGCGGTCGCCACCTGCTCCGCCCACCCCGGATTCGATACTTCAAAGTCCTCCAGCCGTGGACTGGCCAGCAGCGCGTTGAACTCGCGCGGGCGGCGCGGCCAGACCTCGGGCAGCCCATCCTTGCCGATGTACCAGTTCTGGCAACCGGTGACCCACACCGTGCCGTCCATGTTGCGCTTCAGCTCGTCGTAGAAGGTATTGGTGGCAGCCTGGGTCGGCGCCAGAGTGTCCAGTTCACCGCGCCGGTACATATCGATGCATTGCATGACGTAATCAACCAGGGCTTCGGTGTAGAGAATCACCGAGCCATTGGCCAACGGGCTGTTCGGGCCGCCGAGCAGGAAGAAGTTGGGAAACTGCGGAATCGCCAGGCTGTTATAGGCGCGCGGGCCGTGTTCTTCCCATAGCGAGCTGAGGCTGAGGCCCTGTGCATTGGTGAGCTCCAGCGGGCGCATGTATTCGTGAGTCTTGAACCCGGTGGCCAGAACCAGAACGTCGAGCGGATGCGTGCGGCCGTCGCGGGTGACGATACCCTCCGGCACGACGCGCTCGATGCCGTCGGTGACCAGATTCACGTTCGGGCGCTGCATCGCCTCGTAATACTCCCAGGACATCACGATGCGCTTGCACATCGGCTGATAGTCTGGCGTCAGGCGCCGGCGCAGCTGCGGATCACGCACGCGGCGCAGATTCCAGTGGCAGGCGGCGTCGATCAACCGGCGCTGCAGACCGGGCCGGATCATTGCCCGTGAGAACAGCGCGTCAAATAGCTCGTCATAGACGCCATAGGCCAGGCGCGCCAGCGCCGGAACCTGCGTGACCAGCTCGCGCTCGACCAGCGAATACTGACGGTCCGGCAGCGGAAAGACCCATTGGGGGGTACGCTGGAACACGTTCAGCTCGCAGGGCAGCCGCGACACCGAGCAGGCGATCTGCACGCCGGTGGAGCCGGTGCCGATCAGGCCGATGCGCTTGTCCTTGAGGTCGACGCTGTCATCCCAGCGCGCCGAATGAAAGCGTGCGCCGGCGAAGCTGTCGAGGCCGGGAATGTCCGGCTCTTTGGGATGATGCAGAAAGCCGCAGGCGGCGATCAGAAACTCCGCGCTGTCCTGTTTTCCACTGCGCAGCTCAAGCTGCCAGCGGCGACCGTCAAAGCGGGCCTGCGCGCCCTCCTCACCGAAGACGATGTGGCGACGCAGATCGTACTTGTCGGCCACATGCCGCATGTAATTCTGAATCTCGGGGCCACGCGCAAAGCGGTGCTGCCAATCGGGATTGGGCTCGAAGCTGTAGGTGTAGTAATGCGCCGGCACATCGCAGGCCAGACCCGGGTAGCGGTTCTCGCGCCAGGTGCCGCCGACATCGTGGCTCTTCTCGTAGATGGTGAAGTTCTCGATACCCGCCTGGCGCAGCCGTATGCCGGCGAGCAGGCCGGACATGCCGGCGCCGAGGATGATGACGCGCGGCGTGCGCGTGGAATCATGGGGTTCGCGCGACTCCAGCGCGACGGCAGGTGTGGGAGCGTTCATGAGGTAACCTCCTGCGGAGCAGCTTGCGGTTCTTCGGGCGGTTGGGTTCGGTCGACGACCGCCGGTGGGCGCGTCAGCGCCTCGCGCAGGAAACCGCCCAGCTCGGCGAGACAGCGGTCGGCTTCCGGCAACAGGCCAGCGTGCAGCTGGAAATCGTGCCAGAGGCCGTCCCAGACCTGCTTTCGCACCGGCACTCCGGCCTCGCGCAGCCGGCTTTCCAGGCGCGACGCATCGCTCAGCAGGACTTCCTCGCTGCCGACGTCGATCCGCGTTGGCGGCAAGTCGCCGAGCTCGGCGAACAGCGGCGACACCCGTGGGTCGGTCAGCGCCGAATCGGCATAGTGGCGTGCGGCATAAGCCAACCAGTCACGGCTGAGCATCGGATCCCGCGACGCATGGGTGGTCATGCTCATTCCCGACAGACTGAGATCCGCCCACGGCGAGATCAGCGCCAGCGCGCACGGCGCCGGCAGGCCCCGATCACGGGCCGCGATGGCAGTGGCCAGCGCCAGACCACCACCTGCGGAATCGCCAGCCAGGGCCACGGCCGAATGCGAGCGCGTCAACGCCGCCCAGGCGTCCACGGCATCGTCCAGCGCCGTCGGCGCCGGATGCTCGGGCGCGAGCCGGTAGTCGACGACGAAACACTCGCAGCCGGCGTCGCGCGCCAGATGCGACACCAGCCCGGCATGCGTCCCCGGCGAACCCAGCACGTAGCCGCCACCGTGCAGGTACATCACGGCCACGCCGCTGGGCGCGGATTCCGGAATCAGGCGGCGCGACAGCACGCCGCCCAGGTAATGCTCGACATCCTGAACGCCCGCAGCGCGCGGAAACGCCTTCGCGGCCAGGGCGATGTAGCTGCGCTGAAGCAGCAGCGGCACCCGCGGCGAAAACACCGGCCGCAGCCCGAACCGCACCCCTTGTCGCATAGCCTTACGGATCAGCATCGCGTTTCTCCTCCTCTTGGCGCCGCTGGCGCCGCCGGCCAATCAGCGACCGGCACTGACCTTCATCAGCAGGCCGATCTCTTCCATCGCGTTCCCCGGCACCACAAAGGACGAGGTGTCGCGGATTTCGGCAAGCTGATCGCGCACATCCTCGGCCGAGAGCTGCGGATTGAAGTACCCGGGAATCGCACCCACGAAGATACGCCCGACACGGCCACCGCCGCAACTGAAGATCTCGCCGCTGGGCTCGCAGGACTCATGCGCCAGATAAGCCACCACCGGCGTCACCTGCTCCGGATTGAGCTTTTCAGCCATTGGGCCGAGCAGTTCCTCGGTCATGCGCGTGCGCGCAGCCGGCGCGATGACGTTGACCTTGACGTTGGCCTTGGCGCCTTCAATGGCGGCCGCGTGCGAAAAACCGACGATGCCCATCTTGGCCGCGCCGTAGTTGGTTTGCCCGAAATTGCCGAACAGGCCAGCCGCAGAAGTGGTGTTGACCACCCGACCATAGCCCTGTTCGAGCATGCGATTCCAGGCCGCACGGGTGCACCACAGGGTGCCGTAAAGATGAACGTCAATGACCGGGCGAATGTCCGCCTCGGTGGCATTCTTGAAGGCCTTGTCGCGCAAAATACCGGCGTTGTTGACCAGGATATCGATGCGCCCGAAGCCATCGATGGCGGTGCCGATCACGGCCTCGGCACCCGCCTCGGTCGACACCGAGTCATAATTGGGAATGGCTTCGCCGCCAGCGGCACGGATCTCGTCGCAGACTTTCTGCGCGGGCGTCTGCGAAGCCCCGCTGCCGTCGGTGGCGCCGCCCAGATCGTTGACCACCACCTTGGCGCCGCGCGAAGCCAGGAACATCGCATGACTGCGCCCCAGTCCCTGTCCCGCGCCCGTCACCACCGCGACCTTACCGTCATAACGCATCTCGCTCATCTACCTCTCCTCATCGTGCTGTGCATGTCTGTTTGAAACTACCTAACGATAGTTTGGTACTCTACACCATTCAACACCAGACCGCCCAGCCTTTCTCCAACACGCCGAGGCAAGCACCGATGATCCTCACCGACGACCAGCGCGCACTGCGCGACACGGCCCGGCGTTTTGCCGAACACAAACTGCTGCCGGACGACCAGAAGCGCGAACAATCCGAACGACTGGATCGTGACCTGGTGCGCGAGATTGGCGAACTGGGCCTGTAGGAGGCCACCGATGAGCGATTTTCCCAAGTCTGTCGAGTTCCACGAAGAAGGCGTCCGCGAAGGCTTCCAGATGGAGCCGGTGACCTATCCGCGCGAGCGCCGTGCCGCGCTGATCAACGCCCTCTCGCAAACGGGGCTGAAACAGATCCAGGTCGGGTCGCTGGTCAACCCGGGCAAGGTGCCGCAGATGGCCGACACCCTGGAGCTGTTCGAAGACATCGAGAAAAACCCGGACGTGCGCTACACCCTGCTGTGGCTCAACGAGTCCGGCTACCGCAGGGCGCGCCAGGTCAAGGGCGCGTTCAACCACGCACCGCTGTTGTATTACCTGACCGATGCCTTTGCCATGCGCAACAACAACCGCACGGCACTGGAGGTGCGCGCCGAGCAGGAAGCCTGGCTGGACCGCTATCTGGCCGACGGCGCGTTTCCGCAGAAGGTCTACGTGATGACCGCCTGGGGTTGCAATCTGGGCGGGCCGGTGTCGCAGGAGATGGTCGTGGACGCCTTTGCCCATGCCATTGGCCTGTTCCGCGAGCGCAAGCTGCCACTGCCGCCGCTGTATCTGGCCGACACCATGGGCTGGGCCAGCCCCGAAGAGGTCAAACGCCGCATCGGCGCGGTGCGCGAGCTGGCGCCCGAGGCAAAGATCGGCCTGCACCTGCACGACACCCGCGGACTGGGTGGCGCCAACGTCTACGCCGCACTGTCGATGGGCGTCACGCTGTTCGACGCCTCGGTTGCGGGCCTGGGCGGCTGCCCCTTTGCCGGCCACAAGGCGCGCCAGACCTCCGGCAACATCTGCACCGAGGACATGGTCTTCCTGTGCCACGAACTGGGCATCGAAACCGGCATCGATCTCGAAAAACTGATCGAGGCCTCGCGCATGGCCGAGGACATCATCGGCCGACCGCTGATGGGTCGCGTCATGCACAGCGGCTCGCTCAAGGCATTCCGCGAGGGCAAGAAAGCCGACAGCGTCTGCGTCTCGCTGCCCTGAGTACCCCTGCCCGCTCCCCATTCTCCCGCCTCCGTCCCAAGATGAACGATCTACCCTTTCTGACCGCCGACCACGAACACTTCCGCGATGCGCTGCGCCGCTTCATCGACACCGAGGTGGTGCCCAAGGCCGACGCCTGGGAAGAAGACGGCATGGTGCCGCGTCAGGTGCTGCGCCAGTTGGGCGAGCTGGGCTATCTGGGCATCCGCTACCCGGCGAGTTATGGCGGCGCGGAGCTGGACACGGTGTACAGCGCCATCCTGGCCGAGGAACTGGGCCGATCGAGCTATGGCGGCTTTGCGGTGACGGTCCTTGTTCACACCGACATGGCTTCACCGCATCTTGGCAACTTCGGCAACCCCGAGCAGCTCGCCCGCTGGATGCCGGGCATCGTCGCCGGCAGTACCGTCTGCGCGGTGGCCGTCACCGAGCCGGACGCCGGCTCGGATGTGGCCGGCATCAAGACCCGCGCGGTGCGCGACGGCGATCACTACCTGCTCAGCGGCAGCAAGATGTTCATCACCAACGGCGTACACGGTGACCTGTACTTCGTCGCCGCCAAGACCGATGCCACGGTCAAGGGTTCGCGCGGCATCTCGATCTTCGCGGTGGAAAAAGACACGCCCGGCTTCCACGTCGGTCGCAGTCTGAAGAAGACCGGCTGGCTCAGTTCCGACACCGCCGAACTGGTGTTCGAGGATTGCCGCGTGCCCGCCGCCAACCTGATCGGCGGCGAGAACAAGGGCTTCTATTCGATCATGCGCAACTTCCAGAACGAGCGCATCGTGCTGGGCGCGCAGGCCATGGGCGAGGCGCAGAAAGCGCTGGATCTGGCGGTGGATTACGTGCGCAACCGCAAGGCCTTCGGCGCCGTGCTGTGGGACAAACAGACCATCCGCCAGCGGCTGGCGATGCTGTCGGCCAAGGTCGCCGCCGGTCGCCAGCTGGCCTACCAGGCCGCCTGGCTCGACGCCCAGGGCCGCGACTGCGTCAAGGAAGTCTCCATGGTCAAGGCCTACTGCGGCGAGCTGGTCAACGAGGTGATGTACACCTGCCAGCAGTTTCACGGCGGCATGAGCTACGTACGCGAAACCGCCATCGAACGCATGGCGCGCGATGCGCGCATCCAGTCCCTCGGCGGCGGCGCCACCGAGGTCATGCTCGAAGAGGTCGCCAAACGCTTGTAACCCCTCCCACCCACACCCCCTTTCCCATCCATTACTGCCCGTATGACTGACCGCGACAACAATCGCCCCGAAGCCTGGAATCAGTTTCTCTCCATTGCGCCCTACACCGGACTGCTCGGCATGGAAGCCGTGTCGGCCTCCGACGACGGCTGTGTCATTGCCCTGCCCTATCGCGACGATCTGGTCGGCGACCCCGACAGCGGCGTACTGCACGGCGGCGCCATCACCGCGCTGATGGACGTGTGCTTCGGCTTCTCGGTGTACTTCCGCATCCGGAAATTCCAGCCGATGGCCACGCTGGACCTGCGCATCGATTACCTGCGTCCGGCACAGCCAAATCACAAGGTCTACGCCACGGCGAACTGCTACAAGCTCACCCCGGAGTTGGCCTTCGTCCGCGGTCAGGCCTACGACGACGACGCCGACAACCCCCTGTCCACCAGTGTCGGCATTTTCATGTTCACTGCGGGCAAGCCCGCCTTCACCGAAGCCAAGAAGTTCTCATGAATCTCGCCGATACGCTGACCGATATCCGCGCCCGCGCCGACTGGGCCGCGCTGCCGCAGGCGTTGCCGTTTGCCCGCATGCTGGGTGTACAGGTGGAAGTGCGCGGTGAATCCTTCACCTGCGTGATGCCCTTTGAACAAAAGCTCATCGGCAATCCGGCCCTGCCGGCCCTACATGGCGGCGCCATCGGTGGTTACATGGAATGCGCCGGCATCCTGCATCTGCTGTGGAGCAGTGAAGCCCTGGCCGTCCCCAAGACCATCGACTTCGCCATCGATTACCTGCTTTCGGGACGCCCGCAGGACACCTACGCCAACGTCTACCCGGTCAAGCTCGGCAAGCGCGTGAGCAACCTGCGCATCGAGGCCTGGCAGACGGCGCCCGACAAGCCCATCGCGGTCGCCGTAATGAACGTGCTGATGCGCTGATCCCTTCAACAAGCAGCCAAGGAATCTTTCATGAAATACCGTTCCATCTATCGTTCTGATCTGTTCGAGGGTCAGACCGTGATCGTCACCGGCGGCGGCAGCGGCATCGGCCGTTGCACCGCACACGAACTCGCCAGCCTCGGCGCCAATGTCGCCATCGTCGGTCGCAAGGTCGAAAAACTGGAGACGGTGCGAAACGAGATCGAGGCCGTCGGCGGTCGCGTCAGCTGCCACGTCTGCGATATCCGCGACGAACCGATGGTGCGCCAGATGATCGCCGAGGTCATCGAACGCCACGGCGGCATCCACGGCCTGGTCAACAATGCTGGCGGCCAGTACCCCTCGCCGGCCAAGGATCTGAGCACCAAGGGCTGGGAGGCGGTGATCCGCAACAACCTCACCGGCGGCTTCATCGTCGCGCGCGAAGCCTACACTCAGTGGATGGAGGCGCACGGCGGCAGCATCGTCAACATCATCGCCGACATCTGGGGCGGCATGCCGACCATGGCGCACACCGGAGCGGCACGCGCCGGCATGCTCAATTTCACCGAAACCGTCGCCTGCGAGTGGGCGCAGTCCGGTGTGCGGGTCAACGCGGTAGCGCCCGGCTGGATCGCCTCCAGCGGTTTCGACACCTATGACGAGGCCATGCAGGCCGAGCTGCGGCAGCTCAAGAACAAGGTGCCACTGGGCCGTTACGGCAACGAAGCGGAAGTTTCCGCCGCCATCGTGTTTCTGCTTTCACCCGGCGCCGCCTTCGTCAATGGATCCAGCATCCGCGTGGACGGCGGCGTGCCCAACGCCCGTCACACCTGGAAAGCGGTGCCCACCGACCGCTCCAAACCTTTCGACGGCTTTCCGCTGGCCACCGTGCCCCGGTGCCTGCAATGACCCAGGCCGACACTCTCGCAGCCTTTCTGGCGCCCAGCCCGCATGTGGAAGCCGACCACCCGGGCATCCGCGCGCTGGCCGAGCGCGTGACCCAGGGCCTGACCGATCCGCGCGAGCGCGCCGTGGCGCTGTACTATGCGGTTCGTGACGATTTCCGCTATGACCCTTACGGCATCGAACTGTCCGGGCGCTGCTTCAAGGCCAGCACGGTCTTCGAGGCTGGCGCTGGCTTCTGCATCGGCAAGGCCACGCTGCTGGCCGCCGTCTGTCGCGCCGTCGGCATTCCGGCACGGCTGCGCTTTGCCGACGTGCGCAATCATCTGAGCAGCCCGCGCCTGCGGGCAATGATGGGCACGGACGAGTTCGTCTACCACGGCTATACCGAACTGTGGATCGAACAGCGCTGGCGCAAGTGCACACCGGCCTTCGATCAGCGCCTGTGCGACAAGGCCGGTATCCGCGCGCTGGCGTTCGACGGTCTGGAAGACTCGGTGTTTCACCCCATCGACCTGTCGGGCCGACAGCACATGGAATACCTGCGCGACCGCGGCAGCCACGTCGACGTGCCGGTGGAGGAAATCTTCCGCGTCTGGGAGGCGGTCTATCCGGATATGTCCGGCTGGGTCCAGCAAACCAAGGGCGGAGACTTCGAGCAGGAGGCCTGCGCACCCGCCACATCGTGAACTGGCACACCCGTCTTGAGCAGATGACGACAACAACCATCCCCAACCCGCTGCCGCCGAAGCGCGGCATCGAACCGCCAACGCACTGCTGGTCCCAGGGCTGATTCGGGTTCTGATTCATTCCGGGAAGATGCCGCAGCAGCCCCTACAGCAGCTGAGTCCATCCAGCCAAGGAGCCGCTTCATGAAGATCATCCGCAATCTGCTGTCCGACACCGCCGTCGATGTCGCAACACACGCCGAGCAAGCCTGCGCCGGCCTCAGGCGCCGAGAACGACGCAGCGGTGGGCTGAATTGGGTCTACCTCGACAGCGGCGGCGACCGGACGCCGCTAGTGCTGATTCACGGTTTTGGCGGCGACAAGTCCAATTGGACCCGCATGTGCCGCCATCTGCGCGGCCATTTCCGAATCATCGTGCCGGACCTGCCCGGCTTCGGGGAAAGCCAGGCGCCGGTCACGCTGCGCTACCGCGTACAGGACCATGTCGAGCGGCTGCGCGGCTTCCTCGCCGACCTGGGGGTGACCCAACCGCATCTGGGCGGCAATTCGATGGGCGGCTATATCGCCGCGCTGTATGCAGCCACGCATACCGCCGAAGTCTCCGGCCTGTGGCTGATCAACAGCGCAGGCATCTTCACCGCCGAGCAGAGCGAGCTGCAGCAAACCCTGGACGCCGGTGGCCACAATCCGCTGCTGCCCCAAACCGCCGAGCAATTCGGCGGCGTGCTGCGCTACGCAATGTCGCGACCGCCGCATATTCCAAGCTTCGTGCTCGACGCCATGGCGCGCCGTGCCCTGGCCATGAACGCGCTGCGCCAGAATCAGTTCGCGGACATTCTGGAGGAATCCCCGCACCTGGAGGATCTGCTCAAGGGCCTGCCAACCCCCACGCATGTTCTCTGGGGTGAGGAAGACCGCCTGATTCATGTCGACTGCGTGCGCGTGCTGCGTGAGCTGCTGCCCAACAGCAGCGCGACGGTGCTCAAGGGCATCGGCCATATCCCCATGCTGGAGGCGCCAGAACAAACGGCTCTGGACTACCTGGCGTTCCGCGAACGCCTGATCTGCGGAGCCGAACTGCTCGCGCTGGCAGCCTGATGTCCACCGCGCCGGCAACGACGCCCGGCAGCGCCAGCCTGCATCATCGCACCTGCCATCTGTGCGAGGCGCTGTGCGGCCTCGTCATCACCCACGACGGAGCCGGCCATATCCATTCGATCCGGGGAGATCGCCAGGACCCACTGAGCCGTGGTCACCTCTGCCCCAAGGCGATCGCGCTGCAGGACCTGCAATCTGACCCGGACCGCCTGCGTCGACCATTGAAGCGCAACGGCGACCGCTGGGTCGAGATCAGCTGGGACGAGGCCTTCGACGAGGCAGCGCACGGACTGCAGCGCGTGCGTGAGCGCCACGGCGACGACGCGCTGGCGAGCTACACCGGCAACCCCACGGCGCACAACACCGGGGCATTGCTGGTACTGGCGCCGTTTCTGGCCGCGCTGCGCACGCGCAACCGTTACAGCGCACGCAGCATCGACCAGCTGCCCAATATGTTCGTCAATCTGCAGATGTTCGGCAGCGCCGCGCTGTTTGCGGTGCCCGACCTGGACCGCTGCGATCTACTGCTGATGATCGGCGCCAATCCTGCCGCCTCGAAAGGCAGCATCGGCTCAGCCGGTGACTTCATGGGCCGCATCGCACAGCTGCGCGCACGCGGCGGGCGTGTGTACCTGGTCGACCCGCGACGCAACGAAAGCGCCGCCAAGCTTGATCGTCACTGGTTCATCCGACCCGGCAGCGATGTCTTGCTGCTCGCCGCGATGATCAACACGCTGTTCGCCGAAAACCGCGTGAACCTGGGTCGGCTGGCCGACTTCACCGACGGCGTCGAGTCTCTGCGAACCGCCCTGACGGATTTCACCCCCGAAGCCGCGAGCACTATCACCGGGATCGCAGCGGACGATATCCGCCAGCTCGCGCGCGAGTTCGCCAACGCCCGGCGGGCGATCTGCTACGGCCGCATCGGCGGCTGTCTGCAGGACTTTGGCGGACTCGTCAACTGGTTGATCACCGCGCTCAACGTGCTGACCGGCAACCTGGATCGCGAAGGTGGGGTGATGTTCACCCACCCCGCCATCGACATCGTCGGCATGGCCGCTGCCAGTGCCTATACGCGCGGCAGCCACGACCGTTACCGCTCGCGTGTCCGCGGACTGCCCGAATTCATGGGCGAGCTGCCGGTAGCGACGCTCGCTGAGGAAATGCTCAGCCCCGGCCCGGGTCAGATTCGCGGCCTGATAACCCTGGCCGGCAACCCGGTGCTGTCCACACCCGACGGGCGCCGCCTGGAACGCGCGCTGGCCGGGCTGGATTTCATGGTTTCGATTGACTGCTATCTCAATGAAACCACACGCCATGCCCACCTGATCCTGCCACCGACCGGCCCGCTCGAGCGCGAACACTACGGGCTGGCGCTGAACGCCGTGGCCATCCGCAACGTGGCCAAGTACTCGCCGCCGCTGCTGCCGGCTGCGGCCGATGCGCGCCACGATTGGCAGATCCTGCTGGAGCTGGCCGTCCGCCTGGGGCCGCGCAATGCGCTGGAGCGCGCCGGCTGGCGCCTGATTCAAGGCCTGATCGAGCGCCTGAGCGTGGACGGACTTCTCGATTTACTGCTGCGCGCCGGCCCTTACGGACGACTTCCCTCAGCCCTGCAGGCCAGTGCCAACGCGCTGCGGGATTTTATCGCCGGCAGCGCCAGTGGCGGTCGACTGGCGCGGCGGCTGGCCGTCCTGCCCAGGCGACGCACGGGTCTGCTGCCGGCACTGCGGGCGCAGGCCTTGTTCAGTCACACCCGGCAGGGATTGGACCTGGCCACGCTCAGGGCGCACCCGCACGGCCTGGATCTGGGACCGCTGCGGCCCGGCTTGCCGGAAAAGCTGTGCACGCCCCAGCGACGCATCCGGCTGGCACCGTCGGCGCTGCTGGCCGACCTGCCGCGGGCCAAGGCCAGACTTGATCAAACGCCAGCCGACGGGCTGGTGCTGATCGGTCGCCGTCATCTGCGCAGCAACAATTCCTGGATGCACAACACGCGCCGGCTGGTCAAGGGTCCGCCGCGCTGCACGCTACTGTTGCACCCCCGCGATGCGGCCGCTGCCGGGCTGAGTCAGGGGCAGATGGTGCGAGTCGCATCGACCGTGGGGCACATCGAGCTTGCCGCCGACATCACCGCCGACATCATGCCGGGCGTGGTCTGCGCTCCGCACGGCTACGGCCATCACCGACCCGGCACCTGGCTGACGGTGGCGAGCCGCCTGGCGCCGGGTGTCAGCCTGAACGACATTACTGACCCCCAGCGCATCGACCCGCTGACCGGCGTGGCAGCGGTCAACGGCCTGCCGGTGCGGCTGTACCCGTCGGGCGCGGATCGTGTGCCGGTTTGCGTGAACGCTGAATGAAGCAGAACCACGCCAACGACAACGTTGGCCGGGCCACGAATTGGAAAGCCGCTACCCGGTATCGCTGACCGTTGCCAGCGTGGCCCTCAACATCACCCTGTGATCCAGCGTGATACGCTGAGTCTGGACCTGCCGGGCTACTGCGGCACGCTGCCGGATCTGTGGTCCCACGCGGTTTGCCGGCAGACGGCATCGCCGAACCGGAGGCGCGCGAGCAGCCCCGATGTGACCCGCCTGGGACGCTTGCGCTCGGATTGGCGAAGCGGTATCTTCGTGCGTAGTGCATCCCCGCACACCACACGAACATCGACCCGCTTCAGGAGGCTCACGATGGCACTCGCAAATCGAAAGATCGGCTACGACGAGGTAGAACCGCGCGACCTGCGCTTCAATTTGGGCAAGGATCAGGTTCCGCGCTACTGGATCAACGGCGACCCCTGGACGACTCACTTCTTCAATTCCATCATGGCAGCCGTTCCCGACGGCGAGCGCTGGGTCATGCAATGTGTGCGGCGCAGCCTCACTCAGCTCAAGGACGACACGGTACGCAAGGCCGGCATCGCCTTCATCAAGCAGGAGCATTACCACGCGCGTGAGCATGACGACATGAATCACGCACTGATCCAGCAAGGCGTGCCGCTGGATGTGGTGGAACGCAACTTCAAGGTGATCCGTTCGGTGCTGGAAAAGCTCACGCCGCCGAGCATGCACCTGTCGATGATGGCCTCCTTCGAACACTTCACCGCCACCATGTCAGCGGTATTCATCGATCATCCGGAAATGCTCGACGACTCCGATCCGCGCATTGCGGCAATGCTGTTCTGGCACTTCGTCGAGGAGACCGAGCACAAGTCGGTGACCTTTGACGTGTTCCAGGACGCGGTTGGCAGCTACCCACAGCGCGTGCTGGGCATGCTGATCGCAAGTACGATGTTTCTGCCCATGGTTCAGGGCCACATGCTGTACCTGGCCTGGAAAGACGGGCAACTGCGCAACTGGCGCTCGTTGCTGCGCTGTCTGGATACCCAGTTCGGTCGCCAGGGAGTATTCACGCGCCTGCTGCTGGGCCACTACTTCCCGTACTACAGCCCCAAGTTCCATCCTTGGGACGCGGACAATCGCTCCAAGATCAGCGCCTGGAAAAAGGCTTTCGCCGCCACCGGCGACACATTCGCCGCCTATGCCCAGTTCCGCAAGGCAGCCGGCCTGCCCGCAAGATCAGATCTGGTTGCGCAGGCCGCCTAGCTGCGGTGGTACCGTCGGTTTCCGCCCGCATCCGGCGGTCGGCAACCGGCGAACGGGGCGTAACACCGCATGGTCCGGCAAGCGGAAAGGATCGTCGGACCATGCGGCGTTGTTTTTGGAAACTGGCACGCCCAGACAAGTCCGGTGCGCTCCATGAACACCGGCGGCGCGCACCAAGCCTGATCGCCTGGGCTGACTCACCGCTGGAGCGATCCAGCAGTTGCTGTGCGGCGCTTGACGCGGACATCCGCACATTGGCCGAAACGACATGATAATGCCCATCATGTAAAATCGATTGGTCAATCAAGTATTGCCGCACGGAGTAATCTCACTCAATCATGGCCGAGAAAGCCACTTACCGCATGGCGGAACTGGTCAGTCGCAGTGGCGCCAGCCGCGAGACGGTGCGTTACTACATTCGCGAAGGCCTGCTGCCGCCGCCGCACCGCACCGCCCGGAACATGGCGTGGTATTCCGACCGCCACCTCGAGTTGATCAAACTCATCCGCGTGCTCCAGGACGAACAGTTCCTGCCGCTCAAGGCAATCAAATCGCTGCTCAACAAGGATCAGGAATACCAGTTCACCCCGCGACAACGGGAGATTTTCGCCAACATCCTCACTGAAATGGCTTCGCAGTCTCGTCGCGCCCTGCCGCGGCCGCCCGGCTCCCGGCTGGCCAGCGCGCTGGGCTTGAGCGATGAAGACTACGAGCACATGGCGAGCATGGGGCTCATTCGCACCGGCAATGACCCACTGACACGCGACGAAGAGGATCTGCTCCGTCAGTTTGCGGTCCTGCGGCAAAGTGGCATGACCAAGGAACGTGGCTTCTTACCGGAACACCTGGAAATCGTACAGGCGGCCGCTGACATCCTGTTTGATCAGGAGTTGCGCATGTTTCAGACGCTGCTCGACAACCTGCGCGACGATGAAATTCCCGGCATCATGGAGCGCGTCATCCCCGCCATCAACCGAATCTTCGGATTGTTGCACGCACGCAAACTACGCGCGTTCGTCGCCCGCTATGCACCCCAGGAAAGAAACGGTGGGTCCGCAACTGCTGACACCACCGATGCAACGGAAAAACCGTCGCCACCCGCAGCCTCCAGCCGCCGGCGACGTCGCTCGTCCGCAACCCGCGATAGCTAGACTCACGATAGCTGGTTAAGGGACGCCATCCGGCCAAAACCCATCATCCCGACCGCCGGTGATGACGCGCTACCTGCCGGAACGAGCGTTGTGCCACCCTTCGGTCATGGCAAAACTCACAGCCTTCGGGGTGCTGTGCCTGAGAGCAGTGGCCGCCGGCGCCAGCCCCAGGGTGATTTCCTCGCCCATTGAAAAAACGTCCCGTTTCCACCACAGACCAGCCAGCAGATCAGGTCGCTGCTGGAAGCAGCACTGGCAGCGGCCTTACCCGCCTGCGGCGTACCGAAGCGCCAATGACTTACCGGAATAGATTGAAGCGCAAACCACTGTGATGAGCGCCTTGGTTACGGTCTGTTCCAGTTTTCGGTCCGGCCAACACAGAACAGATCCGTGACCCATGAGCAAGCGGCACCGCTTGCCCGGCCCCGGCGTTTTCAAACACCGGAGCCGAAGTCTGCATCCGTCGATTCAGCGGGGCAAGCAGCCATCATGTATATCAATGATGGCCATCCTGCCCCATTGGATGATGCCCCAGCCGAGGCGAGCTACCGTCGCCGCAAACAAAATTCTTGCGGGGTATCAGTTCAAGGCTGCGATGACTTGAACACCGCTGCCGGTGGCGGCATAGAGTTTGCCCTTCCAGGGCAGCAGCACGGTGAAGATCTCGTCCAGCGTCTCACCTTCGGGTCTGTCGGCAAATTCAAGAACTGAAGGCGCCCTGCCCGCTTCAAGCACGACCACCTTCTCGCTTCTTCCGGCCGCCGCCACCCGCCCGTTTCCGAGTTGGGCGAGGTCGAACAAGGGTTTTTCGACGCCCGTCGATACCGGCTCCCATTGCGGGTTGCACAGATCCGCAGTTCGGAAGGCGTTACCCCGCATACCGACCACCAGCAGACCGCGTTCCCCTTCCGGAATCGCTGAGTACAGCGACCCATCGTACGGCACATCCAGAATCACCCAGTTCCGCCCATCCACGGAAATGGCCACCAATCCCATCTCGCCAACCAGCACGAAGGTGCCATCGTCTGCTTGCAGCAGATCATACATATGGAATCCGTTATCGCTGAGGGTGGTGTCGGCAAGGTCCGCCCAGGTCTTGCCGCCGTCATCGGTAACTTTGAACAACCCGAAGGCACCAACGGCGTAGCCGGTCTTTGCATCCGTGAACAGGACATCCAGAAAAGGATTGCCACCGTTGCCTCCGAAAGCCTGCACCGACCAGCTCTGTCCACCGTCACCCGTATACAGGATGCTGGCATCGTGGCCGACCGCCCAGCCGTGTTGATCGTCGGCGAAAGTCACGGCGTTGAGCATCGCATTCACCGGAGAGGGCACCTGCGTCCATTCCTCACCGTCCTGCGAAGTGATGATGATGCCGCGCTCGCCAACGGCGACGAGCTTATCTCCGGCGGCGGCCACGTCGTTGAGCTGCGCCTGGACGGCGAGCGGCTCGATTGCGGCCGGCGTCGGTTGGCTCGCTGCCACCGCGTTGGCTGCGGTGCCTGCTGTCGCCAATGCGGCTAGCACCCACAGCAGTTTTCCCATCAGATTGTTCATATGCTTGGTCACGGAACTTTGCTCGCTCATAATGCTTATCGTCGGTCCAGGGGCCTGGACCAGGCCCCGCAATTCCATCAAATCCATCAGCTCGATGCCGGTGTCGGCTCTGCCTCGGGCGCGTCCGTATCGGCGTCGTTCGGGGCATTCGGATTCGGCCGCAACAGCAAGGCCGCAAACGCTGGCAGGATGAAGATGGCGGCAACCGCGTTGGCCAGAATCATCACGTTCAGCAGAATGCCCATATCCACCTGGAATCGAAGACCGGAGAACAGCCAGGTGGCCACGCTGGCCGCCAGTGCCAGTGCGGTGAACACCACGGCCTTGCCGGTCTGACTGAGTGCGTCGGCGTAGGCCTGACGCATCGACATGCCCTTCTCCTTCACGTTTTCCTCCAGCACCGAATAGATATAGATGCCGTAGTCAACCGCGATGCCGGCCGAGAAAGCCACCGTGGCGATGTTGGTCACCTTCAAGCCGATCTCCAGGTACACCATCACCGTGTAGATGAACACCGACGACACGATGATCAGCGGCGTGAGAATGCAGATCACACTGGCAATGTTGCGGAAGGACACCCAGATACTGAGGCCGATGGCCACATACAACCACAGCAGCACGGTGAGTTCGGTATCTTCCACCACATCATTGGCTGCCGCCATCACGCCGACATTGCCCGTCGCCAGTCTGAAGGTCACCGGTGAATCCTCGGGCAGCTCGTCGACGAAAGCTTCAAAGGAGTCGATGACGGTGTCGATGGTCTTGGCCTTGTGATCCGCCGTGAACACGAACAGCGGCATCGCGCTGCAGTCGGTGTTGAGCAGGCCGGTGGAACTCGGGAACGGCTGCACCGTCACCACCAGCGCACCGGACTCGCGCGGCAGCACGTTCCATTTGGGATGGTTCTCGTTATAGGCGTTGTAAACCACTTTTTGCATCTTGGGCAGCGACAATGTCGACTGTACGCCGGGGGTGTTCTCCATGCGCCAGGCCAGCTGGTCGATCACACCGACGACGGAATGGTCGATGCAGGCATCAGCCTGGGTCTCGGCGATGATCTTCAGCACGTCCACACCGATGGAGAAGTTGTTGACGATGGCGTCCGTATCAACGTTGTAGGTCGAGTCGGTGTGCAATTCCGGCGTGCCGGGATGCAGCTCGCCGATGGCCAGGTTGCGGTTGATGTGGTGAGAAACGCCCCAGGCCACCCCGGTGCCCAGCAGCACGAGCACCGCCGTTCGCTTGAGGATACCGGCCGAGGCCAGGTGCCAGACCGGATCCAGCATACGATCTCGGCGATGCTGGTGACGGCGAAACTTCTCCGGGTTGCGGATCGGCGCATAGGACAGCAAGCAGGGCAACAGAAACTTCTTGCAAACCACCACCGCAATCAGACCGAAGCAGGCGTTGATCGCCATCTCCTGGACAATGCCGATGGGAATCAGCAGCAGGGTGCCGAAGCCGATGAAATTCGTGATCAGTGCGGTGATGCCGGGAATGACCAGCCGCTTGTAGGTTCCGACTGCGGCGTCGTAGCTGTTCAGCCCTTTGTTGGCGGTCTCCAGCAACCAGAAATTGGTGATCTGGATGCCGTGCGAAGTACTGATGGCCACAACCAGAAACGGCACCAGGATGGCGAACGGGTCGAGTCCGTAACCGAACAGATGCAGCATGCCCAGCTCCCAGACCACCGCCAGCAGTCCGCAGGACAACGGCAGCAAGGCCACCAGCCAGGATCCGGTGTACATCGCCAGCACGATCCAGACCATCAGAATTGATATGGCAAAAAAGATGACAACTTCGCCCGATTTTTCCGCGATATCGCCGACGATCTGCACGAAGCCGATGTTGTGGATGTTGATGGACGGGTTGTAGTCGGGGTTGTCGACCTCGTTCACATCGAAGTCGCTGCCGGAAAGCGTGGCCGCGGTGAACGCGCCGTTCTCATCCTTGTAGCGAAAGTCCACATCGGAAAAGCGGAACAGCAGGCTGGTCGGATCCGTGTATGAAATGTGTGCCACATCGCCGGCCTTGAGCGGCGGAAAGTCCTCCTTGAGCCGGAATTCCCACATCTTCGGACTGATGAAGCGATGCCGGATCTGCTCCAGCCCGTCCTCGGCCTTGAAGTAGTCCAGCTTTTCACCACTGACCGGGTCACGTTCGATCAGCTCGCCGAAAATCATCGCGCCCCGCTCGTCGTTGGACACCAACCGACCGATCACGTCCGCCTTTTCCACGTTGTTGCGAACGGTCTGCAACATCTCCGGCGATGGCGTGAAGTCCGCCGGCACCACGTTGCCGCCACGGAAGCCGCCCTCGACCACCTCCAGATAACGCACGTCCGGCGTCATGATCGAGCTGACGCGCGACCGGTCCATGCCGGGAAGAAAGAACATCGCGTCGCTGGCCTGACGCAGCGTGGCCATGAACGACGGCTCGTAGATGTTCCCGTTACCGGGCTTCTGCATGACCGCCAACAGCACGGTATTGGCGCCACCGAACTCACGCTGGTATTCCTTGAACACCTCAATATAGGGATGGCCCTGCGGAAGCTGCTTCTCGAAACCTGCATCCAGCTTGAGCTGGGCAGCGTGCCAGCCGAGAAAGAGCGTGGTCAGAAACAGCACGATCAGCAATCGCGCACGCTTGTGAAAGATGATCGGGAGGGTGGTGTCCACATACCATTTCGCGAACCCGCCTTTTAGCTCACCGTGCATTCATGAATCTCCGCAAGTATTAAGAATTGTTGCTGCTTTCCGACCGTTGCCGCATCGGCAGAAGAAAAAGCTTTCGTCCACGGGTCCGGCCATGGCCGGACCCGTGGACCGTATCCAAGGTTTGATGCCACTGTCTGCGGCAATCAGCCGTCGCTGACACAGATCTCGAACAGCCGCAAGCCATTGAGCACTTGCAGGCCGCCGCCGAAATCCAGACGCACTTCATCAAACTCCTTGGAAAACTGCGCGCCAACGGTCCGTGGTCCGGGGTTGGCTGGCGTAGTCAGGACCGAAGGTAGATCGAGCAGGCTCAACACGGCGAACACCTGGCCATTTGGACTGGCCGACGGATCGGTCGACTCCTGTTCCTGCCCATCCAGAAGGGTCGTGACGGTGATTTCCTGGTTCAGTCCGATGGTCAGCGGTATGGCGTCCTCTTCGCCGGCCACGAAAACCGCGACCCGGCTGTCGGGCGGGTGCGTGCGTGCCGAATCGAATACCGAGAGGAAGGCCGTGCCGGTCACCGCAACGGGCACGTTGAGTGTGGCAAAGTTGGTCGGGTCGTCGTCAACCGCAGCCTCGGCGTCCATCACCGTACACCCCACGCACACACCACTGAGGCCCGTCCTCACCAGGCCTCGAGGCGCACGCAGCGGTTCGAAGGCGTTGCCGGGCGCGCATTGCTGGGGCGCGCTGGCAAAACCAGCGCCGCCGCCGTTGGGTGTGTCCGGGTCGGAGCAGCCAACCGCCAGCGTCGCCGCCAGCAAACCGGCCGCACCGGCCATTCTCCAGGCTTTCGCCGGCCGTGCTGCGTGACCTGCATGGATGCCCGCATGACGCATGTTTTGTTCAGCGCTGGATGGCGCGCTGCGCCATGGATTCAGTTTCTCGATGTTGTCATTCATGATCTCTCCCCCCGGTCAGAACTGGTACTTGACGTAGAAGCCCAGGTTGTCCCGGTCTGCCGTCAGATTGTTTTCGCCGGCGCCGGCAATCATGTTGTAGACCACGTTGAAGGTCAGCGCCTTTTCATAGCGGAACTCCAGGATCGAGGTCAGCTGATAACGGCCTTCGATGAAGTTGAACAGCGGAGCCGGCGAATTGCCATAGACGTCGTGCTGCCAGAGCAGCAGCGGCTGGATGCTGATGGACGGCAGCACCGACTCGTAGAGGATGCGCGAAACCACGCGGTAGCCGGTCGAAAAGCTATCGGCAAAGGCATCTCTCGGCGCCTGGAAGGGGTTGAACCGGATGCCGTCCGGGCCAATGGTGCAGGCGATGTTGGTGGAGCAAGCCAGTTGCGAGCCGTCCGCACCGCTGCCGTCGGCGCCAGCCGAGGCATGGGTATAGGCGGTCAGCGGACCTTCCAGTTGCAACTCGTTGAAGGACGGCATGTTCAGCACGTGCGTCGCCGCCAGTTCGTAGACCATCAACACCTGGTCGGCGCCGATCAGCTTGGACGGCCAGTCGGACATGCTGTACAGGCGGGTTGCACCCAGGGTGTACTGCGCAACGTCGAACTCCTCCCAGCCGCGGATGTGGCTGTTGGGCGCCGGATCGTCACCGAGTGTGCCACCGCGATACGGTACCAGGAAGCTGGGGAACGAGCGCGCCGTGGACGGTACGCCGGCGAGCAGCAGGAAGCTGGTGTCATTGAAATAGGGAACGCCGTCGCCGTCGGTGGCGTCGCTGCCTTCGTAGACGAAATACTGGCCGGTGACGTTCTGGCCATTGCCACCCGGCGTGCCTTCGCTGTCCTCGGCGAAGCCCACCGCCGCCACGGTGCCGTCGCAGCCATCGTCGGGGCCGTTACAGTGTCCGAGCGTTGGTTGCAGCGCGGCAAACAGCACATCCACCAGCGCCACTTGCAGCGGCTGATCGGGCCGGTAGGCGACCTCACCCTGGAAGGAGTAGTCGCCGTAAGTGGTATTGAAGCTGAGGCCGAACATCTTCAGATCTTCAGGGTAGGTGAGCTGGATCTCGGCCGTGTCCAGCGGAATGATCTCGCTCTCCGGTCGGCCCGGCTGCGGAAGCAGCAGATTCGCCACCCCGGTGACGGCATCCAGCGGCGTGCCGTCGACCCCCAGAGTATTGGCCACCTCCGGTCGCGCGGTCACCAGCCCCGCCAGGTCGGTGGCCGCCTGCAGAACGCCTCGCGGATAGCTGCTGTTCACCACCAGGTGCAGATTGGGGCACAGGGTCAGAATGTCAAAGGTGTTGTTGGCATTGCGACCCTGGGTATTGCCTGCCGCGCGCTGACAGCTCGCGTTGGTCGCGAAAGCATCCACATACGGCAGCTTGGAGTGGTAGTTCATGAAATAGAAGCCCAGCTCGGTGCCGTAGTTGAGCCAGTCGGCGTAGTACTTCAGGCTGAAGCCGTACTCGCCGCCGTTGCGGGCCTCGTCATCGCGTCTGCGGCCGACCGACAGCGTGGTCTTCGACACCAGACCAAACGGATTGGCGATGGCGGTGCCGAGTTGATTGAGATCGTCCGGCGCCTGTCCGAAGCTGGCGTTGAGACGATCAGAGCCCAGGTTGTCGGTCCCTGCATCGATGAACGAGAAAAAGCTTCCGGGGGGCGGGATCTCCACCGGCTGCCAATTGAACACGTAGTGGGCCTGCAGACTGACGCCACCGCCCAGGTAGGTGGAAATGTTGGCCATATTGACCGGGACAAACAGATCCTCCAGCAGCGCGTTGCCGAGCCGGAAGATGTTGTTGGCGTTCACCGGATTGGCCTGGGTCAGGCTGTTGATGACCGCGGCGGTGCTTTCGCCCCAGTTCACCACCTGTTTGCCGACGCGAAGGGTGATGTCCTGATCAACCACCGGCAGCGTAAAGGGCACGGTCAGATGCAGGTCGAGCAGATCATAGAACAGGTATTCGTCCGCGATGCGGTCGCCACGCTTCTGGCGCACCACGGCGCCGCGACCGAGCACCTCGTCATAATAGCGGTTGCCGAAAGGGTCGCCGCGCGTGAGCACCTCGTCGAAGTTCTCCGGGGTGACCTTGTTCGGGTGGTATTCGTCGAAATCGTAGTTGACCGGGTCGTAGACACCCCGACCGCGCACGAACAGCTCCCACTCGCCGTACTCCCACTGATCGAAGAAACGGAACTTGACGTCCGTGTTCAGAACGATCGGCGCCTGAACGATATCGCCCTTGTCGTAGTTGAGGTTGCCGTTGTCAAAATTCATCGACGACTGACCCGGTGCGTCGCGCAGGCGCGCGGCCGGCCAGTCCTGATCGCGGATAACACCCTGGCAGAGCTGAAAGACGCCGGTGCAGACGTCAGGATTGAGGTTGGATTTGCCAACCAGGTAGTCCGCGCGGTCATGCAGACGCCACTGTGCCCCCGCAGTAAAGCTGTTGTTCAGGATCGCCGAAATGTCCTGCCCGAACACGCCAAAGTCCAACTCCCGCGCCGAAGCGCTGGTACTCACCGCAAGTGTGAGTGCCGCTGCGGCGGCGACTCTCCCCGTCCTCTTCATCGTCATCGTTGTGTCTCCTCTCCTCGAACGCCCGACTGATTATCGATCTGGTGTGCGCTGTGTCTGCCGCGCAATCAGGTAAACCAAGCTTCGGGATCCTCATCCTGGAAGCCTCGATCATTGACTGCCCGCCCGCGGCGGCATCTCGCGGGCGGGCAGGTTGTGTAATGGAGCGGGAGTCTCCCGCTTTGTTTATTTCGCCGCGCGGCGCTGAATGGCCGAAGGCTCGAAATAGCCATCCGGGAAATCCAGGGTGCCGTCAGGCGACTGATCCTCGTTCTGCATCGCGGTGACGAAGTAGCGTCCGCTGTTGAAGTGGTAAATCACTTCGGGGATCGTCGTGCTCGCCATTACGTTGGAACCGTAGAGCAGGTGTCCTTCCTGAAGCTGCATCAGCTGACCCTGGTGATCGTAGTTGTCACGCGCAACGATGTTCCAGGTGTCCTCGTCGAGGTAGAAACGAATCTTGCCGAAGGTGTGACGCAGGTCGGGCCGGTTTTCCGCTTCCACCACCCAGACGCGGTGCAGCTCATAACGCGGCAGCTCCGGATTGACGTGGCGAGGGCGCGCGATATCGGCGTATTTGATCTTGTTGCCGGCGATGCGATAGGAGTTGTAGGGAATGTACAGTTCCTTGCGTCCGACCAACTTCCATGTATAGCGCTCGAGCACGCCGTTGAACATGTCAACCTGATCGTAGAACTGGTGACCGTCGGTGCCCTCATAGGGGTTGTCACAGCAAACCGCCGGCGCGCGCCGGATGCGCTTGAGCGCCGGCGAGTACAGCCATGCCGCGCGCCCCTCCGGTCCGGTGCCCGCCTTTTCGTGCGCGAGGATGAAGGTTCCGGCCAGCCGCGGCGGATTGACGATCTCCGAAGCGTATTTGATCGAAATCACGCCCGGCTTGAGTTCCAGCGCTGGTTCGATCTCGATGTTGTTGTAGTAGAACCTGACGTCCTCGACGATCTTGGTCAGCGAGTATTCGCCATCCAGCTGCACGATCATCTGGTTGTTGAAGCGCCGGAAGGTAGAGCCGCGGAACTTGGTCTTGTGATTCCAGATGGGTTCAGCGCCGGACTGCGGAATCGGGAAAGGGTAACCGAGAAAGGCGTTGCGCGGCTTGTCCACGGTGTCGAGTACCGCGGTGGAGGCGTTCTTGATCGATCCGTCGAGGATCTCCTTGGGCATGTTGGCAATGCGGTGGCTCGGATAGACATTCATCCGGTAAGAGTCCGGATAACGCTTGAGCAGCTCCTTGTGCCCCTCGGTGAGCTTGTCGGCGTACTTGCCCACGTTCTCCCCGGTGATCGCGAACAGCGGCTCTTCGGCGTCCAGGTCCGGATAGCTCGGCCAGAAACCCTTGAGCGGACCCTCTTTCGGCCGCGGCGCCCATTCCGGAATCGAGCCATCTTCATTGCCGGCGTGGATCGCGCCGACCGGCGTCAGCTCCTTGCCGAGTTTCGCGACCTCCTCCGGTGGCGCCTTGGCGGCAACGGGCAGTACCACTGCAGCAAGTAACGCTGCACACAGCACGGATCTGTTTTGAATTTGCACCTTCTGCTCCTTATCTGGGTGGTTCTCGATTCTATTGTCTTCAACCGATCTACCAAACAATTGGTAGGTGACGTCAAGCTAACACGCTGCTACGGGCGGCGCAAGGATTGACTGACTGGCCAACCGTTGAAACACGAGCCGATAGGCAGGTGGGAAAAGCTAGCAGATCAGCGCCAATTCGGCACCCATTGCCGCCACAGAATCCGACCTGGAGCTGGCCAGAGCCCCGCTGCAGAGAAGCTCGAACGAGGCGCTGGGTATTTGCCGAAACCGGCATCGAATCCAGCGCCAGAAGAAATTTCGTTCCGCTACGCCGCCGCGACACTTGTCATCCGCACGGCCCGGCGCCGCGCCGGCTTTGCCTGCCGGGGCGCACGCACTGCTGCCGGCGACCATCGCGCAGATCGTCAGGAACCAGCGCGATGTCTTGTTTTTCGTACTCGCGCGCTTCAGCGCGCTACGCGTCGATGCAAAGGCTGAACACGCGCAAGCTGTTGAGCAGGTTCACCGCACCGCCGAAATCCAGACGTACCTCGTCGAACGCCTGCTCCGTCACCAGCCCGATGAAACGGGGTTCAGCCTGTGGCGTACCGGGTAACAGAATCGGAGCTTCGAGAATCTGTAGCGCCAGCGCCGGGCTGTCGTTGGTAGGGCTTGTGGAATCCTGTTCCACGCCGTTGAGAAACGTGGTGATTGTAGTCTGTTGGCCGACCGCGACCGTCAGCGGGATGGCGGCCTGGTCATCGCCGCCCACCAGGAAGCCGACGCGTCTGCCCGGCGAGGTGACGCCGGCGCTGTCGAACACCGAGACAAAGGTACTGCCGGCAAGTCCAGCTCCGACCTGCAGGGTTGCGAAACTTTCCGGGTCGGCGTCGACCACCGCTTCGGCATCTACCACTCTGCAGGCGACGCAGCCGCCGGAGATGCCGGAATCGAGTACCGCCCGCGGCGCCTGCAGCGGCGCGAAGGCATTGCCGGGTGCGCAGGCTTCTGGCGCACTCATGACCGAGCCGGCGCCGTGGGTGGAATCGGCCGGATCGCTGCAGGCGCTCAGGCTGGCGCCGGCAAGCACTGCGGCCAAGGTGTAGCCGATCACCCTGCGCGCGCTTTTGCGCGCGGGTTTCATCACGCTCAAGGGAGTGGAGACGTTCATGGCTTAGAATTGGTATTTGAGGTAGAAGCCGAGATTGTCGCGGTCGGCCAGCAGGTTGTTGGTGCCGGCGCCGGCGTAGAGGTTGTAGACCACATTGAAGCTGAGCGCCTTTTCATAGCGGAACTCCAGGATCGAGGTCAGCGAGTAACGACCTTCGATGAAATTGAACAGCGGAGCCGGCGAATTGCCATAGACGTCGTGCTGCCAGAGCAGCAGCGGCGCGATGCTGATGGACGGCAGCACCGACTCGTAGAGGATTCGCGCGACCACGCGGTAGCCGGTCGAAAAACCATGCGCAAACGCATCCCGCGGTGCCTGGAAGGGGTTGAATCGGATGCCGTCCGGGCCGATGGTGCAGGCCACATTGGTCGAGCAAGCCAGTTGCGAGCCGTCCGCACCGCTGCCTTCGGCGCCAGCCGAGGCATGAGTATAGGCGGTCAGTGGACCTTCCAGTTGCAACTCGTTGAAGGACGGCATGTTCAGCACGTGCGTCGCCGCCAGCTCGTAGGCCATCAGCACCTGGTCGGCGCCGATCAGCTTGGACGGCCAGTCGGACACGCTGTACAGGCGGGTTGCACCCAGGGTGTACTGCATGACGTCGAACTCCTCCCAGCCGCGGACGCGGCTGTTGGGCGCCGGGTCGTCGCCCAGGCTGCCGCCGCGATAAGGGACGATGAAGTTCGGAAACGAGCGCGCCGAGCTGGGAACGCCGGCCAGCAACAGGAAGCTGGTATCGTCGAAGTACACGTTGCCATCGGCATCGACGGCGTCGCTGCGGTCGTAGATGAAGAACTGCCCGGTGGTGTTCTGCCCGTTGCCGCCGGGCGTGCCGGTGCTGTCCAGCCCGAAGGATACGGCAGCCGCCGTTCCGAAACAGCCGTCGCCTGGGTCGTTGCAATGCCCCAGCGTGGGCGCCATGGCGGCGAAGCCCAGATCCACCAGCGACACCTGCAGCGGCAGGTCGGGCCGATAGGCAAGCTCACCCTGGAAGGAGTAGTCGCCATAGGTGGTGTTGAAGCTCAGGCCGAACATCTTGAGATCTTCGGGGTAGGTCAGCTGCGCGTCCGCGGTGTCGAAGGGAATGATCTCGCTGAGCGGCCTGCCCGGTTGAAACACCAGAATGTTGGCCAGGCCGGTGACCACGTCCAGCGGGGTGCCGTCGATGCCGATATCCGCCGCCAATTCGGGGCGGGCGGCTATGATTTGCACCGCGTCCACCAACGCCTGGGTGACGCCGGTGGGCTCCTCGACCAGAGCCAGGTTCGGGCACAGAGTCAGGATCTCGAAGGTATTGCGCGCATCGCGACCCTCCGGATTGCCCGCAGCACGCATGCAGCTGGCATTCGAGGCGTAGATGTCGACGTAGGGTAGCTTGGAGTGGTAGTTCGAGAAATAGAAACCCAGCTCGGTGCCGTAGTTCAGCCAGTCTGCGTAGTACTTGAGGCTGATGCCGTACTCGCCGCCGTCGCGCGCCCGCTCATCCGGCCTGCGGCCGATGGACAGTGTGGTGCGTGACACCAGCCCCAGGGGGTTGGCCAGCCGGGTCCCCAACTGTCCGAAATCATCCGGCGCCTGGCCAAAACCGCCGTTGAGGCGATCCTCACCCAGGTTGTTGACTCCGGCGTCGAGGAAGGAATAGAAAGTGCCGGGTGCGGGGATGTCCACCGGCTGCCACTCGAAGGCGTAATGGGCCTGCAGGCTGACACCGCCGCCCAGGTAGGTGGACAGGTTGGCCATGTTGACCGGGACGAACAAATCCTCCAGCAGCGCGTTACCGAGCCGGAAAACGTTGTTGGCGTTCACCGGATTGGCCTGAGACAGACTGTTGATGATCGCCACGGTGCTTTCGCCCCAGTTCACCACCTGTTTGCCGACGCGAAGCACGACGTCCTGATCCACCACCGGCAGAGTGAAGGGCACGGTCAGATGCAGGTCGAGCAGATCGTAGAACAGGTATTCGTCCGCGATGTCGTCGGCGCGCTTCTCGCGCACCACGGCGCCCTTGAGCAGGGTGGCGCCAAAATAGCGGTTGGCGAACGGGTCGCCGCGGATCAGCACCGATTCGAAGTTCTCCGGAGTGACCTTGTTCGGGTGAAATTCGTCGAAATCATAGTTGAGCGGATCGTAGACGCCACGACCGCGCACGAACAGCTCCATGTTCGAGAAGCGGAACTTGACGTCGGTGTTCATGACGAACGGCGCCTGCACGACGTCGCCCTTGTCATAATTGAGATTGCCGTCGTCAAAGTTCATCGAGGCTTGGCCCGGCGCGTCACGCAGGCGCGCCGCCGGGTAGCCCTGGCCGCGCGCAACGCCCTGACAGAGCTGGAAGACGCCGGCGCAGACATCCGGGTCGAGGTTGGACTTGCCGACCAGGTAGTCCGCGCGATCATGCAAACGCCACTGCGCCCCCGCCGTGAGGCTGTTGTTCAGAATCGTTTCGACGTCCGTGCCGAAAAGGTCGAAGCTGAAATCCCGGGCCTGAGCGGCACCTGCGGACAGAAGCGCCGCCGTCGCGGCGATCCAAAGACCGACCCAAATTCCTGCGATTCGCATGTGTTCTCCTCACTGCTGCAGTTATTGATAGTGTTGTTTTTCTAATCCACTGGCGCTCAGGCGCCGGGCGATACAGAGGCAGCCGGCTGTGTTCACTCGGTCATCCGAACATCCCCTCTTGGGGCCGCCAACTGCTCGCAGCCCACCGTTCCACGCAGGCTGCCGATGAACCTGGCGATGCGCGCCAAGTCCCGGCGTGATTCGGAGATCAAGGCGTTGAGCACCGGCCAGGCGTGCGGCAGATCCGGCCGCGTCAGCATCTCCACGCGTACGCCCTGGGCACGCGCCTTGGCGGCCACCGCGTAGGCGTCATCACGTAGACATTCCTCGTCGCTGACCGTCAGCAGCAACGGCGGCAGCCCGGTGAAATCACCGTTGAGCGGCGAGGCGCGCGGATCGTCACGCGGGTGATCGCGCAGGTATGCGCCTGCCATCTTCTGAATGACGCTGAGCGAGAGCATCGCGTCGCTACGGTCGTTTTCGCGCCAGCTCGGCAGTTGGCCGCTGATGTCCGCTCCCGGTGAAATGGCGACGGCACAGCTCGGCAGGGCCATACCCATGTCGCGCGCGGTCTGCAAAGTCACCAGCGTGAGGTTACCGCCCGCCGAATCGCCGGTGACCGCAAACCTGCCCGGTTCCACGCCACATTCCAGCAACGTTTGATACACCGCCAGGCAGTCCTCGGGCGCCGCCGGAAACGGATGCTCGGGTGCCAGACGATAGTCCGGCAGAATCACCTCGGCCCTGAGGCGCTTGGCTAGTCCGCCGGCGAAGGGATGGTAGGTCCGCAACTTGCCGCCGATGAAGGCGCCGCCGTGCAGGTGCAGCACCGTCATTCTCGGACGCGGCACCGCAACCCGTTCACAGGGCACCCCGGCGATGCTGATTGAATCCACCGATACCCCGCTTGGGGTTGGCGCCGGGAACGGCATATCAAGGATACGCCGGAAGTGCGCGACGGCGGCCTCCTGACTTTCGAAGTCTCGCTTCAGCATGGCTCTGAACGCCACTTTTGCAGCGACTGCGCTTGAACTTGCCATTTTGTACTCTCCTTTCAGCCGGCCGCGAGCCGGTAACCCAGCCCCAGAACACGGGCATAGGACGCGGGCGCGACCCGCTTGAAGCGCCACGCGAGCCGACCGTCCCATTGGGGCAGCACGTAGAGCTGGTTGCGATCGCAGGCATCCAGCGTCTTGCGCGCCACTTCACCGCTGTCGGTGAAAGCCCATTTCTCCATCGCCTTGGCCGCGAAGCCCTTGAGCTCGGAGGAAACGCGGCTCTCGTTGACGATGTTGGTGGGCACCACGGTCGGACACAGCACGCTGACGTGCACGCCACTCCCGGTGAGTTCGGCGGCCAGGGTTTCCGACAGCGACAGCACCGCCGACTTGGTGACGTTGTAGGTTGTCATCTCCGGCGCTGCTGCAAAGCCCGCAGCCGAGGCCGTGTTGATGATGGCGCCATGGCCCGCTTCGCGGAAGCGGGGCCCGAAGAAGTGGCAGCCGTGGATCACGCCCCACAGATTGACATCCACGCACCAGTGCCAGTCTTCCAGACTGACCTCGCCGATGCGTCCGCCCACCCCGACGCCGGCGTTGTTCACCACCAGCGTGGTCGGCCGCCCCAGCAGGCTGTCCGCCTGTTCCGCCAGCTCGGTGAATTGCGCCTGGTCACCGACGTCACAGCGATACGCGATACCGCGCCCGCCGAGTTGTTCCACCAGCGCCGCGGCCTGTTCGGCGCGATCTTCATGCAGATCGACGCAGATCACGCTGCTGTTCCGGCGCGCCAGCTCGCAGGCAAAACTGCGACCGATGCCGCTGCCGGCCCCGGTGACCACAGCCGCAGCTCCGCGGCTGTAGCTGCGCAACGATGACACCTTGGCCATGTACCGCTCTCCTCTGATTGTTGATTGATATTCCGCAGGCCCGGCCCGCCGGACAACGGGGCGACTCGGCCTGCGTGACGCCCCGCAAGGCGATGCCCTGCGGCGACGGCACAAGTGCCGGCGATCTAAGCCGCGGCCTGCAATTCGGACTGCCCCTCGACGAAGGCCATGAAGGCCTTCATGGTGTCGCCGGTCTCGTCGAAAGTCTTCTTCCAGACCTTGATCGCTTCGCGGTTGTCGTGATCCCAGGGGTGGAAGTCGGGCAGGTAGTACGGCACGTAGTGCTTGAACAGCAGACGCATGAAACCCGGCCGGAAGAACTGGAAGTCCAGCGCCTTGAACGCCGAACGCCAGTTGAAGAGCTGGCCATCCCGCGCAACCAGTTTCAAGCGCTGATATTCGGAGATGGTGAAGAAGATGCCGGTCATCAGGATCATGCCGGCAATGCGCTTGGAATAGCTGCCGACCGCATCCTGGTAGACGTCGAACGAAACCGACTTGTGCTCGGTTTCCTCGATCATGTGCCAGGCGATCATCGCGCCCAGCTTGGGGTCGAAGTCGCGGAAGATCTCCGGGTGCTCGACGAATACCGCCGAGATCGTGCCGGTGAAATGCTCGCCGGCCGCCATCACCGAGAGCTGCATATCATCACTGAGAATCTTCTGCAGAAACAATCGCATGTTCTTGAACGCCTGCTCGACTTCGGCCACCGGAACGCCGTGCTTGGCCACTGCGGCGTTCATGATGTCGTGCTCGCGCGCGTGGTAATGCTCCTGCTTGATGAAGTCGACACCCGCCTTGCGCACCTTCTCGTCCTTGAGCTTGACCAGGTGACTGCGCACGCACTGCATCACCCAGCGCTCACCGTCGGGAACCGCTGCCAGCAGGGCGTTCCACCAGTGGGTGGTCCACGGGTCACGGTTCATCCAGTACTTCGGGACGTCGGTCATGTCGAAGTGGAGGTCGCGCGGACGAACCTCGTCATAGCCGATCTTTCGGTTCGCAAGTGCCATGGTTCTTCTCCTGTCTGAGTCGAATCTACGCGGCAGCGGCGGCGTGATCCTGCGGCTCGGTCGTCACACCGCCCTGGGCGCGGCTGAATCGGTAGTGCTCCATGGGAAAGTGCTTGGCGCGCCAGAGCATCTCCATCGTCGTGGACGGACGCAGCATCGGCGCATCGCCGTGCTTGTCGAAGTAGTAGCTGTTCGACGACGCGCAGCTGTGATTGACGAACACGGTGCTCTGCTGGCGGCGCTGCACGTCCAGAAAGTAGCGCTCGTGCGGTCCCTGCCCGATCTCCACGCGCGTCATGCGACGCCGGCGCGCTTCCTTGATGCAGCGCACGGCATGGATGGAGTGCGCCTCGACCATCTTGAAATAGGACGTCCCCGTGAGACCGTAGGGTCCGAGCATGCCGAAGTAATTCGGGAATTTGGGCACGCTGACCGCCTCGTAGGCTTGGTAGCGCTGCTCGTCCCAGAACTGACCGAGCTCCAGACCGTCGCGCCCGTAGGCTTCGAACGCGGGGATGTTCCCCTTCTCGAATACGCGATAGCCGGTGGCGGTGATCAGCACGTCGACCTCGCGTTCGGTGCCGTCACGGGTACGGATGCCACGCTCGGTGATGCAGTCGATCGGGTCGGTCACCAGCTCGACGTTGTCGCGCGTGTAAGTCTTGAAGTAATCGTTAGAGAAGGTCGGTCGCTTGCAGCCAAAGCCGTATTTGGGCGTGAGCTTTTCGCGCAACACTGGGTCATTGGGTATCTGCTCGAGCAGATTGTTCTTGCCAGCGCTTTCGGCCCAGCGCACCAGCCCGGGAATCTGACGGTAGTAGATCACCGCCCCAACCATGACAGCCTCGCTGAGCACATCGGTACAGACACGCACACCCTTCTGCAGGATCGGCAAGGTGCGAAATGTGGACTTGAGCCAGGTGGGGATCTCCGTATCAGGCTTCTTGAGCACCCAGATCGGCGTGCGTTGGTAGACATCCAGCTGCGCCACCTTGGAGGCGATCGACGGCACCAATTGCACGGCTGTGGCGCCGGTACCGATGATGGCGACGCGCTTGCCGGTCAGGTCAATCTTGTCGTCCCAATAGCCCGTATGCATCACCGTGCCCTTGAAATCGTCAAGGCCCTTGATGTCCGGCTTCTTGGGAGAGATCAGGCCGCCCGTTGCCCCAATCAGGAACCGCGAATAGAGGCGCTCCCCGCCCTTGAGCTGGACCTCCCACAGGTCCCGGTCCTCAAGAAAAACGGCCTTGTCCACCTCGGTGCGGAAGCGGACTTTGGGATAGACACCGTACTTGGCAGCCACGCGCTGGGCATAACGCTGCAGCTCGGCGCCGGGCGCGAACACGCGTGACCAGTCCGGGTTCTGCTCAAACGAGAACGAATAGGTGAACGAGGTGATGTCCACCGCGATCCCCGGATAGCGGTTGTCACGCCAGGTGCCGCCGACGTCGCCCGCGCGCTCGAGCAGCAGGAACGAATCGATTCTCGCTTTTTTCAGCTCGATCGCCAGGCCGATGCCGGAAATCCCGGCGCCGACGATGATCACCTCGTGATCCGGCGTGCGCGGGACCGGACGCGGCGCGGCGCCGCCTCGGGTCGGCGCGTTCCGCCCAACCCGCTCGCTTGTCATCACATCGTCTGCCATCGTGTTTCTCCGTTGTCTGCCATGGCCCTTTCGGGATGCAAGAATTGAGCTGCGCAGCGACGGTTCAGGTCACGCTTTCGGATGCCGCCGTGACCCTGTCCGCAGCCGACTTGGCGGTCTTGGTCGTTCGCTTGCGCGGCACCTTTGCTTTTGCTGCCGGTTTTGCGGCCGCCGCCGGCGTCGATGCCGGTGGCGCCGGTGGCGTGGCTGCCGCGTTGTTGGACTTGCCGTACATCAGCGGATTGAGCAGCACGCCCGCCACCCACTGATAGCGGATACCCAGCGTGCGCTGCATCAGGTCGATCACGCGCGCATCCGGACCCACCAGAATCCGCGGCCTGTTGCGGCGGATACCATCAATGATGATGGCCGCCGCCTTTTCGGGGCTGGTCAGCGTGATGCGTTCGAACCATTTCGAGAAGTCGGCCTGGTCCAGTCCGGCATTGGTGGTCAGCCGCGAACTTTTGGCGATGTTGGTGCGGATACCGCCGGGGTGCACGCAGCTCACCGCCACCGGCTGGCGTTCGGCCCGCATCTCGATCCGCAGTGACTCGGTGTAGCCGCGAACGCCGAACTTGGCGGCGTTGTAGGCGCTTGTCAACGGGCCGGAGATCATGCCGTAGATGCTCGAGACGTTGACCACATGTCCGTCACCGGAGTCGATCAGCTGCGGCAGAAACGCCTGGGTGCCGTAACAGACACCCCAGAAGTTGATGCCCATCAGCCACTCGAAATCCTCCCAGCGCATCTCCCGCACGCTGGCGCCGAGCCCGACGCCCGCATTGTTGACGATGAGATTCGCGGGCTGCCCGAAGTCCGACTTGATCAGCTCGGCGTGCCGGAAGAAGGCGTCACGGTCGGACACGTCGAACACGTAGCCCCTGACCTGATCACCGCGCTCGCCGCCGGCCTGCGCGACCGTCTCCTCGACGGCATCCGACTGGATATCGCAGGCCGCCACCTTGCAGCCCCGCCGGGCCAGGTCGAGCACCAGCGCCCGGCCGATACCGCTGCCGGCGCCGGTGACCACCGCGAGCTTGCCCTGGAAGGTTTTTGATTTCATGGTTCGCCCCTACGCCGCCTTGGCCAGCTCGGCGTAGGCCGCCTCGCCGGCGGCGAGTGCGTCCCCATGGGACTGGTAGTGGCTCAACCAGACGTCGTAGCCCTCGAGTTCGCCCGCATCCCAGGGCTGGAAGCCAGGCTTGAACCAGGCCAGATAGTGGCCGAGCATATCGCGGAAGAAACCGCCGCGCGTGGGCTTGAACATCCACCACAGACCCTGCCCCCAGTAACGAGCGCGCTCGCGGCGGGTGCAGCCGTCCACACGGAGAATGTGCTCGAGAATCGGGAAAACCAGAGCATTGAACAGAACGCTCATGTAGAGCATCATCGCGACGCGGGGCACGTACCCCACCTTGGCCACATCACGCATGACCTCGAAGGCCACGGACTTGTGTTCGATCTCCTCGGCGGCATGCCAGTAGTAGAGCGCACGCACACGCTCGTCCGCACCGCTCATGAGATCGCTGTCCTTGTCGAGCAGGTTGTGCGCCATGCTGGCGGTCATGTGCTCGGCGCAGGCGGTCAGCGTGATCTGCATGCGCGGAGACAGCAGGCGGGTGTGTACCGCGAAGAACTTCTTCAGCAAGGCTTCGATCTTCGGCACGTCCGCGCCCTGGCGATGCAGCCGGGCGTTGTAGGCGTTGTGGAGCATGCCGTGGGCGCCTTCCTGACGCACGAAATCCTTGAATGCCTGTTGCAGCTCCGGACTCTTCAGTTCGTTCTTGAACTGGCGCAGCGAGACGATGAAGAATTTCTCGCCTTCCGGCAGCGTCGTGGAGAACGCATCGAAAAAGCGTGACTTGAAGACGTCGCCGTTCGCCCAATAAACGGGGATCTTGTCGTCGAACTCAAGTTCGCGCGGCATACGCGGAACCATCTTGGGGTTCGAGGAAAGCTGAGTGGCTGACATGAGAAGACTCCGAAACATTAGTTAGATAAAGCGGGCGCCCGCCGGATCGGAAAATTTGGGCGGCGGCCGGCTACACGTAGCGCGTTGTCGCACTACGTGTGCAATTTGCACGACCCGATCAGCCCTGTCAAGTGCCCGATTGCTCCGGCAGGCGCCGCCCATCAGGCGGCCCGCCGATCCGATTCGGTGGCTGCCTGCTGCTGCGCATGATCGCGCTGCGGACGCCCCGGATTGACCCAGCCGCGCAGGCGATGCATGAGCATTCCGTTGACCCGCTCGGCAAGCGCCGGCGTGGCGCGCTTGAATGCGTCCATGATGTAGGTTTCCGGCGTCACCAGCACCCGCATCCGGTTGGTCTGGATGGCGCGCACGATCTTGTTCGCCACCAGTTCGGGAGGGCGTCCCCAGCGCTCGAACCATTCGACCATGCGTTGCTGCAGGGCCGAATCCGCGCAGCGGCTGACCTTGGCGATATTGGTTCGGATCATGCCGGGGTGTACAGAAGTGACGCCGATGCCGGTCGGCGCCAGCTCCGCACGCAGCGACTCGGAAAAGCCGCGTACCGCGAACTTCGTGGTGCCGTAGGACACCATGCCCGGTGTGGAGATGATGCCCGCCAGGCTGGAAATGTTGACGATGTGGCCGCCGCCTTGCCGCTGCAGCGCCGGCAGGAACAGCTTGGCGCCGTAGACCACGCCCCACAGGTTGATGTCGACCACTTTGGCGAAATCCTCCAGCGGCGCGTCGACGAAGTCCTCCAGAATGCCGATGCCGGCGTTGTTGACGACGATATCGACACGCCCGTGCCGATCCTCGACCGCCTGCGCGAACGCAGCCATCTGCTCACGATCGGCGACATCGACCCGGTGCTGGCTGCTGCGTCCGCCGACGGCGGCAATCTGCCGCGCGGTTTCCTTCAGCCCCGCCTCGTTGATGTCGGCCAGCGCGATGATCGCGCCCTTGCGCGTAAGCGCCAAGGCGGTGGCGCGGCCGATGCCGCTGCCGGCGCCGGTGACGACGGCGACTTTTCCGTTGATGGTTTTCATGCTTGAATCTCCTGTATGTTGAACTGCGTGGTACTTGCTGCCCGCCAAGGGCTATGCATCTTCAGCAGGCGGTATGACCGCCGTCGACCACCAGGTCGGCGCCGGTCATGAAACTGGCCTCGTCGGAGGCCGCGAACAGAACGGCGTTGGCGATTTCGCGCGCATTGCCCAGACGCCCCATGGGCACACGCGCCATCAGCGCCTGCTGGAACTGCGCAGCCTCCTCGGCGCCCAGGCCGCCGACCGCATTGCGCACCATCTCGGTATCGATGAAGCCGGGGCAGACGCAGTTGATGCGAATACCGTACCCGGCGCGCGCGCAGTGAATGGCGGCCGATTTCGAGAACAGGCGCACGCCGCCCTTGGCCGCGTTATAGGCCATTGCCAGGGATTCGCCGATCAGTCCCTCGATCGAGGCCATGTTGACGATGGCACCGCCGTCCGCCTTCATTAGAGCGATGCTCTTGCGCGTGCCGAGCATGACCGCGCTCAGGTTGACCTCCAGCGTGCGCTGCCACTGCTCGGACGTGCAGTTCTCGATGTCCCCCATCAGGGCGATGCCGGCGTTGTTGACGAGTACGTCTACACCGCCCCATTGCTGCTTGATCGCTGCAAGCGCAGTGTCCCACTGCGCTTGGTCGGTGACGTCGAGTGGCTGTGCGGTGGCCTGCGCACCCAAGCGCCGGGCTTGCTGCTCGGCGGTGGCGACATCGACGTCGGCCAACATGACGCGGGCGCCCTCCTCGATCAGGCGCTCGCAGATGGCCAGACCGATGCCGCGCGCGGCGCCGGTCACCAGGCAGCGCTTGTCTTTCATTCTGCTCATGATTTGTTTCCCTTGCTTATTGCGCAGTCATGCCGCCGTCGACCAGCAGCTCGGAACCGGTGGTTTTGCGCGACGCATCGCTGGCCAGAAACAGCACCGCCTGCGCCACATCTTCGGGTTCGCTGGTCCCAATCGGATGCATCATCTGCATCAGCCCCTCGGCGCTGGCCGCATCCGGCACCAGTCCCAGCCGCGCCATGCCCGAAACCACGCTGGCGCCCATGTCGGTTTTCACGATGCCGGGATGCACCGAGTTCACCCGGATGCCGAGTTGAAGCGCGCCGCACTCCACCGCCGTGGACTTGGTCAACAGGCGCACCGCGCCCTTGGATGCACAATAGGCCGACAGCCCCGGCGAGCCGATCAGACCAGCCGCCGACGACAGGTTGATGATGCTGCCACCGCGCCCGCACGCACCACCCGGTCGCATGGCGCGCACGGCGTGCTTGACGCCCAGAAACACGCCTTCGACATTCACCGCCATGATGCGCCGGAAATCCTCCAGCGAGGTGTCGGCGACGAAGCTCATGGATTCGATGCCGGCATTGTTGACCACAATGTCCAGTCCGCCAAGCTGGCTTACGGTCTGTGCGACGACCGCCTCCCATGCCGGCTCCTGCGTGACGTCGTGAACCGCAGATTGCGCCTTGCCGCCCGCCTGCTCGATCACCGCCGCCGTGGCCGTCGCGCTGCGCTCATCCACATCGGTGACCATCACCGCAGCGCCCGCCTGCGCCAGCGTCTGCGCGATTTGTGCGCCAATCCCGCGGCCGGCGCCGGTAACCAGCGCCACCTTGCCGTCGAGCCCGAAGGACCGCGGACCCGCTTCAGTTGTAGCTGTGGACATCACTCTCTCCTTCTGATGTAAAACTGTTGATTCCGAACTGTATCGCGCCCTTGTCTATTTCGTCGTCCCGGCTTCGATCACGCGAATGCGCCGTGATACGCCGCCCGGAATACCGTCGAGCGCTTGCTCGAAGTCGCCGGGGTCCAGGGCCTGCGCCGCCGTGAAACCGCACTCGCGCAGCGCCGCCTCCACATCGGCCGGCGTGCTGAAGTGCAGATGCACCCGGCCACGCACGAACGCCGACAGAAAACCGACGAAGGGCGCCGTGCGTGCGCCGCCCATGTCTCCAGACAAACCAATGTCGCTCCAGTAGCTGGCCTGCGGAAACTGCTGCATTACCAATGAGAAGCGTTGCCACATACTACGCACGTCACGCTCTGAAAAATAATTCACCAGGCCCTCGGTGATCACGGCCAGCCCCCGGCTCCGATCGAGCGATGCGGCAATCGACTGCAGACTCAACGGGCCGCTGTCGGCCATCGCGTCGATGTCCACGACCTGATGGCCGGGCTTGAGTCCGCCCATGCGCGCCAGCGCTTCGCGCTTGCGCTGCGCCATGCCCGGAAGATCGGCCTCAATGTAGGTCAGCGCCTGGCCATAACGCTGGTTGAAGCGCCAGCCGCGCGGCGACAGGCCGCAGGCAATCTCGATCACCTGGCCGATGCGCCCGCTGCGGATGGCCTGGTCGAGCCGCAGGTCGATGAGCCGATGCCGCGTCAGCAGGAAACTGTCGATCGCCGGCACCCCCGCCCACTGCGCTGCTGCGATCACCGGCTTGAAGCCGTAGAACAGCATTCGACCAGTGGTGGTCGCCAGCGCCGGATGGGACAGACCGTGCCGTGCCCACACCAGACCTGTGTAGTGGGCCGTGGGGCTGATGCTCGCCGATGTACTCATGATGAAGCTCCTCCTGGTGTTTTGTGCGGTCTGCCTAGTCAGTATCGCGCCGACAAGGCGCGGGCGACCCGCTTTTATTCAGTGTCCGCCGAGCATGAAGAATACCTGAAGTTCTCCGATCAGCGCCCCCAGAACGGCACCGGCGATCACCACGATCATTTCGTTCTCCTTGAAGGCTGGGCGCAGCACGGATTCGAACTCTTCGGGCGACAGCTTGTTCATGCGGGCAAGAATGGTCGCGTTGATGTCCAGCGCATCCACGGCGTAGCGCTCGACTTCCTTGGAGGCCACCGGAATGAACTCCACCATGCGCTGGGCCACCAGTTCGCGCATCTCTTCGTAGCGCTCGTGACCCAGCGCCAGAATCACCATCGGCTGGACCCTGCCCAGCCGGGAATCAATCGCCTCGCGGACCCGGCGGTGGGCGAGCTCGACAATGCGATCCAACGCTGGCCCGCGCAGCAGCTCTTCGATCATGTGCGACGGCGTCAGCAGCTCGTTGGCCATGAGACTGGCATAGTCATGGGCCACCTCATCCTGCCGCGCCAGAAATCTGCCGTGCAGCGTGAAGCCGAGCACTTTTTTCGGCCATAACGGGCGAAACAGCATCTGCAGGGCCAGCCAGTCACTGATAAAGCCGATCATGCCGCCGAACAGCGGCATCAGCAGCGGTTCATGCCACGTGATCCAGCAGGCCAGCTGTACCAGGCCGATGACCAGCCCGAACAGGAAACCGATGTTGCGGAAGAAACGCAGCTCGGGGCCGCCCACGCGCCAGAAAATCTGGTTGAGCTTGGCCTTGTCGCGGACCAGGTTCTCGGTCACCACCCGGCGGATGTCGAAGTATTCGGTGACGTTGCCGGAGGCCTGCTCCCAGAGTTCGACCACCATGCCAGGAATTTCGCTCTGGAAGCGTTCGATCACCCGCCGCCGCCAGGACAGCGGCATGCGCGTCCACACGCCCGGCGCATAGGTTTCGCCGATTTCTCGAATCAGCGATTCAGACGCCTCCATCAGCGGCTTTTGCAGTTCCAGCGTCATCCGGTCAGGGTCCAGGCGCTGGAACAGCTCCTCGGCGTCGAGCAGGCGCGACGCCATCAGGTCAGCCGAGAGCGCAGCGATTTTCTCCGCCTTGCGCGGCAGAATCCCCTGCCAGCCCAGCCAGGGCGGTATGCCGACGAACTTCAGCGGTCGGAAAATCATCTGCACGGCCAGTGATTTGGTCACATAACCCACCACCCCGGCGATCAGCGGAATGGCGAGGTAGAGCCACAGGTTCGCCTGCAGCTCAGCCCACAGCGCAGTCAGGTTCATGATGTTTCCCTGCGACAGGCGGACATTTCGGTCGCCGGCGTGCCCAACCGCTCGACGGCACCCCTCAGCACCCGCTGTGCGGCGAGCGCGGCAGTCTCATGACCCTTTGGCCGATGTGGTTGAGTCCCATCGGGCAAAGGTCGAAAATGCCGTATTCCCTGGTAAAGCCGTTGCCGCCGCCGACCACAGACCACAATGGCGCCCTTACTGCGCGGACGGGAATTTCGGGGCGCGCTTCTCGCGCACGGCCTTGACGCCCTCTGGCGCGTCTTCGCCGAGAAAACAGAGCATCTCCATGGCCAGTGAGCTTTCAAAAGTCGGCCGGGCCATGTGCATCCAGCCATTGAGCGAGCGCTTGGTCAGGCGGATCGCGCCCTGGCTGCCGGCCGCGAGCTTGTCGGCAACCGACAGGGCCTTGTCCATCAGTTCAGCGCGCGGAACGCAGGCGCTGACCAGACCAATGCGCTCGGCCTCCTTGCCGTCGATGAATTCAGCGGTCAGCAGGTAGTACTTGGCCTTGGCCATGCCGCACAGCAGCGGCCAGACAATGGCCGCATGATCGCCAGCGCCGACCCCAAGCTTGACGTGACCGTCGGTGATCTTGGCTTCCTCGGCCATGATGCTGATGTCGGCCAGCATGGCCACCGCCAGACCCGCGCCCACGGCCACGCCGTTGATCGCCGAGATGACCACCTTCTCGCAGTTCATGATGTTGTAAACAACGTCGGCGGCTTCCTGCATCACCACCGAGATCTCCTTGGAGTTGCCCACCATGTTGCTGATCCACTCCAGGTCGCCGCCCGCCGAAAAAGCGCGGTCGCCTGAGCCAGTGATGACCGCCACCTTGGTCTTGGCATCGTCGTGAACCACCTGCCAGATCTTGGTCAACTCCCAGTGCAGGCGCGCGTTCGTCGCGTTCATGACTTCAGGACGGTTGATGGTAATCACCAGCACGCCGTTGGAACGGTGTTCAAAGGAAAGAAACTGGAAGTCTTCGTAGGTCATGGGTATCTCGCTAGTGGTAGGTGGGGCTTCACAAGTTCAAGTGCAGCTTCAGACAATGCGGTAAATCATCGAGCCGGTGACGATTGCCACCTTGCCTTGCATCATCTTGCTCATTGCCTGTTCTCCCGGTTTTCTGGTGTTGCGCTCAGGACCTCAGACCCAGCACCTGCGAGGACAGGATGTTTCGCTGAATCTCGTTGGAACCGCCGTAGATCGTCGCCGGTCGCGCGTTGTAGTAGCTGGTCAGCCAGTCGAAGGTTTCGCCGCCGAGCGCCACATCACCGACCAGCCCCCCGGCGCTGCCCGCGGTCTCGACCAGCAACTGCGAGATCTTCTGGAAGTTCTCGGTGCCGATGATCTTGAGCATGGACACGTCCGAGCCCAGCGTCTGGCCGCGACGCACCTGGTCGACGAAGCGCTCGTAGAGCGCGGCGTGATCCAGCACGTCCAGCTTGCAGCGCGCATAGTGGTCCATGAAGCCCTGATCCTGGGTCAGACCCAGTTGCAGCGCCAGCTCCTCGAGCCGCGCCATCGCGTACTGGCTCTGCTTGGGACTACCGAGAAAAATGCGCTCGAAACCGAGCAACGCCTTGGCGATGGTCCAGCCACGGTTGAGTTCTCCGACGATGTTGTCCGCGGGCACGCGCACGTCGCGGAAGAAACATTCACAGAACTCCTCGTGGCCGGCGAGATTGCGGATCGGTCGGCGTTCGATGCCGGGCGTGTTCATGTCCGCCAGCAGGAAGCTGATGCCTTCCTGTTTCTTGGCGCTCTTGTCGGTGCGCACCAGCATGAAGATGTGGGTGGCGTCCTGCGCCAGCGTGGTCCAGGTCTTCTGGCCGTTGACGATGAAGTGATCGCCGTCCAGCACCGCCTCGGTACGCAGGCTGGCCAGGTCCGAACCGGCGTTGGGTTCGGAATAGCCCTGGCACCAGATGTGTTCGCCGCAGAGAATCTTCGGCAGGTAATAGGCTTTCTGTGCTTCGGTGCCGTGCTGAATCAGCAGTGGCCCGACCATGTTGATGCCCATGTCGGGCGCGCGCGCCACACCGTGGCGCTCGGTCTCCTCCATGAAGATCATCAACTTGGCGGGCGACAGGCCCATGCCGCCGTATTGTTGCGGCCAGGCCGGCGCCAGCCAGCCCTTCCTGGACAGCGTCAGATACCAGTCCTTGATCTGCGCCCAGCGCAGGCGGGTCTTGGGGTAGCGCAGATGCTCCGGATAGCTCTGCTGGAAGAATGTGCGGACTTGCTGGCGGAAGTGTTCGTCGCTCAGTGCGTTCCAGTCGGTGGTCATGCAAGCTCCTCAACGGCAGACGGGTGGAAGCCGAGAAAACGGCGACCTTGGTTCCCGGCCTTGCCGAGCCACGGCGCCAAAGCGGGCGCCCTGCTCACGTCCACACCCAGCTCGCATTGGTCGGTTCCAACCTCGGCCGCATCATGCTGGTGAAACCGTGGCCTTCATCGGACACCGGCAGTCGGTCGATGGCGCACAACTGCTCCTCGGGTTGGAAGTCCAAAAGCGCTCCGGGTAGAAGGGGTTGGCCGGTCTGTCGCCGGCTGCGGCATGCATCTAACAAACGTTCGGGAGTTTAGCCGCCGCGCGCGGATGATCGCAAACGGCGTGGAGCGACCGATTCAGCGTCGGGACGCGGTGCCGGCAGCGACTGCAAAGTGTCAAACCAAAGCGATTTGCGGTCGTCGCACACCCCCGTCAATGCCACAGACGCCATACCGACTCGGCCAAGATCACGCAGGCAGCCTCATGCTCGTTCTCCATGGCGACCTGCACAAGCGCCCCTCAGGTTTCACCGTCGACCGCCGCGCCCGTGTCCTGCGCACGCTCGGCGGCAACCGAGCCAAGCTGGGCGCGCAGAAACGGCAGCAGCAGCTCGGCGACGGCCTCCGGGTCGTCCGCATACGGAAAGTGCCCGCTGTCCCCCAGCAGATGGACCTGTGCCTCGGGGAAGACCTCGCGCTGCGTGAACGCGTAGCGATAAGGCAGAAACAGGTCGCGCTTGCCCCAGATCACCTGCACCGGGCAACTCAGCCCGCGCAGGCCCGGCTCCAGTTCGCGGGACAGACGCGCGATGTCTGTCGCCCGATACAGCTTGAGTACGGCGGCTCGGGTGCCGGCATCGTAATCGCGGTACATACGATCAACGAAGGCCCGCGGTAGCCGTCGCCGCGGGCTCGCCAGCCGCATCAAGGCGTGAAATGCCCGCGGCGTGGTCAGCCGCTGAAAGACTTCACCGACCACGGGCAGGCGCCAGATGCGGGCGGCGAAATGCCAGCGATAACCCGGAACGTAACCGGTGTTGATCAGCGTCAGGCTGCCGACCGCACCTGGATGCGCCGCCGCCCAGGCCAGGCCCCAAGGACCACCGAAGTCGTGCAGCACCAGATGCGCAACACGAATCCCGAGCGCATCCAGAAACGCGGCCAGGTGCGCGCCGTAACCGCCAACCGTGTAGTCGAAGCGCTCGGGCTTCTGGGCCTGACCGAAACCGGGCATGTCGGGCGCCACGGCGCGTGCGAACGCGCCCACCCGCCCGCTCAGCTCGGCCCAATCCTGTCCCGAACCGGGGTTGCCGTGCACGAAGACCACCGCCGCCTCGGCGGTCGGATCACCGACCTCCAGATAGGGCGTGCGCACACCCTGAACGATCAGGGTCCGACTGTGTGGAGCGGATGCAGGCATGATGGACGTCTCCCGGTTGTGCACCTGTGCGCGACGCATTGTGCATCTGTGCGCGACGAAACGACAGACCCGGCCTCATCCGACGCCTGGCCGAACCGGCCACTCAAGAATCAAATGCTAACTATCGTTAGACATTATGATATAGTGGCCCGAATCAACCCGTTTTTGCGCCGCCAGACCGAGTCGGACGCGGCCTGCATTTGTTGCGCGATGAACTCTTCCTCCGTTGCGAGCCTGGCCGCGCCCAGCTATCGGGTGGGCAGGGCATGATGCTGCTGCTCACCGCGAGTTTCGTACTGCTGATCGGCATCGTGTCCGGGCGACACCGCTTGTGCACCACTCCATGGCCGACGCAGGCATCGGGCAGGGCCCCGGTGAGCTGCGGGATCACGAGGCTCGATTCCGTCCGGAGGGCCGCACCGGCGCAAGCACTGTCGTAGAGCGGCGCGCCGCCCGCTCCGGACCCCAGGCCGGTTTCTGACCACATGCTTCGTGCGTACGCCCGCACGAAACAAGCCCGTGCGGCCTGACATCCCGTTTTTCTCCCCCCCTCCACCCAAACGCAAGGAGTTTTACCGTGAATTTCCAGATGTCCCGCAGTCGAGAACCCTCCCCCTCACTCAAGCCCTTCCTGGGCGGCATCATCCTGTCCTGCTGTGCAGCGCTTGCTGCCTGCGGCGGCTCGTCTTCAAACGACGCGGACTCCCGGTCGGCCGAAACGCCGCTGTTTGCCGCCGACATTGGCTGCACCGGCACCAACGGACCGCTGGACAACCTGCAGACGGGGCTCGCGGACCGTCTGGACGCGGGACTGGCCGAGCAACCGGGCGGCGCGGCCTATGCCGGGCAGCTAGCGTCGCTGGTGGTCCAGTCTCTGGATCTGGTGGACGCGCTGGCCTCTGGCGCGGGATCGTTGGCAGCACTGCCCAACGGCGGCGATCCGAGCCTGGTCGCCCCGGTTTACCACGAGTTGTTGTGCGTCACCGCTGCGGTGGCCGAGGTCGCGGTGTCGGCAAGCCTGGATGTGACCACGCCGCTGGCCGAACAGGCGGCCCTGGAAGACCTGCTCGGCCTCATCGTCGAGCTTCAGCAAGTACTGCTGCTGGGCACCGCAGCACTGCCGAGCGCACTCGACCCGGGTCGGGTCGCAGCCGACATCGGCTACGTCGTGCAAACGCTGGCCGGCGGGGTCGCCAGTCTGGCCAATGTCTTCTCCGTGCTGCCTGGCGGGGTGGGCGATGCGGTACTGATGCCAGTCGCCGGCTTGCTGCTGGACGTGACCGGCTCACTCAACGCCCTGAACAGCGGAGACACGCAGGCCTCCGGGCAGTTGTTGCTCGGTTCGGTCACCAATCTGGTCGATTCGCTGGCCGACGGCCTCGGGCCGCTGGGCATCGCTCTTGGTCCCGTGAACGCCTTGCTTGCTCCGGTACTCAACACCCTGGCCGACCTGCTCAGCGGGCTGCTGGGCATTCTGCTGTAGGCGATCTGGATGCTCTGATCCCCCGGGACGCACGATTCCGGGCGGTTCGGGCAGGCGCAATCCGGCGCCGCCCGAACCGTCCGGACGATCACTGACGTCCCCATGCGCGCGCCGCGGCGACGCCGCGGCCCGCTCGAAGCAAACCCTTGAGTCTCTGCGTCACACCGGGCGCAGGGACTTGTTTCATCCGTCCGGACATCGGCATACTTATTTCTTCAGTGAAATATTTGCCGATGAAATGCTAGCGAAAGACATCGCGATCATGGCCGAGGGCATCCAGCGCCTCGGTCGAAAGATTCCCGACACCCCCGGTCAGCTCATGGTGCTGGCACGGCTGCTCCTGATCATCAGCCGCAGACTCGAGGAACGCCTGGCTCAGCAGCTGGCGTCGCATCGGCTCAACCACAGCGAGCTCGTCACCCTGATGTTTCTGTACATCCAGCCCGATCACGTTGCGACGCCGACGGAGCTGTGTGCCGTGACCTGGGAGGGCAACTCCAACATGACGCGCATCGCCAACACGCTGATCGAGCGTGGACTGATCGAGCGCGCGCCCAGCCCGACCGACCGGCGCCGAGTGATGATCGGGATCACGCCAGCCGGATCCTGCTTCGTGCGCAAGCTGGTGCCGACCATGTTTCCGGTGCTGCACAAGCTGTTCGACGGTTTCAACGCGGCGAATCTGGCGCAACTGAACCGGCTGCTGATTCGGCTCGCCAGCAACGTGGACCGGCTACAGACGGATGAACCCAAGGCGGGTCCGCGATGAATCCCGCCGGCGTGCGCAGCACGCTGCCGGCACTGATCGCGGCCAGCGCCGTCTGTTTGGCGGCCTGCAGCCTGCCCGGACGCCTGCAGCCGCCGAAGCTGGAGCGCCCGACGCCGCTGGATACGCTGCAACTGGCGCAGGGCGCCTGGCCAAAATCGACCTGGTGGACGGTTTACGACGATCCGCAGCTCGATCAACTGATGCGGATCGCGCTGCGCGGCGCGGCGGACCTGCAGATTGCACGTGCGCGCGTGCGCAGTGCCGAATCCGCGATGCGGGTGACCGCCGCGCAAGCCGGACTGTCGGTCAACGGCAGCGCGCAGTGGTCGCGGCAACGCCTCAGCGACAACAGCATCCTGCCCAGCGATTTGCTCGGCATCGAGTGGTACAGCCAGGCCGACATCGGCGTGCAGCTGGGCTACCAGCTTGACTGGTGGGGCAAGCGGCGCGCCGCAGTCGCCGCGGCGATGGGTGATCTGCGGGCGGCCGCAGCGCAGGCCGACGCCGCACGGTTGGCGATTCAGCATGCCGTGGCCGACAACTACTTCGCCTGGCTTGCCGATCAGGCCCGGCTGACCACGGCCCGCGAGGCGCTGGCGGCACAGCAGCGGCTGACTGCAATCGCCCAACTGCGCGTGCGTCGCGGCGTCGACCCGCCCGATCAGGCGCAGAGCGCGCTTGCCCAGCTCGCCGCCGCGCGCGAACGGCGAGATGCTCTGGAGGGGGCCGCCCGCGTGCGCTTGGCCGGCATGGCGGCACTGATCGGCATCTCCGTGGACCGCTTGCCGCCGCTGGTGGCGCGCGCACTGCCCGCCGTCGCCCAGCGACTGCCGGCGGATGCAAGCCTGGACCTGGTTGCGCGTCGCCCCGACATCGTCGCCAGCCGCTGGCTGGTGCTGGCCGCGCTGCGCCGGACCGACGTTGCGCGTGCCGAGTTCCTGCCTGACCTCAGCCTCACCGCGCTCGCCGGGCTTTCCAGCATCGACATGGACCGCCTGTTCGATGGGGGCAGTCGCATTTTCGAGCTGAAACCGGCCGTGCATCTGCCGATCTTCAATAGCGGATTGCTAAAGAGCAATTACGGTGCGAGCCGCGCGCAACTCGACACCGCGATCGCCAGTTACCGTGGCACGGTGCTTGCGGCGGTGCGCGAGGTCTCGTCGCAGGCGCTGCAGGCGCAGGTGCTCGCCCAACGGCGTCGAGCGCAAGGCGAGCAGCTCGACGCCGTACAGCAGCTGTCGGCCAGTGCCGCCTCACGCGTTCGGCTGGGTGTCAGCGATGCCCGCGAACTGTTGCACAGGCAACTGCATCTGTTTTCACAACGCGACCGCGCGCTGCAAGTCCACGCGCAGGCGCTGGCCACCGACCTGGCGCTGGTCAGAGCGCTGGGCGGAGGGTATCGCGATTCGAGCGACCCGCAGACGGCCAAGGCATCGGCCTCGACTTTCTAATTCACCTTTGGCGCCTAAACAGATGAATACCGAATCTTCCGATACCGAGCACACCAATGGCACCGCAGAGCGCAACGGCGATGCGCGAACCCGCGCCTTGCTGATTCTCGCCGGTATTTTCGTCGCTGCCGGCCTGGCATGGCTGCTGCTCTGGCTGTTCGTGTTCTCCCGCTGGGAAAGTACCGACAACGCCTATGTGGACGGCAACATCGTGGGCATCTCCGCGCAAGTGCCGGGCACGGTGGTGGAGATCCTCGCGGACGACACACAGCACGTGGAAGAGGGCCAGGTCCTCGTCCGCCTGGATCCGACCGACGCCGAAGTGCGTCTGAGTCAGGCCAGCAGCGCGCTGGCGCAGGCGGTGCGCACCGTTCGCCAGCAGCGCAGCTCGGCCGACAGCGCCGATGCCCAGGTCTCGGCCGCCGAAGTGGCGTACCGGAAAGCCCAGGAAGATTTGGCACGCCACGAGCCGCTACTGGCGCTGCAGGCCACCTCGCCACAAACCGTTGCACATCTGCGCCAGTCGCTGCGGCAGGCGCAGGCCAACCTTGAATCCGCGCGGGCGCAGGCCGCAGCCGTGCGCGCGACCGTGGAGAACACCGAGGTCGCCGACCATCCGCTGGTGCGGCAGGGTCGCGCTGATTTTCGCGCCGCCTGGGTGGCGGCTCAGCGCAACACGATTCATGCGCCGGTCGCGGGTTACGTCGCCCAGCGCAGCGTCCAGCTCGGCCAGAGCGTGCAGCCGGGCCAGCCGCTGATGCGCGTAGTACCGCTACAGGCACTTTGGGTCAATGCCAACTTCAAGGAGACCCAGCTGCGCCACATGCGTATCGGGCAGCCGGTGGAGCTGTCCGCCGACCTCTATGGGGGCGAGGTGAAATACCGCGGCACCGTGACCGGCATCGACGCGGGCACCGGCAGCGTGTTCTCTCTGCTGCCAGCGCAGAATGCCACCGGCAACTGGATCAAGGTGGTACAGCGCATCC